>NZ_CM172007.1:0-3419015 GCF_057439935.1 Burkholderia cepacia complex sp. TUM26381 | reverse complement strand
ACGTCGGGTCGGAGGTGAAGTTTCCCGGAAGGATAGCGCCTGCGGTGATGTGCGTCCAGAACGACATGCTCACCATAGCCGGTGAAGCGCACCGGCAAAACGGCACTCACCCCAACCGCTCCCGAAAACGCTCACCGGTCCGCCGTTGCAGCGTTTCGGACTCTTCCAGACGTGCCGCGGGATGCGCCGATTCACAGAATTTCACCTGTGCACGACACGTGCGAATTTCGCTCCCGTATCGGCTCACCTTTCGAATTGTCGTAATTTTGCGACTGCGCAACCGTGGGTTTCGCACAGGGTTGCGATTGCACCTCGCCGCACCTTCCCGATCACCTCGCATCGGCCTGTATGCATGTACAGGCACGGCTCGCCGGAATGTCGAATCCGGATCCGGCGCCTGGAAAAGCGCCGTCGAAACCGGCCTGCCCGGCCCGATCGGGCCTGTTTGATCGGCCCGGGCGCGCATTGTACAGCGCGCCAATCGCGCCGGGTCCCGAAAATGCTCACCTTGAGCACAGCATGTTCATTCGTTCGAATGCCGACAAACGCCCGACACACGCGGGATCGACTGCCGGCGCCTCCCGAAAACACTCACCCTGAAGGAAAAATGCGGCACAGCAGCGGGCACAAGAAGGGCTCCCGAAAAACCTCACCGTAACCGCTCCGGTATCAAAAATCTCAATCCCTTCCGATACTTATGCACAAAAGGCATTTGGCTGTGCATCGCAGGGATCCCCCGAAAAACCTCACCTTTCGGGCTCAATCCTTCATACGACAACCGTATGTCAGCCCCCGAAAAATCTCACCTGTGCCAAAGAGTGGCACAGCAAAAACGAGATTTCTTCCAGTCCTGGTGGGCTTTTCGGCGAATCTGGCCGGTCAAGGGTCCCGAAAAGCCTCACCTGTGACCATTTTTTCAGCAAATACCGTTCCCGAAAAACCTCACCAATGGGTCAGGTCACAGCCTGTGATCCATGTCCCGAAAAACCTCACCTTAACGGGATCGGGGCAGGAAAACCCGGATTTCCCTCCCGAAAAACCTCACCTTTGGTGCACCACAGGCCCCCGAGAGCACTTTTGCTGTGCAAAATAACGTTCGTTTCCCGGAAATCCTCACAGCAAAATCCCGTGGAGTCCCGTGAAACCTCACCTTTCGCCAAATCTGCCCAAAAGATGGGCAGAAACGGGGCGCGAAGCAGGTCCCGCAAATTCTCACCTATGTCTGCACAGGCAGAAAACTGTGCAGTCAGGCACTGCGCGGGTTCTGTGGCTGTGCGGCCCCGAAAAGCCTCACCTTTGGGAAATCTCGTGTTTCACTGTGATCCCGAATCCGCTCACGACCTTTCCTGCAACGGCTCACGCAGCTCCCCGAACCCCATCACTTCAGCTCCCGCAGAAGATCACCTTGGCTCCCGTAAAACTTCACCTTGGCTCCCGGAAAGCCTTGCTACATAAGGCTGTGCCGTGGCGTTAACGTTTTTAACTAAGGGTTCAAGGGTGTTTACTTCTAATACTCTCAAGACATTGGCTCACGAGTTTTCCACAGACACCCCAACCCCTGAACACCCACAGGCAACCGGATCCGCTGTCATGTGAAACAAATGCCGAAATTCGGGGTCCGCAGGAAAATGCTTGTGCTACAAGGACTTGGCTAACTTTCTTCGCTTTGTTTCACGGAATCGTTAGCCATCGTCAACCAGATAGGCTCACAGATCCGATTTCTGTGCGAAACGACGTAAATTCACAACGTCAGCACGAAACAAGTATCAATAAATACGTATTTCGTTATGATTGCCACAATTCAATGTCTGCGAGCACGGTCATGACCCTGGACGAAATGCGTCAAGTCATTCGGGAAGAACTGGAATCGCTGCGTGCCAGCGGCGCCCGGCGTCAGGAATTGTCGCTGCATGCATGCAAGCGCTTGTTCTTCGATCTCGGCATCCGGCCGTCGGCCGCCAACGTCCGCGATCTCACCCAGACCGGCAGTGCCAGCGATATTCCGAAAGACATCGACCATTTCTGGGAACGCATCCGTTCCGCGTCCAAGATCAGGCTCGACGGTGCAGCCATTCCGAAGGCGGTCGAGGAAAAGGCCGGAGCGTTACTCGGCGCACTGTATGAAGAAGCATTGAAAGCGGCGCGGGACAGCCTCGATGGCGACCGCGAGCAGGTTCGCGCCGATGTGGCTGACGCCGAACAACGGTTGCGCGACGCAACTGTCCGCCAGGAAACGCTCGAAGGCGCGCTCGCTCGTGGTGAAACCCGAAACGAGCAGTTGCAGGCCCGTGTGACGGAACTCGAGGTGCAGCTCGCGTCGCAGACGACTCACGGTTCGGCAAGCGAGGCAACGTTGCTCACCACAGTCGCGCGACTGGAAAAGGAACTGGCCGTGGCGGCCACGCGCATCGACGCCGAACAGGCGCAGAACGCTGCGCTGCGCGATCGCATCGATGCGCTGCAGGCCGAATTGCAGCAGCGTACCGAACACTACGCGCAACAAATCAAGGATGCGGTGGCCGAAGCCGAACGCCGCGTAAAGCCGATGCTGGTCGAGCTGGACTCGCTGCGCAGCATGGCGTCGACTTACCAGAGCGGTTTGCGCGACGTTCAGCGCAAGGAATTCGATTTCCTGCAGCAACTGAGCTCGGCCAAAGCCCGCGCGGATCGGCTGGAAGAACAGCTGCGCACCCAAAGCGATGAGCTGGACCGCGCGACGCGCGACGTGAATTCGTTGCGTGCGAGCCGAGGCATGAATCCGGAAATCGCCGCGTTGATCCGGCGCCTGGCCGATGCCGGGCAACTGGATGCGGAAGCGTACGCCGCGATCGGCACCTCGCTCGATCAGGAGATTCCGGCGCCGACGCAGTGCCCGCATTGCGATGGCGAACCGGAGCTGTCACATGGTGACGAGGGTTTCGAGGTGGCGTGCCCCGAGTGCGAGCACGCTTCGGGCGCATGGCCGTCCCGGTTGGAAGCCGTCGCGCGGTTTGCCCATAGCTGACCCGAAGGCCGGCGGTACCGCACAGGTGAGACGATCCGGGACGCTTGAGGTGAGGTTTTTCGGGAGCTGTGAAACGGTGAGGCTGCGCCACGCAAGGCCACTCACGGATCGTTTCGCGTGAGCAGCCATTTCCCGATCAGTGAGTTTCGTCGCTGTCCGTTGCGTCACCGTTGTTGTCGGCCAGCCTGTCGCGCCAGTTTTTCCATGCGCGATGCAGGCGGTTCGACGAGACCGGCCGCATGAAGCCGAGCCATTTGCCGACCCGCTCGGACGGCACGTCGTGTTCGAACAGTTCGGCCGCATAGGTATTGCGCAGCGTCTGCGGGCTCGCGCGTGCGGTGCGCGACGATGTGAGCCCGGCCGATTCGACGATCGCGTCGATGGCGCGCAGCATCGTCGCCTTGTGCATCGGCCGTCCGGCATGCGATGCGGGGAATACGAGTTCTCCCGGAATCTCCTGGCGTTTGCGCTCGGTGAGCCATGCTTCGAGCAGCGCGATCGCAAACGATGCGAGATGGGTTTCTCGCGCGTAATCCGGATGCGTCGACTCGATCTGCAGCGACGTGCCGCTCGTATTGATGCAACTAATCGTGAGTGCGCGCGCTTCGCCGGTTTTGATGCCGGCACCGAGAAATGCGGCGACGAGCGCGCGATCGCGCCGCTCTTTCCAGTAAGCAGACCCCGATA
This sequence comes from Burkholderia cepacia complex sp. TUM26381, assembly GCF_057439935.1. Classification (NCBI taxonomy): domain Bacteria; kingdom Pseudomonadati; phylum Pseudomonadota; class Betaproteobacteria; order Burkholderiales; family Burkholderiaceae; genus Burkholderia; species Burkholderia cepacia complex sp. TUM26381. Next base: position 3,415,324 of record NZ_CM172007.1, on the reverse strand, counting down.
CGCCGATCGGTGAAAACAGATAGGCGAGCAACGTCGCGCGCTCGGCCGGCGTGAGAAAACCGGTGGGCTCGTTGTCGCGTGCCTTCCGCCAGTTCGCTTCGCCATCCTGAGCAATGAAGCGCGCCGGATTGGTCGATGCGTATTCGGTGCGCCGGATGTGGTCGAGCACACGCTCGATCAGTCGCAGATAGCGCATGCGCTGGGTTTTCTTGATCGGCAACTCGCCGACGAAGTTTGCGATGGTTGCCGTGTCGACCGTTGCCAGATTCTTCTGATGTGCACGCATCCACGCGAGAAACGCGCCCCATTGCGCGCGATAGACATCGGCCGACGAGCGGCGATAGTCCTGCATTGCAAGCCAGGCGTCGAACGCGGCTTCGGGCGACACGATCCAGTCGGATGCGCCGCGGTCGAACAGATCCTTTTCTTCCGGGCGCGCAGCGGTGTCGGGAGAGGCGGAAGGGGACATGGTGTTTATTCCGTTAGTTGCGTATATGGTAACCCTTTCCGCAACATGTCGAGCAGCAGGAGACTGGACCGGCCGCCGTGCGTTGCGGCCGGGGCCTGGCCATCAGTCGCCCCACGCCTTGGACTGACGGGGAGCGCGCTCGCGCGGCGCCGTGTCGTGCGACGTTGCCGCGGCTTCATACGCGAGAACCGCGAACGAAAAGACGGCGGGCAGCGCATTCGAGCGCCCGAAGTCGATTGGATCGTCCGTTTCGGGAAACGTCATGTCCGACGGCCGTTCGAACAGTTGACGCATGCCGGCTTCGTGCCGGCTGGCAAAGCCGAGATCGGCGAGTGCCTCGGCTTCGATCGCGTGCAGCAGGCGCCACGTCAGCGGCACGCGCTGGCGGATGTAGCGCCCGGCGATATGCCGGACGATCAGCTCGAGATCGTGCGCGGCAGCCTTGAAGCTGAGCGCGGCCAAATCTTGTTCTTCTGTCATTGCAGGCTCCTGTCGACCGGGGCGGGCGCCTCGGTGCACCGGCTCCGGCCCGTGCATGGCGGAATGTCCGTATACTGTACAAACATACAGTGTTTTCCGCAACTGGCCTGCAATCGACCTTTTGGCCAGCTATCCGCGCCGTCAGCGATGGATCACGATCAGTAGTGCCCGCGCCTCGGCCTTGCCGGGATTGCGGATCGCGTGCGGCTCGTCGGCCGGGTAGCGTGCGGTGTCGCCCACCTTCAGGCGCCGGCTGGCCGCTGCCGCTTCGATTTCCATCGCGCCCTGCAGCACGGTGAGGTGCTCGCGCGTGCCGGGTTCGTGTGCGTTCGATACCAGCGCGCCGCCGCCCGGCAGTGTCAGTTCGTACCACTCGAACTTGCCGGCGAGGTCGATCGGGCCCCATACGCGCAGCTGGTACCGGCCGTCGTGGCCGGCGAGCGTCGGGATGTCGTGCGGGCCGTCCACGCGGATCGTCTCGGGCGCCTTTGGCTGCGAGAACAGTTCGTCGAGCGTGATGCCGAGCGCGTTCGTCAGCCGCCACGCGACGGCGATCGTCGGGTTGGCCTTGTCGCGCTCGATCTCGGAGAGCATCGATTTCGATACGCCGGCCGCGCGCGACAGGTCGTCGAGCGTCAGCTTGCGCTCGTTGCGCAGCCGCTGGATCTGCTCGCCGACACGCGGCGGCGTGGCGGCCGGCGGTTGCGGTGCGGTGTCGGCAGGCGTGCGCCGCGACCGGGAGGAACTTGCCATTTGGATTCCGTTCGCTTAGAGTTGTTCGATATTTCGAATTCTAGTTCGGAATATCGGATAAATGCGGTCAACCGAACGACCGACTATAACAGTAGCAGGCCGTTGCGCCGCCGCCACGAGCGGTGCGCAGCGGAATGCGAATCCCTGTCAGGAGCTTTGCGATGCGTGATGCCTTTCTCGCCCAGGTGCGCGGGACGCTCGACCAGATCCGCGCGGACGGTTTTTACAAGACCGAGCGCGAGATCGCGAGTCCCCAGGCGGCGGCCGTGCGGCTCGCCGGCGGTGCCGGCGTGCTCAATTTCTGCGCGAACAACTATCTGGGTCTGGCGAACGATTCGCGCCTGATCGATGCGGCGAAGGCCGGCCTCGACCAGGACGGCTTCGGCATGGCATCGGTGCGTTTCATCTGCGGCACCCAAACCGTCCACAAGCAACTGGAAAGCGCACTGGCCGCGTTTCTCGGCACCGAGGACAGCATCCTCTATTCGAGCTGCTTCGACGCGAACGGCGGGCTGTTCGAGACGTTGCTCGACGAGAACGACGCGATCATCAGCGACGAGCTGAACCACGCAAGCATCATCGACGGCATCCGCCTCTGCAAGGCGAAGCGTTTCCGCTACAAGAACAACGACCTGGCCGACCTCGAGGCGAAGCTGAAGGAAGCCGACGCGGCGGGCGCGCGCCACAAGCTGATCGCGACCGACGGCGTGTTCTCGATGGACGGCATCATCGCCGACCTGAAAGGCATCTGCGATCTCGCCGATCGCTACGGCGCGCTCGTGATGGTCGACGATTCGCATGCGGTCGGCTTCATCGGCACGCACGGCCGCGGCACGCCCGAGCATTGCGGCGTCGAAGGCCGTGTCGACATCATCACGGGCACGCTCGGCAAGGCGCTCGGCGGCGCATCGGGCGGCTACGTCGCCGCGCGTCGCGAGGTGATCGAGCTGCTGCGCCAGCGCTCGCGTCCGTACCTGTTCTCGAATACGCTCACGCCGAGCATCGCGGCGGCATCGCTGAAGGTGCTAGAACTGCTCGGCAGCGACGAAGGCGCGAAGCTGCGCGAGCGCGTGCGCGAGAACGGCGCGCGTTTCCGCCAGCAGATGACCGAAGCGGGTTTCACGCTCGTGCCCGGCGCGCATCCGATCATCCCGGTGATGCTCGGCGATGCGCAGCTCGCGACGAACATGGCCGACAAGCTGCTCGCCGAAGGCGTCTACGTGATCGGCTTCTCGTTTCCCGTCGTGCCGCGCGGCCGCGCGCGCATCCGTACGCAGATGAGCGCCGCGCATACGCCCGAGCAGATCGACCAGACGGTCGCTGCGTTCGTGCGCGTCGGCAAGTCGCTCGGCATCATCTGAAGGAGGCGCGACCATGAAAGCACTGGCAAAGCTCGAGCGCGGCCCCGGCCTTACGCTCACGCGCGTGAAGCGTCCCGAAGTCGGCCACAACGACGTGCTGATCAAGATCCGCCGCACGGCGATCTGCGGCACCGACATCCATATCTGGAAGTGGGACGACTGGGCGCAGAAGACGATTCCCGTGCCGATGCACGTCGGTCATGAATACGTCGGCGAGATCGTCGAGATGGGGCAGGAAGTGCGCGGCTTCGCGATCGGCGATCGCGTGTCCGGCGAAGGGCACATCACGTGCGGTTTCTGCCGCAACTGCCGCGCGGGGCGCCGGCATCTGTGCCGCAACACGGTCGGCGTCGGCGTGAACCGCGAAGGCGCGTTCGCCGAGTACCTGGCGATTCCAGCATTCAATGCGTTCAAGATTCCGCCGGAGATCTCCGACGATCTCGCGTCGATCTTCGATCCGTTCGGCAATGCGACGCATACGGCGCTGTCGTTCAACCTCGTCGGCGAAGACGTGCTGATTACCGGCGCTGGCCCGATCGGCATCATGGCCGTCGCGATCGCGAAGCACGTCGGCGCGCGCAACGTCGTCATTACCGACATCAACGACTACCGGCTGGAGCTCGCGCGCAAGATGGGCGCGACGCGTGCGGTCAACGTTGCACGCGAGTCGCTGCGCGACGTGATGTCCGACCTGCACATGACCGAAGGCTTCGACGTCGGTCTCGAGATGTCCGGCGTGCCGAGCGCGTTCACGAGCATGCTCGAGGCGATGAACCACGGCGGCAAGGTTGCGCTGCTCGGCATCCCGCCCGCGCAAACCGCGATCGACTGGAACCAGGTGATCTTCAAGGGGCTCGAGATCAAGGGTATCTACGGCCGCGAGATGTTCGAGACCTGGTACAAGATGGTCGCGATGCTGCAGAGCGGCCTCGACCTGTCGCCGATCATCACGCATCGCTTCGCGGCCGACGATTACGAGCAAGGCTTTGCCGCGATGCTGTCCGGCGAAAGTGGCAAGGTGATTCTCGACTGGACGGTTTGAGTCGCGTGTCGAAACGGGGCAGCGCGGCAGGTTTGCCGCCTGCCCCGTTTTCTTTTTCACGCTCGCCGTCGCCACCGGAATGCGCGATTCAGCGCTTGAGGTGAGATTATTCGGGAGCTGTGTTTGCGCGCCGAATCGCAACACGATTTCGCATCGGTGACTTGCAATCGCAGGTTCGCTTCACCCGTCGACTGCCGCCCCGCTTCTTCCCGTCACGCGATTCGGCGCCTGCTGCCTCCTCTTCCGCGTAATTCCCTGCTTCGCTCGTCGTGCGATCGTTCGCTGTCGGCCGCATGCGATGTCGCGTCGGACCGGGACATCAACCGTGAGCTGCGCGCCGCGTTGCAACTCACTCATACTCGCGCACGATGCAATGGCATCGACCGGTGCGCAGCGCGTTACTTGATCGGCTCACCATTCAATCCGCGCGGGTCGAGCTGAAGATTCAACACGACGAGCCAGCGTTTCGGGCACTGCGGCGCAACGTCGATCGGCTCGCCGGATGTGCCGGGAACCGTGACGAACCCGTGTTGCGCCGCGTACCGGTACGCGCGCAACGCATCCGCCTGCAGCCAGAAGCTGACGAGCGCGCACGTCACGAAACGGAACAGCAGCACCGCCGCGGCATCCGGCGCGAAACCGGCGGTGACCAGCAGGCCTTCGAACGCGAACGTCAGCGCATGCGCAACCGCGATCGCGACGATCGTCAGCTTCATCACGCCGCGCAGCCGCAGCGCTGCACGCACGCGGGCCTGGCGGACGTCGAGCTGCGTGCGATCGTCGCCGCCATCGTGCTTCGGTGCATCGTGTTTCATGACGCAGCACCGGCTTGCCGCACGACGTCGATCTGCGTCGAGTCGTACGCATGCAGGCGCCCGTCCGCGACGCTGACGGCCTTGCACAGGATCGTGCTGTCGTAGTTGTGTCCCGGAAAGCGCACGACGTCGACCGGCTGAAAACCTTCGCGACGATAGAAATCGACGAGCCGGACGGCCGCGTACGGCGCGTCGAGCGCGAGATGCGTCGCGCCGCGCGCGGCCGCCCGACGTTGCGCGAACGCGAGCAGCGAGCGGCCGATGCCGCGATCCTGCCAGACCGGATCGACGGCCAGTTGGCCGAGTGTTGCGACGCGCCGGCTGCGATACGGATCGCAACGGGAATCGGGATCGTGCGACAGCATCGTCATCGTCGCGACCAGATGGGCGTTGCCAAGCGCGACGAAGCATTCGCCGGTCAGCACGCGTTCGCGCGTCGCCGATGCCGGTTGATCGACACCCGGGCAGTTGACGCCCAGTGCGCCGAGCGGCGCGAACGCGCGATGCAACAGCGCGGTCAGCACGTCGTACGAATCGTTGTGCGGATCGAAGCGCCGCACGACGACGCGGCCGTCGAGCCGCTTCGCATAAGCCGCATAGGCGCGCGCGGGGCGCGCGGATTCCGGTCGCTGCATGATGTCCTTTCGCCCAGACAGGGTGACCGAAGTGTAGTGAGCGTCGCGTCCTGGCTTCAAGAAAAAATGTCGTAAACGCGGCGGGCCGGGACGCGATTCGGCCCTCTCGCCGGCAGGGCTTTTTCACATGGGTGTTGACGATGGAGAACGATCGTTCTACCGTAAACCCATGAACACACTTCACGACTCCACCGGCGAACCGGGCGTGCGCGACCGGCTGCTCGACGCGGCCGAAGCGCTGATCTATTCGGGCGGCATCCATGCAACGGGTGTCGATGCAATCGTCAAGCGATCCGGCGCGGCCCGAAAGAGCTTCTATTCGCATTTCGAATCGAAAGAGGCGCTGGTCGTCGCCGCGCTCGAACGCCGTGACGCGCGCTGGATGCGCTGGTTCGTCGACGCCACGCTGGCACGCGGCAAGACGCCGCGCGCGCAGCTGCTCGGCATGTTCGACGTACTGCGCGACTGGTTCGGGCAGCCCGATTTTCACGGCTGTGCGTTCCTGAACGCGGCCGGCGAGATTCCCGATGCCGACGATCCCGTGCGCGTCGTCGCACGCATGCACAAGGCACGCCTGCTGGCGTTCGTGCGCGAGTGCGTCGACGCGTATGCCGACGAAACGGGCATCGAGCGCCGCGGGCTTGCGCGCATCGCGCGTCAATGGCTCGTGCTGATCGACGGCGCGATCGGCGTGGCGCTCGTCAGTGGCGATGCAAGCGCCGCGCGCGATGCGCGCGCGACAGCCGAACTGCTGCTCGATACCGTATCGCGGTAGCCGACGCAGCGAATCCGAACCGGCCGCGTACGTGCGCGGCCAGAACCCTGAACAGGAGCAATCCATGTCCGCATCCCCCGAAGTCCGTCCGCCCGTTCCGCCCTTCACGCTCGAAACGGCGCGCCAGAAGGTGCGTGCCGCCGAGGACGGGTGGAACACGCGCGATCCGCAGCGCGTGTCGCTCGCCTATACGCCGCAAAGCCGATGGCGCAATCGCGCGGAGTTCGTCACGGGCCGCGACGAGATCGTCGCGCTGCTGCAGCGGAAGTGGGCGCGCGAACTCGACTACCGGCTGATCAAGGAACTGTGGGCGTTCGACGGCAATCGCATCGCGGTGCGCTTCGCGTACGAATGGCACGACGACGCGGGCAACTGGTTCCGCTCGTACGGCAACGAGAACTGGGAGTTCGACGAAAACGGTTTGATGGCGCATCGTCATGCGAGCATCAATGATCTGCCGATTCGCGAGGCCGATCGTCTCTATCACTGGCCGCTCGGCCGTCGTCCGGACGATCATCCGGGGCTGTCCGATCTCGGGCTGTGAGGTTGGCGTCGATGCAGCGCAGCGGCGAATGCCTCACCCGGATTGAATGGTGAGGAAATTCGGGAGCCGATACGCTGAGGTGAGATTTTTCGGGATGAAGTGAAATGTCGCGTTGGACTGTGTGTTTCGAACCGCTCGGCGCGACATCGCGCGGGTGAAGCGGGCACGTTGACGTGCAGCGGTGTGCTTCACCGCGTGATGCATCCCGCCGATTGCATCGGTCAGGCATTGACGATCGGTGTGGGCGTGCGTGACGTGCAACTCACCGATCGGATCGATTTCGACGGGCGACGGTGCAAGCAGTGCGCGTTACGGTGCGATGCTGCTCACCGCTCGACTTCACCGCATCCACGCCGGATCCATTGGCACGAGTGCGCAAACGCATCGCGTGTCGCTCACCGCAGACGGATTCATGAAGTGCCGCCCGGCGCGAGCGCCGGGCGCGATCCCCGGTTCTCAGCCCGCAATGCGCGCGGCGATCGCCTCACCGACTTCCTGTGTGCCCGCCTGGCCGCCGAGATCGCGCGTATGCGGCCCGGTGCGCAGCACGTCCTCGATCGCCGCGACGATCGCGTCATGCGCGTCGCGTTCGCGGCCCGCGCCGTTGCCGAGGAAGTCGAGCATCATCGCCGCCGACCAGATCATCGCGACCGGGTTCGCGATGTGTTGCCCCGCGATGTCGGGTGCCGACCCATGCACGGGTTCGAACAGCGACGGGAACGTGCGGTCGGGGTTCAGGTTCGCCGACGGCGCGATGCCGATCGTGCCCGTACAGGCCGGCCCGAGATCCGACAGGATGTCGCCGAACAGGTTCGACGCGACGACGACGTCGAAGCGATCCGGCTGCAACACGAAGCGCGCGCACAGGATGTCGATGTGCTGCTTGTCGACGGCGATCTCGGGATAGCGTTCGGCCATTTCGGCCGCGCGTGCGTCCCACCACGGCATGCTGATCGCGATGCCGTTGCTCTTCGTCGCGACGGTGAGGCGCTTCGCGCGCCGCTGTGCCAGCTCGAACGCGAATTTCAGCACGCGCTCGGTGCCATGCCGCGTGAAGATCGACTGCTGCATCACGACTTCCCGATCGGTGCCTTCGAACATCGTGCCGCCGACCGACGAATATTCGCCCTCGGTGTTCTCGCGCACGATCATGAAGTCGATGTCGCCCGCACGGCGGCCCGCGAGCGGCGATGGCACGCCGTCGAACAGGCGCGCGGGCCGCAGGTTGATGTACTGGTCGAATTCGCGGCGGAATTTCAGCAACGAGCCCCACAGCGAGATGTGATCGGGCACCGTCGCGGGCCAGCCGACCGCGCCGAACAGGATCGCGTCCATGCCCGACAGTTGCGCCTTCCAGTCGTCCGGCATCATCTTGCCGTGCTGCGCGTAGTAGTCGCAGCTCGCCCAGTCGATCTCGACGAAGTCGAAGCGGATGCCGAAGCGCGCGGTCACGGCGTCGAGCGCACGCAGGCCCTCGGGCATCACTTCGCGGCCGATGCCGTCGCCGGGAATCACGGCAATCCTGTAGATCCTGTCGGTCATGTAACTCTCCTTGTCTGGTCGGCCGGCTGCCGGGGAGGCATCAGCCCGTCACGCCATTCTATTTATTTCCATCCGGATTAAAATCGCGGGAAAGGTTAATCGACTTTCCACGAATCGTGAACAAATCGCCGAATCTCGACGACCTGCGCGTGTTCAGCCTGGTCGTCCGCCTGACGAGCTTCAGCGCGGCCGCCGAGCAGCTCGCGGTGTCGCCCGCTTACGTCAGCAAACGCATCGCGTTGCTCGAGGCGCAGCTCGGCACACGGCTGCTGCATCGCTCGACGCGCCGCGTGACCGTCACCGAAGCCGGCGAACGCGTGTTCGCGCGCGCCGAGAAGATTCTCGACGACGTCGATCATCTCGTCGAGGACGTGTCGACCACCCGCACGGTGCCGCGCGGCACGCTGCGCATCTCGAGCAGCTTCGGCTTTGGCCGGCACGTGGTCGCCCCGGCGCTGCTCGACTTCAGTGCGCGCTATCCGCAACTGAACGTGCGGCTCGATCTGTTCGACCGGCTCGTCGACGTCGCGGGTGAAGGCTACGACCTCGACGTGCGCATCGGCGACGAGATCGCCGATCACCTGATCGCGCGCCGCCTCGCCGCGAACCATCGCGTGCTGTGCGCGTCGCCCGACTATCTCGCACGACGCGGCATGCCGCGCTCGCTCGCGGATCTCGCGTCGCACGACTGTCTTGCAATCAAGGAGCGCGACCATCCGTTCGGCGTCTGGCGGTTGAACGTGCGCGGCGAAACGGTCACGGTGAAGGTCGGCGGCGCGCTGTCGACGAACCACGGCGAGGTGGCCGTGCAATGGGCGCTGGCCGGCCGCGGGATCGTGCTGCGCTCGATCTGGGAAGCCGCGCCGCTGATCGAGCGCGGTGAACTGTGTCGCGTGCTGCCGGACGCGATCCAGCCCGCGAACATCTGGGCCGTGTATCCGGAACGCGTCGCGGCGTCGGCGAAGGTGCGTGTGTGTGTGGATTTTCTGGCGGAGACGCTGGCAGGGATGAATGCCGCAGCGGGTGACGATACGGCCTGAAATCGTCTAAAGGTGAGCTTTTACGGGGGGCGTGCGCAGGCACCGGCGCGACGTGGATCTGCCTGCCGGGCAGACCTTTGACGGTGCCTGCGCGAGACTCACGCCGCGCTCGACGTATCGAGCATCAAGTCGAGATTCTGCACGGCCGCGCCGGATGCCCCCTTGCCGAGATTGTCGAACACGGCGGACAGCAACACCTGCCCGCGATCTTCATTGACGAACACGCCGAGCCGCAGGTCATTGGTGCCGTTCAGCGCTTGCGGATCGAGATGCGTGATCGCGTGCGTGTCAGCAAGCGGCGTGACGTCGACGTGACGCGCGGCGGCGTAGTGGTGCGCGAGACACGCATGCAGTTGCTCACCGGTCACGCCGGCCGGAAGCAGGCGCAGCTCGATCGGTACGGTGAGCACGATGCCTTGCCGATAGGCACCGTAGGCCGGCACGAAGAACGGGCGGTGTGCGAGCCCGGCATGCAGCCGGATCTCGGGGACATGCTTGTGCTCCAGAGCCAGGCCGTACACCTGCAGCGGCAGCATGCGTGCGGCGGCGTCGCCGGATTCGAATGCTTCGACGGCGGCCCTTCCGCCTCCCGAGTAACCGGAGACCGCGTGGATGCTCGCCGGGTAGTCGCGCGGCAGCAGGCCGGACTGCAACAGCGGGCGAAGCAGGCCGATCGCGCCCGTCGGGTAGCAGCCCGGATTGGTGACGCGCTTCGCGTGCGCAATGTGCTGCGCGTGTCCGTCGGCGATCTCGGGAAAGCCGTAGACCCATTCGGGCTGCGTGCGATGGGCCGAACTTGCATCGATCACGCGTACCGCGGGGTTCCGGATGAAGCCGACCGCTTCGCGCGCGGCCGCATCGGGCAGGCACAGGATCGCGATATCGCATGCGTTGAGCGCGTCGGCGCGCCGCACGGGGTCCTTGCGTTCGGCAGCCGGAAGCGTGAGCAACTGCAAGTCGGCGCGGTCGCGCAGACGCTCCAGAATCTGCAGTCCGGTCGTGCCCTGGTCGCCGTCGATGAAGACAGTGGGGAAGCTCATGATGGTCGTGTTCCTCGCGTTCGGTCGTCGGGGGAAGCCGTATGGTCCGCCGAACGCCTAGAATAGGAAAAGTTGAATTTGCTGACCGTTTGATTCAGCTTTTCTGAACGAGAGGTGTTCGATGCGCGAGATCAGTCTGGACCGCCTGCGTACGCTGGTCGCGATCGCGGACCAGGGATCCTTTGTCGCGGCGGCGCAATGGCTTCATCTCGCACCGCCAACCGTCAGTCTTCACGTTGCCGAGCTGGAAAGCCGCGTCGGTGCGCCGCTGCTGACCCGCACGCGTGGCAACGTGCGGCCTTCGACGATCGGCGAAGTGCTGGTGGAGCGGGCGCGGCGTCTGCTGGCCGAGGTCGAATCGACGCTGGACGATGTGCAGCGACAGGTGCAGGGATTGACCGGACGGGTGCGCCTGGGCGCATCGACCGGGGCGATTGCGCACTTGTTGCCGCAGGCGGTGGCCGGGTTGCGTGCGCAGCATCCGGATATCGATGTGCAGATCGCGGTGCTCACGTCGCAGGATACGCTGGCGCGCATTGCGCAAGGCACACTCGATGTCGGGCTGGTTGCGCTGCCGCAGGCGCCGGTCGCGGGGTTATCGATCCGCCCGTGGCGGCGCGATCCGGTGATGGCTTTTCTGCCGGCGGACTGGCCGCTTCCGGCCCGGGTGACGCCGGCGTATCTGGCCGCGCGCCCATTGATTCTCAACGATGCGACGACGCGTCTGTCACGGCTCACGACGGAGTGGTTCGCGCTCGGCGGCCACCGGCCCGAGCCGCGGATCGAACTCAACTACAACGATGCGATCAAGAGCCTGGTCGCCGCCGGGTACGGCGCGACGCTTTTGCCGCACGAGGCCGGCGCGCCGCTGTCGGATGCGCGGATCGTCATGCGGCCGCTACGCCCGGCGTTGTGGCGCGAGCTGGGGATTGCGCATCGTGCCGGTCCCGTCGAGCGGGCGACGCAGCACGTGCTCGATGCGCTGTGGGCGCTCGGCGGGCGATAGCGGATCGTCGCGCGGTGGCACGAGCGGGCGAACGCGCGTTCAGAGCCGGTTGTCCTTCGCAAGCGTGAGCACGCGCGCCCAGCGCTGTGCGTCGCGCTTGTCCGTCATCGGCAGCTTCCATTCGCTGCGCGCGGCGTCGCGCACGCGCACGACGAGATGCCAGCGGCCGCCGATCGGCGCGGCCTGGCAGCCGTCGAGCTGCGACAGCGTATAGCGGCCGTCCGCGCCGTCATGCGACAGCCACAGCAGCCCTTGCGTCGCGGACACGCGCAACTCGCCCCACGCGCGATGCACGATGTGCGTCCAGCCTTCTTCCTTCGTATTCGGTGCGATGTCGCGGCGGCGTTTGATCCACCCCGCGATCAGCGCGATCAGGATCGCAGCGGCGAGCACGGCGGCCGCGATCGCGACCGGCTGGCCGAACTGCGCGGCGACGACGTGAAACAGGTGAACCGCGCCCCATCCGGCGGCGATGAGCGCGAACAGCGCAATGAAAATCGGCATTGTCGAATCTGAAATGAGGACGGGCCGGCGCACGACGCGCGCCGGCCCGTTGCACACGGCATTACCGGCGGCGGTGAATGTCGTGCGTGACGAAGCCCGCGTCGTTGTTGGGCAGCGCGAGGCCGTCCTTCACTGCGAGCGTCTTGCGGATGTCGTCGAGACCCGCGGACCAGTGGTCACGCATCGTCGACAGACCGAACTGATAGTCCTTGTAATGATGCTCGTACGCCTTCTGCTGGTAGATCAGGTGCTGGATGTTGTACTTCTTCCCGCTCGACATCGCGTCGGCTTCGACGCACCACGGGTCGTTCTTGCGTTGCGCTTCCGGCACCTGTTCGAGCACGTGGCGCAGCACGTTGCGGTAGCGCTGTTCGCGCTGCAGCGTGTCGGTGACGAAACGCGTGCGGCTCGAATACTGCACGTCCTTCGTGCGTTCGGCGACGTCGGCCATCGTGCGCGGCAGCGGCCCGCGTGCGCTCCACAGATCGACCTGGAACGCGAGCGTGTCGCGGCGCGGCCGGGCGCGGAGCACTTCCATCAGCGGGGTGTTCGACACGACGCCGCCGTCCCAGTAATACTCGCCGTCGATCTCGACGGGCGGGAACGCGGGCGGCAGCGCACCGGACGCCATGAAATGCTCGGGCGCGAGACGGATGCGCGAGTTGTCGAAGTACACGAAGTTGCCGGTGCCGACGTTGACCGCGCCGACCGACACGCGCGTCTCGCCCGAATTGATCCGGTCGAAATCGCACAGCTTCAGCAGCGTCGTGCGCAGCGCCGACGTGTCGTACCAGCTGATTTTCTCGGGATGGTCGGACACGCCCGGCAGCGGCGGCGGGAAGCGCGGCACGAAGAAGCCTTGCTGGCCCTGCATCATTGCGCTGGCCGCCTGCGACGCGGTGAAGAACGTGCGGATCTGGTCGATGCTGTTGAACAGCGCGAATTCGAACGCGGCCGGAATCGTCGGAAAGAACGCCGGCTGGCAGATCGTTTCCCAGAATTCGCGCAGGCGCTCGACGCGATGCTCGGGCGCGTTGCCCGCGATCAGCGCGGTGTTGAGCGCGCCGATCGAGATGCCCGCGATCCAGTCGAGCGGAATGCCGGCCTCGTGCAGCCCTTCGAACACGCCGGCCTGATAGGCGCCGAGCGCGCCGCCGCCCTGCAGGACGAGCGCGATGGTTTCGTATGGCAGCGACCGTGCGGGGGCCGGTGCGCCGGCTTCGTGATGCAGGTCCGCCGCATCGACGGCCTGCTTTTCGGTGGGGGCGCGCGGCTTCACTGCATGAACCAGCCGTGGCTGACGATGAACGACTGCCCCGTGAGCGCGGCGCTCGGGAACGCCGACAGGAACAGCACCGTCTGCGCGACGTCCTGCACCGTCGTGAACACCCCGTCGACCGTGTTGCCGAGCATCACCTTCTTCACCACTTCCTCTTCGCTGATGCCGAGCTCCTTCGCCTGCTCCGGAATCTGCTTGTCGACCAGCGGCGTGCGCACGAAGCCCGGACACACGACGTGCGAGCGCACGTTGTGCTTCGCGCCTTCCTTCGCCAGCACCCGTGCCAGACCGAGCAGGCCGTGCTTGGCCGTCACGTATGCCGATTTCAGCGGCGACGCTTCGTGCGAGTGCACCGAACCCATGTAGATCACGACGCCGCCGCGATCGTCCTTGTACATGTGCTTGAGCGCGGCCTTCGTCGTCAGGAACGCGCCGTCGACGTGGATCGCCTGCATCTTCTTCCAGTCGGAGAACGCATAGTTCTCGATCGGGTTGACGATCTGGATGCCCGCGTTCGACACGAGGATGTCGACCGAGCCGAACGTTTCGGCAACCTTGTCGATGCCGCTGTTCACGGCTTCCTCGTTCGTCACGTCCATCGCGACGCCGATCGCCTTGCCGCCTGCCTTGTTGATCTCGTCGGCGACCGCGTTCGCGCCGTCCTGGTTCAGGTCGGCGATCGCGACGGCCGCGCCTGCCTTGGCGAGCTCGAGTGCGATTTCCTTGCCGATGCCGCTCGCGGCGCCCGTGACGACTGCGGTCTTGCCATTCAGGTTGCTCATGTTCGAATTCCCGTGGTGAAAGGATTGACAGGGAGAAAGGACTGCGGACGTGTTACTGAGCCAGGTAATCGTAGACGACTTCGCCGAGGCCCAGCGTCAAATCTGCGACCAGGTGCCGGGCTTCGACGATTTCGAGCACGGGCAGGTCGGCCACCGGTGCGAGCGCGTGCGGCGCCAGCTCGAGCGATGCGGGGCCCGTCCATGCACCCTTCATCTTGATGTCCTGCATGTAATAGCGCACCAGTTCGCAGACGCGCGCGGTGCCGTCGACGTGCGGGATGATCTTCAGCAGGAAATTGGGGCCGGCGAGCCGTTTCGTCTGCTCGTCGATGTCGAGTTCCTTGTGCTTGTAACCCATCGTGCCGGTGGCGACGCGCACCTTGCCGTAGTCGAGCGTGCCGAGGAGGTGATCGGTGTTCACGTGCAGCGTGGGCGACGCGAGCTTCTTCGGGAAGCCCCACAGCTCGCGGCCGCCGGCGATCGGCGGGTGATCGTCGAGATACATCGCGAGCGTATAGCCGCCCGGCTGGCCGTTGTACTCGACGGGGATCACCTGGCCGCTTTCGGTGTAGTCGCCGAAGCCGGTCGAATCGGCCATGCGAATGAATTCGTAATGCACGAGCGGCTCGGTGACCTGCAGCGGCTCGGGGACAATTTCACGGAGACGGTCCGGATCGGTGCGGTACGTGATGATCAGAAACTCACGATCGACGAAACGGTACGGGCCCATCGGGAAGGCAGGGCTGGTCAACGGCATCGCAAACGCTTTCGATCGGACATCGCTGGGTTTCATGCGGACTCCTTGTTGTTGATCGCTTCGTGGATGAGTGGTCGTAATCGTATGCCTGTGCGTTGCCGTTGTGCGATGCCGCATTTGGAATTAATTGTTGCCGATTTCGAATAATTTGCGGCGTAAATATTGAGATGAACGATGCAAACGGCCTGAATGGCGCCCGGCGGCTCGATGGTCGCATGCATCGATGACGCCATGATGTGAAAAAGGTGAGCCTTTACGGGAGGCGGGGTGAGCCTTTACAGGAGACGGTCGCGCGGGAATATGACAATTGTGTGAACTTGTCTTGCAGTGCAGGCTCTAAGTGCGTTCGCCGCGGCGGGCCTCGCCCCGTGCGGCCGCCCCATTAAGCATCGCTTAAGCGGGCACGCCCTAGCATCGTTCGTATCCGGCCGGGCAACCGGTCGACCTTTTACGCCCCACGCAACCGGATTCATGCAGAACCTCAATCTCACCCTCTTTTCCGCCATCAACGCCGGGGTTGCACCGCAGCCGGGCGTCGCCCGCCTTGCCATCTTTGCCGCCGACTGGCTCGTCTATGCGCTGCCGGCGATGCTGCTGCTGACCTGGATCTTCGGCGCGCGCCCGGCGCGGCGCCAGGCGATCGAAGCCGGCGTCGGCGTCTGCGTGGCACTCGCGCTCGCGCAGGTACTCGGACATTTCTGGTTTTCGCCGCGCCCGTTCATGGCCGGCGTCGGTACGCAGCTGATTCCGCATGCACCGGACAGCTCGTTTCCGAGCGATCACATGACGTTTGCGTGGAGCATGGCGGTCGGCCTGATGCTCGGTAGCACGACGCGTGTCACCGGGTTCGTGATGGCTGCGCTGGCCGTGGTCATCGCATGGGGGCGCGTCTACGCGGGTGTGCACTGGCCGTTCGACATGGCGGGCGGCGTGCTGGTCGGCACGGCCGGCGCGCTGGCCGCGCATCTGTACGGGCAACGCGTGACCGCGCCGCTCGAACGGATCGGCGATTCGGTGCATGCCGTCGTGATGGGGCGCCGGCACGCGCCGTAAACAGCGGGAGGTCGTTGGGCAGGACGCCGTCAGCCGGGTGTCTTGGCCGACGCATCGGCCGATGCGGACGGGCCACCGCCCGCATCGTGCAGTTCGGGTGTATCGGCCGGGTGCTGAGCGGCATCGCGGTCGAGGGCGCTTTCCTTCAGGATCGCGCACATCGCGACAAACAGCGCGAGGACCACCGCGGCAAGGCCGCAATAACCGGCGATCTTCAGGTTGCGAAGGAAAGGCGAAGCGTGGCTTGCTTTTGTCATGACCGGGCGCTCCTGGGCGGGCTGCGGCGGCTGTCGCCTGACAGCGGCGTCGCAGACATACATATATACCAGCCGCGATACCGGTGCCAAGCCCGCTGGTGCGCCGGCGCCACGATTGTTTCAGCGTGTGCGCATGCCGTCTGTTCGGCGCCAGCGACCCGTAGACGTCAGTCTTCCAGCGTTTCGTGCACGGCCGCCGCGCCGCGTTTCCAGTAGGCCGCCGCGCGGATGCGCGACTTGTCGATGCCGCGCTCGCCGGTCAGGTGCTGGCGTACCGCGCGCATCGACAGCGCTTCGCCGGCCGCCCACACGTAGCCGTCGCCGGACGGCGGCAGCGGCAGGTCGCGAACGGCATTCAGCAGCACGTCGCCATTCGCCGCGTCGGCTTCCGCGCGAAAGCGCCAGATTTCATGCACGTCGGCGCGCGTGTCGAATGCGATCTGCGCGGAGCGATCGGCGACTTCCAGCACGACGGCCGCTCGCGCACCTTCCGGCAATTCCTCGAGACGCCGCGCGACGGCCGGCAGCGCCGTATCGTCGCCGATCAGCAGATGCCAGTCGAAGCCGGTCGGGACAACGAACGAACCGCGCGGGCCGCCGATGCCGAGCCATTGGCCGACGCGGGCCTGCGTGGCCCACTGCGACGCCGGGCCCGGATGGTTCAGCACGAATTCCAGATCGAGTTCGCAAGCAGCGCGGTCGAAGCGGCGCGGCGTGAAGTCGCGCGCGACCGGCTTCGGTTCGCCTTCCGGAAACTCGGGGCCGTTCTCGCCGAGCGTCGGCAGTGCGGGCCGTTCGGCGCCGGGCGGCGGGAAAAATACCTTCACGTGATCGTCGAACGACGCGGATTCGAAATCCGCGAGATCGGGGCCGCCGAGCGTGACGCGCAGCAGATGCGGCGTCACGGCATGCACGCGCAGGACCTGCAACAGGCGGAACTTGAGGGTGTGGCGCACGCGGGTGACGGTGCGCTCGGATGTGTTCTGCATCAATCCGTTCTCCTTGGGTTTTGACGGGGCGGCGCGGATCACGCGCCGGAGCCGCCTTCGATTTCGGCCGTCGCGCGGCGCATGATGGCCGCGATGCGGCGCTGTTCGTCGGCATCGGCGGCGCTCTTGTGCAGCAGCGCCCGCTTGAGCGCGAGGCGCGCCTCGACGAACTCCGGCAGCCAGCCGGCCTGCGATTCGTCCTGCGCTTCGGTGCCCGCCGATTCCCCGGCGAACGCGCGGCGCATGAATTCCATCTTGCGGGCGAGGTGCGTGAGGCGCGCGAACAGCGTGTCGACGCGTTCGCGCTGTGCGTCGAGATGCGTGCGACCGGCGTCGGTCAGCGCATAGCGCTTGCGGTTGCCTTCCGCCTGCGACGCGACGAAGCCGACTTCTTCGAGATACGTGAGCGCCGGATACACCATGCCGGGGCTCGGGCTGTAGAAACCATTCGAGCGCGTGTCGAGCGCCTTGATCAGCTCGTAGCCGTGGCTCGGCTGCTCGGCGACCAGTGCGAGGAGCAGCAGCTGGAGATCGTCGGAGCTGAACTGGCGGCCGCGCGGCATGCCGTCGTCGCCGAAATCGCCAAAGCCGCCGCGCCCGCCACGGCCACCGAACGGGCCGCCACCGAATGGATCGTGGCCGCGGCGGTGGCGGCCGATCGCGTACCAGAGACCGGCGAACCAGTCAGGGCGGGCCTGCGCACCATGACCGTCGCATCGGGCATGGCCGCGGAAGTGGTTGTGTCGCATGATCCTGTCCTATGTGTCGTAAAACATATCTAAAGATATATTTCGAAAGATAGGGCGTCAAGGGGAATTATTGGGGTGGGATGGGGTGTGTGGCTGTTGTAGGTTGGCAAAAAAGGTGGCTTTTTTGCAGTATTTGATCTGATATATAGAAAATGAAACTCAATAGTTTTTGTCGATGATCCTGGTGTTTTTTGCCTGGTCGATCTGTCTCCCGTTAAGTACGGTGCCTGCGGGCTGGTGGGGATTTCGCGTTCGCTGTTCCACTACGAATCACGGCGCCGCGTTGACGACGAATCGCTTACCTGTCGAATGATGGCCATCGCGGCGCAGAAGTGCCGCTACGGCTATCGCCGAATACGTGCTGTTGCAGCGCGAGGGCTGGGGTACCTACGCACTGAGATTGACGCAGCGAGTCTGCTCGGACGGCTCGACCATGAATCCGCTAGAACTCGCCATGAAGAAGCTTAAGGAATCTTTGGATGCAGCCAGGCGAGCCAAGAACGGTCCTCAGCGCGCAATCTATGAGCTGGACATGGCTCTGGAGCCTTTGGAACTGAAGTTCTATGACGTCGAGCAAGACTATGACAATCCACGTGGCGGTCAGTGCCTTAGTCACGTCAGCCTCAAGCTGGGTCCTGAGCACGAGCTTTACCTGACTGCACTCTATCGCTATCAATACTTCGTCCAGAGGGCGCTGGGGAATTTCAAGGGTCTTGCGCGACTGCAGGCCTGCATCGCTCGGGAAATCGGTGTGCCAGTCGGACCTCTGGTTTGCCATGCCACGCTCGCGACCCTGGAGGAAGGCGCGGGCGAAGGTGAGCAAACTCGGTGGGGCGTCGTGCGTTGGATGCCTTGGTGAAGGATTGCGAGGCGATTAACGCGCAATCGATCCAGGGGTGACTGTCTGGCAGTTGGGGAAACCTGGTCTGGGAGCGTGTTCTACTGATCCGCAAGAAACTGCTGCTGACTGGCGATTAATGATGCGCCGCAGGCGGTTTTCATGCCATGCAAGGCGACAGCGCGACCTTCAATCGAATACTGGCTCGATCCCTGAATGATCGGGAATATACCTTTACATTTCGGGCAACTGACCATATGGCCAACGCCAGCCGCTGGCCGACCACTGAGATCCATGCCTCCGAAGCCATCGAGCACGACACCGCCGTGATCGGTCATGTCACCCTTGCGAATGATGGGTTGCATTTTGCCAACTCAATACGTCATTCTTTCTCAATTATTACTCGACTGTCGTCGTGATATTTCGAAAATATCATTTCGCATCGGTAAATTTCGGATCCTTCACTATGTCATCATCGTCGCTAGAGTAGTAAAGAAATCCAAGCGCCTTTGTTTCCACAAGAATACCTTCTGACAATTTTCCGCCTCCGACCAGCTCTTGGTCGGTAAGCCAGTCGTCATACCCATCTACACATTGGCGCTTGTCGAAATCACACACGACAAGGCCAACAACGTCCCCCTCGACGATAACATGATCGCCAATGTGGATATCTAGCCCAGATGAAACGTATTTCACGATGCGCCTCTTCCCTATCAAGGTGGGTTGAGAAATGGTTCAACCGGCACCATGCTTGATGTCAATTGCTCCGGCTTAAGCACATATTTTTGCTTCGCCCAGAAGCAGTCGCACTTCGGATATGGCATTTGATTGGCCTGGAACATATTGTGATGCGACCCGTACACACCATGTTGCATTTCATTGTCGGGTATCACGTCAAGCGGTCTGTACCCAAACGTGCCAACGGCGATGATTTTCCCTGACACGGTTTTGCATGGGTTGCATTTGTTCGGGCAATCATCTTTTTCCTTGACCTTTTCTTGCGTACCGTCCGTGGACCTCGTCATGTACCAGATGCCCGCTCCGATCATGACCAGCGCGCCAATTCCCGCGCCGATCAGTGTCCCGGGCCCGGGAACGACACTTCCGATACCGGCACCGATCGCTATTGTGCCGAGACCACTAGGATCAATCTTCCGTGTCGGAATGCCATCCGCATAGGCGTAAAAATTTGGCCCGCCACGCAGTCCGATCGGGTCCTGATTGATGTATCGACCTATAGCTGGATCGTAGTATCGATGCCGGTTGTAGTACAGCCCGGACTCTCTATCCCTGAATTGCCCCGGAAACCGGATCGGATTGTCGATCTCGTCGGCGATCATCGATTTCGTCTGCCCGTAGCCGTCGAAGTCCGCCGCCCACACGACCCGACGCGTCTCGTCGTAGAGTTCCTGCGGCGCGCCAAGGTGATCGGTAACGTAGAAGTACCGTTTGCCACGCTCGAGCCGAGCCACAGGCCCGGCATGGTCCGGATGGGCAACATAGGTCACGGACTTGTCGTTGCGCGGTGTCTGCCCCGCATGGACCTCCTGCAGCAGCCAGTCGCCGTCCCAGACGAACAACGTCGTAGACGGCGCTGCGCCGGCGGGCGTGTGAACCTTTGCGATCCGTCGGCCGAGCGCGTCGTATTGGTATTCGGTGCGGCTGCCGTCGGCCTGTTCGATACTGGCGAGTTGATGCCCGCTGTCGTAGCGGTAGCGCGTTTCCACGGGTTCAGGTGTTGTCACGGGTGTGACGGCATCTCTACGGGCCAGCAACCTGTCGAGCAGCCCCGGATTGTGATCCGGCTCGGGCACCTCCTGCAACGCACGCGCGACGCGACCGGTACGGTTGCCGTGCCCGTCGTAGCTGAAATCGAGTTGGGAGCGCGTCGGCCCGGCGATCGCGATGAATCGCTTTAGCCGATCGCCAGGCGCTTCCGGAACGGTGGCCGTATCGGACGTCGACATGGCTACGCTGTCGGGTTCCGATCCGTGGTCCAGCCGCGAAAGCAGGTTGCCGGCTGGGTCATACCGATACGTTTCCCCTGACGGGTGCGGGACAGCTTCGCCTCCCAGCCGGTTCACACTGGCCAACCGCGCGAGCGGATCGTATTGGAAGTGACGCTCGCCTCGCCACGTGTCAGCGAGTCGCGTGATCTGTCCGGCCGCATCGTAATCCCACGCGCGCCACGGACGCGGTTCCGCACGTGGCTGCCCCCGCTCATCGAGATCCTGCAAGCGCTGCGTTTGAAGGAGCCCTGCGTCGTTGTACGCGAACAACTGCGCGATAGGGCCTTGAGCCGCATGAATCGTCCGATGCAACGCGTCGCGCTCGAAACTCGCCAGCGGTTCGCCGTCGAGCAGTAGCCCGTGGATATGACCACTGCCGTAACGTTGCCAAGTCAGCGTGCCGACGCCAGGCAACTGCATCCCGCTGCGGTTGCCGGCTGCATCGAACGTGTGCTGGAGCCGCCAAACTCGCCCGTGGTGCGATTGAACCTCGGCCGTCCGCCGGCCGGCAGCATCGTATTCGTACGTGATCTGCGATGGTTCGCTGTCTTTCGGTTCGTGGCGGATCTGCGTCAGCAGACCACGAGCGTCGTAGCCGAATGTGGTGTGTGTGCTATCCCCGAGTCGTCGCTCGATCGGTCGTCCCAGACTGTCGTACAGCAGTGTCGTGCGCAATTGGCCATCATTGCCGTGATCGATTTGCGCGATCTGTTCGCCAGCGGCGTTGTATTCGACTTGCTGGCGTCGCCCATCGAATCCCGTTTGCGCAATCATGCGACCGTGCGCGTCATACTCGAACGTGCAGTGCTCGCCCTTTGCATTGGTCAGCGCCACGAGCCGCCCGAGCGCGTCATAACCGTAACCGGTGGTGCTGCCGTCCGGCGCTTCTATCCGGACGATCTGGCCGTAGGCGTCTCGTGTCACCTGCGTCGTGCGCCCGAGCGGATCGGTATGGGCGATCGCCTGTCCTGCCCGATCGTACGTCGTTGTCCAGGTGCCGAGCCCGGCAGGCGCGATCGCTGTCGGCAGTCCGGCAGCATTACCGTAAAATCTGCTCGTCTGCCCCAGTGCGTTCGTCTGGTGGGTTTGCCGCCCGCGCTCATCGTAACCGTACTGCGTCGTGAAGCCCGAGCAGTCGGTGCGTGCGATCAACTGACCGGCGTCGTTGAATTGTGTTTTCGTCACGTTACCGAGCGCGTCGGTGTGCGCGACAGCCAGGCCATTCTCAAACGTGGTACCAGATGTGTTGCCGAGCGGGTCGATCTCCTTGACCAGATGGCCGTCGGTGTCGTACTCGCGTTGCCAGATATGCCCGGCGGGATCGGTAATTCGCGTCGGCAGGTTCTGGTCGTTGTATTCAATGCGCGTCAGCTGGCCCGCGGCGTCACGGATCGCGATCGGATTCCCGTTTGTGTCGCTGACCGATTGCGTCTTGCGGCCGAGTGCGTCGACGCGCGCCGCGACATTACCCGTCTCGTCGAACTCGGTCTGGTCCGCGCTACCGTCCGAATGAACGACCTGGTCGACCGCCCATAGGCCGTTATAGCGGTACGTCGTCGAGTTCCCGAGCGCATCCGTCACCTGGGTCATCCGGGCGGCCGGTTGATAAGAGAAGCGTGCTTCGCGCGTCACGACTGGCTGGCCGTTGGCGTCGAGTGTGTACGCGTAGGTTCTGATGCAGCGCGCCTGTGGCGTCTCGCCGTCCCACTCGGCGACGAATGTTGCGCCGGCCGGCGTCTCGTAGCGCGTGAGCAGGTGCGTGTGATACGCGTAGGTCCAGGTCAAATTGCCGCTGTCGATCGCCTGAACGAGATCGCCGTGATCATCGTATCGATACGCGGCAAGTTTCTGCGTCGAAGTGCCGTGCTCGTCGAGCAGATGGACTTCGGTGATGCGGCCTTCATCGTCGTGCCGGCACGATACCGTATGGCAGTTGTTCTGGATCTGATGCAGGTTGCCGCTCCGCGTATACCTAAACGACAGCAACTGCTTGTCGCGGGTCTCGTAGCGCTCCAACAGCCAACGATCGGATTCGCTCGGATGCGGGCTATACGTCTCGACGATGCCATTCGGAAAGCGTACCGCGTACCTCGCGAGCCGGTCGATATCGTCAAGCCGCTGAAGCGTGTATTTCTCGATCGGATGAAAGTGTTCCTGACCCGGATCGAGCACCGGAAATTGCAGCTGTCGGCCGTCGAAGTCGATATAAACAAGCTTCGGTGTACCGGCGATCGTCACGTGACGTACTTCGGTCGCGTACTGCAGTTTCCATGCGACGCCGAAACCGCCGGTTCGCTGATCGGCACTGCGATAACGTCGATTCCAACGGATCGGCATCCGTCCCGGCAATGTGAAATCGTCGTGCGTGAGCAACTTCTGGCCTGTTGCAACGTCCACCGGATGCGCGCTGGTGGTCTTCTTCGCGCACTCCGCACAATCGGCCTCCGTGACGGGCGCAAGACCTTTGGCACTGCCGCCGCTTTGCGTGACCGGCCCCTCGAGGTAGATCCCCGTACCCTTCAGGTGAATACCTGCCGCGTCGATCGTAATCGTGCCGCCCGGACCGATTAGCTGCGCTGTCTTCGCGCCCGAGAGGCTTGCCTGGCCCGAATCGGTGATCCGGATCTGGTTGCTGTTCGCGCTCTGAACCGGATCGGGGATTTGCGGGCTGAAGCCGGGAGAAATGTCGAGTGGCGTCTCCTGGTCTTTCTTGACCGCGTCGCCGACGGCCTTGCCTCGTACCGTCACCTCATAGGTATGCCCGACATGCGCGGTCCAGTCCTGAACCACGCGATCGACGCGATCCATGCCGACCGTGCTGGCCATCTGCAGTACGACGTTGCGTAGATACAGGCCGCCGACATTCACGTTGTAGGCCAGACCGACGTTGAGCATTTTGCCAAGTCCGACCGATTGCACCGAGGCCAGGCCGACTGTCTCAAACTTGACGCCGCCGGTTGACAAGGTCCAGTTCTGGCCAATGCTGGCCTTCTCGTCGTTCCCAACCGATTTTTCGCGGTCGTTGCCGACCGAGTGCGATTCGTCGTTCTCGACCTCGATGCGCTGATCTTTCTCTGCATGCAGCCAGACTTCTTCCTGCCCTTTTCGGTCTTCGAAACGCAACGCGTTCGCCGTACCATTGTCGCCGCCCGTCGTCGAGCGTGTCAGGATGCCGCTCTGGGTCGCATTGTTCGGCAGCCCCCACGGCGGCATGTTTGCCGCGTTGTAGACGGATGCAATAATTAGCGGACGATCAGGATTGCCGTCGGCGAAGGTCACGACGACCTCGTCGCCAATGCGAGGGAGCTGGATCATCCCGAATCCGCTGCTGGCCCAGGGTTGCGCGACGCGCACCCAACACGAGCTCCCCTGATCCTGCTTGCCGAGCCGATCCCATGGCAACTGGATCTTCACGCGACCGAGCGTGTCGGTATAAATTTCCTCGCCCTTCGGTCCGACCACGACAGCTGTCTGCACGCCATGGATCATCGGCCGAGGACTCGTCAGCAGCGGCCGATACGGGATCTTCTTGCGGATGCAGCGGAATTCGGCCGAATAGATCGCGCTGCCCGACACTGCCGTGGTTTGCGACCCCGGTTTTGCCTGGTAGTTGTTCGTTCCGTGGTGCCGGATCGACGTCAACAGAAATTGCCGATCCTCGGGCTGCGCCTGGTCATGATCGTAGTGCGTATCGAGTTGGAAGTACCGCTCGAGCTCAAGCCTGCGATAGTGACTCTTGCCGACGAAGATCTTGCTGTGGGCAGCCAGTGCCTCGGTCCGGAATCGAGCGAGTTGTTCGCCCCGATCGGAATCGGGAAAACCATGGGCGCCGAGATAGTCGTAGATCTCATAGTTGTCGACCTCGCCCTGATCGACGGCCGTGTCGCGCTCGACATACCGTCGCGCGCTCGGAGCCTTGTAGTCCCCTGTCTTGAGCGCAACGCTGCCCGACGAGAATCTGCGACGCGATACGAAGGATGTGACGACCTGGTTGCTTTCCAGGATCTCGTCGGTCGAATAGCGGAGCACCGGACTGTGCCCGGCAATCGGGCCGACGTTGATCGACGAGTCTGTGACGACTAATGTATGGCTGTCCTTCTTGTGCTCGAAATAGAAGAACAGCCCCTCCTCCTGCATCAGGCGCAGCGCAAAAGAGAGATCGGTCTCCTTGTACTGCGTGCAGTAGCTGCGATTGACCGTTGGCGCGGATAGACGAAACACAACGTCGCCGAATCTCCGGTATCGATGCATCACGTCGTTGAGAATCTCGTCGACTTTCTGCTCCTGAAAAATCCGGATATCCTGACGGCGATCCATAAAGGCCAGCCACGGGCGGGCGATAGCCTCGTAGGTCGCCAGGCCACCATCGGTGCCGGTATGTATAAAATCGGTGACGTAGCCGTGGAAATAGCGCACGTCCGTGCTGGCAAGCGCGTCGGTCAGCTGCAGGGTGACCGTCACCGGCTTGCCGATCAGTTGCTTGAGCTCGATGTTCGGGTCCTGGGACGCGAGCATGAACTTCATTTCAAACAGTTCGCCCAACGCCTCTTCGCAGACGAACTCGGTCAGCACGAGCGCCGAGCGACCGGACAGCGGCGTGTCGATCGTGAACAGCCGATTGTTTTGCAGAGCGAAGAATTCCTTCGCGATCTCTTGAAGGGAAGGCGGCGACATAGGCGATGACGTCCTGTCGTTGTTGATTCTTTTCTCGGACCGGGAGGCAGCCTCCTCCCATATTTCGGTCCTCTCTCATCGGACACGCTACCCCGATCTTATGATCCTAACAAAGTCGTTTTCGACAGGCACGATCTTTCATTCATTATTTCCTATTGATGGCGATCTTCAGGTATTTGTGTTTTATTATTGCCAATTTTAGAATTTGCACCGGATTGATAGTCATGCGGGCCCTATGCAGGTGGCCTATTGTTGCTCGGTTCTGAGAATTCGCGCGTAGCCTGAGGGGCGCACTCAGACTTCGCTACGGCATCCGTCAGAAGGATCTGGCAGTTGCCATGGCGCTTGAGCAAAGCTACGTTTCGGCCATTGAGCTCGGTACGAAGGACCCTCCCTCGCAGGCAGTCGTCGATCGGCTCTCAGCGTGCTTGCGGCTCTCAGACGACGAACTTTCAAGTCTGCACGACGCCCGGTTGCTTTCGCAACGACACTTCACGATTCCTCACACGGCGTCTGCCGACATATGCCGTCTCTGCAGTGAGCTTTGGCGTGATCTCGACACGCTGAGCGATGTTCAGGTGCCCGTCGAGGGGAGCACGCACCTCTTCGGGCTGTATCTCTTCGTGCCGCACTACTATTGCCGCCGCTCGACTTTCAGTTCAGGTGCTGAACATGCTTGAGCGAGATCACCCAACAAAGCTCTGCATATCGATTCGACAAAGCGCGAACACTCGTCGTGGCCTTCGTATCGAGGTGTCCATCTGATCACGGAAGCGGTCGTTAGCCGTTCGCTATTTGCATACTATGCACACATTTACAGCACACGCGAGCCTGCCATCGGGCCTTGAACCTCAAGCAACCAGGGCTTCGGCAACTCGTATGCGGGGTAGGTCGGACCGTCTCGATTCATGAGCACCACCTTTTGTGGGGGGAGGCACCGTGCGCGCAAGTCTTTGATTTTAAAAACTTCTAGGCAGGGGTTCGATCGGGGATCAACTTTTCTGCGAATTTTGTAGGGAGGGGTCATCTTTTCTGCCACATGGTCGCGGGAAAACTCGCAGAAAAGATGGCCAAATCATTGATTTGCATGGTCCGCAGAGGCCCCCTAACAGTGCCGGACTGCGCGCGCGAGGCGTTCTGTCGGTGCATTCCGATGATGCCGCTGGCGGGTCGATCCCAACGACCGGACGGATGATGCCGGATCCGGTGCCGTGGTCGTTCGATCAAATGATCGGCACGCGCGGATGCCGAAGCGAATTCGCTGGTCGACAGCGTTGCGAAACATTCGCCGTGGTGCAGCACGATTTATCGAATAAATTAAGCAATGGCGATTATAAAAACATCAATGAACATTGTTTAATTTATTGAAACTGTCAGATTTTATTTTCGGCCGATCAAACAAAATTTCCGCGGCGGCAAAGGTCATTAAATTTGCACCGTCATTCAATATCGTCTTGTTGCTTTGGCGTATATCTGGCGGAGGTTTGCGCGGATATGAAGAATTTCGACCCTTTTATTTTCGAGCTGGAATTTCTTCGAAAATGTAAAGCATTGCAATATAAGATCGCTGGCTGGGTATTCCGGTTGCGGTGCGTGATTTTATTTGGCAGGATTTTCATCGGGATGGATGGTTTTACAACAACAACGCGCTCGACAATTTAATTTGATGAAAATAACGCGCGGCGCCTGGACAACGATTTGAAAGGAAGCTGACCAGAAAACAGGTAACGAGGCGCGGACATTCGGCACGGTTCGCGATCATTGAATCAATCGCTTGCCCGGCAGCGTCGATGCGTCACTCGAGCGAACCGGGCGAATCCGACACGGGGCGGCCATGGCGATACTCAAGAACGATTCATCCGGGGAAGCATGCCTGCTCCGCGCGTATCACGTATTCGGCCGCGACGATGCACGCTGCGACACGGTCATCCGGGACGGGTCGGTGTCCCGTGTGCATGCCCATATCCGCTGGGTCGGCGGGCTGTGGGAACTGCACGATCACAGCAGCAACGGCACGTCGGTATCGGGCGTGTCGTTGCGCGACGGCGAGCACGCGGTGCTGCGGCAAGGCGACGTGATCCGCTTCGGCAGGGCCGGTGTGGTGCCCTGGCGTGTGGAGACGCTCGACGATCCCGCCGATACGCTGTGGCCGATCCGCGGCGCCGCAGCCCCGATCGTGCTCGCGCCGCGCCAGAGCCTGCCTGCTCCTGCCGCGCAACCGGTCACGATCGTTCGTTCGCCGGCCGGCGAATGGCTGTGCGACGACACGTTGCCGCCGCGCGCGCTCCATGACGGCGACGAAGTGTCGACCGGCGACCTCGCGTGGCGCCTCGACCTCGTGCGCAACGCCTCGACGGTGATGCTCGCCGCCTCCACCGTTCCGGCCGCGCCCGCGCAGTTGCTCGAATTCTTCGTCAGCCGGAACGAGGAGCACGTGCGCATGCTGCTGCATGTCCGCGGCGGCGTGGTCGACCTCGGCGAGCGCGCCCATCACTACAGCCTCGTCACGCTCGCTCGCGCACGTTCGGCCGACATGCAGGCCGGCTACGACGCCGCCACGCAAGGATGGATCGAACTCGACCGCCTCGCGCGCATGCTCGGCATCGACACGTCCCATGTCAACGTGCAGATTCATCGTGCGCGAAGCCAGTTCGCGGCCCTGCCGGGGCTGGGCGCGAGCCAGCTCGTCGAGCGCCGGCGCGGCAGCGTCCGCTTCGGCGATTTTCCGTTCCGGATCATGCGCGGCGAGCACCTCGAATGCCAGTCGGTGCCGGTCGCCGGGCCGCGTATCGGCGTGCCGCGTGCGGCGCCGGGCCCGGTTGTCCATTGCTCGTGAACGCGGGGGAGCCGGCCGTGTCGACGACCCTATCCCGCCCGCCCGCCGGGCCGGACGCCCCTGAACCGGGTCAGCATGCCGTGCCGCTCGCGGCGCTTGCCGGCAAGTGGCATTACCGGCTCGGCCCGCTGCTCGGCGAAGGCGGCAACGGCGTGGTGTTTCGTGCGACCTGCGACGAGACCGGGCAAGACGTCGCGATCAAGCTGATGCGAGACGATGCCGCGCTGACCGCAGCGGAGCGCGCGCGCCGGCGTGCGCGCTTCCGGCGCGAAACGAGCCTGTGCGAGGCGCTGCGGCATCCGAACATCGTTGCGCTGCTGGATCAGGGGGAGGCGCTCGACGGGCGGCTGTTCGCCGTATTCGAACTGGTGGAGGGCCGGACCGTGCGCGACCGGCTCGCCACGGAGGGGCCGCTGTCGGCCGTCGACACCGGGCGGCTGATGACGGAGGTGCTCGACGCGCTCGCGGCCGCGCATCGGCGCGGCATCGTGCATCGGGATCTGACACCGCAGAACATCGTGATCGCGATGGCCGATGACGGGCCGCACGCGAAGCTCCTCGATTTCGGCATCGGTGCGTTGCTGCCCGGTACCGACGACATCGCGCGCCAGACCGCCACGCTCGCGACCGAGGTGCTCGGCTCGCCGCCTTATTGCGCACCGGAGCAGTTGCGCAACGAGCCACCGACGCCGGCGAGCGACCTGTATGCGTGGGGCCTGATCGTGATCGAATGCCTGACGGGCGATGTCGTCATGCAGGGCGCAAGCGTGGCCGACATCCTCTATCAGCAGCTGAGCCCGGTGGATGTCGCGCTCCCGCCGTCGATCGCATCGCATCCGCTCGGCGCGGTGCTGCGGCGCGCCCTGAACAAGAATCCGCAGCAGCGCGCGGCGTCGGCCGACGCGCTCGCGGCGCAGTTTCGTGCGCTCAACTTCGCGGCGCTCGTCGGCCAGTTCGACGCCGGTCGTGCCGGCCGGCAGACGCGTTCGCGCCCGCCTGCGCCCCACGGCGAGACGATCGCCGCGGTCGGCGAATATCGCCAGATCACCACGCTGTGCTGTTGCGTGACGATTGCCGGAGAGGGCCCGCAACGCCATGCCGGCACCGAGCACGGCAATGCGCTCGACGGCTACGAGGCGCAGTGGCTGACGAAGTGCGCCGATATCGCGGTCGGCTACGGCGCGCACGCGGGCGGACGGCTCGGCGACACGCTGCTGTTCCATTTCGGTCTGCAGGGTGACATCGACCGGCCCGCACGCCGCGCGGCGCGGGCGGCGCTCGACATGGTGCGGGTCGCCGAGCGTGCCCTGCTACCGGTGCCGTCGGCCACCGTCGGCGTGGCCGGCGCAGGAGAAAGCTGGCGGGTCGAAGTGGCCGCCGCGATTCATGTCGGGCAGGTGCTCGCGCACGCATCGCACATGTCGGGCGCATCGACGTCGGCCGCGGTGTCGCGGCTGTTGCGGCTGGCCGGGCCCGGACAGGTTCTGATCAGCGACGACGCGCGGCTCGTGCTCGAACGGCATGCCGATTCCCGGCCGACCGCATTGCGGCTCGCGCGGGCGGGCCTCGTATCGCAGCCGGTTCATGAACTGCTCGGCGAGCGGCAGGCCGATACGCCGTTCGATTCGCTCGACGCCGGCATGCGGACACCGATGGTCGGCCGCGCGCGCGAGCTCGACGCGCTGCTGCGCGCATGGCAGGAGACGCAAGGGCGCCATCGTCGTGCGATGCGCGGCGAGCCTGCGCCGCTCGGCGTGCCGCGGCTCATTGTCGGCGATGCGGGCTTCGGCAAGTCGCGGCTCGCGCACGAGCTGTGCGAGGCCGTCCGGACCCGCGGCCACGCGTTCGCGCATTGCGGGTGCCTGCCCGAGCGGGAAAACCATGCGCTGTTCCCGGTCCTGCGGTTCATCGGCGCGCATTGGCATATCGAAGCCGATCGCGAGCCTGGGGCGGCGCTCGCGGCGATCGACGCGATGATCGCGCCACTCGATTGCGATCATGCGGCAGCCCGGGTCGCGCTCGCGACCTGGCTCGGGCTGCCTTGCGATGCGAACGGGTTCCTGTGGTCGAGCGTACGCGAGCAACATGCGCTGTTCGACGTCCTGGAACAACTGATCATGTCGCTCGGCAACGGCGCACCGGTTCTGCTCGTGGTCGAGGACGTTCAATGGATCGATCGCTCGACCGAGGCGTTTCTCGCGTATCTGCAGCGCTCGCCGCGCGCGGCGGCACTTTGCATCGTGCTCACGTCACGCCCCGACAAGCTCGCCCGCTGGCGCGGCGCGACCGACCGCCTGGTGCTGCGCCGCCTGCCGCGCGACGATGCGCAGCGCCTGATGTCGGCGCATCTGGGCACGGGCGCATTCGATCCGGCGTGGCTCGACCGTCTCGCCGATCGCACGGCGGGCATTCCGCTGTTCATCGAGGCCGTCGCGCGCGAGTTGGCGATGAGCGGCGCGGACGGCTCGCTCGCCGGACCGTGGGCAACGGATCCCGATCCGCTTCCGCTCAGTCTCGGCGGCATGCTCGGCCTTGCATTCGACCGGATCGACGACGCGCGCGACACCGCGCAGCTCGCCGCGACCATCGGGCTCGAGGTGGAGGCGCAACTGCTCGCCGAGGCATCGCCGCACGATCGGGCCACGCTGGACGCGCATCTGCGGCTGCTGCTCGAAGAGCGGATCGTGTATGCGCAACATCGACGCGATCGCGTGTTCTATTCGTTCCGCCATGCGCTGATTCGCGATGCGGCGTACGAATCGATGCCGCCTGCCGTGCGGCGCGGCAACCATGCGCGCGTCGGCCGTGCGCTGGTCGAGCAAGCCGATCGCGGCGCCGGTGCGCATGCGTTCGGCGTTGCCGGGCACTTCGCGCGTGCAGGCGCCTGGGCGGATGCGATCGCTCACGGCATCGACGCCGCGCGCCGCGCACTCGAGCGTTCCCGGTACGACGATGCGATCCGCTATGGACAGGCCGTGTTCGACTGGCTCGGCAATGCCGACTACGCGCAGCGCGAGCACGACAGCGCGCGCGTCCGCGCCACGCTGACGCACGCGACGATGGCGCGCTTCGGCTGGGCCGATCCGCAGGTGCGCGAGCACGCGGAGCTGCTGCTGCGGCACGTGCAGACGCTCGATGATCCGGAACTCGAGATCAGCGCGTTGTGGACGCTGTCGACCTATTACCACGTCGCAGGCGATCGTCCCACTGTGCGCGCGATCGGCCTGCGGCTCGATGCACTCGCGACCGAGCGCGGCGATGCCGGCGTCCAGGTCGCGGCGGATGCGATGCGCGGCATGAGCCTGTGGGTCGACGGCCACTTCGCGCGCGCCCGTACCGCGTTCGATGCGGCGCTGGCCGGCTACGACGTACGGCGCGATGCGGGCCACCGGCGCATCCTCGGGCTCGATACGCGCGCGTGGACGATGGCATCGCTCGCGAGCGTGCGCTGGTGCATGGACGACGACCCGCAGCCGGCGCTCGCGATGGCGCGCGACGCCGTGTATTGCGCGACGTGCCTCGACCATCTGCCGACGCTCGGCGTCACGATGATGTACCTCGCGCGCACATACCAGCTCGCAGGCGATCGCGACGCGGCGCGCTCGCTGTCGGAAGCGATTCTCCGCCTGTCGGATGCGCACCGGCTGCGTGCGGTCGGGCACTACGCGGCGATCATTCATGCGTGGGCGCAGGGGGATCGCGCGGGCGTCGTCGCGCATCTCGACGCGCAGCGGCAATCGGGCGGCCTGCTGGGGCTGACCTACTACGCGTCGCTGCTCGCCGAGCTGGATGCCGGACGCGGCGACTACGGTGCCGCGCTCGCGCAGGTCGGGCAGTGTCTCGCATGGTGCGAGTCGACCGGGGAACGGTATTACGAAGCCCAGCTGTTGCTGAAGCAGTGCGAGTACTTGCGCCAGGCCGATCCGCGTTGCGGCGGCGTGGCCGCGCTGGACGCGTGCCGGCGCGCAGTCGAAATTGCAACGGCGGCGGGCATGGGCCGGATCGCCAGGCTCGCCGAAGCGACGTTGCAGTCGTTGCCGTAAGCAGTTCCATTCGTCATTCAGGAGAACAGACCGATGAGCAAGGATCTTCGATTACCGACGTACGAACAGTTTCTCGAATACCGCGCGACCGTCATCCGGGCGATCGCCCTCGCATGGCATTCCCCGGCGTTTCTGCACGAGCTCGAGAACGATCCGGTCCACGCGTTGCGCGAGCATTTCGACTATCACTTTCCGTTCAAGCTCGACCTGAAGGTGCAGATCAAGTCGTCGGCGTGGACGCCGACCGTCAATGGCGACTGGACGGCCGGCCAGAAAAACAGGCTCACGCTGTATTTGCCGCCCGCGCCGGCCGACGAGGCCCAGTTCGCGCAAGCCCTGGCCGCGTACAACGCGAGCCACATCACCATCATGGAATGACTCCGGGGAAACCGACATGTCAAAGGACAACGCCAATCCGACGCTCGAATCGATGCTGGAGTTTCAGAAGGTCTATCTGCGCGCGATCGCGCTTTCATGGCGGGACCCGGCGTTCAAGGGCGAACTGCTGGACAAGCCGCTGGATACGCTCGCGAAATACTTCGGTTACCAGTGTCCGTGGATCATCGACATCGAGATCGCGAAGACCGACGGCGATCATGGCTGGACGGGCGACGGGAAAGGCGGCGGGAGCTGGAACCTGCCGCGCAACGTGATGACGGTCGGCATACCGGAGCAGCCGACGCACCTGGACGAGGAGGCCGTCGCGCTCGCAGCCTACTGCGACGCGGGGCCGTGTTACCTGTTCACCTGTTGCTGACCCGGCGCGGCTGAGCCGCGCACCGTTGCGCGGCCCGGGGCGGTTGCCCGGGCCGCGCAACGTTTTTCCGATCCGTCGCACGGAACCAGACGATGCTCGAAGACCTTTCGCGCGTGTTGCGCTTCAAGCCGCATTTGCTCGTGCTCGATGCAGGGCCCGAGACCCTGTTCGTCGTCGACGAATTCAGGCGCGCAATGCTGTCCGGCGCGATCTACGTACAGATTGCCGCCAGTGTGCGGGCGCGCATGACGATCGCCGAAATCGTGACGGCGCTGGCCGGCACGTTCGGCGAATGGGACGTGCTCGCGCGGCTCGATCACCTGGTGCGCCGCGGGTACGTGCGTGCCGATCCGCCGCACGACGACGACGCGGCGCGCGGCTTCTTCGAGCGCGCCGGGCTGGACGGCGACGCGGCGCAGGCGCGCGTCGCGCAACTGCGCGTCGCGGTGGAAACCTTCGGCGCCGACGGCGCGGCGCTGCGGCGTGCGCTCGATACGGCCGGCATCGCTGTCGTGCCGGATGCCGAACTGACGGTTGCGATCGCCGATACGCACGACCGCGACGACCTCGCCGCATGCGCCGCCCGCGTGACGGCGCGCGGCGGCGCGCTGCTGGTCGTGGCGGCGAGCGGTGTGCAGACGTTGATCGGGCCGCTGCTGGCCGGCGGCGGCGCGCATGCCGATGCGCCGTGCATCGAATGCGTGCGCTACTGGATTCGCATCAACCGGCCGGTCGAGGCGCTGCTGGCGCGTCATCACGGCAGCGGCGCGGCGCGTCTGCCGCCGGCCGCGTCGCGTGCCGGGGCCGCGGCGGCGGCGGCGCTCGTCGCGGCGACGGTCGAGCAGATCGCGGTCAACCGCGCGGTGGCGGAACGTTTGCACACGCATATCGTCGCGCAACGCATCGACACGCTGGCCGTCGAACGCCACCGCGTGATCCGGCGTCCGCAATGCCCGTGCTGCGGCAATCCCGCGTGGATGCGCGAGCAGGCGGCGCGCGCGCCGCGGCTTGCCGGGCATGCGCCGTTGGCACGCGCCGACGGTGGTTACCGGACCGCCGGTCCGCAACAGGTGTTCGAGCGCCACGCGCACCTGATCTCGCCGGTCAGCGGCGCGATTGCGTATCTGCATCCGATGCCGAAGCGGCACGCGGGCCTGCGCAAGGTCTATGCGTCGGGTTTTCTCGTGTGCCCGGCCGCCGTGCCGGAGAGCAACCGGTTCGACCGGATCTGCTCCGGCAAGGGCAGCACCGACGAGCAAGCCCGCGTGAGCGCACTGTGCGAAGCGCTCGAACGCTTCAGCAGCGTGTATCAGGGCGACGAGGCGACCGTGACCGGCAGCATGGAAAGCCTGCTCGCCGATCCGGCCGGTGACGCCGAACCCATCCACGTGAACGAACTTCAGGAGTTCAGCGATCGGCAATTCGACGCGCGCGACGCGATCAATGCATTGACCCGCGATGTTCGCAAGCAGGTGCCGCCGCGCTTCACGTCGCACGACGTCATCGACTGGACGCCTGCGTGGTCGCTCGTGAATGGCAGGCGCCGGCTCGTGCCGCTCAGCTACTGCTATGCGGAAACGCCCGGCAGTGCGCGGGCCCTGGCCGCCTGCGTGCACAACCCCAACGGCTGCGCGGCCGGTTCGAGCGTCGACGAGGCGATTCTGCAAGGCATGCTCGAGTTGATCGAGCGCGATGCGGTCGCGATCTGGTGGTACAACCGGGTCGCCCGCCCCGGCATCGATCTCGCGAGTTTCGGCGACGCGTATTTCGACGCGCTCGAACACGAATACGCGACGTTCGGATGGCGTGTGTGGGCGCTCGACATCACCACCGATCTCGGGGTGCCGACCGTGGCCGCGCTCGCGGAGAATCCGCAGGACGGGCGTTTCTCGATCGGCTTCGGTTGCCACCCCGATGGCCGGATCGCGGTGCAGCGGGCGCTGACCGAGGTCAACCAGTTGCTCGATATCGCAGCGGATGCACCGCATCCGTGGGATCGCGACACGCTGCCGGAAACCGGATTCCTGTATCCGGCGGCGGGCGTGCCCGCAACGACACGCTCGACGTGGCAGCCGATCGATGCCGCGTCGTTGCCGGCGGCGCTTGCGCATTGCACCGGGCGCATCGCGGCGGCCGGCATGGACGTGCTCGTCGTCGACAAGACGCGGCCCGACATCGGCTTGTGCGTGGTGCAGGTCATCGCGCCGGGGCTGTGCCATTTCTGGCCGCGCTTCGGTGCGCAACGGTTGTACTCGGTGCCGGTGAGACTCGGTTGGCGCGGGCAGCCGTGCGACGAAACGGCGTTGAATCCGGCGCTGCTGTTTCTGTGACCTGATCGCGGGCCCGCCTGGCCGGAAAGCGGCATGGGGCGGACCGGTTCGGCCCGCCCGGTATCGCCGGGCGCCTCGTGCGAAGCCTGCACCGGCCGTGTCGAGGCGCCCGTCCGGGATCAGCGGTTGTTGGCGGTGATGTACGGATCCCAGGTGACATAGCCCTTCAGTTGCGCGTGGCGGTCGTAGATGGCGACGACGAACGTGTAGGTTTCGGTGCCGGGCCGGATCACCGTGGCCTGCGCGTAGTAGTCCGCGCGCGGCTCTTCGTTCACGCGGTTGCTGCCGGGCCAGCCCGCCGCCGGGTAAGGCTCGGTGACGTTGGCGGTGAGGTACGACACCTCGCTCAGCAGATTGCCGCTGACCGCCGTGAAGCGATACATGAAGCACTTGTAGTCGGCCACGTCGGTCAACGACACGGTGCGCCAGCGGATCACGTCGTTGACGTCGGCCTTGATCCGCAGATTGCTGCCGGCTTCGCCCTGGTTCACGCCCTGCAGCGGGCCCTGGCCGTAGCCATACGCCGCGTTGGCCAGCGTGGTGATCATGTAGACGGTGTCGGGGTTGTTCCCGAGCGACGTGGGCTTGTCCGGATTCGTGCTGAGCACGTTGTTGTTCTTTCTCAGGATTTCGTCGACGTCGAACGCGGTCAGCACATCGATGATGTTGAAGGTACTCAGGATCTGGGACATGACGGTTCCTTTCACGCTTTATCGTTGAAGAACACTCGGCTGAGTGACGACGCTTGCGGCGTCTGAATCTCTTCCGTCCTGCGCAGCGTCGCTTGCGGAGACACCGGGCGCACGGAAGAGTGACGACAGCGTACGAAGGATCGATTCCCAAATCGATTACACATGCTTACAGCGCGCGTGCCGGCGCGTGTTCCCGTTCCCGTCAGATCCCCATCCGCCCCGCCACTCCGTCGCGATCGACGAACTTGTGTTTCAGTGCGGCCCCGATGTGCAGGGCCAGCAGCAATCCGAGCGTCAGTACGAGCGCGCGATGCAGCGCATCCGTCAGGAGTCGCAACGGCTCGTCGCGGCCAACGAGGATCGGCAGGTTCGCGATGCCGAAGAAGCTGACCGCGTGCGCACCCGCAAGGCGGTGCACGTAGCCGGTCAGCGGTACGAGAAACAGCAGCAGGTACAGCACGCCGTGCAATGCGCCGGCGATCCGTGCCTGCCACGCCGGAACGCTGCCCGGCAGCGGCGGCGGCGTGTGCGTCGCGCGCCACGCGAGGCGCGGCACGGTCAGCATGAAGATCAGGCTGCCGATCGACGCGTGATAGAACAGGATGCCGTTGAACTGCGACGAGTTGTGCGGAAACGTATCCATGTAGAGCCCGATCGACAGGTTCAACAGGATCAGGATCGCGATCGACCAGTGCATGGCGATCGCAAAGCGTGCGTAGGCGGTGTGGTTGGGCTGTGACATGATCGGTCTCGCGGAATCGGGTGGGGCGTCGCGCGCCCGCACGTCCGGCGCGGCGAACGGCGTGGCGACACCCGATGTACCGGCGCGGCGCCGGATTTATTCCCGATGCCGGAGAGGATCGCTGTCTGGCGTGGTTGTTACGGCATGCAGAAAGAAGGATGAAAGGCCGCAGGACGCGGCGCGTCACGCCCCCGGCACGGTGCGGTGCGCAAGCCGGTAAGCGCCGGGGCTGCATCCGAACCGCGCCTTGAACGCGCGGCCGAAGTGCGTGATGTCCGAGAAGCCGCATGCGATCGCCAGCTCCAGCAGATTCCGGTTGGTATCCGCCGGATCCTCCAGCGCACGCCGGCTCGCCTGCAGCCGGTATTCCTGGATCAGGCTTTGCGGCGTCTGGTCGGTCGCCGCGAGTGCGCTGTAAAGCGTGCGCCTCGACACGTTCAGCGCGCTGGCCAGCCGGTCCGGCGACAGGTCGGGGTCGTGGTAGTGATGCGCGAGATGGATTTCCGCATTCATGCGCAGCGTCGCGCTGCGCGCGTCGGCGCCGGTGAGCGAATCGCCGGCCTCGCGGCGGATCACCGAATCGAGCAGCATCAGCGTCGACTGTTCGAAGCCGAACAGGCTTTCCGGATCGTTCGGCACCTGCCCGTCCATCAGGAAGTGGATCGACTGCAGTGCCAGCCGCGCATTGCCGACGGTCTGGCGTACCTGGACGCCCGCGCGTTCGACGAACCACCGCCACATCGTGCTGCTGCGCGGCGGCGTCAGCGCGGCGACGAAGCGCGACGCGTGCGCGGATTCGATCCGGTACGGCTGAGTCGCGTCGTAGATCACCCATTCCCCGGGATTGACGGTCGACGTCGTGTGGCGTTGCGTGATGCGACTTTGCCCGGCGATCTGGAACAGGATCTTGTAGCAGTCGCTTTCGGTGCGCGCGGCCAGTGCGCGATCGCGGTCGACCCGGACGGCCGTGGTGTCCACCTCCGCCATGCGCAGCCCGCCCACCGATGCGACGCGCACCGACATCTGGAAAAGAGGGCCGGTGTCGTGAAAAACCAGCGGCAGGAAACTGTCTGCGACGAGTTCTCGCAGGTTTGCGCTGCCGTTGCTGGCGCTGACGACGAGTTCATGTGCCATGGCCGGGAGAGGGGAGGTGCCGGGAACGCACCAAGATTAATGCAAATGAAAAAAGCCGGTACGGTGGCCATGCCGTTCTGCACGCTGAAGCTAAAAGTGTGCACGGAGCGCCGAGGTATGCCGGCGGACCACTTCTAGAATCGGAACGCGGTCGACAAGCCGTCCGCGCATCGGGCTTTCGCCGCGGCGATTCCCGTCGCGCCGCAACGAACCGCACGGGCTGGCTCGCGCCATCAGGAACCATCACCGATTTTCAAGGAGACACCGCCGGAGGCCAGGCGACGCACGTGGCGGCACGACGCGCCGGCGAACGTTGCGCGGACGACGGCGGGCGCATACCAGGATGTCCGATAAAACTTTCGACTACATCGTCATTGGCGCCGGGTCGGCCGGCTGCACCATTGCGACCCGCCTCGTCGAGCGCCGCAAGGGCACCGTGCTGCTGCTGGAAGCGGGCGGGCACGACAAGGACCTGTTCATCCACATGCCGGGCGGGCTTGCCAAGGCCATTCCGCGTCACACCTGGCCGTATGCGGCCGAACCGTCGGACGACGTGAAGGGCCGCTCGATCGCGGTGCCGCAGGGGCGCGTGCTCGGCGGATCGAGTTCGGTCAACGGGATGCTGTACGTGCGCGGGCACCGCAACGACTACGACCGTTGGGAGAACGAATTCGGCTGCAAGGGCTGGGGCGCGGACGACATGCTGCGCTACTTCGCGAAGGCGGAAAACAACGAATCGCTGACGGCGCCCTATCACGGCAACACAGGGCATCTGCAGGTCACCGAGATCCGCTACCGGCATCCGCTGTCGCAGGCGTTCGTGCGGGCCGGCCAGCAGATGGGCCTCGATTACCTGGTCGACTACAACGGCGAGCGGCAGGAAGGCGTCGGGTTCTATCAGGCGACGATCTTCAACGGCGAGCGTGGCTCGACCGCCGCGACGTACCTGAAATCGATCCGGAACCGCCCTGAATTCAGCCTCGAAGTCGATGCGCTGGTCGAGCGCGTCGAGATCGAAGGCGGCCGTGCGATCGGCGTCACCTATCGCCAGGGCAGCCGTCGCGCAACCGCGAAGGCGCGTGCGGAAATCATCGTGACGGCCGGCGCGATCGGTTCGCCGAAGATCCTGCAGCTGTCCGGCATCGGGCCGCGCAGCGTGCTCGACGGCGCGGGCGTCGCGGTCAAGCACGTGCTGCCGGTCGGCGAGAACTTCCACGATCACATGCACATGTCGGTCAACGCGACGATCCGCACGCCGGTGTCGCTCTACGGCCAGGACAAGGGATGGCGCGCGCTCAAGCATGGCATCGAATGGAAGTTGTTCCGCTCGGGCATCCTGACTTCGCCGGTGCTCGAGGGGTTCGCGTTCGTGGATACCTGCGGGCAGGGGCAGCCGGACGTGCAGTTCCATTTCCTGCCAACGATCGATTCGTTCGACGACCCGATCGGCGTGACGCAGGGCAAGACGCACGGCATCACGATCAAGACGGGCCATCTGCAACCGCATTCGCGCGGACGCGTGACGATCCGCTCGTCGAATCCGGCAGACCTGCCGCGCATCGACGGGCGCTATCTGGCCGACCGCCGCGACGTCGACGGCCAGATTCGCGCGGCGAAGCTGGCGCTGAAGATCCTGCGCCAGCCCGCGCTCGCGGAGCACGTCGACGAGATCTTCTCGCCGGATTGTCCGCCCGATGACGAAGCGGGCATCGAGGACTGGGTGCGCGGCGCAGCGAAGACCGTTTATCACCCGGTGGGCACGTGCCGGATGGGCACGGATGCGGTGTCGTCCGTCGTCGATCCGCAACTGCGTGTACACGGCATCGCCGGGCTGCGCGTGGCCGACAGCTCGACGATGCCGAGCATCCCGAGCGGCAACACGAACGCGCCGACCATCGCACTCGCCGAAAAGGCATCGGACCTGATCGCCAACGCGGCTTGATCGGGCGTTTCATTCACATGGGTTTCCGGAGGCAGGCAAATGGCATTGGTGCAGATGCTGGACGAGGTCAAACGGTTTCTCGCGCGCGAGCACGGTCACTACATCGACGGCCGGGCCGTCGCCGGCAGCGGCGGCGAACGGATCGAGGTACGCAACCCGGCCACGCGCGCGGTGATCGGCTCCGTCGCGCAGGCGACCGCCGACGAGATCGAGGCGGCGGTTGCATCGTCGCATCGTGCGTTTCGCGGCGCGTGGGCGCAGGTGACGCCGGCCGATCGCGAGCGCATCCTGCTGCGGTTCGCGGATCTGATCGACGCGCACGGCGAAGAGATCGCGCAAATCGAAACGGCGCAGTCGGGCAAGCTGATCGGCCTGTCGCGCGCGATCGAAGTGAGCTGGTCGGCGCGCTGGCTGCGTTACTACGCGGGCTGGGCCACCAAGATCGCAGGCGAAACGCTCGCGCCGTCGTTTCCGAGCATGAACGGCGAGCGGTACACGTCGTTCACGTTGCGCGAGCCGCTCGGCGTGGTGTTCGGCATCATCCCGTGGAATTTTCCGGTGATGATTCCGGTGTGGAAATTCGGCGCGGCGCTCGCGACCGGCAATACGGTGCTGATCAAGTCGTCGGAGTTCACGCCGCTCACGATGCTGCGCATCGCCGAGCTGGGCACCGAAGCCGGCTTGCCGCCGGGCACGCTGAACGTGATCAACGGCTCGGGCAGGGTCGGTGCGTCGGTGATCCGCGATCCGCGCATCGCGAAAGTGTCGTTCACGGGCTCGGTACCGACCGGCCGCATCATCGGTGAGGAAGCCGTCAAAGCGAACTTCACGCGCGTCACGCTCGAGCTGGGCGGCAAGAACGCGGCGGGCTTCTTGCGCGATACGCCGGTCGAGAAAATCCTGGATGGCGTGATCGAGGCCGGGTTCCTGCACAGCGGGCAGGTGTGCGCATCGGCGGAGCGCTACTTCGTGCATCGTTCGCAGTTCGACGAGGTGGTCGAGAAGCTGAAGGCGCGGCTGGACAGCTTCCAGCCGTCAGACCCGATGGACGACGCGGGCATGATCGGCCCGGTGTGCAACGAGCCGCAATTTCGCAAGTGCCTCGACGCGTTCGACCTGGCGCGCGCGGACGGCGACACGATCGTCACAGGCGGCGGTGCCTATGCGCGCGACGGCTTTTACGTGAAACCGACGGTCGTGCTGCCGAAGTCGCTGCAATCGAGTGTGTACCGCAACGAAGTCTTCGGCCCGGTCGGCGCGTTCGTGCCGTTCGACGATGACGAAGAACTGATCGCGATGATGAACGACACGCCATTCGGGCTGACCGCGAGCCTGTGGACGAACGATCTCTCGAAGGCGCTGCGCTATGTCCCGCGCATCGAGGCCGGCACTGTGTGGGTGAACATGCATACGCTCGTCGATCCGGCCGTGCCGTTCGGCGGTGCGAAAGGATCGGGTATTGGCCGTGAGTACGGCTCGTCGTTCATCGATGCCTATACGGAACCGAAATCCGTCACGATTCGTTTCTGAGTCGAGCAAGTGACAGGCGCGTTGCCGGATGAAAACCCGGCAGCGCGCCCGCCGGCGTCGGCCGCGATATCGCGGCCGGCGCTTTTTTCCATCAGAACCGCGTACTGAACCCGATTCGCGCAATCGACTGCAGCGCACCGCTCGATGCACCGTTCGCATCCATCACGCCGTTGATCTGCGCGTTGCTGCCGTGGCCGGTGCGCTGATGCACGCCCGCTACGTACACCATCGTGCGCTTCGACAGCCAGTACTGGACGGCGGCCAGGAATTGATGCGCGTGCGCGTTGTCGAGCGTGTCGTTGCCCTTCATGTACGTGTAGCTCGCGCCGACGACCCATCCGGGCGACGGGTGCCATGCGGCACCGGCTTCGGCCGACCACGCGCCCGCGCCGTTCTGTGCGTTGTGCACGGTCGTGAAGAGCGCCTTCCCCGTGACCGTGCCGATCGTGTAATGCACGCCCGCGCCCCAGTTGCGCACGCTGGTGGGCGGCAGCCCGCCGGCCGCGCCGTACTTCTGGTTCGTATAGGCCGCGCCCGCGCCGAACGGGCCGTTGTCGTAGCTCGCACCGACGCTGACGGTGTTGTTCGCGCCGACCGACCCGGCGACGTTGCCGAAGCCGTACAGCGCGCCGACGGTCAGGCCCGACAGCGACGGGCTCGTGTACTTGACCGAATTCGCGACGCGATTGCTGCCCGCGACACGGTCCCAGTCGAATGCGCCGGTCGGGTTGTTCGGCAGCGCGAGCTTGTCGAACGGCCCGTTGCGAAAACCGTACAGGCCGACGAGATCCTGTGCGATCTCGTTGCCGCTGGCGGCCAGCGAATCGACCATGAATTCGTACTGGTTGCCGAGTGTCAGCGTGCCGTACCGGTCGTTCTGCAGCACGACGTAGGCCGTGCGCGCGAACAGCCCGCCGCCGATGATCGAGCCGTTGCCCAGCGAATACTGGTTCACGAGCCGGAAAATCGCACGCGTGCCCGCGCCGAGATCCTCCTTGCCTTCGAAGCCGAGCAGGTTCGGAAAGAAGATGTTGTCGTCGAATTTCGCGGCGCCGTGGCCGCTTTGGTTGCTGACATAGCTGATGCCGGCATCCATCAGCCCGAACATCGTCACGCTGCTCTGTGCAAACGCCGCAGCCGGAATCGTGCAGGCCGCGAGTGCCAGAAAGGTCTTTTTCGTCATCTCCAAAGTGCTCCTCACATGTTTCCGATCGGATCGGATATTTTTAATTGGACTACTGATTGATATGAAGAAAGATGAAGCGGGTGAATCCCGATTCAGCGGCAGCCGAAGGACGCCGCGGCGCGCAACGGGCATCGGCAGGTCTCGTCGGCCGCCGATGCCAGCGCGCGCCCTGCGCTAGACCGTCGAATACCCGCCGTCCACCGGCAGGACCGCGCCGGTCACGAACGATGCGCCGGGCGAGCACAGGAACAGGATCGCTTCCGCGACCTCGTCGGCCGTGCCCCAGCGCCCGAGCGGCGTGCGCTCGAGGATGCGGCGCGACGCCTGCGTGTCGGCCATCAGGCCGCTGCTGAGCGGCGTGTCGATCCAGCCGGGCGCGACCGCGTTCACGCGGATGCCGCGATCGGCCCACGCCTGCGCGAGCGAGCGCGTGAGCTGCGCGATGCCGCCCTTGCTGGCGCTGTACGCGGGCCGGTCCTTGCTGCCGAAGTACGTGTACATCGACGCGATATTGACGATGCTGCCGCCGTTCGCCGACAGCGCGGGCCGTGCGGCATCGGACGCGCGCATCACCGACGTCAGGTTCACGTTCAGCACAAGCTCGAACTGATCCATCCGGTATTCGTCCGCGTGCCGGCTGATGCCGACGCCGTTGACGAGCACGTCGAGCCGCGGCAGCGCGGCGATCGTGCGTGTCAGCGCGTCGTTGTCGGTCACGTCGAGCGCCACGCAGCGGATGCCGGCATGCACGGGCGCATGCGGGCCGGCCGCGTCGAGCCCGAGTGCGACGACCGACGCGCCCGCCTGCGCGAACCGCAGTGCGGTACGCGCGCCGATGCCCGACGTGCCGCCCGTCACGACGACGGACTGCCCTTCAAACGCCCACTGACGACTCATGCTCGACACTCCCGACGGTGTGTGCGCGACGGGCCGGCCGTTGCGCGGGTGAAACGAGGATCTTGATCTGTGCGCGGTCGGCGAGCAGCGCGTCGAAGCCGTCGGCGACGGCGTCTTCGAGCGACACGGTGCGCGTGACGATCGACGTGAGGTCGAGCGCGCCCGACGCGACAATGCGCAGCAGGTCTTCATACGCATGCCGGTAGCCGACGCTCGCGGTGAAGGTCAGCTCGTCGTTGACCGCACGGAACGCGTCGAAGCCCGCATGCGGCATCAGGCCGACCATCACGAGACGGCCGCCCTTGCGCAGCGCCTGCATGGCCGATTCGAACGTGGCCGGCAACCCGGCCGCTTCGAAACTCGTATCGACGCCGAGCCCGCCCGTGGCCGAGCGGATCGCGTCCTGCAGCGCGAGCGCGCTGAATGCACGCGCATCGAATGCCTGCGTCGCACCGACGCGCGTCGCCGCCGCGAGCCGTTCGGGCGATACGTCGACGGCCACGATCGTCGTCGCGCCCTGCAGCTTCGCGAGCATGATCAGCAGCAGGCCGATCGGCCCGAGCCCGAACACCGCGCAGGTCTCGCCGAGCCGCAGTTCGCCGCGCCGCAGCGCATGCAGCGCAACGGCGGCCGGCTCCATCACCGCGGCCTGCTCGAGGCTCACGCCGTCGGGCAGGCGATGCAGCATGTAGGCCGGCACGACCGCGAAGTCGGCCATCCCGCCGTCGCCCATCAGCCCGGCGAAGCCCATCGACACACACAGGTTGTACGACCCCGCGCGGCAGTACGCGCACTGGCTGCAGCGGTACTCGGGCTCGACCGCGACGCGGTCGCCCGCGCGCAGCGCCGTCACGCCTGCGCCGACTTCGACGACGGTGCCGCAGAACTCGTGGCCGAGCGTCAGCGGCGCGGTGCGTTGCGACAGCGGGTGCGGCGCATCGACCGGAATCGCATGCGGGCCGTCCGCATATTCGTGCAGGTCGCTGCCGCAGATGCCGCAATACGCGACCGCGATGCGGACGTCGCCGGGGCCGACGCGCGGCGTGTCGATTTCCACGAGACGGACGTCGCGCGGGCCATGCCAT
The DNA here is from genome assembly GCF_057439935.1 of Burkholderia cepacia complex sp. TUM26381. Classification (NCBI taxonomy): domain Bacteria; kingdom Pseudomonadati; phylum Pseudomonadota; class Betaproteobacteria; order Burkholderiales; family Burkholderiaceae; genus Burkholderia; species Burkholderia cepacia complex sp. TUM26381. The sequence goes on along the minus strand of NZ_CM172007.1, from coordinate 3,370,757 downwards.
TGAAGTGCGCGCATGTCAGCGTCCTCCGAGGTTTTGCGTATCGAGGCGGCCGGCGGCAGCGCCGGCGAGCGCGCGCTTGCGCAGCACGGCCGGCGCGGTTTCGACGAGGCCGAACGACAGCACGCACGCGAGGATCGCGCCGGTAGCCGACGTCCACATCGCGAACTGCAGGCCGTACTTGTCGGCCGCGAAGCCGGCGACGGTCGGCGCGACGAAGCCGCCGATCAGCTCGCCCGCGCCCATGATCAACCCGAGCGCGCTCGCAATCGCGCGCGGCGGCACCGTCTCGGCCGGGATCGTCGCCATGAACAACGTGAAGCAGCCGAGGCCCGTGTACGTGACGAACACGAGCGCGCCGAGCGCCCAGACCGAGCCGACATGGATCAGCACGACCGGGCACACGGCCGCAATCAGCGCGAACACGATCATCGTCGGCTTGCGGCCGATCCGGTCGGAGATCGCCGGTACCGCGAAGCCCCAGAACACCCATGCGGCGCCGAGACAGGTCATCACGACGCCCATGTCGGACGGCGACAGATGGCGGCTTTCCACGAGGAAGACGGGCGCGAACGAGATGATCACGACGAACCACGTGAGGAAGAAGCAGCTGATCAGCACGCAGAGCAGGATGTTGCGTTCCTTCAGCAGCGCCCAGCGGTTGATGGCCGCGCCGCTCGCGGCCGGCGCGCCGGCGCTTTCGGCCTGCGCACGCCGCACGCCGTCGGGCGGCACTTCGCGCACCCAGCGCCAGATGCAGAACGCGATCAGGAAGCCTGGAATGCACGACACGTAGAACGCTTCGCGCCAACCATACGCGGTCGCGATGCCGATCACGACCGGCGGGCCGATCATCGCGCCGAGCAGGCCGGCGGCCGAGCCCTGCAGCAGGCCCATGTTCAGCCCGCGGCGGCTCGGCGTCGAGCTTTCGACCATCAGCGACTGCGACAGCGGCAGCACGGGGCCTTCGGCGATGCCCATCAGTGCGCGAAACGCGATCAGGCTTGCGAAGCCGCCGACGAGCCCCGACAGCGCCGAGCACACGGAAAAGCCGAACACGGCCGCGATCAGCAGCGGCTTGCGCGTGCCGCGCGCGTCGGACCACGCGCCGGTCGCGGCGCCCGACAGCGCCCACGTGAGCGCGAGCGCGGACGACACCATGCCGAGCTGCGTGTTCGTCAGGTGCAGCTCGGCCGACATGAACGGGAACAGGAACGACAGCGCGAGGCGGTCGAAGAACACGAAGCCGAACGTCATGAACAGGATCAGCAACAGCCTGTTCTCGTACGTCCAGGCCGATCTGGAGGAGGTTGGGGATGTCATGGGGAGCCTCGCCGTGCGTCAGCGGAACAGCTTCTCGATCGCTTGCGCGCCGAGGCCGACCTTCTCGTAGTGCGCCTTGCACATCGCGATGTACGAGTGCACGTCGAAGTAGCCGTCGGGGTTGCCTTCCTCGTCGAGCCAGATCAGCGGCCCGGTGACGATGAAGAACGCGCGCATCGGCTCCGGATGATCGAACGCGACCAGCGTGTGGCCTTCGCCCGGCGTCTCGTACACGAAATCGCCGCGCGTCGCGGTCCATTCGTGCTCCAGGTAGCCCCATTTCCCCGACAGCGTGTACGCGAACACCTCGTGCGGGTGATAGTGACGGTTCACGAGCCCGGCTTCCTTCGCCATCAGGATGTCGCACCATTTGTTCTGCGACGGCGAGATCCACAGCGGCCGCGACGAAACCGTTTCGGTGAACGGAACGTAATAGCGCTCGTCGTCGGTGGCCGCGTTCGGGATGTAGGCTTCGGGCAGCGCATCGGGCTTGAACGGATTGGCAATCGCCGGGATGTTTTGCCAGAATTCGGATACGGCTTTGTCGACCACGGTTTGTCTCCTTGCATGAGTTGTCGTGGGCTCGACTTTAGCCAGCCGGTGCGCGCCACTCTTGACTGGGCTGGACGAATTGCTTGACCGCGCCGGACATTGCATCGCACCAAAATCCAGACGAACCATCCCCCAATCCGTGCCGCTCCGCACGACAGGCGCCCGCAGGAGGCGACGTGACGAATTCGACCGTTTTTTCATGCACGCGAGGCTCGACGGCCGACGTGCCGGCGCGCGACAGGATGGCGTACTGGGATGCATTCAATGCGGCGACGCTGGTCGGGCTGCGCTGCTCGTCGCTGTCGCCGGCCGGGCTCGAGGTCGAGAAGACCGACATCGCGCTGCCGGGCCTCGGCATTGCCGACATCAGCGGCCGGGACCACGTGATCGAGCGCAGCCCCGCGTTGGTGCGCCAGTTGCCGAAGGAATCGCTGTTCGCGTGCCAGATCCTCAGCGGGCGCGCGTATTTCATCCAGCGTGACCGGTGCCTGCTCGCGGAAGCCGGCGATGTCGTCGTCTACGACACGCGCGTGCCTTATCTGTTCGGATTCCTGACGCCGATGCGGCAGCTGCTGATCGACATTCCGGTCACGTCGTTCGACGACCGGCTCGATGCCGAGCTGGCTGCGCTGCCGCTGCGGATCGCACCGAAACCGGGCGCGGGCGCGATGCTCGGCGCGACGTTGCGTGCGAGCGTCGAGCGGTTCATGAAGGCGCCCGTCGAGCGCGATGCCGCGCGCTTCGCCGAGCACACGCGCACGCTGATCGCGGAACTCATCGACACGGAAGTGAACGGTGCGGGTGCGACGCGCGCGTCGCTGTCGTACCTGCTGACCGCGAAGCAGTACATCGCAACGCACCTCGGCGAGCCGGAGCTCGGGCCGCAGGCCGTCGCCGATGCGGTCGGGCTGTCGCTGCGGCACCTGGGCCGTCTCTTCGCGGCGGAGGGCGAGTCGATCACGCAGCACATCTGGTCGGAGCGGCTGTCGCACGCCCATCGCGAGCTGACCGATGCACGGCTGCGCAAGACGAGCGTCGGAGAGATCGCGTTTCGCTGGGGGTTTTCGAGCCAGGCGCACTTCAGCCGCGCGATTCGCGAGCGCTACGGCGCGTCGCCGATGGCGCTGCGCGATGCGGCGCGGGCGGGTGGGGGCTGATAGCCGGTTTCCGAAGGTTCGGCGGCGCGTGAGTCACGCGCCGCTTTTGTTTTCGTCGCGCGTACGGCAGTAACGCGCCCGCCGCGTCACTCCGCCAGCATGAACTCGGCACAGCGCTCCGCGATCATGATCGTCGGCGCGTTGGTGTTGCCGGACACGATGCGCGGCATCACCGACGCATCGCAGATCCGCAATCCGTCGACGCCCTGCACCTTGAGGCGCGGCGTGACGACGGCGTCCGCATCGTTGCCCATGCGGCAGGTGCCGGCCGGGTGATAGACGGTTTTCGCACGACGCCGCACGTAGTCGGCAAGCGCCGCATCGGTCAGCGTCTCGGCTTCGCGAACGATGCGCGCGAGCGACGGCGCGCGGATGATCTGCCGCGCGAGCGCGACGCCGCGCACGAGGCCGTCGACATCGGCCGGATCGGACAGCGCGCCGCTGTCGAACAGGATCGGCGCGGCCGGATCGTTGCCGCGCAGTTGCACGGAGCCGCGTGAACGCGGCCTGAGCAGGCACGGGTTGATCGACAGGCCGTGGCCGGGCAGCGGTTCGCGGTCGACGTCACCGACGAGCGTCGGCAGCACGTGGAACTGGATGTCCGGGCGGCCGTTGCCCGTCGTATCGACGAACGCGCCCGATTCGACGACGTTCGACGTCAGCAGGCCCGTGCGGCACAGCATCCATTGCAGCCCGTGTCGCCATGCCTTCAACCCGCGATCCTCGCCCAGCAGGCTGACCGGCGCTTGACTGCGGCCGTAGATCGATACCTCGAGGTGGTCTTGATAGTTCGCGCCGACGTCGCGGCTGTCATGCAGCACGTCGATGCCGTGCGCGCCCAGGTGCGCGCCGGGCCCGATGCCCGACAGCATCAGCAGCTTCGGCGTGCTCAGCGCGCCGGCCGCGAGCACGACATCGGCGCGCGCCGCGGCCGACCCCGTCGCGCCGCTTTCGGTGCGCCATTCGACGCCGGTCGCGCGCCGGCCGTCGAACCGGATGCGCGTCACGCGGCAGCCGGTCAGCACACGCAGGTTCGGATGGGCGATCGCGTCGGCCAGATAGGTGGCTGCCGTGCTGCCGCGCTGCCCGTCGAAGATCGTCGTGTGATAGAAGCCGACGCCGTGCTGCGCGGCGCCGTTGAAGTCGTCGTTGTACGCGATGCCGGTTTCCTGCGCAGCCTTCACGAACGCGAGGCTCAGCGGGTGCCGGAAGCGCGTGTCGCCAACCTTCAACGGCCCGTCGGTGCCATGAAACGGCTCGGACAGCCGCAGGTGCGATTCGGCCCGCTTGAACACCGGCAGCACGTCGTCCCAGCCCCAGCCCGTGCAGCCGAGTGCGGCCCAGTCGTCATAGTCCTCGCGCGTGCCGCGCACGTACAGCATCGCGTTGACCGAGCTGCCGCCGCCGAGCGTGCGGCCCTGCGGCACGTAGGTCTTGCGTCCCGCCGCGCCAGGTTGCGGCTCGCTCTCGAACGTGACCGTGCGCTGCGTGCCGAGCACACGGATGAAGGTCGCCGGAATCCGGATGAACAGGCTGTCGTCCTTCGGGCCGTCCTCGAGCAGCAACACGCGCCGGCCGGCCTTCACCAGCCGGTGCACAACCGTGCAGCCGGCCGAACCGCCGCCGACGACGATGTGGTCGTACGTCTCCATCCCGCTTCTTCTCCTTGCTGTCCGGCGGCGGAACGAGTGCCGCCGCGCAGGAAGCCAGCTTAGCGAGCGGGTTGCGGCCCCATTTGACCGGGACGGACGCCGTGCTTGCCTCGTCCGGACATGGCGGCGGGGGGCGGCGCGCACGCGCGCTAGCGCGCGTCGGCGGGTGCGCGCGTGTCGCTCGGCGTCTCGCCGAAACGTGCGCGATAGCTGCGGCTGAAGTGCGCGCTGTTGTTGAAGCCCCAGCGGAACGCGATTTCGCTGACCGTCAGGTGCTTCAGCGACCGGTCGCGCAGGTCGGCGCGGCAGCGTTCGAGCCGCCGCGCGAGGATGTAGCGCGTGAGCGGCATCCCTTCGATCTCGAACACGCGCGCAAGCTGGCGTGGCGACAGGTTGATCGCGCGGCTGACCGACCGGCTGTCGAGTTCGTCGTCGGCGAGATGGCTGTCGATGAACGCCTTTGCGCGCGACAGCGTGTGGACGGTCGACTTCGTCGGCGATGCGTCGCCGTCGCGCAGCCGCAGCATCGACTGCACGAGATCGAGGATCGCGGCGGCGCGCCGTTCGCGTGCGTCGGGCGCGGGCTCCTGCGGCGCGGCGAGCAGCGCGTACACCTGCCGCACGGCCCACGACGTCACACCGTCGTCGCGATCGATCTTGACGAGGCTGCGGTAGCGCCACGGCCCCACACGCGCTTCGAACACGTCGCGCGGCACGTCGAGCACGGTCATCGCCATGTCCGCGGGAAAGCCGTGACCGTACGGCATCGACGTGTCGTACAGCACGAGGTCGCCGGGCCCGTGCTGCATGCAGTCGACGTCCTGGAACGTGTAACCCCGCCCTTCGTGCATCAGGCAGATGAACACCGCGTCGCGCTGGTCTGCGTGGATGTTGTGCGGCGTGCGCACGACCGCGTGCCGGTTCGCGACGATGTCGCATGCGCCGAACAGCCCGAGATCGCGCTTGCGCATCGACGCGTCGATGCCTTCGGACGACTTTCCGCTGCATTCGATCCGCACGAGCGTGCGCGCGACATGGTCGACCCAGAAGTCGACGCGCTCGGCGCCGCGTACGGCGCGCGTCGAGACCGTGGCGATCTCCGTGCTGGTGTCCGGCATGACGTTCTCCCAATGACCGCCTGAGCGGCGCAGTCTCGGGCACGCCGAATGGCGCGGTCAATCCGTGAAAGACCCGGGGCAAGCGCGTGACGCGCTTGCAGCGGGGCGCTGCGGGCGGTTGCGCGATCGATGTCCGGCAGAGTCAAAGGAAGCGGCCGTGCGAGTCAAAACACGTGTGCGATTTTGGGCTAGGCCGTGCCGGGTTACTTCGATGAAGACGACGGCAGCCCGAGCGACACGTCCTGCTCGTAGCCCATCTTGCTGTCACGGAACTCGACGCTCACGTAGCCGGCCCGCCGCGCGTCGGCGACGTTCGCGTAGATCGACGTCATCACCATCCCCGCATCGCAGCCGAGTGCGATCGTGCGGTCGATGCGGCCCGTCGCGATGTTCACGGCCCGCAGCGATTGCATCGCCACGCCGCACTTGTCGGACAGCGCATAGGCGCCGACCAGCATGTGCGTCTTCGTGCGATACCACATCGGGATCTCGACGGTGCCGTCGAGCTGCGGGTGATCCTGGTCGTTGTCGTTCAGTCGCCCGACTTCGTTCAGCGTGATCGGGAGCGTGTTGCGGCCGTCGTCCCAGGTGCCGGTTGCCGTTTTTCCGGCGACCGTCAGCGCGATCGGGCAGGGCTTCGGCCGCGCTGGCGATGCGGCCGGCACGACCGGCGAGTCGGCGTTCGATGCGGGTGATGACGCTTCGCACAGCGTCATGCGGCCGTCGGGCTCGCGGTGGCCCCGCAACGGGATCGGTTTGCGATGCGCGTCGTAGTAATAGCTGCCGTCGACGCGCCAGCGGCCTGCGTCGTTGTGGTTGATTGCGTCGTAGGTCTGCAGCGATACGTGGACGGGTGCATTGCCGATCGTGCCGGTGTAATTCGCGATTTCGTACCAGCCTGCAAAGGACACGGCCGGCGCGCAGGCGAGCAGTGCGGCAATCGCTGCGGCGAACGGGCGGGAGAATCGGGCGCGGCGCGTGATTCGGATCATCGACGGTTTGTGTGCGTGGGACGGGTTCGGGCGCGAAGGAGGCTCGCCATTGTATCCATCCGTCATTCCGCGAACTTCCGCCTTCGCGCGCGCGGCGAAACCGAAGCACTCAGGACACAGGCCGGTCGTGAAACCGCGCGGATTGCGCGGCTCCACCGGCCGGCCCGCCGCCGTCGCGGACCTCAGGTCGCGCTCGCCTCGTCGATCTGGCGGATATCGTCCTGATCGAGCTGAACGCGGATCGCTTCGCCGAGCAGTTCGAGCTGCGCGAGCGACGTCGCGCTGGCGATCGGCGCGGTGATCGTCGGCCGCGCGATCTGCCACGCGAGCGCGATCGCGGCCGGTTGCGTGCGGTGCTTCTCCGACACGGCATCGAGCGCCGCGAGGATGCGCAGCCCGCGTTCGTTGAGATAGCCGGCGACGCGATCGCCGCGCACGCTCTTCTTCAGGTCGGCCTCGCTGCGGTACTTGCCCGACAGGAAGCCGCTCGCGAGCGCGTAGTAGTTCACGACGCCGAGCTTCAGGTCGCGCACGACCGGCTCGAGATCGCGTTCGTAGTCGGCACGGTCGATCAGGTTGTATTCGGGCTGGATGACCTGGTACGCGGGCAACCCGTCGCGCTGGCTGATGGCGGCGGCTTCGCGCAGGCGCGCGCCGCTGTAGTTCGATGCGCCGATGATGCGCACCTTGCCCGCGTCGATCAGCGCCTGGTACGCGCCGAGCGTTTCTTCGAGCGGGGCCGTGTCGGCGAGGTCGCGGTGCGAGAAATACAGGTCGATGTAGTCGGTCTGCAGGCGGCGCAGCGAATCGTCGACGGCCTTCAGGACGTTGCCCTTCGACAGCCCGGCGCGCGCGGCCAGCAGGCCGACCTTGGTCGCGATCACGACCTGCTCGCGCTTGCCGGAACGCTTGAGCCACTTGCCGATGATCGTTTCCGATTCGCCGCCGCTGTTGCCGGGTACCCAGGCCGAATAGACGTCGGCCGTGTCGATGAAGTTGATGCCGGTGTCGGCGAGCGCGTCGAGCAGTGCGAACGATGCGTGCTCGTCGACGGTCCAGCCGAAGACGTTGCCGCCGAATGCGAGCGGCGAAACCTGGATAGTCGACGTGCCGAGGGTGCGGTGTGCCATGTTCTGCTCCGATAGCTGCGGGTGAAGGGATGGGACTGCGGGAGGTGAAGCCGGTCGCGTTGAGACGGCAAAGCGCGTGGCGAGGTTCCGTCACGGGCGTGCCAACCGGCGTGTTTCGCGATCGTGCGCCGGGATGCCGGACAAGGTGACGTCATCATGGCGCCGATATCCGTTCGAGCGTCGCAGCCGGCGCACGCAAGATGCTGTATTTATTACCGATTTTCCGTGCGGAACTAGGGAAACGACGCAGGACGCCAATGTTGTCGCGGTGGATTGTCTACGATATCCTTTCATCCCAAAATTAAGAGCGGCAACAGGCCGCTGCCATACGAACGAATAATCATTCTGAGGCGGTCATGGCTGACCTTGCGGCACTCATTCGAACCCCGTTTTTTCTGCAAGACAAGCGCCTGCTTGCGCTGTCTTTCCCTCACGACGACGCCCCCTCGGTTACCGACTCGTATGGCCGGCAACGTCCGGCGCGGCTGGTTGCCGAGCGGCTCGTCGCGCACGAGGGGCTCGGGATCGACTTCACGTTCGAGCTGACGCTGCTGTCCGGCGAAGCGGGCGTCACGCTGGCCGACATGCTGGGCAAGCTGCTCGCGGTGTCGATGGTGCGCCCCGACGGCGGTCTTCGCTATTTCACCGGCTATTGCACGGAGTTTTCGCTCGTCCGCAACGACGACTCGATCGCGGAATATCGCGCGGTGCTGCGCCCGTGGAGCCACTTCCTGCGGACCCGCGTGAACAACCGCCTGTTCCTCGGGCAGTCGCTTCAGCAGCAGATCGGCACGCTGCTCGCCGATTACCAGGGGCTCGCACCGTCCTGGGACTGGCGCGTGCGAGGCGACGATCCCGCGCGCACCATGAACGTCCAGGGCGGAGGGCTCGGCGAAAGCGACTGGAACTACATCGTTCGCCATCTGGAAGCCGTCGGGTTCCTGTACTGGTGGGAGCACGACGAGAAGGGCCTGAAGCTGATCGTCGGTGACGACAGCACCGTGCAGTGCCCGGCCATCGACGGCCGTTCGCCGGAGATCCGCTTCCAGACGCACGACGGCCCGATGGCCGCGGACGCCATTTCGCAATGGTCCGCGGTGCGGTCGCTGTCCGCGGGCAGTTACAGCGCGACGGCGTTCGACTTCAAGGCGCCGCATGCCGCCCATGCGCAGATTCCGACGCTTCACCCGCCGGGCGTCGCGCCGCAGGTCGAGCACCATGAATACGTGGGGCACTACGGTTTCGTGAAGGACGCGCGCGCCGGCGATGCGCTGACGCGCGTGCGGATGGAAGAGATCGAGGCGGCGGCATCGCGTTTCGACGCAGCCGGCAACCATCACGGCATCCTGCCCGGGCGCTGGTTCCAGCTGTCCGATCACTTCAGCGTGTCGTCGGGCAGCCCGGAGGATCACCGCTACCTGATTCTCGAAGCCCGGCACGAAGCGGCGAACAATTACCTGCAGGCCGACGGCAAGCCCGAGTACCGCAACCGCTTCGTCGCGGGCCTCCGGCATACGCCGTGGCGCCCGGGCCGCGGGTTCAACAGCGAACCCGTGCGCGTGCTGGCGCCGCAAACCGCGACCGTCGCGGGCGCGAAGGGCGCCGGCAGCGTCGATGTCGACGAGTACGGCCGGGTCTGCATCGTGTACCACTGGGATCGCGCGGCACAGCTCAGCGCGCGGATTCGCGTGGCCGCCGGCTGGGCCGGTGGCGAGAAGGGCATGATTGCCCATCCGCGCGTGGGTAGCGAGGTGCTGGTGATGTGCCTCGACGGCAATCCCGACCGGCCCGTCGTGTCGGGCACCACGTACAACGCGGAACGGATGCCGCCGTGGGCGCTTCCCGACCAGCAGGTGCTGACGGGGTTGCGCAGCCGCGAGTTGTCCGGTGACGGCGGCAATGCGGCGGGCGGCCGGTCGAATCACGTGCTGCTCGACGACACGCCGCAGCAGCTCCAGTTGAAGCTGCGCAGCGATACCGACGCGAGCGAACTGACGCTGGGACATAACGTCCGCATCGACCAGACGCAAGGGCGCACCGATCAGCGCGCGCGCGGTTTCGAGTTGCGGACCGACGCGCACGGTGCGGTACGCGCGGCCAAGGGTTTGCTGGTGACGAGCGAAGCGCGCTTCGAGGCGCGCGCTCATGCGACGGACCTCGGCGAGACCGTCGCGCGCCTCGACAAGGCGCACGATCTGCATGAATCGCTGTCGGGTTCCGCGCATGACGTGAAGGCGCAGGAGTCCGGCGACCAGGATGCCGTCCATCAGGCGCTCAGGACGCAGAACGACGGCCTCAAGGGGAGCGGCGGGAATCCGCAGCAGGGCGAGTTCCCGGAGTTCGCGCAGCCGTTCCTGGCGCTCGCCAGCCCGGCCGGCATCCTGACCACGACGACGGGGTCGACCCACGTCGCGAGCGACCAGCACGTCGCGTTGACGAGCGGCGCCCATACGAGCATCGGCGCGGGCAAGAGCATGCTGGTCAGCGCGCAGGAGGCGGTGCGCGTCGCCGCGTTCGAGAAAGGCATCCGGCTCGTGGCAGCCGCCGCGGACATCGACATCCAGGCGCTGAAGGACAGCGTCAACGTGCTGGCCAAGCTGGACGTGAAGGTCGATGCGAACCGCATCACCATCACCGCAAAGGAAGAAGTCCTGATCAACGGCGGCACCAGCTATACGCGCTGGAACGGCAGCGGCATCGTCCACGGGACCAAGGGCGAATGGACTGCGCATGCCGCATCGCATACGTTCATCGGGCCGGACAGCCTGCCGGTGCCCGCGCAGGCGTTCCCGGGCACGGCGTGCGCGCCGTGCATGGTCAATGCGGCGTCGATGGCATCGCCGTTCGCGGCCAAGGCGTGAGGCAAGGCAGCGAATGACGAATGACCTGATGGCCGCGCAGGCGGCCGACGCGCTGCAGGCTGCACTGTCGTCGCAGGACGGGCTGCACGCTTACGTACTGATCGACGGCGCATTGCTGGAGACCCTGGCGGACGAAGAAAAGGCGTCGTGGCCCGCGTTTGTCGCGGCGTCGCTGCTCGACAACGCCGACGACGATGCACGAGCGGTCGGACCGTTGCTGTTCGAATGGGCGCTCCTCGCCGACGGCGCGGACGCGATCGAACCGCGCAGCATTCCGTGGCCGGCGGCGAGCCTGCTCGTTTCGCCGTTGCCGCTCGAGCGACTGGCCGCGCATCTTGCGCCGATGGTGGATGTCCAGCTCGAGCAGATGGAGAGCGTGATGCTGATGCGCTTCTTCGATCCGCGCGTGTTGCCGTTCTGGCTCGACATGCTGCCCGCTGCGCATCGCGCGTATCTGGCGCAGGGCGTGCGGCACTGGATTCACCGGGATACCGAGCTGCAGATCCGGACGGCGGAAATCGCGGTGCCCGCCCACGCCAGGCAGGCCGCCGAATTTCCGCTGCAGTTGTCCCAGGCGCAGGAGGACGGCCTGCTCGCCGCCTGCTATCCGTACACGATGCTCGAGCGGCTGCGTGCCGAAAAGCCCGCGCTGCTGGCGTCGTTGCCGGCCGCGCAGCACTACGGCTTCGTGCGCGATCAACTGGCACGATGCCAGGCGCACGGCGCCGAAAGCGCGGTGTCGCTGCTGATCTATTGCGAACTGGCATTGCGGTACGGCGCGCGCTTCGACGAGGACCCGGCGATGGCCGCCGTGTTCGACGCGGTGGCGCAAGGGCAGGCGTTTCCGGACGCGCTGGCGCTGGTGCCGGCGGAGGGCTGGCAGCGGATGCAGGAAGCAGCGGGATGACGGCTGGCGCGAATGTCGTCGCACGCCGTGCGCATCGCCGCTGAGCTCGATCGAGTCAGGTTTGTCGTACGGGCGTCATGCGCACCTAAATGGATGTCACGAGAGAACAACGATGTCGAGAACGAAACACCGCTGGATCACGCTGCTGTCGGTTCTGGCTTTCTTTGCGGCAGGGTGCAGCAAGGCCGAGAGTGGCCCGGAAAGCCTCGGAACCGGCGCGACCGCCAAATGGAACGATCCGAACTACGAGATCATCAAGGCCGGCTCGTACAACTATTCGGACTACGACATTTACCGGGTCTACCTGCTGCCGCTGGGCCAGGGCAACCTGGATGATGCCGCGAGTGTCGACGGTGCGCGGGCGACGCCGCGGACGCAGAGCTACTGGAGCGGCGGCAAGGGGTCGCGGCCGAGTCTCGCATGGGATTTCCGCTGGAAAACGCCAAAGAAGTTCAAGGTGTGGTGGGAGCGCGTGGTCGACAAGCGCGCGATGGAAGCGTCGTCCCGGAACTACGACGAATACACGCATCGCGAAACCCAGCCCGGGATGGCGTGGTGCGAGGGCGAAATCACGATCACGCGCCCGCCCATCAAGGACAAGGACGGTAACGTATTGCTGCATTTCTTTCCGGACGGCCGAGTCGAAGGGGACATGGATTTCAGCCTGGGCCGTGCGCCGACCAAGGTCGAGCTTTCCCGGCGGGACGGCCAGCCCAAGCTGACGGATCGCGCATGCGTGAAGGAAATTCCGAATCCGTTCTACGGCCGCAAGAAGCCGGCGCAATGGAATTGACGCCGGACGCATTGCCGGAACAGGAGCCTATCTGCCATGAGCAATCCCCCCATCATCCGACGCATCACCGATATCACGCCTGCCGAGGACGCCATCCGGAGCAAGCAGCGGGAAGCGCTCGATCCGCTGCTGATCGAGCAATGCAAGGAATGTCCTAAGCCTGTTTGGTTCACGGCGTTTTTCGATGGTACCGGCAACAACTACGATGCCGACGGCGGCGGTTCGACGGACGTCAACCGGACCAAGTACAGCAACATCGCCAAGCTCTGGCAGTTTGCGCATGCTGAAGACGACGTGTTTCCTCGTACGTCCCGCAACTACGTGGAGGGCGTTGGTACACCGTGCAGCAAAGTGGGTGACACCGGTAAAGGGCTCGATAACGCGCTCGGTATGGCCGCTGCGCGAAAAGGCGAATTGCGCATCCAATGGATGCTGAACGAACTCGATCGGCACGTGACCCGACACATGCCGGCCGTGAGCCAGATCAATGTGGCCGTGTTCGGCTTCTCGCGCGGCGCGACGGAAGCACGTGCCTTCGTCCGCATGCTGACCCAGAAGCTCACCGAGAATATCGGTGGGCGGCTTTGGTGGAACAAGAAGAACATGAAGGGGCATCGTCCCGAACTGGTCGTCTATTTCCTGGGAATTCTCGATACGGTGTCGTCGACGGGCTTTGGTGGCAGCCGCCTCGAAAAGAAGGCGCCGACCCTCGTTCAGCCGATCCTCGGGCCGTTCTTCGGGACGATTGCCGGTGGCGTGTTGCGTGGTCTCGACAAAGGCGGCCATGCAGAGTGGGCGAACGATATCCGCATTCCGGGCTACGTGCGGCAGTGCGTTCACTATGTGGCGTCGCAGGAAGTCCGGGAGAAATTCCCCGGCGATTCGGTGCGCGAGGACCAGATGGTTCCGGGGAACTGCCGCGAGGTGTACTACCCGGGCATGCACTCGGACGTGGGCGGCGGGTACGAGCGCGATTACCAGGAGGGGCGCACCAACGAGCTGGCCAACGTCGCGTTGAACAACCTCTATATCGAGGGATGGAAGGCCGGCGTGCCGTTCCGTTCGCCGCAAGAAGTCATGGCGAGCGCGGGGCAACTGTTCGAGATTTCCAAGGACCTGGAGGCAGCCTGGAACATGTACATGGGCCAGGGCAACGAGAAGCGCGCGGGCATGGCGCCGAATAGCGACAGGCTCGAACCCCAGATCATCTGGCACATGAATCGCTACTACCAGTGGCGTGCCAGCCGCAGCCGGCGCCTGCACGACGGTCGGCTGAAGCCGCCGGGCGGCGTGAATTCGTACATGGCCACTACCGACAGCGAATGGAACGACGACGCCGAAAGCATCCGCGAGGACGCCGGCGGCTACTTCACGAGCTACGTATCGGAGCAGCACAAGGCCATCGATGCGGCCACGCGGGTCAAGGGCAACTGGCTGGGCGGCATCGATCCCGCGGCACGCGCGACGTTCGACCGGTTCTTCGACCATTACGTGCACGACTCGATTGCCGGGTTCAAGAAACAGATGGATGACGGTCACGTCGGCTTTGCCGAATCGAGCCGCTGGTCGGTCAACCGCCAGTACTTCATGGGCAAACGCGCCCAGAAGTACCTGTACTGGCGCTACGAAGGTGACAAGGCCGAGCATGCCGACACGCGGGTGGCCAAGGCCGATCCGGCCAAACAGAAGGATCCGATGGCGGCCAACGAGCCTCAGCTCGCGAGCAACCAGCCTGCGATGACCGGCGGCGCGCTGCCTGACGCGGCATCGACGGCCTGATGCCGAGCGCGATGCCGTTCGCTATCGCGAACGGTTGACCTGAGGTCGCGGCAGACCGGATCTGCCGCGACACCCCTTTCCCTACCGCAACTGCACCGCCGCGAGAAACAGCACCATGCTGCCGATCGCACCATCCAGCACGCGCCACGCCATCGCCTTGCGGAACCACGGCGCCAGCAATCGCGCCCCGTATCCGAGCCCGAGGAACCATACGACGCTGACCGTCATCGCGCCGATCGCGAACGCGAGCCGCGCGCCTTCCGGCTCGCGCGCGCCGGCCGTGCCGATCAGCAGGAACGTGTCGAGATAGACGTGCGGGTTGAGCCACGTGAACGCGAGGGTCATCAGCACGATCGAGAGCCCGCTCTGCGGCGGCGGCGCGACCGCGTCGCCGCGCACGTCGAGCGTTTCGTGGCCCGGCTTGAACGCACGGCGCAGCGCATTGATGCCGAACCACGCGAGATAGGCGAGGCCGACATACAGCACCGCGTGAACGAAGGCCGGATAGCGCTCGACGAGTACCGATGCGCCGCCGACCCCCGCGCCGATCAGGATCATGTCGGACGCCGCGCACAGCAGCACGATCTTGCCGACATGCGAGCGCATGATGCCCTGACGGAGCACGAACGCATTCTGTGCGCCGATGGTGACGATGAGCGATCCGCACAGGGCGGCGCCGTGGGAGAAAGCGAGCCAGTTCATGATGATGGGCAGCGTTAGAAGCAGTAGACGAATGAATCGGGTAGCGCTAGTCTGCGGTCAGCATGAAGATAAGAGAAGCTAAATCACCTAATGCAGATTAAGGAAATCTAATGCTCGACTACGCGTTGCTCGATGCCCTCGCAGCCGTGATCCGGCACGGTTCGTTCGAGCGGGCGGCCAAGGAGCTGAATGTCACGCCGTCGGCCGTGTCGCAGCGCGTGAAGCTGCTGGAGGAACGGGTTGGCAGCGTGCTCGTCAAGCGCGGGCAGCCGTGCGTCGCGACGACGTCGGGCGCGCTGCTGTGCCGGCACACCGAGCGCGTGCAACTGCTGGAAGCCGAACTGGGCGGCCGGATGCCGGCGCTGCCGGGCCAGATCGCGAGTGCATGGCCGACGTTGCGCGTGGCCGTCAACGACGACAGCGTCGCGACGTGGTTCATCGATGCGGTCGGGCCGTTTTGCACGGAGCGCGAGACATTGCTCGACCTCGTGATCGACGACCAGGATTACACGGCGTCGCGCATTCGCGACGGCAGCGTGCAGGGCGCGGTGACCGCGCAGGCGGAGCCGATCCAGGGATGCCGGTCGGAGCGGCTCGGGCGGATCCGCTATCGCGCGGTGTGCTCGCCGGCGTTTTACGAACGCTATTTCGGTGCGGGCATCACGCGCGATGCGCTGCGCCGCGCGCCGTGCGTGATGTTCAATCCGAAGGACGGGCTGCAGGCGCGTTTCATCCGGCGCGTGACGCGCGCGGATCTCGATCCGCCGCAGCACTGGATACCGCACGTCGCAGGCTATCTGCGCGCATGCGAAACGGGGTTGGGATGGGGGATGTGCCCGGACCGGATGGTCGATCGCCAACTGGCGGCGGGTGAGCTCGTGGACATGTCGCGCGGGCGGACCATCGACATCGATCTCTACTGGCAGAGCTGGCGTCTGTCGATCGGCTGGCTCGACGATTTCAGCGCGGCGCTGAAGACGCGCGCCGCACTGTTTCTCGATTGATTCGGGATGCGATGCAGGCGGCGCGCGAACCGCGCGCGCCGCGCAGGATCAGACCTGATGCAGGCCGTCGAAGTCGACGATCTGCACGTGGCGGCCCTGCATTTCGATCAGGCCGCGCTTCTGGAACTTGGACAGCGTGCGGCTGACCGTTTCGAGCGTCATGCCGAGATAGCTGCCGATGTCTTCGCGCGTCATCCGCAGGTTGAATTCCGACGGCGAGTACCCGCGCTTCAGGTAACGCGACGAGACGTCGAGCAGGAACGCGGCGACGCGCTCTTCGGCATTCAGCGAACCGAGCAGCATCGTTTGCGACGTTTCGCGCACGATCTGTTCGCTCATCAGCTTGTGCATGCGCAGCTGCATCGAGCCGGCTTCCGAGCACAGGGTCTTCAGCGCGCTGTACGGGATCACGCAGACGGAGCTGTCTTCCAGCGCGACCGCGGTGCGCGGATGGGCATCGTCGCAGATGCCGTCGAGGCCGAGCGCTTCACCGGCAAGATGCAGGCCCGTGACTTGTTCGCGGCCGTCATGGCGCGTCGCGACGGTTTTCAGCGAACCCGAGCGCACGGCATACAGGTTGTCGAATGCGTCGCCTTCGCGGAACAGCGCTTCACCGCGCTTCACGGGGCGCGCTGCGCAGATGACCGACTCGAGGCGACTGAGTGCTTCAGGTGCCAGGCCCTGCGGCATGCACAGGTGCCGCATTGCGCACGACGAGCAGTGCGCGGCCTGGCGAGGAGCCCAGCTACCGGCATGAGGCGTGGCGGCGGGACGTGTGGCGACGGGCGTCAGCATGATCGTTTACTCCGGCGTTGAATCGACGGAATCATTGTCCCACCGCAAGTTGCCGCTGTCGGGTGACAAAACGTCGCGACCGGTGGCGCCTGCCGGATGGCGTTCAGGCGGCCTGTTCGTCGACGTTCGCGGCCGCCGGAATCAACAGCACGGGCAGCGTCGCGTGCCGCACGCATTGTTCGGCGATGCTGCCGAGCACGAGGCGGCGGAACCCGCGGCGGCCGTGCGTGCCGAGCACGAGCAGATCGGCGCCGAACGCTGTTGCGCCGTCGAGGATCAGCGACGAGACATCGTTGAGCGACGTCGCTTCGTTCAGCCGCGTTTCGCCCTTCACGCCGGCTGCCTGCATCAGCTTCGAGAAATCCCGAGCGAGTTCGTTGCCCTGTGCGACGAGCTGATCGCGCAGCACGGACGGATCGTAGCCGGGCACGTTGTAGTAGATCGCGGCGTTCTCGACGACGTAGAACGGCTGCAGCTCGGCGCCGTGCGCTTTCGCGAGCGCCAGTGCGGCATCGAACGCATGGCGGGACGTGTCGCTGCCGTCGACGGCAACCAGAATACGCTTGTACATAGTGTCTCCGAGTGGCGGGTTGAAACGAAGTCGGCCGGATGGCCGATCAGGCTGGGCAATGCGCAATGCTGCGAGGCAGAGTAAACCAACGGCGGGGACTTTGCAGCGAGGTGCCCGTCGGGTCGCGTGGTCGCATCGCGTCTGTTGCAGCGGCGAACGGCCATGCGCGCGGCGCATGCTGCACCGCGCGAGATGTGGCGCGTGGCTGGATCGATGCCGCTGTTCGCGCCGGCGGCGGAGCGCAGATGCACGCAGCGACGTGATGCGTTGCGTGGGTACGCGCATCGACCGTGCGCGACCGGCACATCGATGCACCGCACGCATCGCCATTCAATCGCAACTGCGCCGTTTCGACATGACTTCGATCAACGCAACGGCATCGGCACGATGTGCGGCATGCATGAAACCGTCGACGCCGATGCGTGAAATCGTTCACTCGTGCGTCGGTCGCACGCGCCGACCCGTCGGCATCGGTCGTCGACCGGTGCCGCTCCGCAAACGAACGACCGATTCAAACGCCCGGCTGGCTCGGCACGGCCGTCAGCTCGATGATGCGTTCCGGCCGCCGTCCGTGGCCGGGCCAGTACGTGCTGCCGTACATCCTGTGAACGGGGCCGAACCACGCATCGCCGGGCGATGGCGCGTCGAAGCCTTTCTCGACCACCATGTAGCCCGCGCGCAGTGCGAACGCCGGGTGGTTGCCGCCGGGGCGGCTGTCGAAACCGGCGAAGCCGTCGCCGGCTTCCGGCATCGCGTTGACGAGCGAGGCGTTGCTGCCCGTGATCTGGTCGGGCGAGAACGGCCCGCCGCCGGCGAGGCGCGACGCTTCGCGATTTTTGCCGTCGGTGTCGACCGTGCTGTCGTGCGTGTCGTCGTTGTCGAGCTCGATGCTGCGCGGACGTACACGACCTGTTTGACCGGATGATTCCATCGCGGCTCTCCTGGCGGCGAAACGCTCCGGATCGAAGCAAATCCCGTTCCGGGCACGACGGGAAAAGGCGCGCGGGCGATCGCCGCGGTCGCGCGACGCGCACTGATTTGTCATGATTTATTTCAGCTAGAAGACGCGTTTTCTACAGAGTATGATTCTTTTCCTGCGAAGCGGCGACAGGGGATGAAGTCTCGCCGCCTCTGCCCGCGCCGGGGCGCCGCAGCACCCTTAAAGACGGGTAGTGAACAACAAAGCAAGGGACTAGAGGTGGCGGATTCATGCAAGCGACTACTGCCTTCACGCACCGCGGTTATCTGTTGAACTGCGCGCCCGCGCGCGCCAGCGATGGTTCGTTCAAACCCTACGTCGTGATCTCCCGATCGAGCGACGGGGAACTCGTTGCGAACCGTTTTTTCCCGATCGAGCTCCAGTTCAACGACGAAGGCGACGCAATCGCGCACGCACGCGACTGGGCCGTGCGATGGATCGACGCGAGCAGCATCACGATGTGACGCCGCCGCGCTCGCGCAGCGCCGGCCGTCCGGCCGATCCCCGGTGTACCGCTCCGGGACAAAAAACGCGGTAATCTTGTGGAACCCGTCACTTTATTAGCGGCCGTGCGACCGAGCGCGGTCGCCTGCATTGGCATATGTCGACATCACCCGTCCGTCAGTGGGACCTCGAAGAAATCGTTGCCGGCTTGCGCGAGTCGCGCGAGGAACTCCATCGCACGCGCCATCCGCGCGGCATCCGCGAACTGCCGTCGCGCGATGCGATCTGCAAGATTGTGACCGGCCTGCGCGCGTCGATGTTTCCGACGCATTACGGCGCGCCGGACCTGACCGACGAAAGCGTCGACTACTACGTCGGCCACACGCTCGAAAGCACGCTGCGCATCCTGTCCGAGCAGATCCGCCGAGCGCTGCCGTTTCTGCCCGAACATGCCGATACGCCGTTCGCCGAGCTCGACGAACGTGCGTTCGAGATCGCGCGCGAATTCGGCCGGCAGTTGCCGGCGGTGCGCGCGCTGCTCGTCAGCGACATCCAGGCCGCGTACGCGGGCGATCCGGCCGCGCAGCACATCACCGAGATCCTGTTGTGCTACCCCGGCGTGCTCGCGATGATGCACCACCGGCTCGCGCATGCGCTGCACCAGCTCGGCGTGCCGCTGCTCGCGCGATTCATCAATGAAATCGCGCACTCGGCCACCGGCATCGACATCCACCCGGGCGCGCAGATCGGCCCGAGCTTCTTCATCGACCACGGCACCGGTGTCGTGATCGGCGAAACCGCGATCATCGGCGAGCGCGTGCGCGTGTACCAGGCCGTCACGCTCGGCGCGAAGAGTTTCCCGGCCGATGGCGAAGGCGCGCTGGTGAAGGGCAATGCCCGGCACCCGATCGTCGAGGACGACGTGGTGATCTATGCGGGTGCGACGATTCTCGGCCGCGTGACGATCGGGCGCGGCTCGGTGATCGGCGGCAACGTGTGGCTCACGCACAGCGTGCCGGCCGGCACGAGCGTCGCGCAGGGCAAGGTCCGCGAAGGCGGGAGCGCCGAGAAGCCGTAATGCGGCGGCGGGCGGCGGCGCGCCCGGTTCGCGCGGGCGCGTGCCGTGTGCGTCAGTGCTTGCCGGCGGGCGAGCGGTGCTTGTACAGCACGTCCTGGTCGACGCGGATCAGGTTCTGCCCCGCATCCACAACGAAATCCACGCCGTTGTACGCATTGCCCGTCAGCAGCAGGATCGCGCTCGCGACGTCGTCGGGGCCGGCGATGCGCGCGAGCGGCGTCGACGCGCGGCTCGCGTGTTCGAAGTCGGCCTGCGTCTGGTCGTCGCTCGGCAGCATCAGCCCGGGGAATACGGCATTCACGCGCAGCACCGGCGCGGACGACAGCGCGAGCATCTGCGTGAGGTTGCCGAGTGCGGCCTTGGCGACCGTGTAGCTGAAGTGGTCGCGATGAAAGTTTTCCTTGATCTTCTGGTCGACCACATTCACGACGACTCCCTGCGTGCCGGCCGCACGCGCCCGTTCGTAGAACGCGCGCGTGAGCAGGATCGGCGCACGGCAGTTGACGGCCCACGCCTGGTCGAACGCCGCGAGGTCGAAGCTCGGGAAATGGTCCTGCCAGAACACCGACGCGTTGTTGACCAGCACGTCGAGGCGCCCGAAGCGCGCATACACCTGGTCGATCAGCGCGGTGATCTGTGCGGCATCCGACAGGTCGGCCTGCAGCGCGACCGAATCGCGCCCGCGTTCGGCGATCGCGCGGGCGGCCGCTTGCGCGGCATCGGCCGAACGATCGTAATGCACCGCGGTGCGATACCCATGCTTCGCGAAATACTCGGCGAACGCGCGCCCGGCCCGGCGCGCGGCACCGGTCACGAGCACGACGGGCGCGTGCGCCGCTTGCTTCGTCTGCGCCATCAGGTATTCGTCAGGTTGACTGAAGAAGGATTGGCGACGATCGACAGGAATTCGCGCCGCGTCGACGGATCGGTGCGGAACGTGCCGAGCATGCGCGACGTGACCATTTCAACGCCCGGCTTGTGCACGCCGCGCGTCGAGATGCACTGGTGCGCGGCTTCGAGGATCACGCCGACACCCTTCGGCTGCAGCACGTCGAACAGCGTATCGGCGATCTGCACGGTCATCTTTTCCTGGATCTGCAGGCGCTTCGCGAATGCGTCGACAAGGCGCGCGAGCTTCGAGATACCGACCACGCGATGGTTCGGCAGATACGCGACGTGCGCGCGGCCGATGATCGGCACCATGTGGTGCTCGCAGTAGCTCTCGAAGCGGATGTCCTTCAGCACGATCATCTCGTCGTAACCGTCGACTTCGCTGAACGTGCGCGCGAGGATGTCGCGCGGCTCCAGCGCATAGCCGGCGAAGAACTGCTCGTATGCACGCACGACGCGTGCGGGCGTATCGATCAGGCCTTCGCGGGCGGGATCGTCGCCGGCCCAGCGCAACAGCACGCGGACGGCGTCTTCTGCTTCTTCACGGCTCGGCCGGGATGCGGCCGGCTCGGTCACTGCGGATTTCTTACCCTTACCCATGTAGTGGCTCCATCGAAGGCCGCCAGCGGCGGCGGATATCCGGCCATTGTTTCATGCTTTCGCGGGTCGTGCGTGCGGGCTGCCGCTCGCCCTTCGTCACTTCGGCCATTCGTCCTGCTCGTCGTTGAACAGCGACGCGACGACGCCGCGCAGCCACGCGGTGCGCGGATCGTTGTGGTACTTGCGATGCCAGTGCTGTTTCAGGTCGAAGCGCGGCAGGGCGAGCGGCGGCTCGACGGGCACGATGAACGCGTGCTCGGCCGCATACGCATAGCCGATCGCGTGCGGCACCGTCGCGATCAGGTCGGTGCGGCTCAGGATGAACGGCAGGCTCATGAAGTGCGGCGTCTCGAGCACCGCGCGGCGCTGCATGCGCTGCTTCGCCAGATATTTCTCGAGCACCTCCTGGCTGCGGCCTTCGGCGCGCACCACCGCGTGCCCGCACGCGAGGAACTGCTCGACCGTGAACGGCGGCGCCTGCTCGAACGGATGGCCGCGCCGCATCAGGCACACGAACCGGTGCGTGAACAACCGCTGCTGGAAGAAGTTGTTGCCGTCGAGGTCGGGGAAGTAGCCGACCGCGAGATCGATCGACCCGGCTTCGAGGCCACGCCCGACTTCGTCGTGCGCGAGCGAGACCGAACGCAGGTTCGCATGCGGTGCGCGTGTCGCGAAAGCCTGCAGCAGCTTCGGCAGGAACACGATCTCGCCGACGTCCGACAGCGCGATCGAGAACGTATGCGTGCTCTCGGCCGGATCGAAGTCGTGCGGCGCGACGAGGCCGCGCTCGATCTGCGCGAGGGCATCGCGGGCGGCCGGCAGCAGCGCGAGCGCGCGCGGCGTCGGCTCCATCCCGCGCGACGTGCGCACGAACAGCGGATCGCCGAAATACTCGCGCAGCCGGCCGAGCGCGGTGCTCACGCGCGGCTGGCTCACGCCGAGCAGGTCGCCCGCGCG
Organism: Burkholderia cepacia complex sp. TUM26381; assembly: GCF_057439935.1. Taxonomy (NCBI): domain Bacteria; kingdom Pseudomonadati; phylum Pseudomonadota; class Betaproteobacteria; order Burkholderiales; family Burkholderiaceae; genus Burkholderia; species Burkholderia cepacia complex sp. TUM26381. The sequence continues at coordinate 3,348,475 of NZ_CM172007.1, read as the reverse complement.
GCTCACGTTGCGGGTGTCGTCGAGCGCGACGAGGTAGGGAATCAGGTTCAGATCGAGCGTATCCATCGCCGGTCCAGTATCGTCAAAACGTATACAACATATCTCCTGAATCGCGTTGCCGCATAGTCGGGAAAGCGCTCAAATGTGTTCGACGATTCGAATTAATGTTCAGGAGACGAACAATGCGCACCCAAGTCGCGATCATCGGCGCCGGGCCGTCCGGCCTTTTGCTGTCCCATCTGCTGCGCCTGCAAGGCGTCGATTCCATCCTCGTCGAAGCGCGTTCGCGCGAATACTGCGAGAACCGCATCCGCGCCGGCGTGCTGGAGCAGGGCACGGTCGACACGCTGAACGAAGCCGGTCTCGGCGACCGGATGCGCCGCGAAGGGCTCGAACATCACGGCATCGAACTGCTGTTCGACGGCCAGCGCCATCGCATCGACCTGTCCGAACTGACCGGCGGGCGCGCGATCACCGTCTACAGCCAGCACGAAGTCGTGCGCGACCTGATCGCGGCCGGCGTCGAGCATGGCCATTCGATGCATTTCGAAGTCAGCGATGTCGCGCTGCACGACGTCGAAGGCGAGCACCCGTTCGTCACGTTCAAGCACGCGGACGGCCGCGCCGACCGCATCGACTGCGACTACGTCGCCGGCTGCGACGGCTTCCACGGCATCGCACGCCAGACGATCCCGGCCGAACGGCTGAATACGTTCGAGCGCGTCTACCCGTTCGCCTGGCTCGGCATCCTCGCCGATGCGGCGCCGTCGCTCGACGAACTCGTGTACGCGCACCACGACAACGGCTTCGCGCTGTTCTCGATGCGCTCGCCGACGGTCACGCGCCTGTACCTGCAGTGCAAGCCGGACGAGGACCTGGCCGAATGGTCCGACACGCGGATCTGGGATGAACTGCACACGCGCTTCTCGAACGATACCGGCTGGACGCCGACCGAGGGCCGGATCACGCAGAAGAGCGTGACGCCGATGCGCAGTTTCGTGTCGGAGACGATGCAGCACGGACGCCTGTTCCTCGCCGGCGACGCCGCGCACATCGTGCCGCCGACCGGCGCGAAGGGGATGAACCTCGCGGTGGCCGACGTCCGCGCGCTGTCCCGCGCGCTCGGCGCGCGCTACCGGACGGGCGACGCGACGCCGCTCGACACGTATTCGGCGACCTGCCTCGAACGCGTGTGGCGCGCCGAGCACTTCTCGTACTTCATGACGAACATGCTGCACGCGTCGCCGGACGATTCGCCGTTCGTCAATCGCCTGAAGTTTGCCGAGCTGAAATACGTGACGCGCTCGCGGGCCGCCGCGCAGTCGCTCGCCGAAAACTATGTCGGCCTGCCGTTCGACGACGCGACGGCCCCCGAGGGAACCCGCCTTGACAACGCGCTGTGCGCGACTCTATGATCGGCCCATCGTTCGCTAATCGAATCTAGGTTCGAATAGCGAACAAATACCGGGATCGACATCGGCCCCGGCGCGGCACGCGGCACGCGCGTGTCCCCTCGACAGGCCGCGCATCGAGCCGCGGGTTCGTATCAGGAAGAGACATGGTCAACAAGATTTTCGAATCGCTCCAGTCGGCGGTGGCCGACATCCACGATGGCGCGACAATCATGATCGGCGGCTTCGGCACGGCCGGCATGCCGTCCGAGCTGATCGACGCGCTGATCGCACAGGGCGCGCGCGACCTGACGATCGTCAACAACAACGCGGGTAACGGCGAGACCGGCCTCGCGGCGCTGCTGAAGGCGAAGCAGGTGCGCAAGATCATCTGCTCGTTTCCGCGCCAGAGCGATTCGCAGGTGTTCGACGGGCTGTACCGCGCGGGCGAGATCGAGCTGGAACTCGTGCCGCAGGGCAATCTCGCGGAGCGCATCCGCGCGGCGGGCGCCGGCATCGGCGGCTTCTTCACGCCGACGGGTTACGGCACCAAGCTCGCGGAGGGCAAGGAAACGCGCGTGATCGACGGCAAGCCGTACGTGTTCGAGACGCCGATCCATGCCGATTTCGCGCTCGTGAAGGCGTACAAGGGCGATCGCTGGGGCAACCTCGTGTATCGCAAGACCGCGCGCAACTTCGGGCCGATCATGGCCAGCGCCGCGAAGGTCGCGATCGTGCAGGTGTCGGAAGTGGTGCCGCTCGGTGCGCTGAACCCGGAACACATCGTGACGCCGGGCATTTTCGTCCAGCGCGTCGTCGAAGTGCCGCAGGCTGCGCATGCAGCCGAGCTGGCCGCCGAACATGCATTGCAAGCCGCCTGAGGAGACCGAGATGAAACGACTGACCCGCGATGAAATGGCCAAGCGCGTTGCCCAGGACATCCCCGAAGGCGCATACGTGAACCTCGGCATCGGCGTGCCGACGCTGGTGGCGAACCACCTCGACCCGAGCAAGGAAATCTTCCTGCACAGCGAGAACGGCCTGCTCGGCATGGGCCCCGCGCCCGCGCCCGGCGAGGAAGACGACGAACTGATCAATGCCGGCAAGCAGCACGTGACGCTGCTCACCGGCGGCGCGTATTTCCACCATGCCGATTCGTTCGCGATGATGCGCGGCGGCCACCTCGACTACTGCGTGCTCGGTGCGTTCCAGGTGTCGGCGAGCGGCGACCTCGCGAACTGGCACACGGGCGCGCCCGATGCGATTCCGGCCGTCGGCGGCGCGATGGATCTCGCGATCGGCGCGAAGCAGGTGTTCGTGATGATGGAGCACCTGACGAAGCAGGGCGAAAGCAAGATCGTCGCGCAGTGCTCGTATCCGGTCACCGGCGTGCAATGCGTGAGCCGTATCTATACGGATCTCGCGGTGCTCGACGTGACGGCCGACGGCCTCGCGGTGAGCGAGATCTTCACCGACCTGTCGTTCGACGAACTGCAGAAACTGACCGGCGTGCCGCTGATCGACGCGACGCAGAAGGCCGCTGCGTGAACCGCCGGCGTGCCGCCGCGTGCGCTCGCGCGCAGGCTGGCACGCTTGGGTGGACAATAGGCGCACGCCGTTTCCCCTATCTGATGCCATGCTCGAAGACAGCGCCCGCCTGACCTCCCTCATCTGCGGCACCGAGCCGCTCAACCGGATCTGGTCGCCCCGCGCGACGATCCAGCGGATGCTCGACGTCGAGGCCGCGCTCGCGCGTGCGCTCGCCGCGCAGCAGGTGATTCCCGCCGCCGCGGTCGCGCCGATCGAGCGCGCGTGCGACGCCGGCCGGCTCGACGCCGACGCGCTCGCGCATGGCGCGGCGCTCGGCGGCAATCTCGCGATTCCGCTCGTCAGGCAGCTCACCGCGCAGGTGAAGGCCGACGACCCCGAGGCCGCGAAGTTCGTGCATTGGGGCGCGACGAGCCAGGACATCATCGATACCGCAACCGTGCTGCAGCTGCGCGACACGCTCGACGTGCTGGAGCCGATGCTCGACGAAGCGTGCGCGTCGCTCGCGGCGCTCGCGCGCGCTCATCGCGCGACGCCGATGATCGGCCGCACGTGGCTGCAGCAGGCGCTGCCGATCACGCTCGGCCTGAAATTCGCCCAATGGCTCGATGCGCTGCTGCGCCACCGCGCGCGTTTCGCCGAATTGCGCGAGCGCGTGCTCGTGCTGCAGTTCGGCGGCGCGGCCGGCACGCTCGCGAGCCTGCGCGAGCAGGCGGCGGGCGTGACGGCTGCACTCGCGGCCGACCTGAGGCTCGCGGCGCCGGCCGTGCCGTGGCACACGCAGCGCGACCGCATCGCGGAAGCCGCGTCCTGCTTCGGCATGCTGACGGGCACGCTCGGCAAGATCGCGCGCGACGTGTCGCTGCAGATGCAGACCGAAGTCGGCGAGCTCGGCGAACCGGCCGCCGCCGGCAAGGGCGGCTCGTCGACGATGCCGCACAAGCGCAACCCGGTCGGCTGCGCGGCCGTGCTGACCGCCGCAGTGCGCGCACCGAACCTCGTTGCGACCGTGTTCGCGGGGATGGTGCAGGAACACGAGCGCGCGCTCGGCGGCTGGCAGGCCGAATGGGATGCGCTGCCCGACCTCGCGCGCCTGACGGGCGGCGCGCTCGCGCAGATCGCGCAGATCGTCGCGGGCCTCGACGTCAATACCGAACGCCTCGCCGCGAACCTCGACCTGACGCACGGCCTGATCCTCGGCGAAGCCGTGATGCTCGCGCTCGGCGACCGCATCGGCCGGCTCGACGCACACCATGTCGTCGAGCACGCATCGAAGGAAGCCGTGCGCACCGGCGCGACGCTGTTCGACGTGCTCGCCGCCGACGCGACCGTGTCGGCCCACCTGTCGCGCGACGCGCTCGCGCGGCTGCTCGATCCCGCACATTACGTCGGCGAGGCGCAGGCCTATGTCGACGCCGTGCTCGCGCTGCATGCGGGCACGACTCAACCAGGAGAACATTGATGCCTTTCGCCACTGTCAACGGCGTGAATCTGCATTACCGGATCGACCGTGCCGCGCGCGCCGACGCGCCGTGGCTCGTCTTCTCGAACTCGCTCGGCGCCGACCTGCAGATGTGGGCGCCGCAGATCCGTCCGCTCACGCAGCACTTCAACATCCTGCGCTACGACACGCGCGGCCACGGCCACTCCGACGCGCCGGCCGGTTCGTACACGATCGAGCAGCTTGCCGGCGACGTGATCGGCCTGCTCGACCACGTCGGCATCGACTGCGCGCATTTCTGCGGGATCTCGATGGGCGGGCTGACGGGCGCCGCGCTCGCCGCGCGCTACCCGTCGCGCATCGTGCGTGCGGTGCTGTCGAATACCGCCGCGAAGATCGGCTCGCCGGAAGTGTGGGCGCCGCGAGCGCAGAAGGCGCGCGCCGAAGGGATGGCCGCGCTCGCCGACGCCGTGCTGCCGCGCTGGTTCACCGATGCATTCGTCGAACGCGAGCCGCGCCTGTTCGACGCGATCCGCGATACGTTCGTGCATACCGACAAGGATGGCTATGCGGCGAACTGCGACGCGCTGAACGCGGCCGACCTGCGCGACGAAGTGAAGGGCATCACGCTGCCGGTGCTCGTCGTGACCGGCGCGAAGGACATGTCGACGCCGCCCGATCAGGGCCGCGCGCTCGCTGCCGCGATTCCCGGCGCGCTGCACATCGAATTCGACGCCGCGCATATTTCGAACATCGAGTGCACCGACGGCTTCAACCGCGCGCTGCTCGATTTCCTCAACGCGTGAGGGCATGGCGATGGACGACCAGGAACGTTACGAAGCAGGGATGAAGGTGCGCCGCGCAGTGCTCGGCGACGCGCACGTCGACCGTTCGATCGAGAACCGCACCGAGGTGACCGACGAATTCCAGAACCTGATCACGCGCTATGCATGGGGCGAGATCTGGACGCGCGACGGCCTGCCGCGCCATACGCGCAGCCTGCTGACCATCGCGATGATGGTCGCGCTGAACCGTGGCGAGGAACTGGCGCTGCACCTGCGCGCCGCGCGCAACAACGGCGTGACGCGCGACGAGATCAAGGAAGTGCTGCTGCAAACCGCGATCTACTGCGGCGTGCCGGCTGCGAACTCCGCATTCCATCTCGCGGACAAGATTTTCAAGGAACAGGACGAGGCCGGTTAAGCAACGGCTGTAGTGCGATCCTGAGCCGGGGCCTGCCGTCGATGGTTGGCGGGCCGTCGACGATGAATGAACGCGCCGGCAGAGTATCGGCGCGCGGCGCACCGGATGGCCGGTGCGCGAACAAAGGCAAGACGCGGTTCCGAGGCCGCGTCGCTTATAAACATACTGGCTTTGCATGGGGCTGGAGCAAGCGCTGAAGCGCGAACTCCGGTCGACCGCGAAGCATGGGATCCAGGCAAGCGCTAAAGGGCCAACCTGGATCCACACAGGAGACTAGCGATGAATCGCACACCCGTGGTCGATGTCCAGACCTTCATCAACGAGCAGCCGTTCGGCGGCTTTCAATGGCTCGTGTTCCTCATGTGTTTCGTGATCGTGCTGCTCGACGGTTTCGATACGGCCGCGATCGGCTTCATCGCACCGTCGCTGCTCGGCGAATGGAACCTGACCAAACCCGATCTCGCACCGGTGCTGAGCGCCGCGCTGTTCGGCCTCGCGTGCGGTGCGCTCGTGTCGGGCCCGCTGTCCGACCGGCTCGGCCGCCGCTCGTTGCTGCTCGGCTCGGTGTTCCTGTTTGGCGTTGCATGCCTGATGTCCGCCTTTTCGAACACGATCGGACACCTGACGATCCTGCGTTTCATCACCGGCGTCGGGCTCGGCGCGGCGATGCCGAACGCGGTCACGATGATGGGCGAGTTCTGCCCGGACAAGCGCCGCGCGACCGTGATCAACCTGATGTTCTGCGGGTTCCCGCTCGGCGCGGCGTTCGGCGGTTTCCTGGCCGCGTGGATGATTCCGCATTTCGGCTGGCGCAGCGTGCTGATGCTCGGCGGCGTGACACCGCTGCTGCTCGGTGTGCTGTTGCTGCTGAAGATGCCGGAATCGGTGCGCTTCATGGTCGCGAGCGGCCAGCAGGTGGACAAGATCCGCGCCACGCTCGCACGCATCTCGCGCGACGCGCTGAACGCCGGCTCGTTCGCGATGACCGAAGCCGCGCCGCAGACGGGCAGCAAGGGTCTCGGCGTCGTGCTGTCGCGCTCGTACATCGTCGGCTCGGTGATGCTGTGGCTCGCGTACTTCATGGGCCTCGTGATCTTCTACGCGTCGATCAACTGGATGCCGATCCTGCTGAAGGATGCGGGCCTGACGCCGAAGAGCGCGACGCTGATCTCGGCGCTGTTCCCGCTCGGCGGCGTGGGCGCCGTGTTGTGCGGCGTGCTGATGGACCGCTTCAACGCGAACCGCGTGATCGCCGTGTGCTATGCGCTGACGGCGGTGAGCGTGTATGCGATCGGGCAGGCGGCCGGCAACGTCGGGCTGCTCGTGCTGGTCGTGTTCGTGGCCGGCGTGCTGATGAACACCGCGCAATCGTCGATGCCGGCGCTGGCCGCTGCGTTTTATCCGACGGAAGGGCGTGGCACGGGTGTCGCGTGGATGCTCGGCGTCGGCCGCTTCGGCGGGATCGCGGGGTCGTTCCTCGTCGCCGAACTGACGCGCCGGCACTTCTCGTTCGCGGGCGTGTTCGCGACGATCGCCGTTGCGGGCTTGCTCGCGTGCATCGCGTTGCTGATCAAGCAGATGGCGCGGCCGCATGGTGTCGCGCAGCCGGCAGGCAAGATCGAGTCGCTCGGGCATTGAGCGAAGCGCGGGCCGGTGCGCTGCGCCGGCCCGCCGATACGGCAGCCATCGGGCCGCCGGCTATTCTTCCGCGTCGTGTTGCTTCACGAAGTTGCGCAGATACGCGCGCAGCGCGGCTTCCCGGCTGCGATGATCGGCGAGGTTCGCGGCGCCCATCTCTTCCTCTTCACCGAACATCGTCGGCGGCGCGCAGTAGGTGCCGATCTCGATGTCTTCGCGCAGCACACGAATCTCGTGCGTGAGCGGGTGATACTCGGCGATCCAGTGCATCCCCTCGATGTGTTCACCCGCCCTCAGCAGTGGCTTCATCGGCACTCTCCCGGCAGCAGCGGCGCAACCGGCGAAACGGTGGCGCGCGCTCGTAACAAAAGGGTACGCCTGCATCGGGCGAATCTCAACGGGCGCGCGGTGAGCGTTCACTACGCCAGCAGGTGCGCGATCAGCGGATACAGCGACAGGATCAGCAGTACGGCCATCGTCACGTTGAAGATGCGCAGCGCGCGGGGGTTCGACAGGAAGCGGCGCAGGCCGAGGCCGAACGCGGCCCACAGGCAGATGCACGGGAAGCCGATCAGGATGAACACGACGGACATCCACGCGGCGTTCATCCCGTAGTCGGCGGACAGGCGGACCGTCGTCGCGGCGGTCAGCACCATCATCCAGGCCTTCGGGTTGACCCACTGGAATGCGGCGGCTTCGACGAACGTCATCGGCCGTGGCTTGGCGCCGTGCGCCTTCACTTCGCCCGACGTGCCGATGCGCCACGCGAGGTACAGCAGATACGCGACGCTTGCGGCTTCGAGGATCGTGTACAGCAGCGGCAGGCGCTTGAACGCTTCGCCGAGGCCGAAGCCGACGCAGAGCATCAGGATCGCGACGCCGATGCTGATGCCGAACAGGTGCGGCATCGTGCGGCGGAAGCCGAAGTTGACGCCGGATGCGAGCAACATCGTGTTGTTCGGGCCGGGCGTGATCGATGTGACGAGCGCGAAGAGCATGCCGGCGGGCAATGCGCTCAAGGTGAGGAATTCCATCGCGGATTCTCCGTTCGGTTCGAGGCTGGGATGGAGATCAGTTTAGCGACGGTTCTCTGTACAGTACCGGTACAGTTGGATTGACGATTGCCGGTACGGGGGAGGTGGGGGCGGAAGGGCTTGTCGGCGATTGTTGAGGACCGGCAATGAAGAGGCGATTCAACGAAGATGGTATGAACGCGCCCCGTCCCAGGCCATCGGGCAGGAAGGCTGGCGGCCGCCATGCCCAAATTTTGATGACGGTAGCGTTGCCTGGGGGGCGGGCCGATCATGGCCCTGACATGAGATAGCGCTTGCACGGCCGTGGTATAGGGCGCATTCTCGTGAGGTTCGATGCGCGCGACCGACGGTTTTGCTTCGACTCCTTACGCTTCCCCCTGTCCGCAAGCTACGCAGAAGGCTCACCACGACGATCCCGCGCGCGAACGTCGAAGCTGCGAACTTCGCGCGTCAACCGAGCCTCCGTCCGAGGTTCGATCCGGCAGTTCCGTGCGCGAGAGATGCCGTCGGCCGCAAGCCCGCGGGTCGTCGTCCGCTCCTCGTATGGGGCGGGCGACGACGAAACTCAGTCACCGCGACGGTCCTGAAACTTGAATTTCTTCTTTTGGGATCCGGCATGCCTAAGCAAACTGAACTGAACCCAGACACGCCCGCCAGGCAAGGCGATTACGTTGACGTGAAAAAGGCGCGCGCCTTGGCACTGAAGCGCGCGGACAGCGAGCGCGCCGAGAAGCGGCGCGAAAACGACGCCCGAATTAATGTCAACGCGAGCAAGTGGCGTTATATCTGTCAGGAGGGTTAGATGGGGAATAGCGCCGTAACACTCAACTTTCCCAATCCCAGCCGCACCTACGACGCTTCCAGACACTGTGTGTGCTTCTGGGGTTACGACAATTCTCGCGAGATTACCTTTCTGGTCGACGATGCGATGCTGGCGAAACTGAACTCCGACATGGGTTCCGGCGAGCCCGCCTTGCTTGCGGCCTTCGACCGCAATCGCGACCGGATTCTGGGACTTGCCAGAGACCTTTACAAGGGGGGGCCCCAGAACCGGTACACGATCTCGTGAGCGTGGCCCCCGTTTGCGCGTGCACCCCATGCGCGGCTTCTTTCTGACCTGCACTCGCCGCGCGTGCGGGTATTCCGGGTCTGAGGGGACATGGATCGGTCAAGGCGTGCGGTGCTTGATTATCACGAACGCAGCAAGCACCGTCTCAACTTCTACGCTCCTGGCCCTGGGGGGCTCGACTGGGCAACCCAGCCGGATTCGTTTCGCGTATTTCACGGCGCTCCGCGCGTTGCTCTGCCGTTGGCCGCGGACACCCTGGCCACCTGCTACAACGCGTTACGCTGCGGCACCCTGCCGCCCACGCAGGGATTCGATCTATCCAGTCTGGCAATCCTGTTCGAACTCTCGCTTGGCTTGTCGGCGTGGAAATCCTTTGGTGCCCAGCGGTGGGCACTGCGCTGCAACCCTTCGAGCGGAAATCTGCATCCGACCGAGGGCTATCTTCTGTGTCCGGCTCTGCCCGGCTTGCCCGCAGGCGTCTACCACTACCTGAGCCGGGATCATGCGCTTGAACATCGCGCTTCAGTGGACGAGCCACGATGGAACGAGGCGTTTTCTGAAAGTGGTGTCCTGGTCGGCATAAGCTCGATCCACTGGCGCGAGGCATGGAAATACGGCATGCGCGCCTGGCGCTACTGCCAGCAGGATTGCGGCCATGTCATCGCTGCGATGAGTTACGCAGCCGCAGCGCTCGGCTGGCAGACGCGGTTGATGGAGTCGGTTGCGGATGATGCAGTGGCCGGCTTGCTTGGAGTGGACCGCCGCGAAGATTTCACGGAAGCCGAAACTGAGGCGCCGGATCTTTTGCTCTGGATTGGTAACCCTGATACGCGGCCCGATCTCGAGAGCATGCTGATCGCTTTGGACGGGGCACAGTGGCACGGACGCGCCAATCGACTGAGTTCGGGGCATGTGGCCTGGCCGGACATCGATTCGATTCATCGCGCCACCCACAAGACCCACACTCGCGGACCACCCTCGCCACCGCATCCGGAGCAGTGTCCAGCGCCGGCGACGCCAACCCTCGATCTCAGCTTCGCCCGAATCGCCAGACAGCGTCGCAGCGCCGTGAATTTCGATGGCACGACGCGCATCAGCGACGCGACTTTATTCAGCATGCTGGCGTGCTTGCTGACACATCCCGACACGCCGCCGTGGAATGCGCAGATGTCTCCTGCCGCAGTGCATGCGGCGCTGTTGGTGCACCGCGTCGACGGGCTGGAGCCGGGCCTGTATATGCTCGTCAGGACACCGGCCGCACTGCCGGATCTCAAGCGATCTCTGCGTCCGGAATGGTTGTGGCAAAAGATCGGGCCGGACCATCTGCCGCTCTATCTTCTACTACCGTACGATTTGCGCGCGGCGGCAAAGTTGATTTGCTGCCATCAGGATATCGGTGCCGATTCCTGCTTTGCGCTTGGAATGATCGCGAGATTCGAAATCGCGTTGAAGCAACCCTGGCGTTATCGCCATCTGTTCTGGGAATGCGGCATGCTTGGCCAGGCGCTTTATCTCGAAGCAGAAGCCGCCGGTGTGCGCGCGACGGGGATTGGCTGCTTTTTCGATGATGAGATGCACGCATTGCTCGGCGTGAAGGATCATGTCTGGCAATCCCTGTATCACTTCACCGTCGGTGGCGCGGTGGACGATCCACGCCTGTCGGCATGTCCGCCGTACGAGATTCAGCCTTGATGCGCAAGCCCACGCATCGATCCTGGCGGGGGAATATCCGCGAGGATCGCTCGCTGCCCGGGCATCGCAAGTCATTTCGATGCGATGAACGCCGCGGAAGCGAACCCATGACGCGTGCGTTCGGCTTCTGGCGTCGCCGTGGCCGATCGCTGCGCTCGACCGAACGAAGAAATGTGCCGGAGGATACCCTCCGCACGTGATCGTTTTTCAGAAACAACGACGGTCAAGTCGGCCATCGACGAGAGAGCAACTCGCGGCCCGAACCAGTCAGCTGATGCCGGGCATCGGCAGCCTCGTCACATGTCGATGACCGAAGCGCCGCTCACCTTTCCGTCGATGATGTCCTCTCCCTGCTGCCGGGCGGCACGCCTTGCCATTCCAAAGTCAGAGAATGCAAGCGGTTGGTCCAGCCTGAAAACACGGTTCGCGGCGGAGGTTGCTATCGCGCCCGGGCGACATATCCGCACCGCAACGTCATACCCTTCGGCGTAGCGGGAATGTCCGTCAAAGCGAATGAATGTGCGGGCGAAGACGAGGGGATGAAGCTCATACCCCTTGTAGAAAAGAAGCGGGCGTGTCGACATGTTGGTCACTCCACAGGGGGTGAGTCACTATACCTTCGAACGAGCACCTTAGGGCGGCGCCGAGACGATTACCGCAATTGAATTGACCGAAGGTGGCCTGGCGCGTATCGCGATCACGAGCTCTGCGAAGCGGATCGCTGCCTGCACGTGACGACGGCTGTCAGCCTCGCTCCTCTTCGGTGCGTGGCGATCTCTTCGAATCCATCTCCGCCCGAACGCGGCTTTTCATTTCCGCCGCCGCAGCCGGCTTAGCAGCTCAAGTGCCACCGTGTCAGCGTCGTTGTTGAGCATTTCCGCTCGCAACAGCAGGCCGCCGACACGAACGGCTGCATCCCAGCTATCTTCGGTCATTGCCTGATGGTTGCGTGCAAGCTGCTCGGCAAGAGCCAGGAGCGCCACCATCCTGGCCGACTCGCCAGAAGTCCGGCGCTCCTCCCTCTCGGCAATGAGCCGGAACAGACCAAGGACCGACTCGGCGGTCACGGAGGGGATAGTCATTCGGACTTTATACGCCCTTTCGGTCCGCCCCGCCCATATATCACGCCAGCCCCCGAACCTGCCTAGTACCGCCGCGCATACCCCTCGCGATACAGCGTAGCGCCGATTGACGTCAGCAGTGCGATCTCGTCCTCACTCAATCGACCCCATGCCTCCGCCAACCAGCCGGCGAACCCGGCACACGCATGGTCCAGATCGGCGGCCGCCTTTCCTTCCGCGTTCATCCGCTCGAAGATCGTCATCACGTCATGTGGCTTCATGGTCGGCTCCTTGTGAGCTTCCAGCATAGTTGATCGGGGGCGTCCGCCCCTACTTCGTCGCGCGCTCGATTTTCGCTCTGCCCGTGGCCACAAGCCGAAACCGGCCATTAGCGGTTCGACCCGGTGTCCCGTTCCGTTGACGTCAACATGCCACGTGCATATGGATCGGTTAAAGCCTGCCTGCGCCATGTCATCGCTCGCATTGTCGAGCATCCCCTGAACCGCGTCGGCCAGTTGCTGCCACCGGCCGTCGCTGATTTGTCTTGCTCCAATATCGTCCGGGTGCCTGGCTAAATCCATTCGCAGTCCGCAGGACTAGTCGGTCATGAACGACGAAGGAGGATATCTGCGACGGCTGCAACTGCGTTACCGGCCCGGATGAAGGTCGTGAACGTAGAGGGCGCCTGCCTGAACGCCCCGCGCCTGGATATCGTGTGCGTAGTCAGCCTGCGGCTGGAGACACTGCCTGCGGTACCAGGGGACGTACTCGCGAACGGAATCCTGGGCGGAATGCCGCTTAACCGAGGGACACGGCGGCTCGAATGTCATCGCGACGTAGGCAGCCAGCGGCAGCTGATGGCCGCCTGTTGCCTGCCGCAGCGACGCATGGCACTCGATTCAACGAATGAGCGCTGCGGTCACGGCTCTCATGGTCGCAATGGGACTACACTGAAGACGCTATAGCAGTAGGAGACAGTGATGAGAGACCCCGACCCCAAAAGCACCTTCCGGGGGCTGCCGCTAACTGCGGAGCAGGACGCGGAAGTGAGGCACTACATCAAGGTCCGAACCAGCCGTGGCCTGCCGTGGGACACGCCGGAGCTGAGCGCGATGCTCAAGGACATGCTGCTCCCCCCGGGTGACAGCAACAGCGATGCCGACTCCCCGGAAGACGAAACCAAAGCGGCTGCTGAGCGCGCAACGGCGTCGGTTGACGAAGCGATGGACCCCATCGAGGCGAGTGAAGAGCGGAATGCGGCCATGGAGTCGGAAAGCATGAAAGGACCGAGACGATAAAACCGCAGGCAATGATGCTTGCTGTCTGGTAGCGCCGTATGTCGGGGATCGTGATGTACACCGCATGGGTTCAGTGCGCATGATTTCAACGCCTGAGCGGGTGCCGTCGGCCCCCCGTGACATCGAGCCCCGCGACATCTGCGCTGAACACAAGGGGGCTGAATATGCGGCTGATCGAACCGGATGAACACCGAGACTTTCTGGCGACCCTGGCGCGCCGTGGTTTGGCAGAGGGCGATTTCGATCTGCAGGAAACCGATACGACCGACCCGAAGGGTGATGAGAACCTCGGTCTGCAGGGCTATGTCACCATAACCAGGTTCTCGACGCAGATTGCGAGGGAATACGTGGTCGGCGACGAAAGCGACTGGCTACAGCATTTCAGGAAAGATCTCGAAGCGGGTGCCTTCGATAGACTGGAATGATTTCCCGACGCGACGTGCCGCACCTGGGAGGAAGTCCGGCTTACGAGAGTCGCGGACTTCGTGGGCGTGGGACTCGTGCGGCCCGATGGCGTGAGCGCGGGAAAGACGAGCGGCGCAATGGAGGCGCTTCCTGCGCGGGTGGCTGGCGTGCCACCCGAAGTTCAAATCATCGACGCTGGGAGATCGTCGACCCAATACGCCTCGAGCCATTCGAGGGCCCAGCTTTTCGCAAAGACAATCGCGTCCTCGCGCACATCGAAGCCAGCCAGATCTCCGCTCAGTTGCACGTCATACTCGCTGCCATCCGAACGATTGATGCTGATCCGCGCGTGTGCCATGTATTCCCCGTCGGCTCTGCGCGGTGTCGGGTCGATATGGAATCGGGTTGAATCGAGCTGCATTTTCCTTCCTCCTTCAGTTGCTGCGGGACCAGTGGCCACCGCGAGCGTTTCGTCGCGACCGGGACCATCAAATATCGAGGAATGCCATGATATGACCTGCCTCCGGGCCCGATTCTCAGCTCGACATTCCGCCTTTGCGCAACAGCGCGCGGATCGAGAGAAACATCAGAAAGGCATCCTCATCGATTTCATGACGACGATCGAGAATGACGTCATCCAGCTCGGCACGAGCGTCATACGGCAGGAACTGCTCGATGACGCCAGAACCATCGTGTCGAATTCACTTCAACAGGTCTTTCCTGTTCATTTCCAGTCTCCCGCCGATGCCGGCACGCCATGCGCCAGGCGTGCTCGAGCTGTGGCGCCGCCGCGGACGCAGAAGCAGGATGGACAGAGGAAGAGGTCGGGACGCGCTATCCAACACGCTCATGCCCTGAAGACACGCATCGATCAGACGCTTCGTATAGGAAGGCGATACGTGTCGCGCTCGTCCGCATTGCGCGGTTTCGATGAGAGGCCCGATCACGTTCGGAGGGGGGCGCGCCTTGAGTGGCGCGGGAATCGGTAGCGAGTCAGTCAACGAATCCATGCTACGCCCATTGGCGAACTTGTACAGCGAAAGTTCTGCGCGAACCGCCGCATGGCTTGCGGCCCCGATCGGGCGCGGGGACGCATCGGTTCCGTCACGTGTGAACAATCGCCAGTACGCGGAGCGATGGTGCCCTGACGGTATCGTCGAAATTTCGCTTAGAAATTCGAAACAACTCGAAGCCATGGAGACAAAGATGTGCAACCGGGGCGAGCTTCGCCGATCGCGGCGTCTTCTTGCGCTCCCACCCGACATGCTCCGACCGAAACAGCTTGACAGGGTGTTTGGCCCCGCGTAGGGTGGGTGTCTGAAGCCTTCAAGAAGCGTGATTGCTGCTCATCACTGACCGCGGAACGCGGTATTCGTTGTCCTCTCCCTCCTTGATCCTTTTTCGTGCACCCCTATCGGGGCGCATGCATATTGTCCAATATCAGGAGAGTTTCCATGGATACCGGTACCGTCAAGTGGTTCAACGACAACAAGGGTTTTGGCTTCATCACGCCTGACAGCGGCGGCGATGATCTGTTCGCGCACTTCTCGGAGATTCGCGGCGATGGCTTCAAGACGCTGGCCGAAGGTCAAAAGGTCAGCTATGAGACGAAGCACGGGCCCAAGGGTCTGCAGGCATCGAACATCACTCCTCAGTAATCCACATCATTCTCCGATCCTGTGTACAGGGTCGGTCATGCAGTCATCGGTCGGGATCTTTCGCATCCGCCGCAGACGCCCCCGGTCCTCCTGCGACTACCGTTTCGCGTCGAGACGACTTGCACGGATATGTGCGAACGTACACCACAAGGAAGAAGGTGGGGACGCCGCGCGTCCGGCGACGAACGACTGGACGGCTCATTCATCGTGAGTTTGCGATCGACGCGTACGGAGGTAACTTTGACCAAGAGTCAGTTGCGCAACAAGCGATCACTCGCGAGACCACGGCGCTCCAAGGATTGGCCGGTGCTCGGCGCGGCGCTGAACTGGGTGCCGCCGAAGGCACCCGCTGCGCCCGCCAGATCGAGCGGGAAGAAGCGCTCCACCGGGACGCGCTAGCGGCCGGACAGGGCGTGGCCCGCATGTCGTGTTGGTACGCGCTCCCCACGCATGGTCAATCTCGTATTTGCAATGAAGCCGCGCCCTGTCGGGGGGCGGAGATCCGCACGCCACTGCGATTGCGGTGCGTCACATCGATTGGAGAAATTGATTTGGCAAAGGAAGAATTGCTGGAATTGGACGGCGTAGTGAATGAGGTGCTTCCGGACAGCAGGTTTCGCGTCACCCTGGAAAACGGCGCGGTCGTTGCGGCGTACGCATCGGGCCGCATGCGCAAGCACCGCATTCGCATTCTCGTTGGCGATCAGGTCAGGCTCGAATTGTCGGTCTATGACCTGACCAAAGGACGTATCAATTTCCGGCACAAAGACGAACGGGCTTCGCCCAGTGCGCCTCGAAACCGATTTGTTCGACGCTGACCATGTAGCGTCGATACAGGATTGATTGCGCTCGTCTACGCAGTTTGTAGCCATCAATCACCAGGAGTTCATCATGAGTATGTGTACCTATCGCGGATTCGAAATATATCCGCTGATCTACCCTCACTTTCACGCAGGCGCCGGCCGTACTCACAACTACGAAGCCGGTTTCGACGCGGCGGTCAAGGTTTGCCTGCGCGGCACCGACACCACGCTGACCCGGAGCCAGACCTTCAAGCTTGTCGACGGTGCGCCATTTGCCAGTGCCGGTGACGCACGCCGGGCCTCGCAACGTTACGCAGAAGACATCATCGACCGGAACCGAGGCGAACACTGGATGCTCGACGCGGTTCTTTGAGACGACTCTTTGTCGAACAGCAATGCATGGGCGCGCGCGTCAATCGGAGACTCGCGTCCCGATCCGATATTGAGCGAGCCGATGCCATGCTGCCGGTCACGGGAAAATTGCACCGTAGCGCCGGCATTCCTTTTTTCCGTGCTCTCAAAGCAGACCAACGGACGAGCGGCCGCATTGTGCGACTGGCGCGCTACGCGCTGATGGACGTCGCGTTGTCGAGCGACGCTGCGTAGCGACCAATCCGCCGACGCAGATTCAATCGATTCCTTGCGCTTTTTCGTGCACCTCGATTTGCTCGTCGAGCAAACTGCGCGCGAGCGTTCGAGCGGCGTCACGCGCCTCTACGTCCGTCGAAAAATCCCCTTCGGTATCGTGTTGCTCAGAGGAGTCAGGATCCTCTCCAATGCGGTGCACGTGGACGATTCCGCGATAGCGCCCAGACACGGTCTTCACCACGCGAAGGCGTGCCACGTGCGTATGGGTCGTACACACTTCATCATCCATGATGCCTTCCTTGCCAGGACCCCTGGTAAGACAACGACATGGTCGACTACACCCGCCCGCCTGCATCCGTGCGTTTGGCCCCCGGTAAACTTCGGCAAGGCGGGGTTGTCGCCGCCAGCGTGGGCACGTCAATGTTTGCGATGCAGCCACCCCAGGTGATGCGAGTCCAACCACTGACCGACTTCCATACCGGGATGTTCGCTCTGGTAACGGCGCGCCAACGCGAGGGCAACCACCGCGACCACCGCAAGACCAACCACCCAACCAATCATCGACTGAGTCATGACAGCCTCCTTGTGGAATGCAGCCATGACTGAATTCTAGGCGTCTTGGGGGAAGGATTCCCAAGTTCTGCTACGCCGCGAGGATGTATCGCCTCCACATATACGATCCTGGGGACGGTACGCTCGACCTCTTTCCGATCGGTAGCGCCCCATAGCCACGGACCCGGTTCGCAAGCGATCAAGCAGGTCATGGACTGGACAAGCGTCGCGTCGGAAAGCGAACCTCTGCTGTCTCGGCACCAGGATGCAGGCAAATGCGCTCTCATGTGTCTTGCGACAGACCGCGGTTGAACAGTCGCGGGGCCAACAGGCGCCATCCGATCGCTTCGACGCCACCGATACCCAGGCGGATTGCTGTTCCCGGGCCGCTTGGCCGACAGGGGCGCATGCTCGATCGAACCCGAGATATCTGTCGCTATGCGTCAGGCGTCCTTGTCGAGCCACCACGGCTTCGCTGCTCGCTCGACCGGATAGTAGTCGAGCGGCTTGCCAGCGAGCCGTTTCGGGCGCAGATCGTGGCCGGACCATGCCTTACCCGACGATGGGCCATGGTATTTCGCTGGGGCTCGGATCCTGCGCGACTTCCGGAAACCAGCGGCACACGGCAAATCATTCATCGGATGGTTCTACCGGAATACTCCGATGCAGGCGGGCGACATTCCCAAAGACGAATTCTCTGAGAAATCCCATACCCAAGGACATTTTTTCCGAGCTGGGTAGCATGGGGTTGTTTCAAAAAATATGGCCAAGTCATTGATTTTTATCGGGCGGAAAAGTCCCTTTTTCTGAGGGGCCCCAGTTGTTGTTGTCTCTCCGAAAAGATGTCCGGCTTCTCAATCTGTTGCCCTCCATCTACATGCCAGCCGATACGTTTGCCGTGTTTGGTGATCGGCGAGAAGGTGCGTGATTGTTTCCGACGAGGCTGGAATCGCCGGATTGATATTTTTCGCGACTCAATCGGTTGTCGAAAATATATTGGACGTCTCGAAATGGATGCTGCATTGTTCACGCATTCGCCGTGATCGCGGAAATTGTGCCGAAGGGGCCAGGTGACACGAGCGAACGCCATTCACGATTGCGGTCGCGGCTCCTGTTCCCGGAGTCGTGGCACGGGTCGGCCGGGCATTGAAAATAATGTCCGTGGGCCAGGCCGGGGCAACAAAGAAAGAAAAGCGGCGAAAAGGACCTGAGAAGATGAAGGAGACGCGACGGACGCGGGCAGCACTCCGGATCGGGCACATGCCCGACCCGGTTTCGCCATTACGCCCAGACCGAGATCTGTTCGACCGACAGCGCGGTCGCGACGGCAGGGCGGCGGAGCATGCGCTCCGTATGCGCAGCCCAATGCGCGAACCCGCGCATGTCGAGCTTCAGCATGTTCCCCCATTTGAAGAAGATCAGCAGCATCGGATCGACGATCGAGTAATGCTCGCCGAGTGCCCAGTCGTGCGCGGCGAGCCGTTCGTCGATTTGCGCGTACGCGGCGAGGATGCCGGTGCGTCCTTTCGCACGGATACCGTCGTGCGCGGCCGTGTCGTCGCTGAAGCGCGACGGATGGAAATTGAGCGCGACCGTCCCGGGCAGCACTGACGCGAGCCAGTTCATCCACTCGACGGCACGTGCGACGCCCATCGCGGTATCGGGCAGCAGCCGGGCCTCGGGATAGCGCATGCCGAGATAGAGCAGGATCGCGGACGACTCGGTCAGCACATCGTCGCCGGTGTGCAGCACGGGCACCTTGCCTTTCGGGTTGAGTTGCCGGAATTCGGCGCTCTGCGTTGCACCGTCCTTGATCGAGACGAGTGCGAGTTCGAACGGCGCGCCGAGCTCGCGCAGGATGACGTGCGGTGCAAATGACAGGTGGCCGGGGCAGTAGAACAACGTATGAGTTTTCATATTGGTTAAGTGTCCTATTTATATGAATCGGGAAGCTGACCGGGTTGTCGTGTCGACGCGTCGCATGGTGCATGACGCCCGCTCGAAAGTCAAAAACGAAAGACGATGTGAAGGATAGTGCGGCTCGATGCGAATGTCGCCGGCGGGCGCGATGCATGCGGGACGGGACGAACGAAAGTTTCTGGAGCGTAATCGTGATGCGGATGATGAGTCTCGACGAATTGATCGACAGCGTGAAGACGTTTCTGGCCGGCATCGATCCGGGCGCCCCGGCACGTGTGACGGCGCAGACGAACCTGCTCGATGCCAGCCTGCTCGATTCGCTGTCGCTCGTGCACTTCGTGTTGTTCATCGAGCAGACGCTCAGGATCGAGATTCCGATCGGCGATTTCGTGCTCGACTCGATCGCGTCGGTCGCGGCGATCTACGACCACTACGTGCTGGGTACGCCGCGCGCTGCAGGTTCTTCATGCTGATGCGCGCCTGTCCAACCTCGAACGTCACGACCCGGGACGCGACACGATGACGACGGAAGACCTGCTGAGCGGCGAGCATTTCGCGTATTTCGCGTACGGCTCGTGCATGAATCTCGCGAGCCTGTCGACCTCGCTCGGATGCGATGCGGCGCCGTATTTCGCGGGCGCGGCGCGGCTCGATGACCACCGTCTCGCCTTCAACTACGCGTCGCTCAACGAGCCGGTTTGCTGCGCCAACATCGAACCGGCTGCAGGCGCAATCGTCGAGGGGGCGCTGTACCGGTTGCCGATGGGCATGCTCGCCGCGCTGGAGCGCCGCGAAGGCGTGCATCTCGGCCGCTACGTACGGTGCGCGGTCGAGGTGTCGGAGCAGGGCGGGCAGCGCGTGCACGCGCTGACGTATCGCGGTGCAGTCACGCTCGACTGCGACGCCGCGCCGAGTGCACGCTATCGCGACCTGCTGGTGCGCGGGCTGGCCGATGCGGGCGTGTCGACGTCGTATCGGGACAGCACGGTCGCCTACATCGCCGGGTTGCGCGATCGCCCGCCAGCAATGCAGTGACGGCACGCCGTGCGCGGCCGGATGGAATCACGGTACCGGAGGCTCCACAAGGGCGTCCGGTCCAGCGGTGCGTTCTCGACTTCGAACGTCGACGAACGTTGTAAAGGAGCCCTAAGCGGGCATGTGAGCAAAAGGCTGAACATGAAGAACGCTTTCGACTACCCGCGCGCGCTGCGCGCGTTCCATCCTGCCGGCGACGCGGTTCCCGGGCACAACGACGTACAACGAGCCCCCGGGGGCGTCGCGCTGTCGCGACCGGCCATCGCGACACCGATGCGCACCTGATCCGCAGCACCCGAACCGGATTCGACGAACCGCTGAACGGACGTCGCACGCAGGCGTGCGGCCCGCGGCATCCTGCGCGCGCGAACGTGACGGCTGCGCTCGGCCGCGCTGGGCGACGCGGCCCGATGCCGAGCGGCGCAAGCCGGAATCCGGACGCCGTGCGCAACAAAAAATAACCGATCGAAAGAAAGGAAAAATCATGGAGACGCTTGTATCGACCGTATCGCCCGCATTGCGGGTTTCGGAGGAAGCAGCCTATCGCAAGGTCGCGTGGCGGCTGATGCCGCTGCTGCTGTTCTGCTATCTCGTGTCGTATCTCGATCGCGTCAACGTCGGCTTCGCGAAGCTGCAGATGGCCGGCGATCTCGGGCTGTCCGATGCGGCCTACGGGCTTGGCGCCGGCATCTTCTTCTTCGGCTACTTCATCTTCGAAGTACCGAGCAACCTGATTCTCCATCGTGTCGGCGCACGCGTCTGGATCGCGCGGATCATGGTGACGTGGGGCGCGATATCCGCGCTGACGATGTTCGTCACGACGCCGGCGGCGTTCTACGTAATGCGCTTCGTGCTCGGCGCCGCCGAGGCCGGGTTCTTCCCGGGCGTGATCCTGTACCTGACCTACTGGTATCCGGCGCACCGGCGCGGGCGGATGACGACGGTGTTCATGACGGCCGTGGCGCTGTCGGGGGTCGTCGGCGGCCCGGTGTCCGGCTACATCCTGAAGGCGTTCGACGGGCTCAACGGCTGGCACGGCTGGCAGTGGCTTTACCTGCTCGAAGGGTTGCCGTCGATCGTCGCAGGCGTGCTCGTGTATGCGCTGCTCGACGACCGGATTGCGCAGGCGAAATGGTTGAGCGACGACGAGCGCGCGCTGCTCGAGCGCAACGTGAACGCGGAGGAAGCCGTCAAGTCGCATCTGTCGCTGGGCGCCGTGATGGTGAATCCGCGGGTCTGGCTGATGTGCGCGATCTACTTCTCGTTCGTCATCGGCCTGTATGGCGTCGGGTTCTGGCTGCCGACGCTCATTCATGCGACCGGTGTGGCCGATCCGCTGACGATCGGGCTGCTGTCGACGGTGCCGTACGCGCTGGCGGTGCTCGCGATGATCGCGATCGCGCGCAGTTCGGACCGGCAGCGCGAGCGGCGCTGGCACCTTGCGGTGCCTGGCGCGATGGGCACGATCGGGCTCGTGCTCGCGGTCGGATGGGCGCATCAGACCGGGCTCGCGATCGCGGCGCTGACGCTCGCGACGATGGGCATCCTCACCGCGATTCCATTGTTCTGGAGCTTGCCGACCGCTTTTCTCGGCGGCACCGCGGCGGCCGCCGGGATCGCGATGATCAACTCGATCGGCAATCTCGCGGGATTCCTCGGCCCCTATCTGATGGGGCTGCTCAGGCAGGTGACCGGATCGAACGACGCAGGCCTTTACATGATGGCCGGCTGCATGGCGCTGGGCGGGCTGCTCGCGCTGTCGTTGCCGAAGGCGCTGGTGAACCGGTAGCGCGGCGTTTCCCCCAATGCATCCCGGAGACAGGACATGATCCACAACGAACCCGCGCTGTTCACCGACCAGTCGATCGGCGCTTCGCCGCAACGCTTTCGCGACGCGATGTGCCGCGTTGCGTCGGCGGTTCACGTACTCACGAGCGACGGGCCGGCAGGGCGCTGCGGCATGACGGCGACCGCCGTGCTGTCGGTGTCGGACGCGCCGCCGACGGTGCTGGTGTCGGTCAATCGAGACAGCGTGTCGGCGCAGCGGCTGATCGCGAACGAGGTGTTCTGCGTGAACACGCTCGGCGCGGCCGACCGGTTTCTCGCCGACGTGTTCGCGGGCCGCACCGCGCACGCACGCGACGAGCGCTTCTCGGTGGGCGAATGGGGCACGCTCGCGACGCGCGCGCCGGTGCTGGCGAGTGCACGCATCGCGCTCGACTGCCGGCTCGTGGCATCGATGAGCGCCGCGACGCACGAGCTGCTCGTGGGCGAAGTGGTGTCGCTGCATTGCGCGGCGCCCGACGACGACGCGCTCGTCTATCTGCAGCGCGAATTCCGCGTCGTATAACGACGCGCGCCGACAGGACGACTCACATGAAACGCGAAATCGTACAAGCCACCAACCGCTGCCGGAGCGAGATCCTCGCGGGCGGCTTTCGCACCGACGTTACGCGCATTGCGCAATGCGCACGGACGCACCTCGGCAACTATGCCGACAATCCGCACGTGCGCGCGCTGCTCGTGACGCTGGAAAACCGTTGCCTCGCATCGGGGCGCCTGCTGGACCTGACGTACTCGGTTGACCCTAGCTTCATCCTCGGTTTTTTCGATGTACCGTACAACGCCGACGCGTTTCTCGAGGCGGCCGCCATCGCACCCGTGCCGATTCCGCCGAGCGTGCTTGAAATCGCGCCGGACGGCAATGCGCTGCCGGTGCAGATCCGGATGTGCACGGACGGCTTCCGCAATCCGCTGGCGGTCGCCGTGTTCGGCGAGAACTTCATCGATGCCGATCTGCACGCCTATCACAAGGCGTATTACTTCATCGACAAGTTCGTCGAGCGCTTCAAACGCTACACGCGCCCGGCGATCGAGGCGAGATGGTCGCCGACGGCCTTTCCGGACCTGCTCGCGGCCGATGACGAACTGCTGACGCAGGCCAGCGCGATCTGGGTGCATTTGCACGAATACCACCATCGCACGGGCTTCCTGCCGATTCCCGAGTACCTCGATGCGAAGAGTACGCGCAACGGTGCCGGCGCCGAGGAGTTGCGCGTCGACATCCTGTCGATCCTCGCGCTGTTCCGGCTGCGCTCGGACGATCGCGTGCTGCGCGCATCGATCCAGTACATCCTGGCCGAGCGTCTGATCCGCTACCCGCTGCAGGCGCCGCCGCTCGACAACTACGACGCGCGCTCGTCCGTCGCGCTGTTTCATTACCTGTCTCGTCACGGCGTGATCGCGCAGCGTGGCGAAACACTCTATTTCGAAGGGGGCTACGAACGCCTGACCCAGGCGCTCAGGTCCATCGTGATCAAGCTGACCGCGCTCGAATACAAGCTCAGCGTGTCGTCCGATCTCGACCGGAGAAAGATCCTGTCGTTCGTGCTGCCGACGCTCGCGAAGAACGACAACAACTGGGGTGCGGCCGGCCGGCCGCACTGACGGCGGGCTGCTTGCCGGCCGCGCCGACCTTTTCGAATCGAATCAACCGAGGATCAGGATGCCTACCTATCGTTCACGTACTTCCACCCACGGACGCAACATGGCCGGCGCTCGCTCGCTGTGGCGCGCGACCGGAATGACCGACGCCGATTTCGACAAGCCGATCATCGCAGTCGTCAACTCGTTCACGCAGTTCGTGCCGGGCCACGTCCACCTGAAGGATCTCGGCCAGCTC
Organism: Burkholderia cepacia complex sp. TUM26381; assembly: GCF_057439935.1. Classification (NCBI taxonomy): domain Bacteria; kingdom Pseudomonadati; phylum Pseudomonadota; class Betaproteobacteria; order Burkholderiales; family Burkholderiaceae; genus Burkholderia; species Burkholderia cepacia complex sp. TUM26381. The sequence goes on along the minus strand of NZ_CM172007.1, from coordinate 3,324,457 downwards.
GTCGCGCGCGAGATCGAAGCGGCCGGCGCGGTCGCGAAGGAATTCAACACGATCGCGATCGACGACGGCATCGCGATGGGCCACGACGGCATGCTGTACAGCCTGCCGTCGCGCGAACTCATTGCCGACAGCGTCGAGTACATGGTGAACGCGCACTGCGCGGATGCGATGGTGTGCATCTCGAACTGCGACAAGATCACGCCGGGGATGCTGATGGCCGCGATGCGCCTCAACATTCCGGTGATCTTCGTGTCGGGCGGGCCGATGGAGTCCGGCAAGCTGACCTTCCGCGGAAAGCGGCGGTCGTTCGACCTGATCGACGCGATGGTGGTGGCCGCCGATGAGCAGGTATCGGACGACGAGGTGCGCGCGGTCGAGAACGTCGCATGCCCGACCTGCGGCTCGTGCTCGGGCATGTTCACTGCGAACTCGATGAACTGTCTGGCCGAAGCGCTCGGGCTCGCGCTGCCGGGCAACGGCTCGGTGCTCGCAACGCACGCGGAGCGCAAACGGCTGTTCCTCGAGGCCGGCCGCGTGATTGTCGATCTCGCGCGCCGCTACTACGAGCAGGACGATGCGAGCGTGCTGCCGCGTTCGATCGCGACGCGCGATGCATTCGAGAACGCGATGACGCTCGACATCGCGATGGGTGGCTCGACGAACACGGTGCTGCACCTGCTGGCCGCCGCGCACGAAGGCGAAGTGCCGTTCACGATGGCCGACATCGACCGGCTGTCGCGCCGCGTGCCGGTGCTGTGCAAGGTCGCGCCGTCCGTGCAGGACGTGCACATGGAAGACGTGCATCGCGCCGGCGGCGTGATCGGGATCATGGGCGAACTGGATCGCGCGGGGCTGCTGAATACGACGCTGCCGACGGTTCATGCACCGAGCGTCGCGCACATGCTCGAGCGCTGGGACGTGATGCGCAATCGGGTCGATTCGGTCGCGCGCTTCTATCGCGCGGCGCCGGGCGGCGTGCGTTCGCACGTCGCGTTCAGCCAGGACAACCGCTACGACGAGCTCGATCTCGACCGCAAGACCGGCTGCATTCGCGACGCCGAGCATGCATTCTCGCGCGACGGCGGGCTCGCGGTGCTGTTCGGCAACATCGCGCGTGACGGCTGCATCGTGAAGACCGCCGGCGTCGACGGCGGGATGCTGCGCTTTTCCGGGATCGCACGCGTGTTCGAGGGGCAGGAGGAGGCGGTCGAGGGCATCCTCGGCGGTGCGGTCGGCCCGGGCGACGTCGTGATCGTCCGCTACGAGGGGCCGCGGGGCGGGCCCGGGATGCAGGAAATGCTGTATCCGACCAGCTACCTGAAATCGAAAGGGCTCGCGAAGCAGTGCGCGCTGATCACCGATGGCCGATTCTCGGGCGGCTCGTCCGGGCTGTCGATCGGGCACGTGTCGCCGGAGGCGGCCGAAGGCGGCGAGATCGGCCTCATCGAGAACGGCGACGTGATCGAGATCGACATCCCGAACCGCTCGATCCGTGTCGTCGTCGACGACGACGAGTTGCAGCGTCGTCGTGCGGCAATGGAAGAACGCGGCGAACGCGCGTGGCAGCCGGAGAAGCGGCAGCGCCGCGTGTCGGGTGCGTTGCGCGCGTATGCGGCGATGACCACCAGCGCCGCGCGCGGTGCGGTGCGCATCGTGAAGGGGTGATCATGCGGCCCGCCCCGATCCGTCCGGCAGCCGACGCGCAGGTCGACACCGTGCTCGTCACGGGCGGCCGCGCGCCGGCCGCGCATCACGGCTTCGTCAATCCGCCCGTCTATCGCGGCTCGACCGTGCTCGCGCCCAGCGTGGCCGATCTGCTCGGCTACACGCAGCCATACGTTTACGGCCGGCGCGGCACGCCGACGACCGCCGCGCTGCAGGACGCGGTGCTTGCGCTCGATCACGGCGCCGGCGTGGTGCTGTGTCCGTCGGGGCTCGCCGCGATCACGACCGCGCTGTCGTCGTGCCTGTCGGCTGGCGACCATCTGCTGATGACGGACGCGGTGTACCGGCCGGCCCGGCAGCTGTGCGACGGCGTGCTGCGGCGCGCGGGCATCGAGACTACGTACTTCGATCCGTGCGCGTCGGTCGACACGCTCGCCGCGCTGATCCGGCCGAACACGCGCGCGCTGTATCTCGAAGCGCCCGCGTCGCAGAGCATGGAGATGTGCGACGTGCCTGCGCTCGCCGCACTCGCGCACGACCGCGGGCTGGTGGTGCTGTTCGACAACACGTGGGCGACGCCGCTGTTCTTCGATGCGTTTGCGCACGGCGCCGATCTCGTGATCCAGGCCGGCACCAAGTATCTCGCCGGCCATGCCGACGTGATGATCGGCATGGTGTCGGCGTCGGCGCGCGCGCTGCCCGCGCTCGAGCAGTACCAGCGCGACACGGGGCAGTGCATCGGCTCGGACGATGCGTTTCTCGCGCTGCGGGGGGTGCGCACGCTCGGCGTGCGGATTCGCCAGCACCAGGCGAATGCGCTGCGCGTGGCGCGCTGGCTCGCGGCCCGCCCGGAAGTGCGGCGGGTGTGTTATCCGGCGCTCGAGGACGATCCCGGCCATGCGCTGTGGGCGCGCGACTTCAGTGGCGCGACCGGGCTGTTCTCCGTCGTGCTCCGGCCGGCACCCGCGCAGGCCGTCGCCGCGTTGCTCGAAGGGCTGGCCTATTTCGGCCTCGGCTATTCGTGGGGCGGCTACGAAAGCCTCGCGATGCCGTTCGACTGCTCGGCCTACCGCACCGCGTCGCACTGGGATCCGGGCGGCCCGTGCGTGCGCTTTCACATCGGTCTCGAAAACGCCGACGACCTGATCGGCGATCTGGAGGCCGGCTTCGCCCGCTTCAACGACGCGCGCTGACGGGCCCGCCGCGCGCGGCCCGCACGCATTGCGCCCCATTCCGACGACGAGGAACCCCGTATGACGAAGCAACTCTGCCTGGGTGGATTCATGCGACCGATCTGCCTGCACACCGCGTGGTGGCGGCATCCCAGCGCGCCGACGCTCGCAAATTTCAACTGGCCGATCATCCGGTCGCTTGCGCAGAAGCTCGAGCATGCATGCTTCGACGCGGTCTTCACGGCCGACCATCTGGCGGTGATGCCGATGCCGCCGAACGCACTCAAGCGCAGCGGCACGATTACGTCGTACGACCCGCTCGTGATGCTGTCGGCGATCGCCGCGTGCACCGACCGCATCGGCCTGATCGCGACCGGCACGACGAGCTACGAGGATCCGTACCTGCTCGCACGCCGTTTCGCGTCGCTCGATCACCTGAGCGGCGGGCGCGCGGGCTGGAACATCGTCACGACCGTCAATCCGGAAGCCGCGCTCAATTTCGGGCTCGAGACGGCGTTGCGGCACGCGGAACGCTACGAGCGCGCGGAAGAGTTCTTCCAGGTCGTGACGGGGCTGTGGGACGGCTGGTCCGATCATGCGCTGGTGATGGACAAGGAAGCCGGCGTGTTCTCCGATCTCGACCGGATCCGGCCGCTCAACCACAAGGGCAAGTTCTTCTCGGTGAAGGGGCCGCTCAACGTTGCGCGGCCGGTCCAGGGCTGGCCGGTGATCGCGCTCGCCGGGGCGTCCGAGGAGGCGCGCGACATGGCCGCGCGATCGGCCGATCTCGTGTTCGGCAACGCACGCAGCATCGAGACGGGCCGCGCGTTCTATCGCGACGTGAAGTCGCGCGCGGTCGCGGCCGGACGCAATCCCGACCATCTGAAGGTCTTGCCCGCGAACCAGGTGTACGTCGGCCGCACGCGTGCCGAGGCGCTGGCGAAGAAGCGCTACATGGACGATCTCGTGCACGTCGACAGCAACATTCCGAACCTGTCGATCCGGCTCGGCGTCGACTGCTCGAAATTCGATCCCGACAAGCCGTTGCCGGAGCTGCCGCATACCGAACAAGGGCAGGGCAACCAGCGTGAATGGGCGGCGCTGGCGCGTCGCGAGGGGCTGACGGTGCGCGAGCTTGCGAAGCGGGCCGCCGAATCCGGCACCGGCGAAATGGTTGGCACGGCGTCGGAAATCGCCGACCAGATGGAGGAGTGGCTGATGACGGAGGCATGCGACGGCTTCATCGTCGTGTTCTACACGGTGCCCGACGGCTACGACGACTTCGTGACGATGGTGGTGCCCGAGCTGCAGCGGCGTGGCCTGTTCCGCACGCGCTACGAAGGCGCGACGCTGCGCGAGAACATCGGCCTGCCGCGGCCGAAGAGCCCGCTCGACTGAGCGGCGCCGCATCCGATTTCGTGACGGGAGACCGTAATGACCCATGAAGCTTCACCCAGACACACGTGGATGACGACGACCTATCGCCGCCGGCTGGGCGTGCTGAGCGACGCGGCCCACCTGCCGTTGCTCGGCCACGGGCTGTGCGGCGTCGAGCGCGAGACGCTGCGCGTCGATGCCGCCGGCCGGCTCGCGATGACGCAGCATCCGCGCGCGCTCGGCGCGGCGCTCACGCACCCGTCGATCACGACCGACTATGCGGAGCCGCTGCTCGAGTTCGTCACGCCGCCGCAGCACGACGCCGCCGACGTGATCGAGCGGCTCGACGAGCTGCATCGCTACGCGTGCGATGCGATCGGCGACGAGCTGCTGTGGAGCCAGTCGATGCCGTGTCCGCTCGACGACGATCGCCGCATTCCGATCGCGTGGTACGGCACGTCGAACCTCGGCATCCTGAAGCACGTGTACCGGCGCGGGCTCGCGTTCCGCTATGGCAAGGCGATGCAGTGCATCGCCGGGATTCACTACAACTATTCGCTCGCGGATGCCGTGTGGCCGCTGCTGCGCGACGGGCGCACGCCGGCCGGCCGCGACGGGCACGACGCGCGTTCGGCCGGCTATTTCGCGCTGATCCGCAATTTCCACCGCTACGGCTGGCTGCTGCTGTACCTGTTCGGTGCGTCGCCGGCGTTGTGCGCGGGCTTCGTCGCGGGCGACCTGCACGACCTCGACACGTTCGATGCACAGACGCTGTACCGGCCGTACGCGACGAGCCTGCGCATGAGCGACCTCGGTTACCAGAACCGGGTGCAGGGCGCGTTCGCGCCGTGCCTCGACACATTGCCGGCCTATCTGGAAGGGCTCGCGCGGGCCGTCGCGCAGCCGTGTCCCGAGTACCAGGCGATCGGTGCGAAGCGCGATGGCGAGTGGCTGCAGCTCAGCACGCACCTGCTGCAGATGGAGAACGAGTTCTATTCGGCGATTCGCCCGAAACGCACGGTGCGCAGCGGTGAACGGCCGCTCGATGCGTTGCGCGGCCGCGGCGTCGAGTACGTCGAAGTGCGGTGCCTCGATATCGATCCGTTTGCACCGCACGGCGTAGCGGAGACGACGTTGCGCTTCGTCGACGCATTCCTGCTGTTCTGCGCGCTCGACGACAGCCCGTGCTTCACGGATGCCGAACAGGACACGTGCCGGCGCAATTTCGCGACGGTTGCACGGGAGGGCCGGCGCCCGGGGCTCGAACTGCAGCGCGGCGGCGAACGCGTTGCGCTGCGCACCTGGGCGCACGAACTGCTCGCACGCGTTCACGAGGCGGCCGGTGTGCTGGATCTCCAGCGCGGCGACACGCGCACGACCGCGGCGCTCGATGCGCAATACGCGAAGCTCGACGATCCGCGGGCGACGCCGTCGGCACTTGTGCTCGACGCGCTGCACACGTTGCGCGACGACCCGCGCGGCGCGTGCTTTGCGTTCGGGATGCGGCAGTCGCGTACGCATACCGGGGACTTCCGCGCGCGGCCGCTGCCGGCTGACCTGAAGGCGCGATTCGATGCGACGGCGGCCGAGTCGCTGAGCCGCCAGGCCGATCTGGAACGCACGCAGATCGGCAATTTCGACGCGTTCCTCGCCGCGTATCACGCGGGAACGCTGAACCAGGAGTGCGGCGAGCCGGCGCGCGACGCGCGATGAGGCCGCTGCTGTACCGAATCCATTCCACGGAGGACAGATGAGCAGTATCGCGGAAATGAAAACCGAACGCGGGTTCTCGGCACGCGCGGCCGGCGCAGGCGCGCTGGCGTCGTTCGTCGGGTTCGCGTCGACATTCACGCTGATCGTGAATGCGCTGACGAACGTCGGCGCGACGCGCGCGCAGGCCGCGTCGGGCCTGATGGCCGTGTCGATCGTGATGGGGCTGGCCGGCATCGTGCTCAGCGTCCGGACCCGGATGCCCGTCAGCGTCGCGTGGTCGACGCCCGGTGCCGCGCTGCTGCTCGGCCTGGGCGCGGTGAAAGGCGGCTATCCGGCGGCGGTCGGGGCACTGGTGCTGACCGGCGTGCTGCTGACGCTGGCCGGGCTGTGGAAGCCGCTCGGCCGCGCGATCTCGAAGATCCCGTTGCCGATCGCGAACGCGATGCTCGCCGGGATCATCCTGAACCTGTGCGTCGCACCGGTGCATGCGCTCGCGCGGTACCCGCTGGTCGTCGCGCCGATCCTGCTCGTCTGGGTCGTCATGATGCGGATCCGCAAGATCCTCGCGGTGCCGTGCGCGGCAGTCGCGACACTGATCGTGATCGCGTTCATCGCAAAGACGGGAGGCATCGGTGCGGACGGCATGATGCCGCATCTCGCGCTCGTCGCGCCGGTGTTCTCGGCGGAGACGATGATGAGCGTCGCCGTGCCGCTGTTCATCGTGACGATGGCGTCGCAAAACATTCCGGGCGTCGCGGTGCTCAACGTGAACGGCTACCGGCCCGAAGCGTCGCGGCTGTTCGCCGCCACGGGGCTGTGCAGCCTGCTGGCGGCGCCGTTCGGCGCACCGCCGATCGGGCTGGCCGCGATCACCGCCGCGCTGTGCGCGGGCGACGAGGCCGGCCCCGACGAATCGCGCCGCTACTGGGCGGGCATCGTGTGCGGCGCCGCGTACATCGTGTATGGGCTGGCCGCGAGCGCGGCGACGCTCTTCATCGCGGTCGCACCGCCGATCATCATCGAGGCCGTTGCGGGCCTCGCGCTGATGAACGCGCTCGGCGGCGCGCTGCTCAACGCATTCACCGACAAGGAGGCGCGCGAAGCCGCGATCCTGACCTTCCTCGTGACGATCGCCGGCCACGCGTTCTTCGGCATCGGCGGCGCGTTCTGGGGGTTGCTGACCGGCATCGGCGTCACGTTCGTGCTGCGTCGCGCGCAGAGCCGGTGATGCCGCGCGAACGCGCGGCCTGACGAAGTCCTGTTGCACTCATCAAAACAAAACGGAGCAGACATGCAGCACACCATCGTGAAAATGACCGCGACGCCGGTGTTCGCGCGCGGCGACGCCGAGATCGCCGGTGTCCGGTTGTCCGGCAAGCTGTCGGGCGTCATCGTCGAAATCGAGACGTCGCAGGGCGTGACCGGCCACGGCTTCACGGCGATCACCGACGAAGCGGTCGTGGCCGCCGCGATCGATCACGTTGCCGCGCCGAACCTGGTCGGGATGAACGTCGTCGAGCGCGAGCGGATTCTCGACAAGCTTTACTGGCTGCTGTGCCCGCGCGGGCAGACCGGCTACGCGGGGCACGTGATCTCCGCGATCGACATCGCGGTCTGGGACGCGATCGGCAAGATCGCCGGCATGCCGGTATGGAAAATGCTCGGCGGCGCGCGCCCGGTGGTGCCGCTGTACACGACGTTCGGCTTCGCGTCGCTCGAGCGCGCAGAGCTGACGCATGCCGCGCGCGCGCTCGTCGGCGCCGGGCACCGACGCATCAAGATGATCGTCGGCTATCACGCGCTGGCGCGCCGCAACGAAGGCCGGCCGCTCGACCAGGTCGTCGCCGACGACGTGGCGCGCGTGCGGGCCGTCCGCGATGCGGTGGGCGATGCCGCGGAAATCTACATCGACGCGAATTGCGGGCTCGACCACTATCACGCGCTGCGGCTCGCCGAACGCGTGGCCGACTGCGACATCGGCTTTTTCGAGGAGCCGATTGCCGACAACGATCCCGTCAAGCTCGCCGACCTGAGAAAACGCGGCGGCATTCCGGTCGCGACCGGGCAGAGCGAGGGGCAGTTGTTCCGGTTCCGCGATTTCCTCGTGAACGAGTCCGTCGACATCCTGCAGCCCAACGTATGCGTGTGCGGCGGCTTTTCGGTCGCGGCGCGTGCGGCCGCGCTCGCGCAGGCGTTCGGCGTGCCGATCGACAACGGCGGCACGTTCCCGTTCCACAACATGCACCTGCACGGCGGGCTCGCGAACGGCGGGTCGGTCGAGTGGCACGTTGTCGCGGTGGAGATCTGCCGGAACCTGTTTACCGGCCTGCCGGCCGAGCAGGACGGCACGCTGGCGCTGCCGGATGCGCCGGGCCTCGGCTTCGGCATCAATCGCGACGGCGTGCGCGAATTTTCGTCCGGCCCCGGATCGCTGGGGCACGGCAAGGCCTGACCGGCGGCCGGTGCGTGCCCGCCGCGGTGCGCGCACCGGCTGCGATGCGCTTGCAGTTGCCGGAGGTGGGTGTGCCGGTGGCCGATATCGGCGGCACGATCCACGCGCACCCGACGCTCGACGAAGTGCCGCGGGGGCTGCATTGCGCGCGCTCCCGTAGGCGTTGCAAGTGTGATCCAGCGTGGATGCGACTGGTGGGACTGGTGGGACTGGTGGGACGGAGCCCCGATACGCGGGGCTTCTTTGTTTGCGTTGGCAACGGATGCCATGCTTGGTTGGCCGGCTACCGGACGGGGTGCTGCGTTTCTACCCGGAAGATGGACGAGCAAGCGGTCGTTTCGATCGGATGCGACGGCGCCGACAAATGGACGAGCATGCCCGACGCTTTAAATGACCGAGCAACTCGAGCGCGCGTATTGACGCACGTATGGATGGTCGAGCCGTGAGCGGATGGCGAATCGGTCTCGAGCGTTGACCGTTCTCGGGATTAAATTTGTCTCGTTTGAGGTGCGAGGGTTCGCACGATGTTGATGAAGCTGGCGAGGACGTGCCCGATATCGTCTTTCCGCCACACAAGACCCGTTTCAACGATGGATGGCCCGTGTGCCAGAGGGCGATAGACGACGCCCGTGCGTCGCAAGTTGCGAAGCGATTGCGGAACCAGGGCGACGCCCATGCCGGCGGAAACGAGACTGACGATTGTTTGCATCTGGATCGCCTCCTGACCAATGCGAGGAACGACGCCGGCAGAACTGTAGCACTCCATAATGGTGTCGTAGAAAGCCGGCGCGAGATGCCGCGGGAAAATCACGAGCGGAAGCGCTGCGACGTCTGGCAGATGAATGGGTACGTCCTCGGGTGCGTTCGACGCGCCGGCCGGCATCGCGAGCACGAGTGGTTCGCTCAAGACCGGAAAATACGATATTTCAGCCGCGTAGCGCGGCGATACTGGCGGGATAATCAGGCCCGCGTCGATGCGGCCTGCGACCAGCGCGTCGATTTGGACGTCGCTTGTCGCTTCGGTGAGTTGTAGCCGCACTAGCGGATAGCGGGCGCCGAATTCGCGTAGCAGCGATGGCAGGAGCCCGTAATCGGCAATGGAAACAAATGCGAATGACAGTTTCCCGGTTTCGCCGCGCGCGAGGCTCTGCGCGAGTCGCGGAAGCGCTTCAGCCTCAGCGAGCAGTTTGCGCGCCTCGGGGAGCAACGCTTCGCCGACCGGGGTGAGCGCAACCGTTCGGTTCGTGCGCGCAAATAAAACGACGCCGAGTTCCCGCTCCAGGGAACGAATTGCCTGTGAGAGGGGAGGTTGGGTGATTGAAAGGCGCACGGCCGCGCGACCGAAGTGCCGCTCTTCAGCAACTGCCACGAAGTAGTACCACTGGCGTAGATCGGGAGGGGAATTGAACATTCTCGTGAAATGCGACTAATAGCGATGAACAATATATTGGACAAGCGGTATCTAGCGCGTGGGTTTTCCGGTCCGCATGTCGAAAATGGGCAGACTGCCCTTTGAAGGCACCCGATATCCCCTTCCACTCTGTAATTCTCGCGAATGATGGTCTCGTAGCAGCCTGGTATCGCGTTGTCATTCAGGAAGAGCGCGCCTCGGTCTGTTTGATTATTTTTCATCACCTTGATGTGACGAGTGAGCGGACACAAGTGGGATTTTACCTAACTCGGCGATCTGATTTTGGCCCTCTTCGAGAAGCGGCGATTTTCATGGTCGTGAGGGCGGTAATGGGCAGCGGAATCTTATCGGCGGTTCCAGCCGACTGAATGCCAAGGCAGGGCGGCTGACGAGAATCTCGCGCGAGCAGCACGACGAGTTGGGTATTTTTCCAGATGCGGCCCATCCAGGTGACGATAGAGACGAGCGTCCCATCGACGGTCAAGTCGAAGGAAAGCACTTCGGGGCGTCCTGTGTGAGCCGGGCCAAGCGTTGTCCTCAGGCAGGCAAACTTCGCTCGCGTCCGCGCCGGCAACCCGTGTTGGCTAGTCGCCATTTTGTATGCTCGCGACGGGTGTATCCGCCGCTATCCCGCTGTACCTGTTATTGAGCGCTGTGACGTAACACAGCAGGTCTTCAGTGCGCCCTTCTGAAACGACTTGCTCATCAAAGGTCGACACACGAGTTGAAAGAAACTCGCGCGCCCAGAACGATCAGAAAGCTGACTCACGGATTGGTCCGGGCTTGGGTTTGCGGATTGACTTGTGCTGTTTCTCGCTCTGATATCGTTATCGATACGCTCACTAATCCATGCCCACACGAGTGAATTTTGGCGAGCCGCTTCGAGGGCCATTTCTGCCGCGACGTCAGAGTCGCTGCCGTTGGCATTCGCTCCGAACATCTGCTTTGTTCGATTGACGTTCACGTCGCGCTGCCTGCTGGAAGCCCCGGCAGCATTTATTTCAGCTTGTAGTTTTTGACGCTACTTTCTCTGGGCGAGCCTGTTCTGCCCCTGCGTCTACTCGTGATATCTGTCGACTGCTGTTCCCTGTTCATGTCGGAACCGATACCGCCAGCCTCGCGGGTTTCGCGCCGGATCTGCCCGGCCTGTGTTCCCGCCACGGTCGCGGCGGGTTGCTGGGTGGCCGCGGATCGGGCGCCGAAGGATCACGTCGGCGTGATCAGCGGGATGACCAAACTGGTCGGAACGGAGGCAGCGTCGGCGCAAGTGCCGACGGGCGTCGCCCTTCCGGGTGACTGCTTGCGGTCCGGTACAGCGGATCGCCGGCGCAGCGCGATCGTGCGACGCGATTCATTCGGGTAAATTCGAACGCCTGATTGACAGGCGGCACGAGGTTGACTAGATTCATCGCATGAACGCACGTTTCGTCACGACCACCACGACCACCACCACGACCGCCAATGGCGGGCTGGGGGGAGGTTGCACGTCGTAGATCCATGCGTCGATCATCCCCAGAAGCCCCGCCGGAAACGGACGGGGCTTTTTTCATGCTCCGTTCGACCGGCACCTGACGTCAACGGAGAACGTGATGGACGATTTCGATCATCGAGTGCTTGGCAACAGGCTCGATCTGTTTCACCAGCAGGATGAAAGCCCGGGCGCCATTTTCTGGCATCCGCGCGGCATGATCCTTTTTCGCGTCGTCGAGGAATATATTCGTGTCCGGATGCGGCAGGCCGGCTTCGCAGAAGTCAGGACACCTCAGATTGTCTCGCGCGAGCTATGGGAGCAGAGCGGTCATTGGGAGAAGTTCGGGCGAAACATGTTTTCGCTCGAGAGCGACAGCAAGCCATACTGCCTGAAGCCGATGAGCTGCCCGGGCCATGTACAGGTCTTCAGGAAAGGCACGCGTTCGTATCGCGATCTGCCGGTCCGGTATGCGGAGTTCGGCGCGGTTCACAGGGCGGAGCCGTCGGGGGCATTGCACGGCCTCATGCGTGCCCGTGCGTTCACGCAGGACGACGCCCACGTGCTGTGCATGCCCGATCAGGTCGAGGCCGAAGTGGCGCGCTTCTGCGTGCTGCTGAAGACGATCTACGCAGACTTCGGGTTCGACGGATTCGACGTGGCGCTGTCGACGCGGCCGGCGCTTCGAGCCGGCGACGATGCGGTGTGGGATCGCGCGGAAGCGATGCTGGCGTCCGCTGCGCGAGCGGCGGGCCTGGATTTCGCGGTCCTGGCGGGCGAAGGCGCGTTCTACGGCCCCAAACTCGAGTTTCATTTGCTCGACCGTCAGGGGCGGAAGTGGCAGTGCGGAACGATCCAGCTCGACTTCGTGTTGCCGGAGCGGCTCGGCGCAACCTATGTTGCGGAGGACGGTGCGAAGGCCACGCCCGTCATGTTGCATCACGCGGTGCTCGGGAGCCTCGAACGGTTCATCGGGATTCTGCTCGAGCACTATGAAGGGTGGCTGCCGACGTGGCTGGCGCCGGATCAGATCGTCGTCGCGAACATCGGGGAGGGCGACCGCGCGTTTGCCGACGATACGGCGTTCGCCTTCGAAGAAATCGGTTGCCGGGTGCTGCGGGATTTTCGTTCGGAACGCTTGCCACGCAAGATCTTCGATGCGCGGGAGTTGGCCGCGCCGATCGTCGCGGTAACGGGGCCGAAGGAGGCGCTCGCCGGCGAGGTGTCGTTGCGGACGAGAGGCGGGGAGCAGCACGTGCTGAAGCTCGACGATGCGCTGGCTTACCTGAAGCAGCAGGCACGCGCGCCGTCAGCGACGCGCGTGTTTCGTCCGCCGGTTTGAGCGGACGGCGGAGCCCGTCCATGTGTCGTCGCGGCATGGACGGGTATCGGAGTGTCGGCGGGTACGCCGGAGGCGGCGCATGCTACCGGGTCCTTCGGAACCGCCCGCTCGCACACTTGAACCACAGCCGCACGGCCCCGACTCCGCCCGCCACCGGAATCCGCGGCAGCAGAAACGGATCGTCGGCCGCGCTGGCACATCCGCGCCGGGTGGTCGTCGCGTTGCCGTACCCGGCGTCCATGACCTGGTCGCGCACGCGCGCGTCCAGGTCGCCGTACGGATAGCAGAACGATTCGACACGCCGGCCGCTCAGCATTTCGAGTTGCCGCTTCGATTCGGTCAGCTGGAAGTCCGATACGGGCGTCGGCACATACGACAGCGCGACGTGATCCAGCGTATGCGAGCCGATTTCATGGCCGTGATCGCGCCACGCGAGCATATCCTCGCGCGTCATCAGCGGCGAGCGTGCCGTATGGGCATCTGCGTCCCAGTCGTTCGCCCCGCCGAACCGGCCGGCGACGAAGTAGCAGGTCGCGGTGAACCCGAGCGCGTCCAGCACGGGCATCGCGTGCGTCAGCACGTTGAGGAAGCCGTCATCGAACGAAATGCCGAAGACCTTGCCCTTGCGCTCCCCGCGCAGGTACGGCTGGAGTTCGCGCACGCTCACACCGCGGTAGCCGAGCCGCTTGAACAGCGTCATCTGGCGGCGGAACGCGTCGGGGGCGACGCTCAGGCCGCGCAGCCGGTCGGGCGGCGGCGGCAGCGGGCGGATCTGGTGATACATCAGGATCGGATAGCGTGGGGTGCGCGCAAGCATCGGCGGATCGCGGGAAAGCGGGGTTACGCGGCCTTGCGGAAAATCCGCAGGGTCTTGAAGTCGCCGACCTCGACGAAATCGGCATTCGCCGCCCATTGCGCGATGATCGGCTCGGCCTTCCGGTACGCCGACGAACCCTTGTAGAACAGCAGGTGGCCGTTGGGCGTGGTATGGCGTGCGAACAGGTCGAGCACCTCTTCGTCGGTCTTCGCGCCGTAGCGGCTGTTCGACTCGTCGCGGAATTCGCACAGATGGAACAGCGTGACGACGTCGAATGCCGGCAGCAGGCCCGAATTGCTCGTGTAGATGTCGCCGAAATACGCGAGATAGGTCTTGCTCACCTCGGGTTGCCGCGTGACGAGATCGACATACGACTTGTATTCCTTCGGCGACGCCGTCACGCCGAAGACGGTGTTGTTCAGGTGCGGCCGCGCGCATTCGACGCCGACATGGTGATGGCCGCCGGTGCCGAAGTGATAGATGCGCACGCCCTTGAGGCGCACGGATTCCAGCCATTCGACGAAGTGCACGTCGCACGGGCATTCCTGCGTGCGCAGATCCCAGTACTTCTTCCAGATATTCATTGCCATTTCGTGGTTCCCAGGGATGTCACCCAGCGATAGGGGTTGTGTCGAATCGAGTTCTGATAGACGGACAAGGTCGCCTCGACGAATTTGTCGAACGAGAATTCGTGCTTGCCTTTCAGCCGCGCGCTGCGCCCCATGGCGCGAACGCAGCCGGGTTCCCGCACGATCGCGCGCAGGATCGCCTCGATCGCTTTGGGCTCGCGCGGCGGGACGACCCACCCGTCCACGCCCGGCTCGACGTTCTCGGGCAGCCCGCCCACGCGCGTCACGATGGCCGGGCAGCCGAGCGACATCGCTTCGCGGCACGCGTACGACAGGCTCTCGTGGTACGACAGGACGAACGACACGTCGATGATCGAGAACGGTGTCCGTACGTCGTCGAGCCGTCCGGTGAAGGCGGTGCGCGACGCCATGCCGTGCCGCGCGATCTGCTCGCGTTGCTCGCCGGAGGGCTCCGCGCCGACCAGCAGTACGCGAAACCGCTCGCGCTCGGGTTCGGGCAGGCGGCCGAGCGCCGCGATCAGATCCATCCAGCCTTTTTCCGGCGCAGTGCCGGCGCTGCTGCCCAGCACGATCGCATCCGCACCGGACGACCCGAACAGCGCGATCTTGCGGCGGCGGAGCTCGTCGCCCGCCAGCCGTTCGGCAGCCGGCCGGCGCACGCCGTGCTTGACCACCGTCACGTTTCCATACGGCGAGCGCAGCGCGAGCATGCTCGCGACGTAGTCGCTGACCGCGATCGTGTGGTCGGTGGCCAGCCGGGCGCGCAACTGGTTGCCGAAGCTGTCGGCGCGATAGGTGTTGTGCTTGGTCAGCACGACCGCGGGCCGGTACCGGCACCCGAGCAGCGCCAGCATCACCTGCCGGTGATCGGCGGACCCGTTGACGTGGATGACGTCGAAGCGCTCGGCGACGATCCGCTGGCGCAGCCGGACGATTTCCTGGCAGAGCCGGTTCCAGCGCGGCTTGAATTCCATGTCGAAGATGGCCACGCCGGGACTGTCCTTCAACAGTCGCGACAGGCGGCTCCCCTCCGGCGACGCGACGGTCACGCTGTGATGGCGGCTCATCGCGACGGCGAGATCGCGGACGTAGGTGTCCTGGCCGCCGCCGTAATCGCCGTGGAAGTTGGTGTACAGAATGTTCATCACGATGCCGTTTTTTCTCGATCGCTCACTTCAAAGGAATCCTGATGAAATGAACGACTCAGCCTGATGGGAGCAATGACTCGAACACGGTGCTGCATTTCCGGCTCTGGATCGCGCATTGACGTCAAGGGATGGCGTCAAGGCGAAACATTTC
The DNA here is from genome assembly GCF_057439935.1 of Burkholderia cepacia complex sp. TUM26381. Taxonomy (NCBI): domain Bacteria; kingdom Pseudomonadati; phylum Pseudomonadota; class Betaproteobacteria; order Burkholderiales; family Burkholderiaceae; genus Burkholderia; species Burkholderia cepacia complex sp. TUM26381. The sequence continues at coordinate 3,309,151 of NZ_CM172007.1, read as the reverse complement.
CAAATATTACATATCGTTTACGTGCCGTAGTGTCGAGGTCTGCGCATCTTTGTGAAAATGTGTCGCGATCGCTTGATCGTGTCGCCACCGGCGTGACGATCTCCGGTGAACCTGACTGGAAGATGTGCCCCCGGGATTTGATCTCGACGGGCGCTTTCCATATAATGCGACGAATTAGTCCGGTTATCTCTGCAAGCATGGCTCGCACACGCAACGAAAACCTTCATCGGCAGCGCCGGGAGCAGGTCCTTGCCGCGGCCGCCCGAGTCTTCAAGGCCAAGGGGTTCCACGGCGCGCGCACCGAAGATATTTGCGCGGCGGCCGACATGAGCGCGGGCGCGGTGTTCCGCTACTTCGCCGACAAGCGCGAGATGATCGACGCGATCATCGTGGCCGAGGTGGAGCGCTATACGCAGGATGTCGAGCGTTTTCTGAACCGGGAAGGGTTGACGCGGCTCGCTCGCATCACGGCCGACGAACTGGCCGGGATGACGGGGCAGACCGATGGCGGCCTCGGTGTCGACAGCTGGCTCGAACTTGCGCGCGACGCCGACCGTCGTCCCGATTTCGTCGCACTCGACCGGAAGTTGCGCGGGGAGTTCGCGCGCGTGCTGGCGAGCGGCCAGGCCGATGGCTGGGTCAGGCCATCGTTGGATCCGGCCGGGGCCGCGAACATCGTCTTCTCGCTGTTCAACGGCCTGTGGCTCGACCAGAGCCTCGGGACCGCGAGCGACATCGAGCACATGGCCGCCGCGCTCGGCGACTTCTTCCGGACCTACGTCCTGGTTTCCTGACACCCCACGCTGCCCTTCATGAGGAACATCGCATCATGCAGACAATGACGCCCGACGTCGTTCACGCATCGGCCCGCCCGCCCGGGTCGTTTTTTTTGCTCATTAACGAGACGAAGTACTCCGTTTATTATTGGATACATGCGCTTGCAGGCTTGCTCAAACGGTGCAGCCGGTTGTTGCCGATCGTGTGCGTCCTCCTGCTCGGTGCCTGCGCGACGCCGCCGGAGGTGGTGAAGTCCGGCGAGGCGGTGTCCTATCGCGGGCTCGTGAAAAGCGGCGAGCATGGCATGGCGGTGCCGCCGCGGCCGGCCGATCTGGGCCGCTATGAGCGGGTCGTCGTCGAGTCGGTGCAGGCCACGCCGTCCGTATCGGCCGACGTGTCACCCGACGAGGTTCAGGCGGTGCGGGATGTGCTGCAGCACAGCCTGGAAGCGGAACTGCACAAGCGCTTCGCCGCGCCGGCGAGCGGCGATGCCGGCCCCTCGCTCACCGTTCGCGTTCGCATCACGCGCGTGGCCGACGCGTCGCCGCTGCTCAATATCGTGACGACGTCGTTGATCTTGTGGCCGGTCAGCACGGGCGGCCTGTCGATCGAGGTCGAAGCGCTCGATGGCCGCACGCGCCGGCAGGAAGCGTTGCTGCTGCTGGCCGACGATGGCGGCGCACGGGATTTGATGGGGAGCTTCCAGCGCACCGGTCATGCGCGCGCGCTCGCGCAACGGTTTGCCGCCGAGGCGGCGGACTTTCTCGCACAGTTCGGCCGGGCCCCCGCGCCCTGACGCATCCACGGGCCTGCCGCGCCGTTCCCTGCCTGATCCGCCTGCATTCCCCGGCATCCGGCCCCACAGGAAGCGGGCCGGATCGCGACAAACCCGCCTTTTACGACGACATCCGGACGCAAATCAACCGGCGCCGCTTTCAGATTTGAAAGCCGGTGCGCCATTTGCGTTAGAATGCCCCCCCTTGTCCGCCCAGGCGACCGCCAGAGACCGCCAAAGCGGACTCGTCGCCCGCGCGGCGACACAGGTTCCGATTCGCAGCCGGACGCGAATGATTTGCCAGCCGTTAGCAACATACGTTTTGTAATTTGGATTACTAATGAAGAAGAAGCACAACATTACCAAGTACATCGTTGTCGCGATGATTCTTGGTATCGCCGTGGGTTACGCATGCCATAGCGCGTTTCCCGACCCGAAAATGGCGAAGGAAGTCGCCGGCTACGTGTCGTTGCTGTCCGACGTGTTCCTGCGACTGATCAAGATGATCATTGCGCCGCTGGTATTCGCGACGCTGACCGTCGGCATTGCGCAGATGGGCGACGGCAGCGCGGTGGGCCGCGTGGGCGTCAAGGCGTTCGGCTGGTTCTTCATCGCATCGTTCACGTCGCTGCTGCTCGGTCTGCTGACCGCGACGATCCTGCAGCCGGGCAGCCACCTGAGCCTGCCGCTGCCGCCTTCCGATGCGGCGCTCAACCTGAAGACGGGCGCCTTCACGCTGAAGGATTTCGTGGTCCACCTGGTGCCGAAGTCGATCGCCGAGGCGATGGCGAACAATGAAATCCTGCAGATCGTCGTGTTTTCGATCTTTTTCGGCACCGCGCTGTCCGCGCTGGGCGATGCGGGCAAGCGCCTGACCGGCGTGATCGAGGATCTCGCGCAGGTGATGCTGAAGGTGACGGGCGCGGTGATGTGGTTTGCGCCGATCGCGGTCTTCGCGGCGCTTGCGTCGACGATCACGACCGAAGGGCTCGGCATCCTGCTGACGTTCGCGAAGTTCATGGCGAGCTTCTATCTGGCGCTCGCGCTGCTGTGGGGCGTACTGACGCTCGCCGGCGTGACGTTCCTCGGCAAGCGTGCGTTCACGCTGATCCGGCTGATCCGCGAGCCGTTCCTGCTGTCGTTCGCGACGGCGAGCTCCGAGGCCGCGTATCCGAAGCTGCTGGACGCGCTCGACCGCTTCGGCGTGAACCGCAAGATCTCGAGCTTCGTGCTGCCGATCGGTTACTCGTTCAACCTCGACGGTTCGATGATGTATTGCACGTTCGCGGTGCTGTTCATCGCGCAGGTGTACGGCATCCATCTGCCGCTCGGCACGCAGATCACGATGCTGCTGATGCTGATGGTGACGTCGAAGGGGATGGCCGGCGTGCCGCGCGCGTCGCTGGTCGTGATCGCCGCGACGCTGAACCAGTTCAACATGCCCGAGGCCGGGTTGCTGCTGATCATGGGCGTCGACATGTTCCTCGACATGGGGCGCTCGGCCACCAACGCGGTCGGCAACTCGATCGCGGCGGCCGTGGTCGCGAAGTGGGAAGGGCAGCTCGGTGATCCGCGCGACGACAACGAGTCGGACGGCGGCACGGTTGCCGACGTGAAGATACGGGAGACATCGGCATGATGCGCGGCAACGCGGCGACGCGTTGCCTGCCCCGGCGTCCATGACGATCGCCGGCCTGGATTCGATACGGATTCAGGCCGGCGATTTGCTTTGTGCAATGACTTTGCGCCGTATGCGGCGGCCTGTTCCGATTTTCCGGTAAAAGCGTCCGCCGTTTCAATCTGTCGTCGCTGGGCAAGCGGCGATATTCCCGCAGGCGAACGCCCGACTTTCTCCATTCCCGTTCCGGCACGCAAGTGAACATTCACTGTTGCGCAGTCGCGCTTGCCGCAAGCGTGCGATCCGCAATTTTTTTCGATTTATATAACGCTATTCTCGCCCTGCTCATTATCGAAGGCATGCCGTACGTAATACCGACTGCGCCAGATGATTCAGGGGAAGAAGTTCCGCATCGCGGATTTCAAGCCATCTGGCCGGCCCGATCCCTCATGTGAATGTTTGCCTCATTCAGGAGCGCATCCGTCATGGTCGCCAGTAAACGAATCCAGGCTGCGCTTCTTGCCGCAGCGATCGCCGCAATTGCGCCGGCGACTCATGCAGGCAATACCACCGACTGGCTGGCGAATACGTACGGCACGCTCGCGGCGCACGTCGGCAACGTCGCGCGCGCGATGTGGGTCGCGCCCGAAGGCGTGATCTACACGGCGTCGATGTGGGACGAGGATGAAGGCGGCGTCGCGATCTACCAGAACGGCAAGAGCATCGGCTCGATCGGCACGCATTCGGAATTCCAGGGCAGCGCGATCACCGGCAACGCGACGTCGCTGTTCGTCGCGCTGCAGCCTGGCAAGACGTACGGCAGCGGTGCGGTGGGACGCTACAACCGCGCGACGAAGTATCGCGACCGCGTGATCCAGATCAGCGCGGCGACCAACCAGCCGCGCGTCGATGTCGTCACCGGGCTCGCGACGGCCGGCTCGCTGCTCTATGCCAGCGATTTCTACGGCAATCGCGTGCGCGTGTTCACCACCGACGGCGTGTGGCAGCGCGACATCGACGTGCCGGCGCCGGGCGCACTCGCGGTGGATGGCGCGGGCAACGTGTGGGTCGCGCAGAAGGCGGCGGGCTCGATCGTCGGCTTCAGCCCGGCCGGTGCGCTGCTGAACACGATCCGGATGCCGGCCGGCTCGCAGCCGTCGGCGCTGTATGTCGATGCGGCGGCCGCCCAGCTGCTGGTGGGCGACGAAGGCCCCGACCAGAACATCAAGCGTTATTCGATAGCGGGCCGCCCCGCGCTGGCCGGCACGTTCGGTGTGCGCGGCGGCTATCTCGACACGACGACGGGCATCAAGGGGCAGGTCGGCGCGCAGCGCTTCACGCGCATCGTCGGGATCGGCAAGGACACCGGCGGCAACCTCTACGTGCTCAACAACCCGTGGGGCGGCAGCTGGGATCTCGGCCGCAACGGCGCGACCGACATTCATGCGTACAGCAGCACGGGGAGCCTGCGCTACACGCTGCAGTCGCTGAACTTCGAAGGCATCGCCGCGCCGGACCCCGTCACGGACGGCGCGCTGTTCTACGGCGGCACGCACGTGTACAGCGGTACCGCGGGCGGCAAGTTCGTCGCGAACACCGTCGACCCGTTCGCCTACCCGTCGGACCCGCGCATCAACATGAGCGATACGCAGCGCGACGAACACTTCGGGCTGCTCACGTCAGTGGGCGCGAACCGGATCCTCGTCGCGGCCGGCCAGAATCCGCCGGTCTTCTACTTCTACCATTTCAACGCGGCGAACGGCTATATCGCGATTCCGGACGGATCGATTCCGGGCCCCGCGTTCAACACGACGCAACGCGTGACGAGCGGCTTCAGCCTCGACAGCAAGGGCGGCGTGTGGGCCGGCCTCGACAAGACCGGTGCGATCACGCATTACCCGCTGAGCGGCTTCGACGCGAACGGCAAGCCGTCGTGGGCGGCGGGCGTCGCGACCCGCATTCCGGCCAGCATCGTGCCGCTGACGCGCATCGTCTATCTCGCGGACAGCGACACGATGGTGCTTGCGCAAGGGGCGGCCGGCAGCAACGACTGGACGTCGATCGGCACGCGCATCGAGGTGTATCACGGCTGGAGCGCCGGCAACACAACGAAGCCCGATCCGGTGATCACGCTGCCGCACAGCGGCGCGAAATCGATCGACGCGGTGGGCAATCATCTGTTCGTCGGCTACTGGTTCAGCAGCAGCGGGCCGCTGTGGCCGAACGTCGACGCGTTCAACCTCACCACCGGCAATCTCGACGCCACGCTGGTCAATGCAAGCCCCGCGACCGTCGATACCAGCAGCGCAATCGACGCGATGTACAGCATCCGCGCGTACCGCCGGTCGAATGGCGAGTACGTGGTGATGAAGAACAACGTGAAAGGGAACAGCATCACCGTGTACCGGTGGACGCCCTGAGCCGCTGAACGCGCGGCCGCTTCGGCTGACGGCCGTACTCGCGAAGTCGTGACGGCAATCGGGGCGTTCTCGCGGGATTGCTGCACAACACGAATGCAATGAACGGCGCGCACAATGCGCGCCGTGCCGCGTTGCGCGGCCTCTCCCAACCTCCCGACGCGGAAATGCCGTTCCGTGCACAATGACAGCGGCACACGCAGACGCTGCGTGTGCAGGTGTGCACGATGAACGGGCGCGGCCACCCCGTGCCGCGCTTTCCATGCTCGAAGTGACGAAACGATGAAGATGAAAACGACACCGAACCGCCTGTTGCTGATTGCCGCGCTCGCAGGCGCATTGAGCGGTCCTGTCCACGCGCAGACGGCGGCGACCGTCGCGACCGTCAACGGCACGCCGATCACGCAGGCCGACGTCGATACGCTGCTGCGCGCGTCGGGGCAGCCCGACTCGCCGCAGGTCCGCCAGGCGATCAAGAACCAGCTGATCACGCGCTTGCTGGTGCAGCAGGCGGCCGAGAAGGCGAACTACGGCGACAAGCCCGAGGTCAAGGCGGCGGTACAGCAGGCGAAGGTGACGGCCGAGGTGCAGCTGTACCTGCGCGACAACGTGAAGCCCGAGCCGGTGACCGACGAGCAGGTGAAGGCGCGCTACGACGCACTCGTCGCGACGCTCGGCAAGAGCGAATACAAGCCGCGCGTGATCGTCGTCAAGGATCCGGTGACGGCTGCGACCGTGCTGAGCGAGCTGAAAGCGGGCAAGTCGTTCGACGGGCTGGCGCGGCAGTACAGCATGGCGCCGAGCCGCGACAGCGGCGGCGAACTGCCGTGGGTGAGCTTCAATACGCCCGCTGCGGAAGGCAAGACGGGCGGGTTGCCGCTGCCGGTCGCGCAGGCGCTCGAGAAGCTGACCGCCGGCGCGGTGACGAAGGATTCGATTCCGGTCGACGGCGTGCGGGCGATCGTGAAGCTGGATGCGAAGCGGCCGACGCAGGTGCCGGGTTTCGAGGCCGCGAAGCCGGGGCTTCAGCAGCAGCTGCAGGCGATCGCGGTCGAGAAGGCGAGCGCGCAGATGATCGGCAATCTGCTGAAGGACGCGAAGATCACGCAGTAATCGTCATGCGGCGGCATTGCAATGGCGCGCGTCACGCGCGCCAGATCATGCTCGCGCTCGTGCCGGTTTCCGACGCGAGCCGGAAGCCCAGCCGTTCGTAGAGCCGGCGCGCCGGGTTGCCGTGCAGCACGCTGAGCGATACCGGCACGTGCTCGCGCGCGGCGTCGGCCAGCAACGCGTTCAGCACGGCCTCGCCGATGCCGCGGCCCTGGTGCGCGGGGAGGATCTGGATCTGATGGACGTGCCATTCGCCGGCGGCACGCGTCACCTTCAGCAGGCCGATGGCGGCAGCGCCTTCGCAGACGATCATCGCATCGTCGAAGTGCGCGCAGATGCGCTGGTCGTGCGCTGCGTCGTCGGTCGGCGCGCCGACGCGCTGCAGGTGCTCGGTCATCGTCAGTCGACGGAGCGTCAGCAGGAAGGGGAGGTCGGTGTCGGAGGCGGTGCGCAGGCTGATTGCGTGTGTCATGGTGCGGACTCGTGCATTCGGGATGGGGAGCGGTAAGTGGCTCCCCGCCGCGCATGATTCCCGATTGCGGGAAGCCGGTCAAAGGCAGGGCAACGGAATGTGCGGGACATACCCGATCGTCCTGCCCGATGGGCGTGCCGGATGTCGATCATGCGTCGCCAAGATTGGCAGTCAGGTTGTCGATCACGACGCGTTTCAGGCTGGCGAGTGCGGAGGGCGCATTGCCGCTCGCGCCGTGGAGGCACACGTCGACGGGCGGCAACGGCGGGAGGCCGTCGCGCTCGCCAAGCCGTCGCAGCGCCGACGGCACACCGACCATCGTTCTCGGCGTAATGCCCAGTCCGCCCGCGACGCCGGCCCACAGGCTTTGCAGGCTGCCGGTCGTGTAAGCGAGCCGCCACGGGATGCCGGCCTTGTCGAGCGCTTCGGTCCCGGCCTTGCGGAACAGGCACGGCGGCTTGTACAACGCGAGATCGAGCGAGGCGCCGGCGCGCGGGCGCACGTCGACACCGGACGGCCCGATCCACACCATCGGCAGCGTGACCAGGCGTTCGGCGTCGGCGCGATGGCCCCGGCCCATCGCGAGAACGAGGTCGAGTTCGCCGCCGTCGAGCCGCTCCAGCAGTGCGCCGTTGCCGTCGACGACGATGTCGACCCGCACGCCTGGGTGGGTGCGCTTGAACTGGCCGAGCGCGACCGGCAGCCACGATTCGGCGAAGTCGCCGGGCAACCCGAATCGCACGGCGCCTTCGATTGCCGAGCCGCGGATGGCATTCACCGCTTCGTCGTTCAGTTCGAGGATACGGCGGGCATAGGACAGCATCAGTTCGCCGGCGTCGGTCGGCACGAGGCCGCGCCCCTGCCGGCGAAACAGCGGCTGGCCGATCTGTGTTTCGAGCTTGCGCATCTGCTGACTGACCGCCGACTGCGAACGGCCGATCCGGTCGGCGGCGCGGTTGAGGCTGCCGAGCCGGTCCGCGGCGATCAGCGTGCGCAGCGCATCCATGTCGAGATTCGGGAGCGTCATGATTCGGTTTTTCTTATAAGTCAGTTTCAAATTATCGTATTTATTGCACATTCTCCCCGCTACGATCAAGCGAACCGTTCATTGCGGTTGACGGGGATGCGCGCCTACGCCACTGCGGATTCCCGTGACGTTTCTTCCCTTCTTTCCGACAAGGACTGCGAATGAAAATCGGCTCGATATTCCGTCAAGGCTTCCCCGGCATGTTGCTGGCCGCATCGATGGTTCCCGGCGGCGCATCGGCCGCACCGTCGCTCGCGGGGACCTGGACCTTGGTCGCGGCGGACGTTCAGCATCCCGACGGCACGATCGGCCGCGACTACGGTGCGGATCCGAAAGGCCTGCTGCTGATCGACCCGCACGGGAACTACTCGCTGCAGATCTTCAAGTCCGAACGCCTGCGTTTCGCTTCGAACGACAAGGCGACCGGCACGCCGGATGAATTCCGTACAGCCGTGCTCGGGTCCAGCACCCATTACGGCACCCTGACCGTCGATCCCGCGGAGCACACGCTGGCGTTTCACATCGTCAACGCGTCCTATCCGAACTGGGTCGGGCAGACGCAAACGCGCAGCTATCAATTGAAAGAGGGCGAATTGAGCTATCGCGTTCCACCGCGGCCCAACGGAGACATACCGATTTCGGTGTGGCGGCGAGTCGATTGAGACGGACGGAGATCCGAAGCCAGCCGCAAACGGCCGCGAGCGCGGCCGGCGTTGCGCCCGCCGGTATTCCCCCGCCCGCCGCGTCCGCATATCATTCGCACATCGCGCACCTGCAGGCCGCAGGCGCGGCACACAGGGATTCTCGATGGACACCAAACGATCGCGGCCGGGGCTCGTCGCCGCGCTGCTCTGGGCGGCGCTGTATCTCGCGACCGGTTACATCTCGCACGAGTTCAACGGCCCCGTCCGGCTGACGGGCTACATCTGGCTGCCGGCCGGCGTGACGGTCGGCGCGTTCATGCTGCGGCCGGTGCGCGACTGGCTGACGCTGGCCGGCGCGTTCCTCGTCGGGCAGCTCGCGCTGACCACGATCGAACACGGCAGCCTCGTCAACGCGGTGCTGTTCACGGTCGACGAGGTCGGCGCGGCTGCGCTCGCGGTCTGGCTCGTGCAGCGCGTGCGCTTCTCGCTCGAAGGGCTGTACTTCCTGCGCTCGGTGATCCTCGCCGGGATGATCGCGGGCGTCGTCGGCGCGGTCGGCGGCGCGGCGTGGTACACGACGGTCAAGGGCGCGCCGTTCTTCGACGTGTGGTCGGTGTGGGCGGCGTCCGATTTCGTCGGCGTGCTGCTGGTCACGCCGGTGCTCGCATCGTGGTCGCGCTTCCGTGCGCACCGCTCGGGCGACCACGAACGCTTCGACCTGGTGCTCGGCATCGTCGCGTTCGTGCTGCTCGCGGTCGTCGCGCTGGTGATCTTCGACGGCGACACGTCGCGGAAATTCGGCACGGGCGCCGGCTTCGCGCTCACGTATATCCCGCTGTTCCTGACCGTCGCGGTCACGCTGCTGCTCGGCGGCCGCGTGGGCTCGTCGTCGGTGCTGGTGCTCGCGCTGATCGTGATCGAGCAGACCGCGCAGGGCGACGGCCCGTTCTCGTCGTTCCACGAGCACTATGGCAGCGCGCTGCTCGAAGCGCAGCTCTATCTGGCGGTCGCGTCGCTGCTGGTGCTGACGGTCAGCACGCTGAAGACGACGCGCGAACGCGTGCACGAGCATGCGGCGGTCCTGCAGAACAACATGGAGCTCGCACTCGCGAGCGCCGGCCAGATCGCGTACGTGCTCGATCCGGAGTCGGGCCGGATCGACTGGAGCGGCGACGTCGAGCGCGTGTTCGGCGTCGGCGTCGATGCTTCGCAGATCGCGAGCGTGCCGCTCGTGCTCGAACGCGTGCAGCCGGGCGACCGCGAGGCGCTGAGCGACTACTGGAACGCGGAGATCGCGGGCGAGGATCGCGCATCGCTGTCGCTGCGCATCGTGCTGCGCGACGGCGGCACGCAGACGATCACCGACCACGGCGCACCGCTGCTCGATTCGAACGTCGACGTGACGGTGGTCGCGGGCGTCTGGCAGATCGAACGCGTATGGCCGGCGGACGAATGAGCGGGCACGCGTCATGACAGGCCGCACGGGCGTCCTGCTGATCCACGGGCTCGGCGGCACGCAATACGATCTCGGTTCGCTGCACAAGGCGATGCGGCGCGCGGGCGCCGACACGCACATGATCACGCTGCCCGGGCACGGCACGCGCCCCGAGGATCTGGCCGGCGTGCGCGCGGAGGCGTGGCTCGACGCGGTGACCGAACAATATCGCGCGCTGGAGCGCGAGTACGACACGCTGCATGTCGCGGGCATGTGCATGGGCTCGCTGGTCGCGCTGCTGCTGTGCCATCGCGTGCAGCATGCGCGCGGCCGGCTCGCGTTGCTGGCCACGCCGATGTTCATCGACGGCTGGTCGACACCGTGGTACCGGTCGCTGCGGCACGTGCTGTACCGCGTGCCCGGAGTGGCGGAGCGAATGCGCGTCGAGGAAGGCGATCCGTTCGGCATCAAGAACGCGACGATCCGCGCGATCGTGAAGAAGAAGTTCGAGCGGCAGGACAGTTTCCACTATGCGTGGGTGCCGCTTGCCTGCGTGCGGCAGGTCGACCGGATGCGCGACTGGGCGCTCGACGCCGCGGCCGGCACGCCGTGCCCGACGCTCGTTCTGCATGCACGCGAGGATGAACTGACGAGCCTGCGCTCGGCCGATTTCCTGCTGGAGAAGATGCCCGACGCGCGCGGGATCGTGCTGGAGAACAGCTATCACATGATCTGCGCGGACAACGATCGCGACGACGTCGCGCGGCACGTGCTCGAATTCTTCGGGTTCGATCCCGTGCATGCGGTGAGCCAGGCGATGGCGCGCAGGATGGGGCGGCTGGAACCGTGACGCCGAAGCGCCCGGCTCGGGACGCCCGACATCCGCCGCCCCCGGTACGCATCGGCTCATGCATGCGAGCGCCGGGGCGCATTCATGCCGTTGCCGTCGCGCGTCGAGCCAGCAGCGCCGATGCGGCCAGCTGGCCGCGTACCGCGTCGATCGCTGCGTTGTCCGGCGCAATGCCTTCAAGGTAGATGAAATCGACCGTCGACAGGCCGATGACGGCCAGCACCTGCTTCAGGTACGGCGTCAGGAAATCGGGCTGCCGTGCCGCCGGCCCCGTGCAGATGCCGCCGGAGCGCACCAGCACGAGCACGGGCCGATCGGCGAGCAGGCCGAACTTGCCTTCCGGCGTGGCCCTGAACGTGCGGCCGATGCGCAGCACGTAATCGATCCACAACTTCAGCGCGGCGGGTACCGTGAAATTGTGCATCGGCGTGCTGATCAACACGCCGCCGCTGTGCTCCACTTCCGCGATCAGTTGTTCGGAGCACGCCAGCGCGGGATCGGAATCCGGTTGTCTCGCGACCAGTGCGTGCGCATAGGCGGTCGACAGCGAAGGCAACCCGGGTTCACCGAGGCTGCGCGACACGACACGTGCATGGGGGCGGGCCGTCTGCCATTGCGCGATGGCTTCGCATGCGAGGCGCGCGCCCAGCGAATCGCTTCCATGCGGGCTGGCATCGACAAAAAGAAGGTGGTTCATCCGAGCGCCTGCAGAGACTGGCTGAAATGCATGCCGCGGGACAGCAGCCCCTGGCGGAAATAGAAACGCTGCGCGAGCGCATTGGACAGCCCGGTATCGAGTACCAGGTGCATGCAGCCGTGTTGCCGCGCGTCGTCGCGCACCGCATCGAGCAGCCGCTCGCCCAGCCGCTGGCCGCGCGCGTGCCCGGTCGCGACCAGGTCGTCGACGTAGACGAAGCGGCCGTACAGCGTGTTTTCGAGGTGACGGTATCCCGCCAGCGCGACGACCGCACCGTCCGGGGTGGCGTGCCGCGCGGTCAGCAGCACATAACCTTGTTCGGCCTGGCGGCGCATCTGCCGCACGAACGCATCGGCATCGGTCAGGTGGGGGCGCAGCTCGCGCATCACGTCGAGCGCCGACCGGTAATCCGCATCCGTCACGGCTCGTTTCAAATGAATCTCTTGCATCACGATGGCTCCACGGTAACGCCGTTACTTTACAAACCGGATGGCTTATCCTGAAGGGGCAAAAAGTGACTATTTGACTGGGACATGAACTTCGACGACCTGATCCCGGACCGCCATCTCGACATGCCGGTCTACCGGCAGCTGTACGGGCGCATCCGCGATGCAATCGAGACGGGCAGGCTTGCGCCGGGCAATCGCGTGCCGTCGGTACGGGGCCTGGCCGGCGAACTGAATCTGGCACGCGGCACGGTCGAAGCGGCCTATCAGATCCTCATCGGCGAAGGGTACCTGGTCGCACGCGGGCCGGCCGGTACCGTCGTTTCACCGCAGCTGCCGGATGGCCGGCAGCCGCGCGCCGCCGCGCCCCGGCCGGACGAAGCGCTGCACGGCGATCCGGCGGCGAGCGGGCCGAAGCCGTTTCAGATGGGCATTCCCGCGCTCGATGCGTTTCCGCGCATGCCCTGGATTCGGCTGACCGGGCGTCATGTGCGGGCGATGGCGACACCGTCGCTGGACTACGCGCCGCCCCAAGGTCACGACGCGCTGAGGCGCGCGCTGTCCGCCTATCTCGGCGTATCGCGCGGCATCGACTGCTCGGCCGGGCAGATCTTCGTCACCGCGGGGTATCGCGGCGCACTGGACCTGATCTGCCGGACCCTGCTGCGCCCTGGCGATACCGGTTGGTTCGAGGATCCCGGTTACATCCACGCACGCCGCCTGCTCGAGCACGCGGGCATGCGGCTCGTGTCCGTTCCGGTCGACGACGACGGCTTGTGCGTGGAAGCGGGGCGACGCCGTGCGGCCGATGCGCGTTTCGCCGTGGTGACCCCGACCCATCAAAGCCCGCTCGGTATCGCGCTGTCGCTGCCGAGACGCCTGGCATTGCTCGACTGGGCCCGCCGGCAGCGGGCCTGGATCGTCGAGGACGACTACGACAGCGAGTTCCGGTACGACGGTCGCCCGCTGCCCGCGCTCAAAAGCCTGGATCGCCATCGCCGCGTGCTTTACACCGGCTCGTTCAGCAAGGTGCTGTATCCGGGCTTGCGACTGGGCTATCTCGTCGTGCCCGAGGAGCAGGTCGATGCCTTTCGCGAAACCGCCGGCTGGCTCGGCGGCAGCGGCCAGATGCTGATGCAGTCCGTCGTCGCCGACTTCATGGAACACGGGCACTTCGCGCGCCACCTGAAGAAAATGCGTGCGCTGTACGCAACCCGCCGTACGTGGCTGATCGATGCACTGGTCAAGGTCTTCGGCGACGCGCTGCACATTCCGCCCCGCGCGGGCGGCCTGCATGTCGTGGCGTACTGGCGCGCGGCAGTCGACGATCGCGCCGTCGCACACATGGCCGACCTGCACGGTTTGTCCATCCAGCCGCTGAGCGGCTGGAGCCCGGGCGGCCGGACGCCGTCCGGCATGCTGCTCGGCTTCACGAACCTGGCCTCGGCGCAGCAGGCCTTGACCCTGGTTCGACGCCTGCACCGGCTCATTCGCGCGTGAACCGCGCGTGGCCGGCAACGTGCCGGCCGCCCGGGCCGCGCATGCGGGTCATCGCCCACCGTGATGCCGGGCCGGAGCGATGCCGTTACCCGGCCTCCGGCCGCCGTGCGATCCGTGCGCGGGTCGCGGGCGATGCAAGACAGGTGGCCACGGCTTCGTAGCCGGGGGCGCCGGGGTACGGTGCGACGCGAGCCGGTGGGCTATGGTTGGCGGGACACAGAATGATCGCTTCGTCGGGGCCGACGGCCGACAGATCCAGCATGGCCGACGAGCGGGTCAGCAGGAACAGCGGCCGCATGCCGCCGGCCCTGGCGCGCTGGCGAAGGCATGCGATCAGCGCCGCCTGCGTCGACTGGTCGAGATCCTGTTCGATCATGTCCACGACCCGGGCGCCGGCGCCGTCCGCCTCGAGGCCGGCGAGCAGCGCGGTCAGCGCCGGAGACGGCGTGGCGCCTTCGCCCGCGAGCCAGGCCGACGTGCGCCCGACGCGCGCCTTCAGCACCGGATCGGCCTGCAACGCGGCGAATGCCGCCGCGCCGTCGTCCTCCAGCCGGTCCAGCCCGATGAACGCGGCGCCGGGCAGCGCGTCGGCCAGCCGAAGCGCGAGCCGCGTCTTGCCGCTCCCCAGCGAACCGATGATGTAGTTCAACGGACGGATATCGCGACACTCGAACCATTCGCCGTTCCACGGCCAGGGGAGGCTGAACGCAACGCCGGCGGCCGCGGGGTCGAGCAGGCGGGTCAATTCGCCGTCGTTGGGCATTCGGCCGCGTGCGAGATCGGCACGGATGGCGCGAACCTTGCCGACCTTGCCGACCAGATCCCGGATGCCGCGCTCGAGCGCCGCTTCATGCGTCGCCAACGCGTCGTTCAGGCTGCCGGCGTCGCCATCCAGCACGCTCGCGACCTGGGCAAGGCTCAGGCCGAGCGCGCGCAACGCCGCGATTTCGGCGGCACGCGCCAGATCGTCCGGGCCGTAGGCCCGGTATCCGGACACCGTGCGCCCGGGCGTGACCAGCCCTTGCCGCTCGTACAGCCGCAGCGCCTTGACCGATACGCCGAGCCGTGTCGCGGCTTCCGATGCGCTCAGGCCGCGCGTGACGTTGCTCATGGGTCGCCCCCGGGTCGTCGATTCGTTGCGGTCAGCATAAAGGCGATCCCAGGGGCCGGGTCAAGCGGGTTTCCGCATGTTTCGGCCGGCCGCGATGCGGGCATGACGGCCACGCCCCGCTGCTCAGTCGGCGGCCGCGAACTCGTCCCGCAGCGCGTGATACAACCGCCGGTACCGCGCGAGCCGGCCGGCCAGCAGATCGACCGACGCCGCATCGGGCGCGACCGTCTCCGTCACCGGCGGCGCGACACAGACGTCCGCGAGCGAGTCGTCCGTCGCAGCGAGTCGCGCCAGACGCGCGGCGCCGAGTGCTGCACCGACCGCGCCGTCCGCGTGGCGCTGCATCGTGAGCCCGGTCGCATTCGCGCACAGCCGCGCCCAGAACGCGCTTTTCGATCCGCCGCCGATGAACGACACCGCGTCGAGCGTCGTGCCGGCCGCGCGCAGCGCGTCGTAGCCGTCGGCCATCGCGAACGCGACGCCTTCCATCACCGCATACGCGAGGTCGTACGCATCGTGTTCGTTGGACAGCCCGAAGAACACGCCGCGCGCATGCGCGTCGTTGTGCGGCGTGCGCTCGCCGCCGAGATACGGCAGGAACAGCGGCGCGCGGGCCGGCTCCGCGCGTTCGGCGCGCGCGGCCAGCACAGCGGCGGTCGTGCCGTGTGCCCGCGCGAGCCAGTCGAGGCTCGCGGCGGCCGACAGGATCACGCTCATCTGGTGCCAGCGCCCTTCGATGCAGTGGCAGAACGCGTGCACGGCGGCGTCCGGGTTCGGCGCGAAACGGTCGTTGCCGGCGAACAGCACGCCGGACGTGCCGAGCGACAGGAAGCCGCTGCCGGCGCCCGTCACGCCCATGCCGATCGCGGAGGCCGCGTTGTCGCCGGCCCCGCCGGCGATCGTCACGGGCCCCGCGATGCCCCATTCGCGCCGCAGCGTGTCGCGCAGCTGTGCGGCGGGCGCATTGCCTTCGACGAGGCGCGGCATCTGCGCGCGCGACAGCTCGGTCGCGGCGAGCATCCGGTCGGACCAGTCGCGGCGCGCGCAGTCGAGCCACAGCGTGCCCGACGCGTCGGACAGGTCGGACACGAATTCGCCGGACAGGCGCCAGATCAGGTAATCCTTCGGCAGCAGCACCTTGTGCACCGCGCGGAACACGGCCGGCTCGTATTTCGCGAGCCACAGCAGCTTCGGCGCGGTGAAGCCGGGCATCGCCATGTTGCCGGTGATCGCGCGCGATTCCGGCACCAGCGCCTCGAGCTCGACGCATTCGGTGCCCGCGCGCGTGTCGTTCCACAGGATCGCGGGGCGCAACACCTGGTCGGCGCGATCGATCAGCGTCGCGCCGTGCATCTGCCCGGACAGCGCGATGCCTTGCAGCGCGGCAAAGCCGGCCGGGTGCGCGGCGCGCACCGATGCGATCGCGTCGAGCATCGCGTGCCACCACGCCTGCGGGCTTTGTTCGGACCAGTGCGGATGCGGGCGGCTGATCGACAGCGTGGCCGAGCCGGTCGCGAGAGGCACCGAACGGGAATCGGTGAGGAGTACCTTGACCTCGGACGTGCCGAGATCGATGCCGAGAAATGTCACGTATGAAGCGTCCTGTCTGGGGCGCGCGGCGGCGCGCGTCGCGGGGGCGGCGCGTCGTCGCGGCCATGGGGTTCGTTGAGCCGGTGCAGCGCGCGGAACCTCGACGGCGGCACCTGCTTCATCGCGAGAAACTGTCGGTTGAAGTTCGACAGGTTGTTGAAGCCAACCCGGTAGCAGATGTCGGTCACCGTCAGGTCGGAAAACATCAGCAGCTCGCACGCCTCGTTGATGCGCAGGCGGTTCAGGTAGCGCACGAACGACGAGCCGGTGTGGCGGCGGAAGAACCGCGTGAAGGTGCTGACGCTCATGCCGGCGAACGCGGCGACGTCGGTCTCGCGCAGCATGCCGGGCAGGTTCTGCTGCAGGTACGACAGCACCTGGTTGATGGTCGACGACATGTAGTGCTGCGCGTCGCTGCGGTAGCCGGGGCCCGCGAGCACGCGCCGCTCGCGGCACGACGACAGCCGGTCGAACAGCGACATCAGGATCTCGACGCGCCGGCAGCCGTGCGCGTTCGCGAGTTCGAGCATCAGCGGCGCGACCTCTGCGCCGACGCGGTCCGGAAACTGCACGCCGCGCGCCGCGTCGTCGATCAGGTCGATCACCGGCTGCAGCTCGCTGAACGCGCCGACCATCTTCTCGATCGCATCGCGCGAGAACTGCAGCACGACGTCGCGCGACGACACGCGTTCGCCGTCGGCAAGCTCGCTGACCCAGTTGTGCGGCAGGTTCGGCCCCGTGACGATCAGGTTGCCGGGGCCGAAATCGCCGATGTGGTCGCCGACGAACACCTTGCCGTGCGACGCCTGGATCAGATGAATCTCGTACTCGGGATGAAAGTGCCACTTCGCGACCGAATGCGGGTAGTCGTGGACCCACGCGCGGAACGACTCGTCGCGGTGGGTGGGAACGATCTCGAGATCCGGGTTCATCGTGTGCTCCGTCGGGGCGTGCCGGCGTGCTACGAACGGGACATCGACCAGCCCGTCGCGGCCGGCGGCGTGGCGCGCGTTGCGGCCGCCGGCGGCGCCGCCTGCGCGATCGGGTTCGCGTCCGGCAGCGTGACGTTGCGCTCGGTGCCGGCGTCGAACAGATGCAGGGCTTCTTCGTCGAAGCGCAACGCTACCACGGCGCCCGGCATGGGGGCCATCGGGGCCGGCACGAGGGCCGCGCACGGCCGGCCGCGCCAGTCCAGCGTGACGAGCGCCTCGGCGCCGAGCAGCTCGACGAGCTCCACGGTGCCGGTCAGTGCGAGCGTGCCGGGGGCCGGATCGCCTTCGGCGACGAGCCGCAGGTGGTTCGGCCGGATCGCGGCCTTCACGTGCTGGCCGTCCTGCAGCCCCGCGAAGCGCGACGACGCGAGCGGCCAGCGCGCGCCGTTGCAGTCGAGCAGCAGGTTCGCGCCGAGGCGCTCGATCGTGCCGTCGGCGAAGTTCATCGCGGGCGTGCCGACGAACCCGGCGGCGAACACGGTATGCGGCCGGCCATACAGTTCGGCCGGCGTACCGATCTGCTCGATGTGGCCGCCGCGCATCAGCACGACGCGGTCCGCGAGTGTCATCGCTTCGAGCTGGTCGTGCGTGACGTACAGCGTGGTCGTCTTCAACTGCCGGTGCAGCCGCTTGATGTCGCCGCGCAGCTGCGTGCGCAGCTTCGCGTCGAGATTCGACAACGGCTCGTCGAACAGGAACACGGCCGGCGTCTTGATCATCGCGCGGGCGATCGCCGCGCGCTGCTGCTGGCCGCCCGACATCGCGCGCGGACGGCGGTCGAGCAGCGCGTCGAGGCTCAGGATGCGCGCGACGTCGCGCACGCGGCGGTCGATCTCGCCGGCCGGCACCTTCAGGCGCCGCAGGCCGAACGCGATGTTGTCGTACACCGTCATGTGCGGGTACAGCGCGTAGTTCTGGAACACCATCGCGACATTGCGCTCGCGCGACGGCAGGTCGTTGACGACGGCATCGCCGATCACGAGCTCGCCGCCGGTGATCGCCTCGAGGCCCGCGATCATCCGCAGCATCGTCGACTTGCCGCAGCCGGACGGGCCGAGCAGCACGATGAATTCGCCGTCGGCGATCTCGAGGTCGAGCGGGTGCAGCACGGCGGGGCCGCCGTCGTAGTGCTTCGACAAAGCCTTGCAGGTGATCTGGGCCATGGCTCAATCCATTTCGATCTGAATCTTGACGTCGCGCGGCTGGCCGCTCGCCGCTTCCTCGAACGCGCGCACGCCTTCGGAGAACGGGAACGTGCGCGAGATGAACGGCTTCACGTCGATCGCGCCGGACGCGATCAGCGCAAGCGCGCGCGGGAAAATGTTCGCGTAGCGGAACACCGATTCGATGCGGCCTTCCTTCGCCTGCAGCGCGACCACATCGAGCGGTACGGGCTCGACGGGCATGCCGATCAGCACCGCGCAGCCGCCCGGGCACATCAGGTCGACGAGGCCCGCATACGCGTTCGCGCTGCCGCTCGCCTCGAACACGACGTCCGCGCCCCAGCCACCGGAGGCGTCGGCTACCGCGTCGGCGAGCGGCCGCGTGCGCACGTCGACGGTCGTGACGGCCGGGTTGTCGCCAAACAGCGCGAGCTTGTCGGGCACGACGTCGGCGAGGATCACGCGCGCGGCGCCGCCGGCGAGCGCGGCGAGCGCCGTCATCGCGCCGATCGTGCCGGCGCCGATCACGACCGCGAGGTCGCCTGGCTTCATCGCCGCCTTCTTTGCGGCCTGCAGGCCGATCGACAGCGGCTCGACGATCGCGCCTTCGGCGAACGACACGTTGTCGGGCAGACGGTACGTGAACGCGGCCGGATGCACGACGAACGGCGTCAGGCAGCCGTGGATGGGAGGCGTTGCCCAGAAGCGCACGTCGGGATCGAGGTTGTAGAGCCCGCGCAGTGTCGCGGGCGAATCGAAGCGCGGCACGCCGGGCTCCATGCACACGCGATCGCCGACGCGCAGGTGCGTGACGCCGGCGCCGGTCTCGACGACGGTGCCGGAGGCTTCGTGGCCGAGCACCATCGGCGCATCGACACGGAACGGGCCGATGCCGCCATGAACGTAGTAATGCACGTCGCTGCCGCAGACGCCAACCGTATGGACCTTGATCCGGACGTCGCCGGGGCCGACCTCCTGCGGCAGGTCGATGTCGCGCAGCGCGAGCTCGCGCGTGCGTTCGAGTACGAGCGCTTTCAACACATCCTCCTTATTTTCCCTTGACCATCGAATTGAGCAGGCGGCTCAGCATGCCGACGAACACGAGCGGCGGCAGCGCGAGCAGCACCGTCGACGCGTTGATCACGCCCCACGGCACTTCCTGGCCGAGCGACGTGAACGCGGATGCGACCACCGGCAGCGTCGCGCTGCGCGACGACGTCAGCGCGAGCGCGATCATCAGTTCGTTCCAGACCAGCACGAAGCTGAACACGATGCCGCCGAGCAGCGTGCTCGCGCACACCGGCAGCGCGATATGCCAGAACACCGCATACGGGCCGTAGCCGTCGAGCGCGGCGGCTTCCTCGATCTCGCGCGGCAGCCGGCGGAACACGGGGATCGACAGCCACGTGATGGTCGACAGCGTGACGAGCAGGTACGTGACGATCATCGACAGCTTGGTGTCGTACAGCCCGAGGTCGACCCAGATCGCGATCAGCGGCAGCGCGACCGCGACGGGCGGCAGGAAGCGCAGCGACAGCAGGAAGAACTGGATGTCGCGCTTGCCGCGCACCGGGTAGTGCGCGATCGCATACGCGGCCGGCACGCCGAGCACCGCGCCGATCAGCACGGCCGCGCCGACGATCGCGATGCTGTTGCCGAGCCCGATCAGCACCTCGGGGCTCGACAGCACCTGCTCGTAGTTCGCGAGCGTCGGCGTGAAGAAGAAGCGCGGGGTCGGCGTGACGATGTCGAGCAGGTGCTTGAGCGAATTGAGCACGGCCCAGAACAGCGGGAACGCGGCGACCAGCAGGATCGCGCCGGCGATCGCGACGGTGGAAACGGCGGCGGGGCCGCGGCGGGCCATCAGTCGTCCCATTTGTTGACCCTCTTCCAGATGAGCGTGAAGACGAGCGTGGTCGCGACCATCATCAGCACGGCCATGCCGGACGCATACGACACCTTGCCGGCGAGGCCGATGCCCTGCTGGTACGCATAGAGATCGAGTGTCTCGGTCGCGATGCCGGGGCCGCCCTTGGTCATCACGTAGATCAGGTCGAACGAACGCAGCGACTCGACCATCTTGATGAACACGAGGCTCACGAGCGGCGCCTTCAGCATCGGCAGCGCGATGTACGCATGCACCTGCCACGTCGTCGCGTAGTCGAGCCGCGCGGCTTCGAGCGGCTCGGGCGGCAGCGTCTCCAGCAGCTTCAGGATCACGACCGCGAAGAACAGCCCCCATTGCCACACGTCGACGAGCGCGACCGCGTACAGCGCGAGATGCGGATCGGCGAGGAAGGCGGTGTTCTCGACGCCGAGCGTGCCGAGCAGCCAGCTCAGGATCCCGGTGAGCGGCGCGTACATGAACTTCCAGATGAACGCGGCCGACACGCGCGGCAGCAGCACCGGCATGATCAGCACCAGCGACGCGAAGCGGCGCCAGCGGCCGTGCACGCGCTCGAACAGGAACACGGCGAGCGCGATGCCGACCAGCACCGCGCCGGCGACCGTGACGACTTCCCACAGCACGGACACCTCGATCGCGTTCAGGAAGCGGCGGTCCGACGCGAGCCGGATGAAGTTGCGCAGGCCGACGTATTCGCTGTCCGGGTAGCGCAGCACGCGGTTGCGCAACGCGAGGTTGATCGCGGCGACGGTCGGGACGAGGCTCAGGACCGCGAGCAGCGCGAGCGTCGGCGCGAGGAATACCCACGGCAGGCTCGTGCGGTCGCGGCGCGCGCGGCCGCGCCGGGCCGACGGTGTGGATGGGGCCGGGCGGACGCCGAGCGCGCGGCCGCCGGCGCCGTCATTTGCGAGCGCCATGTTCGAGCGCATCCTTCGCGTACTGGGTCGCGTCGTCGAGCGTGCCGCGCGGGTCCGCCTGCGTGCCGGTGAACACCTGTTCGAGCGCGATGCCGAGGTTGTCGCCGATATCCGGCCACTGCGGCGTGCGCCAGATCGTCACCTGCGTGACGGGGTTGGTGTCGTTCAGCCCGGCCTGGATCTGCGGCGCGACGTGCTGCTTGAAGTACGGGCTGTTGATCGTGCTCGTGCGGTTGTAGTCGCTGAACACGCCGCTGCGCAGCCGCGCCTGCTCCTGGTCCTTGCTGGTCGCCCAGGCGATGAAGCGGCCGGCGGCCATCCGCGTGCAGTCGTCCTTCGCGCCGACCGCCGAGATCGCGAAGCCGTGGCCGTACGCGGCCGACGGCAGCGGCGCGGGCGGCCGCGTGTAGCCGACCTTGCCGGCCACGCTCGACTTGCTCGCATCCTCCATCCAGTCCGCGAACGGCGTCGATTCGATCATGAACGCGACCTTGCCCGAGCGGAACGCTTCGAGCGCGTTGCTCCAGTCGTAGGTCGCGGCGCCCGGCGGCGCGTACTTGAACAGGTCGCTGTAGAGCTGCGTGGCCTTCACGGCGGCCGGCGAGTTGAACGCAGGCTGGCCGCCCTTGTCGGTCCAGGCGCCGCCCATCCCGAGCATGAACGGCGACCAGCGCCACACGTTCATCCCCGAGCCGCGCTGGCCGCGCGCGACCCAGCCGTACAGCTTCGGCGGCGCGTTGAGCTTCTTGATCGCGGCGACGAGCTGGTCGAGCGTCTTCGGCACCGGGATGTGCGCGGCGTCGAGCAGGTCGCGGCGGTAGAACAGGAAGTCGCCGCCGCCGATCAGCGGCGCGAAGTACGCGACGCCGTTGTAGCTCGCGACCGCACGGCGGCCGGGCAGGAAGTCGTCGTAGTCGTAATCCTTCGGGTAGTACTTGAGAAGCGGCACGATCCAGTTGGCCGACGCGAATTCGGCGACGTTCGCTTCGTCGACGTAGTAGATCTGGTAGGAACCCGCGCCGGTCGACGCGTCGAGCCGCGATTTCGCGCGGCGGTCGTTCTCGCCGAAGTAGCTGATCTCGACCTTGGTCCCGCTTTTCTTCTCGTAGTCGGCCAGCGACTTCTCCATCACCGACAGGCCGAGACTCTTCTGCGCGAGCACCCGAAGGGTCGGCACCTTGCAGGTTTGCGCGGCCGCGACGCCCGGCAGACAGGCGCCGAGCAGCAAGCCGGCTGCGACGATTCGCATCTTGTTCACCCGTGTCTCCTTGATTCTGCTTGTTCGAATACCGTCGATGACGGCAGGACTCATGGTGTGACGGCGGCGATGCGGGCACCACATCAAAAGAAAACGCGAACCGATACTTTTTGCTCAGGGTCGGTCGTGCGATGCACAAAATGTGTCGGTCGGGCGCGTGGCGTGGTGCGCCGCCCGACCGACAGGAGGGGAAGGGAGGGGAAGGCGGGGCGCTAGCCGCGCGCCGGCCGGTGCGGCGCGTCGGGCGCGATCCGGTAGACGCGCAGCGCGTTGTCGTGCCAGATCGCACGGCGCGCGGTGTCGTCGAGATGCGCGATCGCGCGGGCGAACGTGCGCAGCAGCACGGGATAGGTCACGCGCAGCCCGGCCACCGGGAAATTGCTCGCGAACAGGCAGCGCTGCCAGCCGAAGATCGCGATCGTGTCGCGGACGATCCGCGCGTTGTCGGCGTCGTTCCACGCCGCGTCGCGCAGGCCGAGTTCGGAGATCTTCACGGTGACGCGTGGCAACGCGGCGAGCGCTTCCATGCCGCTGCGCCAGCGCGCGAGCCCGGCTGCCGAGCGGTCCCACGGCAGGCCCGCGTGTTCGAGCACGACGTCGACGTCGGGGGCGCCGGCAAGCAGCGCGGCCGCTTCGCCGAGATGCCAGAACGGCACGCGCAGGTCCCAGCTCAGGCCGTGCGCGGCGAGGCGCTCGAGTGCGGCCGGCCAGCGCGGGTCATGCAGCGTGCCGGGCCCGTCGATCGACGCATCCGGCGTGGCCGCGGTGCGCGGCTTGAAGCGCACGCCGCGCACGCGCGGCCACGCGGCCTGTTCGGGGAGCCGTTCGTCCACGTCGCCGGCCAGCAAGTCGACCCACGCGACGACGGCCGACGGCAGCCCGTGCGCGGCGGCGACGTCGTGCAGCCAGCGCGTTTCGGCCAGCGCCTCGTCGTGCGCGCGCTCGGCCTCGACGTGCACGCTGGCGACGATCGGCGCGTGTTGCGCCGCGTGCCGGAATTCGTCCACGCCGAAGTTGCGGCACAGCGCCGCGTAGTCGCCGAACATGAAGCGTGCCGGATCGTATTGCGCCTGCAGCCACGGGTAGTGCGCACCCGCATCGAGCTGCCACAGGTGGTGATGCGCATCGACGAGCGCATCGGGCAGGCCGTCGATGTCGTCGGGCGACGAACCGTCGTGCATGTCAGCGCGCGCCGGCGAGCACGTACGACGCATCGGGCTCGCGTAGCGTCGCCAGCGCACCGACGAAGCGCCACGTATCGAGATCGAGTTCGCGCACGTAGTCGTCCTGGAACGACACGTACGCGACGCGCCGCGACGGATGGAACGACAGTGCGGTCGGGTTCGCGGGCAGCGCGATGCGCTCGATCTCCTCGAGCTGCCGCGCATCGAACACCGAGATCGACCGTTCGCCCGAATTGGTCAGCAGCAGCAGGTCGCGGCCGTCCGGCGCGCTCGTCCGGTAGATGCGGTTCGGATCGCTGCGTGTTTTCACGCGGCGGCCGCAGGTCATCGTTTCCGTGTCGATCTCGACCAGCGTGTCGTCGCCGCGATTCGCGACGAACAGCGTGCGCTCGTCGCCCGACAGCGCATTGCCCTCGGGGCGCGGGCCGGGCATCACCGCGCGCGGCGCGACCGTCGCGTCGCGCGGATGGAACTGCGTGACCGTGTTCGACAGCAGGTGCACGCCGTAGGCGCGGCTCGCGTCGCGCGTGAGCGTCACGAGGTGCGTCTTCACGCCGCCGGACGGCACGGCCATGTTCGGCACCGGCTGCCGCGTCGGCTCGTCGAACACGAGCAGCATGTCGTGTGCCTCGCTCATCGCGTACAGCCGGCCGTCGCGGTCGGCCGCCATCCCGTGCGGCCGGTAGTACGGCCACAGGTCGAGCATGCGCGTGTGCGTGCGCTCGACGAGGTCGATCTCGGCGATCCGGTGATCGCCTTCATGGCCGCGCGACCACGCGGTTTCGATCCCGAAGATGCCGACGTACGCGTGACGCTCGTTCGCATCCACGGTGAATTCGTGCGGGAAGTTGGGCAGCACGATGTGCTTGAGCGGCGCTTTCGTGTCGAGGTCGTAGAAGCTGAAGGTGTGGGCGCATTTCTGCACCAGCAACAGGATGTCGTTCATGGTGAGTCTCCGTCATGTCGTTCGCAGTCCCGCGTATCCGGGGTCAGTCCTCGCAGCGCTTCGGCAGCGTCATCGCGAGCAGGCCGGCCACCGCGAGCGTGACCGCGAGGCTGTAGACGCCGGCCGCCGCGCTCACGTGCTGGGTCAGCACGCCCACCGCATACGGGCCGCAGAAGCCGCCGAGATTGCCGAGCGCGTTGATCAGGCCGCGCGCACTGCCGGCCGTCTCGACGCTGCAGAGCTTCGGCGGAATCGCCCAGAACACGCCGGCGGCCGCCTGCAGGAAGAAGCCGCAGCCGATCAGGAACGTGAACGACACGGCCATCGACCCGTGCGTGAGCACCGACAGCGCGAGGCACGCGGCGAAGCCGACGAGCGGCAGCAGCACGAACAGGCGGCGCTTGCCGGTCCGGTCAGACCAATACGACGTGACGAACATCCCGATCACCATCGCGACATACGGCAGCATCGCGAGCAGGCCGATCTTGCCCATCCCGCTGTGCGTGAGGTTTTTCAGCAGGGTCGGCAACCACATCGTATAGCCGTAGATGCCGACCTGATAGCAGAAGTTGATCGCGATGAGCAGCCAGATCGTCGGGTTGCGCAGCATCTCGTCGAACGACGCGGCCGCCGGCGTGCCGGCCGCGCGCTTGCGCTCCTGCTCGTCGCGCAGCGCGTCGAGGATGTATGCCTTCTCGCGGGGCGACACCCAGCGCGCGGTCTCCGGGCCGTCGTCGGCGAACATCATCCACGCGACCAGGCACAGCAGCGACAGTGCGCCCGCGCTGAAGAACAGGTGACGCCAGTCGTACGCGGCGAGGATGAAGCCGGACAGCGGCGCGGTGATCATGCCCGCGAGCGGCACGAACATGATGACCATTGCGTTCGCACGGCCACGCTCGCGATCGGGGAACCAGTGGCTGACCATCGTCAGCACGACGGGCAGCATCCCGCCTTCGGCCACGCCGAGCATGAAGCGCAGCGCCAGCAGTTGCCAGGTGTGCGTGACGAGACCGGTCAGCACCGACAGCACGGCCCAGCTCACGAGCGACCACGCGATGAAGGTCTTGCCGCTGCCGAGCGCCGCGCGCCGGCCGCCGGGAATCTGCAGGAACAGGTAGCCGAAGAAGAAGATGCCGCCGGCGAGCCCTGCCATCGTCGCGTCCATGCCGAGATCGGCGTTCATCCCGCCGGGCATCGCGAACGCGATGTTCACGCGGTCCATGTAGGAAATGATGCAGGCGAGCAGCAGCGGCGGAATCACGCGCAGCCAGCGGCGGCGCGGAATGGCTTCGCCGGCTTCGTATGCCGGGGTGGCGGGGGTCAACAGGGTCATGGCGTCTCCATCCAGTTTGGGTCGTCGGCCGCGGCGGCCATCTGACGGGCCGCTGTCTTGCCGTGGCGGGCCGGCCGGTGCCGGCCGCCGATGCGCGGCGCCCGCGCGCCGCACGTACTTCCGGTATTAGCGCCCCCAGCGCAGCACGAGCGGGTCGAGCCGCCGCGCCGCGTCGAGCAGGCCCGCCCGCACCTGCGGATGCAGCTCGGGCCACGGCGCGCGCGGCTGGTCGCACGCGATCACGCCGCCTTCCTTCATCAGCGCCTTCGCGGTGAGGAAACCCGCCTGGCGGTTCTCGTAGTTGATCAGCGGCAGCCAGCGCGCGTACTGCTCGCAGGCTTCGTCGCGGCGGCCGGCGAAATACGCGTCGGTGATCCGGCGAATCCCGTCCGGATAGCCGCCGCCCGTCATCGCACCGGTTGCGCCGGCATCGAGATCGGCGAGCAGCGTGATGCCTTCCTCGCCGTCCCACGGCCCCTCGATCGCGTCGCCGCCGAGCGCGATCAGCTCGCGCAGCTTCGACGCGGCGCCCGCCGTCTCGATCTTGAAGTACGACACGGCATCGAGCTCGCGTGCGAGCGACGCGAGCAGCGACGCCGGCAGCGCGACGCCGCTCGCCGGTGCGTCCTGGATCATCAGCGGAATGTCGAGGCTGTCGGCGACTTCGCGGAAGAACGCACGCACCTGCGTTTCGGGCACGCGGAACGTGGCGCCGTGGTACGGCGGCATCACCATCACCATCGCCGCGCCGAGCGCCTGCGCCTGCCGGTTGCGTGCCGCGCAGAGCCGCGCGCTGAAGTGCGATGTCGTGACGATCACCGGCACGCGGCCCGCGACGTGCTCGAGCGTGGTGCGCGTGATCAGGTCACGTTCGTCGTCGCCGAGCGCGAACTGCTCGGAGTAGTTCGCGTGGATGCAGAGGCCGTGCGAGCCGGCATCGATCATGAAGTCGAGGCAGCGGCGCTGGCCGTCGAGATCGAGCGCGCCGTGCGCGTCGAAGATCGTCGGTACGACCGGAAAAACGCCCTGGTAGCGTGTTTTCATGGCCGGCCTCACTCGACGATGTCGAACTGGTCGAGGAATTCGGTCTTCAGCGTGAGGCCGAGGCCCGGTACGTCGTCGCGCAGCTGCAGGAAACCGTTCTCGGCCACCGGCTCGCCGTCGAAGATGTAATAGAACAGCTCGTTGCCGACCTCGACGTCGAACATCGGGAAGTACTCGCTCATCGGCGACGCGAGCGTGCTCATCGTCAGGTGATAGTTGTGCATCTGGCCCGCATGCGGAATCACCGGCACGCTGTACGCCTCGCACAGCGCGTTGATCTTGTGCGCCATCGTGATCCCGCCGACACGGTTCGTGTCGTACTGCACGACCGACACGGCCTTGCGGTCGAGCAGCTGCTTGAAGCCGTACAGCGAGAATTCGTGTTCGCCGCCGGAGATCGGGATGCGCGTCAGCTGGTTCAGCTCCGCATAGCCGTCGATGTCGTCGGCGATCACCGGTTCTTCCAGCCAGCGCGGCTGGTATTTCTCGAGCTTCGGCAGGATCCGCTTCGCGTATTCGAGGTTCCAGCCCATGTAGCACTCGAGCATCAGGTCGTTGTCGTAGCCGATCACCTCACGGATCGCCGCGACCGACTTCAGGTTCTCGACCACGCCCTGCTGGCCGTGCGCGGGCCCGTAGCCGAAGCGCATCTTGAACGCGCGGAAGCCTTCCTTCAGGTACTGCTGCGCCTCGTCCTGCATCGCCTTCAGGTCGGTGCGGTAGAGCTTCGAGTAGTAGCAGGGGATCTTTTCCTTGGTGCGGCCGCCGAGCAGCTTGAACACCGGCTTGCCGACACTCTTGCCGAGGATGTCCCAGATCGCGATGTCGACCGCCGAGATCGCCGCCATGCCGATGCCCTTGCGGCCCCACGCGTGGGTCGCGCGGTACATCCGCTGGTTCAGGTATTCGTAGTCCCACGGGTCCTGGCCGATCACGAGCGGCGCGAGGTACTGGTCGATGATGACCTTCGCGACGTGCGGCGCGAGCGCGACGTTGCCGAGGCCGACGATGCCGTCGTCGGTCTCGACCTCGACGACCGTCCACGCATGGAAGCGGAACGTGCTCATCGTCTCCTGCGGCGCGTACAGCAGATCCATCGCGTTCGAACAGAAGTTGCCCTGCGGCGGGACGGTCTTGCCTTTCCACTGGAATACGCGTGCGCGTACGGACCGGATTTTCATGGCGGTGTCTCCGAGAGTCGGTGTTGTCGTGTGTGAAAGGCGGGCGGCCGGCTTGGCCGTCACGCCGAAACAGCGGGGGTGCGGCGCGCGGCGCCCATCCGGCAGGCGATCTGCAGCGCCTGCCAGGTCGCGCCGACGTCGGCGGTGCCGCGGCCCGCGATGTCGTACGCGGTGCCGTGCGCGGGCGTCGTGATCGGCACGGGCAGCCCGCCCTGCACGGTCACGCCGCGCGAGAAGCCGAGCAGCTTGATCGCGATCTGCCCCTGGTCGTGGTACATCGTGACGATCGCCTGGTAGTCGCCGGCCTGCGCCTTCAGGAAGATCGTGTCGGCGGGGAACGGGCCGTGGAACGGCGCGTCGGTCGGCCAGTCGCGCGCCTGCAGCTTGCGCACCGCCGGCTCGATGATGTCGACTTCCTCGCGGCCGCAGCTGCCGCCGTCGCCGCCGTGCGGGTTGAACGCGGCGATCGCCACCTTCGGCGCCGCGACGCCGTTCGCGAGCAGCGACCGGTAGATGAGTTCCGACGCCTGTTCGATCCGCTCGATGCTCAGGCAGCCGGCCGCGTCCTTCAGCGGGATGTGCGACGAGATACGCGCCGTCCACAGTTCGCCGAGCGTGTTGAATTCGCAGAAGTAGCCGGTCACGCCGAGCGCTTTGGCGAAGTGGTGCAGCTCGTCGTCGTGGCGCAGCCCGCCGAGCTTCATCGCGTACTTGTTCAGCGGCGCGAAGCAGATCGCGTCGATGTCGCCGGCCAGCGCCGCGTCGAGGCACTGGTCGAGCACGGCGAGCGTCGAGCGGCCGCCGGCCGCGCCGGGCTGGCCGGCCGTGACCTGCGCGGGATCGATCGTGTCGACTTCGACGAACGCGGCGCGCGCGGCCGCCGGCCGGCCGCGCACGGCGGCCAGCGACGCCACGGGCTCGACGTCGACGGTGACGCCCGCGACGCGCTGGCCGGCTTCCCACAGCCAGCGATCGCCGATCAGCACGAGATTCGCGCGGGCGGTGGCGTCGGGGCGGGCGAGCAGTTTCGCGATCAGTTCGGCGCCGATGCCGGCGGGGTCGCCGAGCGTCAGCGCGACGACGGGCAGGGTGGCGGCGGTCGAGGAGGTGTTCATGCGGTGTCTCCGGTGGCGGCGCGTGGCCGTTCGTGTATGGGGTTCATGCTAGGTAGACGGAATGAGTCGGTAAATTGAAAACTCTTGATGAATCGATAACCTGGAGTAATCAAAGATGGGCTCGATCGACCGACGAGACTCGACCCCGCAGTTGCTGAACCGGCTGCGCATGCGCCAGATCGCGTTGCTGCTGGCCGTCGACGAATGCTCGACGCTGCGCGCGGCCGCCGAGCAGATGGGCCTCACGCAGCCGGCCGCGACGAAGATGCTGGCGGAACTGGAGAGCGCGCTCGGCCAGCGGCTGTTCGATCGCGTCGGGCGCGGGCTTGTGCTGAACCCGGCCGGCGAGCGCGTGCTCGGCTATTTCCGCGGGATTCGCGGCAGCGTGGAAGCGTTGAATCGCGAGCTCGGCGAGCTGCAGCTCGGCAGTGCCGGGCGGCTCGCGATCGGCAGCATCATGGCCGCGTCGCCGGGGCGGCTCACCGAGGCGCTGGTGCAGTTGAAGGCGCGTTATCCGCTGCTCGCGATCGACATCGCGGTCGATACGAGCGACCGGCTGATGCCGCAACTGCGCGAAGGCGTGCTCGAAGTGGTGATCGGGCGCAATGTCGGCACGGATTGCGATTTCCGCGTGGTCGACGACGAGGCGCTCGCGATCATCGCGGGCCGCGACCATCCGCTGGCGGGCGCGGGGCCGGTGGCGTTCGATGCGCTGCTCGATTACGCGTGGATCGTGCAGCCGGCCGGCAGCCCGGCGCGTGAAGTCGTCGAACGCGAATTTCGCGCGCACCACCGGCCGATGCCGCGCGGGCTCGTCGAAACGGGGTCGATCCTGACGACGATGAACCTCGTCGACCGCTCGTCGATGCTCGGCGTGATTCCGCTGACGGTTGCGCAGCGCAACGCGGAGCACGGGCTCGTCGCGATCGTCGATTACACGCTCGAGCTGAAACTGCCGTCGTACGGCAGCATCGTGCGGCGCGACCGGCCGCTGAGCGCGCCCGCGCAGCAGTTTCTCGCGCTGTTTCATCACGACGGAGCCGAGGATGACGGCGACGCGTAATGGCGCGGGTTGCCAGCCGAGGCGGCCGAGCCAGCCGCGTCGGCCGCGCTGGCCGAATCGGCCGAGCAGGCCGAATCAGCCGAATCAGCCGAATCAGCCGAACCAGCCGAACCAGCCGAACCAGCCGAACCAGCCGAACCAGCCGAACCGGTAATACGCCCGCATCGCGGAACGCGATGAAACGTGATGGCGCCGCCGGCGAGACGGGGGAGGCAGGCGAACCCGAAGCGAAAGGCTTCAGCGCGCCGACGGCGCGGCGGGCGCGTCGGCGAGCGACGGCATCGATTCGGACAGCGTGCGATCGGGGCGAATCCGCAGCGCGGCGACGATACCGATCAGCAGCATCGCGACCGAGCCGATGAACGGCACCGTCCAGCTGCCGGTGCGGTCGACGAGATAGCCGAACAGGATCGGTGACAGGATCCCCGAGATCGCGGAGCCGGCGTTCATCATCCCGCTCGCGATGCCGGCGTGGGTCGGCGCGATGTCGCTCGGCACGGCCCAGATCGGCCCGATCGTCAGTTCGAGGCACAGGAACGACCCGGACAGGCACAGCGCGACGCCGGCCGTCGAGTGGACGAACGCGAGCGGCAGCAGGCAGATCAGCGCACCGGCGAAGCTCGTGACGATCACGCTCTGGCGCGACAGCGCGAGGTTGCCGGTCTTCCGGTAGATGCGGTCGCAGAGCCAGCCGCCGAGTGTGTCGCCGACGACGCCCGCGAAGAACACGCCGGACGCGAACAGCGCGGTCGATTTCAGGTTCAGGCCCTGGCCGTTGAGGAAGAACGTCGGCAGCCACGTGAAGAACAGCCACGCGGTCCAGCCGTAGCAGAAGTAGACGAAGATGGTCGGCGCCATCCGGCGGAACAGCGGCCCCCACGGCGTCGGGCCGGACGGGGCGGCAGGGCGGGCGGTGCGCGCGCGGCCGTCGTCGTCGCCGAGCGGGTGCTCGCGGAAACCGACGATCCACCATGCGAGCCATACCACCGTGACCGCCCCGATCACGAAGAACGCCGCGCGCCACGACAGCCACGTCATCAGCGCGGCGACGATCGGCGGCGTGACCGCGTTGCCGAGCCGCGAGAACGAATGCGTGAAGCCCTGCACGACGCCGCGCCGCTCGCGCGGAAACCAGTGCGTGATCGCGCGGGCCTGGGCCGGCAGCGTCGCGCCTTCGCCGATGCCGAGCAGCAGGCGTGCGGCAAACAGCAGCCCGAGGCTGTGCACGAGCCCGGTCGTGAAGGTGGAGACGATCCAGATCAACCCGCAGCCGATCAGCGTGATGCGGGCGCCGAACCGGTCGGCGATCCAGCCGCCGCCGATCTGGCAGATTGCATACGAATACGCGAACGCGGAGAATGCGACGCCAAGTTCGGTATTCGACAGGCCGAGTTCGGCCTTGATCGCACCGGCCGCGGTCGCGAGGTTGACGCGGTCGACGTAGAGAATGAACGAAAGCGCACACAGCAGCCACAGCGTGTGGCGCCGTTGACGGTGATCGTTATGCATGTGTCTCACTCCATTTTCGTGCGCGGCGTTGCAATGACGCGGCGTTCACGGGCGAAGCCAGCATCGCGCGGCGGCGGAGACACTGTCTAATGAATCTTTGGGATCAATCGATAACCGCAGGTATTCATTCCTGTTTCAGCCACGCCGGAACCACAGACGCAACGCAACACCACGGGTGAAGAATTGACCGACAACGACGAACTTTCGCTCCGCCGGGAGAGCCGCTTCTGGCAGCTCGCGCCGGTGAGATGGTGGATCCGCGGGCACGGCAGCGACGGCTATTCGTTCCGTCTGCTGCTGCACCCGCTCGTGCTCGTGTGCGTGCTCGAATTCGTCTGCATGATGTTCGAAGCGCTGTACACCAGCATCGCCGTCAGCGCGGTCGCGACGCTGTTCCTCGGCTTTGCCGGGTTCTACGGCGCGCAGCGCGAATGGCTGATGACGTCCGTGACCGCGCGCGCGCTCGTGAAGGCGCGCATGAAGAAGGCGGCCGAGCGGTTCTCGTCGCTCGGCGTCGGCGCGACCGTGCTCGCCATCTTCGTTGCCGCGACGTCGCTGTCGCTCGTGATGTCGGGCCAGCCGGTGCTGGACAGCGTGTCGAAGGATGCCGTGTCGATCTTCATCGCGCTGGTGTTCCTGCCGGTGTACGTATCCGGTGCGGTGCGCAAGCTGGCGATCGCGCGGATCGAGGAACTGGAGGCGCTGCGTCACGCGACCGTCGGCACGCGGCTGAAATTCGACCGGGCCGGCGCCGTGCGCGCGGTGGTCGTGCAGGGCGCGGCCGGAAAAGGGACGGTATCCGTGATGGAGTACACGGTGCTCGGGTTCAGCCCGCCGCTCGAACAGGTCGGGCGTGAACCGCGCGCGTGAAGGTGTAAAGGTTTAAAGGTGTAAGGGTGCGCGTTACGCCGGGAACCGTTCGCTGTCGGGCGCCGGCGCGAGGTTGTCGGGCCACTGCACCTCGAACCGCGTGCCGCCCGCGCCGGTCGGTGCGCAGAGGGCTTCGCCGTGATGCGCGTGCGCGATCGCCGCGACGACGGCGAGCCCGAGGCCGGTGCCGCCGGGTTGCGTATCGTCGACGCGCCGGAACGCCTGAAACACGTGCGGTGCGAAATCGGCCGGGATGCCGGGGCCGTCGTCCTCGACGCGCAGCCGGCACATGCCGTTCTCGATGCGCGTCTGGATCCGGATCGCGCCGGGCACCGCATGGCGGCGCGCATTCTCCAGCAGCGCCAGTAAAGCCTGGCGGATGCGGACCGGGTCGCAGCGCATGCGCCGCGGGTCGAGATCGAGTTCCGGATGCTGGCCGGCGGCCTGCAGCGCGTGCGTGAACACGTCGACCACGGCGCGCACGTCGGCAGCGAGATCGGTGTCGCGGATCTCGATGCTGAGGTGCCCGCTGTCGGCGAGGCTGACCACGCGCAGATCTTCGATCAGCCGCGTCAAGCCTTCGACCTGCGTGAGCAGGCTGCGGTACAGCGCTTCGCTCGGCGTGAACACGCCCTCGGCGAGCCCCTGCAGCCGCCCGCGCAAGACGGTGACGGGCGTGCGCAGTTCATGGGCGATCGCCGCGTTCCAGAACGTCTGTTCGTCGGTCACGCGCTGCAGTTCGCTCGCGAGCGCGTTGAAGTTGTCGGCGAGCAGCGCCGCTTCGTGCAGCGAACGGTCGCCGGCGACGGCGCGTGCGGCGAGATCGCCGCGCGCGACGCGGCGGATGCTGTCCGTCACCGAGTTCAGCGGCACGAGGATGCGGCGCGACAGGTTGACCGCGACGATGATCGCGATCAGCAGGCCGACCAGCGTGGTCGAGATGATCCACACCCACTCCGGCCCGCTCGGGAGCCAGCTCTGCGGCTTGAAGTACTCGGGCGAGTACTTGTACAGCAGGTAGTAGAACGCGTAGGCCGTCACGACGATCAGCACCGTGATGCCGAAGGCGATCGCGCCCATCGTCAGCGCGATCTGGCGGCTCAGGCCGTCGAGTTTCAATCGCCGCTCCACAGTTTGTAGCCGACGCCGCGCACGCTGGCGGGCACGCCTTGCACGCCGAGGTCGTCCAGTTTCTTGCGCAGCTTGCTGACGTGGCTGTCCACGGTGCGCTCCAGCGCGTCGCCTTCCGGCAGGCAGGTGGCCATCAGCTCGGCGCGGCTGAACACGCGGCGCGGCGCACGCGCAAGCTGCGCGAGCAGCTTGAATTCGGTGAGCGTCAGCACGAGCGTGTGGCGTTCGCTGCCGACTTCGACCGTCGCTTCGTGGTGCTCGAGATCGATCTCGAACGGCGCGGCGCGCAGCACGCGCTGTTCTTCCTGGCGCGAGCCGGCCATCGACCGGCGCAGCACGGCCTGTGCGCGCGCGACGACTTCGGCCGGGTTGAACGGCTTGACCACGTAGTCGTCGGCGCCGATGCGCAACCCGGTCAGCTTGTCGATGTCCTGGTCGAGCGCGGTCAGCATGATGACCGGCGTGTCGCCGCGATGGCGGATTTCGGCGAGCACTTTCCAGCCGTCGACGTGCGGCATCTGCACGTCGAGCAGTACGAGGTCCGGCTTCAGCGACAGGTGGAGTTCGAGCGCGCGGCGGCCGTCGGCCGCGTGCACGGTGCGCAGGCCGTTGCGCGCGAAGTACGCGATCAGGATCTCGGCGATCTCGGGTTCGTCCTCGGCGATGAGGACGAGCGCTTGCGCGCCCTGGCCGGCGCCGGGAGATGAAGAAAATTCGGGCATGGCCACTCGTTCAGATCCATCGGGGTTCCATCGAATCGCCATACTACCGTACGACCCGTTCCATCGAACGAAGGCGGGCGCAGCGCGTTCACGAACGGCATCGCGATGATCCTGCCGCTCGACCTGCCGGGCGTGTCGCGCGGCAAGCCGCTCGACAAGATCGGCCAGCGTTCGCTGCCGCAGGGCGAGATCTATTTCGACAACGTGAAGGTGCCGAAGCGCTTCGCGGTCGCGCTGAAGGACGACTATCTCGGCAACCTCGCATCGACATGGTCGTATGCGGGCACGCACATGTGCCAGGTGTTCGTCGGTGCCGCACGCGCCGCGTTCGAACTGGCGCTCGCCTACTGCCACGAGCGCAAACAGGGCGGCGCGCTGCTGATGGATCACCAGATGACGCACCTGCGCATCGGCGAGATGCTGCGCCGGCTCGAGATGGCGCGTGCGATCGCGCGCCGCAGCCTCGCGTTCTCGCGGATGTCGCCGCAGAGCCATCCGTATGCGACCGCGCAGGCGAAGGTGAGCGTGACCGAGGAAGCGATGAAGATCACGCACGAGGCGTTCCAGCTGTTCGGCGGCAATGGCACCACGCGCGAATTCCCGATCGAGAAGCTGTTCCGCGACGTGCGCTCGGCGTTGATCGAGGATGGCGAGAACACCATTCTCACGTCGCGCCTCGGCGTGCTGGCCGGGCAGCTTTATCAGAACGGGTGGGCGCGCGAGTAAGCGGCACCGGGCGCCCTGCGGTCGCGCCCCGGCAGAACGCCGCCCGGGGCGCGGCACGCACCGTCAGTGCCCGACTTCCTTGCAGTGCGGAATGCCGGCAAGGACACCGTGGCCGCCGGGAATGAACACGGCGATATACGGCGAATCGGCGCCGAGATCTGGTCGAGCACGTCGTTCAGCGTGCTCGTCGCAGCGCCGGCGTATCTCGCCCGCCACGGTCGCCGCGCCCGCCGAGCAGGCCGCCGCGTCGTCGGCCGCGTCGCCGCGTGCGGCGAAGAAAGCCGACCGCGCGGCCGACCGCGCGGTCGCGAAGAAGGTGCGCCAGGCGATCGTGAAGGCGCCCGGCATCGGCAATGCGCAGCCCACCGTGTTCGCGAAGGCGAAGACGGGCGACGTGACGCTGGCCGGGCCGATCACCGACGAATCGCAGGACCGGGGCGCGGTGGACGCGGCCCGTCAGGTGCCGGGCGTGACGTCGGTGAAGAGCAAACTCCAGCTGCGGCTGGAGGGCGGCCAGTAACGGGTTGCGTGTGCCGCCCCCTGGCAACGATGGCGGCACCATGACGACCCGGGGCCCGGGGGCACGATCGCGTCGTCGTGCGTCAGAGGTGCCCCAGCAGCACCAGCACGACGACGATGACGACGATCAGCCCGACCGAGCCCGATGGCCAGTAGCCCCAGCTTCGGCTGTGCGGCCATGAAGGAAATGCGCCGATCAGCAGCAAAATCAGGATGACGATGAGGATCGTACCGAGCATTGCACCCTCCCGGAATGGGTTGACGTGACGGTGCGTGATGCCGCAATCCGCGTGCCCGCGGGCATTGGGCCCGGCTGGGAATGGCGCGGAGCGGGAATGAATTCATGTAGTGAATACCTGCTGATTCAGAAAATAAATTTCAAAAATGCTTCCCTGCTGGCTATGCTGAATCCTTCACTCAGGCGGGCATGCGATGGCTGAACTCTTTCTGGTACGGCACGGGCAGGCATCATTCGGCACCGACGACTACGACCGGCTTTCCCCGGGCGGCGAGCAGCAGGGTGTCTGGCTCGGCGAATACTTCGCGTGGCAGCGCCTTGAATTCGACCGCGTGATCTGCGGCACGATGAACCGCCATGCGCAGACGGTCGACGCGATTCTGCGCGGAATGGGCCGCGAAGGCGTGCCGGTCGACCGTCACCCCGGCCTGAACGAATACGACTTCCACGGGTTGTTCGCGGCGGCCGCCCACGACTATCCGGAGATCGCACGGCTTGCCGCCGGCTCGATGAAGGAGCACTTCCGTGCGCTCCGGCAGGTGCTGCAGCTGTGGACCGAGGACAAGCTCGACGGCGCCCCCGAAACCTGGTCGCATTTCCAGCAGCGCGTGGGCGACGCCCGCGCCGCGATCCGCCACGGCGGCGGCCAGCGCGTGCTCGCAGTGAGTTCCGGCGGCCCGATCGCGGTCACCGTTCAGCAGGTGCTCGCGGCGCCGCCGTCGAGCGCGATCGCGCTGAACCTGCAGATCCGCAACAGCAGTCTTTCGCAGTTTTTCTTCAACGCCGATGCGTTCCACCTCGCGTCGTTCAACGGCATCCCGCATCTGGAGGATCCCGAACGGCACGCGCTGCGAACCTACGGCTGACCCACGAACGATCGCGACGATGACGAACCCTTCCCAGCAACTCGACGTAGCCCGCCTCACGCACTATCTGGAAACGCACGTGCCGGGCTTCGAAGGCCCGGTCGACACGGAGAAGTTTGCCGGCGGCCAGTCGAATCCGACTTTCCTGCTGAACGCGAAGAGCGGCCGCTACGTGCTGCGCCGCCAGCCGCCGGGCGAACTGCTGAAATCCGCGCACGCGGTCGACCGCGAATTCCGCGTGCTGAGCGCGCTGTCCGGCACCGCGGTGCCGGTCGCGCGCCCGTATCACCTGTGCGAAGACCGCGACGTGATCGGCAGCCTGTTCTACGTGATGAGCTTCGAGGACGGCCGGATCTTCTGGGATCCCGCGCTGCCGGAACTGCCGAAGGCCGATCGCGCGACGTGCTACGACGCGCTGCTGCAGACGATGGCCGCGCTGCACGACGTCGATGTCGATGCGGTGGGACTCGCCGACTACGGCCGCCCCGGCAACTACTTCGAGCGCCAGATCGGCGTGTGGACGAAGCAGTATCGCGCGGCGGAAACCGGACGCCTCGACGCGATGGAGACGCTGATCGACTGGCTGCCGAATGCCTGCCCCGAGGATACGGGCCGGCCGGCGCTGGTGCACGGCGATTTCCGGATCGACAACCTGATGTTCGCGCGCGACGGCTATCGCGTGCAGGCCGTGCTCGACTGGGAACTGTCGACGCTCGGCAACCCGCTCGCCGATCTCGCGTACTTCTGCATGTGCCTGCGGCTGCCGTCCGGCGGGCAGGTGCGCGGGCTCGCGGGCCAGGATCGCGCGGCGCTCGGCATCCCGGACGAAGCGGCGATCGTCGCGCGCTATTGCGAACTGCGCGGCATCGAGCCGATCCGCGACTGGCACTTCTACCTTGCATTCAGTTTCTTCCGGCTCGCCGCGATCGCGCAGGGCGTGAAAGCGCGCGCGCTGCAGGGCAACGCATCGAGCGAGCAGGCGCTGCGCGTCGGCGAGATGGCCGGCCGGCTGGCCGAACTGGCCGTCGGCGTGATCGACGCGCATCGTTGATATCGCCAGGGTCGCCGGGCGGCGACTCGACAATCCAATCAATGGAGGAGCACAGCAACATGGCAACGAATCTGTTCGACCTGACGGGCAAGATTGCCCTGGTGACGGGCGCGAGCCGCGGCATCGGCGAGGAAATCGCGAAGCTGCTCGCGGAGCAGGGCGCGCACGTGATCGTATCGAGCCGCAAGCTCGACGACTGCCAGGCGGTGGCCGATGCGATCGTCGCGGCGGGCGGCCGCGCCGAGGCGCTGGCGTGCCACGTCGGGCGTCTGGAGGACATCGCCGCGACGTTCGAGCATATCCGCGGCAAGCACGGCCGCCTCGACATCCTCGTGAACAACGCGGCCGCGAACCCGTATTTCGGGCACATCCTCGATACCGATCTCGCCGCGTACGACAAGACCGTCGACGTGAACATCCGCGGCTACTTCTTCATGTCGGTCGAGGCCGGCAAGCTGATGAAGGAACACGGCGGCGGCGCGATCGTCAACACGGCGTCGGTGAACGCGCTGCAACCGGGCGACCGGCAGGGCATCTACTCGATCACGAAGGCGGCCGTCGTCAACATGACGAAGGCGTTCGCGAAGGAGTGCGGGCCGCTCGGCATTCGCGTGAACGCGCTGCTGCCGGGGCTCACGAAAACGAAGTTCGCGGGCGCGCTGTTCGCCGACAAGGACATCTACGAGACATGGAAGGCGAAGATCCCGCTGAAGCGCCATGCGGAGCCGCGCGAAATGGCCGGCACCGTGCTGTATCTCGTGTCGGACGCGGCGAGCTATACGAACGGCGAATGCATCGTCGTCGACGGCGGCCTGACGATCTGAGCGCGCGATGAAAATCGACAGCTACGCCGGGCAGGCCGTGATGATCACCGGCGCCGCCAGCGGCTTCGGCGCGCTGCTCGCGAGTGAACTGGCCGCGATGGGCGCACGGCTCGCGCTCGGCGACCTGAACGGCGAAGCGCTCGAACGCGTGGCCGCGCCGCTGCGCGCGGCCGGCGCCGACGTGATCGCGCAGCGCTGCGACGTGCGCGTCGAGGCTGAGGTGGCGGCGCTGGTGCACGCGGCGGCCGAGCGCTTCGGACGGCTCGACGTCGGCATCAACAACGCGGGCATCGCGCCGCCGATGAAGGCGCTGATCGATACCGACGAAGCGGATCTCGACCTGAGCTTCGCGGTGAACGCGAAGGGCGTGTTCTTCGGGATGAAGCACCAGATCCGCCAGATGCTCGCGCAACGCGAAGGCGTGATCCTGAACGTCGCGTCGATGGCCGGGCTCGGCGGCGCGCCGAAGCTCGCCGCGTATGCGGCGTCGAAACATGCGGTGGTCGGGCTCACGAAGACGGCCGCGCTGGAATACGCGCGCCACGGCATCCGCGTGAACGCGGTGTGCCCGTTCTACAGCACGACGCCGATGGTCACCGACAGCGATATCGGCGACCGCCAGGACTTTCTCGCGCAGGGCTCGCCGATGAAGCGGCTCGGCCGCCCCGACGAAATCGTCGCGACGATGCTGACGCTGTGCGCGAAGGAAAACACTTATCTGACCGGGCAGGCCGTCGCCGTCGACGGCGGTGTCTCGGCCTTCTGACCGAACGGAAGACGGAATCTCGAGGAGTCGATCATGGAATTTGGCTACACCCCGAAAGTGGAAGCATTGCGCGAACGCGTGCGCGCATTCATGGACGCGCACATCGTGCCGCGCATCCGCCAGTGGAACGAGGAAGTGCATGCGGGCCAGTACCCGGTGTCGTTCATGGAGGAACTGAAGGCGCGCGCGAAGGCGGAAGGGCTGTGGAACCTGTTCCTGCCGCACCTGAAGGACGACGAGCCCGGCACGGGCCTGACGAACCTCGAATACGCGCCGCTCGCCGAGATCATGGGGCGCGTGGGCTGGGCGTCGGAAGTGTTCAACTGCAACGCGCCGGACACCGGCAACATGGAGCTGCTGCACATGTTCGCCACGCCCGAGCAGCGTGAACAGTGGCTGCTGCCGCTGCTGCGCGGCGAGATCCGCTCGGCGTTCGCGATGACGGAGCCCGACGTCGCGTCGTCGGATGCGACGAACATCACGACGCGCATCGAGCGCGTGGGCGACGAATACGTGATCAACGGCCGCAAGTGGTTCATCACGAACGCCGCGCATCCGAACTGCAAGATCTTCATCGTGATGGGCAAGACCGATCCCGATGCCGAGTCGCACCAGCAGCAGAGCATGATCCTCGTGCCGCGCGATACGCCGGGCGTGACGGTCGTGCGCAACATCACGGTCGTCAATCACTACGCGCCGGAAGGGCACTGCGAGATCACGTTCGACAACGTGCGCGTGCCGGCGCGCAACCTGCTCGGCGAGGAAGGCAGCGGTTTCGCGCTCGCGCAGGCGCGCCTCGGGCCGGGCCGCATCCACCACTGCATGCGTTCGATCGGTGCGGCCGAGCTGGCGCTGGAGTTGATGGTCGACCGCGCGCAGTCGCGCGTCGCGTTCGGCAAGCCGCTGAACCGTCACGGCACCGTCGGCGAATGGATCGCGCGTTCGCGCATCGAGATCGACCAGGCGCGCCTGCTGGTGCTGAAGGCCGCGTGGATGATCGACAAGGTCGGCGCGAAGGCCGCGCGCAAGGAAATCTCGATGATCAAGGCGCTCGTGCCGACCGTCTATACCGATGTGTGCGACCGCGCGATGCAGGTGTTCGGCGCGGCGGGGTTGAGCCCCGATACGCCGCTCGCCGACCTGTGGACGTGGGGCCGCGCGCTGCGCTTCGCCGACGGTCCGGACGAGGTGCACCTGCAGGCGATCGCGCGGATGGAGATCAAGGACGGCGAGCCCGGTTCGACCGCGCCGTACCTGACGCCGCCGCTGCGCGGCTGACCGGCCGGTCTTCGCCTGGCGAACATGGACGAACGGGAGGCGCGCGCCGTAAGATGCCGGCAAGGAGATCCGGCGATGCGCCTTGCGAAGATTGATCTGAACCTGTTCGTCGTATTCGAGGCGATCTACAACAAGCGCAACCTGACGCGCGCGGCCGAGGTGCTGAACCTCACGCAGCCGGCCGTCAGCAACGCGCTGGCGCGGCTGCGCAAGTCGCTGAACGATCCGCTGTTCGTCAGCACGCCGGCCGGGATGATGCCGACCCCGATGGCCGAGAACATCGTCGGCCGCGTGCGCGAGGCGCTGCAACTGCTCGATTCGAGCGCGCACGAAGGCGACGTGTTCGATCCGGCGTCGTCCGAGCGCGTGTTCCGGCTCAGCATGAGCGACCTGACCGAAGCGCTGCTGCTGCCGGCGCTCGGCGAACTGCTGCAGACGCATGCGCCCGGCATGCACGTGCGCAGCTACACGATGGACCGCCGCGAAGTCGCGACCGCGCTCGCGAACGGCTCGGTCGACATCGCGATCGACGCGCCGCTGATCGGCGATCCGCATCTGCACCAGGCCTTGCTCGTGCGGGACCGCTACGCGTGCATGATCCGCGACGATCACCCGTTCAAGGGCAACACGCTCACCATGGACGACTACCTGTCGATGGGGCACATCCACGTGTCGAGCCGCCGCAAGGGCAGCGGGCACGTCGACGCCGAGCTGACGCGGCTCGGGCTGCGCCGCAATATCCAGATGCGCGTGCAGCATTACATGGTCGCGCCGCTGATCGCGATGCGCGGCGATCTCGCGCTGACGGCGCCGCTGCGGCTGCTGCAGCGCTATCCGGCGCGGATTCTCGA
Organism: Burkholderia cepacia complex sp. TUM26381; assembly: GCF_057439935.1. NCBI lineage: Bacteria > Pseudomonadati > Pseudomonadota > Betaproteobacteria > Burkholderiales > Burkholderiaceae > Burkholderia > Burkholderia cepacia complex sp. TUM26381. The sequence goes on along the minus strand of NZ_CM172007.1, from coordinate 3,267,226 downwards.
ACTGCCGTTCGAGATGCCGGGGCTCGACTACTTCTGCTACTGGCATCGCAGCGCCGATCAGGACCAGGGCAGTCGATGGTTGCGCGAGCAACTGATGACGCTGATGGGCGGGATCGGCGCGCCGCAGTGATGGAGCGCGGCGCGCGTGGGCCGCATGCGCGTCGATAGCGTCTTCAGATTTGCAGCGCCTGCGCCAGCACGCGCGCCACATGCACGGCCTGGGTCTGCGCACCATCGTGAATCTGATGCCGGCAGCTCGTGCCGTCCGCGACGACGATCGCGCCTTCGGCCCGCGCCCGCACGGCCGGCAGCAGCGACAACTCGGCCATCGCCTGCGACGCATCGTAGTGCTCGGCTTCGTAGCCGAAGCTGCCGGCCATCCCGCAGCACGACGATTCGACCGGCGACACCTTCAGCCCCGGAATCCAGCCCAGCACGGTCTGCACCGGCGTGAATGCGCCGAATGCCTTTTGATGGCAATGGCCGTGTACCAGTGCCTCGCACGCGTCGATCGCGCGCAGCGGCAGTGACAACCTGCCGGCTTCCTGCTCGCGGACGAGAAACTCCTCGAACAGGAACGCATGACTGGCGAGTCGCGCGGCTTCGTCACCGTAGCCATAAGCAAGAAACTCGTCACGCATCGACAGCAGGCACGAAGGCTCCAGCCCGACTATCGCGACACCGCGTTCGAGATACGGCCGCAACGTATCGAGCGTGCGCTTCGCCTCGGCTTTCGCTTCGTCGACAAGCCCGGCTGCGAGGAACGTGCGGCCGCAGCACAGCGGCCGTTCGCCTGCGCGCACGTTGAAATGCACGGTGTAGCCCGCTGCTTCGAGTACGGCCTGCGCAGCGCGCGCGTTGTCCGGCTCCTGGTAGTTGCTGAACGTATCGACGAAGAGCAGCACGTCGCGGGTTGCCGAGCCGGGTTCTTGTGCAGACCCACCCGCATTCGCCAGAAACGGCCGCGCAAACGCGGGCAGCGCACGCTGCGGCGCGAGGCCGATCCATTGCTTCATCGCCGCCGCGACGACCGGCACGCCGTTTGCAAACGCGATCGCCCCGCGCAACCTGGACGCCCACGGCGCGTAACGCGGCAGATACGCGACGAGCCGTTCGCGCAGCGTCGTGCCGTGCTTGCGGTTCCACGCATGCCGCGCCTCGATCTTGAAGCGCGCCATGTCGACACCCGTCGGGCAGTCGCGCTTGCAGCCCTTGCACGATACGCACAGGTCGAGCGCGGCCTTCACGTCGTCGCCGGCGAGCCCGTCGTCGCCGAGCTGCCCCGTCACCGCGAGCCGCAGCGTGTTCGCACGGCCGCGCGTCACGTGCTGTTCGTCGCGTGTCACGCGGTAGCTCGGGCACATCGTGCCCGCGTCGAACTTGCGGCAGTGGCCGTTGTTGTTGCACATCTCGACGGCCGATGCGAGCCCGTGCGTGATGTCGGTGCCCGTGCCGGGTGCGGTTTCGTCACCGGTCAGCGGGTTGCGCGTGACGTTCCACGCAGACCAGTCGAGCGCGGGCTGCGACGGCAGCGCCGCATAGCCCGGCGCGAAGCGGAAGTTCTCCCGCACATCCATGCGCGGCGGGTTGACGATCTTGTCCGGGTTGAAGCGGTTGTCGGGATCGAACAGCGCCTTGATTTCCGTGAACGCCGCGTTCAGGCGCGGGCCATACTGCCACGCGACCCATTCGCCGCGGCACAACCCGTCGCCGTGCTCACCCGAATACGCACCCTTGTACTCGCGCACGAGCGCCGCCGCTTCGCCGGCGATCTCGCGCATGCGCGTCGCACCATCGCGCCGCATGTCGAGAATCGGCCGCACATGCAGCGTGCCGACGCTCGCATGCGCGTACCACGTGCCTTCGGTCTCATGCTTGTGGAACACGTCGGTCAGGCGGCGCGTATATTCGGCGAGATGTTCGAGCGGCACCGCGCAATCCTCGATGAACGACACCGGCTTGCCGTCGCCCTTCATGCTCATCATGATGTTGAGCCCGGCCTTGCGCACGTCCCACAGCGCCTTCTGCGCGCCGGCATCGGTCATCTTCACGACGCTGCCGGGCAGCCCGAGATCGGCCATCAGTTCGGCGAGCCGGTCGAGCTGCGTCAGCTGCGCATCGCGCGATTCGCCCGCGAACTCGACGAGCAGGATCGCCTGCGGCTGCCCGGCCAGCGCCTGTTCGATCACGGGCCGGAACGCCGGGTTCTCCATCGACAGGTCGATCATCGTGCGATCGACCAGTTCGACGGCCACCGGCTTCAGCTTCACGATGTGCTGCGCGGTATCCATCGCCTGGTAGAAGGTCGGGAAGTTCACGACGCCGAGCGTCTTGTGCGCGGGCAGCGGCGCGAGCTTCAGCGTGATCTGCCGGCTGTGCGCGAGCGTGCCTTCGGAGCCGACGAGCAGGTGCGCGAGATTCGCGTGGCCGTCGTCGGTGTACGCGCGCGGGTTCTGGCAGTCGAACAGGTCGAGGTTGTAGCCGGCCACGCGGCGCAGCACCTTCGGCACGCGCTCGACAATTTCGTCGCGCTCGCGCCGTGCGATCCGTTCGACGCCGTGCAGCAGCGCGAGCGTGCGACGATCGGTGACGGGCTGCGCAAGCGAGCCGAACCGGCACTCGCTGCCGTCCGCGAGGATCGCGTCGATCGCGAGCACGTTGTGCACCATGTTGCCGTACTCGATCGAGCGCGACCCGCACGAGTTGTTGCCGGCCATCCCGCCGATCGTGCATTGCGCGCCGGTCGACACGTCGACCGGAAACCACAGCCCGTGCGGCTTCAGCCACGCGTTCAGGTGATCGAGCACGATGCCCGGCTCGACGGTGACGGTGCGCGCCTGCGCATCGAATTCGACGATCCGGTTCAGCCACTTGCTGTTGTCGACGACGAGCGCCTCGCCGACCGTCTGCCCGCACTGGCTCGTGCCGGCGCCGCGCGCGAGCACGGGGATCTTGCGGTCGCGCGCGACGTCGAGCGCGATGCGCAGGTCGTCCTGGTCGCGCGGCACGACCACGCCGAGCGGCATGATCTGGTAGATCGACGCGTCGGTTGCGTAGCGGCCGCGGCTCGCGCGATCGGCGTGGACGTCGCCGCGCATTTCCGCGCGCAGCCGCTCGAACAGCGGCGACAGCGCGGCGCCTTGCGACGGCACGAGATGGACAGGGCGAACCAGCGAAGGCGTGACGGCGGATTTCATGGCGGCGGTCGGTATCGGGTGAAAACGGATCAGGCGTGGATCAGGCGAGCGTGACGCTGACGGGCGGCAGCCCGGCGATGCGGCCGACGGCCGTGCCTGCCGCGTTCGGGAAAAACATCCCCGTGTACGAGCCGGTCGTGACGACGGTGCCGGCCGGCAGCACGATGCCGCGCTGCGACGCATGATTCACGAGCCACGGCAGCAGGCGGCGCGGGTCGCCTGCGGGATTCGTGCCGGGTGCGGCGCCGGCGATGTCCTTCCCGTCGAACGTGAAGGCCGGGTTGGGCGTGAGGAACGGAAAATCCTCGCGATAGCCGGTCATTTCGCCGAGCACGAGTGCGCCGTGGTTCTGCAGGTCGGCGAGCTGCGCAACGGGCGCGACGTCCGGCCATTCGCGGAAGCGGCTCGCGACGATCTCGATCGACGCGCCCATCTGTGCGATGCCTTCGAACACTTCTTCGTCGGCATACGCGGTGGCGCGCGGCGCGAAGTCGCGGCCGAAGCGGAACGCGATTTCCAGTTCGAGGCCGAGAGGCCGGAACGCGCCGCGCGGCAGCGTGACGCCGCTCGCATGCCGGCAGTCGTCGGGCAGCGGCGCGCCCTGGATCGGGCCGTCGGGCTGTTTCGCGCCGACCTTCCACGCGCCGATCGCGGCGCTGCGTTCGGCGAGCACCTGCGCCTGCACGGCATAGGCAGCATCGGCGCTGACGGGGACGAGTTCGGGCGGCAGCGCGGCGAACGCGATGCCGTGTTGCCAGCCGGCGGCGAGCCGGGCGGCGAGATCCTGGGTAGCTTGGGTCATCGTGCGTCTTGAAGAAGAAGGCGGGCGCCGGCGGCGGCAGCGCCCAGGTTGGCATCAGGCCGGCGAGCGGTTGGCGGCGGGCTGTTCGGCGGGTGCATCGGCGAAGCGGCTGTCCGGCTGCATGCGGAACGCGAGCAGCACGCCCACGCCCATCAGCACCATGCTGCCGATGAACGGCAGCTCCCAGCTGCCGAAGCGGTCGATCACGAAGCCGGAGATCACCGGCGACAGGATCGCCGCGAGCGCGGAGCCGGAATTCATCATCCCGCTCGCGGTGCCCGAGTATTCCGGTGCGATGTCCATCGGCACGGCCCACATCGGGCCGATCGTCATCTCGGCGAAGAAGAAACCGGCCGCGAGGCACGCCATCGACACGTACAGGTGGTGCGTGAACAGCAGCGGCAGCAGCGACAACAGCGTGAACAGCATGCAGATCGACACCATCCAGCTGCGCGCACGCTTGAGGCTGCCGGTGCGAGCATAGACGCGGTCGGTGACGATGCCGCCGAGCGTGTCGCCGATCACGCCCGCGAAGAACACCGCGGACGCGAACACCGCCGATTTCTTCAGGTCGAGGTCGTAGCTGTGCAGGAAGTACTGCGGAATCCAGCTCAGGAACAGCCACAGCGTCCAGCCGTAACAGAAGTAGACGATCGTGACGGGCATCATCCGGCGGAACAGCGGGCCCCACGGCACGGTGGCGGGCTTCTGTTTCGGCGGCGGCAGCGCATCGAGTTCGGCCTGTGTGATGCGCGGATGGTCCTTCGGATGTTCGGTGTAGACGAGCGCCCAGACCGCGACCCACACGATGCTGATCACGCCGCAGATGTAGAACGATTCGCGCCACCCGTACACGGCCATCACCGCGACGACGGCGGCCGGTGCGACCGCGTTGCCGACGCGCGAGAACGCATGCGTGATGCCCTGTGCGAAGCCGCGTTTCTCGCGCGGCACCCAGCGCGACATCGCCGACGTGGCCGCCGGGAACGTCGCGCCTTCGCCGAGCCCGAGCAGCAGGCGCGCGGCGAGCAGCGACGCGAGGCCGCCGGCCATCCCGGTGAGCAGCGTTGCGACGGCCCACAGCAGCCCGCACGCGAGCAGCGTGCGGCGCGCGCCGAAGCGGTCGCTGACCCAGCCGCCGATGATCTGGAATACGAGGTACGGATACGCGAATGCGGAGAACACCAGGCCGATCTCCGTCTTGTTCAGCCCGAACTCCCGGCCGAACCCGGCGGCAGCCGTGCTCACGTTCACGCGGTCGAGGTACGTGATGAAGTACATCACGCACAGCATCACCAGCACGATGCTGGTCGCCCGGAACAGCTTCATGTTGCGTCTCCTAGATGTTGTCTGGCTTGCCGCTGCAACCGCGCCGGCTCTGAGGCCGGTTTCGTGCCGATGCAGCGCGGCCGCGCGTCGTGCGGGCCGCAAAGGGGAACGAGCGATGTGCCCGCGGCACGCCGCAGGCACACGCGGTCAGGCCGCCGCGCGCAGCGCGGGCGTGTGGGTGTTCGACGCGAGATACGCCATTGCCGCGACGACCCCGCTTGCGGCAACCGGCACGCCGGCGAGCTTCAGCCCCATCTCGCAGCCGGCGAGCGTGGCCATCAGCGTGAGGTCGTTGCAGTCGCCGAGATGGCCGATGCGGAACATCCGGCCGCGCATCTTGCCGAGCGCCTGCCCGAGCGACATGTCGAAGCGTTCGTAGATCAGCTTGCGCACGGCGTCCGCGTCGACGCCGTCCGGCATCATCACGCCGGTCAGCACGGGGCTGTAGACGGCCGGGTCCGCGCACTGGATCTCGAGGCCCCATGCGCGCACCGCGCGGCGCGTCGCTTCCGCGAGCCGCTGGTGGCGCGCGAACACGTTGTCGAGCCCTTCGCCGAGGATCATGTCGAGCGCTTCGGCGAGCCCGTACAGCAGGTTGGTGTTCGGCGTGTACGGCCAGTAGCCGTTCCTGTTCGCCTCGATGATCTCGTGCCAGCCCCAGAATGCGCGCGGCAGTTTGGCGTGCTCGCTCGCCGCGAGCGCCTTCGGCGACACCGCGTTGAAGCTGATGCCCGGCGGCAGCATCAGCCCCTTCTGCGAGCCCGACACCGTCACGTCGACGCCCCATTCGTCATGGCGGTAGTCGGCGGACGCGAGCCCCGAGATCGTGTCGACCATCAGCAGCGCCGGGTGGCCGGCCGCGTCGATCGCGCGGCGCACCGCCGCGATGTCGGACGTGACACCGGTGGAGGTCTCGTTGTGCACCACGCACACGGCCTTGATGTCGTGCGCGGTGTCGGCGCGCAGGCGCGCTTCGATCAGGTCCGGCTGCACGCCGCGGCGCCAGCCTTCGATGCCCGGCAGGCCGAGGAATTCGGGCTTCAGGCCGAGCGCCTCGGCCATCTTCTTCCACAGCGTCGCGAAGTGGCCGGTCTCGAACATCAGCACGGTGTCGCCGGCGCTCAGCGTGTTGGTCAGCGCGGCTTCCCATGCGCCGGTGCCGGACGCCGGATAGATGACTACCGGCTGCGTGGTCTTGAAGATCTTCTTGATGCCGGCCAGCACCTTGAGGCCGAGCGCGCCGAATTCGGGGCCACGGTGGTCGATGGTCGGGTAGCTCATTGCCCGCAGGATGCGGTCGGGCACCGGGCTCGGCCCCGGAATCTGCAGGAAGTGGCGGCCGGACGGGTGAAAGTCGAGTTGCAGCATGGTCGTTCTGTCTCCTTGGTTGCATTTTGAATTTTGCATGCAAAATACTTTAGCAGAGCGACCACGGCAGAACCAAGCGCTGATTTCACCGAAAATGCCGGTGTTTACCCGACATTGGCGGGGTGATATTCGGGTCGGGCGAGTTGCAGTAGAATCGCGGGAAGCAAGAAGGAAGGACTTTGCATGCAAGATTTGAATGATCTGGAGCATGCCGGCAGCGCGCCGGCACTGCCGAAACTGGAGCGGCAACGGCTGCACGACACGGTCGTCGAGCACCTGCGCAAGTTCATCGTCGAAGGCGTGCTGACGCCGGGCATGCGGCTGAACGAGCGCGAGCTGTGCGAGACGCTCGGCATCTCGCGCACGCCGCTGCGCGAGGCGTTCAAGGTGCTGGCGTCCGAGGGGCTGCTGGTGCTGTCGCCGAACCGCGGCGCGAGCGTGTACCGGATGACCGAATCGGAGATCCGCGAGACGTTCGAGCTGATGTCGGGGCTGGAGGCGTTTTCCGGCGAGCTGGCGTGCGAGCGCATCACGCCCGCCGAACTGGCGGAGATCAAGGCGCTGCATTACTCGATGCTCGCGTGCCGGATGCAGAACGACCTGCCCGGCTACTACAGCCGCAACCAGGAAATCCACGACCGCATCAACGAGGCCGCGCGCAATTCGGCGCTGCGCGGCACGTACCAGGCGATCAACCGCCGGATCATGTCGATGCGGTTCCGCTCGAACCAGCACGTCGAGAAGTGGGATCGCGCGGTGCACGATCACGAGGAGATGATCAAGGCGCTCGAGGCGCGCGACGGCAAGGCGCTCGCGGCGATCCTGCGGCGGCACTTGCTGGAGAAGCGCGACGCGGTGTTGCTGCTGCACGCGGAAGTCGACGCGTAGCCGCGTTCCGCGTGCGGGTTCAGAACGCCGTGCGCAGCCCGAGCCCGGCCGAATCGCCGTTTCCGTAGCCGCTCGCGCGGTCGCGCAGGTAGGCCACGTAAACATCGGTCCGTTTCGACAGCCGGTAGTCGTAGCCGAGCGCCCACGTCGTTCTTGACGGGCGGTCGCGGCCGTGGCTCTTCGCGGCCATCACCGATGCGAGCACCGTGCCGAAGCCGATCGGCACCGCCGCGCCCACCTGCCCGCTGTGCGTGCCGAGCCCGCCGCCGTCGATCGCGTCGTGCACGTACTGATAGAACGCGGTGAACTTCACGACCTTCAGGTCGTAGCCGACGCCGGCCAGCACGGCGTCCTGCTGCGTGAAGCCGGCGATGGATGCGTTCAGGTCGCCGGGCGTCCGGTCGAATTTCGCCTGCTGGAACGCGAGCGTCGCGCTGAACGCGCGGTGTGCGTCGTAGGTGAAGCTGCCGCCCCACTGGTTCGCGCCGGTATGGCCCGGCGCGTTGCCCGTCGCATAGATCAGGTTCGCCTGCAGAGCATGCTCGCCGGGTGTCGAAACCAGCACCGAATTGCTCCACCCGTTGTCGCCGACGAGGCCTTGCCCCGCGACGCCCTTGTACATCTGGTTCAATGCAGGTGAAAAGCCGAACGACGTCGAGAACGGATTGAAGCGCACGACGGCGATGTAGTACGGCGTCGTGTTGCGTCCCGCGCGCAGCACGCCGTACGGCGTCGCGATGCCGACATACGCGTTGCGCCCGAAGAACGTATCGCCGCCGAAGCGGCCGGCGCCGCCGTTCGACGGGCGCATGAATGCTTCGAGCGCGAACTGCAGCGCGTAGCCGCCGCCGAGCGCCTCGCGGCCGCCGATCCCCCAGAAGCTCGTCGTGAAGCCACCCGAGTTCATCGCATACGCGCGCGGCTTGCCGAGGCTCTTTTGCGTGCCGGCATAGACGTCGGCCAGCCCGTACAGCGAGACGGACGACTGGGCCGTGGCGTCGTCGGCGATCGAGCACACGATCAGCGATGCGCCGACGGCCGACAGCAGTCGACGGCGCCGGCCGGCAATCCGGGTTGAATGGATAGGCATACTGATTGAATCACATAGAGGAAGAGAACGGACGGGTGCGCGACGGCACCCGTCGAACGGAACGTCAGAACGCGTGGCGGATACCCGCGCGCCCGACGGCCTGCTTCTGGTTACTCGACGGATTGAAGCCCGCGATCTGCGCGACCGGCGCGTCGCCGGCGGCCTTCTGGAACGCACCCATCACATAGACGCTGGTGCGCTTGGACAGTGCATATTCGACGCTCAGGTTGAACTGGTGATACTTCGGCTCCGCGTTCGTCGCGTGGTCGCGGCCCGTCGTGTACGTATAGCCGGCGCCGATCGTCACGGCCGGCGTCGGGGTGACGAGCGTCGACAGCTCGTAGTTCTGGAACGTCGCATCGTGCCCCGCGCTGCCCTGCTGGAAGTTCGTGTTCGTGAAGTCGGCGAGCAGCTTGAGCCACTGTACGACCTGGTACGACGCACCGACGCCGAACACCTTCTGCGCGCGCGCCGCGTCGAGGTAGTTGCCGTAGATCGCGTTCGTGAAACCCGGATAGTTCTGGTAGCCCTGTGTCGACACGCCCGGGTTGTTGATCCGCAGATAGCCGACGCCGAAGCCGACCGGGCCGGCCGCATAGCTCGCGCCGACGCTGAACGTTGCGTTGTCGGAGAAGCGGCCCGGCTGCCCGCCGAACGCATAGAGGCCGCCGAACGTGATGCCCGCGATCGTCGGGCTGCGATACTTGACCGCGTTCGAGATCGGGAAGCCGTTGTCGGTGTTGTCCATGTCGTTCGGGTGCGCGAAGTAGTAGCCGCCGATGTTGCCGTTCAGCGTGAACGGCTCGACGTAGTCGACGATCGAATCCCACTGGCGGCCGAGCGTCAGCGTGCCGAGCTTCGTGTCGTTCAGGCCGACGTACGCGTTGCGCGAGAACGCCAGGCCGCTGCCGAGGCGGCCGGAGTTGAGGTCGAAGCCGCTTTCGAGCCGGAAGATCGCGCTCAGGCCGCCGCCGAGATCCTCGGTGCCGCGCACGCCCCAGCGGCTGCCGGCCGTCACGCCCGACGCGAGCTGCACGAGATGCTTGCCCTGCACGTTCGACACGTAGTCGACGCCGTCTTCGACGATGCCGTACAGCGTGACGCTGCTTTGCGCGTGGGCGGTGGCGGCCGCGGCGAGCGGCAGCGCGAACAGGATTTTTTTCATGAGGATGTTCCGGTGCGGGGTGGTTGAAAGACGGCGAGCGGCGTGCGATATGGACGGACATTCGGGCCCCGCGCCGCGATCGAACGGCGATCGCGGCGGCGGGTGTGACAACCGACGGGTGAAACGAAGGAAGGGCGGCGCGCCGCTCAGTTGCGATACGCGCGCAGCAGCGCATCGGCAGCGCGGAAGTCGGGCGTGAGTGGGCGGTCGCGCTGGAGGAACGCGACCTTCGTGCGCAGAGCGCGGTACAGCGGCTGCGTGGCCGGCGCGAGCGTGAACGACGGCTGCTTGCGCTGGCGCAGGTCGATCGCCTGGCCGGCTTCGACGAGTTCGAGGCCGAGCAGCGTGTAGCTCGCGTCGATCTGCTTCTGCACGCGCTGTACGACGTCGGGCGCGTTCGTTGCGATGTCCTCGATGCCGCCGGCAACCGGCAGGTAGTCGAGCGACACGGGCATCGCGAGCGACTTCACCGTCATCGCGAGCGCGGTCGGCGGCTTCTCCATCGCGCCGAACGCATGCACGGTGTCCTCGGTGCCGAGGAAGCGCGAGAGGCCGGTGAGGTGCGGGTCGTTCAGCTTGACGATGCGCTGGGCGGATGCGAGTGCGTTGTGGCCGAGCGCGAGCCCGAGCTGTTCGAACGCGAGCACCCACGGCAGCGGCTCGAAGTTCGCGCTCGGCAGCACGGCGCCGCCGCCGTCGACATAGCCGGCCGCGTCCTGCGCCCGGCTCGACTTCGGCGTGACGCCGACCGCGACGCCCGGGTTGTCGTCGCTCGAATTGAGCTGCACCTGCAGCAGCGCGCGCGCTTCGTCGTAAGTGCGATCTTCTTCGCCGAGCAGGTAGACGCCGGAGCGGAAGCTGAGCGGATCTTGCAGCGGCCGGTCCGGATCGCGGTTCCACAGGCTGCTGCCCGCGAGCAGCGTGCGCAGCGTGGCGCCCGCGCGCAGCGTCGCCGGGAACGGCCGCAGCGCGAGCGTGTCCTCGCGGAACGGCGATACGTTGCCGTTCAGCCCCTGCAGGCTCAGCGCGAACACGACCTTCGACACCTGCGCGAGCCGTGCCATGTCGGCGAGCGCCAGCGCGCCCATGCCGGCCGAATACGCGTTGGAACTGAGGATCGCGAGCGCGTCCTTGCCGTACGGGCGGATCGTCGCGATGCCGGCCGACTTCAGCGCGTCGGCGGCCGCGATCTTGCGGCCCTGGTAGTACACGTCGCCTTCGCCGAGCATCGCGAGACCGACGTGGCTCAGGATCGTGATGTCGGCCTCGCCGATCGAGCCGTCCGCCGGCATGGCCGGTGTGACGCCGCGATTGAGGAACTGCGCGTACGCGTCGACGATCGCCGGCTGCACGCCGGCGCCGCCGTCGAGCATCGCGTTCAGGCGTGCGGCCATCGCGGCGCGGGCCACGCGCACGCTCATGTCGGGGCCGACGCTGCCCGAGTGCGCATGGATCAGCCCGATGTTGAAGCGTGTCGACGCGTCGATGACTTCCTGCGACAGCTTGCCGTGCGCGTCGACCATCTCGCGGTCCTTGTTGAGGCCGACGCCGACCGTCAGCCCGTAGATCTGCTGGCCGGCCGCGGCGGCCTTCAGCAGCACGTCGTGCGCGGCGACCACGCGCTGGCGGGCGGACGGCGCGATCGACACGGCTTCGCCGTCGGCAATGCGCGCGATCGATTCGGGTGTGGCGGACCGGCCGTCGAGCGTGACGTCCGCGAAGGCCGGGACGGCGGCGAAAAGCGCGAGCGCGACCGCGCTCCGCATGAGGAAGCGTTGCATGAAGCAGTTCTCCGAATTCAGGCGTGACGTGACGTGGAAGACAGGGCGGCGATCGATACGAGCGCGATGGCGCTTGCGACCATCACGTACCAGGCAGGCGCGAACGGGTTGCCCGATCGCTGCGTGAGCCACGCGAGGATCGCCGGGGCAAAGCCGCCGAAGATCGTCGTGGCGATGTTGTAGGACAGCGACATGCCGGTGGCGCGCACGCGGGTCGGGAACAGCTCCGACAACGCGGCGGGCGCGACACCGGTGAAGATCGCGACCATCACGCAGAACGCGCTCTGGACGACGATCAGCGCGGCGAGCGTGTGCACGTCGGCGAGCCAGTGCAGCAGCGGATACACCGACACGAGCATCAGCACCGCGCCGACCGTCAGCACCGTGCGCCGCCCGAAGCGATCCGACCAGCTCCCGGCGCACACGCAGGTGACGGCCATCAGGCAGTTGCCGATCAGCGACGCGATGAACGCGTCGCGTCCGTCGAAATGCAGCGCGCGCTGTACGTGCGTCGGCATGTAGATCACCAGCGCATACACGCACACGGCCCACAACACCGAGAACCCGGTACCGACCACGAGCGCACGCGGATAGTCGCGCACGACCTGCAGCAGCGGCGTCTTGCGTTCGGCCGGCGCGTGCGCGGCGCGTGCCATTTCCGCGCGGAAATGCGGCGTTTCGTCGAGTGTCTTGCGCAGCCACAGGCCGACCGGCGCGATCGCGAGGCCGAGGATGAACGGAATCCGCCAGCCCCAGTCGCCGATCTGTTCGCGCGACAGCGTGAGCGTCACGGCGGTGGCGACCAGCGCGCCGAGGATGTTCGACGCAGCCATGCTCGCCTGCAGCCACGATGCGTAGCGGCTCTTCTGGTCCGCCGGCGCGTGCTCGATCAGGAACGCCGCGGCGCCGCCCACTTCGCCGCCGGCCGAGAAGCCCTGCAGCAGCCGGCCGCACAGGATCAGCAGCGGCGCGCCGATGCCGATCGCGGTGAACGGCGGCGCGAACGCGATGATGCCGGTGCCGGCCGCCATCACGAGGATGGTCAGCGTCAGCGCGGCCTTGCGGCCTGCGCGATCGCCGTACACACCGATCGCGAGCGCGCCGAGCGGCCGCGCGATGAAGCCGATCCCGAACGCCATGAACGCCTCGACCAGCTCGGTGCCCGTGTCACCGCGATGGAAGAAGTTCTGCGCGATGTACACGGCAAAGAACGCGTAGACGGAAAAGTCGTACCACTCCAGCGCGTTGCCGATCGACGCCGCGGCGATCGCGCGCCCGGCACTCGAGGCGGGGGGCGACACGGCCGTGGCCGTGTCGAGGGGAACCGCGGTTTGCTTCACTTCGATCTCCTGTCGTCGTGCGGACGGCCTTACAGCCGGATGTGCGGAATCTGCTTGCGTTCCGCTTCGTCGAGCGCTTCTTCGTAGCCGGCGTCCGCATAGCGGATCACGCCGAGCGCCGTGTCGTTGGTCATCGACAGCGTGAGACGCTGGTTCGCCGCCGCGCTGCCGTCGGCCACGACGGTGATGCCTGCGCTGGTCATGTAGCCGCTGTAGCCGCCGCCGCCCGAATGGATCGCGACGAGATCGGCCATCGACGAGCAGCTCATCATCGCGTTCAGCAGCGGCCAGTCGGCTACCGCGTCGGAGCCGTCGCGCAGGTTCTCGGTCATGATGTTCGGGTGCGCCATCGCGCCGGCGTCGAGGTGATCGCGCGTGAACGCGACCGGCCCGGCCAGCACGCCGTCGCGCACCATCGCGTTGACCGCGAGCGCGAGGCGCGTGCGCTCGCCGTGGCCGAGCCACGCGATGCGCGCCGGCAGCCCTTCGAACGGCACGCATTCGCGGGCGCGTTGAATCCAGTTCGTGACGATCCGGTTGTCCGGGAAGTGCTCGAGCAGGTAGTCGTCGATGATGCGGATGTCGTTCGGGTCGTTCGACAGCGCGATCCAGCGGAACGGGCCGATCGCACGGCAGAACAGCGGGCGCAGGAACGCCTCGGTGAACACCGGGATCTCGAACGCGCGCGTGACCCCGCCGTCCTTCGCATGCGTGCGGATCAGGTTGCCGTTGTCGAACACGATCGCGCCGCGATCCTTGAAACCGAGCATCGCCTCGACGTGCCGCACGATCGACGCGCGGCTCGCGTCCATCAGCTTCGTGCGGTCGCCGTCGCGCAGCGCGCGCGCTTCGTCGAGCGTGTAGCCCGACGGCACGTAGCCGTACACGAGATCGTGCGCGGCCGTCTGGTCGGTCACGATGTCGGGCACGACGCCGCGTGCGAGGATCGCCGGGAACACGTCGGCCGCGTTGCCGAGCAGGCCGACCGAGACCGGCTCGCGCCGTGCCTGCGCGTCGCGGATCAGCGCGAGCGCTTCGTCGAGATCGCGCGCCTGCCGTTCGAGGAAGCCGATCTGCAGCCGCTTGTCGATGCGCGTCTGGTCGATCTCGACGACGAGCGTCGCCGCGTTCGCCATCCGGCCCGCGAGCGGCTGCGCGCCACCCATCCCGCCGAGGCCGGCCGTCAGGATGAAGCGGCCGCGCAGGTCGTTGTCGAAATGGCGCTCGGCGATTCGCGAGAAGATTTCGTAGGTGCCCTGGATCACGCCCTGCGAGCCGATGTACTGCCAGTCGCCGGCCGTGAGCCCGCCCCAGCAGATCAGGTTGCGCCGCTCCAGTTCGTAGAAGTGTTCGGCCTTTGCCCACTGGCCGATCAGGTTGCAGTTCGCCATCACGACGAGCGGCGCGCTCGCGTGCGTGCGCAGCAGCGCGACGGGCTTGCCGGACTGCACGACGAGCGTGTGGTCCTCGTCCATCGTCTTCAGCGTGTTGACGATCGCGTCGTGCGACGGCCAGTCGCGCGCCGCGCGGCCGAGCGCCGCATAGACGATCAGGCGATCGGGATCCTCGCCGACGGCGAGCACGTTCTCGAGCAGGCGCAGCAGCGCTTCCTGGCGCCAGCCCTTGCAGCGCAGCGTGTTGCCCGACGTGACTTCGAAGGTGCGGTTCATCCGGTTCGTCATCGTGATCTCCGTTCAGCGCGCGAGCGCATAGTCGGCGATCGAGATGCCGAGTGCGGCTTCGACCGGCGGATAGACGGCCGGATCGAACACCGACGACGACAGCGGAATGTGCGCCTTCGCGACGCGCAGTACGTGGATCTCCATCCCTTCCTTCAACTGCCCGGCGCTGACGGGGCGGCCTTGTGCATCGAGCGTCGTGATTACGTCGGGGTAGGTCGCGATCCGTGCGCCGTGCGCGTCGTCCACCGCCATGTGTTCGTTCATCACATGAATGACTGCGCGCTGCGCGCCGCTGCCGACATGGACGAGGCCGACGTCGAACGCTTCGCGCGTGTATTCGAGCGTGTTGCGCTCGACCTTGCCGCTCGCGACGATCTCGCCGCGGGTGGCCGCGCAGATCGCGTCGATCACCGCGCTGCCGCCGCGCCGTTCGGCGTCGATGATCGCTTCGCCGAGGGCGAGCGCGCGACTGATGCCGCCGAGCGCCGCATGCTGGCGCACGTACGAGGCGCGAATCGGATTGCGGCAGCTCGCGATGAAGCCGCCGGCCATGTCGGCCGCCTTGCGCAGCACCGGCGACACCCTTGCGGTCGCGCCGCGCACGACCACTTCCATGTACGCATGCTGTGTGCGGTTGCCGCCGGCTGCCGCCTGGATCATCGGCGCGGTGCTCGATGCGAGGCCGAGCGAGCCCATGTCGCCGGTCGGATGGGCGCGGATGTCGCCCACTGCGTCGACCACCTTGGTGCCGAGCAGCGCGGACGGCAGCCACGCATTCAGCGTGCTCGACATCCCGTTCTGCCCGATGATGAGCCCCGCGAGCGGCTCGCCGAGCGCGTCCTGCACGAGCTGTGCGGCCTTCACGTAGTCGGCGCCGAGCATTTGCCAGTCGGTGAGGCCGCCCGGCGCGCCGATCGCGGCGGCCGTGGCGATCCACGCATCGTCCGGCAACTCGTCGATGGTGACCAGTTCGGGGCGGCCGATCGTGACCGCGAGCGTGCCGAGTTCACGGCCGTGGTCGGCCCAGCCGCCGCCGCCGCATGCGAAAACCGAACCGCCCTTGACGGCGGCTTCGACGTCCTTCGAAGACAGAATGCGTCCCATGTGTCGTTTGTCCTGAGAGGGGAAAAGGGCTGTACGCGCCGGCCGGAAAGCCTTGTGTGGCGGTACTGTCCAAACGATTCTAGGGACGCCGAATATTGAGCGTTATTGCTATTTTATGGAGACTTCATAACGCGATGTTAAGCGTAGGGTAATCCCGGTGACGCTCGAGCGACAGGCTGCCTGCGCGCGAATCCGTCCCTGCCGGTGCGACGACGAAACGCAGGCTGGACAACGATTCCAGCCCGTTTCGGCACCGCAATTCATGCGTTCGCGGAGAGCGTATGGAGCGTGTCGATGAACTCGTGCGCGAGCCTCGACAGGGGGGCGAGCACCGGGTGCAGCACGCTGACCGGCGCGGCGATCGTCGGCACGATCGGCTTCACGACGATCTGCGGCCATATCGGCCCCGCGACCGTCAGTTCGTCGATCAGCGCGATGCCGGTGCCGGCCTGCGCGAGCGCGCACGCGACGTGCGCCTGCTGCACCTCGATCTTGACCTGCGGCACGAGCCCTTCGTCGCTGAACAGCCGCCGCACCAGTTGCCCGAGCGGAATGTCGCTGCCATAGCCGATCAGCGGCTGGTTCGCGAGATCGCGCACGGCCAGCGTCTTGCGGCGCGCGAACGGGTGCGATGCGGGCACGGCCGCGACCATCCGGTTCTCATAGAGAGGCTGGCTTTCGACGTTCGGGTGCGTGTCCTGCAGGAACGCGATGCCGAGCTCGACCTGCTGCGTGAGCACCGCCTGCAGCAGCACGCTCGGGATCATCGTGTGCAGGATGATGCGCACGTCGGGAAAGCGCTCGTAGAACGCCGCGATTGCGCGCGGCAGCAGCGATTGGCCGAGATTGGGGCTGCACGCGATGCGCAGGTGGCCCATCCGGTTCTCGATCAGGTCTTCCGCGATTTCGTTGACGCGCTGCACGCCCTGGTACACCGCGTTGACTTCGACGAACAGCCGCTGCGCTTCCGGCGTCGGGTAGAGCCGCCCCTTGATGCGCTCGAACAGCGCGAGGCCGAGCCGTTGTTCGGCATACGAAATGAGCCGCGAGACGGCCGGCTGCGAGACGTGCAGCAGCTTCGCGGCGCCGCTGATCGAGCCGGTCAGCATGATGGCGCGAAACACCTCGATCTGGCGCAGGTTCAGACGCACAGCCTTAACTCCATGTTATGTGGGGACGATAAATCGGCATGAGACATTCTGGCAGAGCGCTGCCTAAACTGCTCGTGATCAAAAAAGCAGGAGGCGAAGATGAGCGAATTCGAGCAGGTAGTGCGCGGCCGGCTGGTCGATGCGCGCGAGGTGGTCGACGACGGCTGGCTGGCGATCCGTGGCGGGCGGATCGCCGCACGCGGCACGGGCGTGCCGCCGGCGGCACGCGAGACGGTCGATGCGCGCGGGCAGTGGGTGCTGCCTGGCGTTGTCGACGGGCAGGTGCATGCGGCCAGCCAGGCCAACCAGGAGGGGCTCGGTCACGCGTCGCGTGCGGCCGCCGCGGGTGGCGTGACGGTGATGGTCGACATGCCGTACGACGATCCGGAACCGGTCGCGTCGCGCGCGCAGCTCGACCGCAAGATCGCGGAAGCCGAGCGCGACTGCCACGTCGACGTCGCGCTGTACGGCACGCTCAACGCGAAACACGGCCTCGAAGCGGCGGCCGGGCTGATCGACGGCGGCGTGTGCGCGTTCAAGTTCTCGACGTTCGAGGCGACGCCCGGCCGGTTTCCGCGCGTCGAGGAGGACGTGCTGTACGACGCGTTCCGGCTGATCGCGCCGTCGGGCCTCGCATGCGGCGTGCACAACCAGATGCAGGACATGACGCGCAAGAACGTCGCGCGGATGATCGAAGCGGGCGACACGGGCTGGGACGCGTTCCTGCGCGCGCATCCGCCGCTGATCGAGAACCTCGCGACCGCGCTGATCTACGAGATCGGCGCGGAGACGGGCGCCCGCGCGCACGCGGTGCACGTGTCGACGTCGCGCGGCTTCGAGTTGTGCAACATGTTCCGGCAGGCCGGCCACCGCGCGAGCATCGAGACCTGCGTGCAGTACCTGATGCTCGATCACGAAACGCATACGAAGCGCTTCGGCGCGAAAACCAAGCACTATCCGCCGATCCGGCCGCGCGCGGAGCAGGACCTGCTGTGGACGCACATCGCGCGCGGCGAATGCACGTTCGTGTCATCGGATCACGTGAGCTGGGGGCTCGAACGCAAGGGTGACCCGAACGTGTTCCGCAACGCGTCGGGCGGCCCGGGGCTCGAAACGCTGCTGCCGGCGTTCTGGACCGGCTGCGAACAGCGTGGCATCGCGCCGACGCGCGTGGCCGAACTGCTGGCGACTCACCCCGCGCGGCATTTCATGCTCGACGACCGCAAGGGATCGCTCGACGTCGGCGCCGATGCAGACTTCGTGATCCTCATGCCGGAACGCTATGCGTTCGATCCGTCGCGCAGCCTGTCGGCCGTGCAGTGGAGCGCGTTCGAAGGGATGGAATTCACGGTGCGGATCGCGGCCACCTATTGCCGCGGCGCGCTCGTGTACGACGGCGAGCGCATCGTCAACGCAGCAGGCTCGGGCCGCTTCCTGAAGCCGCACGGCAGCCGTTCGATCGCCCCGCAACAGGAGCCAGCATGAATCCGACGGATTTCCCTTTCCCGCCGCTGAACGCGGTGCGCCTGAACGCGCGCGTCGAGCAACTGGCGCGCTTCACGCGGCCCGACGTGCCGTGGACGCGCCGCGCGTTCTCGCCGCTGTTCGCGGAAGCACGCGCATGGCTCGCCGCGCAGTTCGCCGAGGCCGGGCTTGCAGTGTCGATGGACGCAGGCGGCAACCTGATCGGCCGCCGCGAAGGCAGCGGCCGCCGCACGAAGCCGCTTGTGACGGGCTCGCACTGCGACACGGTGGTCGGTGGCGGCCGCTTCGACGGGATCATCGGCGTGCTCGCGGGCATCGAGGTCGCGCATACGCTGAACGAGCAGGGGATCGTGCTCGACCATCCGTTCGAGGTGATCGACTTCCTGTCCGAGGAGCCGAGCGATTACGGCATTTCGTGCGTCGGCAGCCGCGCATGGGCGGGCGTGCTCGACGCAGGCATGCTGCGCGCGACGAACGCAGAAGGCGAAACCCTGGCGGAAGCATTGCGCCGCATCGGCGGCAACCCGGACGCGCTGCGCGAACCGCTGCGCGCGCCGGGCAGCACGGCCGCGTTCGTCGAGTTGCATATCGAACAGGGGCCGGTGCTCGAAACGCGCGGCTTGCCGATCGGCGTCGTGACCAACATCGTCGGCATCCGGCGCGTGCTGATCACCGTGACCGGGCAGCCCGACCATGCGGGCACGACGCCGATGGACATCCGTCGCGACGCGCTCGTCGGCGCCGCGCACCTGATCGAGGCCGCGCATGCGCGCGCGTCGGCGCTGTCGGGCAACCCGCACTACGTGGTCGCGACGATCGGGCGCATCGCGATGACGCCGAACGTGCCGAACGCGGTGCCGGGGCAGGTCGAGCTGATGCTGGAAGTGCGCAGCGACAACGACGCGGTGCTCGATGCCTTCCCCGAGGCGCTGCTGGCCGGTGCGGCCGCACGCCTCGATGCATTGCGCCTGAGTGCACGCGCGGAGCACGTGAGCCGTGCGCGGCCGACCGACTGCCAGCCGCTCGTGATGGATGCGGTCGAGCAGGCGGCCACCCAGCTCGGCTATCCGAGCATGCGGCTGCCGAGCGGCGCGGGGCACGATGCCGTGTACGTCGCGCCGACCGGGCCGATCGGGATGATCTTCATTCCGTGCCTGGGCGGCCGCAGCCATTGCCCGGAAGAGTGGATCGACCCGCAGCAACTGCTCGACGGCACGCGCGTGCTGTACCGGACGCTCGTCGCGCTCGACCGCTCGCTGGCGGGCGCGGCGTAACGTGATGGCAGGCGCGCGGCGTGATGCCTACGCGGTGCGCTGCCCTTCGCGCGGCCCGTGCCCCGTCCAGCGTTTGAATGCGCGCCGGAAGTTGTGCGCGTCGCTGAATCCGACTTCGTGTGCGACGTCCTCGATCGACAGCCGGGGGTTGCTCAGCAGCGTGAACGCGCGCTTGCGGCGGATCGTGTCGATCACCGTCTGGTACGACACGCCCTGGTCGGCGAGCCGCCGCCGCAGCGTGCGCTCGCTCATGCACAGCTGCGCGGCGATCTCGGCGAGCGATGGCGTATGCCGCAGGTCGCGCCGCATGATCCGTTCGATCGATTCGAGAAACTCGGTGCCTTTGGATTCGGGCGGCAGCGCGTCCTGCAGGAATTCGAGCACCTGGCGATGCGCGAGCGGATCGTGCGTCGCGATCGCGCGGTTGCCGATCGACGCGTCGCACGACAGCAGGTTCTGCTCCTGCTCGAAGCGCACCGGGCACGGGAACACGCGCCCGTACTGCTCCGCATAGGCAGGCGGCGGGTAGCTGAGATCGATGACCTTCGGCTGGAACGCCGGGCCGACGAGCGAGCGCCCGATCTTCAGGAAGCTGCTGAACGCTTCCTCGACGAGGAAGGCCTCGATGTCCGGTTCGAGAAACACGTTGGTCGCGCGGATCGACAGCGTGCGCGCGTCCGACACGAGGTCGAAGCGCATCAGCGGCCCCGTGTGGCGCTGCAGCTCGAGGCCGACCGTGATCGCGTCCTTCAGCGTGGGGCTCGTCAGCATCGCATAGCCGACCAGCCCGATCGACGCGATCGTCTCGCTCGTGCCGAGTTCGAGGCCGAGCGCGCGCTGCGGCGCCATCTCGAGCGCGCGCCGGATCATCGTGCTGGCCTGGCGCAACGAAATCCGGCACGACGGATTCGACAGGTCGGCCACGTCGAAGCCGAGCCCGAGGCACAGCCGCACGGGATCGATGCCCAGTTCCTTGCTTGTCTCCGCGAGGCACCGCAGTAAATGCACCGGCAGATTCGCCGTCGTATAACGGGCGGTATCGTCCATGGATGCTCCCTGTTTTTTTCCACGGATTGTACTCGTCCCGCCCGGCCGGGGTGCCGCCCCGGCCGTTATCGCCCACATGCCATGCGCCCCCGCGTCAGAAGTAGTGCCGCAGGCCGACCGTCGCGCCGAGCTGCGTGGTGCTCGTGCTCGGCGACTGCCCGTTCACGCCGACCAGCTGCGCGCCGATCAGCCCGCCGCGGTAGATCGCGTAGTCGACTTCCGCGTAGAGCATGCTGCGCTTCGACAGGGCGTAGCCGGCGATCGCCTGGAACTGGCGCGCGCGGCCGTCGAAGTCCGGCGTGTAGCCCGACTGCGTGGTCCACCAGGCGTTGACGGCCGCCGTGAAGGTCTGCGTGAAGCGGTAGGTGAGCCCCGCGAGCGCCATCTTGCGGCGGCGGAACCCGCCGGGCGTCGACGGATCGACCACCTGCGCGGGCGAGATGATGCCGAGCGCGGCGAGATCGGTCGGGCTGAACGGGCCGTTCTCGAACGACGTGAAGTCGTTGTCGCGCGCGTTCTCGATATAGCCGGCGTTGACGGTGGCGTTGCCGAGCGTGACCGAGCCGCCGCCGCCATAGATGTCGAACTTCGCGTGCGTGACGTCGTCCCAGCTGCGCATGAACGACGCGCCGACCGTAAACGGCCCCTTGTCCGGCGCGTACGCGATCGCCGCGCCGGCCTGGCTGCCGAGCGCGCCGCCGCCCGCATGGCCGCCCGGTGCGTACTGCGCGAGCAGGTACAGGCTGCCGAGCTGTGCGCCGTACTGGATCATGTTGCTGGTGCGCGCACCCGCGAGCATCGTCTGCTCCGGTTTGAACAGGTTGAAGTACGGATCCTGCGGGCCGGCCCACAGGTTCGAGCCGTAGGTCAGCGACACCATCTCGAACGGCACGTTGTACTGGCGCCCGAGCGAGAGCTGACCGAGCGACGTCGACGTGAGCCCCACGTACGCGACCTGGAAGAAGTTCGGCGAGCCGGCCGGCACGATCGCGCCGCCGTTCGGGCCGAAGTGGCTTTCCACGTTGAACTGCGCGGACAGCCCGCCGCCCAGATCCTCCTGCCCCTTGAGGCCCCAGTAGCTTTCGGTCAGGCCGCCGCCGTCGGCCATCGAGAGCTTGCGGCCGGTCGACACCGGAGTGCCGTCGGCGCCGTAGGACACACCGTGCGTTTCGTAGCGGATGCCCGCGTCGATCACGCCGTAGAGCGTCACGTTGCTTTGCGCGTGCGCGCCGGCACTGGCCAGGACCATCATCGCGCAGCATGCCGCGCGAATGCTATCGGGACGATTCATTCTTATGGACTCCGCATCGGTCAGGGGGGCGGCAGCGTTGCACTGCCGGAAGCGACTGTAGAAAGCCAAATTTGCGCGGGCCACGGCCGCGGCGGCCAATCTCGTGGTGCGTCGCGGCCACGCCGTTGCGCAGTGCGGTCAGGGTGACGCGCGGACCGCGACGCCGGGTTCGGCACGGCGCAGCGCGAGCCGCACGCACGGCGCGGCGGCCAGCACGGCCACGCACAGGACGTGCGCGACGTGCTGGCCGCCGAAGCGGCCGAGCAGCGCGCCGGACAGCGCGGTGCCGATGCCGGCCGCGAAGAACGTGACGACGAGCGTGCGCGCGACCAGCGAGCCGTCCGGGTCGACGTCCGACAGCATCCCGGTGAGAAACGGCACGATCACGAAGAACGCGCTGTTCAGCACGAACTGGCTCAGGAAGTACGTGCTGCCGCTGCGCGCACCGAAGAACCATTCGATCGACCCGATCATCGCGAGCTGCGCGGCCCAGATCAGCACGAGGCGATGCTTGTGGCTGGCCGGATGCGACGGAATCGCCGCGCCGACGAAGCCGAGCAGCGACGACACCGACAGCAGCACGCCGATCGTCGTCGGCGACAGCCCGGCGCGCTCGCCGACGAAACCCGCGATGGCCCACTGCGACGCCTGCACGCCATAGACGAGCGCGGTCACGATCCAGATCGCGATCACCGGCCGCCACGGCAGCGCGTGGCCGCGCGCGCGGGCTTGCGATTGCGCGCTCGCGAATGCGTCGATACCGCGGATCGCGGGCGCCAGCACCGCGACGACTGCCGCCAGCAGCGCGAACACCCAGCGGCCGAGCCACGCGGCAGGCAGTGCCGAGATCAGCACGAGGATGCCGCCGTTGATGCCGCCCGCGAGCAGGTTGATCTGCCCCCACAGGCGGTCGGTCGACGCGCGCTGCGACACGCCCGATGCGACGACGACGAACAGCATGCCTTCGAACAGCCCCGTCATCCCGCGTGCGGCGGCGGCCGACACGACGCCGGGCGCGATCGCGCTGAGCGCCTGCCCGACGATCGCGCCGACGAGGCCGGCCAGCGTGAACGGCCGCGCGGCGCGCGCGATCCGGTGCGACAGCAGTGCGCAACTGATCGCGATGCCGAGGATCTCGGCGCTGACGAGCGCGGTGGCCGTGCCTTCGTCGAGCCGGAAGCGCATCATCACGGCCGCGACGAGGAACGGCGACAGGATCAGGCCGTTGGTGGCCGCCGCGAAGGCGAGCGCGAGGCGCACGACGGCGCCCGTCGACGGATCGGGGCGCGACTGCGCGGCGGAGTGCAGCGTGGCGGTGGTCATGAAGTCTCCTGGCTGGAACGCGGCCGATCTTGCGCGACGCCGGCCGTTTCGTGCATCGGGTGTGTCCCTCGGCGGGCTGTCGAAGCCGGCGCGGAGGCGAATGCGTTCGGTTGCAGCCCGAACAGCGTGCGCAGGTACGGCGTCAGGAAGCGGCCGTGCGGGTCCATCCGCTCGCGCAGCGCGAGGAAGTCGTCCCAGTGCGGGTAGCACGCGGCGAGTTCGGCCGCGCGCAGCGCATGCACCTTGCCCCAGTGCGGCCGCCCGCCGTGGTTGCGGCAGATCGCCTGCACGCCCGAGAAGTACGCGTCGAACGGCATCCCGCGATACTGGTGCGCCGAGATGCGCACGCTGTCGCGCCCGTAGTCGGGGCTCAGCCAGATGTCGTCGCCGCGCACCCAGCGGTATTCGATCGGGAACATCAGCGGGAAGCTGCGGCGCGCGATGAAGTCGCGGATTTCGCGCAGTGCGTCGGCGCCGCGTTCGGCCGGCACCGACCATTCCGTCTCGTTGAAGCGGACGCGCCGCACCGTCGACAGCATCGCGTAGCTCGCATCGACATGCCGGCCGGCCGATACGGTCGACGCGCACAGCCGGCTCAGCGCCGGGCACAGCGACGGCACGCGCCGGCCGAGCCCGCACAGCGCGCCGAACACGGTGTTCTCGAGGAACGATTCCGATGCGCGGCTCGCCCAGTGCACGGCATCGGCCGGCGCGTCGGTCATGTCCCACGCCTTCGTCAGCACGGTATCGGTATGCGGGAACCAGTAGAACTCGAACGAGCGGTGCTTCGCGATCAGCGTGTCCGCCTGCGCGAGGCAGTCGTCGAGCTGCATGCCGCCGCGTTCGAGGCGCAGGTTGAATGCGGGCACGAGGCGCAGGCCGATCTCGGTCAGCACGCCGAGCGCGCCGAGCCCGATCCGGCCGCCCGCGAACAGTTCGGGATGCGTGTCGGCCGTCGCGCGGATCTCGCTGCCGTCCGCACACAGGAAGGTCAGGCTGTCGATCTGCGTCGACAGGTTGCCGAGCGTGATGCCGGTGCCGTGCGTGCCGGTGCTGGTCGCGCCGGCGATTGACTGCACGTTGATGTCGCCGAGGTTCTCCATCGCGAGGCCGTGCCTGGCGAGTGCGGGGCCCAGCGCCCACAGTCGCGTGCCGGCATGCACGCGTGCGACGCGCTGGTCGCGATCGACGTCGATCACGCCCTGCATCGCGTCGAGCGACAGGATCACGTCGTCGGTCTGCACGAGCGGCGAGAACGAATGACCGGCGCCCGCCGCGCGCACGGTTGCGCCTGACGCGGCCGCGTCGCGCAGCACGGCGGCGAGCGCGGTGCGCGATGCGGGCGTCGACACGGTTGCATCAGGACTGCAGACATATCCCGACCAATTGCGCCACATGGTGTTGTCTCCCTGGGTCTCGTTTGAATGTTTGGGTTTGTGCGGGTTGAATGAGGAGCACGTGGCCCGTCAGAAAAAGCTCTTGCCTTCGCCGCGATAGGTCGGCGCCTCGCCGACCACGCGGCCGCCGCGGATCAGCAGCAGCGTGTTGAAGCGCTCGCACAGCTCGCCGGCTTTCGCGTGGCGGAACAGGATCGGATCGCCGACGGCTGGCGCGAATCCGTGCGGCACACGCACGGGCGTCTGCACTTCGCCCGCGCCTTCGTTGGCGATCAGCGTGCAGCCGGCCGGCAGCCACGGGCGCGGCAGGCGGCTCTTGCCTGCCGGGCCCGACGCGACGTAGCCGCCGCCCAAGCAGGTCACGATGCCCGGCTGCGGCATCCGCACGACCGGCAGCGCGAAGCCGGCGGCCGGCTGTGCATGGAATGCCGCGTAGTGGTCGAACAGCGCCGGCGCATAGAGGCCGGAACCGGCTGCGAGTTCGGTGACCGACGCGTCGCCGAGCGTGCTCTCGAAGCTGCCGGTGCCGCCGCCGTTCACGAAGCGCAGCGTGTGGCCGGCGTCGACGAGCGATTGCACGGCGGCCTGGCGGCGCGCATTGATCTCGCGCGCCGAGCGGCGCTTCAGGTGGCGCACCAGCGCGTTGCGTGCGCCGCCGCCCGGTTCGGTGTCGGCCACGCCGGCGATCTGTCCTTCGTAGCCCATCAACCCGTCGAGCCGCACGTGCCGCCGCTCGCGGATGCGGTTCGCGAGTGCGAGGGCGCCGGCCGCGTCGCGCACCGGCGAGCGGTACATGCCGAAGTACAGGCCCGGATACGCCGACGACATGTCGAGATCGATCGCGAGCGGGATCGTCACGCGTTCCTCGTGGGCGATGCGGTCGATCGCGTCGACCTGTGCGCCGTCGTCGACCATCAGCGTGATCGAGCGGCCCTGCCTGAGTTGCGCGGCGACCGCGCGCAGATCGTCCGGCTCGACGGTCGGATACGCGACGACGATGTCGTCGAACCCGCCTGCCGCGAGCCATGCGGCTTCCCCGGCCGAGTAGCACAGCAGCCCCTGCATGAACGGGCCGGCGGCCAGCGCCGCGCCGATCAGTTCGCGCGAGCGCACCGATTTCGTCGCGAGCCGGATCGGCATCCCGCGCGCGCGGCGCTTCAGGTCGGCGAGATTCGCGTCGAGGCAATCGAGATCGACGAACGCGGCGGGGAGCCGGCGGCCCGCGAGCGCGTCGCGGTAATAGCGGTAGTCGCGGACGGCGGCAGGGGGGCGAAGCGGGAGGTCTGCACGGCTCATGGAACGGGCTCGGCTGGGTCGGTTGTGCGTCGCGCCGACCGTTCGGCGCGTGTCGGAAATCAGCATAGGGCTGGCCAAAATGGTGACCAAGCGCTGAGCGGGTCGTTAGACGGGTCCGATCCGGCCATCCGTATCGGCCACGTCGGCGGCGCACCGCTGCGCGTCGCGCGGCTGGACCGCGCCTTGCTTGGTGTCGCGACGCGCATCGCGCATGTGGGCCCGAACCTCCGCCGGGCGGGCAAGGCGCGCCAACGCTCGCGTTTGCCGAGGCGGCAACGAAATGCGTTTCAAACGTCGTGCCGGGCCTGGCCGGCGCGAGCAGGTTTAGTGCCTGCGTTCTAGTGCCGCTTTTGACTGCATGCCGGATTCGACCTAGAACCTACTCGCGGATGCACCGGCGAAGAACGGCATGACGTGACGAGGAGGCGACATGAAGAAGAACAGGGCACTCTGGCGGCGCACAGGCGCGATCGTGGCGATCGGCGTGGCTGTCGCGATCTGGCGGTACGAAGCGGCGACGCCGGCCGAAGCTGCGTCATCCGGCACACCGGCCGCAGCAGCGAGCACGCAGCCCGTCGCGGCCGATGCGTTCGGCACCGGCGCCGCGACGCCCGGCCCGGAAGCGCGACGGCTCGACGTCGATGCGCTGCGCCGCAGCCTCGCGGGGCGCCCCGATGCGGATGCCGAAGTGAAGCGCATCGTCGCGTTCGCGCGCTTCCGCGACGAGGTCGCCGCTTATGGCGATCGCCGCAACAGCCTGCCGCAGGCCGAGCGCTCCGTGCTCGCGCGCCGGATTCTCGACGAACTGCCCGACCATGTCGCCCGTAACGAGATCGTGCCCGTGCAGGCCGAAGCGCTCAGCGCGGCGCTGCTGACCGATACCGAGGCCGATCCCGCGACACGCAGCGCGGCGATCCGGTCGATGCGCGCGCAATGGGATGCGTATGCGCAGCAGACGGTCGGGCCGTCACCAGCGCAGGATCCGCGCTATCTCGCGTACGAACGGCAAAGCCGCGACGTGGTCCGGCAGGTTCAGGCGAGCGTTCCCGATCCCGACCAGCAACAGACCGTCATCGCGCAGCGCCTGCAGGCGCTGCGTGTCCAGCTGTTCGACGGCGCGTCACCGTCCGGCGTGCACTGAGCGCCGAATCCGCGACGCCGGGCCGATGCCCGGCGGCCGCGTCATGTCCATTGACCAGGAGGGGAGATGTCCACAGCACGATGCCTGCTGCGCGTCGCCGTCGCGACGTTGCTCGGTTGCGCGGCACTGAACGGCCACGCGGCCGATACGACGATGCCGGATCCGTCGATTCCCTATTATTCGTGGTACGAAGTGACGTTGCCGGAGAGCAGCGGCGCGTCGTGCGGCAACGGCACACCGATGCGCTTCTACGTCAATCGCGCGCAGTCGGACAACCTGCTGTACATGATGGAGCCGGGCGGCGCGTGCTGGAACTACGGCACCTGCACGCAGACGTCGACCGGCGCCGAGGCCGGCCTCGGCGGCTTCAATCCGGACGGCATCCCGCACAACTACATGAACGGCACCGCGAACGAGGCGCTGCTGTCTTCGTTCCTGTCGCCGCTGCTCACGCGGATGGATCTCGCGCACATTCTCGTCGGCGAACCGAAGGTCGAGACGCAGCAATGGACACAGGTTTTCGTGCCCTATTGCACCGGAGATATCCACATGGGCAGCGCGGTGCGCAACTACACGTCGCCGACCGGCGACTGGCGTCTCCAGCACTACAGCGGGCTGAAGAACATCCAGGCCGTCGCGCAGTGGCTGACGTCGCACGGCTTCGGCAAGCCGAACCGGCTGCTCGTGTACGGGATGAGCGCGGGCGGCTACGGCACGCTCGCGAACTACGCGACGCTGCGCAACACGCTGCAGCCGCAGGCGCATAGCTCGCTGCTCGACGATGCCGGCACCGTGTTCAACACGCCGTTCGATGCCGATGCGGCCGCGCATCCGTCGGTCGGGTTGTACGACAGGGTGCGCACCGAGTGGGGGATGACGGGCCCCGACGGGATGATCACCGTGAACAGCCGGCTGACCAGCCGGTTCGATCCGGGCAACATGGGGAGCGCGTACGCGGCGCTGTCGGCGACCTTTCCGCATGACCGCTTCGGCTTTTCCAGCTACCAGCGCGACAAGATCATCGCCGCGTATCACTACCGCGCGTTCGTGCCGGCCGTGATGGCGGCGCCCGACGATGCGACGAAGGATGCGTTGTCGCTCGCGATGTTCGCGACGGAGCTGGACGGGCTGAAGCAGACGCTGAACCCGCTGCCGAACTTCGGCTACTTCATGCCGTGGGCACGTAACGACTTCATCGACAACCACCAGGTGACGGCGGTCAGCTTCACCGGGTCGGGGATTCACGAGAACGGCACCGACGCCGACATCGGCACGTTCGTCGACAACCTGCTGAACCAGCAGGACCCGGCCGATACGCCGGTGATGAAGGCGTTCCGCACGCAGCAGTGGTCGGACTTCACGTTCTCGACGTTTCTTGCGTGGATCGACAGCGTGTTCAACCTGACCGGCGAAGCCGGGCCGATCTCGGGGCATCGTGCATAAGGTGTTGCGCCTGGGCGAGCGGGCGGCGGCGCGGTACGCCGCCGTTCCTGCCGGGGCGATGCGCGCCTAGAAAGAACCGTCGTCGAAGCGGGACGAAGCCGGACGGCGCTTCATGTCCTTCAGCCAGTCCCGGACCTTTTCCGGATCGTCGAATTCGCGCAGTGCCACGGTCAGGTCGTGGTTGCTGCGCTGCATGCCGGCGATGTCGCGCGTGAGCATGCGCATCACGGTATCGGGCGCCACCTTGACCGTCGACGCGATCCCGTAAGTCCGCCGGAAGCCGGTCTCGACGTGCTGGATCTCCTGATCCAGCTCGCGGAGCTGCTCCTCCAGGATGCCGTTGTAGCGCGTCAGCCGTGCTTCGCTCAGGCCGTCGATCGCGCGCCGGTCGATCTGTTCGATCTCCAGCTGCAATTCCAGCAACTGCAGCAGATTGCCTTTCGCATACGCGTGATTGACCCGCTGCATCAGCACGGTCTTGCGCTCCTGCTCCTGCGGATCGGTTTCGCGATCGGGGTGCAGCGCGCTCGCGAGCTTGCGATAGACCTCGCGGATCGACTTGCTCGATTCGGCCTGCTCGGCTTCGCGCTGGGCGGCTGCGGCCGATTGCCGGGGCGCTTTCTTGCGTTTGGCGCGCTGCGCTTCGCGGGCTTCATGAGCGGCCATGTCGCGCTCGAACTGTTCGTCGAGTTCCGCTTGCATGCGCTCGGCGAGTTCGTCGGGCGACAGCGCGTCGAGATCGTCTGCCGGTTCAGCGGCGGGCGTCGGTTCCGGCTTCTGTTTCGTCGGTGCGCGATCGGCCGCTGCGGGGTCGTCGTCGCCGGAGGCGGCGTGCCGGTTGTAGATGATTTTCAACGCCGCGTCGGCGCTGACGTCGAGCAAGTCGCGAGCCATGCTGGCGATCAGCCCGGACAGCGTGCGCTGCTCGGCCTTGCTCAAGCCCTTCTGCAGGAACGCGTCGTCGAGCAGATTGAGCAAGCGAATCCGCAACGCCGTCGACGCCTGTTCGAGCGGCAGCAGCCCGTCGACGAATTTTGCCTGGAAGGCCGGCATCACGGCGTCCCACGCGCCGAGCCGCTCGCGTCGCTTTTCGATCTGCTTGACGAGCGTATTGAACGTGTTCTGGGCTTTCGACAGGCTGGCTGTCTCGTGGCCGGGTGCGATGACGACCGCGGCACCGCGATGTGCGGTCATGATGAATGTCCTCCGGCCGCGGCGGGAGGCGCAGCAGGCCGGTATTTTAGCCGGATGGGCTGCGGGGCGGCACGGAAGGGCGCTATCCTCCGCAGCGACCGGCGGCGCGTTACGGCTTCACCGTCGCAACGGCCGGCAAGCCGGACTCCGCGCCCGGCGCGCCGTTCGACCCGTAGGCCGCTTCGGCGGTCTTGCGTTCGGCGAGGCGCTTGGCCGCCAGCCGCTCCTGCGCGGCAACGATGTCACCGGGATAGTTGTCGCCGTCGGCGGCGATCGGCACGTAGCCGACCGATTCGAGATCGAGCAGTTCCTGGCGCACCTGGGCGCGCGTGAGCGTCGAGTGCGACGCCTGTGCGTACGACGCGGACGGTGCGGCGAGGAGAACGGTGGCGGTAGCGGCGACGGTGGCGATGGTGACGATGACGGATTTCACGGTTTCCTCAGACGGTTTCGTTACGGTCCGGCGCGCGTTTGGCTGGCTGAACCGACGACACAAGTTTAGGAACCCGGACCGCCCGGATAAATGCGGAATCCGTGCCAGCTGTGTTACAGAACGAGCAAGAGTGGGCCGGGCGGCGCCGTTGCGTCAGTCGCCGAACAACTGGCCCTGCCCGGAGATCACGCGTTCGAAATCGTCCCGCAGGAACGGCAGGATCGCATCGGCGACCGGCTGCAGCTGGCGGCTCAGATAGAACGCATAGTCGATCGGCGAGCGCATCGTTTCGAGCGGCTCGGGGCCGGCCGTCGTCATCACGTAGCTGATCCAGCCGCCGCGCTGATACTGCAGCGGCCGCCCCTGCGCGAGGTTGAACTCGTCGGCGATCCGCGCCGCACGCACGTGCGGCGGCACGTTGCGTTCGTATTCGCGCAGCGGCCGGCGCACGCGCTTGCGGTAGACGAGCTGGTCGTCGAATTCGCCGGACAGCGTGCGCTGCACGTAGTCGCGGATGAAGTCCTGGTACGGCTCGCGCCGGAACACGCGCCGGTACAGCTCGCGCTGGAACTGCTGCGCGAGCGGCGTCCAGTCGGTGCGCACCGTTTCGAGCCCCTTGAAGACGAGATCCTCGCCGCCGCCGGCCGCGGCCGCGAGGCCCGCGTAGCGCTTCTTGCTGCCCTCTTCCGCGCCGCGCACGGTCGGCATCAGGAAGCGGCGGTAATGCCGCTCGTATTGCAGTTCCAGCGCGCTCTCGAGCCCGAAGTGGTCGCGCAGGTGCGCGTGCCACCAGCGGTTCACGTGCTCGACGAGCGCGCGGCCCTTCGCGCCGGCTTCGTCGTCGTCATGCGTGCGGCCGAGCCACACGAACGTCGAATCGGTATCGCCGTAAATCACTTCGTAACCCTGAGCTTCGATCAGCTCGCGCGTGCGGTGCATGATCTCGTGGCCGCGCATCGTGATCGACGACGCGAGGCGCGGGTCGAAGAAGCGGCAGCCCGTCGAGCCGAGCACGCCGTAGAACGAATTCATGATGATCTTCAGCGCCTGCGACAGCGGCGCATTGCGCTGCCGCTTCGCGTCGTCGCGGCCTTCCCACACGCGGCGCACGATATCGGGCAAGCAGTGCGCGGTTCGCGAGAAGCGCGCGCCGAGAAAACCGGGCACCGATGCATCGTCGCCGGGGTTCGCGAGCCCTTCGATCAGGCCGACCGGATCGATCAGGAACGTGCGGATGATCGACGGGTAGAGGCTCTTGTAGTCGAACACGAGCACCGAGTCGTACAGGCCGGGGCGGGAATCCATCACGAAGCCGCCGGGGCTGTTCTGTCCCGTCACGTCGCCGAGGTTCGGCGCGACATAGCCGAGCCGGTGCATGCGCGGCAGGTACAGGTGCGTGAACGCCGCAACCGAGCCGCCGGTGCGATCGGCCGCGAGGCCCGTGACGCTCGCGCGTTCGAGCGCGAAGGACAGCAGGTCGGCCTTGCCGAAGATGCGCGTGACGAGCTCGCAGTCCTTCAGGTTGTAGCGCGCGAGCGCGGGCTTGTCGTGATCGAAGCGGCGCTGGATCTCGTCCATCCGCTGGTACGGGTTGTCGATCGACTTGCCTTCGCCGAGCAGCGACTGCGACACGTATTCGAGGCTGAACGACGGGAAGGTCCACGTCGCGGATTTCAGCATGTCGATGCCGTCGAGGATCAGCCGGCCGGCCGCGCCCGCGAAGAAGTGGTCGGGCTGCTGCCCGTGCGCGCGCCAGTCGAGCACGCTGCCGCCCCGGCCGAGCTTGAGCGGGATGCCGTATTGCTCGGAATGGGCATGCAGGATGCGCAGGTCGAACTGCACGAGGTTCCAGCCGATCACCGCGTCGGGATCGTGTGCGTCGAACCAGTCGTTGAGCCGCGTGAGCATCGCGGGCCGGCTGTCGCAGTAGTCGAGGTTGAAGTCCAGCGTGGCTGCAGCGCCGCTTGCGTCGCCGTTCGGCGGGCCGAGCATGTAGACCTGCCGTTGCCCGCAGCCTTCGAGCGCGATCGAATACAGCTCGCCGTGGACGCTGGTTTCGATGTCGAGCGACACGCAGCGCAGCGTCGGGCGGTAGTCGTTGGCGGGTTTCAGCTCGCCGCCGCTCAGCGTGCCGCCGCGGCCGGGCTGGCCGCGAAACTGCACGGAGGCCGTGATGAAGCGCTCCATCGCGTAGCGGTCGGGCGGCTGCACGTCGGCTTCGTAGACGTCGACACCGGCCGCGGCGAGCCGCTTCTGGAGCCCGGACAGGTGGCGATAGCGCTTGCAATAGAGGCCGACGACGGGGCGCTGCCGGAAGTCGCGCAGCGCGAGCGGGCGCAACTCGGCGTCGTGCTCGCCGGCCAGCGTGCGTTCGGCGAGCGCCTGCTGTTCGGCGGGGATGAACGCGACGGCTTCCTGCGGGCGCAAGCGCACGCGGCGCGGACCGTGTTCGGTTGCCAGCCAGAACTCGATCTCGATGCCGGATGCGGTGTCCCGCCAGTGGCGGGTAAGGATGAAGCCCTGCTCGAACGCCGTCAAAACGCTTGCTCGTCGTGGATGCTCAGGCGGCGGATTTTAGCGCTTGAATGGCGGTCGTGCCGACGGGGTGCGCGTGGCAACAGGTGGCAGGAAGCCGTCGGGCGATGCGCGATCCTGTGCGTGCCGACTGGTGTCGCGGTTGCTCAAAGCGGTCGGCGGCAGGCGTGCGACGGCAAGAAGAAGGCTACTCGCGACGCAGCGTTTCGAGCTCGGCGGATGGCGGCCGCTGGCTGGCGCCATAGCCCTTCGACTGCAGCCTGGGCATCATGCCGACGACGAAGTCGATGAACGCTCTTACCTTGGCCGGAACGTGGTTTCGACTGGGATAGTAGACATAGAGCGGGAACGTCTCGTCGCGCCAGTCCGTCAGAATCGGCTCCAGCGTGCCCGCACGCAGGTGCGTGTCGATGCCGAGGTCGATCACCTGAGTGATCCCGAAGCCTGCAAGGCAGGCGCCGATTTTGGTTCCCGCATCCGTGACGGTCAGGTTGCCTTTTACGGCCACTTTCACTTTTTCGTCGTCCCGCCAGAACTCCCAGTCGAAAGGCCTGCCGGTAGCCGGATCGATGGCCAGGATGCATTCATGGTCATCATCGACCAGATCCTGCGGCGACCCCGGCCGGCCGCGCTGGTCCAGATAGGACGGCGCGGCCACGGTCAGCACCCGCGGACTGTAGAGCCTGCGACAGACCAAGGTTGAAATGGATGGCGGTCCAAACCGGATGGCGAGATCGAATCCGTCGCTGACCAGGTCCGAGAGGTCGTTCCGGGTCTCCAGCTTCAGGTGAAGCGCGGGGTGATCCTTCATGAACTGGGCCAGCTCCGGCGCCAGCACGAGGCGGGCGAACACGGCATCGCACGCCACACGGAGCGTTCCGTTGACGACCGAGGTCTGGCCGGAGGCATCGACGGTCGCCGCTTCGATGCCCTGGAGTAGCGGCAGCACCTTCGATAACAGCTCATGGCCCGCGTCCGTCACTTCGACGTGGCGGCTGGTGCGATGCACGAGCTTCGCGCGCAGGCGGTCCTCCAGTCGCTGGATGGCGCGACTGACTGCAGGCTGAGTCTTGCCCAGGCGAGCGGCGGCACGACCGAAGCTGCCCGATTCGGCCAGCGCTGCCAGGACAAGCAAGCCGCTGACCAGTCCTCCATCGAGGTCTTCCATGATCCATGTGTTCCTGTAATGGCAGCGATAACCGGGTCGCCGTAGCCGATGGCGGGGACGATCGCTCACTATACGAGCCGTTCACTACCGAGGAAAGCCAGCCATGACCCAGACCCAGGCCGTCGTCGCGTTGATCGACGACTACTTCAATTTGGCTTATGAGCCGAAGAGCCGCGACTTCAACACGGTCTTTCACCCGAGCTGCCTGATTCAGTGGCTGGATGAAGGCCGGTTGCGCACCCTGTCGTCGCAGGAGTATGCGGCGCTCATCAACGGAAGGCCGAGCCCTCGATCGACCGGCGCGCCAAGGGACGAGGCGATCCTCTCGATGGAGAATGTCTCGGACGGCCTTTCAACGGCGACGGTGCGGGTGCGGATCGGCAACAGGCTGTTCAACGATCACTTCGTCATGCACAAGGTGGAGGGCCGCTGGCTGATAGCGACCAAGGCGTCGGCCGTTGTGCGTACTTTCGACTGAAGTGCGGCGCGGCAGATGCGCATCAAGGTCCGGATTCGTGAGAGTGCGACCGGAGAGGAGCAAACACTGGCGAGCGTTGTTCTCGGCGGAGCCTTTGTGGCCTACTGGGTGTGGTTCCGCGTGTTCTACGCTCCCGTGGGCCGCGACACCGTCGAAACGTCTCGGGGAATGTCGTCGTCGTAGAAGCCAAAGGCGGATGGAGGCGATTCGCCGGCGTACGGCACGCCGGCGGATCCCCGGAAGACTGCAGATCCCGGCCCCCTCAAACATGCCCCTCATGCTCGATCGCCCCACCACGCGTGGCCCTTTCCGCGACCCTCACCGGCACTCCTGACAATCTAGCCGCCCGCTTCGCCCACATCGCCGTCAAAATCGGCACGAGAATCGCCGTCACGAGGCAAGCCGTCGCGACGATCGCCGTCGCGGCCGGCACCATCGGCTTGAACTTCGGAATCATCTCGCCGATGATCGCCGGGTTCGCGACCGCGGCGCCGGCCGTCGACGACGCGGCAAGCCCGGCAGTGCCGTTGCCGCCGCCAAGCCACTTGTCCGCCAGAATCAGCGGCACACCCGTCACGACGATTACCGCGAGCCCGAGCGCAATGCCCGGCAGCCCGCTCTTCGCGATCACGTTCAGATCGATGCCGTTGCCGAGCGCGAAGCCGAAGAACGGGATCAGCGGATGCACGCAGCGTCCGAACAGCTCGCGCAAATCTTCATCGAGGTTGCCGAGCGTGAAGCCGATCAGGAACGGCAGCACCGCGCCGACGAAGAGCCGCGTCTCGAACACGGCGACACCGGCCGCGCCGAGGATCAGCATGCTGACGAGCGGCCCCGATTCGACCGACATCAGCACGAACGCGCCGGCTTCTTCCTTGCTGCCGTACTGCTGCATGACGGCCGCATAGAGGCCGCCGTTGGTCATGTCCATCGACGTCGTGATCGCGAGCAGCGACAGGCCCGCGAAGAGGCCCGTGCGGATGCCGTCGTCGGGGATGAACTGCGCGGCGATCACGGTCGCGAGCCACGCGACCACGATCTTCGTCGCGAGCAGCGTGCCCGATTTGCGCAGCACGACACCGGTCGCGCGCAGGTTGATCGTCGCGCCCATGCAGAAGAACCAGACGGCGAGGATCGGCACCGTGCCCGCGATCAGGCCGTTGGTGAACGAGCCGAAATACTTCCCGGCGTTCGGCGCGAACGTATGCACGCACGCGCCGAGCAGCATCGGGACCAGCATGAGCCCGCCCGGAATGCGGTCGATAGCCTGTTTCAGCTTCACGTCTCCTCCGTGGACGTCGATGCGTCCCGTTGTCGAATGATGTCTGCTGACTGACTATAGAACATGATTCGGAACGACGGTCCGTTTTTGTTATTTGGATGGATAGTCGTATACCCGCATCGGCATAAATCTATGATAATTATCGGAAATATGCGCCGATAGCACGGTACTCAAATTTCGGATCGGCGTTCCGTATTTGTGGAATCTGTGCTTCAATTCATCGTATGACCGCCGTCGAAACGGGGGCCGGCGGCCTATTCATTCCTCACGGAGAACCGGCATGGAAGTGCGGCAGGGCATACACAGCGAACACGCGAAGACGCTCGATACGGCCGGCCTGCGCCGGCATTTCCTGGTGGAGAACGTGTTCGCGCCGGACGCGCTGTCGCTCACCTACAGCCATATCGACCGGATCGTCGTCGGCGGCGCGTGGCCGGCCACGCGGCCGGTCGAGGTGCCTGCGTCGCTCGGCGCGGCGATGGGCGTGAGCCATCTGCTGGAGCGGCGCGAACTGGGCGCGATCAATATCGGCGGGCCCGGCTGGGTCGAGGTCTGCGGGCAGCGTCACGCGGTCGGCACCGAGGAGGCGATCTACATCGGGCAAGGCGGGCAGGGTGTCGTGTTCGGCAGCGACGATCGCGTGCATCCCGCGAAGTTCTACCTGAACTGCGCGCCCGCGCACACGGCCTATCCGACGCGCACCATCACGCTCGCGCAGGCGTCGCCCGAAACGCTCGGCGATGCGGCCACGAGCAATCGCCGCACGATCTACAAGTTCATCGTGCCCGACGTGCTGCCCACCTGCCAGTTGTCGATGGGGATGACGAAACTCGAGCCCGGCAGCCTGTGGAACACGATGCCGTGCCATACGCACGAGCGCCGGATGGAGGTGTATTTCTACTTCAACCTCGCCGACGACGCGGCCGTGTTCCACATGCTCGGCGAGCCGCAGGAAACGCGCCACGTCGTCGTGCACAACGAGCAGGCGGTGATCTCGCCGAGCTGGTCGATCCATTCGGGCGTCGGCACGCAGGCGTACACGTTCATCTGGGGGATGGCCGGCGAGAACCAGGTGTTCAAGGACATGGATCACCTCGCGGTTGCCGACCTGCGCTGACACCATGAAACGCGATACGCCCGATCTTCCTTCCCCCGACGCGCGCAGCGCGCTCGCCGGCCTGTTCGACCTGACCGGCAAGGTCGCGATCGTCACCGGCTGCAACACGGGGCTCGGCGCGGCGATGGCCGTCGCGCTCGCGTCGGCCGGGTGCGACATCGTCGGCGCGAACCGTTCGGCGCCTGCCGAGACATCGGCGCGTGTCGCAGCGGCTGGTCGGCGTTTCGTCGACGTGCGCGCCGATTTGTCGACGCTCGAACCGGTCGAGCGGATCGTCGGCGGTGCGGTCGATGCGTTCGGTCATGTCGACATCCTCGTCAACAACGCGGGCATGATCCGCCGTTGCGATGCACTCGAATTCACCGAAGCCGACTGGGACGCCGTGATCGACGTGAACCTGAAAAGCGTGTTCTTCCTGTCGCAGGCCGTCGCGCGGCAGATGGTGCGGCAGGGGCGCGGCGGCAAGATCGTGAACGTCGCGTCGATGCTGTCGTTCCAGGGCGGCATCCGCGTGCCGTCGTACACGGCGTCGAAGAGCGGCGTGCTGGGCCTCACGCGCCTGCTCGCGAACGAATGGGCCGCGCGCGGGATCAACGTGAACGCGATCGCGCCCGGCTACATGGAAACCGACAATACCGCACAGCTGCGCGAGGACAGCCGGCGCAGCGACGAAATCCTCGGCCGCATTCCGGCCGGCCGCTGGGGCGTGCCCGACGATCTCGCGGGCGCGGCCGTGTTTCTTGCGTCGCGTGCGTCGGACTACGTGCACGGTCACACGCTCGCCGTCGACGGCGGGTGGCTCGCGCGCTGAGCGCGCCGCACGGCGGACGCGTTATGCTCTCCCGATTCGCACTTACGGATTCACGGACATGACAGCAACGCCCAGGCAGCGCAAGCGCGATCAGGCGAACCCGGAGGCAGGGGCCGGCCGTCCGGGGGCCGGCCATCCGGGGGCCGGCCAGCCGGAGGCCGACGCGTCGTCGGCAGGCGGCGCGGAGAAGGCCGATTCGGTCGCGGCCGTCGGCAAGGTCTTCACGATCCTCGCGGCGCTCGGCGATCGCCGCGAAATCGGCATCAGCGAACTGTCGCATCAGCTCGGCATGTCGAAGACGACCGTGCATCGCTTCCTGCAGACGCTCAAGGCGCTCGGCTATGTCGCGCAGGAAGGCGAGACCGACCGCTACCGGTTGACGATCCGTCTGTTCGAACTCGGCAGCAAGGCGCTGGAGAGCGTGGACCTCGTGCGCGAGGCCGATCTCGAGATGCGCCGCATCGGGCAACTGACGCGCGAAGCCGTGCATCTCGGCGCGTTCGACGAGGACGCGATCATCTACATCCACAAGATCGACGCCGACTACGGGCTGCGCATGCAGTCGCGGATCGGCCGGCGCAATCCGCTCTACAGCACGGCGATCGGCAAGGTGCTGCTCGCGTGGATGTCGCCCGGCGAGGCGCGTGCGGTGCTGGCGGGCGTCGAGTTCCGGAAGTCGACCGCGAAGACGCTGGCGTCGGCGGATGCGGTGATGAGCATCCTGCCGCGCGTGCAGCAGCAGGGCTACGGCGAGGACAACGAAGAGCAGGAAGACGGCCTGCTGTGTCTCGCGGTGCCCGTGTTCGACCGTTTCGATCGCGTGATCGCGGGGCTGTCGCTGTCGTTTCCGACGATGCGTTGCGGTGCGGACACGAAGGCGCATTACGTCGCACTGCTGACGGAAGCCGGGCAGGCGATTTCCGCGCGGCTCGGCCATCGTCCGGCTGTGGCCGGCGTCGAGCCCGCAACGGTCGCGCACGATTGAGCGCGTGCCGGTCGCGAGCCGGCAGAATGAAAAACCACGACGACGTAAAGAACGGATCATGCAGATGAAAATGACGATGCGCATGGGCATCGCGATGCTGGTGCTCGGCGCGAGCCTGGCGGCGAACGGCGCGCAGGCAAAAAGCGCGGTGGATTGCGGGCAGCTCAACGCGGCCGCGAGCGGCCCGGACGACAACTTCCGGCCGCCGGCGTCCGGCAGGGTCGTCGGCGCGGGGCGCGCGTACTTCTACTCGGCGCCTGACGCACAGTGCATGACGAAGCGGACCT
Source organism: Burkholderia cepacia complex sp. TUM26381 (assembly GCF_057439935.1). NCBI lineage: Bacteria > Pseudomonadati > Pseudomonadota > Betaproteobacteria > Burkholderiales > Burkholderiaceae > Burkholderia > Burkholderia cepacia complex sp. TUM26381. Next base: position 3,228,342 of record NZ_CM172007.1, on the reverse strand, counting down.
TCATCGTCCCCGGCGATTCGGTGACCGTCTACAAGCCGCACGGGCGCTGGTACAACATCATGTACGTGAACGGCAAGACCGGCGACGACTTCGAGGGCTGGGTCGAGCAGGGCCGCGTGCACCTCGACGGGCAGTACGGCGCGCAGTAGCCGCCGGCGGCAACGCCCCTATGCCGACGCCCACGCGAAGTCGCGCTGCAGGTGCGCCGCGCGCAGCGGCCGCTGATACAGGTAGCCCTGCGCATACTGGATCCCGACCGCATGCAGCGCGCGGTGCTGCGCTTCTGTCTCCACGCCTTCCGCGATGATCTTCAGGTCGTAATGATGCGCGACGGCCGCGATCCCCTCGATCAGCCCCGCGCCGCCGTCGTTCAGTTGCGCGACGAACTGGCGATCGATCTTCACGTAGTCGAACGGAAAGCGCGACAGCATGTCGAGATTGCTGTGATGGGTGCCGAAATCGTCGATCGCGAACTTCGCGCCCTTCGACCGCAGCGCCTGGAAGATCTCGGTGGTTCGCGCGTTCTTCTCGAGCAGGATGCGCTCGGTGATTTCGAGCACCAGCGTAAAGCCGGGCGGCAGCGCGTGGATCGCTTCCTCGACGATGGAGACGAACTTCGCGCGCTCGAGATCCTTTGGCGCAACGTTCACGGCGATGCGCAGCGGCACGGACGGCGTCAGCGCGGTCAGTTCGGACACGGCCGTGCTCAGTACGAAATCGGTGATCTTCGGCAGCACCGCGCTCGATTCCACCTGCGGGATGAACACGGCCGGGCTGATGGCCCCCCACTTCGGATGGTGCCAGCGCAGCAGCGCCTCGACGCCGACCGTCCTGCGCGTCTGCACGTCGACGATCGGCTGGTACACGACATGGAATTCGTTGCGCCTGAGCGCCTGGCGCACGGCTTTCAACAACAGCCGCCGCGGCGCCATCGCCAGCAGGTAGGCGGCCATCACGAGGCCGTCCGCCAGCAGCACGATCGTCGCGCAGATCAGCCGGTAGTGGCGCCGGACCTGTGAGGCGTAGCGCGCCGATGCCGTGACCGACACCGTGAATGGCCAGCGGTGCGACGCGATCGTGCTGCCGCCTGCGGGGGCCGCGTCCGCTTCCGGCGCGAACTTGCCGTGCTGATCGAGACGGCCCGAGCCCGCGATCGACAGCGTGGCGGCTTTCGCGCCGTTGCCCGCGCCGTGCGCGAGCGCGTCGGCCACGTAGTCGCCCTCGATCAGGTACAGGATGCCTGCGCCGCTCGCGGTGGCCCGGAACATGGACACCACCGGAATGCCGCGCTGAAACGGCGTCTGGCGCAGCAGCGTGACGGCCATCGATCCCGGTGCGGGCTCGCGTGTATACGCGTCGAGCGGGAGGTCGATCGCACCGAGCGCCGACGAGCAGGTGACGCGGCCGTTGTGTACCAGCGCGACCGCGCGCAGGTAGCGCAGGCGAGTACCCACTTCGGCCAGCGTCCGGAACACCGTCGAGCAGGGCCGTCCGACGAGTGCGGTCAGTTCGTCCGCATGTCGCAGGCGAGCACTGTCCAGGATGCGGTCCACCGACGCCGCGATGTCGTTCGCAACGACGCGCTCATGTGTGGTGACGGCCTCGCGTGCGTAGCGATCGGCCAGTGCGATGGCGAATGCGGGCACGAGCACGCAAACGATGACGGCGACGAAAAAGACAACACGCGGCCACGCGCCGCTGCGGTAGAAAACTGGCTTCGAGCCTGGCGTGAGCGCCGACATTCCCGCGGTTGCCTTTGGTGTTGTACGCATGGCGTGGCAAGTCGAACCGGTCGACGCGCAAACGGCGCGCATGCCGCATGCCTGGTTCGGGCCGTGCGGCTCGCGCGCCGGATTCGGGACGCCGGTCGATCCGGCCGGCGCGGCGGGCATGGCGGCAGCCTGCTCGCGATCGGTCCTTCATCTGGCAGCATTCCTCAATAACATGCGTTCATCAAGCATGTATATCGGCGCAGCGTACCGAAAAAAGCCCCGGCCGCACGAGGGTGCAGCCGGGACAAAAAACACCGTCTCTTGGCACGAGGATGGTGCGCGGCAAGTATAAGATGAGCCGAGGTATTACGAAATATTGTTGTCTAAAAATTGGTGCAGTTTTGTGATTGTGTCTCAAAAAGAAACATTTCCACGAGCGACGCCGTGTTCGATGGCCTGCCGCCGGCGCACGGACGGTCGCCGCGGGACGGCCGCACATCATGCCGGAGCGTCGCGATGATGGAAGACAAACCCGCGCCCACGGTCATCGTGACCGATGGCGCAGCCGCCGCGGACGGCGGCTCGCTGTGGATCCGGATTTCGGTGGACGGGCAGGTCCGCAACTATTCGCTCGATCGCGCGCTCGTGTCGCGCGGTACGCCGCGCTACGACACGATCAGCGGCGAGGACGGCGTGCTGTCGAAAGGAGAACGACAGGAACTGCGGGGGCTGCTGGCGCGCATTGCCGACCCCGCGATGTGGGCCGGCATCGTCGGCACGTTCATCGAGGTGCTGAAGCGGCCCGACGTGGCCTGACAAGGGATAAGCGATGCAGTGCCGGCGCGTGGCGTCGGCCGCGATTCAGAAATCGTTGCGCATCTTGTGCAACAGGTCGCCGGGTGATTGATGCGTATCCACTGCGGTGAGGACGTCGGTCACGAACCACGGCAGGTTCAGTTGCGTATCGGAATCGCCGACGCATACGCGGATCGGCGGGGCCTTCGATGGCGCGCCGGCGGGCTGCGCGGCGTCCCGCGACGGCACGCAATTTTTCCCATGCGTTTGAGCCGGAACCGGCGCACCGGCGATGGCCGGCACGCTGACGGCGGCGAGCAGGGTCAGGACAGCGGCAATGGCAACGCGTTTCATGAAGATTCTCCGGCGATGCTCGTTCGACCGTGCGGGCGCACGCGAGTTCGGCGGCGGCGCGGCCGCGTCGCGCGTTCGTCCGCTCAGCCGCTCAGCCGCGCGCGACGCTGGCCGCCCGCACCGGCTGCCGGTTGCGCCACTGCTGCGGCGATTCCCCGGTCCAGCGCCGAAATGCCCGCGTAAACGCGCTGTGCTCCGAATAGCCGAGCAGCCAGGCGACTTCCGCCAGCGTCAGCCGCGGATCGTTCAGGTGGTCGATCGCGAGCCGCCGCCGCGTGTCCTCGCGCAGGATCCGGAAGTTCAGCCCGAGGTCGGCCAGCCGGCGATGCAGCGTGCGCGACGACACATGCAGATCCGACGCGATCTGCTCGATGCTCGCTTCGCCCTGCGTCAGCAGGCGCGCGACGGCTTCGCGCACCGACTGTTCCAGGTCATCGGTCTGCCGCAGCTCGGCGAGCAGCGCGCTCGCCTGGCGTTCCATCATCTGCCGCAGCGCGTCGTCCGGCTGTTGCAACGGCTGCGTGAGCAGGCGCAACGGGAACGCGAGCCGGTTCACCGGCTGGCCGAAGCGCACCGGGCAGCCGAAGTAGTCGAGATATGGTTGTTCGTCGCCGGGTGACGGGTGCACGAAGCAGACTTCGTCGGGCCCGTTGCGTGTGCCGGTGATGTTCCGTGCAAACTGGACGATCGCGGTCAGCGCCACTTCGTCGACGAGCGGGCCGAGCGGTTCGGGCGCATCGTGCCATTCGATCGCGACCGATGCCGCCTCGACGCGCACTTCCATGCGCGCGACGTTCGCGATCAGGTGTTCGTATTGCTGCCAGCGCGCGAGCGCGGCGCCGGCGTCGCGGCACGCATGCAGCGCATAGCCGAGCGCGCCGAGATGCGCGGGCGTGATCCGCTGGCCGACATGCAGGCCGAGCAGCGGATCGTCGAGCGCGCGGACCGCGCGTTCGAGCAGGCTTCGCCAGTGCGCGCTCGCATACAGCGTCAGCCCGCGGTCGTCCTCGGGCGGCCGCGCCTCGCCGAGCACGTGCGCCGCATCCTGGCCCTGCGCGGACAGATAGTCGAACAGCAGCCGTACGTAGGTGCTCGAATAGTAGACGCGCTGGGTCGAGAGCGGGGAGGCGGCGGGCATGGCGGAAAGTGTCAAGTAATCGTCGGCAAGTGTCAACGCGGGGCGACCCGTGCGCGACCATACTGCCCGGCAGTTCCCGATCGAGGCTGCCGACATGCCGACCGAATTGATGACGTGGCTCCATGCGTTCCTGGGTAACGACGTGGACTGGAAGCAGGTGCTGCTGATCGGCATGACGCCGGTGTTCCTGGTCGCGTTCGCGATCGAATACGCGGTGATGACCGGGCGCGGCCGCCGCGAGCCGTTTCGCTGGAAGGAGATCGTCGCGAACCTGTCGCTCGGTGCCGGCTATCAGGTGGCCGAGACCGTGATGGGGCTGCTGTTCACGGGCGCGATCTTTGCGTGGGTCTACCGGCACCGGCTGTTCGACGTGCCGGTGAACGGCTTCACGATCGTGCCGATCTTCGTCCTCGTGGAGTTCTGCTATTACTGGTTTCATCGCACGTCGCACCGCGTACGCTGGTTCTGGGCCGCGCACGTGCCGCATCACAGCGGCGAAGTGATGAACTTCACGACCGCGATGCGGCAGTCGCTGTTGAACGCGTTCGTCGGCGTGTTCGTGTTCTACCTGCCGCCGGTGTGGCTCGGCATCCCGCCCGCCGTCGTGCTGTTCCTGCTCGCGGTCGATCTCGCGTACCAGTACTTCGTGCATACCGAAGCGGTCGGGCGGCTGCCGCGCTGGTTCGAGTACGTGTTCGACACGCCGTCGAACCATCGCGCGCATCATGGCCGTAATCCGCGTTATATCGACAGGAACTACGGCGGCGTGCTGATCATTTTCGATCGCATGTTCGGCACGTACGTGGAGGAAACGGAACCGGTCGACTACGGGATCACGCAACAGATTATTTCGTACAACTTCCTGGTTCTGAACGTGCACGAGTTCGTCGACATGTGGCGCGACGTGTGCGCACCCGGGCCGGTGCTGCAGCGATTGAAACATCTGTGGATGCCGCCCGAGTGGGAGCGGCCGGGGCATCGGCCGATCCATACGTGGAGCGTCGAGCGGAAGGGGGAGGAGGCGGACGTGGCGATTCCGCACGCCGCCTCCGTGGAAGAGGCTGCCGCATCCGGGCGCAAGATCGTACAAGCCACCGGGACGCGCCCGGGCTAGGCTCGGTGTTTTCTTCGGCGGAAGGCGTGGCGGGCGATGACAAGGAAAGTATTCTGGGACGATCCCTACCGGACCACGCTGGATACCGTCGTCACGCACGTCGACGGCGATCGCGTGCAGGTGGACGCGACCATCTTTTTCGCGTTTTCGGGCGGGCAGGAAAGCGACGCGGGGGCGCTGGGCGACTATCCGGTCATCCAGGCCGAGAAGCGGGGCCTCGACATCGTCTATACGCTCCCGCGTGACCACGCACTGCGGATCGGAGATCATGCGGCCTGGCGCATCGACTGGGCGCGCCGGTACCGGTTGATGCGCCTGCACTTCGCGGCCGAAATGGTGTTGCAACTGGTCTACCGGCTCAGGCCCGGTATCGAGCGCATCGGCGCGCATATCGCGCAGGACAAGGCGCGCATCGACTTCGCGAGCGACACGAGCCTGTCGCCGTTGTTTCCGGAGATCGAATCGGCCGCGGCCGACCTGTCGAAGCGCGACCTGCGCATCGTGACCGACTTCAGCGATGTCGATGCGCAGCGCCGGTTCTGGACGGTCGACGGCTTTGCGACGATGGCGTGCGGCGGCACGCATCCGGCGACGACCGGCGAGATCGGGATGCTGACGCTCAAGCGGAAGAACACCGGGAAGGGCAAGGAGCGGATCGAGGTGATGCTGCTCGAGCCGCAGGTGGCGGACGGGCATGCGGCGGTGCGGCTCGCGTGACCCGCACCGCGCTTCACCTGCGCGTCACCGATACCCGTAACACTGCTTCAACCCGGCGTAGTCGTAGAAGTGGCTGCCCGGCGCGATCTTCGCGCCGTCGCACGCGGCCTGGAAATCCGTCTCGCGCTCGTTGTACAGCATCTTCACGATGAGCCGCGATCCGTTGCGGTAGACATCCCACTGCATGTTCGCGGCCATCGGCGACACCTGGTCACCGCGCCACGGATTGTTCGCATACGTGTAGGTCTGCGCCTGCGGCGTCGGCACGAACACGTTCTTCAGGTTCATGATCGATGCGAACGGAATCACGATCTCCGCATGCGTGAAGCGCAGCTTCGCAGCGCGTGTCAGGTCGCCGCGCGCGATCGCGTCGACTTCGCCGAAGAAATCGTCCTGCAGCACCTTCGCCATCCGGTACGTCACGGGGTTCGCCTCCTGGATACCGGGCCCCTTCTGGTAGTAATCTTCGGCATCCTGCAGGTATGCAAGATACTGCGCCTGCTCCGCGCCGATGTATTTCTCCAACGTGACGCCACCGGTCTCCGCCGTCATCGCGGGCGCGACCTGCAGCAGGTTGTACAGTACGTTGGCCGCATCGACGGCCGTCGCGATTTTCGTCTTGCCGTCGCCCTTCAGCGTGTTGGTGAACTTGCCGTCCGTCGACGTGAACGCAAAGGTCCCCGTGTTCGCGAACGTGTAGCCGTCGGTGCCGAGCTTCGCGATGAACGCCGGCGACACGAGCGCGGACAACACCGTCTGCGCGACGTCGGCCGCCTGCGGCGCAGCCTTGATCGCCTTCAGCTTCGCGGCCACCGTCGTGTCGTTCGCATAGGCCTGGTACGTCTGGCTCGCCTGATAGGTCGCGTAGTACGGATCGCTCGTATCGGTGACGAGATCGGTGGCCGGCTTCAGCGAGTGGAAGTACAGCAGGAAGCGGTGGGTGCCGGCCGGTTGCACGGCGGGTGCGTTCGCCGGATAGCCGGACGGCGCAGCCGGCAGCGTGATGGCCGGCGCCAGCGCCGGCTGCGCGGCGACGAGTGCCGCGGAGAAATACGTCGAGCTGTCGACCGCGCGATCCTGGCCCGAGTTGACCACGACGACCTGCCGGTTGCCCGCTGCAAACAGCGCGGGCAGCCGCTGCGCGAGACGCGTGGCGAGTTGCTGGTGTTCGCGGATCCCGGTTTGCGTGAGGTTGCCGTACCCGGGTGTCGAGATGCCCTGCACGCCATAACCGAGCAGCGCATTGGCCTTCATCATCGCGTACGTGTCGGCCTTGAGCTGCGTGCCGAGCGCGGTCAGCGCGCCGTCGGCCTCGGCCTTGACCAGCATCGCGTAGATCGCGCCGTCGTACTTGAAGCCCGACAGCCCGCGCGAGCCGTGGCGCGCGACGAGCCCGGTATAGACGGGCGCGTAGCCGGCGGGCGGCGCTTCGTACGTCGCGGCGTCCTGCTGTGGCCGATACGGCGTCTTCGTCTGGTAGTAGGTCGCGGGCGCCGGTGTCGGCTTGGGCTGCGGCTGCGGTGCGGGTGTCGCGCCGCTGTTGTCGGCCGACGTGGCGGGCGGGGGCGAGTCATCCCCGCCGCAGGCGGCGAGCATCAGGCAGGCAATCGCGAGGGCGGCGGCGGTGCGGGTCGGGCGTGTCATCGTGGCGAGCAGCGGGCGGGACGATGCGGGTTCGCGTCGTCCCGTCTCCGGGAGAGGTCGGTCAAGCCCGGAAGTGTTGCAAGCAACTTTGACAGCAGAATGTCAGGATACGGTCGGGCAACCGTCGGATTGCCGCCGGATCGATGCTGGCCGGCCGCCGCCGGCCCGAGTGCCGGCGTTCAGTGCAGGCCGGCCGATGCGATCGAGCGCACGGTGTCGGTGATGTTTACGCAGCGCGACAGGCCAAAATGCTCGGCTTCGCGGCGTTCCGGTTCGCTGCTCGCGATGGCGACCGCGCGTTCGGGCGGCACGCCGAGCGCCTGCAGCGCGATCTCGAACGGATGCTGATTTGATCCGGAGTCCTGTTGATTGGCGTCGGTGACGACGACCGAGAAGCGGTCGAGGTTCGCGCGGCCGAACTGGCCTTCGAACATGTCGCTGAGCCGTGCGGCCGGCAGCGTCGTGACGAGACCGAGTCGATATCCTTCTTCCGATGCACGGTCGAGCCACTGGATGATCGCGTCGCGCTGATGGCGCGATTCCCGCGAATCCGGTGTTGCTTCGATCTGCGCGAATGCTGCGTCGAGACGGGTGACGATGGCTTCGATAACCACGGTGATTCCTCTTCAGAGACGTGATGATCCGTTCGCCGACGGGAATGCCACACACCTTAGCGTCGATCCGGAAAACGCGACCAATTAATATTTTTATCAGACCTATATGATTTGACTAATGAATGGGGTGGCGAGCCAGAGCGGGCGCGGGATGCGTGTCGTGCGGGGTGTTCCGCGCGAATTGCGTCGCATCGACGGCCCTCGATGTGATGCACCAAACTCGCGCACGTTGTGGATGCAACCGTTATATGCATATAAAAAAACGGCATATCGAGCGATGGCCGCCCGGTATGCCGTCATGCGATGCCGCGTGCGAATCGTCGCTCAGTGCAGCTTGATCGACGGCTGGTTGCGGCTTTGCAGCCAGTGGCTCAGCGACTGGAACAGCGCGCGCTTCACGCCGACCACGCTGAACAGGTGCTTGCGATACAGGAACTTGTACAGCCCGATCGCCGCCAGCCCGTCGACGATCAGCGAGCGCGACCGCACGCCGATATCCGCCTGGTACACGGCGCCCGCCTGCCCGAGCGACACGACGGTGCCCGCATCGTGGAACGTGAAGCCGGCCACCGGCTTGCCGGCGATGCGCCGCGCGAATGCGTTGACCAGATACACGGCCTGCTGGTGCGCGACCTGCGCACGCGGCGGCAGGAATCCGCTCGCGCCGGTCGAAGGGCACGCGGCGCAGTCGCCGAACGCATACACGTGCGGATCGTCGGGCGTCTGCAATGTGCCGGTCACGATCACCTGGTTCGAGCGGTTGAGCGCGATGTCGCCGATGTCGCGCAGCATCGCGGGGCCAGCCACGCCGGCCGCCCAGATCGTGATGTCGCTCGCGAGCCGTTCGCCGGTTGCAGTCGTCACGGCATCCGCGCCGACTTCCGCCACGCGCGTATCGGTCAGCACGTCGACGTTCAGCGCGCGCAGCTGCGCGTGCATCTTGCCGGACAGCCGTTCGTCGAGTGCCGGCAGGATGCGCGGGCCGCCTTCGATCAGCCGGATGTGCACGTCGCGTGCCGACACCAGTGCCTTGAAGCGGTACGTCGTCAGTTGCTGGACCGCGTGCCGCAGCGCGGCGGCCAGCTCGACGCCCGTCGCGCCCGCGCCGATCACGTTGATGCAGATCGGCGCCGCGCGCCGCGCCGGTTGCTGCTCGGCCACGTGATTCGCCTTCGTGCAGGCCGCGAGGAACTTGCGGCGGAAATCCTCGGCCTGGTCGAGGTTTTCGAGCGGCAGTGCGTGGCGAGCCGCACCCGGTACGTTGAAGAAGTTCGTCACGCTGCCGACCGCGAGCACGAGGTCGTCATAACCGAGTTCGCGTTGCGGCAGGATTTCGGTGCCGTCCGCGTCGTGCACGGCCGCGATCGTCGCGGTGCGGGCCGCGCGGTCGACCTGCTGCAGCGCGCCCTGCACGAAGCGGAAGCCGTGGCGCTTCGCCTGTGCCGCGTATTCGATCGTGTGGGACGCCGGATCGCGATGGCCCGATGCGGCTTCGTGCAGCAGCGGCTTCCAGAAGTGCGTCGGATAGCGGTCGACGAGCACGATGTCGGCCTGGCCGCGACGTCCGATCGTGTCGCCGAGACGCGTGGCGAGCTGCAGGCCGCCGGCGCCGCCGCCGACGATCACGATGCGCGGCAGGCGCGGTGCGCGGTCCGTTGCAAGGGTGGGCGTGGTGTTGTCCATGTTGGGCTCCCGCTGAATGACGATTCGGATGACATTGCTCAAGAACCGACGATATAGTTTGGAACCCACTCGAACAATTTAATGTTTATAAGCGACTCATATGTATTCACTTATAGGAAAGACCGCGACGTTCCGGCAGCTGAAGGCGCTGGACATGATCGCGCGGCTCGGCAGCGTGTCGCGCGCGGCCGAAGAGCTGAACCTGACGCAGCCGGCCGTGTCGCTGCAGGTTCGCCTGCTCGAGGAGGCCGTGGGCGCCGCGTTGCTGCAGCGGGTGGGGCGCGGCGTGCAGCTGACCGCGGCCGGCGAGATCGTGGCGCGCTATGCGCGCGAGATCCTGCATCTGTGGAGCGAGGCCGGCGACGAAGTGGCCGCGCTGACGGGCGACCTCGGCGGCACGCTGCGGATCGGCGCGATCACGACGGCCGAGTACCTGATCCCGCCGCTGCTCGTCAAATTCACCGCGACGCGCCCCCACGTGAAGACCTATTTCAAGGTCGGCAACCGCGACGACATCATCCGCATGCTCGCAACGCATGAAATCGATCTCGCGGTGATGGGGAGTGCGCCGAAGGAACTGCGCACGCATGCGGTCGAGTTCGCGAAGCATCCGATGGTGTTCGTCGCGGCGCCCGGCCATCCGCTGATGCAGCGCAAACGCGTCGCGCTGAAGGATCTGGAATCCGCGCACCTGCTCGTGCGCGAACGCGGCGCGGGCACGCGCTCGACCGTCGAAAGCCTGTTCAAGAACGCGGGCTACCGGTTCCATGTGGGCTCCGAACTGTCGAGCAACGAGGCCATCAAGCAGATGGCCGAAGCTGGGCTCGGCATCGCGTTTCTGTCGTTGCACGCGTGTGCGCTCGAACTGCGTACGGGACTGCTCGGGCAACTGCCGTTCCCCGGCAACCCGATCGAGCGCGAATGGTATGTGGTCACGCTCGCCGACCGGCGGATCTCGCAGGTGACGGGGCTGTTCCGCGACTTCCTGATCAAGCAGGGCGCGCCGGTGATCGACGGTGCGACGGTGGCGCCGCACGAGCGGCGGCGCAAATAGGTGGATACGTCGACCGGCCGGTCAGACGAGCCCGAAGTCGTCGTTGCTGTCGGGAATCGACGCCAGCAGCCGTTCGAGCCGGTACCAGCCGATGCGGCGCAGGCACCACGCGGCGACGGAAGTCCGGTCGTGGCGGGCGTCGGGGCCGGATGCGCGGTGGGTGGGGGTGGAAGGCGCGAGCGCGATTGAAGTCGCGCGCAGCGGGCAGGAATGGGGCATGACGGGCTCCGTAGGTGTCGGATGAGGCGATCGTAAGCGTCGCGGCGCCCGCCGGCGCGCACGCAAGGATCATCCGGAGCAGAAACGGATGATCTTTTTCTGCTCGACGTCGCGGCAGGCGCGCAGGCCCGGCACGCCGGCTCGAAACGCGTCACAATGCGCGTTCGGCACCCGATCTGGTGGAGACAAGCGATGAGCGATCCGATTCTTGCCGCGCCGACGGACAACGGCGTCCCGGTCAGCCTGCGCTCCAGCCGCGGGCTGGGCTGGCAGGGCTTTGGCGCGTCGCTGCTGGAGATCCGCGCGGGCACGTACCGGATTCCGGCGGCCGAGCATCACCGGATCGGCGTGCATATCGGCTCGCCGGTCCGTGCGGATTGCGTGTGTGACGGCGAACGTGTGTCGCGCATCCAGGCGCACGGCGACGTCGACGTGATTCCGGCCGGCCTGCCCGGCCAGTGGACCGACAGCGCCGACTGCCGGATCCTGCACATCGCGCTCAGCGACACGTTCGTGCGGCGCACGGTCGAACAGCTCGAGCTGAAGCCGTCGCAGGCACAGATCCGGCGCCGGCTGCAGGTGCGCGATCCGCGCCTGCAGCACATCGCATGGGCGATGGCCGCTGAACTCGAAGCGGAAGACGCGTCGGATCCGCTCTATGCGGAAAGTCTGTGCACGGCGCTCGTCGCGCGGCTGGTCGACGGCCAGCCGGCGTTCCGCGAACGCCGGCGCACGCTTGCGCCGAAAGCGGCCGCGCGCGTAATCGACTATGTCGAAGCGAATCTCGACCGGCGCATGACGCTGGCCGAGCTCGCGGCGCTCGTGTCGATCAGCGTGCCGCATTTCAAGGTGTTGTTCCGCGAAACGCTCGGGATGCCCGTGCACCAGTACGTCGTGCGGCGCCGGGTGGAGCGCGCGAAGGCGCTGCTGCTCGAAGGCCGGCTCAGCATCAGCCAGATCGCGCTGGAAGCGGGGTTTGCGCACCAGAGCCACATGGCGAACTGGATGAACCGCGTGCTCGGTGCGACGCCGACGGAGATTGCGCGGTCGGGGGCGCGGGGCGGGTTGCGGCTTGCTTATGACGGCGAGGACGGCGCGAAGCCTGCGCGTCGATAGCTGGACGGGCGGATGGCACGATCCGTGCGGACCTTTGCATCACGTCATCCTTTCCTGCTCGATTCATCCCTCCCTGCGCGCCGCGCCGGCCGCGCAACCCGACAATCACAGCACCTTCATCCCCCCAGGAGCGAACCGTGTTCGTGATCTTTGGAGCATCAGGCAACGTCGGCCTGTCGACCGTGACGACCTTGCGCAACGCAGGCCATGCCGTGCGCGCGGTGTTGCACGACGCACGTCATCGTGACCGCTTCGTACAACTCGGCTGCGATGTCGCGATCGCGGAACTGACGGACCCGAACGCGATCGCCGCGGCGATCGACGGCGCGCAGGCCGTGCAGATACTGTGTCCGGTGCCGGTTGCCGACCCGGATCCGGCCGCGACGATGACGCGGACGATCGACGTGGCGACCGCCGCGCTCGCCGCGAACCCGCCGCCGGCGCTGCTCGCGCTGTCGGACTACGGCGCGGAGCGCGATGGCAATACCGGCATCACCCGGCTGTTTCATCATTTCGAGGAACGGCTGAAGACGATGCCGACGCAACTGACGTTGCTGCGGTCGGCCGAGCATCTGCAGAACTGGGCGCGCGTCTTGCCGGTCGCGCTGGGCGCCGGCGTGCTGCCGAGCTTCCACCATCCGGTCGGCAAGGTCTTTCCGACGGTGTGGGCGCCCGATGTGGGCGTCGTCGCGGCGCGGCTGCTGCTGGATGCACCGGAAGGCGGCAGCGGGCCGCGCATCGTCAGCGTCGAAGGGCCGCGGCGGGTGAGCGTGACGGCCATCGCGGATACGCTCGGCGCGGCGGCCGGCCGCGCGATCGTCGCGCACGAGCTGCCGCGCGACACGTGGAATGCGACGCTGCTGCGCGCCGGGCTCAGCGAACGCCATGCGCAACTGATCGTCGATCTGTACGACGTGCACAACGCCGGGCAGATCGACGTCGAGGCAGGCGCGTCGGAGCGCGCTTACGGGACGACGTCGCCGGCGGACGCGCTTGCGCAACTGGTGCGCCAGCACGCGCGCTGACCGAAGCGGCCGCGCGGCGCGCATCACGCCGCGCGCCGCACCTTGTTCAGCACCGCATACGACAGCGACCCGATCACGATCCCCCAGAACGCGGAGCCGAGCCCGAGCCACGTCATCCCCGACGCGGTTGCGAGGAACGTGATCACCGACGCTTCGCGGTGGTTCTCGTCGTCGAAGATCCCGTGCACGTTCGCGCTGATCGCACCGATCAGCGCGAGCCCCGCGAGGATCGCGACGAATGCCTTCGGCAACGCGAAGAACACCGTGACGATCGTGCCCGCGAACAGCCCGCCGATCAGGTAGAACGCGCCGTTCGCGAGGCCGGCGATGTAGCGCCGGTCCGGATCCTCGTGCGCGTCCTTGCCGGTGCAGAGCGCCGCGGTGATCGCGGCAACGACGATCGTGATCCCGCCGAAGCACGCGACCGCGAGCGACATCACGCTGGTCGCGGTGATGATCGGGCGCGCGGGTGTGTGATAGCCGGACACGCGCAGGATCGTCATCCCCGGCAGGAACTGGCCGGTGAGGCTCACGACGACGAGCGGCAGCGCGAGGCTGAGCGTCGTGCCGAGCGTCCATTCGGGCGCGATGAAGATCGGCCGCGCGATGCTCGGCGACACGTTGCCCAGATGCGTCATCCCGAGCAGCGTCGCGAGCGCGGCGCCCGTCAGCAGCACGAGCACGATGCTGTAGCGCGGCAGCAGGCGCCTGAAGATCACGTAGGCCTCGATCATGCCGAATGCGAGCACGGGCTGATCCGACGCGGCGGAGAACGCATGCATGCCGAACGGCAGCAGGATGCCGGCCATCATCCCGCACGCGATGCCGCGCGGAATGTGGCGCACGAGCCGGTCGAAATAGCCGGTCACGCCGATCACCAGGATGATGAGTGCAGCGGTGATGTACGCGCCGACGGCCTGGTTGAGCGTCAGTTGCGGAAACAGGCCGACGAGCAGCGCGGTGCCGGGCGCCGACCACGCGGTGATGATCGGCACCTTCATCTTCCAGCTCGCGAACAGGCCCGATACGCCCGCGCCGATCGAGATCGCCCAGACCCACGACGACACCATTTCGTTGGATACGTGCGCGGCCTGCGACGCCTGGAAGAAGATCGCGAGCGGGCCCGCGTAGGAAATCAGGACCGCGAGAAAGCCTGCGGTGATCGCGGAAACGGACCAGTCGTTGCCGATCGTGCGGATCGCGCCGGGCGGGGAGTTGGGTTGCATCGTCGTCGGGGAGTGCGGCGCGCGGCCGTGAGGCAGAGCCGGGGCGAATGATTGTTGGAAGCCCCGGATGAGCCGTCATTCTGGACATTGCCGGCGCAATTGGCAATTCGCCGGCGAAGCTTGGCGTTGTCGGCGTTTCGTAAGGATTTGCGCCGATGCGGGCGGATCGATGGCCCCGCCGGGCGTCACGTACTGATCTGCAGCACCTTGTCGACCACCGCTACCTTCACCCCGCTTCCGGTCGACAGCGATGCCGTGCCTTCGTCGAACGGATGCACGGGCGGATCGGTCGGCGTCCACGCATGGCGCGCGAGCAACGCGCGATAGCCGCCGCGGATCACGAAGCCGCCGCATTTCCGCGCATACGCGTCGCGTCGCATCCGGTACGCGCGCGGCAGGTCGTACCACGGCAGCTTCGGCAGGTCGTGATGAACCAGGTGGTAGTTGTTGTTCAGGTACAGCAGCCGCATCGCGAAGCCGGCCTCGTTGATCGTGATGCGCGCCTTCGGATGCCGCGCGGCGCGGTGCTCGTACAGCGAGCGGATCATCGCGAGCGACAGCGCGGGCCACGTGACGGCCAGCAGGTAGTACCACCACGGCACGCCGATCGCCCATTGCAGCCACGCGAGCAGCGCGGCCACGCAGGCGGCATGCGTCGCCCACATCGGCAGATAACGGAAGTCGCCGCGCCGGAACGCGGCGAGCGCATCGGCGACCGTCGCCACGACGGAGAGTGGCGGCCCGACGACGATTCGTCCGATGAAAGTCTTGCGCGCGACCGTGAGCGCCCGGCGCCAGCGCGGCAGCCGCGCCCAGCGTTCGCGCGTCACGTAGTTCGTTTCGGGATCGACGCCCGGCACGGTCAGGTCTTCGTCGCGATGATGGTCGAGGTGCGTGTCGCGATACAGCGTGTACGGATACCAGACCGTCAGCGGCGGATAGCCGAGCAGCTTGTTCACGAGGGCAGAGCGTGTCGGATGTCCGTGCAGCAGTTCGTGCTGCAGCGACATGTGCCATGCGCCGAGCAGGATCAGCAGCGGCGTCGCGGCCGCGAGCGACAGGTGCCCGTCGCGCACGAGCAGCAGCACGGCGAGCCAGCCGCCGTAGATCACGGCGACCAGCAGCCAGGTCGGCCACTCGGTGCGGGCAGTGAAGCGGGCGTCGAGCGCGGCAATTGCGCGCGCATGATCGACGTCGAAGTATTCGGCCATGGCGTTGAGGCGGGATGGATCGGGCAGGGCGGGGAACGAGCGGTAGAACCGGTGCGCTCGGCCCGGGTGCGCAGGTGTCTCGCGGATCACGGTCGGCCTGCCCGGCATCGCGCACGATGGCGGCGCCGGCAGGCCTTCGAACGGTACCCGGCGGCGGCCGCCTGGCCAACCAATCGATTCGCATTTGCTTATCGTCGTGCGGCCGATAAGCATCGGGGCCGCCGCCGATGCGTAGAATGCCCGCATGAACCCTTGGATCGCAGTACTGCCGATGTACAACGTGACGCCGCGCCACGCCGCCTTGTGGCGTGCGCTGTTGCGCGACGCGCTCGATGCGTTCGCGAGCGCGGGCGGTGCGGCCGGCGTCGCGCTGCCCGATGCGCCGTTCGACGACCTGCACGCGCTGTGGCGGCGCGACGATCTGTTGCTGTCGCAGACCTGCGGCTACCCGTACCGGATGCTCGGCTTGCGTGACGCCGTGCGATTGATCGCGACGCCCGCTTTCGACGCGGACGGCTGCGACGGGGCGCGCTACCGCAGCGTGCTGGTCGTGTCGGCGCGCGTGCATGCGGGCGGCGCGACGACGCTCGCCGCATGCCGGGGGCTGCGCGCCGCCTTCAACGGCGAGGATTCGCATAGCGGGATGAACGCGTTCCGGCACGCAGTCGCGCCGCATGCGCATGACGGACGGTTCTTCGGATCGGTCACGCCGTTCGGCTCGCACGTGAACGTGCTGCGTGCGCTGGCCTCGGGTGAAGCCGATTGCGCGTCGATCGACTGCGTGACGTTCGCTTATGTGCGCGACGCATTGCCCGAGCTGCTGAAGGACATTCGAATCATCGGCACGACGGCCTCTGCGCCGGGATTGCCGCTCGTCGCATCGCGCGCGCTGCCGGAAACGCAGATCGGTGCATTGCAGGATGCGCTCGACCGCGCGGCCGCGGCCGATGCGGAACGCGCGCGTGTGCTGCGGCTGACGGGATTCGAACGGCTGTCACCCGCCGACTACGACACGATTGCGCGGTTCGCGCAGGATGCGGCCGCGCACGGCTATCCCGAACTGGCCTGATGCAAGGGCCGGCGCGCAACGCTGCGGCCGTTCGCGCCGCGTACTGTCATTCCTCGTCCATCAAGCGGACCTTGACCCGCTTGCCCTTGATCTTCCCGGCATTGAGCTTGCGCAGCGCGTCGTGCGCGACGCCGCGCTCGATCGCGACATAGGTCGAGAACTCGGTCACGTTGATCTTGCCGATCTGCTTGCCGTCGAACCCGGCGTCGCCGGTCAGCGCGCCGAGCACGTCGCCCGGGCGGATCTTGTCCTTGCGCCCGCCGAGAATCTGCAGCGTTTCCATCGGCGGCAGCAGCACGCTGTCGTCCGCCGGCTTCAGTTCCGCGAGCGGATGCCATTCGACTTCGCGCTTCTGCGCCTGCTCGATCCCGCCGACGCGGCCCATCTCGTCCATGCTCGCGAGGCTCAGCGCCCAGCCGTCCTGATCCGCGCGGCCCGTGCGGCCGATGCGGTGCACGTGCACTTCGGGATCGGGCGTCACGTCGACGTTGATCACCGCTTCGAGCTGCGCGATGTCGAGCCCGCGCGCGGCGACGTCGGTCGCGACCAGCACCGAGCAGCTGCGGTTCGCGAACTGGATCAGCACCTGGTCGCGCTCGCGCTGGTCGAGCTCGCCGTGCAGCGCGAGCGCGTGGAAGCCCTGCGCATGCAGAACGTCGAGCAGGTCGCGGCACTGCTGCTTCGTGTTGCAGAACGCGATCGTGCTCACCGGCCGGTAGTGGTTCAGCAACTGGCCGACCGCATGCAGCCGCTCGTCCTCGGTCACTTCATAGAAGCGCTGGCGGATCTTGCTGTCGTCGTGACGCTCCTGGAGCTTGATTTCCTTCGGGTTACGCAGGAACTGCTGGCTCAGCTTCGCAATGCCGTCCGGATAGGTCGCGGAGAACAGCAGCGTCTGGCGCGTCGTCGGGCACATCCGCGCGACCTTCGCGATGTCGTCGAAGAAACCCATGTCGAGCATCCGGTCGGCTTCGTCGAGCACGAGCGTGTTCAGCGCGTCGAGCTTCAGGTTGCCGCGATCGAGGTGATCCATGATGCGGCCCGGCGTGCCGACGACGATGTGCGCACCGTGCTCGAGGCTCTGCGCCTGCGGGCGCATCGGCGTGCCGCCGCACAGCGTCAGCACCTTCACGTTTTCCTCGGCGCGCGCGAGGCGGCGCACTTCCTGCGCGACCTGGTCGGCGAGCTCACGCGTCGGGCACAGGATCATCGCCTGCACGTCGAAGCTGCGTGTGTCGAGGCGTGCCAGCAGCGCGAGCGAGAACGCGGCGGTCTTGCCGCTGCCCGTCTTCGCCTGCGCGATCAGATCCTGGCCGGCCAGCGCGACCGGCAGGCTCGCGGCCTGGATCGGCGTCATGTCGACATAGCCGAGCTGCGCGAGGTTCGCGAGCGTGGCGGGCGTCAACGACAGCGCGCTGAAGGGCGTGGCGGTCGGCTGGGTCATTCGAGGTCTCCGAGGTAAGGCTTGCCTTCCATCTGTTCGTAGACGACGGTGCCGTCGTCGCCCTCGAAGCGTTCGAGATAGTTGCGCGCGCCGCACAGCGGGCAGCGGAACAGCAGCCCCTGGCCCTCGTCCTTGATGACGACGTCGGACTGCTCCCACTGCGTGCCGCAGCTCTGGTTTCGGCAGGTAAACACGGTCTTTCTCCAGCTGAATTCGGTTGATGGCGCGCCCCGGGCGGGCGCGGCAACGGCGGGCGGCGCTCGCGCGGCTTGGGCGCGGGCCGCACCGGCGTCGCTTGGGTGGCGTCGATGCGGATGATGGATCGGGCGGCGACAGGGTCGCGCGTGCCGCAATTCTAGCGGATGCGGGGGGCGGGCAGCCGGCTATCGGCAGCGGACGGCCCGGCCGCGGCACGATCGTCGAGGGTCCCGGCAGACGGCGCACGCCGCACCGCGCGCATCCACGATGAAAAACGGCCACCCCGTGGGGCGGCCGTGCAGTGCGATGAAACGGGGCCGGACGCGTTACAGCGCCATGTCGGCCGACGCCTTCGCCGGGCGGGCCGGCGCGTTGCCGGCCGGCTGCGACGGCACGCTGACGTCGATCTTCGGCGGCGGCGACAGTTGCAGCACGTCGCTCGTGTAGGTCCATTCCTCGACGACCTTCGCCGGGCTGTCGTTCAGCTTCGTACCGTAGCTCGGCACGATCTGGCGGATCTTCTGCTGCCACTCGGGCGTCGCGACCTTGTCCTTGAACACCTTCTTCATCAGGTTCAGCATGATCGGCGCGGCCGTCGATGCGCCCGGCGACGCGCCGAGCAGGCCCGCGATGCTGCCGTCCTGCGACGCGACGATTTCGGTGCCGAGCTTCAGCACGCCGCCCTTGACCGGGTCGCGCTTGATGATCTGCACGCGCTGGCCGGCCTGCCACAGGCGCCAGTCTTCCTTCTTCGCGTTCGGGAAGTATTCCTTCAGCGCGTTGAAGCGGTCGTCGTCGGACAGCATCAGCTGGCCGGCGAGGTACTGGACCAGCGGGAATTCGTCGACGCCCACGCGCATCATCGGCGCGACGTTGTGCAGGTTGGTGCTCTTCGCGAGGTCGAAGTACGAACCGTTCTTCAGGAACTTGGTCGAGAACGTCGCGAACGGCCCGAACAGGATGATCTTCTTGCCGTCGATGATCCGCGTGTCGAGGTGCGGCACCGACATCGGCGGCGAGCCGACCGATGCCTTGCCATACGCCTTCGCGAGGTGCTGCTTCACGACGTCGGGGTTGTCGGTCACGAGGAACGAGCCGCCGACCGGGAACGCGCCGTAGTCCTTCGCTTCGGGGATGCCCGACGCCTGCAGCAGGTGCAGCGCACCGCCGCCCGCGCCGATGAAGACGAACTTCGCGTCGACCGATTGCGGCGGTTCATCCGAGTGCAGCTTGACCCACGACACGTGCCACGTGCCGTCGGCATTGCGCGTGATCTCGCGCACTTCGCTCGACAGCGACAGCGTGAAATTCGGCTGCGTCTTCAGGTAGCCGACGAACTGGCGCGTGATCTCGCCGAAGTTCACGTCGGTGCCGATCGGCGTCCACGTCGCCGCGACCTTCTGGTTGCGGTCGCGGCCTTCCATCATCAGCGGCACCCACTGCTTGATCTGGTCGTAGTCTTCCGAATACTGCATCCCGCGGAACAGCGGGCTTGCCTGCAGCGCTTCGTAGCGCTTCTTCAGGAAGCGGACGTTGTCGTCGCCCCACACGAAGCTCATGTGCGGCGTCGAGTTGATGAACGAGTGCGGGTTCTTCAGCACGCCCTGCTTGACCTGCCAGGCCCAGAACTGGCGGGAGATCTGGAACGATTCGTTGATCTCGATCGCCTTCGAGATGTCGATCTTGCCGTCCGCCTTCTCCGGCGTGTAGTTCAGTTCGGCGAGCGCCGAGTGGCCGGTGCCGGCGTTGTTCCAGCCGTTCGAGCTTTCCAGCGCGACGCCGTCGAGGCGTTCGACCATCGTCATCGACCAGTCGGGCTGGAGCTCGTGCAGCCAGACGCCGAGCGTCGAGCTCATGATGCCGCCGCCCACCAGCAGGACGTCGACCTTCTTCGTATCGGCGGCATGCGCGGACGATGTCGCGACGCACAGCGCGAGCGCCGCCAGTATTACCCGTAACGTTTTGATCACAGCAGATCCCTTTTTCAACTTGGATGCATCGGTTTGCCATGCCGCCCGGCGCGCAGTTCCATCGCGCCGACACGCGGATCCGGAGATCCGGACCGCGAATCCGGAATTCCGGATCGACGCTGCGCGCCGTTGCATTTGCGCACGCGAAGCCGTTCGGAAGGACACCTTCGGATCGGCTTCCCGCGGGCAGGCAACTGCCTGCGTCGCGAGGGTGCGCAACGCGCCCGGGCCCTCGTGGCAAGCCTGAGCGGACGGCGCTTCAGGCTGCATGGAAAGAGGCCGCGCGCGACGCGTTTTTGCGGGGGCGGGTGGCAAGGGGCGCGTAATATAACCGAACTCGGACAACGTGTCGCAGACGACGAATGTCCCTGTTTTTGTGGGGTTTTTTGTGTGTCCGGATTTCCGGAACGACGGTGCGCGAAGCGGGAAAACGGGCGGGGTCGGAGGGGTGAAATGCGCGGGATGGGCATGCCGTGCACCACGCCGATACTTCATCGGGTCGCGGCGTTGCACCGCGACCCGTCCACATCAGATCACGTCACTTCGCTCCGCCGTTCCGGCAGAACTGCTCGTAGACCTGCGCCGAATTCGCGAAACCATGCGCCTTCGCGAGTTCCCACGGACGCTCGCATTGTTGCGCGCGTTCGCACCACGCATAGCCGGCCGAGCCGATGCAGCCGTGTGCATCGCGATCGCCGCCGACCATCGGCGGGGCTGCTTGCGCGGCGGTATCGGCCGGCGCCGGCGCATTGGCCGGTGCGGACGATTGCGCCGCACAGGCGCTCAATGCGAATGCGCAGGCGATCGCGGCGGCAAACGACGCGGAGGGAAGGTAACGTTTCATCGGGTAGCGCTCCATGGGATGACGATCGACTGCGGATGCCCGTGCGCGGGCGCATAACAGCATGAACGGTCACGCATCCGGCACCGGCACGCGCGACGAGAACTTCACCTCGCGCAACGCGAGGCTCGACTGGATCGACGACACGCCGGCCTGCTTTCTCAGCACGCGCTCGACGAATTCCGCATACGCGTCGAGATCGGCCGCGACGACCTGCAGGATGTAGTCGGCCGCGCCCGTGATCTTGTGGCACGACGTGACCTCGTCGTGACGCCGCATCACCTCCTCGAAGTGATCCGAATCCTGATCCGAGTGCATGTTGAACGTGACCTGCACGAACGCGAACACGTTCATGCCGAGCGCGCGCCGGTCGAGGTTCGCCTGGTAACCGGTGATCACGTGCTCGTCCTCGAGCCGTTTGCGGCGGCGCCAGCAGGGCGTGACGCTGAGCGACAGCTTCTCGCCGAGCGTCGCGTTCGACAGTGCGCCATCTTCCTGCAGCAGGCGGAGCATCGCGCGGTCTACGCCGTCCAGTTCAACTGAAGCGCGATTTTTGCTCATATCCGGAGTTCCGTAGGCAGATTTCTCAAAATTGTACGAAACGAAGAGGCGAAAAGCAAAGCTATTGCCAGCTGGCGTCAATAGACTGTTGCCACCCCTTTCCCCTCGTCATCACGGCAACGGTCAACCATGCTCACGGTCTACAGCAGCGATCACCACCTGCATCGCGGCGTCGAATTGAAGGACGGCGCGATTACCGAGTCGTTCGAAAACCCCCTTCGTGCCGAAACGGTGCTGGCGCAGGTCCGCGCGGCCGGCCTCGGCGACGTGATCGCGCCGCGCGCGTTCGACCGTGCGAGCTATGCCGGCGCGCACAGCGCGCGCTACGTCGATTTCCTCGCCGGCGCATGGGACGAATGGACGGCGACCGGCCGCACCTGCCAGGCGCTGCCGCTCGTGTGGCCGGTGCGCGCGATGCCGGCGTCGACGACGCTGCCCGGCTTCATCGATGGCAAGCTCGGCTTCTTCGCGATGGACGCCGGCGCGCCGATCAACGCAGGCACGTGGGACGCGGTGAGCGCGAGCGCGAACTCGGCGCTCACGGGCGCCGACCTGCTGTCCGGCGGCGGCGCGCGCGCGGCGTTCGCGCTGTGCCGCCCGCCCGGCCACCATGCGGGCCGCGAGTACATGGGCGGCTATTGCTACCTGAACAATGCGGCGATCGCCGCGCAGCACGGCATTGCAAGCGGCGCGGCGCGCGTCGCGGTGCTCGACGTCGATTTCCACCACGGCAATGGCACGCAGGACATCTTCTACGAGCGTTCCGATGTTCTGTTCGCGTCGCTGCACGGCGAGCCGCCGGTGTCGTACCCGTACTTCTCCGGCTATGCGGACGAGCGCGGCGCAGGGGCCGGCGAAGGGTTCAACCTGAACCTGCCGCTGCCGAAGGGCACGCAGTGGGACACGTATTCGGCCGCGCTCGGCCAGGCCGCTGCCGCGATCGCGAAGCACACGCCCGATCTGCTCGTCGTGTCGCTCGGCGTCGACACGTTCGAGCACGACCCGATCAGCCATTTCAAGCTGCGTTCGCCCGACTACCTGCGGATCGGCGAAGCGCTCGCGCGCCTGAACCTGCCGACGCTGTTCGTGATGGAAGGCGGCTACATGGTCGACGAGATCGGCATCAACGCAGTGAACGTATTACTGGGATTCGAAGGGCGCGCGTGAGCGTGCGGCATGACTTCGACGAACGACGGATCTGAACACGAACGAAGCGCGACAAGGACGGAGACAACCATGAATCGACATCACAAGACGGCACTCGCCACCGCGGCCGCACTGACGTGCGCGCTGTCCGCAGGGGCCGCGCACGCGGACGACATCGTGCGCATCGGGCACGTCGCACCGCTGACCGGCGCGATCGCGCACCTCGGCAAGGACAGCGAGAACGGCGCGCGGCTCGCGGTCGAGGAAATCAACGCAAAGGGGCTCGTGATCGGCGGCAAGAAGGTCACGCTGCAACTTGACGCGCAGGACGACGCGGGCGATCCGCGCACCGCGACGCAGGTCGCGCAGCGGCTCGTCGACGACAAGGTCATCGGCGTCGTCGGCCATCACAACTCGGGCACGTCGATCCCCGCGTCGCGCGTGTATCGCGACGGCGGTGTCGTGCAGATCTCGCAGGCCGCGACCAACCCGACGTACACGCAGCAGGGCTTCAAGACGACGTATCGCGTCGTCGCGACCGATGCGCAGCAGGGGCCGGCGCTCGCGATGTATGCGGCGAAGAACATGGGCATCAAGACGGTTGCCGTGGTCGATGACTCGACCGCATACGGGCAGGGCCTGGCGACCGAGTTCGAGAAGGCTGCGAAGTCGGCCGGGATGAAGGTCGTGTCGCGCGACGCGACCAACGACAAGGCGATCGATTTCCGCGCGATCCTCACGAAGATCAAGGGCGAGAACCCGGACGCGATCATGTACGGCGGGATGGACGCGACGGGCGGGCCGCTCGCGAAGCAGGCGCGCCAGCTCGGCATGCGCGCGAAGATCCTCGCCGGCGACGGCGTGTGCTCGACCGACCTGCCGAAGCTCGCGGGCCCGGCGTCGGACAACGTCGTGTGCTCCGAGGCCGGCATCGCGCTCGAGAAGATGCCGGGCGGCGCGGCGTTCGCGAAGCGCTACGAAGCGCGCTACCACCAGCCGATGCAGGTGTATGCGCCGTTCTCGTACGACGCGGTGTACATCATCGTCGACGCGATGAAGCGCGCGAATTCGACGGATCCGGCGAAGGTGCTGGCCGCGATGCCGGCCACCGACTATCGCGGCGTGATCGGCGAAACGAGCTTCACGCCGCAGGGCGACCTGAAGCACGGCGCGATTTCGGTATTCACGTACAAGAGCGGCAAGAAGGCGCTGCTCGATATCGTCAAGATGTAACGCGGCACGCACCGCTGTCGCGGCCCACCGCAGGCGCAGACCTCAGGCCGCGACACCGGCGAACACGTTGTGGACGACCACTCCTGGCACGAGGCGGGGCTGCCGCAGCCAGTCGAACGCGTGCGCGACGATGCGCACCGTCGGCTGGCTGCCGTGCAGCGACCCGAGCGATTCACGGTCGATCCACGCGCAAAGCGCGATCCCGTTCATCGGGCGTCGCCGTTACAGCCGCTGCACCTGCGCGCGCGTGCCGGCCTGGCGCGTTTCCGCGTCGTGCACGATATGCAGCTCGCGCGTGCGGATCGGCAGCGCGCAATTCGCGTCGGCGAGGGTCTTGCGCACCTGGCGCGCGAGGCGCCAGCGCATCGCCCAGAACCTGTCGGTATGCGTCCACACGCGCAGGTTCGCGATGGCCGTGCTGTCGTCGAAGCGCATCACCATCACGTCCGGCGCGGGATCCTGCAGCACGTCGGGATCGGCCACCGCCAGCGCCCGCAGCGCGTCGAGCGCGCGATCGATATCGTCGTGCACCGACACTTCCACTTCGAGATCGAGACGGCGCGTCGGGTTGCGTGTGTAGTTGCGGATCGCGCTGCCCCACAGCGCGCTGTTCGGTACGTACTCGCAGATGCCGTCCGGCTTCGTCAGCCGCGTCATGAACAGCCCGACCTCGTCGACGGTGCCCGCGACGCCCGTGCCGCCGTCGATGTAGTCGCCCACCTTGAACGGCCGCAGCAGCAGGAGCATGATGCCGGCCGCGATGTTCTGCATCGTGCCCTGCAGCGCGAGCCCGATCGCAAGGCCGGCTGCGCCGAGCACCGCGATGAGGCTCGCGGTCTCGATGCCGAGCTGCGACAGCGCGCCGACGATCGCGACGATGCGGATGCCCCACACGGCGACGTCGCAGAGGATCGGCCGCAGCGTGTCGTCGACGCGCTCCTTGTTCGAGAGCAGCCGGCTCAGCCAGTTGCCGATGCGTTTCGACAGCCACCAGCCGGCGACGAGCAGCGCCAGTGCGGCGCTCAGCTTGATCGAGAGGGTGGAAAGCGCGTTCCACAGGAACGTCCAGCGTTCCGGATGAAGTTGATCGAGAAACATGACGGAATTCCGGGTTGAGGACAGATGATGCAGCGCGTCGCGCTGCCGGCAGCGTTCGACTGTACACGCGGCGCGGTGGTTCACGCGAATGCCTGGGGTCGGAGCGCGTGGATTTAATGCGGGTACTAAGGGCGTGTTATAAAAAATAGGATTCGTCCTATTCAGCCATGTTGAGCGGACCGATACACTCGCCTTCATGTTGCCGGATCGCGATGCTGGCTCCTCCGCGATACCCGGTCCTTTCCCGGTTTTTCATCGATAGACAGTGAGTGACGACGTCATGCGGTCAGACCTGCGTTTTCGTCTCGCACGCGAGCAAGGTCGACCCGCACAACACGGCGTTCGCTGTTTCCCGTTTCGCCATGCGCTGCTGCGCGCCGTCATTGCGGCGCGATCGCGCAAGCGTTTCACGACGCCGCGCCGTTCACGCCCGTGGTGGCGGGCATGGCACACCTTGTCGCACCGGCAGGTCGCGCGGTGCATGCGTCGGAGCGCGGCGTCGTGACGTTCATCGGCACCGAGCCGCGCGGTTATGGCACGTACGTGGTGATCCGCCACGACGGCGGCTATGCGTCGTACTACGCACACCTGTCGGCGTTCGAGCCGACGTTGCGAACCGGCAGGCGGGTCGTGCGCGGCCAGCGCGTCGGCGCGGTCGGCCGCACCGGGACGGCCACCGGCCCGCATCTGCACTTCGAGATACGCAGGCATGCCCGCCTCGTCGATCCGGTCGCGCGGATGCAGGCGGCCAAGTCGGCGAAGCTGAAGGGCGAGCAGCGTGTCACGTTCAACCGCGTGGCGCGGGATGCGCGCACGCAACTCGCTTCGGCCGCGTGGACGCAACCGGTTGCGAGGTCGGAGCCTTCCGCGTCGCACGCAGGCTGATCGTTTGCCGGACGCGAGCCTTCGCGGCCGGCATTGCGTCATCGGGTACACACGTTGGCTGTCGCAGCGTCGTCACGATTCGGAGCGCGCGTGCGTTTGAATGACAGGTCATCGTGCGAAGCAACATCACTGAATGGCGTGCGGCATGTGCGTCGCCAATCATTCGTCGCATTGCGTCAAATTTTCCGATTGCTTCGGAATGCGGCGCGATCTCCTTCAACGCGTCAAGCAAAGCCGGCAATTTCAACCGGCAATTCGTTTCATCCGGCTACGGCGCCCGCGACGCCTTCATATGCCGCACAGCGGCAATTCCGCTTTCCTTATTTCCCAATCCGAAATTAATCGCGGCGTGATTGCCGATATCACGTCACCGGATCTTGCGATTATTTCAAGACAGGTGATATAACCCGTTTCACGCACCGATTTGCAGCAATAACGTCACCAATAAAGGCGAACGGCAAAATGAAAAGAAAGGCGCGGAACCTGGGTTTGGGTGGGATGGCGATCCTGACCGGCGCGATGCCGGTGGGCGTACATGCGGCGTGCTCGGCCACCGCGCCGGGTAGCGGCACGACGGTCACGTGCACGGGTGCGAATGCGCCGTCGGTCGTGGCCGCGACCGGCAGCACCAACGTGACGATCAACCTCGATTCGACGGTGACGGGCAGCTATGTGCTGACGTCCACCCCGACGCCGTTTTCCGTCGACACCTCGAGCGCGATCGCCAACAACGGCAACCTGTCGATGTCCGGCAACGGCACGGGCGTCGCGAACCGCGGCGCGGTGCTGCTCGGTGTGAACAACGGCAACACGCTCACCAACGGTGCGACCGGCGTGATTTCGACGACGGGCGCCTACAACGACGCGATCGCCGCGAACGGCAACAACAACACGCTCGTCAACAACGGCTCGATCGCGACTACCGGCAACAATTCCTACGGGATGACGGCCGCGTGGGGGCAGAGCAACCCCGGCGCGTCGGGCAACCAGATCGTCAACACGGGCACCGTGACGACGTCCGGCAACAACGCGCGCGCCGCGTCGCTGCTCGGCGGCAACGGCACGATCACCAACAGCGGCACGCTGACGTCGAATGGCCGCGATGCGCCGGCCGTCTACATGCAGGGCAACAACGACACGCTGGTCAACAGCGGCACGATCCAGACGACCGGCACCGCGACGAGCGGCGGCAGCGTCGACGCGGTCGTGTCGAACACGCTCGGCAGCTCGTTTACCGCGACGATCACGAACCAGGCCGGCGGAAAGATCATCAGCAACAACGGCATCGGCGTGCGCTCGACCAATGGCGCGACCACGATCACCAACGCCGGGCTGATCCAGGGCGGCGGCGGCACCGCGATCCAGGGCGGCAACGGCAACGTGACGCTGATCCTGCAGACGGGCTCGCAGATCGTCGGCACCGCGAACGGCGGCGGCGGCGCCAACACGGTGACGCTGCAGGGCACGGGTACCGCGTCGAACGCGTTCACGAACTTCCAGAGCCTGACGATGGCCGGCACCGACTGGACGTGGGCCGGCACCGGCACGTTCTCGACCGCGCTCGTGCAGAGCGGCACGCTGAACCTCACCGGCACGCTCGGCACGACGACGGCGTCGGTCGTCGCGACCGTCAATGCAGGCGCTACGCTGCAGGCGAACGCGTCGAACCTGCCGCTGTCCGTCACCGACAACGGGCTCGTGCGTTTTCAGCAGGACAGCGCCGGTACGTACACGGGCACGATCAGTGGTTCGGGCGCGGTGGAGAAGACCGGTGCGGGCACGTTGACGGTCACGCCATCGTCGGCGGGCGGCAACACGTACTCGGGCGGCACGACGATCACGCAGGGCACGCTGTCGGTCGCCGCCGACAACGCGCTCGGTGCGGCGCCGGGAGGCCTGACATTCAACGGCGGCACGCTGCAGCTTGGTAGCGCGTTCAACCTGGCGTCGGGCCGTGCGGTGTCGATCACGTCGAACAACGGCACGATCGATACGCAAGGCTTCAACTCGACGCTGACACAGGGCATCACGGGCGCCGGCGCGCTGACGAAGCTCGGCAGCGGCACGCTGACGCTGAACGGATCGAACAGCTATTCGGGTGGCACGAACGTGAACGCCGGCACGCTGGTGGTCGGCGATGGATCGAGCGCCACGTCGGCCCTGGTCGGCGGCGGCCCCGTGGCGGTCGCGCCGGGCGCGACGCTCGGCGGGTATGGCAGCGTGACGGGCAACGTGACGAACAACGGCACGATCTCGGTGGCCAACGCACTCGCGAGCCTTTCCGGCGGCGCGACCGGCAATTTCCTGATCAAGGGCAATCTGACGAACGCGGGGCGCGTGCAACTCGGCGGCAGCGGCGTCGGCAATACGCTGACGGTGGCCGGCAACTACGTCGGCCAGAACGCGACGATCGCGTTGAACACGACGCTCGCGGGCGACGGTGCGCCGTCCGACAAGCTGGTCGTCAGCGGCGGCACGGCGAGCGGCAGCAGCGCGCTGAAGGTGACGAACGTCGGTGGCGCGGGTGCGCAGACGACCGGCGACGGCATCCAGGTCGTGCAGGCGACCAACGGCGCGACATCGAGCGCCGGCGCGTTCACGCTGTCGGGCGGCACGGTGAGCGCGGGCGCTTATTCGTACTTTCTCGCGAAAGGCGGCGCGGCGAACGGCACCGGCGACAGCTGGTACCTGCGCAACACGGTGCCGCCGAAACCGGAACCGCCGGTCGTCGAGCCGGGGCAGCCGACGCCGCCCACGCCCGAGCCGGTCACGCCCGCCGAAGGCACGCCGGAGTCGATCGTCGAAGCCGTCACGGATGCCGGCGCCGGCGGCAACCCGGAGCCGATCTATCGCCCCGAGGTGCCGCTGTACGCGGAAGCGCCGGCCGTCGCGCGCCAGCTCGGCCTGCTGCAGATCGATACGTTCCATGACCGGCAGGGCGAACAGGGCTTGCTGGCCGAGAACGGTTCGGTACCCGCGTCATGGGCACGCGTATGGGGCGGCAACAGCAACATCAAGCAGAAGGGCGATGTGACGCCGTCGTTCGACGGCACGGTGTGGGGGATGCAGGTCGGCCAGGATCTCTACGCCGATACGACTGCCAGCGGCCATCGCAACCACTACGGCTTCTTCCTCGGCTTCTCGCGCGCGGTCGGTGACGTGAACGGCTTCGCGCTCGCGCAGCAGGACATGGGCGTCGGCTCGCTGCAGGTCAACGCGTACAACCTCGGCGGCTACTGGACGCATATCGGCCCGGGCGGCTGGTACACGGATGCCGTGCTGATGGGCAGCGCGCTGACCGTACGCACGCATTCGAACGACAACGTAAGCGGTTCGACGAACGGCAACGCGTTCACGGGTTCGGTCGAAGCCGGGCTGCCTATCGCACTCGGTTACGGGCTGACGCTCGAGCCGCAGGCGCAGCTCGTGTGGCAGTGGCTGTCGCTCGATCGCTTCAACGACGGCGTGTCGAGCATCGGATGGAACAACGGCAATACGTTCCTCGGCCGGATCGGTGCGCGGCTGCAATACGCGTTCGATTCGAACGGCGTGAGCTGGAAGCCGTACCTGCGCGCGAACGTGCTGCGTTCGTTCGGCACCGACGACAAGACGACGTTCGGCGGTTCGACGACGATCGGCACGCAGGTCGGGCAGACGGCCGGCCAGATCGGCGCGGGGCTCGTCGCGCAGCTGACGAAGCGCGGCAGCGTGTATGCGACGGTCAGCTACCTGACGAACCTCGGCGGCGAGCACCAGCGCACGATCACCGGGAACGCGGGCGTGCGGTGGGCGTGGTGATTGAAAGGGCAGGGATGCGTTGATCGATCGGCCGCGGCGCATATCGTCGCGGCCGGTCCGCGCACGCCACTTACGCAGCGTGTTCGACCGGTAACCAGATTTCCAGCACGCCAGCGCCCGTCACCGGATCGTAGTCGCCGCTGTAGCGCTCGAACTCGGGTGCGTCGACCGCCTTGAATCCCGACGCCGGCAGCCAGCCGTTCCAGATGCTGTAGAAGGTCTGGTGCAACGTCGAGATATGCCCGGCGTGTTCGAACACCGCATACCGCTGCGGCGCCAGTTCGACCCAGCGAAACGGCGCGGGCAGCCGGTCGCGGCTCGTGACTTCCACGCCCGCGATGTATTCGAAGCTGCCATCCGCATCGGGGTTGCAGCACACGCCGTACGTCACGTCGCCGACCTGGCCCGGAAGGGTACCGATGTATGGGATGAACGCTTGCCACAGCGCCGGAATCCCTTCGTTGGTTTCGAACGTATAGCGGTCGCTCATGCCCGCGATCAATCGCTTGCCGGCGGTTTCGAAGCGTGATGGCGTCACGTCGATGATCTTCAGTTCTTTCATGCGAAGCGGCTCCACAAGAGACAACCCGTCGAGTGTGCGCCGTGCCCGCACGTCCTCGGGCGTCTTGCCGAAGAGATCGCGGAAGGCGCGCGTGAACGCCTCATGGGAGCCATAGCCGGCATCGAGCGCCACGTGCAGGATGTCCGGCGCGCCTTGCGCCAGTGCCCGCGCCGCACGCGTGAGCCGCCGCGACCGGACGTAGCGCATCACCGGCCAGCCGGTATTCATCGAGAACAGGCGCGAGAAGCCGAAGCGCGACATGTCGCAACCGGCGGAAATCCTGTCGAGCGTCAGTTCCCTGTCCAGTTCGGTTTCGATCAACCAGAGTGCTTTTCCTACCGGGTTCATGGCGGGCCAATGAGGGTGTCGGGCGAACTATATGGTATCGGCGTCTCGGGCATTTGATCGTTCTTGCACGCGCAAGCGGGTTTCGTCGCGAAAAAGGTGTCACAAGTGACTTTGTCGCCGACCTGCGCTACGCTCCCAACTCCGATACCCCGAGTCGTAATAGCATGTCGTTCATCAGCACCGGCGTCGAGTATGGCCTGCATTGCCTGCTCTACCTCGCCGACACTTCCACGGGCGTGCGCGATGCCAGCGTGCGCGATCTGGCCGAGATGCAGGGCGTGTCCGTCGACTACGCGGCCAAGTTGTTCACGCGTCTCGCGAAGGCCGGGATCGTCGCGTCCAGCGAAGGCATTCGCGGCGGCTTTACGCTGGCGAAGCCGGCGCGTGACATCTCCGTGCAGGATGTCGTCGCAGCGATCGACGGCGACAAGCGGCTGTTCGACTGCCGCGAAGTACGCAGCCAGTGCGCGGTGTTCGAGGGTGACGCACCCGCGTGGGCTACGCGCGGCACCTGTTCGATTCACGCTGTGATGCAGGCGGCCGAACAGGCGATGCGGGAAGAACTGAAGAAGCAGTCGCTCGCCGATCTTGCCGGGCGGGCATGGTCGAAAGCGCCGGCCAGTTACGGTCCGAAGGTGGTCGGCTGGTTTGCCGATCGCGCGGCGAACCGTGGCGGCGAGCGCTGATTCGTGTTTGCGTGAAACGACAATATGCGGGACGCTTTCACCGCGCCCCGCGCATCATCGGCGCACGTGCGCCGGTCAGGCCACGACGATCCGCAACGGATCCGCGGCCGTCAGCGCTTCCGCACGATCCGCACGCGGCGGATAGATCCACTCCGAATTGATCCGGTGCTTGAGTTGCTTCGCTTCAGCACCCGTCAGTTTCACCTCGCGCTCCCAGCCTTCCGTATAGACCGCGCCCCACGGGCCGAGGTCCAGGCACGTCACGTACTTCGGCTGGCTGTACGGAATCGGTTCGAGACCCAGCAGATCGGCCGCCACGTTGTGCCCGGCCGAACGGCCCAGGTTCATCGCGTGCTGGCACGACATCATCGTATGGTTGCCTTCGTCGTCGGTTGCCGCATAGGCGACGTCGCCCGTTGCATAGACGCCCGGCACGCCGTCGACCGCGAGGTTGCGGTCGACGTGCAGGCGGCCCGTCGCGTCGCGGCGGCCCGGAATCTGTTCGGTCAGCGTGCTCGCACGCAGGCCGGCGGTCCAGATCACGGTGTTCGACTCGATGCGCTCGCCGTCGGCCGTCGTGATGCCGCCTGCGTCGACTGACGCGACGCCGGAACCGAGCTGCCACGTCACGCCGAGCGTGCGCAGCGCTTCCTCGATGACGGGGCGCGGCCCCGCGCCCAGATCGGGGCCGATCGCGTCGTTGCGCTCGACGATCACGACGCGCACGTCGGCCTGCTCGCCCAGCACGGTGCGCAGGCGCGCCGGCATTTCCGCTGCCGTCTCGATGCCCGTGAATCCGCCGCCTGCCACTACGACCGTATTGCGTGCGGCGGAAGCCGGCTGCCGCGCCAGGTCGCGAATGTGCGCTTCGAGTTCGACGGCTTCGTCGGTCTGATCAACGCTGAACGCGTGCTCGACGAGGCCCGGAATTGCCGGGCGGAACAGGCGGCTGCCGGTTGCCAGCACAAGGCGGTCGTAGTCGAGCGTCGACGCTTGGCCGCCGGTGCCCAGCACCTCGACGGCCCGGCGCGCGGCGTCGATGCGCTCGACCGTGCCCTGGACGAACGTCACGCCGACCGCGTCGAAGATCTCGCCGAGCGGCGCGCGGAAATTCGCCGGGCCTTCTTCGTAAAGGCGCGGACGAACGTGCAGGTGCGCGTCGGGCGCCACCACGGTGATCTCCACGTCGGTTCGGCCGTGCAGGTCGAGCAGACGCGCCGCGCTCAATGCGCTCCACATGCCGGCAAAGCCGGCCCCGATAACAAGAATTCGTTGTGCCACTGTTCCACTCCGGTTGATTGATGCACGAGGTCGGTAGAACACCGACGTTGCCTCCCGCATGGATGCGCTCCATAACTACGATTCTATGAGTCGTAGTTATGGAGCGCAAGTCCTGTGTTCGGAATGACCCGGCGAAAAATCAGGGAGTGACCCGGTTGGAGGCTGTGTCGCGCACCCGGTTCGGAGCCGGTTTGCCGGCATGCTCGCGGGGCATTGCCGCGCGACTGGACCGTAATCGGGTTGGCCTGACGCCGATCCGTCGCCCGCACCGTAACGATGTCGCAGTCGTTGGACGGGCGACCGTTGCTGCGTCATGACGCGAAGCGATGCTGAAGCGCAGGGGAACGTGCCGGCGCCGGGATCCGGCGTCCGGCTTCATGGTTGCCGGCCTTCGCCGACGGCGCTCAACGTCCCGCCGCGAGCGCGATCGGCGAGCGTCTTCCGTTGGCGACGTGATGACGCAGGCGTTCCCGGGCGGCCAGATACAGGTGCCCGGTGATGGCGGACAGTTGCTGATCGTGGATCAGCAGGATGCGGCTGACCGCTTCCGGTTCGTGATCGACCAGCCGGCAGCAGGCGCCCTGGTCGACGCGTGCGACGCACGCGTGAAGCGCGCGCTCTGCGCACCGGTATGCCATGACGTTCGTGTCGATCGACGCCGTATCGCGCAGGTAAAACGTCAGGTAGACGATGCGGACCAGGTAGCCGACCTGATCGAGGTTGCCGCCGCCCGACGTCACCGACTCCAGCGCCAGATGATGGGCCAGCGACAGGGTTTGCACGATGTCGGTCGGCAGCGGTTTCAACAGGTGCCGGGTGTCGCTGCGACGACCGGCCCATTTCATGATTGCCTTGCCTGCTGGCATTGCTTCCTCGTCAAATCCATTGACTGGCAATCGCCGGGTGAATCGGCCCCCGGCGATTGCCTTCCCGTTGATGGTGCGGCCGGTTAACCCAGCGGCCAGTTCAGGAACACGATGCCGTCGTTGTAATCGTCGTCCGTACCGTCTTCCGACCCGACGATCCCGAAGTACGACTTCTTGAAGAGGTCGACCTGCCGCGAGCCCAGGCGCGACGGCTTGCCGTTGGCCATGACGATCACGCGCACGCGTCCCTTGCCGGAGTCGAGCACCTTCGTGCCGAGGTTCTGGTCCTGCACGCCCGCGCCCTTGAACGTGGCGGCGGGTTTCGGGTTGTCGTCGATGTAGATGTCGATCGTCTGGTCGTTCGCCGCGTTGGTGAGCGCGGTGACGCCGAACTTAATGTT
The DNA here is from genome assembly GCF_057439935.1 of Burkholderia cepacia complex sp. TUM26381. Taxonomy (NCBI): domain Bacteria; kingdom Pseudomonadati; phylum Pseudomonadota; class Betaproteobacteria; order Burkholderiales; family Burkholderiaceae; genus Burkholderia; species Burkholderia cepacia complex sp. TUM26381. The sequence continues at coordinate 3,194,333 of NZ_CM172007.1, read as the reverse complement.
CGGCGGCAGGTTGAACGTGCCGTCGCGTTCGCCGCCGGCGCCGACGTTGCCGGCACCGGTGTTGCCGCCCGCACCGGTTTCGCTGCTTCCGCCTCCCTGCGACGACGATTGCGCGGCTGTTTCGCCGATCGCGGAAAGGCTCGCGTACGAATCGATATGCATCGCGCTGCCGCGCACGCTTTTCCACTGGCCTTTCACGAACGTGACGCCGCTGCCGACGTCGATCGTCGCGACGAGCGTGAACGGCATGCGCCCGGTCGACTCGGGCACCTTCGATGAATACGTGAAGCAGCCGTCCGCGACGAGGCCTTTGTCGGTCGCAATCGCGAAATAGATGCCGGGGAAGTTGTTGCCGGTCGCGTACGGCGTCGGCACGTTGAGGATGACCTGCAGCTTTCCGTTGCGAATCTCTGCTTTGGCGATGTCGATATACAGGCCCGGGATGTCGACGTAGGTTTCTGACGTCACGACAGGCGCGCTGACGATCGAAGCCGAAAGAAGCGGCATGGAAGTCTCCGGTGATAACGCAGTTCTGGATGGGGGGCGTGAGGGTCCGCCGAACGCGACGCAAATCCGCCGGCCGGCAGGCTGCCGGCCGGCGGCGGTCGGTCGTTTGTTGCGCGTCAGGTCAGCCGATCGGCCACTGGAGCACGACGATGCCGTCGTTGTAGTCGCTGTCGTGGCCGTCTTCCGACACGACGATGCCGAAGTTGACCGTGTACGGCGAGCCGTCCGACTTCTTGCCGTTGATCGGCGCGAGGCGTGCGTCGGTGGCCGACGGCTTGCCGTTGACCGACACTTCGAAGCGGAGCTTGCCGTTACCGGAATTCAGCGTGACTTCACGCGTGCCGTCGCGCGTCGTCAGCTTGTGATAGGCCGCGGGTTCGGCGCTGTCGCCGATAAACAGCTTGATGTGCTGTTGCTCGGCCGCATTCGCGAAGAAAATCGCGCGGAAATCGGTATTGGGCGGAATCGAAAACTCGCCAGCGCGGTTGGAAGACGTTTGAGAGTCGGCCATGCGTTCCTCCTGAGGAGTGTTGGGTAGGGCGTGAGGCCCTGTCGCGCAAACGTTTGCCGTTTGAAATGCGACTTCCCGAGCATGCCGAAAAATAAATAAAAAAATATTCGAAATTGAATGATTATTGTTTAATGAATCGAAAATCACGTTTAATCGATTCAATGAAATGGATTGAATGAAATGAGTTTCGAGGTATTCGGGAAATGATGTCGATGCGCGTATCGTTTTATTGAACGCTGCGTGGCTGTGCCGGCGGGGAGGGGGCGGGCGCGATTGGGCTTCGGAGCCGACACTCGGCGTTCGCATATGGCAGCGTTGTCGTTTCAACATCGACGCCTCGGTCGTGGCCGCGCCACCGGCCACCGTCGAACGCCCACACCGAAACCCGGTTACAAGGGGAAGGGGCGGCGACCGGCGAAGAGGATGGACCGACTCACTCCGAACATGAATAGGACCTCACCGGCGCCGCACCCGTGAAGCATATCGACAGGGCAGGGCGCCGCCTATCGGACACGACTGATTCTGCGCACACAAAAAACGCGCGATTCCCGCGCACCCCGTTGACAGCCCCGGCCACCCTGTGATTTGATTCTGGCCATGCAAGCCGCCCAGTCCCTCTTCTCGCTACGACTACTAGCCCGTTTCTCCGGGCTGGGTCTGCGGCTGCGCGCTTTCCATCTGCTTCTTTCCTGAAGCGCCAGATTTCCCCCGTATCGCCGACCTGGCCCCGGTTATCGACCGGCGCCTGAGTTCGTCTTTTTTCCGTATCGCTCCGCTCCGTCCCGGTCGCTCAACCGCCAAGGCTGTCGTTCGCCGTACCGCTTTGCCGTTGTGCCGTTTCATCGCTGTCACCGCTGCGCGCGCAGCCGGCCACTCCCGCCGATGGCCGCCGCGACGCGGTTTCCCGACAAACCGACCGAGGACCGAACACCATGATGCTGAAGAACCCCGCGACGAAGTACCGCCCGTTTACGCCCGTCAACTTGCCGAACCGCACGTGGCCGTCGCGCACGATCACGCAGGCGCCGATCTGGATGAGCACCGACCTGCGCGACGGCAACCAGGCGCTGTTCGAGCCGATGGACGCCGCGCGCAAGATGCGGATGTTCAAGACGCTGGTTGCGATCGGTTTCAAGGAGATCGAGGTCGCGTTTCCGTCCGCGTCGGAGACCGATTTCAACTTCGTGCGTGAATTGATCGAAGGCGGCCACATCCCCGACGACGTGACGATCGAGGTGCTGACGCAGGCGCGCGACGACCTGATCGAGCGGACCTTCGCATCGCTGCGCGGCGCGAAGCGCGCGATCGTGCACCTGTACAACGCAACGGCGCCGGAATTCCGCAAGATCGTGTTCGGCCTCGAGCGCGACGGCGTGAAGCAGCTCGCAGTGAACGCGGCGCGCACGATCAAGCGCTTCGCCGACGCGGCGACCGATACGCAGTTCACGCTGCAATACAGCCCCGAAACCTTCACGGCGACCGAGCTCGATTTCGCGAAGGAAGTCTGCGACGCCGTGTTCGACGTGTGGCAGCCGACGCCCGAACGCAAGTCGATCGTGAACCTGCCGGCGACCGTCGAAGTCGGCACACCGAACTTCTACGCGGACCAGATCGAGTGGATGCACCGGAACCTTGCGCGTCGCGATTCGCTGATCCTGTCCGTGCATCCGCACAACGATCGCGGCACCGCGGTTGCGGCGGCCGAGCTCGCGGTGATGGCCGGCGCGGACCGCATCGAAGGCTGCCTGTTCGGCAACGGCGAACGCACGGGTAACGTCGATCTCGTTACGCTCGCGCTGAACCTGTACACGCAGGGCGTCGATCCGGGCCTCGATTTCTCGCAGATCAACGAAGTCGCGCGCACGTCCGAGGCGTGCACGCAGTTGCCGATCCACCCGCGTCATCCGTATGTCGGTGACCTCGTGTTCACCGCGTTCTCCGGTTCGCACCAGGACGCGATCAAGAAGGGCTTCGCGGTGCAGCGTGCCGACGCCGTATGGGAAATGCCGTACCTGCCGATCGATCCGAGCGATCTCGGCCGCACCTACGATTCGATCATTCGCGTGAACAGCCAGTCGGGCAAGGGCGGCATCGCGTACCTGCTCGAACAGGGTTACGGCGTCGCGTTGCCGCGCCGCATGCAGGTCGATTTCAGCGCAGCCGTGCAGCGCCTGACCGACGACAGCGGGCAAGAGGTGACGAGTGTGCAGATCTGGTCGCTGTTCCAGCAGGAGTACGTCGAAGGCGATGCGCCGCTGCGCTATGTCGGCCACGAGCTGACCGAACGCGACGGCCGCGAGTCGATCGTGCTGACCGTCGACGTGCACGGCGAGCGCCGCGTGCTGCGCGGCGAAGGCAACGGCCCGCTCGACGCACTGATGCATGCGCTCCACACGCCGTTGCGGATCCAGCATTACGAGGAACGCGCGCTGTCGCAGGGCGCCGACGCGAAGGCGATCGCGATCGCCGAGCTGGCCGGTTCCGGCGTGCGCGGCAGCGCATTCGGTGTCGGCGTCGACGCGAACCTGACGACCGCGTCGATTCGTGCGGTGATCAGCGGCGTCAACCGCGCGTATGCCCGTGCGGACGAGGCCGTGCAGGCGACGTTTTTTGGCGCACGGGCCGCGGTGAAGGCCGTCGCGTAAGCGGAGCCGGGGTGGCCGCGCCGGGGTGCTCCGGCGCGGCGGCCTCGCCGGTCGCTGTGTCGCTGCTGCTGCACGATCCGGCAAGCGAGTCGTGCAGCGCTTTCTTCATGAAGTTCACCCACGCGCGCGTTTTCGCATCGAGAAGCTGGCGCGACGGATACGCCAGAAACACCCTCACGTCGTCCGCGCGATAGTCGGGCAGCACGCGCAGCAGCGCACCCGAACGCAGCGCGTCATCCACGACGAAATCCGGCAGCAGGCCGACGCCCGCCCCTTCCGTTACCGCGATCGCCAGCGAAGCCGCGATATCGGTCGTCATGGCCGGTTCGAACGCGATCGTCTCCGAAGCAGTGCCGTTCGTCAGCGTCCATTCGCGCGCCGGGTACGCGGGCGCGACCAGTTGCACGCAGCGATGCCGTGCGAGGGCGCGCGGCGAGTCAGGCATCCCGTAGCGTGCGACATACGCGGGCGAGGCGCACAGCACGCTGCGGATCCTGCCGACGTCGATCGCGACCTGGTCGGAACTCGGCAGGCTCGGCATCGCGATCACCGCGACGTCGTAGCTGCCGCGGATCAGGTCCGGCACCTGCGGCGCGAGCGTCAGGTCGACGCTGACGTCCGGATAGCGCGCCTGGAACCGCGCAACGAGCGGAATCACGAAGCGGTTTGCGATGCTCGCGCTGCAGTGCGCGCGCAGCCGGCCGTGCGGATGCCGTTGCGCGCCGCGGGCCTCGCGTTCGCTCGCGGCGACGGCGAGCGTGATGTCGCGTGCGCGCGCGAGGTAGCGTTCGCCGGCTTCGGTCAGGCACATCGAGCGCGTCGTGCGGTTCAGCAGCCGGATGCCGAGATGCGTTTCGAGTGCCGCGATCGTGCGGCTCACGTACGCGGTCGTGAGGTCGAGCCGCTTGCCGGTCTCGGTGAAGGTCCCCGCGTCGGCGAGTGTGACGAAGACCTGCATGCTTTGAATCAGATCCATCGGCGTGGCGCGTGTGTGGTGCGATGCCGCTACTGTAGCGAGCGGCCCGGCGCGCCGCGCGCGCCCGCCAGCGATCGATCGTCGCGAAACGGACAGTCCGGCTCAGCGCCGCCGGAAGTATTCGCTCGGCGGGACGCCGAGTGCCTTGCGGAACATCGCCGCGAATGCGCTCGGGCTGTCGTAGCCGTGTTCGAGTGCGAGTTCGAGGATCGGCGTGCCGGCCGCGAGGCGCGGCAGGCTCAGCAGCAGCCGCGCATGGCGGCACCACGCGCCGTGCGTCATCCCCGTTTCGCGCTTGAACGTGCGCGCGAGCGTGCGCTCGTTCATGTGCGCGTCGCGCGCCCACGACTGCAGCGTGACGGCCGTCGCTGGGTCGCTGATCAGCTGCGTACACAGCGCAGCGAGCGCCGGATGGCGCGGCATCGGCACATGCAGCGACAGCAGCGGCGCGATCTCGATTTCATCGAGGATCAGTGCGAGCACGCGGCCCGCGCGATGCGCGAGGTCGTAGTCGGCCGGCAGTTCGCATGCGGTCACGATCAGCTCGCGCAGCAGCGTGCCGACCTCGATCACGCGGCATTCGCGCGGCAGGCTCGGCCGCACTTCCTGCGCAACGAACACCGTGCGCATCTGCACGTCACCGGCCATGCGGATCTCGTGCCGCGTGCCGCCCGGCACCCAGACCGCGCGGCCCGTCGGCACGACCCAGCTGCCGGCGTCCGCATGCACGAGCATCACGCCGGAAATCGCGTGAATCAGCTGGCCATGCCGATGCGAATGCGGCGGATAGGCGATGCCGGCCGCTGCGTCCGACGCGACGGCGGCAATCTGCTTGTGCTTGTCCTTGCGCTCGAGCGCGCTGAAGAATTGATCCACGTGTCCTTTTCTCGACGACGAATGCGCTTTACGCGCGAGATCGACCGACCGGGTCGAAATTACCATAGGCCCATCGTTTTTGTTCGATTGCCATTGCACGATGCGCGCCTCGTTATTGCCTCCGGTTTTTCTTCGTTCGTCCGTTGCTGTTGTGTTGCTGAGCGCGGCGATGCTCACCGCGTGTTCGGTCGGTGCGCCGTACCGGCCGCCCGCACCCGATGCGGCGCGCATCGGACCGTTCGACGCGGTGTCCGACGTGCCGGTCGCGGCCGCCGGCGAACCGCCCGCGCGCTGGTGGCGGCTCTACGACGATCCCGTGCTCGACGGCCTCGTGCGCGACGCGCTCGCGCAGAACCGCGATCTCGCGGCCGCCGCCGCGCGGGTCGAGCGTGCGCGTGCGGTGTTCGACGAGGCCGGCGCCGCGCGGCTGCCCGACACGACGGCCGGGTTCGGCGTCGACTACGGCAAACACGCGCCCGACCAGATCGTCGCGGCGGCCAAGGGCACCGATGCGCATACGCGCGGGGGCTTCGCGCCGTCGTTCTCGCTGTCGTGGGAAGTCGATCTGTGGGGCCGCGTGCGCCATCTGGTCGACGCTGCGCGCGCCGATGCCGATGCCGTGCAGGCCGCATCCGATGCGATGCGCGTCGTGGTGGCTGCCGAAACGACGGCCGCCTATGCGCAGGTGTGCGCATACGGCGAGCGGATCGACGTGGCCCAACAATCGGTCGGGATCGCGGACCGGCTGGCCGCGCTGACGGCGAAGCAGCGCGCCCACGGGCTCGTGTCCGACCTCGAGGTGGCGCGCTCGCGCGCGTTCGCCGGCGACACGCGCGCCGATCTGCCCGCACTCGTCGGCTCGCGTCGCGCGGCGCTGTACGAACTCGCGGTGCTGACCGGGCGTGCGCCCGGCGCGTTGCCCGATGCCGCCGCGCATTGCCGCACGGCGCCGGTGCTCGCGCGGCCGTTCCCGGTCGGCGATGGCGCGTCGCTGCTGCGCCGCCGCCCCGACCTGCGCGAAAGCGAGCGCCAGCTGGCTGCCGCGAATGCGCGGATCGGCGTGGCGACGGCCGAGCTGTATCCGTCGATCTCGCTCGGCGGCTCGGTGAACTGGCTGTCGACCGGCAGCGACCCGTCGACGCTCGGCGACAAGTACGCGATCGCATGGGGTGTCGGACCGCTGATCACGTGGCGGTTTCCGAACCTGGCGGCGAGCCGCGCGCGACTCGCGCAGGCGCGCGCCGACGACACGCTCGCCCGAACTCAATTCGATGCGCAGGTGCTGCGCGCGCTGAAGGAAACCGAGCAGGCGCTCGCGCGGTACGGCGCCGCTTGGCGCCGCCGCGCCGCGCTCGAAACCGCGCGCGCCGAGCATGCGCGCGCCTATCGCCTCGCCGAGCTGAACTACGAGGCCGGCGCACTCGATTTCCTCGGCGTGCTCGATGCGCAGCGCAGCCTCGTTGCGGTCGATTCGGCGCTGGCCGAGTCGACGCAGCAGGTCTCGCTCGACCAGGTCGCCGTATTCAAGGCGCTCGGAGGCGGCTGGCAACCGTAGCCCGCCGCATTCGCTGCACCCCCGTCCGTTCTCTTGCACGCCCACTCATCATTCCGATCATGAGCACGACTGCCATACCCGAAAAAGCCAAAACCGCCCGATTCTCCCGGCGCCAACTGATTGCCGCGGGCGTCGTGCTCGCCGTCATCGCGCTTGCCGTGTCCGGCTCGCACTGGTGGACCGTCGGCCGTTTCATCGAGGGCACCGACGACGCGTATGTCCGCGCCGACGTCGTGACCGTCAGTTCGCGCGTATCGGGTTACGTCGTGCAGGTCACCGTCGACGACAACCAGCCGGTGAAGCGCGGCGACGTGCTCGTGCGGCTCGACGACCGCGACTATCGCGCGAAAGTCGACGATGCGCAGGCGGCCGTCGCGGCGGCCGATGCGACGCTGCAGGCCGAGCAGGCGGCGGCCGCGACGCTCGACGCGCAGGTCGGCCAGCAGCGCAGCCAGATCGCGCAGGCCGACGCCGACGCGGCCGCCGCACGCGCCGAAGCCGCGCGACGCGACGCCGATGCGACGCGCTACAAGCAACTGCTCGCCGAATCGGCAGCGAGCGGACAGCGCTGGGAGCAGGCGCACGCGGACGCGCTGAAGGCGCGCGCCGAGCTGGCCCGCGCGGGCGCGGCCGTGCGCGTGCAGACCGACCAGCAGACCGTGCTGCAGCGCCGTCGCGAGCAGAGCACCGCGGCGATCGCGCAGGCGCGTGCGCGGCGTGCAGCCGCCCAGGCGAAGCTGGCACTCGCACAGCTCGATCTCGACCACACGGTGATCCGTGCGACGCGCGACGGCAGTGTCGGCCAGCGCGCGGTGCGCTCGGGCCAGTACGTCGAAGTGGGGATGCCGCTGCTCGCGGTGGTACCGCTGAGCGACGTGTACGTCGTCGCGAACTTCAAGGAAACGCAGCTGGGCGCGATGCGCGACGGCCAGCCGGTCGAGATCGACGTCGACACCTATGCGGGCCGCACGCTGCACGGCCGCGTGATCGGCCTCGCGCCGGGTTCCGGCGCCCAGTTCGCGCTGCTGCCGCCCGACAATGCGACCGGCAACTTCACGAAGATCGTGCAGCGCATTCCGGTGAAGATCCGCGTCGATGTGCCGCCGGCCGGCGTCGTGCTGCGGCCCGGGATGTCGGTGATCGCGCGCGTCGACACGCGCGGCACGCAGGGGGCCGGCTCGTGACGGATACGACTGCGCAGGCTGCGCACGACGAGACCGTTTCGCTGCGCGCGTGGGTCGCGGTGCTCGGTGGCGTGTTCGGCTGCTTCATGGCAGGCATGAACGTGCACGTGACCAATGCGTCGCTGCCCGACATCCGCGGCTCGCTCGGCGCGAGCTTCGAGGAAGGCTCGTGGATCACCACCGCGTACCTGGTCGCCGAGATCGTCGTGATTCCGCTTACCGGCTGGCTCGTGCAGGTGTTTTCCGCGCGGCGCGTGCTGCTGGTCGGGGCGTCCGGCTTCCTCGCGTTTTCGCTCGCGTGCTCGGTCGCGCCGAGCATCTCGACGATGATCGCCGCGCGTGCGCTGCAGGGCGCATTCGGCGGCGTGCTGATTCCGCTGTCGTTCCAGTTGATCATCACCGAGCTGCCGCCGTCGAAGCACCCGCTCGGGATGGCGCTGTTCGCGATCGCGAACAACGTCGCGCAGGCGGCCGGGCCGTCGATCGGCGGCTGGCTGACCGACGTGTATTCGTGGCGCTGGATCTTCTACCTGCAGATTCCGCCGGCGATTGCGCTGGTCGCGGCGATCGGCTGGGCGATCCGGCCGGTGCCCGTGCAGCTTGGAATGCTCAGACGGGCCGACTGGTTCGGGATCGCGACGATGGCGGTCGGCTTGAGCGCGCTGCAGATCGTGCTGGAGGAGGGTGGGCGCAAGGACTGGTTCGCGTCGGGCCTGATCGTCGAGCTGTCGCTCGTCGCGGCGGCGGGGCTGGCCGCGTTCGTTGCGATCGAGCTGCGGTGCAAGGAGCCGTTCATCAACCTGCGCCTGCTGGGTCGCTACAACTTCGGTATCGCGAGCCTGATGCAGTTCCTGTTTGGCGCGGTCGTGTTCGGCGTGGTGTTCCTCGTGCCGAACTACTTCGCGGAACTGCACGGCTACAGCGCGCGCGACATCGGCCTCGCGATGATTCCGTACGGGCTCGTGCAGTTCGCGATGTCGTTCCTCACGCCGCCGCTGATGCGCCGCACGAGCCCGCGCACGACGATCGTGCTCGGTTTCGTGCTGGTCGCGGCCGGGTGCCTGATGAACATCCACCTCGACGCCGACGCCGCATCGAACGTGATCGTCCCGTCGCTGATCGTGCGCGGGATCGGGCAGTCGTTCGTCGTGATCGCGCTGGCCGTGATGGCCGTCGACGGGATCGAGAAGGCGCAGCTCGGCTCAGCTTCCGGCGTGTTCAACATGGTCCGCAACGTCGGCGGCGCGATCGGCATCGCGGTGATGAGCCAGCTCGTCGTCGAACGGCAGAAGCTGCACGCGATGCGCATCGGCGAGGCGGTCACGCCGTTCTCCGAAGCATTCCAGGAACGCATGGCGATGCTCGCGCGGCTGCTCGCACGCGTGCATGCCCCGCGTGTGGACGTACTGCCGGGCGGATCGATCTCCGGCGTGCACGAGCTCGCGCTCGGGCTCGTGAACCAGCGCGTGATGCGCGAGGCGCTGCTGATGGCGTACAGCGATGCGTTCCTGATTGCCGGGATCGCGATGATCGGGTGTACGGCGGCGGCGTTCGTGTTGAAGGGGAAGAGGAAGGGGTGACGGTGGAGGGGGCGCGATACCTCGTATTCGACGCCATCGCATCGTGCGATGCACTGCCCGGTTTCGGGCAGTGTCTTGTTGCGCGCACGCGAGTGCCGCGAGATGCGTACCAGCTTTCGGACGCGTGATTGACCGACCTCGAGGAAGCGCGGCGTCGGCCGTCAGACTGAAACCGTGATACCTGCCGAAGCCGAGTGTCCGGCCGGTCGCACGACGATTTCCACTTGCTGCCCAAACGCCACCAACGTGAGCATCAGTTGATCCAGCGACACGCTCCGGAGCGTGTCGCGCTGCTCCGGAGTCACCACCGGCCGGACCATTTCCGTGAGCGCGGCAGCCTCGTCGTCGCTCAGGCCGCGCGACGCGATCAGTGCATTGAGCTTCAGCACGAGCGCGGACTTGGCCGCCAATTCACCGACGTCATAGAAATCGAAATCGGCCGGCACGTCGTCGGCAGGTTGGTGCGGGGCGTTGCGATTCATCGTGCATTTCCCGTTGTCGGCGAAAGCGGTTGCTGCTGGTTTGCCGTCGCGGGACCGGGCTCGGGGAATCGTTCGCGCTCGAAAGAATCGCAGTCGCTTTCGTCGATTGGCGTGATCACCAGACGCCTGTGCGATACCTCGATTCTCAGGCGCTGCCCCGGATCGAAACCCGCTGCCTCGATCCAACGGCCGGACAGCTTCATCGATAGATACCGCTCGGGCGGCGCCATGTCGGTGAGTCGGAGGTGCGGATTGGTGCGGCGATGTTCAAACGCCGCGTGGGGCATGACGAAACGATTGGGGAACAGAACGGTTGCGCTATGATTCGCGTCAGCCATGGCTAACTCCTGCTGTGAGTCGGTTGTGGTCAGCGGCGCGTGGGTGTTCGTGCACCCGCGCGCCGCGCTCGTTTACACGACGGATTTTTGTCGGCCAGGCCATCGCATACATGACACGCTCGATGGCCATGCATCCTCGCGAAAACGCACAGCCACTGTAGCGTAGTCGCGATTGGGGCGGGTTATGGAAAGATGCGTTTTCCTAACTTTGGCCATGTGGACGATGCAGGGCGCGATCGTCTCTGCAACGATGTACATGCCGTTCATGCGCGTTCGCCGGTAGAGCCGGCAGCACGCGCGACACGCGTGAGAGCGTTGTGCTGTCAAGGTTCGGCACGTTGAGATCCGGCGTTGCCGGCACGGGGGGCGCGATGTTCGATGCGAGCTTGGTCATCGTGCAAACGAGATACGCCGATCAGTTGTGGAAACTGTGAAGAATTGTCCGTAACCGTTCGTGCCAAACCGATCGGCTCGATGCGGTCGAACCCGAGCGCCGGCCACCACGATGCGGCTGGCAGATCGAATTCGAACAGGACAACGTCGCAGCTCCGAGGGCGCCCGGCGTGGCGTGTGTCTTCGGTGCGATCGAAGCACAACGTACCGAACGGATCGGACAACGGCCCTTCGCCACCGGTGCGGACGCGAAGCAATACGACGTATGCGCCGGGCGGCCTGAATCGGGCAGTCGCGCGAGGCGCGGCGATGGCTGATTCCGATACGTCGGGCATCCCACCCCAATGTTCGGGGCGTACATCGCGCAATCCGGTTTCGAATGGATCATCGCAATCCGTTCCCGGCACGGGCAACGTCTCGGGCGGATTGCATCGAGAAGAACCGGATGCCGACAGGGCGTCGAGCCGGCGCCTCACGCGCATTGCTCGCCATCACGCCTGCTTCACATATTTCAATATTTCGACTATCATGGAAATATGGAAACGAAACAGACCGTTGCCGCGCTCGCGGCGCTCGCGCATGAATCCCGGCTTGCCGTGTTCCGCACGCTCGTGCAGGCGGGGCCGGAAGGCTTGCCGGCTGGCCAGATCGCCACGCTGCTCGATGTGCCGCCGTCGTCGCTTTCCTTCCACCTGAAAGAGCTGGCGCACGCCCAACTCGTTACCAGCCGGCAGGAAGGGCGCTTTGTGATCTATTGCGCAAACTTCGATACGATGAACGGGTTGCTCGGCTATCTCACGGAGAACTGCTGCGGCGGCAATCCATGCTCGCCCGTGTCCGTTTGTTCGCCGGCCGGTGGAACGGCTCGCGCCCGTCAACCGTGAAGCGCACGCGCGCCCCCATTCATGACGACCAACGTACTGATCCTCTGCACCCATAACTCGGCACGAAGCGTGTTGTCGGAAGGGATGCTGAACCATTGGGCCGCGAAGCTCGGCAAGGACGTGCGGGCGTACAGCGCCGGCAGTGCGCCGAGCGGGCGACTCAATCCGTTCGCGCTGGAGGCGTTGACGAACGCGGGTGTCGACGTCGACGGCTACCGCAGCAAGAGCTGGGACGAATTCGTCGGCGACGGCGCGCCTGAAATGCGCATCGTCATCACGGTGTGCGATGGCGCGGCGGCGGAAACCTGCCCGTACTGGCCCGGCAGTCCCGTGAAAATCCATTGGGGCTACGCCGATCCGTCGAATGCGACAGGGGGGGACGAAGGCAAGCGCCTCGCGTTCGAGCTCACGCGTCAGGCGATCGGTTACCGGATGCTGCAGTTGCTGGCGCTGCCCGTTGATCGCATGAGCAATGCCGAACTGCAGACGGCGCTGACCGCCATCTCGCAAAACTGATCGCATGCGTGGCGGCTCGAAGCATCGAGCCGCCACGCGCGACTTCAACACCGACGCCCACGCCATGAATACCTCCAACGTCGCCCCGCCGGGCAAGGCTGTCGCGAAGCCCGCCATCAATTTCTTCGAGCGCTACCTGACCGCCTGGGTTGCGCTGTGCATCGTCGCCGGCATTGCGCTTGGCCAGGCACTGCCGGCCCTGTTCCAGCAGATCGGCCGGATGGAATATGCGCAAGTCAATTTGCCGGTCGGGCTGTTGATCTGGGTGATGATCATCCCGATGCTCGTCAAGGTCGACTTCGGTGCGTTGCACGAGGTGCGCCGGCACGTGAAAGGCATCGGCGTCACGCTCGTCGTGAACTGGCTCGTCAAGCCGTTCTCGATGGCATTCCTCGGCTGGCTGTTCATCCGCCATCTGTTTGCACCGATGCTGCCGGCGGACCAGCTCGACAGCTACATCGCCGGGTTGATCCTGCTGGCGGCCGCGCCATGCACGGCGATGGTATTCGTATGGAGCCGGCTGACGGGGGGCGATCCGCTGTTCACGCTTTCGCAGGTCGCATTGAACGACAGCATCATGGTGGTCGCGTTCGCGCCGCTGGTCGGTCTGCTGCTCGGTATGTCGGCGATCACGGTGCCTTGGGCGACGCTGCTCACGTCGGTCGTGCTGTACATCGTCATCCCGGTGATCCTCGCGCAACTCTGGCGCAGGCGTTTGCTTGCAAAGGGGCCGGCTGCCTTCGATGCCGCGATGGCGAAGATTGGCCCGTGGTCGATCGCTGCGCTGTTGGCCACGCTCGTGTTGCTGTTCGCGTTCCAGGGCGAAGCGATCCTGAAGCAGCCGCTGGTGATCGCGCTGCTCGCGGTGCCGATCCTGATTCAGGTGTTCTTCAATTCGGCATTGGCCTACTGGCTCAATCGTGCGGTCGGCGAGCAACACAACGTAGCGTGTCCGTCGGCGCTGATCGGCGCATCCAACTTCTTCGAGCTGGCCGTCGCAGCCGCGATCAGCCTGTTCGGCTTTCATTCCGGCGCGGCGCTGGCCACGGTCGTCGGCGTACTGATCGAGGTGCCGGTGATGTTGCTGGTCGTGCGCATCGTCAATCAGTCGAAGGGCTGGTACGAGTGCCGGACCTGAGAACATCGGAGAACTCACCCATGACTGACTACCTGAACGATTTGCCGCAACTCGACGGCGACCTGTTCCGCGTGCCGGACGCCGCTCGATTGCGGCCTGCGACGCCCTCGACTCATCCGCCCCGGCTCCTGCTTCTTTACGGCTCGCTGCGCGAGCGTTCGTTCAGCCGTCTGCTGGTCGAGGAAGCCGGGCGCCTGCTCACGGCGATGGGGGCCGACGTGCGCGTGTTCAATCCGAGCGGCCTGCCGCTGCCCGATGACGCACCGGACAGTCATCCGAAGGTCGTCGAGCTTCGCGAGCAGGTGATGTGGTCGGAAGGAATGGTGTGGTGTTCGCCGGAACGGCACGGCGCGATGACCGGCATCATGAAATCGCAGATCGACTGGATTCCGTTGTCGGTCGGCGCCGTGCGGCCGACGCAGGGCAAGACGCTCGCGGTGATGCAGGTGAGCGGCGGCTCGCAGTCGTTCAACGCGGTGAACCAGATGCGCGTGCTCGGGCGCTGGATGCGCATGCTGACCATCCCGAACCAGTCGTCGGTGGCGAAGGCGTTCATGGAATTCGACGAAGCGGGGCGGATGAAGCCGTCGGCGTATTTCGATCGCGTGGTGGACGTGATGGAAGAACTGGTGAAGTTCACGCTGCTGACGCGCGATGTCGGTCCCTACCTCGTCGATCGGTACAGCGAACGCAAAGAGACTGCGGAGGCGCTGTCGCTGCGGGTCAATCAGCGCAGCATCTGACCTTTCTCGACGTCGATCGATGCGTGACGCTGCGTCACGCGTACCCGCGCTGCACATACGTGGCAGGCACGCGTCGACTTACGCGAGCAGCGCTTCCATCCGCTGGCGCGCATGCTCCAGCCCGGCATTGAAGCCGTGCGGCTTCATGTCGAGCCCTTCGGCATAGACGAATTCCACTTCATTGATACCCATCAGGCCGAGCACGGCGCGCAGGTATGGCGTGACGGCATCCGTCGCCTGGCCGACGTGCACGCCGCCGCGCGCGCTGAATACGATCGCGCTGACGCCTTCGACGAGGCCCATCGGATAGGTCTCCGTGTAGCGGAACGTCACGCGTGCACGCGCGACGAGGTCGAACCAGTTCTTCAACTGCGTCGGCACGTTGTGGTTGTACATCGGCGCGCCGATCAGCAGCAGGTCGCTGCTCTTGAGTTCGGCGATCAGCTTGTCGGACAACGCGATCGCCTGTTGCGCGCGTTCGCTGGGATTCTCCGCGCCGCGCAGTGCGTGAAACAGCTCGCTGTCGAGTATCGGCAGGTCGTCGCCGACGAGGTCACGCACGCTTACTTCATCCGTGTGGCCGTTGGCCTGGCGCTGCGCGAGGAACGTGTCGATCAGCGTACCGGTTTGCGACTGGCTGCCGTTGATGCTGGATTTGAGGGCGAGGATCCGGGCCATGGGGGCGTGCTCCATTGCGAATGTTGAGGACTGGAATCGATCCTATCATTCACTTTTTATCGCCAAAAGCGATAAGATCGACGCATTGTGTAGCGTAATTGTCCTCAATTGCATGCGAAACAACCTGAAAGGCATCGACGTGTTCGTCGCCGCGGTGGAAGCGAGCAGCTTCGTGCAGGCGGCCGAGAAGCTGCACATCACGCGTTCGGCGGTCGGCAAGAGCATCGCGCGCCTCGAGGAGCGGCTGGGTGTCGTGCTGTTTCAGCGCACGACGCGCAGCCAGAGCCTGACCGACGAAGGGGCGCTGTTCTACGAGCATTGCCTACGCGCGATGGACGAGATCCAGGCCGGCGAGGCACTGCTCGAAACCGGCAAATGGCAGATGAAAGGGCGGCTGCGCGTGTCGATGCCGACGCTGTTCGGTCATCTGTGCCTCGCGCCGATCCTGATCGAACTGGCGAAGGCGCACCCCGATCTCGATCTGGACCTGTCGTTCAGCGACCGGTCTGTCGATCTCGTCGAAGAGCGTTTCGATCTCGCGGTGCGCATCGGCACGTTGCCGAACAGCAGCGGGCTGGTCGCGCGTCCGCTCGGCGAGCACCGGATGGCGTTCTGCGCATCTCCGGCTTACCTGAGCCGTTACGGCGAACCGCGAACCCATGAAGCACTGGAACAGCACAAGGCGCTGGCCTACACGCGCTTTGGCCAGGTGCATCGCTGGCCCGTCATCGTCGACGGTCAGCGCGTGGAACTGCAGCCCGCTGTTCGGCTGCTGTCGGACGACCTGCGCGCGTTGATGGATGCCGCGCTGGCCGATCTCGGCGTGGCGTGGCTGCCGTACTGGCTGGCGCGCGATGCGTTGCACAGCGGCGCGTTGCGCGAGTTGCTGGCCGATCGGCCGGGCGTGATCTATCCGATCCAGGCGGTATGGCCTTACACGCTGCATCTCCCGCTGAAAGTCCGCGCAGCGGTCGATGCGCTGCTGGTGCACTTGCCTGCCCGGCTGGCGGTAGTCGAAGGGCGGATGTGATGAGGCGGCATCGCGCCGCCTCCCGTCCGCCGGCGCGCGTTACTGCCCGAAGCGTTGCGCGACGGCGTCCTTCAGTCGCGCGGCGGTCAGCTCGCCCATGTGCGACTCGACGAGGTCGCCTTTCGCATTGAAGAACAGCGTCGTCGGCAGCCCGCGCGACCCGTACGCATGCATCGTGTGCAGCGACGGGTCGAGCAGCACGTGATCGAAGCGCAGGCCCTTTTGTTCGAGGAACGCGCGCACGACCTGTGCATTTTCGCCCTGGTTGAGCATCAGCACGGTGATGCCCGGATGGTCGCGCTGTGCCTGTTCGAGAATCGGCATCTCGCGCTGGCACGGCGGGCACCATGTCGCCCACAGGTTCACGACGACCGGCTTGCCGACGAAGCTTGCCGGCAGCACGGGCGTTGCATCGAGCGCCTGGAGTTCCATTGCGGCCAGCGGCGGCGCGCTCTGCTGCAGTGTCGCCAGCGTGCCTTGCGCGATACCCCACGCACCGAGGCCCGCGACGATGCCGGCCAGTACCGGCCGCCGCAGCGCGGGCAAGCGGCGCAGGCGCCAGCCCGCGAACACCAGGGCGGCCGCCAGACCGATGCGCCAGTCGAAGCCGCCGTCGCCGAGCGCGACGATCGAGCGCGGCGATGCCGCATAGTCGCTCCACCACTGCGCGATATAGCCGACGCGCGCGGCGACCAGCCCGAGCAGCAGCACGTCGAGGATCAGGCTCGATGCCGTCTTGTGATGTCCGTCAGGCGGGCGGCGCTGGATGACACGCGCGACGAGCCACGCCAGCAGCGCGGCGGCAGCGACCGCGACGACGCGGATCGAGAAGGGACCGAGGCTCAGCATGAAAGGGAATGGTTGGACGTGAACGAGCGGGGCAGGAGAGGGGATTGTCCGCCGCGGCGATGAAACCGTCGACGGTGATGTCGGCGATTCGACCGGTTGCCACGTATGGGGGTTCCCTTCGAGAACGTAACGGCGTATTGCGGATTCGGCGAACGCGCGTGGATCAGGACTGCGTGATGTTCATGTGGATGGGCAGCGAATCAGACCGACCTGATGGCCAGCGGCATTTCGCTCATCAACAAGATGCATGCCGGTGAGATGTGGTGTCACCCGGTATCCCGAACCGGGAACGTTCTTTGACGGCCGCTCCTCTCGCGAGCGGCCGCTTTTTTATCGTCGTGCGAGCGGGGGTGAATGCCTAGTGGCGGCCGGTGGGCGCGGCCGCGCGCCGATGCCAGTCGGCCGGACCAACGGAACAGGAATGCTGCCAGATGCGAGCGCGGGGCATTCACTCGCGCATCGCATGATGTTGGTTGTCGACCGGCGAGGCTGCTCGTTGGCGGCGGCATGGGGTCTGCCGCCATGGCCCGACGGGCCGCGCATCCGCGTTCCGTCGGGCATCGGGCCTTACAGTTTCTTGGACGCTGCCGATGCGGCGGTGGCCTGCTGCGCCGCGGTCGCCGGATCGAGCGTCGCGAGCGTCTTCTCGGTGAATTTCTCGTACAGCCAGTCCATGCGGATGCTGTCGACACCGGCGATACCACCGAGCGCATACGACGCCGACACCTTGAAGTGGTCGACCGGATGATTGTCGGCATCGGCAAACGTGACGGCGCCGTCGATGTAATCGCTGCCGGCCATGAAGCCGAACATGACGGCAGAGAAACTCGACCGCACGCGAATACCGGTGACTTCGACATTCAGGTGCATCGCATCGGTTGAATCCGCCTTTGCCAGAAGCTTGCGTGCGTCCAGCGCGCTTTCGATTTTCTCCTGCAGCTTTTTGGCGTCGAACTTCAGGTTGTCTTTCAACGCCTCCTGCGCAGCATTGTCGAGCGTGACCTTGACGATCACGGGTTTCGTACCGAATTGGGTCGTCGATGCGGTCACGTCGGCCCCCGCCGGATTGCCGGCATCGCGTGTCACGCTGCTGGCGCAGCCCGACAGGAAGCCGATCGTCACCAGTGCCAGCGCGGCATGACGGAAAAGAGATTGCATGGTTTGGTCTTTTGATTGGGGTTATTTGAATTGGCTCTGTGGCCGGGCCGGAATCTAACATGACGCGATCCGATCCAGATAGTCGAATGGATCGAAATTCGATTCGGTGTTTATGCATCGTGGTGCTTAGCGCCGATGCATGGCGGCGGCACTGCGTGGTGTCGGACGACAGGTGTTGGAGACCGGCCTTTGCGGTCGCGGCGGCGACCCATTGCGTGCGATTACTGTCGGTTGGCAGATACCGCACCACCCAGCCGATACGCGGTAAAGAACTCGTACCACGGCGACCCTTCCCCGACCGGCACGCCGAGCGCCGCCGTCCGCTGCTTCAACGCGCCGAATACGTCGTTGATGCGCGCCGTCTGTCCCGCATCGTTGAACGGATAGGGCCGCGACCGGCCGGCCGCGAACGCGCCGTACGCGATGGCGAGCAGGCGTGCGTGGTCGTCGGTTGACGCGATCGCGCCGTTGATCGTCTCGGCGAAGCGCGGCCGGTCTTCGGCGCGCGATCCGGACAGGCACAGGAACACGATTGCCGACAGTTCATGCAGGTCCTTCACCCGCAGCAACGCGGGCAGCCGCGCGACGATCCGCTCGACCGGTTCTTCACGCAGCGCGTCGCCGAAGTCGAGCACGGCGGTCATCGGATTCGTGTCCGCCGTCAGGCGATCGAGCGCGGGTGGTGCGGCCGACGCGCCATCCGGCGCCGCACCCGGCGCGGACCGCAACGCAGCGGCCACCTGCTGCGTCCATTCCGGAAAGATCATCCGCACGTTGCCGAACTGCTCGCCGCCTTCCGCCGCCGGATTCCACCGATAGACGATCGTGCCGCCGCGAATGAACGGCGAATACAGGTGTTCGGGCGTTTGCGGCAGCGGCCGCCGGTTGATCGGCAGCCACGACAGCGTCAGCCAGTCATAGCGGCCCGTCGCGGGCACGGCGGGGCTCGAACTCGCGACGACCTGCCACGTGCCGCGGTTCGCATAGCGGCGGCGCGCATCGGGTACCGCGACGGTCTGGCCTTTTGCGGTGTCGAAATACGTCGTGCCGGTGACGTTCGTTCCGCTGTCCTTGGCGGGCGTGACGGTCGAGATGACCCACGATGCACCATCCGCCGAATGGTAGTCGGACGGTTTCAGCGTCGCCACGTCGTGCACCATGCGTGTTTCCGCCGCGACAGGGCTCGGGGGGAGGTTGGCTTGAGCGGCCAGGATGCTCGGCATGGACTTTCCTCGGAATCGGGTGCGCATCGTCGAGGGGGCGATACGCGGCGGCGCGGGTTGTTTCTCGTAACTGTAGGACGTTGCGGCCGGAAACGGAAACCGGCCCAATGCCGTAGCCGGCCCACGCCGTTCGCCGCTTCGGCTTACCATCCGCATCCTGGGCAACGACGAATACCGGGCGGAAGCGGACATGACCGACACGAAAGCCATTACCGAACACTGGATGCAGGTCGCCGACCAATGGATTGGCTGGGCCGGCAAGCCGGGGCACGATGCGTTCTGGAAATACCGTGCGGGGCTTGCGGCCTACATTGGCCGCGGCACCGGCCTCGCGCTGGAGATCGGTTGCGGCGAAGGCCGCGTGAGCCGCGAGCTGAAGGCGCTCGGCTACGACGTGACCGCGAGCGACGCGGTGCCCGCGATGCTCGACGCGGCACGCCACGCCGATTCCGCGCATCGCTATCAACTGGCCGACGCGGCGGCGCTGCCGTTCGACGCGGCCAGCTTCGATCTCGTGATGGCGTACAACGTGCTGATGGATCTCGACGACATGCAGCGCGCGTTGAACGAGGCGCGCCGCGTATTGAAGCCGGACGGGACGCTGTTCATCTCGCTCGTGCATCCGTTCCGCGATCGCGGCGGCTTCGCGGGGCCGCAACCCGATGCGCCGTTCGTGCTGAAGGGCAGCTATTTCGGGCGCGAGCATTTCGACGGCGTGGAAACGCGCGACGGGCTGTCGATGCATTTCGCGGGGTGGTCGTTGCCGCTGCAGGCGTACATGGAAGCGCTGGAGGCGGCCGGGTTCGCGATCGCGTCGCTGCGCGAGCCGCCGCCCGATCATGCCGATACGGATCAGCTGAAGCAGTGGGCGCGCGTGCCGCTGTTTCTGTGGATCAAGGCGCGGCCGCTGGGATGAGCGCCCGGCCCGCCACGCTCAGCGCGGCAGCGCCTTCCTGTACACCACCCCGCCTGTTCGATCCGCGACTGTGTCGTAGAGCCGCCGCGCCGTGTGATTTGTCTCGTGCGTCTGCCAGTACACGCGTTCGGCGCGATGCCGGTGTGCGGCGTCGTACACGGCCTCGATCAGCGCGCGGCCGACGCCCTTGCCGCGTTCGCTGTCGAGCGTGAACAGATCCTGCAGGTAACAGGACGGCCCCGTGTGCGTCGTGCTGCGGTGGTACAGGAAATGCGCGAGTCCGACGAGCCGGCCGTCGCGTTCGGCGACGAGCGCGTGCACGGGTTCGTAGCCGTCGAAAAAGCGCGACCACGTGAGCTGCGTGACGGACAGCGGCAGCGCGGTGGTGTCGAAGCGGCCGTAAAAGCGGTTGTAGCCGTCCCACAGCGGCAGCCATTGGTCGTAGTCGTCTTCCCGGACCGTGCGTACGGTCAGGTCGGTGTCGGTAACGTTCATGTTCGCGAGCCTGTCGATGAGGGTAGGGTGCGTTGCCCATCCGGCGGGCACGTCGCAGGCCTCTACGATAGGAAGTTCGCGGCTCGACGGGTAGGCCCATGACGACCGCACTTTCTGGTGCCACCGCCAGGGACCGGGCATCCGGCCAACGCGATCGCGAAGAGCCGGCAGCGCGTTTCGGGATGCGCCGACGGCCCGACTGCAATCGTGACTCTTCCTCGAATACCGGTGTTGGGCCTTACCAGTCGCACATGGGCGAGCGGACCTCGACCGCAGCGACGGGTACGGCGCGGTTGCTTACCCGCGCATCGGCGGATTGAGCTGCGCGAACGCCGCCTGCCGGCGATACGGGAAGTACGGATAAGGCGCTTCCACCGCGCTCGCTGCGTCGAGTTTCGCGACCTGCGCATCGGTCAGCGCCCAGCCGACCGCGCCGAGGTTCTGCCGCAGCTGTTCCTCGTTGCGCGCGCCGATGATCACCGACGACACGGTCGGTCGCTGCAGCAGCCAGTTCAGCGCGATCTGCGGCACCGTCTTGCCGGTTTCTTCCGCGATCGCGTCGAGTGCATCGACCACGTCGTACAAACGTTCGTCGTCGACCGGCGGCCCGTAGCTGGCCGTTTCATGCAGGCGGCTGCCTTCGGGCAGCGGCGCATTGCGCCGGATCTTGCCGGTGAGCCGGCCCCAGCCGAGCGGGCTCCATACGAGCGCGCCGAGGCCCTGGTCGGCGCCAAGCGGCATCAGGTCCCATTCGTAGTCGCGGCCGACGAGCGAATAGTAGACCTGGTTCGCCACGTAGCGCGACCAGCCGTGCCGGTCGGCCGCCGCGAGCGACTTCATGATCTGCCAGCCGGCAAAGTTCGACACGCCGATGTAGCGCAGCTTGCCCGCGCGCACGAGATCGTCGAGCGTCGACATCACTTCCTCGACCGGTGTGCCCGCGTCGAACGCGTGCAGTTGCAGCAGGTCGATGTAGTCGGTGTCGAGGCGGCGCAGCGCGTCGTCGACGGCGCGCACGAGCCGCGCGCGCGACGTGCCTGTATCGTTCGGGCCGTCGCCGGTCGGCAGGCCCGTCTTCGTCGAGATCAGCACCTGGTCGCGGCGGCCCTTGATTGCGGCGCCGAGCACGCGCTCGGACGCACCGTCGGAATACACGTCGGCCGTGTCGAACAGGTTGACGCCGGCTTCGAGGCAGATGTCGACGAGGCGGCGCGCTTCGTCGACGCCCGTGTTGCCCCATGCGCCGAACAGCGGGCCGGTGCCACCGAAGGTGCCTGCGCCGAAGCTCAGGACGGGAACCTTGAGGCCGGAGCGGCCGAGCGTGCGGTATTCCATGTGCGCTTCCTTTCGTCGTGAGCGCGGTGCGAGGCCGCGTGTCGTTTGTCAGGCGATCACTGTACCGTTTGCGGCTTTTCCTGATAATCCTGAAGATAGCGAAAATATCCTTCGGAAGAGGCGAACAATGCTGCTCGACAACCTCGCGCTGTTCCTGCGCATCGTGGAGAAGGGCGGGCTGGCCGCGGCGGGCCGCGAGGTCGGCCTGTCGCCGGCCACGGTGTCCGAGCGGCTGACGGCGCTCGAGCGCCACTACGGCGCGGCGCTGCTCACGCGCACGACGCGCGCGATCAGCCTGACCGACGAGGGGCGCACGCTCGCTGACGGCGCACGGCGCCTGCTGGCCGAGGCCGACGAACTCGAGAGCCGCGTGCGGCTGGGCGTGCAGACGCTGTCGGGGCCCGTGCGGCTGAGCGCGCCGGCCGATCTCGGGCGCGAGCGCGTCGTGCCTGTCGTCGATGCGTTCCTGGCCGAGCATCCGGGCGTGACGGTCGACCTGCATCTCGGCGACGGTTACGTCGATCTCGTCGGGCAGGGGCTCGATTTCGCGATCCGCCGCGGCACGCTGGCCGACAGTTCGCTGCGCAGCCGTTCGCTTGGCCGGGCACGGCGCGTGGTGTGCGCGTCACCCGCGTATCTCGCCGCGCACGGCACGCCGACGCATCCGGACGATCTCGCTGCTCACGACTGCATCGTGATGCGTTTCGGGCAGGAGCTCTATGCCGAATGGCCGTTCAGCATCGATGGACAACCGAAGCGTGTGATGGTGCGCGGCCGGCGTGTGGCCAACGACGGCGCGCTCGTGCGCGCGTGGTGCGTCGCGGGGCATGGCATTGCGCTGAAGTCGCTGGTCGACGTCGAACGGGATCTGACTTCGGGTGCGCTCATCGAGATCCTTCGCGACTTCTCGCCGGGTGAAGTCGATTTGCAGATCGTCTATCCAGGTGGTGTGGCGCAGCCGCGGCGCGTGCGCGCGTTGATCGACATGCTGACGCAGGCGCTGACGGCGGCGTAACGCGTCGCCACACGTTGCAGCGACGGTCTCGCTGCGATCGCATCGCCGGCTGAAATCCCCCGCCAAACCATTTGCCCACATTTCGTCATTTAGCTAATATTCAAAACGTCAAACGAAACCGCACCCCATGGACGACGTCACCCGCATCAGCGCTTTGGCCAACGAAAGCCGTCTGGCCGTGCTGCGCTGGCTCAAGCAGCCGCGCAGGCATTTCCCGCCGCAGCCGCATGGCGACTTCGACGAGCTCGGCGTGTGCTGCACGTACATCACCGAGAAGCTCGGCATCGCGCCGGCCACGACCACGCGCCACATGCGCATCCTCGCGGATGCCGGGCTCGTGCGGGCGACCCGCGTCGGCAAGTTCACGTACTACAAGCGGATCGACGGCGCGCTGCAGCAGCTCGGCCACGATCTCTCGCAACTCTGACTCCCACCGAGGCAACCGACATGGACGAACTTGCATTGCTGGCCGACGCCGACCGGCGCGCGCACGCGTATCTGGCTGCAACCGCCGACCGGCGCGCGTTTCCCGACGCGGCCGCGCTGGCTGGCCTCGCCGCGTTCGACGAACCGTTGCCCGATACGGGCCGCCCGGCCGACGACGTGCTGCGCCTGCTCGACGAGCACGGCACGCCCGCGACGGTCGCATCGAACGGCCCGAACTACTTCGGCTTCGTGATCGGCGCGACGCTGCCGGCCGCGGCGGCCGCCGAGCGGTTGATGCTTGCGTGGGACCAGTGCGCATCGTCGTATGCGAATTCGCCGGTGGCCGCGACGCTCGAACGGCAGGCCGCGCGCTGGGTCGTCGATGCGCTCGCGTTGCCCGAAGGCAGCGCGGTCGGCTTCGGCACGAGCGCGACGGCCTGCACGCTCGTCGCGCTGGTGGCCGCGCGGCGTGCGCTGCTCGCGCGCAAGGGCTGGGATATCGATGAAGACGGCCTGATCGGTGCGCCCGAAGTGAAGGTCGTGATTTCCGCGCTCGCGCACATCACGGTGAAGAAGGCGCTGCGCGTGCTCGGCTTCGGGATGAAGCGCATCGTCGTCGCGCCGGTCGACGTACACGGCCGCATCGACCCCGCGCAGATGCCGCCGCTCGACGACATGACCATTTTCTGCGTGCAGGCCGGCGAAGTGAACACCGGTGAATTCGATCCGTTCGCGGTGCTGATTCCGCCCGCGAAGGCGGCGGGCGCATGGGTGCACGTGGACGGCGCATTCGGCCTGTGGGCGCGCGCCTCGTCGAAGCGCGCGCTGACGGACGGCATCGACGGCGCGGACAGCTGGACGACCGACGGCCACAAGTGGCTCAACACGCCGTACGACGGCGCGATGGTGATCTGCCGCGACGCAGCCGCGCTCGCGACCGCGATGAACAGCGACGCCGTCTACCTGAGCGGCGCGCAGGATGCGCAGAAGAACCTGAACCTCGAATTCTCGCGGCGTGCGCGCGGCATTCCGGTCTGGGCCGCGCTGCGTTCGCTCGGCCGCGCCGGCGTGGCGACGCTGGTCGAGCGGCATTGCGCGCAGGCGGCGCGGGTCGCGGACGGCCTGCGGGCGGCCGGCTACGACGTGCTGAACCGCGTTGTGCTGAACCAGGTGCTCGTGCGCGCCGGCACCGACGACGAAACCGCCGCGATCCTCGACGCCGCGCAGGCGTCGGGTGACGTGTGGTTCGGTGCGACCGTGTGGCAGGGGCGGCCGGCGTTCCGGATCAGCGTATCGTCGTGGCGCACGGAAGATGCGCACATCGACCGGCTCGTCGCGTTGCTGACCGAGCTGCGCGGCGTGCACGTGCGTTGAACGTCACGTATCGTCCTGATTCACGACGGTTGCAGACGCCGCCTTCAGGCATTCGATGAAATGTAGCGCGGCCGGCGTCAGCAACGCATGCCGCCGCATCACGATCGCGACCGTCAACGCGGGCATCGGCTCGGCGAGGTCCAGCGCGACGATGCCGCGCGACTTGCGTTCGACGTCGGCGAGCGGCCGTGCGAACACGCCGAGCGCATCCGTCTGCGACACGAGCCCGAGCGTCGCCGCAAACGACGGGCAGTGCACCACCCGCTTCGGCGTGTCGATGCCGAACGGCATGAAGATCGAGCGCACCAGATCGTCCCCGCCTTCGCCGTAGCGCGGCACGCACCATTGCGCATCGACGAGTTCGCGCAACGAGCGGGCGTGCGCGAGCCGATGGCGGTTTCTCGCGACGACCGCGAACGCCGTCCGGAACAACGGAATGCTGACGAATTCGTCGGGGTCCGGCAGCGCGTTCGACAGCTGATGCGTGACG
The DNA here is from genome assembly GCF_057439935.1 of Burkholderia cepacia complex sp. TUM26381. Taxonomy (NCBI): domain Bacteria; kingdom Pseudomonadati; phylum Pseudomonadota; class Betaproteobacteria; order Burkholderiales; family Burkholderiaceae; genus Burkholderia; species Burkholderia cepacia complex sp. TUM26381. The sequence continues at coordinate 3,169,016 of NZ_CM172007.1, read as the reverse complement.
ATGAAGTCGAGCGAACCGTCGCGCAGCCGTGCGAGATCCGTCGCGGTCAGCGCATCGTCGACGTTCAGCGTCGCGCCGGGCAGGTCGCGCGCGAATGCCGCGAACGCGCGCGGCAGGATCGTCAACGCGACCGTCGGGCTGACCGCGATCGACACCGAGCCGGTCGTGCCCAGCCGCAATTGCTCGATTTCGTCGCGCGTGCGCTGGATCTCCTCGACGATCAGGCGCGCACGAATCGCGAACGCGCTGCCGTAGTCGGTCAGTGCGATCCCTTTCACGCTGCGCATGACGAGCGGCACGCCCAGCTCCTGTTCGAGTTCACGCACGATGCTGCTGATGGCCGGTTGCGTAACGCCGAGCGCGCGCGCCGCGCCGCGAATGGTGCGATGCTCGGCGACCGCGAGAAACGCATCGAGCTGCTTGAGCTTCATGGGTGACCGATCCGGTGACGAAGAAAGCGCGGGGTTCCGGGCGGAACGCCAGGTGACAAGAAAAAATTATCGTCTACAACGAAATCTTGGATTTTTCTTATTGGGTCGAGTGTATATGCTCGGTGCTTTTCAGGAGCGGCGACGATGATGCTCGTTAACCAGCAAAGGCTGTGGGATTCGTTGATGGAGATGGCGGCGATCGGCGCGACCGCGCACGGCGGCAGTTGCCGGCTCGCGCTGAGCGACGACGACGCGCGCGGCCGGCGCCGCTTCATCGCGTGGTGCGAGGCGGCCGGTTGCGAGATCCGCGTCGATCCGATCGGCAACGTGTTCGCGCGCCGGCCGGGCACGCAGCCCGAGCTGCCGGCCGTGATGTGCGGCAGCCATCTCGACACGCAGCCGCTCGGCGGCCGCTTCGACGGCGTCTATGGCGTGCTCGCGGGCCTCGAAGCGATCCGCACGCTGAACGAGCACGGGATCGAAACGCGGCATCCGATCGAAGTCGTCGCATGGACCAACGAAGAGGGTTCGCGCTTCACGCCGGGCATGATGGGCTCGGCCGTCTACGCAGGCTCGCTGGATCTCGACTACGCACTGGATCGCCCGTGCATGCAGACGGGCGTGCTGCTCCGCGACGAGCTCGAACGGACCGGCTTCGCCGGCCCTGCGCGCGAGCGGCAGATGCCGCAAGCGTATTTCGAAGCGCACATCGAACAAGGGCCGGTGCTGGAGCAGGCCGGCTTGCCGATCGGCGTCGTGACGGGCGTGCAGGGCATCTACGAACTCGACGTCACGGTGACCGGTTTCGAATCGCATGCGGGCACGACGCCGATGAGCGTGCGTCGCGACGCGATGGGGGCGGCGGCCGCGATGATCGCCGCGATCATCGAGCACGGCCACGCGTTCGACGCCGACGCGCGCGTGACGGTGGGCCATGTTGCGTGCCAGCCGAATTCGCCGAGCACGATACCGGGCAAGGTCCGGTTCAGCGTCGACGTGCGCCACCCGTCGCAGCCTGCATTGCAGCAGCTCGTCGCCGACATCGAAGCGATCTGCGTAGAGCGCACCGCGCTGCGCGGCGCGAGCGTGGAGGTGCAGACGATCGCCGAATACGAGCCGGTGGTGTTCGATGCCGAATGCGTCGCACGCGTGCGGCAGGCAACGGCCGCCGCCGGCTATCCGTACCTGGAGATGTGCAGCGGCGCGGGGCACGACGCGGTGAACCTGTCGTACGTCGCGCCGTCCGCGATGGTGTTCGTGCCGTGCAAGGCCGGCCTGAGCCACAACGAAGCGGAAGATGCCGATCCGGTGCACCTCGCGCAGGGCGCGTCGGTGCTGGTGAACCTGCTGGCCGATTGCGCGCGCTAGCCGTATCGCAGGGGCGGCCTGGCGTACCTCTCGAGCGTGAAAATGTCGGACAATAGCCGCTGCGCGCGCCACGTCGGCGCCGCGTTCAATAGACGCATTCACGCTTGCGAGATCCCCATGCCAACGCCCTTTCCCCGGGAACTGCTGAAGGCCGCCGATATCGAGAAGATGGAACCGGCGCGCGCGGTGCATTCGCTGAATCCCAATGCCGTTCGTCTCAAGCGACAACTCAGCGACCTGACCGGTCTGACGCAATTCGGTGTCCATCTGCTCACGCTGATGCCCGGTCACGAATCGGCCGAATATCACCGTCACCTATACGAAGAAGAATTCGTGTACGTGCTGTCCGGCACGGGCTCGGTCATGATCGGCGAACGCGCCAGTGAAATCGGACCGGGCGACTTCATCGGCTTTCCGCGCGGCGGTGAAGCGCATACGGTGCAGAACACGGGCGAAGCGCCGCTGGAGCTGCTCGTCGGCGGGCAGCGGCTCGAACACGACGTCTGCGAATACCCGCGAATCGGCAAACGGCTTTATATCGCGGGCGAGCTTGAAGACTATGTCGAGCTGCCGAAACAGCCGTAAAGACCCATCGCATCCGCGATGCCGGATTCCATATAAAAAATCGAATCAACTCTATCTTGTTTAGATAAACAAAATAAAAATTCGTAAAAATACGGGGTAGAGAAATCGCGTTTATTTGGGCACGCTTGTGCGCATTGTCCGTTCCTGAGCGCCGGTATTTCGACATGCCGGCGCGTCTTTTTTCGGTCACCCGAATGCGGCAATAAATACACGCGTCCGGCAGTTTCGACCGATTGACTGCGTACGCGGCAAGTCACGAAAAGATTCCTGGCTGGAAGCTCAGTAGTTCGAACCAACAGCTTGATTCAAGAGCGAAACGGAGACAGGCGATGTCGAGGAACTGGGGGTTGGGAACGGCGCTGCTGGCGCTGTGCGTTGTCTTGGCTGCATGCGGCGGTGACGGCGATTCGCCGTCGGCAGCGGCTTCGAATCTGTCGGCCGCGGCGCATTCGCAAGGCAACGAAGACGGCAACGGCGGCGACGACAACAGCAATGGAAACGACGAGAGCAACGGCAACGAGGCGTCGAAGAAAAACGCCGACATCCGCGTCGTCCAGTACGTCAATCCGCTGATCGGCACCGATTACGCGACCGACCAGCCGGCCGACCCGGTCGGCTCGGGTCTCGGCGGCGGCACGTTCCCGGGGCCGACGGTTCCGTTCGGGATGATGCAGTGGAGCCCGATGACGCCCACTGCGCAATACGACAGCCGCAAAGGCGACGGCTCCGGCTTCTCCGGCGGCTACTGGTACGGCGATACGTCGATCGACGCATTCAGCATCCTGCACTTGAGCGGCACCGGCTGCTGGGCGAACGGCGGCTACCTGAACGTGATGCCGCAACTCGCGCCCGGCGACGCCGGCACGCCGGCCAGCTTCAGCCACGCGAACGAAACCGCGCAGGCCGGCTACTACGGCGTCACGCTCGGCAACGGCATCAAGGCCGAGCTGACGACGACGGTACGCACCGGCTTCGCGCGCTTCACGTATCCGGCACTCGCGCAGGGCCAGCAGGCGACGATCGCGATCGATCCGACCGTGCTGAACAACCGTGCGCAGGGCACGACGGCCGACACGGTCGGCCAGGTTGGCGACCGGGGGTTGTCGGGCACGATCGCGGGCGGCGGGTTCTGCTGGGCCGGGCATGCGGTGCCTGTCTACTACTACGCGGAATTCAGCCAGCCATTCGCGGCGAAGCCCGCGCTGTCGAACAACCGCCCCGTGACGTTGACGTTCAACGTCGACCGCAAGCATCCGGACGTGATGATGAAGCTTGGCATCTCGTTCGTCAGCGAAGCGAATGCGAAGGCGAACCTGCGCGCGGAGAATCCGGAAACGGATGCGCAAGGCGGCCGGAACTGGCGCTTCGACAAGGTGCGCAGCGCAGCGAGCGCCGCATGGAACGCCCGCCTGAACGCGATCCAGGTGACGGGCGGCAACGAAGCCGACAAGACGAAGTTCTACACCGCGCTGTATCACGCGTCGTTGCACCCGAACGTGTTCAACGACGTGAACGGCCAGTATCCGGACTTCTACGCGTCGAACGGCGCATCGACGGTGCCGACGCGCCAGGTCGACAAGGGCCGCACGATGTACGCGAACTTCTCCGGCTGGGACATCGACCGCTCGTTCATCCAGCTGCAGGCGCTGCTCGACCCGGTGCGCACCAGCGATATCGTGCAGTCGCTCGTGCTCGATGCGAAGGCGTGCGGCGCGTTCCCGCGCTGGGCGTACTTCAATACCGAAACGGCCGTGATGCCGGGCGATGCGGGGTCGATCATCACGGCGAACGCGTATGCGTTCGGCGCGACGAACTTCGATACGCAGGCCGCGCTGTCGATCATGAAGACCAGCACCGCGCCGGGCGCCGCGTGCGCGGGCACGCCGGTGATGGGCAGCCGCGCGGACTACGACCGGCTCGGCTACGTGCCGGCATCGGGCAACGGTGACAACCAGACCGCGTCGAACACGCTCGAATACGCGCTGCGCGATTTCGCGGTGTCGCGCTTCGCGACGGCGCTTGGCGATACGGCGACGGCCGGCACGCTGCTGAAGTCGAGCGGCAACTGGCAAAACCTGTTCGACCAGGGCGCGATCCGGCCGAAGACGTCGGCCGGTGCGTGGGTGACCGACGGTTCGGGCTTCATGGAAGGCAATTCCGAGCAGTACACGTGGTACGTGCCGCACGATCTCGCCGGCGTGGTCGCGCAGGCGGGCGGCGCCGCACCGGTCGTGAAGCGGCTCGACACGTTCTTCACGCACCTGAATATCGGCACCGTGCAGCCGTATTTCTACGTCGGCAACGAAGTGACGATGGCCGTGCCGTGGGCCTATGCGTGGGCCGGCGCACCGTCGCATACGCAGCGCGTGCTGCACGCGTCGCTCGCGAGCGAGTTCGGCACCGGTGCGGCAGGGCTGCCCGGCAACGACGATCTCGGTGCGATCTCCGGCTGGTACGTGTGGGCCGCGCTCGGTCTCTATCCGGTCGTACCGGGCGTGAGCGGCGTCGCGCTGTCGAGCCCGCAGTTCGAGAAGATCACGGTGCGCGTCGGGCAGCACGACGGCAGCTACCGCCTGCTGCACATCGCCGCGCCGGGCGCGGGCTCGGGCGACGGCGCGTCGTTCTACGTGAAGTCGCTGAAGCTGAACGGCGCACCTTACTCGACCGCGTGGCTGCCGTTCGAGCGCATCGCGAAGGGCGGGAAGCTGTCGTATTCGATGACGGCCGATGCGAGCGCCACGACGTGGGGCACCGATGCATCCGCGATGCCGTCGTTCCCGCGGGCGGGCGGCGCGCAGTAAATCCAGGGGATCAACGAGCGGTTCTTGCCAACAGGATCGACGAGAGAGAGGGAGGGACGAACGGATGAAGCTACGTCATGTGGTGGGTATCGGGTGCCTTGCCGTGTTGTCAGGGTGCGGAGGCGATCAGGGTTCGACGGATGCGAGCGTGCTGGCGCAGATATCGAACGCGCAGGGCAACCAGAACGATCAAGGCAACCAGAACGACCAGGGCGATCAGAACGATCAAGGCGAGAACGGCGGCGCGAGCAAGCGGTCGGTGCTGCGCAGCGTCGATCCGATGATCGGCACCGCGAACCTCGACATCAACGCGGACTGGGGCAGCGGTGTGCGCGGGCACGGTCACGTGTACCCGGGCGCGACCGTGCCGTTCGGGATGGTGCAGCTCGGGCCGGACACGACCGGCGGCGCGCATACGTTGCCGTGGAACTGGGATCGCACGTCGGGCTACCAGTACGACGATCCGTTCATCACCGGCTTCACGCATACGCACCTGTCGGGCACCGGCATCGGCTCGGGCGGCGAAGTGCGGTTCATGCCGACGCTCGCGCCGGTCGACAAGGCGACCTTGGCGAAGGTCGCCGCGGATGCGACGATCACCTACAACGCATCCTTCAGCCACGACGACGAAATCGCGAGCCCCGGCTATTACCGCGTGAAGATGGCGCCGGTCGGCAGCGGCAACACGCCGTGGAACGTGCAGGGCGCGAAGATCCTCGCGGAAATGACGGCGACCACGCACGCGGGCGTCCATCGCTATACGTACTTCCCGAGTGCGGCGACGCAGAAACGCAGCATGATCGTGAGCATCGACAACCCGATCGGCGGCTCGACCGCGAGCGGCAAGATCCAGATCATCGACGCGCAGACGATCGCCGGCTGGCAGTTCACGAACAACTGGGCGAACAACAAGCCGACGTATTTCGTCGCGCGTTTCTCGAAGCCGTTCGATACGAAGCACGTCGCGTTCAGCGCGGACGGCTTCAAGGCGTACCTGACGTTCGCCGACGGCAGCGACGGCGGCGCGGTCACCGTGAAAGTCGGCATCTCCCCGTCGGGCATCGCGGATGCGCAGGCCAATCTCGCGTCGGAAGTCGGCACGAAATCGTTCGACCAGGTGCGCGGCGCCGCGGAGCGCGTGTGGAGCGCCGCGCTCGACCGGATCCGGATCAAGGGCGGCACCGCCGACCAGCGGACGATGTTCTACACGTCGCTGTACCGCACGATGCTCGCGCCGACGGTCTACAACAACGCGGACGGCAGTTACGTCGGCATGGATTCGACCAATGACGGCACGAAGTCGCCGCCGACCACGAGCAAGCATGCGAACCCGGGCTTCGACTATTCGTCGACGTTCTCGCTGTGGGATACCTTCCGCGCCGAATCGCCGTTGATGACGCTGGTGCAGCCCGAGCGCGTCGACGGCTGGGTGAAGTCGCTGCTCACGCAGTTCAGGCAGAACGGCAAGGGCGAGCTGCCGGTGTGGCCGCTCGCGCAAACGGAAACCTTCACGATGGCCGGCCACCCGTCGATCCCGATGATCGCGGATGCGTACCTGAAGCACCTGACGAGCGCGGGCATCGACGACATCTGGACCGCCTTGACGACCACGCAGAGCGCAAGCGCGCACGGTTTCGATCAGTATCGGCAAAGCGGTTACGTGTTCGCCGGCGACAACGCGTCGGTGTCGACGACGCAGGACTATGCGTTCGACGACTGGGCGACGGCCGCGGTCGGCAAGGCGGCCGGCAGGAGCGCGGCCGACTACCGGCCGTACCTGCAACGCAGCCAGAACTACCGGAACGTGTTCAACCCGGTGCCGAACAACGGCTGGAAGTTCTCGCAGCCGAAGGACGCGCAAGGCAACTGGGTCGCGGGCTTCGATCCGTCGGCCGCCGAGAAGACGGACTTCTCCGAATCGAATTCGTGGGTCGATACGTGGAACATCTTCCACGACTTCCCGGGCCTCGTTGCGCTGCTCGGCGGCAAGAGCCAGTTCATCGCGCAGCTCGACCGCACGTTCGATCAGTCCAACCCGCTGACCTTCCTCAACAACCAGGGCTTTCCGGACCTGACCGGCCGCAGCGGCCAGTTCTTCGCGGGCAACGAGCCGGCGAACCACCTGCCGTACCTGTACGACGTCGCGGGCATGCCGTCGAAGACGCAGGACCGGGTGCGCACGGTGATGGACGACATGTACTCGCTGACGCTGACGGCCGGCGATCGCGCGTTACTGAGCGGCGACAGCCTGAAGGCCGCGGTGAACGATCCGCGGCGCGTACGCGATGCGGCGATTCCGGGCAACGACGATTGCGGCCAGCTGTCCGCGTGGTATGTGCTGTCCGCACTCGGCATCTATTCGCTGAATCCGGTCGGCGGCGTGTTCTATTTCGGCACGCCGCTGTTCGAGGAAGCGACGATCGACATCCCGGTTGCGTCGGGAAGCGGGGCGGGCGGGGTGTTGAAGTTCGGCGCGACGCGGCGCTTCAAGGTGAGCGCGCATACGGCGAGCGGCGGCGCGCCGTCGCCGGTCAACCGCTACGTGCAGTCGGTCAGCCTGAATGGCACGCCGCTGCACCGGCCGTACATCACCTATGACGAGATGAAGGCCGGCGGCACGCTCGACTTCGTGATGGGTTCGACGCCGAACGATGCGTGGGTTGGCCAGTGGAACGGCCAGGACCCGAACAGCGCGCTCGCGCCGTCGCTGGCGCTGGCCGGCAAGTAAGCCGCAAGCGGCCCGCTTCGACGGGGGCCGCGTTTCTTCACTCGGCCGTGTCGGTCTCGATCGCGAGGCCGGCCGCCTTCCACTCCGGAAAGCCGTCTTCGAGCCGCGCGGCCTTGAAGCCGCGTGCGCGCAATGCGGCGACGGCCTCGAACGCGAGCACGCAGTAAGGGCCGCGGCAATACGCGACGATTTCCGTGCCGGCCGGCAGTTCGCCGAGGCGTTCTTCGAGGTTGCTCAATGGAATGTTCATCGCGCCGGGCAGGTGCCCGAGCGCGAATTCGTCGTGCGGACGCACGTCCAGCAGCGTAACGAGCCCGTCGGCCATCCGGCCGGTCAGCTCGCCGCGCGACACCGGCTCCAGCGCATCGCGCGCATGGAAGTAGTCGCCCAGCACCTGGTTGACCTCCGCGACATTGCGCTCGCCCACGCGGCCGAGCGCCTTCATCAGCACGACGACTTCGCTGTCGCCGGCGAGCCGATACACGATGTGCTTGCCGCGCCGCTCGGTATCGACGAGGCGTGCGCGCCGCAGGATCTGCAGGTGCCGCGACGTGTTCGCGAACGTCATCCCCGACAGCGTCGTCAGTTCCTCGACCGACCGCTCGCGCTGCGCGAGGTGCTCGAGCAGTTCGAGCCGGTTCGGGTGACCGATCGCCTGCGCGACCTCGGCGAGGCTCGCATAAATCGCTTGCTTGGGTCCCGTGCTTGACACGTGGCCTCTCCTCGATCAATCATTCATCAAATTGATTGAATGTTACCGCATCCGCGGGACAGGGGCAAATCCGATGATCCTCAGACCATTCCTGCATCCCGATACGGGAGGCATTTCATACCTGTTCGGCTGCGGCGGCAAGGCGGCCGGCGCGGTCGTCGATCCGGTCGCTCCGCCTGACGACTACCTGCGCGCGGCCGAGGCGGTCGGCATGAAGATCGCATACGTGATCGATTCCCACGTGCATGCGGACCACCTGTCGATCGGCCGTGCGCTGGCCGACGTGGCCGGCGCGGCGTACGTGCTGTCCGCGCGGGCCGATGTGGCGGTGCCGTTTACCGGCGTCGGGGAGGGCGACCGGCTCGCGCTCGGCAACGTCGCCGTCGACGTGCTGCACACGCCTGGCCACACGCCCGAGCACATCAGCCTGCTGGTGACGGATCGCACGCGCGCCGATGAGCCGTGGTTCGTGCTGACCGGCCATACGCTGATGATCGGCGACGTCGGCCGCACCGAGCTGGCCGTCAGCGCCGAAACGGGGGCGCGCGACCTGTTCCGCAGCGTGCGGCGGCTGGCCGCGCTGCCCGACCACGTCGAAGTGCTGCCCGGCGCGTTCTCGGGCTCCGTGTGCGGACGCGCGCTCAGCGGGAAACCGGCGTCGACGATCGGGTTCGAGAAGCGCTACAACGCGGCGCTGTGCATCGACGACGAAGACGCGTTCGTCCGCTTCATGCTGGCCGACGTGCCGCCCGCACCGCCGGCCGCTGCGCAGCTGCGCGCGGCCAACGCGGGGCGCGACGCGGCGGGAGGCTGACGTGATGACGAATGGAGCGGTGGCGCGCGGCGGGCGCGCAGTGGCGCTCGGCCTGCGCGCGAACTGGCGGCAATTCGCGCTGCTCGTGCTGGTCAACGCGTTCGTGGGCGGGATGGTCGGCATCGAGCGCACGGTCGTGCCGCTGATCGGGTCGGAGCAGTTCCATCTCGAATCGACTACGCTGATCACGTCGTTCATCGTCAGCTTCGGGCTGGTGAAGGCGTTCGCCAACCTCGTGTCGGGCCAGCTCGCCGATACGTGGGGGCGCAAGCGCGTGCTAATCGTCGGCTGGCTGCTCGGCCTGCCGGTGCCGTTCATGATCATCGCGGCGCCGAACTGGGAATGGGTGATCGCCGCGAACGTGCTGCTCGGCTTGAGCCAGGGGTTCGCATGGTCGATGACGGTGATCATGAAGGTCGACCTGGTCGGCCCGAAGAGCCGCGGCCTCGCGGTCGGCCTGAACGAATTCGCCGGCTACTTCGCGGTGGGCGCGACCGCGTTCGCGACCGGTTATCTCGCGAGCCGCCATGGATTGCGGCCGACGCCGATCTATCTCGGCGTGTTCTACGCGATCGCGGGGTTGCTGCTGTCGATCCTCGTCGTGCGCGATACGCGCGAGCATGTGCGACTCGAAAGCGGCAAGCCGGGCGGCGCGTCCGCATTGTCGTTCCGCGAGGTTTTCCTGCTGACGTCGTTCCGCGACCGCAACCTGTTCGCGGCGTCGCAGGCCGGCCTGATCAACAACCTCAACGACGGGATGAGCTGGGGCATTTTCCCGCTGTTCTTCACGACGCTCGGGCTCGGCATCGAGCGGATCGGCATCCTGAAAGCCGTCTATCCGATCGTATGGGGAGGTTGCCAGGTCGTCACCGGCCCGCTGAGCGACCGGTGGGGCCGCAAGGGGCTGATCGTCGCCGGAATGTGGGTGCAGGCGGCCGGGCTCGCGCTGACCGCGCTGACGGGGCAGTTCCGCTGGTGGCTCGTCGCGAGCGTGCTGCTCGGTCTGGGCACGGCGATGGTCTATCCGAGCCTGATTGCGGCTGTGTCCGATGCGTCCGAGCCTGGCTGGCGCGCGCGTTCGCTGAGCGTGTACCGGTTCTGGCGGGATCTCGGCTATGCGATCGGCGCGCTGTCGGCCGGCCTGATGGCCGATCGTTTCGGCTTCGCGGCGGCGATTCTCGTGGTGGCGGCCGTCACGTTCGCGTCAGGGGGCGTCGTCGCGCTTATGATGCGGGAACGCCACTGACAGGGTTCCCCGATATGGACGCGCCGCTCCCGCCGATGTCTGCCCCGATAGCCGAAACGGCCCCTGAAACCGAAGCCGCCGGCGAGCCGCGCGCGTCGCGCCTGCACCGGCCGGTTGCGCTCGTCACCGGCTCGACGTCGGGGATCGGCGCGGCCGTCGCGCGCCGCCTGGCGGCGGACGGCTACGCGGTGATCCTGCATTCGCGCCACTCGGCCAGCACCGGGCGCGAGATGGCGCGCGAACTCGGCGGGGCCTACGTGCAGGCCGATCTTGCGGACGATGCGGAGCGCGTGCGATTGATCCGCGACGCGCTTGCCGTGCACGGGCGGCTCGACGTGCTCGTCAACAATGCAGGCGTCAGCCGCGTGATTCCGCATGACGACCTCGCGGCGGCCACCCCCGACGTGTGGCGCGAGATGCACGAGATCAACGTGATCGCGCCGTTCCGGCTCGTCGCCGAAGCGGAGGCCGCGCTGCGCGAGGCCGCGTCGCACGGGCGGGCCGGGTGCGTCGTGAACGTCAGCTCTCACGCGGGCGTGCGGCCGAAGGGCGCGTCGATTCCGTATGCGGCCGCGAAGGCCGCGCTCAATCACACGACACGGTTGCTCGCGCGTACGCTCGCGCCGGCGATCCGCGTCAATGCCGTGGCGCCGGGGCTCGTCGATACGCCGCTGACTGCCGACTGGACGGAAGCGCAGCAGTTGTGGCGCGAGCGCGCGCCGATGCGCCGCGCGGCGACGCCGGACGACATCGCGCAGACGGTCGCGATGCTCGTCGCATCCGATTACGTGACGGGCGAGATCATGATGCTCGACGGCGGATTGAACCTGACGTGATGGGGTGATGCAGCGGCGCGCACGCGTCGCGTGCGCAACCGCCGAGGCGATCGGAAAGGTCGGGCGATCAGCCGAGGTTCGACCGCAGCCGCGCGAGCGCCTGGTCGTGCGTGCGCTCGAACTTCAGCGGCGTGACCGCGATGTAGCCTTCGCCGAGCGCAACCGTTTCCGAATCCGCATCGTCGTCGCGCGGGGCACGCGCGAGCCTCAGCCAGTGATAGTCGATCTCGCGCGGATCGCGCCCCGACACGATCTCGACACCCTGCAGCGTGCCGGTGCCCTGGTTCGTCACCTTCAGGCCGCGTACGTCGTCGGCCGGTCGCGGCGGGAAATTCACGTTGAGGCACGCATCGCTGTCCCAGCCGGCGGCGACGAGCCGACGGATGACGTCCGGCGCATGCGCGCGTGCGGTGCCCCACGGCACCGCGTTGCGATCGGTGAACGCCTGGCTCAGCGCGATGGCCGGTACGCCGACCAGCATGCTCGTCATTGCGGCGCCGACCGTGCCGGAAAACACCGTTTCGGTGCCGAGGTTCGCGCCGCGATTCACGCCCGATAGCACGACGTCGGGCCGCGCATCCTTCATCAGGTGGCTGACCGCGATCGCGACGCAATCGCCGGGCGTGCCGCGCACCGCGAAACGGCGCTCGCCCTTGCGATGCACGCGCAGCGGTTCGTGCAGGCTCAGCGAATGCGACGTGCCGCTCTGGTCTTCCGCCGGCGCGACGATCCACACTTCGCGCGCCAGTTGCGTGGCGACCTGTTCGAGTACTTCAAGGCCGGGGGCGTCGAATCCGTCGTCGTTGGTGAGCAGGACACGGTCGAACAGCGGGCGGGTTGCTTGCATCGGGACGATCCTCGCGGAGATGGGCAATGAGAGGGGGAGTGCAGCGCCGCGGCCTGCGTGGCGCAAACCACAAGGCTAGCACCGCGGCGTGAGGATCGTCGTGTCACGCCACCGGCGTTCGGCGGCGCGGACGTGAAAACGGGCGCCTCGTGCGCCCGTTCGTCGTCGAATGTGCCGGCGATGCGGCGGGCCGGCACCGCTTAGCCGAGCAGGTAGCGCAGCAGGCCGGCCGAGACGACGCCGACGATGACGGTCGGCAGGATCGACAGGCGCGTCGCGGCGAGCAGCGTGATCGCGAGCGCGAGCAGGTCGGCGGGGCGCGTCGACACGAAGGCCGGCGCGATCACCGAGATCAGCACGCAGCCTGGCACGTTCTCCATCACCGACGCCATTCGCGGGCTCAGCGTGCGGTTGCGCAGCAGCACGTAGCCGAGGATGCGCGACAGATACGTCGTCGACGCCATCAGCACGATCGTCGCGACCGTGCTGAAATCCGGAAGCTCAGGCATCGCGCGGCTCCCACAGCAGCGCGGCGATCAGTCCCGCGCACGCGCCGGCCGCGACGTACCACGCGCCCGGCAACGCAAGATGCGTGGCCGCCGCGACGACGAGGCTCACGAACCACGGGCGGCTCGCGCGCATCCCTTTCCACATCCCGCGCAGCAGCACCAGAAACACGGCCGTGAACGCCATGTCGAAGCCGTACTGCTCGACGTTGCCGATCGTCGGGCCGACTGCTGCGCCGAGCGTCGTCATCGAGATCCACGTCAGGTAGAGCCCCATGCAGATGCCCGCGTAATAGGGCACGCTGATGTGCGTGGCCGAGCGCGCCCTGGCGTCGGCGAGCGACATCGCCCAGCTCTCGTCGCACATGAAGAACAGCGCGATGAACGCGCGGCGGCGCGGCAGGCGCCGGATGTACGGCTCGAATGCGGCGCCCATCAGGATGTGGCGCGAATTCACGAGGAACGACATCGCGACGATCAGCGCGATGTGCGGCGGCGACGTCCACAGATGGATCGCCGCGAATTCCGAGCCGCCGCCGAAGTTCAGGCCCGTCATCATCGGCACCTCGAACAGGCTCAGCCCTTTCTGCGCGGCCTGCGCGCCCAGCACGAGCGCGAACGGCACGAAACCCAGCATGACGGGCAGCGCCGCGCGCAAACCGCGACCCATCTCGGCGACATAGGCGGGCTTGTCGCGAAGCCCGGACGACGTTGAAACGCTACTGCTCATTACTCCTCCTTCGGGGGAGGGATTGTCTGCTTTTTTGACTCGAATCGGGTTGCGTTGTGGCCAGATTTTTCTCAGAATTTGGCATTGAACGCGTGATACATGAATTTTTTGGAATCGGATGCCAAATGAAACTTGACGCTATCGACCGCCGGATCCTGAGCGCGCTGCAGCGCGACGGCCGGATGCAGAACGTGGAACTCGCGCACGAGGTCGGGCTGTCGCCTTCGCCGTGCCTGCGGCGCGTGCGGCTCCTCGAGGAAGCGGGCGTGATCGAGAAATACGTGGCCGTGCTGAATCCCGCGAAGGTCGGCAAGGGCCTGACGATCTTCACGCGCGTGTGGCTGAAGGGGCAGGACGCGGAATCGGTGAACCGTTTCTCGGAGGCCGTCCAGCAGATGCCGGAAGTCGTCGAATGCCACCTGATGGCCGGCGATTGCGATTTCCTGCTGCGCGTCGTCGCGGCCGACATCGACGACTATCGGCGCTTCCAGATGGAATACCTCACGCGCATTCCGGGCGTGCTCAGCGTGAAGACCGACATTCCGATGCAGAAGGTCAAGCTCACGTCGGCGTTGCCGACGTAGTGCGACGCGGGTAGGCGGCGGCGCGTCGACGAATGGTCATGGCGCGGTGACAATCGGCGGATAAACTGGCGGGGTAAGTCGCATCGCACGGGTTGCCGGTGCAGTCGTGCGTCGTGCAACGTTCGATGCGCAAGCAACTAACGGTCAGTCTCGACGCGACCGGGCACACGGCGCGCCGCGCCGGGTCATGCGTTGAAGCGAGTGCGTTTCTTCTTGTCGGGCCATTCATGCAGCCATTCAACAATCCGTGGAATTCGCTGGAAATCGTCAAGCTCGTGCTCGGCGTGCTGACGCCGTTGTCGGTCGCGTGTCTTGGCTGGCTCGTCGCGCGCCGGCTGAAGCGGCTCGAACTCGTGCAGTGGACCAACCAGCGGCTGATCGAGAAGCGGCTGGCGCTGTACGATGCCGTCGCGCCGCAGCTCAATGCGCTGCTGTGCTTCTACACGTGGATCGGCTACTGGAAGGACATCTCGCCGGACGACGTGATCCGTGCGAAGCGCGACCTCGACCGCACGTTCCACATCTACCGCTACCTGTTCGACGACGACGTGTACGACGCGTATCACACGTACATTCACGCGCTGTTCGACGTGCATACGGGCCCGGGCCGCGACGCGCGGATCCGCTCGCTGATCCAGGCGCCCGACGGCGATCGCAGCGTGCATGGTTCTTATGACTGGAAGCCGGCGTGGTCCGACCGTTTCGCGACCGCGAATGTCGTGCCGAAGGACGACGTGCTGCGCCATTACACGCAGTTGATGGAGCGGCTGCGCGTGGCGCTCGGCGCGACGCGCTAAGGCTTCGGCGCCGGCGCGACGCTTCACGCCGGTATCGAAATCCGGCACCGGGCGGCGCGAAACCCCACCCTCGCACACGAAGCGGATGCGGAGCCCGGCCGCTGCTGACATGCTCGCGCCATCACCACTCGCGCGAGGTCCGTATGGTTGTCGACACTGGCTGCCAGCCGCTCCTGGTCCGCTCGCCCGGCGCGGGCCGGCGGCGTTTCTTCTCCGTTGCTTCTCTCGAAACGCATGACACGCCGTTGCCGGTCGACCCGGAGATCGGCGACATCGTGTTCATCCGTGTAACCGTGCGGCCGTTTCTCGAGGTGGCGAGCGCAACGCGCTCATGGACGAATCACGTCGGGATCATCGTCGGCGAGCGCGGCGGCGAGGCGCTGATCGCGGAGAGCACGTTTCCGCTGTCGCGCGTGACGACGATGTCGCGATTTCTCGCGCGCTCCGACCGCGGCGCATGCGTGATCGCGCGGCTCAGGCAGCCGCTCGACGCCGCGCAGCGGCGCGGCCTCGTCGACGCGGCGATGCGCCGGATCGGCGTGGTCTACGACACGGGTTTCAATCTCGCGTCGCGCCGGCAGTTCTGCTCGCGGTTCGTGCGCGAAGTGGTGCGCGATGCGACGCGGATCGTGCTCGGCGACGTCGAGACCTTCGACATGCTGCTGCGCCGGAATCCCGATCATCCGCTCGGTTTCTGGAAGATCTGGTACTTCGGCCGGATTCCGTGGCGTCGCCGCACCGTGACGCCGGCGAGCTTGCTCGACAGCGGCGCATTGCGGGTGGTGGTGGATACACGCGATCCGGGTAACGATCGAGCCGACTGACGAGCACGTGTATCGCCGCACCGCCCGTGCTCAGTTCCGTCCCGCCACCGCAAGCCGTGCCGCCAGCCCCACGAACACCGACCCGAGCAGATACTGCGGCAGCTTCGACGGCCGGCGGCGCGCGCCGATCCGCTGGCTCAGCCGGCTCGCGGAGAGAATCACGGCGCCGTTCACGACGATCCCGATCAGGTTCAGCACCGTCGCGAGCACGAGAATCTGCACGGCGATCGAACCGTGCTCGGGCCGCACGAACTGCGGGAACAGCGCGAGCACGAACAGCGCCATCTTCGGGTTCAGCAGGTTCGTCATCAGCCCCTGACGGAAGATCGTTGCGGTCGAGTGGCGACGTGGCGACGCGACGGGCGACAGCGCGGTCGCATCAGAACGGAACGTTTTCCACGCGAGATACAGCAGATACGCGGCGCCCGCGAAGCGCACGGCGTCGTACGCGAGCGGCACCGCGACGAAGAGCTGCGACAGCCCGAGTGCCGCCGCGAGCGCGTGGCAGTAGGTGCCGGCCTGAATGCCCGCGAGCGTGGCGAAGCCTGCGCGCCGGCCCTGGCTCACGCTGCGGGACGCGATCAGCAGCATGTCGGGGCCGGGCGTGGCCGTCAGCGCGAGACACGCGCCGGAGAATAGCGCGAGCGTGGAGAGGTCGATCATGGCAGTCCCTTTTGTCGATGCGACGTAAAAGGGAGGTCAGTTTAGGAGGGCGCGCGCAGCCGGTCAATCGAGCGAGCGGATGATGGTCAGGCGTCGCAGATCGCAACGTGACTCATCATCATGCGCGCGCGATCGGCGCACCCGTCACTGCTTGCGGCAAGCAACCTGATAGTCGATCACGGTGTTCGCCGAAGGCTTGTCCGGCTCGCCGCCGACTGTCGTCACGCCGAGCACGCCGGCCGCGTTCCGGTAGCGCAGCGCGCAATACCCCATGCCGGTGCCTGAACACGCTTCGGCTTCGATGATGCCGTGCTTTGCGAGCGCTGCCGCACCGTCCATCGCGTCCGGTTTCTCGCGCGGGGGCAGCGGTTGCCAGCCATGCGCGATCAGGATCTTGCGTGCCGCGTCGAGCGGCTTGCCGTACACGTTCGGCACGACCGCGCGGCCGTTGCAGTGCGTGCTTTCGGCGGCGACGCGGGTCAGCCGCAGGCTCCCGTTCTCTTCATGCAGTTCGCCGACGGGCGGCGCCGGGCCGTCGCCGCCCCAGATCAGCAGCGCGCCGTTGTCCAGACGATCGGCCGAGCCGAGCTGCCAGCCGGCCTTGCGAGCGGTATAGCCGAGCGCGACGAGCGTCGTGCCGTCGAACACACCGACGTTGCCGTTGCGCGCGAAACAGATCGCGCTCGTGCCGGCACTGAATCCGCTCGAGAACGTCACGACCGTGTAGCGCCCAAGCGGCGCTTCGGACGTCACGATCCAGTTGCGCTTCGCGACTTCGCGGCCGGCCGCGGTGGTGGTCTTCGCGCGATATTGCGGGCAAAACGGATCGAGTGACCCGTTCTCCGGCGAATGCGGCAGCACGCCGAGCGGCACCAGCGATGCGCCGGCGATCTCGGAGGCCGTGCGCAGCGTATCGGCCGATGCCGTGCCGCCGAGCGCGGCGCACGCAACGGCCGCGATCGCGGCTGCAGGGGCGAGACGGCGGGCCAAGGCCGGAGCGATGAAGCGGAACACGCGGGCGGTCTCCGTCGAAAGGGCGGCGAACGCGACGATCGCGATTTTCCGCGCGCGTGCCGCCAACGACTCAGCCCTTTGCGACGACGTCGATCCGCAGCGCTGCGCCGCCGTCGACGATCGCCAGCAGACGATCGACGTTCGGGTGCGCGCCCGGGCGGTTACGCGCGTCGGCCGTATGCTCGGCGAACACCGCGAGGCCATGCTCGGCAGCCTTCGCGTCGAGCGTGCCGAAGGCCTGCCGCAGATAGTTGTACACCGCGAGCGAGCCCTGCTTGCCCGGCTGGTTCTCGATGGTCGCGACCACGTCGCCGTTCGCGCCGACGAGATCGATGCGCGCGACGCCGTCGATGGCCGGCAGTTGCGCGAGGTTGTCCTTGAATACTGGGGTCGGTTGAATCACTGAAAACACTCCGTCGGTTCGGTCATGGGCCAAAGTGCGTGGCCGGCCGTATCTTATCCGATCGGCTTCGGCGAACTGGCCGGCGCGGCGGAGGACTCGACAGCGCTTCGCCTTCGGTGGCACGGATTCGCCGGGGACGAGGCGACGTGAACGGCACCTGAATCCGGGCGCATGACTGACGCGACATGGCAAATATGGCGCCGGCCGGGTCTGGCGCGCCCGATGGCGCAGCAGAGGCTTCCCCGCGTCGTTGGCACTGGCGTAACCGTGGGCGGCATGGCAGGACGCTTGCAGTCGACAGAAGAGGCCAGTGGTGATCGCGGGCGACGATTCGCGAGCCCCGCCAGCGTGCGCGCTCCGAAGCGGGCTATTGGCCCGAGGCGGCCGGACGTGTCATGGCCAGAAGCGAGTTGACGAATGCCTCGCGCTGCGCCGGGCCCAGCGGACGCAGTCCGCACACTTCGTCGAACCACAGCCCTTCCACCGCGAAGCGGATGATATGAGCGGTGCGTTCGGGCAACTGGTCGCGGCTCAGCAATTCTGCCCAGCGCGCCGCATGCGTCGCGTAAACAGGCAGCAGGCCGGGTTCCAGAAGCAGGCTGCCGATCACGGCAGAAAGGCTTCTCCCTTGCAGCGCCTGTTCGGAACTCGCGATGATGTAGGCGCGCGTCCAGGCGCCTGGCTGCCCATCGGCCTGTGCGGCTTCGGTGACTGCCCGCTCGAAGGTGGTGGCTTCGAAGTGAAGCAGCCCGGCCAGAAGTTCGGACTTGCTCGAGAAGTGATAGAGCAGTCCTCCTTTGCTGATGCCGGCAACCGACGCGGCCTCTGCAAGGGTTAATCCCAGGATGCCCTTGTCTTGCAGGATGTTTCGCGACGCTTCGAATATTTTTCTCTTTGTGTCGCTGATTTCATTGTTCATATGCTATCTGGCGGAATACTGCAGTAAAAATGATTCGAAACGAGCCATACCGGCTGGACGGTGCATTATACAAATTCCCTTTGCCATTTTTTTTGATTTCGTTACTGTACCGGCTGGACGGTACATAAGACGTGCGCCAATCAAAATCCCATCTGCCCCGGCCTGGATAGAACGATGAACGAGTACACGAGTTTCTCCGCGATCGACGAATGCGCCGAACGTCTCGACTGCGTATTGACGCTTTCGCAAGGGAAGGTCTGCGGCGCCCACATGGGCGACAGCATCCGGTTCGTTGGCATTCCGTATGGAATGCCAACGAATGGCGAGCTGCGTTTCAAGCCGCCTGCGCCCGCACCGGGATGGGACGGCATCCGGGATTGCTGCACTTATGGCGATGCATGCCCGCAGTTCAATGACGACTTGCCGGCCTGGCAGTTCGATGGAGGCCATTCGGCGAACTGCCTGAACCTCAATGTCTGGATGCCGGTCGCGGCCGCGCGTGGCGATCGTCTGCCCGTCATGGTGTGGCTGCATGGCGGCGCGTATCTGTCGGGTTCCGCAAACCTGCCGCTGTACGACGGGCGCATGCTCGCCGAGGAGCAGCAGGTAGTGGTCGTGTCGGTCAACCATCGCCTCAATGCGTTCGGCTACCTGTACCTGTGCGATCAGGATGCCCGCTATTCGCACGCGGCGAACGTGGGACAGCAGGATATCGTGCTGGCGCTCGAGTGGATCGCGGCGAACATCGGCGCATTCGGCGGCGATGCGACCAACGTCACGCTGTTTGGCGAATCAGGCGGTGGCGGGAAGATCTGCGCGCTGACGATGATGCCGTCAGCCGACGGCCTGTATCACAAGGCCATCATTCAGAGCGGCGCGTTTCTCACGATGCTGTCGCGGGAGCAGGCGAACGCCAGGGCCGGTGAATTCCTTTCGATGCTGGGCGCCGATGCGCGATCGCTCGACGGGATGCCGGAGGAGCGGGTGCTCGAAGCCGCGCGACGCCTGTTCGATCGCCATGGCTATACCGCGTTCTGGCCCGTCGACGATGGTGTCGTCATCGATGCGTCGAGAAGCCGGAGCCCGTCGATACCGATGATGATCGGTACGACGCGTCACGAGGCAGCGTACTTTCTGGAACCCGGGTTGCTCGCGCACGATTCGCTCGACTCGACCGGCCATCGCGACGCGCTGGAGAACGGTGTCCGCCCGTTCAGCACCGGCCCGGACGAGGTGACGGCAACCGTGGGAGCCGCATGGCGTACCCATGAAATCGAACCCGACACGATCGGTCGGGATCTGACGGACGCCGTGTTCTGGATGCCCGCGGTGGCGCTGGCGGAGCGCAACAGCCGGCGGGCGGACACATTCATGTACCGGTTCGACTGGGAATTCCCGTGCTGTGGCGGCAGCTACGCCATTCACGGCGCCGAGATCCCTTTCGTATTCGGTACGCTCGACTACGCGCTTCCGGCCTGGGACAGCACGGATTTCCCGGGCAACCGGTATCCGGGCGACACGCGAGGCGACCGGTTCGAACTGGCCGCGCGCATGCGGCGCGCATGGGCCGATTTCGCCCGATACGGAGATCCATCGGCGCGCGGCGCCCCGGTGTGGCCGCTTTACACGACGGAGGCGCGTTCGATACGGATTTTCGACCGCACCTGCCGCATCGACCAGGATCCCGATGCCGAGCGCCGGCGAGCGCTGTTCGCCGGGCACGCGGGCTTGTAATGCACCTCCCCTCATCGACAAGGAACCACCATGGAGACGTCAGCGGCCACCCCTGCATCCGCACCCACGCGGCCTTTGAACTGGATTGCCATCGTATTTTTCGTGCTTGCCACCAACGGGCCGCTCACCAGCCTCATCGG
This sequence comes from Burkholderia cepacia complex sp. TUM26381, assembly GCF_057439935.1. Classification (NCBI taxonomy): domain Bacteria; kingdom Pseudomonadati; phylum Pseudomonadota; class Betaproteobacteria; order Burkholderiales; family Burkholderiaceae; genus Burkholderia; species Burkholderia cepacia complex sp. TUM26381. The sequence goes on along the minus strand of NZ_CM172007.1, from coordinate 3,148,334 downwards.
GTGCGTGCCGTATGGCGTTGCGTATGGAAACGGAATCGGGATCGCCGGTTCCTATCTCTGCGTGGGGCTGATCTATCTGTTCTTCGCGGTCGGTTTCACGGCGATGAGCCGCCACGTGAGTCATGCCGGCGCGCTCTATGCCTACGTCGGGCAAGGTCTGGGCCGGCCGGCGGGCGTGGGAGCCGCGTTCATGGCTGTCGCATCCTATTTCGTGATCACGCTCGCGTGCTATGCACTGCTGGGCTTCTATATCAGCTATTTCATCGGCACGCTGACCGGCGTGACCGTGCCGTGGTGGCTCGGCACGCTGGGCGCGGCGGTTGTCGTGCACGTGTTCGCGATCAACAATGTGCAGTTCAATGGCGCGGTGCTGTTCCTGTTGATGATCGTCGAGATCGGGTTGATCGTCGCTTTCAACATCAAGGTGGCTGCCACGGGCGGAGGCGTTGAGCACTTCAGTCTCGCACCGCTGCATCCCGCGAATGTATTCACCGCGAAGTTCGGCACTTCACTCGTGTTCGTCGTGGTGGCCTACATGGGATTCGAGACGACCGTGATCTACGCGAACGACGTTCGGAACCCGAGCCGGTCGATTCCGATCGCCACGTACGTCAGCGTTGCGGTCATCATGGCGATCTACGTGGTGTCGACGGTGCAGATGTCCAATGCGTTCGGTTATGCCGAAGTCGTTGCCCTTGCGGTGAAGTCCCCGGCGGATCTGTGGTTCGCCGTGACTGAGCGGGTACTCGGCAAGCAGATGGTGGTGGTCACCAATGCACTGCTGATCACCAGCATGCTGGCCGCGATCATCAGCTTCAACAACGCGACCGTGCGTTACTGGTATTCGCTCGGCCGCGACGGCATTGCGTTCGAGTGGCTTGCGCGGTTGAGCGTGAAGAAGGGGCTTCCGATCCGCGCTGCGAACATGCAGTCGACGATCATGGTCACGATGATCGTTCTGTTTGCCCTCTATCGTGTCGACCCGGTCATGGTGATCGCACCGTATCTGAGCATTCCGTCCGCGATCGGCATCGTGTGCGTGCAGGCGCTGACCGCGCTCGCGGTCATCCGGTTCTTCGCCGCCCGTCGCGAGCGCGAGACGCGGTTTGTCCGGTGGGCTGTTTTCCCGGCCATCAGCTTTGCGGGATTCGGCTACTTCCTGTACGCGATGATCGGCAACGTCTCGCTGATGGCCGGTACGTCGTCGGTCGTCGTGTCGATGCTGCCGTGGACGACACCGGCGATCGCTGTCATCGGTGCGACCTTCGCGGCGTGGCTGCGGTATGCGCGGCCGACGGTCTATACCCGATTGGGACGCTTCCTGAGCGACAGCTGATCACGCGGAATATTGCGGGAACCGGCGATCTCTTTTTAATTAGGTATACAGATTAATGATGCGTGTCCGGAGATCGCCGGAACGACGGATCTCGAGCACTTATCTGCCCGGTCGTGTCGTACCGGTCGGCACGCTGGCACCGGCCGTGCGCCACGCGAGCGCCGCGCCCGCGAGCTGCAGTGCGCTGCCCGTCAGCATCGCGACCCGCAGCCCGGTCGTACCGCCGCCGCACGCGTCGTACAGCGCGCCCAGCATCGCGACGCCGAACACCGCGCCGATCATCCGCGTCACGTTCATCAGCGATGCGGCCGTGCCCGCGCGCGCGGCATCGACCGCGCCGACGGCCGTCGCGGCCAGCGACCCGACGGCAAGGCCGAGCCCCGTACCCGTCAGTGCGAGCCCCGCCTCGGCCCACAGCAGCATCGGCGCGTGCGGGTCCGTCGAGCCGGCTGCGCCGATGCCGATCGCGGCGAGCCCGAGCCCCATCAGCGCGACCCCGCCGGCACCGGCCGTGCGCCCGCCGACGCGGGCTGCGGCCGCACCTGAGCCGAACGACACGAGCGCGAACGGGATCGACATCGGCAGCAGCGCGAGGCCCGCGCCGGTGGCGTCGAGCACGTGGTGGCTCTGCCACGCGAGTGGCAGCACGAACAACATCCCGTAGCCGCCGAACGTCATCGTGCCGTTGCCGACGAGCATCCCGCGAAACGCGCGGTTCGCGAACAGGCCGAGCGGCACCAGCGCGGCCGTGCCGAGCCGCTGTTCGATCCGCACGAACAGCGCGACGGCGGCAGCCGCAGCCGCGACCAGCAGCACCGCGCGCAGCGGGGCGTGGCGCGCGTCGATCGTCGCGAACACGACGCAGCCGATCGCGATCGCGCCGAGCACCTGCGCGGCCGGATCGAAGCGCCGGCCCTGCGGATCGGCCGATTCCGGCACGACGGCGCTGGCCAGCACGATCGCGGCGACGCTGAACGGAATCACGATGCCGAAGATGCTGCGCCAGCCGAATGCGGGGATCAGCACGCCGCCGAGCGTCGGCCCGACGATCATCGCGATGCCGCCGCACGCGGCCCAGATGCCGAGCGCGCGCGCACGTTCGGCCGGATCGCGCCAGGTCACGCGGACGATCGCGAGCGATGCGGGGATCAGCAGCGCGGCGCCGACCCCGGCAAGCGCGCGGCCCGCGATCAGCACGCCGAGCGTCGGCGCGAGCGCGCACACGACCGATGCGCCGCTCAGTACGGCCGCGCCGAGCACGAATGCGCGCCGCCGGCCGAACAGGTCGCCGATCAGGCCGCCCGTGAGCAGCAGCACCGCATACGCGAGGTTGTACGCGTCGATGACCCATTGCAGCGCACCGACACGCGCGCCGAACGCCGCGCCGATCGGTTCGGTTGCGAGATTGACGATCGCGGTGTCGATCTGCGCGATCAGCACGGCGATGCACAGGGCCGGCAGCACGAGGCGGTGCCGGGCGGGCGCGACGGCATCGGCCGCGCCGGTGGAAGCAGGACGAAGCGTCGGGTTCACGGGCAATCCCCTTGGCGACCCATTACCGTCCGGTACCGCTCAGTACGCCCGCGTCGCGCGAGCGCTCGATGTCGGGGCTGCGATACGCGCGCTCGGGAATCTCCGCGAGCCGCGACGCATGCACCTGCCGCGGCGCCAGCCCGTAGAACTTCTGGAAGCTCATGATCAGCGGCGACCACTTGTCCGGATCGATGCGGTCCGGCTGGCCGTCCATCAGCAGGTCGGGGTGGATGTGCACGCGCTGGATGCGCACTTCGAACACGCGGATATGGCCACGCAGGTCCGGCGCTTCTTCGCCGATTCCGTGTGTGGCCGCGACGACCGCTTCCATGTGCACCGGGCATTCGAGCGCGCGCGGCGGCGCGACCGTTTGCGAAGCGGCCGCGGTGAGCCCGGCCGTGCCGAACTTGTCGGGTTCGAACACGTAGCCTTTTGCGCGCTTGCCGTCGGGCACCGGATAGGTGCCGGTCGTGCGCGCGATCCGGTCGACCGCGTTCGCCTGCGCGGACGACGGCAGGTTCAGCACGCATTCGCCGGTACGCAGCAGGTTGCGGGTGGTCTGCGAGCTGGCGGCGATGCCGATCACGCCGCGCCAGCCGAGCCAGAACGCCGACGAGATCGGCGCGAGATTGGCCGTGCCGTTCTCGTTCAGCGTGCTGACCAGCACGACGGGCGTGCCGAAATAGAGGATGTTCGGTTCGGTGACGCAATGCGGTGCATTCATGGCTGGAGCCCTCGGTGACGGATCAGTCCACATGCTGATCGCGTCGCCGCGGCGCGGCGCTCCGAATCTTGTCGTGTCATTCCGAACGTGTGCGCAGGTGGCGATGACGCCGCAATGGACCGGTCGGCAGCGCGTGCGCTTTTCCGCTACAGTAGGAAATCGCAGGCCGCGCCCGCCGCACCACGCACGCGGGCGCGGCCACGTTCCGCCAACGCACCCGAGGGCCTGATGGACACCGAGCAACGCTACACCGCCAACGCGCCGACACGCGCGGAAGTCGATGCACTGGGCGGCGCCACCGTCATCGAATTCGGCGCGAACTGGTGCGGAATTTGCGCAGGCGCGCAGCCCGCGATCGTCGCGTCGTTCACCGCGCATCCCGCCGTGCGCCACCTGAAGATCGAGGATGGCCCGGGCCGCCCGCTCGGCCGCTCGTTCGGCGTGAAGCTGTGGCCGACGCTCGTATTCCTGCGCGACGGCGTCGAAGTCGCGCGCGTCGTGCGCCCCGCCGACGCGCAACAGATCGAAGCCGACGGCTTCGCCGCGCTGGCCTGAGATCACGGCGATGCAACAGGCCATCACGCACATCGGCGTCGACACGCGCGGCAGCGGCCTCGTCGAATTCACGCCGCAGGTGCGTGCGTTCGTCGACCAGCAGACGATCCGCACCGGCCTCGTCACCGTGTTCTGCCGTCATACGTCGGCCTCGCTGCTGATCCAGGAGAACGCGGATCCGTCGGTGCAGCGCGACATCGAACGCTATTTCGCGACGCTCGCGCCCGAGGACGACACGCGCTACGAGCACGACACCGAAGGGGCCGACGACATGCCGGCGCATCTGCGCACGGCGCTCACGCAGGTGCAGCTGTCGATTCCGGTCGAGCACGGCCGCATGGTGCTCGGCACGTGGCAGGGGATCTATCTGTTCGAGCATCGCCGTGCCGCGCACCGGCGCGACATCGTGCTGCACGTGATCGGGGAGTAGGCGGGCGCGCGGCGCCAGCCTGCCGGGTCGCCGGGCCGCCGGTTCAGGCGAGCAGCTTCTCGACGAGCGCGCCGAGTTCGCGCAGGTGGACGGGCTTCGGCAGGAATGCGTCGAATACCCGCTGGTTCTCGCGCAACGCGGCCGATTCGTACGCGCTGACACCGAGGATGGCCGGATGGCGGCCGTCGTCGTCGGGTTGCGCGACCGCGCGAATGCGCCGCGCGACCTCGAAGCCGCTCAGGTCGGGCAGTTCGAGATCGAGCACGACGATGTCGTAGCGGCCCGTGCCGAAGCGCGCGACGCCTTCCTGCCCGGTGCCGCACAGATCGGCGTCGATGCCGAGCGCCGACAACATCGCGCCGAGCGTTTCGCGCGCGTTGTCGTTGTCGTCGACCACCAGCGCGCGCCGGTCGTGATGCGGGATCGCGAGCGGCAGCGCGGGCCCGTCGCCGGCCGCGTGGCCGGCGGTGTCGACACCCGGCACTTCGGCCGGCAGCGTCACGACGAACTCGCTGCCTTCGCCGACCACGCTGTGCACGTCCACATGCCCGCGCAGCGTCGTCACGATTTCGCGCACGACCGCGAGCCCCATCCCGATCCCGTCGACGTGCAGCCCGACCGCGTCGTTCGCGCGATAGAACGGCTCGAAGATCTTCGACAGGTGCTGCTTCGCGATGCCGGCGCCGGTGTCGCGCACGGCGATCCTCACCTGCTGGCCGGCTGGTGCGTCGGCGAGCGTGATCGATACCCGGATCGAGCCGCCGAGCGTGTACTTGACCGAGTTCTCGATCAGGTTCGACAGCACCTGCCTCAGCAGCTTGCGATCGGAGCGGATCGCGAGGCCGGGCGGTTCGACCAGCTGCGTGACCGCGATCCGCTTCGCGGCGATCTTTTCGCGCAGCGGTTCGAGCACTTCGGCGAGCAGCGGCGCGATGCCGACGGTATCCAGTTCGGCGAGGCGTTTCGTCGAGCGCAGCTTGATGTAGTCGGTGAGGTCCTTGACGAGCGCTTCCAGCGACAGCGCGGAATTCTGCAGCCGCCGGATCGTCTTCAGGTTCGCGTCCGACTGCGGGCGCGCGAGCAGGATCTCGATCGACCCGCAGATCGCCTGCAGCGGCGTGCGCAGCTCGTGGCTCACCATCCCGAGGAACGCATTCTTCGCCTCGATCATCTCGAACGCGCGGTCGGACGCCTTGCGTTCGGCGTCGAGCGCCGCGTCCTGCCGTTCGAGCAGGTCGTCGCGCGTGCGCATCGTGTAGAACAGCAGCAGGAACAGCGCGCACAGGATCACGCCGAGCACGATGCCGAGGATCAGGATCGCACGCTGCTTTTCCTTCAACTGATGAAACGTGAAGTCGCGCTGCGCCATCTCGATCGCGCGGAAGTAGTTCGCGAGGCCGTTGACCTTCGGCCAGTACGCGTCGACCTCGTCGATCACCTTGTGCGCGTTCTTCGGCGAGTCGCGCAGCAGCGGCACGTCGCGCTTCAGGCGCGTCATGAATTCGCCGAGCGCGTCGATCTCGTTGCGCGCGCGCGGGATGCGCAGCCAGTATTCGGACACTTCGGACGGCCGCTGCAGGAAGCCGAACGACACCGACAGGCTGTCGAGCTGCATCTGCACGTGATCGAAATCGTCGTCCTCGTGCGTCGCGTAGAGAATCAGCTGGCGGTCGAACCGCGTGTAGACGTTGCGGTATTGCGCGGCGGTCCAGAACACGCCTTCGCGCGGCCCTTCGAGCACACCCTCGTTGACCGAGGTGGCGAGGAGGTCCCACAGCAGGAACGCCCACGCGGCGAACCCCATGATCCACAGCGAGCCGAGGACCAGGATGATCTTTCTGTTCTTCCACCGCCGCCGCTTCATGTCACTTCACGGTCAGGCCGATGATCTGCCACGCGAACTTAGCTTCGCCGAGCGGCGTCTTCAGCTCGTCGGGATACTCGTCGCGCGGATACATGATCCACAGCGGGCCGTAGTTGTCGTTGCCGAGCACCTTGCCGTTCATCGTCCGCGCGAGGATCACGCCGTACCGGTCGGCATCGGATACGGGAATCGTGAACGTGTACTCGTCGATGCAGCGGAATTCGATCTGCGTGCCGTGCGCGCCGACGGTCTTCAGCACGTCGGACAGGAGCGGGCCGGTGAAGGCCGCCTTCGGCGTCCAGCTCGTCGACGTGACGATCGTGTGCTGCGGCAGCGCCATCAGTTCCTGCTCGGAAAAGATGTAGGTCATCTTCCCCTGCTGGTTGCTCTTGCCGATCTTGCCGTCGACGGTGAACGTAAACGACGAAGCGGCCCATGCGGCGGCGGCCATGCCGAGCAGGCAGGCTGCCAGCACGCTCTTGGTCCAGATGGTTGAAACGCGCATGTCTTTCCCTCGGTATTGTGGTTCGTTTGGCGGGTTGTCGTTCCGGTTCCGGTTCTCAGTTCGCGGCGGCCGCGGCCGGCAGCGCGATCTTCAGTTCGCGCGCCACTTCGGCGAACAGGATCGGCAGGCGCACCGGCTTTTCTTCGCAGCGTGCGTTGTAGTGCGACACGATGTGCGCGATTTCGTCCTCGCTGGCTTCGCCGGTCGAGATCTTGCCGGTCAACAGGAAGATCGGCGCGCCGCTGTTCTCGCTCGAGCGGATGCCGCGCACGAGTTCGGCGGCGGTCTGGTCGCCGAGCATCCAGTCGAGGATGTAACCGTCGAAATCCTCGACTTCCAGCGCCTTGCGGAACGTCGCGCCGTCGAAGTACGGAATCGCGTTCACGCCTTTTTCGATGAAGTATTCACACACCGTTTCGGCGACGTCCTGCGAATCGTCCACCACGGCGATCCGCGCCGCATACACGCTCGGCTGGGCCGAGCGCAGCTCGATCACGTCGACTGGATAGGTGCGGCCCTCGCGCGCGTGCTGGCGCTCGGTGACGATCCATTCGCCCTGCCACTGCATCGCGACGAAATCCGTTTCGATCTGGCTGCTGGCCTTCGCCGAAATCGCGGCGCGGCAGCGGAAGCGCTTCGATTCGATCACGAGCGTCGCATCGATCATCTCGGCGGCGGCCGGCTGCGAGCCCTTGTCGTCGAGCAGGATCGCGGGCGGCACGCCGAAGTGCGTCGCGATGTCCTGCAACTGCGACAGGTTCCACGGGATCAGGCCTTTCATCTTGCGCGTGACGACCGAGAAGCTCAGGCCGAGCACGTTCGCGATCGTCGTGTTGTGACTTCGCGGCGGAATGCCGTTCCGGTTCAGTAGGTCGCGCACCTTGTTGGCGGTCATGAGATCGACATTGGCCTGCTCGGTGGTGGACATCTCGATGGGGTCTCCGGGGGTTGTGGCGAGGAAGAGCATATCAAAGTTGACGCATCATGCAAGTTTTGAGAAAGCGAATGACCTTGACATGCCATTTTTCTCCATTATTATTGCTCACCACGTCACTATTGTTTGTCGCGTCATGTTTGGAGATCGAGCCGGCAGCAGCCGGTACAGCGAAAAGCGGCAGCAGTGAGGCAGTGACGGAACGATTCGAAGAGAGAACCTGAGAGAGCCTTGGGCGCGTGTCGGCGTTGGCGGATGGCATTGTATCCGCTGCGCCGCGCGCAACCGGGTACGAGCTCCTGGGGTGGGACAGCTCGAAGAATTGCGGCGCCAATAAAACTTGAGGAAAGTACCAATGTATCGCCGTTTACTCGCACCGGGGCTGCTGTTGCTATTGGCCGCGTGCGCGCAGGATCCGTCCGTCACCAGCAACACGGTGCGGATCTGCGACGACACAGGTTGTTCCGACCGTCCAAAAGATCAGGTGTCCTATCAAAAAAGGGACGATACGGAAGACCGGGAAGACCCGCGCATCGCCGCACTGAAGCAGACCGCGAAGACCCAGCCGAAGGCGGCCTACGACCTCGGGCTGCGCTATTTCCGCGGCGACGGCGTGCGCCAGGACAGCTACCAGGCGCTCAAGTGGATGCGCGAGGCCGCCGAACGCGGCGACCTCCAGGCGCAGAAGGCGCTCGGCAGTTTCTACCTGTTCGGCCTCGAGGAAATGGGCTCCGACGCGCGCGAAGCGGAGAAGTGGCTGTCGATCGCGGCGGGCCGCGGCGACAAGGAATCGAAAAAGCTGCTCGATCTCGCGCGCAAGGCCAAGAAGGAAGACGAGGAAGACTGGAAATGGCGCACGCAATGGCGTGACGTCTATTACGGCTACTGGTACTCGGGCTATCCGTACTACGGCGTCTGGCAGCAGACGTACTGGTACTACTGACCGGGCCTAAAGCAACGGGGGCAGCAGCGGGGAGACCACCATCGCGCGCCACGCCGGGGGGCTTATCGAAGTTCGCACGAACACATAAGCCGAACAACGACTCTAATCGATCGACAACGACATGAAGACCAACCTTTCCCATCGTCTCACTCAAGGTGCGCTGGTTGCAGCGCTTTGCGCGTCCGTCGCAGGCTGCGGCGGCATGGTGACGCCCGGCGGCCAGAACGCCGGCGTGACGGGCGCGGCGGCGGGCGGCACGAGCGCCGGCGCCGATTCGGGGTTGCAGCGCTGCGCGTCGCCGCTCGGCACGATCGCGGTCGACGACGGCCGCAATGCCGACTGGTGGGGCCCGTTCGGCAGCGCGACCAAGATGACGACGATCGATCCGCTGCTGCGCCTGGCGGTCCAGCAGTCGAACTGCTTCGTGATCACGTCGATCGGCAATCAGAAGAGCGACGCGCGGCTGTCGCGCATCACGCAGCTGCAGCGCAACTCGGGCGAATACCGCGCGGGCTCGAAGCAGCAGAAGGGCCAGCGTGTCGCGGCCGACTACTACATGGAACCGCAGATCGTCATCAACGATTCGCCGATCGGCGGCATCGGCAGCATGATCGGCGGCCTGATCGGCAACAGCGCGGTGGCGGCGGTGGCCGGCCACCTGCAGACGAAGGCGTCGGTCGTGACGCTGACGCTGTTCGACGTGCGTTCGGCCGTGCAGATCGCGGCGTCGGAAGGCAGCTCGACGTCAACCAACTACGGTGCGGCGCTGGGCGGCTTCGGCGGCGGCGTGGGCGGTGCGCTGGCCGGCTTCTCGACGACGCCGGAAGGCAAGGCGACGGTCGTCGCGTTCATCGACGCATACAACAAGATGGTCGTTGCACTGCGCAGCTACAAGGCGCAGGACGTCAAGGGCGGCCTCGGCCGTGGTGGCCAGCTTCAGGTCAACTGACGTCCCCGGCCGGCGGAGCGCCGCTGGCCGATTCCTGATTCATGACTGTCCGTGCGCGCGGCGTGAGCCGTGCGTACTGGCTTCGTCCGTCCTTTTTGCAGTGAGGTGATCCCGATGAAGGCCGTTGCATTGATCGCATTGACCTGTCTGGCGCTGACCGCTTGCGGCGGCGGCGACGACAATTCCTCGCCCGGCGGTGGATCGGGCACGAGCAACAACGGTGGCAGCGGCGGGTCGGGTTCGGGCGGGACGGGAAGTGGTGGCAGCGGCGGTAGCGGCGGGTCGGGCGGCTCGGGCGGCAGCACGCTGACGTGGCGCTACGAGGCGCAGCCCGTCGCGGCCGACAAGGCGAGCTTCCTGACGCTGGTCAACAGCGAAGGCGCGAAGGGCTATCGCTATCTGGGCGACTACTTCTACAACGCGGGCAGCGGCGGTTCGCAATCGATCTTCGTGAACGACGGCACTGCCCAGACCTACACGTACCAGTTGCAGACGGCCGCGGCCGACATGCCGTCCTTCGTCAGCCAGGCGAACGCGCAAGGGGCGAGCGGCTACCGCTATGAAGGGCCGCTCACGTTCGGCGAGCTTTATCGCAAGGACGGCGGCTCGTCGGCTACTTATACGTACACGACGACGGGCCTGCCGGCCGACACGAACGCGTTCCTCACGCAGGCAAACGGCCAGGGCCAGTCGGGCTACTGGTTCCTCGGCCCGATGGCGATCGGGGCCGTGCAGGCGAACGTGTACATGAAGAACAACGCGTCGAACGCGACCTATACGTACGATGCGCTGGTGCCGACGACGACCGTCAGCGACTTCATCGCCCAGGCCAACAGCGAAGGCGCGAAGGGCTATCGCGCGAAGGGCGGGATGCTGTTCGGTTCGACGATCTCGTGGGTCTACGTGAAGGACCAGACGCAGTCGCCGACCTTCACGTACCAGTCGGCCGCGATCCAGTCGACCGGCGCCGCCTTCGTCCAGCAGTCGAACACGTTCGGCGCGCAGGGTTCCGCCTATCTGGGCGATCTCGCGCTCGGTACGACCAGCCCGGTGATGGCGTCGTTCTACTTCAAGCCGACGAACTGCACGGGCTTCCTGTGCACGACGCTCAACCCGCTCACGCAGAACTGAACCGGCCGTCGCTTGCCGGTTGTCCATGTGCCTCGCCGCTTGCGCGGCGCTTCCGCGGGGGGCCGCCGCTTTCGGGCCCACCCCCGCTTTTTTCCTCGTTTCTTCCCCTCGCGGTCACGCGTCGCCTGTTTCGTGCGCGGCCGGGACGCGTCCTGTCACGGTTTTTCCCCGCATCGAATCTAGGTCAAGTTCTAAATATCTAACCAATAGACTCTGACGTGTACGAAACGGTTCATTCGGGGTGGACGCTCGCACACGCGTTTGGCATCGTCGGAATTCATTCCATCCTTTCCATGGTGAGTTCCGGCGAGCGCTTGCGATCCGAATCGGTCGTGTTCGGGGTCGCGGCCGCCGCCGCGCGTCATGCCGCAGAGTTCGCTTCAATCCCTCCGCCGCTACCAGAGCATTTCGGTGTTCGGTGGCGGCATCGTCGTTACGGTCCTGGTCCTGATCGCCTGCGGTCTCGGGATGGTGGCGATCGTCTCGGGCCATGTCGAGGGCGAGCGGCGCAACTACCTGAACGGGCTGGAGCAGACGCTCAACGAGATCCAGGTGAGCGAGGCGTCGTTCCGCAACGGCGTCGCGAATGCGCAGCTGATCTGGCGCGAGGCCGATAGCGCGCCCGAGTCGGCTGTCGCTGCATTCTTCCGCGACGACCAGCGCGTCGCGATCCGGCCGCATCCGTCGCTTGTGCTCGGCGTGCCCGGGCACACCGGCGACCGCGCCGAGGTCGCGCGCTACCTGTCGTTGTCGGTGCTGCTGTCGCGCATCAGCGCGGCGAGCTCGATCAATCGCGGGCGCACGCTGGAGGGTTACCACTACAGCACGCGCACGGGCATGTTCGGGCTGGTGCCGAACCGGAACCGCGACGATCCCGCGCTGGTGTCGCCCGACGCGCGCGCACGCGTGCTCGACGCGCTGCATATCGATTTCGGGCGTACGTATCCGGGTGTCGTCGATGCCCGTCCGCAGGTGCGCTGGCTGGCGCCGTTCGCCGATCCCGTATCGGGGCAGCCGCGCATCCGGATCGCGGCCGAGGCACATGACGACGGCGGCACGTTTGCCGTGCTCGCGACCGAATACCCGCCCGATTACCTGCTGTCGTGGCTGGCCGATTATCGTCCCGAAGGTGCGTTCTACATCACGACGGCCGATGGCCGGCTCGTCGCGATGGATCCCGCCGCGGGCGACGCCGGCCGTGTTGCGCGCCTGCTGGAACTCGCCCCGTGGCGGGGCCGTGCGTCGGCGGGTTCGCCGGTGTTCCGCGACGGTTTCCTGTTGTTCCACGGCACGCTCGAATCGACGGGCTGGACGTTCGCGTATGCGTTGTCGTGGGCCGACGTTGCGGCCGGCGTCGCCCGTTCGGCCGGCACGCTGGTGGCGGCAACGCTGCTCACGCTCGCGGTCATGTGGGGGTTGCTGCTGCGCTTTCACCGGCGCGAATTCGCGCCGCTCTACGCGCGCTCGCAGCGCGTGTTCGACAGCGAGGCGCTGTGCCGCAGCGTGATCGAGATGGCGCCGATCGGGCTCGGGCTGATCGCGCGTGACGACGGACATTTCCTGCTCGCGAGCCCTGCGTTGACGGACATGGTCACGCGGATCGGCGGCGACTATCACGCGCTGTCGAATCAGGTGGCTGCCGCGTGGCAAGCGCATGTCGCGAGCGGCGACGAGGGCGGCGTGCTGCATGATGATCTCGTGCTGGGCGACGATGAAGCCGCGCACCCGCATTTCGAATTCATTGCGTGCGGCGCGCGTTACCAGGGCGCGGACGTGCTGATTGCCGCGGTCGCCGACACCACCGCGAAGCGGCAACTCACGCAGCGACTCGAAGAGGCCGTGCGTGCGGCCGATTCGGCCAATGCAGCGAAATCGTCGTTCCTCGCGGCGACGAGCCACGAGATCCGCACGCCGCTGAACGTGATCCTCGGCAACCTCGAGTTGCTCGAACGCTCGGCGCTCGACGCGGCCCAGCACGGCCGCATTCGCACGCTGCGCTCGTCGGCGACGAACCTGCTCGCGCTCGTCAGCGACATTCTCGATTTCTCGAAGATCGAGGCGGGCGCGATGCAGGTCGAGTCGATCGAATTCGACGTGATCGCAACGGTCGAGCGCGAACTGAACGCGTTCGCGCCGATCGCGAAGGCAAAAGGGCTGCAGCTGTTCTGCGAATTTCGTGCGTGCGTCACGCAGCGGATGCGCGGCGACCCGACGCGGCTCGCGCAGGTGCTCGCCAACCTGTTGAACAACGCGATCAAGTTTACCGACACGGGCCGCGTGAGCGTGCGCGTGGCCGTCGTCGCCAACGGCCGCGGCGCGCCGGAGTTGTCCATCGAGGTCGAGGATACGGGGATCGGCATCGCGGCCGAGCATCGGCACAAGCTGTTCAAGGTGTTCTCGCAGGTCGACACGTCGATCACGCGCCGCTACGGCGGCACGGGGCTCGGGCTCGCGCTGTGCGACCGGCTGGTCACCGCGATGGGCGGCCGCATCTCGGTGGCGAGCGAGGTTGGCGTCGGCAGTTGCTTCGCGGTGCGCCTGCCGCTTGGTGCGACGGTCGTCGCGCTCGGCCGGCCGCGCGCCTGCCGCGTAGGCACGCTGACGCTGATCGCCGCGCAACCCGAGTGGCGCGATTTCGCGTGGCCGCACCTGGATGCGTGGGGATTCGACGTCGTCGTGTACGACAGCCCGTCGAACCTGCCGCGCGACGCCGCGTGGCGCGGGCCGGTCGTGTTGTTCGGCGATGCCGATGCATGGTCGCAGGCGGACCTGGACAGCCTGCGCGGCTGTACGCCGCTGATTCTCGCCACGCGCGACGGGCCGCTCGAACCGTACCGCGCGGGCGCTACCGTACGCGTGTCGAGCTATGCGCTCGGCGGCCTGCGCGCGGTGCTGACGCAGGGCGGGCCGCCAGCCGGCGAAGGCTCGCTCGACGCTTCGTCGTCCGGCGAGCGGCCGGGCGCCGGCCGCGGGCCGCGCGTGCTGGTGGCAAACGACGAAGCCGTCGACGGTTCGATTTTCCGCGAGCAACTGCATGCGCTCGGCTGCATGGTGGCCGAAGTGAGGGCCGGACACGCGGCGCTTGAAGCGTTGATGGGCGGCGGCTGGGACGTGTTGTTGATCGGCGCGGATCTGCCCGACATGCGCGCGTATGAACTGGCCGAGGCCGCGCGCGCCGCCGCCGCCGGTTGCGACGTATTGGTCGTGACGTCGCACCTGACGCCCGAAAGCATGCGCCGTTGCGTGGCGGCAGGCGTGCGGCGCGTCCTGACGAAACCCGTGACGCTCGCACGCTTGCGCGGCGCGCTCGCGCCGGTGTGGCAGCGTGGTGCCGCTTCGGCGCGCGCGGTTTCCGGGCCAACGGGGCCGGCCGATCACGCAACAGCGTGGTGCGACGAATAACGATCGACCGCAGGCGTGCGAGTGCGGGTCAAGAAAAAGAAGGCAGGATGCCGTCGCATGTCGCGCGGCAGATTTCCAATCAACCTTGGAGGGGAAGGTCGTGCGCCATGCGAGGAAGACATTCACAATGCTGCTTGAGTTTGCCGCGCTCCCGGAGAAATCCCGCCGGGAATTTCTGACGTCGATGAACGAGTTTTTGTTGATGTCGCCGGCACAGAAGCGGCGCGCGATCAGCGAATGGAAAAGCAGAGCGGATGGCCACGCGCATGACCTGCCCGTCAATCCGGATGGTCGATAGCCGATCGCGATGGGGCGCGATGGGGCTCGGGTGCCGTCGCGGTATCCAGTAGCGGCGCCGGACCAATTGCGAGGTTCGGCGAATCGTGCGAAGAAGTCGTGCGAATGCGTCATGCGCGCGGTGTGTGGGGGTGCATCGAATGCCTGATCGCCACGGGGATGGTGCCGATGGAGAGGCGAAACGGGATTTATCTTAAAATTGAGTCACCTTTTGTCCGGTGTGCCGATCACGGCCAGCCATCGACGCGATGGCGCTTGCACGCCCCCGCCTGGGCGGGGAACCGGATGCGTGACGGAAAGCCTCGGGGAAACAGGAACATGGACGAATTCTTTGTGCGCGTAATGGTGGCGGACGACCATCCGGCGTCCGCGCTCGGGATGTCGCAAGCGCTGCAGGGAAGCAGCACGATCAAGCTCGTGGGCGCCGTTTCGAATTCGACGGACCTGGTCGCGGCGCTCGACGCGCAACAGAGCGACGTGCTCGTGCTCGATTACGTGATGCCGAGCGGCAAGTACGGCGACGGTCTCGCGCTGCTGTCGTTCCTGCAGCGCCGCTATCCCGCGCTGCATATCGTGTCGATCACGATGATCGACAGTCCGAGCGTGCTGCGCGCGATCGGCAGGCACGGCGTGAATTGCATCCTCAGCAAGTCGGATGCGATCTCGCACCTGATCGGCGCGGTGCACGCCGCGTACGTGGGCGGGAACTACCTGTCGCCATACATCAAGCAGCTTCTGCAGGACGGCGATCTCGCGCCGGTCGCGCGTGCGCTGACGACGCGCGAGATCGAGGTCGTCCGGTTGTTCTGCGCGGGCTATACGGTGGGCGAAATCGCCGCGCAGCTCCATCGCAGCAAGCAGACCATCAGTTCGCAGAAGTCGAGCGCGATGAAGAAGCTCGGGATCGTCCGCGATGCCGATCTGATCCGCTACGCCGACGACGAAAGGCTTCAACCGGTACCGGGCGCGTCGGACGCGAGCGAATAGCGTGGATACGCGGCACGCGTTCATGCGCGGCCATCTCGCAAGACTTGCCCGCCCCGTCGCCCCCGGTCGACCCTCAGCAACGGAACGATGCCAGCAAAACTGAAACGGCACGCCGCGCAAGTCGCCGCGGTGGGCGGCAAACCCTTCGATCCCGGCCGCGTGCGGCGCCAGCAGCAAGCGTTGCTGTACGGGGGCGGCATTGCGATCACGGCGTTTATCGTGCTCTGTGCGATGCTCGTGATGCGGCTCGACGTCACCGACTATCTCGCGCGCACGCGTTCGGCCTTCCTCGGGCGCAAGGCCGAGCTGTACGCCGAGCTGCAGGTGACGACGGTGCTGCTGAACCGCCATGTGGACAACCTGGAACTGCTGTGGCGGCGCGGCGAGCAGGCATCGCCGGACGCGCTTGCCCGCTTTGCGCCTTCCGGCGACAAGCGGGTGTTTCGCAATCGCAACGGACAGGCGACCTTCGTCGCATTCGCGCGCGTGACGCCGACGCATCCGATCGCAAGCTATTCGCGGTATCTCGCGATCGTGCTGCGGCAGGCCGAAGTGACGGTCCTGCCGACGCAGGAGGCCAGGGATTCCGGGATCAACGCCTATCTGATCGGATTGGATGGCGAGTTTCTTGGCGTGGCGGGCCGCAGGCTCGCGCAGCGGGCGCTCGCGCTGCCGCCCGGTTTCGATCTCGCGGCGTTGTTGCGCCAGTTGACGCCGCGCGATGACCGCGCGCTGCCGGTGGCACCGGTGGGCGACAGCGATACGATCGTGGACGCCCGCGTCGATCCGTTGCTCGGCCGGTCGGTGCTGCGCGTCGCGGAACCGTTTCGCGACGCGGACGGCCACCCGGTCGGCTGGCTCGTGTTCAACGCCCGCCCCCGCATCGACGATCTGATGGCGTCGCAGGAGGTCGATCAGGCGTTCGCACTGGTCGATCAGGATGGCGACGTCGTGACCGGCGGGCAGCCTGACCGGGCGATGATTGCGCACGCGCTGGATGCAGCGCGAGAGGCGCGGGGCGACCATGTCGCCCCGCGTCGCATCGGCAGCCGCTTCGTGATCGGCGACCGCCTGCCCGATACCGGTCTCGTGCTGATGACGACATTCTCGTGGCGCAGCGTACTGGCGGCCGTCGCCGCGTCCGCGAGCCTGACGGCAGCCGCGGCCTTGTTCGCGATCGCGGTTCTGTGGTTCGTGATCGTCACGTTCGATCGACGCGCGCTGCGCACCGCGAACCGCCGTGCGATTCGCCTGATCGAGAGCGAGGCGCTCAACCGGACGCTGATCCGCACGGCGCCGGCCGGGCTCGCCTTGCTGTCGTTTGCCGATGGCGACACGATCGTGCGCAACGAGGTGATGACCGCATACGATCGGGACGTGTCGGGCGAGCCGCTCGGCAAGCGGCTCTGGCGTGCTTATCGCGATCACGTGCCCGCGCTTCCGCGCGACGGCGGTCGCGCGCTCGTCACGCACGAACTGGCGGTCGAACGCACGGGGTTCGGCACCGCGTATCTGGCCGTGCACATCATGCGCACCAAGTATCGCGGGATCGATGTGTTGCTGTGCACGCTGCTCGACATCACGGCGCGCAAGCAGGCGGAGGAGGCGTTGCGCGCCGCGCGCGAAGCGGCCGAGCATGCGAACAAGGCGAAGTCGACGTTCCTCGCGACGATGAGCCACGAGATCCGCACGCCGCTCAACGCGATCATCGGCAACCTGGAGCTGATGGAGCGCGCGTCGATGGCCACGCCCCTGCGCCGTCGGCTCGGTACGATCATGTCGTCGTCCAATGCGCTGCTGCGCGTGATCAACGACGTGCTCGACCTGTCGAAAGCCGAGTCGAACCAGATGGCGCTCGAGCATATTCCGTTCGACCTGCGCGGCGTGTTGCGCGATGTCGCCGCGATCTTCCGGCCGCTCGCGGACGCAAAGCATCTGACGCTCGTGTGCCGGCTGGCGCCCGAGCTGGCCGACGGCTACGTCGGCGATCCCGTGCGGCTCCAGCAACTCGTCACGAATCTCGTCAGCAACGCGATCAAGTTCACGAAGCGCGGCGGCGTGACGATCGACGCGCGGCGCGCGGCGGCGGCGGGCGCGGGCGGGCCAGGCGTCGAGATCGTCGTGACCGACACGGGGGTCGGCATTCCCGAGGACGCGATGCCGACGCTGTTCGACGTGTATATCCAGGCCGATGCGTCGATCTACCGGCGCTTTGGCGGCACCGGGCTCGGGTTGCCGCTGTGCCGGCGCATCGTGAAGCTGATGGACGGCGAGCTGTCCGTCAGCAGCCGGCCCGGCGAAGGTTCGATGTTCGTCGCCGCGCTGCCGCTGCCGGAGGCGCCGCCCGGCTGGTGCGCGGAGCAACCGGCATCCGGTATGCACGTCGACGGCGAGCCGTTTTCCGACGAGGGAGCGGCAACAATCCCCGCTGACGACGCGGTGCCATTGCGCGTGCTCGTAGCCGAGGATCACCCCGCGAGCCGCGCGCTGCTGCGCGACCAGCTTGACGCGCTGCGCTTCGATGCGACGATCGTCGCAAACGGCGTGGAGGCGATGCGTGCATTTTTCGAGCGGCAGTACGATGTCGTGCTGACCGATCTCGGGATGCCCGAACTCGACGGCTTCGCGCTGGCGAATTTCCTGCGCGAGCAGGGGGCGAAGATACCGGTGATCGCGATGACGGCGCACGCGACCGACGAGGATCGCCGGCGCTGCGTGCAGGTTGGGGTCGTGGAGGTCGTGTTGAAGCCGTTGTCGATCGATGCGCTCGACGAAGTATTGCGAAGACATACCGGGCACGGCGAGCGCTCGGATAACGGGCGTTCGGATGTCGTGATGACGGACGAGATCAGGCAGGCACTGCATGTGGCCTCGATGCGCTCGTTGACGATGATCGAAAGCGGTTTGTCGAATGGCGATGTCGATCAGGTCAAGATCGAATTGCACTCGATGCGTGGCGGTTTCGCGCTGGCCGGATACGCGGAGGCGATGGACGCGTGCGCGCGCGCCGAGCGCGCGGTTCATGACGGCGGCCTCGATGCACTCGCGCCGATCTGGCCGACGGTTCGGCACGCGGTCGAGGAAGCGCTTGACCGGCTGGCGGACGGGCCCTCGTCGATCGATACCTGATGTCGGTCGAGTGCCGGCATGATCCGCGCTGGCGGGTCCTCCGAATGGATGGCGGGCCGCGCGCGTTGCCCCGACGATGCCGGATGAACATGCCATGATCCGGCTTGCCGCGATACGCGGCCTGTCAAGCGCGGGCCGCTATTGATAGGAGAACGTGAACGACGCGCGCGCGTCGACTGTTCCCGGGGTGATGGTCGGCGCCGTTTTCACATACTTGGCCACCAGCGGAATCGTCACGGTGCCGCCGTCGTTGACCTCGTCGACGAACCATTGGTTGGTGTTACCCTTTGCCGCGGAGTCGGGGCCGAAGCGAATCGGTGTCGAATTGCCCTGACGGAACAGCTGAACGCCTACGCCGCTCGCCCCCGACGTCGAGGACAAGCTCAGCGTGTCGCCGGTGTTCGCGGGCTGGTTGATATCGGTCATCGTTACATGAACACTCACCTTTCCGCGGCAGGCGACGCTCACGGAAAGATTCTTCGATGCATCGGAGACGTCGCCGACGGCCTTGAGCGCGCCGCCGTAGATGCCGGGAAGGGGGATCGTGTTATGTGTGCCGGAAGTCAGCGAGCAGCCGTCGGTCGTCACGTTGACCGAAAGGGCCGGCAAGTACAGGGTGTGATTCGTATGCTGGGTTGAAGAGTGGACGCCGCTTTCGCCGATCGCCTTTTGCGGATTCTTGTAGGAACCGGTAGCGAGTGAACCGCTGAAAACGAGTGCGAGCCGGAACTCGGGCCCTACCTGCTTGTTGCCGTTGCCGTTGGCAGGGGTGGGCTCCGAGCGGGTCTCCGATGTAAGCGCATGCCATGGCCCGACGACCGACGGGTGTTTCAGCCGGACCATTGCGGCAAAGCCGATGCCGGGAATCCCCGTTTCATAGACCGGAACCGATTGCCCTTCGAAAAGATAGGTGACGTTGGGGACGAGCACGCTGGTGCCGAGCAATTTGGCGTCCCATTTGTTCGGATTGCAGTCTTCCGTCAATCCTCCGGGGGCCGTGATGTTGCTCAACGAACCGGCCTCGACCAGGGTGCCCGGAATCTGGGCATCCCGCGCGCTGGAGATACTTGCGGGAATCGTAGGACGCGGGAGGGCGTTGCCGGGAATGACGACGCAAATCGCATGCACGGCGGACGGAGCGATCAGCACCGCGAGTGCAACGACGATCAGATGAACGAAGTGGCGAGAAGAGCGGGTCGAATTGCGTGTCATGGTGTGTCTCTGCGATGAGATGTCGGTTGGGTTTCCGTTGCCGCATGCATTGGCCGGCCGGTCAAGGCGGCGCATTCGCCGGAACGGGGGCGTTCGGGAGTCGGACGGCGTGTCAGGTCGCATTCGTCCTGCATACGCCGCCGACCTGTTCCAGCACGGCCGATCGACGCTTGCCCGCCTTGACCGGAAGGTTGTATTCGATCCGGCAGATCGAACGCGCATCGTTGCCCCACGTGACCGTGAGCGCGCCGTTGTCCTTCAGGCCGCGAACGAAGATCTTGCTCGCCTGACCGACGACGCCGAGGCTCTTGCCGGTTTCGTCGGTGACCGCGGCGCCGAACGGCAGCGGCGTGCCATCCGGCTTGCGCGCCTGGATCACGGCCGCGCGTCCGCTGTCGGTGTCGAACTTGAGCAGCGGCACCGCGCCGGCGCGCGGCGCGACCTGCTGGCTCGTTTCCTTCAGCTCGACGTCCATCGAAATGCCCTTCGGGTCGAGCTCGACCGTGTTCATGTTGTACGGCGTGAGGTAAGGCACGATCGCGTAGCCGCGGCTGTCGACCCGCACCCCGGATGCGTTCGTGAGCCGCGCGCCTTCCGCCCCCTTCGCCTCGACGATGCCGAAGGTCTCCGACAGCGGCTGCGACAGCGTGATGCCGCCCGGGTGCGCGACCGCCGCGCCGCGGATGCCGATCGAACCCTGCTGGTAGTTCGAGCTGCCGCCGGCGCTGACGTTGAGCTCGGCGACGCGCGCGCGATACGTCAGGTTGCCGCTGCCGTCGGTGTTCGCGTTGCCGCGGTTGTTCGTATAGTTGGCGCCGACGCTGTACGACAACGCGTTGTCCTCGCCGAGCGAGCCGGATACCATCGACTGCACTTGCGTGCGGCCTTGCGTATCGCGCGACACGTTGCTCGTCAGCATCGTCGGGCTGGACTTGCCGAGCGGAATCGTCACGCTCGCGTAGTACAGCGTGCTCATGGCGCCGCCGAAATCGCGCTGGCGCGTTGCCGACAGGCTGTATGAGATATTCCGGAACGAATTGTTGTAACCGGCCGAGTAGTTGATGTCCGAGCCGGGGCGATTCCAGTAGTTGGCGGCGGACGCGGTCAGGCTCAACTGGCCGCCTTTCTCGCCGAGACGCTGGCTGACCATCAGCGACGCACGGCTGCGCTGCCGCCAGACGGTGTCGACCGATTGGCCCTTGCGCACCGTATCGCGCGCGTTCATCGCGTCGTTCAGGTTGAAATAGCCGTTCGTCGAGTAGCGGTACGCGGCGATCGACACGTCGGTGCCCGTCGCCGCGACGGATTTCGCATAGCTGACGCGCAGGCTCGAGCCGCTGAAGCGCTTCACGCCGGGGATCGACGTGGCGGCCTGCGTGAAGTCGAGGCCGAGCGCGCCGAAGCGCGTGTTGAATGCACCGCCCAGCATCGCGGACGCATAGCCGGCCGCGATCGTGACGCCGCCATACCCGGTGACCAGGTTCGTGAGGCCGCGCTGGTAGGTCGCTTGCGCGAACAATGGGTGGCCCGAGTTCTGCTGGTTGCGCAGCGTGCCCGCGACGAAGCTGTAGCGCTGGATGCCGGGCCGCAGCGACAGCGGCACCGCCGCATACGGCACCGAGAACGTGTGCACGGAGCCGTCCGCTTCCGTGACGGACACGCGCAGGTCGCCGCCGTAGCCCGTCGGATACAGATCATTGATCTCGAACGGGCCGGGCGAGACGGTCGTTTCGTACAGCGTCACGTCGTTCTGCCGGATCGTGACCTTCGCATTGGTGTTCGCGACGCCGCGCACGACCGGCGCATAGCCGCGCAGCGAGTCAGGCAGCATCCGGTCGTCGGTCGACAGGCGCACGCCGCGGAACTGTGTCGAGTCGAACAGTTCCCCGGACGTGAAGGTTTCGCCGATCACCAGTTGCGACGAAAGCGACGGCAGATCCCGCTGCACATAAGTCGAGATGTCCTGATACCGGCTGCCGCCGCGTTCCGACCACGTGTACGAACCGTTGTGGCGGAAGTGCCAGTTGCCGATATTGATGCCGCCGTTCAGGCCGAGATAGGCTTGCGTATCGGTGCGGCTGCCCCTCGGCTTCGAGCTGTAGACGTTGAGGCTGTAGTCGAGCATCCCGACGGGCACGCCGGCATCCCACTGATCCCGGCTGACATGCCCGCGTGCCTGGCGAACGAGCGACGCCTGCGGAACGGCGAGCGTCAGGCGCTGCTCGCTGAAGTCGAACGATGCGCTGGCCTCAGGCACGATCTGGCCAATGCGGCGGCACTCGCCTTTGACGGTGATCGCGGCCACGGTCTCCGCGGGCAGCTTCGTGAAATCGACGCCGATACGGCGCAGCAGCTTTTCGTCGAAGCAGGGTTGCGCGTCCGGCATGCCGGGGACGGCCGCGAACGCGATGTCGTAGCGCCCGATCCAGCGCGGCCCGACCATGAGGTCGACGCTATAGGTGGCCGGCTCGACGAGGTTGCCCCGCGCGAAGCGCGTGATGTCGACCGGTTGCCCGTTGCCGTTGTTCAGGAAGCCCGGATCGAACTCGACCTGCGCGATCTGCATCGTATCGGACCCGCCCGTCTCGGGGAGGCCGCCGTCGGCATGCCCGTCCCCAGCCCACGCGGCGAGGCTCGACAGCACCAAGGCGCACATCGGTTTGAGGCGCGTGGTAGACGGCGCATCCTTGAGCGGATGCTGGATGGGCTGAGTCATGGTGGATGAGCCTCGAGTGGAGAGGATGCGTGGCGGCGTGCGCAATTGCACGAACCGGGCGTGACGTCGATGCAGACAACGTGGGCATGGGCTCGCCGGTCGCCCGCGTGCGTGGCCGTGTGGCCACGTTGCGAGGCTAGGCGGTCGGGCGGGGACGCGCGGGCAACCCGCGCGGCGTCACGGCTGCATCGACACCGGCTGTTCGTTGTTGGTCGACGCGCCCCAGTCGTTGATGCTGCCGAACTGGACCTTTGCGCCGGCGGCGGGCTGGGTCTTGAGCCCCGCGATCGGGAATGACTGCGTGGTGCCCGGCAGCACGTAACCGGCACCGGCGTCGTATTTGCTGCCACCCGAATGCAACAGCACGCTGCCGATATTGACGACGTACGGCGTCGGATTCGTCGCCTGCAGGACATATTTGCCTTCCGCGCCGCGCGCGACCTGCCAGCGCATCTGTGCGGGCGCGCCTTGCGCGTTGCCGGGCAGATCGCGGGGGCGGAACATGATCTTGATGCGTGACCGGAACGCGATCTGAAGCTGGTTGCGATCGGCGTTGCCGGCCGCTTTCGGCGGAATTTCCAGCACGTTGAGCCAGAACAGCGACTCCTTGTCGGCCGGAAGCGGGTCGTTCGTGTAGATGAGCCGCAGCGTCTGACCTTTCTGCGGCTCCATCCGGAACATCGCCGGCGTCAAGGTGAAAGGGACGTCGATGGTATCGGGCGATGCGTCCGCGTCGCCCGTGTCGATCCAGGTCTGCACCAGCGCCGGCGCGGAACCGTCGTTCGTGAGTTTGATCGTCACCTCGCGGTCGTTGCCGGGGAAAATGACGCGCGTACCCGAGATCACGACGTTCGCATACGCATGCGAAGCGATCAAGGTGGTAGTCAGCGCGATGGCTTGAAGCGATTTGAGGATGACGTTCATGGCGAGCCGGATAGGTTTGCCGATCGTTGTCGTCGATCGGTGGGACGAAGCGGCGGCGTGCGCCGCACGCCGCCGGAAGGCCTCCTGTGCAAGCGGGGCCTGGTCGAGCGGAGGATTACTGATAGACCAGCGAGTACTGGACCTTCGAATTTGCCGGGCCGCCGATTGCCACGCCGGTCGCCAGGTACTCGGCGAAGAAGTTCAGCTGCGCGGTGCCGTCCGCGCCGATCGAGACCACTTGCGATTGCTGGTCGGATGCGTTCGCGCCGACCACGATCGGGCTCTGGCCGTCGTTCAGGATCTGGAGAACGACGTTTTGCGCCTCGGGATTCTCTGCCGTGCCCTTGTCGAGCGACAGCTTGCCGTCCGCCGTCACGTTGGTCGCGTTTTCGAACGAGACCTGAACCTTGGTCGGGTTGCCCGAGCTGGATTCGCCGTCCACCGCGCAGCCCGACAGCTTGAAGCCGAACGCCGTGCGGCCCGCCACCGCGCCGGCGGCATTCAGCGCGCCGGCGCTGACCGTTGGCATCGGGACGGCCTTGTTGGACGTGCTGCCGGCATCGGTGCCGTCGATCTTGCAGGTTGCCGCGGTGACGTTGCCGGTGAACGTGATCGTGCCGTCCGCCGCATGGGCGGCCGACGCCAGGCCAAGGCCAGCCACGGCGAGCAGCGTTGAAATGAGTTTGGTGCTTGCGAGTTTCATAGTCTTGATCTCAAACGGTGGTTGATGTTGTGAAACGCACGAAAGCCGCTTTTTGACAGTGCACATTTGGGGCATGGCAAGTCTTGGAATGGCGAGGTACGAATCAGGAACGATTGTCGAGAGTTCGACCAGTGGATGAAATGGGATTCGAACGAGATTGATTGTTGATTTAATAGTACAAGTACTAAATCGGAATTTATGGTGTGGTTTGCGGGGTTGCGAGGTGGAATTGTTCGGTGGATTTAACATTTTTAAATCAGCGGGTTATGCTGATTCGGGTCTCCGTGCCGAAGACAATCGGACAGCCTCCGGTCCCTCGGGGGTGATGAATCGTAAGTCAGTCATTCTGCATAGTCCGAAAGGATAGATTTAAGAGGCGCGATATCCCTGGTCGGATTCGTAAAATTAAAAAAAATATGAAGGCGAGTCGTGAAAATCAGGAAGTCGAATAAGACAAATCAGGCTGCGCACCCACTATCCGGTGAGTCTTGCCTGGCCGGGCCGGCATCGGCGTCGGCACCGCATGGACAGGGGCGGCCATGCATGCAGTGCTTTTGACGGATTTTTTTGGAAATTCTGATTTCGTAAAAGTCCTAGTGATATTTTCGAATATTGACGAACAAGTTCTATTGACCGTCATGTAGGGTCGGCTGGCAATATTCGTGTCGTGGAATTGAATTATCCACGTACGGATTTCCGGTGTGAATTTAAAACGCCGGGAGTCGCTTGTTCGAAGCCTATTCTTGATAGAGACCAATCGATGAAACTCAGCAAACTCATTCTGGCGCTCGGCGTTGGCGGCGCGGTGTTCGGCGTCGTGCAAACGGCGCAGGCCGAAGCCGTGTCGAAGAAAATCACGCTGACCGCACAGATCAACGACGCGATCTTCGTGTCGAAGCCGGACGGCTCGTCCTGGTACAACACCGAAGAGCTGGCACCGACCGACTACACGCAGTCGAAGTTCACGAAGACGCTGCCGGTGCGCGTGTTCACGAAGAACGCCGATTTCAACATTTCGCTGGCGCAGCCGCTGAAGATGTCGAGCGGCGCGTACGAAATGAAGAATGCGAAGGTCACGCTGTCGTCCAACGCGGGCCCGTCCGAGGTCAAGTTCGGCGCGGTCCAGAAGATCACGCAGACGACGCCCGGCAACGGCGGCTTCGACGAGATCCACAACCTGAAGATCGACGTCGACGCACCGGCCCAGCTCGGCTCGATCAGCACCAACGGCAGCTATAGCGGCGATCTCGTGATGGTGTTCGAGCCTGCCGCTGCGTCGGGCACGCCGTAACCCACGAACGAGCCCCGCTTCCGGCGGGGCTCGTTGTCCCCTTCACGGCACGGTCATCGCACCGTGCCCGCCCGTCAAGAATCACGTCAGAAGAAAACAGCGTGTCCGCCTATCAAGCTCCGTTTCGCGTCAACAAGCTGTGGCTGGGCGCGTGTCTTTTCATTTCATCGCACTCGTATGCAGAACTGAAAGTATCGTATGGCGTGCCTGATGGATTCAGCGCGGCCGAGCTCGACGATACCGCGAATTACGTGGCGACGTTCAACGGCCGGACGTTGCCGGGTTTCATCGGCTACTCGCCGGAAGCGGCTGCGCTTGTCTTCGACGAGGAAAAGTACGAAGCGAACGGCATTTCGCGCGACGACATCGACACGCTTCGCCGTGTCGTGTCGCAGCTCGACTACAAGGAGTGCAGTCGCGGCTGCGATCTCGACATCGCCGGCTATCACGTCACCGTCGACAAGCTGAGACGCTCGATCGCCATTCGCGACGCGGGCGAGGACACCATCGCACCGCAGACGGGCGTCGGCATCGTCAACAACCAGTCGCTCGATTTGCGCGCGGCGTCCGACGGGTACCGCACGGTCAACGTCAATGGCAATACCTGGGTCGGACTGCCGTTCCAGAGCTTCGGGTATGTCAGCTGGTATGCCAGCCGCACCGAGACGCGCAGTTACAACAGCAGTACGAAAGGCGTGTCGTCGTATTACCTGCAGAAGAATTTCGCCAGCACCTACATGCGGGCGGGCAAGCAGAGCAGCATCGATTACGCGGCCGGGTCGGTCAGCACGCTGCTGACGCCGAGCTTCGACCAGTTCGTGACGCTCGGCAGCCAGACCCACCTGCAAGCCGACACGCGCGCGGGATCGCTGATCCTGTACGCGACGGCGGAAGGCAACTACGAATTCTATCGCGGCGGCCGTCTCATCCTGAAGCGTCCGGCCATGCTCGGCCGCAACGAAATCAATTTCGCCGACCTGCCGGGCGGCTATTACCCGGTCGACGTGCGCCTCGTCGACCGGAACGGCAACGTGATCAATCGCGAGACGCGCGAGATCAACAACCTCAATTTCGGCGCGAGCAACGGTAATTCGTGGCATGTGACGGCCGGCAAGGAGATGAGCGAGGGCGGATATCTGCTCGAGGCCGCGATGAGCCGGAACCTGAAGCTGTTCTACATGAACGCGTCGGCGATTGCCGGGCGCGGCGGCAAGTGGGCGGCCGAAGTGAACGTCACGCGCCCGATGCAGATCGCCGGCGTCGACGTCGCGCCGACGCTCGGCGTGCTGAGCGGCGAGCGCAGCACCGGCGCGTATATCAATATCTCGACCGCGAGCGAAGCGCTCGGCAGCCTGTCGGTGAGCCGGTACCAGAATACCAACGTGTCGCGTTTCTATGCGGGGCAGCCGAGCACGGCCGTGTCCTATAGCCGCAACGTGCGCGGGGTGACGTTCGGCTACAACTACCAGAAGTCGAATTCCGGCGAATCGCAGCAGGCCGAGGCGCGCTGGAACTACCGGCCGAACGGCCTGTGGGGCTCGTTCGCGCTCGGCGTGCAGAAGGGCGGCTTCCAGCCGAACCGCAGCAACGGCTACGGCGTGTACTTCAACATGACGATGATGCTCGATCGTGTGCAAGGCACCGTCAACGCGACCTATGCGGGCGGGAAGACACAGTTGAGCGGCGACGTCCGCAAGGAGTTCATCGACAGCTTCGGGTCGACCACGGCCGGGCTCACTGGTGCGCGCATCGGCAACGAATACAGCCTCAACGTATACGGCACGCGCGCGGGCACGCGCGGCGATGCATCGCTGAACCTCGGCCACAGCAGTGCGGGCAGCAACGTCGATTTCAACTATCGAGGCATGATCGCGGCCGGCCGCGACGGCATCGCATTCGGGCGTTACAGCCAGAGCGGCAGCGCGATGCTGCTGAAGACGCCCGCTCTCGACGGTCTGTCGTACGGTTTCAACGTCGAGGGCAGCCCCGTCGGCGATGGCGGCACCTATGCGGTGCCGTTGAACGCGTATCGCGACGTGCCGTTCGCGCGCGTGCTGAGCAACAGCGAAGGCGTCGACATGAACATCGAGGTGCCCGCGAACATCGTTCGCGCGCACCCCGGGCAGGTGTATTCCGCGAAAGCACGGATCGACATCAACATGATCTACAGCGGCTTCCTGACGGATACGGCTGGCCAACCCGTCAGCGGGAAGATCGTCGAGACGGGCGACACCGTGCACCCGAACGGGCTGTTCTCGATCGTCAGCAAGGCGATGCTGTCGACGATCACGCTCGATTCCGGCGGCCAGCGGCGCACCTGCAACCTGAAGCAGCCGGACGGCAACTACTTCCGCTGCGAATGACGGCTTCGACAATGAACTTTACGGATGGACACATGAATCGGAAATGGCGAATCGCACGCATCGCAGCGGGCGTCCTGTGGCTGGCAACCGCGCTTTCGGCACACGCGGAAGGCGAACTGATGGTGATGCCGGCCACCGTCAAGGTATTCGATGGGCACGAGCAGAAAGTGACGGTGCGCAACCTCGGCGATGCGCCGCTTTATCTGTCCGTTTCCGTGCAGAAGGTCACGAATCCGGGCATGACGCCCGAAACGAAGGTAGCGCTCGGCGATCTGCCGCATCCGGGCATCCTCGCGAGCCCCGACAAACTGACGCTCGGGCCGAACCAGGATCGCTCGATCTCGCTGAAGTCGCTTGCGGAGCCCGGGAACGAGGAGCTGTACCGGCTGTACATCGTGCCGGTGAAATCGCTGAAGGTGGACGATGCGCCGCAAGACAAGATCACCGCGCCGATGTCGGTTTCCGTCGGATACGGCGTGCTCGTCCGGCTGATGCCGCCTCCGGGAAAGCAGCGCAGCGGATGGGCGCATCGGTGTGACGGCGGCGGGTTGACGCTCGAAAACACCGGCAACGTGCGACAGGTCTTCACGGACGTGACATACGACCAGGCGCCTGCCGCGCAAACCGTCGCCGTGTTTCCGGGCACGCCGCAGCGGTTCGCCACGAAGCGGATGACGCTGCGGGTCGACGACAAACCTCGGACACTGCAGTGTCCGTGACGACCCGCCGCGCCCGGATGGCGATGGGCATGCTGGCAGGGCTGGCGTGTGCGGGCAGCAGCGTGGCCGCCGGCGTGCTGAAGCTGTCGCGTGTGGAACTGACGCTGGAGCCGGGCCGGCCACCGGGCGAACTGTATGTCGAGAACGTCGGTGATACGCCGCTCTACCTGGATGTCGAGCAGCACCTGCTGACCAATCCGGGAGAGGCGCCGGAGCGGCGGGTGCCGATTGCCGAAGTGGCACGGCCGAGCTTGCTGGTGCTGCCCGGCCGGCTCTCGCTCGCACCGGGGCAGCGGTACAGGATGGTGCTGAAAGAACTGAGTGTGCCGTCACGGCCCCAGGTATGGCGGGTCACGTTTCGGCCGAACGAGCGGGTACGCGTCGAAGGTGGCGAGCGCGAGGGCGCGGCGGCGCCGCTGTTCGTCAAGATCGGGTACGGCGTGGTGATATACCAGCGCGCGACCGGGAAGGAATAGGCAGGAATGCGAACAGGTTCGTTGTGACGAGAGACTGCAACATGACTGGAGCGACATGAAAAGAGTGATTGGGGTAATCGGAATGGCGAGGTGGCGGCAATCCGGTGCATTGGCATTGGCGTTGGCACTTGCCTTGTTCTCGCGTGGTGCGTCGGCGGCGCTCGAGTTTGGAAACGTCATGGGCTCCTTCACCAAATGCACATGGAGGAGCAACGGTGACGGAACCAGCACGATCGAGCTGAATGTCTTTTACCTACCGATTAGAGACGCACTGGGCAAGGACCCGTCGGGAGCGTTCCGGCCAGATAGCTGGTTCACCTCCAGGCTCGTGCGGGTATATACGTACGACAGCACCGGGAAGCCGGATCCAGGCCCTCAGGCGGCGGCGGCCACATTGGTGACGATGAATGGCACTTACCACACGCGTGCCGGAGCTGTCTACACGGCTCGGATTTATGACGGAGGCACCGTGGCCGGTCCTGTTCCTGGGTGGGATTTCGGAGGTTTCCGGGACGTCACTGTCCGGATTCTGATCAACGACGCGAAGATCAAGGACTGGCCCGCAGTCGGCGTGGGCGCCGGCAACAGCACGCAGAGCGGCTGGGTCTTTGATTACCAGGCGCTTTATGTCAGCGACTTGGGGGGCGGCTCGTGTCGCAAGATCGATCCTGGAATCCGGCCGCCCAAGCCGCCGCCTATCGTCACCGTCGACATGGCCGCTCCGGACTGGGACCTCGGCGAACTGCAGCGGGGCGAACATGAAGTCACGCTCGCCAAGCCCGCGGATCAGCTGTGCTTTACCTATATGGGCGAAGACGGCTTCCGGAATTTCGTCATCGACGCGACGAGCGCAAACGGCGTCGCCGGAAATCGCTATCTGCTTCGGAACGTTCGCCAGCCGGCCCAGAGCATTCCGTACAGCCTGACGCTCGACAGCGGCACCGAACGGTTCCCGTTGCCGAACACGGGCAGTGCGGGCGTGAGACTGAACAAGGCGATGCGCACCTGTTTCATTCCGACGTTCAAGACGTCGGTGGAGATGTCCACCGAGCCCGGCGACTACAGCGATGTGCTGTCGTTCACGGTCATGACCAAAACCTAGGAGTCTGAATGAAGCAGCACATCTGGGGTTGCCTGCTTGCGGCGTCGGCTTGCCTGCCGATGTGCGCGGCGGCGCAGGAGATCAAGGGCAAGACCGTGAGCAAGGTCACGGCTCGCGTGGTGCGCGCGGACAACCTGATCGTGACCGACGACAAGGGCGGCTGGTTCGGCAGCGGTCTGACGATGCAGCAACTCGGCGGCTGGGATACGGCCTACGAAGTGCAGGCGCGGCTGCGTGTCGTATCGACGACGGGACGGTTCCGGGTCCGGATGGACGAACCGCTGGACATCAGGAACCAGGCGAAGCCAGCCGTGGTCTTCCGGTCGCCGGCGGTCAGTCTCGGCGCCGAAGGCGCCGAGCGCAAGCCGCTCGTCGTCGGGCACGGCGTCGATTTCCAGAACCCGGCGGCGCCGTTGCCTAACGTCGACTCCGAGGGCTATTACAACCTCGCTGTTTCCGCCTATCCGCCGGTGGGCGATTTCAAGAGCACGGCGGGGACGTATACGGGCACCTTGTCGCTGGTCTTCGAACCGCTCGTGGCGAAGCCGTGAAAATGCGCCCTTTTCTTTTCCTGCTCGTGACGATGATCGCCACATTTGGCCCCGATCACGCCGGGGCCACAATCGATGTGTTGCCGAAAGAGATGTCGATCGGCTCGGACACAGCCACGGTGCAGGTCATGAACAACGGCGGCCGCGCCGAGTACGTGACCATTTCACTGTCGCGCCTGCTCAATCCGGGTGTGCCGCTGGACGAGGAAAAACTCGAGCCAGTAGGCAACGCGGCCAGGCCGACGCTCTACGCGTCGCCGTTCAGGTTGAGCCTCGGGCCCGGGCAGACCAAGACCATCGTGCTGAAGCCGTTGAGTCCGGTCGATGCGGAGACGGTCTACCGGCTGGACGTCAGGCCGGAAATCAAGGTGTTGGGCACGGAGCAGCAGAAGGCTGTCGGCAACGTCGTCGTCAATCTGGGGTTCAGCGCGCTGGTCCGTCAGTTGCCCGCTCACCCGGAAGAAAAATTGTCCGTCGCGTGCGACGCATCCGGCGCCCGCCTGACGGCCGCGGGAAACGTGCGCTACGAGGTGAAAGGCGCCCGGGTCGACGGGCGCGCGGTCGAGCGCTTCAATGTCTACCCGGGCGTGCCTAGGATGCTGCAAGGGCGCGTCGTGGAGATTCCAGGGCAGCCGGCGTGCCGCGGCGGCGATGCGCGTTGACGGCGCGCCGGTGTGATGCTGGCCGCCGTTAGCCGTTCCTGAAGATCTCCGCATACGCGCTCGAAGCCGGCACCCCGCCCGACTGCGCATACAGCACCTTCGACCCCGGCTCGAATTCCCCGCGCGGCACCGTGTCGGTCATTTCTTGCATCGCTTCCGTCGCAAACCAGAACGGTCGGTGCGCTCTCTAGCCACGTACGCGGGCGGATCGCGTCGAGCATGCCGTTGAGCAACGTATCCGGATCCGGATTGCCGTCGCGCAACGCAAAGCCGCGATCGAGATCATCGGTGCAGGAATGCGGCGGTCGAGATGTCTATCCCGTCCCGGATCAAAGAGCATGGGTCGATCCTATGCATCCGCACCGACCCGTTGACGATCTCTGGGATATCGCGAAAGGGCCGCACACTTCGAAATCGGGCAAGTACTCGCGCGAATGCGTGATCGCCTCGGCACGCGCAATTTCGGTGGGCGCTGCAGATGTTGCCATTTCGGCCGGAAACGAATCTGCAACCCGTGTTCCCGAACCAGGCGTGCCGGCAGGCACGGCAGCGGACGAGCGGTGCGTCGCGGCGATGTTCATCCGCAGGTCGTTGCGCGAAGGCGGGCGGACACACATTGCAGGGCTCGGTCGATCATTGACCACCATCAATCCGTCAGGTACGTAAATGCACTTCATCGAAAAATCGGACAAGACTCGTCCTTATTTATGACGTTTTGGGACGTGACCGATTTAAACCGGAAGATCGTGCAGGCAATATTCGGGTTTGCTTCGTCTCGGTCAGCATTGAGCTCGCCGGCAAGCCGCAGGCGGCAGTCCATCCGGGGTGTGCCGATCCTGTCACCGGAGTTTGAAATTTGACGGTTCATGAAGTTTGGCGGTTAGCCAGCATCCATGAAAAAAGATTCGTATCGCTAAATAATTTTCAGGAATCGCTCTACACTCGATCATCGATTCGTTCCGGCATGACGTGTGCGGCGTGTAGGCACGTTGCTGTCCTGTCGTCGCTCGATTGTGACGGGTGATCGATCAGGGTTATGTCTTCGTTGAACCACGCCAGATACGTCTCCGTCGCGCGCAGGAAGGTTTACCGGTTCGGGCTGGTGGACGCCGGCCTGCTTGTCGCTACCGCATGGGCGGCGAGAAGCTGGCTCGGCGGCTCGTCGTACGCGCGAGCCGACTCCGTGCAGATCGCCATCTCGATCGTTTGTGCGCTGGCCTTGTTCTCGCTGCTCGGTCTGTACGGCGATCCAGGACGCGGCGCACCGCGGCACCGCGTATGGCTGGCCCCGGCCGGCCTGGCCGTCGCGTTGTGTGTCGGTACGGTTTGCGTCACCACGCTCGACGAGCAGTCCGAGGTGGCGCTCGGGTGGGTGATCGGCTGGTTTGCGCTGTCGGCGGTTGCGCTCGCCGCGTCGCAGGCATTGAGGCGATGGCTGGGCGTTCGCGCGGCGGCTCGGCATCTCCGGCGCAAGCCGATTGCGCTCGCCGGATATCGCGAACGCTGTCGGGCGGTCACCCGTCCCGACGCACGGGAAGCGGGCAGTCCGTTCCAGGTGGCCGCGATCTTCGATATGTCCGGTTCGTCGCCGGTCGGCCCGGATGAACCGGAAGTCCATCGCGATCTGGCCGCGTTTGTCGATAGCGTGCGCCGCGCCCACATCGGGGAAGTCTGGATCGTGCTGCCGCTGTCGGCGGCCGATCGCGTCGGCGAGATCGTTCGTGCGTTCGCAGAGGATCTGGTGGACATCCGCTTCATGCCGGACCTGACCGGCATGACGCCGCTTCATCCGCATCGGGCGAATCGCGGTCATGCGCTCGATCTCGTCGCGTCGCCGCTATCGGCGCGGGCGCTGGCAGGCAAGGCGATGTTCGATCGTGCATTCGCCGGCCTGGCGCTGGTCGCGATCGCACCGTTGATGGCCCTCATCGCGATCGCGGTGAAGGGGTCGTCGCCGGGGCCGGTGCTGTTCCGGCAGCAGCGCCGAGGCGCCTACGGGCGCATCTTCACGATCTACAAATTCCGGACGATGCACCGGCACGATGCGGGCGAACAGGGCGAGGTCAGGCAGGCGACGCAAGGCGACCCGCGCGTCACGCGCATCGGCGCGCTGTTGCGGCGCACGAGCCTCGACGAACTACCGCAGTTCTTCAATGTGCTGAAGGGCGACATGTCGGTGGTCGGGCCGCGCCCGCATGCGGTGGAGCATGACCGCTTCTACCAGCCTCTCGTCGACGGCTACATCCAGCGCTACCGGATCAAGCCGGGCATCACGGGCTGGGCCCAGGTCAACGGATATCGAGGCGAAACGGATCGCGTCGAGAAGATGCAGAAGCGGGTCGAACACGATCTCTATTACCTGAACAACTGGTCGTTTGCGCTGGACGTGCGGATTGTGGCGGCCACCGTTCTGTGCGGATTCACGCATCGCAATGCCTATTGAACGACGCGTCGCCGCACGCGGTCTGGATAACGGAAATGGAAACTGGAAAATGGTCGCGCTCAAGGGCGCCACGCCTGCGATCGGTGCTGACGGGGTTGCCCGTCATGCTGCTGTCCGCTTGCGCAGTCGAGCCTGGCATGCACATGAACCTCGCGAACGATACGCGGCAGGATGCCGGTCTCGCGCGGACGCATGACGGTGGCGTGACGGTGTCGATGCATCGCATCGATGCGGCCCTGCTCGATCAGTCGCAACGTGAGCCTGCGCCGCGCGAAGCGGCGCAGGTGCCGATCGGGCCGATCGACGGCGCGCTGATCGCAGCCCAGCGGCGCGACGCGCGCACACAGGGCGAACGCACGCGCGCGGCGCTTTTCGCCAAGCCGGCGCCCTACGTGGTCGACGCGGGCGACGTGCTGCAGATCACCGTGTGGGATCACCCCGAGCTGGCCGCGGCACAGGGCAATCCGGGCAATCAGCAGGTACGCCCCGCCGATCCGCCGGCGGGCTTCGTCGTCGATCAGGCCGGAAGCGTGTCGTTTCCGTACGTGGGTGAACTGCACGTTGCCGGTATGAGTACGAGCGGGATTCAGGCGGCGCTGCGTGCGCGGCTCTCGAAGTGGTTCGTTGCGCCGCAGGTGACGGTGCGGGTCGCGTCGTATCGCGGGAATCGCGTCTATGTCGACGGCGAGGTCCGTGCGCCGGGCGCGCAACCGCTCAACGACGTGCCGATGACGCTGCTCGAGGCCGTTGGGCGCGCGGGGGGCTTCACGGCCGATGCCGACCAGAGCCGGATGACGCTCGTGCGTGCCGGTACCGCCTATCCGGTCGATCTGCCGGCGCTGATTCGCGAGCGCTTCGATCCGTCGCGCATCGTGCTGCGCAACGGCGACCTGCTGCAGGTCGCCGCGCGCGACCAGTTCGGCGTGTACGTGATGGGCGAGGTCAACAAGCCGATGACGGCGCTGCCGCTGCGCAACGGCCGGCTCACGCTGGCCGACGCGCTGTCGCAGGCCGGCAGCGTGAACCAGGGAACGGCCGATCCGAAGCAAACCTACGTGATTCGCGCCGGCGCGGACCGTCAGGCGCAGGTGTTTCATCTGGATGGCAGCTCGCCGGTGTCGATGGTGCTCGCCGATGAATTCGAGCTGCAGCCGCGCGACGTCGTGTACGTCGACAGCACGAAGCTGGCGCGCTTTGGCCGCGTGCTCGCGCAGCTGCTGCCGGCCATCAACGCGGGCCTGACTGCCGCGATCGTCACGAAATGATGCAGCGGATCCTGGTGGTGTGCACCGGCAACGTATGCCGCAGCCCGGCCGCACAGGCGCTGTTGTCGCATGCGCTGCTCGGGCGCACGGTGCAGTCGGCCGGCGTCGCGGCGATCGACGGGACGGTGGTCGACCCCGTGATGAACGAGTTGCTGACCGCGCGCGGTTTCGACCTTTCCGCGCATCGGGCCCGGCGCATCGGTGACCGGACCTGCCAGTGGGCAGACCTGATCCTGGTCATGGAGAGCGCGCATCGCCGACTGATCGAACGGACGTACCCGATGACGCGCGGCCGTGTGTATCGCCTTACCGAGCGCTACCAGACCGACGTTCCGGATCCGTATCGCCGTAGCCGCTACGTCTACGACTATGCGACGAAGCTGATCGAGCACGGCGTTGCCGATTGGGCTGCGCGGATCGCGACGTTGGAACCGAACCGGCCGCAGTGTCCGGATACCGGCGTGGATGCGCCGGAACAATCGCAGTGAACCTCAAATGAATGCATCGAACCTACGCCAACCTCATTTACGCGACGCCGATGAACTCGACGTCCGCGGCCTCCTCGACGTGCTGATCCGGCACGCGGGCCGCATCGTCGCGGTCACGGTGACGTGTGCGGCGCTCGGCGCCGGTTGTGCGTTCGTCGCGAAGCCGGTCTACAAGGCAGACATCGTCGTGCAGGTGGAAAGCGGCAGCTCGGACCTGCGCAGCACGGCGGAAGGCGGGCTCGTCGGCGGCCTCGGCGCGTTGTTCAACGTGAAGTCGACCGACGACGGCGAGATGGAAATCATCCGCTCGCGGCTCGTGACCGAACCGGTCGTCGACGGCCAGCATCTGCACATCGAAGCGCGTCCGCGCCGTGTGCCCGTGATCGGCTCCATCGTCGCGCGCTTCAATCGCGGGCAGTCGGCACCTGGCCTCTTCGGGATCGGCGGATTCGTCTGGGGCAGCGAGCGCATCGATGTTCCGACTTTCGACGTGCCGCGCGACTTCGTGGAGCACGCATTCATCGTCACGACGCTGGGCCACGGGCGCTATCGCCTGTCCGGCGGCGATCTCGATCGCGATGTGGAAGGCGCGACCGGCGAACTGCTGCGCGTGAAGACGGGCGCCGGCGACGTGACGCTGCAGGTGGCCGGCATCGAAGCCGCGGCGGGCGCGCAGTTCGTCGTGAAGGCCGATTCGAAGCAGGTCGTGCTCGCCGAACTGCAGAAGCAACTGACGATAGCGAACCGCGGCAAGGATCAGTCCGGCGTGATCGGCGTGTCGTACGAAAGCCATGATCCGGTGCGCGCGGCCACTGTGCTGAATGCGATCGCCGACAACTACGTGCGGCAGAACGCGAACCGCAAGGCGGCTACCGCCGAGAAGTCGCTGGCGTTCCTGAGCGACCAGATCCCGACCGTGGAGCGGCAGTTGCGCGCGGCCGAAGATCGCCTCAATGCATACCAGGCCCGCCATGAAATCGTGGACCTGACCGAACAGGCAAAGGCGATGCTGACGCAATCGACCGCCGCGCAGACGTCGCTGTTCGAGCTCGAACAGAAGCGGCTGGCGCTGGCGTCAACGCTGACGCCGGCGCACCCGGAGCTCGCGGCGGTCGACCGGCAGATTGCCGCCGCCAAGGCGCAGATCGGGACGATCAACGACACGATCCGGCGCTTGCCGGACGCGCAGCAGAACGTCGTGCGCCTGCGCCGCGACGCGACCGTGCAAACGGAGATCTATGTCGGCTTGCTGAACAGCATCCAGCAGCTTCGCGTGGCGACCGCGAGCAAGATCGGCAACGTGCGCGTGATCGACCGGGCGATCGTGCCGGACGAGCCCGTGCGTCCGAAGCCGGTGCTGGTCGCCGCGATTGCCGCGCTGGTGGGGCTCGTGCTCGGCACGTGCGCCGTCATCGGCCGCGCGGTGTTGTTCGGCGGCGTGACCGATCCGGCGGAGATCGAGCGAGAGACGAACCTGAACGTGATGGCGACGATTCCACACAGTGCTGCTCAACGCCGGGTCGCGCAGCGCTGCGCCGCGGCAGGCGGAGCAACGGTTCTGGCGCTGGCGCGACCGGGGGAGCCCGCTGTCGAGGCGCTGCAGAGCCTGTGCACGGCACTGCGGTTCCAGTTGCTGGACCGGCCCGAGGGCAACCGCGTGCTGATCACCGGACCTTCCGCGGGAGTCGGGAAATCGTTCGTGTCGGCCAACACGGCCGCGCTGCTCGGACGGTCGGGCAAGCGCGTGCTGCTGATCGACGGCGACCTGCGTCGCGGCGAACTGGCGACGCGCTTCGGCATGCAGCCGCGTATCGGCCTGTCGAGCGTCCTTCGCGGCGGCGTGAGCGCCGCCGACGCCATCGTGCGCGACGTCGCGCCGAACGTCGACCTGCTGCCGTCCGGGCCGCGTACCGACCGGCCTGTCGAGCTGCTGTCGTCGAATCGTCTGCCGGCGCTGCTGACGCAAGCTGCGCGCGATTACGACGTCGTGCTGGTCGACGCGCCGCCGCTGTTGCCGGTGACGGACGCGGTCGTGCTGGCCGCGCACGCGGACACGATCCTGCTCGCGGCGCGCGCCGGCGTGACGACCTCGGGCGAGCTGCTGGAATCGGTGAAGCGGATCGAACGCGTCGGCGTGCGACCGACGGCGGTCGTGTTCAACGGCTTCCGGCCGGGGCTGCGCTCCGCTCGGTACGGCAACTACGGCGCGTATGCGTATGACGGCGCCGATGTGCAAACCGCTGTGGATCGCGCGTGATCCGCCGATGGAGAATCCGATGACTCATCGCCACGAAAACATCCTCGTTACGTTCGGCACGCGCCCGGAAGCCATCAAGATGGCGCCGCTCGTCCACGCGCTGCGTGCCCGCGAAGGCGTGCGATGCGGTGTCTGCGTGACGGCCCAGCATCGCCAGATGCTCGATCAGGTGCTCGACCTGTTCGGCATCGTGCCGGATTTCGATCTCGACCTGATGCGCGCCGGGCAGACGCTCGGCAGCCTGACCGGGCACATTCTCAATGCGCTCGACCCGGTGCTGGCATCGTTCCGTCCCGATCTCGTGCTTGTGCACGGCGATACGACCACGACGCTCGGCGCGACGCTCGCGGCGTACTACCGGCGCATTCCGGTCGGTCACGTGGAAGCCGGGCTGCGCACCGGCGACCTGTACTCGCCGTGGCCGGAAGAGGCGAACCGGAAGGTGACGGGCGCGCTCGCGCTGCATCACTTCGCGCCCACCGAAACCTCACGGGCGAACCTGCTGGCCGAAGGCGTCGAAGCCGATCGCGTGCATGTGACCGGCAACACCGTGATCGACGCATTGCTGACGATCACCGGGCGCCTCGAGCACGACCGGGCACTGGTGCGGCAGATGCACGAGCGGTTCCCGTTCGTCGACGACGAGCGGCGCATGATCCTCGTGACCGGCCACCGCCGCGAGAACTTCGGACGCGGGTTCGAGCAGATGTGCGAAGCGATCGCGACCATCGCGAAGCGCTATCCGGAGTGCCGCATCGTCTACCCGATGCACCTGAATCCGAACGTGCGCGAACCCGTCCTGCGGCTGCTCGGCGATATCGGCAACGTCGTGCTGATCGAGCCGCAGGCGTATTTGCCGTTCGTCTATCTGATGAGCCGCGCATGGCTGATCCTGACCGACTCCGGCGGAATCCAGGAAGAGGCGCCGTCGCTCGGCAAGCCGGTGCTCGTGATGCGCGACACCACCGAGCGGCCGGAAGCCGTCGCGGCCGGCACGGTGCGGCTTGTCGGCACCGGGGTCGACCAGCTGGTCGGCGCGGTGGTCGAGCTGTGGGAAGACGGCCGCGCCTATCGCGCGATGAGCCGCGCGCACAACCCGTATGGCGACGGCCGTGCCAGCGAGCGGATCGCGGATCTGCTGGTCTCGCCGCCGGTCCTGACGCAGGGGCCGACATTCCCGGCCGGCTCGCCCTGCTGAATCCCCCGACGTCCTGAGAACCTCATTCATGTCATTCGAAACCGTTTCCGTCATCGGACTGGGCTATATCGGCCTGCCCACCGCGGCGGCCTTTGCTGCGCGCCGTAAAAGCGTGATCGGCGTCGACGTATCGCAGCACGCGGTCGACACGATCAATCGCGGCGAAATCCATATCGTCGAACCCGAGCTGGACATGCTCGTGCATGCCGCCGTGGCGCAAGGCTACCTGCGCGCGACGCGAGCGCCCGAGCCGGCCGATGCGTTCCTGATCGCGGTACCGACACCGTTTGCCGACGGCAACAAGCCGGACCTGAGCTACATCGAGGCCGCGGGCCGGTCGATCGCGCCCGTGCTGAAGAAGGGCGATCTGGTGGTGCTGGAGTCGACTTCGCCGGTCGGCGCGACCGAAAAACTGGCCGCATGGCTCGCCGCGCAACGCCCGGACCTGACATTCCCGCAACAGGCCGGCGAGCGCTCGGACATCCGTATCGCGCATTGCCCCGAGCGTGTGCTGCCGGGCCATGTCGTGCGCGAGCTTGTGGAGAACGACCGCGTGATCGGCGGGATGACGCGCAGATGCGGCACGCGTGCGCAGGCGCTGTACGAGGTGTTCGTGCGAGGCGAATGCATCCTGACCGATGTGCGCACGGCCGAAATGTGCAAGCTGACCGAGAATGCGTTCCGCGACGTGAACATCGCGTTCGCGAACGAGCTGTCGGTAATTTGCGACCGGCTGGACATCAACGTCTGGGAACTGATCCGGCTGGCGAACCGCCATCCGCGTGTCAGCGTGCTGCAGCCGGGGCCGGGCGTGGGTGGCCATTGCATCGCGGTCGATCCGTGGTTCATCGTCGATTCGGCGCCGGAGCACGCTCGGTTGATCCGTACCGCGCGCCACGTGAACGACGACCAGCCGCACTTCGTCTACGAGCGCGTGCGGCAGGCGGCGAGCCGGTTCCGCGAC
This sequence comes from Burkholderia cepacia complex sp. TUM26381, assembly GCF_057439935.1. Lineage (NCBI taxonomy): Bacteria > Pseudomonadati > Pseudomonadota > Betaproteobacteria > Burkholderiales > Burkholderiaceae > Burkholderia > Burkholderia cepacia complex sp. TUM26381. The sequence goes on along the minus strand of NZ_CM172007.1, from coordinate 3,108,281 downwards.
CCGGTGATCGCGTGTCTCGGGCTTGCATTCAAGGCGGATATCGACGATCTGCGCGAGAGCCCGGCAGTGAAAATCGTCGAAGCGCTGGCGGAGAACGCCGGCGCGACGCTGCTGGTCGTCGAACCCAACATCGCGGCGTTGCCGGCGTCGCTCGAAGCGCAGACCCGGCTGTGCGACCTGAACACCGCGCTGGCCGAAGCCGACGTGATCGCGATCCTCGTCGACCACGCGTCGTTTCGGCGCATGGACCCGGTGCGGCTGCAGACCAAGGTCGTGATCGACACGCGTGGCGTGCTGGCGCGCGGGTAACAGGTAGGTGCGCGAAAGCCATGCTGCGGAATACCGACGCCAAAAAGCTGCAGGGCCGTGTCGAGGCGCTTGTCTGCACCGGCGCGCCCGGCCTTTATCGCGTGCTGACATTCTGGCTCGTCCAGCGAATTTATTCGCTGGACGAGCTCGGACAGGCGGCGTCCAACCTGTCGATCGCACAGATGATCGGCTTCTTCACGGCGATCGGCTGGGCGACGCTGATTCTGGTACGCGTACCGGCAACCGACGGGAAGCAGGCGGCGCGTGACGCGTTCTACGCGCTGGTGTCGATGGCGGGATGGACCGCCGTGGCCGCCACGGTCGCCTGCGTGCTGGTGTCCGCGACCGGCCTCGCCGCGTTCGATCTCGGCGGCGTGGTCGCGCTGACGTGGGGTTGGGCCGTGTATCAGCTCGCGCGACATTTTTTCGTGTCGTACCGCCGCTACCGGATCACGATCGCGTTCGACGGCATGCTGATCGCGGGTTCGTGCGCGATGCTATGGGTCGGGATGCGCCACGGCTATTCCGCGTCGTCGTGCCTGGCCGTTGCGTTGGTCGGGGTGGCTGTCGCGATGTTTGCCGCGATCGGGGTGCCCGGTCGTCGCGCGTTCTCGATGCGCATCGACGTGAAGGGGCTGCAGTTCGGGCTGACCAATTTCCTGTCCGGCGGTGTTGCGCTGGTGACGGTGCCGGCGGCGAAGGCGATGTGCGGTGCGTCGTTCGCGGGAATGCTGTCGTTGTTTGCTTCGGTGACCGCAGTTGGCAACCTGCTGCCGCGCGCCATTTCGATCGCGCAATTGCCGGACCTCGTGAAGCGGAAGAAGGACAGGGCGCCGCTCGACGCAACGCTGGGCGCGATGCGGCGCAATATCGGCGTGTCGAATCTGGTTGTACTCGTCGCGAACGTTGCGATGGTGGCGGGGCTGACCTACCGCTATGGGCTCGACGGCGACGGCGTGTACGTGGTGTTCGCGGGCGGCGTGCTGCTGGCGATCCAGTGCGCGGCGGGCGTGCTCGGCGTCGTCAGCAGCAACGTGATGATGGCGTTCGAGGAGAGCGCGATCACCGCGCGGATCAACATCGGCACGTCGTCGCTGTTCGTCGCGCTGCTCGGCGGCAGCATCGCGATCGGCGGCGACGCAGGGTTCTTCTGCATGCTGGCGTCAGCCGTGATCGTCACGCTGATCCGGAACGCGATCGTCGTGATGCAGGCGCGGCGGGTGTGTGCGGCCTATGCAGGCTCGATCGGGGCGGTGGACGTTGCCGATCTGAAAACGGTGCCGGCGTCGTCGGGGGCCCGTTCATGAACGTGGCGGCCCGATTCCCGGCGATCGCGCCACATCGTCGGTCGCGCGTAGCCGACGTGGGCGCCGGACTGCTGGCGCTCGCGTACTTCGTCTTCTGCGTCAGCGACACGCTGCTCACGCTCGACGACGATCGTTCGCAAGCCGTCAAGATGGGCGCGTTCGGCCTCGTGTTCGCGGCAATGCTCTTGCGCCCGCGCTTTCATCGGCTGGCCGTCGTCGTGCTCCCCATCGCCGTGTCGCTCTGCATCGGGATGCTGTTGTCGTTCAACGTCCGTGCCGGGATCGAGGAACTCGTCCGTTTCCTCTTTCCGGTCGCGATCACGGTGGCGATCTTCCCGTACCGAGACCGGCTCGACGTGCTGCTCAGAACGTTCATCGCTGTGGTCGTGAGCAACGACCTGTTCCAGCTGTATTTCTACGTGTCGTATGCGACCGGGTTGCCGCTGTTCATGCCGGTGCGGATCGACTCCGGACTGTTCCTGCGTGCTCAAGGGTGGATGGGGTTCTTTTCGGAGTTCAGCTTCATCAATTTTTGTGCGTTTCTGCTGTGCCGCTGGCACTGGTCCGGCCGTCGCGCGGCGATCGCGTCGTGGGGGTTCCTGTTCTTCGCGTTGCTCGGCTTCTCGTTCAAGCTGTTCGCGGCGCTGGCGCTCTATCCGTTCGTGAGGAACGTCAGGGATATGCGCGCATGGCTGGCCGCTGCCGGCATCGCGGGCACGATGCTCGTGCTGATGGCGATGGGCGTGCTGGATTCGCTGTTGAAGGTCGGCATGGCGAAGATCCTGTTCTACGTCGTCGCGGGCAATTCGGCGCGCGCCGAGTCCTATCGCGTGATGTTCGAGTCGATCCGCAACGGCCATCTGCTCGGCGAAGGGCTGGGCAGCTTCGGCGGCCCGGCATCGGTGAAGTTCTCGTCGCCGCTCTACCCGCTCTATCACTTCGATTGGTACGGGCTGGGCGGGCTGTTGAAGACCACCGACACGTTCTACCCGCACCTGTTCGTCGAGATGGGCGTGTTCGGCGCGATCGCGTGGCTGGCGTTCGTCCTGGCATACGGGCAAGGCCGGCGCAAGCCGGCCGTCTGGTTCTACATCGTCGGCGCGTTCTGCTTCGACAACATCTTCTCGATGGCATTCGTGTCGCCGTCTTACGTATTTTCCTCGCTTCTCACGATGTATGCGTTTTCGTGGGGGCGGCCGCGCGTCGGCTCGGTACGGCGCGGCGGGGAGGTGGAGGTCCGCTCATGAATATTCTCGTCGTGACGAACATGTATCTCGGCAGCAACCGCGCAAGTCCCTGGCAAGGCGTGTTCGTGACCGAGCAGGTCGAGGCGTTGCGGCGTTCCGGCGGTTGCACGGTCGATGTGCTTGTCATCGAGGGGCATGGTGACAAGCGTGAATACCTGCGCTCGGCCTGGCAGGTCTGGAAGACTGCTCGCGCGGGACGGTACGACATCGTGCATTACCACTTCGGCCTGAGCGCGTGTTCCGCGCCGCTGGTCCGGCTGTTCACGAAAGCGCGGGTTGTCATCACGTTCCACGGCACCGACATCCTGGGTCCGCTCTGGATGCGCGCGCTGTCGAAATCGATGGCCTGCTTCGCGCATGCGTGCATTGGCGTGAGTGCGGAAATTTCATCGCGTCTGGTCTGGCTGCGCCGCGGATGCGTGACGATTCCGTGTGCCGTCAATGAGAAGGTCTTCGCTGAGGCTCGCGACGATGCGCTCATGAAATCCGCCGTGCCGATCGTTGTCTTTCCGTCGTCGCCGAAGCGTCGGGAGAAGAACTATCCGCTGTTTGCGCTAGTGCTGCAGCAACTCGCGGAACAGCACGGCATCCGGGTGCAGGAGCGGCATATCGACGGCCTCGATCGCTGCGAGGTGCGCGACCTGCTGGCGCGTGCCGCGTGCCTGCTGATGACGTCGACCCGGGAAGGGTCGCCGCAATCGGTCAAGGAAGCGATGGCACTCAATCTGCCGGTCGTATCGGTCGATGTCGGCAACGTGCGGCAACTGCTCGACGGCGTGTCGCCGGGCATGGTGGTGTTCGGCCACGACGCGGGCCGTCTCACGAACGGCGTTGCGGATGTGTTGATGGACGGCGCGCGATCCAACGGGCGCGAGAAGCTTGCGGCGCTCGGTTACTTCTCCGCCGATGTGTCGGCGAAATTGAAGGCACTGTACGCGTCGCTGCGCGGGGCGCCCCGAATTGTCGACGATACCCCGGATGTCAAAAAAAGATAACGAGGCCCTGCCATGAACCGCGCCGAAATATTTTCATGCCCGATCCATCTGATGTCGATGAACGAGACGGTTGACTGGATCGGCGCGCGAGTCGAGAAACGGCAATTCACGCAGCACGTCGCCGTCAACGTTGCGAAGATCGTCAACCTGCAGCGCGATGCGGAACTCGCCGCGTCGGTCCGCGAATGCGACATCGTCAACGTCGACGGCATGGGCGTCGTCTGGGGCGCGCGGCTGCTCGGCATCCCGGTGCCGGAGCGCGTCGCGGGCGTGGATCTGTTCGATCGTCTGCTGGCGCTGGCCGAAGCGAAAGGGCTGCCGGTCTATCTGCTCGGCGCAACGCCGGAGGTCGTCGAGCGGGTCGTCGCGGTGACGGCGGCACGCTTTCCGCGGCTGCCGGTCGCCGGATATCACCACGGCTATTTCCGGGACGACGAACAGGCCATCGTGGACGACATCCGCCGGTCGGGCGCGCGGCTGCTGTTCGTCGCGATCACGTCGCCGCGCAAGGAAACCTTCATCAATCGCTGGAAATCGCAGTTGGGCGTCGATTTCGTGATGGGCGTGGGCGGGACATTCGACGTGGTGGCGGGGAAGGTGAAGCGGGCGCCGATGTGGATGCGGCGCAGTGGGTTGGAGTGGGCGTTTCGCGTGATCCAGGAGCCGGGGCGGATGTGGAAGCGCTATCTGTGGACCAATAGCCGCTTCCTGGCGATGCTGGCGCGCGCGTATGTATCGCGGTTGTTTCGGCGAAAAGGCGGGCCGAATGCGCGGTAGATTCGTCGTTGCCGCATGCGCGCTCGTTGCATCGGTTTGCCGCGCAGGTCCGGAAAGTGGCAAGCATGACGATGCGCGCTTTTATCGGTCGGACTGGGCGCGTGGCATCGATTCGCGGCTTCGTTTGCAGGCGCCGGTGGCGCAGAACATCACCACTGCCGAAATTTCCGGTATTCACGGCACGCTGTTGAGGGTGACGATGAGCCGTTCGCAGGACTTCAGCGGCGTGGCGAGCGGCACGCCACGTTCCGAGATCAGCTTCTCTCCGGTGTTTCGCTTCGTCAACGGTCGCGACTACGAGGTGCGTTGGTCGACGGTCATTCCCGCCGACTACCGGTTCGATTCCGGACAGCCGGAACTCATCGCGCAGTTGCATCAGGGCGGCAGCGACGGATCACCGCCGTTTGCGTTGCTGCTGAATAACGGAAAGTACGAAGTCGATGTGCGCGGCGTGCCGGGCATGCCGAGCCGATCCATTACGTTCGGCGACCCGTCGGCGGATCGCGGGAAGCCGGTCTGGTGGAGGCTGCGGTATCGAGCGGACGATCAAGGCGTCGACGCGCTGACCGATGTTTTCCGGAACGGCGAACGCGTCGTGCATGTTACGGGTGTCCCGAACGCGTATCCGAACGATCGCAACGCTTACTTCAAGCTCGGCCTCTATAAATGGTGGTGGAAGACTCGCCCGTCCGATGTGACCGAGCGAACGATGTATTACGGCGACATCGAGATGAAGGTATTGCACGAGACGGAGCGGTGAGCGGAGTCGAACCGGGCGGCTGTCTTACCGGTTCGACGGAGGAGCGACGCAGGTGCGCACCACGCCTCCGCCCGGCCCCCATCACCCCTGCCGGAAAATCTCCGAATACGCACTCAACGCCGGCACGCCACCGAGGTGCGCATACAGCACCTTCGACCCCGGCTCGAATTCCCCGCGCCGCACCTTGTCGATCATCCCGTGCATCGACTTGCCTTCATAGACCGGATCGGTCAGCACGCCTTCGAGTCGCGCGCACAGCCGGATCGCTTCGAGCGTGCCGTCATTCGGCAACCCATACTCGGGGCCCGCGTAGCGCGTGTCGAGCACGACGTCGCGCTCGTCGATGCGACGCCCGAGTTCGACGATTTCAGCGGTATGCCGTGCGATGCGCGTGATCTGCGCATGCGTTTTTTCCGGCGTTGCGGACGCGTCGATGCCGATCACGCGATCCGCGCGCCCGTCGGCCGCGAAGCCGACGACCATGCCTGCCTGCGTGCTGCCCGTCACCGAGCACACGACGATGTAGTCGAACTTGAAGCCGAGCTCGGCTTCCTGCTGGCGCACCTCTTCCGCGAAGCCGACGAACCCGAGCCCGCCGAGCGGATGCTCGGAGCATCCGGCCGGAATCGGATACGGCTTGCCGCCCGCCTGCCGCACGCTTTCCATCGCTTCTTCCCAGCTCCGGCGAATGCCGATGTCGAAACCGTCCGCGACGAGCCGCACGTCGGCGCCCATCATGCGCGACAGCTGGATGTTGCCGACGCGATCGTAGACGGGGTCTTCATAGTTGACCCAGTGCTCCTGCACCAGCACGCATTTCATGCCGAGATGCGCGGCGACCGCCGCGACCTGCCGGGTCTGGTTCGACTGGACGCCGCCGATCGACACCAGCGTGTCCGCGCCCTGTGCGAGCGCGTCCGGGATCAGGTATTCGAGCTTGCGGGTCTTGTTGCCGCCGAACGCGAGGCCGCTGTTGCAGTCCTCGCGCTTCGCATACAGCTCGACCTTGCCGCCGAGGTGCGCGCTCAGGCGCTTGAGCGGTTGGATCGGCGTCGGGCCGAACGTCAGCGGATAACGGGGGAAGCGTTGCAGGTTCATCGAAGCGGTCTCCGGTAAGGCGGAATGTGCATGGGAATCGGTGCGCTCGGGAGCAACCGGCACGGCGTCTCCCGATAAAAAATGATAGGCATGCAGGCGAGAAATGAGCTTGCGAAATAAATATCGTCGGCCTACGTTGATAATGATTCGAACATCAATATCAAAATTTGAGTTCGCAGAAACGGAGGAAGACGCAATGAAATTAAGTGGACGTTCGGCTTCGTCGGCTGACGCCGCACCCGCGCTCGATCGCATCGATCGCGCGATCCTCAGGCAGCTTCAGCAGGACGCGTCGATCTCGAACGTGAGCCTCGCCGCGAAGGTGAAGCTGAGCGCGCCGGCGTGCCTGCGGCGCGTCGAGCGGCTCAAGGAGATGGGGATGATTCGCGGGATCGTCGCGCTGCTCGACCCGAAACCGCTCGGGGCCGGCATGCTCGTCGTGATCGGGTTCGTGCTCGACCGCTCGACGCCGGAAGCGTTCGCCGCGTTCGAGAAGGCCGCTCAGAAGGTGTCGGGGTGCGTGGAGTGCCACGTCGTGACCGGTGAATTCGATTACTTCATGCTGGTGCGCACGCGCGACAACGAGAGCTTCAACCGGCTGCACGCGGAGCAGCTGATCTACCTGCCGGGCGTGCGGCAGGTGCGCTCGTTCATGGTGCTCAAGGAGATCCTGTCGACGCACGCGCTGCCGGTGTAGCGCGGCGCGCGGGCGGTTCCCGGTAGTGACGGCTATGCCATTTGGTTGATTGGAAGTTCTCGATTGGTTGCATGCAATGGGAATTCACATTGACCCATTTGGGAGTCGCAATGACGGCGACCACACCCGCGGCGCCGGCGGGCAGTTCGAACGGTCTGGGCGCCGGCAAGGGCGATTTCGACACCTTTCGCCGGATGGCGCCGATGTTGCAGCGGCGCACGATCGCGGAGGGTTTCGATGCGGTCATCATCGAGCGCGTCGCGCGCGAGTTGCTTGGCGTGCCGGTTCAGTCCCTCCTGAGCGCGCTGAGCCTTCCCAGCTCGACCATTCTGCGGAAAATCGCCAAACACGGCCGGTTGTCGCAAGGCGAGTCCGATCGCGTTGCGCGCGTGCTCTATGTGCTGGATCTCGCTACCGATCTGTTTGAAGACCGCGAGCGCGCAGCGGTGTGGATGAGCCGGGCGAACGCGGAGCTCGAACGGTTGAAGCCGCTCGAAGTGCTCGACGTCCAGCCCGGCTACGACCGGGTGCGCGACATTCTGAACCGTGCCCAGTTCGGGGTCGCCGCGTGAGGTTGTATCGTCTCGCGAAAGAACGAAAGGGGCACTACCTGGCCGACGACCTGAGCGGGAACGGCGCGGCGATCGCAGGTGGCCGCTGGAATCCGCGCGGCATGCGTGTGCTGTTCACCTGCTGCCATGCGTCGACGTCGTTGCTCGAGGCGCTCGTCCATCTGTCCGGCTTGCTTCCCGCTGGCGGATTTTTTCTGGTGACGCTGGAAGTGCCCGACACCGTCCATGACAACGCGTACCAGCCGGACCTGCCGGACGATCGGGCGGTACTGTCGCAGGATCCGGAGTCGACCGCCCGGATCGGGCAGGTCTGGCTTGAAGCGGGCGAGCCGTTGGCGATGCGCGTACCGTCAATCGTTTGACCGACCGACTTCAACGTGTTGCTGAACCCGCTGCATGCGGATTTCGCTTCGAGTGTGAAAGTGTTCAGCAAGGAAGCGTTCGCGCTGGATCCTGGCCTCTTTGGCTAACCGGTTGGTTTGCCTGGATCGACGAACAGTCGTCGAGTGCCGGGCGGTCGCGTCGTCCGGTCAGCGCTGCCATGGCGCGACGCCTGGCTGCGCGGGCTTGCCGAGACGCGCTCGCGCGTCGCGCACGACAGCCGCATCGAGTTCCCCATCGTCCGCCAGCGCCTTCAGCGCGGCGAGCACGATGCTCGCGCGATCGACTTCGAAGAACGCACGCAGCGCGTCGCGCGTGTCGCTGCGCCCGAACCCGTCGGTGCCCAGCGTCACGTAGCGGCGCGGCAAGTACGCGCGGATCAGTTCCGGCACCGCGCGCACGTAGTCGGTCGCGGCAATCACGGGCCCGCGCGTTGCGGCGAGCGCGGCGGTCACGTAAGGCATTGTGCCGGTATCCTCACCAAGCCGCGTGAGTCGCTCGGCTTCCATCCCGTCGCGCTGCAGTTCGGTGAAGCTCGTGACGCTCCACACGGCCGCGTCGATCCCCCAGTCGTCCTTCAGCATCCGTTGCGCGGCGAGCACCTCGCCGAGGATCGCGCCCGCGCCGAGCAACTGCACGCGCGCGCGCGCATTCGATTCGGCCGGCAGCAGATGAATGCCCTTCAGGATGCCTTCGCGCAGCACGTCGGGATCGCCGTCCGGCGCGGACGGCTGCGCGTAGTTCTCGTTCGTGACCGTCACGTAATAGAACACGTCGCGCTGCTGTTCGACCATTTCGCGCATGCCGGCATCGACGATCGCCGCGACTTCATACGCGAGCGCCGGATCGTACGCGCGGCAGTTCGGGATCGTCGACGCGGCGAGATGGCTGCTGCCGTCCTGATGCTGCAATCCCTCGCCGCCGAGCGTGGTGCGCCCGGACGTCGCGCCGACGAGGAAGCCGCGCGAGCGCTGGTCGGCGGCGGCCCAGATCAGGTCGCCGATGCGCTGGAAGCCGAACATCGAGTAGTAGATGTAGAACGGCAGCATCGGCAGGTCGTGCACGCTGTACGACGTCGCGGCCGCGATCCACGACGAGATCGCGCCCGCCTCCGAGATGCCTTCCTCGAGAATCTGGCCGCGCGTGTCCTCGCGGTAATAGAGCATCGAACCGAGGTCTTCCGGCTCGTAACGCTGGCCGAGCGGCGAGTAGATGCCGACCTGCCGGAACAGGCTGGCCATGCCGAACGTGCGCGCTTCGTCGGCCACGATCGGCACGACGCGCGAGCCGATGTCGCGATCCTTGATCAACGCGGCGAGCATGCGCACGAGCGCCATCGTCGTCGACATCTCCCGGCCGGCCGCGTCCAGCGCGAACGCTCCCCAGGCCGGCATCGAAGGGACGGTCAGCCCCTTCGATGCCGCCATCCGCCTTCTGGGCAGATAGCCTCCCAGGGCAGCCCGGCGGGCATGCAGGTAACGCATTTCCGGGCTGTCTTCCGCTGGCTTGTAAAACTTCAGTTGCTCGACGTCGCTGTCCGACAGCGGCAACCGGAAGCGGTCGCGGAACGCCTTCAGATCGTCGACGTCGAGCTTCTTCTGCTGATGGGTCGTCATCCGGCCCTGGCCGGCCGCACCCATCCCGTAACCCTTCATCGTCTTCGCGAGAATCACCGTTGGCTGGCCGCGGTGCGCGAGCGCACGCGCATACGCGGCGTGCAGCTTGCGCGCGTCGTGGCCGCCGCGGCGCAGGCGGTCGATCTCCGCATCGGTGAGCTGCGCGGCGAGCGCTTCGAGTGCGGGATCCTGGCTGAAAAAGCGCGCGCGGTTGTATGCGCCGTCGTTCGCGGAGAAGGTCTGGAACTGTCCGTCGACGGTGCCGGCGAACGCGCGCGCGAGCGCGCCCGCGTGATCGCGCGCGAACAGCGGATCCCAGTCGGAGCCCCACAACACCTTGATCACGTTCCAGCCGGCGCCCGCGAACTGCGCTTCGAGCTCGTCGATCACGCGGCCGTTGCCGCGCACCGGGCCGTCGAGCCGCTGCAGGTTGCAGTTGATCACGAACACGAGGTTGTCGAGCCCTTCGCGCGCGGCGAGCGACAGCGCGCCGAGCGATTCGGGTTCGTCCATCTCGCCGTCGCCGAAGAAACCCCACACGGTGCGGCCCGCGGTGTTCGCGAGGCCGCGATGCTGCAGGTAGCGCATGAAGCGCGCCTGGTAGATCGCGTTGATCGGGCCGATCCCCATCGAGCCGGTCGGGAATTGCCAGAAATCGGGCATCAGCCACGGGTGCGGATACGAGCACAGGCCCGGGCCGGCGATTTCGCGGCGATAGTGCTTCAGGTGATCCTCGGTGAGGAAACCTTCGAGATACGCGCGCGCATAGACGCCCGGCGACGAATGCGGCTGGAAGTACACGAGATCGCCGCTGGCCGTGCCGGTTGCATCGCCGGTCTCGGGCGGCGCCGCGCGGAAGAAGTGGTTGAAGCCGGTTTCGAACAGGTCGGACGCCGACGCATAACTCGCGATGTGGCCGCCAAGCTCGCCGTACGCGCGGTTCGCGCGCACGACCATCGCAAGCGCGTTCCAGCGCAGCGCGGCCGACAGCCGTTCCTCCAGGTCGAGGTCGCCCGGATACGGCGGCTGCTCGGCGAGCGCAATCGTGTTCAGGTAGCGCGTGACGGGTGTGCGCGACGATGCGAGGCCCGTCGCGCGCGCATGCTCGGCGAGCCGGTCGAACAGGTATTGCGCGCGGTCGCGGCCGACGTGTGCAACCACCGCGTCGAGCGCCTCGAGCCATTCGGCGGTTTCTTCCGGGTCCGCATCGACGCGCGCGAGGGCCGCGCGCTGCGCGTGTTCGATACCGTTCGACAGATCCGTCATGCCAGTCTCCTCGCGCGCCGGCGGCGGCACGCATCAATGGGACTCATGCTACGCGCCGATCCGCAGAATATGCGTCTGATTTCATTGGGAATTTGTGTCTGGATAGTGTAAATATTCTGGAATCGTCGCGAGATAAGGAATATTCAGGCCATGAGCACCTCCCCGAAGCGGCTCGACCGCATCGACATCGGCATCCTGAACCAGCTTCAGCAGAACGCGCGGATCACGAACGCGGAACTGGCGCGCGCGGTGAACCTGTCGACGACGCCGTGCTTCAACCGCGTGCGCGCGCTCGAGAAGCTGGGGTTGTTCCGGCAGCAGGTCACGCTGCTGGATCCCGAGCCGCTTGGGCTGCGGATCAACGTGTTCATCCAGGTCAGCCTCGAGAAGCAGGTCGAGGACGCGTTGCAGCGCTTCGAGGAGGCGATCTCGCAGCGGCCCGAGGTGATGGAGTGCTACCTGATGTCGGGCGACGCCGACTACCTGCTGCGCGTCGTGATGCCGGACATGCGCACGCTCGAACGCTTCATCATCGAGCGGCTGACGACGATTCCGGGCGTGTCGAACATCCGGTCGAGCTTCGCGCTGAAGCAGGTGCGCTACAAGACCGCGTTGCCGCTGCCGGCGGCGGGGCTCACGCTCGTCGATCCGGACGAGTCGGCGTCCGACTGGAGCTGAGCGCACGACCTGTCCGCCGGTCCGTTCGCTGACGGCGCGGTGACGGAACCATGACGCTCGCCGCACCGGATCGAACCCGTCGCGCGCCAGCGCGTCCTACGGCAGTCGGCCCGCTTGCGCGGTCACGACGCGGCGCGGACCAATCGCGTATGCTCGTTCGGTCGCTGCCGGCTGCGCATGCACGTCCGGCTCATGCGTGTCTCGATCCATCAACAGCGAGGGCATCATGGCAAGACAATCGATGGCGGAATACCTGGCGAAGACGCTGGCGGCAGCGGGCGTCGAGCGCATCTGGGGCGTGACGGGCGACAGTCTGAACGGCCTGTCGTTCAGCCTGAGCCAGATCGGCTCGATCCGCTGGATGCATACGCGGCACGAGGAGAGCGCCGCGTTCGCGGCCGGCGCCGATGCCGCGTCGACCGGGCGGCTCGCGGTGTGCGCGGGCAGTTGCGGCCCCGGCAACCTGCACCTGATCAACGGGCTGTACGACTGCCACCGCAATCACCAGCCGGTGCTCGCGATCGCCGCGCACATCCCGTCCACCGAGATCGGCCTCGGCTACTTCCAGGAAACCCATCCGCAGGATCTGTTCCGCGAGTGCAGCCACTTCGTCGAACTCGTGACGAATGCGTCGCAGTTTCCGCGCGTGCTCGCGCGGGCGATGCGCACCGCGATCGAGGCGCGCGGCGTTGCGGTGATCGTGCTGCCGGGCGACATCGCGCTCGGCGACGGCCCGGAAGAGGCGCCGGCATGGAGCGATTCCGCGCCGCCGTCGATCCTGCCGGCCGATGCCGATCTCGACCGGCTCGCGGCGCTGCTCAACGCATCCGACGCGGTCACGCTGCTGTGCGGCAGCGGTACGCAGGGCGCGCATGACGAAGTGGTCGCGCTGGCCGACATGCTCGGCGCACCGGTCGTGCATGCGCTGCGCGGCAAGCAGTTCGTCGAATGGGACAACCCGTTCGACGTCGGGATGACGGGGCTGATCGGTTTCAGCTCCGGCTATCACGCGATGGAATCGTGCGACACGCTGCTGATGCTCGGCACGGATTTCCCGTACCGGCCGTTCTATCCGACGAACGCGAAGGTCGCGCAGATCGACTGGAAGGGCTCGCAGCTCGGCCATCGCGCGCCGCTTGCGCTCGGCCTCGTCGGCACGGTGAAGGAAACGATCGCGGCGCTGCTGCCGCGCCTGACACGCAAGACGCAGCGGCGCTTCCTCGAGAATGCGCTGAAGCACTACGCGGCGGCGCGCAAGGGGCTCGACGATCTCGCGGTGGCCGAGCCGCCGGGCCGCGCGATTCATCCGCAGTACCTGACGAAGATCGTCGACGAAGTCGCGGCCGACGACGCGATCTTCACGGCCGACGTCGGCACGCCGACGCTGTGGGCCGCACGCTACCTGACGATGAACGGCCAGCGGCAACTGCACGGCTCGTTCAATCACGGGTCGATGGCGAACGCGATGCCGCAGGCGCTCGGCGCGCAAGGCGCGCATCCCGGGCGGCAGGTCGTGGCGCTGTCCGGCGACGGCGGGCTGTCGATGCTGCTCGGCGATCTGCTGAGCGCGCGCCAGCTCAACCTGCCGATCAAGATCGTCGTGTACAACAACAGCCTGCTCGGCTTCGTGTCGATGGAACTGAAGGCGGCCGGCTATCTCGATACGAACGTCGACCTGAGTCCGACCGATTTCGCGGCGATCGCGAAGGGGGCGGGCATCTTCAGCGTGCGCGTCGAGCATTCGGAGAACGTCGAGGAAGCGCTGCGCATGGCGTTCGCGCATGACGGGCCGGCCGTTGTCGACGTCGTGACGTCGAAGTACGAGCTGGCGATGCCGCCGAAGATCGAGTTCGCGCATGCGAAGGGCTTCAGCCTGTTCATGCTGCGCGCGATCCTCAGCGGGCGCGGCGACGAGATCGTCGAGCTTGCGAGAACCAACCTGCGGTGATGCGGTACGGGGCGCGTCGTGGCCGCGCCCGTTTTGCGTTGCCGGTCGAACGACACGGAAGCATGGATATCCTGATTCGCACCTACCAACCATCCGACCTGCACGCACTGTCGGCCATCTGGTTCGACGCATCGATGCTCGCGCATCCATTCCTCGGCGACGCGCGCCTGCGCCAGCAGCGCACGCTCGTCGAGGACATCTACCTGCCTCGCTCGGAAACCTGGGTTGCCTGTCGCGCGGACGAGCCGGTCGGTTTCATCGGCCTGCTCGACGGGGCGATCGGCGGGTTGTTCGTCGCGCCGGCGATGCACGGCCACGGGATCGGTCGCGCACTGGTCGAGCACGCGCTCGCGATCAAGGGCGCGCTCGCCCTGGAGGTGTATGCCGACAATCGCGACGCCCGCGCGTTCTACGGACGGCTCGGTTTCGAGGAAGTCTCGCGGCGCGACGAAGACGACGACGGCCTGCCGTTCGCGAACATCCGGATGCGTTCGACACGCTGAGTGCGCAGGCAGGCTCGGCGTGCCGCGTGCGTTCAGTCCGTCGCCGCTTCGCGTCCGGCAGCGGCCCACTCACGCACGGCCTCGACGAACAGCCGCAACGCGGCTGGCGGATGCCGGTTCGCCGGATAGTAGAGGCACAGCGCGCCGAAGTCCTGGCCCCATTGCGGCAGCACGTGCACGAGCCGCCCGGCGGCCACGTGGTCGGCGACACGCGATGCCGTGACCCACGCGATCCCGAGGCCGCCCAGCGCCGCGTCGATCATCAGGTTCTGGTTGCCGAGTGTCAGCGGCCCGTCGACATCGACGGTCACGCGTCTGCCGTCGCGCATCAGGTCCCAGCGAAGGAGCGTGCCGCTTTCGAACCGGTAGCGGATGCACGCATGACGCGCGAGATCCTGCGGGCTCTCCGGCGCGGCGTGCCGCGTCAGGTAGCCGGGCGATGCAACTGCGATGAAGCGCAGCGGATCGCCGAAGCGCACCGCGATCATGTCGCGCGGCACGTCTTCGTGCACGCGGATGCCCGCGTCGAAGCCGTGCTCGACGATGTCGATCAGCCGCGAATCGACGACGAATTCGACGTGGATGTCCGGATAGCGCGCGGCGAACGCCGGCAGCACGTGCAGGATCAGCGGGCGCGATGCCGCTTCCGACGCGCTGATCCGGATCTGGCCGGACGGCCGGTTGCGGGCGGTCGCGGCGTCGTTCAGCGCATCCTCGAGATCGGCCACCGCGGGCCGGACGCGCAGCAGCAGTTGTTCGCCGGCTTCCGTCAGCGCGACGGAACGCGTCGTGCGGTTGAACAGCCGCACGCCGAGCCGCGCTTCGAGGTGGCGGATCGCGTGGCTCAGCGCCGACGGCGATACGCCCAGGATACGCGCCGCGCCGCTGAAGCTGCGCTGCTCCGCGATCGTGATGAAAGTCGTCAGTTCGCCGATGCCGGTGCGCAGCATTTGTGAGATTCCCTCAATAACGCATGAAATGGTACGCCGATTGTTGAGCAGTATCCATCAACCTACACTGGCTTCCTCGGCATTCGCCTTCATTTTCAGCAGGAGCCATTCATGCAAAAGCGTGCACTGGGAAACAGCGGCCTCGAAGTCTCGGCAATCGGGCTCGGCTGCATGGGATTGAGTTACGGCTACGGCCCGGCCACCGACAAGGCCAGCGGCATCGCGCTGATCCGTGCCGCGTTCGAGCGCGGCGTGACGTTCTTCGATACGGCGGAAGCGTATGGCCCGTTCGTCAACGAGGCGCTGGTCGGCGAGGCGGTTGCGCCGTTTCGCGACCAGGTCGCGATCGCGACCAAGTTCGGCTTCGAGGACGGGCAGGCGATGAAGGGCGTCGACAGCCGGCCGTCGCGTATCCGCGAAGTGGCCGATGCGGCGCTGAAGCGGCTGAAGATCGACCGCATCGATCTGTTCTATCAGCATCGCGTCGATCCGAACGTGCCGATCGAAGACGTGGCCGGCACGGTCAAGGACCTGATCCGCGAGGGCAAGGTCGCGCACTTCGGACTGTCGGAAGCCGGCGAGCGGACGATTCGCCGCGCACACGCGGTGCAGCCGGTCGCCGCGCTGCAAAGCGAGTACTCGCTGTGGTGGCGCGAGCCGGAAGCGCGGATCCTGCCGACGCTCGAGGAACTCGGCATCGGCTTCGTGCCGTTCAGCCCGCTCGGTAAAGGTTTCCTGACCGGCGCGATCGATGCGAACACGACGTTCGCCGCCGACGATTTCCGCAATCTCGTGCCGCGTTTCTCCGAGGAAAACCGCAAGGCGAACGCGGGCCTCGTCGATCTGCTCGGCCGCATTGCGACCGATAAAGGCGCGACGCGCGCGCAGATCGCGCTGGCCTGGCTGCTGGCCCGCAAGCCGTGGATCGTGCCGATTCCGGGCACGACGAAGCTGCACCGGCTCGACGAGAACGTCGGTGCGGCCGCCGTCACGCTGACGGCCGACGATCTCGCCGCGATCGAGGCCGCGCTGCAGCAGATCCGGATCGTCGGCGAACGTTATCCCGCGCACTTGCAGCAGCGCGTCGATCGCTGAACGCGTCCGGCGGCTGATCGGGCACGAATTGATCAGGGGAATCAGGGTCAATCTTCACGTCGCCTTAAGTTTGCGTTTCCTAGAATCGATTTGATCGTCGCTCTTCCTGCGGCGGACCGATTCGTCCAGGAGGATGCGCATGCCAAAGCCCCGTGTCGCCGTAGCCCTGTTCCATCAAGTCTTCGGCACGTCGCCGCGGGCGGCGCAACTGCTCAAGGGCTGCCCATGATGTGGCCGAATGCGTGGCGTGTCTCGGCACTGTTCGTGCGCGAGTGGGTCGGCCGTCCGGCCGCGGTGGGCGCGTTGTGCCCGAGTTCGCGGCACCTGGCGCGCGAGATGGCCGATGCGGTGCCGGACGGTGACGGGCTGGTCGTCGAGCTTGGCGGCGGCACCGGCGCGATCACCGCGGCGTTGCTCGAACGCGGCGTCGCGCCACGGCGCCTCGTCGTGGTCGAGCGTTCGCCGGCGTTCGTGCAGCACCTGCGACGACGCTTTCCCGGCATCTCGGTCGTATCGGGCGATGCGCGGCAGCTCGAGCGGCTGTTGCCGCCCGATGCGCGCGTCGATGCGATCGTGTCGTGCCTGCCGTTGCGCACGCTGCCGCGCGAGGCCGTGACGGCGATCGTCGATCAATGTCGTCGCGTGCTGTCGGCTGACGGCGTGATGATTCAGTTCACGTACGATCTGCGGCCGCCCGGCCGTCATCCGCTCGGCGATTCGGCATTCGTTGTCCGCGGCAGCCGGATCGTCTGGGCAAATATTCCGCCCGCGCGCATCGTGACCGTGCGCAGCGCCACTGCCGAACACGCGGAGTGACGCGGCCACGCGCGGGGTATCCGGACGCGGCGGCCTGCCGCATCCTTTCATAAGTCATACCGATCCTTCCAATTTCCATTCATCTTGCCGTCACATCAGGTTCCTACCATCGCCTTTCATTTCGAAAGCATCAACGGCGGGGAGAACCGGCAACATGAATCGAATCAAAATGGCGGCGCTGCTGTGTGCCGGCGCCTTTGCGCTGGCCGGCTGCGGCAGCGACGACGGCCCGACCAGCTCGACGCCCGCCCCCGTGAAGGCAGCGGCGCGCAACGTGATCTTCTTCCTCGGCGACGGGATGGGGATGACGACGCTGACGGCCGCGCGCATCTACGGTGTCGGTGAAGACGGCGCGCTCACGATCGACACGCTGCCGGAAACCGCGTTCATCAAGACGTATTCGAACGACGCGCAGGTGACGGACAGCGCGCCGTCGATGTCGGCGTACATGACCGGCGTCAAGACCAACAACGAAGTGATCTCGATGTCGCCCGACACGAAGGCGATCGAGCCGAGCGCCGGCCTCACCGGCAACTGCGGCGCGAACAACGGCAAGTCGGTGTCGACGCTGCTCGAAATCGCGAAGGCGAAGGGGATGGCCACCGGCGTCGTGACGACCACGCGCGTCACGCACGCGACGCCTGCTGCAACCTACGCGCACGTGTGCCATCGCGATGCCGAGAACGACATCGCCGCGCAGCTCGTGCCGGGCGGCGCGGGCTACAACGGCGCGCTGGGCGACGGCGTCGACGTCGTGCTCGGCGGCGGCACGCAGTTCTTCGTGCCGAAGGACGGCGGCGGCAAGCGCACCGACGGCCGCCACCTGGTCAACGAACTGAAGGCGAAGGGCTATGCGGTCGCGCAGAACCGCGACGACCTGCTGGCCGCCGATGCGACGAAGAGCGGCAAGCTGGTCGGCCTGTTCTCGTCGAGCCACATGAGCTACGACCTCGATCGCGGCGCGACCAAGGAACCGAGCCTCACCGACATGGCGACGCGCGCGCTCGACGTGCTGCAGAACAACCCGAACGGCTATTTCCTGATGGTCGAGGGCGGCCGGATCGATCACGCGCTGCACGACACCAATGCGAAGCGCGCGCTGCAGGACACGGTCGCGTTCGACAACGCGATCAAGGCGACGCTCGACAAGGTCCGCAAGACCGATCCCGACCTGAAGAACACGCTGATCGTCGTCACGGCCGATCACGACCACACGCTGGTGCTGAACGGCTATGCGGCGCGCACGGGCAAGACCGAAGCGGGCAAGCCCGGCGTGCTGGGCGTGCTGCGCAGCTACCAGACGGGCGCGATCGCGAAGGACGCGGACGGCGCGCCGTACACGATCATCGGCTTCGGCAACGGCGAGAACCGCGTGCAGGGCAGCCGCGCGGGCACCGCGCTCACCGATGCGGTGACGGGCGCCGACGACTATCGCCAGGAGGCGGTCGTGCGGATGGACAAGGGCAACGAGACGCACGGCGGCACCGATGTGTTCCTCGGTGCGATCGGTCGCGGCGCGGATGCGTTCCACGGCGTGATCGAGAACAACAAGGTGTTCGAGCTGGTGCGCAACGCGGTGCAGCTTTGAGCGCCGACAACACGGGTACAGGGGAATACAGGATGTCGACCATCAAGTGCATCGCGGCGGCGCTGGCCGTCGCGGGTTTCGCGTGCGGCGCGGCGCAGGCCGCCGGCCAGGCGAAGAACGTGATTTTCTTTCTCGGCGACGGCATGGGGCCGACGACCGTGACGGCGAGCCGGATCTACAAGGTCGGCGAGTCGGGACAACTGACGATGGAGAAGCTGGCGCGCACCGCGCGCGTCAAGACCTTCTCGAACGACGCGCAGACGACCGACAGCGCGCCGTCGATGGCCGCGTACATGACCGGCGTAAAGATGAACAACGAAGTGCTGTCGATGTCGTCCGACACGCGCGCCGTGGCGCCCGGCAACGACGCCAATGGCAACAAGACCGTCAACAACTGCGCGCCGGGCAACGGCCAGCCGGTGTCGACGCTGCTGGAACTGGCGAAGGCACGCGGCAAGGCGGTCGGTGCGATCACGACGACCGAGCTCACGCATGCGACGCCGGCCGCGACCTATTCGCACATCTGCCATCGCGATGCGCAGTACGACATCGCTGCGCAGGCGGCACCGGGCGGCGCCGGCTACAACGCGGCGCTCGGCGACGGCGTCGACGTGCTGATGGGCGGCGGCCGCAACCACTGGACGCCGTTCGATTCGGTGTCGAACAAGCGCGGGCGCGCGGACGGGCGCAACCTGCTCAACGAGATGAAGGCAAAGGGCTACACGGTTGTTGCCACCAAGGATCAGCTCGCGCAAGCCGGCAACGGCAAGCTGGTGGGCCTCTTCAGCTCGACGAGCCATCTCGAGTACGAACTCGACCGTGTCGCGGGCAAGGGCGAAGGGCCGACGCAGCCGAGCCTGGCCGACATGACGTCGAAGGCGATCGACGTGCTGTCGAAGAATTCGAACGGCTATTTCCTGATGGTCGAAGGCGGCCGGATCGATCACGCGCTGCACGGGACCAACGCGAAGCGCGCGCTCGAGGATACGGCGGCGTTCGACGAAGCGATCCGCGTCGCGCTGTCGAAGGTCGACCTGTCGAATACGCTGATCGTCGTGACGGCCGACCACGACCACACGATGACGATCAACGGCTATTCGAAGCGCGGCAATCCGATTCTCGACATCAGCCGCAATTATCGCGACGGCCAGCCGAGCAAGGATGCCGACGGCAATACCTACACGACGCTGGTGTTCGGCAACGGCGCGAACCGGCCGAACGTGCGTACGTCGGTCGATTCGGCCACCGCGATGAACGAGGCGTATCTGCAGGAAGTGGGCGTGCGGATGGGCAGCGCGGGTTCGGAGACGCATGGCGGCGGCGACGTGATGCTGTTTGCCGACGGCGCGGATGCGAAGGCGTTCAAGGGCACGATCGACAACACGAAGGTGTTCGGTCTCGTCCGTTCGGCGTTCGGTTTCTGAGCCTGGTGATTGCATGATGAACGGGAACGCCCGATGAAACGTCAGATCCTCTGTGCGCTCGCCTGCGGGATGGCTGCACTGCCGGCTTTTGCAGCGGCGGACCTCGACGCCGTGCTGCTGCACGAGAGCCGTACGGTCACGGCCGACGGCGTGACACGCACGACGCTGTATCGCGAACGGATGGTGCGGCGCGACGGGCACGTATGGGTCGAGCGCATGCTGCCCGCCGCGGCGGCCGGCGGCGGTCATGGCGACGATCACGGCCATGACCACGACCATGACGCGGGCCGCCGCACCGGCGTGCAGCCGGCTGCGGCACACGCCGGGCACAAGCACTTCAACTTCCAGGCGGCCGCGCGGCACGTCACGTACGACGGCAAGGCGGCGCGCATCGAGTACGTCGATGCAACGAACCGGACGGTCGTCAGCGTGCCGCCGGCCGAGTACGAAACCACGGGCTTCGACGGCTCGTGGGACAACGCGTATTACGTGACGCCGCCTTCGCAGCTGAAGCGGCTCGCGGTCGCCAGGCGCGGCGACGCGCCCGGTACGCTCTGGTACGAGCAGGCCGTCGATACGCCCGGCGCGCGTGGGGTGAACCGGATCCTGTGGAGCGAGCGGCTGCAGGCGCCGCTGTCGGTCGAATACCGGAGTGCCGATGGGCGCGTCATGCGCAAGCTGACGCTGACCCCGGCGGCGGCCGCGCGGCGCGAGACGTTGCCGTGGCAGACGCTCGCCGGTTATTCGCGCAAGGAATACGCGGACTATCTCGATTGATCGAAGTGTCGTAGGCGGGGCTTGCGGTCAGGCAGGCCGTATCGTTGCGCGATACGGTCGGGTCCTGGCCGATTTTTCTTTCCTCGCCGACGTGCGCGGGAAGCTACACGCGCGCGCTGTCCGTCACTTGCACCGCAGGCCGTAATGCGACCCGCTTGATCAAGCGGTCGAGCGGCGTCGCATAGCCGCGCGCGATGATCGCGCTCAATCCGGCCGACAGCACCAGATACGCGACGAGCAACGCCAGCTTGCCGTCGCCATGCATCGCCGAAGGCGGCCAGAACGTGCGCAGCGCACCGAGCACGATCAGGTGGAACAGATACAGCTCGTAACTGAGCCGGCCGCTCCAGCGCAGCGGTGCGAGCATGCGGCCGTGCGTGCGTTCGCGCTCCGCATGCGCGCCGATCAGCAGCACGGCCGTGCCGAGCGCCATCGCGGAGACGCCGGGCACATGGCTTTCGGCGATCGGCCATGCGAGATACAGCACCACCATCGACGTTGCCGTAATCCATTGCACCGGCGCTGCCGCGAGCGCCTGCCAGCGTGCGCGTTCGGCCAGCAGCGCGGTGCAGCAGCCGATCGCGATGCCGTCGAAGCACGCAAAGTACGCGTAGAGGAAGCCGCCTTCGTCGCCTGGATGCGTGTAGCGGTACACGGGACCGATCGCGGCGATCAGCAGCCAGAACGCGAACAGCCGCGCGTCGCGGCGCAGCGCGATGCACAGCAGCGGGAACGACAGGTAGAACACCTCCTCGACCGACAGCGACCACAACACGCCGAGCGCGTAGTTGACCCATCCGTAGGTGCCGATCAGCACGTTCATCCAGAACGTGAGCGACGCGAGATTCACGAGCCAGTACGACACGGCGACACCCTGCGGCGCATGGTTCGTGAAGATCGGCACGCCGGCCGCCGCGAGGCCGTTGACGAGCGCGAGCAACAGAAGCAGGCACGGGACGATGCGTGCGATACGCGACACGTAGAACGCGCGTACGTCGAGTGCGCCGAGGCTGCCCCAGCGGCGGCGCGCGTTCGACGTGATCAGGTAGCCCGAGATCGCGAAGAACATCGTCACGCCGTAGTTGCCGTTGCGCACGATTGCGTGGAGCGTGTCCCAGCCGAGCACGCGCGCGAGCGCGGTGTCGCGCAGCGAGTACGCGATGTTGAAGTGATGCAGCAGGACGAGCAGGATCGACACGCCGCGCAGCAGGTCGATGCGGGCGTTGCGCGGTCCGGTGCTCATTGCGGCTGGCCCGGCTCGGCGAACGCCGGCAGCGCCGCGAGGAACGTGTCGCGCGAGCGCAGGCCGGCATTCGGCGTCTGCCGCTTGTCGTCCTGGATCAGGTTCGCGAACACCAGCGTGCGCGGCCCCTTCGTCGCCCAGCCGACGAACCAGCCATACGCGTGCGCGCCGTCGTACTTGAGGCCCGGCGAGCCGGTGCCGGTCTTGCCGTGCACGGTCCAGCCGCCCGGTTGCGCGTCGATCAGCGTGATGCGCTCGGTCATGTCGTACGCATGCGCGCTGACGGGTAGCGTGCGGCGCACGATCTTGCGCATGAACGCAACCTGTTCGAGCGGCGAGATCCGCAGCGACGAGTTGGCCCATGCGCCCATCACGCCGCTCAGTTCGCCCTGCTTGCTGGTCACGTCGGCGTTGCCGTAGCCGAACGCGCTCGTGTACTGCTGGAAGCGTGCCTGTCCGAGCGCCTGCGCGACCTGCTCCGAATACCAGAAGATCGACAGCTTCATCCAGCGGGCCGGGTCGGTCGGCTCGCGCCACGGCGCACCGCCCCAGTCGGGGTAGCCGGCGTGGAAGTCGAGCGTGGGCGTGTGCTCGTCCTTCAGTACGCCGGCGTCGAAGCCCATCAGGCTGATCGCGACCTTGAACGTCGATGCGGACGTCACGCGGGCCGCGCAGTCGCCTTGTTGCACGAGCACCTGGCCGGTGGCGGCGTCGGCGACGACGGTGCAGACCGGATGGGCGTGAGAGGACGCGGCGGCCAGGAGGCCGGCGGCGAAGGTGAACAGCGCGCGGCGCCAGGGCTTCAAGTGACACTCCTCGGGGATGGGCAGCAGGCGCACGGCGCGGGCGAAAGGCGGCAGGCCGTGCGCAAGGAAGGCGACGGCCGGCATCGAGGAAGGCGGGGATGGCGGCCGTTGCGCAGGCCCACAGTGTATCGACGGATCGTCGTTCGTTGACCTGTCACGGTTGACGGGGCAATTGCGTGCCCGTTACCCGTTGCCGGCGGCAATGGCCGGTCGCGCGTGGCGGCGCGCATGAAAAAGCCCGCCGGCAGACTGGCGCCTGCGGGCGGGCGAAGACACCTCGGGCCGATCGGCGCGGGTGTCGCGTGAAGAACGGACAGCCGGGTTGCGTCAGAACTTGTGGCGCAGCGCGAGCCGCACGGCCACCTGGTTCGACGTCGACGACGGCGCGTCGGTGCCGGGGATGAACGCGTTGTCGAGGATCGAGTTCGTCTTGTCGCCGGCGATGTGCTGGTACGCGGCCTGCACGTACACGTCGGTGCGCTTCGACAGGTTGTAGTCGGCCATCAGCCCGACCGAGTGGATCTTCGGCTTCGCGTCGCCGGTCGATGCGTCGTATTTCTCGAGCGACAGCACGTACTGTGCGCCGACCATGAACGCCGGCGTGATCTGGTACGAACCGTTCACCTCGAAGTTCTGGTACTTGATCGCGCTGACCGTCGTGCCCGGTGCGATGATCGCGCCCGGCGTGCCGAGGTAGCCGTTGCCGGTCGGGTTCTTGTAGTTCGAGTTCGTGTACGCGAAACCGACCGTCGCGGGCCCGAACGTGTAGTTGATGCCCGCGCCGAACACGCGCATGCGCTCGGCGATGTAGCTCGCGTCGTTCGCGGTGATCGCGCCGGCCGAGCCGTCGCCCGGATGGTTCGCCTGCAGGTACGCGGCGCCGATCAGCAGGCCGTTGTTCTGGTATTGCGCGCCGAAGCTGTACGCGCGGTTGTCCGAGAAGTTCGTGCTGTTGCTGAAGCTGTACGCGCCGCCGAACTGGAAGCCGCCGAAGTTCGGGCTCGCGTACTTCACCGTGTTGTCGAGGCGGAACGAGTTGTCGGTGTTGTCGTTGTCGAACGGGTGCGCAAGCAGGTAGCCGCCCCAGTTGCCGTTGGCCGTGGTCGGCGCGAGATAGTCGACCACGGAATCGTACTGGCGGCCGAACGTCAGCGTGCCGTACTGCGTCTGGCTCAGGCCGACGTACGCCTGGCGGCCGAACATGCGGCCGCCCTGGTTGAGCCGGCCGGTGTTCACGTCGAAGCCGTTCTCGAGCTGGAAGATCGCCTTCATGCCGCCGCCGAGATCCTCGCTGCCTTTCAGGCCCCAGCGGCTGCCTTGCGCGTAGCCGCTTGCCATCTCGTAGACGTGGCCGGTGCCGACGTTGTTCGTGTAGTTCAGGCCTTCGTCGATCACGCCGTACAGCGTGACGCTGCTTTGGGCGAACACGGGGGCTGCGAAGGTTGCCGTTACGGCGAGCGCCGTCAGGGTCTTTTTCATTGAGAGATCTCCGGGATGTCCAGCTTGTATCGGTTGTCGTGAGCGCGTCCGGCGAGGCGCGCCCCGTCATCCGGGGCGTTTCCGGCGCAGCGCGCGCGGCGCCGGAAACGCGCGATGCGCGGCGGCGCGGCGACCGGCTGCGACGGGTCGTGTCTCCTCCGATGACTCCGCGCATTCTTCCGAAGCCGAAAAGGAATCGAAAGCGAGTAATTTCGATGGATGGGATCGGGTTCGCCAATGGGGGCGCGACAGCTCGTTTCGACAGTCGAAACGGTGTGCGCGGCGCGGTGGTTCAAGGCTGGCCGGGCCAGCGCCACGACGCGGTCCGGGCGGGGGCTTGCGCCTCCCGGAATCCCGGCCGAAGCCCGTCCAGCCTGCCTGGCAGGCCGCCCGGCGATCGATTGGCGCAGCCGATTGCACTGATCGGAATTACTCGTTTCCCTAAACAAATTGGCGACGGAAACATGCAGGCTGACCGGACGTGGCGGGATGCACGATTCGCCGGTCGCCGCGCATGCCGCGACGCACAAACAACAGATTCGATTTGGAGACGACCCACCATGCAGATTCGACGACTGAAAACGGTCCTTCTCGCCGCCGCGGCGATTCTTTCCGCGCCCGCGGCGCACGCGGCCGGCGGCGCGTGCGCCGACGGCAAGACGGTCCATTTCGCAGGCATCACGTGGGAGAGCGGGTCGTTTGCGACCGAAGTGCTGCGGCAGATCATGGAGAAGGGCTACGGCTGCAAGACCGACGTCGTGCCGGGCAGCACGGCCGCGACCGAAACGGCGCTCGCGCGCAACGACCTGCAGATCTGGGCCGAGCAGTGGACGGGCCGCAGCGAGATCACCGCGAAGGCCGTCTCGTCGGGCGCAGTGAAGCTGATTGGCGACACGCTGCCGGGCGGCACGACCGAAGGCTGGTTCGTGCCCGACTACGTGTTGAAGGGCGATCCGGCGCGCAACATCAAGCCGGTCGCGCCCGGGCTCGTGTCGGTCGACGATCTGCCGAAGTTCAAGCAGGTGTTCGCCGACGAGGAGGAACCGGACAAGGGCCGTTTCCTGAACTGCCCGACGGGCTGGGACTGCGAGCGCGTGAACACGCGCCTGCTGAAGGTGCTGAAGCTCGATCAGTCGTACACGAACTTCCATCCGGGCACCGGCGCGGCCCTCGACGCGGCGATCGCGTCCGCGTACCAGCGCGGCGCGCCGATCGTGTTCTATTACTGGGGCCCGGCTGCGCTGATGGCGAAATACAAGTTCACCGCGCTGAAGATGCCGGCCTATAACGAAGCATGCTGGAAGACGTTGCGCGACGAGAGCAGCACGCACCAGTGCGCGTCGTCGTACATGGTGTCGCGGCTGACGGTCGGCGTGTCGAAGCCGTTCGCCGATGCGAACCCCGATCTCGTCGGCGTATTCGGCAAGGTGCGTTTCCCGATGGACTTCCTGAACCAGACGATCCTCGAGATGACGACGAAGAAGATCGACGGCGCGGCGATGGCCACGCAGTTCCTGAAGACCCGCCAGGACATGTGGAAGCAGTGGGTGCCGGCCGACGTCGCGCAGAAGATCGCCGGCAGCCTGAAGGGCGCGTAACCTGCGCGCGGCGGCGGGCTCGGGCTCGGGCTCGCCGCCGCCGTCACGCGCCTTCGCGGCGCGACGGAGAATCAACATGAACGGCTTCTTTCTGCACCTGTCGATCGCCGACTGGGTGAACAGCGCGCTCGAGACGTTCGTCGCGCAATACGGCGACAGCTTCCATCACTTCAGCGTGCTCGTGTTGCGCTACCTGCTCGTGCCGCTCGAAGGCGCGCTGCGCGTGGCGCCGCCGTGGCTCGTGCTGCTGGTCGTCGGCGCAATCGCGTGGAACGCGACGCGCCGTATCGGCCTCGGCGCGCTCTTCATGCTGCTGCTCTACGCGATCGGCTGCTTCGGCCTGTGGGACAAGCTGATGCAGACGCTCGCGCTGATGCTCGTCGCGACGGTGCTGTCGGTCGCGATCGGCGTGCCGGTCGGCATCCTCGCTTCGCGCAGCGCGTGGCTGCGCCGGATGCTGCTGCCCGTGCTCGACGTGATGCAGACGCTGCCGAGCTTCGTGTACCTGATCCCGGTGCTGATGCTGTTCGGTCTCGGCAAGGTGCCCGCGATTCTCGCGACGATCATCTACGCGCTGCCGCCGCTGATCCGCCTGACCGATCTCGGCATCCGCCAGGTCGATCCGGACGTGACGGAAGCCGCGCGTGCGTTCGGCACGACGCGCTGGCAATTGCTCGTCAACGTGCAGTTGCCGCTTGCGCGGCCGAGCATCATGGCCGGCATCAACCAGACGACGATGATGGCGCTGTCGATGGTCGTGATCGCGTCGATGATCGGCTCGCGCGGGCTCGGCGAGGACGTGCTCGCGGGCATCCAGACGCTCGATGTCGGCAAGGGCACGCAGGCCGGCCTCGCGATCGTGATCCTCGCGATCGTGATCGACCGGATCAGCCAGGGCTTCGGACAGGAGCGGCGCGCGCGCCGCAGGCTCGCGCAGCAGCGCCGGCAGAAGGGCGCATCGCGCGTGCCGTACCGGCTGCCGCGCAAGGCGCAGTCGGCGGGCGTCGATTCGAATCAGGCGACGCAATCGTCGCGCGCATAGGAACGGAGGCAGACATGACGACCATCGACGTCAAACACGTGTACAAGCTGTTCGGGCCGCAGGCCGCGCATGCGCGCGTGCTCGACCTGCTGCGCTCGGGCAAGCGCAAGGCCGACGTGCTGGCCGAAACGGGCTGCAACGTCGGGCTCAACGACGTGAGCCTCGGCATCGAGTCGGGCGAGATCTTCGTGATCATGGGGCTGTCGGGTTCCGGGAAATCGACGCTCGTGCGGCACTTCAACCGGCTGATCGAGCCGACGGCCGGCGAGATCGTGATCGACGGCAGCGACGTGATCAAGCTCGACGCGCACGGGCTGCGCGAGCTGCGCCGTTTCAAGGTCAGCATGGTGTTCCAGAACTTCGGGCTGCTGCCGCACCAGACCGTGCTCGACAACGCCGCGTATGCGTTGCGCACGCGCGGCGAGAAACGGCACGACGCGCTTGATGCCGCGCGCAACTGGCTGACGAAGGTCGGGCTCGACGGTTACGGCGATCATTACCCGGACGAGCTGTCGGGCGGGATGCGGCAGCGTGTCGGGCTGGCGCGCGCGCTGGCGGCCGATACCGACGTGCTGCTGATGGACGAGGCGTTCTCCGCGCTCGATCCGCTGATCCGCACCGAGATGCAGGATCAACTGCTCGAACTGCAGGCGACGCTGTCGAAGACGATCGTGTTCATCACGCACGATCTCGACGAAGCGTTGCGCATCGGCGACCGGATCGCGATCCTGCGTGACGGCACGCTTGTGCAGGTCGGCACGCCGGACGACATCCTGTCGCGCCCGGCGGACGATTACGTGCGTCGGTTCGTCGAGAAGCGCACGAGCGTGAACTGACGCGCGTCACGCCGCCCAGGCCGCGTACCGCGCTCACTGCGCGCGGTGCGCGGACGTCGTCAGTACGATCTTGCCGACGTGCACGCCGGAGTCGATCAGCACGTGCGCGCCGCGTGCGTCGTCGAGCGGGAAGGTGCGGAACACTTGCGGCCTGACCGTGCCCGCCGCGACGTGCGGCCACAGGTGCCGTTCGAGTTCGGCGATGAGCGCGCCCTTCTCCTCCGGCGTGCGCGAGCGCAGCGTCGAACCGATGTGCGTGAGGCGCTTGGTCATCATCGGCCACACGTCGAGTTCCTTCGCCGGCCCGTTGAGCGCGCTGACCTGCAGAATCCGCCCGTTCATCGCCGCCGCCCGGTAATTGCGCGCGACGTAGTCGCCCGCGATGATGTCGAGGATCACGTCCACGCCTTTGCCGGCGGTGATCCTGTCGACTTCGGCGACGAAATCTTCTTCCCGGTAGTGCACCGCGTGATCCGCGCCGAGCCGCAGGCTCGCGGCGCGATGCGCGTCCGAGCCGACCGTCGTGATGACGGTCGATGCGCCCATCGCCTTCGCGATCATCGTCGCGGTGGTGCCGATGCCCGACGCGCCGCCGTGAATCAGCACCGATTCGCCCGCCTGCAGCCGCCCGCGCTGGATCAGGTTCAGCCAGACCGTCAGGAACGTTTCCGGCATCGCCGCGGCTTCGATCATGTCGAGGCCGGGCGGCAGCTTCATCGTCGTGAGGTGATGGGCGACCGCGTATTCCGCATAGCCGCCGCCCGTCACCAGCGCGCTGACCCGGTCACCCGGCGCGAAGCCGTGCACGGCTTCGCCGGTCGCGACGACTTCGCCCGCGATTTCCAGGCCCAGGATGTCGGATGCGCCGGGCGGCGGGTTGTAGAGCCCCTTGCGTTGCAGCACGTCCGGGCCGTTTACGCCGGCGGCGTGAACCCGGATCAGCACTTCGTCGGCCTTCGGGCGCGGCACCGGGCGACGTGCGGTCGCGAGGACTTCGGGGCCGCCGGGCCGGGTGATTTCGACTGCCGCCATGTCGGCGGGAACGGGGGAAAGCGTATCGGACATGTTTGCCTCCAAAAGACAGGTGAGTGGTCGGTGAAAAAAGTATAGGCTTGGGCATTGATGAATTCGCGCAGCGATTTTCACAACCACCGATGCAGATTTGCATCACACCGGAGAAGCCGCTTGAACTGGGACGACGCACGGATCTTTCTCGCCATCCACCGGGAACGCAGCCTGCGCGGCGCCGCGCGGGCGGTCGGGCTCGACCAGGCGACGGTCGGCAGGCGGCTCGCGGCACTCGAGCGCGCGCTCGGCGCGACGCTGTTCCTGCGCACGTCGGCCGGGTATGTGCCGACCGCGGTGGGCGAGGTCGCGCTGCGCAACGTGGAGAAGATGGAGCAGTCGGTGATCGACCTGGTGCGGCAGACCCAGGGCGTCGACCGGCGCCTGGCGGGCGACGTGCGCGTGACGACGACCGATACGATCGGGCTCGAATTCGTGGTGCGCGCGATGCGCGACCTGCACGACGAGCATCCGGACGTGCGCGTGCTGCTCAACACGTCGACGCAGGTGGAGAACCTGGCCAAGCGCGAGGCGGACATCGCGATCCGCACGATCAAGCCCGACAATCCCGATCTGCTCACGCGCCGGCTGGCCGCGTGGCCGACGGGGTTGTACGCGTCGGAGGAATACCTGGAGCGGCATGGCGAGCCGGTGCCCGGCACCGGCTTCGAAGGGCATGACCTCGTGTGCTTCCTGCCGCACCTGAATGCGCGCAGCCCGCTCACGGTGGTCGGCGAGCCGGTGCGCGCGGGGCGGATCGTGTCGGGGCTGAATTCGAATCTGATGTTGCGCGCGGCGGCGCGCGCCGGGCTCGGGCTCGCCGAACTCCCGGTGCCGATCGCGGAGCGCGACGCGCTGGTGCGCGTGTGGCCGGCACGTACGTCGGCGCGTCCTTACGAAGTCTGGATGGTGACGCACAAGGATTTGCGGCATACCGCGCGGATGAGCGCGATGATCGACCACATCGTGCGGGTGTTCGACGAGGTGGAGGGGCGGAGCGGGGCAGGGGATTGAGGGTGCATCGACGGATGAGGCGCGGCGCGCGTCGATGCATTGGGGATCGACGAGATCCGTGCGGCAGGCGCATCCGATTCCGCTGCGGGTGAACGGGCCTTTCGTGTCGTACGCCGAATGGTCGCAACGATTCTCAAGGGAGTGAGGGGGCTCGATGAATCGATTCAGTGTGGACGGAGCAACGCTTTGCGACTGGAAGAAGTTTCACGACTACTTCGCGAGCGAATTCGGATTTCCGGGTTACTACGGCCGGAACATGGACGCATGGAACGATTGCATGAGCGACTATTGCTACGAGCACGGCATCGTGTCGCTGCGGATCGACGACGCGGAAGCGTTGAAGGATCGCAATCCGGAGATATTCGCCGCACTCGTCGCGTGCAGCGCGTTCATCAATTGGCGCGCGACGAAGGACGGCGGCGATCCGTTGATCGTCTTGTCGTATTGGGCGTAGTCGTGGCGTTGACGTTGCGTTGCGTTGCGTTGAGTTGCGTCGTGACGCCGATCGGCGGGCCGGCATGCAAGCGCATCGTGCGCGCCGGCCCGCAGCGGCGGGAACGCAGCCGCCTCAATGCGGGACCGTTTCCCGTTCGCTTACCCGCACGGCAGACGCTTCGCCGTGCCTCGCATCCGCCAGAATCAGATCCGCGCCTTTCTCCGCGACCATCATCGTCGGCGCGTTGATGTTGCCCGACGTGATGTTCGGAAACACCGACGCATCGACGATCCGCAGCGCCTGCAACCCGTGCACGCGCAGCGACGCATCGACCACCGAGGTCGCCGCGTCCGGTCCCATCGCGCACGAGCCGCACAGGTGGTAGATCGAACCCGACTGCTCGCGGAAATACTGCAGCATCGCGTCGTCGGAATCGACCTGCGGCCCTGGCGAGATTTCCTCGACGGTCATCGACTTCAGCGCCGGTGCGCGCATCAGTGCACGAATCACCTTGCTGCCCTGCACGGCCTCGTCGAGATCCTTCTGCGTGGTGAGCGCGTTGACGTGGATCTTCGCGGCATCTTCCGCGCGGTTGGACGCGATCTCGATCATGCCGCGGCTCGTCGGCCGGCACGGGTTGAACGCGATCAGGAAGCCCGAGTAAGGCTCGGGCTTGATGCTCGCGCGGTCGCTCTTCGGAATCCGGTACGACAGCGGGTTGAAGTAGAGCTGGAGGTTCGGCTCCTGCGCATCGGCCGTGCCGCGGAAGAAGCCGCCTGCCTGGTTCACGCTCATCGCGAGCGGGCCACGCTTCGTCAGCAGGTAGCGCAGCCCGATCTTCATCTTGCCGAGCAGGGTGCCCATCTCGTCGTTTAGCGTCGGCCGGTTCGCCTTGAAATAGAAGCTCACGCACAGGTGGTCCTGCAGGTTGCGGCCGACGGCCGGCAGCGCATGCACGAGCGGCACGCGCCGGCGCGCGAGCAGCGCCGGATCGCCGACGCCCGACAGTTGCAGCAGCTTCGGCGTATCGACCGCGCCGGCCGCGAGGATCACCTCGCGTGCTGCGACGAGCGTTTCGTCGCCTTGCTCGCCCGCGACGACCACACCGGTCGCGCGCGTGCCGTCGAACGTCACGCGCCGCACGAGCACGCCCGAGCGCAGCGTGAGATTCGAACGGCCCAGTGCGGGACGCAGGTACGCGAAGCTGCTGGAGCAGCGTTCGCCGTTCTTCGTGTTCAGGTCGTAGATGCCCGCGCCTTCGAACTGCGCGCCGTTGAAGTCGTCGGTGCGCGGCAGGTTCAGTTGCGCGCAACCCTTCAGGAACGCGTGGACGATCGGATGCACGTCGGCCTTCATCGACGTGATGTGGATCGGCCCCGTCGCACCGTGATGCTGCGGATCGGTCGCACCGGCCGCGTGGGTTTCGAGCTTGCGGAAGTACGGCAGCACGTCGTCGTACGCCCAGCCCGGATTGCCGGCGTTCGCCCAGTCGTCGTAGTCGCTGCGCTGGCCGCGCACGTAGACCATCGCGTTGATCGAGCCCGACCCGCCGACCACCTTGCCGCGCGGGCAGTACAGCTTGCGATCGGCGAGCTGCGCCTCGGGCTCGCTGTAGTACATCCAGTTGTAGCGGCGGTTGTAGTAGGTCTTCGTGAAGCCGACCGGCACCTTGAACCAGAACGACGCGTCGCGTTCGCCCGCTTCGAGCAGCAGCACCGAGTGCCGTCCCGATTCGCTCAGGCGGTTCGCGAGGATGCAGCCGGCCGAACCCGCGCCGACGATGATGTAGTCGTAGCTCATGTCTGTCCTTTGCGCTCAGCCCTTCGCGGGGGCGAGATCCTTCACGTCGACGGGGTGTTCACCCATCTGCAGGTGCAGCCGTTCGCCGGTGTAGGGCGTGTGTCGCCTCACGACGTCCATGTCGAGTTCGATACCGAGGCCCGGCTCGTTCGACGGGATGATGTAGCCGTCTTCCCAGCGGATCGGCGTCTTCACGACTTCGGCGTGGAAACCGCCCCACGTCATGATGCTTTCCTGGATCAGGAAGTTCGGCGTGCAGGTCGCGAGCTGGATGCTCGCGGCCGCGCCCACCGGCCCGTTGTACAGGTGCGGTGCGATCTGCGCGTAGTGCACTTCGGCGAGCGTCGCGATCTTCTTCGCTTCGAGCAGGCCGCCCACGCGCGCGACGTTCAACTGCAGGATCGATGCGCCGCCCGCCTGCAGCAGCTTGTGGAATTCGTACTTGGTGGTCAGGCGCTCGCCGGTCGCGATCGGAATCGACGTGTGCTTCGCGACTTGTGCGATCGCGTCTTCCTGGCCGGGGGGAACCGGCTCCTCGAACCACAGCGGGTCGTACTTCTCGAGCCGCTTCGCGAGCCGGATCGCGGACGACGGCACCATCTGCCCGTGCGTGCCGAACAGCAGGTCAGCCTTGCTGCCGACCGCCTCGCGCACGCGGCGGCAGAACAACTCGCAGCGGTCGAGCACTTCCAGCGACAGCTGGTGGCCGGAGTAGGCCGTGTACGGGCCGGCCGGGTCGAACTTGACGGCCGTGAAGCCGAGCTTCACGTTCTCGGCCGCGCATTCCGCCGCGAGGTCGGGATCGTCGTAGTCGTATTCGCCGTTCGCGTTCTTCGGGTACAGGTACGTGTACGCGCGCAGCCGCTCGTGGATCTTCCCGCCGAGCAGTTCGTACACGGGCTTGCCGGCGGCCTTGCCGATGATGTCCCAGCACGCCATCTCAAGGCCGCTGACGACGCCCATCATCGTGAGATCCGGCCGCTGCGTGAAGCCGCTCGAATAGGCCTGGCGGAACAACCGCTCGACGTGGTGCGGGTCGCGGTCCAGCAGGTGGCGTTCGAACACGTCGTCGATGATCGGGGCCATTGCCTTCGGGCCGAACGTCGCCGAATAGATCTCGCCGACACCTTCGATGCCGTCGTCGGTTTTCAGTTTCACGAAGATCCAGTACATCCCGCCGATATGCGGCGGCGGCACGGCGACGATATGGGTTTCGAGCGAAACGATCTTCATGCGGACTCCTGGATGCGGTGAATGCGGTTGAGGCGGTATTTGAGGAACGCGGCGGCGCCCGCGCCGCAGAGCGCGATGGCCGCGATATAGCCGAAATAGAGCTGGTAGCCATGCGCGCCCGGGTAGGTCTGCGTCACGTAGCCGTTGATCAGCGGCACGAACACGTCGGGCGAATAGCCGAGCACCGAGATCAGGCCGATCGCGAGGCCCGCGCAATGCGTCGGCACCTTGCAGTCGTCGAGCAGCGACCAGTACAGGCCACGGATCGCGTAGGTGAGGATGCCGATGAACAGCACGAGCACGACGAGCATCGCCTGCGGGCTGTGCGCGGGCGCTGCGATCAGCCCGACGAGCGACAGCGCGGCGAGCACCAGTGCCCAGAACAGCACCGACACCTTCGAGACGCGGTCGCCGAGGAAGCCGCCGCCGATACCGCCGACGGGGCGCATCCACAGCTTGAGCGTCGTGATGAAGCCGGCCGCCGTCGCGCTGAGCCCGAAATTGCCTTCGTGCAGGTAGGCCGAGAAGCTGTAGGTCGCCCAGAACACCTGGTAGCCGCAGAACACGATCGCGGCGACGAGCCACAGCTCGGGGATCGCCGCGAGCGTCTTCAGGTCGGTCAGCACGTTGCCTTTTCGGCGTTCCGTCACGGCCTTGCGTTCGCCCGTGCTCGCCGGATCCTTCACCAAAGCGAGCAGCACGCCGAGCGCGATGCAGAAGAACGCGTACAGATGCACGACGAGCCTGAAGCCGGCCGCATCGGTACCGCCGCGCGCCTGCGTCACGTAGGCGAACAGGGTGATCGCGATCGTCGCGAGCAGCGCCTCGATGAGCCCGCGGCCGCCGTCGAGCAGGCCGAAGAAGCGGCCCTGTTCGTCGGGGCCCGCGATCATGTTCACGCGCTTGATCACGGCGGCCCAGAACGTGAGGCCGGTGGACAGCCCCCAGCAGCCGAAGATCAGCACGAGCGTGTCGAACGACGGCCCGGTCGCGTAGACGAGCCCGAGCGCACCCGTCGCGAGCAGCGAGAAGCAGATCAGCCAGCGCGGCGACAGGCGGTCGGCAAGCCAGCCGCTCGGCAGGTAGCTGACGAGGAAGATCGTGCCGAGCGACGAATACAGGTAGCCGAGCTGCACGTCGTCGATATGGAAGAACTGCAGCATCGTCGGCTGGTACACCTGCCGCAGATACAGCATCGGGTAGATCGCGCCCGCGGCAATCACGAGCAGCAGCAGTTGCAGGTAGCGTTGCGCACGGGAATGCTGCGACGCGTGAGCGTCGTCGTGCAACGCGAGCGACGCCGCGGGCGTCGACGGTTGGGTCGGCATGATGTCTTCCTCCATCAGGCGTCCTTGAAGCGGAGGCCTGCAGGTTTTTTATGTTCTGGTCGGGTCAGGGGCGGCGCGCGCGGCGTGGTGTCGTGGGGCGCGCGCCGGTGTCAGTACTTCATGACGACGAGGCGCGTCTGCGTGAATTCGAGCATCCCGTGCTTGCCGTCGTCGCCGCCGAGGCCCGAGCGCTTCCAGCCGGCGTGGAAGCCCTGGTACGGATCGGCCGGCGTGCGGTTCACGTACAGCTCGCCGGCTTCGATTGCGTTGGCGACGGTCATCGCGGTGCGGTAATGCTCGGTGTAGAGCACCGACGACAGGCCGAACTGGTGGTCGTTCGCCTGCGCGATCGCTTCGTCGATCGTCGTGTAGCGCAGCACGGGCATGATCGGGCCGAAGGTTTCCTCCTGCACGATCTCCATGTCCTGCCGTACGCCGGTGAGCAGCGTGGCCGGGTAGAAGAAGCCGGGGCCGTCGGGGATCGTGCCGCCGGTTTCGAGCGTCGCGCCTGCCGCGATCGCGCGTTCGACCATTCCGTGGATGTGTGCGCGCGCCGATGCGCTCACGAGCGGGCCCATCCGCGCGGCGTCTTCCTCACGGTTGCCGATGCGCACGGCCGCCATCTTCTCCTTCAGCAGCGCGACGAAACGGTCGTGCACGCTGTCGTGCACGTACACGCGCTCGATCGCCGTGCAGAGCTGGCCGCAATGGGTCGTCTTCGACGCGACGAGCGCCGCGGCCGCGCGTTCGAGATCGGCGTCCGGCTCGATGATCGCGGGCGTCTTGCCGCCAAGTTCGAGCGACGGCTTCGCGATGTTCGCCTTGCAGTAGTCGAGCACCTTGCGGCCCGCGTTCACGCTGCCGGTTAGCGTGATCATCCCGACTGCCGGGTGCGTGCACAGCGCTTCGGCCGTCGCGTGGTCCATCGTCAGGATGTTGACGACGCCCGGCGGGAAGCCCGCATCGTCGGCCGCCTTCGCGATCTCGAACGCGGAGACCGGCGTGTGGTTGCTCGGCCGCACGACCACGGTATTGCCGGCGATCAGCGCGGGCGCGACCTTGCGCAGCAGCGTGTAGACGGGATAGTTGAACGGGATCAGGCACGCGACGACGCCGATCGGCTCGCGCTGCAGGAACAGGTTCTCGTCGGGCGTGTCGCTCGGGATGATCTCGCCTTCGATCCGGCGTGCCCACTCCGCGTGGTAGCGCGTGATCTGGCCCGCGTAGACGGCTTCGTTCGACGCGTCCTC
Organism: Burkholderia cepacia complex sp. TUM26381; assembly: GCF_057439935.1. Classification (NCBI taxonomy): domain Bacteria; kingdom Pseudomonadati; phylum Pseudomonadota; class Betaproteobacteria; order Burkholderiales; family Burkholderiaceae; genus Burkholderia; species Burkholderia cepacia complex sp. TUM26381. Next base: position 3,072,347 of record NZ_CM172007.1, on the reverse strand, counting down.
GACGCTCTTGCCGGATTCCTGCGCGAGCGCCGCGCCGATCTCGGGCGCACGTGCGGTCAGCGCATCGGCGAAACGGTGCAGGTACGCAGCGCGTTCGGCGCTCGGCAGCTTGCGCCACGTCTTCTGCGCGGCGGCCGCGGCGTCGACGGCGGCGAGTGCGTCGGCCGGCGTCGCGGCCGGCACGCGCGCGAACGGCGCTTCGGTGGCGGGATTGTGGACGACGATGAACGCGTCGCTTTCCGGGGCGACGAAACGGCCGTTCACGTAGTTGCGTTCGGTGCGCATGAAGTGACTCCTCCGATGAATGCGGGCGGATCGCTTCGGGTGGCGACACGCGCGGTACGGGACAGAGGTCATTCTCTTCATGCGTTTAGCGCACGACAAACGACTTATTTTCGCGCCGAACATGAGAAAAACGCACGTTAGTCGGCCGATCGGCCGGAATCGTGCGTCCGGCAAGGCTGTCGTGGCGCGGGCCGGGAGCGGGACGGGCGGTGGCAGGGCCGCGGTTGCCGACTGGTCCGAAGGCGCGCGGGGGCGGGAGGCGTTATGGTGTCGGCCGCGCTTGGGGCTTCGGCGCGGACGGGGCGGTCGGCTATGCCTGGGGGGACGGATCGTGCGCTAGGCCAGCGGCACTTGCGGAAGCGGCGACGACGGTTCGAGATGGCGCTTCGCGAGCCACACTTCCTGCTGCAGCCAGTCGCGGAACTGGACGATGTGCGGCAGGTTCGTCTGCTCGGGCCGCGTGACGAACCAGTACGACTGGTGGCCGTCGACGTGCACGTTGAGCACCTGCATCAGTTGCCCGGTCGCCAGTTCGCGCGCGACCATGTGGCGATCGGCGATCGTGATCCCGAGGCCGTCGATCGCCGCGCGGATCGCGTGGTCGAGCAGGTCGAATTCGTAGCCGCCGCGCGTGTCGACGTCGGCGATGCCGGCCGCCTTCAGCCAGTGCTGCCAGGTCAGGTAGCGCTGGTCGTCGGTGGCGAGCACGTGCAGCAGCGTGAAGCGGTTCAGGTCGATCGGCGCGCCGTCCTGTCGCAGCCGCGCATACAGCGCGGGCGCGCAGACGGCGATATGCTGCTCCTGCATCAGCAGTGCGTTGTCGAAGCCGTCCCATTCGCCGTCGCCGAACCGGATCGCGCAGTCGAGTACGCGCGATTCGCCGAGACTGTCGTGTATGCGGGTCGTGAGGCTCAGCTCGAATTCGGGATGCGCGTCGCGCAGCCGGCCGAGCCGCGGCATCAGCCAGCGCGCGGCGAAGGTGGGCGGCACGTTCGCGCGCAGGCGGTTCAGGTGGGTTTTTTCCTGCAGGCTGCGTACGGTCAGCTCGATCTTGTCGAACGATTGCTGCAGCGCGCGCAGCAGCACGCGGCCGGCCGCCGTCAGTTCGAGCTGGTGATGGCGGCGCTCGAGCAGGGTTTCACCGAGCTGGCCCTCGAGCTGGCGAACCTGGCGGCTCACCGCGCTCTGCGTCACGTTGAGCAGTTCGGCCGCGCGTGTGAAGCTGCCGGTGCGGCCGGCCATCTCGAAGGCTTTCAGCGCATTCAGCGCCGGCATCTTGCGTCTCACGGGGCGGTGTCGTGTTTGGTGCGGGATGCTTATTGTAGGCGGGCGGCGCGGGCGCGGGGACGATGAATGGATGCGACGGAGGGCGCGGGCCTCCGGGCAGCTTTATGGCGCGGCGGTTGGCGCGGCGTTGCGACAAGGCTGCGCGCTGAATGGACGGCGGCGCCGGCCGGCAACGGCACGAACGGCACGAACGGCACGAACGATACGAACGATACGAACGATACGAACGATACGAACGATACGAACGATACGAACGATACGAACGATACGAACGATACGAACGATACGAACGATTCGAACGAAAGGGACACACATCATGCGACGCCTGCCATCGTTGATCGCGCTGCGATTTTTCGAGGAGACCGCGCGTCACCTGAGCTTCAACCGTGCGGCGGTTTCGCTGTGCGTGACGCAGGGGGCGGTGAGCCGGCAGATCCGGCTGCTCGAGGAAGCGCTGGGCACGCGGCTGTTCGAGCGCGATCACAAGGGCGTGCGCCTGACCGATGCCGGCCAGCGGTTGCTGCCGTTCATCGGGCAGGCGTTCGACACGATCGAGCGCGGCGTCGACGAAATCGCCGCCACGCGGCCGGGTGCGAAGCGGCGGCTGACGGTGTCGCTGCCGCCGACGTTCGCGACGCAGTGGTTTTCGCCGCGGCTCGGCACGCTCGCGGAGACGCTGCCCGACGTCGAGCTGTCGATCCGCACCGAGCCGGCCGACGACTGCCATTGCCACATCCGCTTCGGGCGCGCGGCGCGCGCCGGGATGCAGTCGGAGCTTCTGATGATGGAGCGGCATGCGCTCGTCGGCGCGCCGCGCTATCGCGGTGACGCGCTCGACGTGCTGCTCGGCCGGCTGCCGTCGCTGCATGTGCTGCACGAAGGCAAGCGTCTGACGCTGTGGGCCGACTGGTGCGAGCAAGCGGGCGTGCCGGTGGCGCGGATCGGCGACGGCATCGAGTTTTCCACGCTCGAACAGGCGATCCGCGCGGCGCGCAAGGGTGCGGGGCTCGCGGTGGTCGACCTGAACATGATCGAGGAGGAGATCGGCGAGGGCAGCCTGGTGCGGCTGTCGCCGGTGCAGCCGATCGGGCCGTTCGGTTATTGGCTCGATGTCGAGCCGGAGAGTATCGCGGTCGAGCCAGTAGTCGCGTTCGCCGCGTGGTTGCGGGGGCAGGCGGGGCGGAAGGGGTAGGGGCGACCGTGGGACGCGACTGATCGGAAGGTGGGGGAAATCGGATCGGTCCGCGCCCGTCGCACGGTGCTTTCAACTTTGGTGTCCGTTAAAGATCGTTACCGACGGGAGACGTGTACGGTCGTTGTCGAGCCGAGCCAGACGGCTTTTCCCGGTCGTTGCCGGCTACGCGTCGGGGTCGTGTCCGAAGTGCATGAGTGTCTCCCGGCGGCCGCTGGCTTCGATTTCGGCGAGCGATTCGACCGGCAACTGGCACTTGGAGAGATCGATACGCCCGACGTTGAAGACGGCGCGTCGCGGCGGGGATGCCGGCATGTCGGCCGGCCGTGTGTCATGCTCGACGGCGGACTGGCGCATGACGCGCGCCAGGCTTCGATGGAGTTCGTTTGCGACGAGCGTATCGAGGAGTTGCCTGGCTTCGGAGACGAGAGCGAGGCGATGCCGGTTCGCCTGCCGGCCCCGCTTTGCCGTGGCGCGCGCGATCCGGAATCCGGCAATCGGCGTGTGCTTTGCGTTCATTCGTAAATCCCCTTTTCGATCAGATGTCTTTGCAACGCCCGCACAGATGTGCCGTGCGGTGCGACGTCGAATGACATCCAGCGATGTGATCCCGCCACACGCCAGAAATCTCGCCCGAATCGTGTGGCATAGAGCGCACGCAGCGACCGGAGCGATCCGTCGGCAAGACCGACCGGGTGCCCCTGGAAATACTGGAACAACGCCGCTTCATCGCTGCACTTGTCGGGAATGGGCGCGTCGAAACCGAACCGTGGCCATGCGTAGTATCCGAGTAGCCGGCGCCCGCCCGGTTTGGGCGCGCCCTTCCGGCCCCCCGCTGCGAATGCAATGATTCGGCTGATGCCCAACGTATCAGATGCCCTGACGATGCGCCACAGCATCGCCGCGCCGAGTCCCGCGATTGCGTTGTCGACGAGATCGATCGTCTTGAGTTCGAGTAGGGATGTGTCCGATTCTCGACGCACCGATACACGGTTTTCGGATCGGATCCAGGTGGTGTTCGTGACCGAGAGCGTCAACCAGCCTCTGCTGTCGAGATAGGCTTGAATCGCCGATCCGGTGGGCGCTCCGCACAACGAAACCAGCAACGCGTCGGGAACGTGACCCTCCACACCCAGCAACGCGGAGATATCCAGGTCGTTTCGATCGATCGTGAGCCGATCGTCGAAGTACGTCGTCTCGTACGGCAGGACATGGCTGAGGTCGACATGCTGAGCGGGCATGGTGGCGGTCGAAAAGCGGAAAACCCCAGCATATCGCCGCGAATCCTGCGGGCCGAGTCAGCCGAACGGCCAATCGCGAGACGGAACGCCCGCCGTTCCGCCCGCCTTACGACCAGTCGAACGTCAACAGCGCCACACGGCTCACCGGCTCGTAAAACAGGAGAATCCAGTCCGCCCCCATCGCGCGATATTCCCATCCGGTTACGCCGGCGACGAAGCGAAAGCGCGCACCGTCGGGGCCGATCGGCCGGATGTTGTCCGGATCGCTGTCGTCGACCGGAAAATCCGAGGTGCCCGACCAGTTGCCCCAGCCCACCGATCCGCCAAGCTGGTCGATGAGGTTGCACGGTTTTTCCTGGCTGAAATCGCGCTCGTCCGGCGCGTACTGGTTGGACGAGTAGAGCACGCCGTATTCGGCGAACCGCTTGCGCGTCGCTTCGATGCTGGCCTGTTGTTCGGCGTAATGCGCCTCCAGTTCCGCGCGATAGCCTGCGTCATGTGTGCCGGGCGGGTTTTCCAGATAGAAGTAGCGCGGGTCGCCGAGCAGCGTGTAGCGGTTGTTTTCGTCGAGCCGGAACCCGATCCAGTTCGCGCGGAGATAGTCGTTGTGGTACGCGGCCGTGTCCTGCCCGACGAGCCCGTCATAAGGTTCGACGGGGCTGAGCAGGTGGATCCAGCCCTGCCACGACGGATTGACCGTCGACAGGTCGATCGACACGAGCGGATGCAGATGGCGCGCGAGTGCGGCATGGGGCTCGGCAAAGACGTCGGTGTCCGGCGGGTAGACCTTCAGGCCAGGTTGTGGCGTGACGATGTCTTCAATCATGATCGGTATCCGCATGGTGAGGATCCGGCAAGGCTACACGAGTAAAGGCGAAACCCGGATGAATACCGGCGCCGTCGCAGCCTGTTCGTAGCGCGTCCCGTTCCGTCCATCCACCCGATCGGCCGTGAAAGCATTCGCGCCGGTCCGTCTGGAGATCGTCTTCTTGATAATAGTTGATAGCCGGGATACGCTTGGCAGATCGAATGCAATCCGGTCGGGAGGTCGACATGATCAGTGCGGAACTGGGCCAGCAACTGGAGGCTTACGTCGCGAAGCTGGTCGAATCGGGGCGCTACGGTTCCAAGAGCGAAGTGCTGCGCGAAGGCGTGCGCCTGATCCAGGATCGCGAGGCGCAACTGAATGCGCTGGACGCGGTGATCGCGCGCAGCGTGGCCGATGCGGAAGCAGGGCGCAGCGCCGAGGCGGCGGAAGTCTTCGATCGTCTCGAGGCGAAGTATCGGGATCAGGCGGATCGTCAGGCCTGACCGTGCGCCTGTCCGATTTTGCGATTGCCGAACTCGAAGCAATCGCCGATGACATCGCACGCGACAACCCGCAACGCGCCGTGACGTTCGTGCGGGAAATCCGCGACAAGTGTCTGGGCCTAGCCGCGATGCCGCTGGCGTTTCCGCTGGTGCCGCGCCTCGAGCGTGACGGCGTGCGGCACCGAGTGTACGGCAACTACCAGATCTTCTACCGGGTCGTCGGCGATCCGCCGACGCGGATCGACATTCTTCACGTCCTGCACGGCGCGCGGGACTACGCGTCGATTCTGTTCTGAGCGGACGCGCGCATCTCATCGTGTCCGGAATGAACGAACCCGGCCACGACCGGGTTCGACCGCATCGCGTTCGGCATCGCCGCGGCACATCAGCGGCGTGCCGATGCGAAAGCCTCAGGCGCGATGAAGCAGGCGGGCACGCAACCCGCCTCCATCGTCAATGCCCCGACGCCTCCTCCAGTGTGAGATGCTTCGTCTCCGGCGCCCACGCGATCGACACGATCATCCCCGCCAGCAACACGCCCGCGAGCGCGAACATCGTCGCGTGAAAGCCGAGCGTCGCGATGCCGGCCGGCAGCAGGAACGTGCCGATCGCCGATCCGAGCCGGCTGCACGCGATCGCGAGGCCCACGCCGCTCGCGCGCACTTCGGTCGGGAAGCACTCGGGCGGGAACACGCCGACGAGGTTGCTGAACGCCGACATCGTCAGCGTGAAGATTGCGAACGCGACGATCATCGCGAGGGCCGCCGACGACGGCAGCACCGCGAGCGCGACGAGCGACGCGCACGTCACCGCGAACGAGCCGATCAGGAAGCCGCGTCGCGACAGCCGGATCGTCAGCCAGATGCCGATCAGCGCGCCCAGCACGAGAAACGCGTTCAGCAGCAGGTCCGCACCGAACCCTTCGGCGAGGCCGATCGTCTTCAGGATCGTCGGCAGGAACGTGTAGATCGCGAAATACGGAATCACGAGGCACACGAAGAACGCGCAGTTGAAAAGCGTGCGGCGGACCAGGTCACGCTGGAACAGTCGCGCGAAACCGGCATTCGCATGCGGTTCGGCCGAACCGTCGAGCATCACGTGCGGCCCGAAATGCTTCGCGACGATCGCGCGCGCTTCCTGCACGCGGCCCTTGCCGAGCAGCCAGCGCGGCGATTCGGGCGTGCCGATCCGCAGCACCAGCACGATCAGCGCAGGCAGCGCAGCTGACGCGAGCAGCCAGCGCCATGCGTCGGGCGCGGCGTCGCCGTACGCGAGGCCGAGCACGTTCGCGGCGACATAGCCGATCGTCCAGATCACGCTGAACGAGCCGAGCAGCGCGCCGCGATGCTTGCGCGGCGAGAATTCGGCGAGGATCGCATGGCCGACGGTGAAGTCGCCGCCCATCCCGAAGCCGATCAGCACGCGCAGCGCGCACAGTTCGAGCGGCGACGTGACGAAGCACTGCGCGAACGCGGCCGCCGTGATGATCACGAAGCTCGTCAGGAAGATCTTCTGCCGGCCCATCCGGTCCGACAGCCAGCCGAACACGAGGCTGCCGAAGAAGATGCCGATCAGCGCCGAGCTGCCGATCATCCCCATCCAGAACGCGTCGATCGGCATCTGCCTGCCGAGCGCGGCCAGCGCGTAGCCGATCGTACCGAGCGTGTAGCCTTCGGTGAAATGCGCGCCGAACGTGAGGCCGGCGATCTTCACGTGGAAACGGTTGAGCGGCACGTCGTCGAGCGCGACGGGGCGGTGCGGCGCATCGGCGCCGCGCGACAGCGGCAACGCGCGCGCGGTGCCGGATTGAACGTTGGCTTGGGTCAAGCTGCCTCCTGGATTGTTATCTGGCGCGCAATGGCGCGCGCAGGCGGCGCGCCGCCGCGAGCGTCGTGCAAGGCGTGGTGCGGCCGCGCGCCCGGGCGGCACGCGGCGCGGGTCGACCGCGGGGAGCGGTCAGCGGCCGAGGCCGGCCATCAGCGTGTACTTGAGTTCCACGTATTCGTCGAGGCCGTACTTCGAGCCTTCTCGGCCGAGCCCCGATTGCTTGACGCCGCCGAACGGTGCGACCTCGGTCGAGATGATCCCGTCGTTGACGCCGACCATGCCGCTCTCCAGCGCACCCGACACGCGCCACGCGCGGCCGAGGTCGCGCGTGTAGAAGTACGCGGACAGCCCGAATGGCGTGTCGTTGGCCGCGGCGACGGCCTCTTCCTCGGTCGTGAAGCGGAAGCAGCCGGCGACGGGGCCGAAGGTTTCCTCTTCGGCGATCAGCATGTCGGCCGTCATGCCGGTCAGCACGGTCGGCTCGTAGAACGTGCCGCCGAGCCCATGACGCTTGCCGCCGGTGAGCGCGTGCGCGCCCTTCGCGGTCGCATCGGCCACGTGCCGCTCGACCTTGCCGAGCGCCGCCTCGTTGATCAGCGGCCCCTGGTCGACTTCGTCGACGAGCGCATTGCCGACGCGCAGCGTGCGCACGGCGTCCGCCAGCTTGCGCGTGAACGCGTCGTACACGCCGTCCTGCACGAGAAAGCGGTTCACGCACACGCAGGTCTGGCCCGTGTTGCGAAACTTCGACGCGATCGCGCCCGTGACCGCCGCATCGAGATCGGCATCGTCGAACACGATGAACGGCGCGTTGCCGCCGAGTTCGAGCGACAGCTTCTTCAGCGTGTCGGCCGACTGCTTCGCGAGCAGCTTGCCGACGCGCGTCGAGCCCGTGAACGACAGCTTGCGCACGACGGAAGAACTCGTCAGCGTCTCGCCGATCGCGACCGCGTCGCCCGACACCACGTTGAACACGCCGGCCGGCACGCCCGCACGCTCGGCGAGCACCGCGAGCGCGAACGCCGACAGCGGCGTTTCCTCGGACGGCTTCAGCACCATCGTGCAGCCGGCCGCGAGTGCGGGGCCGGCCTTGCGCGTGATCATCGCGAGCGGGAAATTCCACGGCGTGATCGCGGCGACGACACCGACCGGCTCGCGCGTGACGACGATCTGCGCATCCGGCTTCGGGCTCGGGATCACGTCGCCGTACATGCGCTTCGCTTCTTCCGCGAACCATTCGAGAAAGCTCGCCGCGTACGCGACTTCGCCGCGCGCTTCCGCGAGCGGCTTGCCTTGCTCGCGCGTCAGCAGTTCGGCGAGCGCGTCGCGGTGTTCGAGCATCAGCTCGCCCCAGCGCTTCACACGCGCGCCGCGCGCCTTCGCGGTCAGTGCGCGCCACGCGGGAAACGCGTGCGCGGCCGCGTCGATGGCGCGCTGTGTGTCGTCGGCGCCGCCTTTCGCGACTTTCGCGATCGTCTCGCCGGTCGCGGGGTTCAGCACCGGATAGGTCGCATCGCTCGCGCCATGCGATTCGTGCCATTCGCCGCCGATGTAATGGCCGGTCCTCAGAAATTCGTTCATTGTGTGTTGTTCCTTCAGTGCCTCGGAGCCTCGGCCCATCAGTCCGTCGCGAAACTGCCCTGCGCCGGACGCGACGCGCGCGCGATGCGCTTGCCGGCCGTGTAGTCGTTGATCAGGTCGCACGGCGTGTAGTTGCGTTCCAGCTCGTGCAGTTCTTCTTCGGCGAGTTGCGTTTCGAGCGCGCCGAGCGCGCTGTCGAACTGCGCGACGGAATCCGCGCCGACCAGCATGCTCGCGATGCCGGGGCGGCTCAGCACCCACGCCTGCGCGATCTGCGCGGGCGGTACGCCGCGGCGCTTCGCGACCTTCGCGACCGATTCCGCGATCGCAAGCGATGAAGCATCGCCGTACATCTGCGCGGTGAAGAAGTCGGTCTGGTTACGCGTCGATTGCGGCTCGCAGGTCAGCAGGCCGCGCGCGAGCGGGCTGAACACCGACACGCCGACGCCCTGGTCGATGCAGTACGGCACCATCTCGCGCTCTTCCTCGCGATACGCGAGGTTCAACTGCAGCTGCATGTTGATCGGCTTGTCCCAGCCGTTTCGTTCGCAGGCCTGCATGATCTTCGCGAACTGCCACGTATACATCGTCGATACGCCGATATAGCGCGCCTTGCCCGCGCGCACGATGTCGTGCAGCGCGCTCATCGTTTCCTCGACGGGCGTGTTCACGTCGAAGAAGTGCAGCATGAAGATGTCGACGTAATCCATCCCGAGCCGCTTCAGCGAAGCGTCGATTCCGTCGAGCACGTGCTTGCGCGAATGGCCGCCCGCGTTCGGATAGCTGCCCATGTCGTAGCCGACCTTGGTCGTCACGACGAGCTCCTCGCGGCGCGCGTTGCGCTTCAGGATGCGGCCGACCACTTCCTCGCCGACGCCCGTCGAATAGAAATCCGCGAGATCGATGAAGTTGACGCCGGCGTCGAGCGCACGGCGCACGATCGGCTCGCTCTGCGCTTCGTCGAAGATCCAGGGCTTCCATTCGGGGGTGCCCATGTTCATCGTGCCGAGACACAGGCGGGACACCTTCAGGCCGGACTGGCCGAGGCGGACGTATTCCATGTTTCCTCCAGGTGCGGCCTTGTGTCGGCCGCTTGTCGTCGTCAGTTTTTCTTCGGGGTATAGAACGGGTTCGACACGTCGCGCGCGGCGGCGAATACCGCGTCGCGATGCGGCAGCCCTTCCATCGCGGCGACGATCGCGTTGCGGCACGCACGATAGTTGTTCTCGAACACGGCATCGAGATCGTCGGTCTGCGGGTTCACCCAGTTCGCCGACACGACGACCCAGTCGTTCTCCGCTTCGGGCGGCAGCGTGCCGTTCTCGAGCGCTTCGGCCACGGCCTTCGCGATGCCGGCCTGCGACGCGCCCCACGTGGCGTTGCCGTGGAAATCGCCGGCGATCTGCGCCTTGTTGACGTACAGCGTGAGCGGCTTGGTCGGCACGCCCGGCTGCGCGATCACGACGAACGGCGCATGGCCGGCCGACGGCGTCGCGAGGGCCGTGGCGAACGCCTGGCCCGCCGGGCCGTTGCGCGGGCCGACCAGCACGTTGATGTGCGCGAGGTTGACGCCGGGGCCTTCGAAGCCTTCGCCGATGTAAAGCTGCCTGGGTTGAGATGCGGTCATTGCGGTGTCTCGTCGATGAGGTTGGGTGTGAGGCGATTGTGGTGGGCCGCGGCGCGGCCGGTGAATCGATGTTTTCTGATCGGGCTATGAGTTTTCGTCGTCTCCGGGAATGCCCTGAGGCCGGCACGCGGACGCCCGCCGGGCGGGCCTCGGCCGGTGTCGTGACGGCGGGCGGGGCGGGCTCGGCGGGCAGGCATTCGCGAACCGGCTCCGGGTTTGTCATACCCGGGCAGGGGTTGGAGGGCCGGGCGCATCCGGACAACAATCGGCGTACTCCGAGCCCTATCTTTCGTCTTCCCTTCTTTTTTCGAAAGCGAGTAATTCCGATGGCTGCCATTCAAAGGCCCGATTGGTCGAAGCTCAGTTCGCTCGATCCGGAACTGATCCGCGCATTCGTCGCCGTGGTCGAGAGCGGCGGCTTCACCGCGGCGGCCCGGCAACTGCATCGCACGCAATCGACGATCAGCCTGCGCATCCGCACGCTCGAGGAGCGGCTCGACACGCACCTGTTCATGCGCAACAGCCGGCGGCTCGAACTGTCACGCGACGGCGAGAATTTCCTGATCCATGCGCGCCGCATCATCCAGGTGCAGAACGACGCGATCCTCGCGCTGAAGCAGGCGAGCAGCGATCGCGGCGTCGTGCGCTTCGGGCTGCCCGAGGACTATGCGGAGCTGTGGCTGCCCGATCTGTTGAAGTCGTTCTATGCGATGCGGCCGGGCGCGCGCTTTCACGTGCATTGCCGCACGTCGCTCGAACTGCTCGAACGGCTGCAGGCCGGCGAGCTCGACGTCGCGCTCGTCGTGCGCCACGGGCCGAACGCGGGCGGACGGCTGCTCGGCCGTCACGAGGTCGTGTGGGCCGCGCACCGGGATTTCGCGCTCGGCCCGCAGGCGTCGGTGCCGCTCGCGCTGTTTCCGGAGACGTGCTGCTACCGGCAGCGCGGGCTGCAGGCGCTCGCGACGGCCGAGCGGCCGTATCACGTCGTCTATACGAGCCAGAGCCCGACCGGCATCAAGATCGCGGTGAACCACGGCGCGGCCGTGACGATGATCGACCGCTGCACGCTGCCCGAGAACTGGCGCGTGCTCGACGAGACGGACGGGCTGCCGCCGCTGCCGGCGGCCGATCTCGAACTGCATCGCTCGCCGGGCATCTGCGATCCGCTGACCGACGATCTGGTGTCGCTGATCGAATCGATGGTCGACGAGCGGCGGCGCGCGTCGCTCGAAGCGTTCGCGTAGTGCGGCGACCGACGCGCAGGCAAGGCTGACGCGAACCGTGGCGCGCGGCTGCGGCGCGCACATGACGGCCGCACGGTGACGTGTCGCGTCTCCGTGCCGTTTTTTGCGCCGGCGCCCCGTTTTTTTGCACGACGTTTATGCGGTCTCTTCTAAGCTGGGGATGTGTCGAACAGCCGAGACGGCCTCCGTCCGCTCCATGACCTTCATTCATCCCGTTCCCGCCTACGACGTCGCCGGCCGCCAGTTGCGCGCCGGCGCACGCAACAACGTCATTCCGTTCCCGCCGCCGCGCCCGCGCCTGCAGTTGCCCGTCACCTTGACGGCCGATTCCGGCGAACACGCGCACGCGCGGCTCGCGGCGCTGCTGCATTCCCCGCTCGGCGTGTATGTCGTCAGCGCGCGTGCCGTGCGCGACGTGATCCACGTGCACTTCGACATCGCGCCTGAAGACCTGGATTTCACGCTGCACATGCTGATCGCGCAGCAGGCCGATGCGGTGATCGGGCCGGTCGCGCGCTGGTTGCGCGTCGGGCCGAAGGCACGGTGAAGCGGGGAGCGGTTGTTGCCCGTTCCTCGATGGCTTATCCGATCCGCTGCCCGACCGCCGGGTTGCCGCGCTATCCGCCCGCAGGCGGCGGACAGGCGCGCGACACCGCGTGCGCGGCGCCGATCCTGAATACGGAGGGGTCATGGACCTCATGGAAGCAGTGCAGGTCGCGCGGCCGGCAAGCCGTCGCGTACGGACGGCGTCGCTGCCGTCGGGCCAGCAACTCGCGCGTCAGCTCGTGACGACGGTGCGCGTGGCCGAAGTGCTGCTGCATCAGGCGATCGTCGTGCCCGACGGGCATCAGTGGTCGGTCGACACCGAGCGGGTCGACGCGATCGGCGGGCCGCTAGAGGCCTGGGAGACCTGCGTGGCCTGGCGGATCGGCAAGGTGTTCGGGGCGGCGGTCAGCCCGGCCGCACGCGTCAACGATCCCGGCCAGGTGGCGGTCGAGATCCGGCTCTGCCTGCCCGAGCAGGCATATGTGGCCGAGCGGCGCGTGAGCATCTTCGGCCGCCGCCACGGCCACCGGTTCGGCGCGACGCTGTCGGTCGCGTCGGGCGCGCAATCGGGCTGGCAACGTACCGAACACGTGGTGCCGGAATGTCGGCACGTGCGCGCCGATACGCTCGAGGCACTCGTCGATGCGGTTGCCGCGCACGTCAACGCGGCGCTGGGCGCGGCCGGGTTCGGCGCGACGCGCTGACTATGCGTCGCCGGCCTGCCCGGTCTGCCGCTGCAGGTCTTCCATCAGCTGTTCCGCGAGAAAGTCGCACGGCGGCCGCTTCGATTTCGTGCTGCGTGCGAGGATCAGTTCGAGCGGCGGCAGGTCGGGCAACCCGTGCGAGCGGCCCAGCATCGACAGTTGCGCGGGAATCGCGCAGCGCGCGAGCGGCGCGACCGCAAGGCCGGCCTCGACCATGCTCAGCAGCCCGAGCAGGCTCGGGCTTTCATATGAGGTGCGGTATGGCACCTTGGCGCGCTCGAGGCTGCGGATCGCATTCTCGCGCGCGACGCTGCCCGGCATGAACACCGCGATCGGCAGCGGCCGTTCTTCCCAGACGCGCGGCCCGTTCGTCATCGCGGCCCACGCCATCGGCTCGTGGCGGATGAAATCGCCGGTCAGCCCCTTGATGCGCGTGCCGCACACGAGATCGACGGTGCCGTCCTTGATCAACGGCGCGAGCGCGCTACTCGGCAGCCCGATCACCTGGATCTCGACCTTCGGGTAGGTCGCCGAAAACTTCTTCAGGACGGAAGGCAGCAGCGACGACGCATAGTCGTCCGGCACGCCGATCACGACCTTGCCGGTCACTTCCGGCCGTACCACGGCCGCCCATGCCTCGTCGCGCAGCGCCAGCATTCGTCTGGCGAATCCCAGCAGCACCTCGCCCTCGCGCGTCAGCACGATGCTGCGCGGCTTGCGCACGAACAAGGGCCGGCCGATCGCGTCTTCCAGGCTCTTGATCTGCATGCTCACGGCCGACTGCGAGCGGTTCACGGCCTCGGCGGCGCGCGTCATGTTGCCGGTCTCCGCGACGGCGACGACGGTGGTCAGCACGTCGTGATCGAGCATCTTCATCGGTATCAGGAAAACTGAACGTAACGATCAGCATTATGCGTTTTTATTGTTGCTGTGTGTCTGCCATAGTGCGATCACGCTGGCGTTTCCCCCCCGAGGGTGGCGCGGCGAACGGGCCGGCCGAGCCGGCGTGCAGGACTGAACAAGGAAGCGTGGTGTATCGATGATGGACCATCCGTTGCGCGCCGCCCTGGCCGCGGAATTGCATGCCCGGCCGTTCCTGCGGCTCGCCGAAGCCGTGTCGCTCACGCATTACGCGATCTACGCGGACGGCCAGCCCGACATCCACGAAACGCTGCTGCACGCGCTGTGCCGCGATACCGGCATTGCCGCGCCGCACGACGGCGCGACGCACTACGCGGTGCAGTCGCCGAGCGGCTGGCACCTGAAGTGGGAGCGCCACACCGAATTCTCGACCTTCACGTTCGTCGCGCCGCGTTGCGACACCGGCTATTTCGACGATCTCGCGATCGAAGGCATTCCGGCCGCGTGGTTCGCGCGGCTCGCCGGCATCCGTTTCGTCGCGGTGCGCATGGAGCTGCTGACGGGCGACGCCGCGCGGCTCGTCTGCGGCGACCTGCGCCGCTGGATCGACGGGCCCGCGCTCGTCGGCAGCAGCGTGCTCGGCGGCGGCAAGGTGTTCTGCGACTGGCATGTGCGCGACGACGGCTTCATGCGCTTTCTCGTCGTCGACGAGGATTTCCGCGAGGAGCAGGGCGGCCGCCTGCTGCAGCGCCTGTATGAAATCGAAACGTACCGGATGATGGCGCTGCTGGCGTTGCCCGTTGCGCGCCGGATGAGCCGCGAGCTCGACGAGATCCACGCGGCGCTGCACGCATTGATGCAGCGGATGGACGCGAGCGGTGCCGACGGCGACGACACGGCGCTGCTCGTCAAGCTCACGCATCTCGCGGTACGGGTCGAATCGCTGTCGGGATCGGGCGCGCGCTTCAGTGCGTCGCGTGCGTACGAAAAGCTCGTGCTGGCGCGCATCCACGAGTTGCGCGAGGAACGCATCGAAGGGATGCCGACGATCGCCGAATTCATGGAGCGGCGCTTCGCGCCGGCGATGGAAACCTGTCGCAGCGTATGGGCGCGCCACGAACAGATCGCCGCACGGATCGCGCGGGCGGTCGACCTGCTGCGCACGCGCGTGAACCTCGCGCAGGAAAAGGACGTGACACGCCTGCTGGCGGGCATGGAGCGCACCGCGCGTAACCAGCTGCATCTGCAACATGCGGTCGAGGGGCTGTCGGTGGCCGCCATTTCGTACTACGTGCTGTCGCTTGCCACGGCAGCGTTCAAGGCGCTGCACGTGATGAACCTGCCGGTCGACCCCGAACTGGCGGAAGGCCTGTTGATCGCACCAGTCGTGTTCGCGGTGATTCACATCACGCGGCGAACGCGTGCGCAGCTGGCGCGATCGGAGGCGGCGCACGACGGCACGACAGTGCATGCGGCAGCGTTGAAGCAGGTCGGTTAGAACATCTAAAACATGATCAGGTAAAGGAGTGGAGATGACTTTTTCGCAGAATCAAGCAGGGTTTCATAGCGGTTTCGATGCCGCGTTCGACGAACCGGCATCGGACGATGCCGGCGTGCCGGAAGCGGCGCGCGTGACGTCGTATCAGGCCGTGCTGCAGGAACCGATGACGTCGCTCGTCGGGAATACGCTCGATCGGCCGGACGTCGCGGCGGTGGCGATTCTCGGCTACAACTGACGCGGTTTGCCGCGCCGGTTCGATCCGGCGCCGCGGCGTGCATTACCCGGCTGCCTTCCGGCTCGCCGGGCGTGAATCGCCTTCCGGTTTTTCCTTTCCCTTTCCCAGTGCCAGCGCCAGCTCGACGAACGCGCGCGCGGCCGCGCTGCGGTACGCGCCCTTGCGCTGCAGCAGCACGGCCGTGCGCTTCAGGACGGCCGGATCGAGCGCGACGGCGACGAGATCGTCGTGCCCCGTCGCGATCGTCGCGGGCAGCAGCGTCGCGAGGTTCGTGCGGCGCACGATCTCGATCACCGCACCCAGCGAATTCGCTTCCATCAGCACGCGCGGCTGCACGTCGTGCTCGCGGAAATAGTGATCGATCTGCGTGCGTGTCGCGAACTCGGCCGTGAGCAACACGAGCGGCGCATCGTGCAGCGCGCGCAGGCCGGCCTTGCGCTTTCCCGCGAGCGCGTGCCGACGGTTCACGACGAGCGCGAGCGTTTCGACCAGCAACGTCTCCACTTCGATATCCGCCGACTGCACGTCCTCGAATGCGATGCCGACATCGAGCTCGTCGTCGACGAGCAGCGTCTCGATACGCTCCTGCGACATCTCGCGTACCGACAGCGTCACGTCCGGATAACGCCCGTAAAACGCGTCGACGAGCGGCCCGACGAGATAGCTCGTGAAAGTCGGCGTGACCGCGATCCGCAGCGAGCCGCGGCTCAGATCCTGCACGTCGTGAATGGCGCGCCGGCCTTCCGCGAGATCGTGCAGCGCCTGCCGCGCATAGCGGAAATACACGTCGCCGGCGTCCGTCAGCCGCGTGACGCGCCCGGTGCGGTCGAACAGTTGCGCGCCGAGCGTCTCCTCGAGCTGCCGGATCTGCTGCGACAGCGCGGGCTGCGACACATGCAGCGCGGTGGCCGCACGCGTGAAGCTGCGGTGTTCGGCGACGGCCAGGAAGTAGTGGATATGGCGCAGCAGCATGGCGGTTCCTATAAGTCGTGCTTATCGGGTGGATCATAAATCAGTCTTTTACGTTATTGGAAGTCCGGCGTAACCTGCCCTTCATCGATTCCACCCGACCCGGAGAACACGCGATGAAGGACATCATCGAAGGCTTCCTGAAGTTCCAGCGCGACGCCTATCCGGAACGCGCCGCATTGTTCCGCGATCTCGCCCGCAGCCAGCACCCGCGTGCGCTGTTCATCTCGTGCTCGGACAGCCGGCTCGTGCCGGAACTCGTCACGCAGCGCGAACCGGGCGACCTGTTCGTGATCCGCAACGCCGGCAACATCGTGCCGTCGTACGGCCCCGAGCCGGGCGGCGTGTCGGCGTCCGTCGAATATGCGGTCGCCGCGCTACGCGTGACCGATGTCGTGATCTGCGGCCATTCCGACTGCGGCGCGATGACCGCGATCGCGACGTGCCAGTGCATGGACCACATGCCGGCCGTCGGCCACTGGCTGCGCTACGCCGATTCGGCGCGCGTCGTGAACGAGGCGCGCACGCACCGCAGCGAACGCGAGCGGATCGACTCGATGGTGCGCGAGAACGTCGTCGCGCAACTCGCCAACCTGAAGACGCACCCTGCCGTGCGGCTCGCGCTCGAAGAAGGGCGTCTCGCGCTGCACGGCTGGGTCTACGACATCGAATCGGGCTGTATCGACGCCTATGACGGCGCGACCGGCCGGTTCGTGTCCCTCGCGGACCACCCTGGTGTCCGCGCGACTCCCGCGACGCTCGCCGTCGCGGCCTGAATCCGAATTGCTCCCACCCCATCACGAGGAATTGCCATGATCCAGTCCCAGCACAGCCAGACTGCCCGCCACGCGCTTGCGGAAACCGTCGTCCTCGCGAAGGCGCGCAAGAACCTGTCGTTCGCTCAGCTCATCGAAGGCACGGGCCTGAGCGAAGCGTTCGTTACCGCCGCGCTGCTCGGCCAGCATGCGCTGCCGGCCGATGCGGCGCGCGTCGTCGCCGGCAAGCTCGGCCTCGACGACGATGCGGTCCTGCTGCTGCAGACGATCCCGCTGCGCGGCAGCATCGACGATCGCGTGCCAACCGATCCGACGATCTACCGCTTCTACGAAATGCTGCAGGTGTACGGCACGACGCTGAAGGCGCTCGTCCACGAGAAGTTCGGCGACGGCATCATCAGCGCGATCAATTTCCGGCTCGACGTGAAGAAGGTCGACGATCCCGAAGGCGGTTCGCGCGCGGTGATCACGCTCGACGGCAAGTACCTGCCGACCAAGCCGTTCTGACGCCCGCACGGCGCCGCGGCAGCAGCGCCGTACAGGTTCCGCCCGACGTGCGCCGGCTGCCGGCCGGCGCGCGTTCCCGCGATTCCGTTGCAACGAGGCCACCGCCATGGATTTTGTGAAACGCACGATCGATCTCGCGATGAAGAACGTGGAAGAGGGCGGCCGCCCGTTCGCGACGGTGATCGTCCGCGACGGCGAGATCGTCGCGGAGAGCCCGAACCTCGTCGCGCAGACCCGCGACCCGACCGCGCACGCCGAGATCCTCGCGGTGCGCGACGCGTGCCGCAAGCTCGGCACCGAGCACCCGACCGACTGCGAGATCTACATCCTCGCGAGCCCGTGCCCGATGTGCCTCGGCTCGCTGTACTACTGCAGCCCGAAGCGCGTGATCTACATCACGACGCGCGAGGATTACGCGCCGTTCTACCGCGACGACCGCAAGTACTTCGAGCTCGACACGTTCTATGCCGAATATGCGAAGCCGATCGAGGCACGCCGGTTGCCGATGGTGCAGCAAAAGCACAGCGGTGCGATCGACGTGTACCGGCGCTGGCAGGAACTGAACGCGAAGTGACGTCACCCGCGCGGCGCACCGGCCGCGCGTGGCAGCCGCCCCGGCTGCTCGTTTTCCCCACCCTCCGTTTCGCCCGGCGGCGCCCGATCTGCCGGGTGCCCGCGCCGCTGCACGGGCGCCGTGTCGCGCCCCGTTTTCCCGCCTCCCCAAACATCGATCCCGTTCAATGTCCGGAACGGAAATCCGCGATCCAAAAGGTTTTTGACACGTTTAAAAATTCGCCCTGGAGACGACAGAAACGTGCGGAAAGCCCGATGAAAACCAATGAAATGTTCATGACAGCCAGCGCGCCGGCCGATGCCGGCCGACGCGAGTGGCTGCCGATCGCCGTGCCTTTCCCCCAGCCCTGTTTCGTTGCGCCATTCGTTCCGGACGGGGAGTCGTTCTATTCCGCTCCACCGACACCGCGCGCGCGTCCGTCCGGTCGCGCCTGACGCCCGAGATTCGCTTACCTGCCCAACACGGACCATCATGAAACGGGATTCATTCAGTACACCTGATGCAGTGCTTCGCGCGACGATCGATCCGCTCAAGCCGAACGAC
Source organism: Burkholderia cepacia complex sp. TUM26381 (assembly GCF_057439935.1). Taxonomy (NCBI): domain Bacteria; kingdom Pseudomonadati; phylum Pseudomonadota; class Betaproteobacteria; order Burkholderiales; family Burkholderiaceae; genus Burkholderia; species Burkholderia cepacia complex sp. TUM26381. The sequence goes on along the minus strand of NZ_CM172007.1, from coordinate 3,053,536 downwards.
GCGTTCGTGCGCATCGAAAACGTCGTGAAGAAATTCGGCGACAGCACGGCCGTCGACAACGTGAACCTGACGATCGCGAAGAACGAACTGTTCGCGCTGCTCGGCAGCTCCGGCTGCGGCAAGTCCACGCTGCTGCGCATGCTCGCCGGGCTCGAAACGGCGACCTCCGGCAAGATCTTCGTCGACGGCGAGGACCTCGCGTCGCTGCCGCCGTACCGCCGCCCGGTGAACATGATGTTCCAGTCGTACGCGCTGTTCCCGCACATGACGGTCGAATCGAACGTCGCGTTCGGCCTGAAGCAGGAAGGCACGCCGAAGCACGAAATCAAGGAGCGCGTGGCCGATGCGCTCGCGCTCGTGCAGATGAGCAAGTACGCGCAGCGCAAGCCGCATCAGCTGTCCGGCGGCCAGCAGCAGCGCGTCGCGCTGGCCCGCTCGCTGGTCAAGCGCCCGAAGCTGCTGCTGCTCGACGAGCCGATGTCCGCGCTCGACAAGAAGATCCGCCAGAAGACCCAGCTCGAACTCGTGAACATCATCGAGAAGGTCGACGTGACCTGCGTGATGGTCACGCACGACCAGGAAGAGGCGATGACGATGGCCAGCCGCCTCGCGGTGATGAGCGAAGGCAAGATCGTGCAGATCGGCGCGCCGGGCGAGGTGTACGAGTTTCCGAACAGCCGCTTCTCGGCCGAATTCATCGGCTCGACCAACCTGTTCGAAGGCCGCGTCGTCGAGGACGAGCCCGACCACATCTTCGTCGAGAGCGACGACCTCGAAGCGCGCATGGTCGTGAGCCACGGCGTCACCGGCCCGCTCGGGATGCCGGTCGGCATCTCGGTGCGCCCGGAACGCGTGCACGTATCGCGCGAGAAGCCGGGTTCGAAGCACAACTGGGCGCGCGGCGTCGTGACCGACATCGCGTACATGGGCAGCTACTCGCTGTACCACGTGCGGCTGCCGAGCGGCAAGACGGTCGTGTCGAACCTGTCGAGCTCGCACCTGATGAGCGACAACGCACCGGCGTGGAACGACGACGTGTTCGTGTCGTGGTCGCCGGCCAGCGGCGTCGTGCTGACGCAGTGAGGACGACACGATGAGAACCTCTGCTTCCACGCCTTCCGCGCCGGTGTCGACCGGCGCCGCGAGTACGGGCGCCGGCCGCGCCCGCCCGGGCCGCTTCGCCGCGCTGTCGCGCTTCCTGCCGTCGGGCCGCAGCGTCGCGATCGGCGTGCCGTTCCTGTGGCTTGCCGTGTTCTTCGCGCTGCCGTTCGTGCTGGTGCTGAAGATCAGCTTCGCCGACCAGGTGATGGGCATTCCGCCGTACACGTCGCTCGTCGAGATCAAGGACGGCGTCGTGCACTTCGCGCTGCAGCTGTCGCACTACGCGTTCCTGCTGCAGGACGACCTGTACATCGCGACCTACCTCAGCTCGCTGAAGATGGCCGCCGTGTCGACGGTGCTGTGCCTGCTGATCGGTTACCCGATGGCGTACTACATCGCGCGCTCGGAACCGAACCGACGCAACGTGCTGATGATGGCCGTGATGCTGCCGTTCTGGACCTCATTCCTGATTCGCGTGTACGCATGGATCGGCATCCTGAAGGACGACGGCCTGCTGAACCACACGCTGATCGCGCTCGGCATCATCCACACGCCGCTGCGGCTGTACCACAGCGATGCGGGCGTCTACATCGGGATGGTCTATTCGTACCTGCCGTTCATGGTGATGCCGCTGTACGCGCACCTCGTGAAGATGGACCTGACGCTGCTCGAGGCCGCGTACGACCTGGGCGCGAAGCCGTGGGTCGCGTTCACGCGGATCACGCTGCCGCTGTCGAAGAACGGGATCATCGCCGGCAGCCTGCTGGTGTTCATCCCGGCGGTGGGCGAGTACGTGATTCCGGAGCTGCTCGGCGGCGCCGACACGCTGATGATCGGCCGGGTGATGTGGGATGAATTCTTCAACAACATGGACTGGCCGATGGCGTCCGCGGTGACGGTCGCGATGGTGCTGCTGTTGCTGGTGCCGATGGCGCTGTTCCAGTACTACCAGGTCAAGGAACTGGAGGAAGCGAAATGATCAAGCCGAGCAAACCGCTGTCGACGGGCGTTCTCGCCTTCGGCTTCCTGTTCCTGTACATCCCGATCATCAGCCTGATCGTGTACTCGTTCAACGAGTCGAAGCTGGTGACGGTGTGGTCGGGCTTCTCGCTGAAGTGGTACGCGGCGCTGCTGGAGGACGACGAGCTGCTGACGGCCGCGTGGCTGTCGCTGAAGATCGGCCTGCTGACGGCGACCGCGTCGGTCGTGATCGGCACGTGGGCGGGCTTCGTGCTCGCGCGCTTCGGCCGCTTCAAGGGCTTCACGCTGTACACGGGGATGATCAACGCGCCGCTGGTGATTCCGGAAGTGATCCAGGGCATCTCGCTGCTGCTGCTGTTCGTGGCGCTGGAGCAGATGTTCGGCTGGCCGAAGGGTCGCGGGATGGTGACGATCTGGATCGGTCACGTGATGCTGTGCGTGTCGTACGTGGCGATCATCGTGCAGTCGCGCGTGAAGGAGATGAACAAGTCGCTGGAGGAGGCCGCGCTGGATCTGGGTGCGACACCGTTGAAGGTGTTCTTCGTGGTGACGCTGCCGCTGATCTCGCAGGCGCTGCTGTCGGGGTGGCTGCTGTCGTTCACGCTGTCGATCGACGATCTGGTGCTGTCGGCGTTCCTGTCGGGGCCGGGGTCGACGACGTTGCCGCTGGTTGTGTTCTCGCGCGTGCGGCTGGGGCTGAACCCGGAGATGAACGCGCTGGCGACGCTGTTCATCACGGCCGTGACGATCGGCGTGATCGTCGTGAACCGGATGATGATCGCGCGCGAGCGGCGCCGCATGGCCGACCTGAAGGCGGCGTTCGCGGCGGCGTGAGCGTGTGGCGGGGCGCGATGTCGCACGGCAATGGCGCGGTCGCCACGTCGCGTGGCGACGCGCTATAGTCGTGCGATGCCCGCCGCGGTTGCTGCATGCCCGGCGGCCCCTTTCACGCACGCATTCGCCCGATGACCGCCCATCCCGACGTCACCCTCCGACTGACCGACACCGAGCAGCCGGCCGCCCGAGACTTCATCAGCCGCCGGCTCGGCGAATTCAACCATGCGATGACGGGGCGCTCGGACGCGGCCGCGCTCGACGTTTACGTAACCGATCCCGCGACCGGCGAGGTTCTGGGCGGCCTCACCGGCCGCACATCGCTCGGCCTGTTCTTCATCGACCTGTTCTATTTGCCCGAATCGCTGCGCGGCGGCGGCTTCGGCAGCCGGCTGCTGCGCGAGGCCGAAGCGGAAGCGAAGCGGCGCGGTTGTGCGCGCGCGGTGCTGTACACGATCTCGTTCCAGGCGCCGGACTTCTACCGGAAGCAGGGTTACGAGACGTTCGGCGAAGTGCCGTGCGAGCCGGAAGGGACATCGCGCGTATTCATGGTGAAGGTACTGTGAATCGCTGCCACCGGCTCGCTTCTCGCGGCCGGATTTTCGCGGCGATCGCCTTCCGGACCTAGCCGGGAAGACGGACCGGATCGACGAACCGGCCCCGGAAGATGCGCGATCGTCGTCGTCGCGAACAACGCGTCTTGACGATCCGTGACCCGGTATCGATGCCGCGTGGTGTTCATGGTGCGATGCCTTGTGCCAACGCGACGCTGCCGCTCGAACGCCGGCATGCCGGCGCAGCAGGCGTTGCAGATTGCCTGCCGCACCGACCGGCGCGCCTTCCGTGCGAACCGCTATCGAGCACCGGCCGCCTGCGTCAGCAATGCTCCAGCGCGTACGACAGATCGGCAATCAGGTCATCCGGATGTTCGAGCCCGACCGACACGCGAATCAACCCTTCCGATACGCCCGCCGCGGCACGCGCATCGGCCGGCACGCCCGAATGCGTCGTCGACGCCGGATGGCAGATCAGCGATTCCGTACCGCCGAGACTGACCGCCGACTTGAAGAGCGTCAGGTGGTTGATGAACCGGAACGCCTGCTCGCGGCCGCCGTCGAGGATGAAGGCGAACGTCGAGCCGGGCCCGCTGCACTGGCGCTGATAGACGGCCTGGTAGGCCAGATCGTCGATCAGCTCGGGGTGCAGCACGCGCACCGGCCGATGCGGATTGCCGGCGAGCCAGCGGGCGACGGCGCTGCCGCTGCGTGCGGCCTGCTGCATGCGCAGCACGAGCGTTTCCATCGAGCGCGTGATCATCCACGACGAATGCGGGTCGAGCTGCGAGCCGAGCGTACTGCGGACCGAACGGATTTTCGTGATCAGGTCGCGGGCGCCCGTGACGCCGCCGGCGACGAGGTCGCTATGCCCGCCGATGTATTTCGTCAGCGAGTACACGCTCAGGTCGATGCCTTGCCGCGATGGTTTCTGGTACAGCGGCCCGAGCAGCGTGTTGTCGCAGACCGACAGCGGGCGATAGCCGTGGCGCGCCTCGAACGCGTCGATTTCGCGGTGCAGCCCTTCGAGATCGAACAGCGCGTTGGTCGGGTTGGCGGGCGTCTCGATGTAGCACATCCGCACGTTGCCCTTTTGCGCGGCCGCTTCGAGCGCGGCGCGGATCGCGCTGGTGGACAGCCCGTCGGCGATCGCCTCGGAGCGAATGCCCCACTCGGGCAGGAACTTCGAGATCAATGTCTCGGTACCGCCGTACAGCGGCACGGACTGGACGACACAGTCGCCCGGCCGCAGGAACGTCAGCAGGATCGCGGCGATTGCGGACATGCCGCTCGACGTGACGACGGCGGCTTCGGAATCGTCGAGCAGCGCGAGGCGGTCCTCGACGATCTCCAGGTTCGGGTGATTGAAGCGGCTGTAGACGAGGCCCGCGCCTTCGCCTTCCGGTGACGGCTTGCGCCCGGCCACGACGTCGAAGAACTCGGCGCCATCCTCGGCCGTGCGGAACGCGAACGTGGACGTGAGGAACACGGGCGGCTTCACCGATCCTTCCGACAGGAACGGATCGTAGCCGTAGGACATCATCTGGGTTTCGGGATGGAGTTCCCGGTCTGCAATCTTGCGCTTGTGGTAGTTGCGATAGGCCATGCAGTGCTCCGTGCAGAGGGGTGAGGAACGGCCGTTGCAGCGGCGGCATCACGCGTGCGGCACCGGGTAGGCGCCGTTCGTGGCAGCCGCATGTGCCGATACTAACCCTAAGGCGCTGCTTCGTGACGCGCTACTGACACTATGGACAGGGTGTCGCACGCGCGACGATCATGTCGTAAAGCGCGCACGCCGCGGGCGACAGTTGCGCGTTCTTGCGCGTGACGAGCACGAGCGTGCGCGACACCGACGGCTCGACGAGCTCGATCGTGCGGATCATCGGATACGCATTCTTCTGGATCGCGAGCTTCGGCACGACGGCCGCGCCGAGCCCTTCCGCGACGAGCCCGAGCGCCGTCGAGCTGCGCTGTACCTCGTAGAACGAATGCAACGACACGCCGCTCGTCTTCAGCGCGCCTTCGAGCAGCCCGCGATTGCCGCTCACTTCGCCGGCGAAGATCAGCGGATGCGGCTGCAATGCCGCCCAGCGGATGCGCCGCCGCTTCGCGAGCGGATGATCGTCGCGGCACACGAGCACATAGGGATCGTGCGTGAGCGGCACGCTGACGAGTTCGGGGTGCTGGTCGCCGGCGATGCTGATGCCGAATTCGGCCTCGCGCCGCAGCACGGCCTGCAGCACCGACGCCGACGCGTGATCGAGGATCTTCACGCGATCGTGCGGACGGTGCCCGGAGAACGCGCGCAGGATGCGCGGCAGATACTGCACGCCGACCGTCGGCACGCATGCAATCGTGACGTCGCCGCGCTGGCTCAGGCCCGTCTCGCGGATTTCGGTCAGCGCGTCGGACAGCTCGTTCAGCAGCCGGCGCGCCTGCGGCAGGAAACGCCGGCCGATCTCGGTCAGCGTGGTGCGGCGCGTCGTGCGCTCGACCAGTGCGACGCCGAGATACGATTCGAGCTTGCGCAGCCGCTGCGTGATCGCCGTTTGCGTGACGTGCAGCGTATCGGCTGCCTGCCGGAAGCTGCCGCCGTCGGCGATTGCGACGAAGGCCTGGACACCGAGCGTATCGATCTTCATCAGAATCTTGAATCAATCACGATATTAAATTCATTTTACTGAAGGTTGGCGGCAGTCGCAGAATGCGCTGCATCGGCGGCCCCATGCATCCCGTACCCGGATGCGCCGCGGCCGCCCAAGCCGACCAGGAGAAATAGCGTGACGACCCCACTCGATCAATACGCGAACCAGTATGTACAGTTCGAAGACGAACGCACGCGGCCGGTGCGCGATTTGCTGGCCGCCGTGCCGAAGACGCCGATCCATACCGCGATCGATATCGGCTGCGGGCCCGGCAACTCGACGGAAGCGCTGATTGCCCGTGCGCCCGACGCGACGATCCACGGGATCGATGCGTCGGCGGACATGATCGCGGCCGCACGCAAGCGTCTGCCCGCATTGCGTTTCGATGTCGCCGACGTGGCCACGTGGGACGATCCGGGCGGCTATGACCTGATCCTGTCGAACGCGGTGCTGCAATGGGTGCCCGCGCACGACACGCTGTTCCCGGCGCTCGTCGGCCGGCTTGCGCCGGGCGGCCATCTGGCGGTGCAGATGCCCGACAACCTCGACGAACCGGCGCACCGGCTGATGCGCGAGGTCGCCGCGGTCGGGCCGTGGGCCGACCGGCTGAAAGGTGCGGCGCGTACCGAGCGGTTCGATGCGCGGTACTACTACGCGCTGCTGTCGCCGCTGTGTTCGCGCGTGGACGTGTGGCGCACGACCTATTACCACGCGCTGCGCGGTGGCGCCGATGCGATTGTCGAATGGTTCAAGGGCAGCGCGTTGCGGCCGTATCTCGCGGCGCTCGACGACGCCGGACAGCGCGCATTCCTAGCGCGCTATCGCGACGCGCTCGCCGGGCCGGGCGGTTATCCGGTGCAGGACGACGGCACCGTGCTGCTGCCGTTTCCGCGCCTGTTCATCGTGGCGACGCGGAAGTAACGCGGCAACGACGTGACGGGTGGCGGCGGTGCGTCAACGCACCGGCGGCACCGATGCCGGATCGACCGTGCGGCTCCGTGCCGTCTGCCCGTCGCGCAGGTCCTTGTACCAGAAGAGGGCGACTTCCCCGGCATTCTCGCCATCGGCATACAGGAAGCGGTCGTGGCCGCCGAGCGCGAAGCCGGCACGCGCATACGTCGAGCAGGCCGCGACGTTGTTCGCCTGCGTTTCCAGCCGGATGAAGCCGAACCCGTGATTGCGCGCCCAGGCTTCCGCTGCCGCCAGCAGGAATTGTCCGATACCGAGGCGTCGATGATCCCGGTCGACGGCCAGCTCCGCGATCTCGGCCATCCCGTTCCAGCTCTCCTCGATCGCGACGAACCCGGCGAGCCGCTCGCCGGCCGTCGCGCGAAAGAGCGCCGTTTTGCCCGACGCCTCGTCCGCCCAGCCGGCCGGATCGAAGCCGTAGTCCTTGCGTCGCACCGGCAGCGCGCGAAGATCGAGCAAGTCCTGATACGGCGCGTTCAATTCCCATGCGATGTCGAACGAGAAATCGCATCCGTCCAGTTCGTCTGCGGCAAGCGCGAGCGCCGGTTCGATGCTGATGTGTTCGGCTCGGTCCATATGTCGGTGTCCTGTCTTCGCGGGAGGGTGTGGTTCTGTCCGTGACGCGATCGCCGGCGCCGTGAGGTATGCCGGATCGCATCGATTGTCTTTCTTCGTGTTCTGCACCTGCACAATTCGCCGCGCGCGAAACCGGCACAGACCGGCGGCGTTTCCGGCGGTCGAAGGCACGCGAGCCGTGAACCCGACGACCGCGCACACGTTTGCGGCATACGTGCGCGGGCTGGGGTGCGCGATCAAACGCCTGATTATGCTGGAATTCGGCGCCGGCCCGGTGCGACGCGATGCGATGACGGCCGCCGCGCAGCCCGTCGCCGCTTCCGGTTCGCCCGCGGTCGCCTGTGGATGAAAGACGACAGGAACCCGAATAATTGTTTACCGTTTGGTGACAACTCGATATATTCCGAAAAATATATCGAAGGTCGTGATGCCGTCAGGCGTCACGTCGTCCACCCGCTCCACGAAAGCCGGAAGAGATTCTGACCTGCATCGCCGGAGCAACGCGTCGTCACGGCACGCGCAACCGGTGCGCACGCTTCCCGACGCTGCAACACGAGCGGCCGCCCTTCGGCATGCCGCTTCCGCAAGCCCACACTGGCATCGAATCGGAACATCGTGCGCACGCATGAGGCATGGGCGCGTCCGGCGTTCCGTCGGTGAGCGGGCTTGCGTTCGTCCGTCATACGGTTTTTCGTCAAGACGCCGCGCGTTTCGCTGCGACGCAGGCGCGTGCGTCCACAACAAAAGGAAGCAACATGAAGAAGACCATCGTGGCCGCGGCCGCACTCGGGATGTTCGGCACGGCCGCGCATGCGCAAAGCAGCGTCACGCTCTACGGGTTGATCGATGCGGGTATCACGTATTCGAACAAGGTCGCGACGACGGGCGGGCACGACAAGCTCGTCAAGTACGGCGACGGCGTGGCATCGGGCAGCCGCTGGGGCATCCGCGGCACCGAGGATCTCGGTGGCGGGCTGAAGGCGCTGTTCGTGCTGGAGAACGGCTTCAGCAGCGGCGACGGCACGATCGGCCAGGGCGGCGCACTGTTCGGCCGGCAGGCGTTCGTCGGCCTGTCGAAGAACGGGATCGGGTCGCTGACGTTCGGCCGCCAGTACTCGTTCTCGACCGACTACATCGGTGCGAACTACACGATGGGCAGCCAGACGCCGGCCGGCAACTACGCGTATCACATCAACGATCTCGACCAGCTCACGTCGAGCCGCATCAACAACGCGGTGAAGTTCCAGAGCGCGAACTTCGCGGGCCTCACGTTCGGCGCGATGTACGGTTTCTCGAACTCGACGCAGTTCGCGGGCACGCCGACCACGACCGGCGCGAACGGTTCGCAGGGTTCGTCGAGCGCGTACAGCTTCGGCGCGAACTACGCGCAAGGGCCGTTCGGCATCGGCGCCGCGTACACGAACATCCGCTTTCCGAACGGCGCGACGCCCGCGTTCGGCGTGAGCATCGCGAACATCAACACGCTCGGGCTGCGCGATCTCGAGACGGTCGGTGTCGGCGCGCGCTATGCGATCGCGGCGGCGCTCGTGTGGGCGAACTGGACGCATACGAAGTTCACGCCGCTGTCGGGCGAGTCGTCGAAGCTGAACAATTATGAAATCGGTGGCCGCTATGCGTTCACGCCGGCCCTGAGCGGCGGTCTCGGCTACACGTTCTCGAAGCTCGACGGCCGCTTTGACGGCAAGTGGCACCAGGTCAACGCCGCGGTCGACTACGCGCTGTCGAAGCGCACGGACGTGTACGTGAGCGCGGCCTACCAGAAGGCGTCGGGCAGCAACACGATCAACGGCCGCGCGGTGCCGGTCCAGGCAGAGATCGGCTCGTCGGGGTCGTTCATCGGCAACGCGGGTGCGAACACGCAGTTCGTCACGCGCATCGGCCTGCGTCACAAGTTCTGATCGACGCATGACCCACGGGCGGGCGCTCTCTCGGGAGCGCCCGTATTGCTGTAGCGCGCGACGAAACGCGACACGGCACCGGTTCGAAAATCGATATATTCTCCTGTGCATATCGAGGCGACACTCGATCCGCCCACATTCATTGCCCGGGAGCACGCTCTTGAATTCGACGCAACGCGAAGCCGTCGGCGAAGCCTTTTCGCTCGACGCGATGCAGCATGCAAGAACCATGACATGGCAGGCCGTCGATGCGATCGCCAAGGGCGTCCGGCCCGGCATGCGCGAATCGGAGGCCAACGCGCTGGGGCTGAGCGTGCTGAAGGAACTCGGCATGGACCGGATCTGGCATCCGGTCCTCGTCCGCTTCGGCGAGAACACGTTGCGCACGTTCAAGGAGCGCTCGGTGGCGGACCCCGTCCTTGCCACGGACGACATCTTCTTCATCGACCTCGGCGCCGTCTGGGCGAAGCACGAGGGCGATGCGGGCGCGACGTTCGTGTGTGGCGACGATCCGGACATGCATGCCTGTGCGCGTGCGGCAGGCGTGATCTACGGTGAAGTCGAGCATCACTGGCGAACCACCGGCTGCGCGGGCATCGCGCTGTACGAGTTCGCGGCGCAACGCGCCGACGCGCACGGCTTCCGGTTGAACGTCGACATCAAGGGCCATCGCGTCAGCGATTTCCCGCACGCGATCTACAAGGCCGGCAACCTCGGCGATTTCGACGCCGCGCCGGCCGCCGGGCTGTGGATCCTCGAAATCCAGATCGCCCACCCGACGCGTGCGTTCGGCGCATTCTACGAAGACCTGCTCGTCTAGGCGCGGCGCCCGGCCGGCGCGCGTCACGGGTGCGCATCGGCCGGGTCCTGAAACGACGACGGAGCCGCCGCGACCTCAGATGCTGATCGCGATCGGGCCTGCAAGCGGCGTGTAGCCGTCGTCGAACAGCAGCCACGCATCGTACTGGCCCGATGCAAGCGTGCTGTTCGCGGTCGACGAGAACAGCAGCGAGCCGGTGCTCTTGGGCAGGTACGCCCACGACTTGTAGCCGCCCTTGGCCGGCTGCGCGCCGCGCGGATAGATGCCGACCCAGTTCTTCGGGCTGTGGCGCCACGGCGGCACGACGTAGTCGAACCGCAGCGTGCCGTACGACGACCCCTGCGACGCCAGCGTGGGGACGAACTTCCCGCTCGTGTTACCGATTGCCGAATCCGTCAGCAACGTGCCCGATTGCGTCTGGACACAGCCGGCGATACGGCGCAGGAAGTTCGGGTCGTTCGCGTCGCGGATGCTCGCGTCGTACCAGCCGGCGTCGCCGTACCACGTGACGGCCTGCGTCGCGCCGGCCGGCACACTGACCGATTGCGCGCTATTCATCCCGTACGCGTTGTCGACGAGCTGGAACGTCGTCGCGCTCGAGCCGGCCGAGTTGTCGAGCGTGATCTGCACGTTGCCGTTCTGCACGTCGTAGCAGAGGCTGACTTCGGCGGTCGAACCCGCGTTTCCCGATGCGCCGATGTTGCCGCGCAGCGTCTGCAGGAACCCGTTCGGTCCGTAGATCGAATAGTCGTAACCGCCCCCCGAATTCAGCGCGAGCGAATCCGTGAGACACGTCCCCGTGCCGGCACCGATCGTGTACTGCCGCGGTGTCGTGCTCGTGCCGTCGACCCAGGCCTGCAGATGCACGCCGGCTGCGCCGGTGTTGGTTATCGTCAACCCGAGCGTCTTGCCGGACCGGTTGACCCGGCCCTGGACGAAGAACTCGTACGGCAGCCGGCACGCCGTGTTGCGGCCAGCCGTTTGCGCGGGGACCGCCGTGGTGGTCGCCGCGGGAATCGGGACCGTCGAGCCGTTCGGATTCATGTTGCTGGCCGCTGCCGGAATCGCCGGAATCGTCTGGTCGGGATTCGCGAAGTCGAACGCCGACGTCAGGTCGCCGCAGACTGCGCGACGCCACGGGGTGATGTTGGTCTCCTGCAACCCGAAGCGCGCTTCCAGAAAGCGGATCACCGACGTGTGATCGAAGACCTGCGAGTTGACCTTGCCCCCCTTCGACCACGGCGAAATCACGAACATCGGCACGCGCGGGCCGAGCCCGATCGGCACGTCGCCGCTTGCCGAGCCGTCCGATGCGGCACCGCTGCCGGCGACGAATTCGGCGGCCGTCGAGATCGTCGACCGGCCGGTGCCGGCGGCGGCACTCGCCGGAACGGCCGGCGGCATGTGGTCGAACAGGCCGTCGTTTTCGTCGTACATCACGAGCAGCACCGTGCTGGCCCATACCGCCGGATTCGACGTCAGCGCATTGAGCACGTTGCTCACATACCATTCGCCGCCGCTCGCGGCCCACGACGGATGCTCGCAATACGCATAAGGCGCGGCGATCCACGACACCTGCGGCAGCGTGCCGTTCGCGACGTCGGCCCGCAGCTGGCTGAACAGATTCGTGTCGTATTCGGTGCCGCCGCCGGTCGGGTCGACCTGCGTGCCGTTGAGCGCCGGTGCGAGCGGATCATTGGCGCCGAGATTCTGGTACTGCTTGAAGTTCAGGATGACGTTGTCGCCGTAGTTGCCGTTCCACCAGAGATCGCTGCTGGAGCCGTTGTATTCGCCATAGCCATGCCCGGCGTCCAGCCCGTTGCCCTTGTCCTGGTAAAACTTCCACGTGACGCCGGCCGTGTTCAGGCGTTCCGGCATCGTGGTCCAGCCGGTGCCGGTCATCGTGTTGGTCGTATACGGCGAATAGCCGGCGACGTTGCCGCAGCAGCCGGTCCACAGATACAGGCGGTTCGGGTCCGTCGGGCCGAGCATCGAGCAGTGGTAGTCGTCGCACACGGTGAATGCGCTCGCCAGCGCGTAGTAGAACGGGATGTCGTTCTGCGTGAAGTAGTACATCGTGCCGCTGGTCTTCGCCGCGACCCAGTTGTCGTAGCGGCCGTTGTTCCACGCGCTGTGCGTGCCGCTCCAGGTGTGATCCAGGTCGTTGTAGTACGTGTCGCCGTTCGCGACGCCGGAAACGGGCGGCGACGGGTTGAACGGAAACACGTAGGACAGCGCCGACGGCTGGCGCCAGACCGGATAGCCGCTGGAGATCACGACCGGCCGGGGATCGCCGAAGCCGCGTGCGCCGCGCAGCGTGCCGAGATAATGGTCGAACGACCGGTTCTCCTGCATCAGGATGACGACGTGCTGCACATCCTGGAGGGTGCCGGTGACGGTCGCCGCCGGGATCGACTGTGCGCGCAGGATGCTTTCGGGAAGCATGCCGGTGACAGCGGTGGCGCCTGCGAGCTTCAGCGCATCGGTGAGGAACTGACGTCGTGTCGTGGGTTTGTTTTGCATGATCGCTTTTCCTGGGTGGCGGGTTGGGCTTGCGCCGGTCAGTGACACTCGCTGGCGCAGTGAATGACCGGCGCGGATGCCGGCCCCGATGCCGGCGCGCGCGCGGCGGCGACGGTGCCCGCGGCGCCCGGGTCGCCGTCGCCGCAAGCGGCCAGCGTGCACAGGAGCGCGATCATGAAAACGCCGCGCCAGGGCGGCATATGGCTTGCCGCACGGCGAGGCGGGACGACATGCTTCCGATTCGATTCGAATCGGATTCCTGATTGATCGGGGTGAATACTGCGTGCTCCGTCTTTCATTTCTCCTCCAGACATGAAAATGGACAGCAGAGAGTAGCGCCCGAATCAGAACAACTTCATGACAGGCCAGCCGCGTTTGCCGGCCACCTGAGAGAGCCTCGAGTCGGGATTGGTCGCGACCGGATGCGTGACGTAGTCGAGCAGCGGCACGTCGTTGATCGAATCGCTGTAGAAGTAGGTTCGTTCGAAATCGGAGGGTATGTAACCCAGCGATCTCAGCCATGCAGCCGTGCGCACGATCTTGCCTTCGCGGAAGCTCGGCACGCCGACACTGCGCCCGGTGAACTGCCCGGCCGGCGTGCCGTCGTCGGTATCGAGCTCGATGCCGAGCAGATGCTCGATCCCGAACTCGGCCGCGATCGGCCGCGTGACGAACACGTTGGTCGCCGTCACGATGCAGCACAGGTCGCCGCTCTCGCGATGCCGGTCGACCAGCGCGCGTGCTTCCGCCGTAATCGCCGGCCGGATCACCTCGTCCATGAACTGCGCATGCCAGCGTTCGAGTTGCTCGCGCGAGTAGCGCGTGAGCGGCGCGAGCGTCACGGCGAGATACGCGTCCATGTCGAGCGTGCCGGCCGCATAGTGGCCGTAGTGCTCGTCGATCAGTGCCGTATGCGCGTCGTCCTCCTGCCAGCCGACCCGCGTGATGAAGCGGCTCCAGGCCTGGTCGCTGTCGAGTGGCAGCAGCGTGTGATCGAGATCGAACAGCGCGAGATTCTTGTGCATGGGTTATTCCTTGTATTGCGGATTTACGCGCCGATGAGCTTTTCGATCGCGTCCTTCGCGTTCTTCCCGTCGATGGTCGTGACGCCGTCGAGCCACTTCGACAGCACGCCGGGGTTCTTCTTCACCCACTCCTTCGCGACCGCGACTGGATCTGCATGATTCATGATCGGCACCATCAGCTGGTTCTCTTCGTTGGTCGTGAATTTCAGGTTGGTCAGCAGGTGGCCGACGTTCGGGCAGCGTTCGAGATAGCCGGGCGTGACGAGCGTGTAGACCTTTGCCGAGCCGTAATTCGGGCCGAACACGGTGTCGCCGCCGTCGAGATACGCGATCTTGAAGTTGATGTTCATCGGATGCGGCTCCCACGCCAGGAACACGATCATCCGGTGTTCCTGCACCGCGCGCGTGACCTGCACGAGCATCCCGGCTTCGCTCGATTCGACCAGCTTGAAGCCGCCGAGCCCGAATTCGTTCTTGTCGATCATTCGCTGGACCAGCGCATTGCCGTTGTTGCCGGCGCCGATCCCGTAGATCTTGCCGTCGAGCTGGTCGCGGAATCGGGCGATGTCGGCAAAGCTCTTGAGGCCCTGGTCGGCCGCGTATTGCGGCACGGCCAGCGTGTAGCGCGCGCCGACCAGGTTCGGCTGCGGCAACTGGTGAACGGCGCCGGCATCGACGAACGGCTTCACCGTCGGCGTCATGCTCGGATCCCAGTAGCCGAGGAATGCATCGATCTGGGCCTTCTTCACGCCGGCCAGCACGATCGGCGGCGACGCGATCGTCTTGGTCGCCTCGTAGCCGAGACCGTCCAGCAGCATCATCGCGACGCCGGTGGTCGCCGCGATGTCGCTCCAGCCGACATCGCCGAGCGTCACCTTCTTGCAGACGTCGCTTTCCGACGCGTGAACGGGGGCCGTTGCCAATGCCGCCAGCAGGGTTGCAGCGAGCATCCATACCTTCTTGATCATGTTGGTCTCCTAAGCAAGTGTTTCGGATCGTGTTGCCTGATTGGTCTGACGATTGATCGTGTGGATCAGATGAAACAAACGAACTTGGGTCTGGCTTTGTCGTTTTGCGTACCGTATATTAGAACGCACAAAATCGCAAGATCGCACAAAAATACAACTCGCCGCTCGCCGGATGCGACGGCGGCGGGATGAAGTCCGGACAAGCCGGGGCGGCCGGGACGGGCGCCTCATCAAGCAGATCGACAGAAAGAGGAGACCTCGATGATCAGTCAAATGGAAATCATTTCCCGCCTGTTGCTGGCGGCCTTGCTCGGCAGCATCGTCGGCATCGAGCGCGAGCGGTTGTCGTGGGCGGCCGGGTTGCGCACGCACATGCTGGTCGCCGTGGGCGCCGCGCTCGTGATGATCGTGTCGGCGTTCGGCTTCGCGGATATCCAGGATGCGAAGAACGTGTCGCTGGACCCGTCGCGCGTCGCTGCGCAGGTCGTGTCGGGCATCGGCTTTCTCGGTGCAGGGTCGATCATGCTGCGCGGCGAGATCATCCGCGGGCTGACGACGGCGGCGAGCCTGTGGGTGGTCGCGGCGGTCGGGCTGGCCGTGGGCGGTGGGATGTACGTGGCCTCGATCGCCGCGACGGCGATCGTGCTGGCGATCCTGGCCGGGCTGAAGCCGATCGAGAAGCGCTTTTTCGTCGCGCGGCAGCGCTGGGGCGTGCGCATCCTCGCGAGTCGCGGCGCCGTGAAACTGACGTCGTTGCAGGCGATGCCGGGCATCGACCAGGCGCGGATCGTCCAGTTCATCATCGAGCAGGACGACGCGGCGCCCGACGACGACCGCATCCACGTGGTGTTTTCGAAGATGACGAGCAGCGAGTTCCAGGTGGTCCGTCAATCCCTGCAGACCCTCGTCGGCATCAAAAAGATGGAGGAAAGCGCTGGGTAGACGGTCGTTCGAATAAGATTGACAGACATTTCCGAGGATATTTCATGTGGCAAGAAGAGCGATACCAGAGGATCCGGCTTCTGTTATCGAAGATGCAGCGCGTTTCCACCGACCGGATCATGGCCGATCTGAACGTCTCGCGGGAAACCGTGCGCCGCGACCTCGTCGACCTCGAGGCGCTCGGTGAACTGAAGCGCGTGCATGGCGGCGCGGTGCAGGTGGGCGACGAAGCGCCGATCGCCGAGCGCGCGCAGACGCACGTGAAGGCGAAGCTGTCGATCGCGCGCGCGGCGGCACGGCTCGTCACGGGCTCGCAGACGCTGTTCATCGACGCGGGGACCACCACCACGCTGCTGGCCGAGGAACTGGCGAAGCTGTCGGGCCTCACGATCATCACGAATTCGATCGACGTCGCGCTGAAGATGCGGTCGAGCGACCCGGAGCAAGGGAAGAACGAAACGATCCTGCTCGGCGGGATGATCGGCAGCCGCGCGGCCGCAACGGTCGGTGACGGCACGGTTGCCGAAATCTTCCGCTACCGCGCCGATCTCGCGCTGCTGTCGCCGGTCGGCGTCGACCATGTTCGCGGTGCGACGAACTACGACCGGATGGAAACCGAGGTGGCGCGCGCAATGGTCAGCAACGCGGCGGAGGTCGCGATCCTGGCCGATTTCAGCAAGCTCGGCACGAACAGCCGGATCGGCTTCTGCGAGCCGGCACGGATCGGCACGCTGGTGACCGACCAGAAGGCGGAGTCGGTCGACAGCTACAAGAGCATCAGGAAGGCGATCCGGAACATCGTGCTTTCATAGCGCCTGCAGGCGCGGGGCACGACCGGCTGCCGTATACCGCTCATGCGGCGCGCCTTCTGCCAGCCGGCCTTTTCGCGGCGTAATATATCCGCCGATACAACGCAGGCCCGCCACCCGGCGGGCCGTCACGGAGGCGGGCGATGGAGATGGCAGGGACGGCGGCGCCTTCGGCGCATCAGGCGGCGGCAGGTTCGATTGCGCTGACGGGCGCATTCGTGCGGCCGATGACGGTGACGCTCGACGATCTGCGCCGGCACGCGAGCGCGATGGCCGAGCCGTTCGACCTGCGCTGCTTCACGACGAACCGCTTCATCCGCTCGGTCGCGCCGTATCGCGGCGCGCGGCTGAAGGACCTGCTCGACGCGGCCGGGCTGCGCAACGACGAGCCCGGCGACTTCAAGCGAATGGTATTCATCGCGCATGCGCACGACGGCTATGCGGTCACGTTCTCGTGGCACGAGCTGTTCAATACACCCGTCGGCGAACACGTGATCGTTGCGTTCGAATGCGGCGATGCGCCGCTGTCGATCGAGGACGGTGCGCCGCTGCTGTTCTCGGGCGCCGACCTGCTGCCCGCGCCGCGCCACGTGAAGCGGCTGGCCGGCATCGTCGCGCGCGTGCTCGAGATCTGATCGCGACGCGCGCGCTGCCGGCGTTCGCGGCGGCGGCCATCGTGTATGCTTGCCCGCATCGATCTAACGGCGGACAAGATGAAGACTTCGGCACACCCCAAGCCTGAGGTGCGGTTCAGGATGCGTATCCAGCAGGCCGATACGATCGCGCTCGGCCCGGGCAAGGTCGCGCTGCTCGAAGCGGTGCGCGAGCACGGCTCGATTTCGGCGGCGGCGCGCAGTCTGAAGATGTCGTACCGGCGTGCGTGGCTGCTGATGGACGAGCTGAACCGCTCGCTGAAATCGCCGGCGACGGTGTCCGAGCATGGCGGGCAGAGCGGCGGCGGCAGCGTGCTGACGCCGGTTGGCGAAGAGATCATCCGCCTCTATCGCGGGATCGAGGAACGCGCGTATGCGGCCTGCGCGGACGAGATCGCCGCGCTCACGAAAATGGTGCGCCGCTGAAAGACGCATCGTACCGAGGCTGGCGCCGGCTACCCGTGTCGCAGGCAGAAGCGTGACGTGTCGCCCGCGGGGGTATCCGTCGCGATGACGTCGCGCGCCTGGGCATCGAGCCGCCCGATCAGTTCGACGAAGCTCGCGACGCTGGCGGTCCGCAGCGGGTAGTACGCGATGTGGTGACGCTCGCAGATGCGCTTGAGCAGGTTCATCGAATCGTGGTCGATGCAGTCGACCGGGAACACGACCATCTGCGCGCCCGGCAGCGCCGCGGCCAGCAGGCCTTTGCGATCCTCGATGCCGCCGTCGTGCAGCGTCACTTCGCCGCCCGCCGTTTCGACGATCCGCCGGATCGCCCGGTTCGAGCCGGGCCGCCCGCCCACGTAGACGAGGCGCCTGCCCTGAAGCATCGACAGCGAATCCGTTGCCGGGTCGGCCGGATCGCCGGTTGACGCCTGCACCGCCTGTTCGATCGCGCTCGCTTCGGCGCGCAGCGTCTTCACCATCGCCATCAGGTCGTCGAGCCGCGCGCGCATCGCGCGGGCGCTCGCCTGTTCCGCGGCGATCCGCTGCTCGGCCGCCTCGCGGCGGCTCGTGTGCAGCGCGAGCCGCTCGTCTCGTGCGGCCAGCGCTTCGCGCAGCTCATGCACTTCGTCGCGCAACACGCTTTCGGCGGCCAGCGGCTGCGCATGCTGGCGTGCGTGGAGCGCATCCCGCTCCTGCAGCGCCGCGTCGCGCTGCGTGCTCATTTCGTGCAGGCGCGCCTGCTGCCGCTCGATCTTCGCGTGCAGTTCCGCATTCTCTTCCTCCAGCGCGACCAGCCGCCGGATATCGGCGCGATTGGCCGCGCCGACCAGGTGCGACAGCATGTGCAGGTCGCCGAACGCGGCCTGACGCACGCCCATCGTCGTGCGCGGATGCGTCATCAGCGCCCAGTAGGCAGGCGGAACGTCGCCGCTCTTGAGCGCTTCCTTCCAGCGCGCGAGGAGTTCGTCCGCGTCCTTCGCGGCGTCGAACGCACGGATTGCACCCGCATAGCGTTCGTCGAGCGCCTTGTGCAACGCCTTGGCGCCGGCCGTGCCGCCGATCGCGAGCTCGACGGCCGCGTGGTGGATCTCCAGATCGGTCGCGTGCTGGCGATCGAGATCGGCGAACTTCGGTACGAGCTTGCGCAGTTCGTGCGTGGTCAGGCAGGTGCCGATGATCGAGCAATGCAGGTTGGCATCGAGTTCGGACAGGCGCGCGCGGCGCTTCAGCTCGACCTGTTGCGAGCGGGACGGCGCGCAGCAGGCGTCGATCCGCGCGCCGGCGGCTGCGCGGGGCGTGCCGCCCGGCGACGAGAGATCCGCCGTGCGGGCCAGGCGAAAGGGCGGAGCGTGCATGTTGACCTCTATCCGGCAGGTTCGGACCGGAGACGGATGCGCGAAAGATTCGCGAAATATACCATGGAATATAACGGGGGAAATGCCGGGGAAACCACCGGGCCACGCGGGGGAGCGCGGTCAGCAGAGCGCGGTCGAACGGCCGGTGTGCGGCAGGGCGGCCGGTGCCGCGGGTGAAACGGGGAGCGATGCCTGCGCATGGCGCGCCATCACGGATTCGACGCACAGCCCGACGAACAGCACGTCGACGCGCTCCAGCGCGGCAACCGTATCGCGCATCGCGGCCGGATCGTTGCTGAACGAGTCGGAAAACACGTCGTCGCGCGTGCGTTCGAGGCGGCGCGCGTGGCCGATCGCACGTTCGAGATCGGGCAGCCGCGTGAAGCGCGCGGTACGGGCTTCGTGTTCGAGCGTCGCCAGCAGTTCGCGAAAGCTCATGGCCGACAGCCTGTCGTCCGGCATGGCGCCGGCGGGCGCGGCCCGGAACATCCGGATGAAACGCGCGACGCTGCCGCGCAGGCGCCGGAACGCATCGACGACATCGGTGACCTGCTGCGCGCGCGCATCGCTCGACAACGGCTTGAGTGCGCTGATCCTGCGCGCAATCGGCTGTTCCCGGGCGGTGTGCAGCGGGAGGCGATCCGTCGACGGGCGGGCCATGGTGTTTCTCCGGGTAGGCAGGTATCGATATATTCTACGGAATATATCGAGTTCGCAAAAAAACGGCGACGCCGTGTCGCGAGACGCGGTGTCGCCAACGGCCCGAACGGCCGCGCCCGTCAGTCGATGGCAACCGGATGCCGTCGCGTGACCGCCACCGGCAGGGCGGCGGGCCGGATGCCGGGCGTCTCGTCGACGGTCGTCCGGCCGCCGTCGCGAAAGAACGCCTGTTCGGCGGCATTGTTCATCACGAGGATGCTGATGCGGCGATTGGTCGGCTCGTCGGCGACGTTCCTGTCGAGCGGCAGCACATCCGCGAGCCCGCGCACCTGAAGCAGCTTTTCTTCCCGCAACCCGCCGACGACCAGCGCGCGCCGCGCGGCGTTCGCCCGATCGCTGGATAGCTCCCAGTTCGAATAGCCGGTCGGGCCATCGGGATAGGGCGTCGAGTCGGTATGCCCCGCGATCGACACGCGGTTTTCGACATCGTCGAGCGCCGAGCCGATCTGCGTGAGGATCGCGGTGGCATAGCTTTCCGGTTGCGCGCTGCCCGTCGCGAACATCGGACGCTTGAGCGAATCGACGATCTCGATGCGCAAGCCTTCGTTAGTGATCGCGATCCGGATCTGGTCCTGGTACGCGCGCAACGCCGGACTGCGGGCAATTGCCGCGGTCAGCTTCGCCTTCAGGCGCTCGAGTTTTTGCGTATCCGCGGTGCTGGCGAGCGCCGCGGGCGAGTCGGCGGGCGATGGCGGCGTCCTTTTGCCGATCGCCGGCGCCGGGTCCGACAGGTCGCGGCCGCCGCCCTGCACGACGCTCGGGCGCGGGGCGTCCGCGTCCTTCCCGCCGGACAGGAGCGTCGACAACGGCGTGTTGAAGTAGTCCTCGATCCCCTGCTTGTCGTACTTGGAGACCGAGCCAAGCAGCCACATCAGCAGGAAGAACGCCATCATCGCCGTGACGAAATCGGCGTACGCGATTTTCCAGGCGCCGCCGTGGTGGGCGTCATGGTCGCCGCCTTTCTTGCGACGCACGACGACGAGCGATGGCGATGCGGACTGCTTCGACGAACTGGAGCGGCGGTCGGTCATGGCGTGTTCCGTTTCCTTGCGTATCCGTTACGCCGCCTTGGGCGACTTGGTCGCGCGGACGGCATCGTCGAGTTCCTTGAAGCTCGGGCGATCGGCGGTGAACAGCACCTTGCGGCCGAACTCCACCGCCACCGCCGGCGCGTAGCCGCTCATCGACGCGAGCAGCACGGCCTTCACGCACTGGAACGGCTTGGCCGCGGCGCGGCCCTTCGCGTTGAGCAGATCCGCGAGCGGGCCGACGAAACCATACGCGAGCAGGATGCCGAGGAACGTGCCGACGAGCGCGCCGGCGATCATCTTGCCGAGCACGGCGGGCGGCGCGCCGACCGAGCCCATCGTGTGCACGACGCCCATCACCGCGGCGACGATGCCGAACGCCGGCAGGCCGTCCGCCATCTTCTGGATCGCATTGGCCGCGACCGACGCTTCCGCGTGATGCGTATGCAGTTCCTCGTCCATCAGGTCCTGCATCTCCAGCACGTTCACGTTGCCGCTCGACATCATCCGCAGGTAATCGACGATGAAGTCGAGCAGGTGATGGTCTTCGAGCACATGCGAATACTTCTGGAACAGCGGGCTTTGCTCGGGCGCATCGACGTCGGCCTCGAGCGCCATCATGCCGTCCTTGCGTGCCTTCTGCAGCAGCTCGTACAGCAGTGCGATCAGTTCGACGTACTGCTGCTTCGTGTAGCCGCCGCCCTTGAAGCAGGTCGGCAGGGTCTTGATGGTTTTCTTCAGCGTCGTGACCGGATTGCTGACGACGAACGCGCCCAGCGCGGCGCCGAAAATGCACAGCAGCTCGAACGGTTGCAGCAAGGCCGGCAAATGGCCGCCGACGCCGACGAAACTGCCGATCACCGACCCGATCACGACGATCCATCCGATGGCTACAAACATGATTACCTCGTCCGCGACTTGCGCTGATGCACGTGTTGTCGAAAAGCGAGCGGGATGTCCGGCCATCTCGCTCGATGCCCGCGACGGCGCCGGATCGTTGCGTGTCGAATGCGATCCGGGCGGTCGTCCCGATGCGTCGCAGCGCGATGCCAGTCGGCGGGTGTTGATGCAATAACGGCGATCGTCCGGACGACTGAACCCGTGATTCCACGTATCCCGCGCGATTCGCGCCCGGCACACGTTTGCGGGCGCCGAGGTGCGCGATTTTCTTGATCGAGGTCAAAAAGTGCGCAGCGATCGCGCGAACGGCCGTATCGATGCGACCCTGAAACAGGGCGGCAAATGACGTATCCCTTCCCGGGAGAAGGTTCATCGCGGGATTCCGGCGAGCGCGGCGTGCGACGCGCATCGTCGGCCGAGCGGCGCGGTCCGCGTGCCGGCAGGGTTTTCATCAGGACATCCGGGGCGCCGCACGATCCATCATGGAGCAGGCACTGTCGCAGCCAACCGCAGGAGGGCGCACCGTGACTTCCGATCCCACTCCCTCGACCGCCTTCGTGTTTGCCGGCGGCGGCAGTCTTGGCGCGATCGAGGTCGGCATGCTCCGCGAGCTGGTCGCGAGCGGCGAACGGCCCGATTGCGTCGTCGGCGCGTCGGCGGGGGCGATCAATGCCGCGTATTTCGCCGGCCGGCCGGACGCGGACGGCGTCGCGATGCTCGCCGCGCTGTGGTGCCGAATCCGCCGCCAGGACGTCATGCCGTTCTCGATGCGCAGCGTCGTCGCGATGCTGCTGCGCAACCGGCCGCATCTGGTCGAGGCCGACGCGCTGCGCCTGTTGCTGGAAAGGAACCTGCCATACCGGCGGATCGAGCAGGCCGCGTTGCCGCTTCACATCGTCGCGACCGACGTGCTGAACGGCCGCGAAGTCGTGCTGTCCGCCGGCTCGGTCGTGGATGCCGTGCAGGCCAGCGCGGCGATTCCCGGTGTGTTTCCGTCGGTCTGCATCGACGGCGTGGAACTCGTCGACGGCGGCGTCGCGAACAACACGCCGATCTCCGTTGCAATCGCGCTTGGCGTCAAGCGGATCGTCGTGCTGCCGGCCGGGTTCGCCTGTGCGTTGCGCGTCCCGCCGCGCAGCGCGATCGCGCATGCGACGCACGCGCTGACACTCGTGATCGCGCGGCAACTGGTGCGCGATCTGGAGCTGTACGCGGCACGCGCGCACATCCATGTCGTGCCGCCGCTCTGTCCGCTCGACGTGTCGTCATACGATTACTCGAAGTGTGCGCAACTGATCGACGCGGCCGCGGAACGTACGCGCGCGTGGATCGACGCGGGCGGGCTTGCGCAGTGTGCGATTCCCGGCCAGTTGCGCGAGCACGATCATGCCGCGGAGCAGTCGCATTAGCGGTGGCTCTCGCACCGTACCGACGCATGACGGACGCATGCCGATCGCCGGACTGCCGGGCCGCTCCGCAGAAATCTTCGAGGAATAAAAAAAGCGGCGCCGTGCCACCCGCCACGGCGCCGCCAACGGCCTGAACGGCCGCACTGGTCAGTCGATTGCGCGCATGGCGTGGCGCAGTTCCTGATAGCTGCGCAGCCCGGTGACGCCGAGTTCGCGGCCGATCCCGCTGAGCCCGAAGCCGCCCCAGCACACGTGCGGGTAGATCAGCTGCGGCGCATTGATCCACACGAGCCCTGCGCGCACGCGCTGCTGGAATTGCCTGGCGATGTCGGCATCGCGCGTGACGACGGTTGCGACGAGCCCGTAGCGTGTGTCGTTCGCGAGCGCGATCGCTTCGTCGTCGGTACGGAACGACTTCACGCACGCGACGGGGCCGAACACTTCGTCGGTCCACAGCGGGTTGTCGGCGGCCGGTTCGGCGATCACGACGGGCGCCATGAAGAAGCCTTCGCCGCCGGCATCCGTCACGCGGCCGCGGAACGCGACGCGTGCACCCGCATCGATGCCGTGCTGGAGCATCGCCTCGACGCGCGCTCGCTGCGCGGCCGAGATCAGCGGCCCCATCGCAACCTGTTCGGCGGCCGGCGGCGCGACGACGAGCGCACGTACGGCCGTCTCGAACGCGGCCATGAAGCTGCGGTAGAGGCTGTCGTGCACGAGGATGCGCGCGGTGGCCGAGCACATCTGGCCCGCGTTCGTGAACGCGCCCGCGACCGCGAGCGATACCGCGACGTCGAGATCGGCGTCCTCGCGCACGATCAGCGACGACTTGCCGCCGAGTTCGAGCGTCACGCGCTTCATGTCGACGGCAGCGGCCTGCATCACCTTGCGGCCGGCCGCCGTGCTGCCGGTAAACGAGATCTTGTCGATCAGCGGATGCGCGGTCAGCGCCGCGCCGATCTCGGCGCCGCCGTTCACGACGTTGACGACGCCGGCCGGCACGCCGGCTTCGACGATGATGTCGAGCAGCGCATGCTCGGCCGGCGACGTGAGTTCGGACGGCTTCAGCACGACCGCGCAGCCGGCCGCGAGTGCCGGCGCGAGCTTCCACGCGGTCGTGACCATCGGGAAGTTCCACGGCATGACCAGTGCGGCGACGCCGACCGCATCGTAAAAGCGTTCGGCCGTGACGGCGTCGCTCGGCAGCGTGACGGGTTCGGCCGCGAACAGCGCCGGGTCTTCGCACAGCTTCGCGTAGTACGCGAACGTCGCGACGACATCGCCGACATCGGCTTCGGCTTCGAACGGCGGCTTGCCGCTCACCTGCATCTGCAAGGCGGCCAGGCGGTCGCGCGCGGCTTCGACGCGCTCGGCGATCGTTGCGAGCAGGCGCCCGCGCCCGGCGGGCGGCGTGTCGCGCCAGCCCGCGAACGCGTCGCGCGCGGCGCGAACCGCGGCGTCGACGTGCGCGGGCGTCGCGAATTCCTGCCAGCCGATCGTGTCGCCGGTCGACGCATTGAAGATCGGCGCGCCGGCCGTGTCGGAATGCGTGCGCACCGGCTGGCCGGCGATGCGCGCGGCGGGCAGTACGAAGGTGGTCGTGGCGCGGGAAAGCTCGGCGGTGGACATGAGGGGCATCCTGTCGATCGGGTTAGCGGTAGGCGACGCCCGGCATCACGCAGAGCATCTCGAATGCGAGGTTCGCGCCGGTGAGCGCGGTCGTGCCGGTCGGGTCGTACGGCGGCGACACTTCGACGAGGTCCGCGCCGACGATGTTCAGGCCCTGCATCCCGCGGATGATTTCCAGTCCCTGCTGCACGGTGAGGCCGCCGATTTCCGGCGTGCCGGTGCCGGGCGCGAACGACGGGTCGAGGCCGTCGATGTCGAAGCTCAGGTAGACCGGGGTATCGCCGACGCGTTCGCGCACCTGCGACATCAGCGGCACGAGCGACTTGTTCCAGCATGCTTCCGCCTGCACGACGGTGAAGCCCTGCTGGCGGCACCAGTCGAAATCGTCCGCGTGGTAGCCGGTGCCGCGCAGGCCGATCTGCGTGACCTTGTCGCATTGCAGCAGCCCGTCTTCCACCGCGCGGCGGAACGGCGTGCCGTGCGCGATCTTCTCGCCGAACATCGTGTCGTTCACGTCCGCATGTGCGTCGATGTGCACGACGGCGACCTTGCCGTACTTTTTATGCAGCGCGCGCAGGATCGGCCACGCGATCGTGTGATCGCCGCCGAGCGTGATCGGCCGGCAGCCGTTCGCGACGATCTCGTCGTAGGCTTCCTCGATGCGGCGCACCGAGTCTTTCAGGTCGTACGGATTGGTCGCGACGTCGCCGATGTCGGCCACCTGCAGCGAATCGAACGGCGCGGCGCGCGTGGCCATGTTGTACGGGCGCAGCAGCACGGATTCGGTGCGGATCTGGCGCGGGCCGAAGCGCGAGCCCGAGCGGTTCGAAGTGCCGAGGTCGAGCGGCACGCCGACGAAACACACGTCGAGGCCGTCGGTCGTCGCGGCCTGCGGCAGCCGCATCATCGTGGCGATGCCGCCAAAGCGCGGCATGTCGTTGCCGCCCATCGGTTGATTGAGTTCGCGGGGCATGGGGCCGTCTCCTTTTTCTGAGGTAAAGCGATCGGCCGATGGTAGAGGAGAACGCCTGCGCGAAGATTTTGAAGTCGCAACGTTTACATCGACGGGTCTCGATGCGAGTGGCGCCGCCGCATCGACGCGGCGCAACCGAAGGCGGCCGTGCGGCCGGTCCCGGCCGGGTCAGCCGGAGATGACCGGCGGCGTGGCGCCGTCGTGCGATCCGGCGCAAGGAAACGCGGTGGCGGCCGAACCCCACGCGGCGAGTTCGCGTTTGGTCCGCACGCCGAGCTTCGCGAACGCGCGCTTCACGTACGACTCGGCCGATGCGACGCGCACGCCGAGAATCCCGGCGGTTTCCGGCACGGTCTTGCCGGAGATCAGGTGCTTGCAGGTTTCGTATTCGCGTTTCGACAGCTTCACGCCGTCGGCTGCGATGCGCGCGTCGAACTGCGCGAGCGGATGGACTTCCGGTGTCGGATGTGCGACGCGTCGCACGGCGGTGGTCGACGCGTGCAGTTCGAGCAGCGGGAACAGCACGTCGCTGATGCTGCGGAAGCGGTTCATCTCGGCGAGCGTGAACGGCGGCCGGTCGCGGCCGCGTTCCAGCGCGATCGAATGCTGCGAATAGCGCGTGCCGCGCGCGAGCACGCATTCATGGCCGATATGGACGTCGTCGAACAGTCGCTGGCGGAATTCGCCGGGCGGGATCGCCGCGATGTCGCGCACGACGAGCATCGTGCCCGTCTTGCCGCGCAGCCCCGCGAACAGCGGATCGCTGTCGAGAAAGCGCTCGTAGTAGAGCGTCATCACGTCGGAGATTTCGGTGGATTCGGTGCCGATGCCGCTGCTGCCGATCCATTCGCAGCGGTAGCCGGTAGGCATCGTGCCGTCGACGCGCGAGCGTTCGACGTGCGCGACGTCGAGCGGCACGACGTCGTTCAGCAGTTGCGTGAGGCGCGGCACGAAGTGCGGCGTGCCGACCGTCTCGATCAGCTCGCCCAGCGCCTTGAACGACACGTTGAAGCGGTCGTTGTCGCGATGGAAGGGGTTCACGTTGAGCAGCATGCGGTTCCCCGGTGAAAAGCGGCGCGATTGTAGCGTTCGAGGCCGGAAACGTCATTAGGGGGAAACACCGTCGGTTGTCCTGCCGACCCGTTTGCCCTGCAAAACATCGCTTGTCCCCCCTGGAGGGGGGCATACCGGGGCAGTGTAAATGAGTAACTTTGTCTCTGCTTTTTCAATCAAGAGACGAACGATTCTGATGACCAAACTGATCAAGGACATCCTGCCGCTGGGCGCAGGCGTGGGCGAATTCACGAAGCTCGACTTCGGGATGGACGAAAGCGACTGGCGCGCAGCCGAAGGCAAGAGCGGCAACTACATCATCGGCTGGTGGGAAGGCAAGGTCGGCTCGGTGGAGTTTCCGGAAACGGCGGCCGACGAAGCGGTATGGCTCGTCGAGGGCCGGATCGCGCTGACCGACGTCGAAGGCAACCGCAAGGAATTCACGCCGGGCCAGGGCTACCTGCTGCCGGCCGGATTCGCGGGCCGCTGGGAGACGATCGAGGACGCGAAGAAGTTCTACGTGCTGCTCGAGAAGTCGTGATGTCCGAAGCCGCCGCCGTGGCGTCGTCGTCCGTGTGACGCGAACCCGGCGGCGGTTTCGTTTCCGCGTGTGATGGCTGGGATCATGGAAATGGAAGTCAACGAAGCAAAACAGACCGCGCCGGTGCAGGCGCACGCGCTGCGTGGCGCGCCGGTCGCGCTGGGCGTCGAGGCGGCGCTCGCGAATACGAAGCTGTTCCCGTACTGGCTCGACAACCCGGCCGCGCCGGCCACCGAGCCGGAACTCGTCGGCGACGTGACGGCCGACCTGCTGATCGTCGGCGGCGGCTTCACGGGGCTGTGGTCGGCCGTGCAGGCGAAGGAACAGATGCCGCACCTGAACGTGGTGCTGATCGAGGCCGGCAAGGTCGCGCACGGCGCATCGGGCCGCGCGGGCGGGATCATCTCGACGTCGGTGATGCACGGGCTGCCGAACGCGGTACGCGTGTTCCCGAACGACATCGCGGAGCTCGAGACGTTCGGCCATCACAACCTCGATGGCTTCGAGGAAACGCTGAAGCGTTACGACATCGACGCCGACATCGAATGGAACGGCGAGATGACGGTCGCGGTCGATCCCGAGCACATCGCGCACCTGAAGGGCGACTACGACCTGCATCGCGAGTACGGCCACGACGTCGTGCTGCTGAACCGCGACGAAACGCTCGAACAACTGAATTCGCCGCTGTTCGCGGGCGCGCTGTGGTCGCGCAACCGCAGCGGCATCGTGCATCCGGCGAAGCTCGCGTGGGGGCTGAAGCGCGCGGCGCTGTCGCTCGGCGTGACGCTGTACGAGCACACGCCGCTCACGGCCGTGACCGACGAAGGCAGCACGGTGTTCGTGAAGACGCCGAAGGGCAGCGTGCGCGCGCCGCGCGTCGTGTTCGGCAGCGGCACCGCTAAAGTAGGGATTCCCGATATCAACCGCCGCGTGATGCAGGTGCGCGACCACGTGCTCGCCACCGAGCCGCTGACCGACGAGCAGCTCGCGCGGATCGGCTGGCAGAACCGCCAGGGCGTGTACGACACGCGTACGCAGCTCAACTATTTCCGGCTGACGAAGAACAACAACATCATCTTCGGCGGCCTCGTCAGCTATCACTTCGACGGCGATCCGGAACCGCACCAGGACGGCCGGCGCGAAACCTACTACCGGCTCGCGGAAGCGTTCTACCGCACGTTCCCGCAACTGAGCGACGTGCGCTTCTCGCATGCGTGGGGCGGCCCGATCGACTATTGCTCGCGCGGCTCGGTGTTCGCGAAGCGCTATCTCGGCGACAAGGCCGTATTCGTCGCCGGCTATACGGGCTTCGGCGTCGCGGCGAGCCGGTTCGGCGCGTTCATGGGGCTGAACATCCTGTTCGATCGCGACAGCCCCGAGCGCAAGCTCGACATCGCGAACCAGAGCCCGAGCTACATCCCGCCGGAGCCGATGCGCTGGGTCGCCGCGAAGATCACGTTCCATGCGTTCGACGGCGCGGATGCCGAAGGCGGCTGGAAACGCGCGTGGATCAGCGGCCTCAAGGCGATGGGCTTCCCGATGTAAGCGACACGGCGGCCCGGGCCGGGCCGCCGCCATACCAAGCTCCCCTGAGGAGACGGTCCGCGTTGCGGACACGGAGAGAGACAGCGAATGAACGGTTTGAATCTGCAGGATGAAGCGCGACAGGAAAGCGCGCTATTCGTCGTCGTGATGCTGTTGCTCGGCATTCTCGGGCCGACGGTCTTTCTCGGCCTGCCCGCGATCGTCGGGCAGGTCGAACGCCATTGGGGCTTCGGCGAAGCGGCGCTCGGGCTGTCGAGCTTCATCGAGGTGCTCGGCGAATCGACGGGCACGCTGCTCGTCGCGTTCGTGCTCGGCCGCCAGCCGGTGCGGCTCGTGCTCGCGGGCGCGGTGACGCTCGCCGCCGGCGCGAACCTCGGCACGCTCGCGACGCACGGGCTCGTCGCGTATTCGACGTTGCAGTTCATCGCGGGCGTCGGCTCGGGCGGGCTCAACGGCATCGCGCTGCGCTACCTGTCGTACTCGCGCGCGCCGGAACGCAATCTCGGGATCATGCTGATGGGGCAGGTGATGTGGAGCATGGTGCTGCTCGCCTACATCTTCCCGATGCTGAGCGGCACGTGGGGCGCGCACGGCGTGTTCGGTTTCGTCGCGTGCGTGCTCGGCATGTTCGTGCTCGCGACGCCGCTGTTTCGCCGTGGCGAGACGATGGCCGCGCCGACGCCGGCCGGCGTGGCGGGCAAGATCGACCGCAAGGGCGCGATGCTCGTGCTGTGCGCGCAGCTCGCGCTGTACGGCGGCGTCGGCGTCGTGTGGACCTTCCTCGAAAAGATCGGCACCGATGCGGGCCTGAGCGGCAAGTCGGTGTCGCTCGTGCTCGGCATCGCGAACATCGCGAGCCTCGTGATTTGCGCGGCGATGCCGAAGCTCGGCGCGGGCGCGGGATTGCGCCGCTGGACGCTCGTGAACCTCGGCGGCTGCGCCGTTGCGGCGGTGCTGCTCGCGATGCCGGCATCGGTCGCGACGTTCACGCTCGGCGCGATCGTGTTCATCGGCTGCTGGACCGGCGGCGCGCTGCTGATCTACGCGACGATTCCGCAGTACGACCTGATCGGCAAGTCGGCCGCGCTGTCGCCGGGCTGCGTCGCGCTCGGCTATGGCGTGGGGTCGGTCGCGGGCGGCTCGCTGATCGAAAGCGCGGGCACGCAGTCGGCGCTGATCGCGGCGATCGTGTTGTGCGCGGTGGCGTTCCTTTGCTACGGGCGGCTGCGGCCGGCCGTGTTCGGCATGGAGCGCACGCTCGCGGTGGTATCGGAGTGAAGGGGTTGCGACGCGCGCCGCTGCCGATGGCGGCGCGTGTCCGGTTCGGTTCATCGGCGAAGGCGGCGGGCGGGGCGCGCGAAGCGCGTCGTGCCGGCCGGGCAACGCGCGTACGCGCAGCGGCTTGACGCATGTTTTCGAATACCTCCGATCTCGATCTCCGGCTTATCCGGGTCTTCCTGGCCGTCGTCGACGCACGCGGCATCACGGCCGCCGAGGCATCGCTCGGCGTGCGGCAATCGACGATCAGCACGCAGCTGTCGGCGCTCGAAGCGCGCGTCGGCTTCAAGCTGTGCGATCGCGGGCGCGGCGGGTTTCGCCTGACGTCGAAGGGCGAACGCTTCGCGGCCACCGCACGCACGCTCGTCGCGGCGACGTCCGAATTCGTCGCGCGCGTGCGCGACATCGATCGCAAGCTGGTCGGCACGCTGTCGATCGGATTGATCGGCCAGGCGCCGCTCGTCGAGAACGCGCGCGTGGCCGATGCGATCGGCGCGTTCCGCAAGCGCGACCAGGCCGTCACGTTCTCGATGAAGGTCGCGTCGCCGCAGGAGCTCGAGGAAAGCCTCGTCAACCACCAGCTCGATCTCGCGATCGGCTATTTCTGGCATCGCGTGCCGGGCCTGCTCTACACGCCGCTGTTCACCGAACAGCAGGTGATCTACTGCGGGCGCGGGCATCCGCTGTTTCATGCCTCGCGGCCCGTGACGGCGGACGACCTGCAGCTTCACGACTGGGTGTGGCGCACCTACCCGGTGCCGGAGGAACAGTATCCGCTGCCGGAGCGGCGCGTGACCGCGAGCGCGGACAGCATCGAGGCCGCGACGATCCTGATCCTGTCAGGCGGCCATCTCGGCTACCTGCCCGCGCATTACGCGGAGGCGTTCGAGCAGCGCGGGCTCGTGAAGGCCGTCGGCCGCACGACGTTCAGCTTCGACGTGCCGCTGCATCTCGCGATGAAGCGCAGCACGAGCGACAAGCCGATCGTCGATGCGTTCTGCGAGGACTTGCTGCGCGCGTTCAACATCAAGGCGGCCGCGCTGGCCGCATAAGCACGCAGGCGGCGCGCTCAGCAGTCGACGAGCACCCAGTCGAACAGTTCGCGGCGCGTGCGCACGCCGAGCTTCGCGAACGCGCGCTTCACGTACGACTCGGCCGTCGACAGCTTCACGTCGAGCTGCTGCGCGGCCTCGGGCACCGAGCGCCCGCACAGCATCAGCCGGCAGATCTCGTGCTCGCGGCGCGACAGCTGCACGTCCTGCCGTTCGAGGCGTGCGTCGAAGCTCGCCTGCGATTCGACATTCACCGACACTGCCGCCACGCGCCGCGCCGCACAGGTGCGTGCATGCAGCTCGAACATCGGGAACAGCAGATCGACCATCTGGCGGAAGTGGAACAGCTCGTCGGTCGTGAACGCGGCGCGCCCGACGGTGCGCGCGAGCCCGAGCGCGTACTGCAGGTGCGCATTGCCGTGCACGAGCAGGCATTCCTGCCCGATGCCGGGTTCGTCGAAGATCCGCCGGCGGAACTCGCCTTGCGCGATGCCGTCGACATGGCGCTGCACGAGCAGCGTGCCGGCCTTGCCGCGCAGCGGCGCGACCAGCGGGTCGCTCTGGCAGTAGTCCTGGTAGTAGACATCCATCACACGCAGCGTATCGGCCGCGAAGCGCAGGCTGCCGCTGCCGAGCCATTCGACAACGAAGCCCGACGTGCTGCCCGTGTCCGCGCGCCAGCGTTCGAGGTGCACGGCGTCGGCGTCGATGCTGTCGTTAACGAATTCCGTGACCGCGCCGACGAAATCCGGCGTGCCGACCGCGCGTAACGTCGCGCCGAGCGAGTCGGGGCGCACGCCGATCAGGTAGTGGCCGCGGGCGGCAGGGTCGGGCTGGAGAAGTCGCATGATCGGGCGGGGGCGGTCTGGGGACAGCGCGACGTTACGCGAACGCCGCGCATGCGTCAGCCGGGAATTCACCGGATCCACCCCGCGGATTTCGGCCGTTGTCCCCAAAACGATGACAAGCCGCTGCATGCGGCGGCCAGAAATCGCCGAAGCCCCCTCGGCGGGGGGGCATACCGGTGCGAATCGTCTGCCTATAGTGAAAGCACTTCGAAAACCTGATGACCACAAAGGACAGGCAATGCAGATTCAACCGACGCAGGCCGCCGCGACGCCGGCGGATTTCGTTCTGACCAACGCGAAGGTCTACACCGTCGATCCGCACAAGCCGTGGGCGCAGGCCGTGGCCGTGCGCGACGGCCGGATCGTCCACGTCGGCGATACGGCAGCCGTGCAGGCGTACGTCGGCGCGCAGACGAAGGTCGTCGATGCGGCCGACCGGCTTGTGTTGCCGGGCTTCGTCGAATCGCACTGGCACTTCGAGACGACCGCGTTCGCGTTCCAGGCGTTCGTGAACTACGAGGATCCGCAGAAGGTGCTCGGTGCGCTGCGCGCCTATGTCGAATCGCATCCGGACGAGCCGGCGATCACCGGCATGGGCTGGGTGCAGGCGACGATTCCGCCTGCGATGCTGCGCAAGGAGACGCTCGATGCGATCTGCGCGGATCGCCCGGTGTGCCTGCTGTCGACCGATTTCCATTCGATGTGGGTGAACTCGAAGGCGCTCGAGATTGCGGGTATCGACGCGTCGACGCCGCCGGTGCAGGAAGGCGCGAGCTGGTTCGAGAAGGACGCGGCGACCGGCGAGCCGACCGGCCTGATCGTCGACGGCGCCGCGTATTCGCTGCTGATGCAGCGGATCAGCGCGGCCGGCCTGCTGCCGACCGGCATCGACCTGTACCTGAAATCGATTCCGCCGTGGCAGAAGAAGCTGTGCGCGGCCGGCGTGACGACCGTGTTCGATGCTGGTTTCTTCGACCCGAGCGGCGATCAGTCGCTGCTGTACGAGACGCTGCAGACGATGGAGCGCGCGGGCGACCTGAAGCTGCGCGTGGTCGGCAGCGTCGCGGTGATCGGCGAGATCGACGACCCGGTCGGCACGCTCGTCCGGTATCGCGAGCAGTACGATTCGCCGCTCGTGAAGGCGCGCGCGCTGAAGCTGTTCCTCGACGGCACCGAGGCGAACCACACCGCCTACCTGCTCGAACCGTATGCGGACCGCCCCGACACCTGCGGTGCGCCGACGATGCCGGCCGACACGTTCAACCGCTATCTGGTCGAAGCCGATCGCGCGAACGCGAACGTGATGGTCCATTGCGTCGGCGACGCGGCGGTGCGGATGGCGCTCGACGGCTTCGACGAGGTCAACCGCTCGAACCCGCCGCGCGACCGCCGCCACGTGATCACGCACGCGTTCCTCACGCATCCGGACGACATCCCGCGCTTCCGTCGCGCGGGCGTGATGGCGAACACGCAGCTGCAGTGGGGCGTGGTCGACGCGTATACCGAGCAGCTGCGCGACCACTACGGCCACGAGCGCTGGAGCAACATGTACAAGTTCCGCACGTTCCTCGACGAAGGCGTGACGGTGTCGATCGGCATGGACGGCCTCGCGTGCCAGTGCCGCTGCCAGCACAAGCCGCTCGAACACATCGAGTCGGGCCACACGCGCCAGCTCGCGGGCGAGCCCGACGCGCCGGTGTTCCCGGACATCGCCGAGCGTCTGAGCATTCCGCAGTTGATCGCCGCGTACACGATTCACGGCGCGTACCAGCTCGGGATGGAGCACGAGGTCGGCTCGCTGACGCCGGGCAAGCGCGCGGATCTCGTCGTGCTCGAGCACGACCTGTTCGAGGTCGGCCAGTACGACATCGGCCGCATCGACGTCGGGTTGACGATGATGGGCGGCCGCATCACGCACGTGGGCGACGCGTTCGGTGCGCGCACGGGGATGCAGGCGTCCTGACCGGGCATCGCGGCTGACGAAGCGGTGACGGATGCTTTCGGATTGCTTCCGTTTTCGCGGCACGGCGCATCCGGCCGGAACCGGATGCGCCGATTGTGCGGCGTGTCCCCCTATTGGCAGGGCAGACCGGCCAATTTCCTCTGGCTACATTTTTCCGGACCGAAGCACACCCCGTTCATCGCGAACGGATCATGATATCGACGGAGGAAGACATGGCAGGGGACTGGAAACATCATCTGAGGACGGCATGCGCGGCGCTCGCGCTGGGCGGGTTCGCCTGCGCGGGCACGCCGGTCGCGCACGCGGCAGACGTCGTCAACGTGTACAACTGGGGCAACTCGATCGGCAAGGCGACGATCGCGAACTTCGAGAAGGCGACCGGCATCAAGGTCGTCTACCAGGAGTTCGATTCGAACGAGACGCTGCAGGCGAAGCTGCTGTCGGGCACGTCGGGCTACGACGTCGTCGTGCCGTCCGACATCTTCTGGGCGCGGCAGCTGCAGGCCGGCATCTATCGCAAGATCGACAGGAGCCAGGTGCCGAACTACGGGCTGCTCGATCCGGAAATCATGAAGGTGCTGTCGAAGGACGACCCGGGCAACCAGTTCGGCATTCCGTGGACGTGGGGCACCGACGGGCTCGGGATGAACGTCGAGAAGGTGAAGGCTGCGCTCGGCAGCGACGCACCGCTCGACAGCTGGTCGCTGCTGTTCGATCCGAAGTACGCGAAGAAGCTGAAGAGCTGCGGCGTGTCGGTGCTCGACTCGCCGGTCGATGCGTTCGGGATGGCGTTCGTGTACCTGAAGAAGGATCCGAACACGACGAATCCGGCCGACTACCAGGCCGCCTATGACCTGCTGAAGACGGTGCGGCCGTACATCACGCAGTTCAACTCGAGCAGCTACATCAACGATCTCGCGGGCGGCGACATCTGCCTCGCGCTTGGCTGGTCGGGCGACGTGAACTCCGCGCGGATCGCGGCCGCTGCCGCGAAGAAGTCGTATCACATCAAGTACGTGATCCCGACCGAGGGCAGCGCGATGTGGTTCGACATGATGGCGATCCCGAAGGATGCGCCGCATCCGGACGCCGCGCTGAAGTTCGTGAACTTCGTGCTGTCGGAGAAGGAGAGCGCGAACCTGACCAACGACACGTCGTATCCGTCGGCCGTGCCGTCGTCGAGGCACCTCGTGCGCGCTGAAGTGACGAGTGATCCGGCCGTGTTCCCGCCTGCCGACGTGATCCGCAAGCTCAGCCTCAGCAAGCCGGTTCCGCCCGAGCTGATGCGTCTGCAGAACCGTCTCTGGACGAAGCTGAAGACCGAGTAAGCCGGCCGCCGTTCCCCGCACTCCCGCATACCTTACGCGCGCCCCGCCGCCGATCGCGGCGGGCGGGGGCGCGCTCGTCCCGACGACCACCCAGAACATGAAAATCAAACACATGACAATGCTGTGCCTGCTCGCGTTCGAAGCGGCTTCGGCAGTCGCACATACGCCGCAGGCAACCGATGCGAGCAGGATGAAGGTGCTGCAGGCGCAGGTCACCGCGCTGCAGCAGCAGGTGAACGAGCTTCGCGCGAGCATGCTGGCCACGAAGCCGGCCGGCACCGTAACGACGGCCGATGCCGCATCGGGCAGCGCGAAGATCGGCACGATCAACACGGCAGCGGCCGCCGCGCCGGCAGCCGATGCCGCGCCGGCGTTCACGAACGACGACCTGCAGCAGATGCGCGAGCAGATCGCGAACGCATCGCTGAAGGTCGACTCGCTGCAGGAGGCCGCGACGACCGGCCCGCTCGCGGGCCTGAGCATCACCGGCTACGTCGATCCCGTGTACCTGTTCAACCGCGCGCAGCGCACGTCCGGCTTCCAGTTCCTGAATCACGATCCGGGCGCGTACGACTACTACAACAGCACGATCGGCGACGTCTACCTCGATATCAAGAAGACCTTCGGCGTCGGCCCGATGGCGCCGTCCGCGGAGATCGTGATCCAGCCGAACCGTGGCTTCGGCAACGTGTTCAGCAATTCGCACGGCGGCGTCGGCAACAACATCGTCACGCAGGCGCAGGTGAACGTGCCGCTCAGCACGACGCGTACGTTCGAGATCGGCATGATGCCGAGCCTCGCGGGCTACGAGGTGCAGCCGTCGAACCAGATGCTCACGCTGACGCACGGGCTGCTGTACGACTTCAGCGAGCCGGGCAACCTGATCGGCATCGGGCTGAAGGGCTCCAACGCGGCGATGACGCGCTTCTGGCAGGTCGTGATCGGCAACGAGGTGCTGCGCACGGCCGGCGCGATCGCGAACGCGGCAAACAACACGACCAAGACCAACTGGACGCCGACGATCACCGCGCGTTTCGACAATGCGACGTCGACGGCGTTCGACTTCGGCATCTCCGGGATGCTCGGCCGGCAGTCGCTGTTCTCGCCGTGTGCGGCGGCGGGCGGCTACGGCTACCAGTGCAACGGTTCGTCGCCGACCGGCCTCTACAAGTATGTGGAAGCCGACATGACCTATACGCACGACAAGACCCAGGTCAACGCGCAGGTCGACTACGGCGAGCTGCAGAAGGGCGCCTGGAACGGCGGCACCGCGCGCTGGTACGGAATGTCGCTGCTCGGCCATACGAAGTGGACGACGTCGTGGGTCGGCCGCATGGGCGCGACACTGCGCTTCGACTACCTGAACAACACGTCGAACGGCGGCGGCGGCACGAACATCCAGTACGGGCTCGCGGGCGGCAACCCGTCGGTGAACGGCACGAGCGGCTTCGGCGTCGATCCGTCGTGCTTCCAGGGTTCGGCGACGAATGGCACCGAATGCAAGGGCGCGCAGCGCTATGCGATCACGGCCGACCTGTTGTTCTATCCGACGCAACAGATTACCGTGAAGGTCGAATACCGCCACGACGCGGCGAACCATCCGGTGTTCCTGAAGAACAACGGCACGTACTCGCGCAGCAACGACCTCGCCGGGATGCAGTTCATCTACTCGTTCTGACGACGGGCGCGCCGATTTTTTCGTACCACGAAACATGCTCCGGGCCGCTCGGGCCCGGAGCGCATTCGACACAGGAGGTTTGATCTTGAAGCTGCACACATTCGCGACCGACATCACCGATCCGCGCGAGCGGGGCCGCCTGATCGGCGCGCGCTTCGCGCCGGAGATCCGCGAGACGGTCGCGCTGTATCTCGCGTTCTTTCCGAAGCTCGGCATCGAGCCGCAGCGGGCGCGGGAGATCGGCGAAGCGAGCCTGGCCGCGCTCGACGCATGGTGCCCGCGCCTCGCCGCCGAAGTCGAGGCGATCGCCGATGGCGTCGACCTGCCGCGCTGGCAGCTCGCGTGCCTGAATGCGCGCACCGAGATTCTCGCGACCGCACCGGCGTCGGCCGAAGGCGAATGCTCGACGACCGTCTACGCGCCGGCCGGCCCGGATGCGCCGCGCACGCTGCAGACGTGGGACTGGCACGACAGCCTCGCGCCGCGGGGGTTGCTGATGCAGTTCGTGACGCCGCAGGGCCGCACGGTCAAGCTGTTCACCGAATTCGGGATGCTCGCGAAGCTCGGCGTGAACAGCGCGGGGCTCGGGCTGCATTTCAACATCCTGCACCACGCAAGCGACAACGACAGCGCGGGCGTGCCCGTGCACGCGATCGCGCGGCGCCTGCTCGAGGATGCGACGACGGTGAAGGAGGCGATCGACATCGCGCGCACGGCGCGCGTGAGCGCATCGACGGTGCTGACGGTGTTCACGCGGCACGACGCGAACCCGCGCGCGACGAGCATCGAGCTGAGCCCGTCGGGTGTCGGTGTGGTCGTGCCGCGCCCGGACGGCTGGCTGCTGCATACGAACCACTTCCTCGATCGCGCGTTGAGCGGCGGCGAGTGCATGCCCGACAGCTCGACCACGCGCGAGCGCTTCGCGCACCTGAACGCGGTCGTGACGGGGATGACGAGCGCCGATGTGCGCGAACGCGCGGCGGCGATGTGCGGTGCGGCCGGCGACGCGGCCATCGTGTGTTTCCACCCGGATTTGTCGATGCCCGACACCGAACGCTGGGAAACGCTGCTGACCGTCGGCATCGATACCGATGCGTGTGCGCTCGACTACGCGGCCGGCAATCCGCACGACCTTTCGCGTGACGGGTTCACGCGGTTCTGACGCGGCACGCGGGAAGAGGTAAAGGAGGGCGGCCCATCTGGGCCGCCCTCGTGATGCTTATGCGTCGATGCGCTCGACCTTGCCGACGAGCAACCCGTATGACAGGCTGCCCGCGAGCGCCATCGCGGCGATGTAGGTGATCGCGCGCGAGAAGTCCGCGCCGTCGACCAGCAGCCCGATCACGATCGGCGTCGCGATCGCGGACAGGTTGCCGATCAGGTTGAACACGCCGCCCGTGAGGCCGAGCAGCCGCGCGGGCGCCAGGCCGGACACGAGCGACCACGTGATCGACGCGAAGCCGTTGCCGAAGAACGCGATCGTCATGAACGCGATCACCCAGCCCGTGGACGTCACGTAGTTCGCGCCGATGATGCACGTCGAGATCAGCAACCCCGAGATGATCGGCAGCTTGCGCGCGAAGCCTTGCGAGGCGCCGCGGCGCATCAGCCAGTCCGACAGCACGCCCGAGCACAGGACGCCGACGAACGCGGCGAGAAACGGCAGCGATGCGAGGAAGCCCGACTTGATGAAGTCCATCCCGCGATACTTGACGAGGTAGGTCGGGAACCACGTGAGGAAGAACCACAGCGTCGAGTTCAGCGCGAACTGGCCCAGGTAGATCCCCCACAGCTTGCGCCGGCCGAGCACGACGCCGAGATCGCGCCACGTCGACGGTGCGCGTTCGCTGCGCGCCGCGATGCGGTCCTCGAGATCGACGATGCCGCCGCCGTCGCGGATCAGCGCGATCTCGGCCGCGTTGACGCCGCGAAACGCGCGCGGCTCGCGATACACCGCATACCAGATCGCCGCCCACGCGATGCCGGCGAGGCCCGTCGCGACAAACACCATGTGCCAACCGAGATGGACTTGCAGCCACGCGAGCACCGGCGTGAGGAACGCGAGGCCGACGAACTGGCCCGACGTGTAGCCGCCGATCGCGCTCGCGCGTTCGCGGGTCGGGAACCACGTCGTGACCACGCGGTTGTTGATCGGGTAGGCCGGCGCTTCCAGCGCGCCAACGGCGAGACGCAACACGATCAGCCCGACGAACGAACCCGCGAAACCGAGCAGCAGCGTCGCGGCCGACCACAGCGCGAGTGCGCCCGCATACAGCACGCGCGGCGACACCTTGTCGACGAGCCAGCCGCCCGGAATTTGCATCAGTGCGTAGGTCCAGCCGAACGCGGAGAACACGAGGCCCGCGCGCACCGGATCGATGTTCAGTTCCTTGAACAGCGCGGGCGCGGCGATCGACAGGTTGCTGCGGTCGAGATAGTTGATCACGACCGTGACGAACAGCAGCGCGAGGATCAGCAGGCGCTTGCGGCTGGGCTGAGCGGTTGCGGCTGTGCGGGCGGCGGAATCGGGTGCGGTACCGCCATGCGCGGTCGAGGGCTCCGGCGGGTTCGCATGGGTGCGCGACGCGGATTGGGCCACGGTTGTCTCCTGTGTTCTATGCCCGGCCGGCGCCCGCGAGCGGGGCGGCCGAATCGAATGGCGTTGGGGCGAACGTTAGAGCCGTGGAGTGAAACGCGTCAACATTTGAACAGGTATCCCTATTAATGGGATGTTGGGCGTTCAGTATGTGGGACAGGCGGCGTGCGAGCCGCATCGTGGATCAGTTGGCCATCGCTTCCTTCGCGCTGACCCAGCCCTGCACGGCACCCGCGTGCGGATTGCGATACCGCACCTTCAGCCACTGGAAATCGTCGCTCGCGTCGATCACCTCCACCGTGTCGCCCGCGACGACATAGCGGCGCGTGGGCCCATCGGTCATCGCGTCGTGCAGCGGCAGGCGTGCCGGGCGCACCTTGAACGTGACCTTGCCGGCGTCATAGCCCTGCGGGCGGCGCGCCACGCGCTTGCCGTGCTCGTCGTAGGTGAGCAGCATCGACGACGGGCCCGATTCGCCGTCGAGCAGGTCGCGCAGATCGTCGGGGATCGCTTCGCTGGATTGATACAGGTACATCTTGCCGCCGGCGTCGAAGCGGTACGCATCGGTGTACCAGATCGGCCCGCCGCGGCACGAGCTGTACAGCGTGCGCTCCTTCGGCTTCGCTTCGACGTTGATCAGGTCGTCGCAACTGCCGTGCGGCATGTTCTTCGCGGGCAATTGCAACGGCTCGAACTGCTGGCGCGCGGCGTCGTACAGGTAGATGCCGTAGCTTTCGTTGACCATGCCGAGCAGCGCGTGCACGGCGAGATCGCGGTGGCCGTCGAAGTTGTAGTCGTCGGTGGCGAGGTGATAGTGGCCTTCTTCGTCGGTGGCGGTGACGTCGAGCGTCTGCGTTTTCCCGCTCGGCAGGAAGCGGACCGTGATGTGCGCGCTGTCGGCGTGCTCGACGCGGGCCGTGACGGTGTCGTCGACCTTGAACGTGAGCAGCGGCTTGGCTGCATGGGCAGCGGGGGCGATCAATGCACAGGCTGCCGTCAGCAGTGCGGCGACGCGGAGAAGCGGGCGGAATCGCAGGGAGCGTGTCATGAGCGGGCGGCTGGTCAGCGTTGCGTGCTGTCGTCGCGATACCCGTCCTTGCCGACGAAAATCTCCTTCAGCGCGGCCCGCAGCGTGACCGGATCGTACTGGCCCGGTGCGAGATGGATGACGTAACGCGTTTGACCGTCGAGACGCGCGGCGATGCCCGGTTCGATCTCGACGTCGATCGTATCGTCCGTCAGTCGTACCGACAGATCCTTGACGCGCCAGTTGATCTGGTCGCGCACCATCACTTCGATCAGCGCGTCGTCCGGAAAGCGCGACAGCGCGAAGCAATAGTCCTGCTCCGCATCGTGACAGTAGATGTTGGCGAAGCTTTCGTCGTCGTCGAGGTCGGACGTTGCCGCGCCGACGGTAGCGTGAAGTTCCATGAACGTAGGTTCCTGCGTATGGGTTATCTGGGGTTACCGGGGCAATCGGGTTGCGTTTCGATCGCCGCTTCAGGCGTCGCGCCGGTATCGCAGGTCGCATCGACATCGCGCGCCTTCAGCCACAACCCGAATTCGCGCATGACGTCGACCACCGGCCGCAGCCGGTCGCCGTCCGCGGTCAGATCGTACTCGACACGCACCGGCACTTCCGGATAGACGGTCCGCCGCACGAGCCCGGCGTCCTCCAGCGCGCGCAGGTCGAGCGTCAGCATGCGCTGCGAGATGCCCGGCATGTCGCGGCGCAGGTCGCTGAAGCGCCGCGGCCCGTCGAGCAGGTACGACACCAGCAGCAGCCGCCAGCGGCCGCCGAGCAGGCGCATCGCTTCTTCAACGGAACATCCTGTCGCACTCGTTTTCATCGTGCTGAACCCTGATCGGTAAATTTTTTGTGACTACGGCACAAACGACTGCCGTCTTCTCAGCCGTGTGCCGATGCGAGATATTAGCGCCCGCGTCGCGGCGCATCGATACATGGACCACTCACGAAGGAAACGCATGAAGCTCTATCACGCTCCCGGCAGCTGTTCACAGGCGATCTGCATCGTGCTGCGCGAAGGCGATATCGACGCGGAGATCGTCAAGGTCGACGCCCGCAAGCATGCCGTCGAAGACGGCCGCAACTTCTACGACGTGACCGAACTCGGCTACGTGCCGCTGCTCGAACTCGACGACGGCACGATGCTGCGCGAAGGGCCGGTGATCGCGCAGTATCTCGCGGACCAGCGCCCGGAAGCCGCGCTCGCACCGGCCTACGGTACGCTCGCGCGCTACCGGCTGATGGAATGGCTCAACTTCCTCGGCACCGAGATCCACAAGGGTTTCATCCCGCTGCTGTATGCCGTGCAGGCGGGGAAGTACGTCGAGCCCGTCCGGCAGAAACTCGACAGCCGCTTTGCATGGATCGACCGCCAGCTCGACGGCCGGACGTTCCTGGCGGGCGACACGTTCACGGTCGCCGATGCGTACCTGTTTGCGCTCACCGGCTGGGGCAAGGCCGACTGGATGCGCTCGGTGTACCACGCGGATATCGACCTGAGCCGGCATGCGCATCTGCGCGCGTGGTACGAGCGGGTGCGCGTGCGGCCGGCCGTGCAGGCCGTGCTGGCGGCGGACAATCTGCTGCGGTAATCCGCGGTGGCGGTCATGGAGACGGCGCGTCATTCCGCCGTATCGACGCACCGCCACGCAGCAATGGGCCGCGCTATAATCGCGCCATGAAATGGCTTCGGACTTTCATCCTGCTGCTGCTGTGCGCGGTGCTGCCCATCACTGGGCTGGCAGCCAGCGGCTTGACCGGTGAATGTCCGATGCAGCACACGATGTCGATGGATTCGGACACCGGCATGAACCTGGCCATGTCCACCGGCATGAGCGACTGCGATTCGATGCAGCCGTCATCCGCCGATCACGCGAAGGCCAAAGCCAAGGGCATGGCCTGCAAGGTGACGGCCCAATGCCAGTTCGGCAGTCTCTATCACCCGGCCGCCCGCGCCGACGTCAGCCGTCCCGCTGCATTCGCCAGCACGATCGTCTTCCACTACACGCAGTCCGTCCCGGTCCGCGACCCGAGCGGGTTGTGGCGCCCTCCACGCATCAGCTGATCCCGATCTGACCGGTTCACCGCCCACGCGGTGAGGTTCGTCCTGTGCGCAGGACGTGGAATCCCTTTGGGTTCCGACTTGGGGTTACACCATGTCATTCGATTTCAGCACGCCGCACACGCGGCGTGCGTGTCGGCGCGCGCCCGTGCTGTGGGCAGCGCTGCTGGTGGCGGGCGCCGTTCACGCGCAGCAGCCACCTTTCACGCTGGACGCCGCGCTGCAGGCCGCGACCGATCATTCCGCCTCGATGCAGGCCGCGCAGGCTGCCGTGCTCGCGCGTTCCGAAGCGGCCATCAAGGCCGGCCAGTTGCCGGACCCGATGCTCAAGGCCGGCATCGACAACCTGCCGATCAACGGCGGCCAGCGCTTCACTGTCGGCCAGGACTTCATGACGATGCGCCGTATCGGCATCGAACAGGAATGGGTGTCCGGCGACAAGCGGCGGCTGCGCACGGCACTCGCCAACGAGCAGGTCGGCCGCGAACGCGCGGGCTATCTCGCGCAGCTCGCCACCGTGCGTGAGCGGACCGCGACGGCATGGCTCGACGCCGTTTACGCGAAGCAGGCGCTCGCGCTGCAGCAGGCGCTGCTCGGTCACATGAATCACGAACTCGAGGCGACGCAGGCGTCGTATCGCGGCGCGAAGGCGAGTGCGAGCGATGTCGTGCAGGCGCGCGTGATGCTCGCGCAAACGCAGGATCAGGTGCTCAAGGCACAGCAGGCGTATCGCACCGCGCTCATCGCGCTGGCCCGCTGGACGGCCGTTCCGGTGGCCGACGTGACGGGGGCGCCGCCCGCGCCCGAATCGTTCGTGTCGTCGCTGCCGCCGGACGAACTGCGCCTGTCGCAGCCGGCGCTCGTCGCGGCGGCGGACGACATCGCGGTGGCCGAAGCCGACACGGCGGTCGCGAACAGCGAGCGCAGCCCGAACTGGACGTGGGAGATCGCGTACCAGCAGCGCGGCGGCGCGTATTCGAACATGGTGTCGGTCGGCGTCTCGATCCCGCTGCCGCTCAATCGCAAGAACCGCCAGAACCGCGACGTCGCCGAGAAGGCCGCACTCGAGACGAAGGCGCGCCTGATGTACGAGGACACGCTGCGTCAGGTGCAGGCCGATATCCGCACGCAATCCGACACGCTGGCGAGCGGCCGCGAACGCATCGCGAACCTGAGCGCCGCGCTGCTGCCGGCCGCCGACCAGCGCGTGCAGCTCGCGACGGCTGCGTACCGCGCCGGTACGGGGGCGCTCGCCGATACGTTCGCCGCGCGGCGCGCGCAACTCGACGCGCAGTTGCAGGTGCTCGATCTCAGGCGCGACGTATCGCAGACCTGGGCACAGCTCGAATATCAGGTCGTGCCGTCGGCGATGGCCGCCGCGCAGTGAAGGAGAACACCATGACCAAGCAATCACTGGCGCGCGCGGCGCTGATGGCGTTCGCCGGCGCGGCGCTTGCCGGGGCCGGCTATTTCGCGGGCGCCCGCCATGCGGCGGGCGGCGCCGAGATGGCCGCTGCTTCGCCAACGCGCATGCCGGACCGGCAGGCAACCCGCAAGGTGCTGTACTGGCACGATCCGATGGTGCCGAACCAGCACTTCGACAAACCGGGCAAATCGCCGTTCATGGACATGCAGTTGCAGCCCGTCTATGCGGACGAAGGCGGCAACGCAGCGGGCATCCGGATCGATCCGGGCCTGCAGCAGAACCTCGGCATCCGCTATGCGACCGTCCGCCGCCAGCAGACGGCGG
This sequence comes from Burkholderia cepacia complex sp. TUM26381, assembly GCF_057439935.1. NCBI lineage: Bacteria > Pseudomonadati > Pseudomonadota > Betaproteobacteria > Burkholderiales > Burkholderiaceae > Burkholderia > Burkholderia cepacia complex sp. TUM26381. Next base: position 3,009,035 of record NZ_CM172007.1, on the reverse strand, counting down.
CGGGCTTCGACGCGGTGGGCACCACGCAGTTCGACGAATCGCGCGCGGACGTCGTGCAGTCGCGCGTGACCGGCTATATCGACCGTCTGTACGCGCGTGCACCGATGCAGCGCATCGCGAAGGGCGCACCGGTCGCGTCGCTGTTCGTGCCCGACTGGCTTGCGCCGCAGGAGGAATATCTCGCGCTGAAGCGCGGCGGGATGGACGGCAGCCTGCTCGATGCGGCACGCGCGCGGATGCGGGCGCTGTCGATTCCGGACGGCATGATCGCCGCCCTCGATCGCACCGGCCGCGCGCAGACGCATGTCGTGCTTGCCGCGCCGGAAACGGGTGTCGTCAGCGAGCTGAACGTGCGCGACGGCGCGATGGTCGCGCCCGGTCAGACGCTCGCGAAGATCGCCGGGCTGTCGACGCTGTGGCTGATCGTGGAGGTGCCGGAAGCGCTCGCGCTGAACGTGCAGCCGGGGATGTCGGTCGATGCGACGTTCGCGGGCGATCCGGCGCGCCACTTCAGCGGACGCATTCGCGAAGTGCTGCCGGGCATCAGCACCGGCAGCCGCACGCTGCAGGCACGCGTGGAGATCGACAACGCATCGCTGAAGCTCACGCCCGGCATGCTGATGCGCGTGCGTGTCGCCGCGAAGGACACGGTGTCGCGCCTGCTCGTGCCGTCCGAGGCCGTGATCGCGACCGGCAAGCGCACGATCGTCATCGTGAAGAACGGCGACGGCCGGCTTCAACCGGTATCGGTCACGGCCGGCCGCGATGTCGGCGGCGACACCGAAGTGCTCGGCGGGTTGAACGAGGGCGACACGGTCGTCGCGTCGGGGCAGTTCCTGATCGATTCGGAAGCCAGCCTGAAAGGCGTGCTGCCGCGGCTGGAGCGCGCGACGGGGGCAAGCGCGGCCGCATCGTCCGTCGCGGCAACCGCGCCGGTCTATGAAACCACCGGCAAGGTCGAGAAGGTCACGGCCGATGACATCACGTTCTCGCATCAGCCTGTACCGGCGCTTGGCTGGGGCGCGATGACGATGGCGTTCGGCAAGCCGTCGGCCCGCGCGTTCTCGGACGTGAGGCCAGGCCAGACCGTACGATTCGCGTTCACGCAGACCGACGACGGCTACCGGCTGACGAAGATCGAGCCGCAGGGAGGCGAACGATGATCGCGCGCATCATTCTTTGGTCGGTCCGGAACCGCTTCCTCGTGCTGCTGGCCACCGTGCTGCTCGCCGCATGGGGCGTGCATTCGCTGCGACAGACGCCGCTCGATGCATTGCCCGACCTGTCGGACACGCAGGTGATCGTGAAGGCGTCGTATCCGGGCAAGGCGCCGCAGGTCGTCGAGGATCAGGTCACCTATCCGCTGACGACGACGCTGCTCGGCGTGCCGGGCGCGAAAACCGTGCGCGCGTACTCGTCGTTCGGCGACGCGTTCGTCTACGTGCTGTTCGACGACCACACCGATCCGTACTGGGCGCGTTCGCGCGTGCTCGAATACCTGAGCCAGGTGCAGAGCCGGCTGCCGGCCGGCGCGACCGTGTCGCTCGGGCCCGATGCGACCGGCGTGGGCTGGGTATACGAGTACGCGCTCGTCGATCGCACCGGCCATCACGATCTCGGCCAATTGCGCGCGCTCAACGACTGGTTCCTGAAGTTCGAGCTGAAGGCGGTGCCGGACGTCTCGGAAGTCGCGAGCATCGGCGGCATGGTGCGCCAGTACCAGGTCGTGCTCGATCCCGACAGGCTGCGCGCCTACGGCATCACGCAGGCGGCGGTCGCGGATGCGCTGCGTCAGGCCAATCAGGCATCCGGCGGGTCGGTCGTCGAGCTGGCCGAGTCGGAGTACATGGTGCGTTCGTCCGGCTACCTGCGCACGCTCGATGATTTCCGTCATGTCGTGCTGCGCACCGACGACGCGGGCACGCCGGTGCTGCTCGGCGACGTCGCGCGCATCCAGGTCGGCCCGGCGATGCGGCGCGGGATCGCCGAGTTGAACGGGCAGGGCGAGGTGGCGGGCGGCGTGGTCGTGATGCGCTCGGGCAAGAACGCATTGACGACGATCGATGCGGTGAAGGCGAAGCTCGCCGGCCTGAAGCGCTCGCTGCCGCCCGGCGTCGAGATCGTCACGACCTACGACCGTTCGCAACTGATCGAGCGCGCGGTCGGCAACCTGAAGGACAAGCTGATCGAGGAATTCGTCATCGTCGGGATCGTCTGCGCGGTGTTCCTGTTCCATCTGCGCAGCGCGTTCGTCGCGATCCTGTCGCTGCCGCTCGGCGTGCTGGCCGCGTTCATCGTGATGCGCTACCAGGGCGTGAACGCGAACCTGATGTCGCTCGGCGGGATCGCGATCGCGATCGGCGCGATGATCGACGCGGCGATCGTGATGATCGAGAACGCGCACAAGCATCTGGAAGCGTACGACCACGCGCATCCGGGCGAGCCGCTCACGGCCGCGCGCCGCTGGGCGCTCGTCGCGGCGTCGGCCGCGGAAGTCGGGCCCGCGCTGTTCTTCTCGCTGCTGATCATCACGCTGTCGTTCATCCCGGTGTTTTCGCTGGAAGGGCAGGAGGGCAAGCTGTTCGCGCCGCTGGCGTTCACCAAGACCTACACGATCGCGGCCGCCGCCGGATTGTCGGTGACGCTGGTGCCGGTGCTGATGGGCTATCTCGTGCGCGGCCGCATTCCGCACGAGCACGCGAATCCGATCAACCGCGTGCTGATTCGCCTGTACCGGCCGCTGCTCGAAGCGACGCTGCGGCGCCCGTGGTTCGCGATCGGCGTCGCGGTCGTCGCGCTCGCGCTGACAGCCGTGCCATTGTCGCGGCTCGGCGGCGAATTCATGCCGCCGCTCGACGAAGGCGACCTGCTGTACATGCCGACCGCGCTGCCGGGCATTTCTGCCGACAAGGCGAGCGCGCTGCTGCAGCAGACCGACCGGCTGATCAAGACCGTGCCCGAGGTCGACACGGTGTTCGGCAAGTCGGGCCGCGCCGATTCGGCCACCGACCCCGCGCCGCTCGAGATGTTCGAGACGACGATCCGGTTCAGGCCGCGCAGCGCATGGCGGCCCGGCATGACGCCCGAGAAGCTCGTCGACGAACTCGACCGGACGGTGAAGGTGCCGGGCCTGTCGAACGTGTGGGTGCCGCCGATCCGCAACCGGCTCGACATGCTGTCCACCGGGATCAAGACGCCGGTCGGCGTGAAGATTTCCGGGCCGGACCTCGCCGGCATCGATGCGATCGCGACGCAGGTCGAGGCGGCCGTGAAGCACGTGCCGGGCGTGACGTCCGCGCTTGCGGAACGGTTGAACGGCGGGCGCTACATCGACGTCGATATCGACCGGCTCGCGGCCGCGCGCTACGGCTTGTCGGTCGCCGATATCCAGTCGGTCGTGTCGTCGGCGGTCGGCGGCGACGATGTCGGCGAAGTGATCGCGGGGCGTGAGCGCTTCCCGATCAACATCCGCTATCCGCGCGAGATCCGCGATTCGCTCGAGAACCTGCGGCAACTGCCGGTCGTCACCGCGCGCGGCGCGCAGATCCGCCTCGGCGACGTCGCGCGCATCGACATCGCCGACGGGCCGCCGATGATCCGCAGCGAGAACGCGCGGCTGTCCGGCTATGTGTACGTCGATCTCCGCGGCGTCGACCTGAGCACGGCGGTCCGTGCGATGCAGCAGGCCGTCGCGCAACAGGTCGCATTGCCGCCCGGCTATTCGATCGCGTGGTCGGGGCAGTTCGAGTATCTCGAGCGCGCGGCGGCGACACTGCGCACCGTCGTGCCCGTCACGCTCGTCGTCATCTTCGTGCTGCTGTTCCTCACGTTCGATTCGGCGGCCGATGCGCTGCTGCTGATGTCGACGGTGCCGTTCGCGCTGATCGGCGGCTTCTGGCTCGTGTGGGTGCTGGGCCATGCGGTGTCCGTCGCGACGTCGGTTGGCTTCATCGCGCTGGCCGGTGTGGCCGCCGAATTCGGCGTCGTGATGCTGTTGTACCTGAAGGGCGCGCTGCAGCGCCGGCTCGATGCCGGCGCACCGCTGACCGATGCGGTGCTGCTCGACGCGATCCGCGAGGGCGCGGTGCTGCGCGTGCGGCCGAAGGCGATGACGGTCGCCGTCGTGCTCGCCGGCCTCGTGCCGATCATGGTCGGCCACGGCGCCGGTTCCGAAGTCATGCAGCGCATCGCCGCGCCGATGGTCGGCGGCATGGTCACGGCACCGCTGCTGTCGATGTTCGTCATTCCCGCCGCGTGGCTCCTGTTTCAGCGCCGTCGTGCACGAAGCGCGGGCCAGGTGCGGCATTCCGATGCAGTTCCTTCCGGCACGAACGTGCCATCCACCCCAACTGGAGAATTACGATGAAGATGAATCGATTGATCGCCACCGCTACCGCAACCGCCGTCGTCGCGCTCGGCGCTGTCGCCGTACCGGCGTTTGCCGCCGGCGAGATGTCGGGCATGGACATGTCGGGCATGACGATGTCGTCGGACGGTGCGGCCGAGTCGAATGCCGCGCTGACCGATGCCGAAGTGAAGAAGGTCGATGCCGCGAGCGGCAAGATCACGCTGAAGCACGGCGCGCTTGAAAACGTCGGGATGCCGGCGATGACGATGGCGTTCAAGGCGAAGGATGCGGCGATGCTCGCGCATGCGCATGCGGGCGACAAGGTCAAGGTGCGGATCGAGAAGGTCGATGGCACGCTGACGATCGTCAAGCTCGTCAAGGGCTCCTGATCGTCCGGAGCGGGCGTTGTTGCCGCCTGCGTCCCGCGCAGCGAAGCGCGCCGCGCCGACGTGTCCGTCGGCCGGCGCGCCCGTTCCTGGCGTCAGGGCATCAGCATCAACGCGTCAGCGTCAGGACCAGATACCCCGCATAACCCGCGCCGTTCGCGAGCAGCGCCCAGATCGCGAGCCCGCGCGTGCGCGCATTGAAGCGCAGCCACGCGGCCGCCGCGAGCGTGATGATCACGCCGGTCAGCACTTCGGGGCGCGGCTCCCACGGCGTCAGCATGATGCCGATTGCCGGCAGCAGCGTGCCCTGGAACACCATCGCGCCGGTGATGTTGCCGAACGCGAGCGTGTCCTTCTTGCGCCGGATCCACAGCACGCTGTTGACCTTCTCCGGCAACTCCGTCGCGATCGGCACGATGATCAGCGACAGCAGCAGCGCCGAGATGCCGAGCACGTGCGACACGCCTTCCACGCCGTGAATGAAGCCCTTCGCACCGGCGATCAGCAACGCGAGGCCGATCAGCAACTGCAGCGCGATCGTCGCCAGGTTGGTCGGCAGGCCGAGACGCGACAGGAACATCGCATGCGGCGCTTCGGTGCCGTGCCCGGCATCGACGAGCTGGGTCGATGCGCGGAACGTCATCACGACGTACATCACGTAGATGCCGACCAGCATCGCGGCGAGCAGTGCCCGCACGGCCCAGTTGTGATGCGGGACGAACATCGCGGCGGTGGCCAGCGAAAAGGCTGCGAGGAAGTAGTTCATGTCACGCACGAAGCCCGTGCGCTCCGGTGCGATCGTGCCGCGCAGCCCGCGCGAGCGGATCACGGCGAGCGTCATCAGGAACGTGGTGAGCGTCGCGAGCATCAGCGGCGCGCCGAGAATCGCGCCGACGCCGATTTCCTCGTTGACGGCCTGGTTCGCGGTGCCGCCGGCCAGTGCGAGCAGCGGCACCATCGTTTCGGGCAGCGCGGTGCCGACGGCCGCGAACAGCGAACCGGTAACGCCTTCGGAAATCTTCAGGCGTTCGCCGAGATGTTCGAGCGCATTGGTAAAGACCTCGGCCGCGATGAGGATGACGATCAGCATGAACGCCAGTTCGAGGAACATGAAGGTCATGCGGCACCTCCGCAGGCACGTGCGTAACGGGCGGGGGAGCGCGGGGAGAAGGTTGCGGGGAACATGGGGACTCCGTGGTCGGACGCTGACGAACCATGGCGCATCCGCCGACGTCCGACCAGGAACGACGCGATGCGCCTATGGTCTCGCCAAGCCGATCCGGCTGAACGCGCCACGGCCGCAGGCCGAGTGTGTTGACGCGTTCGCTTTCCGGGGGACGGAAAGCAGGCTACTCCCCAAAGACGAAGGGCAGTCTAGCCGAGCCGATTGCTTTCGGCAAGCTTGCGTGTGCATATCCCTGCATCGGATGAGGAAAGGCGCGTGCATGGCGGGCACGCTTGCCGCATCGGAAAGCAATCGGCATGGGGTGACGTCACGTGAACGTCGTGAATGAGAATCGCTAACCGGATTGCCCTTCCACGCTGCGCGGAAAGTAGAGCGCGAACGTCGTGCGCCCGTCGCGGCTCGCGACTTCGACCTTGCCGCGATGCAGTTCCATGATCGACTTCACGATCGCGAGCCCCAGCCCCGCATTGCGGGCCGCGCCGTGCCGCGACGAATCGATGCGGTAGAAGCGTTCGAAGATCCGCTCGACCTGTTCGGGCGGAATCGCGACGCCGCGATTCGTCACTTCGACGACTGCGAAATTCCCTTGCGTCGAAACGGCCAGCTCGATCGTCGACGCGGCTTCCGCGTGTTCGAGCGCATTCGACGCGAGGTTGCTCACAGCGCGCCGGAACAGCGTTGCGTCGGCGATGACCGGCGCTTCGCCCTGCACGTCGATGCGCACGCCCGCTTCGTCGGCCAGCGCCTGGAAATACGACGCGAGCCGGCGCAGTTCGCTGCCCGCGTCGAGCGCGGTGGCCTTCAGGTGCTGCCGCGCATTGTCGGTGCGCGCGAGAAACAGCATGTTCTCGATCATCCGCTGCAGCCGTTCGCATTCCTCGATGTTCGAATCGATCAGCGCTTCGTATTCCTCGGTCGAGCGCGCACGCGACAGCGTAATCTGCGACGAGCTGATCACGTTCGCGAGCGGCATGCGCATGTCGTGGGCGAGATCGGACGAGAACTGCGACAGCCGCACGAACGCGCGTTCGAGGCGGTCGAGCATGCGGTTGACCGACGTCGCGAGTTCACGCAGCTCGACGGGGCCGCCGCGCGCGTCGAGGCGCGCGTTCAGGTTGTGCGCCTCGATGCGCGACGTCTGCCGGCCGAGGCTCTCGACCGGGCGCAGGCCGCGCGACGCGACCGCATAGCCGAGTGCGCCGACCAGCAGCGCGCCGACGGCCGCCGCGAGCCAGATGTCGACACGATAGCTTTCGAGCAGCGAATGCCGGTCGGTCGCCGTGCGCGCGAGCGCGACCTGGATCGCTTCGCCGGACGGCAGCGTTTCGCGGGCGTACACGCAGCGCGACGTGCCGATGCCGGATGGCGAGCAGGTGAACGGGCCGGCGCTGCCACCGGCCGGATGCGATGCCGCGATGACGGAAGCGAGCGTGTTGCCGGCCTCGTCGGAATGCTCGACGAGCGGGTGGTTCTGCGCGTCGTAGATGCCGAGATAGACGCCCGGGTGCGACAGCAGCACTTCATGAAACACGGCCGGATCGGCGCGCAGCGCGGCCGTCGATCCGCTGGCATGCGAGAGTTGCAGGAACTGGTTGAGCTTGCCGGAGATCTCGATGTCGTCGCGCCGCGTGAGTTCTGCGGACAGCGAACGGTACAGATACGCGCCGGTCAGCGCGAACACGAGCGCGGCGACGACGGCGAACGCGACCGTCAGGCGCCGCAGCAGCGAATACGACGCCGGGCTCGCGGTCACGAGCGATCCTCGAGCACGTAGCCCATCCCGCGGATCGTGTGGATCAGCTTCTTCTCGTACGCGTTGTCGATCTTCGCGCGCAGGCGCTTGATCGCCGCATCGACGACATTCGTGTCGCTGTCGAAATTCATGTCCCAGATCTGCGACGTGATGAACGTGCGCGTCAGCACTTCGCCTTCGCGTTCCGCGAGCAACTGCAGCAGTGAGAATTCCTGCGCGGTCAGGTCGATGCGGGTGTCGGCGCGCCGCACGCGGCGCTTGAGCAGGTCGACCTCGAGATCGGCAACCTGCAGGAGCTCGCGCACGTTGCGCGGCGCGCGCAGCAGCAGCGAGCGGATGCGCGCGAGGAATTCGGCATACGCGAACGGCTTGAGCAGGTAATCGTCGGCGCCGAGTTCGAGCCCGGCGACCTTGTCCTCGATCGCCTCGCGCGCCGTGAGCAGCAGCACGGGTGTCTGCTTCTGCGCGCGCAGCCGCTTGAGTACCTCGAAACCGTCCAGCTCCGGCAGCATCACGTCGAGCACGACGAGGTCGAAATCCTCGTGCAGCGCGAGGAACAGCCCGTCCTTGCCGTTTTCCGCGATGTCGACCGTGTAGCTCGCCTCCATCAGCCCCTTCCGGAGGTACGAGGCCATCTTGGGTTCGTCTTCGACTATCAGTATCCGCATGGTAAGGCAGGCTGTCCGTGATTCCAGCCGGTCAGTGTAACGCCTGAGCTTACGGCGCCGCGCGTGCGCGAAGGATGACCGCCGGATGACGGGATTGTCACGGAGCGCGCACGCTGCGTAGCCCGCGTTTCATGAAAATCCGGTCATGTTTCGGCCATGTCGTCGTCACCGCGCCGGCGATAAGCTGCGGCCGTCGTGTCTCCGGAGCGCGCCATTGCGGCGCCGTGCCGGCCCATCCGGTCATTGCCTGCCTGATTCCGCATCCATGTCGTACTGGCGCAAATTCGTCCTCGTCGTGCTGCTGGCGCTGAGCCTGCCGATCCAGTCGTTCGCGGCCGTGTCGATGGCATGCGCGGGCGCTGGTGCGGTCGTGGCTACGCCGCACGCGGAAGGCGCGGCACGCGCCGATGATTCGGCCGCGCAGCATGCGATGCCGGGTGCGCACGGTGGCCAGCATGGGCATCAGCATGAGCACGTCGATCATGCGCGACATGCACAGCCGTGCCCGGCGTGCGGGTCGTGCTGCTTCGGCACCGGCATGGCGGATCTCCCTGCGGTGTCCGTTGCGTCGGGTATCGGTATCGCGATCGCCTCTTTCGCTCCGACGCCAGTCGTTGTGTCGTTCCTGACTGGCGGCATCGACAGGCCACCGCGCCGGCTTCTCGTCTAGACACGGCCCGCGGCCCGACCGGCCGCGATCTGCAATCCGCGCCGGCGGCGATATCGAATCCGCCGGACGACTCAAGACGAGACCTTTTCATGCGACTGATCACTGCGGCGCTGTTGAGCGCGGCGGCCTTCGTGCCGTCGCTCGCGCCTGCGCAAACCCCGCTGCCCGATCCGGCGGACGCCGCCGCGGCGGTGCCGGATGTCACCGTGACGTCCGCATTCGATGGCTACCGGCCGTATCGCGACGACGAAGGCCCGGGCTGGAAACAACTGAACCGGGACGTGACGGCGCGGCCCGCGAAGCCCGGCACGCCGCCGCGCAACGGCGGCGCCCATGCAACACACGGAGGGGCCGCGCAATGACGAACCTGGCGATATCGCCGAGGATCGGCGCGGCCGCGGTCGCGCTGGCGTTCCTCGCGGGCTGCACGACGTTTTCGAAGGACGGCGGATTCGATGCCGTGTCGTCCGCCGCATCGGAACGCATCGGGAAAGACGCGGTGGTCGTCAGGACCGACGCCGATCGCGAAGCCGTCGACAAGCGAACCAGGGAACTGCTTGCGAAACCGCTGTCGATGGACGACGCGGTGCAGGTCGCGCTGCTGAACAACCGCGGCCTGCAGGCGTCGTATGCCGAACTCGGGTTGTCGGAGGCCGACCTCGTGCAGGCCGGCCGGCTGCCGAACCCGCGCTTCGCGTTCAGCCGCACGCGCGCCGGCGATGGCGAGCTGACGCTTGGCCGCACGTTCTCGGCGAACGTGTTCGCGCTGCTGACGATGCCGCTCGCAACGAATATCGAACGCCGCCGCTTCGAGCAAACCAAGCTGGAAACGGCCGACGCGATGCTGAAGGTGGCGGCCGATGCGCGCCGCGCGTATGTCGAGGCCGTCGCCGCCGAACAGGCCGCGAACTACGCGCAACAGGTACGTGACGCCGCGAGCGCTGCCGCCGAACTCGCGCAGCGCATGCGGCAGGCCGGCAACTTCAGCCGCCTCGATTACGCACGCGAACAGGCGTTCCATGCCGACGCGGCCGCGCAGCACGCTAAGGCGCGCCAACAGGCCGTGGCCGCGCGCGAGAAGCTGACGCGCGCGCTGGGGCTGTGGGGCGAGCGCACGCAGTACGCGTTGCCCGAGCGCTTGCCCGACCTGCCAAAAGCGCGCCCGGACCTGCCCGGTCTCGAACGCTTCGCGATGAGCAACCGCTTCGACATCCAGGCCGCGAAGCTGCAGACGCAGGGCGTCGCATCGTCGCTCGGCCTGAGCAAGGCGACACGCTTCGTCAACGCGGTCGAGCTCGGCTACGTGAACAACTACGAGACCGGCAAGGGCCACGAGCACGGCTACGAGATCAGCGTGGAGATTCCGCTGTTCGACTGGGGCGGCGCGAAGGTCGCGCGCGCCGAGGCCATCTACATGCAGTCGGCGAACCGGCTCGCGAAGACGGCGATCGACGCGCGCTCGGAAGTGCGCGAATCGTACGCGGCGTATGTGACGAGCTACGACGTCGCGACGCACTATCGCGATGAAGTCGTGCCGCTGCGCAAGACGATCTCCGACGAACTGCTGCTGCGCTACAACGGGATGCTGGCGAGCGTGTTCGAGCTGCTGACCGATGCGCGCGAACAGGTCGGCGCGGTCAACGGCTACATCGATGCGCTGAAGGACTACTGGCTCGCCGAAACCGATCTGCAGATGGCCGTCGGCGGCCGGCTGCCGTCATCGGGCGCCGCGCCGCGCGCGACGAATGACACCGCCTCGGCACCCGAATCCCCATCCAGGGCCGACGCTGCTCCGCAGCCGGCTTCCACCCCCGCGGCGCAACCGGCGCCCGCGACGCAAACGCATCCGGAAGGTCATTGACATGGTGTCCCGTCGACAATTTCTCAGCGGCTCGGGCGCCGCGCTGCTCGGTGCGGCGATGGTCAGCAAGGCCGGCGCCGCGTCGCTGCCCGAAGCGCCCTCGATGGCGAAAACCGGCACGCAGCCGCCGCTCGTGCCGCCGAACGGCCGCCCGTACACGCCCGTCGCGACGCTGAACGGCTGGTCGCTGCCGTGGCGGATGAAGAACGGCTGGAAGGAATTCCACCTGACGGCCGAACCCGTCGTGCGCGAGATGGCGCCCGGCATGAACGCGAACCTGTGGGGCTACAACGGCCAGTCGCCGGGCCCGACGATCGAGGCCGTCGAAGGCGACAAGGTCCGCATCTTCGTGACCAACCGGCTGCCCGAGCACACGACGATCCACTGGCACGGGTTGCGGCTGCCGAACGGGATGGACGGCGTGGGCGGTCTCACGCAGCCGCACATTCCGCCCGGCAAGACCTTCGTCTACGAGTTCCAGCTCGAATCGCACGGCACGTTCATGTATCACCCGCACGCCGACGAGATGGTGCAGATGGCGATGGGGATGATGGGCATGTTCATCGTGCATCCGAAGGATCGCGGCACGATGCCGGTCGATCGCGACTTCGTGTTCCTGCTCGCCGCGTACGACATCGACCCGGGCAGCTACACGCCGCGCGTGAACGAGATGACCGACTTCAACATGTGGACGTTCAATTCGCGCGTGTTCCCGGGCATCGATCCGCTGCCGGTGCGCGCCGGCGACCGCGTGCGGATTCGTTTCGGCAACCTGACGATGACGAACCATCCGATCCACCTGCACGGCTACAGCTTCGAAGTCGCGGGCACCGATGGTGGCTGGATTCCGCCGGCGGCGCGCTGGCCGGAGGTGACGGCCGATGTCGCGGTGGGGCAGATGCGCGCGATCGAGTTCACCGCCGATCGTCCGGGCGACTGGGCGTTCCACTGCCACAAGTCGCACCACACGATGAATGCGATGGGCCACCAGGTGCCGAACCTGATCGGCGTGCCGCAGCAGGATCTCGCGAAGCGCATCGGCAAGCTCGTGCCCGACTACATGGCGATGGGCAGCACGGGCGGCGCGATGGGCGGGATGGAGATGCCGCTGCCGGACAACACGCTGCCGATGATGACGGGCACCGGCCCGTTCGGGCCGCTGGAGATGGGCGGCATGTTCACGGTCTGCAAGGTGCGGCAGGGGCTCGGCCGCAACGACTATCGCGATCCGGGCTGGTTCCGGCATCCGAAGGGCACCGTCGCCTACGAATACACCGGCGAATTGCCGGACGGTTGAGCAGCAGCACGCGGTGGCCGTACCGATGCGGCCGCCGGGTTTCATTCACTCACATGGGAGTCTTCACGATGAAGAAGGGACTGGTTTTGATGGCAACGGGTTGCGCGCTGGCGTTTTCCGCCGCGTCGTACGCAGCCGGCGACATGACCGGCATGGACATGAGCGGCGCCGCGAAGCAGGGCGCCGACGCGGCGCAGCGCATGTCGCACGGTGAAATCCGCAAGGTCGATACGGCCGCCGGCAAGCTGACGATCAAGCACGGCCCGCTGGAGAACCTCGGGATGGACGGGATGACGATGGCGTTCAAGGTGAAGGACCCGGCGATGCTGTCGCAGGTCAAGGCCGGCGACAAGATCGACTTCGTCGCCGAGGACGTGAATGGCGCGCTGACGGTCGTCGAACTGAAGAAGCCGTGACGCGGAGCGCGAACATGAAGATCACGAATCCCGGACGGTTGGCCGCGATCGTTGCGGCGGCCGCACTCGTTGCGGCCGTGCCGATCGCGGCGTCGGCACACGGCAAGCTGGAAAGCGCCGCACCGGCGACGGGCAGCACGGTCGACGTGGCGCCCGACGCCGTGCGGCTCACCTTCAACGAAGACCTCGAACCGGCATTCAGTTCGGTGAAGGTGTCGGACGCGAGCGGCAACGCCGTCACGCAGGACAAGGCGCAGGTCGATGCATCGAACCCGCGCGTGATGACGGTCGCGATGCCGAAGCTCGCGCCCGGTGCGTACACGGTGCAATGGGCTGCGATGACGGCCGATGCGCACCGCACGAAGGGCACCTATACCTTCAGGGTGAAGGGATGAACGACGGCATCGTCGGCCTGCTGCGGCTCGTGGCGGTGGCGCTCCAGAACGCCGGGTTCGCCGTCGTCGTCGGTGCGCTGCTCGGCAGCCACTGGCTCGCGCGCGGCGCGTCGGCATGGCAGCACGGCGTCGGGCGGCGGCTCGTCGCGACGCTGCGCATCGCGTCGGTCGTGTCGCTGCTCGCCAGCATCACCGCGTTCTGGGCGCACTGCGCACTGATGAGCGAAGTGTCGTTGCTCGACGCGGGGCCGGCCGTTTGCGCGATGCTCGCGGGCACGGGGTTCGGTCATGCCTGGCTGGCCGGCGCCGTGTTCATGCTCGTCGTCGTGCTGCTGTCGTGCGTCAGGCGCGCGGACGACACGCGGGTTCCGTTCGCGATGTGGGCTGCGCTCGCCTGCGTCGCGCTGGCGCGCAGCAACGGCGGGCATCCGGTGGACGCAGGCTGGTTCAGCGTGCCGGTGTGGATCGACTGGCTGCATCTGCTGGCGATCAGCGCGTGGGTCGGGCTCGTGCTCGTGACGGCGTTCGGCGTGATGCCGCGGCTCGCCGGCATGCCCGCGAGCGAACGCACGGCGGGCGCATCGTTCGTGCAGTCGCTGTCCGATGCATCGACGTATGCGCTGATCGTGCTGTTCGCGACCGGCGCGTACAACGGCTGGCGCGGCGTCGCCACGCCCGCCAACCTGCTCGCGTCGACGTACGGGCAGATCCTGCTGCTGAAGTTCGCGCTGGTGCTGATCGCGGCGGCGCTCGGCGGGCACAACCGCTTCTTCGGGATGCCGAAGCTGTTGGCCGCGCTGAAGGATCCGGTCGCCGCGATGCCGGCCCGTTCGTTGAAACGGTTCGGCGCAGTGTTGCGGATCGAGGCGGTCGTGCTCGGTGGCGTGCTGATGGTCGCGGCCGTGCTCGTGTCGAGTGCGTTGCCGGGGACGGTGTAGCGCGGCGGGCCATGCGCACAGGCACGCGGGGCAATCGTCGCGGGCACGAAGACGTTTTTCATCAGACGATTTCCCCGCATTTTCAGGCCCGAACGGGCGATCGGTGGCGATCGCAGCGTGATAACGACAATTACATCGACCTGTCTTTCGATTACCAAAAACTGTCATTGAGCGCCGCTAAGCTTTCGCCACCCTCACAACCGGGATTCCCTGTCATGCGCTCGACAATCCGCCTGTTTACCCCGCTATTGCTGCTCCCGACGCTCGCCGCGCCGGTCTTCGCCGCCACGGCCGCCCCCGTCAGCCCGAACTGCGGCGGCAGCACGACGCCGATCGCCGATATCCAGGGGCCTGGCGCGCCGTCGCCGCTCGCCGGCCAGAACGTGTCGATCGAAGCCGTCGTCACCGCCGATTTCGGCGGCACGGACGGCTTCGGCGGCTTCTTCGTCCAGCAGGCCGACGCGCAACGCCGCAACCAGCCGGGCGTGTCCGAAGGCCTGTTCGTCTATGCGCCGAAAGCGCGCGCGAAGGCCGGCGATCTCGTGCACGTGACGGGCAAGGTCGAGGAGAAATACGGGCAGACGCAACTGACGCTGTCGGGCGCGATCGCGGTGTGCGCGAACGGCCAGACCGTCACGCCCGCGACGCTCACGCTGCCGGTCGACAGCCCGAGCACGTTCGCCGCGTACGAAGGGATGCTCGTGCGCCTGCCGCAGACGCTGAACGTGACCGACAACTACGAGCTCGGCCGCTACGGCAGCGTGATGCTCAGCAACGGCCGCCTGCGCACGCCGACGAGCGTCGTGCCGCCCGCCCAGGCGCAGACGCAGATCGACGCGAACGCACGCAACCGCCTGATCCTCGACGACGGCTCGAACAAGCAGAACCCGGCAACCGTGCCGTACCCGGCGCCGGGCCTGTCGGCCGCGAACACGCTGCGTGCGGGCTACACCGTGCGCGACGTCGAAGGCGTGCTCGAGGTGCGTTACGGCGCATGGCGCGTGCAGCCGCTGCCCGGCGCGGCCGTACCGGCGTTCGACACGCGTCCGAACCCGCGCACGAACGCGCCGGCACGCGATCCGAAGTCGAACCTGCGCGTCGCGTCGTTCAACGTGCTGAACTACTTCAACGGCAACGGTCTCGGCGGCGGCTTCGACGATCCGAACAACCGCGGCGCGAAGAACTACCAGGAATTCCAGCGTCAGGAAGCGAAGATCGTCGGCGCGCTGAAGGCGCTCGACGCCGACGTGATCGGCCTGATGGAAGTCCAGAACAACGGCTACGGCGAACTGGGCGCGGTGCGCCAGCTCGCGGCGAAACTCGGCAACAACTGGCGCGTGGTCGATCCGGGCGTGTCGCGCCTCGGTGGCGATGCGATCGCGGTCGCGATGATCTACGACAGCCGCAAGGTCGAACCGGTCGGCCGCACGGCGACGCTCGCGATCGACGACAAGAACCGCCAGCCGCTCGCACAGTCGTTCCGGCTGATCAACGGCAACAAGCAGTCGCTGACGGTGGCCGTGAACCACCTGAAGTCGAAGAACTGCCCGGACGCCACGAACGACGATCTCGACCAGGGCGACGGCCAGGGCTGCTGGAACCCGACGCGCACGCGTGCGGCGGCGAAGGTGGCCGACTGGCTCGCAGGCAACCCGACGGGTGTCGCGGGCCAGGGCGTGCTGCTGATCGGCGACTTCAACAGCTACACGTACGAAGACCCGATCCGCACGCTCGAATCGCGCGGCTACCGCAACCTCGTCGCGCGCTGGATCGGCGCAAATGCGTACAGCTACGTGTACAACGGCGAAGCCGGCTATCTCGATCACGCGCTCGCGACGCTGCCGCTCGCGTCGCACGTGAAGGCCGTGCACGAATGGCACATCAACGCGGACGAGCCGCTCGCGCTGCAGTACACGCTCGCGTACAAGTCGGCCGAACAGCAGAAGACGTTCTACGCGCCGGATGCGTATCGTTCGTCGGATCACGATCCGGTGCTGATCGATATCGCGCTGCCGGGCGGCGGGAAGTAATCGCGGGCTGACGTGCCGTCACTGACGACGTGCGGCCCCGCCGCACGTCGTCGGCCCGCCCGGAAATGCCGGCCGGATATCGGGTAAATAATGCCGCCGATACCGGATTGAATTAACGAAATCGGTATTTTGTGGATGACGCGATGCGCATCGGCATCGCAATTGAAGAAAGGCCGAAGTGAATCGAATCCTGAAGTGACGGGTGAATGTCGCTATCCAGTCTTAATCGATTATGGATAATAAAAATGAAAGAAAAATCCTGTCGATCTGAAGGCTTTCGATGCGTAGTGCCAATACGGCAAAGGCTTGCGTGTTGTGCGAGAAAAGTAAAATATTTGGCGCCGCATTGCGGATAAAGCGCACCTTGCACGAATAATCCCGTTTTCTTTCAAATGCCAGACACTGGCGGCCCTTCGCATCATTGCGGGATTTTTAATATCGGAATGATCTTTGACAACGCGGCGCAGCACCGCCTATTTTTGTCATGTCGTAAATTTTGGTCATATAAAAGTTGTCCAAACTGCAGGGGGCGCGTCCGAGCACCATTCTCGCCAGCAGTTTGCTGTGTCTGTATCAAGTTCAGTCTCTGAGAAGTCCCATCCCCAACCGCCGACTGCCGACCGTGCAACGCGAGTGGCGGGTAGGCCTGCGCGTTTCGCGGGCGTTGGCGGCCTTTGTGAAGTGGTATCTGAACCAGCCACAAGGAAAGAGATGAAACCAGACAGGAGCAGTACCGGCAGCCGCCGTGTTTGTCACGGCCGGCTGGCCGGGCTAGGTGCATTGACCGTCATGACACTGGCGCTCGCGGCGTGCGGCGGCGACGATTCGTCGTCCGTCGGCGCGTCGAGCCTCGCGCAGGCCACGGCCAGCCAGCAAGCCAGCGCGCAAGCGGCCGGCAACCAGGCGCCGGCGGCCAACCAGCCTTACGTCGACCAGGTTGCGTACTCGATGAATGCGACCGACGGCCTCGCCGCGTCGCAGGTCTCCGAGAAAGCGGCCGTCATGCATTACCAGTGGAAGGGCGGCGGCACGACGGTCAACTACACGACGACCACCGGCCACCTGACCGCGCAGGATGCGAACGGCAATGCGGAAGCGTCGATGTCGTATGTCGCGTACACCGCGCCGAGCAAGAACGGCAAGCCGCGCCCTGTCACGTTCGTCTATAACGGCGGCCCCGGCTCGTCGTCGATCTGGCTGCGGCTCGGCTCGTTCGCGCCGACGCGGGTCGCTACGCCCGATCCGCTGTTCGGCACCAACTGGCCGAACTATCCGCTCGTCGACAACGCGGACAGCCTGATCGACACCACCGACCTCGTGTTCATCGACCCGCCCGGAACGGGGCTGTCGGAAGCCGTGTTGCCGAACACCAACCAGAAGTACTGGGGTTCGGATGCGGACGTGAACATCATGCGCGACTTCATCCAGCGCTACCTGAACGTCAACAGCCGCAGCACGTCGCCGATCTACCTGTACGGCGAATCGTACGGCACGCCGCGTACCGACATGCTGGCGCTCGCGCTCGAATCGGCCGGCGTGCACCTGACGGGCATCGTGCTGCAGTCGGCGATCCTGAACTACTTCGCGGATGCGGTGGAGGCGGTGGCGATCACGCAGTCGACGGAAGGGCTGCTGCTCGAAACCGATACGGTGGCCGGCTATCTGCCCGGCTACGCGGCGGTCGCGGCGTACTTCAACCAGGTCTCGCCGGCACCGGTGAACCCGGGGTTGTACGCACTGCAGACGGAACTGTTCACGACGCTGATCTACAACCAGCTGCAGAAGTACTCGCAGTCGTGGGTGTTGAGCCAGCTCGGCATTCCGGATGCGCTCGGCACGCCGGTGTTCCCGAGCGATGCGACGCTGAAGCTGTGGTCGATCCCGTCGAGCCTGACGCAACAGGCGCTGCGCGGCTACTTCAACGCGAATCCGTTCGGCACGAGCCTGCTGCCCGGCACGACGATCGGCCGGTATGACGGACGCGTGTCGTTGCCGAACTCCGATCCGCGGCTGCAGAACGACGGCGATCCGTCCGACATCCTGATTTCGCAGCCGTTCACGAACGCGCTCGCGACGCAGATGCCGGATTACCTCGGCTATACCGCCCCGAACGCGACGTACCTGCCGCTGAACGACAACATCATCGGCGTCTGGGACTTCTCGCACGACGGCCAGCCGATGCCCGACACGATCCCCGATCTGCTCGGTGCGCTGCAGCTGAACCCGAAGCTTCGCGTGCTCGCGGAGAACGGCTATCACGATCTCGCGACGCCGTTCTTCAACACCGAGAAGCAACTCGCGCGGCTGCAGACGGTGAAGGGCCTGAATCCGAAGCTGCAGGTGAACTTCTTCCAGGGCGGCCACATGATCTACCTGGACGACGTCGCCCGGCCGGAGATGAAGCGGGACCTGAAGACGTTCTACAAGGGCGCGCGGATTCCGACGGCGCTGACGCTGCACACGCTGCCGCCGCCGTGGCCGGATGAAAACCCGCCCAGCGTGCCGACCGGCAGCGTCCCGGGTGCGACGGCCGCGACGACGCTGGCGGCGGCCCCTTAAGCGACGGACTCCTTGTCAAAGGAACCCTCTATTCATCCATTGAATGCGAGTGATCATGTCCCTAATCAAATTGATGCGGCGTATGTCCCCGTTGATCGTGCTCGGAGCCGTGATGAGCAGTGCCTACGCGTTGCCGCCGCAGTCGGTGGCGCCGGTGAAGCTGCCGCACGGCGGGCGCGGTGTCGACGGTCCGTTCTTTCCGGCCACGCGGGCGGCGCCGGTGTTGCCGTCGACCGGCGCGGCGCTGCAGCAGCAGGCGCAGCAGCGCGTCGACGCACGGCTCGGCGGCAATACCGTGCTGAGCAACGGCGCGGCCGTGACGAAGGCGCAGGCGCAGAGCAGCGGGCTCGGTTTCGTGTCGAAGCACTTCGACGAGATCGATGCGAAGCACACCGGACGCGTGACGATGAGCGACGTACGGCAGTTCATCCAGCAGCGGCAGGTGCAGGCGCAGCAGGAACAGCAGGACGAGTGACGTAGCAGGCAGCGCGGTGGCCGGTGCGATATCCGTCGCATCGGCCACCGGATCGTGAGCGGGCCCTAGCCGGCCCGGTGCGCGGCGTAGCGTTTCGCCGTGGCCGACGGCAACTCGCCGAACATCGCGCGATAGTCCTGCGCGAAGCTGCTCAGGTGCCAGAAGCCCCACTTGGTGGCGGCGGACGTCACGGAATCGCCGAGCCGCAGTTCGCGGCGCACGTGATTCAGCCGCACGGCACGCAGATACGCAATCGGGTTGAGGTTCAACGTATCGTGGAACGCGTACTGCGCGGTACGCCGGCTGATGCCGAGCTGCACGCACAGTTCGGCGATCGACAGCGGGCAGGTCGACGCGTCCTGGAGCCGTTCCTGCACCGCGTTGACCAGCGACCAGTATTTCGTCGGGCGCGCGGCCTGCGCGCCAGCCTCCGGCGTGGCGGCCGTCATCGCTTCCGAGATCGCATACAGCACGGTGCGCTCGAGCAGTTCGATCCTCTCCTGCGTCGCCACGTCGTCGATGCGCAGGCATTTCGCCGCGGCGGCCAGCGTCTGGCGCAGCAGGTCGCGCAGATGGTCGGCCATCGCGGTCGCCATCGGGATCACCGGCGAATGGGTTTGCGCGCGCAGCGACGCGGCCACCGTGCGCATCGCTTCCGTCGACAGCTTCCCGGGCTCGATCTCGATATTCACGAGCACGTGCCGGTCGGGCGAATAGAACTCGAATTGCGGCTGGCTCGAGAACACGTGCAGGCTGTCGCGCCCGCTCTTCTCGCCGCACAGCCGCGCGTGGCCTTCCAGTTCCAGCGGCACGGCCACGGCGATCCGCTCCGACGGCACCGCGCCTTGCTGCAGGATGACCTTGTCGAGGTCTTCGACGAGCAGCTTGATGCCGCCCAGCGACATGATCGACGACGAGCCATGAAACAGCCCGCCGGAGATCTGCGTGTAGTTCATGTTCCAGCCGTCGAACGACCGCGCCTGTTCCTCCACGTCGGTGAACGCGCAGAACGCGACCGTGCGCGCAAACAGCGGGTCGCCGGAGAAATCGCTCGGGTGGGCAGGCGGCGTCATCGGGGGCGGGAAGGGGCGGGCCGGATCGATTCATTGTAGCCGCTCGCCCGGCCGGTCAAAAAGGCCGCAACCGGCACATGCTCGTAAATACCCTTGCTTGCCGAAATCCGATAGTGAAAAGCCTGTCGACGCCCTACCTTTGGCACAAAACCAACGCTGGAGCGACGTCGATGGAACTTCCCCGTGGCGGATTCTGGAGAAACTGGGTCGGCAACCAGTCGTGCGTGGCCGCGCACCTGGCATCGCCGACCAGCGAGGCCGAGATTGCGGAGCTGGTGCGCACCGCGACGCGCCAGGGCAAGCAGGTGCGCTGCTCGGGGTCGGGCCACTCGTTCACGCCTGTCGTGGCCACGAGCGGCTTGCTGCTGTCGCTGCAGGATTACCAGGGCATCGTCGATGTCGATCAGGCGCGCAAGCGCGTGACTGTGAAGGCCGGCACCAAGCTGAATGCGGTGACGCGCCACCTCAAGGAGGCCGGCCTGTCGCTCGTCAACCAGGGCGACATCGATTCGCAGGCGATCGCCGGTGCGCTCGCCACCGGCACGCACGGCACGGGGACGACGCTGAGCAACCTGTCGTCGCAGGTCGTCGGGATGCGCATCGTGCGCCCGGACGGCTCGATCATGGAAGTGAGCGACGGGAAGGACCTCGATCTGCTTCATGCGACGCAGGTGAATATCGGCATGTTCGGCGTGGTGTCGGAGATGACGCTGCAGGTGACCGATGCGTTCTGGCTGCACGACCGCGTGTGGCGCGAGGACTTCGAAGCGTTGATGGAGCAGTACGACGCGCTGGCGGCGACGCACCGGCATTTCGGCTTCTTCTGGTGCCCGACGCCCGCAAGCCGCGACCTGTACTGCCTGCCCGACACCACGAAGGTGTCGAACTCGAAGAAGGACTACGACGTGTGCGAGATCAAGGTGATGGATGTCACCGACGAACGCACGTTCCATGAAGGCGAGCACGAGAAGATCGCCTACAGCTCGGAGGTGTACGCGATCCACTACGTGCCGAACTTCCACGAGCTCGAATACGCGGTGCCCGCGCAACATGGCAAGGAAGCGCTGCGCCGCGTGCGCGACCTCATCCTCACGAAACACCGCGACTGCATCTTCCCGGTCGAATACCGCTTCACGAAGGGCGATCCGGCCTGGATCAGCCCGTTCCATCGGCAGGACAGCGTGACCATTTCATGCTCCGGCGGCCCGAACGGCGTCGACTACTGGCCGTTCCTGAAGGACGTCGACGACATCCTGCGCGACTACGACGCGCGTCCGCACTGGGGCAAGCTGCATTTCACGAACCGCGAAGACGTCGATCGCTGGTTCCCCAAAGCCGAAGCGTTCCGCGCGCTGCGCCGCAGCGTGGACCCCGAAGGCTGCTTCCTCAACGATCACCTTCGATCCCTGTTCAGCTGAGCATACCGAACGAACCAGACTGGAGAACGACACATGAATGTCAAGATTGACGGCCGCCTGGCCGGCAAGGTCGCCATCGTCAGCGGCGGCGCCGGCGGATGCGGCGGCGCGGCGTCCGAACTGTTCGCCGCGCAGGGCGCGAAGGTGGCGATCGTCGACCGCGACGGCGATGCGGCCGAAACGCTCGCCGCGCGGTTGCGCGATGCGGGCCTGCAGGCGATCGGCCTCGGCGCCGACGTGTCGAAGCAGGCGGAGGTCCAGAAGGCGGTCGATGCAGCGCGCAAGCAGTACGGCAACGCGGACATCCTGTTCAATCATGCAGGCACGCTGATCGTCAAACCGTTCCTCGACATCGAGGAATCCGAATGGGACTGGTTGATGGGCGTGAACGTCAAGAGCATGTTCCTGATGACGAAGGCCGTGCTGCCGCAGATGCTGGAGAAAGGGCGCGGCAGCATCGTCTGTACGTCGTCGATCTCGGCGGTATGCGCGACGCCGGGCGAAGTGCTGTACGACGCGACCAAGGGCGCGTGCCACATGTTCGCGCGGGCGATCGCGGTCGAGTACCGCGACCGCGGGATCCGGTGCAACGCGCTGGCCCCCGGGTTCATCCGCACCCCGCACGGGATGCGCGAACTGAAGGACCTGCAGGCGATGGGCGTCGATGCGACCGAAGCGGCGATCGCGGTTCAGCAGGGCCGGTTGTGCGAGCCGTCGGAAGTCGCGGCGGCCGCGTTGTTCCTCGCGTCCGACGAATCGAGTTTCGTCAACGGCACCCACCTGTTCGTCGACAACTGTTTTTCCGCCGTCTGAACGCGGCGGTTCGCAAGAAGCCGAACGGCGGGCGTCACGCCTGCCGCAGATCGGCCCGTCTCGTCGAAGGTTCCGCAGCGATGCGAACCTTCGATTTTTTTTGTCCGCACGGCGCGGGGTGCGTCCTAGCGGATTGTCGCAATCCTTCTATCTGAACGGTGGCGCGTCTGCTGGAATGCGAAGGCCGAATCACCCTGCAGCCGGCATCCCGCGGTCAGTCAATCACTCTCATTGGGTCCATCATCATGTTCAATCGCACCACCAGCACCGTTGCCAACGTCGATCCCGAAATCTTTGCAGCGATCGAGCAGGAAAACCGCCGCCAGGAAGATCACATCGAGCTGATCGCGTCGGAAAACTACACGAGCCCGGCCGTGATGGCCGCACAGGGCTCGCAGCTCACGAACAAGTACGCGGAAGGGTATCCGGGCAAGCGCTACTACGGCGGCTGCGAGTACGTCGACGTCGTCGAGCAACTGGCGATCGACCGCGTGAAGCAGCTGTTCGGCGCGGAAGCGGCGAACGTGCAGCCGAACTCGGGTTCGCAGGCGAACCAGGGCGTGTTCTTCGCGATGCTGAAGCCGGGCGACACGATCATGGGGATGAGCCTCGCGCACGGAGGTCACCTGACGCACGGCTCGCCGGTGAACATGTCGGGCAAGTGGTTCAACGTGGTGAGCTATGGCCTGAACGAGAACGAAGACATCGATTACGACGCCGCCGAGCAGATGGCGCAGGAACACAAGCCGAAGCTGATCGTCGCGGGCGCGTCGGCGTTCTCGCTGAAGATCGATTTCGAGCGTCTGGCGAAGATCGCGAAGTCGGTGGGCGCGTACCTGATGGTGGACATGGCGCACTACGCGGGCCTGATCGCAGCGGGCGTGTACCCGAACCCGGTGCCGCACGCGGACTTCGTGACGACGACGACGCACAAGAGCCTGCGCGGCCCGCGCGGCGGCGTGATCCTGATGAAGGCGGAATACGAGAAGCCGATCAACTCGGCGATCTTCCCGGGGATCCAGGGCGGCCCGCTGATGCACGTGATCGCGGCGAAGGCGGTGGCGTTCAAGGAAGCGCTGTCGCCGGAGTTCAAGTCGTACCAGGAGAAGGTGGTCGAGAACGCACGCGTGCTGGCTGAAACGCTGGTGAAGCGCGGTCTGCGGATCGTGTCGGGCCGTACGGAAAGCCACGTGATGCTGGTGGACCTGCGTGCGAAGCACATCACGGGCAAGGCAGCGGAAGCGGCGCTGGGCGCGGCGCACATCACGGTGAACAAGAACGCGATCCCGAACGATCCGGAAAAGCCGTTCGTGACGAGCGGCGTGCGCCTCGGTTCGCCGGCGATGACGACGCGTGGCTTCGGGGTGAAGGAGGCGGAGATCGTCGGCAACCTGATCGCGGACGTGCTCGAAGCCCCGGAAGATGCAGCGACGATCGAGCGCGTGCGCGCACAGGTCGCCGAGCTGACCAGGCGTTTCCCGGTCTACGGCTGACAGACGCGAGGGTCGACCGTCGCGGGGCGGTTGAATCCCGTCGTGACCCGTCGACATAAAAAAACCGACTCGCGGCATCGTGCCGGCGAGTCGGTTTTTGAGTTTGCCTGGAGACGCTTCAGACGGACGGATCGACGTTCGCCTCGAGTTCGCGGATGCGGTCGAGATTGCGCGTGTCCTTCAGCACCGGAGGCCCCGCGAACGTGTTGCGCACGCCGAAGCCGTACCAGATCACCATCAGCACCACGACGAAGCCGACCAGCACGTACAGCACCTTTTCGTTCGGCGGCTGGATGCCGACATACGCGAGCACACAGGCGCCGACCAGTGCGAGCAGCGCGCACGGCTTCGACCAGATCCCCAGCCGGAACGGGCCCTTGTCGGTCCACGAGCGGCCTTCGGCCAGCATCCCGGAGCCGATCGGCATCGCGTACGAGATGAACAGGAACACCGCGCTGCCGGCGCTCAGTACCGAGAACGCATCGCCATACAGCGTGACGACGATCGCGAGCACCGCACACGTCCAGATTGCGGGCCCGGGTGTCCGGTGGGCCGGGTTCACGCTGCGCAGCAGCTTCGACGCCGGCAGCCCGCCGTCGCGTGCGAATGCATACATCATCCGCGACGTCGACATGATCGCCGCGAGCCCGCACACGTAGTTGATGAAGAACATCGCGATTTCGAGGGTCACCCGCAGCGTCTTCGGAATCGGCGCGAGGATCGCTTCGAAGAAGCCGGTGCCCTGCTTCATGCTGGCAGTCAGGTCGGGCATCACCAGTACGAACGCGCACACCATCACGTAGCCGAACACCGCGGACCAGAACACCGACCCGATGATGCCGCGCGGCACGTTCCTGGCGGCGTCGTGCGTCTCTTCCGACGTATGCGCGGACGCGTCGAAGCCGGTGATCGTGTAGGTCACCAGCAGCAGGCCGGACAGGAACGCGATCGGGGTCGTCTGCTTCGGCCATGCGCCGCCGTCGACGCCGGTGAAGTTGGTGAAGGTGACCAGCCGGTGCGCGTCGAACGCGACGGGCGAGTAGTAGAGCAGCGACACCACCAGCGCGATCGTCACGACGAAGATCAGGTAGCCCGACAGGTCGGTGATCTTGCTCGCGATCTTGATGCCGCGCGCGTTCAGGATCGCCTGCGAGATCGTGATGACCGCGATGAACGCGGTTTGATGCCACCACGTCAGGCTGTCCGGACTGACGCCGAACATCGGCGCGATCAGCGTCTTGAAGAACGGATCGTAGGTGCCGAAATTGATCGCGGCGATCACGAAGATCAGGCCGATCAGGTTGAGCCACGCGGTCATCCACCCCCATTTCTTCCCGCCGAGGATCGCGCCCCAGTGATAGAGGCCGCCGGCCGTCGGAAACGCGGACGCGATTTGCGACATCGACACGGCGACGATCAGCGCAAACAGCGAGCCCAGCGGCCAGCCGAGGCCGATCGATGCGCCGCCGGCGGCGGAAAACGCGAGCTGGAACGCGGTAATGCCGCCCGACAGGATGCAGATCACCGAAAACGACACGGCGAAGTTCGAGAAACCGCTCATACGTCTCGACAGTTCCTGCGCATAGCCCATCTTGTGCAGCAGGCTCACGTCACTGTCGGTGCCTGAATCAGGCTGGAATCTTGCATCCATAGTCGCTCCGTCACGAATGTCCTGCGTGGCAGGACCGTCATCGCCGCCCGGGCCTCATGCCGCGACCCGCTCCTGGGATTCGTCGGCGGCACGCGATGCCGTGCTCGAACGGCCATCGCTTTCCATTCCGATGCGTGAACGGTATGAAATCAAATCTCCCGGCTCTATCAGATTTCGGCAACGTAGTGAAAATCCGGAGGCGTGCCCTGTTTCAGGGCAAGTCCGCCCGCATTTCATCCTGAACGCGGGATGAATCGGGGCGGCCTATTCCGTCTTCCGCTTGTCGCTTCGAGGTCCGAAGCGCGCGCGATAGTCGCGCGGCGTGGCGCCGACGCGTTTCGCGAAGGCACGCTGCAACGCGTCCACGCTGCCGAATCCCGAACGTTCCGCGATCCGTTCAAGCGGCCAGTCGGCCCGCTCCAGCAGTGCCTTCGCGCGCTCGACGCGCGCTGCAAGCACGTACTGCGCAGGCGACAGTCCGGTCTCCCTGAGGAAATTGCGCGCAAACGTCCGTTCGCTCATGTGCATGCGGGCGGCCAGTGCAGTGACGCCGAGGTCGCCGGCCGGATTGTCTGCGATGTCGGTGAGCAGCGCGCGCATGCGGGGTGTCGCACCGGCCTGGAGGTCGAGCCCGACGCTGAACTGCGCCTGTCCGCCGGGACGGTGCATGAACAGCACGAGTTCGCGCGCGACCGCAAGTGCGGTCGGTGCACCGCAGTCTGCCTCGACGAGTGCGAGGCACAGATCGATGCCGGCCGTCACGCCGGCCGATGTATGGAACGGCGGATCGCTCACGTAGATCGCGTCCGGTTCGATCCGCGCATCGGGGCAGCGCGCCTGTAGCGTCGCGCACTGGTTCCAGTGCGTGGTCGCGCGCTTGCCGTCCAGCCATCCGCCCGCGGCGAGCACGAACGCGCCCGTGCAGATGCTCGCGATTCGGCGCGTGTCCGCGATCCGCGTGCGCAACCACGGCAGCACGCCGGCTTCCGACGCGGCGTGTCGCAGCGCCGCTTCATTGCCGCCGGCAACGATGATCGTGTCGATCCGCCCCGGCAGTGCCGCGAGCGCGGCCGTGCCGGCGAGGCGCAGGCCCGCGTGCGTGACGAGGTCATTTCCGTGTTGCGTCGCGAGTGTGAGGCGGTACGGCACGGCATGGTCGGACAGGTAACGGTTCGCGACCGCGAACACTTCCATCGGGCCCGTGATATCGAGCGACTGGACGCCTTCGAAGCCGACGACAACGATGTCGCGTGCCGGGCAGGTTGACTGGGACATGGCGGAAAGTGCGGTGGAGTTGTCCTTGTGACCGCAAGCATGATCCTTGTAATTTTCCGGACGTGCAATCGACTGATGCGAGGGGACGATGCGGGTACGGAAGACAGGCGGGGCAGTGTTGTTCGTGTGCGGGCTGCTGGGCGCTTGGGGATCGGGGCGGCCGGTGCAGGTACTGGCAGAGGACACGCCTCCAGTCGCGCAAGCGTTGACGATGAGTGTGCCAAAGTCGGGCCGCACGCGGCCGCTCGTTGCAATCGTTGCAGACAACGCCGGAACTGAAACAACCGATTTCATCGTTCCGTACGCGATTCTGAAGGCGTCCGGTGCGGTCGACGTGGTCGCCGTGTCGGCCGACGAGGGCGAGGTCGAGCTGATGCCCGCGCTGCGCATGCTGGCAGACACCGCGTTCGACCGGTTTGACGCTACTGTTCCCGCGGGGGCGGATGTCGTGATCGTGCCTGCGATGCATCGTGCCGACCGGCCGGCGGTGCTGGCCTGGCTGCGCAAGCAGGCGGCTGCCGGCGCGACGATGGTGGCGATCTGCGATGGTGCCGAAGTCCTCGCGAACGCGGGCTTGCTGCGGCATCGCACGGCGACGTCCCACTGGTATTCGCGCGAACGACTGCGTCGCCGCTTTACCGATACGACGTGGGTTGATGATCGCCGCTACGTGATGGACGGTAACGTCATGACGACGACCGGCGTGTCGGCGTCGATTCCCGCTTCGCTGGCGTTGGTGAATGCGCTGGTCGGGCCGGCAGCGGCACGCGAGACGGCGCAGAGCG
Source organism: Burkholderia cepacia complex sp. TUM26381 (assembly GCF_057439935.1). Lineage (NCBI taxonomy): Bacteria > Pseudomonadati > Pseudomonadota > Betaproteobacteria > Burkholderiales > Burkholderiaceae > Burkholderia > Burkholderia cepacia complex sp. TUM26381. Next base: position 2,981,545 of record NZ_CM172007.1, on the reverse strand, counting down.
TCGGCGCGCAGGCATGGAGCGACGTTCACGCCGGTAGCCGATACGCGTTGACCACGCGTGCGGTGGCGATGGCGTTGACGAACCGCCTCGCGTTCTGGCGGCACGAGACGTTCGAACTCCCGGTCGAAAACGGGTTCGACGAGCTTCCCGTTGCGTTGACCGCCGATGCGTGGGCGCGGACCTGGCGCAGTGACGTCGTCGCGACGGCAGACGCGCGCGTGATCGAGTCGAGGCACGGGCTGCGCTTGCTGGCGCAGCCGGCGAATGACCGGCACGAGCACGTGGCGATGCCGGCCGGCCGCCATGGCGAATCGGTGCTTCCCGGTGTGCTCGGAGACATCGCGGCACGCTACGGCGACGCGACATCAGGTTGGGTCGCGCTGCAACTGGAGTATCCGAAGTAGCGGCTGTCGTGCGGGGAATGCTGACCATGCACGCCGCGCTTACTTTACTAACCCGGCGAGCTGGGGATCGGGATAGGGCAGGAGGTCCCGCGACTCGGTGGGCTCGGCCACCCATTTCTTACCGTTCCAGTGGAAATCGGCCTGCGTCTCCGACCCGTGGCCGTTCGAGCGGATTGCAACGGTGCAGGCCGCCTGGCCCGGGTAAGTCGGGTTTTTGGCGCCGATGCAGGACCCGAGAAATACCATGACGCCGCCGAGGCCGAACCGCTCCTGCATCGCGTAGGTCGCGTCGGCGTCCGAGAGCCGGTCAGGTACCGGCGTGGCGTCGCACGCGGCGATGCTCGCTGCAAGCGGCAGCGCGGTGGCCCGGCCGGCACGCTGCTTCTTGCACGGGCTGCCGGCGGAAGGTGCGTCAGTGTCGGCGCGCTTCCACGCGCGGAAATGTGACGGGCAGGGCATTCGTGTCTGGGGTGACGGACAGGACAACCATTGTGCCGGAACTCATCGTTGGCCTTGCCCGATCGCCGCCCGAGCGCGGCATCTTCGCGTTACGCGATGGTGTGCGGGTTCAGGCCGAGACCGGGGCCGTGCGCCGGGCGCACAAACGATTCCACAGCATGCCGGCCCGGTTGCCGCTTCCGCAATACGCGAGCACCGGCTTCTGCAGCGTGTCGACCAGTGCGCCGAACGCGTCGACTTCCGCGTCGCCGATGTGGTCGCGCTCGACCGGCAGGTAGCGTGCTTCGAGGCCCAGTTCGCGGGCTGCGGCGGCAATCTCGTCGAAGGCCGGCTGATCGACGCCTTCGCCGTCGGGCCGGTTGCAGATGACCGAGCGGAAGCCGGCATTGCGGATCGCCTTCAGGTCGGCCGGCGTGATCTGGCGCGACGCGGAGAACCCGTTCGCGGCGGTCGCGCGGCATTGCTCGATCGCCTGGCGGAAACACGCGATCGCGAAGTCGACGTCCTGCTCCGTCGTGAAGCGGCCGAAGCTAATGCGCACGGTGCGGCCGGCCGTTTCCGTATCGAGGCCGATCGCGGTCAGCACGTGCGACGGTGCGCCGCTGGTCGAGTTGCACGCGGAAGTCGACGACACGGCGAGCGCTTCGCCAAGCATGAACGGGAAGAAGCCCGGTGCGTTCACCGTCAGGCTCAGCGTGTGCGGGATGCGGCGCGCGGCGGCAGCGTTCTGCGTGACGTCGCCGAGCGCGGACAGCGCGCCGGTCAGGCGTGCGCCGAGCGCGGCGATCCGCGCGGCTTCGCCGTCGAGCTTTTCAGCGGCGAGTTCGCACGCGACGCCCATGCCGACGATCTGATGCGTCGCGAGCGTGCCCGAGCGCAACCCGCGCTCATGACCGCCGCCGTGAATCTGCGGTGCGATGCGATCGGCGATCTCGCGGCGGACGAACAGCGCGCCGATACCCTTGGGGCCGTAAACCTTGTGGGCCGACATCGACATCATGTCGATGCCGAGCGCGCGCACGTCGATCGGGGTCTTGCCGAGCGCCTGTGCGGCGTCGACGTGGAGCAGTGCGCCGGCGGCGTGCACGACGCGGGAAATGGCGCCGATATCGGTCAGCGTGCCGATCTCGTTGTTCACGAGCATCAGCGACACGAGGCCCGTATCGGGGCCGATCGCGGCCGCCACGGCGTCGGCGGTGATTTCGCCGTCGCGCGTGGGCGTCAGGAAAGTGACTTGCGTGCCGTGCTTCGACAGGTTCGCCATCGTGTCGAGGATGGCCTTGTGCTCGATGCGGCTCGTGATCAGGTGGCGCTTGTCGGTCGCGTTCTCGGCATAGCCCTTCAACGCGAGGTTGTTCGATTCGGTGGCGCCCGACGTCCAGACGATCTCGTCGGCATCCGCGCCGATCAGCGCGGCGACTTGCGCACGTGCGTGCTCGACCTTGTCTTTCGCCAGCCGGCCGGCGGCGTGCGAGCTCGATGCGGGGTTGCCGAAGATGCCGTCGAAGCCGAGGCAGGCCGTCATCGCTTCGATCACGCGCGGATCGGCGGGCGTCGTGGCGGCGTAGTCGAGGTAGTGCAGCGTGGTGGTGTCGCTCATGTCCGTCTCTTGCTCATTGCGTAATGAGAGAAATGATACGGGGGACAGGCGGGAAAAAGGATCCAAAGTTGGCTGGCGATTCAGCTTGATATGGAATAACGTTTTATTTGAATGTGGAATGGAGGAATTTGTTTCTCCGTGGGCTGGGCCGTGCACGGGCGGGTGCCGGCACGGCCGGGCAAACCGGCGGGTGGCGGGCTCACGCGTAGAAGCGTTGCGGGCGGAAGTCCTGAAGCTGCGCCGTTTCGATGCCGTCGAGCACTTCGATCGCGAACAGCTGGCCGATGGCCGGCGCGGACGTCATCCCGCTGTGCATCGCGGCAACGTGGACATTCCGGTACTGGCGGCCGCGGCCCATGATCGGATACTCGTCGCGGGGCATGACGCGATAGCCGAGCGTCATGGTGTCGAGTTCGATCCCGCGGGTCTGCGGCAGCACGCCGGTCACGCGTTCGAGCAGCTGCGCGCCGAGTTCGGGCGTCGGCGCCAGCGCGCCGGTGTCGCCGAAGTTCGACCCCGCCACGATGCGCCCGTCGGGATTCTGCTTGATGTCGAGGCCAGCCGGCATCAGCACCTGATGCACGAGCGGCGGCATCGGCTTGCTGTGGGCCAGGATGCCTTTCGACGTGCGGAGCGGAACGGGGATGCCCGCCTGTGCGCCGAGCCGCGTGGAGTCGTTGCCGGCCGCGATCACGACGTGGTCCGCGAAGAACGGCCCCTTGTCCGTCGTGACACCGATCGCGCGATCGCCCTTGAAATCGATCGTCGCGACGTTGGCCTTCGTCAGCGTGACACCGGCCCGGATGCCGGCCTGGACCAGCGCCAGCGTGGCGGCGACGGGGTCGAGCGTCCCGTCGAGGGTCGAATGCCAGCCCGCGCCGAAGTCGCCGGCGCGCACGCCGGGCACCAGCCGTTCGAGGTCGTCACGCGTGATGTTGCGGATCGGATAGCCCCACGGCTGATGCCGCGCGGTCGTGTAGTGGAGCGTGTCGATCTGCTGCGGGTCGGGGCCGCACCACGCGATGCCGCCGCCCCACTGAATCTGCAGCGACGGGCCGATTTCAAGCTGAAGGCGGCGCCATCCGAGGATGCCTTCGTAGTTCAGCGCGTAGTACGAGTAGGGCGTCTTGTTGTTCGCGTTGATCCACGCGAACGAGTTGCGCGTCGTGCCGGACGCCGGCGCGTCCTTCTCGATGAGCGCGACCTCCGCGCCGCGCGCCGCGAGGTGATACGCGATCGACGCGCCCATCACGCCGCTGCCGATCACGATCACGCGGTCTTTCGACTTCGCCGCCTGCACGATCTCGGGAAAAGCGCCGGCGAGCGGCACGGCAAGCACGGGGAAGAACTGCCGGCGGTTCATGAGCATCTCCTTGGTTCGATATGTTTCGCAAAACTAATGAAGTGAATGAAAGGAACGACCGGCCGGTGGCCGGTCGGGTGCGCGTCAGGTCTCGATGAGATTGAGGAACTGACGTACGCGCGGGTGGGTGCTGGCCGTGAAGAACGTATCGGGCGTCGTGTCTTCGACCACCACGCCGTTCTCCATGAACACCACGCGATCGGCGACGTCCTGCGCGAAGCGCACTTCGTGGGTGACGACGAGCATCGTCATCCCGTTGCCCGCGAGTTCCCGCATGACCGCGAGCACGTCTTCCCGCAAGGCCGGATCGAGCGCGGAAGTCGGTTCGTCGAACAGGATGACTTCCGGGTCCATCGCGAGGCCGCGTGCGATGGCCACGCGCTGCTTCTGGCCACCGGACAGCCGCGCGGGATATTCGCCGGCCTTGTGTGCGAGGCCCACGCGATCGAGCAGGTGCAGGCCGCGCTCGGCCGCCTCGCCCTTCCTCACGCCCTTGACGCTCACGAGCCCCTCGATGACGTTTTCCAGCGCGGTGCGATGAGGAAACAGGTTGAACGACTGGAACACCATCGCCGTGCGCTGGCGAATGGCCTTGATGCGTTTCTGCTCGTCGCGCGACAGCGCGGCGCCGCCGGTGCGCGCGATTTCGATGCCGCACACCGACACCGTGCCCGCATCGGGCAGTTCCAGAAAATTCAGCGAACGCAACAGCGTGGTCTTGCCGGAACCGGACGGCCCCATCAGCACGACGACTTCCCCGCGCGCGACGCGGAAGTCGACGCCCCGCAGCACGGCGTTGTCCCCGAACGACTTGGTCAGCCCCTGAACGACGATGGTATGCATGGTGGTCTTCATTGAAAGCGCCGCGACACCCGGCCTTCGAAAATCGTCTGGACGATCGTCAGCACCTGGTTGATGACCCAGTAGATCAGGCCGACCATCAGGAACATCTCGAGGTAGCGGAAAGTGGATGCGCCGACCTGGTCGGCCACGCGCGTGAGTTCGACGACGGTGATCGTGGACGCCAGCGACGTGTCCTTGATCAGCGCGATCATCCGGCTGCCGACGGGCGGAATCGCGATGCGCAGCCCTTGCGGCAGGATCACGCGCCACATCATCTTCCAGTAGTTCATGCCGAGCGAATGCGCGGCCTCCCACTGGCCGCGATCGACCGCATTGATCCCGGCGCGGAAGTTCTCGCTGAGGTACGCCGCGGAAAAGAGCGTGAGCGCCAGCAGGGCGGCGGGCACCGGGTCGAGCGTGATGCCGTAGCGCGGCAGGCCGAAGTAGATCAGCAGGATCTGCACCAGCAGCGGCGTGCCGCGAAAGATCGACACGTACGCGAACGCGACGCCGCGCAGGAACCGGATCGACGACACCCGCGCGAGTGCGACGGCGAGCCCCAGCGCCGACCCGAGCGCGAACGACGCGAGGCCGAGGAACACGGTCATCGTCACCGCGCTTTCGAGCAGCGGCAGCGACCGCACGAAGAGATCGAACATGCGTTACTCCTTCTGCGCTTTCGCCTTGGCGATGTTGCCGACCATGTCGTAAGTCGGGCCGACCCAGCGCTTCGCGAGCCGTTCGAGCGTGCCGTCGGCGGCCATGTCGTCGATTGCCTTGTCGACGGCGGCGAGGAGCGCCGGTTGTCCCTTCACGAGCGCCGGCGCGGAAAGCTGATAGATCAGCGGCTCGCCGACTTCCTTGACCGGCAGGTGATTCACGTTCGCGTATTTCATCCCGCCGAAGTGGGAGATGATGACGGCGTCGAGCCGCCCGCTGCCGAGATCGTTGAACACGAGCCCGCCGTTGTCGTATGCGCGGATGTCGGAATCCTTCAGGTGCGCGCGTGCCCATGCCTCGTTCGACGAGCCGGTGGTGACGCCGACGCGCTTGCCCTTGAGGTCGGCCTGCCCGTGGATGTCCGTGTTGTCGGTGCGCACGAAGATGCGGAAATCCTCGACGCCGTACGGCTTCGCGAAATCGACCTGCTTGCTGCGCTCGGTAGTGGGCGTCAGGTCGTTCATCACGAGATCGTACTTGCCGGCCTTGAGCCCCTCGACGAAGTTCTTGTACGCATCGGCGATGAACACGACCTGCTTCACGCCGATGCGCTTGCCGACTTCGCGCGCGACTTCGACGTCATAGCCGGCCGGCTGGTTGCGATCGTCCAGCAGGCTCCACGGCGGGCTGCTCTGCGTGTTCGCGACACGCAGCGTGCCGCTGGTGCGCGCGGCCGCGAGCAGGTCGGCAGCGCCGGCCTGGATGCTGGACAACGCCAGCGCGCCCGTGATGCCGAGCGTGACCAGGCATCTGGCCAACGCGCGTGTGGTCTGGTTTTTCATGGTGTCTCCTTGGGTGTCGGTTGGTCGCGCATGACCGTCGCGTTATGCGTCGCGGTTCCTGACGTCGGTGAACGCGGCGAGGCCGGTGCACAGATCGTCGATCAGCAGATCGGGGGATTCGAGCCCGATCGACAGGCGGACGATCGGCTCGTCGGTCAGCGGGAACGGGCGCTGTGCCTGCAGCGGCGCCGGGTAGTACGCGGCGAGGCTATGGACGCCGCCCCAGCTCGCGCCGATCGCGAAGTGGCGCAGCGCATCGAAGAACGCGGTGAACGCGGCTTCCGGTGCGGGTTCGAGCATCAGCGAGAACAGGCAGCCGTTGCCGGAGAAATCGCGCTTCCAGATCGCATGGCCCGCGTCGGACGGCAACGCCGGAAACAGCACCTTGCGAACGGCCGGATGGGATTCGAGCGCTTGCGCGACGCGCAGTGCCGCCGCGCTTTGCGCATCGAAGCGCACCTTGAGGGTTTCGAGGCCGCGCAGCACGAGGAAACAGTCGTCCGGGCTGGCCTGCTGGCCCAGGATGCTCTGCGTCTCGCGCAACGTCTCGTAGTGGCCGAAGTCGTTCATGCTGATCGCGCCGAGCAGCAGGTCGGAGTGACCGCCGAACAGCTTCGTGGCCGCTTCGACGCTCAGGTCCACGCCGTGTTCGAGCGGACGGAACGCGAGCGGGCTGGCCCACGTGTTGTCCATCATCGTCATGACGCGATGGCGGCGCGCGACTTCGACGATCGCGGGAAGGTCCGGCACTTCCATCGTCACCGTGCCCGGCGATTCCATGCAGATCATCCGCGTGTTCGGTTTCACGTACCGCTCGATCTCGGCGCCGATCGCCGGTTCGTACAGTTCGACTTCCACGTCGAACAGCGCGAGCCATTTCTGCGCGAAGGTCTTGAGCGCGCCGTAGCACGCGGCCGACACGAGCAGGTGATCGCCGCCGCGCACGAAGCCCATGACGGACGTCATCAGCGCGGCCTGCCCGGACGGCGCGAGCACGCAGTGCGCGCCGCCTTCGAGCGCGGCGATGCGGCGCTCCAGTTCGCGCGCCGTCGGCGTGCCGGTGATGCCGTAGCTGTAGCCGTCGGGCTGGCGTTCCTTGCGGCGGGCGAAATCGTCGAGCGAGTCGAACACGACGGTCGAGGCGCGCATGACCGCCGGCGACAGGCTGCGGAACGGTTGCGGGGGGAGCGGCGGGGTGGTGGTCATGATGCGGGTCGGTACTCCGTGGCTGGAAACTGGATGACGTGAAGTTTTACTTTCGCGCCGGTTTGCAGCAACATCGGAAATAATTAGGTTGATAAGCCGAGGTTATAGGTGGGCGTGCGCGATATCGAGGTGTTCCGGGCCGTGATGAACGCCGGCAGTACCAGCAAGGCGGCCGGCGTGCTGGAGATTTCGCAGCCGGCGGTGAGCCAGTCGATCCGGCGGCTGGAGAGCATGGCCGGGTTCCGGCTGTTCGAGCGCGTGCGCAGCCGTCTCGTGCCGACGCAGGAGGCCGTCGCGCTGATGCGCGACGTGGACCGCTACTTTCTCGGTTTCGAGGTGATCGAACACCGGATCCGCAGCCTGCGTTCGTACGGATTGGGGCGGCTCGCGATCGCGTCGCTGCCCGCGCTCGGCACCGGGTTCCTGCCGCGCGTGATCGCGTCGTTCGATGCGGCGGCGCGCGACGTGCAGATTTCGCTGCAGGTGATGAGCTCGCGCGAGGTACACGAGAAGGTGTCGGCCGGGCAGGTGGATTTCGGGTTGATGTCCGACGAGATGTCGATGGCCGGGCTGGAGCACTCGTCGTTCGTCAGCATGCCGGGCGTGGCCGTGATGAGTGCGCGTCACCCGCTCGCCGCCAAAAGCGTGATCAAGGCCGAGGATCTGTCGCAGGCGCCCTTCATCGCGCTGAACCCGGAGGACAGCACGCGATTGCGGCTCGAAACGCAGTTGCGCGGGCTCGGCGTCGTGTTGAAACCGCTGGTGGAAACGCCTTACTCGCATACCGTGTGCGAACTCGCGCTGGCCGGCGTGGGCGTGGGGTTCGCGCACCCGCTCGTGGCGCTCGATTTCGTGCCGCGCGGGCTGGTCGTCAGGCCGTTCGACGTCGATGTCGCGTTTACGGGCGTGCTGGTGTTTCGTCCGGGCACGCCGATGTCGGAGAACGCGCGGGTGTTTCTCCAGCACATGCGGATTCAGCTGGAGGCCGACCGGAATGCGCTGGTGGCGCTGTCCGGCAGGAAGGGGCGGGGGCGGGATGCGCGAGCGGCGACGGGCGGTGGGAGATGACCCGGCACCGGTGGGCCCGACGGCGACGGCGCGGGCTCGTCGAGCAAGCCATGCGAACGACTTGACGCACGTGTCGACGAGCGCCGGCGATGGCCGATCGAAGCCGAATCAGTTGTGTACCAGCACCTTGCCGATGACCTGGCCCGATTCCAGTGCTTCGTGTGCATCGATCACCTGGGTCAGTGGCACCTTCATGCCGATTCGGGGCGAGTAGGCGCCCGCTGCGACGCATGCGTCGATGTCGCGGATGGCAGCCTGCTTGGCTTCGCCCGGCACGTGATAGATATAGACGAAACGCAGTACGCAGCCGTGCATCATGGCCTTCAGCAGCGGAACCGGCAGCGCGTCCGTTGCACCGGCCGTTGCATAGGCGCTGATCACGCCGCCTTGCGACAAGCAGGCAAGATCAAAGTCGAGGTTGGATTTCAGGTCGACGTCGACGATACGGTCGACCCCGTGCCCGCCGGTTGCATCGAGAATGACGCGTACGCCATCCGCGGCGTGCCGGTCGATGACCAGATCCGCGCCGTTCGCTCGTGCGACGGCAGCCTGTTCGGCGTTCCTGACCGATGTCGCAACCCACGCGCCCGCCCATTTCGCCAGCAGGATCGCGGCGGTGCCGACGACGCCCGCGCCGCCGTGAACCAGTACCGGTCGCCCAGCCAGGCTGCCGTCGGCGAACAGGCAACGATGCGCCGTCAATGCCGGAATGCCGAGTGACGCGCCCACGTCGAACGACACATGGCCCGGCAGGCGAACCGCATGGCTTGACGGAACGACGACGTATTCGGCCGCCGTGCCGGCGGCGCGGCCGAATTGCGCCTCGTAGATCCAGACCCGCTCGCCGAGCCGGTCCGGCGATACGCCGGGGCCGACCGCATCGACGATGCCTGCGCCGTCCTGGTGAGGCGTGATGCGCGGGAAGGGCATCGCGGAGGAGAACCCGGCACGCGCTTTCATGTCGGTCGGATTCAGTCCGGAGACATGGACGCGGACGCGTACTTCGTTCGGCCCGGGCGCCTGCGTCGGCAATTCGCCGACGATCAGGACATCCCGGGCGGCACCCTGACGCTCGTAGAACACTGCTTTCATCTGTCTTGCTCCGATGGGTTTCCTGCAACTGGGGCATGCCGTGCGGTCTTGACCGCCGCCCGGAAAAATTCTGCGTTGCAGGGATATCGATGGCAAGTAAGTACGAGTTTGATATATAGGGTAAATTTTTATACTATTGGCCGATGGAGAAACCCAATACGAACGCATACCGTTGTACGGTAGCGGCAACGGTCGACGTCATCGGCGGAAAGTGGAAGCCGTTGATCATCTATTATCTGCTCAGGGGTACGAAGCGATTCGGCGCGCTTCGCACGGCCATCGGCGGCGTCACGCAACGATCGCTGACGTTGCAGCTTCGGGAGCTTGAAGCGCACGGCATCGTTTCCCGGGCGGTATTCGCGGAGGTCCCGCCCCGAGTGGAATATTCGTTGACGGACGTGGGGCGAACCCTCGCGCCCGTGCTCGACGCGATGAAAGACTGGGGCGACAGCTACGTTGCGCGGGGCGAGTCGCGGTAAGGGCATTCGGATCGGGGCGCGCCAGCTCCGGTGACGGGCGGCACGCGCCGGATCGGTGCGCGCGGCCGCCCGCCGGTCAAACATGCAGTGTCGGCAGTGCGCCGGATTGCGCGGCCGGCACGCCGACACGCAGAACGATCAACAGTGCCGCAAGCAGCATCACGATCCCGCCTGCGACGAACACGCCGGTGATGCCGCTGAAGCTGAACATCGCCCCGCCCGCGGCTGCGCCCGCCGCAATCGACGATTGCACCGATGCGACGACCATTCCGCCGGCGCTTTCCGCCTGATCGGGCACCGCGCGCGTCACCCAGTTCGACCACGCGACCGGCACGCCGCCGAACGCCATCCCCCAGAACGCGACCAGCAGTGCATGTCCGGCGACGGATGCCGGCAGCATCACCAGCGCGAATGCCGCGATGCCGACGAGGCAGGGCATCAGCGCCAGCGTGCCGCGCAGGCTGCGTTCCATCAGGAATCCGGTGATCAGCGTGCCGGCGAAATTCGCGATGCCGAACCCGAGCAGCATCAGCGCGAGCCCGTCCGGGCCGACACCCGCCGTGCTTTCCAGGAACGGCCGGATATACGTGAACAACGCGAAATGGCCCGTGTGCGCGAGTACGCAACCGAACATGCCAATCGCGACGCCCGGGCGCAGCAGCAACTGCAGCACCGTGTTCAGCCGCACGGTTCCGCGCGGCGCCATCCGCGGCAGCGTGAACCACTGGAACAGCAGCGTCGTCGCGCCGACCGCCGCCGCTGCGATGAACGCGCTGCGCCACCCGAACAGCCCGCCGAGATAGCTGCCCAGCGGCACGGCGACGACCGTGCCGACGGCAATGCCGCTGAAGACGATCGACAGCGCACGCGGCAGCAGCGCCGGCGGCACCAGACGCATCGCGACGGCCGCGGCCATGCTCCAGAAGCCGCCGAGCGCGATGCCGAGCAGGATCCGCATCGCCAGCAGCATCGCGAGGCTGGAAGACAGCGCCACCAGCAGGTTGGACGCGATCATCAGCGTGCTGAAACCGAGCAGCACCGTCCGCCGGTCGAGCCTGCGCGTCAGGCCCGGCACCAGCAAGCCGGCGAACAGCGCGACCACGGCCGTGACCGTGACCGCCTGGCCGGCCAGCGCTTCCGATACGTGCAATCCGGTCGCCATCGGCGTCAGCAGGCTGGCCGGCAGATACTCCGCGGTCAGCAGCCCGAACACGCCCATCGCCAGCGAGAACACGGCCGTCCATGCGGGCTCGGTCACGGCCGCGCTGCGACGACCGTCGTCGCCGGGTACGGCGCTGGAAACACATTCGCTCATGACAAGACATTCCTCGGAAAGTTGATTTCAGAGCGAGTCTAGGTGGGATGGTCAGGATGATCTATGATAGAAAGCCTTGAATTTTTACCTGAAACCCCGAAGATGACTTTGCCGGACCCGTTCGCGCTGTCGTCCGACCTGATCAGCGAGCTGCTGACCGGCATGCGCCTGCGTGGCGTCCAGTACCGCCGCATCGAGGCCGGGCCGGCGTTTGGCCTGGGCTTCGATACGCGGCCCGGGCACGCGTACTTCCACTTTCTCGCGGTCGGCTCCGCCGTACTGCGCACCGAAGACGGCACGCTGCACGAACTGTCGGCCGGCAACGCGCTGTTCCTGCCGCGCGGCGACGCGCACCAGCTCCTGTCCGGCACCGATCAGCCGGTCCGCGATATCGACACGTTCGACGCCGCTCCGCTGGGCGACACGGTGAGCGCCGTGAACGCGTGTCCCAGCAAGAGCATGACGCCCGGTGCGATCCTCTTCACCGGCTGCATGGCGTTCGATCTCGGCGGCATGCAGGCGCTCGGCCGGTTGATGCCGGGCGTAATGGTGGTCGATGCGAAGGGGAAGCGCTATCCGGGGCTCATGCCGATCCTCGCGTCGATGAAGCGCGAAATCTGCTCAGGGCGCATCGGCTTCGCCGGCGTCCTCGCGCGCCTCGCCGACGTGGTGGCGGCCATGCTTGTGCGCGGCTGGGTCGAATGCGGCTGCGACAACGCATCCGGCCTGGTGGCTGCATTGCGCGACCCCCGGCTGGCGCGGGCGATCCTGGCGCTGCATCGGCAGCCCGATCGGGTCTGGAGCGTGTCCGAACTGGCCGCCGAGTGCCATATCTCGCGCTCCGTGTTCGCGGAGCGTTTCCAGGCGACGATCGGCACGCCGCCGTTGCGTTATGCGACGGAGTTGCGAATGCGCGTGGCCAGCCAGTGGCTGAACCACGACCGGCTGCCGATCGAGACGGTGGCGCTGAAGCTCGGCTATGCGTCGCAAGCTGCGTTCAGTCGCGCGTTCAAGCGCGTGACGGGGGTGCCGCCGGGGGCCAGCCGGCAGGTTGTTCGGGGTACGTAGAAACCGTCGATGCCGTTGCGCCGGTCGAACCGGCTGCATCGTCCCTGCTCGCGAAGCAGAGCGCCGATGCGTCGATGTCTATGAGGGATTCCCCCGTAACACGCGAGTGGGCACGACGTCCACGTTGCGTGCACCCGCTCCACGCTGTCCCGCCGTCCGTTCCAGCCTACCCCTGCCGATTATTTGCGTTTCGCGAATGGCGCGTTCGCCGGTTGTTCCATACCCGATTCGCGGCCGTGCACCTATCGTGGTGGCGTCGGTCGAGTGAATTTGATTCGTCGAATCCGAAAGGCGGCCGGCACTTCCTCGCGATTCACGTCGCACACAAAAATCATCGGACCTGACCCATGCGCAGGCGCTCCGGCGCGCGCAGGCGAACCGGCGTCCACGGAGACGGACATGAAAGCAAACGAGTGGGATACCTCATACGAGTGGAAGGCGGTGACGCTGCTGGCGCTCGGTTTCGGGCTGGTCGGCCTCGACCGCTGGCTCATCGCGCCGCTGTTCCCGTCGATCATGAAGGACCTGAACCTGACCGCGCAGGACGTCGGCAACTGCATCGGCGTGCTCGGGCTGTCGTGGGGCATCTTTGCGGCGCTGATGGGCGGCATCTCCGACAAGGTCGGCCGCCGGAAGGTGCTGATTCCGGCGATCGTCGCGTTCTCGCTGTTGTCCGGTTTCTCGGGGCTCGCGGGCGGGCTGCTCGGCCTGATGGCGATTCGCGGGCTGATGGGCGTCGCGGAGGGTTCGTTCTGCCCGACGAGCTTCGCCGCGACGGCCGATGCGTCGCATCCGCGGCGGCGCGGGCTGAACCTCGGCCTGCAGCAGAGCGGCTTTGCGCTGTTCGGGCTCGCGCTGTCGCCGATCATCGCCACGCAGTTGCTCGGCTTCGTGTCATGGCGCTGGGTCTTTGCGCTCGTGGCCGTGCCCGGCCTGATTCTCGGCGCGATCATGTTCTTCGTGATCCGCGAGCCGAAGGTCGTGAAGGAGGTCGCGTCCGAACCGGCGCCCGCGTCGCTCGGCCATGTGCTCAAGAGCCGCAACATCCTCGTGGCAATGGCCGCGCTGTGCTGCGCGATGACCGGCGTCTTCGTGCTCGGCGCGCTGCTGCCGCTGTACCTGACCGATTACCTGTCGCTCGGCACGCAGAAGATGGGCCTCGTCGTCTCGGCGATCGGCTTCGGCGGTTTTCTCGGGCAGTTCGGGTTGCCGGGGCTTTCCGACCTGGTCGGCCGCCGCATCGCGAGCATCGTCGGGTTCGTGGGCACGGCCGTGATGCTCTACATCTTCCGTGGCCTCGGACCGCAGCCGCTCGCGCTGTTCGGCGTGCTGTTCGTCGCGTCGTTCTTCACGCTCGGGCTGGTGTCGCTGCTGTCCGGCCCGGTGGCGACCGAGGCCGCCCCCATCGGCCTCGTGTCGACGTCCATCGGCATGGTGGTCGGCGTAGGCGAGATCTTCGGCGGCGGCATTGCGCCGGCGATGGGCGGCTACGTTGCCGCACACTTTGGCATCCAGAACATTCTGTGGCTGCCGATGGGCTCGGTCCTGCTGGGAATCGTGGTCAGCCTGTTGCTGAAGGAAACCGCGCCGGCCGTGCTGCAGCGTCGCGCGGTCGTGCGGCCGGAACTGGTGGCCGGAGAGCAGTCGCGGTAATGCCGGCGCGGGCATACCGGCGCGGGCGTACCGGCGCGGGCGTACCGGCGAACGCCGGTACCGGTGCGCCCGGCAATTGACATCGATTTGGCGACACTGTGACGCCTTTCGCATGACACAGCCCGATACCCGCACAGGTAGACTGCCTGTTTCGCTGTCGAAAAAGGGCGCGGTATGGACCGGTTCCTGAGCATCGAAGCATTCGTGAGAGTGGCCGAGGCAAGCAGCTTCGCGGAGGCCGCGCGGCAACTGGGGGTGACGAGTTCCGTCGTGACGAATCGCATCCAGCAACTCGAGAAGTTCGTCAACGCGCCGCTGTTCCATCGCAGCACGCGCCACGTGCGGCTGTCCGAGGTGGGCGAGGCGTTCTATCGCGAGTGTGCGGAGGTGGTCGGGCGCGTCAACGAGCTGACGGACCAGATGCGCGAGCTTCGCGCGACGCCGACCGGGCGGCTGCGCATCCAGATACTGCCCGGGTTCGCGCTCGATCACTTCGGCGCGCCGCTCGCCGCATTCAATCAGCGCTACCCGGGCATCCAGCTGGACATCATCGTCAATGACCGTGTCGTGGACCCTGTCGAAGAAGGGTTCGACATTGCGTTCCAGATCTTCCCGCCGATTTCCGAATCGCTGATCGAGCGACGGCTGTTCACGGTCCGGCGCCTCTTTTGTGCGGCGCCCGCGTACGTCGACGCGCATGGTGCGCCACAACATCCACGCGATCTGCTGCAGCACACGACAGCGCTGTATTCGGGCTACCCGTCGCGCAACCGCTGGACGATGACGCGCGGCGACGAGGTGGTCGAAATGGAGCTGCCGGGCATGATTCGCTCGAACTCCGTTCACCTGCTGCGCGAATACGCGCTGACGGGCGGCGGTGTCGTCTGCTTGCCCACGCTCGTGGCGAGCGAAGCGCTCGTCGCGGGCCGCCTGGTGCCGATCCTCACCGACTATCAGCTCGCGCCGCTGAGCTTTGCCGCCGTCTATCCCGCAACGCAGCGACAGGCGTTGAAGGTGAAGGCCCTGGTCGAATTCCTCGCCGAATACATCGGCGACGAATCCCCGTGGGATCTCCCGCTGCTGGAGCGCGGCTGGGTGCGTTGAACCGCGCGGATTATTCGCGAAACGCAAATGCCGTAATCGCCATCCGTTGCCTTGTTGCTGCTGTCCCTTGCCCCTAGAGTTGAATCCAACAAGCGGTTCAACTCAGGAGACAGCAATGACCAGCACGGCATTCCACACCGTCTTCGGTTCGCTCGATGGCTATCGGAAGGGCGAGATCGAAATCACCAGCGGCAGCGCGCAGCACTACGCCTTCTCGAATGTCTTCGAGGTGGCGTCGAAGTCGGCCCCTTACGAAAAGGTCGTCGCCGGCAAGAATCTCGAATACGTGATCGAAGTGTTGAGGACCGACGGCCAGTCGCCGTGGTTCGCTTGCGCGCATGACGAGTTCACGATCCAGATGGACGGCGAAGTCCGGATCGAATTCATCAAGCTCGACAATCCGCCGGCATCGGGTCGCGGCACCGTGAGCGCCGGCACGCAACCGGCCGGCCGGAACATGGGGTACGTCGTATTGCGCCAGGGCCATCAGGCGCTGCTGCCGGCCGGCTGTGCGTATCGCTTCACCGCGAGCCGGCCGGGCGTCGCGCTCGTGCAGACCATCCTCGGCGAGCTGTCGGTCGAGAAGTGGGCCGAGATCTGCCTGCACTGACCTTCCGACCTCATTCGACTATCCCAGGAGACACGTCATGGCCACCCTCGAAACCCTCGACCCGTCCACGGGCTTTGCCGCCGATCTGGTGCGATCGACCGAAGCCGATGCCGTCACCGGCTACCGCCGCTTCCAGCTCGGCGAATTCGGGTTCCAGCGCGACGAATACTTCGTGAAGATCAGCTGGCCCGCGAAAGGCCAGACGCGTACGCATGCGATGCCAGCGGACGCATTCCTGCGCGCGATGATGCGCGACGTGGCGTGGGGCTTCTTCTACGGCTGGGTGAATTTCGATCACGTGTTCGGCACGCGCAATCACTACGGCAAGGTCGACATGTATGCAGGCACCTTCAACGGCATCCTGAAGGACGCCGGTGTCGATTACACCGAGACCTTCGAAACGCCGACGATCATGGCGACCTTCAAGGCAATGCTGCACGACTGGACCAACGAAGGCTTCGACCCGTTCGCGGCGCCGGAGGAAACGGGCACCGCATTCGGGCGCAAGCACGGCGAAAACGGCTCGGCGATCGAGCGCACGCGTATCGCGACGCGCCGCATGCCGGGCCTCGAAGGCGACTCGCCGCTGCGCGACGCGCTGCCGGTCAACCGTGCGTTCCTCGACGTCGCGCAGGACGAGCCGGAGGTGCACGTCGAACCGGGCTTCGAGGGCGAACTGCACGCGTTCAACCTGTTCAAGTACCTGTCGCGCTCGGACGTCACGTGGAATCCGTCGGTCACGTCGGTGTGCGGGCGCAGCCTGTTCTGCCCGACCACCGAGGAATTCATCCTGCCGGTGTTCCATGGCAACGACCGCGTCGAATGGTTCCTGCAACTGTCCGACGAAATCGTGTGGGACATCGGCGACAAGAACACCGGCGCGCCGCGCGCACGCATCACGATGCGCGCGGGCGACATCTGCGCGATGCCGGCCGACATCCGGCACCAGGGCTACTCGACGAAGCGATCGATGCTGCTCGTCTGGGAAAACGCGACGCCGAACCTGCCGCAACGCTACGAAAGCGGCGAGCTCGCGCCGTACCCGATCGCGTTCTGAGCCGCGTTTTTGCTACCGATTCAGCTTTCGCTTCCGCAATACACCGAGGACGATTCATGCAAACCCAACTCTTCATCGACGGGCGCTTCGTTGACGCCGTCGACCGCGGCACGATCGACGTGCTGAACCCGCACGACGGCTCCGTCATCACGAAGATCGCGGCGGCCACCGCGGCGGACGTCGATCTGGCCGTCGAAGCCGCGACGCGCGCCTTTCCCAAATGGTCGGCGATGCCGGCGGCCGAACGCGGCCGTCTGCTGCTGCGCCTGGCCGACGCGATCGAAGCCAACGCGGAGGCGCTGGCGCAGCTCGAATCGCTGGACACCGGCCACCCGATTCGCGATTCGCGGTCGCTCGACGTGCCGCGTACGGCCGCCTGCTTCCGCTATTTCGGCGGCATGGCCGACAAGCTGCAAGGCTCGGTGATTCCGGTCGAGACCGGTTTCCTGAATTACGTGCAGCGTGCACCGATCGGCGTCGTCGGCCAGATCGTGCCGTGGAATTTCCCGCTGATGTTCACGAGCTGGAAGATGGGCCCGGCACTCGCCGCTGGCAATACGGTGGTGCTCAAGCCGTCGGAAATCACGCCGCTGTCGACCTTGCGCATCGTCGAGCTGATGGCCGAAGTCGGGTTCCCTGCGGGCGTCGTCAATATCGTGCCCGGCTACGGGCATACGGCGGGCCAGCGGCTCGCCGAACATCCGGGCGTCGGCAAGATCGCGTTCACCGGTTCGACGGCGACCGGCCGCCGGGTCGTCGAAGCGTCGCAGGGCAACCTGAAGCGCGTGCAGCTGGAGCTGGGCGGCAAGGGCGCCAATATCGTGTTCGACGATGCGAATCTCGACGCGGCGATCAACGGCGCTGCGTGGGCGATCTTTCACAATCAGGGGCAGGCGTGCATCGCGGGTTCGCGGCTCGTGCTGCACGAACGCATCGCGGACGCGTTCCTCGAGCGGTTCGTCGCACTCGCGTCGTCGATCCGGATCGGCAATCCGCTCGATCCGAATACGGAAATGGGGCCGCTCACGTCGAAGCAGCACCTCGACCGCGTGCTGTCGTATGTCGACGTCGCGCGCGAGCAGGGTGGCCGCGTGCTGACGGGCGGCAGCGCGCCGCAGGATCCGGCGCTCGCCAATGGTTACTACGTGCGCCCGACGATCATCGAGGCCAGGAGCGCGGTCGATCGTGTTGCACAGGAAGAAGTGTTCGGCCCGTTCGTCACCGTGCTGCGCTTCGGCAGCGACGAGGAGGCGCTCGCGATTGCCAACGCAACGGAATACGGGCTCGGCAGCGGCCTCTGGACCCAGAATCTCTCGCGTGCGCACAAGATGGCGTCGCAGATCAACGCGGGCATGTGCTGGATCAACTGCTACAAGCGCGTCAATCCCGGCAGCCCGTTCGGCGGCGTCGGCAAGTCGGGCTACGGCCGCGAGATGGGTTTCGAGGCCATGCACGACTACACGGAAGCACGCTCGGTGTGGGTCAACGTCGACGGCAACGTGCCGCCGCATTTCAAGCGCTGAGGCTCTCATGGAGCGCTTTGTCTATCAGGGCACCCCTTCGCGCGTGGTATTCGACTGGGGGGCGCTCGACAAGTTGCCGGACGAACTGTCGACGCTCGGCGCCCGTCGCGCGCTCATCCTGTCCACGCCCGAACAGCGGCATCTCGCCGATCGCGTGAAGCGCGTGCTGGGCGAGCGTGCGGCCGGCGTATGCGCGCAGGCCGTCATGCACGTGCCGGTCGAAGTCGCGCGTGCCGCGCGCGAGATGGCGGCCGCGCTGGGCGCGGACTGCTGCATCGCGATCGGCGGCGGCTCGACGATCGGGCTGGGCAAGGCCATTGCGCTCGAATCGTCGCTGCCGATCCTGGCCGTGCCGACGACTTACGCGGGCTCGGAAATGACGCCGATCTACGGGATCACCGAAGGCCGGCTGAAGCGCACCGGGCGCGATGTGCGCGTGCTGCCGCGTACCGTGATTTACGACCCGTCGCTGACGTTGTCGCTGCCGCCGGGCATCTCGGCGGCGTCGGGCGTCAATGCGATGGCGCACGCGGTCGAGGCACTCTATGCGGAAGACGCGAACCCGGTGATCAGCTTGATGGCCGAAGAGTCGATTCGCGCGCTTGGCGAAGCGTTGCCCGCGGTGGTGCGCGATCCGGAGGATCGGACGATGCGCAGCCGCGCGCTGTATGGTGCGTGGCTTGCCGGGACCTGCCTCGGCGCGGTCGGCATGGCGTTGCACCACAAGCTTTGTCACACGCTCGGCGGCACGTTCAACCTGCCGCACGCGCAGACGCACGCGGCGATGTTGCCGCATACCGCACATTACAACCATGCCGCGGCGCCTGATGCACTACGCCGCGTTGCGCGGGCGCTGGGCGGGACCGATGCGGCCGACGCCGGCCCGCTGCTGTTCAGGCTGAACGAGCAGCTTGGCATCGCGCCGGCGCTCGCCGGAATCGGAATGCCTCGGGAAGGGCTCGGCGAAGCGGCCGACCTCGCGTGCAAGAACCCCTATGCCAATCCCCGGCCGATCGAACGCGCGGCGATTCGTGCGTTGCTTCAGGACGCATGGGACGGGCGCGCGCCGCATTGAGCGGCCGGATGCGCCAACGGAGAAAGACGTGATGAATGACCTCATCGACCGGAGCTGATCGTCATGGCTCGATTTTTCGCGGTGTTTGCGACGGACCAGCCCGGCATGCGCGACGTGCGCGACCGCGTGCGTCCGATTCACAGGACGTATCTGCGCTCGGCTGCCGAGCACGGCGTGTACGTGCGGCTCGGCGGGCCGACGCTCGACCCGCACGGCGACGCGATGAACGGAACGCTGCTCGTCGTCGAGGCGGACGACCTTCATGCGGTGATGCAGTTCGTCGGAAACGACCCGTATGTGAAGGAAGGGCTGTTCTCGCACGTGGAAGTGCGTCCGTGGGACTGGAGCCTCGGCAACCCCGAGCAACGGGTGTGAGCGATGGAAGCGAAACGACTCTGCCGCGTGTCCGAGGTGCCTGATGGCGGCGCGCGCGTGGTCGACGAAGCCTGCATCGGACGTCCCGTCATCGTGGTGCGGCGTGGCGAGCAAGTATGGGCGTATGTGAATCGGTGCCCGCATTTCTCCGTGCCGCTCGATTTCGTGCCGGGCGATGTTTCCTGCTATCGGTCGCAGGTGCTGATGTGTGCGCATCACAGCGCGCTGTTTCGCTTCGATGACGGCGTGTGTATCGACGGGCCCTGCACGGGGGCCGGACTGGAAACCGTCGCGGTCGAAGTGGATTCCACGGCTTGGGTCATCTATCGAGGCGCTTGATTCACGGGTTTGGATCCAGGCGGGTTTGAAGCCGGTTCTTGTGCGGATTGTCGTGTTTATAAATAAGTAAAACTAATCATATTTCCGATGTTGATGTAGCTGCCTGAATCCAGGCGATTTTTCACGAAGCAACAAGCGGGCAAGCGCCACCCAGTGTGGCGACGGACGCGTATTTCCATAAAAAAGACGGAGACAACATGAAACTCAGGTTTGGCGTATTCGCAGTTCTTGCCGTCGCGCAAGGCGCGTGGGCGCAGAGCAGTGTGACGATGTTCGGTCTGATCGACTCCGGCATCTCGTATGTCAGCAACGAGGGCGGCGGAAAGAACGTCAAGTTCGACGACGGCATCTACGCGCCCAATCTCTTCGGCTTTCGCGGTACCGAAGATCTCGGTGGCGGGTACCACGCAACATTCGCGCTCGTGAACCAGTTCTCGATGGCGAACGGCAGCATCGTCGGGACCGGAATTTTCGGGCGCAACGCCTACGTGGGCATCGATAGCGACCGGTTCGGCAGCATCACGCTGGGGAATCAATACGACTTCATGGTGGATTCGCTCTTTTCGAAGGGCAATGCAATTTCGCGAGGCATTTCCGGGCTGTACGGATTCCGGAACGGCCCGTTCCAACGTCTCGCGCTTCCCGACAACCCGACCGGCGCGTTCGACTGGGACCGCACCGCAGGCAGCAAGCCGATCGCGAACGCCGTCAAATACAGTTCGCCGACGGTCGCGGGCTTGTCCGGCGGCGTGATGTATGCGTTCGGCGGCGTGGCCGGTTCGGTCGGCGCGGACAACGCCGTCAGTGCCGGGGTGAACTATGAACTCGGGCCGTTCGGCGTGGGGGCGGCCTATACGAACGAGAAGTACGGCCCGGCGCCGGGCGTGCCGTCGACCAGCGTGCGCAACTGGGGCGTCGGGATGCACTACGACTTCGGTGTCGTTGCCGCAAAGGCCTTGATGACGACCGTGCACAACTCGTTCAACGATGCCGGCGTGTGGATGGCCGAAGCCGGCGGTCTGTGGCGGATCCGGCCGGATGTCGTTCTGGGCGCGAAATACATGTACATGAAGGGCAATGAAGCGGTGAGCAACAACCACGCGCATCAGATCAGCATGGGGCTTCAATACTTGTTGTCGAAGCGGACCATGGTGTACGTGTCGGCGGATTATCAGCGGGCGAACAGCGGCGCGAACGCGCAGGTGAATGGCGTGCTGGATCCGAACGGTGCTTCAAGTTCGGCGAGTCAGGCCGTGGCGCGGGTCGGGTTGCATACCGTGTTCTGACGGCGTGTCGCGCCGCGTTCTTCAAGCACGCAGGGCGACACATGCTCGCCCTGCGTCGATATTCCCCATCGCCGAAATTCTCCGCACAGTCCGCAACGCAACGATATTTTTCCTGGTAAGTGAGCGGTAAGTCGACTGGTCCTACAGTAGCCCCCGTTTCGATCGTCGACTCCAGGAAAATGATTGTGAAAACCACCTTCCACCGCGAACGTCCGTTGTTGCTGCTTGCCGCCTCATTCGCATTGTCGTCCGCTTCCGCCTGGGCCGACGAGAGTATGATCCCGCCCGATGCCGATCATTCGGGGCTGACCATACTCAATAACGCGACCAACGTGACGCATTGGGGATTGGGTGCCGGAGTCGGCATTGAGCCGTCGGTCTACCAGGGCGATAGCAGCCGCGTGCTGCCGTTTCCGCTGGTCTATTTCGACAACAAATGGGTCCAGGCCATCGGTACCACGGCCGACCTGAAAATCGGTAGCTGGAGCGGGGTCAGTGTCGCGCTGCGTGGCCAGTTCTCGATCTTCGACGGCTACAAGGGCTCGGACGCCCCGATCCTGAACGGCATGGAAAATCGCAAGGGCGCGTTCTGGTACGGGCCTGCTCTGTCATGGGGCACCGGGTTCGGCACGTTGTCGGGAACCTTCCTGTTCGGCGGAAACAAGGGCGAGCGCGCGAAAATCGGCTTCGAGAAGGCGTTTGCTTTCGGCCAATTCTCGGTTGCGCCGCATGTCGGCGTGGAATGGCTGAGCGACAAATACGTCGACTACTATTACGGCGTGCGACCATCGGAGGCGCGCGCCGGGCGCGCCGCCTACAGCGCGGGTTCGACCGTGAACGTGTCGGCCGGCACGCGTATCGACTACCGGCCGACGAAACAGCAGACGATCTTTGTGGACGTTAGCGTGTCGCGTCTCGGCGACGCCATCACCGACAGCCCGATCGTCGGAAGACGGTTCGTTCCCGAAGCCAGGGTCGGCTACATGTATCGGTTCAAGTGAGTGCGAGTATGCCAAGAGTGGCGATTGTCGAGGATCATGAGCGCCTCGCCGACCTGTTGTCCCAGGCGCTGGCCGCTGCGGGAATCGAATCCGACCGGTTCGGCAATGTAGGGGAAGCCACCTACGGTGTCGACCGGGCCGACTACGCGCTGCTGATCATCGACCGTGGCTTGCCCGACGGAGAGGGGCTGGCGTTCCTGCGGACGCTGCGCGCGGCAGGGCGCATGACGCCTTGCCTGATGCTGACGGCGCGCGACGCGCTGCACGACCGCATCGACGGGCTCGAAAGCGGGGCCGACGACTATGTGACCAAGCCGTTCGAAATGAGCGAGCTCGTCGCCCGCGTGCGCACGCTGATGCGGCGTCCGGCGTTGCTGACGACGCTCGTCGCGTCGTTCGCGGATGTGAGCGTGGACCCGCCCCAGCGCGCGATGCGCTGCGGCGACCGGACGGTGCTGCTTGCGCCGGCCGAGTTGCAGGTCATGCTGTGCCTGATCGAAGCCGCCGGCCGGACCGTCCGGCATTCGATACTCGAGCATGCCGCCTGGGGGCTCGGGGAGGCGGTCACGCCGAACGCGCTCGAGGTGACCGTGCACCGCTTGCGCAAGAAACTGGCTTCAATCGGTGCGACGATGCGGCTGACCAATATCCGCGGTGCCGGCTTCGCGCTGCGGGATGCATGACGATTCGCCGCGTCTCGCTCGTTGCTGCTTCAGGGTAAGAAACTGACCATGTTCCATCATTGGATTCGACGCCTGTCGACGCGTCTGTGGGTGACCAACGTCGTTGCGTTCGCCATCAGCCTGGCGCTGCTGGCCGCAGTTTCCGCGCATGTCCTCGATCGATATCCGGAGTTCTTCGGGCGGCGGCAGCAGATGGAGAGCATCCGTCATATCGAGGCGGGGTTGAGCTTCGACGCCGATGGGCGTCCGGTAGCGGTGCGATTGGGCGAGCGTCCGGCGCTGATGTTCCGGCTCTTGCCGACCGAGGTGAAGTATCGCGTGCTCGACGCGACGGGCAAGCTGTTGCTGGCCTCGGTGCCGTCGAGCGGCGATCGACCGTGGTTGACGGAAGATCTCGCGAAGGCGGCCGGCAAGGTGCTGCCCACCACGATCGACGGCAACGCGTATGCGATCGCCACGCAGCGCGGATCGAACGGGCGCGTCGTTTATTACGTGCAGGTGGCGCAAAGCAGGCAGCTCGTCGATGCGCTCATCATGTCGAGAATCGATCCGATACCGAAGACCGTCGCATATGTGCTCGTCATTGCAACCATCATCTTCGGGCTGACGTTGCCGCTGACGATCAGCCGCGTGCTGAAGCCGTTGCGGGAAGTATCGCGTGCCGCGAGGGGCATCGAGCCGCGCAACCTGAAGACGCGCTTGTCTTCGGACGGCATTCCCAGCGAGATCAAGCCGCTGATCGATGCGTTCAACGATGCGCTGACGCGGCTCGAGAACGGTTTCGCGGTTCAGCAGCAGTTTCTGGCCGACGCCGCGCATGAGCTGCAGACACCGCTCACGCTGGTCAGAGGCCAGATCGAGTTGCAGCCCGACATCCGGCAGAAGGCGCTTCTGCTTCGCGAGATCGACCTGATGGCGCGGCAGGTCAAGCAACTGCTGCATCTGGCCGAAGTCAGCGAAGCGCAGAACTTCTGCTTTGGCGACGTGAACGGCGCCGAAGTCGCGCGCGACGTCGTGAGCATGCTGGCCGGCAAGGCCGATGCGAAGCAGGTGAAGCTCCATATCGAAGCGCGCGACGCTGCGTCACCGATTCGGGCGGATGGCGGGGCGCTGTTCATCCTGCTCAAGAACATTCTCGAGAATGCGATTAATGCGTCGCCGTCGGACGGCGTTGTCGTGCTGACCGTTCTCGACAAGGCGATCCATATCGACGATGAAGGGCCGGGCATTCAGCGGGAGCATCTGCCGCGGCTCTTCGACCGATATTGGCGGGCGCCTGATTCGCGGTATGACGGTGCCGGTCTCGGGCTGGCCATCTGCAAGGAGATTGCCGTGGCCCATCAATGGAAACTGACGGTCGATGTGCTGGCGACGGGGACGCGGTTCAGTGTGTGGTTTTAGGCCGTGATGAAGGGATTCCGACCCTCATGCAAGGCGCGAAGGTCCGTGGGCTCCCCTGGTGCGAGGGCCGGAAGAGTGGACCTGTCCCGCTGAAGGGTTGCTTTTCACAGACCACTTGCCCGACGTCGTTTTTTCGATATAATGAATCAACGTTCGAAATGTCGAACGTGAGAAGTCAAGCATCCAGAGTCGGATTCTCCGACGCCAACCTGCCCTCCCGGGCAAGGTGGACGCCTCTGAGGCGATGCGGCCGATTTACGGCAACGAAACGGGAGCAGCATGGCTGGCACCGGTTCGGTAATCACTTATCCGGAGCAACCATGAGCCAAGTTTCCTCCGCTTCCCGCCCGGCAGTCTGTGAAGACTGGTCGCAATTCCTTCCCGGATTCACGTTGACGCATACCGTCCATCTCGTATCGAGACGGAATCCGGGCATCGTCTCGACCGCGGCGGCCGTACTCGAAGGGGAAACGGCGACGGTCGATCGTTGGGCCATCACGCGCTGTGGCGATGTTCTCGAGCAGAAGATCGTTCTCGGTGAAATGACCGAAAGGCAGGCGGTGCGATTGCGTGAGCGGCTTGCTGCGCTTGAAGGCGTGCTGCGCACGAAGGTGGAGCATCATTTCGTGCGGGCGGGGTCGGTTGCGTCCGAACATGCATCGGCGAGCGGGCGTTAGGCGAGGCGTTTGCGTTGTCGGTGTATCGGCTGAAAGCGGGGAGAGGAAACGCCCCCCTCACTCCACCGTCACCGACTTCGCCAGATTCCTCGGCTTGTCGATATCCGTTCCCCGCGCCAGCGCAGCGTGATACGCGAGCAGCTGCATCGGCACCGTATGCAAAATGGGCGACAACGGCCCGTAGTATTCATTGAGCCGAATCACCTCGATCCCCTCACTCGGCACCAACCCGCAGTCCACATCCGCGAACACGAACAGCCGTCCATTCCGCGCACTCACCTCGTGCATGTTCGACCGTAGCTTTTCAAGCAGCATGTCATTCGGCGCAACCGCAATCACCGGCATCTCGTTACTCACGAGCGCCAGCGGCCCATGCTTCAACTCGCCCGCCGGATAAGCCTCTGCATGAATATAGGAAATCTCCTTCATCTTCAGCGCGCCTTCCAGCGCGATCGGATAATGCATCCCGCGCCCGAGAAACAGCATGTTGTCGCGTCGTGCGAGCAACTCTGACCACGCCATGATCTGCGGCTCCAGCGCGAGCACTTTCGACATCGCATCGGGCAGATGCCGCAGCGCGCGCAGATGCGCTTTCTCCTCGTCGTCGCTCAACCGCCCGCGCACCTGCGCCAGTGACAAGGTCAGCAGAAACAACGCAACGAGCTGCGTCGTGAATGCCTTCGTCGAAGCGACCCCGATCTCGATCCCCGCACGCGTCACGAACTGCAGTGCGCATTCGCGCATCAACGCACTCGTCGCGACGTTGCAGATCGCGAGCGTATGCGTCATCCCGCTGCGTTTCGCGACATGCACCGCTCCGAGCACATCCGCCGTCTCGCCGCTCTGCGACACCGCGACAACCAGTGTGCGCGGATTCGGCACACCGTCGCGATAACGATACTCACTGGCAATCTCGACGCTCGCCGGCAGCTTCGCGATGCTCTCGATCCAGTACTTCGCGGTCAGCGCCGCGTGATAACTGCCGCCGCACGCGAGCAGCAGCACCGAATCGACGTCATTGAACACACGCCACGCACCGTCGCCGAACAGCTCGGGCATGATCGACGAAACATCGAGTAGCGTATCGGCCACGGCCTGCGGCTGTTCGAAGATCTCCTTTTGCATGTAGTAGCGGTACGACCCGAGATCGGCCGCGCCGCTATGCGCGGCGACGCGTTGCACCGCGCGCTCGACGCGCTGGCCGGCCGCATCGACGATCCAGTAACGATGCAGTTGAATGTCGGCGACGTCGCCGTTCTCGAGATACGCGATGCGATCGGTGATGCCCGACAGCGCAATCGCATCGGACGCCAGGAAATTTTCGCCTTCACCGACGCCCACCACGAGCGGCATCCCGTCGCGCGCGCCGACGATCCGGTGCGGCTCGTCGCGGCACATCACCGCGATCGCATAGCTTCCGCGCAGTCGCGCCACCGCATGCCGGACCGCATCGAACAGGTCGCCGTCGTACAGATGGTCGATCAAATGCGCGATTGCCTCGCTGTCGGTCTGGCTCGCGAATACATAACCGTGCGCCTGCAGCTCCGCGCGCAGTTGATCGCAGTTCTCGATGATGCCGTTGTGCGACAGCGCGATGCGCGCATTCGTGTCGCTCGGCGAGAAGTGCGGATGCGCGTTGAGCGTGACAGGCGCGCCATGCGTGGCCCAGCGCGTATGGGCGATCCCCGTGTAACCCGACAGCGCATGCTCGGCGATCTCGCGCTGCAGGTTGGCGACCCGATCGACGCTGCGGGCGCGCTCCAGCGCCCGGTCGCGGTAGACCACGACGCCGCACGAATCGTAGCCGCGGTATTCGAGCCGCTTCAGGCCGTCGACCAGGTTCGGCAGGATGTCCCGCTGGGCGACCGCCCCGACAATTCCACACATATCGCGCTCCGTAAATGTCCGTCTGGACCCGTGAGAGCGATGGTAGAACCTGTCAAATGGAATTAAATTTCAAAATTCAACGATGAATGAAACGTAAGGATGATCGCCTATCATGTTGAAATTAAATTTCACACCCTGACCGGAAGGAGCCGCCGATGGCCGGCATCACCCTCGACGATCTCGACCTGCGCATCCTCGCGATCCTGCAGGACGACGCGTCGGTGTCGAACCTGCAACTGGCCGAGCGCGCGCTGTCGTCGCCGCCTACCTGCATGCGCCGCGTGCGGCGGCTGACGGAAGCCGGCGTGATCCGCCGGCAGGTCGCGGTGCTCGACCCGGTCGCGATCGGCACGGCTGTCACCGCGCTGATCGAGATCAGCCTCGACCGGCAGACGGCGGAAGACTACGACGCGTTCGAAACGTACGTCTGTGCGGAGCCTGCCGTCACGCAGTGCTACCGCGTGTCGCCGGGGCCCGATTTCGTCGTGGTGGCCGATCTGGCCGACGTCGCCGAATACGACGAATTCGCACGGCGGCTGTTCACCGGCGCATCGAACGTCCGCAACGTGCGGACGTTCTTCTCGACGCATCGCGCGAAATTCGAAGCGAACGCGCGGGTCGCACATGCGATGCGCAAGCGCACGTGACGTAACCGCGTCGTTCGTCGCGCATCACGCGGCGGCGGTTGCGTCTGCGAGTTGCAGCGGCTTGCCGTACCCGAAGCAATGCGCGGGCTCCGGAAACACGCGCTCACGCACGTCGTGCGCGTACTGCCGGATCGCGTCGCGCATCACCGCATTCGCATCGGCATAGCGCTTCACGAAGCGCGGCGTGTACGCATCGAACGCGCCGATCATGTCCTCGGTCACGAGCACTTGCCCGTCGCATGCCGGCGACGCGCCGATGCCGATCGTCGGGATCGTCAGCGTGTCGGTCAGGTGGCGCGCCAGCGCTTCGGCGGTGCCTTCGATCACCACGCTGAACGCGCCGGCCTGCTCGGCCGCGCACGCGGCGTCGAACACCTGCGTAGCGGAACGCAGATCCATCCCCTGCGCGCGGAAGCCGCCCGTCGCGTTGGCCTGCTGCGGCATGAGGCCGACATGCGCCATCACCGGAATGCCGCGATCGGTCAGGAAGCGGATCGTGTCGGCCATCTCGGTACCGCCTTCGAGCTTCACGGCCTGCGCGCCGGTTTCGGCGAGCAGCCGCGCGGCGGAGCGATAGGCCTGCGCGGGCGATTCCTGGAACGTCGAGAACGGCAGGTCGACGACGACGCACGCCTGCGCGGCGCCGCGCACGACGGCCGCACCGTGTGCAATCATCATGTCGAGCGTGACACGCAGCGTATCGTGCATCCCGTACAGCACCATGCCGACGGAGTCGCCGACGATGATCACGTCGGCCACTTCATCGACGAGCTTCGCCATCGGCGCGGAATACGCGGTCAGCGACACGAGGCTGCCGATGCCTTTGGTCGAACGGATCGCGGTGACGGTCTTGCGGGTGGTGCGGGTGTGAGCGCTCATGAACGGAAGCCGTGTAAAAGAAGAGCCGCCACGGTAGCATCGCGTTCGTTCGTGCAATGACCTTCGGAGGACGTTTTATGTTGCTGGCGGGACAATCGGGTGACCCTTACGCGGTGCCGCCGATGGCGCGCCTGCCGAGGCCGCTGTACGTGCGCGCGTTCGGGATCCCCGGCAACGTGAGCGTCGACGCGCACAGCCATTCGTGGGCCCAGCTGATGTATGCGACGAGCGGCGTGCTCGAGGTGTCGACGCCGTCGGGCCGGCATCTGCTGCCGCCGCACTATGCGATGTGGATTCCGCCGCACGTGCCGCATGCGGTGTCGACGCGCGATTGCGTCGCGTTCCACAGCCTGTATCTCGACGCCGCGATCGCGCGCGACGACGTGAACGACGACTGCACGATCCTCTGCATGACGCCGCTGTTGCGCGAGCTGGTGATCGCGACGGGCGAGTTGCCGGTGAACTACGACGAGGCGGGGCCGGAGGGCGCACTCGTGTGCCTGATCGCCGACCGGATCGCACGGATGCAGCCGGCGCCGCTGACGGTGCCGCTGCCGCGCGATCCGCGCCTGCTGAAAATCGCGAGGGCATTGCATGCCGCGCCGGGCGATACGCGCAGTCTCGACGAATGGGGCCATCAGGTCGGCGCGACGCGGCGCACGCTGTCGCGGCTGTTCCGGCAGGATACGGGGCTGTCGTTCACCGAATGGCGGCAGGCTGTGCGGCTGATCGCGTCGCTGCCGCTGCTCGATGCGGGCGAGCCGATCGGCACGGTGGCCGCGCAACTGGGCTACGACTCGACGTCGTCGTTCATCGCGCTGTTCCAGGCAAAATTCCGCACGACGCCCGGCGCATATGCGAAGCGTGAAGCGCGCCGGCCGGTGTTGAGCGCGTGATGCGCATCACGTATCAGAATGCGAGCGCCTGCTGAACCGGATGATGGGCGCCGCGTGAGAACCCGGCGCCTTCGAGCGACAGCAGCGCACGCTTGCGGTCGATGCCGCCTGCGTAGCCGGTCAGGCTGCCCGACGCGCCAACCACGCGGTGGCACGGCACGATGATCGATACCGGATTGCGGCCGACCGCACCGCCGACGGCGCGCGCGCCGCTCATCGGCAACCCGACGCGTTCGGTGATGTCGCCGTACGACACGAGTTCGCCGAACGGAATCGCGAGCAGCTCCTTCCACACGCGTCGCTGAAACGCGGTGCCGCGCAGGTGGATCGGCACCGAAAACGTGTCGCGCGTGCCGGTGAAGTATTCGGCGATTTCTTCCGCGACCTTGCATGCGACCGGCGACCTCGCGAGCGCTTCGGCTTCGGTCACGATCGCCACCGGCGGAAAGTATTTCTGGCCGACGAAGTAGAGGCCCGTCAGCGCATCGTCCTCGATGCGCACGGCGATGTCGCCCAGCGGGCTCGGAATCAGGTGAGCGGGAGTCATCGCGCTGCATCTCCATGAAGTCGCCACACATGCAGTGCGGCATACGCGCGCCACGGCGCCCAGCGCGCCGCATGCGGCGCAGATGATGGCATGGTCGCGCGTTCGGTGCGTGCGGGAAGCCACGCATCGTCGGCGGGGAACGCATTCGGCCAGGCCATCGCACGCATCGCGACGTACTGCACCGCGCGTTCGTCGAAGCCGGGCATCGTGCGCAGCGCGGCGAGCGTTGGATCGAGCGGCGCCATGGGTTCGAGTGCGAGCGTGCCGTCGTCGATTGCGCGTGCGAGCGACACGATTGCCCGTGCCGTATCGCGCTTGATGCCGATGGTTTCGAGGGCCGAAGGCGGCAGGGCGGCCAGCGTTGCAGCGGACGGCAACGCGTGCGTGAGGCCCGGCGGCGCGCCTTCGACCGGGGCGCCGAAGCGTTCTGCAATGCGTGCCGGCGCCGGCGTACCCGCATCCGCCGCCGCCAGCTGTTCGCCTGCGAGGGCGCGAATCGCGATCTCGAGGCCATCGAACGCGCCGGGCACCCTCAGGCCCGGCGAGCCGCTCGCGAGATCGCCGAGATGCGCGTCGATCACGTCGGGCCGGCTGTCGAGATCGAACAGCCGCCGCACGCGGGCAAGCACGGCCGGGACGACCGGCGTCAGCGCGCGCGACACGGTGACGGCCAGCGCGAAGCGCTGCGGCACGTGTGCGACGGATAGCCAGCCCGTCACGCGGCCACCGTCGTTCCGGTCCGGCATGTCGACGACACGCGCATAACCCTGCGCATCGATCCGCTCGACGCCGTCGATCTGCCGCTGCGCCAGAAAGCGCATCAGGTCGTCCCACGCGAATGGCGGCCGGTACGGCAGCGGGAACGTCATGTCGCCGTCGGCCGATGCACCGGCGCCTTTGCGCAGCCGCAGCGGGTTGAGGCCATAGCGCTGGCGGAACAGGTCGTTGAAGCGCCGCACGCTGCCGAATCCGGCCGTCGACGCGACGACGGCCACCGGCAGCGCGGTATCGGTCAGCAGCCGCTTGGCCATCAGCAGCCGGTGCGTCTGCGCGAACTCGACCGGCGACACGCCGAATTGCGCGCCGAAGATCCGCCGCAGATGCCGCTCGGTCACGCCGACGCGCTGCGCGAGCGCGTCGACGGAATGTGCGTTCAGGAAACCGTCCTCGATCAGCGAGGCGGCTGCGTCGGCGAGATTGCCGGACAGGTCGAGCAGCCCGTGGCCGGGCGCGAGTTCGGGGCGGCAGCGCATGCAGGGCCGGAACCCGGCTTTCTCGGCGGCTGCGGCGGTCGGGTAGTAGCTGCAGTTCTGCGCCTTCGGCGGCTTCACCGGGCAAACGGGGCGGCAATACACACCGGTCGTCGCCACGCCGACGAAGAACCAGCCGTCGAAGCGGCGGTTCCGCGAAAGCAGGGCGTCGTAGCAGGTGTCGGGATCGAGGCGCATGCGACGACTGTAAACCATCCCCGCGCCGGATTCTGGCTGGAATCGGACATGTGAATGGGCGGCCGCACTCCCGCGCGCGTGTCGGGAAAATCCGGGAAAAACGGTTAATGCCAATCTGCGAAACAGTCGTCTCTTTTGCGGTGACCCATTTGAGATGACTCATCGAAATCCCCGAATGACAGGGCGCCGGCAGACGCCCTATCCTTTGAAAAACGTTTTCCAGATTGGTGGGTGAACCGACCCGTGCGTCAGCGCGGGCCGCCCACCCCGGCGCCGGTCGCCGGTCAACGAATACCGTGCGGCGCGACGGGCGCGGCCGCGCATCGGAGACATTCATGCAATCTGCCGTCGTCGGCGCCGTGCGCGCAGCCGCCAGCCGCTACCGCTGGACCGTCTGTGCGCTGCTGTTTTTCGCGACCGTCATCAACTACATGGACCGGCAGATCCTCGGCCTGCTCGCGCCGATGCTCCAGCACGACATCGGCTGGAGCCAGGTGCAGTACGGCCGCATCGTGATGGCGTTTTCCGCGTTCTATGCGCTCGGCCTGCTTGGCTTCGGGCGCATCGTCGACTGGCTCGGCACGCGCGTGTCGTACGCGGTGGCGATGCTGGTGTGGAGCATCGCCGCGATGCTGCATGCGGCAGTCGGCTCGGTGACGGGCTTCGCGTTCGTGCGTGCGCTGCTCGGGATCGGCGAGGGCGGCAATTTCCCGGCCGCGATCAAGACGACGGCCGAATGGTTTCCGCGCCGCGAACGCGCGCTCGCGACCGGCATCTTCAACTCGGGCGCGAACATCGGCGCGGTGTTCGCCCCGGCGATCATCCCGGCGATCGCGGTGGCCTACGGCTGGCGCGCAGCGTTCGTGATCATCGGCGCGATCGGCCTCGTGTGGCTCGCGGTGTGGCTCGTGCTCTATCGCCAGGCCGACACGCGTGCGCTCGCCGCGGAGTACGACGAGCCGCGCGACGAAGCCGAAGCGCTCGATGCCGCGAATGCGAACGCCGGCGCGCCGCGCTGGGGCGAGCTGATCCGCAAGCGCGAGACGTGGGCATTCCTGATCGGCAAGTTCCTGACCGATCCGGTGTGGTGGTTCTACCTGTTCTGGCTGCCGAAGTGGCTCAACGAGTCGCGCGGGATGGACATGCAGCACATCGGCCTGCCGCTCGTCTGCATCTACGCGCTGACGACGGTCGGCAGCATCGGCGGCGGCTGGCTGTCGTCGATGCTGCTGCGCGCAGGCTGGAGCGTGAACGGCGCGCGCAAGACGGCGATGCTGATCTGCGCATGCTGCGTGCTGCCGATCGCGTTCGTGTCGCAGGTGCAGAGCCTGTGGCCCGCGGTGCTGATCGTCGGCCTCGCCGCCGCCGCGCACCAGGGCTGGTCGGCGAACCTGTTCACGACGGCGTCCGACCTGTTCCCGCGCCGTGCGGTGGCGTCGGTGGTGGGCATCGGCGGGATGGCCGGCTCGATCGGCGGCGTGCTGTTCTCGGAAGTGATCGGCCAGGTGCTGCAGCGCACGGGCCACTACTGGGTGCTGTTCGCGATCGGCGCGTCGGCCTACCTGATCGCGCTGGCCGTGATGCACGTGCTCACGCCGAAGATGAAGCCCGCGAAACTCGACGCCTGATGGCGTCCCGGCAAACGAACGCGCCGCCCTCGGGCGGCGCGTTTTCTTTCGGCGCGCGCGGCGGGCGCGCGATCAGCCGGCCGATGCCGTCGATGCACGCATGATCAGCCGCGGCTCGAACGTCGAATAGCTCGCATCGGTGCGTCCCGCGAGCGCGTCGATCAGCTTCTGCATCGCGAGCTCGCCCATGTTCTCGCTCTGGATGTCGACGGTCGTCAGCGCGGGCGCCGCGTATTCGCCGTACGGCACGTTGTCGATGCCCGCGACCGACACGTCCTGCGGCAGCCGGAAGCCGAGCGATGCCGCTTCCTTCATGAAGCCGAGCGCGATCAGGTCGTTGTAGCAGATCACCGCTTGCGGACGCTGCGGCCCGAGCATCACGCGCGAGCATGCGCGCTCGCCGGCTTCGGCGGTCGGCGCATGCGCATCGTGCACGTCGAGCGTGAGCCCCGCTTCGGCGAGGCAGTCGCGCGCGCCCTGGATCCGCTCGTCGTTCACGCGCGCGGTGCCGAAGCCGAGATAGGCAATGCGCGTGTGGCCGAGATTGAGCAGGTGACGCGCGAGCATGTAGGTCGACAGCCGGTTGTCGATGCCGACGCTCGGAATCGGCAGGCCGGGGCTGCGACGCAGCAGCACGAGCGGCTTGTTGAGGTCGAGCATCCAGCCGGCTTCCTCGTCGGGCATCCGCGTGCTGACGATCAGGCCGTCGACGCGCTGCGCCAGCGCTTCGATCAGCGAGCGTTCGCGCGCCTGGCTCTCTTCGGTATCGACGAGCAGCAGCGTGTAGTCGTGCTGCAGCGCGACGCGGTTCGCGCCTTTCACCACGTTCGTGAAGTGCGGGTTGCTGATGTCGAGGATCACGAGGCCGATCGTGCGCGTGCGGCCGGTGATCATCGAACGCGCGAGCGGGTTCGAACGGTAACCGAGACGCTCGATCGATTCCTTGAGCCGCGCCTCGACGGTCGGCGAGAAGCGCTGCGTGCCGTTCACGTACTTCGATACCGTCGCGACCGACACGCCGGCTTCCGCAGCCACGTCGCGGATCGTCGGGGAAACTTTTTTCATCGGAAGGGTAACGTTTTCGTTCTATTACGCCGGATTGTGTCAGAAAAAGCCGGTGCGCGGCCAGCCGTCGATATCGGGAAAGTGCGGATGGCTGAGAACGGGTTCGACCATTGACGTTCGGCCGCACCACCGCGTATAGTTGGAAAACGTTTTCCGATTTTGGTCAGATTCAAGGAGATTCGATGAACGCCTCATCCACCGCCGCGCGCAAACCGTTCGGGCGCCTGCTGCTGACGGGCGCGGCCGGCAACCTGGGCCGCCAGTTGCGCGGCGCGCTCGCCGACTGGGCCGACGTCGTACGCGTCAGCGACATCGCGGCGCTGGACGACGCGGCCGCGCATGAAGAAATCCGCGTGGTCGACCTGGCCGATCGCCCGGCCGTGATGGCGCTCGTCGATGGCGTGGACGCGATCGTCCACCTCGGCGGCATTTCGGTCGATGCGCCGTTCGACGATCTGGTCGGCGCGAACATCACCGGCACGTACAACCTGTACGAAGCCGCGCGCAAGCACGGCGTGAAGCGTGTCGTGTTCGCAAGCTCGAACCATGCGATCGGTTTCCATCCGGTCACCGAAGTGCTCGACGCCGATTCGCCGCTGCGCCCCGACAGCCTGTACGGCGTGACGAAGTGCTTCGGCGAATCGCTGTCGCGCTATTACTTCGACCGCTTCGGGATCGAGACGGTGTGCCTGCGGATCGGCTCGTCGTTCGAAGTGCCGAAGAATCCGCGCATGCTCGTCACGTTCCTCAGCTATCGCGACTTCATCGAGCTGGTGCGCTGCTCGCTGCTGACGAACCGTGTCGGGCACGCGATCGTCTACGGCGCGTCGGACAACCCGGTGAAGTGGTGGGACAACACGAAGGCCGGCTTCCTCGGCTTCCGCCCGCGCGACAGCTCCGAGCAGTTCGCCGGGCTGTTCCCGGTGACGGCGCCGACCGCCGAGTACGACGATCCCGCGCAGCGGTTCCAGGGCGGCGGCTTCGTGGTCGGCGAGCCGATGGAGCGGAACGCGTCGTAAGCGTTGCCGGCCTCGCCGGCGTCGCGATTCAGCGCAGGACGTCCGTCGCCTTGTGCCGTTCGTCGACGCCGTCGATCAGGATCAGCGGGCCGCTCGCGTGCCGGGCGCGCAGCGGCTGGATCTGCCGGTACGCATCCGAGTCGTACCATGCGCGCGCCGTGTCGAGATCGGGAAACGCGATCGCGATCAGGTCGCCGCGCCACACGCCTTCGCGACCTTCCGGCCGCGCGCCGTGAATCGCGAAATGACCGTCATACGGCGCGAGCGTGCCGTCGATGCGTTCGAGGTACTCAACGATGTCGTCGCACATGTCGACGTCGTGCAGGTGGGCGATGGCATAGGCGGTCACGGCGGGCTCCTGGGCGTGCTGCGGTTCGTGAATCGATGGCGCCATGATCGCGGTGTGGGCGGCGCGCGTCGATTACCTGCGACGTAGGCAAATCCGGACAGTCGTGCCGCAGCGCACTTCAAGCGACCGGCACGCACCGTCGCCGCCCGCGCGCCGTCAATGCTTGCGGCACGCCGGATCGCTGTCGCGCCGTTCGGCGGCATCGCACCAGTCGCTCGGCCGCCACGCGTCGAACGCGACGGCCTTCGCCGCATCGGCGCGCGTGACGCGCACCGGGTCGGCTTTCAGCGCATCGCCATCCGGGTTCTCGTTGAATCGCCAGTTCCGGAACACTTCGCGATGGAACATCCACGTGCGATGCGCCGCCTCGTAGCGAAACGTCACGCGGTCGCGCCAGTGGTTACGGCCCGCGAATACGCCTTGTTCGACCGTGAACGTGCGAGGCTCGACCGTGAGCGCATTGTCGGCGACGCCATCGAGATACGGGTCGCCCATGCCGCCTTCGTCGGCTTTCATGATCACGGTGTCGTTGCGCGCCGCGAGCCGGTAGTGCCCGTCCTTGCCCTGCAGGAAGATCAGCAGCGGCCGCGGCGAAGGCGTACTCATCGAATCGCCGGGCTGATGCGCGACGACGACGTAACCGTTGCGGGTGCCGTCGGTCAGTCGCCCCGACGCGGCATCCAGCGCTTCGTAGCCGGCGGGCAACTGCGCGACGATGTCGGCCGGCAGATCGGGGGTGTCCGGGCAACGGATCGACGAATGCGTGTCGTCGCACGTCGCTGCAAAGGTGCTGCCGATGGCGCACGTCAGCAGCGCGGCGATGGAAAATCCTCGGATACGGGGGATCGTCATGCGGATAGGGCGGTCATGAGGGGGCGCAGCGGAAGCCGGCGCGCTTGCGTCGACGCGTCTCGCCACAGCGCGGGTTGATCGATCGATGGGGAACGCCGTGCAGTCAGTCACGCCCGCTTGCGCGCCGGCCGCACGACGGGCGCGGGTTCAAGCGGTTCGCTGGCCTGCTCGCACAGCCGGTCGAGCATCCGTTGCGCGGCGCCCGCGCAATCCTCGCCCGCCGGCTTGTTCTCGATTTCGTCGATCAGTGTTTCCAGATGCTGCCGGTTCTGTACGAGACGCCGCTCGAGCAGCGCGATTTCGTCGACCTTGTGCCGCAGCGCGACCAGCAGTTCGTCGCGCGGCCACGCGCCGAGATCGGGCGGCAGCACCGCGCGGATTTCGTCGAGCGC
This sequence comes from Burkholderia cepacia complex sp. TUM26381, assembly GCF_057439935.1. Lineage (NCBI taxonomy): Bacteria > Pseudomonadati > Pseudomonadota > Betaproteobacteria > Burkholderiales > Burkholderiaceae > Burkholderia > Burkholderia cepacia complex sp. TUM26381. The sequence goes on along the minus strand of NZ_CM172007.1, from coordinate 2,944,753 downwards.
GAAGCCCGCGCGCTGCGCACGATCGATGATCGCGAGCCGCGTCAACGCTTCCGGCCCGTATTCCCGGTAGCCGTTCGCCTGGCGGCGGGCCGGTTCGAGCAGGCCGCTCGCTTCGTAGAAGCGGATGCGGGACGCCGCGAGGCCGCTCGCCTTAGCCAGTTCGCCGATTTTCATGATGTGCTCCAAAAGGGCTTGACCTTAAAGTTGACTTTAAAGTTATCGTTGGGCATCGTCAATCGAGGAAGTCCACCATGAATCTGTTTGCGCCGCTGACACTGCCCAACGGGGCGGTGATTCCGAACCGTCTGGCCAAGGCCGCGATGGAAGAGAACATGGCCGATGCGGACCACGCACCGTCCGACGCGTTGCTGCGCCTGTACCAGGCGTGGGCCGACGGCCAGGTCGGCCTGATCCTGACCGGCAACGTGATGGTGGACGGCCGTGCGATGACGGGGCCGAACGGCGTCGTGCTCGAAAACGACGCGCAGCTCGACCGCTTCCGCCGCTGGGCGCAAATCGCCCGCTCGGGCGGCGCGCACGTATGGATGCAGATCAACCATCCGGGGCGCCAGATGCAGGCCGCGCTCGGCCAGACGACGCTCGCGCCGTCGGCCGTGCCGCTCGCGCTCGGCGCGCTGTCGAAGCAGTTCCCGGTGCCGAAGGAGATGACGGAAGCCGATATTCGCGACGTGCAGCAGCGCTTTGTGCGCGCCGCGCAACTCGCGGAGCAAAGCGGCTTCACCGGTGTGCAGGTGCACGCGGCGCACGGCTATCTGCTGAGCCAGTTCCTGTCGCCGCTGACGAACCGCCGGCAGGACCGGTGGGGCGGCAGCGTCGAGAATCGCGCGCGCCTGCTGCTCGATATCGTGAAGGCGGTGCGTGCAACGGTGTCGCCGGAATTCGTCGTTGCGGTGAAGCTGAACTCGGCCGATTTCCAGCGCGGCGGCTTCAGCGCGGACGACGCGAAGCGTGTGGTCGAGCTGCTGAATCCGCTCGGCGTCGATCTCGTCGAGCTGTCGGGCGGCAGCTATGAAGTGCCGGCGATGCAGGGCGAAGCCCGCGACGGGCGCACGCTGGCGCGTGAAGCCTATTTCCTCGAATTCGCACGCGACATCACGGCCGTCGCGCGGATGCCGCTGATGGTCACGGGCGGGATCCGGCGTCGTGCGGTCGCCGAGCAGGTCGTGAACAGCGGCGTGGCGATGGTCGGCATCGCGACCGCGCTGTCGATCGACCCGAACCTGCCGCGCGACTGGCGCGCGGGCAAGGACAGCGCACCGGTGCTGCAGCCGATCCGCTGGAAGAACAAGGCGCTGGGCGCGCTGGCCAACATGGCCGTCGTCAAGTTCCAGCTCACGCGGCTCAGCGAAGGGCGGCGTACGCACCCGCAGGTGTCGCCGCTGCGTGCGCTGGTGCGGCAGCAACTGGTCGCGCAGTGCCAGACGCGCCGCTACCGGAAGTGGATGGCGGGGCGTGCGGCGGGCACGGGGGCGTGAGGTACGAAGGCGGGGTGGCGGCGGCGATGCCGGAGACCGACCGGCACGCCGCCGCGCCCGTGCCGGCCGGCACGTTGTGCGGCGGCATGCGCCGTCAGAACCGGTAGTTCGCCAGTACTTCGAACCGCCGGTCGTTGCCGAGCAGGTACTGCGTCTCGTTGTAGTACGCGGATTGCACGTAGCGGCGGTTGAACACGTTGTACGCGCGTGCGGTGATCGTCGTGTCCTTGCGCGGCTTCCACGCGAGGCCGAGATCGACGGTCGTGTACGACGGCATCACGAGCTGGTTCGCGGTGTCGGCGAAGCGCTTGCCGACGTACTTGACGCCCGCGATGCCCGTCCAGTCCGGCGCGAAGCGCCAGCTCACCCACAGGTTCGCGAGCCGCTGCGGCACCGACACCGGCACGTTGCCCGCGCGCGACACCGTCGTGCCGCCGGACGACTGCTGGAAGTCGTCGTACTTCGCGCGCAGGATCGACACGTTCGCGTCGACGCGCCAGTCCTTCGCGATCTCCGCACCGACCGTCGCCTCGAGCCCGCGCGACGATTGCTGGCCGACCTGGATCGACTGGTTCGGGTTCACCGGGTCGGCCGTCAGCAGGTTGCTCTTGACGATCCGGTACGCGGCGAGCGTCCATTCCGCCTTGCCGTCGAGGAACGACTGCTTCACGCCGATCTCGATCTGCTTGCCGGTCGCGAGCGTGAAGTTCGCCTTCGACGCATTCAGCGACAGCAGCGAGCTGACCGGATCGGCCGATACCGAGTACTGGCCATACACGGCGAGACCGGGCCGCACGTCGTACACGGTGCCGATGCGCCAGCCGGTGTTCGCGAACACCTTCGTGAACGCGCCGCCGTTCACGAGATCGTCGCGGTTCACGCTCGCGTGGTCGTAGCGCAACCCGCCGATCACCGACCAGCGCGGCGTGATCTCGAGCCGGTTCTCCGCGAACAGCGCGTACTGGTTCGACTGGCTGCGGTACTTCGGAACGGTGCCGGCCGTGTTGATGAAACTGCCCGGGTCGAAATTGAACGGATCGACCGTCGACGTGCCCGAGTACGGCGAGTTGTTGTCGTGCTGGAACGTCGTGTGGTTGAACTCGAAGCCGGTCGAGAACGTGTTGCGCATGCCGAGCAGCGCGCTGCTGACCGTGGCCGTCGTCACGTTGCCGTACTGTTCCTGGTCGTGGAAGATTTCCGTGTAGCTGCTGCGCCGGACCTGCGCGCTCGACGGCAGGTACGTGTAGTACTCGGCATCCTTCCAGTGACGGTTGCTCTTCATCCGGTACAGCGTGGTCGTCACGTTCAGGCTGTCGCTCGGCTGCCAGTTCGCCGATACGGTGGCCCAGCTGTCGCGAAACGCGATGTCGCTGTCGCCGACGTTGTAGTTCTTCTTGTCGAGTGCCCGATCGCGCGCGCCGTTCACGAGCGGCACGCCGAAATACTGCATCGGGTGCATGAAGCCCTGCGCGTACGACGCCGTGACGGTCAGGTCCGGCGTCACGTCGTAGCGCAGCGCGCCGGAGATCGACAGGTTGCGCGAGTCGCCGCGGTCGACCCAGTTCGACGAGCGGTTGCCGCTGATGTCGAAGCGGTACGACAGCTTGTCGTTGAGCGCGCCGCCGCTGCCGAACGCAGCCCGCGCCGTGCCCTCGGTGCCGCCGCCGACCTGCAGCTCGTTGCGGATCGGCGTGCGCGTCGGCTTCTTCGGCACGATGTTGACCACGCCGCCGATCGCGCCTTCGCCGTAGATCACCGACGCGGGGCCGCGCAGCACGTCGATATGGTCGACCGACCACGTGTCGAACGGGAACGTGACGCCGATCGCGCCGTACGGGCGTACGCCGTCGTAGAGCTGCGTGACCGACGATGCGCCGACGAAGCCGCGCGCACTCAGCTCCGAATTGCCGTTGCCGGGATGCGGCGACGCACTGATGCCGGCGGCGCGGCTCACCGCGTCGATGATCGAACTGTCGCCGCGCGTGTCGAGCGTCGCGCGGTTGATCTGCTCGACGCTCGCGGGCGTTTCGAGCGACGACAGGCCGAGATGGCTGCCGGTGTCGAGCGGCTGCGTGAGCGCGGGTGCCTTCTGCGCGTCGACGCGGATCGGGGCGAGCGTGGCGCTGGTGCGGTCGACGCCGCTTTCCTGTGCCTGCCCGGCCGGAGAAAAGGCCGCGAGCACGGCGGCGGGCAGCATCAATCTGAACTTCATCGTTTCGGTTTCCTTCGAATGGGTGGAAGCGCTTGCGTCGATTACGCTGCCGCGCGCGTCGCGCGGCCGAACAGCAGCCGGTCGAGCAACCAGACCGCGACGATCGTGATTCCCATCAGCGGGAAGACGATGCCGAGCAGCACGAGCCCGGCGATCCAGCCGCGCATCGGCGGCGTGCCGCGTTCGCGCGACGGTGCGCCCAGCTTTCCGGCCGGGCGGCGCTTCCACCACATCACGGTGCCCGTGACGGCCATCGCGGCCAGTCCGAGCGACAACACTGCGCAAATGATCTGGTTCGCGAGCCCGAAGTAACGGCCCATGTGCAGCGACGTGCCGTACGACACGGCCTGCGATACCGCGCCGTAGTCGTCGTAGCGGATGTCTTTCAATACCGCGCCGCTGTACTGGTCGACGTAGATCGTGCGTTCCGCTTTCGGGTCGGCCGGGAAGTACGACGCGGTGAACACGCCGTCCGCGCCGGACGGCAGCGCGAGCGTGTAGCCGCTCGTCACGCCCAGGCCGGCGACGGTCGCGATCGCGCGGGCCAGCGGCAACGGTGCGGGGGTCGGCGCCGACGGCGATTGCGGAACGGGCACGTTGCCGACCGCCCACGGCGTTTGCGGCAATGGCAGGTCGTCCATCACCATCCCCGGCATCGAATCGCCCGAATCGTGGTGATGGCCGGACGGTGCGGCGGCGTGCGCCGGCGCCTGCCCGGGCGTCGTGGCGGTGCCCGGTCGCGTCGAGCGCACCGATGAGCCGCCCCATGCGCCTTCCGGCGCGCCGAGGTTCACGGTCGCGGCGAGCGCCTTGAAGTTCTTGCCCCACGAGCCCGACCACGGCAGCCCCGTCAGGATGAACGCGACCGTGCCGGCCGCGAGCCAGATACCGGCTGTCGCGTGGAGGCTTTTCCACAGCGGCCGGCCGCGCAGCGACAGGTCGGGCCGCAGTGCGCGCCCGACGCGCTCGGCGCCGCGCGGCCACCACAGCGCGATGCCGGTGCCGATCATGACGAAGGTCCAGCAGGCGGCAAGCTCCATCAGCAGCTCGCCCGTCTTGCCGAGCAGCAGCTTGCGATGCAGCATCCGGTCGACCTGCATGAAGCGGTTGTCGACGCTCAGCGTGCCGAGCACGCCGCCGTCGTACGGGTTCACGTACACGCTCTCGCGGCTGCCGTCGCGCAGCCGGAAACCATACTCGGCGCTGCGGTCCGGCGCGGTGGACACTTGCACGGACACCGGCGTTGCACCGGCCGGCATCGCGGTGCGTGCGCGTGCGAGCAGCGTGTCGGCGTCGAGCCGCGGCGTCGCGCGCGGTTCGACGATCAGCCGGTGCGGATAGAGCAGCGGCTCGATCTGCGGCTGGAAGCAATAGAGCGTGCCCGTGATCGCGAGGATCACGAGGAACGGCATCACGAACAGGCCGGCATAGAAGTGCCAGCGCCAGAGCGTCCGGTAACCGGCGCTTGCGGAACGGGTGGGCGAGATTGCCCGATCGACGGTCGTCGACATGGTGTCAGCTCCTCGTGAGCGTCGAGCGGCGGGGCCGGCGCGGGCCCGCTGCCGTCAACGTGCGTCGCACCCGCATGCGTGCAGGGGCGCAACGGGCGGCGCGGCGTCATGCGCAAGCGATGCGCAACGCGGCGCCGCCCGCGCGATGCGGGCATGCGGATGAACGCGTGAATCAGGTCGTGTGAAACGAACGGCGTGAAGGCGCATGCACATTGACGTGCACGCGCCGCAAGGCGGAACGTTCAGCAGAACAGAGGAGGTGCGCGGGAGGGCGGGCGATCGTCGAATATCGATCGCACGAAAGGGATACTGTCGAAATGAATGCGGAACCGTCGCGGCGCCGCGGCGGGAAACAGCAGCACCAGCAGCACGAACGACGCGAGTGCGGTGAATAGCGCTGCACCGAAGGCGCAGAGGCTGTCGCCGTTTCCGGAGGACGCGGTCTTGTCGGCGTGCGCATCATGCTTGAGCGCATCGACGAGCGCCAACGCGTCGTTGGCCGGCGTGATCGGCGCGCTCGCATCGAAGCGGGCGGCCAGTGCGGCGCCGGTGACGATCAGCGGGCCGCGGCCCGAACACAGCACCACCGAGCCCGCCTCCGGACCATCCGGATCGAGCATCACGGCGCCCGACATCAGCGCGCGGGACAGCAGCGTCACGAGGAGGAATCCCCACAGCAGTTGTCGCGCGACGCCTGGCCGGAGCAGGAAGCGGCGAAGTGCGTTCATGGCGCGCGATTGTACCTCCGTTTGCGGGGAGGGGCCGTCGGGCAGCACGGGTGGGCGGTCAGGCCCGGCCGAAGCCGGCCACGTTCAGGGCCGGCGGGGCGTATCGGCGGAACCGGGCGCGATGTCGTGTTCGCCTTCGGCTTCGTCGCCGGCCAGCAGACCGGAGAGATCGGCCGGCGACAGTCGCCGCATCGTGCGTTCGACGTCGTGATCGTAGCGGCGATCGTTCGGGTCGAGATGTTTCTGTGCCTTGCGCCCGTACCGCTTCGCGAAGACGCAGAGTTCGCCGGCCAGTCGCGATGTCCGGTTCGCGATGCTCATGCGGCGAGATTACCGGGCATCCGCGCACATCGGGAATGAGCGGGTTTGCCGCACGTGCCGTTCGCCGCAGACGATGCGTCGTGCCGGCTCAGACCGGATACGCGTCGTCGACCTTCAGGTTCGCGAGCCGGAACAGCGTGCGCAGCGTCTGCGGATGAATGTCGCGGTGCGCGGCGAGCGACGTCAGCATGAAGTCGAGCACCTTCGCGTAGCGGAGCAGCACGAGGCAGCGGGCGAGATCGGGCGTGTGGCCGCGCATGTCTTCGGCGAGATTGACCATTTGCGTCGACAGCGTGCGGGCCATCTCGAGTTCCATCTGCTGTTTTTCGGTCCAGTCGGGCAGCGGCTGTTCGAGCACCTTCGCGAGAAAGAGCTGGAACGACGGATCGGACGAGTTGGGCAGCGCATTCATGAAGGGCCTCGTTGCATGTGCGGATCGTTCGGGCGGGTTCTTGGACGCGCCCGAGGGGGATTCCTGTCCGCGCGATGACCGGCGCGGCTTTTACCCGAATGGAATGCAGATTCCGTACCAGCGTCGTCAGACGATTGTTGAGTAATGTTGAGCAGTGATACGGCGCGGGTCGGCGAGTCCCGCCGGGACTGGATTGCGCAGTCGGTCGAGAAAGGTGTCTACGGACGGGAGGGCCGGGGCGTCGGGTGCCCAACGCGGCCCGACGAGGCGAAATGCTTCACGGATGTAACGTAACGCCGGCATCGGACGCGTCGTGCGTTTCTGCCGACGAACGGCCGGAACGACGCGTGCAGCGCGGTCTGGCCACGTCTGCCGTACGTTCGGCGGCGGAAGGCGGCGGCACGGGACGACTGCCGTTGCATCGCGGGAACCGGCGGCGAATGCGCCGGTTGTTTCAAAACAGAGACACGCTTGCGCGGGGCGACCTGGTTGCACGGCCGCTGAACTGGCCCAGCGAATTGCTGGCCAACTGTTCATGGGCAGACGGCGTGCGTTTGCCAACAATCTCCGGATCATCCCTGCGAGGTTCGACATGAGCGTCTCCACCTTCTTCTCGGCCAACCTGCTGCTGGCGTACACGGCGTATTTCATCGGCACGGCCAGCCCGGGGCCGAGCAATCTGGCAATCATGTCGGTCGCCGCGAACCAGGGCCGCAAAGCGGCGCTCGCGTTCGCGCTCGGTGTGATCTCCGGGTCGATGTTCTGGGCGACGGTGGCCGCGCTTGGCGTGTCGGCCGCGCTGCTCGCGTGGTCGAAGCTGCTGGTCGCGATCAAGGTCTTCGGCGGGTTGTACCTGTTGTGGCTCGCGTTCAAGTCGGGGCGCACGGCGCTGTCGGGGCCGGCGGCGGCATCGGCGAACGCGGCGAGCGAGCCGCGGCTGTCGCGCTTCTACGTGCGCGGCGCGATGCTGCATTTGACCAATCCGAAGGCGATCCTCGTATGGGTGTCGATCGTCGCGCTGTCGTCGAACGGTGCGGGCGCGTCGCACGGCGCCGTCGTGCCGGGCTGCCTCGCGATCGGCTGCGTGGTGTTCGGCGGCTATGCGCTCGTGTTCTCGATGGACGGTGCGCGCCGGTTGTACGTGCGCGGCCGCCACGCGATGGAGGCGTGTCTGGCCGTCGTGTTCGGCGTGGCGGGGATCAGGCTGCTGGTGACCAACGTCCAGGGCGTACGATAGGTCGATTCACAAGCGATTTCCGATGGGGGGAAGATGGGCCGCAACCTCGAAATCTGGCGTATCGCCATGGTGCTGGCGCCGACGAGCCTGCGTAGTCGAATCCATGCGTTTCCAGGCGATCGGTCGCGGGATGCCAACTGGACGCTGGAACAGCAGCAGGAATATATCGATGCGATCCTCCGCGACCGGTGGGTCGACACGCAAGTGTGGATGCGCACATCGGGAGACGACGGGTTTGCGCGTTTCGGGGTGGTTGACGGGATGCGGCGTCTCAGGACGATCTGGCAATTCGGAGATGGCACGTTGCCGCTATCAGGCTCGTGCGGCCCGATCGACGGCGAAGTCGTGGCAGGGATGCGATACGACGAACTGCCGGAAGCCGTTCGGGCGCGATTTCTGGCATACGAGTTTGCCGTGTTTTCATTCGACGGCGACGACGTCGTTGACGTGTTCGAGCGCGTCAATCGCGTGGCCGAGCCGCTCGGCGCAATTGAACACGGGAACATGACGTGAGTCGATTTCGCGCCATCGTGCCGGGCTTGCTGGGCGCGGGGCTGTCTGTTTGTCTGGCGTTCGGCTGTGCCGCTCGCGAGCCGGCGTTGCCTGACATATCCACCGCGCAGGCCCCCGTGCTGCGGGATCTCGCTGACATTCGCCTCGCGGTCCGCTCAATCGACTGCGACGACCTGAATCAGTGTTCGGTCGTGGCGCGAGGCGTCTACCAGGGCAGGACGGTCGGTCTCAAGGTCGTGTTCGGCGTGCGTGCCGGCACCGGCCGGGGAATTGCCTACCAGTCGATCGGCGGCGAGAGTGACGCGTTGCTGGACGCGATGGCAACACTCTACGGACAGCCACTGTCGTCGCCGCATTTTGCGGCGCGCGTGTACGGCGACATGATCGTGCTGAGCGGGGATCTTCGTCGCGTTCGTACGTCGCCGGTGCAGGCGAAGGTGTTTCTCTTCGCGAATGGCGCCGAATCGAGCAACGCCGAGCTGTACACGAACGTCGACGCAACGCGCGGCGTGCTCGAGATTCTTGAAAAGGACCCGAGCTACCGCCGGAATGTGCTGGCGGCGCTCGCACGGTAGGCGGGCAACCGCCGCGGCTTCGCCGAGGGCCTGGCGATCGGGCGGGCGCTGCGACACCCGCCGCGTGCGTCAGAAAATGAAGCCCGTGTTGATGAACTTCGAGTGGTGATCCGACACGATCGAATCGAGCAGCTGCTTGCTGCCGTCGGTCTGCTTCGCGGCGACCATCGAGCGGATCGAGAACGCGCGCAGCGCGTCGCTCACCGACAGTGTGCCTTCGGCCGAATCCTTGCGCCCCGCGAACGGGAACACGTCGGGCCCGCGCTGGCACTGGCAGTTGAGGTTCACGCGGCACACCTGGTTCACGAGCGGATCGACGAGCGCGCCGATCTGCGCCGGATCGGAACCGAAGATGCTGACCTGCTGGCCGTGATCCGACGTCGTCACGTAGTCGAGCGCGGTCTCGACGTCATCGAACGGCGCGACCGGAATGATCGGCCCGAATTGTTCCTCGCGGTACAGCTTCATCCCTTCGGACACCGGATACACGACGGCCGGGTAGAACAGCGTCTTGCTGAACTCGCCGCCCGAGTGATTGACGACCTGCGCGCCCTTGGCCTTTGCATCGTCGATCGCGTCCGTCATGTACGCCGTGCGATGCATGCCCGGAAGCGGCGTGATGCTGACGCCTTTCTCCCACGGCATGCCGATCTTCAGCTGTTCGAGCGCAGCGGTAAAGCGCTTCAGGAATTCGTCGACGATCGAGCGATGCACGAGCAGCATCTTCAGCGCGGTGCAGCGCTGGCCGTTGAACGACAGCGCGCCGAGCAGGCACTCCTTCACGGTCAGGTCGAGATCGGCGTCGGGCAGCACGATCGCCGCGTTCTTCGCGTCGAGGCCGAGGATCGCGCGCAGGCGGTGCGACTTCGGGTGCTGCTTCTTCAGGTGATCGGCCACCTTGCTCGACCCGATCAACGCGAGCACGTTGATCTTGCCCGACGCGAGCATGTGCGGCACGACCACCGCGCCCGGCGCGTAGATCGTGTTGATCACGCCCTTCGGGAACGCGTCGCGGAACGCTTCGAGCAGCGGCTCGAACAGCAGCGTGCCGTACTGGGGCGGCTTGAACACCACGGTGTTGCCCATCAGCAGCGCGGGGATCAGCGTTGCGAACGTCTCGTTCAGCGGATAGTTGTACGGGCCCATGCACAGCACGACGCCGAGCGGCGTGCGGCGGATCTGGCCGATCGTGCCTTCGGCGATCACGAAGCGCGAGTTCGCGTTGTCCAGTTCCTTCAGCGCGTCGATCGTCTGCGTCATGTACGTGACGGTGCGATCGAATTCCTTCTGCGAATCGGCGAGGCTCTTGCCGATTTCCCACATGATCAGGTTCACGACGAGTTCGCGTTGCGCGACCATCCGCTTGATGAAGTCCTGCATGCACGCGATGCGTTGCTCGACCTTCATCGTCGGCCACTCGCCACGGCCGGCATCGTATGCGCGCACCGCGGCGTCGAGCGCCGCGTCGCTTTCCGGTTCGCCCATCACCGGGTAGCTGCCGATCTCGACCTGCTCGACGCTGCCGTCCGCCTGTCGCACGCACACGGGCGACAGGACGGTCTTGGTCGCGCCATCCCACGGTCGCAACGCGCCGTCGACGAGCGACACGCGCTGGTGGATCGGGGCGGTGAGCCGGAATTCGGCGGGGATGTCCTGATAGGCGGGAAACAGCTGCTGCAAGGAGGCGGAATCGGGCATGACGGTCTCGTTTGACGGGGTGTCCGGGAGGGACGGGCGATGCGAATCCTGAGCTGAATGATCCTCGATCCTGAATCGGCATCATGACGCGCACGCGACTGCGCGTCACGCGGGACCCTGGCCGATTCAACGAATGGAACCAGTTCCATTAAAAAGGAACGCCGTCTCGAATGCAAGGATGGCCGAATGGCATCGCGCGAACCGTAAGTATTTGGAAAGACTGTTGACGAATGGCCGGTATAACGTGCCTGGTGCAACCGCAAACGTTTCACTTTGGCCGGATTGGGCGGATAATGGCGCAGCGCGGCGAAGAAAAAAATGAAGTGAGCCTGAGAGCAGACGTAGTGAAGAATAGAAGTAGGTCCGCCGCGTTGCCGATGCGAGGTCGGCTGCCCGGAGCGCCGGGTCGGGGTTGCCCGGTCCGGCGCGCACCGGACCTTTGAATCCGTTCCGCCTGCCCGCCCCGATCCTTCGTGATCCTCTCCAATCTCGTCCCTTCCGTTTCCCGGCTCCCGTATTCGATGTGATCGCCGCTACGCGATCCGGTCGATCCTGTTCTTTCATTTTCATTACGTTTCGGGCGCATTCATTCCGTCGAACAGAAAGGCATTCGTCAGGAATGCAGATCGCCATGTGCGCGCACGTTGCGGACAGGAGACACGTTAAAAATTAACTAAAAATACGAATCATTCTCGTTTATTATTTCGCCCGATTACGAACCATGACGGGATGTCACGGCTGGTTCATGCCGGGCGTGCCGGCCGGCATCCATCCGTGCCGGTCATTCGCCGGCCGGCATGCGCAACGGGCGATCCTCCGCGCGCGTCATCTCCTTCACGGAAAGGGCTTCACCCGCCGGTTCGTCGCGTGATTCGCGCATTGGCCGGGTGTGCTTTCGTTCGCCGCAATTCTTCACCACCTCTACGTTCACGATGAAACTCAACAAGAGCGCCTGCCATGCGCTTCTGATCGCCACGTCGCTGGCTGGCGCACGCACTTCGTTTGCACAGGCGAGCGAAGCCGCCGCGACCTTGCCCGCGATTTCCGTCAACGCGGCCGCCGAGCATGCGTCGTACGACGGCGGACACTCGCGTGCAGCGACCAAGACCGACATGTCGCTGATGGACGTGCCGCAGACGGTGAACGTCGTCCCGCACGCGGTGATCGAGGACCAGAACGCGACGTCGATGCAGGACGCGCTGCGCAACGTGCCGGGCGTCGGCTTCTCGGTCGGCGACGGCCAGCGCGACCAGATCACGATCCGCGGTTTCAACAGCATCACGGACCAGTACGTCGACGGCATTCGCGACGATGCGCTGTACTACCGCGACCTGTCGAACGTCGATCGCGTCGAGGTGCTGAAGGGGCCGGCGGCCGTACTGTACGGGCGTGGTTCGGCGGGCGGCATCGTGAACCGCGTGCTGAAGCGGCCGCTGGCGACCCCGGTGAACGACGTGGGCGTGACGCTCGGCACGCGCGGCGAGCGGCGCGGCGAATTCGACCTCGGCTGGAACGCGAACGATGCGGCGCGTTTTCGCGTCACCGGCGCGGCCGAGAACTCGAACAGCTTCCGCGACCAGTTCCAGCTCAACCGCCAGGCGATCGCGCCGTCCGCGCAGTTCAAGCTCGACAGCGACACGGTGCTGAACGTCGAATTCGACTACCTGCACGACCGCCGCACGTCCGACCAGGGCCTGCCCGCGTATCTCGGCCGGCCGGTCGACGTGCCGATCAACACGTATTACGGCTCGGCCGATGCGGCGAACAGCTCGTACAACGACATTTCCGCGAAGAGCGCGACGGTGTCGCTCGATCACCGCTTCAACGATTCGCTGTCGTTCCACGGCGCGATCCGCGCGTACGACTTCTCGCTCGAGCGCAAGAACTACGTGACGTACGAGCCGATCAAGACCGCCGCGCACCCGGTGGTCACGCTCGACCAGTCGACGCGCCAGCGCACCGATCACGGCATCGACGGCCTGTTCGAACTGACGCAGAAGACGTCGTTGTTCGGCATGCGCCACGAGCTGCTGTACGGGCTCGAACTGTCGCAGCAGCAGAAGTTCGACACGATCTACAGCGTGACGAAGGTCGCGACCTACGATCTCTTCAATCCGCAGCCGGTGATCCTGCCCGGCGTGCCGACCGGCGCGCGGGCGAAGACGAACGCATCGACGGTGGTCGGGCTCGCAGGCGTCTACGCACAGGACCTGATTTCGCTGACCGAACACTGGAAGGTGCTCGCCGGTTTGCGCTTCGACTACCTGAACCAGATCCGCCACGACTACACGTCGTCGAACGTCAACCTCGACCGCACCGATCATGCGTGGAGCCCGCGCGTCGGCCTGATCTACGAACCGCTCGACTGGCTGACGCTGTACGGTTCGTTCAGCCAGTCGTTCTCGCCGCTCGCCGACACGCTGATCAGTTCCGGCGCGTTCTCGAACGGCGCCGCGCTCGCGCCGCAGAAAACCACCGCGTATGAAGTCGGCTCGCGCTTCGACCTCGGCGGCAAGGCGACGGCCAGCGTTGCGCTGTTCGACATGCGCCAGACCAACCAGCAGATCGGCGATCCGGCGAATCCCGGCTATGCGCTGCCGATCGGCACGCAGCACGTGCGCGGGATGGAGCTCGGCTTCACCGGCGAGATCGCGCCCAGGTGGTCGGTGTATGCGGGTTACGCGTATATGAACGGCACGGTTGACGGTTCCGCGCAATCGACGGCGGCTGGCCTCGCGGTGTCGAGCAACACGCCGGGGCTGATGCCGCGCCACAGCGCGAACCTGTGGCTCAAGCGCGAGCTGCCGTACGGTTTTTATGCTGCGGCCGGCATGCAGTTCCAGTCGGCGCGCTATACGTCGGCGAGCGATCTCGTCACGCTGCCGTCGTTCACCGTGTTCAACCTGGGGGCCGGCTATCGCAGCAAGAAGGTCGACGTGACGCTCACGCTCGACAACCTGTTCGATCGCCGCTACTTCATCGCCGCGCACGGCAATGCGGACCTGTACAACATGCCCGGCGATCCGCGTACGCTGACTGCCACGGTGAAGTGGCATATGTAACGCCCGTCACGCACGCGCCGTGCGCGACAATGCGGGTCGTCGTCACGATGACCCGCACCGTGTTGCCCATGATCCGCCAAATGATTGATGTGTTGAGCATGACCGGCCGCGCCCGCGTGCCGGGTATCGTATTGTTGCTGGCGTGCGGCTCGGTCGTGGCCGCCGAGCCGGAATGCCATGCGGTGCATGTCGACCGGGCGATCACGCTGTCGGGCCGCTTCGCGGTCGATTACGACGACGATACGATCGGGCCGGACGTGTGGTTCGAAGAAGACGCTGCGTCGGCGAAGCGCTTGCCCGACCGCTCGCAACGCGCGGGCGTGATCGTTTTCACGAACCAGGAGGATGCGCGACGCGGACTGCGGCTGCCCGCCGCGCAGCCGCGCGGCGTGTGCCGGCTCGACGGGCGCGCGACGCTCGTGATCCGCGATCTGGATACGGCGTGCCCGGGGCTGGAAACGCCCGATAGTGCGCGGCTGGTGAAGGTCGTCACGGCTGGCCCGCCGGCGCGGCATGCATGCAACGCCACCGCCCCATGACGTTGGCGCGACAGCGCCGTTACTCGACGTCCTCGTCATCCTCCAGGCCGTCATCCTCCGCCGCGCCCTCCGGCGCCGCATACGCGCTCGCCTGCTCGAGCAGCCAGCCGCGAAACGATTCCAGCGGCTTGCTGTGGCTGAATTCCGTCGGATACACGAGGTAGTACGCCGAATCGCCGACGGTGGCCGCATCGCACGGCACGACGAGGCCGAGCTGCTGCAACTGTTCCTCGACGAAGAACTTCGGCACGAGCGCGACGCCGAGCCCGGCCGCGGCCGCGCTGATCAGCATCGTGTGCAGCTCGTAGCGCACGCCCTGCATCGTGCGGATGTCCTCGATGCCGTGCGCCTCGAACCATTGCGCCCACGCGCCGGGACGCGTCGTCGAGTGCAGCAGCGGATACGCGAGCAGATCCTCGACGCGCTCGACGGGCCCGTCGAGCAGCGCGGGCGAGCAGATCGGCACGACTTCCTCGCCGAACAGGTAGTCGGACGACGTGCCGGGCCAGGTCGGCTTGCCGTAGTGGATCGCGGCTTCGAAGTGGGTGTCCTCGAACGAAAACAGGTCGGTGCGGCTGCCCATGTTCACGCGCACGTCGGGCGTGCGGTCGTAGAAGCTCTTGATGCGCGGGATCAGCCAGTGCGACGCGAAGGTCGGCAACACCGCGAGTTCCAGGTAGCCGCCGCCGCTGCCGTGCGCGATGATCGACAGCGTGTCGCGGTCGAGCGTTTCCAGCGCGCGCCGCACCTGCGTGCCGTACAGCTTGCCGGCGCGCGTCAGCACGACGCGCTGCTTCACGCGGGCGAACAGCCGTACGCCGAGGCTCGCCTCGAGCGTCGCGATCTGGCGCGATACCGCGCTTTCGGTCAGGAACAGCTCCTTGGCCGCGTGCGTGAAGCTTTCGTGGCGCGCGGCGGCTTCGAAAGCCACGAGCGCGCCCATGTTGGGAATCTTGAATTTACGCATGATGCTCGATTTGTCTGACGAACGGGCCCGCGCCGAGTGGGGGCGGAAGGCAGGCGAGGAACGGCTAATAATTCCAAAAACTCATCACGTGTCAATTTAATCTCGCTTTACGCCCCACTGCAACCCTTTGAATAATGCTCCCCACGCAAGGTCAGGCGCCCGTGGGGCGGCCGGCCAACGAGTTGCCGGCACGTTTGCCGGCGGTCCCCCGAGACGAGAATCCTGATGCGCAATCCGAATATCGAGAGCTTGCTGACGAAGCTGCTGGGACAGGCGAAGACCGACGCCCTGTTCTCGACCCTGAACATGCCGGCCATCCTCGAAGAATGGGAAGACGGCGTCGTGACGCGCGCGGAAATCGCGCAGGCGATGAACATGGCGCTGTTCGAAGGGCTGCTCGAGCGTTCGGCGAACGGCCGCGTGTACACGGCCGAAGCGATCGAAAGCGGCGGCTCGGTCTATTTCGACCACGGCGCGCTGCGCACGGTGCGCTGGCCGAACACGGGCGCGCTGCCGCCGGGCGAAGCGGCGTTCACGCGCATCCTGCGTCCGCTCGGCTTCCGCCTGAACGGCCGTTACCCGCTCGACAAGCTCGGCATGACGGGCCGTGCGTATGCGCATGAAGATGCACCGGACGAAATCGCGCAGTTCTTCGTCAGCGAGCTGCATCCGGAACGTTTCTCGAAGGAATTCCAGCAGGCCGTGACGAACGTCGTCAGTTCGTCGCGCGATCCGCTGTCGCCGGCGGCCGTCGCGCTGCTGTGGGAAGTCGAGCGTGAGGGCTGGCTGTCGCTGGAAGCCGCGCACGCGCTGCTGCCCGAGATCGTCGGTGCGTTCGCGCGCCAGCACGACCTGCCGAACGAGCTCGACTACGAAACGCTGCTGATGGAATCGGCGGAAATGGCGTGGATCTCGACCGAAGGCAACGCGTTCAACCACGCGACCGACCGCGTCGCCGACGTGTTCAAGCTGTCGGACGACGAGAAGGCAAAGGGGCGGCCGATGAAGCCGGAAGTCGAGCGTTCGCGTTCGGGCCGCGTGTTCCAGACCGCGTATCGCGCGGATACCGTCGAGCGCGAGTTCCGTACGCGCGACGGCGGCACGGTGAAGCGCAACGTGCCGGGTTCGTTCTACGAGTTCATCACGCGCAAGCGCACGTTCGACCAGGGTGCGCGCCGCTGGGTGACCGACCTGCGCTTCGACGCAGGCAACGCGCAGGGCATCTTCAAGATGACGGCGAACGCGGCGAAGTAACGAAGCACCGCCATAGCCGTGACGAACCGGTCGGGCAGGGCGTGCAGGCGTCCTGCCCGATTTGCGTTTGACGGCCGCGATGCCGCGGAGCGCGCGTGCGTTCGAGCGGCAGCGGCGGAGCGCCGTGCCGCGGTCGATTGCGTCGCCGGGAGGATGAGGGTGCCGCGAAGGCGGCGGGCGCGTGCCGGGCGCCGCGCCGTCAGAAGACGTGCGTGATCAGATAGAACAGCACCAGCAGCCCGAACGGCACGCCGAGCAGCCAGGCGATCAGGTATTTGCCCATGTCGTCGTCCTGATGGCCGCGACGCCATCGGCGCCGCGGCGGGTGAAGTAGCCGGAGGCGTTACAGTTCGCGATCGAATTCCTTCAACTGCTTCTCGGCCGCGTCGCGGGCGATCCCGTAACGTTCCTGGATCTTCCCGGCCAGATAGTCGCGATTGCCTTCCGCGACCGCGAGATCGTCGTCGGTCAGCTTGCCCCACTTGGCCTTCAGCTTGCCGGTGAGCTGCTTCCACTGGCCCTTGATCTTGTCCTCGTTCATCGTGTGCTCCTGTGTCGTAACGGGAAAACTGCGGGAGTAGGCGCGCGGCAACCGCCGCGCGGTAAGTCAGGCCTTCGCCTTCAGGCCGGATGCGTCGACGTGCTTCACGCCCTTCACGGCGCGCGACACGGCGATCGCCTTCTTCACGGCGATCTTGGACGGCAGCACGCCCGTGAGCGTGACCACGCCGTCGACCGTCTTCACGCTGACGTCGGTGCTCTTCACGCCTTCGGTGGTCGCAAGCTCACCCTTCACCTTGGTCGTGATCCACGTGTCGGTGACGGGCTGGTTCGAATGGACCTGCGTGCCGTTGTCGGCCGAGGCGTCCTGCGCAACCGCGTTCGTGAGCGGTGCGGCGCCGAGCAGGAACGCCGCGCTGACGGCGAGCAGCGTCGAAAGATGCGGGGTCTTCTTCATGGATGGGTTCTCCGTCGGTTGGCGAGTCGAATGCGTAAAGGCGAACGGCGTCAGCCGTCACCGGACGATCGGCGTGTCGTAGCCGGGCTCGCGCGGCGGGATATCCGGGCGCGGCATGTCGGGCGGCAGCGGCACCGGCGGATCGGTGCCGGGCGGCGGTTCGGGCGGACTGTCCGGATGCGGTTCGGGCCGCGTCGGATCGGGTGTCTGGTGCAGCTTCATTCGGGCTTCTCCTCTGCGGTTGGGAAGGCAGCGCATGAGCGCCGATGCAGTACCAGCGTACCGATGCGAACGCGAGCGGACATCGCGCAAATTCACCTGATCGGCTAGTGCGTTTGCACGGGGGGCGGGAGGAGCGGGGGGATGCGTCAGTCGAGTGGCGCAAGTGGAAAGCGGGCCAGGCGGATGCGTCCGGGATCGGCGGGATGCCGCACGATGGCGTGCGGCGTGCGAATGTACTATGGCGGATAGTGCATTCGCGCCTGTCATGCGCCCGGGCGGCAAGCGATCATCGCCACACGCGCCGGCCGGCGCGTGTCGACGACGATACGACCGGGCCGGCGGCCAAGTTGACCACGCGGAAAACCATTCGATGAACGAACAGGTAAACGAACAGGTGCTCAAGTCGCATACCGACCGGCGCCAGCTGCACCAGATCATCGCGGGGCTCACCGAGGGCGTGATCCTGGTCGAGCCCGACCAGCGGATCGTCTGGGCGAACGAGGCCGCGCTCGCGATGCATGGCGTGACCGAACTGAAGGCGCTCGGCGCGGACGTCACCGCATACCGCGAGCGCTTCCGGCTGCGCTACCGGAACAACCATCCGGTGCGCGACGGCCACTATCCGATGGATCGCGTGATCGCCGGCGAGGAATTCAGCGACGTGACGGTCGAAGTCGAATCGGCCGCCGACGAGACGTTGAGCTGGGTGCACCGCATCCGCAGCCTCGTGCTGACGAACGCGGCCGGCGAACCCGATTGCCTCGCGCTCGTGCTGCACGACGCAACCGAATGGGCGAGCGCCGAGGAGCGCTTCGAGCGCACCTTCAACGCGAACCCGGCGCCGGCCGTGATCTGCCGGCTCGACGATTTGCGCTACGTGAAGGTCAACCAGGGCTTTCTCGACATGACGGGCCACGCGCGCGACGACGTGCTCGGCCGCTCGGTGTACGAAGTCGACGTGCTCGAACAGGCCGAGCGCCGCGAACTCGCGATCGAGCGGCTTGGCGAAGGCGCGACGATCCCGCAGATGGAAGCCGTGCTGAAACTCGCGGACGGCAGCACGAAGGCGGTGGTCGTTGCCGGGCAGCCGATCGACATGAACGACGAGGCGTGCATGCTGTTCACGTTCATGGATCTCGAGCCGCGCAAGCAGGCCGAGCGCGCGCTGAAGCAGAGCGAGGAACGCTTCGCGACCGCATTCCGGATGGCGCCGGTCGCGACCGCGATCGTCACGGCCGACCGCTTCGAGCTGCTCGACGTGAATGGCGCATTCGCGGCGATGACGGGTCACGCGCAGGACGACCTGCTCGGCAAGTCGGCGGACGAGATCGGGCTGTGGGCCGAGCGTGGCGCGTGGCTGCGCATCGAAGGCCGGCTTGCGCGCGACGGCAGCGTGCGCAACGCGGACGTGCAGATCCGCACGCGCGACGGCGACGTGCGCGATTGCGTCGTGTCGGCCGACCCGGTTGCGATTCACGGGCGCGACTGCCTGCTGGTCGCGCTGCTCGACATCAGCGACCGCAAGCGTACCGAGATGGAGCTCGTCTATGCGATCGAGACCGCGATGCAGGATGCATCGTGGTTCAGCCGCACGCTGATCGAGAAGCTCGCGAACGTGCGGCGCGCGAATGCGCCGGACGCGGGCGCGCAGCTGTCGGACCTGACCGCGCGCGAGCGCGACGTGTTCGACCTGCTGTGCCACGGTCTGGCCGACAAGGAGATTGCCGGCCGCCTCGGGCTCGCGCCGAACACCGTGCGCAATCACGTCGCGACGATCTACGCGAAGCTCGACGTGCACAGCCGCGGCGAGGCGATCGTCTGGGCGCGCGAGCGCGGAATCGTCGGCGCGGCCGAAGCGGGCGGCGCGCGCGGCACGAAGGGCGGCGCGAAGGGCAAGGACTGATACCGGAGGCCGCGGCCGTCGGTACGAATGCACCATGCCCGTTGGTGCATCCGCATCTGCCGCCCGCGGCGCTCGCTTGCGATCCTGTCCACTCGGCGGTGCGGCGCAGGCCGTCACATCGCCGGCTCTCTCCAACCATCGCAGGAGACGACCATGGACAGGAATCGCATCGAAGGCAAGCTCAAGCAGGTCAAGGGTTCGGTCAAGGAAGCGCTCGGCAAGGTGACGGGCGACCGCAAGACGGAAGCGGAAGGCCTGGCCGAACAGCAGGCCGGCAAGCTCCAGGAGAAGGCCGGCGAGGCGGCCGATGCGGTGCGCAAGCATACCGGCGCCGATCGGCACTGACCGATGATGCGGCGTTGCGGGCGCCGCGCAGGCCGGCCGGGCCATCGTCGCAACGATGATGCGCCATCGGCATGACCACGGCCGGCCTTTACCCAAGCGTGCCGCCGCCGTTTCCCACTGAACGATTCCACCCGCGGCCACCGTTGCGCGGGCCGCGGGTCGGCCGCGAACGCGGAACTTGATGATAAATCCTCACAACATAGTTCCGATATTTCGTTTGCTGCACCGGTATTGGCTACCCACAATCCATTCACCTCTTTCGCGACGAAAGGTTCTTCGGAGACGGAACCGCGGTGATCGGCCGGCCGGTTGGGCGCATTGAACGGCGCCCCGGCAGGCAACGACATCACCGGCGCGCCAGAGGTCGCCGACGCGCGGCAAGCGCGCGTTGCACCCCGACCCACAGAAGAAGGATTGCCATGACGTTCCGCATTCGTTCGCTTTCCGGCGCCGCATTGACCGCCGCGCTCCTCGCGTTCCAGACGGGCGCGGCCCACGCGCAGGAAACGGTTGTGAAGGTCGGCGTGGCCGGCCCGCTGACGGGCGGCGGCGCCGCGTACGGCAAGGACATCGAGAACGGCGTGCGCATGGCGGTCGACGAGGCGAATGCCGCGCACACGACGGTCGGCGGCAAGCCGGTGAAATTCGTCGTTGCGTCGCAGGACGACCAGAGCGATCCGCGCACCGGCGTGCAGGCCGCGCAGCAGCTTGCCGACGCGCAGGTGGCCGTCGTGATCGGCCACTTCAATTCCGGCACGACGCTGCCCGCGTCGAAGATCTACGCGAAGGCCGGGATTCCGATGATCACGCCGTCGGCGACCAATCCCGACATCACGCGCGCCGGGCTCGGCACCGTGTACCGCGTGATCGCCACCGACACGCAGAACGCGGGCAACGCCGGTGCGTACGCCGCGAGCGTGACGAAGGCGAAGCGCATCGCGATCATCGACGACCGCACCGCGTTCGGCCAGGGCGAAGCCGACGAATTCGAGAAGGCCGTGAAGGCGAACGGCGGCACGATCGTCGCGCGCGAATTCACGAACGACAAGGCGGTCGATTTCAGCGCGCAGCTCACGAAGATCAAGAGCACCAACGCCGATCTCGTGTTCTTCGGCGGCCTCGACGCGCAGGCGGCGATGCTCGTGAAGCGCATGCGCCAGCTCGGCATCCGCGCGCAGTTCCTCGCAGGCGGCGGCGTGATGAACGCGAACTTCATCAAGCTGGCCGGCAATGCGGCGGAAGGCGCTTCCGTGTGGGAATACGGGCAGCCGCTGTCGCGCCTCGCGAAGGGCAAGCAGTTCGAAACGAAATTCAAGCAGAAGTACGGCATCGACATGCTCGCGTATGCGCCGTTCGCGTACGACGCGACGTGGATCGCGATCAACGCGATGCAGAAGGCGAACTCGACGAAGCCGGCCGATTTCAACGGCGCGCTGAAGGGCACGCGCTACGACGGCATCACGGGCACGATCGCGTTCACGAACACGGGCGACCTGAAGAACCCGAGCTCGACGCTGTATGAAGTGAAGAACGCCGCGTGGCAGCCCGTCACGACGAAATCGGCGGACTGAACGCAACCCGCGCGAGCGGACTTTCGCGGCGATGCCGGACGTGCTGAAATAGCCGAAGCGATCGCCGGGGAAGTCTGCCCGCGCGACGCCGCGCGCGACGCGGCACGAACAACCTGCAGGCGCGGCCGGCTGGCTGCGCCCTTTTACGTGCAACTGGAGTCAGTCGTGAGTTCTCAAGTCGTCATCGTCGGCGGTGGTGTGATCGGCAGCTCGATCGCTTATTTCCTGCGCGCCACCGATCCCACGGTCGCCGTGACCGTCATCGAACGCGACCCCACCTATGCGCGATCGTCGTCGGCGCTGTCGGCCGCATCGATTCGCCAGCAGTTCTCGACACCGCTGTCGATCGAGATGTCGCTGTTCGGCATCGACTTCCTGCGCTCGATCGGCGAGCGGCTCGAAGTGGACGGCAACCGGCCGTCGATCGATCTGCACGAAGGCGGTTACCTGTTCCTCGCCACGCCGGCCGGCGATGCGACGCTGCGCGAGAATCATGCGCTGCAGACGAGCCTCGGCGCCGACATCCGGCTGATGGATGGCGATGCGCTGCGTGCGAAGTTTCCGTGGCTGAACGTCGACGATCTCGTGTCGGGCGCGTACGGCGTGAGCGGCGAAGGCTGGTTCGACGGCTATGGGCTCGTACAGGCACTGCGCAAGAAGGCGCAGGCGCTTGGCGCGCGATATGTGCCGGCCGACGTGAAGGACGTGGTGCGCGACGGCCGCAAGATCACGCATGTCGTGACGGGCGACGGCGAGCGTTACGCGTGCGACACGCTCGTCAACGCAGCGGGTGCATGGACGCGCACGCTGTCGGCGATGATGGGCATCGACATCCCCGTGTTTGCGCGGCGCCGCAGCATCTTCAACGTATCGTCGCCGGCGAAGCTCGCCGATTGTCCGCTGCTGATCGACCCGACCGGCGTGTACTTCCGGCCGGAGGGGCGCACGTATATTTGCGGTACGTCGCCGAGCCCGGATCGCGATCCGGACGATCTGCCGCTCGATGAAGTCGACCATGACCTGTTCGACGAGGTGATCTGGCCGACGCTCGCGAACCGCGTGCCGGAATTCGAGGCGCTGCGTGTCGAGAATTGCTGGTCCGGGTACTACGAGTACAACGTGTTCGACCACAACGCGATCATCGGCTACCACCCTGACCTCGACAACGTCGTGTTCGCGAACGGCTACAGCGGCCACGGGCTGCAGCAGGGGCCGGCGACGGGGCGTGGCGTCAGTGAACTCATTCTGGGCGGGCGTTATGACACGCTCGACCTGTCGTCGCTCGGCTGGGCGCGAGTGCTGGAAAACCGGCCGATCGTCGAAAAGAACGTCGTGTAGCGCGACGTAACCGCCCGGTAGCGGGGTGGGCGGGATTCTCCTTGTGTCTCAAACCCATTGGCCCGACGCTTGTCGGGCCTTTTTTTGTTTGCGCGGATCAGCCGGCGCCGTAGACGGCGTCGCGCAGATCGAGCGTGTACTGGCCGTTCATCCCTTCGTAGAGCGTATTCGACAGCGACACGACGGTCAGCCCGCGGGCGCGATCGACGAACCACGAATGACCGTAGACCCCGCCCCAGCGCCATGTGCCGACGGACTCCGGCGACGCGGCCGCCTGCGGGTCGTGCAATACCGAAAACCCGATCCCGAAGCCCGCACCCGGCAGGTCCGGCAATTCGAAGTCGCCGGTCTGTACGCGGCCCATCTCGGCGACCAGGTCGGCCGGCAGGATCGCGCCACCGCCCGCGCGCAGCGTATCCAGCACCGTCAGCACGTCGCCGGCGGTACCCACCATCCCCGCACCGCCCGATGCGAACGCGTGCGCATTGAGCGCGCGCGACGGCGAGTACGTGACGCCGACGAACCCTTCGTCGATGGGCACCGTCTCGTTCTCGGCGAGGCGGTGCGGCTGCGGCGTGTCGTTGACGTACGGCGTGGCCAGCCGCGCGGGATCGCGTGCGACGAAGGCCGTGTCGCGCGCACCGAGCGGACGCAATACGAGCGCGTCGATCGCGTCGGCGAGCGGCGTGCCGCAGACGGCCTCGATCAGCGCGCCGATGACGTCGATCGACAGCGAGTAGTTCCAGCCGGTGCCGGGCGCGAACTGCAGCGGGACGCTGGCGATCCGGCGCAGGTTTTCAGCGAGCGTGATCGCCGCGCCGTCCAGCCCGTCCGACACGCCTGCGCGCGCATAGGGGCCGTTCGCGTCGGTTTCGTTGAAGCGATAGTCGAGGCCGGCGGTATGCACGAGCAGCTGACGCACCGTGATCACCGGCACGCGGCCGTCGGGCAGCGCCGGACGGAACTCGGGCAGCCAGCGCGTGATGTCGTCGTCGAGCGACAGCTTGTGTTGCGCGACGAGCGCCATCGCGGCCGCCGAGACGATCGGCTTCGTGACCGACGCAAGCCGGAACAGCGTGTCCTCGCGCATCGGCGTGCGCGATTCGCGGTCCGCGAACCCGGCCGCGCGGCGGTAGACGAGTTCGCCGTCGCATGCGACCAGCACCACGGCGCCGACGAGGCGCTGCGTGTCGAGCTGGCGGGACAGGACCGCATCGATGCGCTCGGCGAGCGCAGGATCGGCGGGCGACTGCAGGGACGAAGCTGAAGAGGCGGTCATCGAAGATTCCGTCGTGAAGAGTCTGATCGACATGTTATGGGCTGCCTGCCGCATGCGTCGTTAACCCTTACACGAAACAGGGCTACGTGCGCGTCACGGGCCGGTACTGACGCGCATCGAACCGGATTGCGGACAAAATATGCCCCAATCGGCCTGCCGCGTTCGTTAGAATCTGCTTTCGTCGAGGAAATGACGCATTTGCACGGGTGCAGAGCAGTATCGAGTCGCAGGCGCTGCGCGCCCTGATTCCATCGTTCATCTTTCACCGGAGGCGAGCATGCCAGGTTTACTTCCCGATGTTGACCGCGAGGGACTCCTCGAATATTCGGTGGTGTACACCGATCGCTCGGTCAACCACATGTCGCAGCGCTTTCAGGGCGTCATGCGCGACATCTCCGCCACGCTGAAGAAAGTCTACAACGCGAAATCGGTCGTGATCGTTCCGGGCAGCGGGACGTTCGGCATGGAAGCCGTGGCGCGGCAGTTCGCGACGAACAAGAAGTGTCTCGTCATCCGCAACGGCTGGTTCAGCTTCCGCTGGTCGCAGATTTTCGACATGGGCAGCATTCCGTCCGAAACGACGGTGCTGAAGGCGCGCCCGGTCGAAGCAGGCCGGCAGGCTGCCTTTGCGCCGGCGCCGATCGACGCAGTGGTCGCCGCGATCAAGGAGAACAAGCCCGATCTGGTGTTTGCGCCGCATGTCGAGACGGCGTCTGGGATGATGCTGCCCGATGGGTATCTGCGCGCGGTGGCCGATGCCGTGCACGCGGTCGGCGGGATGTTCGTGCTGGATTGCATCGCGTCGGGGGCGGTTTGGGTCGACATGCAGGCTAGCGGCGTCGATATTCTGATCAGCGCGCCGCAGAAGGGGTGGAGCGCGTCGCCGTGCTGTGCGATGGTCATGCTGAGCCCGCTCGCGCGCGAGCGAATCGATGCGACAACCAGCACCAGCTTCGCGTGCGATCTGCGCAAGTGGCTGCAGATCATGGAAGCGTACGAGGGCGGCGGGTTCGCGTATCACGCGACGATGCCGACCGACAGCCTCACGACGCTGCGCGACGTGATGAAGGAAACCGAGGCGTACGGCTTCGACAAGGTGAAGGCCGAGCAGCTCGAACTTGGCGAACGCATTCGGACGCTGCTGGCGGAGAAGGGGTTCCGGAGCGTGGCGGCGGCGGGGTTCGAGGCGCCGGGGGTAGTGGTCAGCTATACGGACGATGACGGTATTCGAACCGGGAAGAAGTTTGCGGATGTCGGGTTGCAGATTGCGGCCGGCGTGCCGCTGCAATGCGACGAGCCGGAGGATTTCAAGACTTTCAGGCTCGGGCTGTTCGGTCTCGACAAGCTGCATGATGTCGATGGCGCGGTCAAGCGGTTCTCGGATGCGTTGAACCGGATTCTTTAAGGCGTGATTGCGGAGTAGGTGCGCACCGGATCGCTGGCGGGACGGTGCGCGCGTAATGTGTTGTCTTTGCAACCACTTTCGTTCCGTCACCCTTGAGCAACTCAACGAGCGGTGTCGAACCGCTCATTGCGCGTCCGGTTCTGGCTTGAAGAACCGTATCCCGAACACGTCTTGGGTTTCCTTCACCAGGATTGTTCGCCCGCAGTTCCCGCATGCAAGCAGAAGCTCAGACCGTCGAACGAGATCGGCGATCAAGCCATCCGCATTTCTTCCGGGCAGACGAGTAATGCGAGCCAACGGATGGACGCACTACCGCATCAGGCAATACAAGACATCCGG
The DNA here is from genome assembly GCF_057439935.1 of Burkholderia cepacia complex sp. TUM26381. Taxonomy (NCBI): domain Bacteria; kingdom Pseudomonadati; phylum Pseudomonadota; class Betaproteobacteria; order Burkholderiales; family Burkholderiaceae; genus Burkholderia; species Burkholderia cepacia complex sp. TUM26381. The sequence continues at coordinate 2,918,868 of NZ_CM172007.1, read as the reverse complement.
GCAGCCTTCCTCGTTTCTGCTTCCGTCGCTGTATGCAATGGCAACGAACCCGTGCTGCTCGTAAAACGCAGCAGCATCGCGGTTCATCTGGAACGTATAGAGCTGGAGCTTGCCGTCCGTCTGCGCTTTCACGGCTTCCAGGAGGGATGTGCCAATCCCTTGCCGTTTGAATTCGGGGCACACGTACAACTGATCGAGCCATGCCACGCCGTCGGTGACGGTGTGTGCGGCCATGCCGACGATGCGGTCATCGTTCACTGCAACGGTGACGTTTCCCGACGGGATCAGCATGTCGGCAATCCAGTCCCGGACCGCCGCTTCGGCGTGCGCGAGCGGCGCATAGGACGCCAGCGCAGTGCGCGACCGTAGAAAGACTTCGGCCACCTCTACGGCATCGGCTGTCGTTGCTCGACGCAAGATCAACGGCATGTATCCGCCACTCCGAGATCATCGAAAGAGGCACCACGATAGCAGCACGGAATCGAACTTCCAAGATCGCTGAAACTCGCGAGACCGGGCGCTGCGTGCAACGTATCGGGTTCGCGGTACGGAGAACTGGCGATGCGCGTTCGTTGTCGATTTGCTGCCTCGGTCCGAGGTTCCTGGACCCCGGCATTCCCGTATCATCTGTCCGGTTCGCCGGGACCGCATGACCTGACCGTCCCGCACAAACGAAAGGACGAGCGATGAAGGGCGAAGGGAACGGCCACGGTAAAGCGATCACGCCCAGCGCGACAGCCAACCCCAAGCGTGCCGGCATCTCGCATGCCCCGAAGAGCACCGACCCGCGCGACTACCAGAACGCGCCGGGTATCGCGGCAGTCATGCCGAAAGCGTTTCCCGACGGTTTCGTCGTCGCCGAACATCGACACCCGCGCGCGCAACTCGTCTACACGATGACGGGTATTGCCGAAGTCTTCGCGTGCCAGTCGATGTGGATGATCCCGCCGCATCGCGCACTGTGGATTCCGCCGGACCTTCCGCATGCGATGCGTGCACACGGCCTCCTCGAAATGCGAACCGCCTACGTCGACCCGCGCGCGTACCCGTCGGCCTACCCGAATCAACCGCGGCTGGTCGAGGTTTCGCCGCTGCTGCGCGAGTTGATCGTGCGCGCGTCGTCGCTCCCGATCGACGCTCATCCGGCCGGACGCGACGATCTCGTCATCCAGCTCATGCTGGCGGAAATCGAGTGGTCCCCCGAGCAGCCGCTGCGGCTTCCGTCCGGTCGGGACCGGCGCCTTGCCCGGATATGCGATGCAATCCTGTCGAATCCGGCCGATCAACGAACGCTGACGGAATGGGCCGATGAAGTCGGTGCGTCGAGCCGGACCTTGGCGCGGCTGTTCACCGCCGAAACCGGCTTGTCGTTCAGCCAGTGGCGGCAGCAGGCCCGAATCTCGGCTGCGCGTCCGTTGCTGGCATCAGGGTGCTCCGTGATCGCTGTCGCGGCCGAACTGGGCTACGAAACCACGAGTGCATTCTCGACCGTGTTTCGCCGGTTCACCGGCATGACGCCGAGCGCCTACGCGAAATTGTCCGATTCCGCGTAGCAAACGTCTCTCCGCAACACGCGGGGCGCGGCGTGCAGGCTTATCGTGTCGGTCATCGCTACCACCGACCGAACGAGGCAAGCCGACATGACGCGATCCGACATCGAATTTCCGTCCGAATCCACGACGCTGCGAGGCTGGTTCTACGCGCCGGCGCAGCGCACCGCCGATAGCAACACGTATCCCGCCATCGTGATGGCGCACGGCTTCTCGGCCGTGAAGGAACAGTACCTGGACCGCTATGCGGAGGCGTTCGCCGCGTGTGGCTTTGCCGTGCTGCTCTACGATCACAAGAACTTCGGCGCAAGCGACGGGCTGCCCCGTCAGGAAATCGACCCCGTGCAACAGAAGCGCGGCTATCGCGATGCGATCAGCTATCTGCTGACGCGTGCCGATGTCGACGCCGAACGCATCGGCATCTGGGGCACCAGCTACAGCGGCGGCCACGTGCTCGAAGTCGCCGCCATCGACCGGCGCGTCAAATGCGTGGTGTCGCAGGTGCCGACGATCAGCGGGCATCAATCGGGCTTGCGCCGCACGCGTTCCGATCGGGTGCCGGCGATGCTGGCTCGCTTCGATGAGGACCGCCGGCAGCGATTCGCGGGCGGTTCGCCGGCCATGCTGCCGGCCGTCAGCGTCGATCCCTTGGCCGCCTGTGCGATGGCCGGCTCGGATGCGTACCGGTTCTTCACCGAGTCCGCTGCGCAGTTTGCGCCGAACTGGCGAAATGAGGTGACGTTGCGCAGTGCCGAGATGTCCCGCGAGAACGAGCCGGGCCAGTACGTCGACCGCATCTCGCCGACACCGCTCCTGATGATCGTCGCCGACCAGGACGTGCTGACGCCCACCGACCTTTGCCTCAAGGCGTGGGAAAACGCACTGGAGCCGAAGCGCTTGCTTCAGATCAGGGGCGGGCATTTCACGCCGTATCTCGAGCACCTCGACGCAACCAGCCAGGCGGCGGCGGAGTGGTTCACGCAGCATCTGTGCGGCCCGCGTTGACCGGAGCCAACGGCGCCAGCCGATGCTTCGTCATATGAAGTAATAGCTGTAATACGGCATGAAATCTTCTTTCCAGTGACTCGGGCTAGACTGGTTTCGCCTTGTCCCCCCCAAGGTGTTGTGTGACCTCCGCTCGGCCCGCGCTTTTCGGCGTGGGCCAATTTTTTCGGGCGGGTGTCGCCGGCGGTCGAGCGATTGCCGGCCCGATCCGCATTGGAGGAAACGTAGCGTGACAGCCCATCCGATCACCCGAAATACCGGTTCGCTCGTGCGCTTCGTCGCATTCGGCGCCGCGGCGGCAACTGCCGCGATGTCCGTCGTGCCGGCTGCGTTCGCGCAAGCCAGCGCGGCCGTTACCAGCAGTGTTTTCGTACACCAGCCGTACGACACCGGCAACAGCGCGATCGACGACAATTTCCGGTACATCTCGCATCCGCCGATACGGCCGGTCGCGGCGAGCGAACCCGCGGTCGCGCGTGGCGCGCACCGGGGCCGTCGCGGACAAGCCGGCAGCACGAATGCAGCGGGTGCGTCGGGCGGCGGAGCGAGCAACAACACGGCGGCGATGCCGTTGCCGCAAATGCCGACGGCTGAAGCATCGAATGCGTCTGTTTCGCAATAGGCCTGCTTCTTCGAACTTTTCCAGACGGACGCAGTAGCTGACGATTGATGGCGCTCGGTCCCGCGCGCGTTCGTCGGGCCTCCTCCGAATCTTGACAACGCCGTGTCGTGCGGCGTGACCGCCCGGTGAGGGGTGAGCGGGATTCTCCTTGTGTCTCGCTCGTTGGCCCGACTCTGTCGGGCTTTTTTTGTTGGTGAGCCGAGAGGTGTACTGTCGCCGGCTGTGTGTGGCAACATCGCGGTGGTCTCGACATCACACCCGGGTGCAGGCCAGCCCATCTATCCGAGGGGATCTCATGTTTGACCACGTCAAATTCGGAGTCAGCGACTTTGCCGCCAGCAAGGCGTTTTTCCTCAAGGCGCTCGAACCGATTGGTGCCGTGACGGTGGACGACGGCGAGCCGTCTTACGGGATCGAGATCAGTACGCCCGCCAAGTCTTCGTTGTGTCTGTTCCAGACGGCCGAGAAACCGGCGCATCTCCACATCGCGTTCGTAGCGGACAATCGGCGGCAAGTCGATGCGTTCTATCGCGCGGCGCTGGAGGCCGGCGGGAAGGACAACGGCGCGCCCGGGCTGCGGCCGCATTATCACGCGAACTACTACGCGGCGTTCGTCATCGGTCCGGATGGACACAATATCGAGGTCGTGTGTCATCAGGCGGAGGGGTGACCCTTCGATGCGCGGCACCAGTAGACGAATGTCGGCGTGAGCTTCGGCAGGCGTTGGGCCACGCAGTGGGCGATGCAGAACGGGGGGGGGGGCGCCGCGATCGACCGGAGCGGACCTGTCGATGCCGGGAATAGGTGCGCCAGCGCTGTCGAGCGCTTCCTGTCTATGGATGGACGGTTTCGCCTCGATTCAGCATGTCGATGAATTCGCGGATCTTGCGCGCCCTTGTTTCCGGCTTCTTGGCATTCTGTATCCGAAACAGAATGGCATAGCGGTTACGGCTGTTTAGTGTTGCGAAGAACTTCCTGGCTCCCGGATTCGCGTCCAAGGCTGCTTGCAGGTCGTCCGGCACTATCGAGTTGCCGGCCGACGTATACGCCGCCTGCCAGCGCCCGTCCTTCCTGGCCTTCTCGATTTCGGTCATGCCGGGCGGGCGCATTCTGCCCGCGGCGATCAGCGCTTCAGCCCTCTCCTTGTTGAGTTTGGACCAGATGCTCTTTGTGGTGCGTGGGGTGAAGCGTTGCAACCAGTATTGCTCGCTCTCGGCCTTCTTCCGACCATCGATCCAGCCGTGGCAGAGGGCGCATTCCAACGCCTGTTGGTAGGTGACGGTTTGCTGCCCGGCGCCTTTTTTGGCCAGACGCAGCCACGCTCCGGTCGACGTGCTGCCGTGTTTCTCTAACCAGCTTTCCCATTCGGTCTGACCGGTCAATGTTAGAACGCATTCGGTCATGTCACTGTCCTGAATGGTGGCGTACATGTGCGGGGAGGGCGTCCGCAGTCTAACAGCGTTTATGCGGGCATCGACGTCCGTGGCGCGATCCAGGACCGCACGCTCGTGGCGCGATCCAGGACCGCACGCTCGATCGTCACTGGCCCGTCGGCTGGGTCGGGTTCCGCATCAGCCAGTCGGATGGGTAGCGTTGTCCGCCGCCACTGCCTGTTCGACAGGAATGATCGAATCATCGACAATCTCCGTCATTCAAAAAATGAGAGAGGGTGGTGTATGCGCTGGATCGGTAAAACGCTCGCGGTGAGCTTGGGCATGGCTGTCGTCGGTATCGCCTCCGTTCGGGCGGCATCCGCCGAATCCGCGTTCCCGCGCTTCACGCAGGCGGAAGGCAAGGTCGATAGCGATGGCCTCCCGCTGTCCGGCGTGAAGCTTTGCGTGCTCCCCGACCATGCGCCGTGCTTCGAGATGCCGCCGGTGCCGCTTCCCCATTCTTCGAAGGAGCTGTACCAGTTCGGTCTGGATCCACGGTCCGAACGGCTGCCGATCGCATCGGGTGGCTCGTGGGTGTTCTTCTCGGGGATGTTCTCGGGTGGCGGCAGCGGAATGCTGGAGCGCGTGGCGATCCTGCGTATCGGCGCGAACGGCAAGATCGAGAACCTGATGCCGCAAGTCACTCAAACGGAGTCTGCCGACCGCGCGATGTGGAAGCTGCCGGATGTTTCGCCGTATCCGCTGTTTGTCCGCGCGGACTTTGTCTGGGGCGACGACGAGGATCATTTCGGCAAGCACTTCTTCGACGTTGACGCGTGGGCGTTCGATCCCGCGACCAGTCAGTACAAGAAGCGCTTCTCCTACCGCACGACCAAGCGTTACAGCCGGGGCGACGGCTCGGATCGCGTGCTCGCCGCCGAGCGTGCGGAAATCCTGCGCCGCCTCGCGGCCAGCAAGTAGCTTGCGTGCCCCCGAAGCCCATCCGCCCGGGGGCATCGCACGACGGTCAATGCAGCATGTCAGCGGGTAGCGCTGGCCGCCGCTTCGTCGATCAGCGCGGCCACTTCCACAGGATGCGACGCGAGCGACGCGTGACTGGCCGGCAGTGTAATCACCTTGCGTGGATTCATTCTCGCGGACATGCGCCGTTGATTCTCCGGCGCGATCATCCGGTCGTCGCTGGAGACCTGATACCACGACGGCTTGACCTTCCACGCCGGCGACGTGATCGCGTCGCCGAAGGTGCTCGCCAGCGGGGCCTTTTGCGTGACGGCCATCACGAGCCCGTCGTCGTCGCCGAGGTCCTGGCAAAAGCTCTCGTGGAACGTGTCCGCCTTGACCCACAGATAGCCATCGCTGTCCGGCGCGAGGTTGGCTGCCGCGGCCGGCAGATGCTGCTGCGTGATTGCGCCGGGGCTTTCGCCGGCGTCCGGTGCGAAGGCGGCGATGTAGACAAGCCCCGCGACATTGTCCGCGTTGCCGGCCTCGGTAATGACGGCCCCGCCGTACGAATGTCCGACGAGCAGAACGGGGCCTTGAATCTGCGCGATCATTTTCCGGGTACGATCGACGTCATCGGCCAGCGACGTCAACGGAAGTTCGACTGCGCGAATCGACCGATGACCTTTTCGGCTCAGTTCGACAATGACCCTGGCCCAATGCGCGGCACCGCCCCAGAAGCCATGGACGAGCAAGATTGTCGGCGTGGTGTTCATCGAGATGCTCCTCAGTGTAGAGATCGAATGTTCGAATGTCTTTTGACGATTCGTGACATGCTGTGCGTTCGGACTGCTGATAATCGGCAAGCGCCCATCAGCCGGACCGATCGTTCGATGAATCGGGCGACGGGCGACGCCGGCTGAAATTATCGAATGGCGTATCCGTCGGATCTACGGCCAAAACGCCGAAGATTATGCCGAGACGCCACGAAGCGCGAGAAGTCTCATCCCATACCGCAAGGACGTTCGATGCATTCGCCAGATGTGTTCTCGGAGATTTATGCTCGTGCGCGCGTGCGCGGTCGAGTGAGCGTATTGACGTGTCCGGGCGTCGCGGCGCCGAGTGTGTTCGAAGGCAGTGACGTGTTCATCCATGCTGTCCAGCAGGGCACATGCAGGCTGGTGGTGAACGGAAGCGGGGAGGTCGTCGTACTGGCGTCCGGCGATGTGGTCGCGCTGATGAAAGGGCAGCCGCATCGTATCGACGCGCGGCCACACGCGGCGGCACCTGGAGATCCGCGCCCGGCCGGCGTGCGGATCGTGACCATCGCGTTCACGTTCGACGGCGTCGGCGGCGATATTCTCGCCCGTGGTTTGCCGGACGTGATGGCCGTGCGGGGATGCGAGCAAGCCGAAGCTGGTTCCGGACCGTCAACCCAATGGATCCCGACGACGATCGGCGCGATCGATCTCGAACTTCAGGCGCCGTCGGTGGGCAGCGAAGTCATGCTGTCGAAGACGGCGGAGCTGATGTTCATCTGGCTGATCCGGCGTCACATGGCAAGCGGCGATCCGGCCAGGCGCGGCTGGGCCGCTGCGCTGGGCGACCCCGCGGTGAATCGGGCGCTGTCGCTGTTGCATGCCGATCCCGGCTACGAATGGAGTGTTCCGGAGCTGGCCAGGCGGGTGGGGCAGTCGCGTTCCGCGTTTTCCCAGAAGTTCGTCGATGTCATGGGCGAGACACCCATGCGCTATCTCGTGAATTGGCGCATGGACCTTGCCGCGCACCTGCTTGCTTCGTCGACGCTGCGCATTTCGAAGATCGCCGAGCAAGCGGGATACGCGTCGCAGGCTGCGTTCGGGCGCGTGTTTCGGCGGCGTTACGGCATGTCGCCGTCGGACTATCGTGACACGTATGCGACGGAGTCCGGTCATGCCGGGCCGTGAACGCGGTCCGGCTATTCAGCCGGAATCGATGGTTCAGGCCAATGCCGGTTTTGCGGATGACAACGCGCTGTTCCGGTCGATCGCGTTGATTGGCCTTCAGCGCAAGATGCCCTTATCGCTGCGCTTCCCCGTACGTCTCCTTGCACACCCCGCGCAGCGCATCGACGAGCAGATCCCGCGCGGGTGAATGCGAATCGGCGGAGCGGGTGAACAGCGCAATCGGCGGAAGCGTCCACACGAGCGAGTAAGGCACGATCGCCACGCCCGCAATCCGCACCAGTTCTTCCGCGATATCGGCCGGCACGATCGACACGGCCTCATCACTCGACGCGATCATTTCGCCGATCAGCTTCGACGAGTAGCTTTCGACGATCGGCACGGGCGGCGCGATGCCGGCCGACAGGAACAGGTCGGCCACCTGTTCCCGCATCGGCGTATGCGGCGCGCCGAGAATCCAGTCGAGCGCGTGCAGCTTGTGCCAGTCCAGCGGCGTGCGCGCGAGCTTGGCCGCAAGACGCCGGCTCGCGATCATGCGCGGCTGCTGCTGGTACAGCACTTCGAACGAAACCGGCCCCAGATCGATCGCCGACGACGCGCGCCCGATCACGATATCGACGCTGTGATCCCTGAGCTGCAGCAGCAGCTGATCGCTGGTGCCTTCGTGAATCGTCACGGTCAGCCGTCGCTCCATCCGTGCCTGCAACCGCTTCAGCGCGGCCGACAGCATGTGCCCGGAGATGAACGGAATCACGCCGATGTGCAGATGGGCCGCATGCCCGGCGGCGACGGCCTCCATCTCGCGGGCGAGGTGATCGAGATCCTTGATCATCGCCTTCGCCCGCTCGAGCACGACCGCGCCGAGCGCGGTGGGCCGCATGCCGCGCGACGAGCGCTCGAACAGCGGCGTGCCGAACATGCTCTCCAGCTCGGACAGCGCGTTCGTCACGGCTGGCTGGCTGCTGGCCATGTGCTCGGCGACGCGCGTCAGCGACCCGTGCTGCTGGATCTGCAGCAACAGCACCAGATGCCGAATCTTCAGACGAGCGCCCAGCCGCCTGACCACGTCGTTTGCGTCAAAATTCATTGACTGGTCATGTATTCATCATGAAAAAGTGATGGACCGATATTAAAACAGAATCATCACGTTATGGTGGATCCCTAGAATCACCTTCATGGATCGCGCCGGGACTGGCCTGGCGCCCACGCCGGGACCCAAAACATGAAACAGACAGAGACACAGCAGCAGGCCGCGTTCGACTATCACGAGTTTCCGACCCCCGGGAAAATCTCGGTCGTGGCGAGCAAGCCGCTGGTGACTCAGCGCGATCTGGCGCTGGCCTATACGCCCGGCGTGGCGAGCGTGTGCGAGTCGATCGCCGCCGATCCGCTGCAGGCGCACCGTTTCACGAGCCGCGGCAACCTGGTGGGCGTGATCACGAACGGCACGGCGGTGCTCGGCCTGGGCAACATCGGCCCGCTCGCATCGAAGCCGGTCATGGAAGGCAAGGCTGTCCTGTTCAAGAAGTTCGCCGGGATCGACGTGTTCGACATCGAGATCAACGAGACCGATCCGGACAAGCTGGTCGACATCATCGCGGGCCTCGAACCCACGTTCGGCGGCATCAACCTCGAGGACATCAAGGCGCCGGAATGCTTCACGGTCGAACAGAAGCTGCGCGAACGCATGAAGATTCCCGTCTTCCACGACGATCAGCACGGCACGGCCATCACCGTTTCCGCCGCGTTCATCAACGGGCTGAAGGTCGTCGGGAAGTCCATCAAGGAAGTGAAGGTCGTGACGTCGGGCGCCGGCGCAGCCGCGCTGGCGTGCCTGGACCTGCTGGTCGACCTCGGGTTGCCGGTGGAAAACGTCTGGGTGACCGACATCGAAGGCGTCGTCTATCGCGGCCGCACCACGCTGATGGACCCGGCCAAGTCGCGCTTCGCGCAGGAAACCGATGCGCGCAAGCTTGCCGAGGTGATCGGCGGCGCGGATGTGTTCCTGGGGCTGTCGGTCGGCGGCATCCTCACGGCGGAAATGCTGAAGGCGATGGCGGCGCGTCCGCTGATTCTCGCGCTGGCCAACCCGACGCCGGAAATCTTCCCGGAACTGGCGCACGAGACGCGCGACGATGTCGTCATCGCGACGGGCCGCTCGGACTACCCGAACCAGGTCAACAACGTGCTGTGCTTTCCGTACATTTTCCGGGGCGCGCTGGATGTGGGGGCGACGACGATCACGCGCGAAATGGAAATCGCCGCGGTTCACGCGATCGCGGGGCTGGCCGAGGAAGAGCAGAACGAAGTCGTCGCGGCGGCCTATGGCGCGTACGACGTGTCGTTTGGCGCGCAATACCTGATTCCGAAGCCGTTCGACCCGCGCCTGATCGTGCGGATCGCGCCGGCCGTGGCCAAGGCGGCGATGGAAGGCGGCGTGGCGACGCGTCCGCTCGCGAATCTCGACGCGTATGTCGAGCAGCTGCAGCAGTTCGTTTACCACTCGGGCGCGTTCATGAAGCCGCTGTTCGCGACCGCGCGTCAGCTGGTGCGTGACGGCGGCAAGGCGCGGATCGTGTTCACCGAAGGTGAGGACGAGCGCGTGTTGCGTGCGGTGCAGGTGATCGTCGACGAGAAGCTCGCGCGTCCGATTCTGGTCGGGCGTCCGGAGGTGCTGCTGGCGCGCATCGAGCGATTCGGCCTGCGTCTGCGACTCGGTCAGGACGTCGAAGTGACCAATCCGGAATATGACGAGCGCTTCCCGCAGTACTGGACGAAGTATTGGGAACTGCGGTGCCGCGACGGCATTTCGAAGGAAATGGCGCGGGTGGAAATGCGCCGCCGCCTGACGCTGATCGGCGCGATGATGGTGCAGCTCGGCGATGCGGACGGGATGATTTGCGGAACGGTGGGCGAGTATCACAATCACCTGCGGTTCGTGGACGAAGTGATCGGCAAGAAGCCCGGCGCGTCGACCTACGCGGCGATGAACATCCTGCTGCTCGATCAGCGCACGGTCGCGCTGGTGGATACGCACGTCAACGACAACCCCGATGCGGAGCAGATCGCGGAGTTCACGATCGCGGCGGCGCGGCAGATGGAATGGCTGAACCTGACGCCGAAGGTTGCGCTGCTGTCGCGGTCGAATTTCGGGTCAGGGAGCGCGGCTTCGGGCGTGAAGATGCGCCGGGCGCTGGAGATCGTGCGGGAGCAGGCGCCGGATATCGAGGCCGATGGCGAGATGCATGGCGACTGTGCGCTGGATGAAGGGCTGCGTGCGAAGCTGCTGCCGATGTCGCCGTTGAAGGGGGCGGCGAATTTGCTGGTTTGTCCGAATGTGGATGCGGGGAATATCGCGTACAACCTGCTGAAGACCGAGGCGGGGAGCAATGTGGCGGTGGGGCCGTTCCTGCTGGGCGTCAATGCACCTGTGAACATCCTGACTTCCAGCGCGACCGTGCGGCGGATTGTGAATATGGCCGCGCTGACGGTGATCGAGGCTAATCGGGGTGTGGCGGGCTGATCGATTGGCGGGAGCGGGGCGGCAACGGCCGCCCCGCGTTTGTCGGCATTCGGCGTGTGCGACGATGTGCCATGACCAACATGAGAGATGGAATGACGACGACCTTCGACGAGGCGACAACGGCGGCGATCGCCGCGTTTGCCCAATTGGATCTCTACACGGCTGTACAGGCGATGCGCGCCGAGGCCGATTACGACCGCGAACTGGACCAGTGGATCTCGCGCTACATCGACGAGCATGACAGCGACGCGGACGATGCAGCGTACGACGCCTTGCACGCGCAGGCGCAGGCAAGCCCGGAATACGCGCAGTTCGTCGATGCGGTTCGCCGGGAAATCCTGGAATACTTCGGCGTGACCGACAATCAGCTGGACTGCATGGTCCTGCTGCGCGCTGACGACAGCGATGCGCTTTGGGCGGAAGTCAACCGGCAGCGGAGCGCGCTGGGAACCGGTGAGGTGCGCGGAGATCTCTGAGCATTGCCGGTGTCATTCAATGCGCAGAAACATGCCCGCTTTCTCGGGAGGCACCGACGGCTGGAAGCCGTAGCGCTCGTAGAACTTCGGCGTCCCGTGATCCGCCATCAGACTGACATAGGCGGTCGGCGGCGCATTCTCGTGGATGTAGCGCATGAGCGCTCGCATGATCAGATCGCCCACGCCTTTCTTCTGGTGAGCCGGCAATACTGCGATATCCACGATCTCGAAGAAACAGCCGCCGTCGCCGATCACCCTGCCGATTCCGACCGGAGCGCTCCCCCAGTACGCCACGACGCTGAAGAGGCCATTCTTCAAACCGAGCGTTGCGGCCTGCCCGGATTTTCGGCTCAATCCTGCAGCAAGGCGAGTCTCGATGTACGTGGATACTGACGGGACTTCTTGATGTATGACGTACCCCATGTGACCTCTCCAGGTTGGTCGTGTCGTCGATCGTTGAGTTCGGCTTGTGCGCGATGTTTCCGCCGTGTCTGGATGCGTACGCGCGCCGGCGAAGAAAAGCGGACTGGATCATGCGGGCCGCTCAGGTCACTTTATCAAGTTCTGGCGAATTCGCTGCCGGTTCCATCCTTGACGACGCTGGCGTGAACGCGCGGATTCTGTTGCGGCGGAATGGCAGTCAAGGTTCCGGCTGAACCACAGGCGAGGAAGTGCTCTCTGCGCCTGCCCGATACGCCTGGAAACAGTGACGGTCGCCTCAATGGCTCGACAAGACGACAATCGAGATCGAGATCGAGAACGCGAAGTTGGAGCGGCCAGAGACAAGGCCACCCATATCAATCGCCCCTTATTTGTTGTCCCAAGCTTCACGTCTTTCGTCTAATCGGACTCTTTTAACAGTTGTTTTAATTACTATTGCGGACGTACTTGAGCATCGATTATTTTGGCGCCGGTTCATTCAGAGGTGCTATCCATCCATGCCAGTTGTCAAAAAAGTCCCGTATTACCAGATGGAGCCGCGACTTTTATATTCCGGAAAGCATTGGAGATGTTACTCGGGCGTTGTCGGGTGTGTTCGCTTTCGGAAATTTCGGGCGAAGGATGTCTACTGGCCAGTGCATAACAAGACATACCGGCACTGGAGATCGGTGCGTAATCGTGGCGGTGACTTCATGGTCTACAGTAAGCCCAAACTCATCAAGCTGGACAAGCCGATCATTCTGAAAATTGACACCGTATCCAGGACCAATTCGGCCGAGTAATGAAAGCGACCATGACCATCCTCAAAGTGGCCTTGTCTGTGATCGCCATATACCTGGTTGTCGATATCGGGTGGCTGTTCTTGCCGCTCAACGTGAGGAACGGGATCATACTTGTCGCGGCCATGAATACGAAGCACGCGATCTTCGCCATCACGTCGATCCTCTTCGGGTTCTACCTGTACAGGCTTGTCAGAAATTTCAACCGGTTCAGCCGATCGAAGCGTGTCGGTCTGGCGATCGTCACGCTCGGTTTTTTGCGTTCGTCTACCTGGTCGGCTTTCGCGGGATCATGACTGACGATACCGATTGCCAGCGCTTCAACTACAACGTCAAGATGAACGGTGGTATCAAACAGGTCGACGGCACGACCTACATCGTGAATATCTGCGGAAGCGGTCGCCACGGAAGCGGCTTTTTCGCTGATCAAAATGAGCAGATCAAAATCGTCGTATCGGATGCTTACGGATCGACGTTGGCCACTCGGCTGTCTTTCGTTTTCTGGGGCGGGCGGCCGGGCTACGAGCCGATCACGTTCCGTGATGGCAAGTTGATCTACTTCGACGCATCGGATGAATACGACAGTGAAAGGTCGATCTCGATGCCGCCCACCACGCTCGATTGGGTCGCGGCGAGAATTCCAATTTGGCTTCGCTGAGAATGGTCCTGCTGCACGGGTGCTCGTCGCGTTGATGCGATGCGGCCCACGATTCTGGATTCGCGCGTGGGCCTCGAGTGATACTTCGCCGCGTTGCGGCGCATCAGAGCCTCTTGCGGCAACACGTAGATCGACGTCGTACCGGGCGACACGCGGCCGAACGTGCGCTGCGCGGCGTTCCTTGGCTGCCGCCGTTATCTGTCCGCGCATCGTCGACGACTTGCACTAGCGATTTAGTTGAGGAACGGCATGCGTGCCCGCATCCAATCAACAGTCGCGGAAGGGACGGACATCTTGCCCTCCCCAGTGTTGTCATAGAAGGTGATGCGATCGAGGCCGTACTCGAGCGCCATCTGGTACCTTCACGTCAACGACGTTACCCGAACGATCATGCCGAACGACAGCCGTTGGCGCTGCGAGAGTGGCCGGACCCCGATCCTGACCGGGGACGGTCGCCCCTATGCCCCTTTCAAGATCTGCCTGATGCGGCTCTAGCGACTGCGACGCAGTCGTTTCCCAAACGCGACTGACCGCCGGGACGATACCACCCTGGCCATCGCTGCGAACGCCGCGACTCACACGCACTGCCACCTCCAACAACTGTCACGACCTCAAGGCCCGTGAGGCTGCGCCACGTCCGATGAAACGGCATGCATCGAAACGCGAGCGAACATCGTCGACGCATGTTGCCAAAATAATGCACGACGTATACAGTTGCACAAAGTGCATAAAACGACGTTTCCTGCAGAGCCGACCGATACCGTGCCAGGCCGACGCCACGCGAAACCCTCGATGTTCAACACCCGCCATTGGAGCGACGTCAGTGCATCAAACGCTATCGACCTCACTCAGCGCGCTGTACGACCTCGGCTTCGCGTTGTTCCATTTGACCTTCTGGCGCTGGTTCAAGTGGCCGCGGTCTCTGGAGAGAAGCGGGCGACTCAATCAGGGCATTACCCAGACACTTAACGTGATGCTGAGTTACGTGTTCGTTGTCTACGCGGCATCGCTTGTCCTGGCTGCAACGCCAAGCCAGGGGCCGCTCGCGCTGGCAGGCAGCGGATTCTGGTTGCTGAGGGCGATTGCACAACCGGTGCTGTTTGCCAGAACGCGCCTGAGCTGGATCCTCGCGGCAGTGTTCGCGCTTGGCGCGGGTCTGCATGCCATCTCGTACGTTGATTCCGCGAAGGTGGGCGCCGACGCGTTGTCGTCCGCCAAACCGCTTTCGTGAAAGCGGCGTCAGCGTACTTTCGTTTGCCGGATCTTCCCGGTTCTAGAGTGTCTTCCGAAACGCTGTCCAACATCGCCATGAATGCCGACCAGCTCTTTCAACAAGCACGTGAAATCGTCAGCAACTGCACGCTCTGTTTTGTGTCTTCGAACGACGCGTCCGGTCAGATCAACTCCAGGGTCGTCGAAATCCTGGAAATCGGGAACGACCTCACGATTCGATTCATGACCGACTCGAGAACGCGTAAAGCGTTGGAGATTTGCCGGGGGAGTGCGATCAGCCTGTCCTTTCTCAGTATGGCCGACCGGGGATACGTGACGATCGGAACCGTTCCGGTCGTCTCCGCCGATACCGCGTTGAAGCAACGCATCTGGAAGGAGTCGCTGTTCACCTGGTTTCCGAACGGGCCGGATGATCCTTACGTGATCGCCGTCACCTGCGCGCCCGTCTGGGTTGAACTGTGGTCGCGCATGCGGGGGATTGCGCCCGATCCACTCGGCCTCAACTCGGTCCGGCTGATTCGAATGGATGGCAATTGGCATGCCCGTCACACGTTTCCCGACACACGCGAATCATGGCGTGAGGGATCGCATGACGCGCAATGACAAACAGCCCGCCGTCGTGATCGGTGCAGGCCTCGCCGGCCTGTCCGCTGCACTGCTGCTGGCACGCAACGACAGATCGGTCGTCGTCGTGGAAGCATCGGACGAAGCAGGTGGTTGCTGCTCCACCGCGACGAGCGACGGCTTCACGTTCAACAACGGCGCGATGTATGTCGCGGTGCCGTCGCTGATTCGCGCGTCTTTCCAGCGCCTCGGTCTCGACTTCGATCGCGACGTTCCGATGGTGGCCATCGAGCGACCTCACGTCACGCATCTGGAGAATGAAACGGCCGTTCATCTGTCCAGCGCCGATGCGTCCTATGTGGAAGGCGATCGGGCGGATTCGCGGACACGGCAACTGCGTGACGGCCTTGGCAGGCTCCAGCGGCAATGGGGGCCCGTCTACCGTACGCTGGTTGATGAAGTGCTGCCGCAGGAGCCTTCGCTCCTGCGGACGTTGAGCAAACTGTGGCGCTACCTGCCGCGCATGAGCGGGCACGCCAGTCGCCTGATCGAAGCGCACTTTGCCGACGCAGACCTGCAGGCGGCTGTTGCCTCGACGCTGCTCTATACCGGGCAAGCCCCCGATCGTCTTCCGGCCACGCAGATCATTGGCTTGATTGCGATGCTGGAAGAGGGGTTCCATCTACCCCGTGCAGGCATGGGCGCGATCAGTTCCGCGATGACGCGCGAACTGTCCAGACGGTCGGTGCCGATCCGGTTCGGTGCCCATGTCCGCGAAATCATCGTGGAGAACGGGGCCGCCCGGGGCATCGTGCTTGCCGACGGTGAGCGCATCTCGACAGATTGCGTCGTCGCGACGTGTTCGGGTTTCGACGTGGTGCGCCACCTGTTGCCCGACCATGCGGTGCCGCGGGGGCTGGCGCACAAGGCTCGCGCGGCACCGCTGTCGCATCGTGCGATCTCGATTCAGGTGGGCGGTTCGGGCGCGGTGCCGCCGCGCGCCTTCATCACCAATCGCGTTCCAGCGATGCGGCAGCAGGGGGCCTTGCACGCATCGACGCCTGGCGTGCCTCACTGGCTTGCCTATACCTGTCCGTCGCTGGTGTTGCCGGAGCTGGCGCCGAACGGCAAGACCGTGCTGGAGTTGTATGCGCCGGCGACGGGCATCCACGCCGCATCGGAATGGACAAGCGCGATGACAGAGGCTGCGGTCGGCGACTATCTCAATGCGCTACGGGCGCATCTTCCCGGCCTCTGCATCGAACGTGTCCGCGTCGCGGATCCGCAGGATTTCGCGAGCGGACGGCATTTGTACGAAGGGGCGCTCTACGGGATTGCGCCGGGCACGACGCCTGACAAGTTCTTTCCGCATCGGACAGGGCTGCGGGGCCTCTATCTGGGCGGACAAACGACATTCCCGGGGTATGGCGTACCCACGGCCATGCTTTCCGGGATCCAGGCTGCGGAAGCGGCCGTGCAGGACATGCGCGGGAATGCGTGAGCCTGGGAAGCGCTTGCCCGAAACATGCATCAAATCCGCATTCCGTGCCGCCCGCAGCCCCCCATTTGATGACCAAACCGCAAGACCTAGTGCATAGATATCGTTTGCCGAGCCCTTAATGACTATCGACAATCGTGGCTCGAATTCACCGCCGTGGCGCCAGAAGCGCCGCGGTGGCCGGCACTTGACGGCTATCCCGGCCGTCCGCGCCCTCCAGCCCACGACGACATGTACGCGTTCACTCCCTCATTCCAAAACCCCGCCGGCTCGCCGATCCGCGAGTTGTTCAAGTACCTGTCCGAACCGGGCATGATTTCCTTCGCGGGCGGCTATCCGGCCAGCGACTTGTTCGACGTCGACGGCCTGAACGCGGCGGCCGAACGTGCGTACGCGCAGCCCGTGCGCTGCCTGCAATACGGCCCGACCGACGGCCTCGCCGAACTGAAGCAGCAACTGATCGGGCTGATGGCGCGTCGCGGCGTCGCGTGCACACCGGCCGAACTGCTCGTCACGACCGGCTCGCAGCAAGGCCTCGACCTGCTGCTGCGCGTGATGGTGTCGCCCGGCGACGTCGTGCTGACCGAACAGCCGGCTTATCCGGCCACGCTGCAGGCGATGCGTCTGCAACAGGCGCGCATCGTGACGATTCCCGTCGACGGCGAAGGCCTCGACGTCGATCGCCTCGCGGCCCGGCTCGCGTCCGGCGCGATCGCGCAGCCGAAGCTGCTCTACACCGTCCCGACCTTCGCGAACCCGACCGGCGCGACGCTCACGCGCGAGCGCCGGCTGAAGCTGCTGCGTCTCGCGGTGCAATACCGTTTCCTGATCATCGAGGACGATCCGTACGGCGACCTGCGTTTCGCGGGCGAAGCCGTGCCGTCGATGCTCGCGCTGGCCGGGGAAGTGGACGGCGCGCGCGACTGGATCGTGCATTTCGCGAGCCTGTCGAAGATCGTCGCACCGGGGCTGCGCGTGGGCTGGACGATCGCGCCGGCCGAGATCACGCGGCGCTGCGTGATCGCGAAGCAGACGGTCGACCTGTGCAGCACACCGTGGACGCAGGCCACCGCCGCCGAATACCTGGCCGACGGCGCGCTCGAACGCCATCTGCCGCGCATCACGGCCGCGTACCAGCGCAAATGCGACGCGATGTGCGACGCGCTGCGCGACGGGTTCGGCGATGCGATCGAATTCCATCGTCCCGAAGGCGGGATGTTCGTGTGGGCGCGGATCGGCGCGGTGTCGTCGGACGTGCTGCTGCAACAGGCGATCGCCAACAAGATCGTGTTCGTGCCCGGCAAGGCGTTCTTCGCGGACAACGTCGACGCAGCGTCGCTGCGCCTGTCGTTCGCCGCGCCGGACGTCGATGCGATCCGGGAAGGCGTCGCGCGCCTCGTGCGCGCGTATGGTGCGGCGCTGGCCGCGTGAGGAGACATCAACGTGAATATCACCGTCAACGAAACGGCATCGATCGGCGCAGCGTCAGGCGCGGGCGACAAGCGGCCGGCCAAGCATCGCTCGTCGCAGATCAGCGCCGGGCCGCAGTATGTAGCCGACGTGCTCGGCCGCTTCGGCGCGGAGCCGGCGACCGATGCCGGCGACGCCGCGCCGGTCGTGCTCGGCTATAACTGAGCGGCACAAGCACGGCGGCTCGCGTCGCACGCGAGCCGTCGCTCGAACAAACGGGTAATCTTCCGCGATCGAAACACCGACGATCGCCGCCGCCTCCTCATGTCCGACCCGACTTCCGAATCGCTCGCGCAAGCGTATGACCGCGTCTGGTCCTGCCTCGAATCCGGCGTGAGCATGAACCGCTCGCCGTTCACGATGCTGCAGGCGGCCACGCTCGGCCTCGATGGCGCGCCGAAGGTGCGGACGATCGTATTGCGTCAGGTGAGCCGTGCCGATCGCGTGCTGTCGTTTCATACCGATGCGCGTTCGGAGAAAGTCGCCGAGTTACGCCGCGATCCGCGCATCTCGATCGTCGCGAACGATCTGGACGCGCTCGTGCAGATTCGCGCGGAAGGCGTTGCGTCGATCTGCGAAGACGAAGCGCAACGGCGTGCGATCTGGGAATCGAGCCGTCCGCATACGCTGCTGCTGTATCGCGCGCCGTTGCCGCCCGGCACGGTGATCGACTCACCGGAAGCAGCGCATCTCGACAGCACCGCGCCAACCGGCGACGGCTACGAAAATTTCTGCCTGATCCGCATGACGGTCACGCGCATCGACTGGCTCGAACTTGCGCGAGCAGGGCATCGTCGGGCGGTGTTCGACCTGTACGGCAAAAGCGGCTACGCAGCGCGCTGGATCGCCCCCTGACGCTGACGCAGCACGTTCGAGGCGCTCAAGCCGCTCAAGGCCGCCCGTCCGACGCCGCCTGCCCGGTCATCCACTCGCGCATCACCACAATCGCATCGTCGTCACGGCGCTCGGCCGGATACACGAGATAGAACCCCATCGACAGCGGAAACGCGAAATCGAACGGCTTGCACAGCCGCCCGGCGGCGAGGTCGCGCTCGACGAGCGGATCGGTTGCAAGCGCGATGCCCTGGCCGGCGACGGCCGCATCGATCGCGAGCGACGTCTGGTTGAAGCGCAGCCCCTTGTGCGGATCGATGTCGACCGGTTCGGGCATCGCTTCAAGGAACTCCGGCCACAAATCGTGCGCATCATGCAGCAGCACCTGACCGGCGAGCGCACGGGGTGAAGCCGGAGCGGCCAGCACGGCAGGGCTGCACACCGCACACACATCGAGCGGGAACAGCGCATGCGTGACGAGATGCTTGCCGAACGGCGGCTTGCCGTAGCGGATCGCGAGATCGACGCCGTCGTGGCGGAACGTCGCGATCTGCGGATCGGCGATCACGCGCACGTCGTAGTCGGGATGAGCGTCGGTGAAGTGCGCGAGCCGCGGGATCAGCCACTTCGACGCGAACGACGGCGTCGTGCTGATCGTCAGCGCCGCGCGCCGCTTCACGAGCTTGTCGGTCGCGTCGGCGATCGCGTGCAGCGCGCGCTGCACGTCGGAGAAATACGCGGCGCCGTCGTGCGTGAGCGCAAGGCCGCGCGGCAGGCGCTCGAACAGCTTCAGGCCGAGCACGTCCTCGAGGTGGCGCACCTGCTGCGCGACGGCGCCCTGCGTGACGCCGATCTCGTCGGCGGCGGCGCGGAAATTGAGGTGCCGTGCGGAGACTTCAAACGCACGAAGCGCATTCAGCGGCGGCAGGCGGGAAGGGCGTGGCGGCATCGTCAGGCTGTAGAAAAACTATCGGCTGGCGGCAGAAATACTGGTTCGACAGCTGGAATTGATGCGCCTACATTACCACCATGGCGCGCCGAATGGCGGCTGCGCGGCGGCAGAATCGGAACGAGGAGCAAATCGTGACTGTAGAAAAAGTGGCGTTGATCACGGCGGCGGGCAAGGGCATGGGCGCGGCGATCGCGCGCGAACTGGCGGCGACGGGCTATCGCGTCGCGCTGATGTCGCCGTCGGGCAGCGCGGTGGCGCTCGGCGAGGAACTGGGCGGCTTCGGCATCCAGGGCTCGGTGACGGAAGAAGCCGATATCGACAAGCTCGTGCAGGAAACGGTTGCGCGCTACGGCCGGATCGACGCCGTCGTGAACAACACCGGCCATCCGCCGAAGGGCGACCTGCTGGCGATCACCGACGACAACTGGCACGCGGGGCTCGACCTGATCCTGCTGAACGTGGTGCGCGTGATGCGCCGCGTGACGCCGGTCTTCCAGAAGCATGGCGGCGGCGCGGTGGTCAACATCTCGAGCTTCGCGGCGGACGCGCCCGAGCAGCCGATGCCGGTGTCGTCGGCGCTGCGTGCGGCGCTGAGCGCGTGGACGCGCCTGTACGCGGAACGCTATGCGGCCGAGAACATCCGGATGAACGCGGTGCTGCCGGGCTTCATCGACAGCTGGCCGGAAACGCCGGAGATCGTCGCGCGCATTCCGGCCGGCCGTTTCGGCAAGACGGGCGAGATCGCGAAGACGGTCGCGTTCCTGCTGTCGGACGGCGCGGGCTACATCACCGGCCAGAACATTCGCGTCGACGGCGCGATCGTCAAGGCGCTCTGAGCGTCGCAATCGACGAGCGAGCGGCGGCGCGGGCCGCTCGCGGTGCAAGGCTACAAACGCGTACAAATCAGACAAATCCGGGATACATCAGACCTTTCAAATGGGCGACGCCGCGTGACGAGGGCGCGCCGGACTGAAAGCCTGGGCGCGATCCCGCGCGCGGCATGTTCACTTTCCACTTCACGAAAGGAGATGCCGAACGATGTCTTCCACACCGTTTTCCCCGATGCGCCGCCACCTGCTGGCCACTTCCGTGGTTGCCGGGGTCTCGGCGATGCTGCCCACCGCGCTGCATGCCGCGACCGGCGCGAGCGGCATACGCCCGTTCACCGCGCACATTCCCGATGAAGCCGTGGCCGACCTGCGCCGCCGCATTGCGGCGACGCGCTGGCCGGGCCGCGAGACCGTCGCCGACGAATCGCAGGGCGTGCGGCTCGCGCGCATGCAGGCGTTGCTGCGCTACTGGGGCACCGACTACGACTGGCGCAAGGGCGAGGCGCGCCTGAACGGGTTCCCGATGTTCGTCACCGAGATCGACGGGCTCGACATTCATTTCATCCACGTGCGCTCGCGGCACGAGAACGCGATGCCGATGATCATGACGCACGGCTGGCCCGGTTCGATCTTCGAGCTGCTGAAGGCGATCGGCCCGCTGACCGACCCGACCGCGCACGGCGCGAGCGCGGACGATGCGTTCCATGTTGTCGTGCCGTCGCTGCCGGGCTTCGGTTTCTCGGGCCGTCCGACCAGGACGGGCTGGGGCTCCGATCACATCGCGCGTGCATGGGGCGAGCTGATGGCGCGGCTCGGCTATACGCGCTTCGTGTCGCAGGGCGGCGACTGCGGCTCGGTGATCTCGCACCGGATGGCGATGCAGCGCGTACAGGGCCTGGCCGGGATTCACGTGAACATGCCGGCGACGGTGCCGCCGGATATCGCGACGCTGCTCGCGACGGATTCGCCCGCGCCGGCTTCGCTGTCGCCGAACGAGAAGGCCGCGTACGAGAAACTCGCGACGTTCTATCGCGACAACTGCGGCTACTCGGCGATGATGGTCACGCGGCCGCAGACGGTCGGTTACGCGCTGGCGGATTCGCCGTCCGGGCAGGCGGCGTGGATGTACGACAAGATCTCGCAGTGGACGTACAGCGGTGGCGTGCCGGAGCGCTCGATTCCGCGCGACGAGATTCTCGACGACATCTCGCTGTACTGGCTGACGAACACCGCGACGTCGGCCGCGCAGATCTACTGGGAGGATCACTCGAACAACTTCAACGCGGTGGACATCTCGCTGCCGGCGGCGATTACGGTGTTCCCGGGGGAGATCTATCAAGCGCCGCGTAGCTGGGCCGAGCGCAGTTATCACAACCTGATCTACTTCAACGAAGTCGACAAGGGCGGGCACTTCGCGGCGTGGGAAGAGCCGGAGCTGTTTGCGCGTGAGGTGCGTGCCGGGTTCCGGCCGCTGCGGCGCGGGTAAGCGGGGGAATGGCGAACGCGGGCCGGTGGTTGTGCGGGCCGCGTTCGCCGTTATGCGCTCACGCGCGGCCGACCGTCACGACGGATTGAGCATGCGCAGGCTTTCGACGGCGTCGTCACCCATCCACAGCAACGTGTTGAGGTACGTCTCGATGTGCACGACGAGCGCCTGGCGTGGGCCTTCACGCCATTCCGTCGAGTTGTAGAACGCTGCCTGTTCCGTCTCCAGCGACTGGCGATCGGCATAGGCACGCACCAGACAGTAGCTCTCTTCTTCGTGATCGGAACGGCCGTAATACACGACGTCCATTCCGTGCGCACGGATCATGGGAGCGGCGAGCTGGTGCATGGCCTGATGAAATGCGTGCAAGGTTCCCGGCTTCAGGCGGTAGGTGCGAATTTCCAGCAACCGGTTCATGTTTCCTCTCCTTCGCGTTCCTCATGATCGGCCGCGCCGATCCGGATCACGCCGATTCGTGCCGATGCCGGCGCAGCACGCCGTCGAGCCACGCATCGATATCCTGGTGAACGAGGTCCCGGTCGTGATCGTTCAATATCTCGTGCCGGTCGCCCGGATAGAACCGGTAGGCCAGCGCCAGGTGCCCGTGGCGCATGTATCGGGTAATCAGCGACTGGATCGACAGCGTGTTTTCGCCGACCGGGTCGCGGGTTCCGGCGATCACCAGGATCGGCAGGTCCACCGGAATCCGCGATTCATGTTCGGGGATCCACAGGCTGTGGAAGCCTTCGAGCACCGAGTACAACATGCTGTTGGAAAACGGTTTGCCGCAGAGTTCGTCGTCGAGAAAGCGTTGTATCTCTGCCGGGTCCGCCGTCATCCATTCGCAGCCCGTCGACGGTTGCCCGTGAGCGACGAACGGGGCGTTGAATGCCTGCAGCACCGAGCCGAACAGCATCGCGGGATGGTTGCCTTCGGCGGAATGGGCCACGGCCTTGAGCTGGTCCAGCGTGTCGCCGTCGACGCCGGGCAATGCGCCCATCGTGCCGCACAGCACCGCGCCCGCAAGCAGGTTGCCGTGGTTCTGGATGTGCGATTGCGTGAGTGCGGAGCCCATGCTGTGGCCGAACGCGATCAACGGCAGGCCGGGATACTGCGTGCCGATCAAGCGGGACAACTGAGCAATGTCGGTCGTCATGTCGGACCAGGCGGTGAGCCCGGCCTGCCCGAGCGCCGCGACCCCGGCGGTGTGACCGTGCCCGCGCAGATCGAGCGCGAACACGACGCAGTTTCGCGCGGCCAGATGGCGGGCGAGCCCGTCGTAGCGGCCGCCATGTTCGCAGATTCCGTGCGTGATCTGCACCGCCGCTCGCGGTCCGTCGCTGGCCACCGGCATCCATTTCCGCAGAAAGATCCTGGTGCCGTCCACGTCCGACGTGAATGACGATTCTTCGTACCGGCAATCTATCGATGGGCTCATGTCGGGGCTCCGTTTGACGTTTTCGGGGGAGAGGCGATCGAGCGTATGCGTGTCGCGCGTTTTCACGATGAGCGCGACATGACGGTCCCGCTCGCGCAAAAACGAGCAGGACGGTTCGTCCCGGGCGAGCATATCAGGAACATCGGCCGAAAAATAACGAAGCAGTCGATTGATGAGCGTTGGTGGGTAATTGGCGTTGGATGCGGGTGTTTTACGTCGTGAGTCGTTGAATTTCCTGTCGGAGAAGACCCCCCGATGCGTCTGGTGATTCGCGTCTGTCCACGCGCGGCATGGGCGGGCCGTGCATCGCGGCGCTACGCAATCGCTTGCAACGCCTGCGCGAACCGCTTGTCCGCGAGATACGCAACGTTGAACCGGCAAAACCTCGATGGCCACTCGGCCTGCGGCGAAAACACCGCGCCCGGCGCGAGAATCACCCCGCGCTCCAGCATCGCCTGCGCGAGCTGCATCGAATCGGGCCAGCCGGGTAGCGCGGCCCACAGATACAGGTTCTGGTCACAGGGCCGATAGACCTCCGCGCCGAGACGGCCGAGCGCATCGAGCGCAGTGCCCGTGGCACGCCGCAGCTTCTCCTGAAGATGATTCGTATGCCGGAGAAAGTGGCCATCGCTGACGATTGCATCGAGCGTGCGCTCGCAGTATTCCGAGCTGCTGACGTGCGTCAGCATCTTCACGTCGGCGAGATCGCTGGCAAGCGCGGCATTGCAAGCAAGGAACCCGACACGCAACGCCGCCGACACCGATTTCGAGAAACTGCCGATATAGATGGTCCGGCGCAGCTGGTCGAGCGTCGCGATGCGCGTGAGCGAACGCGGCCGCAGGTCGGCGAGCGCATCGTCCTCGACGATGATCAGGTCGTGCGCATCGGCGAGCTGCAGGATGCGGTGCGCCTTGGCCGCGCTCGTATCGGTCGCGGTCGGGTTGTGCCCGACCGATTGCGTGAAGAACAGCTTCGGCCGGTACGCGGCGACAAGCTCGGCCAGCTTCGCGACGTCGGGGCCGTCGATCTCGCGCGGCACGCCGACGATGTTCGCGCCGCTCAGCTTCAGCTTGCCGAACAGCGGGTAGTAGCCGGGATCGTCGACGAGCACGGTGTCGCCGGGGCGCACGAAGTAGCGCAGCACGAGGTCCATCGCCTGGTTCGCGCCGTGCGTGAGCACGATCTGCGCGGGCGGCGCTTCGATCTCGTAGCCGGCGAGCTTCTGCTGCAGCGACTGGCGCAGCGGCAGGTAGCCGAAGCGGCTGCCGTAGCGGAACAGCGACGCCGCGCTCGTGCGCATGATGCGTTGCTGGTACTGGTTCAGCCGCGTTTCCTCGAGCCACTCGATCGGCGGGAAGCCTTCGCCGAGATTGAGCACGTCGGGCTTCACGTGCAGCTGCTCGCGCATCAGCCACACGATGTCCATCGCGCGGTTGAGCGAGCTTGGCTCGTCGATCTCGGGCGCGGCTGCCGCACGCCGCGTGACGAAGAAGCCCGAGCCGCGGCGCGGCTCGATCAGGCCGTCGGCCGCGAGCATCTCGAACGCGCTGATCACGGTGTTCTTCGAGCAGCCGGACGCCTCAGCGTATTCCCTGATCGAAGGCAGCTTCGCGCCGGCCGGCAACACACCTTCCTCGATCTGTCTGGCGAGATTGTCCGCCATCGCGCCAGACAGGCTGGCTCTTGCACGCTGTTTCATCGGAATGCTCCGTCGGGCCGGCCCGCTGTAATGGGTACGGTTGGGTGACTGTCTGCGCCTTCTGTACCTTTTCAATGGGTACAGCGTGACTATTATTCGGCTATCCGCTGCCCGCCGCAAGCGCCGACGGGCCACACCGCCACCCCGAAACAGCAGACCCATCATGTCCATCGATTCCGCCTTGCCCAACTTCCGCTCGCTCACGCCCGAGCAACGCCTGTCCCACCTGTCCCGCGCCGTCGGGCTCGACGATGCCGAGCATGCGCTGCTCGCGAAACCGGGCGCGCTGCCGCTCGACACCGCGAACGGGATGATCGAGAACGTGATCGGCACGTTCGAACTGCCGATGGCCGTGGCCGGCTACTTCCGGATCAACGACCGTGACGTGATCGTGCCGATGGCCGTCGAAGAGCCGTCGATCGTTGCGGCCGCATCGTATATGGCGAAGCTGTCCCGTGCGGCCGGCGGCTTCCGCACGTCGAGCAGCGGCCCGCTGATGCGTGCGCAGGTGCAGGTGATCGGCGTCGACGATCCGTACGGCGCGCGGCTCGCGATCCTGCGGCACGCGGCCGAACTGATCGCCCTCGCGAACAGCCGCGACAAGGTGCTCGTCGGCCTCGGTGGCGGCTGCCGCGACATCGAGGTCCATGTATTCCCCGACACGCCGCGCGGCGCGATGGTCGTCGCGCACCTGATCGTCGACGTGCGCGACGCGATGGGCGCGAACACGGTCAACACGATGGCCGAAACGGTTGCGACGCGCATCGAAGCCATTACGGGGGGCCAGGTACGGTTGCGGATACTGTCCAACCTCGCGGATCTCCGGCTGGCCCGGGCAGAGGTACGGTACTCGGCCGCCACGCTCGCGACCGATGCCTATTCGGGCGAAGACGTGATCGACCGCGTGATCGACGCGTACGTGTTCGCGGCAACCGACCCGTACCGCGCCGCGACACACAACAAGGGCATCATGAACGGCATCGATCCGGTCGTGGTCGCGACCGGCAACGACTGGCGCGCGGTCGAAGCCGGCGCGCATGCGTATGCGAGCCGCAGCGGCCGCTATACGTCGCTGACGACGTGGGAGAAGGCCGCCAACGGCGACCTCGTCGGCACGATCGAAATGCCGATGCCGGTCGGGCTCGTCGGCGGCGCGACGAAGACGCATCCGCTCGCGCGTCTCGCGTTGAAGATCATGAACGTGACGTCCGCGCAGGAACTCGGCGAAATTGCCGTGGCGGTCGGGCTTGCGCAGAATCTCGGTGCGCTGCGCGCGCTCGCGACCGAAGGCATCCAGCGCGGCCACATGGCGCTGCATGCGCGCAACATCGCCGTCGCAGCGGGTGCGACCGGTGCCGACATCGACCGGATCGCGCAGCAGATGGTCGCGGCGAACGACGTGCGCACCGACTTCGCGGTCGAGTTGCTCGCGGGCCGCAGCGGCGGCTGACGCGTAGACTGCACGCCGCGCAATCCACGCGGCGTGCAGCGCGCCACGCCGGCCAGACCGGCGACCTATCAATCCAGGAGGAGACACATGGAACAGACCGGTTCAAGCGCGGTCGCAACCGCGCCGCATCGCGCCCGGTCGTTGGCCGGCGCCGATGCGGCGGCCACGACGCTCGTCGAGGTGTGGGGCGATACCGTGGCGACGAAACATCTCGCGTGGTCGGTGTTGCTGGGCATTGCGATCAGCCTTGGCGCGTTCGAGATCGGCCGCGTGGTGCTCGCATCGTTCGTCCACGACGTGGCGATCGCGCGCGCATACGCGATGCTGATCGGCCTTGCCGGCTGCCTGCTGGCCGGTACGATCTGCGCGGTGCTGTTCAAGCCGAAACGCACGGTGATCGAACACGCGGCGGGCGGCGCCGAGCGTGACGCGGCACTGCGGCAGCTCGCCGAAGCATCGGGCGGGCTCGGCTCGACGAGCGACTTGTCGGCCAGCGCGCGCGCCGAGATGGAGGAACTCGGGCTGCTCGATCTCTTTGCGTCGTACGACGCATCGTCCGAGCGCGCACGCGCGGGAGGCCGCTGATGGACGCGCTGCTGCATGCGTTGCCGGCCACGTTCGCGATGGGGCTGCTTGGCGCGATCGTGTTCTCCGGCATCGGGCTGATCTCCGGCACCGACGAAACGACGACGATCGCGCCGCTCACCTTGCTCGTCGCACTGCTCGGCGTGCCGCCGGCCGGCGTCTTCACGTTTTTCCTCGCGGGCGCGGTGGCCAAGCACATCACGCATTCGATCCCGACTGCGCTGCTCGGCATTCCCGGCGACACGATGGCCGCGCCGCTGCTGCAGCAGGCGACGCTGCTGCGCGCGCTCGGCGTGCCGCACATCGCGCTGCGCAAGATGATCTCCGGTGCGATCGTCGCCGCGTTCGTCGCGCTGCCGCTCGCGGTGCTGTTCGCGTCGCTGCTCGCGCCGTTCGGCGCCGCGATCGCGAAGGCCGCGCCGTGGGTGTTCCTCGCGGCGGCCATCGGCATCGCGTACTTCTCGGCGGGGCGCTGGGCATCGGTGCTGCTGCTCGTGCCGTTCGTGATGCTGGTGGTCGGGCTGCAGGCGCTGACGGGCCATTACGGCGTGAAGCTGAGTGTCAGCTACTTCCTCGGGATCGCGATCGGGCCGCTGGTGGCCGACCTGTTCTCGATACTGTCGCCGGCCGAGCGGCGGCGCATGCGCCGCGACGGGCCGTCGACGTTCGTGCTCGCGCCCGACGTGAAAAGCTGGCGCGGCTATTTCCCGAATCCGCTGAAGGTGCTCGACCGCGAGCAGGTCGCGTGGACGGTCGGCACGGCCGCCGTGTCGAGCGCGACGTTCGTGTTCAGCCCGGTCGCGATGACGGTGCTGATGGGCGAGATCGTCGGCGCGCGCGTGCGCCATGCGTACCAGCGCCTGACGACGGTGATCGCCGCGCGTAACGGCGTGACGGAGGCGACCTACATCGCCGAGGCGCTGATTCCGCTGATCGCGTTCGGGCTGCCGCTGAGCCCGGTGGCGGCCGGCCCGGCCGCACCGCTGTTCAATGCGCCGCCGCGCTTCACGGTCGACGCGGCGAGCGGGCAGATCCACAACCTGCATACGCTGATGAGCTGGCCCGAGTTCCTCGGCTACGGGCTGCTGTCGATCCTGCTGGCCGCGCTGATCGCGTATCCGCTCGCGATGCACCACGCGCACCGCGCGGCGTCGTTCGTCGCACGCAAGCTGAGCCACGAAGCGATCATCGCGACCTTCGCGGGGCTGATCGTCGTGATCGGCGTGTGGGAGGGGCAACTGCTGGGGCTCGCCGTGATCGTGACGATCGGCCTGTTCGGCGGAATGCTGTCGCGCCTGTTCGCGTTCAACACGGGCGTGCAGTTCATGGGCTACTACGTCGCGGTGCTCAGCGTACCCGCGATCGCCAAGCTGTTCTGAAGAACCCGCATCCGGCAGCCGTGTGTGCCGCGCGGCTGCCCGGAAACGGGGCTTTTCATGCGATTTTTGAATCGCTGTGTGTCGTGTTCGCACACAGATACGTTGGGATACAAAACCTCCGGATGGTTCGGATATAAAGCCGGTGAAGCGATTCACACGGCGGCGCGGAGCCCTGCGCCGCCGCTGCGAACGGCGACACCTGAATGCCCGCACGTGCCGCGGGCGCCTTCCTTAGCGATCGACATTGGAGAACGAGTCATGCCTGATACCGTGAACACCCGCCGCCGCCTGATCCTGGGCTCGACGCTGGCGAGCCTGAGCCTTGCCGACCTCGGCTTCAGCGCGCTCGCGCACGCGCAGTCGGCGCCCGATGCACCGGCCGGGAAGCGCCCGGCCGGCGTCGCGTCGCTGGGCACGATCCACCAGATCGACGCGGGCGTGCTCAACGTCGGGTATGCGGACCTCGGGCCGAAGCAAGGCCCCGTCGTGTTCCTGCTGCACGGCTGGCCGTACGACATCTACAGCTACGCGGACGTCGCGCCGCTGCTCGTCAAGGCCGGCTATCGCGTGATCGTGCCGTACCTGCGCGGTTACGGCTCGACGACGTTCCGCTCGGCCGACACGGTGCGCAACGGCCAGCAGGCCGTGACGGCCGTCGACATCGTCGCGCTGATGGATGCGCTGAAGATCGACCGCGCGGTGTTCGGCGGCTACGACTGGGGCGCGCGCACGGCCGACATCATCGCGGCGCTGTGGCCGCAGCGCGTGAAGGCGCTGGTGTCGGTGAGCGGCTACCTGATCGGCAGCCAGGAGGCGAACCGCAAGCCGCTGCCGCCGCAGGCCGAATTCCAGTGGTGGTATCAGTTCTATTTCACGACCGAGCGCGGCGAACTCGGCTACGCGGCGAACCGCGACGCGTTCAACAAGCTGATCTGGCAACTCGCGTCGCCGAAGTGGCAGTTCTCCGACGAAACCTATGCACGCTCGGCCGCGTCGTTCCAGAATCCCGACCACGTGGCCGTCGTGATCCACAACTACCGCTGGCGCCTCGGGCTCGCGAAGGGCGAGGCGCAGTACGACGACATCGAGCGGCGTCTGGCGGCCGGGCCCGCGATCACGGTGCCGACGATCACGATGGAAGGCGATGCGAACGGCGCGCCGCATCCGGAGCCGGCCGCGTATGCGAAGCGGTTCACGGGCAAGTACCAGCACCGCACGATCACCGGCGGCATCGGCCACAACCTGCCGCAGGAAGCGCCGCAGGCGTTTGCCGATGCGATCCTGCAAGTGGAGCATCTGTGATGCGGGCTGGCATGGGTGTCTGGCGTCGCGGCGCGCGCCGTGCGCTCGTCGCGGGCGTGCTGCTGGGCGGCGCGCTGTCGGCGAGCGGTCCGGCCGCATTCGCGGAGCAGCCGAAGCCGGCTGCGGCCGCATCGCCGATCTACGGCGTGACGATCCCGCCCGGCTACCGGAAGTGGGAAATGGTTGCGCCGGCCGAAGAGGCCGCACCGCTCGACGAGCTGCGCGTGGTGCTCGGCAACCCCGTTGCGATCCGCGCGCTTGAACAGGCAACGCTGCCGTTTCCTGACGGCACGATCCTCGTGAAGCTCGCGTACAAGCGCAAGCAGTCCGACGAGTTCGCACCGGCGACGGTGCCCGGCCAGGCGACGACCGTGCAGGTGATGGTGAAGGACTCGCGTCGCTATGCATCGACGGGCGGCTGGGGCTTCGGGCGCTTCATCAACGGCGTGCCGGCCGATATCGGCCAGCATCAGACGTGCTTTGCGTGTCACCAGGCGCGGGTGAAGAACCACGACTACGTGTTCACGCGGCTTGCGCCGTGACGTGACATGGCCGTGCGAAGCGGATGGAGAGGCGTGCCCTGCGAGGCACGCCTTTTTTCATGGTGCGCGCGGCGGGGCGAAACGGATCGGCAAGCAGGTTTGTATCGCACTGTATCTGCGGCCGCTCCTGAAATACTGGCATGCAGAAAGCACCGGTTTCGGAAACATGCCGGATACGTGAGCGGGTTCTACTGTCGACATGCAGCAAACGTTCGGTGCCAGACGTCCGCACCGGATGCCAAGTGATCGATACCCCAACTTCGTTCCAGGAGAACTCTGATGAAAGCCGCTCGAATCCTCGCCGTTGCCGTCCTCGCCGTCGCTCCCGCCTTGTCGTTCGCCGATACCGGCCACAGCCTCACGCGTGCCGACGTGCGCGCCGAACTCGTCCGCCTCGAGCAGGCCGGCTACAACCCGGCGCGTAGCGAACCGCACTACCCGGAAGACATCGCTCACGCGTTGCAGGTGGCGCGTTCCGATCAGAACGGCCCGTCGAAGTCGCAAGGCGACACCGTGGCCGATGCGCCGACGCCTGCCGGCCATCGCGACGCGGCGCAATCGCGCGCTGCACGGAATGCCGCCGACGACCTGTACGCGCATTCGTAATCCGGTGCCGCGCCTGCTGCAGGCAGACGCGGCCGCCACTGCAGCACTTCATTTGAACAACAGACACGACAGAGAAAGGAGCATGACGATGGCCGGTTTGATGAAACGCGTTCTGGTATCCGCCGCGGTGATCGGCGGACTGTTCGGTGCGGTCGCGGCGCAGGCCGCGCCGAAGGAAGACCTGAAGGGCACGAACGTCGTGCTCGTGCACGGCGCATTCGCCGACGGTTCGAGCTGGAACCGCGTGATTCCGCTGCTCGAGGCGCGCGGGCTGCACGTGGTGTCGGTGCAGAATCCGCTGAGCTCGCTCGCCGACGACGCGGCCGCGACCAGGCGCACGATCGACGCGCAGAAGGGGCCGGTCGTGCTGGTCGGCCATTCGTGGGCCGGCGTCGTGATCAGCGATGCGGGCAACGACGACAAGGTGAAATCGCTCGTGTACGTCGCCGCGTTCGCGCCCGATAGCGGCCAGTCGATCGCCGACGTCACGCAGGGGCTGCCGGCGCCGTCGTGGGCCGGTGAGCTGCGCAAGGACGCGGGCGGTTTCGCGCGGTTGTCGGACAAGGCGATCGCGCAGGACTTCGCGCCGGACCTGCCGCCTGCGCAGCAGCGCATCGTTGCGGCGACCCAGGGGCCGTGGTATAGCGGTTGCATCTCGGAGAAGGTCGCGCAGGCCGCATGGCATGCGAAGCCGTCGACGTTCGTCGTCGCGACGCAGGACAGGATGATCGATCCGACGCTGCAGGAAACGATGGCGAAACGGATCGGTGCGACGGTCGCACGCGTGAACGGCAGCCATGTCGCGATGCTGAGCCAGCCGAAGGCCGTGGCCGACGCGATCATCGCTGCGGCCGAGCGCGCGAAGCAGGATACGCAGTGAGTGAACGGGGCGCCGCGTCTTCGTGAAGAAGCGCGGCGCCGTGTGGGATTGTGATGTCTTTCCACCAGGAGAAGTCATGACCGAACTCTGGCAACTGTCGGCCGCCGAACTGGCGAAACGTGTGCGGCATCGTGAAGTGTCCGCGCGCGACGTGGCGGACGCTGTGCTCGATCGTCTCGATGCCGTGAATCCGGCGATCAACGCGGTGGTCGAACACCGCCCCGACGACGTGCGGCGGCAGGCCGACGAAGTCGACCGCGCGATCGCGCGCGGCGACGATCCGGGCCCGCTCGCGGGCGTGCCCGTGACCGTGAAGATCAACATCGATCAGGCGGATTTTGCGACGACCAACGGTACGCGCTTGCAGGAAAACCTGATCGCGCACGCCGACAGCCCGGTGGTCGCCAACATCCGGAAGGCCGGCGGGATTCTGCTGGGCCGCACCAATTCGCCGACGTTCGCGCTTCGCTGGTTCACGTCGAATCTCGTGCACGGCCACACGCGCAATCCGCGCAATGCGTCGCTGACGCCGGGCGGATCGAGCGGCGGCGCGGCGGCCGCCGTGGCGGCCGGGATCGGCCCGCTTGCGGTCGGCACCGATATCGGCGGCTCGGTGCGTTACCCGGCTTCTGCGTGCGGCGTGCACGGGATCCGGCCGTCGCTCGGCCGCGTACCGGCGTTCAATGCATCGTCGCCCGAGCGTGCGATCGGTGCGCAACTGATGTCGACCGCTGGGCCGATCGCGCGCACGATCGACGACCTCTCGCTCGCGCTGCGTGCGTTCGCCGCGCCGGATACGCGTGACCCGTGGAACGTGGCCGTGCCGTTCGACGGGCGCGAGGAGCCGAAGCGTGCTGCGCTGTGTGTGCGTCCGGGGGGCTTGCAAGTCGTGCCTGAAGTGGAGGCTGCGTTGCGCGATGCCGCGCGCCGGTTGGTCGATGC
The DNA here is from genome assembly GCF_057439935.1 of Burkholderia cepacia complex sp. TUM26381. NCBI lineage: Bacteria > Pseudomonadati > Pseudomonadota > Betaproteobacteria > Burkholderiales > Burkholderiaceae > Burkholderia > Burkholderia cepacia complex sp. TUM26381. The sequence continues at coordinate 2,885,847 of NZ_CM172007.1, read as the reverse complement.
GGGCTGGATCGTCGACGAGATCGACGATACGCCGCCGATGCGAGAGGCGGCGTTGTTGCAGGAACAGCTTTGGCTCGGAGACGGGTTCGATGCGTTGGCGAATTCGGTCGAGCAGGACGGCGATCCGGGCGCGGCGGCGGTGATTGCGGCCGTGCGCGGCAAGGTGCGCGACCTGCCGGCCGACGTGATCAGCCGTGCGCTGGTCCGGCGTACGACGTTGACGCGGCAATGGCGGCTGTTTCTCGACGAGTATCCGGTGTTGCTGTTGCCTGTTTCGTCGGAACTGCCGTTCCCGGACGATCTCGACCGCCAGGGGCCGGACGGCTTCGCGCGCGTGTGGGAAGCGCAACTCACGTTGCGTGCGCTACCCGCGATGGGGCTGCCGGGGCTGGCCGTCACGACGTCACTCGTGAACGGCGTGCCAGTGGGCGTGCAGGTAGTGGCTACGCATCATCGCGAGGATCTGTGTCTGCTCGCGGGGCGAGATATCGAAGCGCGTGGCGTGCCGATTGCGCCGGTCGATCCGCAGTCTTGATGATTTGACGGGGGCGTGCATCGGCGATGCGCGCGCCATCCGGTTCATTTCGGATTCCATGGCAACGCGGCCCGCGCCGCGTTGATCCGCTCCCTCCCATCCTTTCAAACTCCTTCGATGCAAGACATCGAACGGTCACCCTCCCGCATTTCCAGCCCGCCAGCGACCGCACACCGATAGCGCGCGTCTGCTATTGCATTCCCCGCGGCGCTGATTAGGAAATGAAATTTTATTGGTTCTGCTTCCCCGACCGCCCTCGCATAGTGGCGCTGACGGCTATAGACAGCACGCAAGCTGCGACGGCCGGATTCCCGGTGTTTTTGTTCATACGAATCTACGAAAACAAGGAAGTGTCATGACGGTTGGACTGGAAGAACGAACCGCTGCACAGCAGGCGCTCGAAGACGCGCGCGCGGCGGCAGCGGCGGCCGGCACGCCCTACGCGGGCGGCGTCGCGCCGCAAGCCGCGTGGGCGCTGTTCTCTGCTGGAGACGTATTGCTGGTGGACGTGCGTACTGCGGAAGAACGGAAATTCGTCGGCCACGTGCCGGAGTCGCTGCACGTACCGTGGGCGACCGGCACGAGCCTGACGCGCAATCCGCGCTTCGTGCGCGAACTGGAAGCGAAAACCGGCAAGGAGGCCGTCGTGCTGTTGCTGTGTCGCAGCGGCAATCGCTCGGCACAGGCGGCCGAGGCCGCGACGAAGGGGGGCTTCACGCAGGTATTCAACGTGCTCGAAGGGTTCGAGGGCGACCTCGACGAGCGGCAGCACCGCGGTAGCCAGAACGGTTGGCGCTTCCGCGGCCTGCCGTGGGCGCAGGACTGATTGATTCACGGCCGTTACGGGGAGAAAGCAGCATGGCCGCATTCGACATCGACGACATCGTTCAATCGCTGCAAAGCGTGCGCCGCGCATGGCGCGAGAAGCAGCGGCGCTCGCTCGAACCGGGCGGGCGCGACCTGCCGGCGCGCGAGGCGCTCGCGCAGATCGTCGGCGCGCTGAAGGGCGTGCTGTTCCCGATGCGGCTCGGGCCGCCCGACCTGCGCCAGGAGAGCGAGAACTTTCACGTGGCCCATGCGCTCGATGCGGCGCTGAACGCGCTGCTCGCGCAGGTGAAGCTGGAGTTGCGCTACGCGGCGCGGCAGCGCAGTGCCGAAGGGCAGGTCGATCACGTCGATGACGTTGCGTCGACGGCCGTGCAGGCGTTTGCCGCGCGCCTGCCCGAAATTCGCCGGCTGCTCGACAGCGACGTGCTGGCCGCATTCCACGGCGATCCGGCGGCCGGCAGCGTCGACGAAGTGCTGCTGTGCTACCCGGGCATCCTCGCGATGATCCACCACCGGCTCGCGCACGAGTTGTACGGGCTTGGCCTGCCGCTGCTCGCGCGGATCATCGCCGAGCAGGCGCATGCGGAAACGGGCATCGACATTCATCCGGGCGCGCGCATCGGCGCGGGCTTCTTCATCGACCACGGCACGGGCGTCGTGATCGGCGAAACGGCGATCATCGGCGAGCGCGTGCGCGTGTACCAGGCCGTCACGCTCGGCGCGAAGCGCTTCCCGCGCGATGCGGCCGGCCATCTGGAGAAAGGGCTCGCGCGCCATCCGATCGTCGAAGACGACGTCGTGATCTATGCAGGCGCGACGATTCTCGGCCGCGTGACGATCGGGCGCGGCGCGGTGATCGGCGGCAACGTGTGGCTCACGCAGGACGTGGCCGCCGGCGAAAACGTCACACAGGCCGTGCTGCGCAGCGAAGCGAACGCCGTGCCGCGCGCGGCGGCGCGTGTCGCCTAGGAGGCGCGATGAGCGACCTCATCCATCACTTCGGCGCCAACGTGCGCAAGCTGCGCGAAGCGCGCACGTGGTCGCAGGAGCAACTGGCCGAGCACGCGGGGCTGAACCGCTCGTATGTCGGCGAGATCGAGCGCGGCGAGGCGATCGCGTCGATCGTCACGGCCGACAAGATCGCACGCGCGTTCGACGTATCGATCTCGATGCTGCTGCCGGGCGTGTACGTCACCTGAGGTCGCGCCGCACCGTTTTCCCCTTCGGATGCACCGCCTGACGGCTATAGCATGTTGAGCCGGCAGGTGCGTGCTTCCGATAATCACCGAGCGTCATAAGCAATCCCGTTTTTCATCTTAAGAACCCGGAGCCACACATGTCGACCGTTGCAAGCGGCACGGCCGCGCTGAGCGATCACGCCGCCCGCCAACTAGCGAACGCTACCAAGACCGTCCCCCAGCTTTCCACGATCACGCCGCGCTGGCTGACCCATCTGCTGCAATGGGTACCGGTCGAGGCCGGCATCTATCGCCTGAACCAGGTGAAGAATCCGGAAGCCGTGCGCGCCGCCTGCACGCAGCTCGAAGACGAAAGCGTACTGCCGCAGACTTTCGTGCCGTACGAGGAACAGCCGCGCGAATACTTCCTGAATGCGGTCAGCACGGTGCTCGACGTGCATACGCGGATCTCCGATCTTTACAGCAGTCCTCATGACCAGATCAAGGAACAGCTGCGCCTGACGATCGAGACGATCAAGGAACTGCAGGAAAGCCAGCTGATCAACAACCCCGACTACGGGCTGCTCGCGAACGTGACCGACGACCAGCGGATCTTCCCGCTGACGGGCGCGCCGACGCCGGACGATCTCGACGAGCTGCTGACGAAGGTATGGAAGGAGCCGGCGTTCTTCCTCACGCACCCGCTCGCGATCGCCGCGTTCGGCCGCGAATGCACGCGGCGCGGCGTGCCGCCGCCGACGGTCAGCCTGTTCGGTTCGCAGTTCCTCACGTGGCGCGGCATTCCGCTGATTCCGTCGGACAAGGTGCCCGTTGCGGACGGCAAGACCAAGATCCTGCTGCTGCGCGTCGGCGACAAGCGCCAGGGCGTCGTCGGCCTGTATCAGCCAGGCGTCGCGGGCGAGCAGGGGCCGGGCCTGTCGGTGCGCTTCATGGGGATCAACAACCAGGCGATCGCGTCGTACCTGATCTCGCTGTATTGCTCGCTCGCGGTCCATTCGCCGGATGCGCTGGCTGTCCTCGATGACGTCGAAATCGCCAAGTTCCATGACTATCCCGACACCTACCGTTAATCCCGGCCTGGCCGACGGCCACGCGCATGCGCTGCCGCACGCGGTGCTGCCGGCAGGGTTGCCGGACCCGGCGACGCTCGCGCGGCTCGCGTCCGAGTTCTTCGCGACGCCACCCGGGCAGGCCACCGCGCCCGGGCTGTCGGCGGGCAGCGGTGCGGTCGGCGGCGTGCCGTCCGCGCTGCCCGCGGCCGCGCCGATCCTCGCGTCGGTCAGCAACCCGGTGCCGGGCGGCTCGCCGCTCGCGGGCCCGGGCGGGGCGGGTACCGGCGTGCCGGGGCTCGCGCTGCCGCAGGGCAAGGTGCCCGGCGCGAACCTCGCGCCGTCCGCGCCGACGCACGTGCTGTCGCTCGGCAACCGCGCCCCCGCGCTCGCGCCGCATGCGGCCGCGCAGAACGGGCTGCCCGACAACGCCGTGTCGATCGCGCCCGCGCTCGAACCGCGTGTCGGCGGCGCGGCGCTCGGCGTGCCGCCGGTGAATGCGGCCGCACCGGAAGGCGCGGCGAAGGCGTCGCCGTACTACTTCACCGACGGTTCGCTGCAGGGCTGGCAGGCGACGCCGCAGGACATCGTCGTGCCGTCGAACGGCCTCGCGTCGCCGGAAGCGTTCGGGTTGCCGGGCGATGATGCACTGCGCGACCTGCTCGCCGTGCATCGCGACGCGCCGGTGTCGCGCGCATCGGGCGGGGACGTGCCGCGCTACTTCATCGACGAGACGCACGCAGCCGAGCCGCAAGGTCAGTTGCATCGCGGTGCGCATCCGCCGTTCGACGTGAACGCGATCCGCCGCGACTTCCCGATCCTGCAGGAGCGTGTGAACGGCAAGCAGCTCGTCTGGTTCGACAACGCGGCGACGACGCACAAGCCGCAGGCCGTGATCGACCGCCTCGCGTATTTCTACGCACACGAGAACTCGAACATTCACCGCGCGGCACATGCGTTGGCCGGCCGCGCGACGGATGCGTACGAGCACGCACGGGAAACGGTGCAGCGCTTCATCGGCGCATCGTCGCCGGACGAGATCGTGTTCGTGCGCGGCACGACCGAAGCGATCAACCTGATCGCGAAGACGTGGGGCGCGCAGAACGTCGGCGAAGGCGACGAGATCGTCGTGTCGCATCTCGAGCATCACGCGAACATCGTGCCGTGGCAGCAACTCGCCGCGCAGAAGGGCGCGAAGCTGCGCGTGATTCCGGTCGACGATTCGGGGCAGGTGCTGCTCGACGAATACCGGAAGCTGCTGAACGACCGCACGAAGATCGTGTCCGTCACGCAGGTGTCGAATGCGCTCGGCACGGTCGTGCCGGTGAAGGAGATCGTCGATCTCGCGCATCGCGCGGGCGCGAAGGCGCTCGTCGACGGTGCGCAGTCGATCTCGCACATGCGCGTCGACGTGCAGGCGCTCGATGCGGATTTCTTCGTGTTCTCCGGGCACAAGATCTACGGGCCGACCGGGATCGGTGTGGTGTACGGCAAGCGCGCGATCCTCGACGACATGCCGCCTTGGCAGGGCGGCGGCAACATGATCGCGGACGTGACGTTCGAGCGCACGGTGTTCCAGCCGCCGCCGAACCGGTTCGAAGCCGGCACCGGCAATATCGCGGATGCGGTGGGGCTCGGCGCGGCGCTCGACTACGTGAGCCGTGTCGGCATCGAGAACATCGCGCGCTACGAGCACGACCTGCTTGCGTATGCGACGAGCGTGCTCGCGCCGGTACCGGGCGTACGGCTCGTCGGCACCGCGCGCGACAAGGCGAGCGTGCTGTCGTTCGTGCTGAAGGGCTATGAAACCGGGGAAGTCGGGCAGGCGCTGAACGAAGAGGGCATCGCGGTGCGCTCGGGGCATCACTGCGCGCAGCCGATCCTGCGGCGTTTCGGGCTCGAGGCCACGGTGCGGCCATCGCTTGCGTTCTACAACACGTGCGACGAGGTCGATGCGCTGGTACGTGTCGTGCGACGGCTGGCGACGCGACGCTAACGTTGTTGCCCGCTTGCGGCGGCCGTTGCCGGTCGCCGCAAGCGCTTTCCAGCTACCGGGTCAGAACCGCACGACCGGCTTCTTCTCGACGCTGAACCCGTCACGCAGCACGCACGCGGAATCGGCGAAGTAGCGGCGGGTTTCCGACAGCAGATCGGTGTTGCCGCGCCGGCAGAACACCACGCCCGATCCTTCCTCCGTCAGCAGTTCGTCGATCAGCGATTCGGGTTGCCCGATATCGGCGAGGTGGACGCTCTGCACGCCGTGCGCGAGCGCATCGAGCGCTTCCCGCACGCACGGCGCCGCACCGGCTGCCGGGTGTTCGGCGAGCCATTGTTCGAGTTCCGTGATGCCGTACAGCCCGGCGAGTTCGCCGAGTTCATGCAGCAAGGCGGTGTCGACCATCATCACCAGCGTGACCGCACCCGTGCGTTGCGCGAACAGGCTGCCGACGCGTTCCGGGCGCAGCAGGTGGTCGTGACCCGCGTCGTCCGGTGCGACCGGCATCACGACGGGCACAAGTCCGTGTTCCAGAAACGCGGTCAGCGCGGCGCCGTCGAACCGTGCGACTGCGCTCGTGTCGGTACGGTCGGGTTCCGCGCTGGCGACCAGCAGGCCACCGTCGTGACCGTCGATGCCGATTGCCTTTGCACCGTGACTGCCGATCAGGCGTACCAGTTCGTGATTGACGCTGGCCATCGCGGCGTGCGCGGTGTGAACCGATTGCGTTTCGGACGCGGCCGGTATGCCCTGGACGATGACCGGACGAACGCCGGTGAGCGCGAGCAGCGCGACATCTTGCGCGAAGGCCACGCGGGTGCGCGCCTCGTTCGCGGCGCCGCCGTCGACGATGACGACGGTCTGCCCGTGCAGGGCCTGCATGAACGGCAGCGAGCGGGCCAGGCCGGCGACGCGCCGTGACGTAAGGGTGGGACTTTCAGGGTCGGGGAACATGGGAATCCAGAAGGATGAAGGGAGTGCCTGCCGCCGCACGGCGCGGCATCAGTGCGTGCGTTGCATCAGCAGGTGAATCTCGTCGGGCCTTTGCGCATCGCGCGACGCTTGCCGAAACGGACGTTCGCTGAAACACCGTGCCGCGTCCGCGAGCAGTTCGAGGTGCGCGCGGTCGTCCGCTTGCGGCAGGACCAGCACGATGAATTCGCGCACGGGCTTGCGGTCCGGCGCGTTGAACGCGAACGGGTACAGCGCGCGAACGAACAGCGCGACGGCCGAGCCGAGCCCGTCGACCCGCGCATGCGGAATCGCGACGCCCTGGCCGAGGCCGGTCGAGCCGAGTTGTTCGCGCTTGATGAGTTCGGTCCTGATCCGTTCGGCGGACACCCCGCTGCTGCGCTCGATGTATCGCGCGACGAGGTCGAACAACTGGATTGCGCTTTCCACCGGCACGTCGAGCAGGATGTGCTCCGGCGGACAGGCGTCGGCCAGCCGGGTCGCGAGCGGCGTGCCGCCGTGTCGGTGGGGAAGGTCGGGTTGGCCGCCGACGGCGGCCTGCTGCGTTTGCATGCGGATCTCTCCGTGTCGGGATGACAAGGAAATCCTAGACAAAACCGCGTAAAGACGGTGTCAGAGACGTGGGGGCCGGGTATTAAAATGTCGTATCGATCGTCGATGGAACCGGGCCCGACACCGGTATCGTCAGGTACCTGACAGCACGAACGGCAGCGTCGTCAGCAGAAAGACCGAAATGCCGACCACCGGCGCGCCGAACGCGATCGCCGCGAACGCCACGGCGGCGCTGGTCAGCACGAGCGTTCTCGACACGCGGCGGTGCCGGTCGTGTGCGATCGTCCTGTCTTCGCGGATGGCATCGGTCCGCGTGCCGAGTACGTGTTTCCAGAACGTCAAGCCCAGCATGATTGCTCCTGTATGAAAGACGCCCGAGATACGGCGCGGGATGCGCCGTGCATGTCAGCTGCGTTTGAGCTTGAGCACGCGTGAAATCTGCGCGGCCGTGAAGCCGCTGTTGCGCACGTAAGGCGCGCAGTCGAGCGGCGCCGTGAGCGATTCGTTGACGACGTACTGGCCGACGAAGCGGTAGGCGTCCGTTGCCGTTTTGATTAACACCGGAATCGCATCGCGCTGCGCGGCGAGCGTTCCGCCGGCCGAGCGCGCGGACGCGCTGCCGTCGCAGAGGATTACGTCGGGCGCATGCGGGTTGAGGTCCGCGCGCAGGCAGGCGGCCACCACCTTGCCGTTCTTCGTCGGCAGGAATCCCTGCTTGCTGCCGCCGCAGGCGGTGTGAATGAATTCGCGTGTGTACTGTTTGTCGATCTCGAACATGACCGGTCTCCGGTAACGGAAATTTTCCTGGATGAAATCAGGCATGCAAAGTAAATGGGTCGGATCGGCGGATCGATGATGCGTCGTCGCACGGGATGTGCTGCGCACACACGCTCGAGCGCACGCGTCACGATGCGCGGTTATCGCATCGACGTCGTGTTCGGGCGTGCACGGGAATGACTACGGCGCGCACCGTCCGCCAGGCGGCAGGACGGTGGCTCGGGAAAGCGAGACACAGGCGTCCTGCCTGTCAGGCAGAGAAGCAACTCGGAGGGCGAGGACTTCGGATGCGCATGTCGCGTCTCGGTGGTGGATGGCGAACCCATTCTAGTGAACGTATTCGCGCGCGCAAGTAAAAAGGTCGTAAAGGTGCTTGGTCGCCCGTTACGCGCATGGCCACAGAGGTGCGCAGGTGCGGTGCGCAGCCGAACGCGCCATTCGCGCCACCGCTGCCCCACGGCCATTCGCCGCCGTCGACGATGGCGTGCATGGATGACGTGACGATGAGCGGCGAGGGTTCGACGGGGAGGGGGCGCAGCGGATCAGCGTCCGGCCAGCATCCGCCCGCCCACCCCGATCAGCAGCAGGCCGGCCGCCGTATCGAGCACTGCCTTGCGCCGGACCAGCAACCCACGCACCGAAGGATGCGACGCGAGCAGCGCCATCGCGCAATACCACGCGGCCGAGATCGAGATCGACAGGACGACGACCGTGAGATCGAGCCACGCCGGCGCACGGGCCGGCACCATCAGCGCGAAGATACTGCCGTAGAACGCGACGGATTTCGGGTTCGTCATGCTGACGGCGTAGCCCTTTTTCGCCGCCTTCCAGTCGGACGCAGCTGCCGGCGCGGAATCGGGCAACGGCTTGCGCGCCGTCACGATCATTTTCAGGCCGAGCCAGATCAGATAGGCGGCGCCGGCGAGCCGCAGCGCGGTGTGGACCCATGCGACGTGCGTCACGAGCAGGCTCAACCCGGCGATCGCGATCGCGGCCCAGGTACCGGACGCGGCGGCGAGGCCGAGCCCCGTCATCACGCCCGCGCGGCGCGACACGACGGCGGTCGACGTGACGATCACGAAGTTCGGGCCCGGGCTGGCGACGCTCAGCAGCAGGACGCCGGCGAGCGGAAGCAAGGTGTTGAGGGTGGTCGACATGGCGTGAGCGGCGGCGCGGGCGGACGGACTTTCATCTTACCCGAGCGCGGTAACGGCCACGCATACGGTCGATCCCAAGAAAAAACGCGTGACGACTTCCGTCGCCACGCGTTTCATGTTCCAGCAGGACCGCACGCACGCCGGCGAACCGGCGCGCACCGCCCATCATCAGAAATCGAACCCCGGCCCGCCCGCCCCCGGGCCGCCGGGCCCGGCAACCGGCGCCGCATCCTTCGGCGCTTCGAACACGGTCGCGTCGGTCGTCAGCAGCAGCCCCGCGACCGACGCCGCGTTCTGCAGTGCCGTGCGCGTCACCTTGGTCGGATCGAGCACGCCCGATTCGACGAGGTCGCCGTACTCGCCCGTCTGCGCGTTGTAGCCGAAGTTGCCCGCGCCTTCCGCGACCTTCGCGACGACGACGCTCGCTTCCTCGCCCGCATTCGTGACGATCTGGCGCAGCGGTTCCTCCAGCGCGCGCAGCACGATCTTGATGCCGGCGTCCTGATCGGCGTTCACACCTTTCAGTTCGCGGATGGCCTGCCGCACGCGGATCAGCGCGACGCCGCCGCCCGGCACGATGCCTTCCTCGACGGCCGCGCGCGTCGCGTGCAGCGCGTCGTCGACGCGATCCTTCTTCTCCTTCACTTCGATCTCGGTCGCACCGCCGACCTTGATCACCGCGACGCCGCCCGCGAGTTTCGCGACGCGTTCCTGCAGCTTTTCACGATCGTAATCCGATGTCGCTTCGTCGATCTGCACGCGGATCTGCTTCACGCGCGCTTCGATGTTCTTCGCATCGCCGGCGCCGTCGATCACGGTCGTGTTTTCCTTGCCGACCTCGATGCGCTTCGCCTGGCCAAGTTCGGCGAGCGTCGCCTTCTCGAGCGTCAGGCCCGTTTCCTCGGCGATCACCTGCCCGCCGGTGAGGATCGCGATGTCTTCGAGCAACGCCTTGCGGCGATCGCCGAAGCCCGGCGCCTTGACCGCGACGGTCTTCAGGATCCCGCGGATGTTGTTCACGACGAGCGTCGCGAGCGCTTCGCCTTCGACGTCTTCGGCGATGATCAGCAGCGGGCGGCCCGACTTCGCGACCTGTTCGAGCACCGGCAGCAGGTCGCGGATGTTCGAGATCTTCTTGTCGTGCAGCAGGATGTACGGGCTTTCGATCTCGGCGATCTGCTTGTCGGGATTGTTGATGAAGTACGGCGACAGGTAGCCGCGATCGAATTGCAGCCCCTCGACGACGTCGAGCTCGTCGGCGAGCGACTTGCCGTCCTCGACGGTGATCACGCCTTCCTTGCCGACGCGGTCGATCGCTTCGGCGATACGCTGGCCGATCGATTCCTCGCCGTTCGCGGAGATCGTCGCGACCTGCGCGATCTCCTTGCTCGTGGTGGTCGGCTTGCTGATCTTCTTCAGCTCGTCGACGGCCGCGGCAACGGCCTTGTCGATACCGCGCTTCAGGTCGAGCGGGTTGAGCCCGGCCGCCACGTATTTCTGGCCTTCGCGGACGATTGCCTGTGCGAGTACGGTGGCCGTCGTCGTGCCGTCGCCGGCGGCGTCGCTGGTGCGCGACGCGACTTCCTTCACGAGCTGCGCGCCGATGTTCTGCAGCTTGTCCGCGAGTTCGATTTCCTTCGCGACCGACACGCCGTCCTTCGTGACGACGGGTGCGCCGAAGCTGCGTTCGAGCACGACGTTACGGCCTTTCGGCCCGAGCGTGACCTTCACCGCGTTCGCGAGGATGTTCACGCCTTCGGTCAGCTTCGACCGTGCGATGTCGCTGAAAATGATTTCCTTGGCTGCCATGATTGCGCTCCGTTATTGATTGACGACCGCGACGATGTCTTCCTCGCGCAGCACGAGAAACTCGTGGCCGTCCACTTTGACGGCCTGGCCTGCGTATTTGCCGAACAGCACGCGCTCGCCGACCTGCAGGTCGGGCACGATGCGCTGGCCGTCCGCATCCTTGCGGCCCGGGCCGACGGCGATCACTTCACCCTGGTCGGGCTTTTCGGCGGCGCTGTCGGGGATCACGATGCCCGATGCGGTGGTGGTTTCCTGGTCGAGTCGCTTCACGATCACGCGGTCGTGCAAGGGGCGTAGGCTCATCTTTTCGTCCTGTGCTGATCTGTCGAATTTGGCTGGCACTCTTTAACAGAGAGTGCTGACGAGTATAAAAATGCGCGGCGACGCGATCCAATAACGGATTTGCACAAGCATTCGCGCCGTCGTGCAAAGCACCGGGAACCGGCTATTGCGACACGGCCTGCTGCGCGACCGGCGAGCAGACCGGGTGAATCGTCTCGCCGGCCAGCACGCGCTTCACGAACGGAATCGAATCGGCGAGCGATGCGTTGACGGTGCCGTTGTGCTCGCGGCCCGCATACAGGTGCGCCTCGACGGTCGTACCGGCCGCGCACGCATCCTTCGCGAGCGCGAGTTCGAGCGGCGCCAGCCCGTCGTCCGCGCCCGCGCCGATGAAAACGGGCGTGGCGATCTTCAGCGTCGGGTACGTCAGGTAGTCGTCCCACCATGCCTGCAGCCGTGCATCGCCGCTCGGTTTCACGGTGTTCGCGTGCGTGAGGTGTGCGAGTGCCGCGTCATCCTCGAGCGATGCGAGGCAGCCGATGCGCGCCTGTTCGAGGATCGGCAGCGCGCGCTCGGTCAGTACTTCATCGGCGCGCAGCGACGGGTCGATCTGCTGCGCGGACAGCACCGAATAGAACTGGTACGCGAGCGTCGGATCGACCCGCTCGGGATCGCGCCGGTATGCGGTGTCGAACTTCGGCAGCGACGCGAGCGTGGCGCGCGATGCGTTGTAGATCGTCCCGGTCGCGACGGTCGCGCGGATCGCGAGTTCGGGCGCATAGACGGGCGCGTAGCCAGCCGCTGCGAACACGGCCGAACCGCCTTGCGACTGACCGACGAGCACGACTTCGTTCGCGAGGCCCGGCACGCCGCCAAGCACCGCGCGCACGCTGTCGAGCAGCGTGTAGCTGTTCGAACGGTTGTTGAGCTGCGGATTCGGGCCGGGCGTGCCGAGCCCCTGGTAGTCGGTCGCGACCACCGCGAATCCTTGCTGAAGCCACGCGTTCAGGTAGCGCACGTCGCGATACGAGCGGCCGAACCACGACGGCGCGCAGATGTCGGCCATCCCGAACGTGCCGTGCGCCCACGCGACAATCGGCCAGCCGCCGGCCGGCGGCGTGCCGCGCGGCACGAACAGCGCGCCCGACACGGCAATCGGCGTATGGCCGCCGACGCCGTCGGTCGATGCATACAGGATGCGCAGTTGCCGGGCGGCGCTCGCGAGCCCGAGCGCCGCGGGCAGCGGTTCGGAACGCAGCAGCGCGCCGGGCGTGGCCGGAATGTCGCGATCCCACGTGTAGAACGCGGACACGCGGCCGTCGCCCTGCAGCGGATCGGGCACGGGAACATGGCCGGGAGACGCTGCGAGTGAAACGACGGAAGGCAAGGCGAGCGCCGATACGAGCAGCGTGCGTGCGGCGAGGCCGCGCAGGGGAAGAAGCGTCATGGTCGGATGAAGGTCGGTGAGATCGGATGCACCGTGCAGGACCGGCGCGGGTCGACCACGATGCAAGTTTTGAACCAGCGGGCTCGTTGCGCATACTGCGCGCGGTATCACGGGCGCGCGATCCATACCGGGACGAGCGCGCACGCGCGTCGGCTGCGCGTCGTGCAGCAATCCCGGTCGCCACATTGTTGCTCTTGCAACAGACACATGCACACAGACTGCACGGCGCGAGTCGCGCATCGCGTGCCCGCGCCGCACCGGCCGGTTTGCGGCGAGCGTTTGCCTGGCTGGCACGATTGCTGCTGATCCGGTGCCGTGCGTTGCGGTGTCGCGACGCAAGCTCATCCGTCCACCGATCAAGGAACCCGTCCTCATGTCCGTCACCCAAGCCATCGACAGCGGCGAACTCGTGGCATTCGTCGAGCGCGCCACGCGCGAATTCACGCAGGCCGCGCGCGTGCTGAAGGAAACGCGCACGCTATCCGCAACCAACACGTTCCAGGCGTTCCAGCGCGTGCCCGGCACGGAACTCGTCGTTGCGCTGTCGGCGCCGAGCCCGTGGGCCGCGTCGCAGGAGATCCAGCCCGTCGTCGTGACGCTCGACGGCGACGTGCTGCATGGCGACGCGCGCGCGGGCGGCAACGGCCCGCGCTACGCGGGCGTGTTCCGCGAGGCGCCGGAAGTCGACGTCGTGATTCACGTGCATGGCCCGTACCTCGGCGCGTGGGCGAGCGCGCATCGTCCGCTGCCGATCCGCTATGCACCGGCCGCCCGCTACACGCGTGCCCGCGAGATTCCGGTCTATGTCGACCGCCGCCCCGGCGAGCCGCGCTTCATCGTCGACACGATCCGGCGCGATCCCGACGTGCCGGCGATCATCGAGGCGAACGGCGGCGCGACGTTCTGGGGCAAGTCGATCCTCGACGTGTCGAAGTACATCCTGATCCTCGAGGAAGCCGCGTATTTCCAGGCGCTCGCAGAACCGCTCGGCGGCTCGCTCGACTTCGGGCCGGGTGCGCTCGAACAGCAATGGAAGATGACCGGCCGCGCATGATGCCGTGCGGCGGCCGGCGCAATCCGGCCGCCGTCATACCGATAGCTCGATGAATTGGTTCGTGGCCGGCGCGCGTCTTGCTATCGTCGAACCTTCCCCGTTCAACACGCCGGTCGTGCCATGGCCATCTTCAGCTTGCCGGACCCGACTTCGCACGCGATCACGATCCGCGCGAAGGCACTGACGTTCGACGATCCCAAATCGCGGGTGCTGCTCGAACGCATCCAGCTTGTCGCGCCGAGCGATGCGACGGTGCTCGTCACTGGAGAAAGCGGCACCGGCAAGGAGCTGATTGCGCGTCTCGTGCATTCGCTGAGCGAGCGCCATGACGGCCCGTTCGTCGCGGTCAACTGCGGCGCGTTCTCCGAGACGCTGATCGAGAGCGAGCTGTTCGGGCACGAGCGCGGCGCGTTTACCGGTGCGATCAACAGCCAGCCCGGCTGGTTCGAATCCGCGAATCGCGGCACGCTTTTTCTCGATGAAGTGGGCGACCTGCCGCTGTCCGCGCAGGTCAAGCTGCTGCGCGTGCTGCAGGAGCGCGAAGTGACGCCGGTCGGCTCGCGCAAGACCGTGAAGATCGACGTGCGGCTCGTCGCGGCGACCAACGTGAACCTCGAAGCCGCGGTGCGCGCGGGCAATTTCCGCGAGGACCTGTACTACCGGCTCAACGTCGTGAAACTGAGCCTGCTGCCGCTGCGCGAGCGGCCCGGCGACATCGCGCCGCTGATCGAGCATTTCATCGATACCTATGCGAAACGGCTGCGCGTGACCGCGCCGACGCTGACCGACGCCGCGCGCGCGCGGCTGCACGCACACGCGTGGCCCGGCAACATTCGCGAACTCGAGAACGTGATCCACCACGCGGTGCTGATCTGCGCGGGTGGCGCGATCGACGTCGGCGACCTGCAGTTCTCGGCGCTGTCGCTCGCGCCCGACACGGCCGACGCACCGGGCGCGGCTGCCGCACCGGCGCGCCGCGCACGCGATGTCGCCGAAGCGACCGATGCGCTCCGTCACGCGGTAATCGAGCTGCTGGATCTCGGCACGCCGTCGCTGTGGCAGCACATCGAGGACACCGTCTACCGCAGCGTGTTCGACTACAGCGATCATAACCAGCTGCGCATGTCGCGCCTGCTCGACCAGTCGCGCAACATCGTGCGCGCGCGGCTCGCGCAGCTCGGCATCCTGAAGCCACGCGACGCGGGCGACGCAGACGCACGGCTGCGCCGTCAGGCGTGATCGCGCCAGCGCAGCGCGCGCTGCGCGATCCGCTCGCATAACGCACTCATCCCGACGGCCAGCGCCGTCACACCCAAAACACAAACCAGCAGCACGTCGGCGCGCGCGCCGGCCTGCGCGTTCTGCATCAGGCTGCCGACCCCGGCTCCCGTGTTGAACAGCAGTTCGCTGCTGGTCGTGGTGATCCACGCGAACGGCACGGCCTGCAGCACGCCGGCGAACAGGTCGGGCAGCGCGCCCGGGATCAGCACGTCGCGCCACAGGCCGATGCGCGTCAGCCGGTACGACTGCGCAAGCTCGACATAGCGCGGATCGACGCGGCGCAGCCCGTCGAAGCTGGCGGTGGTCATCGGGTAGAACGCGGCAAGCGCAATGATGAACACCTTCGCGAATTCGCCGGTGCCGGCCCACAGGCTCAGCAGCGGAATCAACCCGAGCAGCGGCACGTAGCGCAGCGCCTGGAACGCCGGCTCGGCGAGCTTGCGCACAAGGGGCGAACGCGCCATCGCCGCACCGAACAGGAGCCCGAATGCGACGCCGAACCCGAGCCCGAGCGTCGTGCGGCGCGGGCTCGCGCCGAGATCGGTCGCGAGTTCGCCGCTGCGGGCGAGTTCGACGAGCGCCGCGCCGACCTGCTGCAGCGGCACGAATGCGTATTGATGGGCCGCGTCGCCGGACGACGCGACTTGCCATGCGGCAACCAGCAAGGCCGGCACGACGAGGCCGCGGGCGCGACGGCGCAGCGGGGCGAACGAGAAAGCGCGAGTAGCGAAGGTCATGCCGAAGCGTATCCAGTCAGGGTCAGCGCGAGGGTGTCTGCCAGCGCAACGCGTAGCGCTGCACGAGCGCGATCGATCGGTCGAGCGCGAAGCCGATCAGCCCGATCACCGCGACGTCGACGAGCACGACGTCGAGCCGCAGCATCTGCCGCGCAAGTTCCATCATCTGGCCGATCCCGCTGTCGGCGCTGAGCAGCTCGACCGCGACGAGCGCGAGCCACGCGCGCGCGAGCGCGATCCGCACGCCCGTCAGCAGCGGCGGCAACGCGGCCGGCAGCAGTACGTCGCGCAGCAGGGCGAAGCGGCCGAGCCCGTAGTGACGCGCCATCTCGACGAGATCGCGCGGCGCGTCGTGCACGCCCGTGTACGCGGCCAGCGCGACCGGGAAGAACACGGCCTTGCCGACGACGACGAGCTTCAGCGGCTCGTCGACGCCGATCAACAGGATCAGCAGCGGAATCAGCGTGAGCGTCGGCACCTGGCGCAACAGGTCGAACGTCGGTCGCAGATAGTCGGAGAACAACCGGCTGCGCGCGAGCAGGATGCCGAACGCGGCGCCGCCGGTTGCGCCGATCGCGAAACCGAGCACGAGGCGATGCAGCGTGATCAGCAGGTTGTCGCGCAACTCGCCGGTGTCGAGCAGCGTGCGCAGCGTCGCCGCGAGGCGCTCCGGCGGCACGACGAGCTGCGGCGGAAACCAGCGCTGCGCGCTCGCGAGCCACCACAGCGCGGCGCATGCGACGGGCGTGATCCACCACAGCGCGTGCTCGCCGAGCCGCGCGATGCCGGGCAGGCGGATCGCGCGCAAGCCGTCCGGTGCGAGGGCACGCGTCGGCATCAGCGGCTCGCGACGCGCGCGGCGTCGGCGCGCCAATAGCCGTCGAGGCCGAGCTGCTTGAGCGCGGTCGACACGAAAGCCGGCGCGAGCAGTGCGTTCACGTCGACCGGTGTGGACGTCAGGCCGGCCTGGCGGCTGTATGCGACGACGCCGCGGTAGTGGCCGGTCAACGCCGGCGTGAAGAGCGGTGTCCATTGCTCCTTCCACGGCGTCGATTCGTCCGCGTATTCGCGTCGCACGACGCTTTCGGGCTGACCCGATGCGCTCAGGATCTTCACGTACGCGTCGCGGTTCTGCGGTTGCGAGATCCAGTGCGCGGCGCGCACGTAGGCGGTCGCGACGAGCTGCGTGATGTCGGGGTAGCGCCGCACGAAATCGTCGGACGCCCACAGTTCCGCGCGCATTTTCCAGTCGTCGGGCGCGGTCTTGGTCGACCAGATGATCTTGCCGACCTGCTTGTCGACCAGCGAATACGCGTCGGACAGCGTGAAGAAGCCGTCGACGCGGCCGGCCGCGACGGCCGCCGCGCCGGCCTGCGGATCGAGGTTGTAGATCCTGAAGTCGGACAGCTTCAGCCCGTTCTCCGCGAGCAGCTTGCTGAACGTGACTTCCCACGGCCGGCCGCGATTGAGCGCGATGCGCTTGCCCTTCAGGTCGACGATCGATTTCGCGGTCGAGCCGGCCGGCACGACGAGATACGTATTGCTGCCGACGCCGCCCGGCACGATCAGGCGCGTGTGCGTACCCGACGCGTTGACGACGACCGACGGCAGGTCGCCGTAGCCCGCGAAATCGATGCTGCCGTTCGTGAATGCCTCGTTGACGAGCGTGCCGACCGCGGCGGTCGACACGGGCACCCATTGCAGCGTCACGTGCCGCGCGGCGAGCGCTTTCTCGAGCGACTTGTCGGCGTCGATCAGTGCGGACGCGCCCGCGTACTGCGTCTTGCCGCCGCTCGAATATGCGACGACGGCGATACGTACGACCTTCGGTGCACCGTCCGCATGCGCGGCCGGTGCCGCGAGCGATGCGACGGCCAGCGGCAGCGCGGCGAGCAGCGCGCGCAGCGGGCGGCCCAGCGAGGCGAGGGAGAGCGTGTGTTTCATGATGGTCCCGGACAGTGAACGGTAAAGGGGCTCACGCGCGTTTTTGCAGCGACAGCCGCAGCACGTCGGCGAGCGGCCGCGGGTCGATCCAGTCGGCGACGTCGAAGTCGGCCTCCAGGAAGCCGTGGTCGTGCAGGAACGTCTTGAACTCGTCGAGCGCGGTGACCGATGCGTCGTCGAGATTGACGCCGAGGTGGCGGTGCAGCTGGTTGCCGTACGCGGCGCGCACCCAGTCGATCGACGACGCGGTTTCGCCGGCCACGTAGTGCGCGGTTTCGTCGGGATGCGTGCTCGCCCATTCGCCGGCGGCGACCACGAGCTTCAGGAAGCCGGCGACGATGTCCGGATGGTTCGCGAGCACGTCCGCGTTCACGGTTAGCGGCCGCGGCGTGCCGTTGTTGTTGCGGATCGAGCGCTCCGGATGGAAGCCGATGTCGATCACGACGTGCGCGCCGATCAGCTGCGCGATCTCGAGGCCGGTCGAGCCCTTCACGTAGATCGCATCGACTTCGCCGCGCAGCAGCGCACCGGCTTCGGCCGCATACAGCGCGCGGCTCGAGAAGCCGTGCGGCGACGCGAACAGGTCCGCCGCGCGCGCGGGGCCGACGGCCTGCAGCGTGCGTGCGCGCACGTCGACGCACTCGACGTCGCGCGTGGTCAGTCCGTCGAGGCTCAGTGCGTTGACGAAGCCGCGCAGCGCCGATGCGCGAAAGATGTCGATGCGGTCGTCGGGGCGGCTCGGGATCGCGATCCGGCGTCCGCGCAACGCCTTCACGGAGCGGATGCCGGAGTCGGGCCGCGCGAGGATCAATTGCGATTCGTCGACCCACGACAGCCCGATCACGCGCGTGTTCGCGTCGTTCGAGCGCGCCCACATCGCCGGGATGCTGCCGCCCTGGCGGAACGATTGCGCGAGCGTGTGATCGCTGATCGACGACACGTCGTGCCGCGTGGCGCCGCGCGGCGAGCGGATCGCGACGCCGTCGGCCGACGTCTCGCCGTTGAGCCAGCCGAGATGCACGGCGATGCCGAGCGGCGTCGGCACGGGCGATCGGGCGTACCAGAACGTCTGCTGCCTGTCCGATGACGAATCGGGCCTGTCTGTCATGTGTGAGATTCCCCTGTCTGGGTAAGCATGGTCGATGCGCGGTGTCGCACGCGCGGGCCGTTCCACGTTGCAAGTTCCGGGCCAGTGAGCGGAAACGGCCGTGCGGCACGCGGCGCGGGCATCGCGTGCGTGGCATGGCGCAACGGCCGGTGCATCGCTTGTTGCGTGAGCAACAGTCGCGTCGGGTGCTGTTGCGCGTGCAGCACCGGTGCGGCACGTGCAGCAGCACGGCAACGGTTCGCGTTCGTGATGTCGGCAACGTCCGGCGGGGGGCCGTCGATCGCCGTCGACGCCCGGCCCGCAAGGCGTCGCGCGTGCTGGCAGGCGGCCCGGCCCGGGTGGCGGCGAGCGCGTTGGCACACCGCGTGCTTTACAGCACTGCATACGCGCGGCACGCCGGTGCCGCATGCAATCCGAACGGGCCGACAAGGAGAATCCCGATGGCTGTTGAATTTCTGTGGCGCCTGCCGATGCACGGCGACGGCCGGCGCGCACACGATCTGCATACGCGCGGCGAATGGAACCGCCAGCGCGCATTGCGCGTCGCGCCCAAAGTCGACGACGACGATTTCGGCTACATCGACTATCTGTCGCAGGTCGCCCGCGCGGCCGACATCGCCGGCTTCCACGGCGCGCTGATTCCGATCTTCCGTTTCACCGAGGAGCCGTGGGTCGTCGCGGCCGCGCTGGCCCGCGAAACGCGCCGGCTGCGGCTCCTGATCGCGTTGCAGCCGCATTTCGTGCATCCCGTCTATGCGGCGCAGATGGCGGCGAGCCTGCAGCGGATCAGCCGCGGCCGCGTCGAGTGGAACGTCGTCACGGGCGGCGGCGGCCCCGACCAGCGCGCGTACGGCGACTTCATCGATCACGACAGCCGCTATGCGCGCACCGACGAATTCCTCGACGTCGTGAAGGGCGTCGCGGCAGGCGAGCCGTTCACGTTCGATGGCCGTTTCTACCGCGTCGAAGGCGGTGGCCTGTTGCCGCCGCTGAGCGGGCAGAAGCCGCCGCGGCTCTATCTGGCCGGCGCCAGCGACGCGGCGCTCGCGGTCGCCGCGAAGCACGGCGACGTGCACCTGAGCTGGGGCGAGCCGCTCGCGAAGCAGAAAGAGGTGATCGACGCGGCGCGGCGCGCGCTCGACCGGCAGAACGCCGAGCGCGACCTGCGCTTCGGCATGCGCATCGACATCCTCGCGCGCGAGACCGAGGCGCAGGCGTGGGCCGAGTTGCGACAGATGTTCGCGACGGTGGGCGACACGACGCGCAACGGTTTCGGCGGGCGCGGCGAATCGTCGGAATCGGTCGGCGCGAAACGTCAGTTCGCGCTGCACCAGGGCAACACGCAGCACTTCGACGACCTGATCGTCGGCCCGAACCTGTGGGCCGGGATGTCGCAGATCCGCGGCGGCCCCGGCTGCGTGATCGTCGGCAGCCACGAGCAGGTGGCCGAGCGGCTCGCGGAATACGTGGAGATCGGCGTGTCGACGTTCATTCTCGCGAGCAATCCGCATCTCGAAGAAGCGTACCGCGTGGGCGAGGAGGTGCTGCCGCTCGTCGACGGCGCGCTGAACGCACGCGGCACGCAGGCAGCGCTGCGCGTGGCCGGCGCCTGAGCGCGGCGGCCTTACTCCACACGTCAACGACAACGACAAGGACACTCGCCATGACGACTCTCGCTGCGCAGGCCACGGCCTGCGACGCACTCTGGTACACGCGCTGCCCGGTGCCGACCGCGCTCGGCATCGCCGTGCATCGCGGCTGGTTCGACGAAGAGTTCGGGCCGGACGGCATCGTGCTGAACTCGCTGCAGGAGACGGCCGACGCCGACAAGCGCGAATCGCACTTCGATCACAGCCTGCCGCACTCGTTCCGGCAGGGCGGCAATATTCCCGCGCTGTGGGCGCGGGCACGCGGCGCCGATACGCGCGTGATCGGGCTGTCGTGGACCAACGAATTCCAGGCGATCGTCACGCTACCCGAACGCGGCATTCGTCGTGCGCGCGATCTGCGCGGCCGGCGGCTCGGGTTGCCGCGCCATCCGATCAGCATCGACTTCTGGCGGGCCGCCGCGCTGAAGGGCTTCCTCAGCGCGCTCGAACTGGAAGGGCTCGGCCACGGCGACGCCGAATGGGTCGACCTGCCCGACACCCGCGAGCGCCGCACCGGGCCCGCGTCATTCACGCGCGGCCCGCACGAGTACGGGCTCGAGATCGCGGCGCTCGTGCGCGGCGACGTCGACGCGGTGTTCGTGAAGGGCGTGGCCGGGCTGGAAACCGTGCACCTGATCGACGCGCAGGTCGTCATCGATCTCGGCGCGCATCCCGATCCGCTGGTGCGGATCGGCAATGGCACGCCGCGCACGCTGACCGTCGACCGCGCACTGATCGACGCGCGCCCCGATCTCGTGAGCCGCTTCCTGTCGGTCGTGGTCGGCGCGGGCGACTGGGCCGCGCGCCATCCGACGGAGACGGTCGCCTACATCGGCCGCGAAACGCGTGCGTCCGACGAATGGGTGCGCTACGCGTACGGCGCGGACGTGCACCGCCATCTGGAGACGGGGCTCGCGCCGACGTCGATCGACGGTCTGGTCGCGTTCAAGGATTTCCTCGTCGAATGGGGTTTTCTCGAACGTGATTTCGACGCGCGCGCGTGGATCGATCCGGCGCCGTTCACGCAGATCGACCGGCACCGCCATGCGTGGGTCGCGTAGCGCGCCGCGGCGCGTCATTGCAAGGAGTCGAACATGACAGGGCTGACGATCGAATACGGCGTGCCGCCGGCGCGCCGGCATGCGGCGCGTGCGGCGCCGCGCGCGGCGGCAGGCGCGCGACCTTCGCCGGTGGCGCCGTCTGCGCATGCGGACAAGCGGCCGGCACCGGCGAGCGGATGGCGCGGCGCGGGCGCGATTGCGCTGGCCGTCGCGGCGCTGCATGCGGGCGTCGCGCTGCTGGCCGCGCGCGCGCCCGCCGCACCGCCCGTGCAGCCACCGCGGCCGCTGCCGATGACGGTGGAACTGACGCGGCCGCCCGAGCCGCTGCCGCAGGCCGCGCACCCGCCGCCGCCGGTCGTGCCGCCGAAGCCGTTGAAGCAGGCGCCGACACCGGCGAAGCCACTGACGCCGCTGACGCCGCGCATGGCCGTTCCGCATCCGGCACCCGCGTTGTCCGCAGTGTCGCAGGCGTCGCGCGAAGCGGCGCCCGCGCCAACGGCGCCGGCCATCGCCGCTCCGGCACCGGCGCCTGCGCCCGCCGCACCTGCGCGCGAAACCGCACCGATCGGCGACGCGGCATACCTGCGCAACCCGGCGCCCGACTATCCGGCGTTCGCGCAGGACCAGGGCTGGGAAGGGCGCGTCGTGCTGCGCGTGCACGTGCTCGCGAACGGCACGCCCGATTCGGTCGACGTCCGCACGAGCAGCGGCCGCCGCTTGCTCGACAACGCAGCGATGGCCGCCGTGAAGCGCTGGACGTTCGTGCCCGCGAAGCGCGGCGACGAAGCCGTCGACGGCTGGGTCAACGTGCCGATCGATTTCAAGCTGGGCTGACCCGCCGGGCGGCCCGCCACATATCTCAAGGAACTCACATCATGAACGGTATTCCGACCACCTTCATCGTCCAGGGCGCGCTCTGGCTGCTCGTCGTCTTCTCCGTCGTCACGTGGACGCTGATCGTCGTGAAGGCGATCCAGAGCCTGCGGTCGAGCACGCGCAACCGGCGTTACGTCAGCGCGTTCTGGGCCGCGAACAGCTTCCACGACGCGGCCGCGCTCGACGGCGCGAACAGCCCGGTGGGCGAACTCGCCGCCGCGGGCTTCGACGCGCTGCGGCGTGCCGACGAGAGCAGCGCGCACGATCTCGAACACAGCTGGAGCCGCCACGACCTGCTCGAGCGCCATCTTCGGCAGCAGATCCACAACGCGCGCCGGCGCGAGGAAGCGGGGCTGGCCGTGCTCGCATCGATCGGCAGCACCGCACCGTTCGTCGGCCTGTTCGGCACCGTGTTCGGCATCATCCATGCGCTGACCGCGATCACGCACAGCGCGTCGGCGAGCATCGACGTCGTCGCCGGGCCGATCGGCGAGGCGCTCGTCGCGACCGGGATTGGCATCGCGGTCGCGGTGCCGGCCGTGCTCGCGTACAACTTCTTCGTGCGCCGCGTGAAAGCCGCATCGGCCGACCTCGATGCGTTCGCGACCGACTTCGTCACGCTCGCGCAGAAGGCCGGCTTCCGCGTGCCGGCCGCGCTGCCCGCTGCCGCACCGGCACGTCGCGCCGGCGACACCCGTCAGGAGGCGTTCGCATAATGGCCTTCTCGTCCTCCTCCGACAACGACGACGTGCTCAGCGAAATCAACATCACGCCGCTCGTCGACGTGATGCTCGTGCTGCTCGTCGCCTTCATCGTCACGGCGCCGCTGCTCAACAACGCGGTGCACGTGACTCTCCCGAACACCGTCGCCACCGCACCGGCCGACCGCAAGCCGAACGTGACCGTGAGTGTCGACGCGAAAGGCGTCGTGTATCTCGACAAGCGCGCGGTCGCGCTTGCCGCGGTGCCGGCCGAGCTGGCCGCGCTGAAAGCGGGCCGGCCCGACGTCGCGCTCGACCTGCAGGCCGACGAGCACGTGCCGTACGGCACCGTCGCGAAGCTGATGGCCGCGATCGAGCACGCGGGCATCACGCGGCTGTCGGTGCTCACCGCGCCGCGCGGCTGACGCGCCTTTCACGACTTCCTTTGCGAACGCATCCATGAGCACCACGGCTTCACACAACGTTCAGTCGATCTGGTACACGCGCTGTCCGGTGCCGACGCCGCTCGGCATCGCCGCGCATCTCGGCTGGCTCGACAGCGAATTCGCCGGCGACGGCATCACCGTGCGCGCGCTGCAGGAAAGCCAGCACGCGGCACTGCATCACGCGCACGTCGATCATTCGCTCGATAACGCGTTCCGGCAGGGCGGCAGCATTCCCGCGCTGTGGGCACGCGCGGCCGGCGCCGACACGCGCGTGGTCGCGCTGACCTGGGTCGACGAGGCACAGGCGATCGTCGCGCTGCCGGAAGCCGGCCTGACGCGGCCGAAGGACTTGCGCGGGCGCCGCATCGGCCTGCCGCGCCGCGACGGCGAGCGCATCGACATTTTCCGCGCGGCCGCGCTGCGCGGCTTCGTCAGCGCGCTGTCGCTCGACGGGCTCGGCCCCGGCGATGTCGAATGGATCGACGTCCCGGCGTCCAACCTGCGCGCGCCGGTGGCGACGCCCGTGACCCGCGACGCGGCGTTCAGCCACCCCGCGAGCCTGTCGAGCCGGCGGCTCTATGCGGCGGAAGCGGCCGCGCTCGTGCGCGGCGATGTCGACGCGATCTACGTGAAGGGCTCGCTCGGGCTGGAAACCGCGCACCTGATCGGCGCGCAGCCGGTCGTCGACATCGGCTTTCATCCCGATCCGCAGATCCGCATCAACAACGGTTCGCCGCGCCCGCTGACCGTCAATGCGTCGACGCTCGAACGCCACCCCGGCATCGTCAGCCGCTTCCTCGCGCGCGTGACCGACGTCGAGGGCTGGGCGCGCGAGCACGAGCAGGAAGTGCTCGGCTATCTCGGCCGCGAGACGGGGTCGGGCCATGACTGGCTGCGGCTTGCGTACGGTGCCGACGTGCATCTCCGGTTGCGCACGGATCTCGACGAAGCGTCGATCGCCGCACTCGACGATTTCAAGCGCTTCCTGGTCGACCGGCGATTCCTGCCTGCCGACTTCGACGTGCGCGCGTGGATCGACCGGCGCGCGCTCGACGGCATCGCGACGCTGTCACGCGACGCCGCGCGGTGAGCACGCCGGCACGCGTTGCCGACGCATGGCGGCGCGAGCGCTTCACCGGCGGCTTCATGCTGCTGGCGCTCGCGAGCGGCACGACGATCAGCATGGCGCAGCTCGCGACGACGCTGTATGCGCTCGCGCTCGGCGTCGACAGCGCGCGGCTCGGCATCATCGCCGCGATGGAGCCGCTCGGCATCGCGCTGATGACATTGCCGGCCGGGCTGCTGGTCGCGCGCTACGGCGCGCGGCGCGTGTACTTCGCCGCGAGCATGGGGCCGATGCTGCTCAATCTCGTCGTGCCGTTCACCGGCGCATGGCCGCTGATCGCGCTCACGCAGGCGCTGATCGGGCTGTGCATCCCGTTCCGGATCGTATCGATCAACGGTGTGTTCCTCGCGCGGCTCGCGCAGATCGGCCTCGCCCGCGCGGGCTGGTATCGCGCGGCCATGTCGGTCGGAACGGGCATGGCCGGGCCGTGGCTCGCGAGCTGGCTGATCGGCGCGCATGGCGCGGTCGCGACGTTCTGCGCCGCGTCGGCGAGCTTCGCGGGCATGGCGTGGTTCAGCCGGATGCTGCTCGGCGACGCGGAACCGCCGCCACGCGGCGCGCAAACCGAAACCGGCGGCCTGCGTGCGTTGCTCGCGCTCGCCTGGAGCCGCGACGTGCGCGAGCAACTTGCGCTGGAAGCGGTGAACAGTGCGACCCGCTCGCTCGCCGGCACCTTTACGGTCGTGCTCGCCATCCAGTATCTGGGGTTGTCGCAGTCGGGAGCCGTCGCGCTGCTGACCCTGCAGGGCGTCGTTGCGGTGATCGCGCTGTTCGGGCTCGGGCATGTCGCGCAGCGGATGACGGCGCGCCGTTGCCATGCATTCAGCCTCGCGGGCGGCGTGGCCGGGCTGCTCGCGCTCGGCCTCGCGCACGACGCGTGGATCGTCGGCGCAGGGCTCGCCGCGCTGTGCGCCGGATCGTCGCTGCTGCATCTCGTCAACATGCAGCATCTCGGCCGTCATCCGGCCGACAAGAGCCAGGTGTCGAGCCTCTACAACCTCGCGTCGATGACGGGTGCGTTCTGCGGACCGCTGGCCGGCAGCGCGCTCGTGCCGGTGGTCGGGTTGCCGGCGGTGTTTCTGTGCTGGCTGCCCGTCGTCGCGCTGGTTGCGTTCGCGCTGCGGTTCGCTCACGCGCGGCGCGGAGCGATACCGTCACTGCCTGCAAAGCTGTCCTGATGATTGTCGGTGCCGGTGTTGCGTGACAAGCAGTTTGCTTCGCTCCACAGATGCGCATGCAGCAACACCGGCACTGCATGCGTGCTGGAAGCCCCGTACGACGGGCCTCTCGATGCTGGCATCCGAATTGCAATAGAGAACCCGTGCGTAGCTCGCACGTGCGTTCAACCGATCAAACAGGATGACTCATCGATGTTCAGGAAAAAACTAATCGTCACCGCGCTGGGGGGACTGCTGACGGGCGGCACCGTATCGTTGCCGGCGTGGGCGGAGGACGGCGCGGCGACGGCGGGGGCGCCGGACGCGAAGCCGGCGCAACAGGCACCGGAAGCGGCGGTCACGGCCGCGCCGAAGGCAGCCCGTGCGAACCGCGGCGCGGCCGCGCGCGAAACGAACCTCGGCACGGTGACCGTGACGGCGCGCCGGCGCAAGGAGAGCATCCAGGACGTGCCGGTCGCGGTGAGCGCGCTGAGCGGCGATGCGATCAAGAACAACGAGCTGCGCGTCATCAACGACGTGACGAAGTACGTGCCGAACTTCACCGGGCAATCGACCGAAGGCCGCGAGCGGCCGCGCTGGTTCATGCGCGGGGTCGGCAGCAACGATCCGTCGGACCTGTCGCTGAGCCCGATCGGCGTGTACTTCGACGACGTGTACATCAACAGCGTGTTCGGGCAGGGCTTTCCGCTGTTCGACCTCGATCGCATCGAGGTGCTGCGCGGGCCGCAAGGCACGCTGTGGGGCAAGAATACCGTCGGCGGCGCGCTCAGCATCACGTCGCAGAAACCGACCTTCGACGTGAGCGGGTACGGCAAGCTCGGGCTCGGCCAGTACAACAGCCGGCTCGCGGAGGCCGCGATCGGCGGACCGATCGGCAAGAACGACGTGCTGGCCGCGCGCGTGTCGGTGTATCACGAGAATGCCGACAGCTTCTACACGAACACCGTGCAGCAGGGGCGCTTCGGCGGCTTCCACGACAACGCGGTGCGCTTCCAGGTGCTGGCCGTGCCGACGTCGGACACCGATTTCCTGTTCAACATCCACGGCCGCAACTACACGGGCGGCGGCAATGCGTGGCATGCGGAAGGCGCGGGGCGCGGCGGCGCGAACCAGTTCGGCTTCGTCGGGTCGAGCGATCCGTATACGGTGTCGCTCAATGCGCCGTCGAGCGATCACATCTCGTCGTGGGGCACGTCGCTGACCGCGCACTGGCGCATCAACCCGGCGGTGTCGCTGACGTCGATCACCGCGTTCGAAGGGCTGCACCGCTGGTACCAGGACGACGAGGACTACTCGCCGTTCGATGCGGCGCGTTCGCACGACCGCCTGTCGAGCCGCCAGTTCTCGCAGGAATTCCGGCTCGAATCGCCGCAAAGCGACCGGCTGAGCTGGCTCGTCGGCACGCACCTGTTCACCGAGCAACTGGCCGAGCAGGGCGCCGGCGGCGGGCTGCCGGGCTCGCCGTCGCCCGCGTACTACCATCTGACGGACCTCACGCAGCATACGCAGAGCGCAGCGATCTTCGGCAGCGTGAAGTACCGGTTCACCGACCGCTTCAACGTGACGGGCGGGCTGCGCTACACGATCGAGCGCAAGACCATCAACCTCACCGGGCTGCAGGATACCGGCAACGTGACGTTCAGCGATCCGAACAGCTGGTGGTCGCCGTCGTCGGTGTCGTCGCCGCTCGCGGTCAGCGCGCAGCAGAACCAGACGAACACGTGGCGCGCGCCGACCTGGGATCTCACGCCCGAATATGCGCTCAGCAACAACGTGCGTGCGTATTTCCGCTATGCGCGCGGCTTCCGTTCGGGCGGCTACAACGGCAACGCGTATACGCAGAGCACGGTGTCGACGGTATCGCCGGAGTACCTGACCGATTACGAAGTCGGCATCAAGAGCGAGTGGTTTGACAAGCGGCTGATCGTCAACGCGAGCGTGTTCCACTACGACTATCGCGACATCCAGGTGTTCGCGCTCGCGCCGAACCCGTTCGGCGGTCCGCCGGTGTCGACGCTGTCGAACGCGGGGCAGGGGCGTGCGGACGGCTTCGAACTGGAGCTGAAGGCGCAGCCCGTCAACAGCCTGTACCTGTTCGCGAACCTCGGGATGCTGAACACGCGCTACACGGAGTTCCGCTACGTGCCGACGGCGGTGGGCAACTCGTTCGCGCGTTCGCCGCATACGACGCTGAACGCGGGCTTCGACTATCGCGTGCCGGTTTCGTTCGGCACGCTGACGGCCGGTGGCGACGTGAACTACCGCAGCCGCGAGTACTTCAGCGCGACGCGGCAGACGATGCCGCAGCTGTGGCAGGGCGGCTATACGGTACTGAACGCGCATGTGTCGTACACGACGCCGGACCAGAAGTACATCGTGACGGGCTACGTGACGAACCTGACGAACAAGGTCTACAAGAAGCTCGAACTGCTGCCGTCATATGGCGCGTATCCGGTGCTGTACGGCGATCCGCGCACGGTCGGGATCACGCTGACCGCGAAGATCTGACGCGTGGTGCCTGCCGCGGCACCGGTGCGGGTGTGCCGGTGCCGCGGCGGGGGAGGTGAGCGGCCGGCGTCCCGCGGCCGTCAGATCAGCAGCGACACCGTCCTGAACAGCGCGAGATCCTCCTTGCGCGCGGATCGTGCATGCCGGCGGATCACCTGCAGCAGGCAGTCGATAAAGCAGCGCGCCGCGTCGCTCAGCGTGCTGCTGCGGCGCGTGACGATTCCGAGGTCGCGCGGTTCGAACGTTTCCTTCAGCGACAATGCGCGCATCCGTTCGCCGAACGGCGGCACGGCCGCGAGAATCGTCGGGCACCACGTGCACATGTCGGCCTGTTCGAGCATCGTCTGCAACATCGCGACCGACTGGGCACGAACGATGCGCCGTTCGTCGATCCGTGCGCCGTGGCGCGTGAACAGATAGTCGACGAGCGCGGCCTGCCCGTCGGCCGCGAAATTCAGCACCCAGTCGTTGTCGAGCAGGTCGTGGATCGACCGTGCGCGTTCAAGCGGGTGGCCGGCGCGCACCATGACCGACGTCTCGTAGCGCAGCATCGGTTCGCACGAAAATTCCTGCGTGCCGCCCGGCGGCACATGCCCGAGCGCGAAATCCATGCTGCCGTCGCGCAGCAGCGGCTGCGCGACGGCGATCAGCGCTTCGTGGAGTTCGAGGCGCACGTCGGGCATCCGCTCGCGAAACAGCAGAACCGCCTCCGCGAGGAACGTCACCGTGAGCCACGGCGTCACGCCGATGCTCAGCCGGCCCTCGACGCGGCCGCGCATGCGTTCGAGATCGCTTTGCGCATGTTCGAGCTGCTTCAGCACGAGTTTCGCGTGCGTGAGCAGCGTCTTGCCGTATTCGGTGAAGCCGATGCCTTCCGGCGCGCGCACGAGCAGCGGCAGCCGCTCGCTCGCTTCCAGTTCGCGCAGCGCGCGCGTGACGGCCGCCTGCGACAGCCCCAGCGTACGCGCCGCGCCGCGGATGCTCCCAGCCTCCGCGCTCGCGACGAGCGCCTGCAACTGATGCAGTTTCATCGTACTCATGGGGCGATACCCGACAACGAAAGGTTGTCATCATAACGAAACCGCGGCTGTTCGCCGGGATTTTCGCTGCATACGATTCGGCCACGATCGGTCATCCGGGCGATCGACCCGCGGAACGCATCGAGGAGAATCGGGGTTGGACCATGAAAACATTCCGTCGGAAATGGCGGCCATCGAGACGGAGATGATTGCGCTGCGCCACCGGCTGCACGCCCATCCCGAACTCGGCTTCGAGGAACATGCGACGAGCGAGCTCGTGGCCGAATGCCTGACAACGTGGGGTTATCGGGTGACGCGCGGGCTCGGCGGCACGGGCGTGGTCGGCACACTGACGCGCGGCACCGGGAAGCGGCTCGGGTTGCGCGCGGACATGGACGCGCTGCCGATTCGCGAGACCACCGGGCTGCCGCATGCGAGCCGGCGCGACGGCGTGATGCACGCGTGCGGCCACGATGGTCATACGGCGATGCTGCTCGCGGCGGCCCGCTGCCTGGCGGAACGCGCGTGTTTCTCGGGCACGCTGAACGTGATTTTCCAGCCGGCCGAAGAAGGGCTCGGCGGCGCGAAGCGGATGATCGACGACGGTCTGTTCACGCTGTTCCCGTGCGACGCCGTGTTCGCGATGCACAACGTGCCGGGCTTGCCGGCCGGCGTGCTCGGCTTCTGCGACGGCCCGGCGATGGCATCGGCCGACGAGGTGCACGTGCGCGTGATCGGACGCGGCGGGCATGGCGCCGCGCCCCACACGACGATCGATCCGGTGGTGGTGTGTGCGTCGATCGTGATGGCGTTGCAGACGGTCGTGTCGCGCAACGTGAATCCGCAGGAACTGGCGATCGTCTCGGCCGGCTCGATCCATGCGGGCACCGCATCGAACGTGATCCCGCCGCATGCGGAGCTCGAACTCAGCGTGCGCGCGTTGTCGCCGGACGTGCGCGCGCTGCTCGAGCGGCGCATCCGCGCGATCGTGCAGGGGCAGGCCGCGAGCTACGGCGCGACAGTCGAGATCGACTATCGGTACGGCTATCCGGTGCTCGTCAATCATGCGGCGGAAACGGCCTTTGCGCGCGACGTGGCCCGCGAGTGGGGCGGCGACGCGGCGCTGATTCCGCATCTGCGGCCGATCGCGGCGAGCGAGGACTTCGCATTCATGCTCGAGGCGTGCCCGGGCAGCTACCTGTCGATCGGCAATGGCGACGGTGCAGCCGGATGCGGGCTGCATCACCCGGGTTACGACTTCAACGATGCGTGCCTGGCGACCGGCGCGAGCTACTGGATCGCGCTTGCGGAGCGATACCTCGCGTGATGCGATTGCCCGGTTTGGGGTCACGGTTCACGATTTACACAAGGAGACAGGCAATGAAACAGTGGAAGTTGATGGCGGCGCTCGCGGTGGCGCTGGCGGCAGGGACGGCGCATGCCGGCGACTGGACGGGCAGGGAGATCCGCCTCGCGGTCGATCCGACTTACCCGCCGCTCGAATACAAGCTGCCCGACGGCAGGCTGACGGGCTTCGGGATCGACATCACGAATGCGTTGTGCGCGGAACTGCACGCGCGCTGCGTGTGGGTCGAGTCGAGCTTCGACGGGATGATTCCGGGGCTGCTCGCGCGCAAGTTCGACGTGATCGCGTCGTCGATGACGATCACGCCGAAGCGGATGCAGCAGATCGCGTTCACGAACCGGATCTCGAACGCGCCGGCGCGACTGGTCGTGCACAAGGGGTCGCCGCTGCTGCCGAGCGCCGAGTCGCTGAAGGGCAAGCGCGTGGGGGTCGAGCAGGGTTCCGCGCAGGCCGACTACGCGGTCGCGAACTGGCAGCCGGCCGGCGTGCAGATCGTGTCGTACCAGAACCAGGATCAGGTGTACGCCGATCTCGTGACGGGGCGGCTCGACGCGGCGTTCCAGGCATCGATCGCGGCCAGCGACGGGTTCCTGAAGAAGCCGCAGGGCAAGGACTTCACGTTCGCCGGCGCACCGATCGACGACGTGAAGTACTTCGGGCAGGGCGACGGCCTCGGGTTGCGCAAGCAGGACAACGACCTGCGCGACGCATTCAACCAGGCGCTCGCAACGATTCTCGCGAACGGCACGTACCAGCGAATCAACCGCAAGTATTTCGACTTCGATATCTACGGCGGGAAGTAAGCGGCCGCGCACGCAATGTGCGCGATCGGCCATAAATAAATAAGGAATACGGATGAACTGGAGATTGATTCTTGTCGCGATTCCGGCGCTGTGCGCAGCGCCCGCGTTCGCGCAAAGCAGTGTCACGCTTTACGGCCTCGTCGATGCCGGCATCGACTATACGAGCAACGTCGGCGGCCATGGCGCGTGGCAGATGGCAAGCGGCTTCGCTCAGGGCAGCCGCTGGGGGCTGAAGGGTACCGAGGACCTGGGCGGCGGCTACAGCGCGCTGTTCCAGATCGAGAACGGCTTCAACGTGAACAACGGCACGCTCGCACAGGGCGGCCGCATGTTCGGGCGTCAGGCCTACGTCGGGCTCGGCAGCACGCGCTTCGGCACGCTGACGCTCGGCCGGCAATACGATTCGGTCGTCGACTATCTTGCGCCGACGACCGCGAACGGGAGCTGGGGCGTCTATCCGTTCTCGCACCCGCTCGACAACGACAACACCGGCAATACGTTCCGCGTGAACAACACGGTCAAGTACGCGAGCCCGGACTTCTCCGGCTTCTCGTTCGGCGGCACCTACAGCTTCAGCAACGACACGGGTTTCGCGAACAACCGTGTATGGAGCGTCGGCGCGCAGTACGAGCAGGGCGGCCTGCTCGTCGGCGCGGCGTTCCTGAACGCGAACAACCCGGGTGCGACGTCGGGCGGGGCGATCGCCGGTTCGGGGTCGGTCGGCGCCGACGCGAATTTCGCGTCGGCACGACTGCGGATCTTCGGGGCGGGCATCAACTACACCGCGGGGCCCGCGACGGTCGGATTCGCGTACACGAACAGCAACGTCACGCGGCCGACCGCGAACGTCGGCTACCTGTTCGGCGACGAGACGATCGAACCGGTGACGGGGCCGCTCGCGGGCGGCACGGTCACGGCGATCAAGTATCAGAACTTCGAAGTGAACGGCAAGTACCAGTTCACGCCTGCATTCTTCGTCGGCGCGCAATACGTGTACACGACGGTGCGCTACGACGCGACGACGGGCGCCGCGAAGCCGAAGATCCATTCGATCGGGTTGATGGCCGACTACAACCTGTCGAAACGCACGGACGTGTACCTGATGGGCGCGTACCAGCGGATTGCCGGCGACGCGACCGGTTCGTCGCTCGATCAGGCGTATATCCCCGGCGCGGCCGATCTGTCGTCGAACGCGAAGCAACTGATGGTGCATGCGGGGATCCGGCACCGCTTCTGACGGACCCCGGCCGGAAGGCGGCGGAGGCGGCCCGCCGCCTCTTTCGATTACTGCGCGACGCGAATCACGACCTTCCCGAAATGCTGCCCCGACTGCAGGTACGCATACGCCTGCGGCGCTTCGTCGAAGCCGAACACGCGATCGATCACCGGCTTGAGCCGCTTCGCATCGACGAGCCGCACGACGTCGTCGAGCATCGCGCGGCTGCCGACCATGAACCCGTGCAACTGGCGGACGCCGCCGATCAGCGACAGCAGCCCGAGTTCCGGCCCGCCGAAGCTGCTGAGGCCGCCGATCACCGACACGATGCCGCCCATCTTCGTCGCGGCGACCGAGCGCGGCAGCGTGTCGCGGCCGCCCACTTCGACGACCAGGTCCGCGCCCACGCCGTCGGTGAGCCGCAGCACTTCGTGTTGCCACTCGGGCGTGGCGTGATAGTTGATCGTTGCGTCCGCACCGAGTGCGCGGGCGCGTTCGAGCTTCGCGTCGCTCGACGATGTCACGATCGTGCGCAACCCGGCCGCATGCGCGAGTTGCAGCGCGATGATCGAGACGCCGCCCGTGCCGAGCAGGACGACGGTCGCGCCCGGCCCCAGCCCGCCGTCGACGAACAGCGCGTTCCATGCGGTGATGCCCGCGCACGACAGCGTCGCCGCTTCGTCATAGTCGAGATGTGCGGGAATCGCGACCAGCGCGGCTTCGTCGGACACGAAGCGTTCGGCCAGCACACCGTCGAAATGCGAGCCGGCCGACCCCGAGACTTTGTGCGGCGTGGCCGGCCCGTCGATCCAGTGCGGGAAATACGTGTTGATCACGCGATCGCCGGGCTTGAAGCGCGTGACATCGCGGCCGGTTTCGACGACTTCGCCGGCGCCGTCGGCGACCGGGATCAACGCTTCCGTACCGATGCCGAGATAGTCGCCGCGCGCGAACATCAGGTCGCGATAGTTGAGGGCGGCCGAGTGGATCTTCACAACGACGTCGGTCGGCCCGACCGGGCGCGGCGTCGCGTCGATGCGCCGAAGCCCGGCAATGCCGTCGCCCGGTTTAACTTGCCATGCATGCATGTCCGCTCCTTTTCGAGATAGTCCGGACTATCATAGTGTTGCGCAGGGGGACGCATTGGCGAGAATTCGGCCAACGATTGTCGCCGGTGTGGACACAAACCTGTCATCCCAACGGAGCGGAGTTGCATGGACGAACGGCTGAGAGGCGTCGCCGAATTTGTCGACGTGGTGGAATCGGGCAGCTTCGCGGCGGCGGCGTTGCGCCTCGGCATCACGCGTTCGGCCGTCGCGAAGATCGTCGCACGGCTCGAACAACGTCTCGGCGCGCGCCTCCTGCAGCGCACCACGCGCCAGCTCGGCCTGACCGACGAAGGGCTCGTCTATTACGAGCAGTGCCGGCGGCTGCTGGCCGAACTCGGCGAGACCGAGGCCGCGCTCGACGCGGGGCGCCGCGAGCCGGCCGGGCGCGTGCGGATCAGCGTACCCGTGCTGTTCGGGCGGCAATGCGTGGCGCCCGTCGTGCGGCGCCTCGTCGAGCGGCATCCGCGGCTCGAAATCGACGTGTCGTTCAGCGATCGCGTGGCCGACCTCGTGAACGACGGTTTCGACATTGCAGTGCGCATCGGCGCGCTGGCCGATACGAGCGCGCTCGTCGGCCGGAAGCTGGGCGTGCAGCGCATGGGCATCTGTGCATCGCCCGCGTATCTGGACCGTCATGGGCGGCCGTCGGGGCTCGATGCGCTTGCGTCGCACGTCGGCATTGCATACTCGCGCGCCGGGCAGCCGACGCCGTGGCGGATCATCGGTACGGACGGCGCGGTTCACGACCATCGCACGGCCGGCCGCCTGCGGTTCGACGACCTGCAGGCGATCGCCGATGCGGCCGCCGCCGGTGCGGGCCTCGCGTGGTTGCCGTGCTGGCTGATGGCGCCCTACGTCCGTGACGGCCGTCTCGCGCTGGTGATGGACAGCGACAGCGTGTCGGGCGCCGAGGTGTACGTGGTGCGGCCGGCCTCGCGTCATGTGCCATCGAAGGTGCGCGTGGTCATCGACGCGCTGGTCGACGAGATTCCGTCCATACTGGCGTCCGATGACGCCGATGGCGAGCGCGTGCCGCAGCGCAGCGCTCACGCTCCGTAGCGACGCGGCACGTTCGGTTGACGCGGCGTATGATCACCCGCACAACGCACTGGCGGGGGCAGGCTGTCATGAACAGGAAGCTGCAGGTCGCGATCGTCATCGGCATCGTCGCGACCGTGATCAACGTCGCGTATCACCTGATCCGTCGATGATGCGCCGGCCCGCACGCTATCCCGGCACGAAAGCGGCGGACGCTCACGCGGCGCCGCGAGGCGAGCGCGCATGACCGCGATCGGCACCCCGATGGCCACACGCCAACCCGGCTGGCTGCGCATCGCGCCTGCACTGTTCCTGCTGCTGTGGGCCAGCGGCTTCGTGTTCCTGAAGCTCGGCCTGCGCTATGCCGATCCGCTCACGTTCCTCGCGCTGCGCTATGCATGCGTGGTCGCGCTGCTCGCCGGCCCGTTCCTGTGGCTGCGTCCGCCGTTGCCGCGTACGCGGCGCGAATGGCGCAACCTCGTCGTTGTCGGCCTGTTGCTGCAGGCCGGCTATTTCGCGTTCACGTACCTGAGCCTGAAGCTCGGCATGTCGGCCGGCGCCGTCGCGCTCGTCACATCGCAGCAGCCGATCCTCGTCGGTCTGCTCGCGCCGATGATCGCCGGCGAACGCGTCGGCGCGCTGCGCTGGCTCGGGCTCGCGCTCGGCGCCGCGGGCGCGGTGCTGGTGATCCTCGCGCGCTCGTCGGTCGATATCGCTTCGCCGTGGGCGCTGGCCTTCGCACTGCTTGCACTCGCCTGCATCACCGGCGGCACGCTGTGGGAGAAGCGCTTCGGCACCGACGTGCATCCGGTCACCGCGAACCTCGTGCAGTACGCGGTCGGCCTCGCCGTTACCGCGCCGCTCGCGTTCGCGCTCGAACCGATGCACGTGGAATGGACGGCCGGCCTCGCCGGTTCGCTTGCCTACCTCGTCATCTGCAATTCGCTGATCGCGATCTCGCTGCTGCTCGCGATGGTGCGATACGGCGAGGCGTCGCGCGTGTCGGCGCTGTTCTTCCTGATTCCGCCCGCGACCGCGCTGATCGCGCTGGCGGTGCTCGGCGAGACGATCGGTGCGCTCGCCTGGCCGGGCATGGCGCTTGCCGCGGCCGGGCTGTTTCTCGTGATGCGCTACTGAGCGACGGGCCTCGTTCGCGTCTCATATATCGAGAAGGCGTCCCGATAATTGACGCGAATTTCACGCGGCTTCTAGACTGGCCTGCATGACGCCGCGCCTCACGCGGCGCGACGATGCCGCGCACCGTGCGCGCATCCGCACCGTCCCGCGAGACGATGGAGACATGCCGATGACCGCTGCCGCCCCGCAGTTGCATGCCGCGACGATGCGGCGCCTGAACCTGCGCCTGATTCCGTTCCTGATGCTGCTGTATCTCGTCGCATACATCGACCGGTCGAACATCTCGGTCGCGGCGTTGCAGATGAACGCCGACCTCGGCCTCAGCGCCGAAATGTACGGGCTCGGCGCGGGGCTGTTCTACGTGACGTACATCCTGTTCGAAGTCCCGAGCAACCTGTTCCTCGCACGCGTCGGTGCGCGCCGCTGGATCGCGCGGATCATGATCACGTGGGGCATCGTCGCGGCCGCGATGAGCGCCGTTCATACGCCGGGGCAGCTGTACGCGATGCGGCTGCTGCTCGGCGCGGCGGAAGCGGGCTTCACGCCGGGCATCATCTACTACCTGTCCGCGTGGTATCCGCAGAGCGATCGGGCGCGCGCGATGTCGTTCTTCTACATCGGCGCGACGCTCGCGTCGGTGATCGGGCTGCCGCTGTCCGGTGCGCTGCTGAACCTGAACGGCGTGCTGGGCCTCGAAGGCTGGCGCTGGCTGTTCCTGCTCGAAGGCGTGCCCGCGCTGCTGCTCGGCTTCGTCGTGCTGCGCCGCCTGCCGGACACGCCCGCGCATGCGCGCTGGCTGCCGGCCGACGAGCGCGCTTGGCTCGAGGCGACGCTGCGCGACAGCGCACCGCGCGAGCACCTGTCGCACGGCGTCGCGC
This sequence comes from Burkholderia cepacia complex sp. TUM26381, assembly GCF_057439935.1. Taxonomy (NCBI): domain Bacteria; kingdom Pseudomonadati; phylum Pseudomonadota; class Betaproteobacteria; order Burkholderiales; family Burkholderiaceae; genus Burkholderia; species Burkholderia cepacia complex sp. TUM26381. Next base: position 2,849,009 of record NZ_CM172007.1, on the reverse strand, counting down.
TGCGGCGTGCGTTCGGCGACGGCAAGGTGTGGGCGCTCGCCGCGTTCTGGCTGCTGCAGGCGTTCGGCACGATCGGGCTCACGCTGTTCCTGCCGCTGCTCGTGAAGAGCCTGTCCGGGCAATCGAGCTTTGCGGTCGGCAGCCTGTCCGCGCTGCCGTTCCTGTTCGCGTGCGTCGCGATGTATCTGAACGGCCGGCATTCGGATCTCGGCGGCGAGCGCGCGCGCCATCTCGGCGTGCCGATGCTGCTGGCCGGCGCGCTGCTGGTCGCGGCGATCTACGCGCCGGTGTTGCCGGTCGCGTATGCGCTGCTCGTGCTCGCGGTCGGCTTCAACTGGGCCGCGACACCGGTGTTCTGGGCCGTGACGACCGAATACGTGTCGGGCCTCACGGCCGCCGCGTCGATCGCGCTGATCAATGCGGTCGCGAACATCGCGGGGCTCGCGCTGCCGCCGGTGATGGGGCGCATCAAGGACGTTACGCATTCGTACGATCTCGCGCTGCTGCTCGTCGCGGTCGCGTTGCTGGCCGGCGGCGTGCTGGCGTTGCGGATCGCGTCGCGGCGCGCGATGCCGGTCGCGGCGGGGCGGGCCGGCTGATCGACTGGCGTGTGCGTGAGGTCGACGGGTAGCCGGCGGCGACCGTACGCGTTTTGCGACGCTGCGGCACAATCGGGCGGAGCACGCGCGCGCCGGGTGACCACCGGTGCGTCGCGCCGTTTCCGGACTCCTCGTCAAAGGCACGCCCATGTCATCCCGCACTTTCCTCGTTACCGGCGCATCGCGCGGCATCGGCCTCGCGACCAGCGCCACGCTCGCTCGACGCGGCCATCGCGTCATCGGTCTTGCGCGGCATGCGCAGGGCATCGACTTCCCCGGCGAATTGCTTGCATGCGATCTGGCCGACATCGAACAGACGGCGGCGGTACTCGCGCAGATCGGCGAACGTCACGACGTCGACGGCATCGTCAACAACGCGGGCATCGTGTTGCCGCAGCCGCTCGGGAAGATCGATTTCCAGTCGCTGCAGACCGTGTTCGATCTCAACGTGCGGGCCGCGATCCAGGTCACGCAGCACTTTGCCGATGCGATGAAGGCGCGTGGCTACGGACGCATCGTCAACATCTGCAGCCGAGCGATTTTCGGCAGCCTCGATCGCACCGCGTATTCGGCCGCGAAGAACGCGCTCGTCGGTTGCACGCGCACGTGGGCGCTCGAACTGGCCGAGCATGGCGTGACCGTCAACGCGGTTGCGCCGGGCCCGATCGAGACGGAACTGTTCCGCCAGACGCGGCCGGTCGGCAGCGAAGCCGAGCGCAAGGTGCTCGCGACGATTCCCGCGCGCCGGCTCGGCACAGCCGGCGACGTTGCAGCCGCGATCGCGTTCTTCCTGTCCGACGAAGCCGGCTTCGTCACGGGGCAGGTGCTGTCGGTGGACGGCGGCGGCAGCCTCGGCGGGCGCAGCTGACGCATGGCGGCGCGGGGCGTGCCGGGCGCCGCGCATCGCATATTCCCGCACCCCGTTAGCATGTGACGAATCCGACTTTGGGCGCCGCGCGGGCGACGCTAAGATCGCCGATCCCTTAGATCGAGCGTCAACAATAATGAAAAAGTCCGCTGCGCCGTTGCATGCTTTCCGTTTCCGTGTCGTCTGCGCCGCGATCGCCGGCGCGGTGTCGCTGGCGTCGTGCGGCGGCGTCGACAGCGATGCACCGCCGCCCCAGGCCGACGCCACGCCGACCCCGACCCAGGCCGCGAAGCGCCCGAACATCCTGTACATCATGGCCGACGATCTCGGCTACTCCGACATTCATGCATTCGGCGGCGAGATCAACACGCCGAACCTCGACGCGCTCGTCGCATCGGGCCGCATCCTGTCGAACCACCACACGGGCACGGTCTGCGCGATCACGCGCGCGATGCTGGTGTCCGGCACCGATCACCATCTGGTCGGCGAAGGCACGATGGGCGTGCCGACCGACGAACGGCGCGGGCTGCCCGGCTACGAGGGCTACCTGAACGATCGCGCGCTGTCGTTCGCGCAACTGCTGAAGGACGCGGGCTACCACACGTATATCGCGGGCAAGTGGCACATCGGCTCGGGGATCGTCGGCAGCGCGACGGGCAGCGGGCAGACGCCGGACCAGTGGGGCTTCGAGCGCAGCTACGTGCTGCTCGGCGGCGCAGCGTCGAACCACTACGCGCACGAGCCGGCCGGCTCGTCGAACTACACGGAAGACGGCCGCTACGTTCAACCTGGCCAGCCCGGGCAGCCGGGTGGCGCGGGCGGCAGCCCGGCCGTGTTCTATTCGACCGATTTCTATACGCAGAAGCTGATCTCGTACATCGATGCGAACCAGCGCGACGGCAAGCCGTTCTTCGCGTACGCGGCGTACACGTCGCCGCACTGGCCGCTGCAGGTGCCCGACCCCTGGCTGCACAAGTACGCGGGCGTCTATGACGCCGGCTATGACGCGATCCGCAATGCGCGGATCGCGCGACAGAAGGCGCTCGGCCTGATTCCCGCCGACTTCAAGCCGTTCGACGGCCTGCCCGAGACGACGGCCGCATCGCCCGCGACCGCGAACAACGGCAGCGCAGCCGCGAAGTACATCAGCGCCGTGCATTCGGCCGCGGACGGCTACAGCGACTATGGCACTGGCAAGGTCGACAAGCTGTGGGCGAGCCTGTCGCCGGCCGAGCGCAAGGCGCAGGCGCGTTACATGGAGATCTACGCGGGGATGGTCGAGAACCTCGACTACAACATCGGCCTGCTGATCCAGCACCTGAAGGACATCGGCGAATACGACAACACGTTCATCATGTTCCAGTCGGACAACGGCGCGGAAGGCTGGCCGATCGACGGCGGCGCGGACCCGACAGCAACCGACACCGCGAACGCGCAGGACCCGGTCTATTCGGCGCTCGGCACCGACAACGGCAAGCAGAACGCACAGCGCCTGCAGTACGGGCTGCGCTGGGCCGAAGTGAGCGCATCGCCGTTCCGGCTGACGAAGGGCTATTCGGCCGAAGGCGGCGTGTCGACGCCGACGATCGTGCGGCTGCCGGGCCAGTCGCAGCAGTTGCCGACGCTGCGCGCGTTCACGCACGTGACCGACAACACGGCGACGTTCCTCGCGGTCGCGGGCGTCACACCGCCGTCGCAGCCGGCACCGCCGCTCGTCAACACGCTGACGGGCGTCGACCAGAACAAGGGCAAGGTGATCTACAACAACCGCTACGTGTATCCGGTCACGGGGCAGTCGCTGCTGCCGGTGCTTACGGGCTCGGCAACGGGTGAGGTGCATACGGCGCCGTTCGGCGACGAAGCGTACGGCCGCGCATACCTGCGCAGCGCCGACGGCCGCTGGAAGGCGTTGTGGACCGAGCCGCCGCTCGGGCCGCTCGACGGTCACTGGCAACTGTACGACCTCGCGTCGGATCGCGGCGAGACGACCGACGTGTCCGCGCAGAACCCGTCGGTGATCGGCACGCTCGTCAACCAGTGGAAGGCCTACATGAGCAACGTCGGCGGCGTCGAGCCGCTGCGTCCGCGCGGCTACTACTGATACCGGGGACGACACGATGCGGTTCCGCTTCTGGACGACCGGCGCGGCGCTGGCCGCCACGCTGTTCGCCGCCGCGTTCGCGGTGGGCTATGCGAATTCGGCGGCGCCGGCTGGCGGCGCGTTCGACGACTTGAATCACGGCCGCGCGCTTGCGCCGCTCGGGTCGGAACGGCAGTGCGAGCGTTACTCGGGGCTGCCGGCGAAATGGCGCGACGACCCGCAGGCCGGGATGGTGCACCTGCGCGGCGGCGCGTTCGTGTTCGGCAGCACGCGCGGTTATGCGGACGAGCGTCCGGTCGGCGACGGCCGCGCGCGCGTCGGCGGCTTCTGGATCGACCAGACCGACGTGACGATCGCGCAGTTCGCCGCGTTCGTGCAGGCGACCGGCTACGTGACCGAGGCCGAGCGGCAGGGCGGCGCGGCGGTGTTCCATGTGCCGACGCGCGACGAGATGAATGCGCGCGACCTCGCGTGGTGGTCGTGGGTGAAGGGCGCGTCGTGGCGTCATCCGCGCGGGCCGGGCAGCGACGTGGAAGGGCGCGGCAACCTGCCCGTCACGCTCGTCACGCAGCGCGATGCGCTCGCCTATGCGCGCTGGCTCGGCCGCGATCTGCCGTCCGAAGCCGAATGGGAATACGCGGGCAAGGCCGGCCGCGACGATGCGTCGCTCGATGCGGCGCCGCGCGACGCGCAGGGCAAGCCGGCCGCGAACTACTGGCAGGGTGCGTTTCCGGTGCTCGACACGGCCGAGGACGGACATGCGGGGCTCGCACCTGTCGGCTGCTACGCGGCGAACGGCTTCCGGCTCTACGACATGATCGGCAATGCATGGGAATGGACGAAGGACGCGTACACGGGCCCGCATCAGTCGCACACGAACGGCGACACGGCGGCCGTCGCGCCGCCGACGCGCCGGCACGATACGCCGATGGTCATCAAGGGCGGCTCGTTCCTGTGCTCGCGCGATTACTGCGTGCGCTATCGCGCGTCGTCGCGCGAACAGCAGGAAGCCGATCTCGGTGCGTCGCATATCGGTTTTCGCACGATTCTGAGGGATGCATCATGACGAAGGGCTTCGTGCGATTCGTTTCCGCGTGGTTGCTGGCCGCGTGCGGCGTCGTGCATCAGGGCGCGGCCGTTGCGGCCGAAACCGCTGCACCGGCGGTGCGCGTCGGCGTCACGCGCGGCGTGCATGCGCAGATCCTGGACGAAGTGAAACGCGTCGCCGCTGCGCGAGGATTGGGTGTCGATGTCGTCGAATTCGACGATGCATCGCGCATCGACACGGCGCTGGCCGATGGCCGGATCGATGCGGCCAGCTTCGAGGATGCCCAGCAGCTGGCCGCGACGCGCACGCAGAAGCGCTACGCGCTGACCGAAGTCGCGCCGACCGTCACGTTGCCGATGGCGTTCTATTCGCGCAAGCTGAAAAGCCTGAACGAACTGCAACCGGGTGCGACGGTGGCGCTTCCCGCCGATCCGCGCGGGATGGCGCGTGCGCTCGTGCTGCTGCAGAACGACACGCTGGTGACGCTGCGCGAAAAAGCCGGTCTGCATGCGACGCTGCGCGATGTGACCGGCAACCGGCTCGGGCTGAAGCTCGTCGCGCTGCGCCGCGATCGTCTGTACGCGGCGCTCGACACGGCTGCATTCGTCGCGATCGACAGCGACGACGCGGCGCGCGCCGGGCTGCAACCCGCGCGCGACAGCATCAGCCTCGAGGATGCGCGCTCGCCGTATGCGAACGTGCTGACGGTGCGCAACGCCGATCGCGCGAAGCCGTGGGTCGCGCAGCTCGTTGCCGCGTATCACTCGGACGACGTCGCGCGCTTCATCCTCACGCGCTACCAGGATTCGGTGCGGCGGCCGTGGTAGAGACCTACCTGCTTGCGTGCAACGCATGCGGACGCTGCTGCAACAGCCCGCCGGCGCTGTCGTTGCGCGAACTGTTCCGGCATCGGCATCGCTTCGTCGGCGCGCTGACGATCCGCCGCGTGCCGAGGCGGCGGATCGGCGAGCGCTGGCGTGCGGGCGGCCGCGAGCATGGGCTCGATGCGGATGACGTCGCGGCGTCCGATGCGCTGGCCGACCGGCTGTTCCATCGCATCGGCGGCGCGCATGGCGAATGGGTCGCGCTGACGCTGCAGGGCTACGACTATCCGTCGCTCGGCCGTTGCGCGGCGCTGGCCGACGACGGCCGCTGCAGCGTGCATGCGAACAAGCCGTCGATCTGCGGCGCGGTGCCGCTCGATCCGCTGCTGCCGGACCGGTTGCAGTCGCGTGTGCTCGCCGCGCGGCGCGACGACGCGGCGTGGCTGGGCGCGAACTGCATCGTCGATGCGGGCGCGGCACAGTCCTCCGTCGAGTCTTCCTTTCCGATTCCGCTGGTAACGGCCGGGCAGGTCGCAGACCGCGCGGCGCTCGACGCACATCGCGACGCACTCGTGTTCGAGCGCGCGGTGTGGCGCGATGCCGTGTTCACCTCGTTGACCGATGGCGGGCAGGATGGGCGTCATGCGCTGTCGCGGCTTGCGCCAGGCGGCTACCTGACCGTGTCGATCGTGCCCGTCCTGCTGACGGTTGCATCGGTTTCCGCGCATTGCCGCGCGCTGTGCATCGACTTCATCGACGCGCAGCGTGCATTGATCGGCGCAAACATCGAAGCGGCACTCGCGCGCCGACGTGCCGACGACCGGCCAGCGACGCATGAGTTGCGCGGCTTCGCGCAGGCGCTCGAACGGGCGCGACGGGCGCTGGCGGCCATGCCGTCGCCCGCCGCCGGCGTGTGTGACGATGCACGAAGGATCGACGCGTGGCTCGACGACCGTCTCGCCACCGATCCGCTCGCCGCGTAGCCGCTGCGCGACGATCTCGGCATGCCGCGGGTGCCTTACACTTGGCGCTCTTTCAACCGTCTCCCATGGAGCGTGCATGTACGCGTCGACCTTCATTTTCCGTGCCGGGCAGTACGACGACGAGTTCCACCGGCTCGACCGGCAGATCGCCGACATGGCGCGTGCGACGCCCGGCTATCTTGGCGAGGAAACGTGGGAGAACGCCGAAGCGGGGCTGATCCAGAACGTTTACTACTGGGAATCCGAAGCTGCGCTTCAGCAGTTGATGCAGCATCCGGCGCATCTCGAAGCGAAAGCAAAGCAGGCACGCTGGCTGGACGGCTATCGCGTCGTGATTTCGAAGGTACTGCGCGAGTATGGCGACGGCAAGCTGACGCAGCCGCAGGCAGGACAATCCGCGTCGCCGGCTGTCTGATTCATTTCTTTCGCATTACATATAAATAACAAGCGAAGATTCCGACGCGCCCGCATTCGTCTGCGGGTTTCGGCGGCATCGCGTGCAATCAATTTTTCATCAAGCATGGCTAAGGTGGCGGGGCTTCACGTCGTCAGTCTGTCCACAACAACATCCCCACTCGATGTCGTACGGAGCCTTGTCCATGCCGAATGTCGCCTTGTCCGCGAAGCGCCGCCGCACGTTGCGCGATCGAACTGTTCCCGCCGTTGCACTCACGCTGATTGCCGCCAGCCTCGGTGCGCAGGCTGCCCCGACTGACGGCGGCGAAAGCCGCTTCGTACCGGGTTTCCTGGTGCTCAGCCGCAGCGTGTACGACAACGTGTCCGCCAACGTGCAGCCCGGCGCGATCCTGCCGCCGAACTGCGCGAAGACCACCGGCGGTTGCGGCGCGGCTTCCGGCGCGCCGAACGACGGCACCTATCCGTACGTGTGGAACAACGATCGTTACGACGGCAGCTTCGGCATCACGTCGCGCATCTTCCTCGACCAGATCACGCCGGCAGGCGGCACCGTCGGCACGCTCGAAGTGCCGAACAGCCTGCAGAAAGGCTTCGCGCACGACCAGATGGTGACGAGCTTCAGCTCGAAGTCGGAACTCGGCCTGCACCTGTCGGCCGACGGCAATTACCTGACGTTCATGGGTTACGTCGCACCGGTCAACACGATCGACGTGTCGAACTCGAACACGCCGATCGCCGTCGATACGACGAACCCGGACGGGCAGACCTTCTACCGCGCGATCGCGCGCGTCGATCGTCACGGCCACTTCCGCTTCACCGAGACGAATGCGTACAGCGGCAACAATGGCCGCGCGGCGATCCTGAACAACCGCGACGGCCGCGAGATCTACTACACGTCGGGCAATGCCGGAAACGGTGCGAATCCGCAACCGGACAACGTGATCCTCGGCGCGGGCGCGCAGCTGATCGACGGCGCGAAGCATCGCGAAGCGCAGCAGGACCCGGGCGTGCCGACGCCGCTCGCGAGCTTCTCGGTCACGGAACTCGGCGCGAAGGCCGACAAGATCGGCAAGGACGACAACTTCCGCGGCATCGCGGTGCACGACAACGTCGTGTACTACACGAAGGGCAGCGGCGGCAACGGCGTGAACACCGTGTACTTCGTCGATACGACCGGCGCGGCATGCCCGTCTGGCGTCGGCGTGCCGTCGCCGAAGGCCGTGCTGCCGACGGCGCCGCTCGCAGTGAACGCCGCGACGTTGCAGACGACCGGCCTGCCGAACAACATGTGCGTGCTGGCCGGCTTCCCGGCCACGCCGAACAAGACCGCGACGACGCTGTCCTACCCGTTCGGGATGTGGTTCGCCGATGCGAACACGCTGTACGTCGCAGACGAAGGCGACGGCTACACGGGGGGCGCGGACCTGTACACGCATGCGGCCGCGCAGACGGGCGCCGGCCTGCAGAAGTGGGTGTACGACGCGGGCGCGAAGCAGTGGAAGCTCGCGTACACGCTGCAGAACGGGCTGGACCTCGGCAAGCCGTATTCGGTGGCCGGCTATCCGGTCGGCAACAACGCGGCGACGGGGTTGCCGTGGGCGCCGGCGACGGCCGGCCTGCGCAACCTGACGGGGCGCGTCGAGCGTGACGGTACGGTCACGATCTGGGCGATCACGGCGACGGTCAGCGGCAACGGCGATGTCGGCGCCGATCCGAACCGGCTGGTCGCGGTGCGCGACGTGCTGCGCAACACGAGCGCGACGACGGCTGCCACCGAGAAGTTCGCGGTGCTGCGGACGGCGAAGTTTGCGGAAGTGCTGCGCGGCATCTCGTTCGCGCCGGGCACGGAACCGGGCCGGTCGCACTGACGCGGGTGATGCCCGGCTGACGCACGCGGCGTGCGCACCAGCGAACCCACGAAAAAATGCCCCGAAGGCCGGATGGTCTTCGGGGCATTTTTTTGTACTCCTGCGACGTATGTGTTCGCGATTGCTTTGATGATCGGGCCATTCGTGGCCCGGTCGGGCCAAAAGTGGCCCGGTAAATTTCTTTTACTTTCAAACGATTGGTTTTGAGCGGGCCACGAATGGCCCGATTTCCCCTCGAAAAAAACGATTTTCGCGGTTGCGCTTTCCTCGTCGCTTGCCTGAAATACCGGGCATTGCCGCTAACGTGCTGATATTAATGGACTAAATCGCGACTTGAGATAGTTGGCACGGGCATTGCCTTACCTAGTCCGTCATCACCGATGGCAACACGGTCAGAGGGCCGTGTCGGTTCCAACAACAAGGACTGCATCCATGCCGACTCCCGCTTATATCAGCATTCAGGGCAAGACCCAAGGCAACATCACGCAAGGCGCCTTCACCGCCGACTCGGTAGGCAACGTCTATCAGGAAGGTCACGAAGACCAGATCCTGGTCCAGGAAGTCGAACACTTGATCGCCACCCCGACCGACCCGCAGAGCGGCCAGCCGTCGGGCCAGCGTGTGCACAAGCCGTTCACCTTCACCTCGCCGCTCAACAAGGCCACGCCGCTGCTGTATCAGGCGCTGGCCTCCGGTGAAATGCTCCCCGAAGTGGAAGTGAAGTGGTACCGCACTTCGACCGAGGGCAAGCAGGAGCACTTCTTCACCACCAAGCTCGAAGACGCCACCATCGTCAACATCAACACGGTGCTGCCGCATGCGCAGGACGCGACCAAGGCCGAGTACACCCAACTGGTCAAGGTTGCCATGGCTTATCGCAAGATCACCTGGACCCACGCCATCGCCGGCACCGAAGCCTCGGACGATTGGCGCAAGCCCCAGGAAGCCTGAGCCTGGTCCACTCCGTGCGACTGGCGCGAGCGCTGGTTGCTCACTTCAGCATGTAGATCGCCAGCCCGGTAACGGGCTGGTAAGGAATGCTCATGGTTGATCGAACCGACCTGCGTTTTACCTTCGCCGCTGGCGATGAATCGTTCGAAGTGGTGGAGTTCACGCTGCATGAGGGGTTGTCCGAGACCTTTTTGTTGCAGGTGGAACTGGCTAGCGCGAATCCCGCCATCGACTTCGGTCAGGTGCTCGACTGCAATGGCCTGCTCACGATCTGGCAGGGCGGCGCACCCGTGCGTTACGTGCACGGCGCGGTGTCAAGTTTCGTGCAAGGTGACACGGGCTTTCGACGTACCCGGTATTCCGCGGTCGTCGAGCCGCGCCTGGCGCGACTGAAGCTGTCCTCCGACTGGCGCATCTTCCAGACGTTGAGCGTTCCGGAGATTGCGCAGGCCGTGCTCAAGGCGCATCACCAGACGCTGGATTACGAGCAGCGCGTCACCGCCGAGCATCTGGCACGCGAATACTGCGTGCAGGCCGGCGACACCGATTACGATTTCATCGAACGCATCCTGCGCGAGGAGGGCTTTTTCTACGCCTTCCAGCACAAGGCCGACGGCCACCGCCTGATCCACTGCGATCGCCTCTTTATCTTTGGCCGGCAGCAGGGCGAGCCGGTGCTGTACAACCCGGCACCTGGCGGCGACCTGCCGCAGCCGTGCCTGCGCACACACGGTGGATATCGGCGGGCATCTAACGCAGCGCGTGCAGGGCCGTGCCGAACTGGAGGCGGGGCAAGCCATTCGGCATCGCACCAAGGTTGTCGAGTTGCAAGCCGGCGAGGTAATCCGCCTGCGTGGCCCCGGCGGCACGATCACGCTGGATGGCAGCGGCGTGGAGATCGAGGCCATCGCCATCCGCGTGAAGGGCCCAATGGTCCAGGATCGTAAGGGTGCTGGGCACGCGCTTTCGCTATCTGGCGATTCGGTATTCGGTGATCCGCCGGATGACGCTTTCTACCTGACCTTCTCGGGCGATGCCTAAGCACGCGGAATTTTATGGCTAACTACAAATACCCCTTCAAGGACAAGGCCGGAAAGGACGTGGTCGACGCCGATGTCTACTACAGCGCGCTCGGCATGGCCAGCGGCGGCTATTACGTGTTCGGACCGTCGGGCGTACATAGCGGCATTCACTATGAGTCGGCGATGGCCAACCTACTGTCCCTCGACGAGGGCATCGGCGCCATGACCAAAGGCGAGGTGGTCGCCTACCGGATCAATCGCGACTACCCCACCTCCCCCGTAGGGGGCAACGTGCCGACGACCGCCGAATCCACCTCGGCCGCCTTTAGTACCGGCTTTGTTCTGACACGGCATACGTTGGAATACCCGACCGGCAATAAGCTCACGTATTTCTGCTTGGCAATGCACCTGCGTTCGTTTGGCGAATACGAACGCATGGGGAGTGTGGTCAAGCGCCCCGCGTACTGGCCGGCCAAGATCTGTCGCGTCAAAGAAACCGCCAAAGAGAAACAAACTGTACCGAAAGGGGCCACCGATCAGCCGGTCATCGGTTTGAGCGTGCGTGCAAAACCTTCGTTCGCCAAAGACTCGCCCGTCCTTGGCTACCTGCCACACGGTGCTCGCTTCACGGTACTCCAGCGCGACAAACAGTGGGTCAAGATTAAGCGCGTGATCGAGAAAGCGATCGTGCCGCCATCGACCGCGCAGACGGAGGTGCCTGCCACCGCGCATAGCGGATGGGTCTCGATGAGCTGGCTGGAAGCACTAGGCCAGGCGCCGGAGGACTTTGATGTTGTGGTTACGCCAGCGAGCCCGCCGGCGGTCAAAGCTGGCGAACTATTGGGCCACATGGGTGAGTACCGGCGAGTACAGGATCCGGGGCAGAGCCGCAAGCTGATGCACCACGAGATCATCGTCGGCCCGGAACTGCGCGCGTTTCTGGAAAAGAGTCGCGCTGCTGCGGCAAAGGCCACGCCTCAGCAGAAAACGCTGCTGCGGGTGGCGCCAGATACCCAGTTGCATAACCCGGTACTCGCACCACCGCAGGCTGGTTTGTTGCCGGTGAATACCATTGTCGCGCTGGATGGTACGCCGCCTGACGATGCGCTGTACGTCAAGGTCAAGCCTATGGGGGCGATGCAGTGGATCGACCGCAAAGCCAAGTTGCCGACGGGTGCCAAGGAGGCCAATCTGTTCCGTCTCAACGATGGGGCCGTGTACGCGGCAGCGGAAATTGTTCGCGTGCCGCGGCAGGGGACGGTCGGTCAACCTGGAGCTACGCGCTTCCGCGGGGTTTTCGTCGAGGCTATTAGTCAGACGCCCGTTTGGATCACCAAAGACACGTACGCCACGCTGGTCGGTATCCAAGGACGTAAATTGCTGACGGCCGATCTGCCGCAAGGGTGGGGAAGTTTTCCACTGACGTTCGCAGCCAACGGCCCCAAGAACGGTGTGCAGCCGCAGCATGTGTCGCGGCTCATGATGCAGCAATCGAGACCGGACAGACAAATCCCCACGGAACTACCCAAGGTGTTTGCCCTGGATGAAGCGGGTAACGGCTGGTGGCAGGTGCAACTGAAAACCAGTGGCACCACCGCCATCGGCTGGGTAGGCGAAGTGGGCCATGCTGGTGTTTCCCTGCACTCGCCGCATGAGTGGGTGGACTTCAAACTGATTGAGTCCAAGCCAACCACGGCCGCCTACGGCAGCTATTTTGCCGACTTCAAGCAGATGGAGGAGTTTCAGCGCGGGCGATTGGGATTGAAGGACGCCGATCTCGACGTGCCGCTGCGCGAAGTGCGAGCGCTGCTCGATGCCGATCACGACGGTCAGCTCACCTTGGCCGAAGTGAAGGCAGCTCAACGCGATCACGACACCATCCGCCAACTATCGCGTGTGATCCTGCGCTATCCGAGTGAGTGGAAGGCAGACAAGAAGGCGTGGGATGCCTACGATGCGCTGATTCCCCCGTCATCTAAGACGGCTTGGGAGGCGGAGAAAGCGCGTATCGCACAGTTAGTGTGGTGGGATCAAGTGGCAGGAAAAGTAAAGGGCTTTCCGGTTAAGCCGTTTGTCTTCCACATCCATCCCGTCGCCATGGCCTGCAGTTTCTCTGGATATGCGGCAAGTCGCTTGTCGCGGAAAGGTTTTTGGTTCATCTACTCGCAAGAGGCACGCGAAAACGTTTCGAATGTACTGCATTGGCCAGGTGGCGACAGTGGCGTGACTCTCGGACCTGGATATGACATGGGGGAAAGAAGTGCCCCGAGCATTCGAGGGCAAATGCTAAAGATTGGACTCTCCGAAGCCGTGGCTACCGGAATTTCAGGTGCAGCAGGTTTGACAGGTGCTGCGGCAAAGAAGTTTGCCTCGGAAAACAAAGGCCTGGTTCGGCTTGATCGCCAGCAAGAAGCGGAGTTGCTGCGTGTCGTCGTACCCGCATATGAAAAAATAGTGATAAGAGATATAGATCGGGTTCTCACTCAGAACGAGTTCGATGCGCTCACTTCATTTGCTTACAATCCTGCCGGTCGGTGGCGTAGTCTGGCGACACTGATTAATGCGGGGGATCTTAGCTCTGCCGTGAGAAAGATAAGGGAAGGGGCGTCGTCGGGTGGAGTGGTGCTAGGTGGTCTGGTGAAGCGGCGGGAAGATGAAGTTAATCTTCTGATCGATGGTCGTTACGAATTTCAAGGTGAGGCCATTTCGATTCCATATTTTTGATCAATATTGCATCTTGAAAAATCAAGGCATTTATAAAGCAAGGGTGGAGTGTGAGTAAGGTGCTCGTGGTCTTTCTATTTTTTATATCGCTACCAGTGGTGCGTGCGGGTGAGTTGCCTGGAGGGTTGATTGGGAAATGGGAGGTTGTTGAGATTCATGTGAACAAAAACTTTGGTGGGAGAGTGAATTACGGATGGGATGATCCGAGGCTTAAGTGGAGATTGTTTAACTTCAGTAGTATCGAGATATCCAATAATACACCAGAAGATGAGACGAATTGCGTGACTCCCGAGATTTCGCCGGAGGACGTGAATTTTGACGATTTCCTAAGGGTGTATCTCGGCGGATACGGAAAGAGTTCGTCAAGATCTCCGACCAAAGACTATGAACTTGGCGTGGCCGGAAACACGAACGTGCAAGTGATGCATGTGCTTTGCGGACAAAAGCATTGGAATGGCTTGCTTGGTGGTATTTACGACAACGATCGAGACAACAACGGTTCGTGGTTGCTTATGATGAGCAAACAGCGGGTGTTGCTAAGCTGGTACGACGAGACGATCTTGGTGCTCTCTAAGATCGCGTCAGGTGCCAAGCCCTCGCCCTCCTTTGCTTGCTCAAAGGCCACGCTCCCTACAGAGTGGGCTATTTGCGGGTCGTTTGAATTGGCGGGATTCGACAAGAGCGTCGATTCCGCTTATCGCGTGGCGTTGCGGGACGCGCAGCAGTCTTCGGAAAGTATTGTCGACATTCAGCGCCAGCAGCGCGCTTGGCTCAAAGAGCGTAACCGTTGTGGAAGTAATTCAAACTGCATCCAAGCGGCAATGAAGAAACAACTAGACTGGTATCGGGCCGCGTATTTAATGGAGAGTCGCTGACGATCATGAATGACGACGCGCGTTGCATTACCATTAGAGTCTGCATGCTTTGCTTCCTGCAAATCGGAGCGGTAGAGGCGGCGGAACCAAATTGCGTACACGAGCAAGTCACCAGCGGTCAGGACCGACGCCACGACATCGGGCAGGACGACTTCCTGAGCGTCGGCCGCAACCACACGATCCACACCGGTAAGGACCGAACCGAGGAAGTCGGCAACCATCGCCGCGACAAGACGGCTGCCGATCACACGGTGGATATCGGTGGGCGTCTAACGCAGCGCGTGCAGGGCCGTGCCGAACTGGAGGCGGGGCAAGCCATTCGCCAACGCACCAAGGTTGTCGAGTTGCACGCCGGCGAGGTAATCCGCCTGCGCGGCTCCGGCGGCACGATCACGCTGGACGACGGCGGCGTCACTCTCGACGCCGTGGTGATTCGGCTCAAGGGCCCGCTGATACGCTAAAGCGCAGGCGGGCGAAATGCGCGAGCGCTTGAGTTACTGCGTGGTCAAGATGCCCAGCGAATGGGCACGGGACGATTTCGACAAGCGCTGGAACTGGCTAAAAGGCATCGAAGGAGAGAGCGCCGTTGCAAACATTGTGTTTCCGATGTGCCTGGGCGATCCGGCGTATGAAAGGCTTAAGCGCCATCACCAGGCCTTAGCGTTTTGGGAAGATGCGGTGGAGAAAGGGCTGACGCTCGAGAAGGAGCATTATCATTTTCATCTGCTGCAGTTTGTTGAGGCGTTCAAGATCTGCGGATGGCTGAGTGAGGATGAGTTAAGGCGTGTATATCCAAGCACATATGAAAGAATAACTGATGGCGGGTCTGATGAGGTCGCGCCACGAGCGCTATCTGACAGTCGAAGAGAAAAATACAGAAAACACATTAATAGAGTAATTCGAAAATACTTGGTCATCCAAAACATGAAGAGAATGTCTCATTTCTTTGGTCAGGGTGCGGAAGAGTCGAGAACTCTAACTTGGATGAACGAGCAACGCACAGAGGCGAGTTGCAATCAACTATACGGAGGAAAACTTGGCAATGATCTCCCGGGAGACGGTTATAGGTATAGAGGTCGCGGCCTAAAACAGCTAACGGGTAAATATAACTACTCCGAATACTGGGTATATAGAGGGTGGATTGATCGACGTTCATTTACTGCTAACTGGTGGGCTCCTCATCATCCAAATGCCAATAGGCCAGTTATAGATGGTCCTGCACCTGATTACATTCTCAGTGACGATTTTACGACAATCGATGCGGGAGGGTGGTATTGGGAGGCAACGCCTAATCGTGGTGCGCCACATAATGGGAGCACTATAAATGTTCTTGCGGATAATAACGTAATGGACACGGCGGCCGTGCGGACGATAACTGTTAAAATTAATGGTGCGGCTGGGGCTATAAATAATCGTGTATATCACACGCTTCGAATCCATGAAATATTCGGTGACACTCTGTGATGAGAAAATTATTTGCGGCTGTAATTTCAATTTTACTCGCAACTCAGTATGCCTTTTCGGAGGAGGGCCGGGCGATTATTTTGCGAGGCGTAAAGTTTTCCTATCCGTCGGATTTTTATTTTGGGAGTCCAGTGCTGATAAATAAAAATGATTATGATGTAGTTGAGATAAGGAGGAAGGTTAAATCTCCGTTCCCTGTGGATAATCTAGAGCTGTGTTCTCTAGGGCTGGTGAGGTGCTCGGAGGTAACTGGTCAATATGTGATCGAGGAGTTGGGGCGACGAGTTATTTTGGGTGGATATGCTGATGAGGTTTATATTTCAAAAACTAATGGTTGGACATTGTATGAAAGTTATCCTCTGTGCCAAAATCCGGGGGTGGGTGGAAAGATTAATGGATTGGCCGGGCAGTGCTATAAGTCTGTGCTTAACAACGGCGAGAAGGTTGTTGTCATTGGGGGGTTTCTTGGAGATGCAAGTTCATGTAGACCTGACAAGATCTGCTGGAAGAGGCAAGTCATTCGATTTAGATTAATCCAGGATTCCGTTTATAAAGAAAATTAAGGATGGCTCATCTTCCTTGGTCGGTACTGCCTGTGGGCCACACCTAAGAAACACTCATCGTCACGCTGAGCGAATTGTGCGGGGCTATCACACTTGCCACGCACGGCACCAGCGGTACGCTGCGGGGCAGAACGGACGAAGTTGAAGGGGCCTACAACCTCTACAAGACTCTAACGGATATGGTCACTGCGCGCCTGCTCGGCGATCTGCTGGTAGCGGCGGACAACGGCAACTGTGGGAAACAACGTAAGTTTTACCAGGAGCCATCGCAAGTCTCTCTGAGTGCCGGCTAGAGTCCTCGGGGGCAACTAGCAGTTCGAAGGCGTACGGGGAAAGCGCCGATGATGGTTAAACAGACAACATCTGCAAGGACATCATGGAGGGATCGTGACTATCTTCGTGCGACGAAGCGTGCTTATCGCTGTACTGTTTTGGGTCTCCACAGCGACTGCGGGGGAGGTCTATCGCACCGTAGAGGATAAAGAACTGACTGGTCGAAGCCCCGATCTGACTCGGGTAATCATTAGTCATAGGTCGTTTTCTGTCTACAAATCCTTGGGTTGTCGTTTAATAGGCGAGCGAATCGATTTGGATGGCAGGGGCAAGGTATTTCTATTCACCACGGAAGATGCGTGTGGGTGGGGTTCCGCCCTTGGCCCTATTTGGATTGTGCGTGTGGGAAATGATCATGTTGGCAAGGTGGTTTTGGATGCCAGAGGCTACTCTGTTGTAGGTAAATCAGGGTCCTCGCGTGGGATGCTCAATATAGAAGTTCAAAGTGGCAATGCGGCGTTTATAGCAACCCAAAGCTACCGTTTTGATGGTGTGCGATACAGAGCCGTCGGTTCACGACGAGGCGCGGGGGCACCGGATGGTGTTGTTGATTGACAAAAAAGCATCGTGCTCTTTGCCGACAAAATGACGGATAGGTTCAGGCGACCGGATCGGGAAATAAAGCTGCGCCCGTCCGCGGCACCAGCGAGACATACTGTCAGGAAACCGAACAATGTAGATCGGTGCGACCCACGCCTCAAAGCGCTTCAACCAACCTCCGCGTACTCTTCTCGCAATACTCATGACACGCCGCCCGCGCGGCGATCGACGCGCCGTGCACGAACCTTGGCGCATCCGCGCGCCGCGACATCGACACGACGATCGACGGCGGCGACGGCTGCAGCGGCAGCTCGACAACCTCACCGCTTTCAATCAGCGCATCGACGAACAGCACCGGAATCGCGGCGACGCCGAAACCGTCGCGCACCAGCTGTACGATCACCGAGATCGACGGCGAGCCGGTGATGCGCGTCTCCGACAGCGGCACGCCGTGCGCGTGCGCGAGCGTGCGCACGATGTCTTCGAGTGCGCGATGGGGCGCGGTGCCGCGCCCGTAGGTGAGGATCGGCTGGCGCAGTACCTGCCGCGCGAGGCCCGTGCGCGTGTTCGGCAGCAGCCCGGTCCGGGCGATCCAGCGCACCGGGTAGTTCGCGAGCGCATCGCACACGACCGACGCCTCGTCGCTGCCTTCCACGCGGATGATCAGGTCGAGTTCACCGGCCATCAGCCGGCGCTGCAGCACGACGCTGACGTCGACGGTCAGGTCGATTTCCAGTTGCGGATAGTCGGCCGCCAGCCGCCGCATATAGTGCGGCAGCCAGCTGTGCACGACGGTCTCGATCACGCCGAGCCGCAGCTTGCCGCGTAGCGCGCTTTCGCCGGACGCGGCAGCCTGCAGCTCCTGCGTCGCCTCGACCACGGCTTTCGCGTAGCCGAGCAGGTACTCGCCGTTCGGCGTGAGCCGGAATTCACGGCTGTCGCGATCGACGAGTACCGTCTGCAGTTCGTCCTCGAGCGCCTTCAGGCGCTGCGAGATCGCGGCTGGCGTCGCGTGCAGCGCCGCCGCGGTCGTGCGGAAGTTGCGCAGCTTCGCGAGCGTGACGAAGGTTTCGAGAAAACGCGTGTTCATGGCGGTCGGACAAAGGGTCGATGCGCAGCTTGCCGGTGAGGAAAAGTGAACGAGACCGGGGAAAACCCCAAGATCCGTTAAGAAATTCTATACAAGAGATGCAAAAAAACTCGTTGGCGACAAAATTTTTTCTTTTCTATTCTTCGCCGTATCCGATGACACGCCACCGTCATCCCGACGCCACCCCGATCTGCGACCGAACATCATGACGCCTTCCGAATTCCGCCAGTCCGTGCGCCACGGTGCGTTCCGCGGCCCGACCGCCGGCCACTGCGGCCCGTTTGCGCAAGCGAACCTTGCGATCCTGCCCGACGCGGCCGCGCACGATTTCCTGCGCTTTTGCCAGGCGAACCCGAAGGCATGCCCGCTGCTGGGCGTCGGCGAACCGGGCGCGTTCCGGATCGACGCGCTCGGCGAGGATCTCGACATCCGCACTGACGTGCCGAGCTACAACGTCTACCGCGACGGCCGGTTGACCGAGCGCGTCGAGTCGCTGGAAGCGCTGTGGCGCGACGACTTCGTCGTATTCGCGATCGGCTGCTCGTTCTCGTTCGAGGACATGCTCGCCCGCGAGGGGATCGGCCTGCGCCACGTCGAGGAGGGCCGCAACGTGCCGATGTACCGCACGTCGATCCCGAACCGTCGCGCGGGGATCTTCGGCGGCCAGCTGGTCGTGTCGATGCGGCCGATGCGCGGCGCCGACGCGATCCGCGCGGTGCAGATCACGAGCCGGTTCCCGGGCGTGCACGGCGCGCCGATCCATATCGGCCACCCGCAGGAACTCGGCATCGCGGACCTGAACGCACCCGAATTCGGCGACGCGGTGACGATCCGTGACGGCGAGCTGCCGGTGTTCTGGGCGTGCGGCGTGACGCCGCAAACCGCGCTGATGGACGCGAAGCTGCCGATCGCGATCGCGCATACGCCCGGCCACATGCTGATGACCGACATCACAAACGCGTCGCTGGCCGTATTCTGAAATCCGGGCCGGCAGAAAGACACGCATGACACACCGCACGCACGATCGCCATTCGAACGCGCATAACGACAGGAGTACCACCATGGAAAGCAAGACCCTCGCGGCGCCCGCCGCGGAGCCCGCGAGCCCCGAGCGCAGCGGCCTGTTCTCGTGGTACGCCGATGCGCAGCCGCGCGAGCGCCGCGCGTTCTGGAGCTGCAAGGTCGGCTACATGCTCGACGGGATGGACACGCAGATGCTGTCGTTCGTGATCCCGACGCTCGTCGCGACCTGGGGCATCTCGCTCGCGGACGCCGGCTTCATCGGCACGATCACGCTGCTCGCGTCGGCGCTCGGCGGCTGGATCGCCGGCATCCTGTCCGACCGGATCGGCCGCGTGCGCACGCTGCAGCTCACGGTGCTGTGGTTTGCGGTGTTCACCGCGCTGTGCGGGCTGGCGCAGAACTATCACCAGCTGCTCGCGGCACGCGCGCTGATGGGCTTCGGCTTCGGCGGCGAATGGACGGCCGGCGCCGTGCTGATCGGCGAAGTGATCCGCGCACGCGATCGCGGCAAGGCGGTCGGCCTCGTGCAGTCGGGCTGGGCGATCGGCTGGGGGCTGTGCGCATTGCTGTATGCGCTGCTGTTCTCGGTGCTGCCGGCCGAGCAGGCGTGGCGCGCGCTGTTCCTCGTCGGGCTCGCGCCGGCACTGCTGGTCGTCGCGATCCGCCGCTACGTGAAGGAGCCGGACGTCTACGAGAAGGAGAAGGCCGCGCAGGCGAAGGTGGCCGATGCGCCGCGCCTGACCGAGATTTTCGCGCCGAAGCTGATCACGACGACGCTGCGCGCGGCGCTGCTGACGACGGGCGCACAAGGCGGCTACTACGCGATCACGACGTGGCTGCCGACCTTCCTGAAGACCGAGCGTCACCTCACGGTGATGGGCACCGGCGGCTATCTCGCGATGATCATCTTCGGCTCGTGGGTCGGCTACCTGACGAGCGCGTACCTGACCGATCGCCTGGGCCGCAAGCCGAACTTCATCCTGTTCGCGGTCGGCTCGATGGTGATTGCGTTCGCGTACACGTCGCTGAACCTGACCAACGCGTCGATGCTGTGGCTCGGCTTCCCGCTCGGCTTCTTCGCATCGGGCATCTTCTCGGGGATGGGCGCGTTTCTCACCGAACTGTTCCCGACCCGCGTGCGCGGTTCCGGCCAGGGCTTCTGCTACAACGTGGGCCGCGCGATCGGTGCGCTGTTCCCGTTCCTGATCGGCGCGCTGTCCAAGCAGTACGGGCTCGGCACGAGTATCGGCATCTTCGCGGTCGCCGCATACGGCGTGGTGATCGTCGCCGCGCTGACGCTGCCCGAGACCCGCGGCCGCGAACTCGACGCCGCGTAAGCGGCGGGGCGGCCCGCCCTTCGTTTTCCTTCCCCTTTCATCGACACCGTGACACGGCGCGCGACGCGCGCCGTGCGGCGGCGTTCGTCCCTCGATTCAACGACGCATCGACCCGACATCATGACTGACCGACACCTTTCCCCCGTTCCCTCCGACGCCGCGCGCTGGCAATTCTGGATCGACCGCGGCGGCACCTTCACCGACATCGTCGCGCGCCGGCCCGACGGTACGCTCGTCACGCACAAGCTGCTGTCGGAGAACCTCGAGCAGTACCGCGATGCGGCCGTGGCCGGCATCCGCCACCTGCTCGGCCTCGCGGCAGGCGAGCCGATCACGCCCGCGCACGTCGACATGGTGAAGATGGGCACGACGGTCGCGACCAACGCGCTGCTCGAACGCAAGGGCGAACGCACCGCGCTCGCGACGACGCACGGCTTTCGCGACGTGCTGCGCATCGCATACCAGAACCGGCCGCGCCTGTTCGATCTCGACATCGTGCTGCCCGACGCGCTGTACGAAACCGTCGTCGAGATCGACGAGCGCGTCGGCGCGCATGGCGACGTCGTCGTGCCGCTCGATCTTCAGGGAGCCGAAGCGTCGCTGCGCCGCGTGTTCGACAGCGGTGTGCGTGCGCTCGCGATCGTGCTGATCCACGGCTACCGCTACACCGCGCACGAACGCGCGCTGGCGGAGCTGGCGCGCCGCATCGGCTTCACGCAGGTGTCGGTGTCGCACGAGGTGTCGCCGTTGATGAAGATGGTGTCGCGCGGCGATACGACCGTCGTCGATGCGTACCTGTCGCCGATCCTGCGTCGCTACGTCGAGCAGGTCGCGCACGAGATGCCGGGCGTGAACCTGCAGTTCATGCAGAGCAGCGGCGGGCTGACGCGCGCCGATGCGTTCCAGGGCAAGGACGCGATCCTGTCCGGCCCGGCCGGCGGCATCGTCGGGATGGTGCGCGCCGCGCGCGCGGCCGGCTTCGGCCAGGTGATCGGCTTCGACATGGGCGGCACGTCGACCGACGTGTCGCACTACAACGGCGAGTTCGAGCGCGAGTTCGAGACGCAGGTGGCCGGTGTACGGATGCGCGCGCCGATGATGAGCATCCACACGGTCGCCGCAGGCGGCGGCTCGGTGCTCGGCTTCGACGGCGCGCGGTTGCGCGTCGGGCCCGAATCGGCCGGCGCGAACCCGGGGCCGGCCGCGTACCGGCGCGGCGGCCCGCTGACGGTTACCGACTGCAACGTGATGCTCGGCAAGATCCAGCCCGATCATTTCCCGCGCGTGTTCGGCCCGCATGCGAACGAACCGCTCGACCGCGACGGCGTGGTCGCGAAGTTCGCGGCGCTCGCCGACGAGATCCATGCGGCGACCGGGCGGCGCGAGACGCCCGAGGCGCTGGCCGAAGGTTTCCTGGAGATCGCGATCGGCAGCATGGCGAACGCGATCAAGAAGATTTCCGTGCAGCGCGGCCACGACGTGTCGCGTTACGTGTTGACGACGTTTGGCGGCGCGGGCGGCCAGCACGCCTGTGGCGTGGCGGACGCGCTCGGGATGACGCAGGTGTTCGCGCATCCGCTCGCGGGCGTGCTGTCCGCGTACGGGATGGGCCTGGCCGACCAGACCGCGATGCGCGAGCGCGCGGTCGAGGCCGTGCTGTCCGGCGCATCGTTGCCGGCGCTGAACGCGGCGCTCGACCGGCTGGCCGACGAAGCCGTCGGCGCGCTGCTCGAACAGGGCGTGCCGCCGGAGCGGATCGCGACCGAGCGGCGCGTACACCTGCGCTACCAGGGCACCGATTCGGCACTCGACGTGCCGGCCGGCAGCGTCGACGCGATGCAGCAGGCGTTCGAGGCCGCCTACCGGCAGCGCTACGCGTTCCTGATGCCCGGCACGCCGCTCGTCGCCGAACTTGCGTCGGTCGAGGCGATCGGGCGCTCGGACGCACCGGTCGACATTGCGCCGCTGGCGCCGCGCGGGGCGGGTGAGGGCGCGACGCCGCGCGCCGATTCCGCGGTGCGCTTCTATTCCGGCGGCCAATGGCACGACGCGGCGCTGTACGTGCGCGACACGCTGCTCGCCGGCGACGCGATCGACGGCCCGGCGATCGTCGCGGAGAAGAACGGCACGACCGTCGTCGAGCCCGGCTGGCGTGCTGAAATGACCGCGCAGGGCAACCTCGTGCTGACGCGCACGACGCCGCTGCCGACGCGCCGCTCGCTCGGCACCGATGCCGACCCGGTGCGGCTCGAGATCTTCAACAACCTGTTCATGTCGATCGCCGAGCAGATGGGGCTGCGGCTGCAGAACACCGCGTACTCGGTGAACATCAAGGAGCGGCTCGACTTCTCGTGCGCGATCTTCGACGGCGACGGCAACCTGATCGCGAACGCGCCGCACATGCCCGTGCACCTCGGCTCGATGGGCGAGAGCATCCGCACGGTGATCGAGCGCAACCGCGACCGGATGCGCGACGGCGACGTGTTCATGCTGAACGACCCGTATCACGGCGGCACGCACCTGCCGGACGTGACGGTCATCACGCCGGTATTTGCCGACGGCTCGGACACGCCGCTGTTCTACGTCGGCTCGCGCGGCCACCACGCGGACATCGGCGGGACGACGCCGGGCTCGATGCCGCCCGATTCGACGCATATCGACGAGGAAGGCGTGCTGATCGACAACTGGCAGCTCGTGTCGGCCGGCGTGCTGCGCGACGCCGACACGCGCGCGCTACTCGCGTCGGGCCGCTACCCGGCGCGCAACGTCGAGCAGAACATGGCCGACCTGCGCGCGCAGGTCGCCGCGAACCAGAAGGGCGTCGACGAGCTGCGCCGGATGGTCGCGCAGTTCGGCCGCGACGTCGTGCTCGCGTTCATGGGGCACGTGCAGGACAACGCCGAAGAAGCCGTGCGGCGCGTGATCGGCGCGCTGCAGGACGGCGCGTACCGTTACCCGCTCGACAACGGCGCGGAGATTCGCGTCGCGATCCGCGTCGACCGCGCGGCGCGGTGTGCGGAAATCGATTTCACCGGCACGTCCGCGCAGCTCGACAACAATTTCAACGCGCCGAAGGCCGTCTGCATGGCCGCCGTGCTGTACGTGTTCCGCACGCTGGTCGGCGACGACATCCCGCTGAACGCCGGCTGCCTGAAGCCGCTGACGGTGATCGTGCCGGCCCGCTCGATGCTGAACCCCGAGTATCCGGCGGCCGTCGTGTCGGGCAACGTCGAGACGTCGTCCGCCATCACCAACGCGCTGTACGGCGCGCTCGGCTGCGTCGCATCGAGCCAGGGAACGATGAATAACTTCACATTCGGTAACGAGAAGGTCCAGTACTACGAGACGATCGCGGGCGGCAGCGGCGCGGGCGACGGTTTCGCGGGCGTCGGCGCGGTGCAGACGCACATGACGAACTCGCGGCTGACCGATCCGGAGGTGCTCGAATGGCGCTACCCGGTGCGGCTCGATTCGCACCGGATCCGTGCCGGGTCGGGCGGCGGCGGCCGCTGGCGCGGCGGCGACGGCGCGGTGCGGCGGATCCGCTTCCTCGAGCCGATGACCGCGTCGATCCTGTCGAACAACCGGATCCATGCGCCGTTCGGCGCGGCGGGCGGCGGCGCCGGCGCGCTCGGCCGCAACACGATCGAGCGGGCGGACGGCACGGTCGAGGCGCTCGACCATATCGGCCGCGCGCAGATGGCGCCGGGCGACGTGTTCGTCGTCGAAACGCCGGGCGGCGGCGGCTACGGCGTGGCCGGCTGATCCGAGCCCCCGGCGCGGATGCCCGCGCCGGGGGCTGAAAACATTGCAACGGACTGGGGAATAAAACCACGCATTCACGCGCAAACGGAATCAAAAATGGCCGAAAACCGGATCGCCGGAAAGCGATCCGACCCTGCCGGAACGGTGCGGAAGCGGTCGAATCCCGATATATCGGATCCGACCGGAAACGCCCGCCCGGCGGGGCTTTCGGTCAATCTCGCCGGCCCCGTTCCGCACTGCCGCAACCGATGTTTCGCACGCCGCCAATCATGAAAAATCCGGCTTGCCAATCGAGTCCCGATTCCTTGACACTCTGCTCTAAATGTGAGTGCCAATCCTCATCGTCATTTGATAAGATGGCTCTCATCATTCGTTAGGCAGAACCTGCGCGCATCACGCGCGAACGCCGGGTCGCATTAGCTGGAAACAAGTACGAGACGAGGACCGCTGTCACGGCAATCGCGGCTGCCCTGCCGGGAACGCGCACTGCGCGGCCCGGGGAGGCGGTCGGCCAACTCGCCTCCGTCTACACTGTGCGTTTTTTCTGGATCGGGGCGCTCCATGGATGACGAAAACGATAGCGCGGTGCTCGAGGCGCACGTCGGTACGCGCAGCCCCTGCTGGCGCCTCGGCAGCGACAGCAATGCGCTCGAGCTGGCCGCCGTGCGCGGCCTGACCAACGTCGCCGTCGCGCTGACGGGCGAGCAGGCCGCGCGCATCCGTGCGCTGACGGGCGTCACGTCGCATCTCGTGCTCGAGATCGCGCTGTTCGGCAATCCGGTCAGCCTCCATCTCGTCGGCAAGAAGCTCAACACGACCGACTGGGCCGGCACGGCGTCGGCCTATTCCGATACGGTGTCCGTCGCGGGCGATCTCGCGCACGGGCTCGCGTTCGCCGAGCAGGTCGTGTCCGAAGTGAATTCGCTCGTCGTGATCCTCGACCGCAACGGGATGGTCCAGCGCTTCAACCGCCTGTGCGAGGAAGTGACGGGCAAGCGCGAGGTCGACGTGATCGGCCGCAGCGCCTTCGAGCTGTTCATGAGCCCCGAGCAGGGCGCGCAGTCGCGCACCAACATCACGGGCTTTTTCGCGAGCAACCAGTCGTACGCGGTCGAGCGCTACATCAATACGGTCAACGGGCCGCGTCTGTTCCAGTTCCGCAACAAGTTCGTGCAGAGCGGCAGCGGCATCGAAGAGCAGTTCCTGATCTGCTCGGGCATCGACATCACCGAGGAGCGCACCGCGCAGCAGCGGCTCACCGAGCTGGCGAACACCGACGTGCTCACCGGGCTGCCGAACCGCCATGCGATCAGCGAGCAGATCCGCGCGGCGATCGACGCGGAGAGCCCCGACACGCGCGGCCAGGTCGGCATCCTGTTCCTCGACCTCGACAACTTCAAGCGCGTGAACGATCACTACGGGCACATCACCGGCGACCGCCTGCTGCAGGATGTGTCGTCGATCATCAGCGGCTGCCTGCCGTCCGGCGCGACGCTCGCGCGGCTCGGCGGCGACGAGTTCCTCGTGCTGTTCGAGCACGGCACGCGTCCGCTGCTCGAAGCGACCGCGCAGATCATCCTCGAGCGGCTGCGCACGCCGATCCACCTCGGGCTGATGGAGGTGTACACGAGCTGCTCGATCGGCATTGCGATGCATCCGCAGCACGGCGATTCGCTCGAGACGCTGATCCGCAGCGCCGACACCGCGATGTACGTCGCGAAGGAAGAAGGCAAGCATACGTACCGCGTGTTCTCGCTGGAGATGAACCAGAAGGTCGCGAAGTACATGTGGCTCGACACGAACCTGCGCAAGGCGCTCGAGGAAGAGCAGTTCGTGCTGCACTACCAGCCGGTCGTCGATATCGCGACGGGCGACGTGCACGGCGTCGAGGCGCTGATCCGCTGGCAGTCGCCCGATCGCGGGCTCGTCGCGCCGATCGAGTTCATCCGCTTTGCGGAGGAGTCGGGGCTGATCGCGCCGCTCGGGCGCTGGGTGATGCGTACCGCGGCCGCGCAGGCCGCAGCGTGGAAGGCGAAGGGGCTCGGCATCCGGATCGCAGTGAACGTGTCTGCGCGGCAGTTGCAGGACATGAACATCGTGCACCAGTTCGCGTCGATTCTCGACGGTGCGGGGCTCAAGCCCGGCCTGCTCGACATCGAGCTGACCGAGAGCTGCTTCATCGAGGACGAGGAATCGGCGATCGGGCTGATGCGGCAGTTTCGCCAGCTCGGCGCGGAGATCCATCTCGACGATTTCGGCACCGGCTATTCGTCGCTGTCGCAGCTGTCGCGCCTGCCGCTCGATGCGATCAAGCTCGACCGCACCTTCATCACCGGCATCGACCGCAATCCGCGCTCGCAGGCGCTGGTGCGCTCGGTCGTGTCGCTTGCGAAGGCGCTGAATTTCGCGGTGATCGCCGAAGGCGTCGAAACGCATGCGGAAGCCGATTTCCTCAAGCAGCTCGACGTCGATCACGCGCAGGGCTACTACTTCGCGCGGCCGATGCCGGCGCAGGCATTCGAGGCATGGCTCGCGGAGACGAGGAAGCTCAGGCTGATCGCCTGAGCATCGTTCGCCTGAGCGTCGTTCATGAAGGGGCGCCGCCCGCAAGCGGCGGCGCCCGTCGCGTTACACCGTGCGCAGCTTCGACACGCGCCGGTTCTGCAGCATCACGAGGCGTTCCATGTACGCGAGATCCTTCGGCTCGATCGTGAACGCCGCATGCACCCATGCTTCCGTGATGTCCATCAGCTCGGAGCGCGTCAGCTGGAACACCCGCTCGCGCGCGCGCAGCATCGCGCGCACGCCGTTCAGCTTCGGCTTCATCACGTCGATGAAGGTGCGCGTCGCGAGATACGCGTCACCCGCGTCGAACGTCTGGTCGACCAGGCCGCGATCCTCGTACCACTCGGCGGCGTGCGCTTCACCGGTCGCGATCAGTTGCTCCGCAATGCCCCGATCGGCCTTGCGTGCGACGAGCGAATAGCCACCCATGCCGGGGAACAGGTTGAACGCGATCTCGGGGAACCCGAGCTTCACGCCCTTCTGCGCGAGCATGTAGTGATGCGCGAGCGCGGCCTCGAAACCACCGCCGAGCGCGCTGCCCTCGACCATCGCGATCGAGATCGCCCCGGTGCCGAAGCCCGTGTAGATCTCGTACACGCCGTCGATGCACGAGCGCGCGTAGGCCATCAACTGGTCACGCCGGCCGCTGCGGATCGCGTCGACGAAGAAGCTCAGGTCGCCGCCGACGTTGAACAGCTCGGGGACGAGCGAGCCCGTCACCCAGAAGTCGAACGTGAGGCCCGAGTCGCGTGCGACGCGCGCGAGATGGATGATGTCGGTAACGAGTTGTTGGTTAAAGCACGGCCGCGGCTCCGATCGCAGCATCATCCACATGACATTACGGCCCTCTTCGTAAAAGGCAGTCAGTTGCGACAGTTCGCCGGCTTCGTAAAACGGGCGGCACGCCGGATGGGATTGGAGTTGCATGGTATGTCCTCGTGAGATGTGGTTTTTGAAGACCGCCGCGCCCGGTGCCCTGCGGGGAATCGGGGTGCCCGCAGGGCGCCGGGGGCGAGGCATCGCCATTGTTGCGCGCACAAACTCGACGGATGTGTTGAGTGGGTCACCCGATCGCGCCGTCGGCGATCACGCGGCGGCGGGAAAGCCGGTTTCAGGCGGATTTGGCGCGGGACGGGCGTGACTTGGCGGGCTGCGAAGGTATTTCGCGTGTGAATCTATTTCGGGGCGGCCGGCAGCGACGGCGATGCAGAACGATCGTCGCTGCAACGGAAACCGGATGGCCGCGATCGCGGGGCGCGGCACCGTGACGTTGCACACGGCGCGGGCGATCGTGATCGGGGCATCGGCAACGAGACGTCGAATTCGTTCGTCATGCAGATCGATTGGCGAAATCGTCGTGGATCGATGCATGCGTCGGGCGTGCGTGACGTGCCGGTGGCCCGATCGGGTTCGGGCACGGGTCGCAGTACGGCCAGCGCACCCGGTGCAACGGCGTGGCATTCCGTACCGTCGGCTCGTCCGTCCGGGCCGCAATTCGGGCAGGGTATTCACCGATCGCGGCGCGGTTGCATCGAAATTTTTCGACGTTAGAATCCCGCGCGCGTCCTGATTGTGCCGCGCGAAGGCGCGCGCGGCGCCCCGCCCATCCTCATGTCGATGCGCGTTCACGGGAACTTGCCAGGATCGGCCCGGATCGGCCACCATTCGCTTCCGGCCCGACTGCGTCATCCCGCCGCGGTCCGGCCACATACCGACAGAAATGCCAGCTTGCACCGCGCGGCCGACCGAATCGGCGCGCGCGACCGGCTTGGAGGAGAACACCCATGTCAGAAAAACATCGGATCCTGGTGCTGGACGACGATCCGGAAGTGCGCGTCTGGCTGAAGAGCGTGCTGGAAGAGGCCGGATTCGACGTGTCGGCCGTCGACAGCGCGGCCCGGATGCAGCAGCAGCTCGCGGCCGCGCCGCACGCGCTCGTGATTCTCGACCTGAAGCTGCGCGGCGAGGACGGCCTGACGGTCGCCCGCGAGCTGCGGCGCCGGTCCGACGTATCGATCATCATGATCAGCGGCCTGGGCGACGAGACGGATCGGGTGCTCGGCCTCGAGACCGCGGCCGACGATTTCGTCACGAAACCGTTCTCCGGGCGCGAGCTGATCGCGCGGGTGCGCGCCCAGCTGCGGCGCACGATCGAGCTGTCGATGCCGCGCCCCGCGTCGAACGGCGGCGGCCCGCGCTACTGCTTCGACGGCTGGACGCTGGACCTGGCCGCGCGCACGCTGACGCACAACGGCGGCCCGTGCGCGCTGACGCAGGGCGAATTCGAGCTGCTCGCGGCGATGGTGCAGCAGCCGTCGCGAGTCTGGTCGCGCGACCAGTTGCTCGAACATACGCGCGGCTTCGGCATCGACGTGTACGACCGGACGATCGACGTGCTGATCCTGCGCCTGCGCCGCAAGATCGAGCCGAACCCCGAGCAGCCCACCTATATCCGCACGCAGCGTGGCATCGGCTACGTGTTCGCGGTGCCCGTCGTGCGCGTGTGATGCGATGCGCACGACGGTGAGGATGTTGCCGCCCTGGAGTGTCCGGGCCAAGCTGACCGCGACGTTTCTGCTGCTGTTCGGCATCACGCTCGCGGTCGTGGTGGTCGGCGTGCTCGGCATGCGCGCGAACCAGAACGCGCTCGACGAATACGAGGCGAACGTCGTGCCCGAGATCGCCCGCGCGCTCGAGCTGTCGGACAAGGTCGCACAACTCGCCGCGGTCGCGCCGAGCATGATGCTGACCGATTCGCCGGACCTGCTGCACAACGACACCGAGCTGATGCGCGGCCTGCTCGGCGATATCCGGCGGCTGTCGCCGGGCTTCGGCAAACAGCCGGGCCCCGCCGCGAAGGCGGGCGAGCAGCTCGCGGTGATCGACGATCTCGACGCGATCGACCAGGATCTCGCCCGGCTGCTGATCGTGTCGGGCCGGCAGCGACAGCTCAAGGAGGAGTTGAGCGCCCTGCGCCTCGCGAACGACCGCATCGGCGACGGCATCGCGCGCGACAAGAGCGTGATCGCGCAGCAGGCGCCGACGCTGCTCGAGATCTGGGCCCGTACGGCCGGTGCGCTGCAGGCGGCCAACGCGGCGGAGCTCGGCAGCGCGGAAAGCGACAACGAGGCACTGTGGCTGCGCGTGCGCGAACGCGCCGAAGACCGCCGCCAGCCGGTGCTTGCCGAGGCGCTGCAGCAACTCGACGGCGGCGCGCGCAGCGTGTTCGCGGTGCGCCGCGAGTTTCTGTCGAGCGAAGCGCAGACGGGTTATCTCGTCACGCTCCTGCGCGGCCACGCGGATCACCTGAGCGGCAAGTCGGCGCGCTACGTCGAGCGCTTGCGGCAGATCGCCAGCGAGCGCAGCGACAAGGTGCGCAAGGTCGCGGTCTCCAGCCAGTCGGGCCTGTTGCTGCTGGCCGTCGCGGGCGTCGTGGTGGCGTTGCTCGGCGTCGCGTATGCGAGCCGCATCCTGCACAAGCTGCAGGCGATGACGCGCGTGATGGCGCGACTCGCGAAAGGGATCACGTCCGACCGGATGCCGTCGACGCACCGGCCGGACGAGATCGGCGAGCTGGCGCGCGCGTTCGAGGTGTTCCGCACCAACCTGATCGAGAAGGAGCAACTGACCCACGGGCTCGAGTCGCAGCGCCGCCTGCAGGAGTCGGTGCTCAACTCGATGAACGACGGGGTGTCGGTTCACGACACGCACGGCAGCCTGATCGCGTGGAATCCGACCTTCGCGACGCTGCTCGGGATCGACCCGGGCACGCTGTACGCGGGCCTGTCGCTCGCGATGCTGCGGCAGGCCATGCATCAGCCCGCGCGCTGGCGCCAGGTGTCGCGCGAGACCGCGACCCGCACATCCGACGGCGCGCGCATCGCCGCGTCGGCCGAACTGCACCTGCGCGACCAGCGGACCCTCGAATTCCACTGCCAGCCGCTTCCGGACGGCGGCTGGGTGGCGGTCTGCCGCGACCTGACGAGCCGGCGTGCGGTCGAGGCCGAGTTGCGTCAGGCGCAGAAGATGGACGTGCTCGGCCAGTTGACGGGCGGCGTCGCGCACGATTTCAACAACTTCCTGGTCGCGATACTCGGCAACCTCGAACTGCTGCTGCCGCGGCTCGACGGCCAGCAGGATGCGCAGACGATGGCCGAGCGGGCGCGCCGCGCGGCCGAACGCGCGTCGCGGCTCACGCGGCGGCTGCTCGCGTTCGCGCGGCGCCAGCCGCTGCAGGCCGAACGCGTGTCGGTCAGGGCGATGCTCGCGGAGATGCTCGATCTCGTCGAATACTCGGCGGGCCAGCGGGTGGCCGTCGTGCTGGAGCCGGCCACCGACGCGATGTGGGTGAACGTCGACCGCGGCCAGCTCGAGAACGCCGTCCTCAACCTGGCGCTCAACAGCGCCGCCGCGATGCCGGACGGCGGGACGCTGGCACTGGCCGCGCGCCGCGCACCGGCTTCCGACGGTGCGTCCGCGCCGCACGCGATCGTGCTGAGCGTCACCGACACGGGTTGCGGGATCGCCCCGGTGCTGCTCGACAAGGTAATCGAGCCGTTTTTCACGACCAAGGCGGCCGGCGAGGGGAGTGGGCTCGGGCTCAGCAGCGTCTACGGCTTCGTGCGCCAGAGCGGCGGCGATCTGCGCATCCACAGCGAGGTCGGCCAGGGCACGCGCGTGGAGCTGTGGCTGCCCGAGAGCGCGCCGCCCGAACGGCGCGCCGCGCCGGCCGTCACGGTGGCCGCGCCCGTTACCGGGCAGGCCGGTGCCCGTGTGCTCGTGGTCGACGATGATCCGGAGGTGCGCGACACGGCGCTCAGCCAGTTCGCGGCGCTCGGCGCGCGGGCCGACGCAGTGGCGACCGGCGACGCGGCATTGCGCTGGCTGGCCGAGCACGGCCCCGTCACGCTCGTGCTGTCGGACATCTCGCTCGGCGCGGGCGGCAGCGGCATCGCGTTCGCGGCGCGGCTCGCCGAGCGCTGGCCGGCGCAGCGCGTCGCGCTCACCTCGGGCCTGCCGCCCGAGATTCATCAGACCCATCCCGACTGGCGCGCCGACCTGCCGTTCGTGCCGAAGCCGTTCGATCTGGCGGCGCTCGCCGCGCTGCTGGGCTGACGCGCGACGGCGATTGTTTCGATTGTTAATGGCGCGGCGCGTTTCCGAAATTTTCGATTAACCGGACTGGAGTCTCATAGACCCACGGCACCCGGCGACGCGCTTGCGACACCGCGGCGCACGATTCGAACGATTCGAAAAAAACTGGAGACACCGAATGATGAAGCTCAAGGCAGGTTTGCTGACGATGGCGCTCGCGATGACGGCCGCCACGGCCGCCAGCGCCGGTGCGGCGACGCTGCGGATCGCATGCGGCGCAGCCGGCGTCGACCAGGACATTTGCCAGGTCTCGGCGAAGCGGTGGGCCGAGAAGACCGGCAACGAGGTCGAGTTCATCAGCATGCCCAATAACTCGAGCGAAACGCTGGCGCTCTATCAGCAACTGCTCGGCGGCGGCTCCGACAAGATCGACGTGATGCAGATCGACACGGTCTGGCCGGGCATCCTCGCGAACCACCTGATCGACCTGAAGCCGTACAGCAAGGGGCTGGAAAGCCAGTCGTTCCCGAGCATCGTCGCGAACGATACGGTGAACGGCAAGCTGGTCGCGATGCCGTGGTTCATCGATACGGGGCTGCTTTACTACCGCAAGGACCTGCTCGACAAGTACCGCGTGAAAGTGCCCGCCACGTGGGAGGAACTCGATGCCACCGCGCGCAAGATCCAGTCGGGCGAGCGCGCCGCCGGCAACGAGAAGGTCTGGGGCTACGTGTGGCAAGGGCGCGCATACGAAGGGCTGACCTGCGATGCGCTCGAATGGGTCAGCAGCTACAACGGCGGCACGGTGGTCGACGACAAGGGCCGCGTGACGATCGACAACCCGGGTGCGATCAAGGCGCTCGAGCAGTCGGCGAAATGGGTCGGCACGATCAGCCCGAAGGCCGTGCTGAACTACGGCGAGGAGGAAGCCCGCGGCGTGTTCCAGGCCGGCAACGCGGTGTTCATGCGCAACTGGCCGTACGCATGGGCGATCGCGAATCGCGCGGGCAGCCCTATCAAGGGCAAGGTCGGCATCGCGCCGCTGCCGAAGGGCGGCGCCGACGGCCGCCCGGCCGCCGCGCTGGGCGGATGGCAGCTCGCCGTGTCGCGCTACTCGCCGAACCCGAAACTGGCCGCCGATCTCGTGATGTACATGGCGAGCGCGGACGTGCAGAAGCTGCGGGCGATCCAGGGGTCGTACAACCCGACGATGCCGGCGCTCTACCGGGACAAGGACATCCTGCAGGCCAACCCGTTCATGGCCGATCTGCTGCCGACCTTCAGCACGGCGGTCGCGCGGCCGTCGACCGTGACCGGCGCGAAGTACAACCAGGTCAGCAACCAGTTCTGGAATGCCGCGCACGACGTGCTCGCCGGTAGCGACACCGCGGCGGGCGCGCTCGCGCGGCTCGCCGCCACGCTCAACCGGCTCGCGCCGGGCGGCAGCTGGCACTGAGCGCCGCGGCGCGCGATTGATCGATCGGGCCGGCTTCCGCAGGGCGCCGGCCTGACAGGAGACATCGAATGAGAACCGGAAGCATCGAAATGAGTAGCACTCCTGCATTCGTGCAGGCACCCGTGCGGGCCCGGGCCGGGCTTGCCCGCGCACGCCGGCGCCAGGCGTGGCTGCTGGTGGCGCCCGCGTTGCTCACGCTGGCGGCCATTGCCGGCTGGCCGTTGCTGCGCACGGCGTGGTTCAGCCTGACCGACGCGCAACTGTCCGACCTGTCGCAGCGTCATTTCGTCGGCCTCGACAACTATCTCGGCGCAGCGGGCGTGCTGCGCGACCCGGCGTGGTGGCAGGCCGTCGGCAATACCGTGCTGTTCGCCGTCGTGTCGGTCGTGCTCGAGACGGCCACCGGCCTCGGCGTCGCGCTGCTGCTGGACGTGCCGTCGCGGCTGCGGACGCTGCTGCGCGCGGCCGTGCTCGTGCCGTGGGCGATCCCGACCGTCGTGTCGGCGAAGATCTGGAGCTGGATGCTCAACGACCAGTTCGGGATCGTCAATGCGATGCTGATGTCGATCGGCGCGATCCAGGAGCCGCTCGCTTTTACCGCCGATGCGCGCCTCGTCTTCCCGACCATCGTGCTCGTCGATGTGTGGAAGACCACACCGTTCATGGCGCTGCTGATGCTCGCCGCGCTGCAGACCGTGCCGCGCGATTGCTACGAGGCCGCGCGTGTCGACGGCGTGCCGCGCTGGCGCGTGTTCCGCTCGGTGACGCTGCCGCTGATCCTGCCGGGCGTGCTGGTCGCGATGATTTTCCGCTCGCTCGACGCGTTGCGCGTGTTCGACCTGATCTATGTGATGACGTCGAACAGCCGGATCACGAAAAGCATGTCGATCTATGTGCGCGAACAGCTGATCGATTTCCAGCAGGTCGGGTTCGGGTCGGCGTCGGCGATGTTGCTGTTCGTCACGATCGTGCTGTTCACCATCGGCTACATGGCGGTCAGCCGCCGCCGGATGCAGGAGGCTTGACGTGAAGAAGCATCCGCTCGATATCGCGATTCACGGGCTGCTGTCGGCGCTCGTGCTGGTGATCGCGCTGTTCCCGTTCGTCTACATGATCGGTACGTCGATCAAGCATGGCGATGCACTGTTCGACACGTCGCTGTTCCCGGCGAGCCCGTCGCTCGACAACTATCGCCAGTTGTTTCGCGACCAGCCGTTCGGCGCGTACCTGCTGAATTCGGCGCTCGTCGCGGGCGGGGCGGTCGCGCTGTCGCTCGCCGTGTCGGTGCTCGCCGCGTATGCGCTCGGCCGCGTGTCGTTCCGCGGGCGCGGCGTGCTGATGATGTGCATTCTCGGCGTGTCGATGTTTCCGCAGGTCGCGATCCTGTCGGGCCTGTTCGAGCTGGTCCGCTCGCTTGGCCTGTACGACCACCTCGGCGCGCTCGTACTGTCCGACCTGATCTTCACGCTGCCGTTCACGATCTGGATTCTCGTCACGTTCATGCGCGAGTTGCCACGCGAGCTGGAGGAGGCGGCGCTCGTCGACGGCGTCGGCGTGTTCACGCTGATCTTCCGGATCTTCATGCCGCTGCTGCGGCCGGCACTGGCCGCGACGTCGCTGCTCGCGTTCGTGTCGGCCTGGAACGAGTTCCTGTTCGCGCTGACCTTCATGATCTCGTCGAGCCAGCGCACGGTGCCCGTCGCGATCACGATGATCTCGGGCGCGAGCAGCTACGAGTTGCCGTGGGGAACCATCATGGCCGCGTCGGTCATCGTCACCGTGCCGCTCGTGCTGCTGGTGCTGGTGTTTCAGCGGCAAATCGTCTCCGGCCTGACTGCCGGTGCGGTCAAGGGTTGACGCGTCTCGGCCCGAACAGGATCAAGAGGGAAAACATGAGTCAGATCAAGTTGAGCGGTCTTCGCAAGCAGTTCGGCACGACCCCCATCCTCAGCGACGTGAATCTCACGGTCGAGCCGGGCGAGTTCTGCGTCTTCATCGGCCCGTCGGGCTGCGGCAAGTCCACGTTGCTGCGGATCGTCGCCGGTCTCGAGGAACAGAGCGCGGGCGACGTATGGATCGACGGCCGCTGCGTCAACACGTTTGCGCCCGCGCAGCGCGACATCGCGATGGTGTTCCAGAGCTATGCGCTCTATCCGCACATGTCCGTCTACGAAAACATGGCCTTCGGCCTGCGTCACCTGCGCTTGCCGAAAGACGAGATCGACCGGCGGGTGCGGCTCGCTTCCGAATCGCTGCGCCTCGGCGAGCTGCTCGAACGCAAGCCCGGCGCACTGTCCGGCGGCCAGCGGCAGCGCGTCGCGATCGGCCGGGCGATCGTCCGCAAGCCGAAAGTGTTCCTGTTTGACGAGCCGCTGTCGAACCTCGATGCGGCGCTGCGCGTGAAGACGCGTGTCGAGATCGCGAAGCTGCACCGCAGCCTCGACAGCACCAGCATGATCTACGTGACGCACGACCAGGTCGAGGCGATGACGCTCGCCGACAAGATCGTGCTGCTGCGGCCGCTCGAAGGGCGCAGCGGGATCGCCAGCGTCGCGCAGATCGGCACGCCGCTCGACCTGTATCACCGTCCGGCGAGCCAGTTCGTCGCCGGATTCATCGGCTCGCCCGCGATGAACTTCCTGCCGGCAAGCGTCGCGGCGGCCGGCAGCGGCGAGGTTCGCGTGCTGGTCCGCGGCCATCCGCTCGGCGCCGACGTGTCCGGCGACGGCCTCGAGACGGGCGCCGGCGTGACCCTCGGCATCCGCCCCGAACACGTACGGGTCGGTACCGGCGCCGTGGCGGGTCAGGTCGCGCACGTCGAGCAGATGGGCGAACACACCTATCTGTATCTCGACACGCCGCTGTGCGACCAGCCGATCGTCGCGAAGACCGATGCCGCCGGCGCGCGGGTCGGCGAGCGCCTGCGCGTCGATCTGCCGGCCGCCGCGTCGCATCTGTTTCATCCGGACGGACGCGCGGCGGTACGCACGCCGCGCGAGCCTGCCGCACCGGCGCTCGCGATCGCCTGAGCGGCGCGCGGCACCCGGAACATCCGGCCACAGGTTTCAGGCGGTCAGGGCGCATGGCCGCTGTCGAATTGGCGCCAAATCATCGATAAAGGATAGTCATGCTAAATAAAAAACTTTCAGTGATCGTATGGAACGAGTTCGAGCACGAACGGGAGAACGCGGGTGTGCGCGCGATCTATCCCGACGGCCTGCACCGGGTGATCGCCAGCGCGCTTGCCGAGACGCCGGCGCTCGGCCACGGTGCATTGCCGC
The DNA here is from genome assembly GCF_057439935.1 of Burkholderia cepacia complex sp. TUM26381. Lineage (NCBI taxonomy): Bacteria > Pseudomonadati > Pseudomonadota > Betaproteobacteria > Burkholderiales > Burkholderiaceae > Burkholderia > Burkholderia cepacia complex sp. TUM26381. The sequence continues at coordinate 2,812,218 of NZ_CM172007.1, read as the reverse complement.
TCGAGATCGGCACCGCGACGCTCGACGAGCCCGAGCACGGCCTCAGCGAAGCGCGGCTTGCCGCGTGCGACGTGCTGATCTGGTGGGGGCACAAGGCGCACGCGAAAGTCTCCGACGAGATCGTCGAGCGCGTGCAGCGCCGCGTGCTCGAAGGGATGGGCCTGATCGTGCTGCATTCCGGGCACTTCTCGAAGATCTTCCGCCGCCTGCTCGGCACGAACTGCTCGCTGAAGTGGCGCGAGGCAGCGGAGAAGGAACGGCTGTGGGTCGTCGAGCCGTCGCATCCGATCGCGGCCGGGCTCGGCGAGTACTTCGAGCTGCAGCACGAGGAAATGTACGGCGAGCGTTTCGACATCCCGCAGCCGGACAGCACCGTGTTCATCTCGTGGTTCGAGGGCGGCGAGGTGTTCCGTTCGGGCTGCTGCTGGGAGCGCGGTCACGGCCGGATCTTCTATTTCCGCCCCGGGCACGAAGCCTACCCGACCTATCACGACCGCAACGTGCAGCGTGTGATCGCGAACGCGGTGCAGTGGGCCGCGCCGCGCGTGAACCTGGCCGACCGCTGCCCGAACTCGCCGCCGCTCGAGACGCTCAGCGAGAAGAGCGGGCAATTCGCGCACGTCGGTATCCAGCAGACCGCCGGAGACCTCGCATGAACGACGACTACAAGGTGGAACTGCCGGAAGCGGCGGCGATTGCGCGCGGCCGTCGCCTGCGCGTGGGCGTGATCGGGCTCGGGATCGGCCGCAAGCATATCGAAGGCTGGCGCGAGCATCCCGATGTCGACGTGGTTGCGATTGCCGACCCCGATGCGAAGCGGCTCGCGAAGGTCGGCGACGCGCTCGGCATCGATGCGCGCTACGCGTCGGCCGACGCGATGTTCGCGGCGGAGAAACTGGACGTCGTCAGCGTGTGCACGCCGAACAAGTTCCATCGCGAGCTGACGCTCGCCGCGTTCGACGCCGGCTGCCACGTGCTGTGCGAGAAACCGATGGCGATGAACGCGGACGAGGGGCGTGACATGCTGATCGCCGCGCATCGCGCCGGCAAGCGGCTGATGATCAATTTCTCGTACCGCTTCAGCGCGCAGTCGCGCGCGCTGAAGGCGCAGGTCGACAGCGGCCTGTTCGGCGATTTCTATTTCGGGCGCACGGTCTGGCATCGCCGGCGCGGGATGCCCGGATTCGGCGGCTGGTTCGGCACGAAGGCGCTGGCGGGCGGCGGGCCGCTGATCGATCTCGGCGTGCATCGTCTCGATCTCGCGCTGTGGCTGATGGGCTATCCGAAACCCGTGTGGGTGATGGGCAGCACCTACGATCCGATCGCGCGCGAACTGGCGGCGCGTGCGGGCAAGACGTTCGACGTCGAGGATCTCGCCGCCGCGCTGATCCGTTTCGACAACGGCGCGACGCTCGCGCTCGAGGCATCGTGGGCGACCAACATCCAGGAAGCGGAGCTGATGGAAACGCGTCTGCTCGGCACGCGTGCGGGGCTGCTGCAGAAGAACCTGAACGAGGGCTACACGTTCGACGCGCACGTGTTCATCGAGCAGAACGGCGCGCAGTTCGACATGCGGCTGAATCCGCCCGCGGAGGGCGCGCATTCCGCGATGTACGACTACGCGGAAGCGATCCTGTGCGACGTCCCGCATCCCGCCCCCGGTGAAGAAGGTCTGATCGTGATGGAAATTCTCGACGCGATCTATGCGAGCGCGGCCGCGGGCGAGCCGATCCGCATTCACGCGCCGGGACCGGCGGCCGTCGACGCGTCGCCGGTAGTGGACCTCGACGTCGCGGGCTGACGTCGCGGGTTGGATTCGTACCGGGCCGGCGCGCGGAGCGTCCGCCACGCCGGCCCGTCGGCAGCATGACGGACGACGCAGCACATACACCTATTCGATGACGCCGCGCATCGCACGCGACGCACTGACAACGTTTGGAGACACGTTCATGATCGACGAAGCAGGCCGCGTCGCGCGCGGCCCGGCACGCACCCCGTTCAGGCTCACGCGGCTCGCCGCCGCTTTCTCGCTCGCGGTCGCATCGGCCGCGCTGCACGCGGCGCCGGATCCGGCGACGACCCTCGCCGCGGACAGCGCACCGGGCGGCCTCTCGCAGGCCACCGGCGTCGTACCGGCCGACACGAGCCCCGCCAACGTGGCGACGCCGACGCCGTCGTCGGCCTGGAACCAGCTGACGCCGTGGACGCAGTTTCACGGCTACCTGCGGGCCGGTGTCGGGACCAGCGACAGCCATTCGCAGGCCTGCTTCCAGTTGCCGGGTGCGCAGAGCAAATACCGGCTCGGCAACGAATGCCAGGTTTACAGCGAGCTGGAGATCGACCAGACGCTGTACAAGTTCTCGAACGGCATGCAGCTGTCGGCGGTGGGGATGGCGAGCCTCGTCAACGATCTCGATCGCGCGCCGACCTTCAATGGCGATCACGGCCGCGTGCGCCTGCCGCAGTCGTACGTGCAGCTCACGAACCTTCCGGGGCTCGACGACATGCGGATCTGGTTCGGGCGCATCTACTACCGGCGCAACGACGTCCACATGAACGACTTCTATTACTGGAACCCGAGCGGCCTCGGCGCGGGCATCGAGAACGTGCCGATCGGCGGCGGCCTGAAGCTCAGCTATGCGTTGTTCCGCGAGGATTACATCGACCAGCCCAACTACGCGACGCGCCACGACCTGCAGCTGTCGGGCGTACGCCCGAACCCCGGCGGCGAACTGCAGTTCGGGCTGTCGTACATCCCGGCCCGCGCGCCGGTGCTGAACACGAGCGGCGTGCTGCAGGACGCGCACGGCGGCTGGTCGTTCACGGTTCAGCACATACAGACCAACCTGCTCGGCGGCAAGAACAAGCTCGCGTTCCAGTACGGCGTCGGTCCGGGCACGGGCCTGGGCTACACGGGAACGCTGACCAACGACAACCGCTACAAGAGTGTCCGCGTACTCGACGCGTTCGACTGGCAGGCCACGCGCGACTTCAGCGGACAGGTGGTCGGCATCTACCAGCGCGACATCGCGCCGTCGGGCGGGTCGCAGACCTGGATATCGATGGGCGTGCGGCCGGTATACGCGTTCACGCAGCACATCAAGCTGCAGGGCGACCTCGGGCACGATCGCGTAACGCCGTCCGGCGGCCCGACGCGCACGCTGCTGAAGGCGAGCGTCGCGCTGACGCTTGCGATGGACCGCTCGTTCTGGTCGCGGCCGGAATTCCGCGTGTTCTACACGTATGCGCGCTGGAACCAGGCCGCGCAGGATGCGGCGGCGCCCGGCGATCCGCTGTCGACGACGGGCATCTTCGGCACGTCGCGCACGGGCTCGACCGTCGGCGCGCAAGTCGAATGGTGGTGGTGAGCGCGATGACGGAACGCTGTACGACGATATCGATGGGGGCCGATGCCGTGCCGTTCTCGCGCATCGTGTTCGGGATGTGGCGGATCGGTGACTGGGCGTTGTCGGTCCGCGCGCGACGTGAGCTGATCGAGGCGGCGCTGGAACTCGGCGTGACGAGCTTCGACCATGCGGACATCTATGGCGACTACATGGCCGAGGGCCTGTTCGGCGACGTGCTGGCCGATGCGCCGCACTTGCGCGAACGGATGCAGATCATCACGAAGTGCGGGATCCGGCTCGTGTCCGCGCGTCGGCCCGCGCACGGCATCAAGCACTACGACACGCGCGCCGCGCATGTCGTCGCGTCGGTCGAGCAGTCGCTGCGCGCGCTGCGTACCGACCGGCTCGATCTGTTGCTGCTGCATCGTCCCGATCCGCTGATGGATGCCGACGAAGTCGCCGCGACCTTCGCCGCGCTTCGGCGGGACGGCAAGGTGAGGGCGTTCGGGGTATCGAACTTTACGCCGGCGCAGGCTGCGTTGCTGCAGGACCGCATGGCGGCGCACGGCATGTCGCTCGCGACGAACCAGGTCGAATGCTCGCTACTGCATCTCGCGCCGCTCGACGACGGCACGTTCGACCAGGCGCAGCGCTGGCGCTGTCCCCCGATGCTGTGGTCGCCGCTCGCGGGCGGACGGCTGCTGACGGAGGCGTCGCCTGCCGCGACGCGGGTGCGCGAGCGCGCGGCGCGGATCGGCGATGCGCTCGGCGTACCCGCGACGACGGTGCTGTTCGCGTGGCTGCTCGCGCTGCCGTGCCGGCCGCTGCCGATCGTCGGGTCGAGCCGGATCGCGGCGCTGCGCGAAGCGGTAGCGGCGACCGGCATCGCGCTCGGGCGCGAGCACTGGTTCGAACTGCTGGACGCGGCGCGCGGCGTGGAGGTGCCATGACCGTTGCGATCGACACACGATGACAATTCGGGAGATGGGATGAGCGTAGCAACCCTCAACGGGGACCCGGTCGCGCCGCGCGGCGTGCGCGCCGGCGAACCCCGCTTGCTGGCGGACATCGGCGGCACGCATGCGCGCTTCGCGCTGGAGACCGCGCTCGGCGGAATCGGCGACGTGCGCGTCTATCGATGCAGCGCCCATGCCGGCATGGACGATGCGGTGCGCGCGTTCCTGCGCGACATGGGCGGCGCACGGGTGCGGAACGCGGCGATCGCGATCGCCAATCCCGTGGACGGCGACATGGTCAGCATGACCAATCATGACTGGCGCTTCTCGATCGACGCGACGCGCCGCGCGCTCGGATTCGACACGCTGCATGTCTTCAACGACTTCGCGGCGCTGGCGATGGCCGTGCCGCATCTGCCAGCGGGACAACGGCGGCAGGTCGGCGGCGGGCACGCGGCGCCCGCGGGTACGATCGGCGTGCTCGGCGCGGGAACGGGGCTGGGCGTCTCGGCGCTCGTGCGCGCGGGCGATGGATGGGTGCCGTTGTCCGGCGAGGGCGGGCATGTGTCGTTCGCGCCCGCCGATGCACGCGAGGCCGACGTGCTGCAGTACGCGCGGGCGCGCTGGCCGCACGTGTCGTTCGAGCGGCTGGTCGCGGGGCCCGGCATCGCGGTGATTCACGCGGCGCTCGCTGCGCGCGATGGCTGCGACGCGCCACGGGCCGACGCAGCCGATACGGCCGCGATCATCGATCGCGCGCTCGCCGGCGACGCACGCTGCATGGCGACCCTGGATTGCTTCTGCGGGATGCTCGGCACGTTCGCGGGCAATCTGGCGCTGACGCTCGGCGCGACCGGCGGCATCCATATCGGCGGGGGCGTCGTGCCGCGCCTCGGGGTATTGTTCGATGCATCGCCATTTCGAGCCCGCTTCGAGGCGAAGGGCCGCTTTGCCGGTTATCTTGCGAAGATTCCGACCTTCGTGATCACCGCGCCGCATCCGGCCTTCGTCGGCGTGTCGCGCCTGCTCGCCCGCGCGTTGGGCGAGGCCGGCTGACGCGAGTCCGGCTCGCAGGGTTGTATTGCGACTGTCTGCAACGCGTCGGCATGTTGAAAGCAACCCCGCGCGCGACGCGCCCTATGGAATACGCCGACTGGAAGTTGTCCCGGAACTCATTTAGTTTTAGAGGAGTGTCGCCGAGGCGTCGTGCGTTCCGGAGGAATCGTGACCGCATTCCAGAAGGTGTGGCAGTTGCTCGTCGGAAAGCCGCTCGACCCGCTCGATCCGCGCACGAGGCATGCGATCGCCGTCACGCCGCTGCTCGCCTGGGTCGGGCTCGGCGCCGACGGGCTGTCGTCGTCGTGCTACGGCCCGGAGGAGGCGTTTCTCGCGCTCGGCCAGCACCACGCGCTCGCGCTGTTCCTCGCCCTCGCGACGGCGGCGACCGTGTTCATCATCGCGCTCGGCTACAACCAGGTGATCGAGCTGTTCCCGACCGGCGGCGGCGGCTACCGGGTCGCGACGTCGCTGCTCGGGTCGAAGCCGGGGCTGGTATCGGGCGCGGCGCTGCTGGTCGACTACGTGCTGACCGTCGCGACGTCGCTCGCGAGCGGTGTCGATGCGTTCTTCAGCCTGCTGCCGGTCAGCGCGCAGGCGTTCAAGCTCACGACCGAGATCGTGCTGATCCTGATGATGACGGGGCTCAATTTCCGCGGGATGCGCGAATCGATCATGGTGCTGCTGCCGATCTTCATCGGCTTCGTGATCCTGCACTTCGGGCTGATCGTGTACGGCGTCGCCGTGCACGGCGGCAGCCTCGCGATGGTGGTGCCCGATGCGGTGCACGAAGCGCACGGCATGTCGCAGTCGCTCGGCCTGTTCGTGCTGCTCGCGTTGCTGATGCGCGCGTTCTCGCTCGGCGGCGGCACGTATACCGGCCTCGAGGCCGTGTCGAACAACGTGAACATGCTCGCCGATCCGCGCGTGCCGAACGGCAAGGTGACGATGTGGTACATGTCGACGTCGCTCGCGTTCACGGCCGGCGGCATCATCCTGCTGTACATGCTGTGGCACGCGAAGCCCGTCGACGGCGAGACGCTCAACGCAGTCGTGTTCGGCAGCGTGATCGACCATCTTGGGCTCGGCTCGGCGTTCGCGCGCCACGCATTGCTCGCGGCCGTGCTCGCGTTCGAGGCCGGGCTGCTGCTGGTCGGCGCGCAGACGGGCTTCCTCGACGGCCCGGCCGTGCTGTCGAACATGGCGTCGGATTCGTGGGTGCCGCGCCATTTCCGCGACCTGTCGGGGCGCCTCGTGCGGCAGAACGGCATCATCGTCGTCGGGCTGTCGAGCCTGCTGATCCTCTTGTGGACGCACGGCAACGTCGACGTGCTCGTCGTGCTGTACAGCATCAACGTGTTCCTCACGTTCAGCATGTCGCTGCTCGGGCTGTGCACGTACTGGTGGCATCATCGCAGCCAGCAGGGCTGGTTCAAGCACTTCTTCCTGTCGGCGCTCGGGCTGAGCGTGACGGCCACCGTGCTCGTCATCACGCTGATCGAGAAGTTCACGGCGGGCGGCTGGCTCACGGTGCTCGTGACGAGCGCGGTGATCGCGCTGTGCTTCATGATCAACCGCCACTATGCGTATACGCGTGCGCAGCTCGCGAAGGAAGATGCGTTGTTCTCCGGCAAGCCGCCCGAAGTCGACGAGGCGACCGCGCCGGGCAAGCCCGATCCGTCGCAACCGACGGCCGTGCTGCTGGTCGGCAAGCATCGCGGCGCGAGCATGCACGCGCTGCTGTGGGTCAACCGGCTGTTTCCCGGGCACTTCCGCAACGTGATCTTCCTCGCGGTCGGCGAGGTCGATGCGAAGGCATACGACGGGCACGAACATCTCGAACGGCTGCGTCACTCGATCACCGAAGCGCTGGACTACTACGTCGCGCACTGCCGTCGCAGCGGCATCGCGGCCGACTACCGGATCGCGTTCGGCACGAACCCCGTCGTCGAGTTCATGAACCTCGCGTCGTCGACGCTCGACGAGTACCCGAACGCCGTGTGCTTCGCGAGCAAGCTGATCTTCCGGCGCGTGAATTTCCTCACGGCCTGGCTGCACAACCAGACGCCCGTCGAGCTGCAGGCACGCCTGCACGTCGAGGGCAAGCAGATGGTGTTGTTGCCGATGAACGTCGGGTAGCGGGCGCGTGAAACGGCTCCTCCGGTCGATGAAAACGATTCAATCTGACGTGTCGCGTCAGATCGTAAGCAATAGGAAACAATGCTCCGGTTTCGCCGGAAAGATTTGATAAGATTCGCGCGCTTCGAATCAACAACAAATCCTTTCCGGGAGACTTCATGACGATCGTCGCCACGACTGCCACCCGTTTCCTGCGCCACGGCCCGCACGCGTTGTCCGCCGCCGTGCTCGCCGGCTTCGCCATCTCGTCCCTTGCGCAGACCGTATCGCCGGGCATCTGGCACGACGACACCGAGTACACGCTGAACGGCAAGCCGTTGCCGCAAGGCACCGATCCGATGCCGGACCAGTGCCTGAGCGACGCGGACGCGAAGAACCTGCGCAAGACGATGGCCGCCCGCCTGCAGCGCGATAACGTCCGCTGCACGATCACGAACTGGGACTACGCGGGCACGACGCTGAAGGTCGCACTGTCCTGCGCGAACGAACAGGGGCGCGGCAACGGCACGGTGACGGGCGCCGTCACGCCGACGAGCTACGACCTGAAGGGGCAATTGCACGGGCAGCACGCGCAGGCCGGCGCGTACACGCTCGCGTGGACGTGGCGCGGCAAGCGCGTGGGCGACTGCAAGTAACGGAGCGAAGCGGCGCGCATCGCATGGCGCGTGCCGTACCCATCGGTGAACCTGCCGCAAGATTGCAGGCATTCAGGGTCCGTATGCTTGAATACATCACAATGTGATATAAAATCAAGGCAGGCCTTCGCGTCATCCAGCCTCCACGCCACACACGAATCCGGCCGCGCGACGCGCATCGTGCGGGGCGAACGTCCGGTTCAGAAGAACGGGCGGCGCTCACGCGCAGCGGGATGGCCACGGGGCCTCGCCGCGACCGGCGGCACGATGCGCCGTACGGTTCGCGGCCACGACAAGGGGAAATGACGATGCTGATCACGTTTCGCTCTTCCGCCGCACCCGACATCGTGATGTTGCGCGATCTGGCGCAGTATCTGCTCGGGCTGGTCGGCAAGGGGCTCGACGTCCGTGGCGTGATTTCCACCGACGAACTGCCTGGGGCGATCGCACGGCTCGAACAGGCCATCAGGGACGATGCGGCGCGCGAACGCGCACACGAGCATTCGACGCAGGCGCTGCGCGACGACGTGTCGCCGCATGCGGGCGGGCTCGCGCAGCGCGCGTGGCCGCTGCTGGACATGATGCGTGCGGCCCGCGAACAGGGCCGGCACGTGATGTGGGGCGTGTAGGCGCGCAGCGCGCGTGCCGCCTGCGGTACCGGACCTCCGCTGGAAGGCCGGCGGCTTCGTGTCGAAAGACGCGTGTGCCGTCGGCCGATTTTTTTTGCGTGGCGGGATCGCCGGCGCGATTACGAATGATGATGCGTATGCGAGCGCGACGAGCGCCGCGCGGACCTGTGCAGCAATCTGTCGCGCGTGCGGTCGCGGCCGCGTTGGGCCGCGAAGAACAGCACCGCGAACACGAGGACCGCGAGCAGCACGAGGGTCTGGACGATACCGTTTTCCATGTCGCCTCCGGGCAGGATGGGGGACGAGGGATGCGCAACCGGCCGTCAGCCGGCGGGCGTGCAGGCGCCGGCGAGCTGCGCGTCGATGAAGCGCTTGGCCAGCGCGATCGAAATCCGGAGCGCGTCCGAGTCGTTGCGAAACACGTGATGCTTCGGATCGAGCAGATGCGTTTCGTGACAGCCGCGCGCATCGCGCCAGTACACAACGGCGAGCGGCTGGTACAGCGCGCCGAGCTCGAGCCCTTCGCCGGCCATCGGGTCGACGAGCGCAACCGCGCGGATCGCGCACTGGCGATAGGTCAGGCAGAGCGGCGACGCCATGACGGTCTCCGCGCCGGGCGCCGGCCGTTCCGACCCCGCGTGGTGCGTGATCGGACGAATGGGCGCCGGGGCGTGGTCACGTGAGCATCGGCATCGCTTCGATCAGCACGATGCCGAGCAGCGCGCCGAGTGCGGCGCCGATCAGTTTCGGGTGCCACCGTTCGAGATGCAGCGCCGTCAGCAGCGCGCCGAACAGGATCACGCCCAGCAGCGCGAACGCGATCACGAGGTACCCGATTTCGAAATCGTTGTTGATCAGCATGATGTCTCCTTCCCATGTCGGCGGGTCGCGTTTGGCTGTGCTTCGCCTGCGCAGCCGACGTCGTACGCCGGATGTTCCTGAATCGATTATATATCACGACATGATACAAATGCCGCTCGTACGCGGAAGCGGTTGTCGGGCGGCGATATTCGGGGGCCGAGCGGCGTGGAGTGTCGCCGTGTCCGGCCGGATGCGGCGCGTGACGGCTTCCGGCCGGACGGCTTGACGCTCGGCGGCACGTCACCCACACTGGGTCGCACGACGGGCAGGCGGCGCGGGGCCTGTCATGTGCGCGTCACGTGTGGCATGTCCCCGCACCGGTGCGTGGCCCAGGCGTCCAGCCGCGAACGCGCGGAGAGCTTCGACGTGGTGCATTTTTCTTCCCGATGGACTGGCTGCCTGCTGATCTGCGCGGTTGCATTTGGCGCGGGAGCGGCTGTGGCCGATACGCGCGACACCGGCAGCGACGCGCCCGTCACGGTCGTCAGCGATGTCCACGAATTCGTGATCCAGCACGACGGTTCGCTCGACGAGCACGACGATTCGACGCTGCGCGCGAACAACGCGAGCGGTATCGATGCAATCGCGCAGCGCTACGTGTGGTTCGACAAGAACCTCGAGAAGGTGGACCTGCTCGCCGCCGAGACGATCGACCGCGACGGTGTCGCGCATCCGGTCGACGCGGGCGGCATCCGCGACGTGCAGGAGCCGCGCTCGGCCGGCGCGCCGACGTTCCAGGACGGGCTGTTGCGCACCGTCGTATTTCCCGGCGTCGAAGCCGGGTCGAGCACGCGCGTGGCGTTCCGCAAGACCCGCACGAAGCCGGTCAACCGCGGCTACTTCGGCTACACGGTCGAGCCGTCGCGCGAGCCGGTCGACAGCCAGCGGCTGATCTTCGACGTGCCGGCCGACATGCCGCTGTACGCGGATGCGCGCGGCTACGTCGCGCTGCCGCCGGTCACCGCGAACGGCCGCACACGCTACGCGTTCGACTACCGGCACGGCCCGTACGACCGCATCGAGAGCGGCGCGGTCGGCTACCCGACCTACGGCGACCGGCTCGTCGTGTCGACGCTGCCCGACTACGCGGCGTTCGCCGCGCGCTACCGCAACGCGGCCGTCGATCCGGCCGCGGACGATCCGGCCGTCGAGCGGCTGGCGCGCGCACTCACCGCGGGCGTTGCCGATCCGCGCGACAAGGCGCGCATCCTGTACGACTGGGTGCAGGCGAACATTCGCTACGTCGGGTTGTTTCTCGGTGAAACGGCCGCCGCGCCGCATCGCGTGACGGACATCCTGCGCAACCGCTACGGCGACTGCAAGGATCATGTCGCGTTGTTCGGCGCGCTGCTCGCGGCGGTCGGCATCCGCAGCGAGCCGGTGCTGCTCAATCTCGGGTCCGTCTACACGCTGCCGTCGGTGCCCGGCTACGGCGGCGGTGCGATCAATCACGCGATCATGTGGCTGCCCGATCTCGCGCTCTACGCGGACACGACGACGGCCGGCATCGCGTTCGGTTATCTGCCGCCGATCGTGATGGACCGTCCCGCGCTGCTCGTCGACACGGGCGTACTGTCGCGCACGCCGGCCACGCAGCCGCGCGGGCGCATCGCGCGGGTCGAGATCGATGCCGCCGGGCCGGGGGCCACGCGTTTTCATGCGTACATCGAGGACGACGGCTGGACGGCCGAACTCGAACGCAACCTGTTTCGCCGCGCGACGCCCGACCTCATCGCGCAGCTCGCGAACAACCGTCTGCGGCAAAGCGGCTTGCGCGGCCGCGCGCAACTGTCGACCAGCGACCGGCACGTGACCGACGGGCCATTCGACGTGACGATGTCGGGCACGCTCGACCATTTCGTGTGGCCCGACGGCACGACCGCGTTACCCGCGCTGTCGAGCCTGACGGGCGGCATCGCGACGCAGGTTGAAGGCTGGCTGGCCGAACCCGTGCGCACGCAGCCGTGGGGCTGCATCGGCGGCACGTTCGACGAAACCGGCGAGATCGCGCTGCCGGCCGACGTCGCGGTGACCGACCTGCCGGCCGATACGGCCGTGCACGACCGCTTCGTCGACTTCACGTCGCATTACGTTTTCGACGACGCCGCGCGTGTCGTGCAGGTCACGCGGCGGATGACGGCGAATTTCGGCCGCCAGGTGTGTACGCCGGACGAATTCACGGCGCTGCGCGCGTCGCTCGAGCGCATCGAACGCGACACGCAGGCGCAGATCGTCGTGCGGGCGAAAGGGCGCTGAACGGGCAGGGGAAGTGAGCGCATCGATGCGATCGGTCGACGCGCAGGAGGGACATCATGACGGAACGGGATCACGAGATCGCCGATCTCTCGAAGGAATTGCTGGGCCGGATCGTGCAAGGCACCGTGGCGAGCGGCGCGGTCGTCGATGCGGAGCACTGCGCGGCGCTTGCCGTGCAGTGCGCGACGGCGCTGGTCGACCGGCTGGAAGCGCGCAGCGGCTGAGCGCTGCCATCGTGCGTGGCGGTGACTTGAGCGACGCCTGGCGGCCGTCGCGAGCCTCACGCGCGACGCATTATGCTTCGACGCGCACCTCGCCGTCCGCGCGCACCGCACCCGGCGGCTTGCCGACCACGCGCTTGAACGCACGGCTGAACGCGGCCAGCGAGCCGTAGCCGAGCCGGTACGCGACGGCTTCGATCGTCTCGCGGTCGCGCGCGATCCACTGCGCGGCGAGCCGCATCCGCAGCTCGGTCAGGTAGCGTACGGGCGTCATCCCGGTCGCCGCGAGAAACCGTTCGGCGAACACCGAGCGCGACACGCCCGCTTCGGTCGCGAGTTCCGCGACGCTCCAGTTGCGACCGGGGTCGCGATGCAGCGCGACGATCGCGCGGCCGAGCTTCGGCTCGCGCAGCGCCTGCACCCAGCCCGTCGCGTCGCCGCATCCGCACTCGACCCAGCCGCGCACGATGAACGCTGCGACCACATCCGCGAGCCGCGCGAGAATGCCCGCGAAGCCCGCGCGCGCCGTGCATGCTTCGCGCTCCATCGCGTCGAGCATCGGGCGGATTTCCGGGTAGCGCGCGAGCAGCGTGCCCACATGCATGAACTCGGGCATCGTGCCGACCAGCGGCTGCATGCCGCCGAGATCGAGTTCCATGCACGCGCTGAAGATCAGCGCATCGCCGGCGCCCGGCTCGGTCGTCGCGCAACGGGCCGGCGACGCACCGGCCGATGCCACCGACGCGACCGTATCGCAGATCTTCGCGACCTCGAAGCCGTTGAGTTCGTGGCACGGCGCATCCGCGTCCGACACCAGCGCGTGCACGCGGCCGTGCGGCAGCAGGATCGCGTCGCCGGCCTCGAGCCGCATCGTCTCGCCCGACGCATCGCGCAGCAGCACGGGCCCGCGCACGACGAAATGGAACTGCGCGCGGCCCGTCACATGGCCGAAATTCAGCCCGAACGGCCGCGCGACCTGGATGCGGCGGTACTGCACGCCGCTCAGGCGCATCCCCAGCAGCAGCTCGCTGATGAGGTCGTGCACATCGGGAATCGGGGGCAGAAGAGGCTCGGACATATCGAGATTCGGACGTTCGATCAATAAGCACGGATTGTATGTCATAGACCGTCCTGACGTGGTTCCTTACGATACGCCCTCATCAGTACTTTCCCTAACCGACACGGAACCACGCATGAATCCCGGAATCTCCTCGGCCGCCTCGACGGCGGCCCCCCGCGAACCGGCCTGGGGCGCGGTATTCGCGATGGCGCTCGGCGTGTTCGGGCTCGTCACGGCCGAATTCCTGCCGGCGAGCCTGCTGACGCCGATGGCCGACAGCCTCGGCGTGACCGAAGGCGTGGCCGGGCAGGCCGTCACGGCCACCGCGACGGTCGCGCTCGTCACGAGCCTGCTGATCTCGGCGCTGACGCGCACGATCGACCGGCGGCGCGTGCTGCTCGTGTTCTCGGTGCTGCTCGTCGCGTCGAACCTGGCGGTCGCGTTCGCGCCGAACCTGACGACGCTGCTGATCGGGCGCGTCGTGCTCGGCATCGCGCTCGGCGGCTTCTGGACGATGGCGACGGCCACCGCGATGCGGCTCGTGCCGACGTCGATGGTGCCGCGCGCGCTGTCGATCATCTTCAGCGGCGTGGCGGTCGCGACGATCGCGTCCGCGCCGATGGGCAGCTACTTCGGCCACCTGATCGGCTGGCGCAACGTGTTCCTGATCGCGGCCGCGCTCGGCGGCCTCTCGTTCGTGTCGCAGATCCTCACGCTGCCGTCGATGCCGCCGAGCGGCACGACGCGGCTGCGTACGCTGATCGACGTGCTGCGCCGGCCGACCGTCGGCCTCGGGATGTTCGCGACGATCCTCGTGTTCACCGGGCATTTCGCGTTCTTCACGTATCTGCGGCCGTTCCTCGAACAGGTGGCAGGTGTCGGCGTGAACGGGCTGTCGGCGATCCTGCTCGGCTACGGCATCGCGAACTTCGTCGGCACGTCGCTGGCCGGCCGCGTGCTCGAACACCGACTGCGGCCGATGCTGATCGGCATGCCCGCGTTGATGGTCGTGCTCGGCATCGCGCTCGTCGCGCTCGGCCGTGCGCCGATGATCGACGCGGTGCTCGTCGCGTTGTGGGGGATGGCGTTCGGCGGCGTGCCGGTCGCGTGGTCGACGTGGGTCACGCGTACCGTGCCCGACGAGGCCGAGAGCGCGGGCGGGCTGATCGTCGCGGCCATCCAGCTCGCGATCGCGACGGGGGCGGCGGCCGGTGGCGTCGTGTTCGACGCGAACGGCGCGGCCGGCGTGTTCGTCGGCGCGGCCGTCGTGCTGGCGGTCGCGGTCGCGACGATCGTGACCGGCGTGCCGAAGCGCGTCGGCGTGGTGTCCGCGCTGGCGGAATGACGGATGCCGGCGGGCCGCCCGGCCCGCCGCTCAACGTACCGGCACGTGCGCGTCGAGCAGTTGCCGGTGACGCGCTTCGGTCGCGTCGTCGGCCGGAAACATGCACTCCATGCGCAGTTCCTGCGCAGCCGCGCTTTGCGGCGTACCGACCGTCGTGATCAACGAGAAGTAACGCAGCTCGACGCCTTCGTGGATAAAGCCGATCGGGATGACCGGCAGCGACGGCGCGGCGGCCGGCGCCGGCGGCGTGTTCCAGTCGCGCGGCGCATCGGGGCTGGCGAGCAGGTCGTCGAGCAACTGCCGGGTTTCGTCGTCGAGCACGCGGCCGACCGATTCGCGATGCACGCGCTGCAGCAGGCTGCGCGACACGGTGCCCCAGTCGGCCACGAACGGCCGCATGCCGTGCGGATCGAACATCAGGCGCAGCAGGTTGCGCGGGCCTTCGCGCGCAGCCATGTCGATGAAGCAGCCGAAAAAGCGCGGCGCCGCATCGTTGGTCATCAGCACGTTCCAGTGGCGGTCCATCACGATCGCCGGAAACGGCTCGTGCTGCCGTACGACGCGTTCGAGCGCGCGGATCACGCCATGCATCTCCTGCGCATCCCACGGCGCTTCCGAATACACCGGCGCATAGCCGGCCGCGAGCAGCAGCGCGTTGCGCTCGCGCAGCGGCACGTCCAGCGCCTGCGCGAGCGTCAGCAGCGTGTCGCGGCCCGGCACGCTGCGTCCGCTTTCGATGAAGCTGATCTGGCGCTGCGAGATGCCCGCGTCGAGCGACAGGTCGAGCTGGCTCACGCCGCGCACGTCGCGCCAGTAGCGCAGCAACTGGCCCAGTTCGTGCGGCGGCGTGTCCGGATCGCGGCGGCTGGCGTTCATCGGGGGGGGCTGATCGTTCCGTGATCGACGCGAACGACTATATCGGACTCACGCGGCATGCGCATGCCACGCGAATGCGTCGAACGGCGCTTCGAGCGCGGGCTGCGCGACGCTGCCGACGTAGTTCGTGATCGTCGACGCGGCGACGACGGCGATCACTTCCAGCAACTGCCCGGCACTGAATCCCGCGTCGAGAAACGACTGCCGGTCGGCGTCGGCCAGGTGGCCGCGCGTGTCGATCAGCGCGCGCGCCGTGGCCGACAGCGCGGCCAGTTTCGCGTCGACGGGCAGATCGCCGCGCCGGATCGCATCGACGTCGGCGGGCGCCACCCCCTGTTTCAGCGCGAGCGCGGTATGGAACGCGACCGGCCATTCGCTTGCGTTCGTCACCGCGTTGGTGAGCAGCAGCGTCTGGATCTGCGGCTCGGTGAGGCTGCTGGCATGCACGCGCTCGAACAGGCCGATGAAGCCGTTGATCAGCACCGGCGACGCGGCCATGGCTGCCGCGATGTTCGGGACGATGCCGAAGGTGTGCTGGAGCTGCCGGAGGACAGGCTTCGATTCGGCCGGCGCGGAATCGATCGTATGAAGCGGATAGGCGGACATGATGTTCCCGGGCGAGGAGCGCCGCCGGAATGGCGGCGCGACACCCGAAGCGTAAGAGCGTGCGTGTCGTGCGCCAATTACATGCAATGTAATCGTTCGATGCACACCCGGCGCGCGATCGCTCCGCGAATCCGCTAGCCGCCTTGCTTGACCATCGAAGCCAGCGTCTTCATCGCCTGCAGATACGGATAGGGCCCGTGGCTGATGCGCGCCACGCCGTATTCCGCGAAGTCGGCGAGCGTCGGCGTTTCCGCGACGCGCATCACGTTCACGGGCAGCGGCGACGCGGCCGTCAGCGCGCGAATGAGCGCCGGCGAGCGAAGGCCCGGCACGAACAGGCCGTCGGCCCCGGCTGCCGCATACGCACGTGCGCGCGCCAGCGTCGCGTCGAGCAGGCGTTCGTCGTGCGTATCGGCCGCTGCCTTGAAGAACACGTCGGTGCGCGCATTGATGAAGTAGTCGGCACCCGCACGATCGGCCGCCTGCCGTGCCGCGGCGATCCGGGCTGCCGCTGCTTCGGTGTCACGCAATTCGCCCGTTGCCGGAACACTGTCTTCGAGGTTGCAGCCGATCGCGCCGGCCTGGATGCTCAGCGTGATCGTGTCGCCGACATCGTCCGGCCGCTCGCCGTACCCGCTTTCGAGATCGACGGTGACGGGCAGGTCCGTTGCGCGCGTGATCCGTTCGAGCACCTCCATCATCAGCGCGCGCGGCATCTGCTCGCCGTCGACGAAACCGTTGGCCACCGCGACCGACCAGCTGCCGGTTGCCAGTGCGACGGCGCCCGCGTCGGCGACCGTGCGCGCACTGCCGGCATCCCACACGTTGAACAGCGCCAGCGGCTGGCCCGCGCGGTGTAGCGACCGGAAATACGCGCCTTTCTCGTTGCTGCTCATGCTCGCTCCTCCTTGTGAAGACCGGATTGGTTGTCGTGCCGAGCGATATTGCCACCGAATCGGGCGCCGTGAGGCATTCGTACGATGACAACTGACAAGGAATGGCAGGAGACCGGCAACCGGTCGCGCGCCGGTTCAGTCGCGTGCCGCCGGATCGACCGATAGCGCACGCAACTGGCCGCGCAACTGATCGACTTCGCCCGGTGCGAACGGGCGCTCGATGTCGGCATGGGTCTGTTGCCACAGCGGGAACGCGTCGGCCAGCAGGTCGTGGCCGGCCGGCGTCAGTTCGAGCAGGCGGCTGCGCCGGTCGTCCGGGTCCTGGATGATCGTCACGAGGCCGCGCCGCTCGAGCGGTTTGAGCGCGGCGGTGAGCGTGGTGCGGTCCATCGCGAGCAGCGACGCGACCGATTTCATCGGGGCCGGTTGAGGCCGGTTCAGCGACATCAGCAGCGAGAACTGGCCGTTGGTGAGGTCGAGCGGGCGCAGTGCATCGTCGAAGATGCGCGCAAGATTGCGCGCCGCGCGCTGCATGTGCAGGCACAGGCAGCAATCGCGCACCATCAGCGTCGTTTCGAAAGGAAGCGTTTCTTTTCGTGCCATGTTGCAATTGTGTTGATATCAACCTATCTTGTCAAGGTCGAGGCGCGGCAGCCCGCCGCGCCCGTCATCGGAGGAGAAGGCATGAGTGCTCAACAGCAGTTGTATCTCGCCGTATTTCTCGGGACCAAGGATAGTCCGGCCATGAAGGCGTGGGTGGCGCTTCCGGAGGAGGCGCGGCGCACGCGCGAGCGGGACGGCATTGCCGCATGGCATGCGTGGGTCGACCGTCATCGCGACGCGATCGTCGAGATGGGCGGGCCGCTCGGCAAGACCAAGACCATCGACGCGGGCGGCATCAAGGACACGGCCAACGCGCTGAGCGGCTTTACGGTCGTGCGCGCGGCGTCGCACGAGGCGGCCGCCGCGCTGTTCGAAGGCCATCCGCATTTCACGCTGTTCCCGGGCGTGGCGATCGACGTGATGCCGGTGCTGGCGATTCCCGGCGCGTGAGCGACCCGTCGTGCCGGGCGCCGCGCGTCGCGTCGATGCGCCGTGGCCGGCAGGCGGATATTTTCCCGACATTCTGGATGGAGATTGGCGATGAAGCTTTACGGATTTGCCGGCACGCGTTCGCAACGCGCGCTGTGGGGGCTGAAGGAACTGGATGCGGACTTCGAATTCGTGTCGGTCAACCTGCTCGAGGGCGAGCACCGGCGGCCCGAGTTCCTGCGCCTCAACCCGGCCGGCAAGGTGCCCGTGCTGGTGGACGGCGACCTCGTGATTCCCGAGTCGGCCGCAATCGTGCTGTACCTCGCGGACAAGTACCCGGAAAAAGGGCTGCTGCCCACCGACCCGGCGCTGCGTGCGGAGGCCTACCGGTGGGTCATGTTCGCGGTGACGGAGCTCGAGCAGCCGCTGTGGCGGATCACGCGGCATTCGTTCATCTATCCGCCGGAGAAGCGCTCGCCGGCCGATATCGAGCTGGCGCGCGAGGATTTCACGACGATGGCCGCGATCCTCGACAAGCATCTCGAAGGGCGCGACTTCATCGTCGGCGATTCGCTGACGGTGGCCGATTGCGTGACGGTCTACCTGATCGACTGGGCGAGCGAATGCCACCTGATCGAACCGTTCCCGCAACTGCGCGCGTATCTCGAGCGGCTGTATGCGCGGCCGAAGGCGCCGCAGCGGATCGCGGACGCACGCAAGGCGGCGTGACGGCGCGATGCGGGCATGCGCCGCACCCGGTTGCGGTCACGACACGTCGTCGGGGCCGCCGAGTGCGCGACACAGCATCGACAGGTCGCGCAGTGTGAGGTGCGGCGTCGCGGCCTGCTGCGGGGTGGGTTCCGTTGCCGGCCGCGGGTCGCGAACGACCCATGCGGCCTGAAGCCCCGCATTCAGCGCACCGACGATATCGAGGTGGAAGTCGTCGCCGACGTGCAGCAGTTCGGCCGGACGCACGCCGAGTGCGTCCGCCGCCGCATGGAAGATCTCGGGTTCCGGCTTCGCGAAGCCGAATGCGCGCGCGCTGAGCGTCGTGCGGAAGAATTCGCCGCCGCCGGTCAGCCGGAGATCCGCGTTGCCGTTGGTCACGGCAATCAACGGAAAACGGGCGCTCAACCACGCGAGTGCTGGCAATGCGTCTTCATAGAATTCGACGCGGTTCCGCGCGGCATAGAACACGTCGTACGCGGCGTCGGTCAACGCGACATCTTCGTTCGCGCGCGCCAGCGCCAGCTGGATCGAGCCGATTCTCATCGCGCGAAAATCGCCGGCGAGGTCCGGGCGCAGCCGTTCGTATTCCTCACGGAGCTCGCTCAATGCCTGTTGCGTGGGCAGCACACGCCCGGTATTGGGTGCGCGCTCGATCAACCATGCGCGCAGCAGCGCCTCGGCTCGTATGACGGAAGGCCCGAACGGCCACAGGGTGTCGTCGAGATCGAACGAGACGGCGGAAACTTTGGCGAGACGCATGGCGGTTGAAAGAGGAGGGTTGCTTACCAGGGCCACGGAACGGAGGTTCCGGTGCCGTTGTCGAGGGCGTGCCGATACAGGAAGCGTGCGACGGTCAGGTCCTGAAGCGCGAGACCCGTCATGTCGAACACGGTGATGTCGTGCGCGGCACGGTCGACCGACACCGCACCGGCGAGGATGTCACCGATTTCCGTGCGCGGCAAATCCGGCGCCCACTGGCACTCGCCGATGCTGCGCGCCTGGTCGTGATCGTCCACGAAAATGCGCGCGCGTTCCAGCACGCCGGCCGGCAGCTCGCGCTTGCCTGCGGTATCGGCGCCCACGCAGGTCAGATGGGTGCCCGGCTGAACCGCGGCCGCGTCGAACAACGCACCGCCGCCGGGTGTTGCCGTGATGACCACGTCGCTGTTGGCCACCGTGTCGTTCCGGTCGCGCGCCACGCTGATCGTGCATCGCTCCAGGAAGGCCGATTCGAACTCCGGGTCCGGCTCGCCGCTGACGTTCACGTACCGCACCGTGCACCGCTGCGGCAGCAGGCTCAGCGCGTAGTCGAGCTGGACGCGCGCCTGCACGCCCGTGCCGAACACGCAGATCCGCGTGCTGTCGGGGCGGGCGAGCTGTTGCAGCCCGAGGCCGCCGGCTGCGCCGGTCCGCGCGGTGGTGATCGCGTTGCCGTCCATGATGCACAGCGGGCGGCCCGTCGCCGGATCGAACAGTGCGACGGTGGCCTGATGCGGCTCGCCGCCGACGCGCCGGTTGCCCGGCCAGAACCCGGCCGCCTTGAAACCGAGCAGATCCTGGCCGGCGACGTCGCCCGACTTGATGCCGAACACGCCGCCGGTGTGCAGCTTCTCGCGCACCACCGGGAATACGCGTCCGGCCCGCCGACTGTGCAGCACGAAGGCTTCGCGGACCGCCGTCATGACTTCTCCGGCCTGAAGGGCGGGCGCGACGGCATCGCGGTCGAGAAGCAGGAGTCGGGCGTCTGTCGGCATGGTCGGGAGCGCCTTTTCGGCGCAAGACGAATCGAAGGTGTTTAAATTTTGTCCAGATTTGGATAAATAGTCAATCCGTGGCGGAGCGGCGTGGACCCCGGGCGTCGCTCACCAGCCGTAGAAGCGCGGCCACGTTTGTGCGGCGCCGTCTTCGCCGATGGCCTGGTATTCGGGATGTTGCGCGCCGGTCGCGCACGCATGATTCGGCAGGATGCGCAGGCGCGTGCCGATCGGAAACCGTTGCGCGATGCCGGTGTCCGGCGAGCCCGTGCGCGATACGATCCCGTGCTCCTGGTTGGCCGCGCTCATCACGTAGTCGCCGAGCACGTCGCCGGCTTCGGCGCAGACCTGCCCGTAGCCGAAATCGTGCGCCTGGCGCTGCGTGCCGCGGTCGCGGCTCATCGCCATCCAGCCTGCATCGACGATCGCCCAGCCTTTCTCTTCCTGATGGCCGATCACGGTGGTCAGCACCGACAGTGCGATATCGGACAGTCCGCATACGCCGATGTTGTGCATCACCAGGTCGAACATCACATACACGCCGGCGCGCACCTCGGTCACGCCGTCGAGGCGTTGCGCCGACAGCGCGGTGGGCGTCGAGCCGATGCTCACGACCGGGCAGGGCAGCCCGGCGGCTCTCAGGCGCTCCGCGGCCCGCACGGTGCGGCTGCGCTCCTGTTCGGCGACCGCCGCCAGCGCGTCGGGCGTGTCGAATTCGTAGCTGGAGCCCGCATGGGCCAGCACCCCGCCGAGCACCATCCCGCCGTCGACCAGTGCGCGGCCGACGTCGATCAGCAGGTCGGCTGCGGGCGGGATGCCCGAGCGGTGGCCGTCGACGTCGACCTCGATCCACACGTCGAAGCGTTCGCCGTGCTCGCGCCCGAACGCGGCGATCGCGTGCGCGGCCTGCAGGCTGTCGGCGACGATCTTCAGGTCGCAGCCTTGCCGGCGCAACGCAAGCGCCTGGCCGAGCTTGGCGGGCACCATGCCGACCGCATAGACGATGTCGCGTACGCCGCCCGCGAAGAACTGCTCGGCTTCCTTGAGCGTCGACACCGTGATGCCCGGTGCGCCCGCCGCGATCTGCGCATCGACGACGTGCCGGCATTTGGTGGTTTTGACGTGCGGCCGGAACGTGACGCCGAACGTGTCCAGATGCGCCTGCATGCGTGCGATGTTGCGATGCATGCGGCCGACATCGATCAACGCGGCCGGGGTGTTGAGGGTTTGAAGGTCCACGATGGGTTCGATTGCGAGGTTGCCGATGCGGACACTGTAGGACGATTGGCATGCACCGTGTTTAACGCGGGACTAATCCATCATTAAATGCGACTTAATCAAGCGGACCTCGCGGACGCGTGGCGCGACTCATGCGTTGGCACGCCACGGCGGCGGATCGAGAAACTGCCGCGCGGCTTCGAGAAAGACCCGCTGGCGCGCCGAACGGCCGGTGCGCGACGGCAACAGCGCCGTCACCGGCGCGGACGGCAGGTGCCAGCCGGGCAGCAGCCGGACGAGCTTGCCGTTCGCGAGTAGCGGCGCGACGTCCCACTCCGAGCGTTCGACGATGCCGAGCCCGGCCAGCGCCCATTCGGTGATGACGGTGCCGTCGTTCGACGACAGCGCGCCGGAAACGCGAATGACGGCGGACCGCCGCGACTCGCCCTTGACGTCACCATCGGGCGAGAAACGCCAGCGCGGAATGTCCTCGTCGTTTTCGCGCAGGCACAGGCAGTCGTATCGCGCGAGGTCGGACGGATGATTCAGGTCCTTGATGCGGCGCGCATAAGCCGGGCTCGCACACAGGAAACGCTCGTTGGGCGCGAGCGGATAGCCGATCCACGACGACGACCTGAGGCTGCCGACATGGACGACCACGTCGGCTCCCGGCGCGCTGGTCAGCGGGCTCTCCGACAGGTGCAGCGAGATTTCGAGCTTCGGGTGCGCGCGCTGCACATCGCGCACGATCCGCGCGACGTACTGGCGGCCGAAGCCGAGCGGAGCGACGACGCGCAGCGTGCCCTGCACGTCGCCGTGATCGCCCGCGATGCTGACCGGCAGCGCCTCCACGCGCTCGAGAATGCCGACGGCCTCCTGGTAGAGCCGCTGCCCTTCGTCGGTCAGCGCAATCCCTTTCGGCTGCCGCACCGCGAGCCGCGCGTTCAGGCGCGCTTCCATCCGCTGCAGGCGAATCGTGACCGCGGGCGGCGTGAGGTCGAGCAGGCGCGCGGCAGCGGCCAGTGAGCGCGACGCGCCGATCGCGCGGACGAGCCGCAGGTCGTCGAGATCGAGCATTTCATGTCTCTTAATGCTGGGGGCGTCGGTCATTAAACCGCATATCACGCGGCGAAGCCATCGACGCGGCGGGACCGCGCTTGTCACATTCGGCCGATACATTGAATTTCCCGATGCCGTCCGGCATTCGGCACGAATTTTCCGATCGATTGACCGACCGTCCGTCATGACCCTCACCCAGCTTCGCAGCTTCATCGCCGTCGTCCAGCACGGCGGCTTCACCGCGGCCGCCCGTGCGCTGTCCACCAGCCAGACGACGATCACGTCGCAGATCCAGACCCTCGAACACGAACACGGCGTCGAGCTGTTCCACCGGCGCGGCCGGCGCGTCGAACTGTCGGCGGTCGGCCTCGAATTCCTGCCGATCGCGCGCCGCATCTGCAGCGACGAGAGCGACGCGGCCGCGCTGCTGCGCGACAGCGGTGCGTTGCAGCGCGGCTCGCTGAGGATCGGCGCGGTCGGCCCGTTCCACGTGACGGAGATGATCGAGGCGTATCACGCGATTCATCCGCGCCTGCACCTGTCGGTCGCGCTCGGCAATTCGGAAACCGTGCTGCGCGATCTCGACCAGTACGTGTGCGACGTCGGCGTGGTGGCGCGTGCGTTCGAGGACGCGCGCTACTTCACGCAGCGCTATGCGAGCTTTCCGGTGATCGCGTTCGTGCGCGCGACCCATCCGTTCGCGACGCGCGACGCGATCACGCTGCGCGAACTGGCCGGCGAGCCGCTGCTGATGCGCGAACCGGGCTCGACGACGCGCCGCGCGCTCGAAGACGCGATGGAGACGGCCGGCCTGACGCCGCGCATCGCGATGGACATCGGCAGCCGCGAGGCGTTGCGCGAGGCCGTCGCGCGCGGGCTCGGCGTCGGCACCGTGTCGAAGGCCGAGTACGTGCCCGACGAGCGGCTGCGGCCGCTGCGCATCGACGGCGATCCGGTCGAAACCCATATCCACGTGTGCTGCCTGAGCGAGCGGCGCGACAGCCGGCTGGTCGCGTCGTTTTTCGAGGCGGTCGCGCGGTGCCGGCCGCTCGACGCGTGACAGCGGATCGTCCGGTGCCGGCCCGCGGCGGCGATCGATCGAAAATTTCGGTCGATCCATCGTCGATCACCGGGATTTTCGATCATGAACGCGTCATCGCGGATGCCTAACCTGCTGCTCAACCCCATTCCATCCAGGGACGAGCATGAACTTCGCTGCAGATTGGCCTTCCCGCATGATTCGTCATGCAGATTATTGGGCCGTGCACGTGCACGGCACGCCGTGTCGCGCGGGAGCGGCGGCATGAGCGACTGGCGCTTTCACAATCCCGTCCGGATCCGCTTCGGCGTCGACGCGCTGGCGGATCTGAACGAGGCGCTCGCCGGGCGCAGCTACGCGATCGTCACGTATCCCGACGCGGTGTTCGCGCGGATCGCCGACCGTGTCGAAGCACAGCTCGGGCCGGCGCTCACGCGGATCGACTGCGTCGAGGCGAACCCGTCGGTGTCGATGCTGCGTCGCGCGTGCGACCGGCTCGCCGCATTGCCCGGCAAGCCGGACGTGCTGATCGCGCTCGGCGGCGGCTCGGTGATCGATTCGGCGAAAGTGCTGGCCGCCGAACACGGCGACTTCGACCGTGTGCTGCGCATCCTGTCCGGCGGCGCCGGCAATGACGATACCGCGCGGCCTGCGCTGCCGATCGTCGCGATCCCGACCACGGCCGGCACCGGCAGTGAAGTGACGCACTGGGCGACCGTCTGGGATCCGCACAACGCGCGCAAGCTGTCGCTGTCGCGGCCCGATCTCTATCCGGAAACGGTGATCGTCGATCCGCGGCTGATGGTCGGCCTGCCGATGCAGCCGACGCTCGCGAGCGGCCTCGACGCGCTGTCGCACGCGCTCGAAAGCATCTGGAACATCCATGCGAACCCGGTGACACGCGGCCTCGCCGTGCAGGCGGCGCGCGAACTGATACGCGGCCTCGGCCGCGTGAATGCGCATCCCGACGATCTCGACGCGCGCAGCGACATGGCGCTGGGCGCGCTGCGTGCGGGGCTCGCGTTCTCGAACACGCATACCGCGCTCGCCCACAACATTTCCTACGCGATCACGCTGACGCGCGGCGTCGCGCACGGCATCGCGTGCTCGTTCTGCCTGCCGGCCGTGATGCAGGCGGCGCTCGGCGTCGACGCCGCGTGCGACGCCGCGCTGCGCGAGATCTTCGGCGATACGGCGACGGCGCCCGCGCAGCTCGGCGCGTTGCTCGACGCGCTCGGCGTCGCGAGCCACCCGGCCGCGTACGGGATCGGCGCGCACGAATGGGCGCAGATCGTGGATCACGCATTCGACGGCGCACGCGGGCGCAACTTCATCGGCACGCGCGCACGCTTTCCGCATTTCGACTTCAGCCCGGAGCAGCCCGAGCGGGCGCTTCACTGACGAGGACTTCCATCATGACACCGTCTCACCCGATCGAAACCGACGCGCTCACGCGTCTCGACAACCTGCCGTGGACACGCTTTCACACGCTGATGCTGGTCGCGCTCGGCGTCGGCTGGGCGCTGGATTCGTTCGAAACCAACATCATCGGCAGCGTGTTCGGCGTGCTCAAGTCGCACTGGCACCTGAGCGCCGCGCAGGGCTCGCTCGCGGTCAGCATCTGGGTGTTCGGGATGCTCGTCGGCGCAATCGCGTTCGGCTATCTCGCCGACCGCTACGGCCGCAAGCGCCTGTTTCTCGCGACGCTGCTCTGGTACGCGTTGTTCAGCGTCGCGACCGTGCTGTCGTGGAACTACGATGCGTTCCTGTTCTTCCGCGCGATGACGGCGCTGGCCGTCGGCGGCGAATATTCGGCGGTGACCGCGACGATGGGCGAGTTCATCCCGAAACGCCATCGCGGCCGCACCGACGCGCTGATCCTGTCGGGCTTCCCGGTCGGTGCGTTGCTGTCGGCGGCCGTGTCGTATCTCGTGCTGAACCAGTTGCCGGCCGAGTGGGCATGGCGCGTGGGCTTCGGCCTCGGCACGACGATGGCGCTGGTGTTCTTCTGGATTCGCCGCGTGATTCCGGAGTCGCCGCGCTGGCTGATCCAGCAGGGGCGCGTGGCGGAAGCCGAAGCGATCGTCGCGCAGATCGTCGAGCGCGAGGCACGCGATCCGCGGGTGCAGAACGATCGCGCGCAGCTGACGAAACGTTATACGCCGACCCGTTTCGCGCACCAGGCGCCCGCGTTCTGGCGCAACGTCGGCGAGCTGTTCGGCGCGTACCGCGCGCGCTGCGCGCTGGCCGGGGCGCTGAACTTCTCGCAGGCGGCCGTCGTGTACGGCGTGCTGTCGCTGATGGCGCTCGTGATCCTGCCGTACATGAAGGTACCGTCGACCGACATGCCGGTCTACTACATGATCGGCAACGCCGCGGCGCTCGCGGGCGGTATCGTCGCGGCGCTGCTCGTCGAGGCGTGGGGGCGGCGCGCGTCGCTGTTCGCGAGCTACACGTTCACCGTCGCGGCGATCGTGTTCATCTACGCGATGCATGCGCTGCCCGGCATGGTGCTCGGCTACTGCCTGATCCAGTTCGGCGTCACATGGGCGTACATCTCGGGCTATGTCGTGTCGTCCGAGATCCTGCCGACGCGGATTCGCGCGACGGGGCTCGGGGTGTCGGTCGCGATCGGCCGGCTCGGCGCGGTGATCGCGCCGCTGATGCTGACGAACGTCTACGCGATGTCCGGCGCGCCGTCGGCCGCGCTGATCGTGCTGCTCGTGCTCGCGTTGCCGGGCCCGCTCGCGGCCGGCCTGTGGTGGATCAACGGGCGCGAGACGCGGCGGATTTCGCTCGAGGCGTGCAGCGCGGAAGCCGACGCGCAGCCGGCGGTGGACGCCGCGCCGCGCATCGCGTGACTCCCGGCTGCCTGCCAGCCTACGCGTGCAGCCCGAAAATCAGCGACCGGTGTGCGCCCACGCCGGCCGCGACGCCCGATGCCGATGCGAACGTCGCGTTGGTCATCAGGCTCGACGCGTCGCCGGCCGCATACACGCCGGCGACGCTCGTCTGCTTCCACGTATCGACGCGAATCGCGGTGCCGAGCGGCCCTTCGTCGAACGCGCAGCCGAGCTGCTGCGCGAGGTCGCTGGCCATGTCGGTGCGCGCGCCGATGAACAGCGCCTCGACCGGCACGACTTGACCGTCGGCGAGCCGCAGTGCGTCGATACGCGGTGCATCGCCGAGGATCTCGACGACCGGCGAGCGCGCGATGCGCACGCCGCGCGCGGCGAGCAGCGCGGCTTCTTCGTCGTTTTCCTCGACGACGCCCTGCGTGAACCACGTCGTCGGGCCCCAGTCCGGAATCAGGATCGCCTGATGGACCGAGAGCGGATGGGTGGCGAGCACGCCGAGCCGCTGGCCGCTTACTTCGTATCCATGGCAGTACGGACAATGCAGCACGCTGACACCCCAGCGTTCGGCGAGCCCCGGCAGCGCGGGCAGCTCGTCGCGGATGCCGGTCGCGAGGATCAGCCGGTCGGCGCTCGCGCGGCCGCCGTCGGCCAGCGTCACGTGAAAGCGGCCGTTCGCATCGCGTTCGGCCGTGCGCGCCTCGCCTTCGATCAACTGCACCGTCGGATACGCGGCGAGCTGCGCGGTCGCTTCCACGACGATCTGCGCGGGCGGCTTGCCGTCCTGTCCGAAGAAACCGTGCGCGTGTTCGGCAAAGCGGTTGCGCGGCCGGCCTGCGTCGATCACGAGCACGCGACGGCGTGCCCGTGCCAGCTGCATCGCGGCCGACAGTCCTGCAAAGCTGCCGCCGACCACGATCACTTCATGATGGGTATCCATGTATCCACTCCTTTCTGAACCTGCGTGAATGACACACGTGCTCCGCTGGCGGCCAACTCATGAAACACGAGAAGTTGCATGATAGGGCGATGGTATCATTCATGCAACTTCAGAAGTTTCGAGAGAGGGGAGTGCCGCCCGTGAGAACCGACAGCCGTTTGTCGCGCATGCTGCATGCGCTGATCCACATGGACCAGGCCGACGGCCCGCTGACGTCGGAGACGATCGCGACGATGCTGTGCACGAATCCGGTCGTCGTGCGGCGCTTGCTCGGCGGCCTGCGCGATGGCGGCTACGTGCAGTCGGAGAAAGGGCACGGCGGTGGCTGGGCGTTGAGCGTCGCGCTCGACGACATCACGCTGCTCGACGTCTATCGCGCGGTGGGCGAGCCGCCGCTGTTTTCCGACCTGGTGCCGGAGGACGAGCCCGAATGCCTGGTCGAACAGGCCGTCAACGCACATCTGTCGGCCACGCTGAAGGATGCCGAAGCATCGCTGCTGGCGCGCTTCGGCGAAGTCACGCTCGGCATGCTGTCGCGCGATTTCGAGGCGAAGGCGGCCCGGCTGCGCCAGCCGCGCTGACGCATCGCAGCATCGCGGTCGCTCGCGCCTGACGTGCGATCCGGCGCGGCTGAAACTGCCGTGCCGCGATGTTCTGTCCCCCAACTTCTGCCCGGTTCGCCCGCCACAGGGCAAAATACGGGTTTTCCGCACCCGCGAGGGCGCGACCGAATCACGCGCCGGGCGGCGGCAGTGCGCAATCCGCACGCCGCCGCCCGGCGCCCAGGCAAGATCGCTCGCCATGTCGCGAGCCCACAGGAGTCCAGACCCCATGCCCGAATCCAACCTGTCCTTCTTCGGCCGGCTGTCGCTGGCCGTCGGCACGTTCTTCTCCGTGCTCGGCAACCGCGAGTTCGCGGCCGGCGTGCTGCGCGTCCGCGATGGCGCCCCGGCGCCGGTCGCGCCGACCCCGGCCCCGGCTGCCGTGCCGGTTGCACCGGCGCCCGCACCCGTGAAGGCGCCGGCGCCCGAGCTGCGCGAAGCGAGCCCGCAGGCTGCGCTGCAACTGCTCGGTCTGCTGCAGCGCGATGCGCGCTTCATCGATTTCGTCGAGGAAGACATCGCCGGCTACGCGGACGCCGACATCGGTGCCGCCGCTCGCCTCGTGCACGACGGCTGCCGCGCTGCGCTGCGCGAACACTTCACGATCGTGCCGGTGCGCGATGAAGCGGAAGGCAGCCGCGTGACGCTGCCGGCCGGCTTCGACGCGACGGCTGTGCGCGTGACGGGCAACGTGGTCGGCTCGGCGCCGTTCACGGGCACGGTCAGCCATCGCGGCTGGCGTGTGGCCGACGTGCGCCTGCCGAAGCTGACGGGCAGCCACGACGCTTCGGTGGTCGCACCGGCGGAGGTGGAACTGTGAGCGATCCGCGCTATTCGATCGGTATCGACCTCGGGACGACCCACTGCGCGCTGTCGTATGTCGACAGCAGCGCAAGCGACGGCGAAAAGATCACGCAGCAAGTGCTGCCGATCGCGCAGCTGACCGCGCCCGGCGCGCTGGAATCGCGCGACCTGCTGCCGTCGTTCCTCTATCTGCCGCATGAAAGCGAACTGACGCAGGGCGACCTGACGCTGCCGTGGACGGCATCGCGCGCCTTCGCGGTTGGCGAAATGGCACGCACGCGCGGCGCCGGCACGCCGATCCGCCTCGTGTCGAGCGCGAAGAGCTGGCTGTGCCACCCCGGCGTCGACCGCCGCGCGGCGATCCTGCCGAGCGATGCGCCGCCGGAGGTGTCGCGCGTGTCGCCGCTGGAAAGCTCGATTCGCTACCTGACGCACCTGCGCGAAGCGTGGGACCACGCGCATCCCGACGCGCCGTTCGCCGACCAGGACGTAACGGTCACGATCCCCGCGTCGTTCGATCCGGCCGCGCGCGAACTGACGGCCGAGGCGGCACGCGCCGCCGGCTACTCGCGGATGACGCTGCTCGAGGAGCCGCAGGCCGCGCTGTACAGCTGGATCCAGAAGAGCCAGGGCGGCTGGCGCAAGCAGGTGCAGGTCGGCGACCTGATCCTGTGCGTCGACGTCGGCGGCGGCACGACCGACCTGTCGCTGATCGCGGTGGTCGAGCGCGACGGCAATCTCGAACTGCATCGCGTGGCCGTTGGCGAGCACATCCTGCTCGGCGGCGACAACATGGACCTCGCGCTCGCGCACGTGGTCGCACGCAAGCTCGCGCAGCAGGGCACCCAAGCCGATCCGTGGCAACTGCGCGCGCTCACGTACGCGTGCCGCGCCGCGAAGGAAACGCTGCTGTCCGACCCGTCAGCCGATGCGGTGCCGCTCGTCGTGCCGAGCCGCGGCTCGAAGCTGATCGGCGGCTCGATCCGCACGGAGCTCACGCGCGCCGAACTCACGCAGACGATCCTCGAAGGCTTCTTCCCGCAGGTCGATGCCGCTGCGCGCCCGGTGAGCCGCGCGCGGGTCGGCCTGACGCAGCTCGGCCTGCCGTATGCGCAGGACGCGGGCATCACGCGCCATCTCGCGGCGTTCCTCGGCCGCCAGGTCGCGGCGCTCGACTCGCTCGAAGGCGTGCAGCGCACGCTGCCGCAGGGCGCGACGTTCCTGCATCCGACCGCCGTGCTGTTCAACGGCGGCGTGTTCAAGTCGACGCTGCTCACGCAGCGCGTGCTCGATACGCTCAACAGCTGGCTGGCCGCCGAAGGCGCGCCGCCCGCGCGCCTGCTCGAAGGCGCCGATCTCGACCTCGCGGTCGCGCGCGGCGCGGCGTACTACGGCTTTGTGAAGCGCGGCCGCGGCGTGCGCATTCGTGGCGGCACGGCGCGTGCGTACTACGTCGCGATCGAGTCGGCGATGCCCGCGGTGCCGGGGCTCGAACCGCCGGTGCAGGCGCTGTGCGTCGCGCCGTTCGGGATGGAGGAAGGCTCCGACGCGGCGCTGCCGCCGCAGGAGTTCGGCCTCGTCGTCGGCGAACCGGTGCAGTTCCGCTTCTTCGGTTCGTCGGTGCGCCGCCAGGATCAGGTCGGCACGCTGCTCGACTACTGGTCGCCGGAAGAGCTGCAGGAACTGGAAGAAATCCAGGCGACGCTGCCCGCCGAAGGGCGCACGGTCGGCGAAGTCGTGCCCGTGAAGCTGCATGCGCGCGTGACCGAAGCCGGCACGCTCGAACTCGAGGCGATCCCGAGCGGCACGAACGAGCGCTGGAAGGTCGAGTTCGACGTGCGCGGCGCCGCCTGAGCGCGATGAAGCGTTATACGGTCGGCATCGACCTCGGCACGAGCAATACGGTCGTCGCGTACGTCGAGGCCGGTTCCGACGCGATCCGCGTATTCGACGTCGAGCAACTGGTCGGCCCCGGCGCGGTGGCCGCGCAGCCGCTGCTGCCGTCGGTGCGCTATCACCCGGCGGCCGGCGAATTGCCGCCGGACGCGTTGCGGCTGCCGTGGGCGGCCGATGCGAAGGCGAACGCCGCCGGTGTGCCGCCGGCCGTGATCGGCCGCTATGCGCGCACGCTCGGCGCGCAGGTGCCGGGCCGGCTCGTGTCGAGCGCGAAGAGCTGGCTGTCGCACGCAGCGGTCGACCGGCTCGCGGCGATCCTGCCGTGGGGCGCGGCCGACGGCGTCGACAAGGTGTCGCCGGTCGATGCGAGCGCAAGCTATCTCGCGCATGTGCGCGATGCGTGGAACGCGCGCTTTCTCGATGCGCCGCTCGCGCAGCAGGACGTGATCCTGACGGTGCCCGCGTCGTTCGACGACGGCGCGCGCGCGTTGACGATCGAGGCCGCGCGGCGCGCGAAGCTGCCCGCGCTGCGGCTGCTGGAAGAGCCGCAGGCCGCGTTCTACGACTGGTTGTACGGTCAGCGCGACACGCTGCGCGATACGTTTGCCGCCGCGCGGCGCGTGCTGATCTGCGACGTCGGCGGCGGCACGACCGACCTCACGCTCGTCGATGTCGCGCCAGGCGACGACGGCGAGCCGGCGTTTACACGCGTCGGCGTCGGCAATCACCTGATGCTCGGCGGCGACAACATGGACCTCGCGCTTGCGCGCCTGGTCGAAACGCGGCTGACCGAGCCCGGCACGCGGTTGTCGGCCGCGAGCCTGTCGCAGCTCGTCGAGCGCTGCCGCGCGGCGAAGGAGCGGCTGCTCGGCGACGACGCGCCGGCGTCCGTCACCGTCACGCTGCTCGGCGCGGGCAGCAAGCTCGTCGGCGGCGCGCGCTCGGCCGAACTGACGCGGCAGGAAGTCGAGCAGATCGTCGTCGACGGTTTCTTTCCGCAGGTCGAAGCCGGCGAGCTGCCGCGCCGTGCGCGCGCGGCGATCGTCGAATTCGGGCTGCCGTATGCGAGCGACGCGGCCGTCACGCGGCACGTCGCCGCATTCCTGAACCGTCATGCGGAAGGCCCGCTGCCCGACACGCTGCTGCTCAACGGCGGCGTGTTCCGCGCGGGCGCGCTCGCCGGCCGTCTCGCGCAGACGCTCGGCGCGTGGCGCGGCGCGCCGCTCGACGTGTTGCACAACGCGCATCCGGATGTGGCCGTCGCGCGTGGTGCCGTCGCATACGGGCTCGCGCGAGCCGGGCATGCGCCCCGTATCGGCGGCGGCTCCGCGCGCAGCTATTTCCTTGTGCTCGACGACGGTGCGGCCGATTCGGCCGCGCGCGGCGTCTGCCTGCTGCCGCGCGGTACGGAAGAGGGCCGCGAGATCCGGCTCGACGATCGCACGTTCGCGTTGCAGCTCGGACAGCCGGTGCGTTTCCACCTCGTGTCGACGGTGGCCGAGACGAAGTATCAACCCGGCGATCTCGTCGATCTCGACGGCGGCGATTTCGTGCGGCTGCCGCCGATCGCGACGGTCGTCGACGCAAAGGCGGGCAGCGACGCACGCGAAACGCCGGTGAAGCTCACCGCGTCGCTGACGGAGGTCGGCACGCTCGAAATGCACTGCATCGCGACCGACGACGCGGCGCGCCGCTGGCGGCTCGAATTCCAGTTGCGCGGCGATGCGCCGGTGCAAGGCGACGATGCCGGGCCCGCGCGGCATCCGCGGCTCGACCAGGCGATCGAGCTGATCGAGCGCTCGTTCGGCAGCAAGGCCGCGGACGTGACGCCGAAGGACACGCGCCGGTTACGCGTACAACTTGAGCACGTGCTCGGCGCGCGCGAAGCGTGGGATGTGGCGCTCGCGCGCGAACTGTTCGACGCGTTGCTCGCGCGCGCACGGCGCCGACGCCGCTCGGCCGATCACGAACGCGCGTGGCTGAACCTTGCCGGATATTGCCTGCGTCCGGGTTTCGGTCATCCGCTCGATGCATGGCGCATCGAGCAGCTGTGGCCGCTGTTCGACGACGGGATTCAATACGTGACCGACGGACAGGTGTGGTCCGAGTGGTGGACGCTGTGGCGGCGCGTG
The DNA here is from genome assembly GCF_057439935.1 of Burkholderia cepacia complex sp. TUM26381. Classification (NCBI taxonomy): domain Bacteria; kingdom Pseudomonadati; phylum Pseudomonadota; class Betaproteobacteria; order Burkholderiales; family Burkholderiaceae; genus Burkholderia; species Burkholderia cepacia complex sp. TUM26381. The sequence goes on along the minus strand of NZ_CM172007.1, from coordinate 2,779,275 downwards.
GCCGGCGGCCTCGACGACGATGCGCAGACGCAGGTGCGTGACGCGATCGCGTTCCTCGAACCGTCGGACGACAAGCGCCGCAAGCTGCCGTTCGATCCGGGCAAGGTCGGCCCGGCCGACATGACACGGCTGTCCGCGTCGCTCGAACGGTTGCCGGTCGAGCGCAAGGTCGAACTGGCCGAGCGCCTGATCGCGCAACTGCAGAAGCCGGCCGAGCGTGCGCTTTGCGCGTGGGCGCTCGGGCGGATCGGTGCGCGCCGGCCGTTCTACGGCAGCGCGCACAGTGTCGTGCCGGCGGAAGTGGCCAATGGCTGGCTCGATGCGCTGTTCGCGCTCGACTGGAAACAGGTCGAGCCGGCCGCGTTCGCGGCCGCACAGATTGCGCGGATGACCGGCGATCGTTCGCGCGATTTGCCCGACGCTATGCGCGAGGCGGTCATCAAGCGCCTGTCGGCTGCGAATGCATCGTCGGCCTGGATCGACATGGTGCGTGAAGCGATCGCATTCGACGAAGCCGATACGGTGCGCGTGTTCGGCGAGACATTGCCGGCCGGATTGAAGCTGCTGGCCGTTTGAACGGCGTGCAGGATGCTTCGGCCTCGTTCGCAGGTCGAAGCATCCGGTTGCATCGGCGGTAACGTGAGGCCGATGCGCTTTCCCTTCAGGCGTGCGATTCCGCTTCGCGTTGCCGGTCCACTGCTTCGATTTCCGGCGCATCGTGCGCCGCATGACGCCGCGCGAGATGAATCCCCGCGAGCATGCAGCGCACCGACCCGCCGGCCAGTTCGATCGTCGGCACGTCGAGCGGTAGCAGCCGCGCGGAGCGTTCGATCACCGTTCGCTGGTCGCGCGTGAGGCAATCGAACGCACGTCGCGACAGCGCGAGCACGCGGCCATCCTTGCCCGACAGTTCCAGCGTATTGCCGGCGAAATTCTCGATTTGCGATTGATCGAGCGCGATCACCGCGCGTCCCGTTTCGGTCAGGCGTTGTGCGATTTCGCCGCGGCGCCGGCTGTCGGCGATCAGGTCGAGGCCGACCATCGCGAATTCGGTCGCGACGCTCATCATCACGTTCGTGTGATAAATCGGCCGCCCGCTCGCATCGGCGGTATCGAAGCAGATCGGCTCGAAATTGAAGTTCGTGCAGAAGCGTTCGAGCGCGACCGGATCGGCGCGGCGCGAACGCGCCGTGTACGCGATCCGTGCGACGTGGTCGAGCACCATCGCGCCGGTGCCTTCGAGAAACACGTCGTCGTATTCGAGCCCCGAGTAGTCGATCACGTCCTGCACGCGATACTCGGCCTTCAGCATCTCGATCACGTCCGCGCGCCGCTCGCGGCGGCGGTTTGGGCTGTACATCGGAAACAGCGCGACATGGCCGCCCGGATGCGTCGAGAACCAGTTGTTCGGGAACACGGAGTCGGGCGTGTCGCGCTCGCCGTGGTCGTCGAACACGTGCACGCGCACGCCCGCGTCGGCAAGCGTCTGCGCGGCGGCCGTGACTTCGTCGCGCGCGGCGGCCGATACCGACGGTGTGTCGCCCGCGCCGCCGCCGGCCGTGCGCTGGAACGCATTGTCGGCCGCGGTCTGCGGGTTCGGCAGGAAGCGGTGCGGCCGGATCATCACGACGGCGGCCGGCGCCTGGATCGATACGAGATTCATGAAAGGCAGGAGCGAAGGGCAGGAAAACGGGCGGCGCACGGGCCGCCCGCGGATGACGGTCAGCGCGCGAACGCGGCGACGGCTTCGGTCACGAACGCAGCGTGACCCTGCGCGATCGCAGCGGGGTCGTCGATCAGCGCGAACAGGTTCTTCGGATCGACGGCCGGCGGAATCAGCGCGATCTCGACGCCCGCGTTGTGCTGCTGCGCGAGCGCGTACAGGTAGCGCAGCGCCGAGTAATCCTCGAGCGCGAAGCCGACCGAATCGAACACGGTGACTTCATCCGCGCGTTCGCGGCCGGTCGTCTCGCGTTGCAGCACGCGCCACAGTTCGGTGACGGGGAAGTCGGCCGGCATCTGCTGGATCTCGCCTTCGATGCGCGACTGCGGCTCGAATTCGACGAACACGCGGCCTGCGTGCAGCACGCCCGCTTCGAGCTCGGTCTTGCCGGGGCAATCGCCGCCGACGGCGTTCAGGTGCATGCCGGGCTCGATCATGTCGGCCGTGACGATGGTCGCGTACGCCTTGTCGGCGGTGACGGTCGTCACGATGTCGGCGCCGCGCACGGCGTCGGCGGTCGATGCCGCGCGCACGACGCGCAACGCCGGATACGCGGCGAGGTTCTGCACGAGCTTGTCGGTCGCGAGCGGATCGACGTCGAATACGCGGATTTCGTCGATGCCGAGCAGCGTGTGGAACGCGATCGCCTGGAATTCGCTCTGCGCGCCGTTGCCGATCAGCGCCATCTTGCGCGAATCGGGCCGCGCCAGCAGCTGGGCGGCGAGCACCGACGTGGCGGCCGTGCGCAGCGCGGTGGTGAGCGTGAGTTCGGCGAGCAGCAGCGGGTAGCCGGTATCGACTTCGGCGAGCGCGCCGAACGCCATCACCGTGTGCATGCCGCGCGCCGCGTTGACGGGGTGGCCGTTCACGTACTTGAACGCGAACAGCGACGCGTTCGCGACGGGCATCAGCTCGATCACGCCGTCGCGCGAATGGCAGGCGACGCGCGGCGACTTGTCGAAATCGGCCCAGTGCAGGTAATCGGCGCGCAGCGTGTCGACGAGTTCGCGCAGGAACGTCGTCACGCCGGTCCTGGCGATCAGGCGGGCGGTGGCGGGAACGTCGAGGAAGCGGGTCATCGGTCTGTCTCCATATTCAGTGCCGGTACGGGTGTCCTGGCGTTCTGGTCGACCGGGCGGGGCTTCGGCGCGCGTCCGGGCTTCCTGGAAAAGCCTCGGCGCGGCGTGGTCGGCCGGTCGATGGAGTCATTATTTCCGTGAGTCGAGCCAACAAAAAGACAGCAAAAGTGGCAGATTTCTCGATAGACTTGGCAAATTGCCAGCCCATTCCGGCAATGTGTCCGGTTTGCGCTGGTCGGAATGCGCAGTCTCCGGCACGCTGGCGGCCGGCTCACGCTCAACTGGAAGCCCGTTCATGATCACGCTCGACGACGTCGACCGTCAGCTCATCGCACTGCTGCGCGACAACGCGCGACTGCCCGTCGTCGCGCTGGCGAAAGCATTGCGCGTCGCGCGTGCGACCGTGCAGAACCGGCTGACGCGGCTGGAGAAAAACGGCGTGATCGTCGGTTATACGGTGCGGCTCAAGCCGGCGGCGGAACGCCACCGGATCCGCGCGCTGATGTCGATCGCGGTGCAGGGCAATCGCGGCGCGGAGGTGGTGAAGGTGCTGCGCGGGCATCCGAACGTCGCGTCGATCCACAGCACGAACGGGCGCTGGGATCTCGTCGCCGAGCTGCATGCCGATTCGCTCGAGCACTTCGATCGCGTGCTCGGTGCGATCCGGCTGATCGACGGGATCGCGAATACCGAGACGAGTATCTTGCTGTCGACGCACAAGGCGTAACGCGGGCGGGGCCCGCAGCCCGTCTTTCCGTGCAGTCAGGCGCTGGCCGCCGGTTCCGGAAACACCGGTTCGCCCAGTGTCAGCATCAGCCGGTTCGCCCACGCGAAGATCGCAACCGCGTGCGACAGGTCGAGAATCTCTTCGTGCGTCAGCCCTTCGGCTTCGAGCGCCGCGATGGCGCGTTCGTCGATCGCGTCGGGGCGTTCGGTCAATGCGATCGCATAACGGACGATCGCGCGTTCGCGCGTCGTCGTGCCGGCCGTCGCCGGATCGTCGAACACCTGCTCGATCGCATCGGTGCGTTTCGCGAGTTGCGCGAAGCGCTGCGCATGCACCGACGCGCAATACACGCAGCCATTCACGCGCGATACGGCCGTGCTGGCCAGTTCGCGCTCGGCGCGTGAGAGTCCGCCGGGACCGTACATGATCGCGTTGAACACGCCCGAGCGTTGTCGCAGGATCTCGGGCAGATGGACGAGCAGCAGGTAGTAGTCGGACGTCTTCGCCTGCGGGTGGCTCGCTTCGAGCACCGCAAGCTGATCGGGCGTCGCCGCATCGAGCGAGACCGTGTCGAGCCAGGCGCGCCAGCCGAGCGTGTCGGACGTGAAGCCGTGGGTTGCCGTCGTCATGCAGCCTCCCTGGTCTTGCGTGCCTGAAGCGCACGGGCGGCAACGGCGACGCGCAACTGATAGGCGACGAACGCCACGAGCTGCGACAGCGCGACGATCGCGGGCGTCGTGAGGCCGGCCGACTTCAGCGCGTCGAGATCGGATGCGCGCGCATCGACAGGGGAGAGCGCCAGGCGCTTCGCGTGCGCGAGGATCGCGCCAACGCGTTGCGGCAGTGCGTCGAACGCGTCGGCATCGGCCTGTTCGATGTCGCCGGCCGAGCCGCCCGCGTCGAGCAGCCGGGCGCGATAGGTGTCGGCCAGCGCGGATGCATTCGACTTCCGCGCGACGTACCTTGCCGCATGCAGCCGCTCGACCAGCGAAAGATCGGGCAATGCGGGATCGAACAACGCGGCTTCGCTCAACTGCGTATGCAGCAGCACCTTGGCGCGTGCACGGCGCAGCGCGGCGACGGCGTCGCCGTCGCGCAGGCCCGCGACCGCGTCGATCGTATCCGGCACGGCGGCCGGCGTGATGGAATCAGTCATCGTTTCGTTTTTCCTTCTTCGTCGGTGTGATCGATGGCGCGCGGTCACGCATCGGCGTCGCGCCATTCGTCGCCTTGCAGTTCGGCATTCGCGTAAGCAACGAGCGCGTCGTAGTGGCGGTCGCGGTCGGCGTCGAACAGCCGGCTCGCGATACCGCGCGCCAGCCGCTTCGCGCCCGCGCTGATCGCCGGAATATCACCGGACAGCTTGCCGTGGCTCAGGCTCGCCGCATGGTTGAAGCAATGGATACGCGTGACGGCCGGGCATGCCCCGCGCTCGCGCTCCTGGAACGCGAACGCGGGGCCGAGGTCGGGTGACTCGGCAAGCTCGTCGAGCCGCAGATCCGGTTCCGGTCGATAGCGATCCTTCCAGCGCCGCACGTGCGCGCCGAACGATGCGAATTCCGCGCGCGTCGTCCAGTCCGAATGAAAGCCGGTCGCGAAAATCAGGAAGTCCACCGTGTAACGTCCGCGCGGCGTCGTCACATCGAGGCCGCCCGCGTGGCCGGCAAGCGTCTCGATCGGGCTGCCCGCATGAAAATGCGCATGCGCGTGGCGCGATACGCGCAGCACGCTGTCGCGCGGCGGCGGCGTTTGCGACGTCAGCGCGTAGTGCATGAAGCGCCACTTCGTCGCGTCGTCGAGATCGGCATAGCCGTACACGAGCCCCGGGCTGCCGATGCCGGTCAGCTTGTTGATGCGCGGGATGTCCGCGCGGCGGAAGAACAGGTCGACGCGCGCGGCGCCCGCTTCGAGTGCGGTGCCCGCGTTGTCGAATGCGGACGCGCTCGCACCGACTACGCCAACGCGCTTGCCTGCGAGCGCCGCAAAGTCGATCGGCTCGGATGAATGGGCCCAGCGCGTGCGCGGTGCGCGTTGCGCGACGGGCGGTACATACGGGCCACCGAGACCGTCACGGCCGGTCGCGAGCACGACGTGCCGCGCGAGCAGCGTCTGCGCCTCGCCGTTGCCGCGCACGTCGAGCGCGAGCAGGCCGTCGTCGCGCGGGCGCAGCGCGACGAGCGTCGTGTCGTTGCGCACCTGCAGGTCGAGCACGCGCCGATACCAGCGCAGGTAGTCCATCCATTGCGTGCGCGGAATCTTGTAGAGCGCGTCCCACGCGTCGCGGCCGAATTGCGCTTCGAACCACGCGCGGAACGTCAGCGCGGGCAGGCCGAGCGCGGGGCCGGCAAGTTGTTTCGGGGAACGCAGCGTTTCCATCCGCGCGAACGTGACCCACGGGCCTTCATAACCGGCCGGCGCGCGGTCGATCACGCACTGGTTGTCGATGCCGAGCAGGCGCAGTTCGGCGGATGCCGCGAGCCCCGCCATGCCGCCGCCGACGATCGCGACGTCGAGCACGCGTGCGCCGTCCGCTTCGCGCGGCGGCACCCACGACGGCGCGGGCAGGTCGAGCCAGCGCAGATCCTGCGCGAGCCGTGCTTCGAGTGCGTCGAGCGGTGTCGTCACGCGGCCTCCGGTCGTGTGCGGCGCGCACGTGCGGCGCGTGGCGGGCGTGCCGCCCGCTCGCTGCGCAGCCGGTCGCCGCGCAGCAGCGCATCGTGCGCGGCGGCGTCGTGAAAGATCACGTCGTCGAGCAGTGCGCGCGTCGTGCGATGCAGCGCGTCGAGCAGCGCATCGACGGCGGCCGTGCGCGGCTTGCCCGCCGGGGTTGCGACGCCGAATGCGAACGGGATGTCGACGTCGAGCGGGCGTGCGACGACGCCGTCCACCGGCAGCGCGACGCCCGTCGCCGGATCGACGATGCCGATTCCGATGCCCGCGCGCGCGGCCATCACCGCATTCAGCGACGCATTGGTTTCGATGAACACGCGCGCATCGACGCGCGCGGCGGCGAACGCCGCGTCGATCCGCTGGCGCAGCCGGTGCCGGTTCGCGACCGTCACGATGCGACGGCGTGCGAGATCGCGCAGCGCGATACACGGCTTCGCAGCGAGCGGATCGCCGGCGGGCAGCACGGCGACGCAAGGGGTCTGCGCGATCCAGTGCACGTCGAGCCCGGCATGCGCCATCGGCAGCGTGACGACGCCGACGTCCGCCGTGCCGGCCAGCACTTCGTGCACGACATGCTCGGCCGATTCGCTGCGCAACTGGTAATGCGGCGCGTGTGCGTCGTCGGGTAGCGCGGCGAGCGCGGCCGGCACGAGCGTGGCCGCGAGCGACGGCGTTGCCGCGATGCGCACGGGTTCGGCCGTTTCGTTGCCGAGCGCGCGTGCCCGCGCCTCGATCGCGCGCAGGCCGACCAGCGAGCGCTCGACTTCCTCGTACAGCAGGAACGCGCGCCGTGTCGGTGTGACGCGCGGGCCGTGCCGGTCGAACAGCGCGTAGCCGAGATCGGCTTCCAGCTCCTGGATCTGCCGCGTGACGGCCGGCTGCGAGCGGCCGAGCAATTCGCCCGCGCCGGTCACGCTGCCGGCCGACATGACCGCGGAAAAGGCTTCGAGTTGATGCAGCTCCATGACGCGTTCCGATGATGCAATTTGTGCATTGTAGGAGTGTGAGCATGCGTGATTCATATAATGATTTTTGCTATCGACAGCGTGAAAACTGCGAAGCGTGTGATTGCTGCGGTGGCCGGTTGCACACGCATGCGCACCGAATGTGTGGGGCGACTCGAAGGAAACACCCATCGAATCAACGCGATGCGACGTATGTCGATGCAGCGTGCAAAGCGGGTCGAACGGATGACCGTTCGCGTATGTGATCCGCTTCGCGTCGCACGCGATATCGATATGCGCAAAACTTCGTTGGATCGTCCTGAACCGGATGGTTACATGCCCTCACTCTTTTCGACCGATTGAAGCTGGGGGACGCATGAACGTTTCGGGGAACGACACACGCGGCGCATGGCGGCGCGTACTGGGCACGGTGGCGGCGCTCGCTGCCGCATGGAGTTTGTCGGCCGGCGGCGCGCTCGCGGCGGGCGTGTCGGGCGAGCCGGTGGTGGTCGGCGTGAGCGGGCCGCTGACGGGACAGGACGCGCAATACGGCGAACAATGGAAGCGCGGCTTCGATCTCGCGCTCGACGAGATCAACGGCAGCGGCGGCATTCACGGCCGGCCGCTCGCGATCGACTTCCAGGACAGCCGCAGCGACCCGCGTCAGGCAGTGGCGATCGCGCAGAAGTTCGTCGCCGATCCGCGCATCGCGATCGAGCTGGGTGACTTCTCGAGCGCGACGTCGATGGCCGCGTCGCCGATCTATCAGCGCGGCCAGCTGGTGCAGTTCGGCTTTACGAATTCGCATCCGGATTTCACGAAGGGCGGCGACTATCTGTGGAGCACCGCGCTGAGCCAGGCCGAAGAACAGCCGTTGCTCGCACGCTATGCGGTGAAGGAACTCGGCTTCAAGCGGATCGCGGTGCTGTACCTGAACACCGACTGGGGCCGCACCAGCAAGGACATCTTCGCGAAGGCGGTCGCCGGGCTCGGCGCGCAGGTCGTCGCGGCCGAGGGCTACCAGCCGGCCGAGAAGGATTTCCGCTCGACGCTCGTGCGGATCGGCGCGTCGAAGCCCGATTCGATCGTGCTGATCTCGTACTACGCGGACGGCGCGCAGATCGTGCGGCAGGCGCGCACGTCGGGCGTCACGCTGCCGATCGCGGCGGTCGGCTCCGTGTATTCGCCGAAGTTTCTCGAGCTGGGCGGCACGGCCGTCGAAGGCGTCTACACGGAATCGAACTTCTTCCCGGCCGAGCCGCGCCCCGAGGTGCAGGCGTTCGTGCAGCGCTATCGCGCGAAATTCCATGCCGATCCCGATTCGTTCGTCGCGCGTGCGTACGACGCGCTGATCCTGTCGGCGGAAGTGCTGCGCCGCTACGGCACGACGCGCCAGGCCGCGCACGACGGCTTCGCGAAGGTCGGCGACGTGCCGAGCGTGATCTTCGGCAAGGTGCGCTTCGATCCGCAGACACGCCGTGTTGCAGGCGCGCGCACCGTGTACCTGGTCGTGAAGCAGGGGCAGTGGGCGCTGTGGGATGGCGCGAAGCCGCAGCTCGCGGCGCGCTGAACCCGACATGAACCGCATGCAAGTGACGGACGCATCGTGATGGCTTCCTGGCTCGACTACACGCTCAACGGCCTCATCGTCGGCAACATCTACGCGCTGCTCGCGGTCGGGCTCGCGCTGATCTTCGGCGTGTCGCACCTGATCAACTTCGCGCATGGCTCGGTCTACATGGTCGGCGCGTTCATCGGCTGGCTGTGCCTGACGCGCTTCGGGCTGCCGCTGCCGGTCGCACTGGCGGCGGTCGTCGCCGGCTGCGGCGCGCTCGGCGTCGCGATCGAGCGGATCGGGCTGCGGCCGCTGCGCCATGCGGCGCGCATCGCGCCGCTGCTCGCGACGATCGGCATCAGCTTCATCCTCGACCAGCTCGCGCAGCTCGCATTCGGCGCGGACCCGCGCGCGGTGCCGACGCCGCTGCCCGACTGGCACGTGCGGATCGCCGGCGCGACGCTCGGCTCGCTCGACCTGCTGATCGCGGGCATCGGTATCGCGGCGGCCGCGCTGCTGTACGGCTTCCTGCGTTTCACGCGGCTCGGCCAGGCCGTGCGCGCGACCGCGCAGGATCGCGATGCGGCGCTGCAGATGGGCGTCGACGTCGATCGTGTGAACCAGACCGTATTCGCGATCGCATGCGCGCTCGGCGGCGTGAGCGGGCTGCTGGTCGGCATGTACTACAACAGCATCGATCCGGCGATGGGTTTCCAGGCGACGCTGAAGGGCGTTGTCGCGCTGCTGATCGGCGGGCTCGGCAACGTGCCGGGCGCGATCGCCGGCAGCCTGCTGCTCGGCCTCGTCGAAAGCTACGGCGTCGCGCTGTTCGGCACGAGCTATCGCGACCTGTTCGCATTCGGGCTGCTGATCGTGTTCCTCGTGTGGCGGCCGAACGGCCTGTTCAGCGCGAACCGCGCGCTGCCGCCCGAGCCGATGACGGGCACGTTCCTCGCGGCCGCGAAAGCCGTGCGCGTGCCGCGTCCGGTGCTCGTCGCGCTGATCGCGCTGGCGGCCGTGCTGCCGTGGCTCGGCGCGTCGCCCTATGTGCTGCAGACGCTGACCAACGCGTGGCTGTACGGGCTGCTCGCGCTGAGCCTCACGCTCGTCGCGGGCACGGTCGGGCAGATTTCGCTCGGCCATGCCGCACTGCTCGTGATCGGCGCGTATGCGTCGGCGTTGCTGTCGTCGGATCTCGGCTGGCCGCCGGCCGTGACGATCCCGTGTGCGGGCGTCATCACGGCTGTGCTCGGCACGCTGCTCGTGTATCCGGCATTCCGGCTGCGCGGGCACTATGTATCGATCGCGACGCTCGGCATCGGTGAAGTGGTGAGCCTCGTGATCCTGAACTGGGACGGCTTGACGCGCGGCCCGCTCGGCATCACCGGCATCGCGCCGCTGCCGTGGGCGACGACCGCGCGCGCCGTGTACTGGTTCACGTTCGCGGTGCTCGCCGGGTTTGCGCTCGTGCAAGCGCGGCTGCTGCGCTCGCATCTGGGTCGCACGCTGCGCGCGGTGCGCGAGGACGATGTCGCCGCGCGGGCGCACGGCATCGCGCCGAACCGTTACAAGGCGATCGCGTTCGCGGTCGGCGGTGTCGCGGCCGGCGTGAGCGGCGGCATTGCCGCGCACCTGTACAGCTACATCAATCACCAGACCTTCGATTCGCAGGTATCGATCCTCGCGCTGACGATGGTGATCCTCGGCGGGCTCGGCAACGTGCCCGGCAGCATCGCGGGCGCGATCGCGCTGATCGGGCTGCCCGAACTGTTCCGCTGGGCGGCCGACTACCGGATGCTGATCTACGGCCTCGTGCTGCTGCTGCTCGTGCGGTTCCGGCCGCAGGGCCTGCTCGGTACGGTGTAAGAGGGAATGCGATGACGACCCCCCAACCCTTGCTCGACGTGCAGGGCCTGACGCGCCGCTTCGACGGCGTGACCGCACTCGACGACGCGAGCCTGACGCTCGCCGACGGCGAGCTGCTGAGCGTGATCGGGCCGAACGGCGCCGGCAAGTCGACACTGTTCAACCTGATCGCGGGCGCCGACCGGCCCGATGCGGGCCGCGTGACGTTCGACGGCCGCGACATCACGGGCACGGCGCCCGAACGGCTGGCGGCGCTCGGTATTGCGCGCACGTTCCAGCACGGCCGCGTGTTCGGCAACCTGAGCGTGCTCGACAACGTGCTGATCGGCGCGCATGCGCGGCTGCGGGCGGCGCGGCCCGGCTGGCCCGCGCTGGGCGCGGCGGCCGAGGTGCTGCGTGCGCTCGTGCGGCCCGCGTCGGTACGGCGCGAGGAGGCCGCATTGCGCGAAGAAGCGCGCGCGATCGTCGCGGGGTTCGGCGAACGGCTCACGCCGCGCATCGATCATCCGGCACACAGCCTGTCGTATGCGAACCGGCGGCGCGTGGAGATCGGCCGCGCGCTCGCGCTGCATCCGCGCCTGCTGTTGCTCGACGAACCGACGGCCGGGATGAACGAGACGGAAACGGCCGAGATGTTGCAGCTGATCCAGTCGCTGAAGGCGCGTGGCCTGACGATCCTGCTGATCGAGCACAAGCTCGAACTCGTGATGCGCGTGTCCGACCGCGTGATGGTGCTCGACAACGGCGTGAAGATCGCCGAAGGTGCGCCGCGCGACGTGCGGCACGATCCGCGCGTGATCGAAGCCTATCTCGGCCGCCGCCATGCGGGCGGCGCGCCGGCCGATCGTCCCGCGCAGGCCGCAGCATGACCCTGCTTTCTTCCCGATCCGATACGACGATGACCGACGCGCTGCTGAAACTCGAACACCTCGACACGTACTACGGGCCCGTGCAGGTGCATTTCGACGTGAACTTCGCCGTCGGCCGCGGGCAGATCGTCAGCCTGCTCGGTGGCAACGCGAGCGGCAAGTCGACGACGATGAAGCTGATTCTCGGGTTGATGCGGCCGCGCCGCGGCGTCGTGCGTTTCGACGGCGACGACGTGACGACGCTCGCGACGCCGCAGCGCGTGCGGCGCGGGATCGCGGCCGTGCCCGAGGCGCGGCGGCTGTTCGGCGACATGAGCGTGCGCGAAAACCTGCTGATGGGGGCTTACACGCGTGGCGATCGCGCGGCCGTGGCCGAGGATGTCGAGCGCGTGCTCGACCTGTTTCCGCGGGTACGCGAGCGCTTGACGCAGCGCGCGGGCACGCTGTCGGGCGGCGAGCAGCAGATGCTCGCAATGGCGCGTGCGCTGATGGCGCGGCCGAAGCTGATCTGCATGGACGAGCCGACGATGGGGCTGTCGCCGCTTTACGTCGACAAGGTGCTCGAACTGATCGACGCGATCAACAAGCAGGGCGTGACGGTGTTCATGGTCGAGCAGAACGCGAGCCTTGCGCTCGAGATCGCGCATTACGGGTACGTGCTGCAGACGGGGCGCGTCGTGCTCGAAGGGCCCGCGAAAGCGCTGCTCGACGACGAGCGCGTGCGCGATGCGTACCTGGGCGGGGAGGCGGTGGCGGCGTAGCGGGCGTACCGCCTTCATCGCCCGGCATTCGCCGGTTTCGCGTCGTCGATCCGGCGTTGACGCCTGCGCCCGGGCTCTGTCCGGTGCAGGTGAACGGCGTAGGTGTCCCACGGGAGCCTGATATCCTGCGCCGAGCGCGCGGCCGCCTGGATCATCAGTCTGCCGACTTCGCCGCGATGGTAGCCGCCGTGCGTGACGACATGGGTCAGCATCTCTTCGCGCGTCATGGCGCCGTTGTCGCCGTCGGTGAAGGCGAACGGAATCGACTCGGACAGCATGTCGGGCGTAGCGGTCTCGACATAGTCGAGGTACCAGCGATCGAGCGCGGCAAATGCCGCGCGCAGCGCATCGGGTTCGGGCGTTTCAGGCGTGTTGTCGGACGCGAACCCATGACGCTCGCCGCTCAGGTGCGCGGCAAAAATCCGGTTCACGACGAGGCAATGATTCATCAGCCGCAGCGCGAGATGGCGCGTGTCCGCGTGCTGCACCGGGTCGAGCGCCGACACGGCCTCGAGCATTTCGTCATGGGCCCATGCCTGGTAGCGCAGCATGCGGGACAGGAGTGCGTTCGCGCTCATGGTCGTTTCCTTGTCGGTTTCACGTAATATGTGAGCTTCGCCACCATTATTTTCAGTCGGAGTCCGCATGTCCACTCGCGTTTCCGGGGCGGCCGCCGCGATGCGGAAAGCCCCGCGCCAGGCCCGCTCGCGCGCGACGGTGGACGTGATCGTGACGGCCGGGGCTCGCGTTCTGGACCGGCACGGTTGGGCGGGATTCACGACCAACGAGGTCGCGCAGGTCGCCGGCGTGGGCATCGGCTCCGTGTATCAGTATTTCCCGAACAAGCTCGCGTTGGTCGATGCGATCCGGCGTCGCCATTTCGACGACGTGCTCGCCGTGCTGCAGCGCGCGCATGACCGCCGGGCGAGCGCCGGGCGCCGGCTCGAAGGCCTGATCGGCGATCTGATCGCCGCGCACTGCGATTACCCCGCGCTGCACCGGGTGCTGCTCGATCTTCCCGATCCGGGCGGTGCGAAGGATGCTTACGACACGTTCCAGAAGGAATATTTGCGCCGGTATGCGCTGATCGTTGCCGCGTGCCGCGGGCGTGCACCGGTCAAGGCCGACACGTTGACCGCGCAGGTGCTGTCGTCTGCGCTCGAAGGCGTCGTGCACAACGCGGCCCGGCGCGGGCTGCTGACGGATCCGAAACTGAAGCGCGAGCTCGTCGGGCTGGCGCGCCGTTACGTCGAAGATCCATGTGCTGCGACCACGAATGCGCGTTCATGAGCGGCGCGGGAAAATCATCACGGATACCGAAATTCAGGGTAGATTGACGGTCTCCTGATCTCGAACGCCACGGGGGCTGCCGCGTCATGTTGACCTACTCCATCCAGAAAGTCGGCTACGATTTCAATCAGCTCGATCAGCAAGGCGCGACCGACTATGCGTCGTTCGTTCATGCCTTCGATGCGTTCCCGTGGGCGGCCCAGCACGTTGAATGGAACGAGACGCAGGACGGCCCGTTTCCGGCGCTCGTGCTGCAGCAGGCCGACGATCAGCGCGAGCTGTGGGTGACTGCATTGAGCGACGCGCATTCGGACGGCTTCCAGCTGAATGCGCTGTCCATGCGGATGAAGAAGGGTCTCTTCGGGATCGGGAAGGGCAAGCTGGAGCAGCACGTCGACACGATCGACGTCGACGCGCGCGCGGATGTCGATACGTTGTGCCGGTTGTTCTGCGATCGCCGGTACGACGAACTGGACGAGCTGGTGGCGCGGCATGCGGAGCGCAACCGGTTCGACGACGGCAACGACGACTGAGCGTCGGCTGCGCGTGGCACGGCACTGATTCGACGGCTTATGCCTTTTTCGCGTCGGTTCCCGCTGCGCGCGGGAACGTCAGCACCACCGAAAACCCGCCCGCATCGGGAAACGCGAACCCCACGCGCCCGCCGTGCGCCTTCATCACTTCCTGCACGATCGCCAGCCCGAGGCCCGACCCCGTGCGCCGCTCGCTGCCGTCCGGCGCGATCCGCACGAACGGTTGCAGTGCTGCTTCCCAATGCTCGCGCGGGATCCCGCGGCCGTTGTCGGTCACCGTCATCGTGACCGCGCCGTCGGCATTGCCCGTGGTTGCGACCGACACGACGATGTCGTCCGCATGACCGTGCAGCAGCGCGTTGTGCAGCACGTTCGACAGCGCTTCCTGCAGGCTGATCGCGTCGCCGTCGATCCATGCCAGCGACGCATCGCTCGCGAACGCAACGGCCACGTCGCGCTCGCCCGCGAGCGGAATCGTGCGGCCCAGCACCTCCTTCGCGAGCGCGACGAGTTCGACGGGTTGCAGCGGCACGACCTCGGTGCGATGAATCACCATCGCATGATTGAGCAACTGCCCGGTGAGCCGGCCGACGTCCGACGACGTCGCGCGCAGCGCATCGAGCCGCGCCGCGTGACGCGCGGGATCGGATTCGCCGTCGAGCAGCTCGATCTGCGCGTCGAGCCGCGCAAGCGGCGTGCGCATCTGGTGCGCGGCGTCGGCGATGAAGCGCTGCATCGCGTTGATGCGTTCGGCGAGGCGGCGCATCAGCCCGTTGATCGACCCGATGATCGCGTCGATCTCGCTCGGCGTATCGACGGCCACCGGCCGCAGGTCGGCCGGATCGCGCGAGGCGATGATCGTGCCGATCTGCGCGAGCGGGCGCAGGCCGCGCCGGATCGCGAGACCGCTTGCGCCGATCGCGAGCACGCTCATCAGCAGGATCAGCGTCCACACCTTGATGCTCATGTCGTTCGTGAGCTGCTGGCGCGCGTGGGTGGTTTGCGCAACCGTCACGAGCGCCCAGCCCGGCGTGCTTTCCTCGGGCATGTAGCGTGCGATCGTCGCGGTGCGGATGCGGTGCCCCTGGTAGACGCCATTCGCGAATGCGGGGCCCTGTTTCGCGGCGGCGAGCGTCGCGGGGCTCGCGAGATCGTTGTAGCCGGCCACGACGATGCCGCGCGAATCGACGACCTTGTAATAGACGAGGTCGTAGCGCGACAGCGTCGACAGTGCGGCGACGGGCGGATTCAGCGCGAGTACGCCGCCCTGTACGTAGAGATTCTCCGCGACCTGGATCGATGCGCCTGCCAGCAACTGGTCGTAGGCGCGTTCGGCCGCGACGCCCGCGTAGTAGCGCGCGATCGCCGCGAGCGCGAGCGCGCCGGTCGCGACGACCAGCGCGATGAAAAGCAGCGTCCGCCCGAACAGCGTCTTCGGGAACCAGTCAATGCGCGGCAATCTGATACCCCATCCCGCGTGCGGTGCGGATCTCGACCGAGCTGCCCTGCAGCTTCTTGCGCACGCGCGTCACGTATTGCTCGACCGCGTTCGCGGTCGGCTCGTTGCCGAAGCTGAACAGCTGGTTCAGCAGTTCGTCCTTCGAGAAGATGCGCTGCGGCCGGCTCGCGAGGATTTCGAGCAGCGCGAACTCCTGGCGCGACAGCGACAGCGGCTGGCCGTCGAGCTCCGCCAGGCGGCTGCTGCGGTCGATCACGAGGCCGCCGAGCGTCAGCACGTCGTTCGCATGGCCGCTGTTGCGGCGCAGGAGCGCCTGCACGCGCGCGTCGAATTCGCGATAGTCGAACGGCTTCACGAGGTAGTCGTCGGCGCCGAGGCCGAGGCCGCTCACGCGGTCGTCGATCGCCGAGCGCGCGGTGACGAGCAGCACGGGCGTCGTGCTGCCCGACGCGCGCAGGTGGCGCAAGACCGTGAAGCCGTCCATGCCGGGCAGGTTCGCATCGAGCACGACGAGGTCGAAGCGCTCGACGCGCAGCAGTCCGTTCGCGGTCGCGCCGTCGGTTTCGAGATCGGCCGCGTGGCCGAGCCGCGCCAGGCGGCTGCGGATCGCCGCGCCGATTTCGGCATCGTCCTCCACGACGAGAATGCGCATGGTGCCGTTTTGCAGGTAGGTGGATTAGGGGTTTTCCCGGGGCCGGGATGTCAGCATTTTCTCAGACTCGGTCGATAACCTGTGTCGAGCCGGAAGCAGCAGGCAAGGACGGCATTAATACCAGAAATATTCAAGGAGACGGCAACATGCAGCATGTCACGGGAGCGACGAACGTGCGACGCCGCGCGACGGCGGCCTTCGCGTGGCCGTGCACCGTCCGTCGCACGGCGGGGCGCGCATGACCGCGTCGCCGCGGCGCCGCGCGCTGATCGCCGCCGGGCTCGGCGTGCTCGCCGCACCGTCGCTCGTGCGGGCGAAGCCGCGCACGGTCCGGATTTCCAAAGGCTATGGCGTGCTGTACCTGCCGCTGCTCGTGATGGAGAAGCAGCGGCTGTTCGAGCAACACGCGGCGCGCCACGGCGTGCGCGACGTCGCGGTCGACTGGGTGCTGCTCGACGGCGGCAACTCCGTCAACGACGCGATGATGGCCGGCACGCTCGATTTCGCAGGCGCCGGCGCACCGGGTTTCATCGAGCTGTGGGCGCGGGCGCGCGGCATTCCGAATGTCGAGGTGATCGGCATCAGCGGGCTGTCGACCACGTCGCTGTCGCTGAATGCGAACCGTCCGGGCCTCATGTCGTTGCGCGACTTCACGCCGTCCGACCGGATCGCGGTGCCGGGCATCCGCACGTCGCTGTCGGCGGTCGTGCTGCAGATGGTCGCGGGCCGGCAACTCGGCCCGAAGCATTTCGCGCAGCTCGATTCGATCACCGTGAACCTCCCGCATCCGCAGGCGATGCAGGCGCTGATCCGCCGCGAGAACGGCGTGACCGCGCACTTCACGTCGCCGCCGTTCTCGACGCTCGAGTTGCGGCAGCCGGGCATTCACCGCGTCGTGAGCTCGGTCGACGTGCTCGGCCCGATGACGCTCGACGTCGTGTTCGCGCCGAAGCGGCTCGTCGATACGGAGCCCGCGCTGGCCGTCGCGTTTCTCGGCGCGCTCGACGAAGCGAACCGCCTGATCGCGCAGGACCCGCGCGCGGCGGCCGCGCTGTATGCGGCGTCGTCGGGCGTCGGCGTGTCGCACGACGACGTGATGCGGATGCTCGCCGCACCCGACACGCGCTTCTCGGTGCTGCCGAACCAGCTGATGGACTACGTCGAATTCCTGTACCTCGCCGGCACGATCAAGGCGAAGCCACGTGCGTGGCACGAGATGTTCGCGCCGATGCTCGACGACTACCGGTCGGGCTGAGCGCGGCCGCTCCGTCAACGAGACATCCTGCGCCCGCGCACGCTGCGCGCGGCGCCGGTTCAACCGATACGCAACCGATTCACGCAAGGAGCCTGAAGTGAACGCTACCGACACCCTGGACCCCGCGTCCGCCGAAGAACAGCGCATCATGTCGAAGATGGCGCGGCGCCTGCTGCCCATCCTCGTCGTGATGTTCCTGATCGCGTTCATCGACCGGCAGAACGTCGGTTTCGCGAAACTGCAGATGGTGCACAGCCTCGGGATGACGGAGGCCGCCTTCGGGCTCGCGTCGTCGCTGTTCTTCATCGGCTACCTGCTGTTCGAGGTGCCGAGCACGCTCGCGCTGCATCGCTACGGCGCGCGCGTGTGGCTCGCGCGGATCATGCTGACGTGGGGCCTCATCACGGTGGTGATGGGCTTCACGACGTCGATGCCCGCGTTCTGCTCGCTGCGCTTCCTGCTCGGCATCGCCGAGGCCGGCTTCTATCCGGGCGTGATCTACTACCTGACGCTGTGGTTTCCGCAGAGCTACCGCGCGAAGGTGCTCGGCATCTTCACGCTCGGCAGCGCGCTCGCGAACATGCTCGGCTCGCTGGTCGGCGGCGTGCTGCTGAGCCTGAACGGCGTGTGGGGCCTCGCGGGCTGGCAATGGGTATTCATTGCGACAGGCATTCCGGCCGTGATCGTCGCGGTCGTCGTGTTCCGCGTGCTGCCGGCATCGTTCCGCGAAGCGCCGTTCCTCGACGAGCGCGAGAAGCAGATCGTCGCGGCCGCGCTGGAGCGCGAGAAGCCGGCGCAGGCCGAACACGGTCAGCCGTGGAAGGCGCTGCTCGATCCGCGCGTGATGCTGTTCGCGGCCACCTACATGCTGATGTCGACGTCGCTGTACGGCGTCACGTACTGGCTGCCGACGCTCGTGAAATCGTTCGGCGTGTCGAGCAGCATGAACGGCTTCCTGAGCATGCTGCCGTGGGCGCTCGCGGTGCTGCTGCTGCTGTGGCTGCCGGCGAAGCTGCGCCGCGCGAAGAGCATCCTGCGCACGATCGCGATCGTCGCGGCGCTTGGCGCGCTCGGCTTCCTGCTGAGCCTCGTGTTGCCGTCGACGCCGCTGCGCTTCATCGCGCTCGTGCTCGGCGGTGCATGCATCCCGCTGCTGTATCCGTGCTTCTGGTCGATGCCGCCGCGTTACTTCACCGGCGCACGGGCGGCGGCGAGCGTCGCGGCGATCAACTCGATCGGCAACCTCGGCGGCTTCTTCAGCCAGAACCTGATGCCGTTCGCGGGCAAGGTGACGGGCAGCGCGTTCGGGCCGATGATCGTGCCGATCGTGTGCCTCGCGTTGCTCGGGATCGGCGCGCTGGTCGCGTGGACGCGGTCGGAGCGGGGGATGGTCGCGGCGCGGGTGTGAGGACGGGCGGCGCTACCGCTTCATCACCTGGTTCCCGACGACCGCGAAATTGGCCGACGCGTGCGTGTTCGACAGCAGGTATTTGAGCGCGTGGATGTCCGGCGCGGTCGTCGTGAAGCGGTTGTCGCCGTCGAAGATGAAATCCCACGTGATGATGCTGCGGCTGCCGCCGGGGTTGTCCACGCGGATTGCCTGCAGCGATGCAAGCGGATACGCGCGTTCGTGCCAGTCGAACAGGTGTCGCACGTAGAGGTGATCCGGCGTCACGATCTCGTAGCGACGCAGGAACGGCGTCGCGACGACGAGCACGGCGACGGTGAAGACCAGCAAAGAGCGCGCCCCGCGCCACAGGACGGCCCGTGCCGACGGGCGGCCGCGCACCATGACGCGGTATCGCGCGCAGGTCGTCGGTACGATGATCGCAACGCCCAGCCACCAGGCGATCGCGATGAACCCGAGCGGCACGTTCATGAACGGCACCGAATAGGCGCCGACGAAGCTGGTCGGAAAATCCGTGAGCCGGGCGGTCGATACGAACCCGAGCCCGATGTAGCTGCCGGCCGGATGCGGAATGAACAGGATCTTCGTCAGCGCCTGCAGCGCGAGCAGGGTGGGCCAGCACAGCAGCGATACCGCAAGCCAGCCGACCACGACGATGAAGAAGGAAAGGACGTAGTTGCGGAGGGTTTTCATCGTGGCGATGGGGTGGAATCCGGTTGGCCGGTGCAATGGAACGGCCGATGTCGAGGGCCGCGACGAATTGTAGCGTCGCGCCAGGGTCGGTACGAATCCTGTTGCCACGGGATGATGGCAAGCGCGAAGTGTCGGGTAGCGAATGAATCGTGGTTGCCGGACCGGTGAACATGTCGAAGCTGCAAACGTTCAGGCGGAACACGAGCGCATGTTGAAAGTGGCAGGTGTGACGAAGGCGGTCGACTAAGCCATCGCGCCCCGGCGTTTTCCATCGCCTGCGGCATTCACCCGGCCTACCTCCGCGAACCCCATTCCCGCCATGCGCGACCGCCGCCGGCGCATGCGTCAGCGGAATCTCGACCTCGACCGTCGTGCCTTCGCCGAGCGTCGTCGCGATCCGCAGCGTGCCGCCCGCCGGATGGCGGTTCCGGATAAGTTGGTTAGGCCGAATGGCCGACTGCCCGCGAAAAAGCGGGTGTGCTACCATGCATTACATATGTAATACATGGGTGTGCGATGAAAACCGCGACCATGCCGGCGCTGCGTGTCGATCCGCAATTGCGGGAGGCGGCAGAGTCGGTCCTCGAGGAAAACGAGACCTTGTCCGCGTTCATGGAGTCGGCGCTGCGCGATGGTATTGCGCGCCGCCGCCTGCAGCGCGAGTTTGTGACCCGTGGCCTCGCATCGCGCGACGAGGCGCGTCGTACCGGTGAATACGTCGATGCCGCCGACGTGCAGGCCGAACTCGAGGGCATGCTGAAGGCTGCGCGTGCAACGAAGGCGGCCGGTTGATCTATCAGGTCCGATATACGCGTGCGGCGCGTGAAGATCCGGTCCGGATGTATCGATACCTGCTCGAACGTGATGTGGATGCTGCGGCGCGCGCCGCGGACGCGATCGAACACGGTATCGCCATGCTGCGAATGTTTCCGTTCACATGCCGCAAGATCGACGATGGAAATCCGTTTTTGCGCGAGCTGATCGTGTCCTTCGGCACATCGGGCTATGTCCTGCTGTTCGAGATCGAAGCGGCCGAGCAAGTCACGATTCTCGCCGTACGTCATCAACGGGAAGATGACTACCACTGATGCGTGATCGACGCGGCAGCCGGCATTCGCCGATATTGCCGCTTCGGTCAGCGATCGATCCGCACTCCCCCATTCCCGCCATGCGCGACCGCCACCGGCGCATGCGTCAGCGGAATCTCGACCTCGACCGTCGTGCCTTCGCCGAGCGTCGTCGCGATCCGCAGCGTGCCGCCGACCAGATACGCGCGCTCGCGCAATCCCACCAGCCCGAACGAACCTGACTTGCGCGGCACGGCAGGATCGAATCCCGCGCCGTCGTCGCGGATCGTCAGCGCGATCTCATCGCCGCCGTACAGGAGTTCGACGCTCGCATGCGACGCGGCCGCGTGCCGTGCGATGTTGGCCAGCGCTTCCTGCGCGATGCGGAACACGGCCGTCGCATACGGCTCGTCGAGTTGCAGCTCGGCCGGCTCGACGTGCAGCGAGCACGCAATCCCGTGACGGTGCCGGAAATCTTCCACGAGCCATTGCATCGCCGCGGCGAAGCCGAGGTCATCCAGCATCAGCGGGCGCAGGTCGGACGCGATGCGCCGCGTCGCGGCCACCGCGCCGCGCGCCAGCGTATGCATCGCCGCGATCTTGCGTGCGAGCTGCGCGTCGTCCTGCGGTACGCGGTCGATCAGCCATTCGAGATCGTTCTTCAGCGTCGCGAGCGTCTGCGCGAGTTCGTCGTGCAGTTCGCGCGCGATGCGGCGCTGCTCGGCTTCGCGTGCGCTGGCGCTGATCGCGGCAATCTCGCGCAATTCTTCGCGCGAGGCCTGCAGCGCCCGCTCCGCGCGCACGCGCTCCTCGACTTCGCGCCGCAGGTCGCGGTTCGACGCGCTCAGTTGCGCGGTGCGCGCGGCGACGCGCTGTTCGAGCCGTTCGTTCGCATCGTTCAGCTGCGCGCTCTTCTGCACGACGAGCAGATGCTGGTAACGTGCGCCGGCCAGCGCGCGCACCGTCTGCGCATGCAGCCGGCCGTTCTCGAACAGCATTGCGAACAGCACGACGCCGGACGCGACGAGACCGTATGCGCGCCCTGCGTAGAAGCCGAGATCGTAGCGGCCGTGATTCAGCATCGACGACAGCGCGATGTCGAACAGCCACGCGACGAGCACCGTCATCACCCACAGGTCGAGCACGGAATGGCGGCGCCGCTGCCACCACATCAGCATCAGCGCGATCAGGTTCAGCCCCCAGACGACCGTGATCGCGTTCGTCATCGTCGCGGCCATCCGGTTGCCGTTCATGATGCGCGGCAGCAGGTCGTGGCCGGCGGTCGCGAGCAGCGCGAGCGCGACCGTCGCGGCGACCGCCGACGCGATGCAGAACACCACCGGAATCGCCGCACGGCGCTGCGGGGTCGGGATCGGGCGTGCGCGCGACGTCGCGCGCAGCAGCGCATAGGCGGAAACCGCCAGCGGAAAGCCGCCATGCCAGAACAGGTACAGCCATGCGGTGGTCTGGTCGCCGGCGCCGAGCAGGCCCTTCGGCGCGAACAGGCCGGGAAAGGTCAGCATGTGCGTGCCGGCCATGAAGCCCGTGAACAGGTAGCCGCCCGCGAGCACGAGCAGCGGCTTCTGGCGCAGGATCGCGTACTGGCCGAGCAGCAGGCCGGCCGTCACCATGTCGTTGACGACGATCGCCGACTGGTACACCGGAATGAATGCCCAGCCGGGCGCGAGCGGCATGCCCGCGAACGGCGCGAGCACGGCGAAGATCGCGGCCGACACGAGCACGGTCGCGAGCGCGAACCGCCGTTCGCGCCGGCCTGGCGGCAGCGACGACATGAACAGGCGCGACGCGTCGGGATCGTCGTCGTCCGGCGGCGCGGGCGGGAAGGGGAAGGCGGTCGTCATGCGTCGTCGGAGCCGGGGTCGAGGTCGTGGCGCACCGCATAGCGGACCAGTGCGGCTTCGTGCGGCAATTCCATTTTCTCGAGGATCCGAGTCTTGTACGTGCTGACCGTCTTCGCGCTCAGCGCGAGTTCGGACGCGATCTGCGTGACGGTCTGGCCCGCGACGATGCGGCGCATCACGTCGAGCTCGCGGGTGGACAGCCGTTCGTGCGGCAAGGTCTGAGCCGGCGCACGCAACGTGCGCGCGAGGCTTTCGGCCGCGGACGGGCTCACGTACACGCCGCCCGCCGCAACCTTGCCGACGGCCTCGACGAGCTCGGCCGTCGCGCTGTCCTTCGTCAGGTAGCCGGTGGCGCCGGCCTTGAACGCACGCGCCGCGTATTGCGCCTCGGCGTGCATCGTCAGCACGAGCGTGCGCAGCGACGGCGCATGGCGCTTGACCAGGCGGATCAGCTCGATGCCGGTCGGCGCGGGCATCGAGAGGTCGAGCAGCAGCACGTCGGCAGCGGCGCGTTCGGCCAGCGCGAGCGTGGCCGAGCCGTCGCTCGCCTCGCCGACGATCTCGAAACCGCCGGCCATTTCCAGGATGTAACGCAGTCCGTCCCGCATGACTGCGTGATCGTCAGCCAGAATTACCCTGATCATCTAGCGACCCTCTTCGGGATGACGCCGCGAACTGCTTGTCAGGTTGTCGCCGCGGCCGTTCTTCTGACCAATATATTCCGTCGGACCCAAAAACGGTACTCATCCGGGAAATTTTCGAGATAGCTTGGAGCCGAATGTGTACTGAAACGAAATAATCAGCCGGAAAGGGTACGATGCGAAGCACTTGCGGATCAGGGTATTCCCGGGTGACTGCTGCGCAATGGGCGGGCCGGCACGGCGTCACGGGAACCGCTCCGCGAACCGTCCTGATTCGGGACTAAACTGGTGCCCGATGCCAATGCACTCGCCACGCCACCCGCCGAGGAGCCCCGCGATGATCGACCTTGCCGATATCCTGCCGTCCGCCCTGCCTGCTGCGATCGCATGGGCCGATGCGGAGGCGGCGCGCGGGATCGCGCAGGGCGCGCCGCTGACGCCGGCGCAGGCCGACGACGCGCGCACGGTGGGCGTTGCGCGGCCGGAGCGGGTCCGCCTCGTGATCGTCGACCGCATGCCGTTTCCCGAGACCTCCACACTGGCCGCGATTGCCCGCGACACGGGGCTGCTGTCGCCGGGGACGATCGGCCTCACGCTCGGTCATGCGGTGTACGTGCTGCGCGGGCAGGACACGCGCCGCCTGCTGACCCACGAATTCCGTCACGTGCATCAATACGAGGCCGCCGGCTCGATCGGCGCGTTTCTCGCGCGCTATCTGCAGGAGATCGCGACGGTCGGCTACCACGACGCGCCGCTCGAGGCCGACGCGCGGCAGCACGAGTTCGATTGACCGTTCACGCCGGCGCGACCGCGCGCACCTCGCCATGACCGTTCCCCATGCCCTCGCCGACCCGGTGTTCGTCCGCCGGATCGTTTCGCCACGGTGCGTGCCATGAGCGACACGATCCACGCGTGGATCGGGACGATCGGCGCGCATCCGCTGCTCGTGCTGGCGATCGTGTTCGTGACGGCGTGCGCCGAGGCGATCGCGCTGATCGGCACGGTCGTGCCGGCCGGCGCCGTGATGTTCGCGGCCGGTGCGCTGATCGGCGCGGGCGCACTCGACGGGTGGACCGCGATCGGCGTCGCGGCCGTCGGCGCGGTGATCGGCGACGGGATCAGCTACGAGCTCGGACGGCATTACCGCGGGATGATCCGCAATGTGTGGGCACGCTTCGGCTATGCGAACGCGTACGCGCGCGGCGAGGAGTTCGTGCTGCGTCACGGGATGAAGAGCATCGTGCTCGCGCGCTTCCTTGCGCCGGTGCGTGCGGTCGTGCCGGTGGTCGTCGGCTGTGCGACGCTGCCGCGCCGGTCGTTCTATCCGGTCAACGTCGTGTCGGCCCTCGTATGGGCGCCCGTGCACGTCGCACCTGGCATCTTGTTCGGCGCGTCGGCCGCGCTGGCCGCGGCGATCAGCGTGCGGGTCGTCGCGATCCTGCTGGTCGTCGCCGCGCTGGTCGCGCTCGTGTGGATCGGCGTACGCGTCGCGCTGCGGCGCGGCTGGCCGTTGTTGCGCAGCGTGCTCGTCGAAGCCGTGCACGCATGCGCACACCGCTGGCCGCGCTTCGGTGCGCGGCTGCACGATGCGATCGCGTACTTGCGTGGCCTGCCGGGCGCCGTGCCCGTGCTCGCGCTGCTGTTCGTCGGCTGCGTGTGGCTGTTCGCGGGCATCGTGCAGGACGTCGTCGCGAACGATCCGCTGATGCATGCGGACATCGCGTTGTTTGCGTTCCTGCAGAACCTGCGTACGCCGCCCGTCGATGCCGCGATGAGTGCGCTTGCCGTGCTGCACGGGCACGATACGGGGTTGATCGTCGCGGCCGCGTTTCTGGTCTGGCTGATGATCCATCGCTGCTGGCTGAATGCCGCGTGGTGGCTTGCGACGGTCGGCGTCGCCGTCGTGCTGGTGCCGGCGTTCGGCGCGGGCGTACCGGGCGCGACGCCCGCGAGCCTGCCGCCCGGCGCGCTGCACGTGCCGCTGCCCGATGCCGACGCCGCGTTCGCGATCCTCGCGAGCAGCGGCCTCGGCTGGGTGCTCACGCGCGACCGGCCAGCACGGTGGCGCATTCCGGTCGTGACGGCGGTCGTGCTGTGGATCGTGCTTGGCGGGTTCGCGCGGCTGTACGTCGGCGATACCTGGTTGTCGGGCCTGCTCGGCGGCTGGAGCCTCGGGCTGGCCTGGTTCGCGTTGCTTGCCGGCGCCTATGCGTACTGGCGTGTGCGCGAGCAGGTGCAGCCGCGGGGCGCGCTCGTCGCGGTGGTGGTCGTGCTCGCGACGGCCGGGGTATGGACGGTGCCCGCGCAATGGCAGCTCGATCGCGCGTCGCGCCCGCATGTCGGCGACGTGGTCGCGATGACCGTCGACCAGTGGCTGCGCGGCGGATGGCAGCGCGTGCCGACGCGGCGCACCGAGATCGGCGGCGACCGCGAGGAGTATCTGCCGCTGCAATGGAGCGCGACGTCGGACACGCTCGACCGGCATCTCGCGCAGGCCGGCTGGCAGCGCGCGACGCCGTGGTCGCCGGCCACCGCGCTGCGCTGGCTGCCGCCGCAGGCGCCGGCCGACGCGCTGCCCGTGCTGCCGCGCTATACGCATGGCGAAAGCACGCGGCGCGTGTTCGTCCGCGCCGATCCGGCCCATCCGGAAAGCCGCTTCGTACTGCGGCTGTGGCGTTATCCGTACGTGCTGCAGGACGCGCTCGGCATGCGGCCGCTGTGGTACGGCGCGCTGTATCGCGAGACGCTACACCGGCCGGCCCGGCTGATGACGATCGTGCGCACGACGACGATCGACGATGCGGCGGCGATCGCGCAGGCGCTGGCGGTCGAGCCGACGATCGAGCATCCGCCGGCGGGGATGGCGGCCGCGCCCGCCGAGATGCTGCTCGTGTGGATGGTCAGGCCGTGAGCGGGACGGTGCCGCTCAAGCGCGTGCGGGCTGCGCGGGGACGACGGACAGGCGCAGGCCGACGGTCTTGAGCACCGCCAGCAGGGTTTTCAGCGTTGGGTTGCCGTTCGGGGATGGCGTGCGATACCGCGATTTCCCGGCCAACGGTCATTCTTTCATCCGGTACGAGGCGTGGCGATTCGGCCGAATGGCCGGTGTCGATGGCGCGATGACGGGGCAAGCGCCGTCGAGGACGGATGGGCGGGAGTAGCGGCAAGCCGCCGGCGCCAGCGCATTGCGCGTCCGGCGGCCGACAGGCTTCCCGCGTTACTGCTTCGCCGGCGCGATCGTCGCGACCTTGTCGAGCGCGGCCGGAATGTACGTGTCGAGCTGCGCGGTCACCGACTCGTAGAAGTCGATCGGCTTGCCCCAAGCATCGGGCACGTCGAGGTGCTTCCCGGACGCATACTCGGCGAGCGTGAAGACCTTGCCGGCGGCCGACGGATAGAGCGCGAGCACCTTCTCCTTGTGCTTGTCGGTCATCGTCAGGATCACGTCGGAATGCTTGACGTCGTTCGCGTTCAACTGCACCGAGCGGTGCGCGGACGTGTCGATGCCGCGCCGCTTCATCAGGATCACACCGTTCTCTTCCGGCTTTTCGTCATACGGATCTTCGTCGACCGCGCGCGAGATCACCGCGATGTGCGCATGGCGCTGCGCGATCAGCTGGCCGGCAATCGCTTCGGCCATCACGCTGCGCCCGGTGTTGCCCGTGTCGACGAATGCGACCTTCTTCGGTTCGTCGGCGAACGCCGACGTCGCGCACTGGATGCCGACGCAGCAGAGCAGCGCAAGCGCGTTGAGGGTGTGCCTTCTTTTCATGATGTGTCCGCCAGAGTGGGGTGGTTGTCACCCCGGCGGCACGCCGGGGCTTGCGGGGATCATGACGGCCGCGCGCGACGGAAAAAAATAAACGGCCGGTTTTTGCAAGACGGTGTCGCTTCGCCGCAAGCCGCCGCGGCGACCGGCCATGTGCCGACCGCCGGGCACGCCCGTTTCAGCGTCCAGCCGTCGCGGCGACGCGTTGCGATGCAAACCCAGCGAGCGTGCGCAACGCATCCCGCGCCGAGCGCAGGTAAAACGCCTGCAGATGAAACACGTGCCAGCGCGCGGCATGAATCTCCAGCCGGCACGGCACGCCGCATGCGTGCGCATGATCGGCGAGCCGCTGCGCATCGGACAGCAGCACCTCCTGGTCGCCGGCCTGGATCAGCATCGGCGGCAGGCCGCGCAGGTCGGTGTCGAGCGGGCCGCGCGCGGCGGCCGAGCCGGCGCCGTGATACCAGCGCAGCCCCTGTTCGAGCCAGCCGCGCCGGATCATCGGATCGTCGTGGCGGCGCGAGGCCAGCGTCGCGCCGCCGAGCGCCGGGTCGGTCACGGGCGAGATCAGCAGCAGCGCGGCGGCGGCCGGTTCGCCGCGCGCACGCAGCGCAATGGCCAGCGCGCCGCCGGCCGAGTCGCCGGCGATCACGATCCGGTGCGGCGCATATCCCTGCGCGCGCATCGCGTCGTACACGGCCAGCGCATCGTCGAGCGCGGCCGGGCTCGGGTGCTCGGGCGCGAGCCGGTAATCGGGCACCCACACCGGCAGGCCGGCATCGTTCGCGAGCCGCGTCGTCACGCCGCGATGCGTATGCGGCCCGCCGAGACAGAACGCACCGCCGTGCAGATACAGGATCGCGCCGCCGGTATCGCC
This sequence comes from Burkholderia cepacia complex sp. TUM26381, assembly GCF_057439935.1. NCBI lineage: Bacteria > Pseudomonadati > Pseudomonadota > Betaproteobacteria > Burkholderiales > Burkholderiaceae > Burkholderia > Burkholderia cepacia complex sp. TUM26381. The sequence goes on along the minus strand of NZ_CM172007.1, from coordinate 2,751,575 downwards.
GCGCTTCGGCGCGACGACTTCGACCGGCACGTGGCACGCGGACGTGCGGTAGCGCAGCGTGCCGCCCGCGCCGGGCATCAGCGGCGACAGCAGCGCGACGACACGGCGCTGCGTGCGCGCGCCGAACGGCGGCCCGATCAGCGGCCGGAACGCGACGCGCAGGAAGCCGCGCAGCGAAGCCGCCGCGAGCGCCTCCAGCCGGCTGGCCGGCGGCGCGACCACCGTGCCGTGCACCGGCGCGGCCGGCCCGGGCAGCGGATGCGCGAAGCGGTACGCGGACATGCCGGTGAAGCGCGTGATCCAGCGGTAGGTCAGCGTGAAGCCCGGCCAGTTCGTGCTGTTGTGCCCGGATGCATCGACGTACCAGCTCTTGCAGCCGCTCCACACCGAACCGGCGAGCCGCTGCTGCACGTGCGCGTTGAAGCGCCGGTAGCGGCGTGCGTCGACGTCGATCTCGCGCGCACCGTTGCGCCGCATCGCTCGCACGCAGCGCATCACGTGCGCGATCTGGCTTTCGAGCATGTAGACGATCGAGTTGTGACCGAGGTTGGTGTTCGGGCCGTACAGCATGAAGAAATTCGGAAAGCCGGGCACGGTGAGCCCGAGATACGCCTGCGCGCCGCGTCGCCACACGTCGTTCAGGTCGAGCCCGTCGCGGCCCGCGATGCGCATCGGCGACAGGAACTCAGTGGCCGCGAACCCCGTGCCGTAGACGATTGCGTCGACCGGATGATGGACGCCGTCGACGGTCTCGATCCCGTCCTCCGTCACGCGCCGGATCCGCTGCGTGACGAGCGCGACGTTGTCGCGGCTCATCGTCGCGAGGTACTCGCTCGACAGCAGGAGGCGCTTGCAGCCGATGGGGTAGTCGGGCGTGAGCTGTGCGCGCAGTGCGGGGTCCGGCACGTCGCGCGCGAGCAGCTTGCGGAACGGCCGGGCGACCGCCACTTTCATCAGTCCGTGCAGGCGCGTGAACGCGATCGCACGCGATTCGTAGCGCATGTAGATCGAAGCGCGATGCAGTTTCATCGCCCACGGCATCTGTCGAAACAGCGCCTTCTCCCACGGACGATACGCGCGGTCGGGGCGCGGTATCACGTAGGCCGGCGATCGCTGGAACACGGTCAGGTGCTGCACGCTGCCGGCGATCGCCGGGACGAACTGGATCGCCGATGCGCCGGTACCGACCACGGCCACGCGCTTGCCGGCGAGCGAATAGTCGTGATCCCAGTGCGCGGAGTGGAATGCGCGGCCGCGAAACGTGTCGATGCCGCGCAGGTCGGGCAGCGCAGGACGGCTCAACTGGCCGGTGCCGCTGACGAGCAGCGCGGCGCTCAGCGTCGTGCCGTCGCCGAGCGTGACGTGCCACAGCGCGCGGGCTTCGTCGTAGCGCGCATGGTCGACGTCGGCGCCGAAGCGCAGGTAGCGCGCGAGGCCGTACTTGCGTGCGCAATGCTGCAGGTACGCGTGGATTTCCGGTTGCGGCGCGAACATGCGCGACCAGGCCGGATTCGGCTCGAACGAAAACGAGTACAGGTGCGAGGGGACGTCGCACGCGGCGCCCGGGTAGCGGTTGTCGCGCCATACGCCGCCGACGTCGTGCGAGCGTTCGACGATCACGAAATCGTGGATGCCGGCGCGTTGCAGCGCGACGGCCATGCCGATGCCGGCGAAGCCGGCACCGATGACGATCGCTGCCAGCGGTGCGGCGGAGTCGGCGGAACGGGAAGGATCAGGCGACAGCATGGCGGGGTTCCTCAGGCTGGACGGCTTCGCGCGTGGCGCACGCGGAAAGAGCGGCATCGCGATCCGTCGACGGACCGACGGCTTCATCGTGCGACCGCGCGGGCACACGGCTCACGCCGCGCATCAGGTCGACGGCCTTCTCGGCGATCATGATCGTCGGCGCGTTGGTATTGCCGCCGATCAGCGTCGGCATCACCGACGCATCGACGATGCGCAGCCCCTGCAGGCCGCGCACGCGCAGTTGAGGATCGACGACGGCCCATTCGTCGCGGCCCATCCGGCAGGTGCCGACCGGGTGATACACGGTGTCGGTGCGCCGCCGCAGCACGTCGCGGATCTCGTCGTCGGTCGTCACGTTCGCGGTGAACAGGTCGCGCGTGATCCAGCTCGCGAGCGCCGGCGCTTCCATCAGCCGGCGCGTGATGCGGAAGCCCGCGACCATGTCGTCGACGTCGCGCGGATCGTCGAAGAACGCGGGATCGATGCGCGGCGCCGCGAGCGGATCGGCGCTGTTCAGCGTGACCGAACCGCGGCTGCGCGGCCGCAGCAGGCACACGTGGCACGACAGTCCGTGGCCGGCATGCAGCTTGCGCGCATGGTCGTCGACGAGCGCGACGACGAAATGCAGCTGGATGTCCGGCGCGGCGAGATCGGCGCGCGTCTTCAGGAAACCGCCGCCTTCCGCGAAATTCGACGTCAGCATCCCGCGCCGTTCGCGGCGAAAGCGCGCGAACTCGCGCAGCATCCGCAGGCCGCCGCGTGCGGATACGCCCATCGTGTCGACGCTGCGCGTGCGATAGCCGAAGATGAAATCCGGATGATCCTGCAGGTTGCGGCCGACGCCGGGCAAGTCGGCCTGCACCGCGATGCCGAGCTGCTGGAGTGCGCGGCCGGGGCCGACGCCCGACAGCATCAGCAACTGCGGCGTCTGCAGCGCGCCGGCCGCAAGCACGACTTCACGCCGTGCGTGCAGCGTGCGGACTTCGCCGTGCTGGCGGACTTCGACGCCGCTCGCGCGCGTGCCGTCGAACAGGATGCGCAGCACCTGCGCGTGCGTTTCGACCGTCAGGTTGTCGCGACGGCCGAGATGCGGCAGCAGGTACGCGCGCGCCGCGCTCCATCGTTCGCCGTGCTTCTGCGTGACCTGGTAGATCCCGATGCCTTCCTGCTGCGCGCCGTTGAAATCGTCGGTGAGCGGCAGGCCGGCCTGTTGCGCGGCTGCCAGGTAGCGCGCATGGAACGGGTTGCCGGTGCGCAGGTCGCTGACCCACAGCGGGCCGTCGCGACCGTGCCACGCATCGTCGAAGCGCTCGTTGTGCTCGCTCAGGCGGAAGTACGGCAGCACGTCGTCGTACGCCCAGCCTTCGTTGCCGAGCGCGGCCCAGCCGTCGTAGTCGACGCGATGGCCACGGATGTAGACCATTGCGTTGATCGCCGACGATCCGCCGAGCGTCCTGCCGCGCGGCTGGTAGCCGATGCGGCCGCCGAGCCCCGGCTGCGGCACCGTGTCGAACGCCCAGTTGTTCAGGCGGGTCGGCATCATCGCCACCGCGCCGGTCGGCACGTTGACGACCGCGCTGTCGCCGCGGCCGCCGGCCTCGAGCACGCACACGGTCACGGCCGGATCCTCGGTCAGGCGCCCCGCGACGACGCAGCCGCCCGATCCGCCGCCGACGACGATGTAGTCGAAAGTCTTGCTCATGGAATCGTCTCCTTGCTTCGGTAGTCGATGGATCAGGCGAGGCGCGCCGGCATGCGGGCGCAGGCGGCGCGGCGGTGTGCGAAGCGGGCGGCGGGATCGGTCGGGCGACGCGGTCGCATGGTGTCTCCTCCTGGGGCGTTGGGGTCGTTCGGGCGACGACTGGATGACGCCGATGGTGCGGGCCGCATGGGAAAACACCAATGCTGCTTGGGGACAATTGTTTTAGTATTTGGGCCAAATCGGCGCTTCGAGGGTTTCTCCGCATGAGCTTCTGGGATTTCACCCGGAGTCCGGCCAGCGCCCGGCTGCTGGTCGATTTCGGCGACGAACGCGGCGTGCCGCACACGACGCTGCTGGCCGGTACGGGCCTCGCGGATGCGCAACTCGACGATCCTAAAGTCGAGGTGACGGCCGCGCAGGAACTGCGGCTGACCGGCAACCTGCTGCGCGCGCTCGGCCGTGCGCAGGGCCTCGGGTTCGAGGTCGGCCTGCGCTATCACTTCTCCGCGTACGGCGTGTGGGGCTACGGGCTGATCGCGAGCGCGACCGGGCGCGACGCGCTTGCGCTGGCGATGCGCTTCCTGCCGCTCACGTACGCGTACACCGTCATCACGTACCGCGAGGCGCCCGATACCGGCGTGCTCAACTTCGGCGCGCCGGAACTCGACGGCGACCTGAGCCGGTTCCTCGTCGAGCGCGACATGACGGCCGCGGCCGTGCTGCTGCAGGAAATCGCCAGCGGCGATTTCACGTTGTCGCACTTCACGCTGCAGGCCGCGCGCTCGACGTCGCTTGTCGTGCCGCGCATCGCCGGCATCGAGCCGGCGTTCTCGGCGCGCGCGAACAGCCTCGCGTTCGACCGCGGGTTTCTCGACCGGCCGCTGCCGCATGCGAATCCGCTGACGGTATCGATGTGCGAACAGATGTGCGGGCAGCTCGTCGAAGCGCGGCGCGCGCGCGTGGGCACGTCGGAGATGGTGCGCCAGTACCTGGGCTCGACGCCCGGCAGCGCGCCGTTCTCGCTCGACGACATGGCGCGGCTGATGAACACGAGCCCGCGCACGCTCAAGCGCCGGCTGCAGGAGGAAGGGACGACGTTTCGTACGCTGCTTGCGCAGGCGCGTGGCGCGATGGCCGAGACGCTGCTCGGCGACGCGCGGCTGTCGCTCGCGGAAGTGGCCGAGCGGCTCGGTTTCAGCGATCTGTCGAGTTTTTCGCAGGCGTTCAAGCGCTGGTACGGCGTGCCGCCGGGCGCGTATCGCTGCGCGGCGCTGCGAGCGGGCAATCGTCAATGAATCGCGGTACGATCGGCTGCTTGCCTGTCGACATCGCCAACACGAGAGAACCTGCATGATCACGATTCGCCCGATGACCGAGGACGATTTCCCGCGCTTCTGGCCGACCTATCGCGCCATCGTCGCTGCTCAGGAAACCTATGCATTCGATTCCGCGCCGACAGAGGAAGCGGCGCGCGCATTGTGGCTCGGCGCGCCGCTTTGCACGTGGATTGCCGAGGAGGATGGCGTCGTGCTCGGTTCGTACTACCTGAAGGCGAACGCGGCGGGGCCTGGCAAGCACGTAAGCAACTGCGGCTACATGGTGAGCGAGGCCGCGCGCGGACGCGGCGTCGCGCGCCTGATGTGCGAACACTCGCAGCAGGTCGCGCGCGAGCGCGGCTTCCTCGCGATGCAGTTCAACTCGGTGGTCGCGACGAACGAGGTCGCGGTCGCGCTGTGGCAGAAGCTGGGATTCGAGATCGTCGGCCGGCTGCCGCGCGCATACCGTCACGCGCGGCTCGGGTTCGTCGACTGCCTCGTGATGTTCAAGTGGCTCGGCGACCCGCCTGCCGCCGAAGCCTGAGCACGCAACCCGCTACCTCGTCAGACGGTGAACGCGCCGTCGAACACGATCCGCTCGTCGAGCGCGAGCGTGCCGCGCGCGAAGATCAGGTCGAGGTGGTGGCTGCCGTTTTCGCCGCCGCCGAGCCCGAGATGCAGGCCGGGGTGGCGTTCCTCGAACCCGGCGTTGCGGCCGTACAGCCCGCGGATGCCGAGGTTCGTGCCGATGCCGAATTCCTCGATGCGCCGGTGATTCGCGTGCCGGTCGAGATAAGTCGTGAAATCGCGCCGGAAGCCCGCGTCGTCGGTGTCGAAATCGACGATCGTGCTGTGTTCGACCTGCAGCGTCGCGAGCCGCTCGGCCACCTTGTACTTGATCGCGAACGGCACGGTGCCGAGAAACGTGCCGCTGAACACGACCGAGCCGTTCAGGTCGGTCACGTGCGTCGCGATCTCGCCGGGCACGACGTCGAGATTGCCCATGCCGTCCACGCTCGTCCATTTCTGGTCCGGCGCGAGCGAGCCCGTCAGCGTGTTGCCGGCTTCGTCGATGAAGCGGATCTGCGATGCGTGCCTGGCCGCGTCGATCAGCCGGCCGTTGCGTGCGGCAATGTCGTCGAGCGATTCGGCGAACGCCTCGTCGAGATGCGGGCCGTAATCCTTGAACAGGACCGACTTGCTCCAGTGCTCGACGATCGCGGGGCGGATCGCGGCGAGGAACGGCGGCCCGCTCGGCGACGGGGCCGGCAGGCACGACGAGTCGTACAGCAGCACGAACAGGTCGGCTTCATTGAGCGCGGCGGCGATGTCGGCCGGCGCGGTGCTTTCGAGGCAGAGGGTCGTGGCGTCGAGCGATTCGGGCAGGGCGGAAAAGGCGCGCAACGCGATATCGCGGTTGCGGGTGTCATGGCCGACCAGCAGTTTTCCCGACTCGCCGCGTGCCAGCTTGTCGCGCAGTGCGGGGTGAAACCCGAGCGCGCGGTGCAGGTTCAGCATGCGTATCTCCGGAAGCGGCGGAAGGGCCGAAGCCCTTCCGCGAGAACGGGTGGCCCGCTCAGACCGGCCAGAGCGCGGTGCCGAACGGCACCACGGCATCCTCGACCATCATGTCGACGGCCTCGGGGTGCGTGTCTTCCTGCATCCAGTCAAGCAATTCGATCTGCTGGGTTTCCTGCATGTCAATTCTCCTGTGGTGAACATGAGTGATTCAACATGAAATCGCCGGAAAAAATATTCCCGCTCCTCGTTCAGCATTTTGTGAATGCCGGACAAGTGGCGTCGATATTAGTCTGACGAATTTACGAATGCAATGCGTTGCAAGGTTTTTAGCCGGGACGTGCTAAACACGGGCGTTTCTTCGTGGTCGATGCAGAAAATCCGCCGATAAATCGAATAACGGGGCCGACCTGATTTTTCAATTATCGGGATCGATACCGTTTAAAACCATTCGGTGAATTTTTCCAATATGACATGCAATGACATCGATTATTTCGAATCGCGTGATTCGAAAAAGAGGACCGCGCGCGCCCATCGCACGCCGGCCCGCGTGCGGCGGCGCCCCCGGTTTTCTGGCACCATCTGACGATCTTGCGCGACGGCTGAAGCCGCGCGCGCCGTCATCAGGACGGCATGACAACGATGGAGACAACCCGATGCGCGCAGCGCCGCAACCGGAACACGCCGGCCCCTCGCGGCCGGACGCCGGCGCAACCGACCCCGACCGCGTGGCCGCGTGGCGGCTCGCGATCGGTCTGTCGCTCGGCAGCGCGATCGCGCTCGGCCTCGCGCGCTTTTCGTATGCGTTGCTGCTGCCGCCGATGAAGGCCGATCTCGGCTGGACATTCGCGCAGGCCGGCGCGCTGAACACCGCGAACGCGGCCGGCTACCTGATCGGCGCGCTCGCGTTTCCGTGGCTGTCGCGGCGCTGGCGCGCGGGCACGCTGCTGGCGGCCGGCTGCGCGCTGACCGCGGTGCTGATGGCCGCGTGCGGGCTCGCGTCGGGCATGCACGTGCTGCTCGTGCAGCGGCTGGCAACGGGGGTCGGCAGCGCGCTGATCTTCATCAGCGGCGGCGTGCTGGCCGCGCGGCTTGCGTCGGCATCGCCGCGCGATGCGGGGCTGCTGCTCGGCCTCTACTACGGCGGCACGGGGTGGGGCATCGTCGCGTCGTCGCTGCTCGTGCCGGCCACGCTCACGCACGGCGTGCACGGCTGGCAGCCGGCATGGTTCGCGCTTGCGGTCGCATGCGTGCTGTTTTCGGTGGTGGCCGTGTCGGCCGCGCGCCGCATCGAGCATGGGCATGCGGCACCGGCCAGGCCGCGCGACGGCACGCCGCCGGCCGCGACCGCGAGCCCGGCCCGTTTCGCGCTCGCGCTGGCCGGCTACGGCCTGTTCGGTGTCGGCTATATCGGCTACATGACGTTCATCGTCGCGCTGCTGCGCGGCGCGGGCATGAGCGGCACGGTGGTCGCGGCGTTCTACGTGATGCTCGGTGTCGCGACCGTCGTGTCGGCGCGGTTGTGGTCGGGGCTGCTCGACCGGATGCGCGGCGGCCAGGCGCTTGCCGTGCTCAATGCGCTGCTCGGCATCGCGACGTTGATGCCCGCGATGTTCGTGCATCCGGCCGCCGCGTTTGCATCGGGCGTGCTGTTCGGAGCGACGTTCCTGTCGGCGGTGGCCTCGACGACGGCCTTCGTGCGGCACAACCTGCCGCCCGACGGCTGGGCGAAAGGGATCAGCGCGTTCACCACGGTGTTTGCATTCGGCCAGATCGCCGGGCCGGTCGCGATCGGCTGGGTGTCGGACAGCGCGGGGCTCGCGCGCGGGCTCGTGTATTCGGCGCTGACGCTGTTTGCGGGCGCGGCGCTTGCGGCCGGGCAGCGCGCCTTGCGCCCGCCCGCTTGATCACGCGAACGTCACCGCACGCATGCCGTGCGCGATACGCGATGAAACGCGCGGCTGAAGTAGATGAGGCTGTCGCCGTCGTCGCGCACGCGGATCGACGTCGCCTCGATGAACATCACCGAATGCGAGCCGACTTCCTTCATCTCGGCGATCGTGCCCTGCAGGCTCGCGAGCGCGTCGCGCAGCACGGGCACGTCCTGCTCACCCTGATCCCATACGGGCAGATCGAAGCGCCGCTCCATCGGCAGATCGGTGAGCCCTGCGAAGTGCCGTGCGAGCAGTTCGTGCTCGGCCGGCAGCACGTTGATGCAGACATGGCGGTTGCGTTCGAAGGTCGCGTGCATCGCGCTCGACCGGTTCATGCACACGAGCAGCGTCGGCGGCGTATCGGTGACCGAGCACACGGCGCTCGCGGTGATTCCGCAGCGGCCGTGCGGCCCGGCGGTGGTAATCACGTTGACGGCCGCGCCGAGGTGGGCCATCGCCTGGCGGAAGGCCTTCTGCGCGTCGGTCGGTTCGACGCGCGCCGGTCGATGGATATCGGTGGTGGAAGACATGGGCGCTCCTGATTGGACGAAAGCGGCGATCGCGCAGCGCTGCCGGAGCAGCGCCGGATCGCCGACGATGACCCAAGCGTACGTCGCGAAAATGCGGCCGACCATTCGCACGATTGACGATGAAGATGGCATTCTCGCCAACGTGTCTAAAGGTTCTACCTAGATGCGCGCCGCATCGCCCGAAAAAAACCGCGATTACGCGTTCGTGCGGCACGTGAAGGGGTTTCCAGCGGGTTTTCGGCTCGTTATGATGTGCCGCACACCCCCAGCGAACGACGCACGCGGCACGCCGGACACCGGCCTCTCGCGCAGCGCGTGCGATACCCATACCGATATTCAGCGAGACACCCGCGATGACGACGTCACCCGCACCGATCGTATACATCGTCGACGATGACAGCGGCATGCGCACGTCGCTCGCGTGGTTGCTCGAATCGGTCGGCATCGCGTCCGAAGGGTTCGCGAACGCCGCCGATTTTCTCGCACGCTTCGACGTGAACCTGCCCGCGTGCCTCGTGCTCGACGTGCGGATGCCGGAGAAAAGCGGTTTCGACGTGCAGGCCGAACTGAATGCGCGCGGCGCGACGCTGCCGGTGATCTTCGTCAGCGGGCACGGTGACATTCCGATGTCGGTGCGCGCATTGCAGAACGGTGCGATCGATTTCGTCGAGAAGCCGTACAACTCGCAGCAGATGCTCGAACGGGTGCAGCGCGCGCTGCGGCTCGCGCAGCAGCGGCATGCGGTGAGCCAGCGCCACCGCGAGCTGCGCCAGCGGCTCGATGCGCTGACGGCGCGCGAGAAGGAAGTGCTGCGCGGCGTCGTGGACGGCAAGGGCAGCAAGCAGATCGCGTCGGACCTGTCGATCAGCGTGAAGACCGTCGACGTGCATCGCGCGAGCATCAAGGAGAAGCTCGGCGCGACGTCGATCGCCGCGCTCGTGCGCGACGTGATGGTCGTGTGGGGCGACGACGGGCAGTCGTCGCGATAGCGGTCGGCATGCACGCGACCGCTAGCTAGCAGTACGACCAGACAACGGTCTCGGTCCGTTTCGCGCGATTCTGCAATCGCTTTTGACCTGGTCGCATTTCGACCCCTACTACTTCGATAACCTCCATAAGTTGGATCGATCTGCGGCGATGCGAAATCTCGAACACCTGCGGTAGCTGCAGGAGATTCGTGACGCCAAGATCAAAGCTGATCGCGAACGACGGACCGCCCAGGAGGCAGTCCGTCAGCAGCCTACCGTTTCATTGGAACAACTACGTGGCGAGTATCTCGGCCTGCTCGCCAATAAAACATGACGACAGCAGCGTGGTTACGCGCTGGAACGCATCCTCGCCGAGTTGTCCCGTCTCTCTCGCCTAGAAACGACGGAGGCGTTCCGCGTCAATGGAGAGCAGGTCGATGGCGCAGTGAAGTTCGACGGAGATCTCCCAGTGCGTAACGCAGTCCACCGCGTTGATGTCGTAGACACCGCGCCGGCCATGCAGGTTGTCTTGATGCAGGCTGTCGATGCCGATGAAGCCCGGGCGGTTCGCCTGTGTAGGCGCCCGCCGCACGGCGATTGCTGCGGCCTTGTACTCACTGCGCATCTTGGGGTGAACCCTATGGCGAGCCAGGTAGGCAGGCGCGCGGCGCAGGTTGTACCGATGCGACGAGGACAAGTGCTGCAGCCGCACAGCGCTCGTCGCCATAGACCTGATACATGCGCCGCAGCACGGCCGCAATGGCCGGCCCCGAAAGCCTGCCGTACTCGCGCGACTTCGGCCGGCGCATCCAGATCAGCGTCGGTATAACGCCGTGCAAAGGCGTTCGACGGCGCGCCTTGGGGCCGAACCAGCTGCTCGCGGCTCAGCCAGCGCAGCACCATCCGGTTCACGTGCGCGCGACTGAAACCGCTGAAGCGGCGCAGGTAGTGCAACACCAGCCCGCGATTGGCGCGCTTGAGCCGGCGATAGTGCAGCCGGCCCGGCACCGAGGCGATCCACGACCAGCGCGCGCGGGCATCGGTTGCGGGCACAAATTCCGGCGTCTCGGTTCCGTCGAGTATGCCGCGCACCTGTTCGATGGTGCGAATTCTTGTTTCATTCAAATCGATGATCATCCATAGATCATCAACCATCCCGATTAGCCTGCCGCTCATTGGCAGTCAATCGCTGGCCCGGCCCGCTTCAGCCCAGGCTCATCAGCGCGTGCAAACGCATCGGAAATCGACCCTTCAGGATCATGTTCCGTTGGACGGCGCTCGTTTCGTATGGCAATCAATTTTCAGATTCGTCCCATAGACGCGAGTGTCGCAGTGGCTGACCATCGCTAGTTGACGTCCATCACGCGCTGCCAGGCGCCATCGACAACTCTCGAAGGATAGCGATCGCGTTGCTCACTGACGCGAGACGGACTGGAGGATCGCTCTACTGAACGTGTCCAGATGGAACAGCGTGCCGACTGACCCGCAAGACGATGAGCACAAATCGCACGGAAAAAGAAGAGTGTTCCTATATCGCGAATACGAACAGTTGTTCCGCAGGGAAAGGTAGGAAATCCATCGGTGCTCCCTGCGATGAGCCGGGTTGGCGGCGGTGCCGAGCTGGTTTGTGCGGTGGACGTTCACTCGCCACCGCCTATCCGTCGACGCATGACGAGATAGGCTTGTCTTGGCAGGGAGCTTAACTATGCCCACGCAATCCGACCTGCGCTTTACTTTTACTGCTGGAGACGAACCGTTTGAGGTCGTCGAATTCACGTTGCGCGAAGGCTTGTCCGAGACCTTCCACCTGGAGGTGGAACTGGCCAGCGCGAATCCCGCTATCGACTTCGGCCAGGTGCTCGACCGCAATGGCCTGCTCACGATCTGGCAGAGTGGCGTGCCAGTGCGTTACGTGCACGGTGCGGTGTCGAGTTTCGTGCAAGGCGATACAGGGTTTCGACGCACTCGCTATTCTGCCGTGATCGAGCCGCGCCTGGCGCGCCTGAAGCTCTCGTCAGACTGGCGCATCTTCCAGACGTTGAGCGTGCCTGACATAGCGACGGCCGTGCTCAAAGCGCATAGCCAGACGCTGGACTACGAGCAGCGCGTGACCGCCGAGCACCTCGCGCGCGAGTATTGCGTGCAGGCGGGCGATACCGACTACGACTTCATCGAACGCATCTTGCGCGAAGAGGGCTTCTTCTACGCCTTCCAGCACAAGGCCGACGGTCACCGGCTGATTCACTGCGACCGCCTCTTTATCTACGGTCGCCAGCAAGGCGAGCCGGTGCTGTACAACCCGACGCCCGGTGGTGACCGTCCGCAGCCCAGCTTGCGCACGTTTGCCTATACGGAGAATGTGCGCACCGCGCGCCAGGTGCAGCGCGACTACACCTTCAAGAGCCCGCGCTACCCGCACGAGTACCCGCGTGAGGGCACCGATCTCGGTCACCAAGGCCGCGGCTACGCCCGCTACGACTACCCGGGGCGTTATAAGCATGAACCCAGCGGCAAGGCTTTCACGCAAGACCGCCTGCGCGGCCACCGCCGCGACGCGCGTATCGCGCTGGTCAGCGGCGACGATGCGCGCCTGCAGTCGGGCTTCGCCTTCGACCTCACTGGTCACCCGCGCGAGGACATGAATCGAGGCTGGCGTCCGGTCAGCATCGTCCATCACGGTAAGCAATACACGAGTCAGGCAGAGGAGAGCGCCGATGCGCAGCAAGGCACGCAATATCGCTACGACGCGGTGCTGGTGCCGGACGATGCCGAGTGGCGCGCTGAGCCACTGCCGCGCCCGCGCATCGACGGCCCGCAGCCGGCGACCGTGGTGGGCCCCGAAGGCGAAGAGATCTACACCGACGAATTCGGCCGGGTGAAGGTGCAGTTCCCATGGGATCGCGAGGGCAAGCACGACGAGCACAGCTCGTGCTGGATCCAGGTTGCGCAGAACTGGGCCGGCGCGACGTGGGGGCACATGGCCATCCCGCGCATCGGGCAGGAAGTCATCGTGGTCAACCTGGATGGCGATCCGGACCAGCCTCTCATCATCGGGCGGGCATACAACCGCCTGCAGTTGCCGCCGTACGAACTGCCGCGGCACAAGACGCGGATGACGATCAAAAGTCAGACGCACAAGGGCGAGGGCTACAACGAACTGCGCTTCGAGGACGAGGCGGGTCAGGAGGAGATCTACGTCCACGCGCAGCGCGATCAGAACATCCACGTCAACCACGACGAAACCACCTTCGTGGGCAACGACCGCAGCGAGCAGGTCGAGCACGACGAAACGATCGCCATCGGCAACGATCGCAAAGAAACCGTGGGCCACGATGAGCAAGTCACCATCGGTCAGGACCGTCGCCACGACATCGGGCAGGACGACTTCCTGGGCATCGGACGCAACCACACCATCCACACCGGCAAGGACCGCATCGAAGAGGTCGGCAATCACCGCCGCGACACGACGGCTGCCGATCACACGGTGGACATCGGCGGGCATCAGACGCAGCGCGTGCAAGGGCGTGCCGAACTGGAGGCGGGGCAGGCCATTCGCCAACGCACCAAGATCTATGAAATCCGGGCCGCCGAGGTTCTCGAAGTCAAAGGCCCAGGTGGCACCGTGCGCATCGATGGCGGCGGGATCACGCTGGAAGGCGTGACGATTCGTACCAAGGGGCCGATCACTCAGCAGACCGGGGGAGCGAGTAATCCCTTCGCCATCACGAGCGCACCGGCGGCCGGCAAGCCACTTGATCGGCAGTGCGGCCGTCGCCCGGATGGCACCTGCCCACTCGCCGATTGCACGTGTTTGGGAGGTCGAGCGAAATGATCGATCTACCTGTGTCGCCGTTGCTCACATGGCAGCTCCAAGACCTTCCTGCCGATGCATTGCCCGATAGCGCCTACCGCCATCTTCTGCTGATGACCGTGCCCTTGCAGAACTCGGTCTACCGCCCACCTCCGCAGGAGGGGGAGTGGCAGCCGGCCTACGCACCCGGTGCACTGGATCTGGTCCAGGCATGGGACCCGTTTCCGCATCGCGCCTGGCTTTGGCAGCGCGGTTCGCTCGACGATATCTACGACCAGGGCCCCTTGTTGGTGGATGCGACCGCTCAGCCCGCGCTGATGCAGCACGCGCTGTCGGAATGGGCGCCCATTGGCGGTGCCGTGGTCATCGGCGCCGAAGCCGATCTGGATACACTCGCCACCCATCTCAGCAGCCTCGTGCAGATAGACTTGCCGGACCAAAGTCAGGCGAATCTCGACATCCAGCCTCACCACCTTTTAGCGTGGCTTGATGCCCTCGACGAGGATCAGCGCAACGTATGGCTCGGTCCCATGACCAGTCTGTTATGGCGTACCCACTGGGGGCCGGTCCAGGCATGGATGCGCCTGGATCGCACGGCCGCGCCCAGCCGTGATGGCAACGACGCGCCGTTCACCTTGCGGTCGCACGAATGGGCCCGCTTCGATGCAAACACCCGCGAGCACTTCCTGCTCAGCCGCAGCTACGACGTCCAGGCGCTGCCGCAGCACGTGCATCGCTCCCTTGGCGATATCCGACAATGGGTAGCCCAACTGCTGGAGGTCGGTGCCCAGCTCTACATCAGCGACGACGAGGTGGCGACACGTTACGTCGACCTGATGGCGCGCCATCCCTGGTTGCTCCAAGACAGACAAGCCGTCGCCATCCTCAACGACCTCACCGAATCCCCGCAGGCGCGGGTGCGCCAGCTCACCGCCTTGACGAACATCAGGGAGTCCTCTCGTGACTAAGCCCACTGCCGGCGGTTCGTCCTCGGCCCCTTCGTGCAGCTCGCGGGTGCCCATCCTGCCGATTCGCTATGCCGTTGTGCCGCGCAACGACAAAGAGCCGCTCTATCGCTATGCCGATGCCGGTTTCACCCTGGAAAAGGAATTCAAGCCGCTCAAACGCTCGGCATACACCTTGCGTGCCCTGCGGCCGGGCTACGTCTATGTGTTCATGAAAGGGGCGAAGGGCGAACAACTGGTCATCCACGAATACGATGGCGAAGGGCACTACAAGGAACTCAAGTACCGCAGCCTCGAGCAGTACCACCGCAAGGATCGCTACAAAACCGGCGACAGCATGGGTTGGGTCTGGGCCGACACCTGCCAGGACACCGCCGAAGAAGTCTGGATCAGCTACAGCCCGCACCTGTGGACCAACGCCATGACTACCAAGGTCTCGTCCGACCTGGCCGTGCGCCAGCGCCACATGCGCCGACTTGACATGGCCGAACTCACCTCGGGACAGAAGTCACCTTCGCGCCAGCCACATGTGCTGCCCGCCAGCGCGCTGAGCGAGTGGGTGGAAGACTGCAAGCCCAAGAGCAAGCGCCGCGACCTGAACTGGAGCAGCCACGCCAGCAAGGACGACCTGCCCATCAGCACCTTCGTGGCGCAGGGACAGCACTATCGCTTCACCCAGCCGCGGGTGCCCGTGGTGGTCGCGCTCAACGACGCCGAGGGTACCAGTCTGGATCTTGGGTTGTCCGTCGCCGCCTATCAGCATCAACTGCGCGACATTCTGCCGACGCAGCAGCCCCAAGGCGCCACGGGGCAGGGCAAGGATCAGCCCCAAGCGCCCAGCGTGCCCGCCTGCTTCCGCCTGGATGTGGAAAAACTCAGTGCACAAAGCAAGGACTTCCACGAAAAGAACCTGATCGCCTCGCTGCTGGAGCAAACGCTTCGGGCCATGTACCCCGCCAACAAGCCCAAGCTGGACGACTTGGTCAAGCTGCGCGAGGAGCATCAAAGCAAGCAGGTGGGTGGCAAGCGCCGGGCGACGCCCGCTGAACTGCGTTACCAGGTGCTCACCGACAAGGGCGTATCGCCCATCGGCCATCGCCTGGACGATCGCATCGATACCACACGGTACTTCGCATTCGTGGCCCAACGCGACGAGCGCGAAAAGGTATTGCGCACGCACCTGGGCACCGCGCTCGAAGCCTGCGACGACCACGACCAATGGCTGGCTACCGCAGAACCACGCCACCGCGACGAGCCCGCCAGCTTGGCGGCCGCTTTGGCCGCCTACGACCGTGACGAGAAGTCGTCCGCCCTGGGTCTGGAAATCACCTTGGCCCTGATGCTCCATCCCATGAGCCAGCCTCTGCCGGGTACAGATGACCAGGATGCGCGCTTCAGGCGGTTGAGCGCTTGGCTAGACCAGCGCGACAGTCCCCTCTATCTTGCGCTTGCCCCTTACAACCCGCTCAAGGACAAGGCCGATGCAGTCGGCGTGCTCCTGAGCGGCGCCAACTACGTCATCGAAGATTTGGCAGGGCGCTTCCCGGCTGCCGCTGGCATCACCGATCTCACTGCCGAAGTGGTGACCACCGTGACGCTCAAGCGCCTGCAGGGCAAGACCCGCTGGGACGCCAGCCGCAACCTGCGTCAGCAGGTGTTGGCCGCCGCTGGCGAAGCCAATGCCGAGAAGGCCCTGGGCCTGCTTGCTGCACGCTATGGCATCACCAAGTCGAAGCCGCTCGAAGACCCCCTCAGCAAAGAGGTGGACAAGTTCGTGAAGTCCGGCATGGCCGACTTCGAAGAGGTCAAGCGAGTGCGAGTCAAGGGCAGCCGCACTGTCACGGTAGAGGAGACGTTAATCAAGCGGGTACGCCCAAACCTGGCGTCGCTGAGGACCACGGCCGCCGGTGGTGGCGTGAACGTCGCCATGCTCTGCTTCAACGTTATTGCCCTCAAGGCTGTTTACGCGCAACTGCGCGATGATCCGTCCTTCGAATACGCTGCGGGTTTCGCTTCCGCCGTCCTGGGCGTGAGCGGTGCGCTGGTGTCCGTAGGCGTCAGCGCGCGCTCCGGCTATAAGATCCTCGCGCTACGCTATTCCGTCAGCGCGCCCGGCATGGCATTTGGCAACGGCGTTACAAATTTCGTGACCAGCAAGCTGTTTAGTCGGCTGTTGGGGTATCCGGCGATGTTAGCGGGGTTTGCGTCTGATGCAGCTAAGGTTAAAAGACAATCCGAAAACGGGGACGACGTAGCCGCTGCCTACACCGCAGGAGGTGGATTTTTAGCTTTGGTTGGTAGCGCTGCGATTTTGGAGGGCGGCTTGGCAATTGCAGGTCCCGACAGCCGTAGTTCCGGTCGCAGGCTGGGCAGCAACTGCGATTGTGCTGGCGGGGGCAATCGTTCTTGCCGGCGGGGTTTGGCTCCACTCCTTGGCAGATGCACGCCGCCATAGCCCCCTCGAACTCTGGGCAGCACGTGGCACCTTTGGTACGCACAACAACGATGGTGAAAAACGCGACACCGATGTGCTGGGCAAAGATGGGAAGCTGTTGCCGTTTCCTGGTGGCGTCGAGGAAGAAATTAAGGCTTGGTACACCGCATATTACGCCCCTGTGCTGCTGACTCAGAAAGACGCGGAGGCCATCGGGCTCAAGGGCATCGATAGTACCTGGCACCGCAACCTGTTGCAGTGGTCTTACCCGAACTGGGGCAGGATCGCAACAAACCAGGTGCCGCCAACTACGACCACCGTGGAATTCACAGTCCTGCTGCGTGGCTACGTCATGGGGCAAAGCCATTGGTCCGATAGGTTGGAGCAAGGTAACAGCGGCGTGGCTGGTAACCCGACTTGTTACGACACACCCAGCGGCTTGGTCCTGCATTACAAAAAGGAAGTGAGGGAGGTCGACCGGATGGCCTTGATTATCGACTACAAACCCAATCAAGGTCTGGATGAAAGCGCGCAGGCAAAAGAGCAATTTCAATTGGAGCGATGAACCGATGTCGATGGAGTGGCGATTTTTTCATCAGCAGCGAACCGGCGTGCCACCGGCTATTCGCGATCAGTTGGTCAGCGTTGAACGGAATGTTCTCTGCCTGAGGAATCCGACGGCGGCAGACTCGGTGTTTACGGCCAAGATGTATATCTCCATGACACTTATTTTTGTTTTTGTCACCACATTCTTGGTTTTTCGTGAGGAACGAGTTAATGCCTTCCTGTTGTTGCTTTATTCGATATTCATGATATTTCCTGCCTTAATTGGTATTTTTGTTTGGTTTCGCATCTTATTCATCAAGCGGCTATCCAACTTCTACTTTAACCGCAAGACGCGCAAGGTCTACTACCAGCGCAACAAGACCCTGATCGTATTCGACTGGGCACAGACCGAAGGTGCCGAATTCGTACGTAACGAGTTCGGTGGTCGCTCCTTCAGCACGAATTTCGCGTTGGCCTTCGGCCCGCGGCCAGAGCCCGGTGACGAGCAGGAACGAATTGTTCTGTGGGTCGACAGCAATGCACCCAACGACCCGGACCCGCGCTACATCGCCCAGGTGTGGGAGTACATCTGCCAGTTCATGGAGAAGGGCTCCGACCAGTTGCCGCCGCCGGGCGAACCCAACTGGTGGTACGTGCCACTGCACCGCATCTGCCTCACCCCGGCCGAAGCGTGGTACCACTACGCGCCATGGCGTACCGGCGAGCCGGGCGAGCGACAGGGTAAGAAGAACCGGCTGCTGCCGATGTGGCTGATTCTGTTCCCCTACAACCTGTTCTCCGC
Source organism: Burkholderia cepacia complex sp. TUM26381 (assembly GCF_057439935.1). NCBI lineage: Bacteria > Pseudomonadati > Pseudomonadota > Betaproteobacteria > Burkholderiales > Burkholderiaceae > Burkholderia > Burkholderia cepacia complex sp. TUM26381. The sequence goes on along the minus strand of NZ_CM172007.1, from coordinate 2,733,303 downwards.
CCTGTGCTGGTACGTGGTATGCCGTCTCTTCAACGTGCGCAGCGCACCGCCGCCGGCAGAAGCCTTGGAGCGTTGAACCGATGGCGATGACATGGCGATTTTCCCGACAAGCGCGAACCAGTGTGGCGCCGGCCATCCGCGATCAGTTGGTCAGCGTTGACCGAGATGTGCTGTGTTTGCGGAATCCGTGGGCGGCAGATTCAGTATTCACATCTAAAATGTATGCATCCCTTAACATTCCGATGTTCGGTTATTTGTGCTGGTTGCTAATAGGGCGAGAAAGGTTCGGGGTACTTTTCTGGACCATTTTGGCTTGCACCATTGGATTTGGTTTATTTGCAATCTTGCTGTCTGGGTACCGCATATTCTTTATCAAGCGGCTATCCAACTTCTACTTTAACCGCAAGACGCGCAAGGTCTACTACCAGCGCAACAAGACCCTGATCGTATTCGACTGGGCACAGACCGAAGGTGCTGAATTTGTGCGTAACGAGTTCGGTGGTCGCTCCTTCAGCACGAATTTCGCGTTGGCCTTCGGCCCGCGGCCAGCGCCCGGTGACGAGCAGGAGCGAATTGTTCTGTGGGTCGACAGCAATGCACCCAACGACCCGGACCCGCGCTACATCGCCCAGGTGTGGGAATACATCTGCCAGTTCATGGAGAAGGGCCCTGATCAGCTACCGCTGCCCGGCGAACCCAACTGGTGGTATGTGCCGCTGCACCGCATCTGCTTGACACCGGCCGAAGCCTGGCGCCACTACGCGCCATGGCTCACAGGTGAGCCGGGCGAGCGGCAGGGTAAGAAGAACTGGCTGTTGCCCATGTGGCTGATCCTGTTCCCCTACAACCTGTTCTCCGCCTTGTGCTGGTACGTGGTGTGCCGTGTGTTCAACGTGCGCAGCGCACCGCCGCCGGCAGAAGCCTTGGAGCGTTGAACCGATGGCGATGACATGGCGATTTTCCCGACAAGCGCGAACCAGTGTGGCGCCGGCCATCCGCGATCAGTTGGTCAGTGTTGATCGGAATGTCTTGTGTCTGCGTAACGCATGGGTAGCGGACTCGGTGTTCATGGGGAAGATGTATACGGCAGGTAATACCATTATGTTCGTATTTCTGGTTTATATGTTTTTTCAATTGCCAATAAATTCACCTCAATTACCTGGCTTCGATCTCTTAATCTGGACGTACATCGTAGGCTCGGCCGTATTTCTAAGTTTCTTCGCCGCTCTAACGTGGTGCCGAATATTCTTCATCAAGCGGCTATCCAACTTCTACTTTAACCGCAAGACGCGCAAGGTCTACTACCAGCGCAACAAGACCCTGATCGTATTCGACTGGGCACAGACCGAAGGTGCCGAATTCGTACGTAACGAGTTCGGTGGTCGCTCCTTCAGCACGAATTTCGCGTTGGCCTTCGGCCCGCGGCCAGCGCCCGGTGACGAGCAGGAACGAATTGTTCTGTGGGTCGACAGCAATGCACCCAACGACCCGGACCCGCGCTACATCGCCCAAGTGTGGGAGTACATCTGCCAGTTCATGGAGAAGGGCCCCGACCAGTTGCCGCCGCCGGGCGAACCCAACTGGTGGTACGTGCCACTGCACCGCATCTGCCTCACCCCGGCCGAAGCGTGGTGCCACTACGCGCCATGGCGTACCGGCGAGCCGGGCGAGCGACAGGGTAAGAAGAACTGGCTGCTGCCGATGTGGCTGATTCTGTTCCCCTACAACCTGTTCTCCGCCCTGTGCTGGTACGTGGTATGCCGTCTCTTCAACGTGCGCAGCGCCCCACCACCGGCGGAAGCACTGACGCAGTGAGCGTCAACGTGCTGCGCGGGATGAGACAACGCGGTCATCCTGATTGGAATCCACCATCACCCCATCGGTCTCCAAGCGGCCGACTCACTATGTTCAGGAGTGCGCTGGCATGAATAGCTGCAGCCCCAAAGCGACGACCCATGAAGTCGATGATCGACCTAACGTAGTCGGCTTTGGCGATCGGCATCTTTGCTGGTATTCGCCTGTTCGCCAGTAAGCGTGAAGAGAGTCAGTCGTAGTCCACATCAAAAGGAGCTTGATATGCGCCCTGTCGTACTTGTCGGTCATCGACACAGCTGTCCCATCCACGGTGAGGGCACCGTCGTGAGCGGCGCATCGTCTGCCACCGTTGGCGGTCGTGCCGTAGCGCGTGTGACTGATCGCATCAGTTGTGGCGCCGTCATCGAATCCGGCTCGCCTGGCACCAGCATCGAGGGGCAACCCGTGGCGCGCCAGGGCGACACCACGAGCCATGGCGGTACCTTGATCGAAGGCGAAGAGGGCTGGACGGTGGAGTGACTGCCACCGGCAACGCAGTCATGGCAAGAGATTGCCTTGCCGTGATCGAAGTCTCTCGAAGAATGACGAATCGCCCTGCGGTGATGCAGGCAAGGAGACGCAATGAAAAACGATGATAAGCCATCGGTGGGAATGACGCAGTCTGGTGCCGACGGCCCGAAGGACGACCACACCGGCGGCGCCAGCTTTCTGCGTATCAGATTTCCGGAGGGCAACTCCGTGTTCGAAGGTCTGAATAGCCTGCAGGTGCTCGTGTCTGAGTCGGGCAGCATGAGCGGGAACATCCGAGAAATCGGTCGGGTGGAGATCCGTGATTTGAGTCAAGTCATGCGCCAGTAAATGGTGGAGACGCTCGAAACCATCTCGCATATCGTGCATTTTGTGGTCGGTGCGGTGATGAGTTACCTGCATTTGCGCAACGGACTTGGTCTATTCATCGAGGGCCACAACCTGGCATTGAAGACGTCTGCGGATGGCGTCGTTCCCGTGCTTGGGGCCACTTCGGTGGTCGGTGAAAACGTCAACCGCTCACCGCCATCACCTCCGGTCGCATCCTGATGCCCACGGCATGAAGGACGCACAAAAGTAGAGGCAAGATCAAGGTCCGCGCGTTAGCGCTTGCCGAGGGCGGCGAGCGTGTGCTGATGCAACGGGAGCAGAGATGGAATTCGAGTTCTATGCCACGGAGGCAACGTGGATCCGGGAAGGTAAGGTAGGCATTCTTAGTTTTTTCGATAGCGCCCCCATATGCGTCGCGCGCGGCACCGGTCGGCACCGCGCAATCGGCGCATACCGCCGCTCAGCGCATGTACAACCCGCCGTTGATGTCCCAGCACGCGCCGTTCGCGAAGTGCGCGTCGCCCGACGCGAGCAATACGGCTGCATCCGCCACGAATGCGGCCGACCCGAGCTTGCCGCCCGGCAGGCTTGCCAGCACCTGGCGCAGTTTTTCTGGCGCTACGCTTTCGTACACGATCGGCAGGTCGAGCGGGCCCGGCGAGATCGCGTTGACGGTCACGCCCTGCGCGGCGAGATCGCGTGCAAACACTTTGGTCAGCGTCAGCGTGCCGCCTTTCGCGGCCGCGTAGTGCGCACCCGTCGCCGAGCCGCCGTTCTGGCCGGCGAGCGATGCGATGTTGACGATGCGGCCCGCGCCGCGTTCCGTGAAATACTGGCCGAACACCTGGCAGCCGAACAGCACGCTGCGCAGGTTCACGTCGATCACCTGGTCGAACTGCTCGGCCGTGATCTCCATCGCCGGCACGACCTTCGACGCGCCCGCGTTGTTGACGAGCACGTCGATCGTGCCCCAGCGTGCGACGAGCGCATCGCGCGCGGCTTCGAAATCGCGTTTCGACGTGACGTCGAGCGGCAGCGCGATCGTGCGTTCGCCGCTCGGGTCGAGGTCGCGCGCATGCGCGCGAATGGCGTCGGCGGCGATATCGGCCAGTGCGACGCGGTAGCCGGCTGCGTGAAAGCGTTCGGCGATGACGGTGCCGAGCCCGCGCGCGGCGCCGGTGACGAGGACGACTCGATCTGACATGGTGCGTGATTCCCTGGTTTGCGGGCGCACGCCGGTTGAAGCGGCGCCCGCATCGTGGTTCAGGCGGCGAGTGCCGCTTCGAAGTGCGCTGCGATCGCGCAGACCTGTTCGTCCGCGCCCTTGCGCCCGACGATCTGGAGCCCGGCTTTCAGCGGCGAACCTGCTATCGGCAGCGGCAGGCTGAGCGCCGGATGGCCGCTCAGGTTGAACGGGCGGATCAGCGACGACATCGCGATGACCGACACGCCGTCGCGTGCCTGCCGCAGCGTGATCGGCAGCGCGGGCAGCGTCGGCAGCACCAGCACGTCCGCGTGTTCGAGCGCCGCATCGACCTGCGCGGTGAAGCGTGCGCGGATGGCCTCGGCTTCCGCGCGTGCCGCAGGTGTCGTCGTCGCGGCCGTGCGCAGGCGCGCATCGAGATCGGCGCCGAGCTGGCCGGTTTCGACCAGATGGCCGAACGCGCGCGACGTTTCCGCGTTGATGACGGTGAGCCCTGCCGCGAACGAAGCCCGCATATCGTCGAGCGTGACCTGCTGCGAGTACAGGCCCGACGCGCGGACGGCCGCCTCGAGCGCGGCAGCGATCGCCGGATCGGCTTCGACCGCGATTTGCGCAACCGTGCAGCCCGCCACGGAGGCCGCGGCCTGTGCGCGATCGAAGCCCGGCGCGATGGCGGCCATCACCGCGACGAGCGTGCGGATATCGCGTGCAAACGGCCCGACGCAATCGAGCGTCGTGTCGGCGGGCGCGACGCCGCGCCGCGACACGCGGCCGAAGGTCGGCTTCAGCCCGGCCACGCCGCAGCACGCGGCCGGCCCGCGAATCGAGCCGCCCGTGTCGGTGCCGAGCGCCGCATCGACGGCGCCGAGCCCGACGAGCGACGCGGAGCCGCTCGACGAGCCGCCGGGAATGCGCGTGGCGTCCTGCGGGTTGACCGGCGTGCCCGTGTAGTCGTTGATGCCCGTCATGCCGAACGCGAGTTCATGCATGTTCGCCTTGCCGGCGATCTGCCAGCCGGCGTCGAGCAACAGGCGGACCACATCGGCGTGTTGTGCGGCCGGCGGCGCATCGGCGAGCGCGCGGCTTGCGGCGCGGGTCGGATGGCCCGCGATGTCGATCGTGTCCTTGATCGCGATCGTGGGGCCGGGGCCGCCGAGCGTGAAGGTGTCGATGAAGCCTGTCATGGTCGGTATCGTGAGAAAGCGGTGGAGTGCATCAGGACCGGGGCGCGGCGGCGAGCGGCCACGGGCCGTCGAGCACGCGCTCGGTGCGGAAATGGCGGATCAGCCACGCAGCGCCGTGGGCGGCCGGCGCGAAATCGATGGTCAGCCGCGCGGCGATCAGGTCGGCCGACCCGTCTGCATAGCGCGACGCTTGCAGCATGATCCAGCGGCCGCGCGCGCTCGCGTTGCCGGCGCCGATCTCGATCGACTCCGATGTCAGGAAATGCAGGTTCGCCGAGAAATGCGGATCGGGCGGCAGGTAGCGGCCGAGCATCGCGACGATTGCGGCCGTGCCCTCGAGCCGGCCGAACTTCTGCGCGTACTGCGGGCCGATGCCTTCCCACACGGCGTCGGCGGTGAACAGTTCGGCGAGCGATGGCCCGTCGCCCGCGTCTTCGGGCACGTCGCACAGCGCCATGTAGCGCGTGATCGTCGCACGCACCGCGCGCTCGGCGTCGAGTGCGGCCATACGCTGCGCGAGCGCGTCGATCAGGCCCGGTGACAGGTCGGTCATCGCACGCCTCACGCCGCGGGCTTCGCGACCGGCGGCACGGTCAGCGCGCGGCCGACGCGTGCTTCGATCTTGCCGTAGCGCCACAGGTTGTATTCGCCGACGGGCGTCGTGCGATACAGGTTGCACACGGCGACCGTCGTGTCGAAATCGGCGACGTCGGCCATGATGTAGAACGTCCACGGCGCGCCGTCGGCCTGGCCGACCACGAGGCGGTCGTCGTCCATCACGCCGAGCACGCGCACACCGGGCATCGCTTCGACGGCCGCGAGCATCGCGCCGTACGCCTGCCACACTTCGCCGATCTTCTCGCGCGGCAGGTCGAAGAAGTTCTGCGACACGCCGCAGCAGAACAGGACGCGCAGCGGCAGCGGATTCGAATCGGACATATCGGGTTCTCCAGAGGAATCGGTGGGGCGCATGAAGCGGCCGGCGACGGTGCTTCGGCATGGGCTTCATGCGCGTTAAAAATCGTTCGGGCGACGCAGGTTATAGATAGCCGGGAAACGGCGTGACACCGGTGAACACCGCGCCGGCGCCGTCGAAGTTGCCTTCGCCGAGAAACGCGTGCTGCGTGACGACCATCGCGTCGCGCAGCAGCCGCTGCAGCGGGTGCGTGCGATAGATCGCCGCCGTGCCGCCGAGGCGGTACGCGCGTTCGACGACGCTCGCGCCTTCGCGTGCGATCTGCGTCGCGGCGAGCCGCAGCAGGCTGACCTGTTCGGGCGTCACCGGGTTGCCGGCGAGGATCGATTGCCACACGGTGTCGGTCGCGTCGTAGAAGAACGCGCGCGCCGAGCGCAGTTGCGCCTCGGCCTTCGCGAGCTCGATGCGGTAGTACGCGCGATCGGCGAGACGCGGCGCGCCGGTCGTCGTCTGCCGGCCGCCGGACATCCGGTTCACGACATCGAGCGCGGCGCGCGCGAGGCCGAGATTGACGACGGCCAGCACCTGCGCGGCATACGCAACGGTCGGGTAGCGGTACAGCGGCTCGTCGACGGTCGGCTCGCCGCCGCGCACGAAGGTCCACGCTTCGGGCACGAAGCGGTCGTTCACGCGCAAGTCATGGCTGCCGGTACCCTGCATGCCGACCACGCTCCAGTTCTCGACGATCTCGACATCGGCCGCACGGAACACGGCCGTGCGCGGCTTGTTCGGCGCCGCATCCTGCGCGCCCGGCACGGCAATGCCGACGCCGAGCCAGTCGGCACCCTTGCAGCCGCTCGCGAATTTCCACGTGCCGTTCACGCGCCAGCCGCCCGGCGCGGCCTGCGCCGGCTGCACCGGGAACAGGCCGCCCGCGAATACCTGGTCCGGGCCGCTCGCGTACAGCTCGGCCTGGGTCTCGAGCGGCAGCGCGGCGAGATAGACGTTCGCGGAGCCGAAGCTCGCGACCCATGCGGCCGAGCCGTCGGCAGTCGCGATCCGCTCGATCATGTCGAGGAACGCGGTCGGCGCGAGCGCGTCGCCGCCGAAGCGGCGCGGCGTGCCCGCGCGATAGATGCCGGCCTGCCTGAACAGCGCGATCACGTCGCGCGGCACGTGTGACAGGCGGTCGAATTCTTCGCGGCGCGCGGCGACGGTTTCGATCGCCGCGTCGAGCGGCGACAACTGCTCGGCCTCGCTGCCTGCCACGGGCGGCGATGACGGCGCGGGTTCGATGGCGAGGGCGGCTTGCGGCATGGTTGTCTCCTGGGCGAATAAGGGTTCGGATGCGGGGCGGCATGCGTGCCGTGCGGGTTGCGGACAGGCAGCACGACGATGCAACCAGTCTAGAAACGCCGAAAACACGCAGCAATTGGTGCGTTGGGCCGCGCGACTGGTGACGTTCCGTGCCGGCCTAAAGAAATCTTCAGATGCGATCGGCGCGCGCCGGTGCTATGTTGGGTTTCCGGCTGCGCGACGCCGCGCGCCTTCACCCGAATCCGATCATGAGTTTCCCCGACGAAGACGATTTCCACCGGCTGCTCGACGCGCTGACGACCTGCGTGCTGCTGCACGACGCGCAGACGAAGGCGATCGTGTGGGCGAATCGCGCCGCGTGCATCGCGCTCGGCTTTTCCGTCGAGGAATTGCTGCCGCTGAAGGCGCCGGACATGACGCGCCCCGAACCGAAGTACCGGCGCGAGATCGCGGTGAGCGCATGGGATCGCGCACTCGTCGACGGGCCGCAGGTGTACGAGTGGTGCTATCGATCGCGTACGGGCGTCGACATGCTGTCCGAGGCCACCGCGACCTACGTGCCGCTGCGCGGGCACGACGTCGTGATGGTGCAGTTCCGCGACATCAGCGCGGAAGAGGCGGTCCGCCAGCAATTGCGCCGCTACGAGGCGCGGCTGCGCGAATTCATGCAGGATCTCGACGAAGGCATCGCGGTCGTGACGCCGCACGGCGGCGTGCAGTTCATCAGCGAGTCGGGGCGCCGCGTGCTCGGGCTTGCGGCCGACGAAGCGCTCGGCGAGGTGCTCGACTACTGCTCCGAGGCCGATCGCGACCGCCTTGTCGCACAACTGCGCGATGCGCCGTCGGCGTACCCGTCCGCGCCGCAGCGCTACCGGATCGTGCGGCGCGACGGCTCGTCGTGCTGGCTGCGCATCCTGTGCCGGCAGGTCGAGATCGAAGGCGATCTCGACGGGCTGCTCGTGCAGTTCCGCGACGTGAGCGACGAAGTCGCGATCGAGGACGCGCGCCGCGCCGAAGCGCGCCTGCTCGAACACGCGGGCCGCTACAACGCGATGGGCGAGATGGCGAGCGTGATCGCGCACGAGCTGAGCCAGCCGCTCGCGGCCGTGCGCAATTTCATCGAAGGTGCGGTGCGGCGGCTGAACGGCAACGGCGCCGTCGACGACGCGATCTGGGGGCTGCGCAGCGCGGACCGGCAGGCCGAGCATGCGGCGCTGATCATCAAGAGCGTGCGCGAGTTCATCGTGAAGCGCGAGCCGGCCGTCGCGGTCGCCGACCTGCGCGACATCCTCGCGGACGTCGCGTACTTCATCGAGCTGCGTGCGAAGGAAGCCGGCGTGACGGTCGCGATCGTGCAGGCCGGCCTGCCGCTGCCGATCCGCTGCGAGCGCGTGCTGATCGGGCAGGTGATCCTGAATCTCGCATTCAATGCGATCGAGGCGTTCGCCAGTTGCGAGCGCATGCCGCGCACGCTGACGCTCGGTACGGCGAACGTGGCCGGGCATGCCGAACTGCGTGCGATCGATAACGGTCCGGGTATTGCGGAAGATGCGCACGACCGGCTGTTCGACGGTTTCTCGTCGTCGAAGGCCGGCGGCAACGGGATCGGGTTGTCGCTGTGCAAGAGCATCGTCACGCGCCACGGCGGGCGGATCGCCGCGAGCCCGGCCGACGGCGGCGGGCTCGACTGCCGCGTGACGCTGCCGCTCGCCGGCACGCACGCGTAGCCGCTGCGTCGCGTCACGGCCGGGCGGCGACGCGCGGCGCACGATCAGCGCCCCAGCGCCCGCGCGGTCTGGCCGCCGATGCCGAAGTCGGTGTTCGGAATGTCCTTGATGATCACGCGTGTCGCCTGCAGCGGCGCGTCGAGCACGTTCGCGCCCGCACTGGACAGCGCGGCGATCAGCGCGCGTTTCTGTGCGTCGGTGCGGCCGGCGATCAGGATCGCGACGATCACCGGCAGCGACGGCGGCGCGCCGTCCGCGGCACTGCGGCCGCCGAGGCCGATATGCGTCGCGGGCAGTTCGGTGAGCAGTACGCGAACGGATTCGACCGGTGCGCCGATCGCGTCGACGGTCGCACCGGTCAGCCTGGCGATCAGCTCGGCCTTGCGCGCGTCGTCATGGCCGGCCGGCAGGAAAACTTCGAGTGTGGGCATGGTGGTCCGGAAAGGTGAAGGTTGCCGGCTCACCTTTGCGCGTGCAGCGGTGAACCGGCCACGGCTTACAGCAGGAAGCCGATCGCGCTGAGTGCTTCGGTCGAGTCGATCAGGCGCACGACCTTCCCGGCGATCCGCATCTCGCCTTCGGCATCGACGTGCAGCTTGTGCGTGACGTCGGCCGCGAACAGCGTCGCGACGCCGCGCTTGTACGCGACGACGACCTGCGCCGATTTCAGCTCGACGGTGCCGGCGCTGCTGCTTTCCAGCGTGAAGCGCGACACGGTGCGCACCGTGCGCGCCGCGTCGGTCGCCGACGCCGAGTAACCGGACACCATCCGCTGTACGCGTTTCTCGCGCATGTCCTGGTCGTCGAACACGTAGTTCAGCGTCGCCGCGAAATCGGTCGTGTCGGGGTCGATCGGCACCACGTAGTGGCCGGCCGGATCCCACAGGTCGAGCCAGGCGCGGTAGTCGCGGCGGTCGAGCATCTCGGCTTCGCGCCACACGAATTCGACCGCGCGGGCGAAGGTCTGCTCGGAAAAGAGGGCGTTGCGGTCGTCCATCATTGTTGCTCCATCATCTTGCGCCATTGCTGATACGCCTCGCGCATGCCGGTCTCGTCGGTCGCATGCGCGGTCTTTTCGCCGTTTGCGGCGGTCGTCTCGCGGTTCAGCCCGCGATTGACGAGGATCGGCACGTCGGGGCCCGCGTGCGCGCCGCGCTGCACGCGCTCCCAGGCTTCCGCGTCGTCGGGGCTGCCGAAGCCGAACGGGCCCTGGAAATGCTCGTGGATGCGCAGCCGCTCGCGGTTCGCTTCGTCGGGGCCGCCGTCCATCGCGAGCGCGACGTGGCGGATCTCGGTTTCGTTCGCGGCGATCGGCCGCAGCACGCGGAAGAACGCCATCGACAGCGCGAGGTTCGGGAACAGGTTCAGGTTGAAGCCGACGCCCATCAGCGAGCGCACGATGCGGCGCACGGCCTCCGGCGAATGGCGCTCGGCGAGCTTCGCCGCGAGCGGCGCGAAGCGCTCGGGCAGCGGCGCGCCGTCGTCTTCGTCGAGGTCGATCAGCTCGGGCATCAACACCGCGAGGCTGTGACCGTTGCCGAGCCCGCGACAGAACGCATCCTCGCTCGTCATGAAGCTGGTGATCGCGGCGGCCGTCTCGTCGTCGATCGACTTCATCCACGACTTGTGCACGACCGGGAAGTGGTAGAGGTCGGTCGTGTTCTCGAGCTGGATCTTCCAGTTGCCCTTGAACTTGAACTTGTGTTCGCCGTTCGCCTTAATCGGGTAGCCGGCGCCCTGTTTCATGAACAGGTCGATCCACGGCTTCGCGCCGCCGAGGAAATCCTCGAGCGATTCGATGTCGTCGTTGAAGCTCGCGAAGATCAGCCCCTGGTACACGCCGGCGCGCAGCTTCACGAGCGGCAGGTCGCGTTTCTCGCACACGCCTTCATAACCGTCGCCGTACGGCAGCGCGCGCAGCGTGCCATCGAGTGCATACGACCAGCTGTGATACGGGCACGTGAAACCCTTCGCGTTGCCCTTGTGAGATTCGCACACGGTCGCGCCGCGATGGCGGCAGCGGTTCTGCAGCACGTTGATCTCGCCGGTCTTGTCGCGCACGACGATCACCGGCTGGCGGCCGATCGTCGTCGTGATGAAGTCGCCCGGGTTCGGCAGTTCGCTCTCGTGCGCGACCCAGATCCAGGTGCGGTAGAAGATGCGGTCGAGCTCGGCCTCGAACAGCGCGGGATCGTGATACATCGCGGGCGCGATGCGGTCGGGCTGCGCGAGACCGTGCAACGCGCGGGTGTCGATCGTCTGGTAGGAAATGTCGCTCATCGTCGTCGTGGGGAAAGAGTCGCGAAATCGGGCCGCGTCATGCGCGGTATCGAGTACCCAGTCTCGTCTCATGCTATATATCCGTCAAATTGATCTAAAATTAGCCAGTCAATAAATACGGCAAATAATGGAGGCAACGATGACGTCGGTCGATCATCTCGATCTGAACCTGTTGCGCGTATTCCAGGCGATCGTCGAAGAGCGCAGCCTGACGAAGGCCGGCGAGCGGCTCGCGCTGTCGCAGCCGGCCGTCAGCTATTCGCTCGGCCGGTTGCGCACGCTGTTCGACGATCCGCTGTTCGTGCGCACGCGCGCGGGCATGCAGCCGACGCCGGTCGCGCTCGAGCTCGCGGGGATCGTCGGCAAGGCGCTCGACATGGTGCGCGTGGCGCTGCGCTACGCGGAGCGCTTCGATCCGGCCACCAGCACGCGCACGTTCAGGGTGTCGCTGTCGGATGCGGGCGAGATGGCGTACCTGCCGGCGATCTGCCAGGCGCTGCGCGAGCGCGCGCCGCGCGTGACGCTGAGCGTGCAGCCGCTGCCGGTGGAGGAGATCGAGGAGGCGTTGCGTGCGAGCCGGCTGGATTTCGCGATCGGCAACCTGCCGGAACTGATGCCGCGCACGCGCCACCAGGTGCTGTTCGAGGAAACCTACGTGTGCATGACGGGCCGCCGGCGCGGGCTGCCGGCCGGCGCTGTGTTGAGTCTCGAGCAGTTCGTGCGCGCCGCGCACGTGAACGTGAAGTCGGTCGAGCACAGCCATCACGCGCTCGACGACGCATTGCGCGCGCAGGGCGTGGGCCGCAACATCGCGCTGGAAGTACCGCATTTCGTTGCGCTGCCGAGCGTGCTGTCGGTCACCGATCTCTATGCGACGCTGCCGAAGCGGCTCGCGCAGATCCTGAACCGCGACAACGCATTCCGCCTCTATGACCTGCCCGTCACGTTGCCGCCCGCACCGGTGACGATGCACTGGCACGAGCATTTCCACGAGGACGAAGGCAATGCGTGGATGCGCGCGCTGCTTGCCGAGATCGTCGAGCGTTTCGACGACGCGTGACGGCAGCCGGCGCGCGCCGGCCGCTTCAGAGATCGAGCACCAGCACCGCCGAACGCGAGCGCGACACGCAGCAGCAGATCACCGTGTTGCTCGCGCGTTCGGCCTTGCTGAGGCAGTGGTCGCGATGATCGGGCTCGCCGTCGATGACAGGCACCATGCACGTGCCGCACACGCCTTCGCCGCACGACGTATCGACTTCGATGCCGATCCGCGCGAGCGCGTCGACGATCGACGTGTCGGGCGCGACGCGCACCGTTTGCCCGCTGCGCTGCAGCCGCACTTCGAAGCCGTCGGCCGGGCCGGTGCCGGCTTCGGCGTGGCCCGCATCGGCGGAGACGGGTTCTGCAGCGAAGCGTTCGAGGTGAATCGCGTCTTCAGGCACACACGTCGCGGCGGCCGCGACGACCGCATCCATGAACGGCCCCGGGCCGCACGTGTAGACATGCGCTTGCGCATCGATCGACGCGACGCAGCGGCCGAGTTCGGCCGCGAGCGCATCGGGCTCGACGCCGTAGTGGAACGTGACGTGCGACGCGAACGGCTCGGCCGATAGTGCGTCGACAAAGGCGGCGTGCTCGCGGCTGCGTGCGAAATAGTGCAGTTGATAACGCGCGCCACGCTTGTGCAGCGCGTACGCCATCGACAGCAGCGGCGTGATGCCGATGCCGGCCGCGATCAGCACGTGCTCGCTCGCGTCATCCGTCAGACGAAACAGGTTGCGTGGCGTGCCGATCGACAGCTCTGCGCCGACGGCCACGTCGTCGTGCAGTGAACGCGAGCCGCCGCGCGACTGCGCTTCCTTCTTCACCGCGAACAGGTAGCTGCCGCGCTCGTCGGGGTTGCCGCACAGCGAGTATTGCCGCGTGATGCCGGACGGCGCGGTGACGTCGATATGGGCGCCCGGTTCGTACGCATCGAACGGCCGGCCGTCGATGCGCGAAACCCGGAAACAGCGGATGTCCTGCGCCGCGTCGATCAGCGCGTCGATCCGGACCTGGTGGCGGTTCGCTTGCATGGGAAATTCCGTGGGGTAGGAGGAAAGCGGCGCGGCAGAGCCCGCGCCGTCATGCGATCGAGAATAGGGAGGGGCGTCGCATAAATCAAATCGATTAAAAAGCGATGCCTGAATCAGTCGGATGGATAATGCTTGGGCCGCCGTCGGTGCTCAACGCGCGGCGATCGCGTCGCCCGCACCGGCGGCCAGCGGTGCCGCTGCCGATGCGTGACCGCGTTCGCGATCGAGGCTGCGGCGATAGTGCCGGCAACCGGCGGCGAGCAGCAGCGCGGCGAGCGTGGCCGCCGCGACGTTGACGATCGACATCGAATGGCCGACCGCGGCCGGTGTGCCGAACACGCGATCGGTGAACAGCGCGACGACGGTCGTGCCGATCCCGAGCGCGATCAGGTTCGACACGAGCAGGAACAGCGCGGAGATCTGCGCGCGCATCTGGTTCGGCGCGAGCGTCTGCATCGCGGCGGTCGACGTCGGCATCGGGAACGACGCGAAGAACATCGCGACGACCAGCACGGCCAGCGACGCGGGCAGGCTGTCGAGCTGCGTGAAGAGCGTCGCGGGAATCACCATGCATGCGGCGCCGATCGCACCGGCGCGCATCGGCGCATCGGCCCGGCCGCGCCGCAGCAGCCAGTCGTTGAGCCAGCCGCCGCAGAACACGCCGGCCGTATTCGCGACCAGCAGCACGATGCCGAGCGTGTAGCCGGCTTCGACGGCCGTCATCCCGAAGCGGCGGATATAGAACGCGGGCGTCCAGCTCAGCAGGCAGTACAGCGTCATCGCGTAGAACGAGAAACCGAGGTAGTGGCACGAGAAGGTCGCGCGATGCGTGCCGACGAAACGCAGCGAATCGCGCATCGACACGCGCCGCACGGCGCCCGAGCGATCCTGCGCGAGCCCCTTGCGCTGCGGGTCGCGCACGGTCGCGGCGAACAGCAGTGCAACCAGGATCCCCGGCAGCCCGACGATCAGGAACGTGACCTGCCACGCGTGCACCTGCCCGACGACCGGCAGCGTGAACGCGCTCGCATGCTTGAGCAGCGCGATCACGTAGCCGCCGATCAGGAACGCGACGCCGCCGCCGATGAACGAGCCGAGCGAATACACGGCGATCGCGCGCCCGAGCTTCTCCTTCGGGAAGTAGTCGGCAAGCATCGAATACGCGCCGGGCGACAGCGCGGCTTCGCCGACCCCCACGCCCATCCGCGCAATGAACATCTGCACGAAATGCTGGCTGAGCCCGCACGCGGCTGTCGCGACGCTCCACAGTGCGATGCCGATCGAGATGATGCGCGGGCGCGCATAGCGGTCGGCGAGATACGCGACCGGCAGCCCCATCACCGCGTAGAACAGCGAGAACGCGAAGCCGTTCAGCAGGCTGAACTGCGTGTCGGACAGGTGCAGGTCACGCTTGATCGGTTCGATCATCAGCACGAGGACCTGGCGGTCGACGAACGAAAAGACGTACGCGAGCATGCAGATGACGACGACATACCATTCGTACGTATAGCGCTTGCCGTCGGCAGCGCGGGCCGTGGATGCGGACATGCGGATTCTCCAGGAGCGGGCGGTGGAAATGCGCGGCAGCGGCCTTGCGGGCCGGGCGCCGTCGCGGCGCGAAAGCGTGCGGGTGACACGATCGGAGACGCAGCGTAGTCGGCCAAATTCGGCCGCCATAGCCGGAGTGACAGCGGCGCCACACGGACATTTACCGACCCGGATAAAGAAAACACCGAGACCGTGCGCGCGCACCGCCGCGCAGCACGCGTGCGGCGGGGCGCGCGCGCCTCATGCGGCGCATCTATAAGCGTTATAGAGCGCATTGCGTCGACGTCCGAAATTGTCGTTCCTAGACTCGGCCCGTTTTTTATCGGCAGCGTTGGCCCCCTGTGGCGAACGCGCTTCACACCACGCGGCGCGACGCCGAACGGCGCCGGCACTTCTACGGGACGACGAACATGAACCAACCGAACGGGCGGGCCGACCGGCTTGCCGTACCGCTTGTCGCGCTGCTTGCGTGCATCGCACTGCCGGCGGCCGCGCAATCGAGCGTGACGCTCTACGGCCGCATCGACACCGCGATCGAATACGCGAACGCCGGGCCGAACCACGTGACGCGCATGGGCAGCGGCAACCTGTGGGCGTCGCAGTGGGGGTTGAAGGGCGTCGAGGATCTCGGCGGCGGCTACGCGACGATCTTCAAGCTCGAGGACGGCTTCAACGCGGGCAGCGGTGCGCTGTCGAACAGCAGCGCGCTGTTCGGCCGCGAAGCGTGGGTCGGCATTACGGGGCCGTTCGGCGGCGTGCAGTTCGGCGAGCTCTACACGATCGTGCATACGACGCTCGTCACGTACAGCCTGCCGGGCCTCGGCGCGGGGCTCGCATGGGGCAACGCGACCAACAACTTCGTCGGGCCGGCGTTCCTGCGCGTGCGCAACTCGATGCGCTACACGTCGCCGCGCTACGCGGGCTTCCTGCTGCGCGCGATGGCCGCGCGCGGCACCAACGGCGCGGCCGGACAGCCGGCGACGCTCGGCGATACGTATGGCGCGGGCATCAACTACGTGCGCGGCGGCCTGTCGGTCGACGTCGACTACATGCAGCAGAAGTTCAGCCCGGTGGCGGCGTCCGCGCTCGGCGACACGAGCCCGGCCGCAAACGGCAACTACACGCTCGGCGCGATCTCGTACGACTTCAACGTGGTGAAGGTCGCCGCGCTGTACATGCGCCATCGCGGCGGCCCCGACGTCGCGACCGCGATCGACAGCCAGAGCGCGTATCCGCACAGCGACATCGTGGAGCTGAGCGCGACGGTGCCGATCGGGCGCGCGTCGCTGCTGCTGAGCGTCGGTCACTACCGGAAGATCGCGGACAGCGACGGCAACGCCGATTCGTACGGCATCCGCTTCGACTATCCGCTGTCGAAGCGCACGGTGCTGTACACGGGCGCCGCGATGGTGCGCAACGGCGCGCATGCGCGCTTCGTCGTCAACGGCGCGGCGGGCGGCGGCGTCGCGGTCGCCAAGCCGGGCGCGACCGCGAGCTCGATCGTCGCGGGCATCCTCACGTCGTTCTAGGTGTGTCGGCGGGCCCGCTTGCGCCGCTACGCGCAGGCGGGCGGCTGCGGTGCGAGCCATGCGTCGAACGGCGCCTGCTCGCCGATATTGAACAGTTCGAGCAGCAGCGCGCGCAGCCAGCGGTGGCCGGGGTCCGCGTCGAAGCGCCGGTGCCAGTACGCATTGACGGCCCATTCGCAGGCGCCCGCGATCTCGTACAGCACGCACGGCTGCCGCGCGGCGAACGTGATCGCGATCGTCTCCGGCAGGATCAGCGCGTAGTCGCCGTCCTGCAGCAACGCGGGCACCACCATGAAATCGGGCAGCGCCGCGCGCACGCGCGGCATCAGTTCGTGCCGTTCGAGCAGTTGCATCGACTGCGGATGCGACGTGACCGCGACGAAGCGCAGGGCGTCGGGTGCCGCGCCGTCGAGCACGAAATCGTCGGGCAAGCCGACGCGCTGGGCGGTGCGGCGCGGCATCAACAGCACGCAACGTTCGTGCAGCAGTGCGGTGCGCTGGAAGTGGCTCGATGCATCGGCGAAATGCCCGAGCGCGAAATCGATGCGCCCCGATTCGAGCGCGACGTTGAGCTGGCATTCGTCGACGTGCAGCGTCTCGATCACCGCACCCGGCGCGCGCCGGTCGAACGCGGCGAGCAGCGTCGGCAGGAATGCGCTCGCCGCGAAATCGCTCATGTGCAGGCGGAACACGCGCTGCGTGCTGTCGGGCGTGAAGCGCGAGCCTTCGTCGAGCACGTCCTGCAGGATCGCAAGCGCCTTGTCGACCGAGATCGCGAGCCGCTGCGCACGCGGCGTCGGCTCCACGCCGGTGCCGGTGCGCACGAACAGCGCGTCGCGGAACATCAGCCGCAGCCGGCCGAGCGCGTGGCTGACGGACGGCTGCGTGACGCCGAGCCGCAACGCCGCGCGGCCGACGTGCCGCTCCTCGTAGACCGCGCGAAACGTCTTCAACAGGTTGAGATCGAGATCCTGCACGCGCAGGCCGTCGGATGAGTCGGCCTCCTTCGTTGAAGGTTCGGGGCGGGCCGGGGCCGCGGGGCGGCCGGTTGCGGGGTGCGTCATCGTGTCTGCCTCGCGGTGACGGAAGGCGCGTGGCCGTAACGCCGCGCATATGCCTTCGCGAAATGGCCGAAGCCGTGGATGCCGTGCGCGATCAGCACGTCGGTCACGCTGTGCGCGTCGCCGCGTTGCAGCGCCGCGTGCACCGCGGCGAGCCGGCGCTCGCGCACGTACGCGGCCGGCGTGGTGTGCAGGAACGCGCGGAACGCGTGCTGCAGCGTGCGCGGCGCGACACCCGCGACCGTTGCGAGCGCGGCGAGCGCGAGCGGTTCGCCGAGATGCGCATCGACGTGGTCGCACGCGCGGCGCACGTGCGCCGGCAAGGGCGGCGTGCCGCGTGCGAGCGCGTCGCTGTACGCGTGCGGCAGGTGCGTGAGCAGCAGCGACATCAGCCACGCGCTGAGGTCCGCGCCGAACACCGGCGAGGCCGTGCCGATGCCCGGCTGCGCGCCGAGGCGGCACAGGTATTCGAAGGTCGGCAGCACGAACGCGGAGCCCGCGCCTGCGCCGCCGGCTGCGAGATCGAACTGCAGCGGCCGCGTGAGTGTCGCCTGCAGCATGTCCTGCAGCTTGCGTTCGAGCGCGCCGCGTTCGAGCCGCAGTACGAGGTTGCGGCAATCGTGGCTCGTGCGCAGGCGGCTCGCGAGCGCGGGCGACGACACGGTCAGCTCGCCGGGGCCTGCGCATGCGACGACGCTGCCGGCCTGAAGCTCGCATGCACCCGCGAGCGTCAGCCTGAACAGGAAGTGATCGGCATCGTCGCCGAAATCGATGCGCGTTTCGCGGCCGTAGCAGAGTTCGAGCAGCGCGCCGTGGTGCAGCGGCACTTCGTACAGCTCCGCATGAAACGGATCGCGGCCGTGAGCGGCCATCCGGTGCGGCCCGAGCCGGTGTGCGACCGCGCGTTCGACTTCGTCGGGCGCCTGCAGCGTGCCGAGCCGGTTCGGCGCATGGCGGGAAAGGGCGATGTCCATTGATAGGCCTCGTAGCGGATGCAGGGGCGCGGCGCCATGCGCCGCGCCGCGATTGCGTTGCGCGAACGGGCGTGTCGTTGCGCGTTTTGAAGCGACGCGGCGAGGGCAGCCGCGTAGTCTCGGAAACACTCAATCACCGGGAGAAAACGATGAAGGCATGTGTTCTGGGCGGCGGCCACGGCTGCCATGCGGCGGCGATCGACCTGCTCGAAAAGGGCCATGACGTGACGTGGTGGCGGCGCGACCGCGAGCCGCACGCGCGCCTGCGCGAGCTGGGCGTGTTGAACGTGACCGACTGTCGCGGCAAGCGGACGGTGCCGCTCGGCGACGCGCCCGGCGCGATCCGCCTGACCGACGATCTCGCGGCCGCGCTGCGCGGCGCGCAGCTCGTCGTGGTGCCGCTGCCGGCCACGTCGCACGATGCGCTCGCCGCGCAGGTTGCGCCGCTGCTGGAGGACGGGCAGGTCGTGTTCCTGCCGCCCGGCACGTTCGGCAGCATCGTGTTCGCGCGTGCGGCGGCCGACGCCGGCAACCGTTCGCGTGTCGCGTTCGCCGAAACGGGCACGCTGCCGTACCTCGTGCGCAAGCATGGCGACAACGAGGTCGTGATCAGCGCATACGCGACGCGGTTGCCGACCGGCGTGTTTCCGGCGAGCGCGGCCGGCTGGGCGTTCGACGTGCTGCGCGCGGGCTATCCGTCGGTCGAGCCGGTCGAGGATGCGTTGTCCGGCGCGCTGATGAACGCGGGCCCGGTGATCCATCCGCCGCTGATCCTGATGAACGCGGGGCCGCTCGAACACTTCGATGCGTGGGATATCCATCACGAAGGCACGCAACCGTCGATCCGCCGCGTGACGAATGCGCTCGACGCCGAACGCATCGCGGTGCGCGAAGCGCTTGGCTACCGTGCGCCGCATTTCCCGCTCGCCGATCACTACGCGACCGAAGGCGACGAGTGGATGTACGGGCGCGGCGCGCACGGCAAGCTGACCGATAGCGGCGACTGGCGCGAGAAGATCGATCTGCGTACGCATCGCTACATGCTCGAAGACACCCGGCTCGGGCTGTCGTTCATCGTGTCGTGCGGGCGCTGGGCCGGCGTGCCGACGCCGGTCGCGCAGGGGCTGCTGAGCATCGCGAGCGTGGTCGCGGTGCGCGAGCTGTATGCGGAAGGGCGCACGCTGGAGCGGCTCGGGCTGGCGGCGCTGTCGAAGGATGCGCTGCGCGCGCTGCTCGACGCGGGGTACTCGGCATGAAGGCGGCCGCCGATGTGACGCGCATTCATGTGCTCGGTGCGGGACGCATGGGGCAGGGGATCGCACTCGTGTTCGCGTTTGCGGGCCTCGACGTGACGCTGATCGACTTCAAGCCGCGCGACGCGGCCGGCTGGCAGGCATTCGACGCGCGGACCCGTGACGAGATGGTACGGCCGCTGCACGCGCAGATCGCGCTCGGCCGCATTGATGCCGCGCAGGCCGACGCTGTCGTCGCACGCATCGCGCTCGTCTCGTACGGCGGCGCGGCAGACGCGGTGCGCGACGCCGACATCGTGTTCGAAGCGCTGCCCGAAGTGCTCGATGCGAAAGCCGGGGCGCTGCGCTGGCTTGGCGAACACGTCGATGCGCGCGCCACCATCGCGTCGACCACGTCGACGTTCGTCGTCACCGAGCTGCAGCGTCATGTCACGCACCCCGAGCGGATGCTGAACGCGCACTGGCTGAATCCCGCGCTGCTGATGCCGCTCGTCGAGATCAGCCGTAGCGCTGCGACGGATCAAGCCATCGTCGACGCACTCGCCGCGTTGCTCGAACGCGTCGGCAAGCAGCCGGTGATCTGCGGGCCGGCGCCCGGCTATATCGTGCCGCGCATCCAGGCGCTCGCGATGAACGAAGCCGCGCGGATGGTCGAGGAGGGCGTCGCAAGCGCCGAGGATATCGACACGGCGATCCGTACTGGCTTCGGGCCGCGCTTCGCGGTGCTCGGGCTGCTCGAATTCATCGACTGGGGCGGTTGCGACATCCTGTACTACGCGTCGACGTACCTGGCCGGCGAGATCGGCCCGCGCTTCGCACCGGCCGCGAGCGTCGTACGCAACATGGAAGCCGGCCGCGACGGCGTGCGCACGGGCACCGGCTTCCATGACTATGCGGACGTCGACGTGCCCGCGTACATGCGACAGCGGCTCGGCGAATTCGCGCGGCTGCTCGATCACCTGGGGCTTGCACCGGCGTTCGACAGCGCGCGGCACGCCGCCGGGCGCTGACCGTCGCCCGGTCATGCGGCGTCGCCGCGCGAACCGTTGGCGTGCGTGGTGCGCGTCTCGCGCATCACGCACAGCGTGGCGACCGTGACGAGGCCGAGCGCGACGAGGAACAGCGACACGGGCCACGACGCGTGATAGCGCGCGAGCAGCGCGGTCGCGATCAGCGGCGACATCCCGCCCGCGAAGATCGATGCGACTTCGTGCCCGAGCGCGACGCCCGAGTAGCGCACCTCGGTGCTGAACAGCTCGCCGACGAGCGCGGGCAGCGTGCCGATCATCGCGCCGTGGCTGACGGCCGTGCCGACCGTCAGCGCGAGCCACACGAGCGGCGTCACGCGCGTATCGAGCAGCCAGAAGAACGGAAACGCACAGGCGACGAGGCTCAGCGCGCCGATCAGGTACACGGGCTTGCGGCCGATCCGGTCGGACAGCCTGCCCCAGGCGAGCATCGCGCCCATCTCGACGATCATCGCGATCATCACGCCGGTCAGCATCACGCCGTTCGGAATGCCGACGTACTTGCCGTAGACGAGCGAGAACGCAAGGAAGATGTACGCGCCGCCGTTCTCGGCCACGCGCAGCCCCATCGCGAGCAGGATTTCCTTCGGGTGACGGCGGATGCACTCGACGATCGGCAGATGCGCATGCTTGCCTCGCTTGCCGGCCTGCTCGAAGTCGCGGCTTTCCGGCAGGTGGCGGCGGATATAAATGCCGATCGCGAAGATGACGATGCTCGCGAGGAACGGCAGCCGCCAGCCCCACGTGCGGAACGCGTCGTCCGGCAGCGCCTGCGCGGCGAGGAACGCGGCCGACGACAGCACGAAGCCGCCGCCCACGCCGAGCTGGCTCCAGGCGGCGTAATAGCCGCGCTGCTCGGGCGGCGCGTTCTCGCTGATCATCAGCACGCCGCCGCCCCATTCGCCGCCGGATGCGACGCCCTGCAGCAGGCGCAGCACGACGAGCGCCGCCGGCGCCCACAGGCCGACCTGCGCGTAGGTCGGCAGCAGGCCGATTGCGAAGGTCGACGCGCCCATGATCAGCAGGGTCCACACGAGCGACGCCTTGCGCCCGTAGCGATCGCCGACGTGGCCGAACACGATCCCGCCGAGCGGCCGCGCGACGAAGCCGAGCGCGAATGCCGCGAACGCGGCGAGGCTGCCCGCGAGCGGCGAGGCCCCGGGCGGAAAGAACACGTGGCCGAACACCAGCGCCGCGGCCGTGCCGTACACGAAAAAGTCATACCACTCCATCGCGTTGCCGGCGACGGAAGCGATGACGATCCGGCGCAGTTGCCGGTCGGCGAGCGGCCGGGCGGCGCTCGGGGATTGCACGGTGTCGGTCGGGTACATGGCGGACTCTGAAGGGGGAGGCGGGCACGCGCCGTCTGTGCGGCACTGCGGGCTAGTGTTGTCGGCACCGCCTTCCCGGTCAAATCCGCAGAAAAAGGGGAGTGTCATCACTCCCGCAAATGATGGTCGCGGCAGGTGCGGGCGGCTATTTCACGCGCGCCTGCAGCAGCGCGACGATGCGTTGCACCAGCGGCGGCAGGTACGCGCCCGCCCGATGCATCGCGGCGATGCGCCGTCCGAGGTCGAGTTCGCCGGGCAGCAGGTCGAGCGCGCGCAGTCCGTTGAGCTGATCGAGCGCCTCGGTCCCGCCGACGCACAGCAGCGGCGTGCCGCGCAGCAGGTGCAGCAGCGACGTGCTGCCGAAATCCGTTTCGACTCGCAGGCGTGGGCCGGGCAGGCCGCGCGCGCGGAACGCGTCGTCGATCTGGCGCCGCACGGGCAGCGTCGTTTCGGGCAGCAGCCATTCCTGGTCGACGAGATCGGCGAGCGTGAGGCTGCGCTTGCGCTGCAGCGGATGCGCTTCGTCGGCGAGCACCGACAGGCGGTCGCTGAACAGCTCGACGCGCACGAGCGTCGCGTCGGGCTGAATCGGCGCGGGCGCCACGACGAGATCGAGCTCGCCGGCCGCGAGCAGATCGAGCAACTCGCGCGCGAGCCGGCAGCGCAGCCGCAGCTTCGCGGCCGGCCGTTCGCCGATCAGTTGCCGGCACGCGCCGAGCACCAGCGCGGTCGGCACGGTCGGCGAGTAGCCGATCCGCACGACGCCCTGCTCGCCGCCGCGGATCGCGCGCATCTCCTGCATCGCATCGTCGAATTCGAGCGCGATCCGCTGCGCGCGCGCGACGAACCGCGCACCGGCCGGCGTCGGCGTCATGCCGCTCGCGGTTCGCTCGAACAGCGTCACGCCGACCTGCGTCTCCAGCCGCTGCATGGCCTTGGTGAGCGCCGGCTGCGACAGGCCCAACGCGTCGGCAGCCTTGCCGACGCTGCCGTGCCGTTCGACGGCCAGCAGGTATTCCAGATCGCGCGTATCCATCAGGGAATTCCAATGAGTTATGACTTTATAGCCAATGATGCATTGTGGTGATGCCTGTGCATCTTACAGACTGGCGGCATTGTTCGACCAGGAGAATTCGCTTGAGCTTCGCCTACTTCCTGCGGCGCGCGGCCCGTTACTGGGGCGACCAGCCCGCCGTGCTGCATCGCGACCGCGCCGTCACGTACCGCCAGCTCGACGAGCGTTCGACCCGCCTCGCGAATGCGCTGCGCGGGCTGGGTTTCGCGCCCGGCGAGCGGATTGCCGTGCAGGCCCGCAACACCATCGAACTCGTCGAGATCGAGTGCGCGCTGTACAAGGCCGGCCTCGTGAAGGCCGCGCTGAATCCGCGCTTCACGGCGGCCGAGGCGCGTCGGCAACTGCACGCCCGTCGCGTTCATCGGCGGCCGCGGCTATACGCATTACACACCGGACTCGCCGGGCTTCGCGTCGGTGGAGCGGTTCGTGTCGATCGACGGCGTGACCGAAGGCTACCTCGATTACGAAACGCTGCTCGCGCAGGGCAGCAGCGCGACGCCCGACTACGCGCCGGCCATCGACGATCTCGCGGTGCTGCATTTCTCGTCCGGCTCGACGGGGCGCATCAAGGCCGCGATGCAGAGCTACGGCAACCGGCTCGCGTCGCTGCGCAAGATCGTGCTGGGCATGGACCGCCCCGCGCAGCCCGGCGACCGGCTCGCGCTGATCGGCCCGATCACGCACGCGTCGGGCATGCTGATGCAGCCGTACCTGTTCTGCGGCGCGACGCTCGTGCTGTTCGACGCATTCGAGCCCGCGCGCTTTCTCGCCGACGTGGCGCGGTTGCGCATCACGCACGCGTTCATGGTGCCGGCGATGATCAACATGGTGCTGAACGAGCCGGACCTCGTGCACGCCGACCTGCGCAGCCTGAAGGTGCTGGGCTACGGCGCGGCGCCGATGGCGCCGGCGCGCATCGAGGAGGCGTGGTCGCGCATCGGCCCGGTGCTGTCGCAGGGCTATGGCGCCAGCGAGTCGACGTCGGGCGTCACGCGTCTCAGCATCGCGGATCATGCATACGCGCTGCTGTCCGATCATGCGCGGCTCGCGTCGTGCGGCCGGCCGCTCGGCGAGACGGAGGTGCGTGTCGTCGACGCGAACGGGCGCGAAGTCGACGGCGACGCGATCGGCGAGATCGTGATTCGCGGCGCGGACGTGTTCCAGGGGTACTGGAACGCGCCGGAGCTGACGCGCGAGGTACTGGTCGACGGCTGGCTGCATACGGGCGATCTCGCGCGCACCGACGACGAAGGCTTCATCTACCTCGTCGACCGCAAGAACGACATGATCATTTCGGGCGGCTTCAACGTGTACCCGACGGAAGTCGAGGCGACGCTGTACCGGCACGCGGACGTGCTCGAGGCGTGCGTGGTGGGCGTGCCCGACGAAAAGTGGGGCGAGGCCGTGAAGGCCGTCGTCGTGCTGAAACCCGGCCGCGACGCGCAGGCCGCCGATCTTGTCGCGCATTGCCGCGCGCTGCTCGCCGACTACAAGCTGCCGCGCGCCGTCGATTTCGTCGCGGAGCTGCCGAAGAACGCCAGCGGCAAGATCGCCCGCAAGCTCGTACGCGAGCAGTACTGGCACGGCGTCGCGCGCCGCGTCAACTGAAGGAGACACCACCATGTTCGATCATCTGCAACGCCCCGAATTCGTCGCGCTGCGCGCGGCCGTGCTGCGCTTCGTCGACGACGAACTGCGCCCGATCGAGCGCGAGCTGCGGCTCGACTCGGAAGACGTGTGGCCGCGCGACGTATTGCGCCGCGTATGGCAACGCTCGGCCGCGCTCGGCTTCTACACCGCGAGCCTGCCCGTCGAGATCGGCGGACAGGGGCTGTCGATCGCCGAGGTGTGCGCGCTGAAGGCCGACCTGGCCGCATGCGGCGCGGCCCTCGCGCCGCACGTGCTCGGCGAACTCGGCGGGCCGCCGCGCATCGGCAACATGCTGAAGTACGCGACGCCCGCGCAACTCGAACGCTATTTCAAACCGGTGATGCGCGGCGAGAAGTCGACGTGCTTCGCGCTGACCGAGCCGCACTCGGGCTCGGACGCGATGAGCATCCGCACGACGGCGGTCGAGGACGGCGATTCGCTCGTCATCAACGGCTCGAAGCACTACATCAGCGGCGCGCCGTTCGCCGATTTCGCGATCGTGATGTGCGTGACCGATGCGACCACGACGCCGCCGCAGATCACCGCCGTGCTCGTCGATCTCGACCTGCCCGGCGTGAGCGTCGAGCACGAGTACGTGCCGATGTCGGGCCAGCACATCGACGCGGACATCCGTTTCGTCGACGTGCGCGTGCCGCGCGAGAACGTGTTCGGCGGCGTCGGCAACGGCTTCCGGCTCGGCATGTCGCGCATCAACGTGAACCGGCTGCTGCATTGCCCGACGATGCTCGGTCTCGCGATGGCCGCGTATCGTGCGTCGCTCGATCATGCGCGCACGCGCCGGCAGTTCGGCGGGCCGATCGCGCGCTTCCAGGCGATCCAGCACATGCTCGCCGACATGGCCGCCGCGCTGTGGGCGTGCGAAAGCATGATCGCGCACACGGCCGCGCTGGCCGAAGCGGGCGCGGACCTGCGAATGACGGCATCGGCGTGCAAGCTGTACGTGTCGGAGCGCTGCTTCGAGGTGGCGGACAAGGCGGTGCAGATTCACGGCAACGTCGGCGTGACGCGCGGCCACCCGGTCGAGCAGACGTTCCGCAAGCTGCGGATGTTCCGGATCCTGACCGGCACGAGCGAAATCCAGCGCAACGCGATCGCGAAGGCGATTCTCGAACCGTCCGGCGCGGGGCGCGAAGCATGACGGCTCGCGATGACATGGAAGGCGCATGCGACCTGCCCGACGCGTGGCCGGCCGGCGACGACCACGCGCCCGCCTGGTCGTGCCTGCGCGGCGTGCGGATCATCGACGCCGGGCAGTTGCTGCCGGGGCCGCATGCGTGCGCGCTGCTGCGCCAGCTCGGCGCCGACGTGATCAAGGTCGAGCCGCCGGGCGGCGACACGTTGCGGCAGTTCGGCGCCGACACGTTCGCGCAGTTCAACCGCGGCAAGCGCTCGATCGTGCTCGATCTGAAGACGCCCGACGGCCGCGCGCGCTTTCTCGATCTCGTGCGCGATGCCGATGCGGTGGTCGAAGGTAACCGGCCGGGCGCGATGGCGCGGCTCGGGCTCGATTACGCGGCGCTGGCCCGTGCGAACCCGCGCGTCGTGCTGTGTTCGATCACCGGCTACGGGCAGGACGGCCCGTATGCGAATCGCCCCGGCCACGACCTGAACTTTCTGGCCGATGCCGGCTACTGGTCGGTGCCCGCGCAACTGCATGACGCCGTTGCACGGCCGCGCGTGCGGCTCGCCGATCATGCGGCCGCCATGCATGCGGCGCTCGCGCTCGCGGTTGCCGTGATGAGCGCACGCGCGAACGGGGCCGGCCAGCACCTCGACGTGTCGATCCACGACGCGATGTTCGCGTGGACCGCCCCGGCCGCGTGGGCACTGCGCACGGGCCGCGATACGCCCGACACCGCACGCTGGGTGATGCCCGACAACGACCTGTTCGAAACCGCAGACGGGCGGCACATCGTGCTCGCGACGTTCGAGGACAAGTTCTGGGCCGCGTTCGCCGATGCGCTCGGCGATGCGTATCCGGCGCTGCGCGACCCGCGCTATGCGCAGCGCGCGGGCCGGCAGGCGCATCGACACGAACTCGGCGCGTTGCTGCGCGCGACGTTCGAGACCCGCACGCTGGACGGCTGGATGCGCGTGCTCGGCGCGCTCGGTTTGCCGGTGTCGCGCGTGCCGGTGGCCGGCGAGGTATTCGACGACCCGCACGTGCGGGCACGCGGCGTCGCGCGCGAAGTGGCGGCAGACCACACGCTCGCGGTGCGCTTCCCGGTGAAGTTCTCGCTCGGCTTGCCGGACGGCGATGACCATGTGCCGGCACCCGGCGAGCACGGTGGCGGGTAGCGCGACGCACCCGGCCGCCCACGACAACGAAACAGGAGACAGCCATGACGAATGGCGCGCAATACCGCCCCGGACGGGCGTGGTCCATCGCGACGATGCTCGCGTTGATGATGCTGGTGAATTTTCTCGACAAGGTCGTGCTCGGCCTCGTGTCGGTGCCGATGATGCGCGACCTGCATCTGAGCCCGACGCAGTTCGGCGTGATCGGCGGCAGCCTCAACTGGCTGTTCGCGGTCGCGGCGGTCGCGGGCGGCATCGCCGCGAACCGCTGGCCCGCGAAATGGCTGCTGTTCGCGATGGCGGCCGCGTGGGCGCTGCTGCAACTGCCGATGCTCGTCGCAAGCTCGATCTGGGTCGTCATCGCGTGCCGCGTGCTGCTCGGCATCGGCGAAGGGCCCGCGTCGCCGGTCGCGACGCACGCGATCTACAAGTGGTTTCCCGATACGCGGCGCAATCTCCCCGTCGCGCTGCTGCACCAGGGCAGCGCGCTCGGCCTGCTGATCGCGGGGCTCTCGATCCCGGTCATCACGTCGCACTGGGGCTGGCGCGCGAATTTCGCGGTGCTGGCGCTGCTCGGGGTGGTGTGGTGCATTGCGTGGGCCGTGGTCGGCGAGGAGGGCACGCTGTCGCGGGCGCCACGCACGGCCGGCGGCGACCGCGTGCCGTACGGGCGGCTGCTGACCGACCGCACGGTGCTCGGCAACTTCCTCGGCCACTTCGCGGCGAACTGGATTCTCGCGATGACGCTCACGTGGATGCCGACCTACCTGCAGCTCGGGCTCGGCTTCGGGCCGCACGAGGCCGGCCGGATGTTCGCGCTGTTCGTCGCGGTCACGTCGCCGCTCAGCCTCGCGCTCGCGTGGCTGTCGCAAACGCTGCTCGCACGCGGGATGCCGTCGCGGCACGGGCGTGGCACGTTCATCGCGGTTACGCTCGCGATCGCCGGCGCGATGCTGGCCCTGCTGCCGGTACCGGAGATGCCGCGCGCGGCGAAGCTCGTGCTGCTGACGCTCGGCAGCGGGCTGACGCTGACGATGTACTCGATCGGCCCCGCGATGCTCGCCGAAGTGACGCCGGATGCGCAACGCGGCGGCGTGCTCGCACTCAGCAACGGCTTCGCATCGCTCGCAGGCCTCGGCGCGCCGGTCATTACCGGGATGCTGATCGAGGGGGCCGGCGCGTCGGTCGCGCACGGCTTCGAACAGGCCAGCATCGTATGCGGCGTCGTGCTGATCGCCTGCGGCGCGCTCGGCGCCTGGTGCCTCGATCCGCAGCGCTCGCTGCGGCGCCTCGCCGGTGACGCGGAACACGCCGCGCCGCCGGTCGGCGCGTGCGGCCGCTAGCACCGCGCATCGCGTCACATCGCTTTCGGCGTGCGGCCTGCTTGCCGGGCGGCGCCTTTCGACGGTAGCAGCACCACGATACGCCGCGCGACGACGCGGCAGGAGGAGACATGAAGAAAATGATCGCGGCGGCGCTGGTCGGCGCGCTGTGCGGGAGCGCGCATGCGCAGTCGAGCGTGACGCTGTTCGGCCGGATCGGCGGCGGCGTGCGCTGGGTCAACGGGCTGCCGGGCGGCAGCCAGGTCGGCTTCAACAACAACATCATCGCGGGCAACGAGTTCGGCATTCGCGGCCGGGAGGATCTCGGCAACGGGCTGAAGGCGCTGTTCGTGCTCGACGGCGCATTCAACAGCGGCACCGGCGCGATGAAGACGTCCGGCACGCTGTTCTCGCAGGCCGCGTATGTCGGCCTCACCGGCGATTTCGGCCGCGTGACGCTCGGCCGCCAGTTCAACGTCGCGGAGGATCTCGGCATCGCGCTCGATCCGCTCGGCGGGCGCGGGCAGTCGCTCGCGGTCGAGCCGGGCGTGCTGTTCGACGGCAACTTCTTCACGCTCGATTCGCGCTTCAACAACATGGTCAAGTATCTGGGGCAGGTGGGCGGGCTGCGGTTCGGCGCGAACTATTCGCCCGGCGGCGTCGCGGGCAGCGCGCATGCGGGCACCAGCTATTCGACGGCCGCGATGTACACGTATTCGGACCTGATGGGCGGCGTGTCGTATGCGAAGACGTACAGCCCGGACGGCTCGCAATCCGCGCAGACGATCCAGGCGGGCGGCACGCTGCAACTCGGCCGCGCGCGCTTCTACCTGAGCTATGCGTCGCTGAACGTGCGGGCGAACAAGGCCGGTGCGCCGTCGCGGCGCGACGACATCCCGTCGTTCGGCGTCGTCGTGCAGCCGCTGCCTTCGCTGCAGCTGAGCGCGGCCGCGTTCTACGACCGCGCGCGCAACCTCGGCAACGTGTCGGGCGCGGACGGCCACAAGCTGACGACCTATGCGATCGCCGAGTACTTCCTGTCGAAGCGCACCGAGCTGTATGTCGAAGTCGACCGCAACGGGATGACCGGCGCCTACATGCGTGACCCGGCGACGATCGCGGCATTGAACTTGCGGCGCGGCGCGAGTGCGACGACCGGTGTGTCGATCGGGCTGATGACGCAGTTCTGAGGTTTTCCTATCAACGGCTTTCAAGGAGCGTGATCCGATCATGCGTACTTCATTCCGACTGGCTACAGCGCTGCTGATGGCAGCGTGCTGGA
This sequence comes from Burkholderia cepacia complex sp. TUM26381, assembly GCF_057439935.1. Classification (NCBI taxonomy): domain Bacteria; kingdom Pseudomonadati; phylum Pseudomonadota; class Betaproteobacteria; order Burkholderiales; family Burkholderiaceae; genus Burkholderia; species Burkholderia cepacia complex sp. TUM26381. Next base: position 2,703,555 of record NZ_CM172007.1, on the reverse strand, counting down.
GCATCACCGCCTGCGCGCAACCCGATGCCGCGAGTGCGGCGGCTCCCTCTTCCGCGGCTCCGGCGGCTCCGGTGGCGCAGGAATCCGCACAAGCGCAAGCGCCGGCACCGGCCGGCCTGTCGCCGTCGCAACGCAAGGCGGCCGATCGCAAGCTGAAGCGTCGCGTCAGCACGGCGTTGGCCCGTACGAAAAACCTGAACGTGACGCGCATCCTCGTGCGCGTACGCGACGGCAGCGTGACGCTGTCGGGCTCGGTCATGGATACGTCGCAGGTGGCGCTTGCGGCGATGGTCGCGCGGGGCGTCGACGGCGTAACGTCGGTGTCGAACCTGTTGCGTATCGACGGCCAGCAGCCGTAATGTCCGGGCGCATCGCCCGATTCTTTTCCACTACGAGGCATGACTCGATGCGAATTCATCGACGCATTACAGCGACCCGACGCAGCCGCCGGCTTGCCGGCACTTTCATGCTGGCGGGCGGGCTCGCGCTCGCCGCGACCGCTGCACCGGCCGCGCCGACCCATGGCGCGGCGCCTGCGGGCATGATGCAGGGCTTCCCGCCACCGGCCGACCAGCTCGTCAACAAGCAAAACGCGTTCACGCCGGCCAGCCTGCGCTGGGCGTTGAGCAACACGCGGCTGCTCGCGCCGACGGCCGGCATCCGGCACGCGGCTGCGCCGATGCCGCTGCCCGAGCAGCCGGCGCCCGGTCTCGACGCGCTGCCCCTGACGATCGGCGGCGAAACGCTGACGCTCGACGCGTATTTGCGCGCGACGCATACCGACGGCTTCATCGTGCTGCAGCGTGGCCGGATCGTCTACGAGCGCTATTTCGACGGATTCCGGCCCGACCAGACGCACGCATGGGCGTCGATGACGAAATCGGTGACGGGGCTGCTCGCCGCGCAGATGATCGAATCCGGCGTGCTCGACGCAGGCGCGCCGTTGTCGCGCACGGTGACGGAGCTGGCCGACACGCCGTTCGGCAGTGCAACGCTGCAGCAGAACCTCGACATGGAAGTGCCGACTGCCTATACGCCGGGTATCCCGCCCGATCTCGGCCTGTTCGGCGCGGTCGGGCTGGTGCCGCACCGCGAAGGCGCGCCTGCCAGCATCGTCGAGTTCCTGCGGACCGTGCAGCGCGTGCCGGAGGTGGCGCCGGGCAGCATGTGGTTCTACCAGAACGGCTCGCCGGAAGCCGTCGCGTGGGCGATGCAGCGCGCGACGGGGCAGTCGTGGAGCGCGCTGGTCGAGCGGTGGCTGTGGCGCGATTTCGCGGAAGACGATGCATACGTCGCCGTGGACCGCAACGCGATGGCGATGGCGAGCGGCGGGCTGTATACGACGCTGCGCGATGCCGCGCGCTTCGCGGAACGCGTGCGCACCGGGCTCGGCGGTGCGCCGGGCACGCTGCCCGCCGCGACGATTCGCGCCGCGCTGCAGCCAGCGCACAACGCGGCGCTGTTCGCGAAGGGCAACGTCGTGCCCGGCAAGGACGGTTATGCGTATCGTGACTACTGGTATCAGGTGAACGACGGCGACGGCTCGTTCGCGGCGGCGGGGCGCTTCGGCCAGTCGATCCTCGTCGATCCGAAGTCCGCGCTGACGATCGTCAAGTTCTCGTCGTCGCCGGACTTCGCGCCGCGTGCGCTCGATGCGCACGGCGACGCCGCCCGGCCGCGCGCCGCGCTCGAACGCGGCGACGCGCTGAGCACGGTTGCGCGCGCGCTCGCCGAGCGGTTGCGGTAACGTACCCGCAGCACCCGTACCCGCACCCGCACCCGCACCCGTGCCCGTGCCCGTGCCCGTGCCCGTGCGGGATCAGCGCTCGATCTGCCGGTTCCAGCGCGTATCCCACTGCGCGCGGCGCGCGTTGATCGCGGTCCAGTCGACCACCGTCACCTTGCGCACGAGATCGTCGACGTTGCCGAGGCTCTGCTGCATCGCCGCGGGCATCTTCGCGAGCCGGTTGGTCGGGATCTGCTTGCCGGCCTCGGCGGCCTTCGACTGAGCGGGCGCCGACAGCAGGAACTGCGCGAGCTTTTGCGCGAGCTGCGGATCGGGATTGTTCGCGACCACGCACAGGTCGACGAGCAGCAGCACGGGGCCTTCCTTCGGGTTCGCATACGCGACGGGGATGCCCTTGTCCTGCAGGTCGCCGACACCCGTGGGCGTGAGCGGGAACAGGCCGGCCTCGCCGGTCTGCACCATCTCCGAGATCTTCGCCGAGTTCGGGATGTACTCGACGACGTTCGGCCCGACCGTGCTCGCCCACTTGCTGAAGCCGGGCTCGACGTTCTGCTCGTTGCCGCCGAGCAGCCGGTTGATCGCGAGGAAGCCGTGCAGCCCGAACGTGCTGCTCGACGCCGACTGGAACACGACCTTGCCCTTGTATTTCGGATCGGCGAAATCCATCCACGACGTCGGCGGCGTCCAGCCTTTCTCGGCGAACAGCTTCTTGTTGTATGCGATGCCGGTCATCCCGAGCTGCACGCCCGCGCCGATGTCGTCCTTCATCCGCGCGAACGGGTACAGCTCCTTCAGCACCGGCGTATCGTCGAGCTTCTGGCACACGCCGAGGCTGACCGCGCGCGCCATCACGCCGTCGTCGAGGAACGCGACGTGGATCTGCGGCTTGTTGCGGTTCGCGAGCAGCTTCGCGAGCACGTCCGACGACGTGCCGGGCACGACGACCACCTTCACGTTGTTCGCTTTCTCGAAGTCGGGCAGCACCTGGCTCGTGTACGCCTTCTCCATCGGGCCGCCGTTCATGCCGACGTAGATCGTCTTCGTTTGCGCGAACGCGGGCGCGCCGGCGCCTGCGATGCAGAGCGCGGCGGCCGCCGCGATCGTTCCGAGCAGTTTCATCGTTGGGTCTCCTCTTGACGGAAAGGGGCGGCCGGCACAGCTTCGCGGACGAAGCGGCCGATCGAGAATGCATCGAGTGGCGTGGCGGTTTCGCCGGTCGTGACGAGATCGGCGAGCACGTCGCCGACACCCGGCGCGAGCAGGAATCCGCCGCCGGAAAAGCCGAACGCATGCAGCAGGCGCGGCGTCGTGCGGCTCGTGCCGATGATCGGGTTGTGGTCGGGCGTGCAGCCTTCGACGCCGCTCCACGTGCGGATCAGCAGCGCATCGCGCAGCGCGGGCAGCAGCGCGCACGCGTCGCGCATCACCGCGCGCGTCGTATCGACCGACGGCTGGCCGAATTCGCCGTCGCCGCGGCCGCGCCCGCCGCCGATCACGCAGTTGCCGCGCGCAACCTGCCGCGCATACACGCCGCCGCCGTAGACGCCGAGGTTGTGCGCGATGAACGGCGGCAGCGGTTCGGTCACCCACATGTTCGGATAGATCGGCTCCATCGGCACGGCTTCGCCGAAGCGCCCGGCGATCGTGTTCGCCCACGCGCCGGCCGAGTTGATCAGCCACGTCGCGGTGCAGGCGCGGCCGCCTGACTGAACGTGAAAGTGCGTGCCGTCGTGGTGAACGTCGTCGACGGGCGTGTGCTCGAACACGTCCGCGCCCGCCGCGCGGGCCGCGCGCGCGAACGCGGGCGACACGAGGCGCGGGTTGGCGTGACCGTCGGTCTCGCACAGCGAGCCGCCGAGCGCCGCGCGGCCGAGCCACGGATAGCGGCGCCGGAACGCATCGCCGCGCATCACCTGTAGCGGCAAGCCGTGTTCGCCGGCGAGCGCGGCGTAGGCGTCGAGCGCGTCGAGATCGGCGTCGCTGCGCGCGAGCCGAAGGTGGCCCGACACGACGAATTCGCCGTCGATGCCGATCAGTTCGGGCAGGCGGTCCCAGATGCGCCGCGCACGCAGCGCGAGCGGCAATTGCTCGGCCGGCCGGCCCTGGCAGCGCACGCCGCCGTAGTTCACGCCGCTCGCCTGCGCGCCGCAGTCGCGCCGCTCGAACAGCCCGACGCGCAAGCCGCGTCGCGTCAGCGCGAGTGCCGCCGACGCACCGACGAGGCCGCCGCCAACGATCGCGACGTCGTAATGCCGGATCTCACTCATCGCGCGCCTCGTCGGGAATCGTCGCGACATCGTCGCCCGCGAGCGCGGCCGAGATCGGGAACGGCTTCACGGGCGGTTGCGCACGCAACCGGCCGGCATCGGCGAGCGGACGGCCGGTTGCGGCGGCCAGCACGAGCGCGGCGGCGTCGCCGCACATGCGGCCCTGGCAGCGGCCCATTCCGACGCGCGTCAGCGCTTTCAGCCGGTTCAGCTCGGTCGCGGCACCGTCGCGGACACAGCGACGCAGCGTGCCCGCGTCGATCTCCTCGCAGCGGCACACGATCGTGTCGTCGGGGCAGCGCGCGGCCTGCTCGACCGGCGGCGCGAACGCCGCTTCGAGGCCCGCGCGGAAGGCGCCGACGCGCGCGAGCGTGCGTTCGAGCGCCGCCGCATCGGGTTTGCCGGATGGCGCGGGCGACGCGATGCCGGCGTCGTCGAGCAACGCGAGCGCTGCCCGCCGGCCCGACGCTTCGGCCGCGTCGGCGCCCGCGATGCCCGCGCCGTCGCCTGCGACGTAAAGGCCGCGCACCGACGTGCGGCCGGCCGCGTCGCGCTCGGGCAGCCACGTGCGATTGAGCGGGTCGAACCCGAACCGGCAGCCGGCGAGATCGGCGAGCTGCGTTTCGGAGCGCAGGCCGAAGCCGAGGCCGAGCGCGTCGCAGTCGAGCAGGCGCGGCCGTGCGTCGTCACCGGCAGCGCGCCATGCGATCCCGGTGACGTGCTGGTCGCCGAGCACGTGCTCGAGCGTGACGCCCGTTTCGATTGCGACGCCATGGGTGCGCAGCCAGCCGATGTAGTAGAGCCCCTTCGCGAAGGTCGACGGCATGCGCAGCAGCGCGGGCGCGGCGGCGGCCTGGCGGCGCAGCGGGCTCGTGTCGAGCACGGCCGCGACCTGCGCGCCGGCCTTCGCATACTGGTAGGCGACGAGGTAAAGCAGCGGGCCCGTGCCCGCGAACACGATGCGCCGGCCGATGGCGCAGCCCTGCGCCTTCAGCGCGACCTGCGCGCCGCCGAGCGTATAGACGCCCGCGAGCGTCCAGCCCGGCACGGGCAGCATGCGGTCGGTCGCGCCGCTCGCGATGATCAGGTGCGAGTACGGCACCGTCACTTCGCGGCCGTCCTGCAGCGTATCGACGCGGCCTGCGCCGCATGACCACGCGAGCGTGTTCGGCCGGTAGTCGACATGCGGCAGCAGCGCGGCCATCGTCCGGTGCACGGCGTCGGCCTTCGCGGCCTCGAAGCCGTACAGCGTGCGCTTGCCGCGCGCGAACGCGCCGTCGGCCGGCGGTTGCCGGTAGATCTGTCCGCCCCAGCGCGCGTTCTCGTCGATCACGACGGGGCGCAGCCCCGCGTCGACCAGCGCTTCGGCCGCGCGTACGCCGGCCGGGCCCGCGCCGACGATCGCCGGTTGCAGTCCGGTGCTCATGACGCGTCTCCGGTCGTCGTCGGCCGGGCGGCCGTGAGAATCCGCATGCCTTCGGCGATCGCTGTCGTGCATGCGCGCAGGCGTGCACCGGCCTCGGTGCGCACCCAGCAGTCCTGGCACGCGCCGATCAGGCAGAAGCCCGCGCGCGGCTGGCCGCTGAATTCGCTCACGCGCACGCGGCGCTGCGCGACGAGAATCGCGGTGAGCACGGTGTCGCCGGCGAGCGCCTGCGCCGGGTGGCCGTCGAGCGTGAACGCGACGACGGCGCGTTCGCGTTCGGCGACGCGCACGAACTGCGCGCCGTCGTTCGCGATGCCGGTGGAGCGGGAAGCGGAAGTCGTCATCAGTGTTGGCCGATCAGGATGCGGTTCAGGCCGTACACGCGATCGAGCAGCAGCATCGCGCCGGCGGTGATGAAGATGACGAGCGCCGACACCGACGCCATCATCGGGTCGATCGATTCGGTCGCGTACATGTACATGCGCACCGGCAGCGTGACCGTCTGCGGCGACGTGACGAAGATCGACATCGTCAGTTCGTCGAAGCTGTTGATGAACGCGAGCAGCCAGCCGCCCGTGATGCCGGGCACGATCATCGGCAGCGTGATGCGGCGGAAGGTGGTCCACGGGTCCGCGCCGAGCGAGCACGCAGCCTGCTCGATGCTGCGATCGAGGCCCGCGACGGACGCGAGCACGAGCCGCATCACGAACGGCGTGATGACGATCATGTGCGCGAGCACGAGCCACGCGAACGAGCCGGTGGCGCCGATCAGCGCGAAGAAGCGCAGCAGCGCGATGCCGAGCACGAGGCCGGGAATCACGAGCGGCGACAGCAGCAGCCCGTTCAGGAACGCGCGGCCGGGAAACGTCGCGCGGCCGATGGCGAGGCCCGCCGGCAGCGCGATCGCGAGCGACAGCGTCGCCGACGCGAACGCGAGCTTCACGCTGTTGAAGAACGCGGTGACGAAGTCGGGGTAGTCGAGGATCGCGCGGAACCAGCGCAGCGACAGCCCGTGGGTCGGCAGCGTCAGCGTTTCGTCGGGCGTGAACGCGACGAGCACGACGATCACGAGCGGCGCGAGCACGAACAGGATCACGAGCGTGTGGAAGGCGAGGGCAAAGGGGCCGTTCTTTCTCATCGCGATGCGCCTCCGAGGCTGCGTGCGTAGCGGCGTTCGAGCACGCGGTAATAGGTGAGCATCACGACGAGGTTCGCGACCAGCAGCAGCACCGCGATCGTCGCGCCGAGCGGCCAGTTCAGCGAACCGAGGAATTCGTCGTAGACGGCCGTGGCCGCGACCTTCAGCCGGCGTCCGCCGAGCAGGCCCGGAATCGCGAACGCGCTCGCCGACAGCCCGAACACCATCAGGCTGCCCGACAGCACGCCCGGCATCAGCTGCGGCAGCACGATGCGGCGCAGCGTCGTGAACGGCGATGCGCCGAGCGACAGCGCGGCATGCTCGGTCTGCGGATCGAGCCGCTGCAGCGCGGTCCACACGGGGATCACCATGAACGGCAGCATCACGTGCACCAGCGCGATCACGATCGCGAAGGTCGTGTATTCGAGCTTGTACGGCCCGAGGCCGGCGAGCCCGAGCGCCTGGTTCACGAGCCCGCTCGTGTTCAGCAGCATGCTCCAGCCGAATGCGCGCACGACGACCGACACCAGCAGCGGCGCGAGGATCGCGAGCAGGAACAGCGAGCGCCACGGGTCGCGCATTTTCGACAGCACGTACGCTTCCGGCGTGCCGATCGCGACGCAGATCGCGGTCGTCAGCGCGGCGATACCGAACGTGCGCGCGAAGATCGTGTGGAAGTACGACGAGCCGAGCACTTCCGCGTAGTTGCCGAACTGGAACGCGGCGATCGGGCCGGTGGCCGGGTCGAAGCGGTAGAACGTCAGCATGAACGTCATCGCGAGCGGCACGAGCACGAGCGCGGCGAACAGCGCGAACGCGGGCGCGCACATCAGCCACAGCGGCGCATGGGCGCGCCACGTCGCGCGCATCGGGTGCGCGGCGGCGGCGCGTGCCGGCACGGCATCGGCGGACACCGCAGCCGGCTGCGCGAGCGCGGCCGGCGCGCCGTCGGCCGGGAGCGGGCGGGTAGGCTGTCCCATTCAGGCCTCCCGGCGCATCACGCGCACCGCGTCGCTGTGCCAGTCGATCCCGACCGGCGCCCCTTCCGCGAGCGGCTCCGCCCCTTCGTTCTGGCAGCACACGAGCACTTCGCCGAGCGCGCTGTCGACGCGGTACAGCCACTGGCTGCCGAGGAAGAAGCGGCTCGTGACGGTCGCGGCGAAGCGGCCCGCATCGGGCGCGCACAGCCGCAGCTTTTCCGGACGGATGCAGACCGACACCGCATCGCCGACGCACACGTCGCGCTCGCGCGGCGGCAGGTGCGCGGTACGGCCCGTCTCGGCGAGGTCGTGCCCGAGGTCGATGCGGATCGCGTCGCCGTCGTGCGCGACGACCGTGCCGGGCAGCAGGTTCGCCTTGCCGATGAACTGCGACACGAAGCGGTTTTCCGGGCGCTCGTACGCACGGTACGGCGTATCGGTCTGCGTGATGCGGCCGGCTTCCATCACGACCACGCGGTCGCTGATCGACAACGCTTCCGACTGATCGTGCGTGACCATGATCGTCGTCGTGCCGATCTTGCGCTGGATCGCGCGCAGCTCGAACTGCATGTCCTCGCGCAGCTTCGCGTCGAGGTTCGACATCGGTTCGTCGAGCAGCAGCACCGGCGGCTCGATCACGACCGCGCGCGCGATCGCGACGCGCTGCCGCTGGCCGCCCGACAGCTCGCGCGGGAAGCGGTGCGCGAGCGCGTCGAGACGCACGAGCGCGAGGGCCGCGCGGATGCGCTCGGCGCGCTCGGTCTTGTCGACGCCGCGCATGTCGAGGCCGAAGCCGACGTTCTCGGCGACGCTCATGTGCGGAAACAGGGCATAGCTCTGGAACACGATGCCGAGCCCGCGCCGGTTCGGCTTCAGGTGCGTGATGTCCTGCCCGTCGAGCGCGATGCGGCCGCGCGTGACGTCGACGAAGCCCGCGATCATCTGCAGCGTGGTGGTCTTGCCGCAGCCGGACGGCCCGAGCAGCGACACGAATTCGCCTTGTTCGACCGACAGGTTGACGTCGGCGACGGCGGTGAGCTCGCCGAAGGTTTTCGTCAGATCCGTAAGCGTGAGAAACGACATGGGAAGCTCCGGGTTCGCACACCGCGTGGCCGGTGTACCGATGTGGCGGACTCTAGCCAGCCATATTTCGGAGCGTCAATTTCGAATTCTGCTCAACGGGAGGAATTTTGGAAAAATTCCGGTGAACGGAACGGACGGAGGAATCGCGTGCAAATCGTTCCGTTGGATGAAGGGTGTTCAGGCCGCGAAACGGCCGCGTCAATCCCGTGCACACCCGGATGCCCGCGAGATTTCGGCCGGACGACAATGGCGGTGACCGTATTCCGTTCAGCGAAATCATCGAGGAGAGCCGGCATGCAGGAACCCCATTCGACCGGAACGTCGCCGGCCGCACGCGCGCCGCGCGCGGGCGAGGACGCCGCCGATGCGACCGATGCGGCTGGCGCACCGGGCACCGGCATGCTGCAGCGCGCGTTCGCGATCCTGCGCGCACTGGCCGGCATGCAGCAGGACGGCGTGCGCGTCACGCATCTCGCGAAGGCCGTCGGCCTCACGCAGGGCACCGCACACCGGATCCTGCAATCGCTGATCGCCGAAGGGATGGTCGAGCAGGACGAGCAGTCGAAGCTGTACCGGCTGAGTGTCGATTTCTTCGCGCTTGCCGCGCAGGCCGGCAACCCGAGCAGCATGCGCACGCTGTGCCGTCCCGCGCTGCTGCGGCTGTGCGCAAGCCTCGGCGAGACGATCTTCCTGCTGGTGAAGAGCGGCTTCGACGCCGTGTGTCTCGACCTGTGCGAAGGGCCGTTCCCGATCCGCTCGTTTACTGGGGACATCGGCGGGCGCATCGCGCTCGGCGTCGGGCAGGGCAGCCTCGCGATCCTCGCGTTCCTGCCCGAAGCCGAGCGCGAGGAAGTGATCCGCTTCAACGTGCCGCGCATCCGCGGTTACGGCGTGCTCGACGAGGTGTACCTGCGCACCGAGATCGAACGCGTGCGGCAGCTCGGCTACGCGGGACGCAACAGCGGCGTGCTCGACGGGATGGCCGGCGTCGCGGTGCCGATCCTCGATCGCACCGGTTATCCGGTCGGCGCATTGAGTGTCGGCACGCTCGCGTCGCGCCTCGGCGACGACCGGATGCCAATGGTCGTCGAGTTGCTGCGGCGCCAGGCCGACGCGATCGGGCCAAGCACCAACCCGTTCGACGCCGCGTTGCGGCGGCCGATGCACGGGCTATCAGGGAAAACCGTATAGCGGCGTCGCGCGTCGCCATTTCGTCAGCTTGCTTACGCAAGTCATTCACGTCAGATCAAAACGCACCGCGTCCAGCCGGCCTGCGTGCTTTCGTTTCTCTTGCGGGGTCGCTTGACCCCCGCGCATTTTCCCCTTCATCGCCCTCATTCGATTTTCAACTGATGGCCAGTTGAACATTTCATTTCTTGATGCGGTTACGGCTGGATACCATCCAGCCAAGCTTAGACAAGCCGACCGGCGCGTATGGGCAGGATCAATAAAACACAACATCGATGAGCAGGTTTGGAGAGGAGATGATGGAGATGGTGCGAATGATGGGTGGGAAGACGGGCGCCGCACTGGGCGCCGCGGTCGCAATGCTGTTCGCCGGCGCCGCGCACGCGCAGTCGACGGTGACGCTGTACGGGATCGTCGATGCGGGCGTGACTTATACGAACAACGCGAAGGGCCACTCGCTGTGGCAGTTCACGGGCGGCAACGAGTCGGGCCCGCGCTGGGGCTTGATCGGGTCCGAGGATCTCGGCGGCGGCCTGAAGGCGAACTTCAGGCTCGAAAACGGCTTCAACGTCGCGAACGGCGCGCTCGGGCAGGGCGGCCGGATGTTCGGCCGGTCGGCATGGGTCGGCCTGAGCGGCGCGAACTGGGGCGCGGTGACGCTCGGCCGCCAGTACAACTCGACGCAGGACATCCTCGGTTCGCTGCAGATGAGCAGCTTCCTCGCGCAGTACTCGACGCACCCGTTCGACAACGACGACATCAACAACACGTTCCGCACCAACAACGCGGTCAAGTACATCTCGCCGACGATCGCCGGCCTGCAGGCGAACCTGATGTACGGGTTCTCGAACTCGACCGGCTTCGCGAACGACAACACCTGGAGCGCGGGCGTCACGTACGTGAACGGGCCGCTCAACGCGGGCGCTGCCTACACGCGCGTGAACCATCCGGCGAGCAGCGCGACGGGCGCCGTCGCGTCGGACAATTATTTTCCCGCGTCGGCATCGGTGTTCGGCGCCGGCCTGTCGAGCGCGGTGCGCCAGCAGATCTGGGGTGCGGGCGCCAGCTACGCAATCGGGCCGGCGACGCTCGGCCTGCTGTATACGGGCTCGAATTTCGGGCAGGCGACGGGCGGCGCGCTGCGCTTCAACAACTACGAAGGCAGCCTGCGCTACATGATCACGCCCGCACTGATGGCGGCCGGCGGCTACACGTATACGAAGGTCGCGCGCAGCGGCGACAGCGGACACTATCAGCAGGTGTCGGCCGGCGTGCAGTACCTGCTGTCCAAGCGCACTGACTTGTACGTGAACGGCTTCTACCAGAAGGCGTCGTCGTCGGTGGGCAACGCGTGGATCGAGGGCGCCGACGGCCCGTCGTCGACGACGTCGCAAGTGGCGGTGGTGGCCGGTATCCGCACGAAGTTCTGATGTCCTGACGCGTTCGCGCGTCTTCCGGAGGAGACTCACATGAAATTCAAACTGTTGCTGGCGGCGCTGCCGTTCGTCGGGATGTATGCAGGCGGCTCGCTCGCCGAGGCACGTCCGCTGCTGTTCGGGCTGCCGTTCCTGCTCGTCTGGAACCTGATCTGGATGGCGGCGACTGCCGTGATCCTCGCGATCCTGTTCCATCTCGACGAGCGCGACGCGGACCGCAACGGCCGCACGGGAGACGCGCGATGAACGCTTCGATCATCATCATCGCGGCGTTCGCCGTATTCGCGCTGGCGATCGGCGTGATGGCGCGCCGCGGCCGCAAGCTCACGCTCGAACAGTGGGCGGTCGGCGGGCGCGGCTTCGGCTCGTTGCTCACGTTCCTGCTGATGGCCGGCGAGGCGTTCTCGACGTTCTCGTTCCTCGGCGCGAGCGGCTGGACCTACAGCAAGGGCGTGCCGGCGTTCTACATCCTGTCGTACGGCTGCCTCGCGTTCGTGATCGGCTACTGGATGCTGCCGGCGATCTGGCGCTACGCGAAGGAGCGCGGCCTCGTGTCGTTCGCCGATTACTTCGCGTCGAAGTACGACAGCCGCGCGATCGGCGTGCTGGTGTCGATCGTCGCGGTGTTCGCGATGGTGTCGCTGCTGATGATCCAGCTGCGCGGGCTCGGCGTGATCGTGTCGGAGATGTCGTACGGGCTGATTCCGCAATCGGCCGCGATCTGGATCGCCGCGACGCTGATGGCCGTGTACATGGTCGTGTCGGGCATTCACGGCTCGGCGAGCATCGCGATCTTCAAGGACGTGCTGATCCTCGCGATCGCGATCTTCCTCGGCCTGTACCTGCCGATGCATTACTACGGCGGCCTCGGCGAGATGTTCGCGAAGATCGATGCCGCGCATCCCGAACTGCTGCGCATGCCCGAGCACGGCTTCAACCTGAGCTGGTACAACTCGACGATCCTGCTCACGTCGCTCGGCTACTACCTGTATCCGCACGGCTTCACCGCGATCTACGTCGCGAAGGACGAGCGCGCGCTGCGCCGCAACGTGATCCTGATGCCGCTGTACCAGGTGCTGATCGCGTTCCTGTTCCTCGTCGGCTTCGCGGCCGTGATGACGGTGCACGGGCTCGAAGGCGCGCAGACCGATCTTGCGCTGCTGCGCCTCGTGAAGCAGACGTTCCCCGCATGGTTCGTCGGCGTCGTCGGCGGCACGGGCCTGCTGACCGCGCTGGTGCCGGGCTCGCTGATCATGCTGAACGCATCGACGACGATCGCGCGCAACATCTATCGCGAAGGCTTCGCGCCGAATGCGACCGACCGCGAAGTGACGCGCGTTGCGCGGATCGCGCTGCCGATCTTCACGCTGGTGGTCGTCTACTTCGTGCTGCGCGGCGGCGCAACCTTCGTGACGCTCGCGATCTTCTCGTCGAGCCTGCTCACGCAGCTCGTGCCGATGCTCGCATCGAGCTTCCTGAAGCGGCCGTTCGGCACGCGCGAGGGCGCGTTCGCGGGCATCGTCGCCGGTGCGATCGTGATCGCGATGACCAACTACTACGGCGTGACGCTCGCGTCGCTGTTCCCCGGCGCGTCGAGCACGTTCACGTCGATCAACCCCGGGCTCGTCGCGCTCGCCGTGAACGCGGTGGTGTTCATCGCGATCAGCACGGTGCAGCGCAAGCTGAAGGCCCGTGTCGCGGCGCCGGTGCGCTCCGCGTGACAGTTGCTTCGCCGTTTCGCGGTCAGGCCGCCGGGCAGCCGCCCGGCGGCCTGGCCGTTTGACGGCGCCCCGCTCAATCGAACGACAACAGGACTACACGTCATGACGACCGAAGACAAGCGCGTAGCGATCGACATGCTGATCGCGAACGGCTGCGTGATCACGATGGACCCGCAGCGGCGCGTGATCGAGAACGGCGCGGTTGCCGTGGAGGGCGATCGCATCGTCGCCGTCGGCAGCACCGAAGAACTGCAGGCGCGCTACCGTGCGACGCGCACGATCGACGCACGCCGCAAGGCCGTGCTGCCGGGCCTGATCGATGCGCATGCGCACGCGGGCCACGCGATGCTGCGCACGATTGGCGGCGCGGACGGCGATGCATGGTCGGCCGCGGCCGAGACGATCTACACGCGCGCATCGGACGAGGCATTCTGGGAAACCGAATCGCATCTCGCCGCGCTCGAACGGCTGAAGGCCGGCGTGACGACCGGCGTGTCGCTGCTCGGCGGCGGCAATTCGATCATGCGCGTCGACGATCCGGTCTATGCGCGACGCCATTGCGACGCAGTCGTGCGCACCGGTACGCGCTCGATCGTCGCGGTCGGCCCGTCGCGTCCGCCCGCGCCGCGCGCGTACACGCGCCACACGCCGGACGGCAGCGAGACGCGGGACATCGGTTTCGACACGATGTACGACGTGTGCGAGCGCATCGTCGACGAATGCCACGGCGATGCCGACGGCCGGATCCGGATCGCGCTGACGCTGCCCGTGTACGGTCCCGAGCACGACCCGGAACTTGCGCAGTACGAGCGCGACTTCCGCGACCAGGCCGCGCGCTACGGTGCGCTTGCGCGCGGGCGCGGGCTGACGTTCACGCAGGATGGCCACCGCGCGGGCACGCTCGCGTTCGCGCATCGCGAGCTGGGGCTGCTCGGGCCGACGTCGTTCATGTCGCACAGCATCGACCTGACCGACGACGACATCGCGGCATGCGTGGAGACGGGCACCGCGATCATCCACAACCCGAGCGCGATCATGTCGATCATCGGGCGCTGCCCGGTGCCCGAGCTGATCGACGCGGGCGTGACGGTGGCGATCGCGTCGGACGGCGCGGCGCCCGATCGCGGCTACGACATGTTCCGCCACATGTGGCAGTGCATGCACTATCACCGTCGGCATTTCCGTGATCCGGACGTGCTGCCGCACGGCAAGGTGCTGGAGATGGTGACGATCGATGCGGCGAAGGCGCTGTCGGTCGATCACGAAATCGGTTCGCTCGAAACCGGCAAGCTCGCGGACATCATTCTCGTCGACCTGTTCCGGCCGCACATGATGCCGATGAACATGCCCGTGTATCGCGTGACGTGCTTCGCGAACGCGGCCGACGTGTGCATGACGATGGTCGGCGGCAGGGTGCTGATGGAGGACCGTCGCGTGCTGTCGGTGGATGAAGGCGAGATTCTCGAGCGCGTGAACGAAGTTGCGGAAACGATGATCGAGCGCAGCGGCTTGCGTCATCTGCTCGACGAGCCGAAGACGCTGTGGGGGCGCAGCCACTACTGAGCGGTCACGCCGGCGCGGCTGGCGTATCGCCGGATCCGGCATGCGGCGGCCGCAGCGCAATCGGGCGGCCGTAGGTCGATACGGGGCCGGTCTGGCGGTCGCCAGTTCGGCCGCGCCCGTCATCGAAGGCGATTACTGCCTTACTTCTTTCGCGACCGGTAGAGGGTGGGCCAGTCACCCGGCGCAACGCCGCCACACGTTTCTTGCCGGGCTGCAGACGACATCTGAAACGCGTGGCCATCCCAGATCCATTCGGTCCGAAAGCCGCAATCGGCCAGCCCGCGCCCTTTGCCGAAAGTCGACAGGGTGCCGGTAGCCGGATCAAAGTTCGGTTCGAACAGCAACGCGTCCGAAGTGCCCTCCGCAGCATCGTTCAGCTTGACGGGCTCCGGTGCGCCGCCACCCGTGCGCGGGGCGACGAACACGTTCGACGATCCCTGGTACGCGCCTTGAATGCAGGGAAGGAAAACCAGCGCCTTGCGTGCGTCGAGGGCATACGCGGCTTCTTCGAGATGCGTTGACGCATTCTCTTCGCAGCTGCTGGCGTCCCGGACACGTTTCGTGCGCGCGATCAGGTTCTGTTCCTCCTGCCCGGATAGCCGCGAAGTGATCTTCCGTGTCGGTACGAGCGGCAGCGACGGTGCGAGCGGGACTTGGGAGGCGGGTGCAGGGCCTTTGCGGATCAATGCGGTCACACCGCCGATACGTCCCTGCCGGTCATCGATGCGCAAGAGGGCGGCGACCATGCCGTCGAGGGGAACATAGGCGCTTGCATCCGAGCCGACCTGAAGCTTCGTGCCGTTGCGAAGTCGTGACACGAATGCGGCGATGGCCGCAGGCTGCGTGACCGACAAAGTCGCCAGGTTGTTGGCAAGGTCGGTGTTCACGTTCCAGGCCGACGCGTCCAGCCGCAGCGGCACCCCGTCAACACGCAGCTCATCCGGATCGATACTCGCGTTGGTTTCGATATAGAGACGTGCTTCGAGCGAGCCGTTTGGCCCGGCCGCGCGAATGAAGCGCAAGTCTGCGCGGGCTTCGCCGCCGCTCGCGAAACCCTTCGCCTCGCAGGTCAGTCCGTTGTCGCAGGCGACCAGCCACGATTTGTAGGTGTCGTAGCTCGGTGAGTTGCCTTCCCGAGGCGGCGTTGCGACGGCGACGAGCGGGACAGTTGCGATCGCGATAAAAGCCATGAATGCGGCGCGTGCCTTGATGGAACGAGTGCTCATGTCCTGCTGCGGAGTTGAGGATGAAGCGCATCGTAACGCAAGTGGCGTACCGGAGATGAAGCAGGTCGATGCGGCGTCCGTTCGAATCGGGTGGCGTTTTTCGAGGGTTATACGACCTTTGAGCCATTTGCCTCACGCTCCATACTTCAGTGGCAGATCAAGCCGGGACAGCGCACAAACGCGATTGCGTTGTGAACGTTCGGCCTGATCCATTCACGACATGAAAAGGAACGGAAGATGAGGCTCAAGAACAAGTCAGCGTTGATTACGGGGGGCACGAGCGGCATCGGCCTCGCAACGGCGAAGCTGTTCATCGCAGAGGGCGCCCGGGTAGCGGTTACCGGCCGCGACGAGGCCGTGTTCGAGCATGTGAAGGCCGAGCTTGGCGAGAACGCGATCGTCCTCAAGGGCGACGTCCGTTCGCTCGAGAACATGCGGGCGATTGCCGCCGAGGTCAACGCGAAATTCGGCGGCCTGGATATCGTGTTCGCCAATGCGGGCTGGGCATTCCCGTCCGCGGTCAACGACATCGACGACGCACTTTATGGCGAGATCATGGACATCAACGTCAAGGGCGTGGTGTTCACGCTGCAGGCGGTGCTGCCGGACTTGCGGGAAGGTTCGTCCGTGATCCTCAATACCTCGTTCGTCGCGCAGACCGGCAAGCATGGCATCTCGTTGACCGCGGCCGCGAAGGCTGCCGTGCGATCGCTCGCGCGCAGCTGGTCCTACGAGTTTCTCGACCGGAAGATCCGCTTCAACGCGATCGCCCCCGGTGCGATCGACACGCCGCTGCTCTCCCGGTGGGGCATGCCCGACGAATGGGTGCGCGACCGCAAGGCCGAGTTCGCCGAAGCGATTCCGGTGGGCCGCATGGGCAAGGCCGAGGACATCGCCAACGCGGCCCTCTATCTCGCCAGTGACGAATCCTCCTATGTCGTCGGCACCGAACTGGTCGTCGACGGCGGAGCGTCGCAGCTTTAAGCCGGCAGTTCATGCATCCGGAGCCCGGCACGTCGTCGCGGCTCGTCCACATCCCGACTTCACGTCCGCCATGCCTTTCGTCGTGGCGGTGGTTCAATCCGGCCCGGCCTGGTTGCGCTCGCAGAGGGGGCCGAAGTGCAAGGAGAAATCATCTTGACCGACAGTAGCGATAACCACGCATCCGCCACGCCACTCACCCGGGCAGGTCGTTCGCGCCGCGACATGCTCAAGCTTGGAAGCGTCGCCACGCTCGGCGCCATGCTGGGCGGCGGGGCCTTGCTCGGGCACGCGACGCCCGCGCTTGCGCAGGCAGGCAGCGATGCCATGCTTGCCCCGAACGACCCCCTCGATATTCTGATCGTCAATTACGACGGGGGGACGCTGCTCGACTTTGCCGGCCCGAGCGAGATTTTCCACCGGTTGCCGAATACGCACGTTCGTTACGCGAGCCTCAATGGTGGCAACGTGACGCTCGAATTCGGCGTCGTGTATGGCAATACCGAACGGTTGGCCGATATCGAGAAGACCGACGTGATTCTCGTTCCCGGCGGATCGGATCTGAGCGTGCCGATGCAACCGGCGTACCAGGCGCAGATCCGGCGCCTGGCACAAAGCGCGAAACACGTGACGTCGGTGTGCAACGGATCGCTCGTGCTCGCCGCGACGGGCGTGCTCAAGGGCAAGCGCAGCGCCTGTCACTGGGCGTTCGTCAACAAGCTGTCCGAATATGGCGCCATTCCCGTTCCGGATCGCTTCGTCGAAGACGACAACGGCCGCTTCATGAGCGGCGGCGGCGTGACGGCGGGCATCGACTTCGCGCTTCGCGTGGCAGCGAAACTGCGCGGCCAACAGGCCGCCGAGTTCACGCAACTCGTGATCGAATACGATCCCGCTCCGCCGTTCCATTCCGGTCATCCGAGGGATGCGCGGCCGGAAGTGATCGCGATGGTCGACAAGGAACTGCCCGGCGCATCCAGGGGGCTCGCACGAATCCCCGGCGTGCGCTGAACGTCTGCAGCCCACGTGTGCGAGGCCATCCGCCGGCCTCGATGAAGGCCGCCGGCGACGCTGCCTGTGCCGCCTGCCCGCTCGGGCACCCGCTTCAATTCAAGCCACAACCGGAAATCACTCGATGCAACAGATCCGTCTTTGTACTGCCGCGCTTGCGGCCTGCGTGTCCTTTTTCGCCTTCACGGCGCCGGCTGTTGCCGGCGGTTCGCAACGTCCGCCCGAAGCGGCCATCAAGGCCGAAAACGCGCGATGGGCCGATGCCTTTGCGCGCGGGGATTATGAGGCGCTCGGCCGACTCTATACCGACGACGGCGCGCTCTTGCCGCTCGGCGGCGACAAGGTCACGGGGCGCCGTGCGATCACCGAGTACTTCGCCAACGGGTATGCCGGATCGAAACCCGGCACCGTATCGTTCAGCAATTACGAGTTTTACGGTAATGACCGGGAAGTGACGGAGGTATCGGATGCGGAGGTGCGCGATCACGATGGAAAGCGCCTGATCCGCGCGAAGCAGATTCTCGTCTTTCTGAAACAGGACGGCGCGTGGAAACTGCATCGCGACATGTGGAACGATTACGCGCCCGTCAAGACCGGCGGCCAATGAGCGTCCGGCGGCACGGCGCGTCACTGGCCCACGCGCCAATAGTCCGTTAGCGGGACGTCGACCAGGCAGCACGCCGATCGTCGAGGGCGATCAGCGTGCTGGGTTCGATCTGCTCTCGCGCCGAATCGCCTGCGGCGGGTGCCCATGCAGTTTGATGAAGGCCCGCCGCATCCGCTCCGGATCGGTGAACCCCACCGCCAGCGCAATCTGTTCGATCGGTTCGCTGCCACCCTGCAGCCGCAGCCTCGCGGCTTCGACGCGCAAGCGTTCGACCGCCTTCGCAGGCGTTTCGCCGGTTTCCCGGCGAAAGGCGCGTCCGAACTGTCGCACGCTCAATCGTGCGGCATCCGCGAGTCGTTCGACCGGCAACGCTTCCGCCAGATGTTCCCTCGCAAAATTCAGCGCGATGCGGATGCGATCCGATTCCGGTTCCATCTGCGACATCGCGGAGAATTGCGACTGCCCGCCGGGTCGACGATACGGCACGACCAGAAGCCGGGAGACGGCGCGCGCAATTTCCGCCCCCAGGTCTTTTTCGATGATGCCGAGCGCCAGGTCGATTCCGGAGGCGATGCCTGCCGATGTCCAGACGCGGCCATCCACGACATAGATACTGTCGCCGTCGACTTTGATGCGAGGGAAGCGCGACTGCATCAGCGCAGCGTATCGCCAGTGCGTCGCTGCTCTCAGTCCGTCCAGCGAGCCGGTTTCCGCGAGCAGGAACGCTCCCGTACACACGCTGGCGACCCGTGAGGCCCTGGCGGCCAGTTTTCGGGCAGCGGCGACGTTTTCCGGTGTCTGCATCGGCTCGATATCACCGCCCACGAAAACGACCGTGTCGAACGTGCGCCTTCCCATTGGCTTCGTGTCGATCGAAAGGCCGGTATTGCCGGGAATCGGGCCGCCGGATTGCGAGATGACATGAAGGTCATAGGGCGTATGGCCGGCAGCCGTGGTTACCTGATTAAAGGCCGACAGTGGCCCGCCAAGGTCAAGCGCATCGTAGCCACGGCAAACGAAGAATCCAATTCGATGCATGACAGGGCAGATACCGGAAACTCGGGAAGGCGTATTTTAGCGAGAACCCTCAAATCGTGTCATTCAGCCTGAAACGAGGGAAATACGTCGTTGACATCGCAATCGGTTCCCGCGCAGCCGGCAAGTTGCGACGCGCAGTAAACGCGAAACGCCCCGTCGTTTGCCGGCGGGGCGCGGTTGTCATGCAGCGGCGAAGGTCAGCGACGGTAGATGTATTCGAGGTCGGTCGATTCCCCGACTTGCCTGAAACCAGCCTTTTCGTAGGACGCGATGGCCTTCGCGTTGCCCGACTGGCAAACGAAAGATGAGCATGATTTACCCAATCCTCAAGGCGGGTTTTTTCCTAATGCGTCCATCAAGGCGATGACGGGATAGATGAAACCCGCGGCCAACACCGTGATCATTGAATGCCACCACGGAGAAAGTTTTTCGAGGCGAGCAACGCCGACGACGCTCAAGAGCGCAGAGACGGCGCCAGCACACGCGAGAAGCCAGAATGGAAATTCTTTTGGAACCGTGAACGCTGAAAAGAAGAACGTCAAGGCAACTGGCGCGGACACCATCAGAAGCAGGAGATCGGCCACCAGGAAGAAAATTTTCCACCGTTTCAGTCGCGACATGATTGTCCTGGTGCTGTACTCGGTTTCCGGCGGGTGCCCACGCTGAAATTCAGTCGCTATGGGCAGTCTGCGTATGCTGACAGTGATGGTTCGCCAAAACAATATCGCATCGATTGGAGGCGCCAGTGCCGCGCTCGTGGGCGAACGCGGACAAATGTATGGTGCGCGCCGGAAACCCGCGATGCACCTTTTTTTCGCCTACGCGACGCCGTCTGGCGCCAGCCGCAGGACCGTCGCGGATGCAACCCTGAACGCCGGGCTCCGTGCATCGTTGGCGACGATGTGGGGCGTCACTTCGTGAGCGGCCAGCGCGTCAGCCGATGCGCTGCGCTCGATCAGCACAACCTGTCTTCATCGCCGACGACGGGATGACGGTCGTATTGAAGACAACCGGGTTCGGCCCGAACGACGGACGCCAGGTGCTCATACGCGGCGATCTGTTCGTGACGCTTTCCGGGCACGATCCGGCGCGAGATGATGAGCAGCACCTCGTTTTTGTTGTTCCGGTTTTGACGATCGACTTCGTTCATGGCGACTCCTGGCTGATGTGATTCCGACAAGAAGCGGGGTGCCGTAAACGCAAAGAGCCCCGTCGCTTGCCGGCGGGGCGCTGGTGACATGCAACTGCGAAGACTACCGCGCGCGCGTTCCCGACGCCCCCCCAGTGCCGATGGTTGTCGTTGTCGTGACGGTTACGAGGGAAACCGGATCGGGCGGCATGGGTTCAAGGTACCGCGATCGACGGGGACACGTCGATTCACGTCGATTGCAGCGGATTCCCCTATCCGTGAAATTAGCGACGGTAGATGTATTCGAGGTCAGTCGATTCCCCGACCTTGAAATCATACGTGCCGACCTGCCTGAAGCCGGCCTTCTCGTAGAACGCGATGGCCTTCGCGTTGCCGGACCACACGCCTAGCCATACCGGACCGGGGCGTTCGTCGGACAGATAAGCCAGCGCGGCATCGAACAACGTGCGTCCGGCACCGGTTCCCTGCGTACCTCGTCGAAGGTAGATCTGATGGATCTCGCCCGAACCGTCCGCCACTTCCGGATGCGGGAGCTTGCACGGCCCCGCGTGTGCATAGCCGACCAGCGTACCGTCGTCGTCTTCGGCGACCCACGTGCGGCACTGTGGGTCGACGAGCTGTTCGCTGACCGTTTCAACCGAGTAGCTGCGTGCCTCGTACGCGGCAAGATCGTTCGGCGGATAGTTGATGCCGAAGCCGTCCTGCAGAAAGGTTTCGCGAAACGTATCGCGCTTCAAGTCGGCAAGCGGGGCTGCATCGGCCAGTGTCGCAACGCGGATCAACATCGGGGGTTTCTCGCTTCGGTGGTCGGGCAGACAGTGTATCGCGAGCGACATCCGGCCGGCGCGTCGTTACCCGCTAGCCGCCGATCGTTGCCGTCGGGCGCACGACGATCTCGTTCACGTCGACATCGGCGGGCTGCGCGATCGCATACGCAATGGCTGCCGCGATCGCTTCCGGTTCGAGCGCAATGCTGCGGTACTTCGCCATCAGGTCGGCGGCGGTCGGGTCCGTGATCGTGTCGGCCAGTTCGGACGTCACGACACCGGGGCAGATGCTCGTGACGCGCAGCTTGTCGTTCTCCTGCCGCAAGCCATCGGAAATTGCGCGCACCGCATACTTCGTCGCGCAATAGACGGCGGCCGTCGGCGATACCCGCAACCCGCCGATCGACGATACGTTGATGATCTGCCCGAAACCCTGGCGATTCATCACCGGCAGTGCGGCTGCGATGCCGTACAGCACGCCCTTGATGTTGACGTCGACCATCCGGTCCCACTCGTCGACTTTCAGCGACGCCATCGGCGAAAGCGGCATGACGCCTGCGTTGTTGACGATGACGTCGATATGGCCATACTCGGCGAGCGCGGCTTCGACGAACGCGACGTTGTCGTCGCGCTTCGTGACGTCGAGCGCGCGCCACGAAGCGGTGCCGCCCTGGGTGCGAATGTTGCCGGCCAGGTCCGCAAGACGCTCGGTGCGGCGTGCGCCGAGCATCAGGCGCGCACCGCGCTCGCCCAGATAGCGGGCGGTGGCTTCGCCGATCCCGCTGCTTGCGCCGGTGATCAGGACCACTTTCTGTTCGATGTTGTGGCTCGTCATGTTCATTCCTCGGTTCACGGTGAAGAGACGTCAGCATCGCGCGGAAGGGGGCGCCGGCGTTATCCTGCGAGTCCGCATTTCTTGCACGATTCTCCGAGAATGCATGGGGCACGAACGGGAATGCGCTTCCCGGATCAGGAAAGGAAGGCGCCGATATTGCAGTGCAGCGAAAGGGGTGGGTGCGCGCCTGGCCCGGCCATCGTGACGAACTGGAATTCCGGTGCGTCAATCATGCGGATGCCGATGGTTGAGAGCCGGCGGACATGCTAGGATTTCCGTCAAACAACTTCGGAGACGCTGCGATGCCGTTCATCTGCGAAAACGTCGAATGTCGCGCCGTGCTGGCTCGCGGGCAAGTCAAGCCCCATCAGGACGACGCGGGGTGGTGCTTCCACTGCCCGGACTGCAAGGCCAGGAACGAGTTGATGAATCTCGGCGTCGTCGGCGGGGCGGTCGAGCTGGTTCAGCCGGAGCGCGCCAGCCCGCCGCACAAGGTCGTCGCGACGGCCCGGCCGCTGGACGATGGCCGATACGCGGCGCAGTTGAGCGTTCAGCGGGCGCTCGCCGTGAAGGGGACATACGCGGCCGAAGAGCACTGGGATCAGCTCGGCGTCTTCGGCGATGCACAGGAAGCGGTCGCGCATGCGCGGTCGTTCGCAACGGATTTGCTGCAACGCGCGGTGGCCTAGCCGGCCGTTTTCCGTACACGAAGAAGGGGCGTCGCGCAGGAATGCGCGACGCCCTTTTGCGTCTTCTGCCCGTGTTCGTCAGTTGTAAATGTCGAACGCGAAGTACTTCTTCGCGATTCGCTGATACGTGCCGTCCTGAATCAGGCTCGCGAGTGCCTGGTTGATCTGCGTGCGCAGCGCGTCGTCGTCCTTGCGCATGCCGATCGCCGAACCCACACCGAGCGTCTTGGGATCATGCAGCGCCGGCCCCGCAAATTCGAAATTCGCACCCTTCGCGGTCTTCAGGAAGCCGAGATCGGCCTGCACCGACGACTGCAACGACGCGTCGAGCCGGCCCGACAGCAAATCCTGATACACGAGATCCTGCGTCTGGTACGTGCGGACGATCACACCCTTCGGTTCCCAGTAGGTGCGCGCATAGGTTTCCTGCGTCGTCCCCTGTTCGACGCCGACACTCTTCCCCTGCAGCGACTCGGGCGTCGGCTGCAGGTTCGCACCGCGCCGCGCGACGAGGCGCGGCGGCACGTTGTTGATCTTGTCGGTGAACGCGATCTGCGCGAGGCGCTTCTCGGTCACGCTCATCGACGACAGCACGCCGTCGAACTTGCGTGCCTTCAACGCCGGGATCATCCCGTCGAACGCGTTCTCGACCCACACGCAGCGCACCTTCATCCGCTCGCAGATCGCATTGCCGAGATCGATGTCGAAGCCGACGAGCTTGCCGTCGGGCGCGAGCGATTCGAACGGCGCGTAGCTGGGATCGACGCCGAGGCGCAGCACCGCCGGGTCTTTCGCGGCGGCGGCGCCTGCCGCCAGCGCGAGCGCGGCGGCCAGAACGAGCTTTTTCATGATTGTCTCCATTACCGGTTGATGTTGTTTGTCGTGAAGCGGGGAAGCGGCCATTGGGCGTGACGGCCCGCGCCCGGCCATGCGCGGGCGGCGGGGCGGTCGCAGGAGAAGGCCGGCGGCCGCCCGGATTCGAAGGGGGTTTTAGCGGGCGGCGCCGGCGATGCGCGCCATGCTGTTCCGGTAGCCGGCGGGCGAGAACACGGCGTTCAGCGCGGCCGTCGACGCGATCACGCCGAGATGCATCCACCACGCGATCGCGAAGCCGCCGCCCGCGTCGCGCAGCCAGCCGATCAACCAGGGGCTCGCTGCGACGGTCAGGAAGCCGATGCCCTGCACGAACGCGGCCAGTGCGCCGGCAAGTCGTGCATCGGGCAGGTGGTCGAGCGTGACGATCAGGCTCATCGAGAAGAAGCCGCCCAGCCCGAGGCCGACACTCGCGACCCACAGCCACGGCGCGAGCGCGGGCAGCGTCGCGAATCCGATGAAGCCGACCGCCTGCAGCGCCTGCGTGAGCCACAGCACGGCGCGACGGTCGGCCGATCGCTTCGCGAGCATCGGCATCGCCAGTGCACCGGTGGCCTGGAACAGCGCCATCCACGCGAGCAGGTTGCCGCTCGCCTGCGGGCTCATGCCCACGCTGCGGTAGAACGCCGGCAGCCACGCGACGAGGCTCGCATAGCCGCTGTTGCTGAGGCCGAAGAACAGCGCGAGCTGCCATGCGCGCGGGATGCGGACGAACGCGGTGATCGACGCCGACGCGGCCGTCGCTTGCACGGTGTCGCGCGGTGCTTTCGCGCGCCACAGCGCGAGCGTGACGAGGGCGGGCACCGCCCATACGGCGAGCGCGAGATGCCAGCCGCCGTGCGCGGCGAGCCACGGGCTTGCCATCGCGCCGAATGCGCCGCCGCCGACGAGCGCCGCCGAGTAGAGGCCCATCGCGAGCGGCAACCGGTCGACGAACCAGCGTTTCGCAAGGCCCGGCACGAGCGCCTGGATTACCGCGACACCCGCGCCGGCGGCGATGGCGGTCGCGATCAGCCCCGCGCTGCCGTGCGTCCACAGGCGCGCCGTGCAGCCGGCGGCGATCAGCGCGAGCGCGGCGCTCAGCGCACGCTGCTCGCCGAAGCGCCGCGCGAGCCCGACGCCGGCCCCGGCGACGACCCCCATCAGCACGAACGGCAGCGTGGTCAGCAGCGCGGCCGCGCGAAACCCGAGGCCCGTGTCGGCGCGTACGACGTCGAGCACGGGGCCGAACGCGGTCAGGAACGGGCGCAGGTTGAGGCCGGCCAGTACCAGCAGCGCGAGTGCGCCATAGGACACGGAAGCCGCGTGCGGGCGGTGGACGGCTTGCGCGGTGCCGGGGTCGGTCATCGGGATGCTCCAGGGAGGGGCCGGTGGCCCTGTGATGCGATGCCGAAAGGGTAAGCGCGCGCTACGCCAGGTGAAAATTAAATATTCGACTGGGAATCAGTGCGGATTGCGATGGGGTGAAGGCAGCCGAAGGGGCCGGATGGGAAGGCCGGCGAGGCGGGCGGCGGCGCCCGCCGCGTGCGGTCATGCAGCCGGCGCCTGCCGCGCACCGGCCTGGTCGCGCGCTGCGACGAGCGCCCGGATGCGCGCGCGGTCGGCCGGCGTCGCCGGCGTGAAGATCACGAGGCTCAGGTCGGGGCGGCCGGTGACCGAGAACGCCGAATAGTCGAACGCGATCCGGCCGGCCTGCGGATGGCGGATTTCTTTCGTACTTTCGTCATGCGAATGGATGTCGTGGTTGCGCCACATCGTGTCGAATTCGGCGCTCGTCGCGCGCATCTCGTCGACGAACGCCTGCACGGCCTGCGTCGCGCCAATGCGCGCGACGTCCGCACGAAACGCGCCGACCGCGAACCGCGCGACGCGCTCCCAGTTCGGCTGCGCATCGCGCACGCCCGCGTCGACGAAGATCAGCCGCAGGATGTTGCGCGCGGCGGGGGGCAGCGTCGCGTAGTCGGTCAGCGTGGCGGCCGCCGCGTCGTTCCAGGCGACGACGTCCCACGTCGCCGAGCGCACGATCGCGGGGCTCGCGTCGAGCGAATCGAGCACGTGCTGCAGGCGCGGCGTTACACCGGCCGGCGCGCGATAGCGCACGTCGGGCGGATGGCCGACGCCGATCAGGAACAGATGTTCGCGTTCGGCTTCGTTCAGCATCAGTGCGCGGGCGAGCCGGTCGAGCACATCGGCCGACGGTGCGCCGCCGCGCCCCTGTTCGAGCCACGTGTACCACGCGGCGCTCACATGCGCGCGCTGCGCGACTTCCTCGCGCCGCAGGCCCGGCGTGCGGCGGCGGGTGGCCGGCAGCCCGAGCGCGGCCGGGTCGAGTTTCTCGCGGCGGTCCCTCAGGTACGCGCCGAGCAGGTTGTCGGGGGCGTCAGCCATATCCTGTTAGTTCGTTTACCGGTAAACCGTCACGACTTCACCGCGAGCGGCCATCGACAGATAGTAAGCCTCCATTTCATCCGGAGGTACTGAACATGCGTGTCTTTGTTACGGGAGCGTCGGGATTCGTCGGCTCGGCCGTCGTCGCCGAACTGGTTGCCGCCGGGCACTCGGTGCTCGGGCTCGCGCGGTCCGAAGCGGCGGCCGCGTCGGTGGCCGCCGCAGGCGCCGACGTGCATCGCGGGTCGCTGGAAGATCTCGACAGCCTGACGCGTGGCGCCGAAGCCGCCGACGCGGTGATCCACACGGGATTCAATCACGACTTCTCGCGCTTCGCGCAGAACTGCGAACTCGATCGCCGTGCGATCGAGACGGTTGGCGCGGTACTCGCGGGTTCGGCGCGGCCGCTGGTCGTCACGTCGGGGCTGGCGCTCGTCGCGCCGGGCCGCGAGGCGACGGAAGACGATTCGCACGTGCCGGTGTCGCCGGCCTATCCGCGTGCGTCCGAAGCGGCCGCGGTCGCGCTGGAAGCGCGCGGCGTGCATGCGTCGGTCGTACGCTTGCCGCCGTCCGTACACGGCGACGGCGATCACGGCTTCGTCCCGTGGCTGATTGCATTCGCGAGGGAGAAGGGGGCTTCGGCGGTCGTCGGTGACGGCGGCAATCGCTGGCCGGCCGTGCACCGGCTCGACGCGGCGCGTGTGTACCGGCTCGCGATCGAACGCGGGACGGGCGGCGCGCGCTATCACGCGGTCGACGATACCGGTGTGCGGTTTCGCGAGATCGCGGACGTGATCGGCCGGCGGCTGAACGTACCGGTCGTCACGAAGTCGCCGGCGGAGGCCGGCGAGCATTTCGGCTGGTTCGCGATGTTTGCCGGGATGGATGCGCCGGCCACCAGCGAGCGCACGCGCGCATTGCTCGACTGGGTGCCGACGCAGCCGCGGCTGCTGGCCGACATCGATCGGCCGCGGTATTTCGAAAGCTGAGCGGGCGGCGGGCAGCGCCCGCCGCGCACGGCTCAGACCGTGACGACGATCTTGCCGACCTGCGCACCGGCTTCCATGTAGCGGTGCGCGTCGGCGATGTCGTCGAACGCGAACGTGCGGTCGATCAGCGGCTTCAGCGCGCCGGCCGCGAGCCCATCGACGATGAAGCGCTTCGCGCGCTCGAGCCGTTGCGCGTCGCCGGTGATCTCGAACAGCTCGTAGCCGCGCAGCGTCAGGTGGCGCGCGAGCAGATCCATCACCGGCACCGGGATGTCGCGCGTATCGAGTGCGCCGTACTGGAAGAACGTGCCGTTCGTGGCCAGCGCGCGCAGCAGGTTCGCCGCATCGGGGCCGCCGACCGGATCGAACACGAGGCGTGCGCCGGTGCCGCCGGTGA
Organism: Burkholderia cepacia complex sp. TUM26381; assembly: GCF_057439935.1. NCBI lineage: Bacteria > Pseudomonadati > Pseudomonadota > Betaproteobacteria > Burkholderiales > Burkholderiaceae > Burkholderia > Burkholderia cepacia complex sp. TUM26381. The sequence goes on along the minus strand of NZ_CM172007.1, from coordinate 2,676,055 downwards.
TCTCCGCCACTTGCTGCGGCAGGTCGGCCGGGCTGCCGGCGATCACGTGCTTCGCGCCCGCGTCGAGCAACGCCTGACGCTTCGATTCGCCACGCGTCAGCGCGATCGGCACCGCGCCGATGTGGTTCGCGACCTGGATCGCCGCCTGCCCGACGCTGCTCGACGCGGCGCCGATCAACACCGCATCGCCGCGCTTCAGTCCGCCGAGTTCGATCAGCGCGCCGTAGGCCGTGACGAACATCATCCACGTCGCGGCGGCTTCCTCGAACGACAGGCTGTCCGGATGCCTGACCACGGCGTGCGCGGGCACGTTGACCACCTCGCCGTACATCCCGTAGTCGGCAAACGAGAACGCCGGTACGACGCTCACCGCGTCGCCTTCGGCGAATGCCGTCACGTTGCGGCCGACTGCCGCGACCACGCCCGACGCCTCGTAGCCGAGCGACGCCGGAAAGCGCGGCATGAACGTGTATTCGCCGCTGCGGAACATGACTTCCGCGCGATTGAGGCCGATCGCCTTCACGCGCAGCTGAATCTCGTCGGGGCCTGGCGCGGGCACGTCGATGGTGTCGATCTGCAGGACGTCGGGGCCGCCGATGCGGTGGAAACGAACGATGCGGGACATGGATTGCTCCTTCGGTGAACGGGTGTCGATGAAGAAGCATCGTAGGCGGGTGTCCGCGCCGGATAAACGTGCGCCGGGATCATTGATTGTTATTTGACGAATAACAATGGATGCCAACGTATGTGTGGCCGTCGATGTCCGATGGACTACGCTGGTTGGGCGACCGGCGCCGCGATACCCGGCACGTCGTCGAATGCTGCTTCAAATGCATCAAACATCGCCATCGTTTCGCTGTGCGTGATGACGCGGTTCGTGACCGACCAAGTTGCCTGTGTGCCGTTCACCAGTGAATTGCGTTTTATGCGTGCCACTCTATATTGAGATCTGCGCCTGTCGATATGAGGAATAAAAAGGATGACTACTCAATCGAACGTGATCGAAATATTCCGGACTCAGGCGAAGCGTGACGGGGACGCGTCAGCCGTGGTTTCGGAGCATGAATGCCTGAGTTACCGGGAACTGGACCTTCGGAGCGATGCGGTGGCGCGTGCATTGCGGGCGCGAGGCATCGCAAGCGGCGACCTCGTGCCGATCGAGGCGGCGCGGAACGCGGCGTTCATTGTCGGCATCCTCGGCATCCTGAAGGCGGGCGCAACCTATGTGCCGATCGACGAACGCTATCCCGACGCCCGCAAACATCACATCCTGCGGCAATGCAATGCCGCGCTGGTATTGACGGCCCGTACGGCGCCGCGCGATGCGGCAGCGCCGTTCGCGAGCGTGGCGGACCTGTCCGCGTGGCGGCCGGATCGCGACGATGCACGCGCAACGCAACATGCCGATGCGCAGGGCGGCGCGATCTACGTGATCTTCACGTCCGGCTCCACCGGTGCGCCGAAGGGCGTGATCGTCGAACATGCCGCCGTGTCGGCGCTCGTCGATTGGCACAACGTACGTTTCGCGATGAACGGTGCAAGCCGTACGACGCTGATGGCCGGCCTCGGCTTCGATGTATCGCAGTGGGAAATCTGGTCGGCCCTTTGCGCGGGCGCGACGTTGTGTCTGCCGGACGACGAAACGCGTGTGGACGCCGACGCGCTCGTCGGCTTCTTCACCCGCCACCGGATCACGCATGCGTACGTGCCCACCGTGATGGTGGCTGACGTGGTCGGTGTCGGCCAGCCTGCGGACCTGAAGCTGAAGTACCTGTTTACGGCCGGTGAAAAGCTCGGCCCGATCGATACCGGCAGGATCGCTTACACGGTGATCGATTACTACGGGCCGACCGAAGCGACGATCTTCGCGACTTGCCAGGTCGTGCCGAGCGCGGCGCTCGGCCGTCCGGAGTCGATCGGGCGGCCCGTCGGCGCGACGGAGATCCTGATCCTGAACGACGCACGGGACGCTGTAACGGGGAGCGACGTCGGCGAGATCTGCATCGGCGGGCCGGGCCTGGCCCGCGGCTACCTGGGCAACCCGGCGCTGACCCGCGAGAAATTCCGTCCGCACCCGCGGCAGCCCGGCCGGATCATCTATCGCACGGGCGATCTCGGGCGCTGGCTGGACGACGGCTCGATCCAGTTCCTCGGGCGCCTGGACGATCAGGTCAAGATTCGCGGCAATCTGGTCGAGCTGAGCGAAGTTCACGCTGCGCTTGTCCGGTCCGGCGAAGTGCGCAGGGCCGTGGTGCTGGCATTGCCCGGCGCGGCCGGAGCCGGGATGGAGCTTGTCGCGTTCGTCGTGCCGCGCGATCCCGCCGTGCCGGATGCGCGTATCGTCGATGCACTCAAGGCCAGCGTCCGGCAAACCCTGCCCGATTACATGTGGCCCGTCGGTCACGTGCTGCTGGACGGCATGCCGGTGACGGCGAACGGCAAGACCGACCGGGCCGCGCTCGAACTTCGATACCGCGAAGCACAGCGCAGCCGGACGGAGCCGGCGCTGTATTCCGCCGTCGAGCGGATCGTCGCGGATGCATTCGTCGCGTTGACCGGCCACGCGTCCTTTCGCAAGACCGATGGTTTCTTCGATATAGGCGGCAACTCGCTGCTGACCGCGAAGCTCGCGAGGGCGTTGTCGGACGCGGCGGGGACGAAGATGCTGATCCGGGACGTCTACGAGCACCAATCGGTGGAGGCGCTTGCACGCGAAATCGAGCGACGTGCCGCCAGCGCGGCGCGCGCGATCGAACGCGAGCCGGTTTATGCGCTGGAGAACGATATCCGCGTGCCGGACGAAGCGGATTTCAGCGGAGCGTTCGACGAGGCGCTGCTCGCGTGTCCGTGCACGATCCTGCTGACGGGCGCCACGGGATTCGTCGGCGTCCACTTGCTGGCCGAACTGCTCGCGACGACGTCGGCGGCCGTGCATTGTCTGGTGCGCGCGAAGGATGCGGCAGCGGGGCGGGCGCGGATCGATGAAAAGCTGCGCGCGTACGACGTGAACCTCGGGCCAGGCGAGCGTTCGCGCATCCGCGTGTGGGCGGGCGACGTCACGCAAGCGCGCTTCGGCATGAACGAGCACGACTACGCGGCGCTGGCGGACGGGATCGACCTCGTTTACCACTCGGCCAGCGCGGTCAATTTCATCCAGCCGTATTCGTACATGAAGCGGATCAACGTGGACGGCCTGGCCCGGATCCTCGCATTTGCCGGATGCCGGCGAACCAAGGCGCTGATCCTGCTGTCGACGATCTCGGTGTACAGCTGGGGCCATCGTGTCACCGGCAAGACCATGATGACCGAGGCGGACGACATCGATCAGAACCTGCCGGCGGTGCTCGAGGACATCGGCTATACGCGCAGCAAGTGGGTGATGGAGAAAATGGCCGGCCTGGCTGCGCTGCGCGGCCTGCCGCTGATGACCTTCCGGCTCGGCTACGCGACGTTTCACGGCGAGACCGGCGTGAGCGCGGACTATCAATGGTGGGGGCGGCTGGTCAGGACGTGCATCGCGCGCGGCACCGTGCCCGACCTGCACGACCTGCGCGAAGGGCTGACGAGCGTCGACTACATGACGAAAGCGCTCGCGCGGATTTCGCGCAATCCGGCGGCGCTGGGGCGGAAGTTCAACCTGATCAATTCGCCCGAGTCCGACCTGACGCTGAAGGCGTTTTTCTCGAGGCTCGAACGATACTTCGACCTGCGGTTCAGGGTCGTTCCGTACCGCGAATGGCTCGATGCATGGAAGACGGATATCGACGCACCGCTGTATCCGCTGTTGAGCCTGTTCGACGACAACATTCGCGATGGCCTGAGCACGGTCGAGCTGTATCAGAACAATTACGTGTGGGACTGTCGCAACGTGATCGCGTTTCTGGAAGGCAGCGGCATCGAGCAGCCGGCATTTTCCCGCGAACAGCTGGCGCGGTACATGGAGCGGTCGATCGGTTATCGGGTCGCGGCTAGGCCGGGTAACGCCGCGCGAACAGGTCGGTGAGCCAGTCGATGAAGGCGCGCACCTTGTCCGACAGGTGCGCGCGGTTCGGGTACAGCACCGACACCGGCTTCGGCACGGCCGGCACGCCGGGCAGCAGTTCGATCAGCAGGCCCGCGTCGATGCTCGGCTGCAGCGCGGGCCGCAGCGCATGCACGATGCCGAGGCCCGCGAGCCCGCAGGACAGCAGCGCTTCCGAGTTGTCCGTGAGCAGGCTGCTCGTGAGCTTCACCGCGACGGTTTCGCCGTGCGGGCGAAACGTCCACTCGAGCACGCGGCGATTGCTGCCGGTGAAGAAGTTGACCGCGCGATGCGTACGCAGGTCGTCCAGCGTGCGCGGCAAGCCGTGCCGCGAAACATAGGCAGGCGACGCGCACGTGACCATCGGCACCGCGCCGACCGTGCGCGCGACCATGCTCGAATCCTTGAGCGTGCCGACCCGCACGACGCAGTCGATGCCTTCGCCGATCAGGTCGACCGGCTGGTCGCTTGCCCCGAGCACGAGTTCGATCTGCGGATAGCGCTGCTGAAAGTCGGGCAGCGCGGGAATCACGACCGTCTTCGCCAGCGCCAGCGCGATGTCGATCCGCAACCGGCCCTTCGGCACCGCCCGCTGTTTGGGGAATGACGCGAACGCATCGTCGATGCTGCCGAGCAGCTGCACGCAGCGCGCATGAAACGCTTCGCCTTCCGCCGTCACGCTGACGCGCCGCGTGCTGCGGTTCAGCAGCCGCACGCCGAGCGCCTGTTCGAGCTGCTGCACGGCTTTCGTGACGGCCGGCCGATGCAACTGCAGTGCGTCGGCGGCCTGCGTGAAGTTGCCGCGCTCGACGATCTGTACGTAGATCTGCATCGCTTGCAGGCGGTCCATGGCGTTCCCGGGTGTCGTGGCGAGCGGCCATCTTCGCACACCGTCCGACACCCGTGCGCAGCCGCCCGCCGCGCATCACGCGACCGGATGCAGGTCCTGCAGCAGCGTCGGCACGAGTTCCGACACGGTCGGGTGGATATGCATCGCGCGGCTGATCGTCGTGTACGGCGCGCCGGCGGCCATCACGTCGAGCATGCCGTGCACGACTTCGTCGCCGGTCACGCCGAGGATCGACGCGCCGAGGATCGCGTGGCTGTCCGCATCGACGATCACCTTCATGAAGCCCTGGCTTTCGCCTTTCTCGACCGCTCGCCCCACGCGCGTCATCGGGCGCGTGCCGACCAGCAGCCGGCGGCCGGTCTGTTTCGCTTCCGCGAGCGTCATGCCGACGCGGCCGAGCGGCGGGTCGATGTACATCGCGTAGGCCGTGATGCGGTCGGACACCTTGCGCGGATCGTCGTCGAGCAGGTTCGCCGCGACGATCTCGTAGTCGTTGTACGCGGTGTGCGTGAACGCGCCGCGTCCGTTGCAGTCGCCGAGCGCCCAGATGCCGGGCACGTTCGTGCGCAGCTGCTCGTCGACGGCGATGTAGCCGCGCGCGTCGGTTGCGACGCCCGCCCGGTCGAGCCCGAGATCGTCGGTGTTCGGCACGCGGCCGACCGCGAGCAGCAGGTGCGAGCCCGCGACCTCGCGGCCGCCGCCCGCGCAGTCGAGGCCGACCACGACACCGTTGCCGTCGCGCCGTGCGCTCAGGCAGTTCGCGTCGAGCTGCACGTCGATCCCTTCGTTCTCGAGAATCTCGCGCACGGCCTGCGACACGTCCTCGTCCTCGCGGCGGATCAGGCGCGCGCCTTTCTCGACGATCGTGACCTTCGATCCGAAGCGGCGGTACATCTGGCCGAATTCGAGTCCGACATAGCTGCCGCCGACGATCACGAGATGGTCCGGCAGGAAGTCGACGTCCATCATCGTCGAATTGGTCAGGTACGGCACCGAGTCGAGGCCGGGCATCGCGGGTACCTGTGCGCGGCCGCCGACGTTGACGAAGATGCGTTCGGCTTCGAGCAGTTCATCGCCCACGCGCACCGCGTCGGCGCGCTCGAATCGGGCGTGACCCTGAAACACGGTCGTGTTCGCGAGGCCGCGCACCCATTGCTCGACGCCGTGGTTCGAGCGGCCGGCAACCTGGTCCTTGCGTGCCTTCACGGCTTTCATGTCGACGGTGACGGGGCCCACCGACACGCCGTATTCGCCGGCGCGCCGTGCGAGCTGCGCGGCGTACGCGCTCGCGATCAGCGTCTTGGTCGGGATGCAGCCGGTGTTCACGCAGGTGCCGCCGAAACGGCCGCGCTCGACGATCGCGACTTTCAGGCCGGCGGCGGCGAGCCGCGCGGCGAGCGGCGGCCCGGCCTGGCCCGTGCCGATGACGATCGCGTCGAAGTGTTGCGTCATGACGTCCTCCTGGGCGGATGCAGCGAGGAAAGGGGCAGGCGCGAACCGCGTGCCGTGCCCGCGGTCGCCGAGGGGCGACGAGCGCCTATGGTAGACCTGTTGGCGCGGCGTCGCGAGAGGCGGGCGGGCGATGGCCGCCGCATGGAAACCACGGCGCTGCCGACGGCATCGATGCGTGCCGCGCGCGGCGGCTAGTCCTTGCGTTTCCACTGCCCGAACGACACCGGCTGGTGCGCGTCGGCGCGCGTGACGGTGACGTGGTCGGGCTTGTCGTCGATCGGGAACGATTCGGTGACGATCTGGTTCGAGAACAGCCAGCCGTGCGTGCGCGGGTCGTAGCGGAACGTGATGTAGTCGGTCCAGTGCTGCCCGCACGCGACGAAGTTCTGCACCGTGAAATAGCGGCCCTTCACCGCAAGGCCGTTGTCGGCGGCATCGTCGGGATCGAACGGATCGCACTGGCCGCCTTCGTTCGCGCGCAGCACCACCTGGTCGTTGCGCGCGGCGAGCCGGTAGGTGCGGTCGGCCTGCTCCTCGTAGATCAGCAGCGGGCGCGGCGACGGTTGTTCGCGCGTATCGTCCGCGCGATGCGCGACGACGAGAAAACTGTGCCGCCCGTTGTCGAGCGCCGGCCCGGCTTTCGCGAGCAGCGGCTGGTAGCCGGGTGGCAGTTGCGTGGCGATCGACTTCGGCAGGTCGTCGGCGCGGGCGGCGGCAGGCAGCGCCGCGAGCAACGGGAGCAGCAGGGTAGCGAGGCGGAGAACGCGCATGGCGGGAGGTCCGGTCGAAAGGAGGAAAGGGTTGCTGGCCGCGGGCGGTTACAGATCGCGCCCGAGAAATTCGGTGCCCGGCACCGGATTGAACGCGACGGGCGGTGCGGGCGTAAAACCGAGCGACGCATACAGTTGCCGTGCGGCGACGAACTCCGGAAGCACGTCGAGGCACATGCGCGCGTAGCCGGCCGCCTTCGCGTCGCGTAGCAGCCGTTCGACGAGCTGGCGGCCGACATTCAGCCCGCGCGCCTCGGGGCGTACGTACACACGCTTCATCTCGCACGCCGTATCGTCGATTTCGCGAAACGCCGCGCAGCCGACCACGCGCTCGCCGTGCCACGCGAGCAGCAGCAACCCGCGCGGCGCCGCGTATTTGCCGGGCAGCGCGGCGATTTCCGGCTCGTAGTCCTGGAATTCGAGGCTGACGGTCGGGCTCGCGATGTACTCGCGGAAGATCGCTTCGACGGCTGCGGCGTCGTCGGGGTAGCAGGCGGCGCGGATTTCGATCATGGCGGCGGGGCGGGATGACGGGAAAAAGGGTCAGCATAGCAGCGCGCGGCCGCTTTCGGCCACGTGCGAAGCGTGCCAGAATCAGCGGCTCGACCGTCGGAAACGACACGCCGGCGCCGGCGAATCGGCGCCGCTGACCAAGGAGACTTCGATGACTGCATCGGCTGCCGTACTCGCCATCCTGGCTGCGCTGTTTCTCGGTGCGATGATTCCGGGCCCGAGCTTCGTGCTGGTTGCCCGCAATTCGATCGGGCTGTCGCGCCGCGACGGGCTCGCCACCGCGCTGGGCATGGGCATCGGCGGCATCGTGTTCGGCGGCGTCGCGCTGGCCGGGCTCTACACGCTGCTGCAGGCCGTCGAATGGCTCTATGTGGGCCTCAAGGTCGCGGGCGGCGCATACCTGATCTACATGGCGTCGAAGATCTGGCGCGGCGCCGACCGGCCGATCGCGATGGACGACCCGCAGGCGATGGCGGGCGGCAGCGCGCGCAAGTCGTTCCTGACGGGCCTCACGACCCAGCTCAGCAACCCGAAGACGGCGATCTGGTACGGCAGCATTTTCGCGGCGCTGCTCCCGCAGCATCCGCCGCTGTGGTGTTACCTCGTGCTGCCGCCGCTGGTGTTCGCCGTCGAATTCGGCTGGTACACGCTCGTCGCGCTGTGCTTCTCGACGCGCCGGCCGCGCGAGCTTTACCTGCGCGCCAAGAAGTGGGTCGACCGCATCGCGGCCGGTGCGATCACGCTGCTCGGGCTGCGGCTGATCCTGAACGCGCCGAAGGCGGGGATCTGACCGCCTCGTTCCTGACCTGACACGCATCGTACGGCGGCCAGCCATCCCCGGGCTGGCCGCCGGCGCGAACCGGCCGGGCCGCCGCCCGATCGCGCAGCGGGGTTCCGCAAACGCGTTGCTTCCTCATGACGCGGCCGCTCGCCGAGCTGCCGCCAGCCCTGTTCCCGACTCCCCGCCACCGCCTCGAGCCTTGCGCGACGGGCGTTCGCGTGTGTCGCACGACGCGCCGGACGGCGTCGCGCGCCCGATTCTGGCGGCCGACCTCCCGGCGACGTGTAAACTGCTGCCTTTTTTGACGGTTTGCAGCATGGTGCAAGCACCTCCGCGCCCGGCGCTGAGCGGTCCGACACTCGTCCGGCTGCTCGCGCGCCTGGCCGATGCCGACGTCGCGGAATCCCGGCAGACGCTGTCCGACCGGCTGAGCCAGTGGCTCGGCTGGACCGACGCGATCACGCTGTCGTCCGCGCTGACTGCGAGCCCGCCGGGCGTCGCGGCCGGCGTGCGCGGCTACGATGCGGAACGCGACTGCACACGCGTGCGGCACGACCTCGCGCAGGCGATCACGGCCACCAACCGGCCGCGCGCGCGGCGCCGGCCCGGCGACCTGCCGCCGCCGGCCGCCGATACGGCCGATTTCGCGGACTTCCGCCAGCGTTATCTGACCCTCCAACAGGATATGGAGACGGCGATCGGCCAGTTGCGCGGCCGCCTGCGGGTCGCGCTCGCCGCGCGCTCGTCCGGGATGGCGCGGCTCGCGACGCTCGACACGATCATGGAGCGCGTGCTCGGCGCGCGCGAGCGCAGCCTGCTGTCGGCCGTGCCCGCGCTGCTCGGCACGCGGTTCGGGCGGTTGCGCGACGCGGAGCGGCAGGCGCTGGCCGATGCCGAATCCGCCGCCGCGGCAGCCGCCGCCGACCCGGCCGATCCGGCTGACGATCGCGCGGCGGCCGACACTACGACCGTCGCGACCGTCGCGGCCATCGTGCCCGGCACATGGCTCGATACGTTTCGCGACGAGATGCAAAGCATCCTGCTTGCCGAACTCGAAGTCCGGTTTCAAACGGTAGACGGGCTGCTCGCGGCCCTTCGCACCTGCTAATCAACACGCTATGTCCAGAATTCGCCTTGATCTCGTTGTCTTCGTCGCCGGTCTGCTCGCAGTGGGCTGGATCGGTGTCGGCTATATCGCGTCGAACCCGCTGGCGTCGGCCGTCACGCTGCTGATCGGCGCGTGCTACGTCGCCGGCGCGTGGGAGCTGCTGCGCTACCGGCAGGCGACCGCCACGCTGTCGCGCGCGGTGGCCGGCCTGACCGAGCCGCCCGCGACGCTCGACACATGGCTCGACACCCTGCACCCGGGCCTGCGCGGCGCGGTGCGCGCCCGTGTCGAAGGCGCACGCGTCGCGCTGCCCGGCCCGGCGCTCACGCCTTACCTCGTCGGCCTGCTGGTGCTGCTCGGCATGCTCGGTACGCTGCTCGGGATGGTCGTCACGCTGAAGGGCACCGGCGCCGCACTCGAAAGCGCGACCGATCTCGATGCGATCCGCGCGTCGCTGATCGCGCCGGTGAAGGGGCTCGGGTTCGCGTTCGGCACGTCGATCGCCGGTGTCGCGACGTCCGCGATGCTCGGGCTGCTGTCCGCGCTCGTGCGCCGCGAGCGGATCGATGCGGCCCAGCAGCTCGACGCGAAGATCGCGACGACGCTGCGCGTGCATTCGTCCGCGCATCAGCGCGACGAATCGTTCCGGCTGCTGCAGCGCCAGGCCGACGTGATGCCGGCGCTGGTTGACCGGCTGCAGACGATGATGACGACGCTCGAGGCGCGCAGCGTTGCGCTGCACGACCGTCAGCTTGAAAGCCAGCAGGCGTTTTTCGACCGGACCGAGCGCGCGTATGCGGGGCTCGCGTCGAACGTCGGCGACGCGCTGAAGGAAAGCGCCGCCGAAAGCGCACGGGTGGCCGGTGCAGCGCTGCAGCCGGTCGTCGCCGCGACGATGACGGGGCTCGCGCAGGAGATGGCCGCGCTGCGCGACACCGTGACCGGCGCCGTGCAGCGTCAGCTCGACGGGCTGACGGCAGGCTTCGAGAAGACCACCGGCAACGTGACGGCCGTCTGGAACCGCGCGATCGACGAACAACGTCAGGCGGGCGACGCCGTCGCGCAGCGACTGCAGACGACGCTCGGCCAGTTCACCGACACCTTCGCGCAGCGTTCGACGGACCTGCTCGACGGCGTCGCGACGCGTCTCGAATCGACCGAAGGCCGGCTGTCGGATGCGTGGCGCGATGCGCTGGCGCGTCAGGAGCAGGTCGGCGAGGCGCTCGCGGGCCAGCACGCGCGGGCGTTGGGTGAAGCCGCCGCGACGTTCGAGCGCCATTCGGGCGCGACGCTCGCCGCGATGCGCGAGTCGCACGCGGGGCTGCAGACCGATCTGGCGGTGCGCGACGAACAGCGCCTCACGGCGTGGAACGACTCGCTGGCCGCGATGGCCGCGAAGCTGGGCGACGAATGGCAGCGCGCGGGTGTGCATAGCGCGGGCCGTCAGCAGGAAATCTGCGATGCGCTTGCCCAGACGACGCGTGATCTCACCACGCAGGCTTCGACGTTCGAACAACGTTCGAGCGATCTGCTGTCGACGATTCGCGAGTCGCATACGGGCCTGCAAGCGCAGCTTGCCGCACGCGACGACGAACGTTTGTCGGCATGGAACGACTCGCTGGCCGCGATGGCCACGAAGCTGGGTGACGAATGGCAGCGCGCGGGCGTGCATAGCGCGGGCCGCCAGCAGGAAATCTGCGACGCGCTCGCCCAAACGACGCGCGACCTCACCACGCAGGCTTCGACGTTCGAACAGCGCTCGACCGATCTGCTGTCGACGATCCGCGATTCGCATACGGGCCTGCAATCGCAGCTCGCGGCACGCGACGAAGAACGTCTGTCGGCATGGAACGACTCGCTGGCCGCGATGGCCGCGAAGCTCGGCGACGAATGGCAGCGCGCGGGTGTGCACAGCGCCGGCCGTCAGCAGGAAATCTGCGACGCGCTCGCCCAGACGACGCGCGACCTCACCACGCAGGCGTCGACGTTCGAACAACGCTCGAACGACCTGCTGTCGACGATCCGCGATTCGCATACGGGCCTGCAATCGCAGCTCGCCGCACGCGATGAAGCGCGCCTGTCGGCATGGAACGACTCGCTGGCCGCGATGGCCGCGAAGCTCGGCGACGAATGGCAGCGCGCGGGTGTGCACAGCGCCGGCCGTCAGCAGGAAATCTGCGACGCGCTCGCCCAGACGACGCGCGATCTGACCACGCAAGCTGCAACGTTCGAACAACGCTCGAACGACTTGCTGTCGACGATTCGCGACTCGCATGCCGGCCTGCAGACGCAACTGGCCGCACGCGACGAAGCCCGCCTGTCCGCATGGAACGATTCGCTCGCCGCGATGGCGGCCGCGCTGCGCGACGAATGGGCGCAGACGAGCGCGCAGGCCGCGACGCGCCAGCAGGACATCTGCGACACGCTGACCCGCACCGCGAACGACATCACCGCGCAGGCGCAAGTGCACGCGAGCGACACGATCAACGAAATCGCACGCCTCGTGCAGGCTGCGTCGGAAGCACCGAAGGCCGCGGCCGACGTCGTCGCCGAACTGCGCCAGCGCCTGTCCGACAGCATGGTGCGCGACACCGCGACGCTCGAGGAGCGCAGCCGCCTGCTCGCGACGCTCGAAACGCTGCTCGGCGCGGTCAACCACGCGTCGACCGAACAGCGCACCGCGATCGACGCGCTCGTCAGCACGTCGGCCGATCTGCTCGATCGCGTCGGCGCGCGCTTCAACGACACCGTCGATGCCGAAACGCGCAAGCTTGACTCGGTGGCCGCGCAGGTCACGGCCGGCGCCGTCGAAGTGGCGAGCCTCGGCGATGCGTTCGGGATGGCCGTACAGGTATTCGGCGAATCGAACGACAAGCTGCTGACCCATCTGCAGCGCATCGAGGCCGCGCTCGAGAAATCGCTCGCGCGCAGTGACGAGCAGCTCGAGTACTACGTCGCGCAGGCGCGCGAGGTGATCGACCTGAGCGTGATGTCGCAGAAGCAGATCGTCGAAGACCTGCAGCATCTCGCCGGCCGGCGGGCACCCGTCGGAGCGTAACGCATGCACGACGAAATCGACGGCGGCGCGGAATCGGCGCCGGTATGGCCCGCGTTCGCCGACCTGATGTCGGTGTTGCTCGGCGCGTTCGTGCTGATCCTCGTCGGCGTGATCGGCATGCAGCTTCAGTTGACGTCGAAGCTCGAGGAAGCCGTGCGTGCGCGCCAGCTCGAGGCGCAGCAGCGCAAGTCGCTCGAACAGGCGCTCGCCGGGCCGCTCGCGGCCGGCCGCGTGACGCTCGTGAACGGGCGCATCGGCATCAGCGGCAACGTGCTGTTTGCGCTGAACTCCGATCAGTTGCAGCCGGCGGGCCGCGACCTGCTGAAGACGCTGGCTGTACCGCTGGCCACGTACCTGAAGACGCGCGACGAGATCCTGATGATCAGCGGCTTCGCCGACGACCAGCAGGTGCATGCCGGCAACCGCCTGTTCGCGGACAACTGGGAGCTGTCGGCCAAGCGCGCGTTGACGGTCACGCGCGCGCTGATCGACGCCGGCGTACCGGCGGCGTCGGTGTTCGCGGCTGCGTTCGGCTCCGAGCAGCCGGTCAGCTCGAACGCGGACGATGAAGGCCGCGCGAAGAACCGCCGCGTGGAGATCGCGCCGGTGCCGCGCAAGTCGGCATCGAACGGAGGGAAGGCGAAGTGACGGGCGACGCGACGCACGTGCGCGCAACGCTCGACGCATGGCGCGAGCAGGGCGCCGACCAGCTCGATCCCGTGCGCTTTCACCGGATCGACGCGCTCGAACGGCGCGCGGCCGCGCTCGAGGGCGGCGCGCGCGCGTTGCTCGACGCGCGGCTGGCGACGTTGCTCGACGGTTTTGCCGAGGTCGTTGCGCGGGCCGGTGAAGCCGGCCCCATGCGCGACGCGCTGGCTGCCGTGACGGCGGCGCCCGCACATGGCGGGCTCGCGGCGCTCGTCGAAGGGCTGGCTCGCGATGCGCAGGCCGACCGGCGCGGGCTCGATCCCGAACTGGTCGACTACTTCCGCGCGATGTGGTCGAAAGTCCGCACGGAACAGCAGTACCGGCAATCGCTCGACCAGGTGCCGCGCAACGCGGGGCCGCTCAATTCGAACAGTCTCGTGCACCGGTCGCTTGCGACGATGCGCGAGTTGTCGCCTGAATACCTGCAGCAGTTCCTGTCCTATGTCGATGCGCTCGCGTGGCTCGAGGATCTCGCCGGCGGCGGCGCGCAGCCCGAGAAGGAAGCGCCGCGCGCAAAGGCGGCCAAGCCGGCGAAGAAGGTGACGCGCGCCAAGGCGCGATAACGCGATGCCGCACGCGTTCGGGCGTGCGGGTTGCCTATCGGCCCGGCGGCGTGGCGTCGATTGCCGCGCGCAGCGCGTGCAACGCGTCGGCGAGCGCCGACGCGAACGGCGGATGCGCGGCGATGCCGGCCGCGTCGAGCTGGCTCCCGAGAACCGGCAGCGTGATCGACGCGGGTTCGACGATGCGCGCCGACATCACCGACAGCGTTTCCCGCAGCGCCGCGTCCGCATGGGTCGCGCGCGGTGACGCATTCAGCACCGCGACCGGTTTGTACACGACCGCTTCGCATCCCACGACCCAGTCCAGCGCGTTCTTCATCACGCCCGTTACGCCGTGTGCGTATTCCGGGCTGGCGATCAGCATGCCGTCGGCTGCGTTCAGGCGGTCGATCAGGTCGCGCACCGCAGCAGGCGACGGATATTCGGCATCGGGATTGAACAACGGGAATTCGCCGAGACGATCGAAGCGCGTGACATGCATGCCGTGCGGGGCGACGCGTGCGGCCGCATCGAGCAGTGCGGCGTTGTACGATTGCGCGCGGAGGCTGCCGCACAGCGCGACGATGTCGATGCGGCGGTCGGCGTCGGGTCGGGGATCGGTGGTCATCGAGGGGCGTTTCGGTTGGCGCGCAATGCGCAGCCGCGTCGCGCGGATCCGACGGATTATCGCATCGGCGGCCGGGCGTCGTCGTGTCCGTTGCCGATGCTTGCGTCCCGGCGTGTCGCGTTTAATACCATCGCGGGATCGCACCGAACCGGTTCCGTATCGCTCATGCCGGCCGCTCGCGCGAATTCCGTCATCGTCCATCCATTCCCGAGCAACAGCCGCCGCGTATGCAGCGCACCGTGCACGTCGTCGGCGACGACATCGCCGAGATAGTGCAGCGCACGGCCCGCGACATCGACGAAGCCGTGCCGGTAATCCTGCGCGAGCGCCGTCCACAACTGCGCGGCACCGACCGACTGGCGCGCGCCGCTGAGCAGGCACAGGCCCGCGTCGAGCCCCCAGCGGTACAGCGTCGTCGCGACGCCTTTGCGTTGCGCCGAGCCGCGCAGCCGCGTGTGCGGCGCGCGCAGGTAGCGGTCGGCGCGGCGCGGGATCTCGGGCAGCCGGTTGAACACCGTGTAGCCGGCGAGCTGGCGCGCGGCCGGATCTTCGACGTACAGGAAGTATTCGCCATCCGCTTCGCGGTGGCGGACGATCAGGCCCGAGCGGCCGAGCGCGACGGCCGGCAGGCCGTGCAGGCGATGGCCCGGCTGGTGGAGGCGTTCATGAAGGAGGTCGAGTTCGTCGTCGATGTCGTGCTGGGAATGCTGTACGTCGATACGCATGGCAAAGGCCGCCCGTCGCGGGCGGTTCGGGAAAGAGGTTCATCGCAAATGGGAAACGAATGGGTGCGGCCCCCGGGCTCGGCGCAGCGAGCCGGGGCCGCGAATCAGCTGGGGATGTGCTGGAAACCGGCGGCGATCGCGGCGAGGCCCGCGATGCAGAGTGCGAACAGGATCAGGACTTTGTGGATCACGCCTCTTTCCTCATGAATGCGCGGCGCCGGCGGGCGGCATCGCGGAGACGGTGAGCGGCGGGCACGGCCCGCACGGCCGTCGTGCGGAACGACGGTCGGGTGTCGGCGCGACGGATCGTGCGCGGACGGCCAGCACCCTACGCGAGGTGCCGGGGGGCGGCAATCGGGCAGGCGGAGAAAAGCGACGAAAAGAGGAGAATCGCGGTGTTTCGCGACAATTGGCCGCAAGGGGGCGTGAGCCGATGCCGTGCGAGAGGCTGCGGATGGTCGTGGCCGCGTTGCGCGTTCGCGCCGCGAAATCGCATACACTGCACGGCTAACGACCCCCACAAGGATCTGATCATGGGAGCGGGCCCGTCCACGGATCGCTGAGCCGCAGCAACCTTCTTCACCCGGTTGTTGCGGCGATCTCCTCTCGTCACTGACTCAGCAGGCAGATTGCCGCCGGATTTCCTTTGTCCGAGCGGAAGCCTTGTCATGCCTGATCAATCTGCGCCCGCATGGGCCTACTCGTTGCCGTCGGCCCTGCTGCTGATGGCCCCCTTCGATCTCCTCGCGTCGCTGGCCATGGACGTGTATCTGCCGGTGGTTCCGGAGATGCCGTCGGCGTTGCATGCGTCGCCCGCGATGGTTCAGTTGACGCTAAGCGTCTACATGGTCGTGCTTGGCGTGGGCCAGTTGATGTTCGGCCCGTTGTCGGATCGTGTCGGACGGCGGCCGGTCCTGCTGGGCGGCGCGCTGCTGTTCTCGGCGGCCTCGCTGGCGCTCGCGATGGCAAGCAGCGGTGACGTATTCGTTGCGCTGCGTCTGCTGCAGGCGCTGGGTGCGTCCGCCGTCCTCGTGGCTACCTTCGCGACGGTGCGCGACGTCTACGCCGGCCGGCCGGAAGGCAGCACCCTCTACAGTCAGTTCGGCGCGATCCTGGCGTTCGTGCCGGCGCTCGGGCCGATGCTCGGTGCAGGCATTGCGCACGGTTTCGGATGGCGCGCGATCTTCGTGACGCTCGGTCTGGCCGGATGTCTGGCACTCGGCCGCGCGTGGTCGCGCTGGCATGAAACGCGACCGCCGGTGAAGAGCAGGCCACGACTGCCGGTGGCGTCGATCATGCGCAACCAGTCGTTCCGGGTCCATGCGCTCGGTTTCGGCACTGCAATGGGTGCCTTTTTCGTGTTCTTCTCGATCGCGCCGCGTGTGCTCATCGGTCGTGCCGGTTTTTCCCGCACCGAATTCAGTGCGGCATTTGCCACCGTCGCGATCGTGATGATCATCGCCGCGCGCTTTGCGCGATGGTTCGTGCCGCGCTGGGGCATTCCGGGCTGCTTCGTCCGCGGCGCCGGCGTCATGATGACGGGGGCCATCGTCCTGGCGGCCTGCACCGTCGCGATGGCGCCGTCATTCGTCGCGTTCGTGATGCCGATGTGGATCGTCGCGGTCGGCATCGTTCTCATGTCGTCGGTGACGGCGAACGGTGCGCTTCGGGATTTCGACGATGCCGCGGGAACCGCGGTCGCGCTGTATTACTGTGTTCAGAGCCTGATCGTCGGCGGGGCCGGCACGTTTGCGACCTTGGTACTGCCGGGCGATACGCCGTGGCCGTTGGCGGGATTTTGCTTCGTCATGCCGGCGGCATGCGTCGTCGCGATTTCCATGTTGAAGCGCCGATGCGGATGAGCCGGCGGCGTGCGCGTTGGCGGCCGGGCCGACGCGTGGCCGGCCCGGCACGGAGTCGCCGGGTCACGCCGCCTGCCGCCCTCCGAACGCGTGCCGGATTCGCGCGAACAGCCCGTGCTGCGCGATCCATTCGGCATAGGCGCGATAGTCGGGATCGCGCATCAGGTGACGTTCTTCCGTCTTCGCGCGCGTGTAGTAGATCAGGTTGACCGCGACGAGCCCGGCGCAGTGCATGAGCCCGATCTGCCAGCCGAGCGGCTCGACGAACGGCACCGACACCATCCAGTACGACAGGTTCTTCGTGATGTACGCCGGATGCTTGGTGAAGCGGTACGGGCCCGACGTGATGATCCCGCGGTTGGTGAGGTTCGAGAAACGCAGCCCGAACGAGATCGTGCACAGCGCGTAGGTCAGCAGCAGCAGGATGATCGCCGCGCCCCAGATCACGCGCAGCGTCGGCGCCGACAGCAGCCAGTTGTCCCAGAACACCGAGCCTTCGTAGCGGATGTAGTTGTTCGAGATCAGCGACCAGAACGGCTGGTAGCAGATCAGCGCGGCCACCCAGCCGAGCGTCGTCGGCTCGACGGTGCGCACGTGGCTGTCGAGGATGCGGAACGTGCACAGGTAGCCGACGGTGCCGAACATCAGATCCATCGTGAACGACAGGTCGTACATGAACACGAAGGTCGAGATCGTCATCGGCGCGTGCATCGCGTTCGCGAGCGACGCGCTCAGGTGATCGGCGTCCTTCGACAGATACACGGTCATCAGCGGCAGGAAGAATGCCTTCACGCCCCAGCCGGCCAGCATCTCGCGCACCGGTTTCCAGCTCGCGGGCTGCTCGCGGCGGAACAGGAAGCGGCCCCACAGCAGGTACGCGTCGTCGGTCTCGCGCTGGTGGCGGTCCATCCACGCGAAGTAGAACGGCGCGGCGACGATCACGTACGGCGCGAGCGAGCGCAGCAGCGACCAGAACGGCAAGTAGAACGCGCCGTGGTATTCGGGCAGCAGCCAGTAGATGACGCCGATGCCCGCGTAGATCGACGTCAGCGCGCCGAGCCGCGTCGTGACGCGCGCGATGCCCAGGGGCCGGACGGCCTGGCGCGACAGCCCGGCACTCGGGCGCAGGTAGACGCGCGAGATGAAGAGTTCGTGCAGCGCGATCGTGCCGATGATCGCGAGGCTGGCGATGACCGCGCGCGTGGCTGCATCGAGCGTCGGATGGTCGCGCGTGACCCACAGCGCAAAGAGCCCGGCCGTGATGCCGAGCAGGCCGGCCCGGAAGGGCGTGGCGGAACGGGGTGGGCGGTCCTGGGCCGCGACGATGCCGTCGAGCGTGGAATTCATGGTTGGATCCTCGTAGGGATGAGGGCCGGCGTCCCCGCTTGGCGGGTGACGCCGGCCGTCGGCCGGGCTTTGTATGGATGCGCGCCCGGCCATTGGCCTGTCGTTCTGGTTCGTGATGCGTTAAGGCTTACTTCTTGGTGCCGCCGCCCAGCAGACCGCCGAGCAGGTTGGTCACCGGCGACAGCAGGTTGCCGGCACCGCCTGCGGCGCCGCCGCTCGAGCCGCCCGTCAGGCCGGCTGCGACGGTGCCGCTGCCGGCCGGCGTGGTCACCGTGCCGGCTGCTGCGCCGGGGCTGACCGTGCCGGTGGCGCCGGCCGAGCCGGCCGGCGTCGTCAAGGCACCCGTGAGCGCACCGACCGGGCCGCTCGTCAGCACGCCGCCGAGCGAGCCGGTCACGTTGCCGCCCGGCGTCGTGACGGTGCCGGTGAGGCTGGCGCCGAGCGGCGTCAGCGAGTTGACGAGGTTGGTGACCGGCGCCAGCAGGCCGCCGATGCCCGCGCCACCGGTGCCGCTGGTGCCGCCGGTACCGCTCGTCCCGCCCGTGCCGCTCGACCCGATGCCGCCGAGCGCGCCCGTCAGCGAGCCGAGCAGGCCCGTGACGGGGCCGAGCGGCCCGCCGCTGCTCGTGCCGCTGGTGCCGCCCGAACCGCTCGAGCTGCCGCCGCCGAGCGCGCCCGTCAGCGTGCCGAGCAGGCCCGTGATCGGGGCGAGCGGGTTGCTGCCGCCGGTGCCGCTGCTGGAGCTGCCCGCGTTGTTGTCGTGGACGAGGCCGCCGGCCGACGTCACCGTGTTGCCGAGCTGCGTCACGACGCCGCCGAGTCCCGCGCCGACCGGGTTGTCGGTTGCGCCGCCGACCTTCGAGCCCGCGAGCGCGAGACCGTTGCCGAGCGTGCTCAGCAGGCCGTTGAGCGGCGTGCCGAGCAGCGTGACGCCACCGAGCGTCTGCGTGGCGCCCGGCGTCGCGACACCGCCGGTCAGCGTATTCGTGATCGGGTTGATCAGCTTGCCGACCTGCGTCTCGAGCTGCTGGACCGGCGCGCTGTTCAGCGCCGTGTTGAGACCCGACGCGGTCGAATTGACGGCGCCGCCGACGGTATTGACGAGATCGCCGACGAGCGTCGTGACCGGGGACAGCGGCGACAGCGGGCCGGAGCCGAGGCTCTTCACCGCGTTGCCGAGGTTGTTGACCGCGCCGCCGGCGCCGGTCAGCAGGCCGGTGGTCGACGTCAGCGTCGGTCCGAGCGGGTTCGCCGACACGCCGATCGAGCCGAGGCCGGCCGCGACGCCATTGCCGAGCGACTGCACGCCGTTGCCGAGGCTCGTGACAGCGTTGCCGACGCTGGTGGCCGTCGTCGGGTTCGTGCCGGGGATCTGCACGCCGCCGATCTGACCGCCGCCGTTCGCGACCGTCGTGCCGAGCGCCGTCACGAGGTTGCCGGATTTCTGGAGGACATTGCCGAGGGGGGTGACGCCGGTGCCGGAGGTACCCGAGGTACCGGAAGTGCCCGACGTGCCGGAGGTACCCGAGGTACCGGAAGTGCCCGACGTGCCGGAAGTGCCCGAGGTGCCGGAAGTGCCCGAGGTGCCGGAAGTGCCCGACGTGCCGGAAGTGCCCGAGGTGCCGGAGGTGCCCGAGGTGCCGGAGGTGCCGGAGGTGCCCGACGTGCCGGAGGTGCCCGACGTACCGGAAGTGCCCGACGTACCGGAAGTACCCGACGTGCCGGAAGTGCCCGAGGTGCCGGAAGTACCCGAGGTGCCGGAAGTACCCGAGGTGCCGGAAGTACCCGAGGTGCCGGAAGTACCCGACGTACCGGAGGTGCCCGACGTGCCGGAAGTACCCGAGGTACCGGAAGTACCCGACGTGCCGGAAGTACCCGAGGTGCCGGAAGTACCCGAGGTGCCGGAAGTGCCCGACGTACCGGAAGTACCCGAGGTACCGGAAGTCCCCGAGGTACCGGAAGTGCCCGACGTACCGGAGGTGCCCGACGTACCGGAAGTCCCCGAGGTACCGGAAGTACCCGACGTGCCGGAAGTACCCGAGGTGCCGGAAGTACCCGAGGTGCCGGAAGTGCCCGACGTACCGGAAGTACCCGAGGTACCGGAAGTCCCCGAGGTACCGGAAGTGCCCGACGTACCGGAAGTGCCCGACGTACCGGAAGTGCCCGACGTACCGGAAGTCCCCGAGGTACCGGAAGTACCTGAGGTGCCGGAAGTACCCGACGTACCGGAAGTACCCGACGTGCCGGAAGTACCCGAGGTACCGGAAGTACCCGAGGTGCCTGAAGTACCCGAGGTACCGGAAGTACCCGACGTACCGGAAGTCCCCGAACTACCGCCACCCGACGTCCCCGACGAACCGCCGCCGGACGTACCGGACGTCCCCGAAGTGCCACCCGTCCCGGACGTGCTCGGTTTGATCGTCGGCGGGGTCGTCGGTCCATCGACCGAGCCGCAGCCGTACAGCGCGAGCAGTGACGAGACGGCCATCGTTACCGTCGTCTTTTTGAAGAGTTTGTGCATGTTGGCCTCGACATTGGAAGTGTGTCGAAGCCTTCACTGCAAATTCCGCGCCACGACAGGTTTCGAGAAACGGTGTCGTGCTTTGTTGCGGGAATCGGGAATATCGGCGCGATTTAAACGGAGTAATGGCGGATTCGCGCGACGGGCACGTCCGGTGCGCCTGCGTGTCCGTTGCGATGTTCCCGTAAGCCGACGTAACGTGCGGCGCGATGTTACGTAGCGTTCGACATCGCGTTGCGCGGGCAGGGGCGAACCGAGGGCCGCATCTTTGACGAAACGCGGCGGCCCGATGAACATGGCGCGAAATCCCCCGGCCGCCGGTGGCGTTGAAGCGGCCACGACTCCAACCAGGACACCGACATGAGCGAACAGGACAGGGAATACGGCAAGGCGCGGCGGATCGACGTGATGGGCGAGGCGTTCGTCGAGCGCGCGATGCGCGATCTCGACGGATTTTCGCGTCCGTTGCAGAACTGGCTGAACGAACATGCGTGGGGCAGCACGTGGCAGCGGGGCGGGATCGACCTGAAGACGCGCAGCCTGTGCACGTGCGCGATGCTGGCGGCGCTCGGCCGCAGCACGGAATTGAAGGGGCACATTCGCGGTGCGCTCAACAACGGCGCGAGCCTCGTCGAAATCCGCGAGGTGTTGCTGCACAGCGCGCTGTACGCGGGGGCGCCGGCCGCGGTCGAGGCGTTCCGGACCGCGCGCGAGGTGATATCGGATCTCGGGCTGTCGCTACCCGACGACGAAGCCTGATTCCGCCGCGGTGCCGGCGGCACGGCACGGAATCAGGCCCGGTTTCGCTGCCGCGGCTTACGCGATGCGTGCCGCCGGTGCGGCTGCTTCGACCGGCGCGGCGGCGACTTCGAGCAGCCAGTCGGCCGTCGCATCGGGAATCGTGACCGGCAGCATGTGCCCGCCCTCGACCACTTTCAGCCGCACGCGCGCCGATTTCTTCGCGAGCGCTTCGCCGTGCTCGCGCCAGTTCAGGATCGGATCGGCGCGGCCGTACAGCACGTCGACCGGCAGCGCGAGGTCCGCGTAGCGGCGTTCCATCGCGGGCAGGTCGACGGGCGCCGACAGCAGGTCCGTCGCCGTTGCGTAGAACACGTGCGGGCGCATCCCGAGCAGGCCGCCGCCCTTGACCGGGAAGTCGCGCGGCACGTCTTCCGGCGCGAACACCTGGCGCACCGCCTTGCGGCCGGTCAGGATCGTCAGCGGGATCGCGAAGGTCCACGACACGAAGCGGCGCACGAGCGGCGACGGCAGCATCAGCGGCCGGAACGGCGCGGGCGGCTCGGTTTGCTCGTGCGACAGCGGGGCGATCAGCGCGAGCCGGCTCACGCGGTCCGCATGGTTGAGGCCGACCGCCAGCGCGATCGCGCCGCCGAGCGAATGGCCGACCAGCACGGGCTTGTCGAGCCGCAGCGCGTCGATGAACGCGGCGACCGTGCGGGCCTGCGCGTACACGTTCGCCTGCGAACCCGCGCCGCGCAGCGAGCGGCCGGCGCCCGGACGGTCGATGATGATCACGCGATGCCGTTGCGCGAGACGTGCAAGCGGCAGGTACGCGAAGTTGCGCAACTGCCCCGCGAGCCCGTGGACGAACACGATCGGCGGGCCGTCGCCGTATTCGACGTAGTGGATGCGGTCGCCGCCGATGTCCACGAAGCGGCCTTCGGGCGGAAACCCGCGCGTCACGCGCCGGGCCACGTAACCGGTAAACAGCGCGAGCGCGGCGAGCACCGCCACGACGCCGAGCAGTACGTTCTGGATCAGATGGAGCACAGGGGTCATGTCGGCCTCAACGGGTTTCGAGTGCGGGTTCGGCGACCGGCGCGGTGGCGGCCGGGCCGGTTTTTGCGCGGCGTTCGAAATGCATCGCCGAATCGGCGAGCGCGCTGAACTTCAGCGAGGCAAGATCGCGCACGTAGTTCTGGTGGAATTTCCACGGCTTGTGATGGCCCTGCTTCGGCAGGATGCCGGCCGCGCGCTGGATGTAGCCCGAGCTCAGGTTGACGGCCGGCACGTCGCCGAGTTCGCCGGCGCCGAGCCGCGGCACGCACGTGTCGTAGTCGTTCGCGCGCATGTGGTTGAGCAGTCGGCACACGTAGCGCGCGATCAGTTCGGCCTTCAGCGTCCACGACGCGTTCGTGTAGCCGAACGACGACGCGAGATTCGGCACGTCGCTGTACATCATCCCCTTGTACGACACGGTCTCCGGCAGGTCGACCACGCGGCCGTCGACGGTGACGCGCGCGCCGCCGAGCATCTTCACTTTGAGCCCGGTCGCGGTGACGATCACGTCCGCGTCGAGCTGCTGGCCGCTCTTGAGCTTGAGGCCGGTCGGCGTGAAGCGCTCGATCTCGTCGGTGACGATCGACGCGCGGCCCGCGCGGATCGACTTGAACAGGTCGCCGTTCGGCACGAGGCACACGCGCTGGTCCCACGGCATGTAGCGCGGCGTCAGGTGCTTCGCGACGTCGAAGTCGGGGCCGAGCTGCTTGCTGGCCGCGCGGATGATGAACTTCTTCGTCTGGTCGGGCTTGCGGCGCGACACGTTGTACAGGTAAATCGTCAGCAGCACGTTCTTCACGCGCACGAGCCGGTGCGCGAGCCGCGACGGCAGCACGCGGCGCAATGCATTCGCGATCTTGTCGCGGGCGGGCAGCGACACGATGTAGGTCGGCGAACGTTGCAGCATCGTCACGTGCTGTGCGTCGGCCGCCATCGACGGCACGAGCGTGACGGCCGTCGCGCCGCTGCCGATCACGACGACCCGCCGGTTCGCGTACGACAGGTCCTTCGGCCAGTGCTGCGGATGCACGAGGTTGCCCTCGAACGTGTCCAGGCCGGGCCAGTCGGGCCGGTAGCCGGCGTCGTAGTCGTAGTAGCCGCTGCACATGAACAGGAAGCGGCAGGTGGTCACGAGCGTGTCGGTCGTGCCGCCCTGCGTGCGCTCGATGCGCACCGTCCAGCGTGCACGGTTCGAATCCCAGTCGGCCGCGACGACCTTCTGGCCGTAGCGGATCGTCTTGTCGATGCCGTACGTGCGCGCGGTGTCGCGGATGTAGTCGAGGATCGTCTGGCCGTCGGAAATCGCCTTGTCGCTGTGCCACGGGCGGAAGCTGTAGCCGAGCGTAAACATGTCGGAATCCGAACGGACGCCCGGATAGCGGAACAGATCCCAGGTGCCGCCGATCGCTTCGCGCGCTTCGACGATCGCGACGCTCGCATGCGGGCAGCGCTGCTTCAGGTGATACGCGGCGCCGATGCCGGACAGGCCGGCGCCGACGATCAGCACGTCGAGGTCGTTGCTGTCGCGGCGGGCGCCGGGGGCGGGCGGCGCATCGCGCCGGTCGGTCGTCGTCGAGGTCATGCGGGGTCCTTGGTCGGCGTGGTCGGGAGCGCGGCCGGGGCATGCGCGCGGTCGAGGTTGCGTGCGCGGGCGCGGCGCACGTGGCGCAGCATCAGCCACTGGTAACCGGCGCCGAGCAGGCGCGCGATCCGGTCGAGCCGGCGCGCGTCGGCGCCGACGAGCACGCGGCGCGCATTGCGCTCGACGCCCGCGAGGATCTGCCGCGCGGCGTCGTCGGCCGTCGTTGCATTGATCAGACGGTTCGCCTGGCGGCGATGGGTCGCTTCGTCCTGGCCCGTCAGTGCGTGAATGCTGGTATCGACGCGGCCCGCGTCGACGATGCTGGTCGCGACGCCGCCCGGATGCACGCAGGTCGCGCTCACCGGCGCGCCGTCGAGCTCGAGTTCCATCCGCAGCGCTTCGGTGAAGCCGCGCACCGCGAACTTGGTTGCGTTGTATGCGCTTTGCGTCGGCATCGCGACGAGGCCGAACAGGCTCGACGTGTTGACGATGTGACCGTCGCCGGACGCGCGCAGGTGCGGCAGGAACGCCTGCGTGCCGTGCACGACGCCCCAGAAGTTGATACCGACGATCCATTCGAGATCGGCGAGGCGCGCGGTCTCGGCGCTGGCGGCCAGCGACACGCCCGCGTTGTTGAAGATCAGGTTGACCTTGCCGTGCCCGGCGCGGACGAAATCGGCCCACGCGAACACCGCATCGCGGTCGGCGACGTCGAGCCGCCGCGTGCTCACCCGCACGCCGTGCTGCGCGCATGCGGCCGCCGTGCCGGCGAGCCCGGTTTCGTTGACGTCGGCGAGCGCGACCTCGCAGCCGCGCCGCGCGAGCTCGACCGCGAGGCTGCGGCCCATGCCCGAACCGGCGCCCGTGATCGCGGCGACCTTCCCGGAAAACCCCTTCATTCGTCGTTCCTCCCGTTCCGCTTGCGCTGCACCGGCGGCGCGCCTATTGTGGTGTTGGTCGTCACCACTTTAGTTTTCGGGTGTCCTGATGTCAAATAGCGGAATGGAGAAAGCACTCGAAACGGAAAAAAGGGGCCGGTCGTATGGCGGCGTGGCGCCCGAGGTACGGGCCGCCGAGCGGCGCGACGCGTTGATCCGCGCGGCGACGCGCGTGTTCGGCACGGTCGGGTTCCGCAAGGCGACCGTGCGGTCGATCTGCCAGGAAGCGAAGCTGAACGATCGCTATTTCTATGCGGCGTTCGACAGCACCGAGGATCTGCTGCGCTGCACCTACCTGCATCACGCGCAGCAATTGCATGACGCGGTCGCGCAGGCGGTGGCCGAGCGCGGCGGCGATCTGTACGAGAGCGTCGACGTCGGGCTTGCCGCGTTCTTCGGGTTCCTGCGCGACCCGTGCGCGGCCCGTGTGCTGCTGCTCGAGGTGATGGGCGTGAGCGCGGACACCGACATGACGTACCAGCGCATGCTGATCGACTTCGGCAAGCTGATCATGGCGATCGGCGCGCCGCATGAAGCGGCGACGCCCGCGGAGCGCACCGAGCAGCGGCTGATCGGGCTCGCGCTCGTCGGCGCGATGACGAACGTCGGCGCGGCGTGGCTGCTCACCGAATATCGCGATCCGGAGGCGCAGATGATCGCGAGTTGCCGGCGGGTGCTGCTGGGGACGTTGCGGGAAATCGGGTAGGCCGGATGGTATTGCGCCATTCCCGTAATGCCCCGGCAATGGCAGGCTGAAAATGAAAAAACAGGATAACCGCACGGTGCCCGGGGCGCCGTGTTGTCATTGCATGCGATTTAATCGTCTTTTTAATAAATAAAAATGAGATTGGGTGACGAATTGTGATCGGGTTTAAAAATATCGCTGTATTAATCTTTCTCCATGCGCCATTGATTGATGGCGGGATGCGATGGCAATTAAAAAACGGCGCAATGTGAAACGGCTCGCATTGCGCCGATCGTGGCGCTCAACCCTCGGCGCCCCAGGCACGTTCGATCAGGAACCCGTGTATCCGCCCCGGGTCCAGCCGTCGCCATCCCAGCAATACTCGGTCGTCGTCCCGCCGCTGGTCGCGTACACGCGGATGTGGATTGCGCTTCCGACCAGCCAGCATGTCGCGGACACGTTGTCGCCTGCCTGGTTGAACGCACCCGTGTACCAGTTCTGGCCGTCGTAGCAGCGTTCGGTGATCTTGTTGCCGTTGGCCGTGTAGACGCGGATCGACGGCGTGCTTCCCCATGAAATTGCGGCGGTTTGCATTTTCAGACTCCTTTGTTGAATAAAGTGGAGTATTGAGGCATTTCGGTAAACGCAAATCAGCGTATTACCGGGAATAAGATTAGTAGAAAAAATGGAAAGGCAATGCCTAATTTTCGGAAATAAAAGAGGGTATATTCGATCCGAATCGGAAAGCCGCGAGAAAGGAATTTGGAGGTAATTGAAGCGCACGGATTGCCGCAGCGTCGTCCGGCATGACCGGCAATCCGGGTTCAGCCGGTCGTGCGTTTCGCACGCACCGGTGCCCCCGGCGGCGTCTCCCCGATCCGCCCCTTCATCGCATCGATGAACGCCCGCACCTTCGGCGATGGCAGCCGCGTCGACGGATACACCGCGTGAATCCCGGCCGGCGCCGTGCGCCACCCCGGCAGCAGCCGTACGAGCCGGCCGGCTGCGACGTCGTCCGCGGTCGAGAAATCCGTCAGCAGCCCGAAGCCGCCGCCCGCGAGCACGATCGCGCGGCACGCGGTCGCGGTGTTCGACACGACCGGCGCGACGCAGCGCACCGCCGCATGGGCGCCGTCCATGTTGCCGAGTTCGAGCGTGTGCGGGCGCGACAGCGTCGACAGCATCACGAACGGCAGTCCGGCGAGCGCATCCGGATCGCGCGGCAGCCCGTACCGCGCGACGAACGCAGGGCTTGCCACCAGCCATTTCTCGTACGTGCCGAGCTGTACCGCGCGGTAGTTCGAATCGGCGAGGCGGCCGATCCGGATCGCGACGTCGAGGTTGTCCGCGACGAGATCGACGACGCGGTCGTTCGCCACCAGTTCGACATCGAGCTCCGGATGCCGGTCGCGCAACGCGACGACGGCCGGCGCGACGACCAGCGCACCGTAGTCGATCGGCACGCTCGCGCGCAGCGTGCCGCGCAGCGGCCCGGCATCGGACGACACCGCGTCGAGCGCGGTTTCGGTCGCGCGCACGATGTCGCGGCACGCGTCGTAGAACACGCGGCCCGCATCGGTCACGCTCAGTCGCCGGGTCGTGCGCACCAGCAGGTTCGCGCCGACCTCCGATTCGAGGCGCTGCATGTGCGTGCTGACGACCGTCTTCGCGAGGCCGAGCCGCTCGGCCGCGGCCGTCAGCGAGCCGGCATCGACCACCGCAACGAAGATCGCCAGCCGGTTCAGGTTCACGTCGCGCAGGTCGGCCATCGTCGATTGTCCTATGAAAGCGGATAATGTTTCCACGATTATCCGTCTTCTGGCGATGAACGGCGAGCGCTACGCTGGAGCCGTTCGTCGCCGACTCCCGGCGGCGCGAGATTCCGGAGTGTTTTCCATGTCTGCCGCCCGCAAGCCTGCCTCGCCGATCCGCGTCTATTCGTTCCTGCTCTCGGGGCATGCGCACCGTGTCCGGCTGTTCCTGTCGCTGCTCGGGCTGCCGTCCGAGACCATCGACGTCGATCTCGCGGCCGGCGCGCAACGCGAACCGGCGTTCCTCGCGCTCAATCCGTTCGGGCAGGTGCCCGTGATCGACGATGGCGGCACCGTGATCGCCGATTCGAACGCGATTCTCGTGTACCTCGCGAAGCGCTACGGCGACGCGCACTGGCTGCCCGGCGACCCGGTCGGCGCGGCGGCCGTGCAGCGCTGGCTGTCGTACGCGGCCGGCCCGATCGCGTCGGGCCCGGCGGCCGCGCGGCTCGTGACCGTGTTCGGGGCGCCGCTCGACCCGGAGGCGGCCAAGCGCACGGCCGCGAAGGTGCTCGACGTGATCGATCGCGAACTGGCCGGCAAGCCGTTCGCGGCCGGCGCGCAGCCGACGATCGCGGACATCGCCGCGTACACGTACATCGCGCACGCACCGGAAGGCGGCGTGTCGCTCGAACCGTATCCGCACGTCCGGGCGTGGCTGGCCCGCGTCGAGGCGCTGCCGGGCTTCGTCGGCATGCCGACGACGCGCGCGGGCCTGCTCGCCGCGTAACGCCCCCCACAACCGCGCCTGTCCAGGAGAACGCGATGAACGCGCCGACCGCCGTCATACCGGGCTGGGAACTCGATACCGCGCCGTTTCACGCGGGCGAACTCGCCGTGCAGCAGCGCGCGGGCGTGAGCGAGGCCGCAGGCGCGGCCGGCCGGCGCGGGATCCGGCGCTTCATGCCGGACCAGCACCGGACGTTCTTCGCGCAACTGCCGTTCTTCGTGCTCGGCGGCGTCGATGCGCACGGGCAGCCGTGGGCGACGCTGCGCGCCGGCGCGCCGGGCTTCGTCACGTCGCCGGATGCACGCACGCTGCGCATCGCGGCGCGTGCGCTGCCGGGCGATCCGCTGGCCGGCGCGTGGCAGCCGGGCGCGGCGCTCGGCGGGCTCGGGATCGAATTCGATACGCGGCGGCGCAATCGCGTGAACGGCGTCGTGCGCGCGATCGATGGCGATGCGCTGACGATCGCGGTCGAGCAGAGCTTCGGCAACTGCGCGAAGTACATTCAGGGTCGCAAGCCGGCCTTCGTCGCGCGGGCCGTCGATGCATCCGTCGCGCCCGACGTGTCCGACGCGTTGAGCGAGGCGGATCGGGCGCTGCTCGCGCAGGCCGACACGTTCTTCGTCGCGAGTGCGAACACGTCGGCGGATGCGGGCGCCGCGCGCGGCGCGGACGTATCGCATCGCGGCGGGATGCCGGGCTTCGTGCGCGTCGACGATGCGCATACGCTGACGACGCCCGATTTCAGCGGCAACCGCTTCTTCAACACGCTCGGCAACCTGCAGCACGATCCGCGCGCGGGGTTGCTGTTCGTCGATTTCGACAGCGGCGACCTGCTGTATGTCGCCGCGCACGCGGAAATCGTGTGGGACGGGCCGCTCGTCGCGTCGTTCGACGGCGCGCAGCGCGTCGTGCGCTTCCATGTGCGGGAAGTGCGGCGCGTGCGTGCGGTGCTGCCGTTCCGGTGGTCGGCGGTCGAGCGCGCGCCGCAGTTCGTGGCGACGGCGGCGGCTTCGGAGGGCGTGGCGGGGGCTGCCCCTGCGGCGCCTGCGGCCGCACCTGCATCGGCACCCGAATCGGCACCCGCATGGCGGCCGCTGCGCATTGCGAAGATCGTCGACGAAGCGCGCGCGATCCGGTCGTTCCATTTCGAACTGGCGGACGGCGGCGCGTTGCCCGCCTATGAAGCCGGGCAGCACCTGACGCTGCGCATCGCGCTGCCGGGCAGCGATGCGCCGGCGATTCGCAGCTACACGCTGTCCGGCGCGCCGGGCGGCGCGCAGTACCGGATCAGCGTGAAGCGCGAAGGACGCGCATCGGCGTGGCTGCACGATCACGCGCAGGCGGGCATGACGCTCGACGCGCAGATGCCGCGCGGCCGCTTCACGTTCGATCTCGCGAGCCCGCGGCCGGCCGTGCTCGTGTCGGCCGGCATCGGCATCACGCCGATGGTCGCGATGCTGCACCGTGCGCTGGCCGACGACACACCGTCGCGCCGCGTCGTGTTCGTGCACGGCGCGCGCGAAGCGGCCGACCGGCCGTTCGCGGCGCAACTGGCGCACCTCGCGGCCACCGATCCACGCGTGTCGCTTCACTGGTTCGACAGTCATCCCGGCGAAGGCTCGGCAGCGCGGGCCGGCCGCATCGACATCGCGCAACTGAAGCGGATCCTGTCGTTCGACGACTACGACTTCTACCTGTGCGGGCCGGCGGCGTTCATGCGCGACCTGTACGACGGGCTGCGCGCGCTGAACGTGGCGGACGAGCGCATCCGCTTCGAGGCGTTCGGGCCGTCGAGCGTCGCACGCAGTACGACCCGCGCGTCAGCGACGCCGGCGGCGGCAAGCGTGCCGGTCGTGTTCCGGCGCACGGCGCGCGAAGCCGCGTGGACGCCCGCCGACGGCACGCTGCTCGAATTCGCGGAAGGGCAGCGCGTGGCCGTGCCGTCCGAATGCCGCTCCGGTTCGTGCGGCACGTGCGCGACGCGCGTGCTGTCCGGTTCGGTCGACTACGAGCAAACGCCCGATGCAGCGGTCGAACCCGGCTGCGCGCTGCTGTGCGTCGCGCGGCCCGCGGCAGGGGCCACGGAGCCGCTCGTGCTCGACCGCTGACGCCCCTGCGACATGCCGCCGCAGACGGCCTGCTGCGCGAAAAGCGCGCGCAACTGCTTCTTTTTTCGGATGCCGGTCGGATCGACGATAGCGTCAACCGATTCGATGAAAGGAGCCCATCATGAAACTGCTCGGCATGGTCCGCCTGGTCCTGTGGAGTTTCTTCGGCGTGCGCAACAGCAAGGCGCACGCGACCGATCTCGCGAACGCCAACTTCACGTTGCTGCCGTTCGTGGCGATCCTGCTCGCGCTGCTGGTCGGCGCGGTGATCTACGGCGTCGTGCATCTGGTCGTCGATCCGACCGTGACGATGCAGGGGTTCTGAGCGGCCCGGAAACCGCGAGCGGACGATATCGCCTGCTCGCGGTTTCCGTCGCTTGACCGGCGCGGGATCGCGCCGATCGTCGACGTTGCGTCGCATGACGGGCGGCGCGGCCGGATCGTCGCCGTTGCCGTGCCGCCCGAAGCGCTTTTCCCCGTTCCCGCCTTTCCCGCCCCCCGTTCCGCCGGATTCCACGGTCAATGCGCCCGCCCGGGGTAAAATGCGCGCCACGCCGCGATGTCGCGCGCGACGGGCAGGCCGCCGTTCCGACGAGAACGGCCGGCGCAAGGCCCGCCGCCCGCACCGGGGCGTTCGAAGCGTCCCCCGCATGACACGACCGCGCGATGCCGCCGGCCGCCCGCCAGTTCCCGACGAAGCCGTCGACAGCTGCGTCGGTGCCCGGCGCGTCACCTGAATCCGATGTCCCATCCTGCGTCTTCCTGACCGGCCGGCACGCGCGCGTGCCGAATCGTCCGATTCGCCTGATGAAAATCGTGTCGACGCATGTGTCCGGAGGAAGGGGCGGATGTATCCGCGGGAGCACGCTTCGCAGCTTCGTAACGGGTTTCGACAAGGTCGAGTGGCGAGTTTTCCATCCAGAACAATGACGGTGAATAGAACAACAGCGTTGCCCGCACGGCGGCGGCGCACGAAGGTCGGGCTCGGAGTCGGCCTCGGCATCACGCTTTTCGCGGCGCAGGCCGCCGCGGCACCCGGCGACGCGCCCGCACCGGACGCCGGCGCGGCCGGCAGCGCGACGCTGCCTGCCATCACGGTGAGCGGCGAGCGCGGCAGCACGCTGCGCGCGCGCGAAGCCTCGGTCGCGGGGCTGGACGACGCGCCGCTGCGCGACACGCCGGCGTCGGTGAACGTCATCACGCGCGCGCTGATCGACGACCAGCAGGCGAAGCGGCTGAGCGACGTCGTGCGCAACGACGCATCGGTCGTCAACGACTACGCGCCGGTCGGCTATTTCGAAGGCTTCGCGATCCGCGGCTTTCCGGTCGATCTCGCGAGCGCGATCCGGATCGACGGGCTGACGGTGTCCGGCGAGCAGAACGTGCCGCTCGAGAACAAGGAGCGCGTCGAGATCCTGAAGGGGCTCGCGGGTATCGACAGCGGCGTCGTCGCACCCGGCGGCGTGATCAACTTCGTGACCAAGCGCTCCGCGAACGTCGCGAGCGTGACGGGCGGCGTCGACAGCCGCGGCTCGACGTCGGCGGCCGTCGATCTCGGCCGCCGCTTCGGCCCCGACAATCAGTTCGGCTTCCGGATCAATGCCGCGAAGGAGAACCTGCACTCCTACATCGACGGCACCAACGGGCGGCGCACGTTCGGCTCGATCGCCGCCGACTGGGACATCAGCCCGCGCGCGAGCCTGCAGCTCAACGCCGAATTCCAGCAGTGGATCCAGCGCTCGGCGCCCGGCTACCAGCTGCTCGGCGGCACCGTCGTGCCGTCGGTCAAGACGACGTCGAAGGCGCTCGGCACGCAGCCGTGGGCGAAACCGGTGACGACCGACGCGCTGAACCTGAACGCGCGCTTCGACTACCAGTTCAACGACGACTGGAAGGCCTACCTCGCCGCCGGCCGCAGCCGCACGATGATCGACGACAACAGCGCGTTCGCGTACGGCTGTTCTTACGCGGCGAGCTGCACGGCCGGCGCGACGTCGCCGTTCTTCTTCGGCGCGAACGGCGACTACGACGTCTACGACTTCCGCAGCCCCGGCGAATACCGGCGCAACGACGACCTGCGCGCGGTCGCGACCGGCAAGTTCGCGACGGGGCCGCTGCGGCACGAGCTGACGCTCGGCGTGAGCGTGCAGCGGCGCGTCGTGCACATGGCCGACGCGGTGTACGACTACGTGGGCAGCGAGAACGTCTACGGGCCCGACGTGACCTTCTCGCCGTCGCCGAATTCGCCGGGGCCGTCGTATCCGCGCCTCGACGCGTGGCAATACGGCGTGTTCGGGCTCGACCGCATCAGCATCGGCGAACACTGGCAGGTGCTCGCGGGCGGCAAGGAGGTGCTGCTGCGCCAGCGCAGCTGGAGCAGCCTCGACGGCGACACGGCGCGCACCGACCGCTCGGTGTTCCTGCCGCAGGTCGCGCTCGTCTACAAGCCGGTGAACGTGCTGTCGCTGTATGCGTCGTACAGCAAGGCGCTGTCGCTCGGCGACCAGGCGCCGGTACGCGCGACCAACGCGTATGCGTTCCTGCCGCCCGTCGAATCGCACCAGTTCGAGGTCGGCGCGAAATACGACTGGCTTGACCGGCTGAGCCTCACGGCCGCCGTGTTCTCGATCAGCAAGCCGTTCCAGTTCGCCGACCCGGATCCGTCGGGCACGTCCTATACGTTCGTGCAGCGCGGCACGCAGCGGCACCAGGGGATCGAGCTCGGCGCGGCCGGCCGCCTGACCGGGCGGCTGGGGCTGACGGCCAGCGTCGCGGCGATTCGCGCTCGTGCGGTCGATTCGGGGTCGCCGACCTACGAAGGGCACCAGATCATCAACGTGCCGGCGTTGCGTGCGTCGCTGTATGCGGACTACGCGGTGCCGGGCGTCGCGGGCCTGAACGTGCTCGGCGGCGTCGAGTACAGCGCGGCGCGCAATGCGAACGAAGAAGGCACCGCGCGCGTGCCGTCGTGGTTCGTGTTCAATCTCGGCGCGCGCTATACGACGAAGATCGGCGGCCATCGCACGGTGCTGCGCGTGTCGGTCGACAACCTGTTCAACAAGTTCTACTGGCGCGACGCGGGCGAGCAGCAGGGCGATGCTTACCTGTTCCCGGGGGCGCCGCGCACCGCGCGCGTGTCGTTGACTTATGATTTCTGACCGTCCGGAACCGGCCGCGTGATGCGCCGCCCCGGCAGCTAACCAGGAGAGCACAGACGATGTCCCCACTCGAAATCGCCGGCGTGATCGTCAGCGCGCTCGCGATCTGGCTGACCGCGAAGCGCCGCATGCTGTGCTGGCCGGTCGGGCTCGCGTCGGTCGCGCTGTACGGCTGGATCTTCTTCGATGCGAAGCTGTATTCGGACATGCTGCTGCAAGGCGCATTCGCGGTGCTGCAGGTGTACGGCTGGCAGCGCTGGCTCGCGCAGCGCGCGAGCGAGGCCGACGGCGGCGCGGCGCCGGCCGGCGACGTCGCGCCCGTCACCGGCGTGCGGCCGCTCAAGATGCTGCCCGACCTGATCGCGGCGGTCATCGGCAGCGCGCTGCTCGGCGGCATGATGGCGCGCTGGACCGATGCGGCGCTGCCGTTCGTCGATGCGTCGCTGACCGCGTTCAGCCTCGTCGCGCAATACTGGACCGCGCGGCGCTACATCGCGTCGTGGGGGCTGTGGATCGTCGTGAACGTCGTGTACGTCGGGATGTTCGTGTTCAAGGAACTGTATCTGACGGCCGGACTCTATGCGCTGTTCATCGGGCTGGCTGTCGTCGGCTGGCGCGACTGGAGCCGCACGGCCGCTGCGTTGCGCGCGGCAGCCGGCGGCGCACTGGCGTCGGGCGGCGGCGCACGCTGATTCACGCACGGATTCAACGACGGAGCAACATCGGTCATGTCATTCCCACTCGAGCCGGACGGCCCCCTGTCGCGTGACGTCGCGCCGCCGCAATTCGGCGTCGACGGCGAGCAGGCCGAACGCGACTGGCCGCTGATGACGTACGACGAGGTGGCGGCCGTACTCGCGCGGATCGACGGCGCGGGCGAGCCGGCGCGGCTCACGTGGCACAGCCCGCGGCAGTTCGCGGCGGCCGTGCTCGTGCGGATGGCGGACGGGCGCGGGCTGTTCGTCAAGCGTCATCACGTGAGCCTGCGCGATGTCGCGGGGCTCGAGGAAGAGCATCGTTTCATCGCGCATCTGCGCGAACGCGGCATCCCCGTGGTGGACGTGCTGGCCGATCGCAACGGCGCGACCGCGTTTGCGTCCGGCGACTGGACCTACGAGGTGCACGTGCTCGCGCCCGGCGTCGACCCGTATCGTGGCGTGATGTCGTGGCAGCCGTTCACGCATCCTTCGCACGCGTACGCGGCCGGCCGCGCGCTGGCCGAACTGCATCGCGCGTCGGCCGGTTACGACGCACCCGCGCGGCCCGTCCGCACGCTGCTGTCGAGTTTTCGCGTGCTGTCGTCCGCCGATCTGGCGGGCGCGCTCGAACGCTGGGTCGATGCGCAGCCGCTGCTCGTGCGCGCGCTCGGATCGCGCGACTGGCGCGGCGACGTGGCCGACGCGATCGGCCCGTATCACGCGCGCCTCGTGCCGCTGCTGCCGGCGTTGCCGCCGCTGTGGACGCATGGCGACTGGCATGCGTCGAACCTGCTGTGGACGGGGGCGGAACCCGGCGCGCAGGTGCGCACCGTGCTCGATTTCGGCTTGTCGGATCGCACGTGCGCGGTGATGGACCTCGCGCTTGCGATCGAGCGCAATACGGTCGACTGGATGGCGCCGGCCGATGCGCGGCGCATCGAATACGAACAGATCGACGCGCTGCTCGACGGCTACGAATCGCTGGAACCGCTGAGCGACGACGCGTACGCGGCGCTGGTCGCGTTGCTGCCGATCGTGCATACGGAGTTCGCGCTGTCGGAAGTCGCGTATTTCGGCTGCATCATCGATGCGCCGGCGATCGTCGACATCGCGTACGACGGCTACCTGATCGGGCACGCGCGCTGGTTCGGCGAACGCGACGGGCGGCAACTGCTCGACTGGCTCGTGCAACGCAGGCGCGCGAAGCAACGCATCACCTGATTCACGCGAGGGGGCGTGCGGCCTGCGCGTGTCGAATCCCCGGCCCTCTGCAGTCTTTCGTGCGGCCGTCGCGCCGCACGCGCACCGAATCCTCCCGATCGTCAAAGCGGGGCGCCGTCCCCGCAGGGCATTGCACGTCTGCGTGCGATTGCGCCCGACATGACGGAAATATCATCTTCGCCTCATGTTCGCACTGCGGCCCGACCGTAGCATCGGTCGCAAACCGTTACCGCAGAACCGAACATGCTCAAGCTCTCTCTCGCCGTGGCCGTCGCCTTCGCGATGGCCGCGACGGCTTATGCGCAGCCGTCGCTGTCGCCGGGGCCGGCCCCGGCTGCAGCAGGCAGCGCAACGCCGACCGGCGCACCGCCATCCGGTGCGCTTTCCCCCCCGTCATTGACGCTTCCCGATGCGCTCGCGGTTGCGGCCCGGAACAATCCGGCGCTGCGTGGCGCACGCGCGGACGTTGACGCGTCGGCCGGCGCGCTGATGCAGGCCGGTGCCCGCCCCAATCCCGAGGTGTCGTTCCTGCAGGAAGGCTTCAGCCGCGCCGAACGCACGTCG
Organism: Burkholderia cepacia complex sp. TUM26381; assembly: GCF_057439935.1. Lineage (NCBI taxonomy): Bacteria > Pseudomonadati > Pseudomonadota > Betaproteobacteria > Burkholderiales > Burkholderiaceae > Burkholderia > Burkholderia cepacia complex sp. TUM26381. Next base: position 2,639,874 of record NZ_CM172007.1, on the reverse strand, counting down.
ACCGCGCTGATCAACCAGACCATCGAGCTGGGCGGCAAGCGTCGCGCGCGGCTCGACGTCGCGTCGTACGGCCGCGAGTCGGCCAGCGCGTCGCTCGACGAGCAGGGCGCCGTCGTGCGCGCCGACGTGATCGCCGCGTTCTACGGCTTGCTCGCCGCGCAGCGGCAGCTTCAGGTGACCGAGGAATCGGCCGCGATCGCCGCGCGCTCCGCGGATCTTGCGGGGCGCCGCGCGCAGGCCGGCAAGGTGTCGCCGGTCGAGGCGACCAAGGCGCAGGTGGCGGCGGCCGGTGTGCAGATCGAAGTCGTAACCGCGCGCGGCCGGGTCGAGGTTGCGCGCGAGAAGCTGAACGCGGTGATGGGCGAAGCGCGCGGCGACCGGCTCGCGGTGCAGGGCGACCTGGAAGCCGTGCCGCCGGTCGAGCCGCTGTCCGCGCTGACCGCGCAGCTCGACGATTCGCCGCTCGCGCGGGTCGCTCGCGCCGAGATGCTGCGCTCGAACGCGGCCGTGTCGCTCGAGCGTGCGCGGCGCATTCCGGACGTGACGGTCAGCGCGGGCGTGAAGCGCGTGACGACCGGCGGCGTCCCCGACAACCAGGCCGTGGTCGGCGTATCGATCCCGATTCCGCTGTTCAACACGAACCGGGGCGCGCTGCTCGAGGCGACGCACAAGGCCGAGCGCGCGAACGCCGATCTCGATCGCGAACGCACGCGCCTGCGGCTGGCGCTCACGCAGGCCTACGCGAACTTCGAGGCCGCCGAGCAGGAAGCGCAGCGGCTGAAGTCGGACATCCTGCCGGCCGCGCGCCTCGCGCTCGATGCCATGTCGCGCGGCTACGAACTCGGGAAGTTCAGCTTCCTCGACGTGCTCGACGCGCAGCGCACGCTGTTCCAGGGGCAGTCGCAATACGTGCGCGCGCTCGCGGACGCCCATTCGGCCCGCGCCGATATCGGCCGGCTCGTCGGCACGCCGCTCGCGGCCGTCGCGCAATAAGCGCCCCTCTTACCTGAAGGATCATCATGTCACGCAGCAGAATCTTCGTTATTGCGGCGGCCGTGCTCGGCGGCGCAGGGATCGTGATCGGCGCGCTCGCCGTCACGCGGGGCGGCGGCGGCACGTCGGCGCCAGCGGGTGCCGAAGCCGCGCAACCCGCCGATGGCGCCGGGGCGCGCGGGGGCGTCGTGCTCAAGCGCGGCAAGCTGTCCGTCGAGATCGTGATGACGGAAAAGCCCGGCGACGCACGGCTCGTCGTCTATCCGTTCGTCGACGGCAAGCCTGCGACCAAGGCCGTGACCGTGTCCGGCACGCTGGTGCGGTACGACCGCACCCACGAACCGTTGCGTTTCGACGCGGCAGGCCAGAAGTTCGTGTCCGCGCAGTCGATCGCGAAGCCGCACGTGTTCGACGCGACGATCGACGTGAAGGCCGGCAACGACGCCGCGTCGTTCCCGTTCGCGCGCGCCGACGGCGCGATCGCGCTGACCGACGCCCAACTGGCGACGTCGAAGATCGCGCTCGCGAAGGCCGGCCCTGCGCAGATCGCGACGCCGTTCCAGCTGCCGGGCGAGATCAAGTTCAACGAGGACCGCACCGCGCACGTGGTGCCGCGCGTGGCCGGCATCGTCGAGCAGGTGTCGGTATCGCTCGGGCAGAACATCGCGAAGGGGCAGGTGCTGGCCGTGATCGCGAGCACCGATCTGGCCGACCGCCGCAGCGAACTGCTGACGGCCGAGCGCCGGCTGTCGGGCGCGCGGGCGACTTACGAGCGCGAACGCACGCTGTGGAAGGAGCGCATCTCGGCCGAGCAGGACTACCAGCAGGCACAGGTGCAGCTGCGCGAGGCCGAGATCGCCGTGCAGAACGCGCGGCAGAAGCTCGCCGCGCTGAACGCGCCGGTCGGCGCGGGCGCGCTGAACCGCTACGAGCTGCGCGCGCCGTTCGCGGGCACGGTCGTCGAGAAACATGCGACGCCCGGCGAGGCGATCGCCGCCGACGCGAGCATGTTCGTGATTTCCGACCTGTCGACCGTGTGGGCCGAGATGGCCGTACCCGCGCAGCGGTTGAACGACGTGCGCGTCGGCCGCGACGCGACCGTCAGTGCGACCGCGTTCGAATCGCGTTCGAGCGGCCCGATCGCGTACGTCGGCTCGTTGCTCGGCGAACAGACGCGCACCGCACCGGCGCGCGTCGTGCTGCCGAACCCGGACGGCGTGTGGCGCCCGGGGATGTTCGTGAACGTATCCGTCGACGCGGGCAAGCAGGGCGTGCCGCTGGCGGTGGCAAGCGACGCGCTGCAGGACGTCGACGGCGCGCCTTCCGTGTTCGTGCGTTCGCCGAAGGGGTTCGTCGCGCAGGCGGTCGAAACGGGGCGGCGCGACGAGCGCGCGACCGAAGTGCTGAAGGGGCTCAAGCCGGGCCAGGAATATGCGGCGTCGAACAGCTTCGTGCTGAAGGCGGAACTCGGCAAGGGGAGCGCGGAACATGAATGAGCGCGACGTGTGCGCCGTTGCCCGGCTCGCGGCCCGGTATGCGGCCCGCTTTCCGGCTCGCCGTGTGACCGGCCGGGCGGCCCGTCCGGTGCGGCCGACCGTTCCCCGTTTCAAGGAATCCCGACATGTTTGAGCGCCTGATCCGCTTTGCGATTGCGCACCGCTGGCTCGTGATGCTGGCGATCGCGGCCGTGGCCGCGCTGGGCGTGTTCAGCTACCAGCGGCTGCCGATCGACGCGGTGCCCGACATCACGAACGTGCAGGTCCAGATCAATACGTCCGCGCCGGGCTATTCGCCGCTCGAAGCCGAACAGCGCATCACCTATCCGGTCGAGACCGTGATGGCCGGGCTGCCGGGCCTCGAGCAGACGCGCTCGATTTCGCGCTACGGGCTGTCGCAAGTCACCGTGATCTTCAAGGACGGCACCGACATCTACTTCGCGCGGCAGCTCGTCAACGAACGCATCCAGGAAGCGAAGGACAAGCTGCCCGCCGGCATCGCGCCCGCGATGGGGCCGACGTCGACGGGCCTCGGCGAGATCTACCTGTGGACCGTCGAGGCCGATGCCAACGCACGCAAGCCCGACGGCACGCGTTATACGGCGGCCGACCTGCGCGAGCTGCAGGACTGGGTCGTCCGGCCGCAACTCCGCAACGTGCGCGGCGTGACCGAGGTCAACTCGATCGGCGGCTACGTGAAGGAATACCGCGTCGCGCCGAACCCGGCAAAGCTGATGTCGTACGGGCTGACGCTCGCCGACGTCGTGCGCGCGCTGGAGCGCAACAACGACAACGTCGGCGCCGGTTACATCGAAAAGCGCGGCGAGCAGTATCTCGTGCGGGTGCCGGGCCAGGCGCGCACCGTCGACGACATCGCGAACATCGTGCTGACCAACGTCGGCGGCGTGCCGGTGCGGATGAAGGACGTCGGCGCGGTCGACATCGGCCGCGAACTGCGCACGGGCGCCGCGACGTCGAACGGCGAGGAAGTCGTGCTCGGCACGGTCTTCATGCTGATGGGCGAGAACAGCCGGACGGTGTCGAAGGCCGTCGCCGCGAAGATGGAGGACGTGAACCGCACGCTGCCGGCCGGCGTGAAGGCGATTCCCGTGTACGACCGCACGGTGCTCGTCGAGAAGGCCGTCGCGACGGTGAAGAAGAACCTGCTCGAAGGCGCGATCCTCGTGATCGCGGTGTTGTTCCTGTTCCTCGGCAACATCCGCGCCGCGCTGATCACCGCGCTGGTGATTCCGCTGTCGATGCTGATGACCTTCACCGGCATGGTCAATGCGAAGGTAAGCGCGAACCTGATGAGCCTGGGCGCGCTCGACTTCGGGATCATCGTCGACGGCGCGGTGGTGATCGTCGAGAACTGCGTGCGGCGGCTCGCGCATGCGCAGGCGGCGGCCGGACGGCCGCTCACGCGCGACGAGCGTTTTGCCGAAGTGTTCGGCGCATCGCAGGAAGCGCGGCGCGCGCTGATCTTCGGGCAACTGATCATCATGGTCGTGTACCTGCCGATCTTTGCGCTGACCGGCGTCGAGGGCAAGATGTTCCACCCGATGGCGATTACCGTCGTGATGGCGCTCGCGGCCGCGATGGTGCTGACCGTCACGTTCATTCCGGCGGCCGTCGCGCTGTTCATCGGCGAGCGTGTCGAGGAGAAGGAGAACCGGCTGATGGGCTGGGCGCGGCGCGCGTACGAACCCGTGCTTGCCGCGTTCATGACGCGCCCGGCGCGCGTGATGATCGGCGCGGGCGCGATCGTGCTGGTCACGCTCGGGCTGGCGACGCGGCTCGGCAGCGAGTTCATCCCGAGCCTGAACGAAGGCGATCTGGCCGTCTCCGCGCTGCGGATTCCCGGCACGAGCCTGTCGCAGTCGGTGGAGATGCAGAAGTCGATCGAGAAGACGCTGAAGGCGCGCTTCCCCGAGATCGAGCGCGTATTCGCGCGCACCGGCACGGCCGAGATCGCGGCCGACCCGATGCCGCCGAACCTGTCGGACGGCTACATCATGCTGAAGCCGGCCGACCGGTGGCCCGACCCGAAGAAGCCGCGCGACCAGCTCGTGCGCGAGATCGAGGAAGCGCTCGCCGAGCTGCCGGGCAACGCGTACGAGTTTTCGCAGCCGATCCAGCTGCGGTTCAACGAGCTGATCTCGGGCGTGCGCAGCGACGTCGCGGTGAAGATCTTCGGCGATGACATGGCCGTGCTGAACCAGACCGGCGAGCAGATCGCGGCCGCGCTGCAGAAGGTGCCGGGCGCATCGGAGGTGAAGGTCGAGCAGACCACGGGCCTGCCGGTGCTGACCGTCAACCTCGATCGCGACAAGCTCGCGCGCTATGGCGTGAGCGTGGCCGACCTGCAGGACTCGGTGGCCGCGGCCGTCGGCGGGCAGAAGGCCGGCACGCTGTTCCAGGGCGACCGCCGGTTCGACATCGTCGTGCGGCTGCCCGACGAGCTGCGCTCGGACATCGAGGCGATCAAGCGGCTGCCGATCGCGCTGCCCGCGCCGGCCGCCGGCGCCAGCGCGCCGCTCGCCGCGGCCCCGTACGTGCCGCTGGCTGAACTCGCGACGATCGATGTCGCGCCGGGCCCGAACCAGATCAGCCGCGAGGACGGCAAGCGGCGCGTCGTCGTCAGCGCGAACGTGCGCGGCCGCGACGTCGGCTCGTTCGTCGCCGATGCGCGCGAGCAGCTGCAGCAGGACGTGCGCGTGCCGGCCGGCTACTGGGTGTCGTGGGGCGGGCAGTTCGAGCAGCTGCAAAGCGCGAGCGAGCGCCTGAAGCTCGTCGTGCCGCTCGCGCTGTTCATGGTGTTCGTGCTGCTGTTCGTGATGTTCAACAACGTGAAGGACGGGCTGCTCGTGTTCACCGGCATTCCGTTCGCGCTGAGCGGCGGCGTCGTGTCGCTGTGGCTGCGCGGGATTCCGCTGTCGATCACCGCGGCGGTCGGCTTCATCGCGCTGTCGGGCGTGGCCGTGCTCAACGGTCTCGTGATGATCTCGTTCATCCGCAACCTGCGCGACGAAGGGATGCCGCTCGACGCTGCCGTACACGACGGCGCGCTCACGCGGCTGCGGCCGGTGCTGATGACCGCGCTCGTCGCGTCGCTCGGCTTCCTGCCGATGGCGTTCGCGACCGGCACCGGCGCCGAGGTGCAGCGTCCGCTGGCGACGGTCGTGATCGGCGGTATCCTGTCGTCCACGGCGCTGACGTTGCTGGTGCTGCCGGTGCTGTACCGTGTCAGCCATGCGGTGTCGTGGCGTGCGGCGTTCCGCGGCGGCCTCGGCGCCGGTCTGCTGCGCCGGCTGGGTTTCTTCAAGGGTAATGCGTGATGCGAATTCTGATTGTCGAAGATGAACCGAAGACGGGCGCGTACCTGCGCAAGGGCCTCACCGAGGCCGGCTATGTCGTCGACTGGGTCGAGGACGGCATCACGGGCCAGCACCAGGCGGAGACCGAGGAATACGACCTGCTCGTGCTCGACGTGATGCTGCCCGGCCAGGATGGCTGGACGCTGCTGCAGAACCTGCGGCGCAGCAAGTCGACGCCCGTGCTGTTCCTCACCGCGCGCGATGACGTCGGCGATCGCGTGAAGGGGCTCGAGCTCGGCGCCGACGACTATCTCGCGAAGCCGTTCGACTTCGTCGAGCTGACCGCGCGCATCAAGTCGATCCTGCGGCGCGGCCAGCCGCGCGACTCGAACACGCTGCGCGTGGCCGATCTCGAACTCGACCTGACGCGCCGCAAGGCCACGCGGCAGGGCGACACGATCCTGCTGACCGCGAAGGAATTCGCGCTGCTGTGGCTGCTGATGCGCCGCGAAGGCGAGATCCTGCCGCGCGCGACGATCGCGTCGCAGGTGTGGGACATGAACTTCAACAGCGACACGAACGTCGTCGATTCGGCGATCCGGCGGCTGCGCTCGAAGATCGACGATGCGTACGAACCGAAACTGATCCACACGGTGCGTGGCATGGGCTACGTGCTCGAAGCGCGCGGCGGCGCGGCTGCATGATCGCGCGCCTGCTGCCGCGCACGCTGCGTGGACGCCTGACCGCGCTGATCATCCTGTCGACGTCGGTGATCCTCGCGTCGAGCGGTGTTGCGCTGTACGAAGCGCTGAGCAACCGTGTCGAGACGACGGCGGCCGAGCAGATGGCCGGCATTTCCGCCGCACTGGGCGCGCACCTGGCCGAAGCGCGTAGCACGGCCGACGTCGCGCGCAACACCGACATCTGGATCGACCAGCTGCATGGTCATCCGAACATGGATCTCGCGATCTTCGATGCCACGGGCATGCGCCTCGTCGGTACGCCCGGCTTCCGCCCGTATGCGCCGCTGATGTCGCTGGATGCCGGGCGCGTGCCGGTCGGCGTCGCGCCGCCTGGCGCGCGGCACCAGTATCTGGTGACGAATGTGCCGCTGGCCGGCGCCGGTATGGGGGCGGGCGGGCCCGTGGTGCGCGTCGCGGTGCAGTACGACCGCAGCGCCGACGTGCTGCTGCTGCGCACGCATGCCTATACGATCGTCGTGATCGAGGTATTCGGCGTGGTGCTCGCGGCTGCGATCGCGTACGGCATCGCGGCGCTCGGGCTGAGCCCGCTGCGGCGGTTTGCGGCGCGTGCCGAGCAGATGTCGACGAGCCGGCTGGCGCATCCGCTGCCGGAACTCGATACGTCCGGCGAGCTGAAGGAACTCGAACATGCGTTCAACGGGATGCTCGCGCGGCTGAACGAATCGTTCACGCGGCTGAGCCAGTTCTCGTCGAATCTCGCGCACGACATGCGCACGCCGCTCACGAACCTGCAGGCGGCCGCGCAGGTCGTGCTGTCGCAGCCGCGCAGCGCGGAGGAATACCGGAACGTGATCGAGTCGAGCATCGACGAATACCAGCGGTTGTCGCGGATGATCGAGGACATGCTGTTTCTCGCGCGCTCGGAGCAGGCCGGCACGTCAATCGGCGTGCGGCGCCTGAATGCGGCGCAGGAGGCGGAGCGGGTGGCCGGCTACTACGAGCCGCTGGCGGAGGACGAGGGCGTGACGGTGAAGGTGGACGGCCACGCGTGGGTCGATGCGGATCTGACGCTGTACCAGCGCGCGCTGAGCAACCTGCTGTCCAATGCGCTGACCTATGCGCCGCGCGGCAGTGTCGTGACGATCGACTGCGTCGAGCAGGGCGGCGCGACGACGATCGCCGTGTCGGATACGGGGCCCGGCATCGCCGCGGAGCATGTCGGGCGGATTTTCGAGCGCTTCTACCGCGTCGATCCGTCGCGGCACAATTCGGCGTCGGGCACGGGGCTCGGCCTCGCGATCGTCCGGTCGATCATGGACAATCACGGCGGCGAATGCGGCGTCGACAGCGATCCCGGCCGCCGCACGACGTTCTGGCTGCGCTTTCCGCGCCGGCCGGCCGAGCCGGACCGGCCGGCGGCCATCCGCACTTGACAGCGCGGGCGGTGACGCCCGCGCGTTCGCCGCGATGCGGCCACGCGCGGCGCGCTTTCCGCGATCGTGTGGCCGGGCATCATTGCCGCGCGGTCAGGTTGTCGTGGTTGTCGGTTTGCGGCTTCTTCTCGCCGCCATGCACCGAAATCCCGTGAAGCTCCTTGTTGCGCGCGACGATCTCGCCGGTCGGCGGGTATTGCGTCTTGCTCGTCGGCACGACACCGTCGTGCTGCGCCTGCTTCAGCTCGTTGACGACCTGCGTGCGGCTCTTGCCCTGCGTTTGCGTTTCCGCGAACGCGGCCTGCGTGGCCATGCCGAGCGACAGCGTGGCGGTGACGAACAGTGCTGCGAGTTTTGCCGTTTTCATCGAGTGCTCTCCTTGATCAGGCCGCCGGGTGGCGAACCATGGACCCAGTATGCGAAAGCAGCCGTGCGTCATCGTGATCGCGAGATGAAAAAACCGTCAGATTGCGCAAGCCGGTAGCGCGCCGTTGAGACACGACCGACATGACGCAACCGTCATGTTCGCGTCATGGGCGCGATGGGCGGGCAGGGGAACATGAAGTCTGCCATTGGCCGACAGGGCCGACGGCATTCGCGCCGTTCGCGACAGCAGCATGGAAAGCGGGCGGCCCCGTTCAGACTTTCATCCCGGACCGAAAAGTGGATCGTCCCGCCATCCGTTTAGCCTTGATCGCAGTCCTGATCGTCCCGTTGTTCGCGGGCTGTGCATCGACACGTTCCGGCACCCCGGCGGCCGCGCCCGCCGCGGCGCGCAAGACGGTGCCGGCCGACCTCATGCCCGGCGAGCAGATCGACTATGCCGGCCACCGCTGCGGCAATCCGAACCTGTACGTGAAAACGCATACGTGCCTGTTTCCGCAACGCATCGGCACGCCGTGATCGCGTCGCGGGCGGTCAGTCGGCGCTCAGTGTCCGCATTCCCGGCGATGATCGTCCAGCAGGTGCCGGATCGTGCGGGTCGACGGATCGCTCGCGTGCAGGCTTTCATCCAGTGTCGCGAGCGTGATGAGCGCCTTCCACAGCGCCCAGCCGCGTCCGCGCGCCCAGGTGCCGGCTCGCGACGCAAAAAAAGGCCCGGCACTCGACGAGCCCGGGCCTAACGCGTGATCGTGCCGTGCGGCATCGACCCGCTGCGTGGGTGGGAACGGGCGTGGCCCGTTACCGTTCCGATCGTAGCGGCGAGACGCATCGTGAACCTGATCGGAACATGAAATTTTCGTCACGCGGTGCGCATGGGCGGCGGCCGCGCTCAGAACCGGTGACGCAACCCGAGATTGACGATGCCCTGCGTGCGCGTGCCGCCATAGCCATACGAACCGATCGACGCCTGCGCCGTTTGCGTGCCGCCATCGAGCGTGCGCTGTTCCCCGTTCGCACGTTGCCACGCACCGACCGCATAGAGATCGGTGCGCTTCGACAGCACATAGTCGGCGCCGGCGGACACCTGATGGTAGGTCGCGCTCGTATCGCCGCGGGCACGCGTGTAGCTGTAGCCCAGGCCGACGAGCAGGCTGGGCGTCGCCTGGTAATTGAAGAAGCCGCGCGCGGTGTCGTACTTCTGCGTGCTGCGGAACGCGGACATCGCATCGGCCTTGTACAGCGCATTGCTGTAGTCGATGCCGACCGCGAACGGCGCGAAGTTGTAGCGCAATGCACCGCGCGCGATGCCGATCGATTTCGCGGAGATGTAGCCGCCATTGACCAGCGAACCGTCGAACGTGCCGTCGGAGGTGCCGTTCCAGCCGGTCCGGATGCCGTTGGCGAGCGATGACCGGTTGGCCGCGTAGTAGTAGCCGCCCGCGACATCGACCGGGCCGTTGCTGTATGAAAGGCCGGCCGACCAGGTTTGCCCGGCGCCGCTCTTGCCGGCCACACCGCCGAGCGCATACATGCCGACGAACTGGAATCCGCCGATCACGGGCGACGTGTACTTCACCGCGTTGTCGGTTCGCGACGAGGTGTCGTAGTTGTCGACGTCGCCGGGCGTTGCGTACACGCTGCCGAAGTAGAAGTCGCCGGTGACGGGCCACGCGACATCGGCGAGCGCATCGTACTGGCGACCGAGCGTCAGCGTGCCCCAGCGCGCGCTTTCGAGGCCGACGAACGCCTGCCGCCCGAACATCCGGTTGCCTTGCCCGAGCGCGCCGGTGTTCGGGTTGAAGCCGTTTTCCAGCGTGAAGACCGCTTTCAGGCCGCCCCCGAGATCTTCCGCGCCTTTCACGCCGAAGCGGTTGCCGAGCAGATTGCCGTTGCCGAGGCCAACGAGATTCTTGCCGTCCGCATTGGCGTTCCATACATACGTGAGCGACGTATCGAACAGGCCGTAGAGCGTGACTTCCGTCGCGTGAGCCGCGTGGGTGGCTGCGAGCAGCGTGCCCGACATCATGACGAGCCGAACTGGAGTTTTCATGGTGTGCCCCTGAGGTTCAAGAAGATCGTTTCGTGCATCGCATCGATTCCGATGCCGAGCCTTGTGGCGGCAGGCCGAAATATCGCGATCGCGCTGGCGATTCTGGAAAGCGTTCGAATCGTGGAGGTGAGGGACAAATGAGAAAAATGTCATCGCGGTGTCATGAGCGACGAAAAATACGCAAAACTTCGTTCGCACTGCGATGCAGGAGATGTTGGGCCGGTGACAAAACCGTCATGCGGCGATCACGATTCCGCACCGCCCCCGGATCACAGTGAAGGCTCCTGTCACGCCTCTCCCGCAAGGAGCAAACACCATGAACATTCCGCGCCCGATGATCGCCGTCGCCGTTGCCGCACTGTCGATTTCCGCCTTCTCGCAGGCCGTGTCGGCGCAGCCGAAGAGTCGTCAGGAGGTGATTCAGGAATTGGTGCGCGCGCGCCACGACGGCGTGATTCCGAGCCCGAATCACGACTACCCGGCGAGCCCGGCCACCGTCGCGCGCAATCAGGAAATCCATCGTTCGACGGTGCATCGTGGCGAGAAAGCGCCAATGGTCGATGCACACGACAACCGCTTCGCGGTGCTTTGATCAATCATTCTCGGTCGGCCGGGCTGAAGCCCGCCGGCCGGATTCAATCATGCAGAGGAGCGTGTCATGCGCGATATCGCGAAGGGAATCGTGCTGGCGGCGTGCCTGATGTCGAGCGCCGCGATGGCGGCCGGCTGGCCGGAGCGGGCGCTGTCGCACGCGCCGGCACACGACGTCGGCCAGCGTGCGAACGAGCGGATGCGCTGCGAATTGGCGGCCGTGCCGGCGGGCGCATGGACCGCGACGTTTTCGCGCGGACAGTGCGAGGTCGACAACGGCCGGCTGACGTTCGTGCCGGCCGATGCGGGAAGCGAGCCGGCCACGGCGGAGAGACGGATCGTGCTCGGTGACGTCCGCACCGCGTCGCATCAGTCGCGCAAGCTCAAGGAACAACTGCAGCTGACGACGCGCGACGAAGTGATCGCGCTGAACGTGCTGACCGACGACGGCAGCCGCAAGTCGCGCGAACATGCGATCGACCTGTGGACCGCACTGCGCAACGAGGGCGTCACGCCCGTGAACGGCACGCGTATCGTCGAGACGTATCCGACGGGCGCGACGACGTGGTAGCCGGAGCGTACGGCTTATCCTGCCTTCACTGATCCTTCGATCAGGAAGAACACGATGAAGCCGATGAAGAACGCCGCCGTCGCGAACGGCGTTTCGGGCACCTCGTGCGCTTCGACCAGCAGTTCTTCGGTCACGAGGTACAGCAGCGCGACGGTGCCGAACCCCAGCAATGCGGCGTAGATGTTGGCCGGCAGGCCGGCAAACGCCGCGTTGCCGGCCACGGCCGCGATGCTCAGCAGCGCCGCGAGCCCGACCGGCACGACGATCGACAGCATCCGGCCGATGCCTGCGGCGGCAAGCGCCGCGCTGACCGACAGCGCGAGGAACAGCACTTCGAGCGTCAGCGCGACGGTCAGGATGATGCCGCTTTCGTCGCTCGCGGAAAATGCGATGCCGAGCACCAGGCCGTCGACGACGAGGTCGATCGCGGTGACGATGATCAGGCTCACGGGCAAGCGCGCTTCCTCGTAGCGCGTCTCGATCGCGCCCGACAGCGCGCGGATCGCGAGCATCAGCGCGATGCCGAGCACGAACCCGACGACGACCGGAAACAGCGCATGCGCGCGGTCCTGCGGCAGCAGCTCGAGCGCCGCGGCGGCGAACACGATGCCGCCGGTGAAATGCTGGATGACGCTCGACGTTTTCGGGCCGGGCGCGCGCCACGCGGCCGCGAGGGCGCCGAAACAGGCCGCCAGCACGGGCGGTAACGTGAGCAGTGCAAGCTTCGCGGTCGGTGTCATGAGGCGTCTCGGCGGTGGGCGTGCCGCAGCGCAGGCTGCGTTGCACGATCGTACGCGCCGGGCGTCGCCCCGGCATCAACCGGGGATTGAACACCTTGAAGCCGCTTCAAGGTCAAGATGTTTGATGCGGGACGCGCCGGCGAGCCGGCGCGTCCGTTCCGGTCAAAGCTGCGCGAGCGCCTGGTCGAGATCGGCGAGCAGGTCGTCGATATGCTCGATGCCGATCGACAGCCGTACCGTTTCCTCCTTCACGCCGGCTTTTGCGAGCTCGGCTGGCGACAGCTGACGGTGCGTCGTCGATGCCGGGTGCGTCGCGAGCGACTTCGTATCGCCAATGTTGACGAGCCGCGTGAACAGCATCAGCGCGTCCTGGAACTTCGCCCCGCCGTCGCGGCCGCCCTTCACGCCGAACGTCAGGATGCCCGGCGCGCGGCCCGACAGGTAGCGTGCGACGAGCGGATGGTCGGGATGGTCGGGCAGGCCCGCGTAGTTCACCCATTCAACGTGCTCGTGGCGCGCGAGATGCTGCGCGATCTTCAGCGCGTTGTCGCTGATCCGTTCGACGCGCAGCGCCAGCGTCTCGATGCCCTGCAGGATCTGGAACGCGTTGAACGGCGAGATCGCCGCGCCCATGTTGCGCAGCGGCACCACGCGCGCGCGGCCGATATACGCGGCCGGCCCGAACGCTTCCGTATAGACGACGCCGTGATAGCTGACGTCCGGCTCGTTCAGCCGCTTGAAGCGGTCCGCGTGTTCGGCCCACGGGAATTTGCCCGAATCGACGATCGCGCCGCCGAGGCTCGTGCCGTGCCCGCCGAGATACTTCGTCAGCGAGTGCACGACGATGTCCGCGCCGTGCTCGAACGGGCGCAGCAGGTAGGGCGACGGCACCGTGTTGTCGACGATCAGCGGGATGCCGTGGCGATGCGCGACTTCCGCGAGCGCGGCGATGTCGGTGACGTTGCCGAGCGGGTTGCCGACCGATTCCGCGAAGATCGCCTTCGTGCGTGCATCGATCAGCGGTTCGAACGACGCGGGGTCGCGTGGATCGGCGAAGCGCGTGGTGATCCCGTATTGCGGCAGCGTATGCGCGAACAGGTTGTAGGTGCCGCCGTACAGCGAACTCGCGGACACGATGTTGTCGCCGGCTTCGGCGATCGTCTGGATCGCGTACGTGACGGCGGATTGGCCCGAGGCAAGCGCGAGCGCGCCGATGCCGCCCTCGAGTGCGGCGATCCGCTGCTCGAGCACGTCCGTCGTCGGGTTCATGATCCGCGTGTAGATGTTGCCCTGGACCTTCAGGTCGAACAGGTCGGCGCCGTGCTGCGTATCGTCGAATGCGTACGCAACGGTCTGGTAGATCGGAACGGCGACCGCGCGCGTGGTCGGGTCGGGACGATAGCCGCCGTGCACGGCGATGGTTTCGAGACGCCAGTTCGAATTGGCCTGATCGGTCATGGGTGCTCCGTTTGTTGTTGTGAAGGTCGAGGGGTCCTGCCGTCCGGCGATTATAGGAGCACGCGCGCTGCTGTCCTTAGAACGAATGGTTTGTTGCTTATGGAGGCGCGGCGCATAGAATGCGTTTTTCCGCAGACGAAAGGTGCGCGATGGATCAGGATCAGTGGAATCAGGTGGATGCGTATTTTTCCGCGACGCTCGTGCCGTCCGACGACGCGCTCGACGCGGCGCTGGCGGCAAGCGACGCGGCCGGGCTGCCCGCGATCAACGTCGCGCCGAACCAGGGCAAGCTGCTGCAGTTGCTCGCGACGATCCGCGGCGCGCGCCGCATCCTCGAGGTCGGCACGCTCGGCGGCTACAGCACGATCTGGCTCGCGCGCGCATTGCCGCCCGGCGGCTCGCTCGTGACGCTCGAACTGAATCCCGGCCATGCGAAGGTTGCGACGCAGAACATTGCGCGCGCCGGGTTCGCGGACGTCGTGTCGGTGGTGGTCGGCAGCGCGAAGGACAGCCTTGCGCGGCTCGTCGACGCCGGTGAGGCGCCGTTCGATTTCATCTTCATCGATGCGGACAAGGACAACAACGCGATCTATCTCGACGCTGCGCTGAAGCTGTCGCGGCCCGGCACGGTGATCGTCGTCGACAACGTCGTGCGGCGCGGGCGCGTGGCCGATCCGGACAATCGCGAGCCCGACGTGGTCGGCGTGCGCGACGGGTTCGCGCGCCTCGTCGCCGAGCCGGCGCTCACGACGACGGCCGTGCAGACGGTCGGTCAGAAGGGCTGGGACGGGTTCTCGATCTCGATCGTCGGCGCGTGACCTGATGCGTCAGTGCGCGCTAGCAGCCGCGTCGGCGCGGCGATACAGGCGCGGCCACTGGTCCTGGAACAGGCCGTTGCAGGTGCCGTGTGTCGCGATGTCGTCGAGCAGGAAGCGCCGGCCGTCGAAGATCCACGATGCGGTCGAACCGCAATCGCCGGCACTGCGCAACCGGACCTTGCTCGACAGCATCGCGCTGGCCGGATCGTAGCCGGCCTCGGTCAGTTCATTCGGGAACGACGGCGAATCGAGGCCCGCGTTCGCGTTTTCGCCGAAGTTCATCGCCGTCGGCGCGTACGGTGCGGTGCGGCGGATGCGATACCACAGGTCGGTGTGGTTATACATGCTGCTGGTCTGGCACGGGATCGCGACGAGTGCCTCGTCGGCGGAGATCGCCACGGCCGTCGATGCCTTGCGGCGATCGCTTGCCGACATTTCGTCTTCGACATCGGCCGCGCATTGCTTCACGTCGGCGCCGAATTTCGCGAGCACCGCGTCGACGAGCGGACGCTGTTCTGCCGCCGACAGGTTCGCGGCGGGCGGCGGCGCCGGCGTGACGGCGGGGGGCAATGCGGGCGCGGCCGGCACCGACGACGCAGGCCTGGTGCCGGGGCGCAGCAGCGCCGTGACCGTGCCGACGCGGCCCTGCGTATCGTCGATCAGCAGCAGCGCGGCATTCAACCCCGACAACGGCGTACGCGCGCTGTGTGCCGACGCCGGATCGCCGAAGCTCAGCAGTTGCGCATTGCGCGATGCAGAAAGCCAGGCGGCCACCGTTGCCGGATCGTTCGTGCGGATCCGCAGCGGGTGCGCTTCGTCATCGGTCTTGTCGCCGAATGCATGCCATTGGGCCGGGGCGGCATCGAACGGGCGGCCGTCAACGCGTGCGGTACGCAGGTCCAGCGGCGCCGACGCGTAGAGATCGAGCGACGGTTGCGCATCGGGGCCGGCATCGCGCGTCACGCGCAGGATGACGGCGGGGCGTGCATCGTCGATATCGTCCGTGTGGCTCTCGGCCACGCAGCGATTGCCGTTGTCGCAGACGACCGACCAGCTCTTGAAATCGCGCTCGATCGGCGGCCGCGCGAGCGGGCGGGCCTGTGCGGCGATCGGGGAAGCGGCGAGGAGGACGACAAGGGCAAGCGAAAAGCGGTGCGGCATGACGGTTCGTATCGACGGTGAAAGGGCGGGCGGAAGATGCCGGACTGCAAGCGCATCGTCGGCAAGCGGTGCAGGTCGAGTGCAGCGGCGCGAACGGCATCAAGTATACCGCTGCAACGGGCGGCGCTTGATGCGACGGCCCGTAACGTGCGGGTACGCGCGTTGCCGGCCGCGCAGCGACAGCTGCAAATGGACCAACGGCGCGATGCCCGAAAGCACCGCGCCGTTTGCTTTTCATCGACAGTCGATGGCATCGCGCGGGAACGTGTCGCGCATCGACACGCCGCACCGCGCTATCCCTTCACGCACACCACCTGGCGCAGCGTGTGCACCACTTCGACGAGGCTGCGCTGGGCCGCCATCACCGCGTCGATGTCCTTGTAGGCCATCGGGATTTCGTCGACGACGCCCGCGTCCTTCCGGCATTCGACACCCTGCGTGGCCCTGGCCTGGTCGTCGGCCGTGAAGCGCCGCTTCGCTTCGGTGCGGCTCATCGTCCGGCCTGCGCCGTGGCTGCACGAGCAGAAGCTTTCCGGGTTGCCGAGCCCGCGCACGATGAAGCTCTTCGCGCCCATCGAGCCCGGAATGATCCCCAGTTGCCCCTTCTGAGCGGACACCGCACCCTTGCGCGTCACGAGCACGTCTTCGCCGAAGTGGCGTTCGCGCTGCACGTAGTTGTGGTGGCAGTTCACCGCGTGCTCGTCGACCGCGAAAGGCTTCGCGATCACGCCGCGTGCCGCGGCAATCACCGCGTCCATCATCGCCTGCCGGTTGCGCCGCGCGTAGTCCTGCGCCCAGCCGACCGCTTCGACGTAATCGTCGAAGTGCCGGCTGCCTTCGGTGAAATACGCGAGGTTGCGGTCCGGCAGGTTCGCGATGTGCTGACGCATGTCGGCCTGCGCGAGTTCGATGAACAGGCTGCCGATCGCGTTGCCGACGCCGCGCGAGCCGCTGTGCAGCATGAACCACACGTGGTCCGCTTCGTCGACGCACACTTCGATGAAATGGTTGCCGGTGCCGAGCGTGCCGAGATGCGCGTAGTGGTTCGTCTTTTCCAGCTTCGGATACTTGTCGACGATCCGCTTGAAGCCCGGTTGCAGCGACTTCCACGATTCGGTCACGGCGGCCGGCGTGCGGTCGCCCCACGCGCCCGGATCGCGGCGGCCCGGCGCACGGCCGTGCGGCACGGCGCGTTCGATCGCGCTGCGCAGCCCCGCGAGCGAGTCCGGCAGATCGGACGCGGTCAGCGTCGTGCGCGCGGCCATCATCCCGCAGCCGATGTCGACGCCGACTGCGGCCGGGATGATCGCGCCCTTCGTCGGAATCACGCTGCCGATCGTCGAACCCTTGCCGAGGTGGACGTCCGGCATCACCGCGATGTGGCTGAAGACGAACGGCATCTGCGCGGTGTTGCGCAGCTGCGCGCGCGCTTCGTCCTCGACGGCGACACCCTGCGTCCACATCTTCACCGGCTTGCCGCCCGCCAGTTCCATCACCTGATAACCCATGTCATTCATTTGCTTCACCATTCATTCCGTTATCCGGCGCGGCACACGTGTGCCGCGCCGTGTCCTGCATTACGTGCCCTTGATGCTGACGAGTCCGTTCAGCACCTGGTCGAGACCGCCGAACACCGAGATGCGGTCGATCCGTTCCGCGACGCGCTCGAGCGTTTCCAGCTCCTTGAGCCGCAGCGCGGTCGGGTTTTCTTCCATCACCTTCGCGGTGTTCAGCAGCGAACGCGTGGCCGCCGTTTCCTCGCGGCGGCGAATCACGTTCGCCTGCGCGGATTTCTCCGCTTCGACCACCTGCGCGAGGATCGCCTTCATGTCGCCCGGCAGCACGATATCCTTCACGCCGACGCTGCGCACGTCCACGCCCGAATCGCCGAGACGGGCGCGCACCTGCGCGATCACGACCTCGTCGATCGACTGCTTGTCCTCCAGCAGCTCGTCGAGCGAGCGCGTGCCGACCGCCGACCGCAGCGCGAACTGCAGCTCGCGATACAGGTGCTCGACCGGCTTCTGCAGCCGGCCGAACGCATGCAGCACGTCCGCATAGCACCACGTCGCCGACAGGTTCAGCCGCAGCGCAACCTTGTCGCGCGTCAGGATTTCCTGTCCGCCGACTTCGATCGCCTGCAGGCGCAGGTCGACGAGTTCGACCGCGATGTCGCGGTTGAAGCGCCAGAACGCCGAGGTACCCGCGTCCAGCAACCGCTCGATCTTGCCGTCGATCTTCAGCACGCCGACGTGGTACGCCGGCACCTGCGCCAGCAGCACGCCCGTCAGGCCCGCCACGCCGCGCGCACGCAGCGCCGGTTGAGCGATGCGCTTCACGAGCGCGGCCGGCAGCATGCTGTGCTGCGCGAGGTCGACGCGTTCGAGGCGATGCTCGGCCAGGCCGCGCCAGTACAGCCGGCGCGTGCCGGGCGCCAGGATTTCGACGAGCACGTCGTCTTCATAGCGCAGGCCCGCTTCATCGTCGGCGAGATCCATCGCGACGAAGTACTGCGCGAGCACGTCCGGTGCGTCGTGACGCAGGTAGTCGGCCAGCGCCGCGTCGGCGAGCGGCGCATCGAGACGCGCGGTCTGCACCGACAGGCGCTTGAGCGGATCGAAGGCCTTGAACACGCCCGGTTCCAGCACCTTGACGAAATCGCCTTCGCTCATCAGCAGCGCGCGCTCGTTCTTTTTCACTACATGTCGCTTCCACATATTTTTGTCCTTTTTTTCAATGACCGCCGGGTGACGCGCATCGTGCGAATCGGGGTGCGACGCAATCGGGCGGGCGGCGCGCTGGCCGGCGTCGAAGCCCACGGTGACGCATCCTGCATCGCGTCGTCGTGCGCATTCGCGCGGGCCGTGCGGCCGCCCGGCCGATCGCGCGGAACCGCAACCGGTCCGACGCGCGGCGGGCCTGTCGGCCCGCACCGGCGGGTACTGCTTTCATCACAAGACTGTCCTTGCGGACAGTGTTCGAGCGGGATTCGAACCCGCCACCGGCCGGCTTTCGCCGGCTGCTCCACCTGGCTGAGCTTCCGAACAATGGGCGCTCCGGGATTCGAACCCGGACGAGGCATCCTGGCGCGCGCCCCTTTTGCCTTCATCTGTCCATGGCGGCATGCGCTGCCGCGACGAACGAGGTTCGGCGGCGGCGCACCAGCAGGGCTTTGGAACCCTGGCTCGAGGGCCAGCGGGACATCCGGCGTGTTCTATTTAGCGAGGAGCGTGCCAGCGGTTGTGTTTGCGCTCGGGATATTTTTTAATTCATTGAAAATAAAGGAGTTTTATTTGATGGGCTGCGTTGGGTGTCGATGCCTCGCGTCTCGCTTCGTCATGAAATTCCGATACAATCTGATCGTTTTTTATCCCATGAGATAAGCATGCGAAAGACCGTTGCCATCGGTTTCCTCGGTACCGTGCTCGACCAGGGCGACCGCACCGCGCGCCGCTACCCGAAGTGGCGGCCGACGATTTCGCTGTGCGAGCATCCCGACCTGCCGATCGACCGGCTCGAACTGCTGTATCCGCAGGAGTACGTGCGTCTCGCCAGTCACGTGCGGGACGATCTCGTGCAGTTGTCGCCGCATACCGACGTGCGGCTTACGCCCGTCACGCTCCACGATCCATGGGATTTCGAGAAGGTCTACGCGACGCTGCACGACTTCGCGCGCGCGTATCCGTTCGACCTCGAGCACGAGGACTACCTGATCCACATCACGACCGGCACGCACGTCGCGCAGATCTGCTGGTTCCTGCTGGCGGAAGCGCGCTACCTGCCCGCGCGCCTCGTGCAGACGGGGCCGCCGCAGCGCACCGACGAAGGGCCGAGCGGGCCGGGCACGATATCGGTGATCGATCTCGACCTGTCGCGCTACAACCGGATCGCGCAGCGTTTCACGCGCGAGCGCGATGAAACGGTGTCGTTCCTGAAGGCCGGCATCGCGACACGCAACGCGCGCTTCAATGCGCTGATCGAACAGCTGGAGCGCGTGGCCGTGCGTTCGCGCGCGCCGATGCTGCTGGTCGGGCCGACGGGCGCCGGCAAGTCGTTTCTCGCGAAACGCGTGTACGAGCTGAAACGCGGCCGCCATCGGCTCGCGGGGCCGTTCATCGAGATCAATTGCGCGACGCTGCGCGGCGACGCGGCGATGTCGACGCTGTTCGGTCACGTGAAAGGCGCGTTCACGGGCGCGCAGTCGGCACGCGCGGGGCTGCTGCGCGCCGCGGACGGCGGGCTGCTGTTTCTCGACGAAATCGGCGAGCTCGGGCTCGACGAGCAGGCCATGCTGCTGAAGGCGATCGAGGAGAAACGCTTCCTGCCGGTCGGCGCGGACGTCGAGGCGACCAGCGATTTCGAGCTGATTGCAGGTACGCACCGCGACCTGCGGCAGATGGTGGCGGCCGGCACGTTCCGCGAGGATCTCTATGCGCGGATCAATCTCTGGACCTACGAATTGCCAGGGCTGGCCGAGCGCCGCGAGGACATCGAGCCGAACCTCGAATTCGAACTCGACCGCTTTGGCCGCGAGCAGGGCGAGCAGGTGCGATTCAACGTGGAGGCGAAGCGGCGCTATCTCGCGTTCGCGGCGTCACCGCGCGCGGCGTGGGCCGGCAACTTCCGAGAACTGTCGGCCTCGGTCACGCGGATGGCGACGCTGGCCGATGCGGGGCGGATTACCGAGGAACTCGCCGAGCAGGAGGTCGAGCGGCTGACGCGCACGTGGTCGCCGCCGGGCGGCGCGGGCGGGTCGGAACCGTGCGTCGACGCGGTGTTCGGTACGCGTGCGGCGGAACTCGACCTGTTCGACCGTGTGCAGCTCGAACGCGTGCTCGACGTGTGCCGCACGTCGGCGAGCCTGTCGGAAGCCGGGCGCACGCTGTTTGCGGTGTCGCGGCAGAGCAAGCGGCAACCGAACGATGCGGACCGCCTGCGCAAGTATCTTGCGCGGTTCGGGCTGGATTGGGAGGCGGTGAGGCAGGTGCTCGACCGGGGTGTTCCGTCGGCCGGCGGGCGTTAGCGGCGTTACTTCGCAAGCCGTCGGAGCGGCCGGCACGAGCGGCCTGCGGCCAGCCGCCGGTCAGGGCGGCTGGCCGCAGGGGACCTTCTTGCTAAAAAAGGGGCTGCTTCATCCGCGGGGGCGATTGGTGAGGCATCATCGCCCCCGCGTCGGTCGGAGATCGCTTCAGGCGAGGCAGGTCACTTCCGGATCCCACTTGTAGTATCCGGATTTTGCATAATCGATCTCCCCGGTCCTGCGGTCGACCTCCATTGCGTAGAAGGTCACGATGTATTGATCGGTACCGTAACCGACAACGGAAGCGCTGACGCGGTTGTCCAGGAAATTCTTGAGATCGTAGGGTTCCTTCTTGTCGATGTTGTACGCAAGATAGGATCCCGGAACATCGTTCGGCGGGCCCTGGAACTTGAGGACTTTGGAGGCGCCGTTCGGCTCGACCGCAACCAGCGCTCCCGCGTGATTGACGTTCCCGCTGAACGAGAGGCCGCGCCAGCGAACCGTGTCGCCGCTCAAGCCGTAGATCGAGATGTCCGGCGTCGCGTTCGTCGAAGGCTTCACATACTCCTCGGGTGCAACCATGTACGCATACTTCACCGAGGCGGGCCCGTGAGGGAGCCAGATGGCGGTCTGAGGCGTCTTGTTACCCACGGGTTTGAAGTCGTGCAGAATCAGCTCGACGTCGAACAGCGTGACGATCTCGATGGTCGCCGGTGCGCCGGCCAGAATTTCGCGGTGTCCCATGATTCGCTCCGAAGAGAAATGATGTGCCAAGTGAGGGCGCCTGCGGCGCCAGCGTCCCTTTCAGGTCGATAGTCTTCTTCCTGGAAGAATCCGAATCGGGTGAAGGGGTGCTGGCAGCGTAGGCGTAATGGGCACGCGAATCGATTACACGCGATTACAGTTCGGCGGGGCAATGGCCGCCGCAGTCCGCGGCGGCCCGGCCGGGAGCGCATGTGCCTTTGCCGTATAATTTCGTTTCAAAGCTAAATTCGCATGACTGCACGGAGCGTCGACGTCATGGCCAAGCAGCAAGAGGAGTCCGTTCTGACCATTACCCACCCGGCCTGCCTGATCGACGGCACGGACACGGAATTCCGCCACCTGATCAACGGGCTGCTGCCGTTCGCGGCCCGCCTGCTGTCGGTGCGCGACGGCTTCGGCTCGATTGCCGGGCTCACCGGCATCCAGTATTCGTTGCTCGTATCGGTCGCGCACCTGTCCCACGACGACGTCGTGACCGTCAACCGCCTGGCGGACCACCTGCACCTGAGCGGCGCGTTCGTGACGATCGAGACCGGCAAGCTCAAGAAGCTCGGCCTGATCGACAAGCGCGCGGACCCGGACGACAAGCGCAAGATGCGGCTCACGGTCACGCCGGCCGGTACGAAGCTGCTGAAGGCGCTGGCGCCGACCCAGCAGCGTATCAACAACGTGCTGTTCGAGGGCGTGACCAAGACCGAATTCAAGGTGCTGTGCTCGGTGATCGACCGCCTTGTCACCAACGGAGATCGCGCGACGCTCGACCTCGCGCACATGATCGCACGCCAGGAAAAAGGCTGACGCACGCCGGCCGCAGGCCGGCGCGACGTCGCGGCGCACGCTCGCTCAGTGCGCGGCCCACTCGATCGTATCGAGATCGACCCCTTCCAGATGCATGTCCCACAGCGGGCTCAGCGCGCGCAGCTTGCCGACGGTGTCGCACACCTGAGCAATCACGCTGTCCACTTCGGCTTCGGTCGTGAAGCGGCCGAGCGTGAAGCGGATCGAGCTGTGTGCGAGTTCGTCGCTGCGGCCGAGCGCACGCAGCACGTACGACGGCTCCAGCGACGCCGACGTACACGCGGAACCTGACGACACCGCGACGCCCTTGATCCCCATGATCAGCGATTCGCCTTCGACGAAGTTGAAGCTGACGTTCAGGTTGTGCGGAATCCGGTGCGCCAGATCGCCGTTCACGTACACCTCGTCGAGCGTCGACAGGCCGGCGAGCAGCCGGTCGCGCAATGCACCGACGCGGCGGCTTTCTTCCCCCATCTCTTCCTTCGCAAGCCGAAACGCTTCGCCCATGCCGACGATCTGATGCGTCGGCAGGGTGCCCGAACGCATGCCGCGCTCGTGGCCGCCGCCGTGCATCTGCGCTTCGATGCGCACGCGCGGCTTGCGGCGTACGTACAGCGCGCCGATCCCCTTCGGGCCATACACCTTGTGCGCGGTCACCGTCAGCAGGTCGACATTCAGCGCATTCACGTCCACCGGAATCTTGCCGGCCGCCTGCACGGCGTCGCAGTGGAACACGATGCCGCGCGCGCGGCACAGCGCGCCGATGTCGGCCACCGGCTGGATCACGCCCGTTTCGTTGTTCGCGAGCATCACCGATACCAGGATCGTGTCGGCGCGCAGCACCTGCTGCAACGCATCGAGATCGACCAGGCCGTCCTCCCGCACGTCGAGGTACGTGACGTCGAAGCCCTGGCGCTCGAGTTCGCGGCACGTATCGAGCACGGCCTTGTGCTCCGTCTTCACCGTGACGAAGTGTTTGCCGCGGCCCTGGTAGAAGTGCGCGGCGCCCTTGATCGCCAGGTTGTTGCCTTCGGTAGCGCCGGACGTCCACACGATTTCGCGCGGGTCGGCGCCGAGCAGCGCGGCAACGTGCGCGCGCGCTTCCTCGACGGCTTGCTCGGCGTCCCAGCCATAGCTGTGGCTGCGCGAAGCCGGGTTGCCGAACTGCTCGTGCAGGAACGGCACCATCTTGTCGACCACGCGCGGATCGACGGGCGTCGTCGCGCTGTAGTCCATGTAGATCGGACGGGATTGCATCGAAAAGGCTCCGGAAAGCTGTGTCTCTCGCGGGTCGCGAAAGCCGGGGAATACGGTTGGCGCAGTGTACGTGGACATTCGCGGGCGCCACGCAACATCCATCACGCCAGTAGGGTTGTCTTTCAAATAAAGCTTTTAAGGTCAGGGTTTACGACAACTTGAATCCGTCTTTGTGTTTACATTTAATAAAAGCTAAATAACAAAGCTAAATAACGGTGCTTTGTTGGGCTGGATTCCGCAGCGGAATCCGGCGATGCAACCCAAGGAGGAAGAGATGAGCGAGAACCATGCCGGAACCGGCGCGGGCGCCGACGAGCAGCGGTGCTTTCGCACCGCGCTGTCGATGTTCGCGACGGGCGTCGCGGTGATTACTGCACCGCGCAAAGAGAGGGTGCCGGTCGGCATCACGGTCGCGTCGTTCAATTCGGTGTCGCTGAACCCGCCGCTGATCCTGTTCTCGGTCGACCGCCGCAGCCTGAGCCTCGGCGATCTGGCCGGTGCGGACGGTTACGCGGTCAACGTGCTCGACGAGACGCAGCAGCACCTGTCGAACTGCTTCGCGAAGACGAACGGCGACAAGTGGGGCTGGCGCGCCGGCGCGGCGGACGACGACGGCGCGGTGCTGCTGCCCGATGCGCTCGCGACCTTCGAATGCGCGCCCTATGCGCAATACGACGGCGGCGACCACGTGATCTTCGTCGGCCGCGTGACGCGGCACCGCGTGCGCTCGGAAGGGCGCCCGCTGATCTTCTTCGGCGGCCGCTATCGCACGCTCGACGGCGCGCATGCGCCGTCCGTGTGAACGCGACCCACGATTCATTCCACCCAGGAGGACATCATGATCAAGAACGGGACTCAGCACATCGCGTCGTTGCGCGACGGGCGGCAGGTCTACCTGAACGGCCAGCCGGTCGGCGATGTGACCGCGCACGCGGCATTCCGCAATTCGATCCGCAGCTACGCAAGCCTGTACGACTACCAGGCACGCGACGAGAACGTCGAGAAGATGACGTTCGTGTCGCCCGACACGGGCAACCGCGTCAGCCGGATCTGGCAACTGCCGACGTCCTATGACGAACTCGTCGAACGCCGTGCCGCGCTGGAAGCGTGGTCGGAGTTGCATTACGGCTTCATGGGCCGCTCGCCCGATCACGTCGCGTCATGCCTGTCGGGCATGGTCATGGGCGTCGAGGTGTTCGAGCAATACGACCCGGCGCGTGCGGGTGCGCTGCGCGACTACTACCGCTATGCGCGGGACAACGACCTGTTCCTGACCTACGTGATCGTGAATCCGCAGGCGAACCAGTCGAAGCCGGCGCACGAACAGGAAGACAAGTACCTCGCGGTCGGCATCGTCGATCAGGATGCCGAAGGCATCACGGTGCGCGGCGCGAAGATGCTCGCGACGAGCGGGATCATGGCGAACGAGGTGTTCTGCAGCTGCATCCAGCCGCTGCGCGAAGGCGACGAGATGTACGCGCTGTCGTTCGCGGTGCCGATGAACGCGAAGGGCATGAAGATCATGTCGCGCAAGTCGTACGAGGAAAACGCGACGTCGGTGTTCGACAACCCGCTGTCGAGCCGCTTCGACGAGAACGATGCGGTGCTGTACTTCGACGACGTGAAGGTGCCGTGGGAGCGGATCTTCGTCGCGGGCAATACGGCGATGTGCGCGAAGCAGTTCCATGCGACGCCTGCACACGTGTACCAGAACTATCAATGCCAGGTACGCCTGATGACGAAGCTGCGCTTCCTCGTCGGGCTCGGCCTGAAGATCTCCGAGGTCAACGGCACGAACACGTTCCCGCAGGTGCGCGAGACGCTGGGGCAGCTCGCGGCCGAAGCGTCGATGGTCGAGGCGTGGGTCTACGGGATGGAGGCGAAGGGCACCGTCGTCAACGGCTTCTACGTGCCCGACCGCAACATGCTGTACGGCTCGCAGGTCGTCACGCAGCAGCTGTATTCGAAGGTGCTCAACACGCTGCGCGAGCTCGCCGGTGGCGGCATGATCATGCTGCCGTCCAGCGTGCGCGATTTCGAGAACCCCGACCTGCTGCGCATCATCGAGAAGACGCAGAAGTCGCCGGTGTGCTCGTCGGAGGATCGCGTGAAGTTCTTCAAGCTCGCATGGGACGCCGTCGGCTCCGAATTCGCGTCGCGCCACAACCAGTACGAACTGTTCTACGCCGGCGCATCGTTCGTCACCAAGGGCCATGCGTACCGCACGTACGACTGGCAGCGCGCGTCGCATCTCGTCGATTCGATGCTCGGCAGCTACTCGCTGAGCCAGGAACTGTCGACGCCGCGCGCTGCCTGACGCGTCCCGTCGCGCCCGATTTCACCCGCTATCGCATTCAGGAGAGACAGATGGCCATCAACAAGCTTCACGACGAATTTCATACGCTGGACATGCAGCGCGACTGGCGGCTGCCGGAAGGCTATGACCCGGCATCCGGCGCGCAGGAACTGATCCTGTCCGGTGCGCTCGACACCGAGCGCAAGCGCGGCAGCCGCACGCGCCTGCTGCGCCTGCCGGCCGGACTGCATACGAAGAAGCCGTTCGTGCACGACTACTGGGAAGAAGTCTTTCTCGTCGAAGGCGACCTGACCGTCGGCAACGACGAGCACGGCAACGGCGGCACGCCGTTCAAGGGCTACACGTACGCGGTGCGGCCGCCCGGCGCATGGCACGGCCCGTTCAAGTCGAACGGCGGCTGCGTGCTGCTCGAGATCCACTACTACGATCCGGCGTAAGCCGGCCGGTCAATGACACACGGCGGGCGGCGGCACGTCGCGCGTGCGCTGCCCGCCACCAGGAGCATTCGATGAAAACCATCACGTTCGCGATCGACGGTCGCGACGGCCGCACCGAGCGCGCGATCGCGATCGACACGCTCGTGATCGCGGGCTGGACCGGCCGTGACACGGTCGCCATGGAGAAGCATATCCGCGAACTCGAAGCGCTCGGCGTCAAGCGCCCGGCGACGACACCGGTGTTCTACCGTGTCGCGGCCGATCGCCTCGATCCGTCGCCTGCGATCCAGGTCTCGGGCGGGCAGAGCAGCGGCGAAGCCGAATTCGTGCTGGTGCGCGACGGCGGCGAAACCTTCGTCGGCATCGCGTCCGACCATACCGACCGCGAGGTCGAGACGTACGGGATCACCGTATCGAAGCAGATGTGCGGGAAGCCGTGCGCGAACACGTTGTGGAAGTTCGACGACGTGGCCGGCCACTGGGATCAGCTCGTGCTGCGCGCATATGCGACGATCGACGGCGAGCGCGTGTTGTATCAGGAAGGCAAGGTGACGGCGATGCGCACGCCGGACGATCTGCTCGCGCAGTTTGCGCGCCACGATGGCCGCTTCGAGGATGGCACGGCGATGCTGTGCGGGACGCTGGCCGCGATCGGCGGCATTCGGCCGGCCGAGCGGTTCGAGGTCGAGCTGGAAGATCCGGTGCTGGGCCGCACGATCCGGCATACGTATGCGGTGGATACGCTGCCTGTCGCGGGCTGACGCAGCCGACGCCCGCGCAACTCAGGCGCGGCAGATCGCGATGATCTCCGCGCTGGTCGCTTCGTCGAACGGGGCATGCTGCCAGTCGCCGCACCAGTCGGCCGATGCGAAACCGGCTGCGGCCACGCGTACCCGCAGTTCGGGTTGCGCGATGAAGCGCAGCCGGCTCGTGTTCGTCAGCAGCGTATCGTCGCGGCCGAAGCGGTAGCACGTGTCGAACGTCACGATCGCGTTGTCGATCGCGCGCACCGCGTGATGGAGAACCACGCTGCCGACGTCGCGCGATTCGACACTGCGTGCCGAATGCGCGGGCGTCCACGCACGCCACGGCTCGACGCGCGGATTGCGGGTGTCGAACAGGAAGCGGCCGCCGTCGACGAGCACGCGTCGCACGCCATGCAGCGTCGCGTCGATGTCGTCGTCGGTCAGCAGGCACTGGAACGCATGCCCGGTCATCACGACCGTATCGAACGGCGCGCCGGGCGGCAGGCTGCCGAGTCCGGCTGCGAGCCAGCGCACGGCGCCGGCGCCCGGCTGGCGTCGTGCGTAGTCGATCATCGCCGGTGCCGGATCGATCGCGACGACGTCGTGGCCGGCCGCCGCGAGCCGGCGCGCGAACGTGCCGGTGCCGCAGCCGAGATCGAGGATGCGTTGCGGAGCGGCGCCGATCGCGGCGGCATAGAACGCGAAGTCCCGATCGCCCGCGTTGAACAGGTCGTAGAGCGCGACGAGGCGCGGATCGGTGTAGAGGGTTTCGCCGTCGGGCGTCATGCGGCCGCGGGTATCAGCGCTGCTGCACGGCCACGCGCAGCCCGAGCGCAATGAAGATCGAGCCGATGATCTTGCCCTGCCAGCGCGTGAGCCACGTGAGCCGCTTCACGATGCGGCCGAGCGGGCGGATCGAGCACGCGATCAGCGTCGTGTAGAGCGAGCTGAGCACGACGAAGATCAGCCCGAGCACCGCGAACTGCACGAACGTCGAGCCGCGCTCCGGATGCACGAACTGCGGCATGAACGCGAGGAAGAACAGCGCGGTCTTCGGATTCAGCACTTCGGCGGGAATGGCCTGCAGGTAGGCCTTGAGCGGCGTGACGGGCGACACTTGCGGCAGCGACGGATCGGACGCCTTCTCCAGCAGCGCGCGCACGCCGAGATAGATCAGGTACGCGGCGCCGACCAGCTTCACGACGTTGAACGCGAGCGCCGACGTCATCAGCAGCGCGGACAGCCCGACGGCCGCGAACAGCGTGTGCACGAAGTCGCCGCTCGCGACGCCGAGGCCGGTGAGGATGCCGGTCTTGCGCCCGCCCTGCACGGTGCGGCTCAGCACGAGCAGCACGGCGGGGCCGGGGATCAGGAACAGGCCCAGAACGACGGCCGTGAAGGTGGTCAGCGTGGTCAGGTCGAACATGGCGGCTCCGGCGGGGTGGCGCAGCGGTAGGGGATCGGGGCATTGTATTCGGTTCGGCGCGCGGCCGCAGACGCCCCGTCGAACGGCCCGGCTGCGCCGCTGCCTTTCTGGTATAAGCACGAAAGGACGCGCGGTGCCGGTGTCCGTCCTTTTCCACCTCCTGTCGTTCCATGCGCGAGCTTCCACCGACTACCGATCCCGCCGCGGACGCCGACGTCTATCACGTGCCGCGTCCGCTCGTCGTGTTCGGCGGCTCGGTCGTCGAGCCCGAATGGCGGCTGGAGCGGCACAGTCATCGCCAGGCGCAGTTGCTCTACACGCTGAGCGGCGTCATCTATTGCGAGATCGACGGCGGCGTATGGAGCGCGCCGCCGCAATGTACGGTCTGGATTCCGGGCGACGTGCCGCATGCGGCGCGCGGCTCGGCCGGCGCGACTTTCTACGCGGTGCTGGTCGAACCCGATGCGGCGCTCGACCTGCCGAGGCACTGCTGCACGCTGGCCATGTCGCCGCTGCTGCGCGAACTGCTGCTGAAGGCGGCGAGCTTCCCGAACCTGTACGACGTCGACGGGCCGCAAGGGCGGCTGGTGGCGACGCTGCTAGACGAACTCGTCGCGGCGCCGGTCGAGGATCTATACCTGCCGATGCCGGCCGACCGCCGGCTGCGCAAGCTGATCGATCATCTGCTCGACGATCCGGCCGACAAGTCGCCGCTGCCCGAACTCGCACGGCGCGCGGGCATCAGCGAGCGCAGCCTCACACGGCTCGCGACGAAGGAACTCGGGATGAGCCTCGGCGACTGGCGCCGGCGGCTGCACGTCGCGCTGTCGCTGCGGATGCTGACGACCGGCCGCCGCGTGCACCAGATCGCGATCGACCTCGGTTACGAGAGCGCGAGCAGCTTCGTCACGATGTTCCGCAAGGCGACCGGCAAGCCGCCGACGCAATTCCTGACCGACCGGCAACGCTGAGCGGCCGGGCCGTGCGCCCGTGCACGGTTGGCCGGATTGAGAAAGCAGTTGGCCGGGATGAGAAATGACGCATGGAGTGTCGATCCATAAAATGAGAACCATTCTCATCTGGAGGCCGACATGCAAATCACCACGACTGAGTTCCCGTTCGTCTGGCTGCGTTACAGCGGCGCGACCCATACCGATCCCGCTCGCCTGATTGCCGAACTCGACGCGTTGCTGGCGCGCCGCGAACGCTTCGTTCTTCTGACCGACGATGCGCCGTCCGGCGACGATCGCGCCGACAACGATCACGAGATGCGCAAGCAGCTCGCGAAGTGGAGCAAGGCCAATCGCGCGCAGTCGCGCGAATGGATTCCCGCGATGATCGCGATCGAGCCCGACGCGGCGCGGCGCGCGGCGCTTGATGCGTTCTCGGGCACGTTCGAGAAGGTCTGGGGTTACCCGCTGAACGCGGCGGTGAGCCGCGACGACGCGCTGGCGCTCGCGCAACGGCTGCTGGCCGAACCCGCGCGCAGCATCGCGGCGGCGAACGCCTGACCCGGCGGCCGCGCCGTTCGCGCGGCTTTCGTCGACATCGACACGCAGGCACGGTGCGCACGCGCGCGCCGCGGCATGTCGCAATCACGCAGGGGTGACCGGTGGACAATCCGATCCGCGCGATGCGCATCTTCACGCGCATCGTCGAAATGAAGAGCTTTACACGCGCGGCGCTGGCGCTCGGCATCTCGCGCGCCACCGCAACGCGGACCGTGCAGGAACTCGAAGCGGCGCTCGGTACGCCGCTGCTGGTGCGCACGACGCGCGCGCTGCGGACGACGTCCGAAGGCGATGCGTATTACCGGCGCTGCGTCAGCATCACGGCGGACGTCGACGAACTCGAAGCCAGCATTCGCGGTGCCGCGCGGCATCCGAGCGGGCCGCTGCGCGTCGAGGTGCCGGCGTCGGTGGCCGGCGCGATCGTGCTGCCGGCGCTCGACGCATTTCATGCGCGGCATCCCGATCTCGTGCTGATGCTGGGCGTGGCCGGGCGCGCGGGCGATCGCGACGCCGACGCGATCGACTGCGGCATCCGGCTGGGCGCGCTGCCCGATTCGTCGCTCGTCGCGCGCCGGCTCGGCACGCTCGAACGCGTGACGTGCGCGAGCCCCGCGTATCTCGACCGCTTCGGCGTTCCGCGCACGCTCGACGCGCTCTCGGCACACCGTGCGGTCAGCGGCGTGCTGGTGACCGGCCAGCGTGCGGCCGAACTCGATTTCATTGTGGACGATGCCGTGCGCAAGGTCCGGCTCGACAGCATCGTCAGCGTCGATGACGAACAGGCGTATCTGGCGTGCGGCGAGCACGGCCTCGGGCTGATCCAGCCGACGCGCGTCGCCGCCCAGCCGCTGATCGATGCGGGACGGCTGCAGGAAGTGCTGCCGCGCTGGCAACCCGATGCGGTCGCCGTGTCGGCTGTCTACGTAAAGCGCCCGCATGTGTCGCCCGGCGTGCGCGCGTTCGTCGACTGGATCGCCGAGCGTTTCGTGCAGGCCGTGCACGAGCACGAGGGGCGGGTGGCAGCGGGGGCCGTGGGGTGGCGGCCGGCGCCGGATGCGCGCGTTGCGCACGCGCCGGAAAGCGGCGCGACCGGGCGCGACGGTACGCGCGCGGCGTTCGAAACGACCGCCGGCCCGCTCGAACAGGCTGCGCTGGCCGCGGTGAACTGAGCCTGCCTTTCACGCCCGGCGCGAAAGGGCGGCCGCCGCGTCACGCGCCTTTCAGGCGCCCGAGTTCTTCCGCCAGAAAATCGACGAACGCGCGAATCCGCGTGGACATCTGGTGACGCTGCGCATACACCGCATAGATATCGGCGCTCGGCGTTTCGTGATCGGGCAGCACGACGACGAGACGCCCGTCGGCGAGATAGTCGCGCAGGTCCCATTCCGCACGCATCAGGATCCCGTGCCCGTCGAGCGCCCACTTCACCGCGATCTCGCCGTCGTTCGTTGTCAGGTTGCCGTTGATCCGCACGGCTTCCGTGCGACGCGCCGCGCCGCGTCCGCTCGTCAGGCGCCAGACGCCGTAACCCTCGTCGCCTTGCCGGATGCCGATGCAGTTGTGCCGCGCCAGGTCGTGCGGCGTGCCGGGCACGCCGTGCCGCGCGAGATACGCGGGCGCCGCGCACATCAGTCGGCGGTTCGGCGCAAGCCGCCGCGCGACGACGCGCGTATCCGGCGGCTCGCCGAAGCGGATGCACACGTCGAACGCGTCGTCGGTGAGCGGCGGCGGCATCACCGACAGCTGCAATTGCACCGTCACTTCCGGATAGCGCGCGACGAAGCGCGAGATCGCGGGGCCGATATGGCTGCGCCCGAACCCGAGCGTCGCATTCACGCGCAGCAGCCCTTTCGGCCGCTGTTTCGCGCTGCCGAGCAGCTCGCCGAGTTCGTCCATCTGGTCGAGGATCCGGCGCGCGTAGTCGAGATAAACGTCGCCTTCGGGCGTCAGCATCATCCGCCGCGTCGTGCGGTTGACGAGCGTGACGCCCGCGCGCCGCTCCATCTGCGTGAGCCGCTTGCTGACGGCCGCGGCGGTCAGCCCGAGTTCGCGCGCGGCCGCGCTCAGGCTGCCCGACGCGGCCAGCGTCGAGAAGAAGCCGAGATCGGCCGGCTGGACGGTATCCGCCATGGCGGGATTCATGAATTCAAGTTAAAGATGCTTTGAGTATAGCCCCGGTTTCTACACTGCTGGTTCGGTAAAGTGCATTCACGCTCACGATCAATCGAGGATCTCCGCATGAAGACCTACCGTATCGCAACGATTCCCGGCGACGGCATCGGCAAGGAAGTGGTGCCGGCCGGCAAGCAGGTGCTGGAAGCGCTGGCCCGCGGCAGCGACCGCTTTGCCTTCGAGTTCGAGGATTTCGACTGGGGCGCCGACTACTACCGCCAGCACGGCGCGATGATGCCGGCCGACGGTCTCGACGCGCTGCGCGGCAAGGACGCGATCCTGTTCGGCTCGGCGGGCGATCCCGACGTACCCGACCACGTGACGTTGTGGGGGCTGCGCCTGAAGATCTGCCAGGGCTTCGACCAGTACGCGAACGTGCGCCCGACGCGCATCCTGCCGGGCATCGATGCGCCGCTGAAGCGCTGCGGGCCGGACGATCTGAACTGGGTGATCGTCCGCGAGAATTCCGAAGGCGAATACGCGGGCGTTGGCGGCCGCGTGCACCAGGGCCATCCGATCGAGGCCGCGACCGACGTGTCGATCCTCACGCGCGCCGGCGTCGAACGGATCATGCGGTTTGCGTTCCGGCTCGCGCAGTCGCGTCCGCGCAAGCTGCTCACCGTGATCACGAAGAGCAACGCGCAGCGGCACGCGATGGTGATGTGGGACGAGATCGCGAAGCAGGTCGCGCACGAATTCCCCGACGTGACGTGGGACAAGGAGCTCGTCGATGCGGCGACCGCGCGCATGGTCAACCGCCCGGCGTCGCTCGACACGATCGTCGCGACCAACCTGCACGCGGACATCCTCAGCGATCTCGCCGCCGCGCTGGCCGGCAGCCTCGGCATCGCGCCGACCGGCAACATCGATCCCGAGCGCCGCTATCCGTCGATGTTCGAGCCGATCCACGGCTCCGCATTCGACATCATGGGCAAGGGGCTCGCGAATCCGGTCGGCACGTTCTGGTCGGTCGTGATGCTGCTCGAGCATCTCGGCGAAACGGCCGCGGCCGCGCGCGTGATGCAGGCGATCGAGGCCGTGACGGCCGACCCGTCGCTGCATACGCGCGATCTCGGCGGCAGCGCGACGACCGCGCAGGTGACGGCGGCTGTTTGCGAGCGCGTTGCGCACGCGGCGGTCGCAGCCTGACGACGCGGCGGGCGGCGGGCGGCGGGCGGCGGGCGGCGCGCAAGCGTCAAGCGGTAATCGGCGCACCGCCCGTTCATCGCCCCGGATTTTCCTGCCCGAGACTCGCGCATCCGACGCGAGCCGGGCGCCGGCCGCCCGCGTCATCGCGGTGCCGGCGAGCATTCACAGACAGAGCACGGCTCGACCTCGAAGGAGGAGACACATGCAAGCGGATCTGGAAACCCGTGTCGCGCGGAAACTGATGTGGCGCATCATTCCGTTCGTGATGCTGCTTTACTTCGTCAGCTTTCTCGATCGCGTCAACGTCGGCTTCGCCGCGATGACGATGAACAAGGCGATCGGCCTGTCGCCGACCGCGTTCGGGTTCGGCGGCGGCCTGTTCTTCATCGGCTACTTCCTGTTCGAAGTGCCGTCCAACCTGATCCTCCACCGCGTCGGCGCGCGCATCTGGATCGCGCGCGTGATGATCACGTGGGGGATCGTGTCGGCCGTGTCCGCCTTCGCGGCGGGGCCGACGAGCTTCTACGTGCTGCGCTTCCTGCTCGGCATGGCCGAAGCCGGATTCTTCCCCGGCATCATCCTGTACCTGAGCCTGTGGTTCCCCGCGAAGCAGCGCGCGGTGGCCGCCGCGTGGTTCATGGCGGCCGCGCCCATCTCGACCGCGATCGGCTCGCCGCTGTCGGGCGCGATCATGCAGATGCCGCCGATGTTCGGGCTCGCCGACTGGCAGATGCTGTACGTCGTCGAAGCGCTGCCGGCGGTCGTACTCGGCTTCGTCGTGCTGAAGTGCCTGACCGATTCGCCGTCGAAGGCCGCGTGGCTGCGCGCCGACGAACGCGACTGGCTGATCGCGAAGCTCAAGGCCGAAGCGGACGCGCGCCATACGCACGCCGGGCACACGGCTGGCGCGTGGCAGGCGCTGCGCGATCCGCGCGTGCTGGCGCTCGCGCTGATCTACTTCGGCACGTCGGCGGGGCTCTACACGCTCGGCCTGTGGGCGCCGCTGATGGTCAAGCAGTTCGGCTTCACCGCGCTGCAGACGGGCCTGCTGACCGGTATCCCGAGCATCGCCGCCGTCGTCGCGATGATCGTGTGGGCGCGGCATTCGGATCGCACCGGCGAGCGCACGTGGCACGTCGTGATTCCGTGCGTGCTCGCATGCATCGGTTTCGTGTTCGCGGGGCAGGCGAGCACCGCGCTGCTGACCGTGCTTGCGCTGGTCGTCGTCAACATCGGGATCAGTGCCGCGAAAGCGCCGTTGTGGGCGATGCCGAGCGCGTTCCTGTCCGGCGCGGGGGCGGCGGCAGGCATTGCAATGATCAACTCGATCGGCAATCTCGGCGGGTTCGTCGGGCCGTTCGCGATCGGCTGGCTGAAGCATGTGACGGGCGGGTATGCGGCAGGGCTCTACGTGGTGGCCGGCACGCTCGCGGTGTCGGCGGTCGTCACGCTGATGCTGAGCCGCAAGCGTGCGCGGGAAGCGGTCGTGCCGGGCGTGCGGCATCACTCGTAAGCGCGGGATGTGTGCAAAAAGCCGGGCGGGTGCGCGTTGCGTACCCGCCCGGCTTCATGCGTCGGGACGCGCGTTCACCTTCAGCTGTGCGTGAGCGTCAGCGCATAGAACTTCACGACGGTGCCGGGCGTCGTCAGCGGCGTGCCGGACACGGCCGTCTGGTCGTAGTCGCCCGCCTTGAAGTAGAAACTTTCGCCGTCGAAGCTCGAATCCATCGTGAAGGTCCTGGTCGTGCCGTTCGCGGTGACGGTGATCGTCGTACCGCTCAGGCTCATCGCGTAGCTGAACTTCTTGCCGACGCCGACCGTCGTGATCGGCGTGGTCGTCGACTTGCCGCCCTGGTTGGTGCTTTCGAGCAGCAGCTGTACGACGCCGCCGGACGTGAATTGCAGTTCGCACAGCGGCTTGCTCGGGCCGGTGCCCTGGAAGATCTGGCCGATCGTCGTGTGATCGGGCACCTGCGTGACGGCCACCGTCGCATTCAGCCGGTTGGTGCCGGAGTTTGGCCAGATCGCGTTCTCGCGCAGTTCCGTGCGCGGATGCAGCGAGCCGGACGTGGTCCAGCCCTGCGTCGGATCCATCATCACCATCGAGCCGTCGCTGCCGTCCGTGTAGAAATACGTCGGGTTCACGTAGCCGCCCGCGAGCGACGAGCCGCTCACGGTGTCGACCTTGCCGGACGAGCCGGTCGGCAACTGCAGCGTGAACGGCGCGAGGTTGAAGTTCGAGCCGGGCGGATTCGACGGACTGAGCGCCATCGCGGTGGCCTGCTGGCGCGCGGCGGCGGCCGGGCTGGCCGGGTCGTCACCGCCGCAGGCGGAAAGGAACGCAACGGACAGAACGGCGACGACGCACGGGATGATCCTGTTCTTCATGGTGTCTCTCTCTGATGGTCCGTGGCTGGGCGCCACGTTGTGGATAACGTTTTCCTGTTTGGGCGTGAGATTGCCGCGAGGGCGATCGGCTGCCGGTAGAAAGCACTCCAAAATACAGAAAGCAGATATGGCTCGAAGACAGCTGGATAAACTGGAATAAAAAGCGGGAAAGCTGAAATTTATGATGCTTGCGATCGGCTTTCTGAATGGTTTTGTCAACCGATCGGAGCCGATGCTATCAAGAAGATCAGAAGGAGTAAACGTTTTCCTTTCAAGGCTGTCGAGGCCGTTTGATGCCGGGATGCGCCGAGCGCGATCCGCGTATCGGCACCGGGATGTGCGCGCAGGCGCTACGCCGCCGTCGCCGCGAGCTGACGCCCGATGCGTGCCGCACACGCTTCGGGCGTCGCACCGGACGTATCCAGCACCATCTGGCTGAACGGCCGCGACGCATCGCCTTCGCGATACATCTCGGCGATCCGGTTGCGCTCCCAGTCCGTCAGCACGCGCGCGCCGCGATTCGACGCCGCGATTGCTTCGGGCGGCGCGAGCGTGACGACGAACAACCGCGCATCACGCGCGTCGCAGGCGGCGCGCAGCCGTTCGTGTTCCGCTTCGCCGATCGGATAGGCAATGACCAGATGGCGTTCGCGCGCGTCCGTGATCTGCGTGACGAGACGTGCGAGCGCGATCGCCCACTGCACGTCGAACGGCGCATCTTCAGGGGCATCGTGATCGTCGCCGTCGATGAAGCGCGCATCGGGCAGCACGCGTGCGAGTGCGAGGCCGATCGTCGTCTTGCCGCTGTTGATCGGGCCGTTCAGGTGGATGACGGTCAGGGTGGTCATGAGCCAACGAAGAAATCGAACGACTCGCAGCTTGCCACGACCGGCGCAGCGGTGCAGTGCCGAACGGCGCCGGTGACGGCGATGGATCAGCGCGCGTTTGGTCAGTAAGATGCGTGTCGCGCTGGGTGGGCCGGGTGCGGGAATTCGCACGGGTGCCGTTCAAATCGGGTGCCCCGAAAGTGAAGTGCGCCCTATGTTCCTTATTGTGAATCTGCATAGATGACGAATATTCCGCAAGAGTTGGCAGATGCGTTGTCGGTGTCGCTGTCGGCAATTACGGCTGACGGGGAGCTTCCGGCTGCCGTGCGCAGGGAGCTACTTCGGTTGATCGAGACGTTGTCGTCTGCCGAACATGGCGATGCCGGATACTTGCGCCGCGTGCGGTTGGCGATGCTGTGTGCCGAAGAGGCGATCGATTGGCTGAATCCGTACGCGAACGTGCTGACGGCGGCACGGACCATTCTGGCGAACGGCGCCGACGCGCTGGCCGGAAAATATGACCTGGTCTGTCTGGAAAGAGACAACGGCGCGTACCACACCCGGGTCATCGATCTGTTTGAACACGGCGAAGCGGCGTTTGTCCCGGTTTATGCCGGCATGACCGTTTTCGCGGCGATCAATACGATCTTGTACGACACGAATTTCGATGCGGTCGGCGAAAACGAAAAAAACGTGTGCCCGGACGATTGGGATGTCGGTTATTACGGGGCGCTGGCGCTTTCGGGCAGTGCAGTGTGGGAGGACAAGGGAGGTGATGCAAGTCGCCGATTGTATTGGCGATGGTATCTGGAGAAGGCAGTCCCTCGGGCGTGGGACGTTCTCGCGCCGTTGCCGTTCAAACGGGTGCAGGCGAACCCGGGGCAGAGCGTCTGATTGGTGATCGAGTCGGCCGCTCACGGGGCGTGTCGGAAATCGACCGGCCCGCGAGCGGCGTCAAGCGACTTACTTGTCGTCGCCCTTGATCTGCGGCAGCGCCGACGTTTCACCCGGCGTCAGCAGCCCGACTTGCGAGTACACGCGCAGCTTGTCGCGCGTATCGGTGATGTCAAGGTTGCGCATCGTCAGCTGGCCGATCCGGTCGCGCGGCGAGAACGTCGATGCAACCTTCTCCATCGACAGGCGTTCCGGCTGGTACGTGAGGTTCGGCGACTTCGTGCTCAGGATCGAGTAGTCGTTGCCGCGGCGCAGTTCGATCTTCACTTCACCGGTGATCGCGCGTGCGACCCAGCGTTGCGCGGTTTCGCGCAGCATGATCGCCTGCGGGTCGAACCAGCGGCCCTGGTACAGCAGGCGGCCGAGGCGGCGACCGTTCTCGCGGTACTGCTCGATCGTGTCTTCGTTATGGATGCCGGTGACGAGACGCTCGTATGCGATGTACAGCAGCGCGAGGCCCGGGGCTTCGTAGATGCCGCGGCTCTTCGCCTCGATGATGCGGTTCTCGATCTGGTCGCTCATGCCGAGGCCGTGGCGGCCGCCGATGCGGTTCGCTTCCAGCAGCAGCTCGACCGGGTCGGTGAACTCGACGCCGTTCAGCGCGACCGGCTGGCCGGCTTCGAAGCGCACCGTCACTTCTTCGGCGGCGATCTTCACGTCGTCGCGCCAGAACGCGACGCCCATGATCGGGTTCACGATCTTGATGCCGCTTTCGAGGCTTTCCAGATCCTTCGCTTCGTGCGTCGCGCCGAGCAGGTTCGAATCGGTCGAATATGCCTTCTCGGCCGACATCTTGTACGCGAAGCCCGCCTGGTTCATGAATTCGGACATTTCGGCACGGCCGCCGAGCTCGTCGATGAACGTCTGGTCGAGCCACGGCTTGTAGATCTTCAGATCCGGGTTCACGAGCAGGCCGTAGCGGTAGAAGCGCTCGATGTCGTTGCCCTTGTACGTGCTGCCGTCGCCCCAGATGTTGACGCCGTCTTCCTTCATCGCGGCGACGAGCATCGTGCCCGTCACGGCGCGGCCGATCGGCGTCGTGTTGAAGTACGTGACGCCGGCCGTCGTGATGTGGAACGCGCCGCTTTGCAGCGCTGCGATGCCTTCGGCGACGAGCTGCGCGCGGCAGTCGATCAGGCGGGCGCCGGCTGCGCCGTATTCGATCGCGCGTTTCGGGATCGCGTCGTAATCGTCTTCGTCGGGCTGGCCGAGGTTCGCCGTGTATGCGTACGGGACGGCGCCCTTCAGTTTCATCCAGTGCAGCGCAGCGCTGGTGTCCAGGCCGCCGGAGAAGGCGATACCGACCTTCTGGCCGGTCGGGAGGCTTTCGAGAATCGTGCTCATAGGAATAACCGTGGATTGAAGCCGGTGGGATCGTATTTCGCGGAATATGCGAGTATCGGCTGTCCGGGAAGTTGGGGCAAGGGCTGATTTTCGTGCGGAATCGTCGTCCGGCCCGTCGGGCGGGCCTGGCGAGCGGTTAACCAGGCGGAGAAAGCGATGCGGAAAGGCGCGAAACCGCGGCCGAAACGGGCCTGGACGAGTGCGGTCGCGGGCCGGGTTTGCGGGGCCGGATCGACCGCCGGGCGGGGCGGCGGCCGTCAGGCGGCCGGCTTGCTGCGCCGAAAGGAATATGAAAGACGGCCATTGAAACCCGGAATCCGTCAGCGCCTCAGATATTCCACGACTGTGCGGTATCCAGCAGCTTCTCGCGCAACTGATCGACTTCGCCGGCCAGCTTGGCCGTGATCGACACGTACCCGGACAACTGCGGCGGCGGCGCGTCGTGCGGCGGATCGACGGGCCGGCGGCGCGGGGCGAGCCGGCTCGGCGTGCCGAACTTGAGCGCGCGGCTCGCGCCGACCAGCGTGTCGCGGATGCGCCGGTTCACGGCCTTCATCTCGACGCGCATGTATTCGCGGGCCGCCACGTCGTCGCGGGCCGGCACCGCGCTCGACAGGATCTCCAGGTAGCCGATGCACAGGCGCAGGCTGCGCTGGATCGCCTCGAGTTGCGTCATCGACGTCTCGCATTCCTTCGATACCGACGGCATCAGCGAGCGCAACTGCACGAGCAGCGCGCTCAGCGCGGCCATTTCCTTCAGGTGTGCGTCGTCGCTCACGTGGCGGTCGCCCGCGAGCCGGGCATGCACGGCCGCGCACGCGCGCAGCGCGTCGGCGAGCTTGTAGCGCCACGAGTAGGTCGCGTAGAGCGGCAGCGCGAACGAGAATGCCAGCGCGATCGCGATGCCGGCCAGCACGTTCACCGCGCGCCACAGGCCGTCGACGATCTCGTTGTCGCCGTGCCCGGCGACGATCACCATTGTGATCGCCGACAGCAGCGCGATGTAGCCGGCCTTGCCGATCGCGTGATACGCGCAGAAGCCGCACGCGACGGCCATCAGCAGGTAGATCGCGACGGGCGCATGCACGACGGAATACAGCAGGATCAGCCCGAGCCCCGCGAGCGCACCGATCGACGTGCCGAGCGCGCGCTCGGCCGCCTTCTTGCGGATGTTGCCGTGGTGCTGCAGCCCGCCGACGACGATCAGCACGGTGATCGTCGACCACTCGCCGTGCGGCACGTGCAGGCCGGTGGACAGCGCGATCGACACGAGAATCGCAAGCGCGACGCGCGCCGCATGGATCAGCTTCGCGTGCCGGTAGCGGCGGTACGGGTCGAGCAGCGGGCGCAGCGCGTTGCGCAGCAGGGGCGGCAGCCGGGTAGGAAGCGGGGTGGTCATGACGGAGCTGGGTTGGCCGGAACGCGCATGGTGGCCTGCGCGGGCCTGCGCCGCGCCGCATGCGCAGCAGACGTCACGCTAACCGAACGCGCGCGGGCTGTCCACGGCGCTACGCTGAGCTGCCGAGCTGCCGAGCTGCCGAGCTGCCGAGCTGCCGAGCTGCCGAGCTGCCGAGCTGCCGAGCTGCCGAGCCGGCGGGCAGACGGGCAGACGGGCAGACGGGCAGACGGGCAGACGGGCAGACGGGCAGACGGGCAGACGGGCAGGAGACGGGTAGGCGGGTAGGCGGGCAGACAGGCAGGCAAGCAGTCAGGCGGCACAATCCGACGCGTGACGTGACGTCAGGTCACGCGTCGGCCGTGGTCGGCAGCGCGTCCAGTACGCGGTTGCGGCCGCCGGACTTCGCGCGGTACAGCGCTTCGTCGGCGCGCCGCAGCAGCGTTGCGGCGTTCATCCGGCCGTCGGCCGTGGTTGCCGTGCCGATGCTGGCCGTGACGCGGCCGTACGGGCTCTTCACGTGCTCGATGCCGAGCCCCGCGATGGCGCGCCGGATGCCTTCGGCGACGGTGGCCGCGCCTTGCGCGTCGGTGTCGGGCAGCGTGACGACGAATTCCTCGCCGCCGTAGCGCGCGACGTGATCGCCGTCGCGGCGCAGGCAGCGTGACGCGGATTGCGCGACCCGGCGCAGCACGTCGTCACCGGCCGGGTGGCCGTAGTAGTCGTTGAATGCCTTGAAGTGGTCGACGTCGACGAACAGCACGGACAGCGGGCGGCCGCTGCGCGACGCCCGCTGTGCCTCCTTCGCGAGCACCGTGTCGAACGTGCCGCGGTTGTCGAGGCCCGTCAGCGAATCGGTGTGCGCGAGCCGGTACAGCTTCGATTCGGCGATCTGCCGGCGCTTCAGCTCGCGCGACAGCGCGAGCGAGCCCCACGCGATGAACCCGGTGAACAGGCCCATCAGCACGATGGTCCAGAACGCGCGGTGGTGCCACGACGCGTAGATGTCGATCTCGGCGGGCGCGACGTCGACGATCAGCGGCAGGCCGGCGAGATGCTTGTAAACATAGATGCGCCGGACGCCGTCGATCGCGCCGACACCGGTCAGCTCGCCGTGGCGGCTGCGCAGCGAATCGATGAACAGCGGCGAGTCGTGCAGGTCGAGGCCGACCATGTGCGTGTCGTACGGCAGGCGCGACACGAGCGTGCCGTTGTCTTCGACGATCGCCGCGCTGCCGTGCGTGCCGACCGCGAGGCCGTCGAGCAGCGCGCGGAAGTAGTCGATGCTGAGCGTACCGACGACGATGCCGCCGAACGTGCCGTCGGGCCGGTTGATCCGGCGGCTCAGCGCGATCGTCAGCGCGCCGCCGCGCAGCCGGGATGCGTACGGCCGGCTGATGTAGAGGCCTGGTGCGAGCCGGTCGCGGTGCACGGCGAAATAGTCGCGGTCGGCGAAATTGCCCTGCCGCGCGGGCGACGCGCTCGAATCGATCACGATATTGCCGTGCGGATCCATCACGAAAATCGAACCGAGATACTCGCCGGTCGCCGCGCGGTCGAACAGCAGCCGATGGCGCTGGCGCGGCGGCAACGTCATCAGTTCCGGATCGGCCACGCCGTCGACGACGTTTTGCAGCGACAAATCGTAGAGCTCGATATTGCGTGCGATATCGCGTTCGATCAGCAGCATCAGGTTGCGCGCATTTTCGACCGCATGGTCATACGCGTCGCGCCGTGCCTCGATTAATAGCGACGTGGAAAGTCCCCAACTGAACATCAGCAGGACGATGCCCGCAACGAGCACGCCGCGGGGCGACAGAATGCGTGCCACGATCGACGCGGTATGGCGGCGCAGCGTGGCGGGCAGCGGGAGTGACTTCATCCTCGGGCGTGGCGGGCGGCGGATATTCGCGTCGTTGGCGGTTCCGCGCGCTGATTATTTCGAATTAACCCGCATTATCTCGCGAATTCCGGACTTTCGCGTGCGCATGCAAAACATGCATGCGGATACGGCGATTCGAAACGGTTACGCATCATTACTGCATTGCGCGCGGGTGATTTGATTTGAATCAATTATCAGTGTCGGTCTTTTTGTCTGATTAATGGTGCGCC
Source organism: Burkholderia cepacia complex sp. TUM26381 (assembly GCF_057439935.1). Classification (NCBI taxonomy): domain Bacteria; kingdom Pseudomonadati; phylum Pseudomonadota; class Betaproteobacteria; order Burkholderiales; family Burkholderiaceae; genus Burkholderia; species Burkholderia cepacia complex sp. TUM26381. The sequence goes on along the minus strand of NZ_CM172007.1, from coordinate 2,597,539 downwards.
GATCGGTCGATTTTGCGTATTGGTGAAGTATTTGGCGGATCGGGACAGGATTGCGCGCTGACCGGCCACGACGAGAAAACCAAATAACCCCGAATTAACCAAGGTTTTTGCGCCGGCATGCGGTCGCGGCCATGTCGATGCAGCCAACTCCTTGATTCTGCGAAATCTCCCGCGCGGCGGCGGGCGTGCCGACCTGCGCTGTCCCCGCGGCGAATCAGGTAGAATCCGCGCTTCGCCGCAGGCGCCCGCCGCGCAACGCGTATCGGGGCCGCATCGATTGCATCGCAGGACGCGCACCGCGCTCCGATCCCGCATGCGCCGGCAACGGATGCCGGCCCGCTCAACGTTCGTCTCGTTTATGTCCGCAATTCCGAATTCCGACCCACCCGGTTCGTCCGCGAACCCCCCCAAGCTTCATCGCGCGCTGAAGGCGCGCCACCTGACGATGATCGCCATCGGCGGCTCGATCGGTACGGGCCTGTTCGTCGCGTCCGGCGCGTCGATCTCGCAGGCCGGCCCCGGCGGCGCGATGGTCGCTTACATGCTGATCGGCCTGATGGTCTACTTCCTGATGACGAGCTTAGGCGAGATGGCCGCGTTCATGCCGGTGTCGGGTTCGTTCGCGACCTACGGCGCGAAATACGTGGACGAAGGCTTCGGCTTCGCGCTCGGCTGGAACTACTGGTACAACTGGGCCGTGACGATCGCGGTGGAGCTCGTCGCCGCGCAGCTCGTGATGCATTACTGGTTTCCGGACGTGCCGGGCGTGTGGTGGAGCGCGGCTTTCCTCGGCGTGATGTTCCTGCTCAATGCGCTCACCGTGCGCGGTTTCGGTGAAGCCGAATACTGGTTCGCGCTGATCAAGGTCGTCACCGTCGTCGCGTTCATCGGCGTCGGCTTGCTGATGATCTTCGGCATTCTGAAGGGCGCGCCGAGCAACGGCTGGGGCAACCTGACGATCGGCGACGCGCCGTTCGCGGGCGGCCTGCCGGCGTTGATGGGCGTCGCGATGATCGCGGGCTTCTCGTTCCAGGGCACCGAGCTGATCGGCGTCGCGGCCGGCGAATCGGAAAACCCGCGCACGACGATCCCGCGCGCGGTGCGTCAGGTGTTCTGGCGGATCCTGCTGTTCTACGTGTTCGCGATCTTCGTGATCGGCGTGCTGATTCCCTACACCGACCCGAACCTGCTGAAGACGGACGTGACCGACATCGGCGTGAGCCCGTTCACACTCGTGTTCCGCCACGCAGGCCTCGCGTTCGCGGCCGGCGTGATGAACGCGGTGATCCTGACGGCCGTGCTGTCGGCCGGCAACTCGGGCATGTATGCGTCCACGCGGATGCTCTATACCCTCGCGACCGAAGGCCGCGCGCCGAAGATATTCGCGAAGCTGTCGTCGGGCGGCGTGCCGCGCAATGCGCTGTACGCGACCACCGCGGTCGGCGCGCTGTGCTTCTTCACGTCGCTGTACGGCGACAAGACCGTCTACCTGTGGCTGCTGAACACGTCGGGGATGACGGGCTTCATCGCCTGGCTCGGCATTGCGGTCAGCCATTACCGGTTCCGCAAGGGTTACGTGAAGCAGGGTTATTCGCTCGACCAGCTGCCGTACCAGTCGAAGTGGTTCCCGTTCGGACCGCTGTTCGCGTTCGTGCTGTGCCTCGTGATCGCGCTCGGCCAGGACTACCAGGCGTTCCTCGCGAACCGGATCGACTGGGCCGGCGTGGCCGCGACCTATGTCGGCATTCCGCTGTTCCTCGTGGTGTGGCTCGGCTTCCGGTTCCTGAAGAAGAGCCGCTTCGTGCGCTACGAAGACATGGAAATCGCACCGTGGATCGCCGCGAGCCGCGGCGCGCAGCGGCAGCCGGTGGCGAACCGCGAAACCGCGGGTTGACGCGGGCGCGGCAGGCTGCCGCGCGACGGTCGACGAAACAACGGGAAGCCGCGCGCTTCCCGTTTTTTTTGCCCGGCTTTTGCCTGCACGGGGTCAAAGCCGGTTATATTGCCCGACCCTACCGGGCCACGGCCCGGCCGGCGCGACAGGCGCAGCGCGGATCGGCATCCGGCGTGCGCGGCGCGCGACGGCCGGCGACATGTCCGGCGTTTTCATCGTTCCATCCGGGCCGGCACGGCCCGCGGAGCGCGCAACCCAGAGGAATCCATGAGCGCATCACCCGCCGAGCGGAAGGCCGGACCCGTTTCCATCGTGCGAATCGAAGCCGCGATCAACGCGTGGCGCGAAGTGTACCCGCCGGCGCCGGACGGCGAGGACGGCTACGCGCTGGACGCCGGCAGCAACTGCCTCGCCGAGCTGTACGGCACGATGATCTGCTACCAGCTGCCGGACGTGCCGCTCGACTCGCTGAGCCATGAGCAGCGCGACGCGCTCTACGCGACCGAGGGGTGACGCGCGGTCGCGATGCCGCCGCGCTGCGGCGGCGATGAAACGACGGGAAGCTCGCGGGCTTCCCGTTTTGCTTTACGCGGCGCGATGTGCGCCGCCTGCGGTATCGTGACGACATCATCCGGCCGCGGTTTGCGCCGGATCGCTGTCCGGGAGGCATCGAACATGGAGTTGAGACACCTCCGCTACTTCGTCGCGGTGGCCGAAGAGCGGAATTTCACGCGGGCGGCGGAACGGCTGCATATCGCACAGCCGCCGCTGAGCCGGCAGATCCAGCAGCTCGAGGAGGCGCTCGGCGTGCCGCTGTTCGAGCGCAACGCGCGGCCGCTGAAGCTGACCGACGCGGGGCGCTTCTTCTATTCGCATGCGGTGCAGCTGCTTGCGCAGACGACCGAACTCGAATCGATGACGAAGCGGGTCGGCAAGATCGAGCGCAGCATGTCGGTCGGCTTCGTCGGTTCGACGCTGTACGGGATGCTGCCGAAGATCATCCGGCGCTTTCGCAGCGAATATCCGGCCGTCGAGCTGAGCCTGCACGAGATGTCGACGATGGACCAGATCAAGGCGCTGAAGGAAGGACGCATCGACGTCGGGTTCGGGCGCATCCGTCACGAGGATCCGAGCGTGCGGCGCGTCGTGCTGCGGGAGGAGCGGATGATCGTCGCGCTGCCGGTCGGCCATGTGCTCGACAGCGCGAAGCCCGTGCTGTCGCTGCACGATCTCGTCAACGACACGCTGATCATCTTCCCGAAGGCGCCGCGCCCGAGCTACGCGGACCAGGTGCTCGCGGCCTTCCACGATCGTGCGTTGCAGCCGCGCAGGATCTACGAGACGCGCGAACTGCAGATCGCGCTCGGCCTGGTTGCGATGGGTGAGGGCGTGTCGGTCGTGCCGCACAGCGTGTACGGGCTGAAGCGCGACGACATCAGCTACAAGCCGCTCGACGATCCGAACCTCGTGTCGCCGATCATCATGAGCATGCGGATGCTCGACGAATCGGAGGACATCCGCGCGATGCAGGCGCTGATCTACCGGCTATACGACGAAGCGCAGATGGAGTACCTGCCGCCGCAGCCCGAATGAACGCGCGGGCCGTAGGGGCTTGCTTGACGCTGCGCGCGCCGGCAGGCCACCATGTCCCGATTCGATGCGGCCGCCTGTGTGCGGCCGCTTTCACGCAGACGACCGACACATGACCGATATCGTGACCGAGGAGACAACCGTCGGGACGCCGCAAGGACGTCTCTTTGCGAAACGCTGGCGTGCGCGTGCGGCGCACGACGCGACAGCGCCCATCGTGCTGCTGCACGATTCGCTCGGCTGCGTCGATCTGTGGCGCGACTTTCCCGAGCAACTCGCGCGTGCCACGCAGCGCGACGTGATTGCATACGACCGCCTCGGCTTCGGCCGCTCGGATCGTCATCCGGGGAAGCTCGGCACGACGTTCGTGCGCGACGAGGCCGATCATGCGTTCGCTGCGGTGCTCGAACAACTGCGCGTCGATACGTTCGTCGTGTTCGGGCACAGCGTCGGCGGCGGGATGGCGGTGGGCTGTGCGGCCGCCTATCCGGATCGCTGTCGCGCACTCGTGACGGTTGCTGCGCAGGCGTTCGTCGAGGATCGCACGCTGGCCGGCATTCGCGATGCAGGACAGCAGTTCGATGAGCCGGGGCAACTCGGGCGGCTTGCGCGCTATCACGGCGACAAGGCCGAATGGGTGCTGCGCGCCTGGGTCGACACGTGGCTGTCGCCGGCGTTCAGCGACTGGAATCTTGATGACGAGCTGCCGCGCGTGCAATGCGCGACGCTCGCGATTCACGGCGAAGACGACGAATACGGGTCCGACGTGCATCCGAAGCGGATCGCCGCGCGCGTCGCGGGGCCGTCGTCGTTCCTGCTGCTCGCCCAATGCGGGCACATGCCGCACCGCGAGCGGACGGACGACGTGCTGGCCGCCATCGCGACGTGCGTGCGCGACGCGGGCGCCTGAGCGCCCGGCAACCGGCGGGCAGGGCCCGCCCGCCGTCAGAACGACAGCTGGATCGCGAGATCGAGCGCGAGCACCGCGATCGAGCAGCCGATGCCGAGCATGACGTTCGGCAGCCGGTGCTCGAAGTCGCGATTGTCGCGGCGCATCGCGGCGCCGAGCAGGAAGATCGCCTCGACGACGATCTGTAACCCGACGAACAGCAGCATCAGCAGATACTCGTAGCCCATCTGCTTGAACGCGGCGAATTGCATCCCGTGATCGCGGATCCACTGGCCGACGCGCAACAGTTCGTACACGAACAGCAAGGCGGGGAACAGGTAACTGATGAAGTAAGTCGGCGCGGTGGCGTGCCGTAGTTCGAGGTGGAAGTGCTGATGCGTGGTAGCCATCACAACCCTCCTTGCAACGCATGATTGCGGTCGCGACGGCGGCGCGATCACGTGCGAACGAAGGGATTACCCGATGCACAGTGCGCCGCCGTACGTCATCAGCATACTGCTGCGCGGGAAATTTGGCATGCGGTGCGTGCGTTCGTCGTAATAATGTGTGTGCGTCGCGCGACGCATTTACCGCGCCGTACGTGCCGGATGCGGTACGTGATCCGGCCGCGTGACGCCTGAACCGTTCGGCAGCAACCATTCCGGATGTTGTTCCAGATCGTCTGCCAATACGCGCAGTGCGCTCGATGTACGCGCAAATTGCGTCAGCGTGCGGCGGACGTTCGATGCGTTCGCACCCTCTTGTCGAAGCATGGTCTGCGCAGTCATGAATGCCCCACGTGCGGTGCGCAGCGCATCGCGCGTTTGCGGCGCGAGTTCGGTATCGAGTCGTGCGAACAGCGCATCGGTGTTCATGAGCGCGGCGTTCAGGTGCGCGCCCATCCGGTCGAGCGGCAATCGGGAAACCGTACCGACGATGTCGGCAATCTGGTCGCGCAGCACGTCGAGCGTGCCGGGCACGGTCGGGAGTGCAATCGGTTCGCGGGTCGTGTCGACCGATGCAGGCGGCGCGTGCGGGAACATGTCGAGCGCGACATACGACCGGTTCGCAATCGGATTGCCGATGCGCAACTGGCCGCGCAAACCGCGTGCGACGAGCGTGCGCAGCAATGCCCTGCCGGCGTCGGTGTCGCCGTTGCCGAGCACGTCGCGATAGCGCTGCCCGAGACGATCGGGGTAGAGCGCCATCGTCACGCGCATCGTGACGTCGCCGCGTGCGGCGTTGTATTCGGTGCCGACGGCCGTCACGTTGCCGAGTTCGATACCGCGAAAATCCACCGGCGCACCGACCGCGAGGCCGCGCAGCGAGCGGTCGAAACGCATCACCACCGGCGCGGCCGGTGCATTCGGCGTGCGCATCGCGTCGATTTCGTTGTCGGCGACGCGAAAGCGTGTGCCTTCCGGTGCTGCGATGGTCGATGCGCGTCCGGGCGGTGACCCGAACGCGAGCGCGCCGGCGAGCAGCGCGGCAATCGACGGCGTGTCGAGTTGCATGCCGCCTGCGTCGAGCCGCAGGCCGAGGCCACCGGCCTGCCACCAGCGCGTATCGACATCGACGTGGCGATCGAACGGCGCGGCGATGAATACGTCGATCGATACGCCGTGTCCGTCTGCATCGAGCGCATGGCCGGTCACCTGGCCGACGCGTGCGCGCCGGTGGTAGACCGGCGAACCGGTTGCGACCGAGCCGAGCGAGGTCGCGCGCAGCGTGTAATGCCGGCCGCCGTCCTCGGTCACGGGCGGCGCATCGAGCCCGGTGAAACGCGTGCGCGGTTCGTGCGAACGGCCGAGGGTGGCCGCGAGGTATGAACCGGACAGCACCGAGTCGAGACCCGACAGGCCACCGGGCCCGATGCGCGGCCGCACGATCCAGAAGCGCGTGTCCGCCACCGCCAGTGCGCGCGCGTCGGTGTCCAGCCGGACATTGATCACGACACCCGGCTGTCCGCGCGCTGCACGAACGCGCGTGACGCGACCGATTTCGACGTTGCGCAGCCGCAGCGTCGATCGGCCGGCTTCGAGTCCGTCGGCGGTCGCGAATGCGATCGTGATCGTCGGGCCGCGGCTGCCGAGCAGCGACGCACCCCATGCGAGACAGCACGCAGCGGCCGCGAGCGGAACGAGCCAGAAGATCGCCGCCCGCGGCCACCCCGCACGCATCTGTGCGACACGTGCCAACGTACGCCGGCAGGCTTCAGTCGAATTGTGCGACGAGCGCATCGGCACCCTTGTCGATGCCGGTCCTTGCCGCGCTGAGCGCGCCGAAACTCGCGCCGATGTTCATCGCATTCGGATACTGCTTCGTCACGTATGCGTTGATCAACCGGTTCGTCGACGCGTCGCGGATCTCGACCGCGTAGATGACCGAACCCGTGAACGCGCCTTCGCGGCCGCGGATCGCCTGCACGCCGTTGTACACGTTGCCTGCGAGATCGAAATGCGCGAAGGCGCCGGCAAACGTCGTCGTCGTGACGGCGCCCGTCAGCGTCAGCTTTACGCGCAGCGTGTCGGGGCCCGGCGTGCTCGTCAGCTCGAAGCGCTTGCCGAGCTTCTTCGCGAACGTGTCGCTCATGTACGTGGCGAGCGTCGACTTGTCCTGGTCGGTCAGGTTGCCGAATTGATGATCGGTGCCGCGATAGATCGCGACCGGGTCGAGGATCAGCTTCCGGTAGGGGCGCCAGTCCGCCGGCAGCGCGTAGCGATAGGGCACGCGGCCCGACTTGTCCTGCGGATCGCTGCGCAGGTACGGCGACGATTCGATGCCGCTGTAGCGGACAGGCTGGACGCCGGCGCATCCGGCGAGTGCGACGCAAAGCGCGGCATTGAGCAGGTGGTTGGGCTTGATCGATCGGTTCATCTGACTCTCCGGGTCGGGATTCGCGCCGGTGGAGCCGGTGCGAAGGGTCGTGCAACAGGGCGGCATCGCCGCTCGGGTTTATGAAAAAACCAACCAGACGGTTTGTTTGTGGGGCGCAATAACCGCATGAAGATCGGGGACGACAGGCCATCCGGTAGCAGTCATCGGCCGGAAAGCCAGGCTGCAGATGGCGCTCGCGTCGCACCATGCCGTGCGCGACGTGCCCGTCATCCGGCCGGGGCCGATGCGGGAGCCGATCGTAGCACCGCCATTTCCGGATGTAAACCGACCAGGCGGTTTGTTTGTGATAGACTCCGCGCACTTCTTTCATGCGATCGCAACGGTACGCCGCGGTCGCATGGCCTCACTCCATACCGGGGACAGTTCATGGATAACCCGACGCGTTCCGAGCGAACGCGCACTGCCGCGATCCAGGCGGCGCTCGCGATTCTCGAGCGCGACGGTCCGGGCAAGCTCACGTTCGATGCGATTTCGCGCGAAAGCGGGATCAGCAAGGGCGGCCTGATGCATCAGTTCCGCACGAAAGGCGACGTGCTGAACGCGCTGATGGAACATCAGCAGGACACCTACCAACGCTTCCAGCGCGACTATCTGGCCGCGCGCGATCCGCGCGAAGCGCAGCCGACGCTGTCCGCGCAGATCGCGACGATGCGTGAAGTGATCGACCAGCAGCCGTCGGCGGCGCTCGCGATCATGGCGGCGCTCGTCGAGGATCCCGCGCCGTTGCAGAAGGTGCGGGAAACCGATGCCGAGAACGTGAAGCGGATGGCGGCCGAATCGGGCGATCCCGATCTCGCGCTGCTGCGATGGAAGGCCGCATGGGGGCTCGCGCTATCGGCGATGTTCGGGCTGTGTCCGCTGTCGGACGACGAGCGCGCCAGGCTGTTCGACCGGCTGCTCGACGAGACGCAATGGCCGTCGGGCGGTGACGCTGCCGCGCAACGCGGTGCGCGGGCGGCGAACGCGACACCGAAAAAATGAAGCGTGCGTGGGTGACATGCGGCGCGGCGGTCGCCCGTTTCGGGCGCTCGCTGCTCGCGGTCGTGCTCGGGCGCTTGTAAGCGTACGAGCGTGTGACTGCCTGAGGTGAACGCGGGCGTTGCTCAGCGCTTCGCTTCCGCGCCTTCGATGAACAGCTTCGCGACCGACTGGAACTCCCGTTTCAGCGACAACCCCGGCACGGTCAGCCAGCGCAGCATCGCCGCGAGATACAGGTGATGGAACCAGGTGGCGAGCTGATCCGCCTGCAGCGTGCCGTTCAGTTCGCCGGCCTGTTGCCCCGCGACGATCAGTTGCTGCCACACCAGCGCGATGTCGCTGCCGTTCTGTCCACTCCTGTCCGGTTCGACTGCACCGATGCTCATGAGCCGGTGCCGCAGGTACGCGAGCAGGTACGCGGGATGCTGTTCGCACCATGCGGCCGACGCGTCGAGCACGCAGCCGATGCGCGACGCGAAGGTCTTGCGCCGCGCGACGTCGTGCTGCAGATGTGCGAGATCGCGCGCGAGTTCGCCTTCGAGCCAGTGCGCGAGCACGGCTTCCTTCGTCGGAAAGTGGTTGTACAGCGTGCGCTTCGCGACATCGGCCTCGGCGGCGATCTGCTCCATCGTGACGGCCTCGTAGCCGTGCGCATCGAACAGGCGCGCAGCGGTGGCGGCGAGATGCGCGAGCATCTGGATGCGTTTGCGTGCACGGCGGCCCGGATCGTCGGTCTGAATCGTCATGGCGGGGGATTGGCTGAAAATGTACGAATTGCATTAGTATACGACGTGCATTTTTGAGAATCCACCTGCTTCCGTCGTGCGAGGAGTCGTGCATGAAGTTCGTCATTGCCACCTATGGCACCGAAGGCGACACGCGTCCGCTCGCGGCGCTGGGCCGCGCGCTGCTGGACGCCGGCCACGACACCCGGTTGCTTGCCGACGCGGCGACGCTCGGGGCCGCTGCCGCGCTCGGCGTGCCGTCGGCACCGTTGTCCGGCGACATCCGCCGCGCGATCGCGCCGGACGGCGCGCTGGCCGATGCGGTGCGCGGGCGTGGTGGCTTCACCGACACGTCGAAGGCGCTCGCGGCGATCGCGAATGCGAACACGGCGGCGTGGATGCGCGAAGTCGCGGATGCGTCGGCCGGTTGCGACGCGATCCTCGTGTCGGGGCTTGCGTCGTTCGTCGGGCTGTCGGTCGCCGAGTATCGCGGTGTACCTGCGATCGGCACCGGCATGATTCCGATCACGCCGACCGCCGGATTCGCGTCGCCGTTCCTGCCGCCGGGAAAGTTGCCGCGCTGGCTGAATCGCGCGAGCCACCGGTTCGTGAATGCGCTGTTGTGGCAGGCGTTCAGGAAGTCGACGAACGTGGCGCGCGGCAGCGTGTGCGGGTTGCCGCCGCGCAAGCATGTGTGGACCGATCATCCAATGCTTTATGGTGTGTCGCCGGCGCTGCTGTCCGGCCCGGTCGACTGGCCGGAGAATGTGCAGGCATGCGGCCAGTGGCGGATCGATGCGCGTGCATGGGCGCCGCCGCCCGAGCTGTCGGCGTTTCTCGAAGCGGGCGATCCGCCCGTGTACATCGGATTCGGCAGCATGGCCGGCTTCGACCGGGTAGCCATGGTCGACGCGCTGACCGATGCGCTCGCCGGCCGGCGCGCACTGTTCTATCCGGGCTGGAGCGGTATCGACGCGTCGATGCTGCCGGCACAGGTTCGCGTGATCGGTGACACGCCGCACGACTGGCTGTTCCCGCGCGTATCGATGGCGATTCATCACGGCGGGTCGGGCACCACGCATTCGGCTGCGCGGGCCGGCATTCCGTCGGTCGTCGTGCCGTTCGCGGGCGATCAGTTCTTCTGGGCGAACCGGTTGCAGCGACTGGGTGTCGCCGATGCACCCGTGGCGGGGCGGCGTATGGAGGCTGCAGTGTTGGCGCGTGCCATCGCGTTTGCTGATCGCAGCGAGACGAAGGCGCGTGCGACGGAACTCGGCACGCGCATCGCGCAGGAGGACGGTTTGACGCTGGCCGTCAGCGCGATCGAGCGATGGGGGCGCGCCGCCGCGCGGTGAACCCGCGCATCGGCATCAGAAATGCCCGGTGAACCGGTAACGGCTGCCCGGGTGCCACAGATTGGCGACCGACGCGACCATCCCCTGCGACCACGTGCGCCGATGCAGCAGCAGGCACGGCTCGCGGTCGTCCATCGTCAGGTGGCGGCGCGTTTCGGCGTCGGGCATCGCGGCCTCGATCCGGTATTCGACGCGCTGCAGCGGCGCGACGCGCGTCAGGTACTGGTTCGGCGTCGTCGTCGTGAAGTCCTGCAACGCATATTCGGGCGCGCAGGCCGGATTGACCCAGCGTTCCTCGAGCTGCACCGGCGTGTCGTTCTCGAAATGCAGCACGCGCGAATGGAAGATCGGGCTGCCGGTGTCGAGCCGCAGTTCGTCGGCGAGCTTCGCATCGGCGACGGCCGCGCCGACCTGCAGCACCTGCGCGCGGTAGCCGTGGCCGCGCGCGGCGACTTCGTCCGAGATGCTGCGGATCGCGACGAGCGTCGATTCGTACTTCGGCGATGCGACATACGTGCCCGAGCCGCGCGTGCGCGTGAGCACCTGTTCGGCCGTCAGTTCGCGCAGCGCGCGGTTGACGGTCATCCGCGCGACGTTGAATTCGCGCGCGAGTTCGTTCTCCGACGGCACCTGGTCGCCTTCCGCCCACTCGCCGGCATGAATGCGGGCGAGGATGAAGTCCTTGATTTCCTGATAGATCGGTGTGGTCATGGGATCGCGATTCCAGAGTCGGCGGCGGCCCGCTGCCGAATGCCGATCCGGCGCGCGCCCGGCGCCGAGTGTACCGGTTTCGCGGGCGAGCGGGCCCGGATTCCCCGAATGATCCCTGTTCGGCCGGCGCGCGTCCATGCGGGATTGCACAGAGCGGCCGGCCTGCGACGGCCGGCGCGCGGTCAGAACCGATGCCGGATGCCGACCGTCGCGACCACCTGCGTGTTCGTCGACGAAGCCGCGAGCCCCGTCACGTTCGCGAACCCGAGCGTCGCGCCGGACGGCACGCCGAACTGGTGCTGGTACACGGTTTCCGCATACACGTCGGTGCGTTTGCTCAGTGCGTAGCCGGCCATCAGCGTCACCTGATGCCATTTCGGCCGGTGGCTGCCGGCTGCGTCGTCGTAGCGGCCGTCGGTGAACGTGTAGGCGCCCGCGAGCGAGACGGCCGGCGTCAGCGCATAGCGTGCGTTGACCTCGTAGTTGTCGAAGCGCAGCGCATTCAGCGCGCCGGGCAGCGACGAGGCGGCCGTTTCGTCGAACATCGAATGCGTCCACAGCGCGCCGACCGTCAGCCGGTCGAATGCGTAGCTGCCGCCGGCGCCCATCACGCGCTGGCGCACGGCCGGGAAGTTCGGCGCGTCGTTGGTCGACAGCGCACCGCCGGCCGTCAGCCCGCCGCGGTTGAGCTGCAGGTACGCGGCGCCGAGGCTGACCGGCCCGTTCGCATACGACACGCCCGCGCTGTACGCGCGGTTGTTTGCGAAGCCGCCGGCCGCGTTGCTGAACCCGTACAGGCCGCCGAACTGCCAGCCGGCGAGCGTCGGGCTCGTGTATTTCACCGCGTTGTCGATGTAGAACGAATCGTCGATGTTGTCGTTGTCGAACGGATGCGACGCGAGGTTGTTGCCGTCGCCGTTGTTCGCCATCGCGAGCGGGCCGAGATAGTCGACCACCGCGTCGTACTGGCGGCCGAGCGTCAGCGCGCCGTAGCGGTCGCTCTGCAGGCCGACGTACGCACGGCGGCCGAACATCGTGTTCTTGTAGGACTGCGTGCCGTTGTTCAGGTTGAAACCGTTCTCGAGGCGGAACAGCGCATGCAGGCCGCCGCCGAGATCCTCGTTGCCGCTCAGGCCGAAGACCGTATTCGACAGCAGGCCGCTGCCTTGCTGCCACGCGCTTTTACCCGACTGGTTGTTCGTATAGGCGATACCGGCATCCAGCATCCCGTAGAGCGTGACGCTGCTTTGCGCGTGCGCGGCGGCGCCGAAGAAGGCGAGGGAGAGGGTACCGACGACTGCTTTTTTCATTGCGTGTGCTTCCTGGAAAGGCCCGTTGCGACGGGAACGACGATTCGCCGCGCGTGTCTGTGCGGGCACGCGCGTTCGAATCGATGAAAGGGGGCGCGTGTGACGCGTGTCACGTGTCACGCGCGGCGGCGGTGAACGCCGGCTAGTGCTGCAGCAGGCGGATCGTGCCGAATTCGGCGGCCGGCAGCAGGCGGAGGATCGACAGGATCGCGGGCGATGCTTGCGACCGCGCGACTTCGAGCTCGATGCATGCGCGCCCGGTACGGTTGTCGATCGCGGCCGTGTAGAAATTGAGCGCGGCGCCGACGGCCTGATGCAGCCGGCGGCGCACGGCCGCGAGGTTGTCCGATTCGACACGGATCGACAGCAGCACGAGTTCGTCTGCAGGGAGCCTGCGCCGCGAGCGGACGGGCGGCAGATCGCGTGAAGCAGCGGATTCGGTTCTGGTCGGTTTCATGCTTTCATCCCCCGGCACGCATCGAGCTCCGCACCGCGGAAAGCTCGTCTTGGACATGGCGCCCAGTTTAAGAATCGCGGTGGCGATACGGTGTATAGACTCGCACCGGCCCTGAAAAGAATGCATAAAAACGCGCGCCGGCCGGTTGCCGTCTTTACAGCTTTTTTATTCCCTGCAAGGAAATTGAACACCGCTTTGATACGCGGATTTCTACACTGTCGCATCCCATCCGCCAGATGAGCATGGGGGCGTCATCCGGGCCTGCGCCGATACGGCAGGGCCCGCTGCGCCGACGGTCGCGCGGCGTTGCCGCGCATACGAAAAAAGGGGAAAGCCATGTTGTGGATCACCGGCGCGTTGTCGCTCGCGCTCTTTATCTATCTGTTTCATGCATTGATCAAGCCCGAGCGGTATTGATCGGCGCGATTCAACAGGAATTCGAAAATATCGGTGAATGTCATGAGCGATCTGCTTTTCATTTTTTTCACGCTCGCGTTCTTTGCATTGACGGCCGGTTTCATCACCGGCCTCGACCGGATCTGAGCGAGCGTCGACATGTTCAACAATCTCATTCAATTCGCGATCGTTCTCGCGATCATGCTGGCGCTGGTGCCCGTCGTCGGGAAATGGCTCGCGCACGCCTTCACGAGCCCGCGCCACGCGTGGGTCGAACGCCGTACCTATGCGCTGCTTGGCGTGAACCCCGACGAAGCGATGTCGTGGCAGCGCTACGGGATGGTGCTGCTGCTCAGTAACGCCGGGATGATGCTGCTCGGCTACCTGCTGCTGCGCATCCAGGACGTGCTGCCGTTCGATGCGCTGCAGCGCGCGTCGCAAAGCCCCGACCTCGCGTTCAACACGGCCGCGTCGTTCATCACGAACACGAACTGGCAGGCGTATGCGGGCGAGAGCAGCCTGTCGAACGTCTCGCAGATGGCCGTCATCACGTTCCTGATGGTGGTCAGCGCGGCGACCGGCGTCGCGGCCGCGGGCGGCTTCATCCGCGGGCTGAGCCGCAAGAGCGCGGCGGACATCGGCAACTACTGGGTCGACTTCACGCGCGTGACCTATCGCGTGCTGCTGCCGCTCAGTTTCGCGATGGCGCTGGTGTACGTATGGCAGGGCATGCCGCAGACGCTCGCCGCCGACGCGTGGGCGACCACGCTCGAAGGCGCGCGCCAGCAGATCGTGATGGGGCCCGTCGCGAGCCTCGAATCGATCAAGCACATCGGCACGAACGGCGGCGGCTTCTTCAGCATGAACGCCGCTCATCCGTTCGAGAACCCGACGCCGCTCACGAACACGCTGCACATGCTGTCGATGCTGCTGATCCCGTCCGCGCTGACCTATACGCTCGGCACGATGATCAGCCGGCGCCGCCAGGGCTGGGTGCTCCTCGGCGCATTCGTCGTGATGTTCGTCGGCTTCCTCGCCGTGATCTATTCGGCCGAGCAGCACGGCAATCCGCTGCTCACCGGGCTCGGCGTCGATCAGCAGATGAGCGCCGCGCAGCCGGGCGGCAACATGGAAGGCAAGGAAATGCGCTTCGGCATCGCGCAGACGAGCCTGTTCGCAACCGTCACGACGGCGGCGACCACCGGTTCGGTCGACGCGATGCACGACTCGCTGACGCCGCTCGGCGGCCTCGTGCCGATCGCGCAGATGATGCTGAACAACGTGTTCGGCGGCGACGGCGTCGGGCTGATCAACCTGTTCACGTTCGCGATCCTCACGGTGTTCCTCGTCGGGATGATGATCGGCCGCACGCCGGAATTCCTCGGCAAGAAGATCGAGGCGCGCGAGATGAAGTTCGTGATGCTCGCGGTGCTCGCGCACCCGTTCAGCATCCTCGGCTTCACCGCGCTGGCCGCGATGCTGCACTCGACGATGGATAGCCTCGCGAACCTCGGCCCGCACGGCTTTAGCGAGGTGCTGTACGCGTACACGTCGGGCACGGCCAACAACGGCTCCGCGTTCGCAGGGCTGAACGCGAACACGCCGTTCTTCAACACGACGATCGGCTTCGCGATGCTGATCGGCCGCTACCTGACGCTGCTGCCGATGCTCGCGGTCGCGGGCAGCCTCGCCGCGAAGAAGGGCGTACCGGAAAGCGCGGGCACGCTGTCGACGTCGACGGGCCTGTTCGCCGGCCTGCTGGTGTTCGTGATCCTGGTGGTCGGCGGTCTCACGTTCCTGCCCGCGCTCGCGCTCGGCCCGGTCGTCGAGCACCTGCTGATGTCGGGCGGCCAACTGTTCTGAGGGAAACATCATGATTCAAGGCAATCGCCAGGCAGCGGCCGCCGCCGCGCCGGCACCCGGTTCTTCGTTCGGCGCGGCGACGCGCGGCCTCGTGCGGCCCGTGATCGCATCGTCGGTGCTGTTCATGCTCGTGACGGGCCTCGCATATCCGCTGCTCACCACGGGCGTCGCGAACGTGCTGTTTCCGGCGCAGGCGCGCGGCAGCCTCGTGCAGCAGAACGGCACGACGATCGGCTCGGCAGTCATCGGGCAGCAATTCACGCGAGCCGGCTACTTCCATGCGCGGCCGAGCGCGACGGTCGGCACCGATCCGGCCGATCCGTCGAAGACGGTCGACCAGCCGTACAACGCGGCCGGCAGCGGCGCCAGCAACCAGGGCGCGACCAGCAAGAAGCTGCTCGCCGACATCGCGCAGCGCGTGCGTGCGTACCGGCAGGAGAACTCGCTCGCCGACGGTACGCCGGTACCGGCGGACGCCGTCACCGCGTCCGCGTCCGGGCTCGATCCCGAGATCTCGGTCGCGAACGCGCGGCTGCAGGCGGCGCGCGTTGCCCATGCGCGCGGCGTCGATGCCGCGCAGGTCGCGACGCTGGTCGACCGCATCGCCTCGCCGCGCCAGCTCGGCGTGCTCGGCGAACCGCGCGTGCGCGTGCTCGACCTGAACCTCGCGCTCGACCGCGCGTTCGGCCACGCGGCCGGCGCGAAGCAATAGCAGGAACCACGGAGTCACTCATGTCCCATATCGAAACCCCGATCAACCCGGCGGCCATGCCGGTCGGCGCCGTGCCGCCGATGCGCTGGACGGCCGTGGTGCGCGAAGCGTTCCGCAAGCTCGCGCCGCAGGTGCAGTTGAAGAACCCGGTGATGTTCGTCGTCTATCTCGGCAGCATCGTCACGACCGTGCTGTGGCTGCAGGCGCTGACTGGCACCGCCGACGCGCCGGCCGGCTTCATCTTCGCGGTCGCGTGCTGGCTGTGGTTCACCGTGCTGTTCGCGAACGCGGCCGAGGCGCTGGCCGAAGGGCGCGGCAAGGCGCAGGCCGATGCGCTGCGCGCGGCGCGCAAGCGCGTGTACGCGAAGGTGCTCGACGAGCCGAAGCAATTCGGCAGCACGAGCCATCGCGTGCCGAGCGATGAGCTCGCGGCCGGCAGCATCGTGCTCGTCGAGGCGGGCGACACGATTCCGGCCGACGGCGAAGTGATCGACGGCGTTGCCTCGGTCGACGAGTCGGCGATTACCGGCGAATCCGCGCCGGTGATCCGCGAGTCGGGCGGCGATTTCTCGTCGGTGACGGGCGGCACGCGCGTGCTGTCCGACTGGATCATCGTGAAGATCACCGCGCAACCGGGCGAAGCGTTCCTCGACCGGATGATCGCGATGGTCGAAGGCGCGAAGCGCGGCAAGACGCCGAACGAAGTGGCGCTGACGATCCTGCTCGTCGCGCTGACGATCATCTTCCTGCTCGTGTGCGTGACGCTGCTGCCGTTCTCGCAGTTCAGCGTGCTGCTGAACGCATCGGGCTCGGCCGTGAGCCTGACCGTGCTGATCGCGCTGCTCGTGTGCCTGATCCCGACGACGATTGGCGCGCTGCTGTCGGCGATCGGCATCGCGGGGATGAGCCGCATGATGCGCGCGAACGTGCTCGCGACGTCGGGCCGTGCGATCGAGGCGGCCGGCGACGTCGACGTGCTGCTGCTCGACAAGACCGGTACGATCACGCTCGGCAACCGCGAGGCCGTGCAGTTCCGGCCGGCGCCGGGCGTGGACGAACGTGCGCTGGCCGAAGCCGCGCAGCTGTCGTCGCTCGCCGACGAGACGCCCGAGGGGCGCTCGATCGTCGCGCTCGCGAAGCAGCGCTTCTCGCTGGACGTGTCGGCGGCCGACGGCAGCATCGCGGTGCCGTTCAGCGCACGCACGCGGATGAGCGGCCTCGATATCGGCGAACGCCAGGTGCGCAAGGGCGCGGCGTCCGCGATCCGCGCGCATGTCGATGCGCTCGGCGGCGTGTTTCCGCAAACGGTCGAGACGGCCGTCAACGACATCGCACGGCGCGGCGGCACGCCGCTCGTCGTCGCCGACGGCTCCACGGTGCTCGGCGCGATCGAGCTGAAGGACATCGTCAAGCACGGGATCGGCGCGCGCTTCGCCGAGCTGCGCAAGGTCGGCGTGAAGACGGTGATGATCACCGGCGACAACCGCCTGACCGCGGCCGCGATCGCGGCGGAAGCCGGCGTCGACGACTACCTGGCCGAAGCGACGCCCGAAGACAAGCTGCGGCTGATCCGCGAGCACCAGGCGAAGGGCCATCTTGTCGCGATGACGGGCGACGGCACCAACGACGCGCCGGCGCTCGCGCAGGCCGATGTGGCCGTCGCGATGCACAGCGGCACGCAGGCGGCGAAGGAGGCGGCCAACATGGTCGACCTCGACAGCAACCCGACGAAGCTGATGCAGGTGGTCGAGGTCGGCAAGCAGATGATCATGACGCGGGGCGCGCTGACCACGTTCAGCGTCGCGAACGATCTCGCGAAGTATTTCGCGATCATCCCGGCCGCGTTCGTCGCGACGTATCCGGCGCTCGGCGCGTTGAACGTGATGGGCCTGCACAGCCCGACGTCGGCGATTCTGTCGGCGGTGATCTTCAACGCGCTGATCATCGTCGCGCTGATTCCGCTGGCGCTGAAAGGCGTGAAGTACCGCGCGGAGCCGGCCGAAAAGCTGCTGGGGCGCAACCTGCTGATCTACGGGGTGGGCGGGATCGTCGCACCGTTCATCGGCATCAAGCTGATCGACATGCTGCTGACGCCGTTTATCTGACCGAACGCGCCGTCGCGGCCCCGCTCACGCCTTCGCGGCGTGCGCGGGGCCGTTCGGCGTTTCAATTGCCGGAAGCGATCATGGATGTGAATGTGGACGTGAACGAAGCGAATCGACGGGCGAGGGCGCCGCTGGAAACCGGTGCGGGCCGCGATCGCTGGCGCAGCGTGCTGCGCGCATGCGCGGCGATGGCCGACCGCATCGCGGGCGCCGGGCCCGACACGCAGCCCGCGCTGGCGGTGCGCGAGGCGCATCCGCGCACGCATGTCTGGGTGTCGCAGTACGTGGTGCCGCTGCTGCTGGCCACGCTCGTCTGCGCGCTCGCGACGCTCGCGGCAAGCGCGCTGCTGCGCGTGTTCGACCTGTCGAACGTCGTGATGCTGTTCCTGATGACCGTCGTGCTGATCGCGCTGCGGCTCGGCCGGCTGGCCGGTGCATGGGCCGCGTTCGTCTGCGTCGGCTGCTTCGACTTCTTCTTCGTCGAGCCGCGGCTGTCGTTCGCGGTGTCCGATACGCAGTACGTGTTCACGTTCGCGCTGATGCTGGCCGTCGCGCTCGCGATCGGCCAGCTCGCGGCCCGCCTGCGCGCGGAGGCACGCGCCGCGCGGGCGAACGAGAAACGCTCGGCCGCACTCGCGCGCGTCGCGCACGATCTGTCGGCCGCGATCGAGACCGAGCAGATCGCATCGATCTGCACCGGCACGATCGCGCCGCTGCTCGGCGTCCGCGTCGCGCTCGTGCTGCCCGATGCGGACGATCGCCTGATGCCCGCGCAGCACGCACGGTTCGTCGAAGTGCCGACTGCACGCTGGGTCTTCGAGAACGCACGCGCTGCCGGTTGCGGGATGCCGCCGTTCGAACGCGCGGCCGCGCAATACCTGCCGCTGAAGGCGCCGATGCGCGTCCGCGGCGTGCTCGTGCTGTTCGGCGATGCGCAGCCGGTGCCGACCGACCCCGACGATCGCCGCCTGATCGATGCATTGTGCTCGTCGATCGCGATGGCACTGGAACGCGTGCACTACGTCGGCGTCGCGCAGCACACGCTGGTCCGGATCGAAGGCGAACGGTTGCGCAATGCGCTGCTGGCCGCCGTGTCGCACGACCTGAAGACGCCGCTCACCGCGATCCGCGGGCTCGCCGAGACGCTGGAGAAGCCGGAGCGTCTGGCGGAAGGGCAGCCGGCCGCGCTTGCGCACGGTATCCGCAACCAGGCCGAGGCGTTGCACGGGCTCGTCGTGAACCTGCTCGATCTCGCGCGCATGCAGAGCGAAGGCGTGCGGCTCAATCGCGAGTGGCACATGCTCGACGAGATCGTCGGCAGCGCGCTCGCGCATTCGGCCGGCGTGCTGGCCGGCCGCGACGTGAGCGCCGACTTGCCGGCCGACCTGCCGCTGATCGACGTCGACGCGCTGCTGATCGAGCGCGTGCTGATGAACCTGCTCGACAACGCGGCGAAATACGCGGGCGCGGAGGCGGCGGTGTCGGTGCGCGCACGCGTGTTCGGCGAAACGCTGTACGTGTTCGTCGAGGACGACGGGCCCGGTTTCATCGCGCGCAACACCGAGCCGCTGTTCGAACCGTTCGAGCGCGAACGCAAGGAATCGTCGATCAGCGGCGTGGGGCTCGGGCTCGCGCTGTGCCGCAGCATCGTCAACGCGCACGGCGGCTCGATCCGCGCGGTGCCGCTCGATCCGCACGGCGCGCGGTTCGAGATTCGTCTGCCGTTGGGCGCGCCGCCCGACATCGAACACGAGAGCCGGACATGATCAGATCGCGCGTACTTATCGTCGAAGACGAATCGGACATTCGCCGCTTCGTGCGGATGGCGCTGGAACAGGAAGGGCTCGACACCTGCGAGGCGTCGACGGCCCGCGAGGCGCGGATGTATGCGTCGAGCAGCAAGCCCGATCTCGTGATCGTCGATCTCGGGCTGCCGGACGACGACGGCAAGACCTTCATCCGTGAATTGCGCGAGTGGTCGACGGTGCCCGTGATCGTGCTGTCGGCGCGCCAGCAGGAGGTGGAGAAGGTCGCGGCGCTCGACGCGGGCGCTGACGATTACCTGCCCAAGCCGTTCGGCGTGCCCGAACTGCTCGCACGGGCGCGCGCGCAGCTGCGGCGCGCGGCGTTCGTGTCGGCCGACGGGCAATCGTCGTCGATCGTGCGGTTCGGCGACGTGACGGTCGATCTCGGCAAGCACGAAGTCGCTCGGAGCGGCGAGCCCGTCCACCTGACGCGCCTCGAATTCCGGCTGCTCGCGGCGCTGATCCGCGCGCGCGGCGGCGTGGTCGCGGCGCGGCAGCTGCTGGCCGAGGTCTGGGGCATTCACGACGCGGATCGCGCGCACTACGTGCGCGTGTACATGACGAACCTGCGGCAGAAGCTCGAACCGGTACCCGCGCGGCCGCGGCACCTGCTGACGGAGCTGCAGTTCGGGTACCGGCTGGTCGGTCTGGAAACGGTCGGGATGGCGGACGGGCCGCGCGGTGCGGCGTAGCCACGTCTAGACAAGTGAAAGCCGGCTCGTGGCGGTGCGAGTACGTATGGAGAAAGCTGTTGTTTAGCTTTTCGTAATTCGTAGTTAATTGAAATTAAAGGAAAAGCGCCGTTGGTGAAACAATCCGCCGACAACTAGTGATAAACACGGATTGCTGGCGTACCTCCTGAAAAGGCAAAGTTGTATGTACAACTTCGAGTGTCGCCGGAAGGGCGATCCCCGGGTTGGAAGGGTTCACGGCGGCGCCGCCCGACGGGATCCCTGCCCAGTTCGCCTTTGACAGGAACGCCATGAAGAAACTCGCGCTCAGTATTGCCCTTGCCTGCATCGCGGTCGGTGCCCACGCCAAGGATTGGTCGACGATCCGGTTCGGCGTCGACGCCAGCTACCCGCCGTTCGAATCGAAGGACGCAAGCGGCAAGGTCGTCGGCTTCGACGTCGATCTCGGCAACGAGATCTGCGCGCGCCTGAAGGCGAAATGCGTGTGGATCGAGAACGACTTCGACGGGATGATCCCGGCGCTGAAGGCGAAGAAGTTCGACGGCGTGCTGTCGTCGATGTCGATGACACCGGCGCGCGCCGAGCAGATCGCGTTCTCCGACAAGCTGTTCAATACGCCGACGCGCCTCGTCACGAAGAAGGGCGCGAACCTGCAGCCGACGGCCGATTCGCTGAAGGGCAAGTCGGTCGGCGTCGAGCAGGGTACGATCCAGGAAACTTACGCGAAGGCCTACTGGGCGCCGAAGGGCGTGCAGGTCGTGCCTTACCAGAACCAGGACGGCGTGTACCAGGACCTGATGTCGGGCCGCCTCGATGCGGCGCTGCAGGACGCGGTGCAGGCCGACATCGGCTTCCTGAAGACGCCGCGCGGCGCGAACTTCGAATTCGCCGGCAAGGACATCGACGATCCGAAGACGCTCGGCAACGGCGCCGGCATCGGCCTGCGCAAGGACGACGCCGACCTGAAGGCGAAGATCGACCATGCGATCGCCGACATCATCAAGGACGGCACGTACAAGAAGCTCGAGAAGAAGTACTTCGCGTTCGACGTCTACGGCGGCTGACCAAGCATGCGGCGCGCTCCGGCTGTGGCGCGCGCCGCGCCTGTCGTGGGTGCAACCCGCATCGCGTGACGTGTCCGACTTGATGAGCAGGGTGCATCAGGTTGTGCGCAGATATCGTTTGATGCGCGGCTAATGGCTATTGACAATCCAGCCACCTCGTTCTGGATCCCTCATATGATCTTCCAAGGATTTGGCCCGCTGCTGTGGGCCGGCACGGTCGAGACCGTGAAGCTCGCGGTGCTGTCGCTCGCCGCGTCGCTCGTGCTGGGCCTCATCGGCGCGAGCGCGAAACTGTCGACGAACCGCATGCTCAAGTCGATCGGCACCTTCTACACGACGCTGATCCGCGCGGTGCCGGACCTCGTGCTGATGCTGCTGCTGTTCTACGGGATCCAGATCCTGCTGAACAATTTCACCGACATGCTCGGCTGGGACCAGATCGACATCGATCCGTTCGTGGCGGGCGTCATCACGCTCGGCTTCATCTACGGCGCGTACTTCACCGAGACGTTCCGCGGCGCGTTCCTCGCGGTGCCGCGCGGCCAGCTCGAAGCTGGCTTCGCGTACGGGATGAGCGGCTGGCGCGTGTTCCGCCGCATCCTGTTCCCGCAAATGATGCGCTTCGCGCTGCCCGGCATCGGCAACAACTGGCAGGTGCTCGTGAAGGCCACCGCGCTCGTGTCGATCATCGGCCTCGCCGACGTCGTGAAGGCGTCGCAGGACGCAGGCAAGAGCACGCTCGATTTCTTCTTCTTCACGCTGGCTGCGGGCGCGATCTACCTCGCGATCACGACGGTGTCCAACGTCGTGCTGCATCACCTCGAGAAGCGTTATTCCGTCGGTGTCCGGAGGCTCGCACTGTGATCGAACTCGTCAGCCAGTACTGGCAAAGCTATCTCTATACCGACGGCTACCGCTTCAGCGGCCTCGCGATCACGCTGTGGCTGCTGGTCGTGTCGATCGCGCTCGGTTTCGCGCTCGCCGTGCCGCTCGCGATTGCGCGCGCGTCGTCGAACCGCTGGATCTCGGGCCCCGTCTGGCTCTATACGTACGTGTTCCGCGGCACGCCGCTCTACGTGCAACTGCTGATGTGCTACACGGGCATCTACAGCCTGCAGGTCGTGCACGATCACGTGCTGCTCGACACGTTCTTCCGCAACGCGATGAACTGCACGCTGCTCGCATTCGTGCTGAACGAGTGCGCATATGCGACGGAGATCTTCGCCGGTGCGATCAAGGCGACGTCGGCCGGCGAAATCGAAGCCGGGATGGCCTACGGGATGTCGCGCTTCAAGCTCTATACGCGCATCATCCTGCCGTCCGCGCTGCGCCGCTCGCTGCCGAGCTACAGCAACGAAGTGATCCTGATGCTGCATGCGACGACGCTCGCGTTCACCGCGACCGTGCCCGACATCCTGAAGGTCACGCGCGACGTCAATTCGGCGACGTACATGTCGTTCCAGGCCTACGGCATCGCCGCCGTGCTGTACGCCGCCGTCGTGTTCACGCTCATCTGGGCGTTCCGCAAGCTCGAGACGCGCTGGCTCGCGTACCTCTCGCCGCGCAGCCATTAACGCATCCGCAAGATTCGCAAGGAAGGACCCAGCATGTACAAGCTTACCGTTGACAACCTGCACAAGAAGTTCGGCGACAACGAGGTGTTGAAGGGCGTGTCGATGAAGGCGAAGGCCGGCGACGTGATCAGCATCATCGGCTCGAGCGGCTCCGGCAAGAGCACGTTCCTGCGCTGCATCAACTTCCTCGAGCAGCCGTGCTCGGGGCAGATCACGATCGGCAGCGAACCGATCCAGACCACGCGTGACCGCAACGGCGCGCTGCGCGTGGCCGACCAGAAGCAGCTGCAGCGGATGCGCACGAAGCTGTCGATGGTGTTCCAGCACTTCAACCTGTGGGCGCACATGACGGTGCTCGAGAACGTGATCGAGGCGCCGATGGCCGTGCTCGGGATCGGCAAGGATGAAGCGGTCGCACGCGCGCGCAAGTATCTGGAGAAGGTCGGCCTCGCGTCGCGCGTCGAAGGCATGTATCCGGCGCACCTGTCGGGCGGCCAGCAGCAGCGCGTCGCGATCGCGCGTGCGCTCGCGATGGAGCCGGAAGTGATGCTGTTCGACGAGCCGACGTCGGCACTCGATCCGGAACTGGTGGGCGAAGTGCTGAAGGTGATGCAGAAGCTGGCCGAGGAAGGCCGCACGATGGTCGTCGTCACGCACGAGATGGGCTTCGCGCGCAACGTGTCGAATCACGTGATCTTCCTGCATCAGGGCAAGATCGAGGAGGAAGGGAATCCGCAGGAGATTCTCGTGAATCCGAAGAGCGAACGGCTCGGGCAATTCCTGTCGGGGCGGTTGAAGTAACCACGCGTGCGGGTTTTGCGTCGACGCCCGTGATGCCGTTGCGGCTTCACGGGCGCTGATGCGAACAACGCCTACTGTTGCGCAAGCGCATCCGTCAAAGGCCGCTGCGCGACACGCACGAGATTGTCGCGGCCCGCACCCGGGCTCGACCATTGCAGGTGCATGCTGGCCGGCCCGCTCGCATGCACGTACTCCACGCGGATCGGCACGTTCCGCTTCTGCGCGAGGTGGATCCGGCCCTTCGCGGTCGCGAGCCCCGGCTGTTCCTTGTCGATCACTTTGCGGCCGTCGATCCACACGCGCGCGACGTTGTCGCTCGTCACGCTGAACGTGTAGTTGTCGGCTTTCGGAATATCGAGCGCGCCGGTCCAGCGGATCGCATAGTTCGTCGCATTCATCCCCTTCGACGCGTCAGGCGAATCGGTGCCGCGCTCGGTATTCAGGTCGAAATCCACCAGCGGCGTGATCGACGAGAACACCGGCGTCGTGAACGTCGTGTCGTTGTAGTACGTCGCGTTCAGCACGCGCAGCCGCGAGCTGAATGCGCTCGCGAGCGCCTGCACCTCGGCCGTGCTCCACGGGTGGCCGTCGGGGTAGAGCGTGCCCTGGAACGGCGTCGCCGGCTCGACGGTCGCCGGTGCGGACGCCGTCTGCCCCCAGTGGAAGCGCGTATTCGTGCGGCCGATCATCAGTTCCCACACGAGGAAGCCCGTCTTGCCGCCGTAGGTGGATGCAATGCCGGCCATCGTCTGGCCCGCCTGGCCGCCCGGCCAGCCGCGCTGCAGCGTTTCCGAATTCAGGCTGTCGAGCAGGCTCGGCGGCAGCGAATAGTCGGGCGTCGTCGCATTGAGCGCATACGGGTGGAAGGCATGGAAGTCGGAGAAGTAGTCGCCTTCCGGCTCCTGCACGTTCGGCGAATTGATCGGCTGCGTCGCGCCCGCGTTCAGGATCGCGATGCGCGCGTCGTTCATCATCAGCGCGCGCGTCGGCTGCAGCGTGCCGTTGCCGCTGCAGCCGGGCTCGTTCATCGGTTCCCAGTACAGGATGCGCGGATCGTTGCGGTGCGCGGACACGAAATCGGCGATGTAGTGCTGCAGATCCTGCTTGTACGTGGTCGGCGCGCCGGCCGCGACCGGTTGCAGGTACTGCTGCTCGACCGACTGCCCGGGCGATTGCACCCAGCGGCTGTTGTGCACGCCGAAGATTGGCGCAGGTTGCGGACCGTATGCGGGATCGACGTGCCAGCAGTCGTCGTAGAAGATCGGCGCAACCTTCAGCCCGTGGCGCGCGGCGATCCCGAGCAGGCTGTCGAACTTCGCGAGGAACGCGTCGCGATCGTTGACCCAGTTCAGGTAGTGCAGGTACACGGTGATCGTGTTCATCCCGTACGTCTGCGCGTAGTCGAGCTCGCGGTCGACGATCGCCGGATCGTAGTTCTGCCAGAAATCGATCGCGTTGACGGCATTCCACGGGTTGTACACCGCGCCGACCACACGCGAGAAATCGTAGGTCTTCGGTGCGACGTCCGGAAAGCGGCTGACGGTCACGTTGCTGAACGCGACGCTCGCACCGAAGCGGCGCAGCCCGAATGCACCCGCGCGCAGCGCGGTCGTCAGGCCGCTCGTTGCGTCGTTGATGCTGATCACCTGCGTGCCGTCGACATACACCTCGATTGCGTTGTTGCGCGTGACGACTTTCAGGTGATGCGTGCTGCCCGGCACGACCGCGGGCGCCGGATAGTCGATGAAATCGGTCCAGTTGTTCTGCTCGCGGCCGACCTGCACCACGTGGCGCACCGCATCGAGCCCGATGTAGTAGCCCGTCAGCGCGTCGGTGCCGACTGTCGGGTTCGTCACGTGCACGATGAAGCCCGCGTTCGCGGTATTGGCGCCCGGTGCCGGTGCGCCGATCGTGACGTCCGCTTCGTACGATGCGTGGCCGTACGCCGGATGCTGCGCGTTCGTGACGAGCTTCGCGCCGTCCGTGCTCGTGCCGTCGATCCGGATCGTGTTGGTGCCGCCGCTCGTCCAGGCCGGGCCGTACGTATCGAAATCGGCGAGCGTCAGCGTTTGCGTGTCGGTTGCCACGGGCGGTGCCGGCGGTGCGTAGGGCGGCACGCCGCGCGACGACACGCGTAGCGCGGGCGTCGGCCCGGGCAGGCCGAGCGTGACGAGCTGGTTCGGGAAATGCGACGGGCCGCCGTGCCCCATGTTCATGAAGTCGCTGGATGCAGCGGCGTTGGCGGCAGCGGCGCTGTCGCT
Organism: Burkholderia cepacia complex sp. TUM26381; assembly: GCF_057439935.1. Classification (NCBI taxonomy): domain Bacteria; kingdom Pseudomonadati; phylum Pseudomonadota; class Betaproteobacteria; order Burkholderiales; family Burkholderiaceae; genus Burkholderia; species Burkholderia cepacia complex sp. TUM26381. Next base: position 2,571,459 of record NZ_CM172007.1, on the reverse strand, counting down.
CGATGCGGCATCGATGGACGCACGCGCGGCGAGTGCCGATGCGGACGGGGCGGACGAATCATCGCCGCCGCACGATGCAAGCAGCACGACGACCGCCAGCGCGGCGGGCTTGAGACGAGACGTGATAGTCATTCTGGACTCCGTATGAATGAGGAGAAGCGGACGACTGGTGACTCGATGCGGATGCAGCGGTGTCCGGACAGGATGCGTCGCGGAACGGTAGGCGTGTGGTGTGCGGACGGGCGGAGCGGGCAGCGCGGCGGGTTCGCGCGCATTCGCTTCCGGTCACCGTCTCGTCGTGTTGCTGTGTCGCGGCTCGGGGTTCTGCCCGATGCCGACGCAAGTATAGAAATGCTTTGAAATTATTACTAATAATTTGGTGATGGTGTTTACCCTGAAGCTGGCGGGGGCCAAGGGCAAGCGGGACGGGAAGGGCGGCGCGGTATGCGCGCGGCAAGGCGCGCGGGCGGCAAACGTGCCGCGCCTTGGGGTGTTCGGCGGGAAGGCGAAGGCCGGCGGGGTACTTACGCGCTGGCCGATTGCGCGGCCGTCTCGACGGTGCGCACCGATCCGCGCTCGACCAGCGGCCCGTCGAGCTTGATCGCGCGGCGGCGCACGGGCATCCCGACCGCGCGGTTCTGCTCTTCCTGCAGCAGGATCTCGACCGCCCAGCGGCCGAGCTCGTAGTTCGGCAGCACGATCGTCGACAGCGGCGGGTGCGTGTGCCGCGCGATTTCCTGGTCGTCGTAGCCGAGCACCGACACGTCGTCGGGCACGCGCATCCCGAGATGCTTGACGGCTTCGATCGCGCCGATCGCCATCAGGTCGTTCGCGCAGAAGATTGCGGTGGGCGGGTGCGGCTCGCGCAGCAGCGACAGCGTCTGCTCGAAGCCCGTATCGGAACCCCAGTCGCCGTCGCGCACGAGCTCCGGTGCGAACGGGATGTCGGCCGTCGCGAGCGCGGTGCGATAGCCCTTCAGGCGATCCTTCGCGGCGTCCTGCCACGGTTCGCCGTTCACGTAGCCAATGCGCCGGTGGCCCGCGCGCAGCAGGTATTCGGTGGCCGCATGCCCGCCCGCGACTTCGGCCGGCACGATCGACGACAGCCCGCTGTCCGTCGTATAGCAGTTGAGCAGCACGGCCGGCACGCGCAGCAGCTCGGCCGGCAGCGTGACCTTGCGCGTATAGACGGTCGCATAGACGACGCCGAGCAGGTTCGGCATCGCGAGCACCGCGTCGAGCACCTGGCGTTCGATGTCGACGTTGCCGTGCGTCGAGTACACGGCGAGCAGCTTGCCGTTCGCATAGGCCGCGTCGCGTGCGCCGTCGATGTTGACGACCGGGTGCGGGCTCGTCGAGATTTCGTCGGCGAGATAGACGATCAGGTCGCGTTCGCCGCTGTGCGTCATCGCCACTTCGCGCGGCAGGAAGCGGTAGCCGAGCTCGTGCGCGGTCTTCAGCACCTTCTCGCGCGTGGCATCGGAGAATTTGGTGCCCGCCGCGTTGTTCAGCACGAGGGAGACGGTGGATTGCGACACGCCGGCAAGCTTGGCGATGTCGGTCATCGTGGGGCGACGTTGAGTAGAGCGTTTCACGGTAGGAGCGTGGTCCGGCCTCGGCAGGATGATGGGCAAATAAAATCGGTAATGAACAGCGGGTCGGATCAATCTGCCCCGACGGTAACATCGGCCATTCGGGCCGGCAATCAAGCTTTACGCGTGCCTGGCCCGGAGTCCTCGATGCCCAGATAATAATATCAACAAATATTATTGACCACGTGTGCCGCGTCGTGCCATCCTTTGCCGCACATGCCCGCGGCCGGATGCTGCACGCCGGCGGCGGGATCGTCAGCTTCATCCCGGGATGATCGATGCCGATGGGAATGCCCCGCCACGCCGACCTGATCGAACTCGCCAGCGGCTCGACCCGCGTGTGCGTCGCGCCGCACACCGGCGGATCGATCGCCGCGTACTACGAAGCAGGGCCCGACGGCCCGCAGCACTGGTTCCGGCCGACCACCGGCGCGGCGCTCGCGAGCGGCGATCCGCTCCGTTTCGCGAGCTTCCCGCTGTTTCCGTATTGCAACCGCATCCGCGACGCGAAGTTCGAATTCGACGGCCGCACGATCGACCTGTCCGGCCCGGACGATACGTATCGTCATGCGCTGCACGGTCATGGCTGGCGGCGCCCGTGGGCGGTCGAACGGTGCGGCGAAGCGCAGGTCGATTTGCGCTTCGAGCATCGTCCCGAGCCCGGCCGCCCGGGCGACTGGCCATTCCATTACGAGGCGCGCCAATCGATCCGGCTCGACGGCGGCGTGCTGTCGATCACGCTGTTCGCGCGCAATCTCGGCGCATTGCCGATGCCGTTCGGCATGGGCCATCACCCGTATTACCTGCGCACGCCGCACACCGTCGTGAAAGCGCACGTCGACGCGATGTGGCACGCCGATGCGGACGTGCTGCCGGTTCGCGTCGGCGATCATCCGGCCGTCGGCGCGCTGCGAAACGGGATGCCGGCCGACGCATTCGATCTCGACAACAATTTCGTCGGCTGGTCGCGCGAAGCGGCGGTGATCTGGCCGGAGCGCGGCCGGCAGGTCGTGCTGCGGGCTGAGCGGCCATTCGACCAGCTCGTCGTGTATGCGCCGGCCGGCGCCGACGCGCTGTGCGTCGAACCCGTCACGAACACGACGGACAGCTTCAATGCAAAGGAATCCGCATCGCTCGTCGGCGGCTGCGTGCTGGCGCCGGGCGAGTCGCTGCAGGCGATGTTGCAATGGACGCCGGGCCCCGCCTGACGGGTTCGGCGGTACGGGATTATCCCGAGTCGGGCAGGCGATAATATCGAGTAATAATATTAATTCGTGACGCCGAAGCCAACCGTGTGTGCCACGGTGTGCGGGCCGATCACAATACCTGGAGACGATGATGCCGAGCCGTGCAAAGCTGCAACGTATCGTGGTGACGATGGGGGTGACGCTCGGATGCGTCGCGATCGCGCATGCGCAGGACAATGCGCAGAAGGTCGGGTCCAGCTCCGCGCAGACCTGCACGAATCCGAAGCCGGGCAGCATGAAGCTGACCGATCTCGTGGTCGGTTTCTCGCAGTCGGAGAACGAGCAGAACCCGTTCCGCGCGACCGAAACCGCGTCGGTGCGTGCCGCGGCGAAGGCGGCCGGCGTCAAGCGGCTGCTGTATACGAATGCGAACGCGAACCAGGCGAAGCAGGTCGCCGATATCGAAAGCATGATCAACCAGGGCGCGCAGGCGCTGATCGTCGCACCGAACGATTCGACCGGCCTGCAGCCCGCGCTGGCGCAAGCGCGCGCGAAGGGCATCCCGGTCGTCACGATCGACCGGCAGACGGCCGGCACGCCGTGCCAGGATTTCATCACGTTCCTCGGCTCCGATTTCTTCCGGCAAGGGCAGCGCGCCGCGCAGGCGCTCGCCGATGCGACCGGCGGCAAAGCGGCGATCGCCGAGATCCAGGGCGGCTACGGCAATACCGTCGAGAGCCAGCGTACCGATGGTTTCGCCGACGGCCTGAAGAAATTCCCGAACATGAAGATCGTCGCGTCGCAGACCGCGAACTGGTCGGCCACCGAAGCGCAGAAGGTGATGGAGCAGGTGCTGCTCGCGCATCCCGACGTGACCGCCGTCTACGCGCAGGCCGACACGATGGCGCTCGGCGCGATGACCGCGTTGCGCCAGGCCGGCAAGCAGCGCGGCGTGACGGTCGTGTCGATCGACGGCACGAAGGACTTCGTCACCGCGATCGCGAACGGCTCGGCCGCGGCGAGCGTCGAGACCAATCCGCGCTTCGGCCCGCTCGCGTTCAAGTCGCTCGAGGCGTGGTTCGCCGGCAAGCCGGTCGCGCAGAAGCAGATCATGGACGACGCGCTGTACGACAAGGCGAACGCCAAGCATTCGCTCGAAGCGAACCTCGTCTACTGACCGGCTGGCAACCGCTCGGCAACCGCTCACACGCGAACGCGAGGCGCGCGATGGATGCAACGCTTCCCGCCGGACCCGGCGCAGACGATGGCGCCGGCGGCAAACCCGTCGTGCTCGAGACGCACGGCGTCGGCAAGACGTTCGGCGTCGTGCGTGCGCTCAATGGTGTGTCGCTGACGTTGCGCGCGGGCGAGGTGCACGGGCTGATGGGCGAGAACGGTGCCGGCAAGTCGACGCTGATCAAGATCCTCACCGGCTTTCATCAGCCCGATGCGGGCGCGATTCGCGTCGATGGCGCGCCCGTGTCGTTCGACAGCCCGCGTGCCGCGCAGCGCGCGGGCATCTGCGCGGTCTACCAGGAAATCAACCTGATCCCCGAACGCAGCGTGGCCGAGAACATCTTTCTCGGTCACGAGCCGCGCCGTTTCGGCCCGTGGATCGACCGCCGCGCGATGCTGGCGCGCACGCGCGAAATCGTCGAGCGCTACGGGCTCGACGTCGATCCGGCCGACAAGGTCGGTTCGCTCGGGCTCGGCCAGCAGCAGATGGTGTCGATCGCGCGCGGCGTGTCGCTCGGCGCGCGCGTGCTGATTCTCGACGAGCCGACTTCGGCGCTGAGCGGTGCGGAAGTGGAAGTGCTGTTCGGTGTCGTCGATCAGTTGCGTGCAACCGGCATCGCGATCGTGCTCGTGAGCCATCGTCTGTCCGAGTGCTACCGGATGTGCGACCGGCTCACCGTGCTGCGCGACGGCGCGGTGGTGCGCAGCGATACACCCGGGCGGCTGCCGCGCATGGCGCTGATTTCGGCGATGCTCGGCCGCGAGGTCGGTGCGCACGGCCCGCGTGAACAGGCGGAAGCCGCCGCCGCCGATCCGACGCAGGAGCCGGCGCTCGCCGTCGATCAGTTGCGCTGGGGCACGCGCCTGCGCGACGTGTCGTTCCGTGTCGCGCCGAAGGAAATCGTCGGGCTCGCGGGCTTGCTCGGCGCGGGCCGCACCGAAACGTTCAAGGCCGTGTTCGGCGCGCAACCGCCGGATGGCGGCGCGGTGCGCGTCGGTGGCCAGGCGCTGAACGGCGCGGACCCGGCGCGTGCGATTCGCGCGGGGCTCGCGTTCCTGTCCGAGGATCGCCGCTCGGAAGGCATTTTTTCGAAGCTGTCGGTGCGCGAGAACATCGTCGTGTGCGTGCTGCCGCGCATCGCGCGCTTCGGCTTCATCTCCGTGCGCAAGCAGGAGGCGCTCGTCGAGCGCTACATCCGCGAGCTGGGCATCAAGACGTCGCATGCAGACGCGCCGATCTCGACGCTGTCCGGCGGCAACCAGCAGAAGGCGCTGATCGCGCGCTGCCTGTCGACCGAGCCGTCGGTGCTGCTGCTCGACGATCCGACGCGCGGCATCGACGTCGGCGCGAAGGCGGAAGTGCACGATCTCGTCAAACGGCTTGCCGATGAAGGGCTCGCCGTCGTCGCGACGTCGTCGGAGATGGAAGAACTGCTCGAGCTGGCCGACCGGCTCGTGATCCTGCATGAAGGCGCGACGAGCGGCGAGCTGTCGACACGCGGCGCGAGCCCCGACGACGTGACCGCGTTGCTCGCGAACCAGGCGTAGTACGCCGGATATCGACCTGAGGATGAGGAAAGCGTGAACCTTGCCAACCTGATGAGCGAACCGGACCAGGCACGCCGCACGTCGCGCCGCTCGCTGTTCGCGCAGGCGCGTGATCACAGCGTGTATCTCGCGTTCGTCGCGCTCGCGGTTTTCAACCTGATCGTGACGCCGGGATTCTCGAATCCGCTTGCCGCACGCAGTTTGCTGTTCCAGGCCGCGCCGATCGTGCTGATCGCGCTTGGGCAGAACCTCGCGATCGCGACGCGCGGGATCGACTTGTCGGTGGGCTCGGTGATGGCGCTGTCGAGCGCGATCATCGCCGTGTGTCTGCCGTATGGAACGGGCGCAGCGTTTGCGGCGGCGATCGCAATCGGGCTCGCGGTCGGTTTCTTCAACGGCGGGCTCGTCGCGCGGCTCGGCATCGATCCGCTGATTTCCGGGCTAGCGTTGCTGGTTGCCGCGCGGGGGCTTGCACAGGCGTTGCTCGGTGGTTCGCGCGTGAGCCTGCCGCCTTCCGATGCGTTCGATTTCATCGGCATCGGCACGTTTCTCGGGCTGCCGGTCGTGATGCTGATCGCGCTGGTGTGCGCGGCCATCGTGTTCTTCGTCGTGCGCAACACGACGTTCGGCTGCTACACGATCCTCGTCGGCGCGAGCCGCGATGCCGCGCATCTTGCCGGGGTGCCGGTGCGCCGCACGCTGCTCGCGGTTTATGCGGCGAGCGGGGCGCTGGCCGGGCTCGCCGGCCTGTTCGCGACCGCGCGGCTCGGGGCGGGCGATCCGAACTATGTCGGCGTGAATTTCGAACTCGACGCGATTGCCGCATCGGTGATCGGCGGCACGCCGCTGTCCGGCGGGCGCGTGTCGATCGTCGGCACCGTGTTCGGCGTGCTGCTGCTGCAACTGCTCGATGCCAGCTTCATCATGAACAACATCAGCTACACGTATGCACAGATCCTGAAGGCCGCGTTCATCCTCGGCGCGTTGTACCTGCAGCGCTCGGGAGCCTGACATGTCGACCGCGCCGATTTCCACGCACACCGCGCAGGACGCAGGCCGCGCGCGACGCGCGCAGATCGTTCGTCTCGTGCAGGCGCGCGGTGCGATCGCGATTCTCGTACTCGTGTGCCTGATCGCCGGCCGCGTGTTCCCGCATTTCCTGAGCGCGCCGAACCTGCTCGACATCGTCGCGGCCGCCGCGTTCGTTGCGCTGATCACGATCGGCCAGAGCTTCGTGATCATCCTCGGCGGGTTCGACCTGTCGGTCGGCTCGCTCGTCGGGCTCGGCACCGTGATTGCCGCGTATGCCGCGCCGTATGGATGGGGCGCCGCGCTGGCCGCGCCCGTGTGCGTCGGGCTGATCGTCGGGCTCATGAACGGCTGGCTGATCGCGCGGGCGCGGATGGCGCCGTTCATCGTCACGCTCGCCGCGCTGCTCGGGTTGAAAGGGCTGTCGCTCGTGCTCGCGAGCCAGGACATGCTGATCGCGAACCCCGGATTGTTCGCGACGATCGCGAACGGCTCGCTGTTCGGGATCGGCAATCTCGTGTGGATCGTGCTCGTCGCGTATCTCGTCGCAGCGTTCGTGCTGAATCACACGCGCTACGGCGCGGGCGTGTTCGCGATCGGCGGCAACGAGGAAGCGGCGCGGATGCTCGGCGTGAACGTCGAAGGGTTCAAGGTCGTCACGTACGGATTGAGCGGGGCGCTCGCGGGGCTCGCCGGCGCGCTGCTCGCGTCGCGGCTCGATTCGGGGCTGCCGGGCGCCGGCAACAGCTACGAGCTGCAGTCGATCGCGGCGGCGGTGATCGGCGGCGTGCTGCTGACGGGCGGCGTCGGCACGCTGTTCGGCCCGCTCGCGGGCGTGCTGCTGCTCGGCGTGATCGAGAACGTGATCAACCAGGTCGGCACGTTGAGCCCGTACTACCAGAACCTCGCGAGCGGCGCGTTCCTGCTGCTCGCGGTGATCGCGCAGACGCTGCTGACCGGCAAGCAGCGCAAGCGGTGACGCGCACGGTGTCGTACGCTCGCAAACTGGAACGCTAAATGCTTGTCACGCGTGATCCTTTCGATGAAGGAGCACGACGATGAGCACACCGATTTCCACCGCGTTTTCCCACGTCAGGCCGCAGGACACCGCGTATCGCGGCGAAGGCCTGCGCGACTTCTTCCTGTATCGCGATCTCGGCATCGCGGCCGCGACGCACGGCAAAGTCGTCGCGCAACTCGTCAGGGCCAATCATGCACCGGTGGCGGGCACCGGCTGGCACCGTCACGAGGCCGAGTTCCATATCGTGATCATGCTGAAGGGCTGGGCGCGCTTCATGTACGGCGAGCAGGAGACGCTGGTGGCTGCCGGCGACTGCGTGCACCAGGCGCCGGGGATCGTCCACTACCTGTTCGACTACTCGCCGGACATGGAGTACCTGGAGATCGTCGGGCCGGCCGATTTCAAGTCGATCGACGTCGACGGGCCGTGCGCGGTGCCGCCGCCGACGCCGTGGGGCGAGGCGGGGGCTTAGCCTTCACGCGTTCCCGTGCACGCAATCGACAAACCGCCTGCGGGCGGTTTTTTGTTGGTCTGCCGAGGCTTGCGATCCGCGTCCCTCGCTCCGACGCGATGCTTCGAATTCCGAAGGGTCGAGAAGCTGAAGATCCGGAAAGAAAAGAAAGACATTCGTCAGCTTCGACCGTCGATTGACGGTGCGATGTCAAAGATCGTCAATTGCGCGTCGGTACGGTGCACGGCCTGTCGGCGCCAGGCGTTAAGGAGGTACCAGCCGGATCGCCGGTTGACCTATCCGGGAGAGTTTCACCATGAACCGCATCGCGAAGATCCTGACGGCAACTGCACTGGCTTGTGTCGTGCTCGTGCCGGCACTGGCCGAAGCGCATTCGCACCGCGTGTGCCACTTCGATCATCACCACCATCGTGTGTGCCGCTGGGTGCGGTAACCGAGGCTTTTCCCGGGGATGACCCGGACGCTTTCATCATTCAGGCAAATCAGGAGAGGATCATGAACAAGACGATGTTGATCGCCGCGCTGGTCGCCGGCATGGGTATGTCGATCGGTGCGTTCGCGCAGGTTCCGGCCAGCGCGCCGGCCGGCACGACCGGTCTGTGCAAGGACGGCTCGTTCTACTCGGGCGCGTCGAAGAAGGGCGCGTGTGCAGGCCACAAGGGGGTGAAGACGTGGTACGGCGCGTCGGCTGCAGCCGCGGCGAGCGCACCGGCCGCAGCACCGGCTACGGCGGCTTCGGCTGCGCCGGCATCGGGCACCGCTCCCGCGAAGAGCGCCGCCGCGACGACGGCAGCCGCAGCGCCGGGCGGCGGCCCGGGCAAGGTGTGGGCGAACGACAGCACGAAGGTCTATCACTGCTCGACCGACAAGTACTACGGCAAGACGAAGCACGGCAGCTACATGTCGGAAGCCGACGCGAAGGCGAAGGGCTACCACGCGTCGCACGGCAAGGCTTGCTCGTAACGCGCAGGGCCGGCGCGCGCGAGCATTCGCTCGCGTGTCGCCCGAACGCAGCGGCAACCGTCGCCCCGCCTCTTCGGCGGGGCGATTTATTTGCAACGCTGCGCACGCTCAGTGCGCGTGATGCGATCGCGTGTCAGTCGCCGCATCGCTTCCGGTTGCGCGCGCATCGAGCAGGGCGCGCAGCGTCACGTAGTGGGTGCCGCTCGTGCCGCCTTCCGCATTCGCGGTGCGATCGTACGGCTCGTTGTCATGGATCGTCGCCCGCACGATCGGATAGATCTGCGTTTCCCACCGGCTGCCGTTGAACACGCCGTAGTGCCCCACACCCGTCTGTACGTGGTGCGTCTTCAGATACGGCGGTAACCCCGAACACAGTTCCTGCGCGGCCACTGTCTGGCCTACCGCGCAGATATCGTCTTTTTCGCCTTCGATCGTCAACAGCGCAGTGCGATGAATCGCCGCCGGCTCGACGAGCCTGTCGCCGACCGTCAGCTCGCCGCGCGCGAGCGCGTATTGCTGAAACACCTTCTCGACCGTTTCCAGGTAGAACTCCGCGGTGAGGTCGGCCGTCGCGAAGTATTCGTCGTAGAAGTGCCGCAATGTGTCGGCCTTCGTGGGATCGCCTTTCGCGCGCTCGTAATACAGATCGGCGAACGACGCCGCGTGCCGGTCCGGATTCATCGACATGAACGCGCCGACCTGCACGAAGCCCGGATACACACATCGCTGCGCGCCGACGAAACCCGCCGGCACGACGCTGATCAGGTGATGCGCGAACCATTCGATCGGCTGGCTCGTCGCGAGCGCGTTGACCTTCGTCGGATTCACGCGGCAGTCGATCGGGCCGGCCATCAGCGTCAGGCTCGCGGGCTGAGCCGGATCGCCGCCGGCCGCCATCAGCGCGACCGCCGCGAGCGCGGCGACGGTCGGCTGACAGATCGCGAGCACGTGCGCGTCGGGGCCGATCTGGCGGATGAAGTCGATCACGTGCGCAACGTATTCGTCGAAGCCGAAGCGTCCGGCCGTCAGCGGAATGTCGCGCGGGTTGTGCCAGTCGGTGATGTACACGTCGTGGTCGGCCAGCATCGTGTGCACGGTGCCGCGCAGCAGCGTCGCGAAGTGCCCCGACATCGGCGCGACGATCAGCACGCGCGGCTGGCGCACGACCGGCCGAGCCTTGCGGAAATGCAGCAGCGTAGCGAACGGCGTGGCCGCTGCCGCTTCCTCGACGATCGGCACCGTGTCGCCGTCGACGACGATCGATTCGATCCCGAACGGCGGACGCCGATGCGAGAACGCGCAGCATTCGAGCAGTTCGCACAGCGCGTCGAGCATGCGGCCGGTCGGCGTCGACGTGGCGGGCGGCCACAGCGACATCGTCGCGCGCGTGGCGGCCGCCCACGCACGCGCCGGGCGCAGGCATTCGGCAGACCATTGATAAAACGGATAGGCAAGCAGAGTCATGACCGTCGCTCGTTGCGCCGCGTTGCAAGGAACGAGGCAAGCCGTGTGCCAGCGTGCGGCTGGCACGCGCGTTGCACGCGGTTCGGGAGCGCGGCGCGCGGGCGGCACGTGACGACGGATGGACGCAGGCGACGCGTTGCCGCGCCGGTCTCGCGTGCGATGCGTGCCGCGCCAATGTGCGGCGCTGCGCCAGTTCGGCGAATGCGCCGCACCGGCATGGTGCGGGTAGCGGCGTGACGCGTCCGTTATCGGTGCAGGGGTACGAACGGCAATCAGCAGGGGAGCGACATGGAATCCACCGGACAGACGACGCTGACCATCAGCAGCCGCAATTACTCGTCGTGGTCGATGCGCGGCTGGCTGCTCGCGAAACTGAGCGGGCTCGCGTTCGAGACGGTCAGCGTGCCGATCGATGCCGCGTCGCGAGCGGAATTGCTGCTGCTGTCGCCGTCGATCCTCGTGCCGTGCCTGACCCACGACGGCAGCACGGTGTGGGATACGCTCGCGATCGCCGAATACCTGAACGAGATCCGGCCGCAGGCGCGGCTGCTGCCCGACGACCGGCACGCGCGTGCGCATTGCCGGTCGATCTGCGGCGAGATGCATTCCGGGTTCAGCGCGTTGCGATCGGCGCTGCCGATGAACCTGCGCGCGCATTTCCCCGGCTTCCGGATCTGGTCGCGCGCGCAGCACGACATCCAGCGGATCGTCACGATCTGGCGCGAGTGCCTGGCCGCATACGGCGGGCCCTGGTTGTTCGGCGCGGAGATCGGCATTGCCGATGCGATGTACGCGCCGGTCGTCACGCGCTTCCTGACGTACGACGTGAAGCTCGAACCGGACGTCGCGGAGTACTGCATGCGCGTGCTCGCGCATCCGTTCGTCGCGGAGTGGATCGAGGCGGCGAAGGCCGAGCATGAAGACATCGACGAACTCGACATGGAGTTCTGACGCGTGCGATCGCGGCACGCTTTCAATTTCACTACAGGTGCACGGGACGAAACGAACGTTCGATGCGCTCGCGCAACCCGCAAACGTTTTACCTTGATTTCGGTTCGAACCGAGCATGAATTCCCTAAAGGATGTTGAGCCCGATGACGTAAACGAGTCACGGGGATGACTCGCGATCGCATGCTTTCGATGTGCGACGCGCAGTCCGCAATAACCAGCGCAGCAGGGGAATCGACTTGAATCGTCAGCAATCGTGGACGCGTACGGCGGCGCCCGGGGAAATCATTTATTCCGAGGGCTTCGCCGGCGAGCCCGTCATCTTTCTGATTACCGACGGCAAGGTCGAGCTGTCCACGCGATGCGACGACAAGCGCGTGATCGTCGCGACGCTCGGCCGCGGCGAGTTCTTCGGTGAATCCGCGCTGCTTGCCGCCGAGCCGCGCGCACATACCGCGAAGGCGCTTTCATTCTGTCAGCTCACGGTCGTGCCGGCCGGAATGCTCGACGAGGAAATCGAGCGCGTGTCCGCGCTGCTGCGCCACATCGTGCGGACGATGATTCGGCGCGTGAAGCGCAAGGACGACCAGCTTGCCACCTATACGCACGCGGACTTCATGCCGGGCGTGCTGTCGTACGCGCATGTGCTGTCGCTGATGGCGGGTGCCGACGCGCGCGAAGCGGGCGATGCCTGGGCGCGGCGACCGATGCAGGCGCATGCGGCCGAGACGTCGGTGCCGCTTGCCGAAGTGATCCGCAAATGCCGCGCGATTGCCGGCCATTCGCGACCGCACGTGCTCGCGATGCTGCGACGCATGGAGAAGCTCAATCTCGTCACGATCGAAGCCGCGCAGGCCGACCTCGCCGGCGGCGCAGCCGACTATGCGGCTTCGTCGGATGCGCGCCAGGTCGTCACCTTCGATGCGGCGCGCGTAATCGATCGCGCGCAGCAGGTCGCCGATCACGATCTCGACCTGTCGATCAACAGCGAACTCGAACTCATCGAACTCGCCGATCTCGAATCGCTGATCGGTGTCGAAAAGACGCTGCTGCTCAACAAGCTGTCGAACGGCGAGATTGCCGACGAAGTGTTCGCGTTCCGCAAATCGAAGGTGCTCAGCTACGTCGAGCAAAAGGGCGTTGCGTACTTTTCGCGGCGCAACGGGCGTCGCGGCGGCGACGTGCGCGCGCTGGAAGATCTCGTGTGGGTCGACCAGCGCACGCTGTTCGACGTGATCAGTGCGTTCGATACGTACGACCTGGCGAAGCTGATCGCGAATCTCGACGATCGCGCGGTGGCCGACAAGCTGTTTTCCGTGATGACCGAGGCGCGCCGCAACGAGGTGTCGTGGGTGATGCGTCGCGAACTCAAGCTCGATCCGGTCGAAGTCGAGGAGATCGAGCAGCGCGTGCTGGATGCCGTGCGTGCGGCGAAGGCGCCTGCTGCGGGCGTGGCGCCGGTGGCGTCGACATCGGCATCGGATGCGTGAGACGGAGGCGCGTATGGATCTGTTGACCCTGGCCGGTGTGGTGCTCGGCGGCGCGGCGATCGTGTTCGGTTTCGCGCTGGAAGGCGGGCATTTCTCGATGCTGTTCCAGTTCGAGGCGCTCGTGATCGTGCTCGGCGGCACGCTCGGCGCGGTGATGATCCAGAACACGTGGGCACGCTTCTTCGACGCGGTGAAGCAACTGCGGCTCGCGTTCGTGCGCGCACGCGAGGTCGATCGCAAGAACCTGTCCGACCTGCTCGAATGGGGCGATCGCGCGAAAGTCGACGGGCTGCTTGCGTTCGAATCGATGGACGTGAGCGGGATTCATCCGTTCGCGCGCCGCGGGCTCGAACTGCTGGCGAACGGCGTGTCGACTGCCGTGCTCGAGGATGCGTTGCAGCGCGAACTCGATGCGTACGAGCGCAGCCGCCTCGCGGCCGTGCGCGTGTGGCAGCAGGCCGGCGGCTATGCGCCGACGTTCGGCATTCTCGGCTCGGTGCTCGGGCTCGTGCAGGTGACGAGCCATATTCTCGAACCGGCGCAGCTCGGGCCGGGCATCGCGGTTGCGTTCGTCGCGACGCTGTACGGCCTCGCATTTGCGAACCTCGTGTTCCTGCCGCTGTACGGCAAGCTGCGCGCGCAGATCGACAGCGAGATGCGATTCCGCAAGCTGTATCTCGACGGCTTGCTCGCGATTTCGCGCAAGGAGTCGCCGCATACGATCGAAACGCGATTGACCGGCGATGTGCGCGGACGTGCGGCGGAATCGCTGGCTTGATGCGCGTGTGCTTGTTCAGGTGCCAGCGCCGTATGACGAACCGGGATGCTCGACCGTATGACAGCTCGAACTGACGGCGCATCCGCTGCCGATCGCGACGATGACGAACTCGAAGGCGCGCAGTCCGGGCGCTGGCTGATTTCGTACGCGGATCTCATCACGACGCTGATGGTGCTGTTTCTCGCGCTGTATGTGCTGCAGCTCGCGAAATACAACGCACTCGATGCGCGGTACCAGACGCTTGCACGGCAGGCTGGTGGTGCTGCGAGCGCTGCCGATTCGGTAACGCCCGGCCATGCGCCGCCGTGGCTCGCACTGCTCGATTCGTTGAAGTCGAATGGCCGGATTTCGTTGGTGAAGGCGCCGCACGGCGTCGAGATCGGGATCGATGCGAAGATCCTGTTCAATGTCGGCGATGCGCGCTTGCTGCCCGATTCGTCGCCGGTGCTGAACCAGATTGCGCAGGCGCTGAGCGATCATGCGACCGGCGACATCCTCGTCGAAGGCCACACGGACAGCGTACCGATCGCGAACGCGAAATACGAATCGAACTGGGAGCTGTCGTCGGCGCGAGCGGGGAGTGTCGTGCGCTACCTGACCGAGCGCGGAGTTGCACCACATCGGCTGGCGGCGATCGGCCGGGCCGATACGCAGCCGCTCGTCGCGGGTGACGATGCGGCTTCAAGAGCCCGAAACCGGCGTGTCACGATCTTCGTTGCGTACTGACCGGATTGCTCGCGTTCGTCCAAGAATAGAACCTGAGGGATTGTGTAGATGTCGACCGAGAATAATGCCGGGGCCGTTGCGGATGGCAAAGGCGAGCGAAGTGCTCGCGGTTTTGTCCAGCTGTTGATGCGTTTGTCGACAGCCGATTTGTCGCTGAAAAACCTGATCATCCAAACGGTTGTGCTCGCGTTGGCGATTGCATTGGCCTGCCATTACTGGCTGGGGCCGTGGATGGCCACACATCGCGATTACTTATGGTTGCGCCAGTGGCGCTGGGTGCCGTTGCCACTGGCACTGGGATATTTGGCGTTGATCGGATTCATGCGGCATCGGTCGCTGATGGCGGCGTACGCGGCCAGTCGGGAGTTTCCAGAGGGCACGCCGGACAAGGAGAAGAGCCGGCTCAAGAATCTGGTCGAAAGAAAGCGTAGCAAGTACAAGATGATCGGTGAAGTATTCGCAGCGATGTCGGTGCTCAGCGCTGTATTTTCGCTGATGGGGGCCTATACGTCGTTCGACGCAAGATTCCTGCGGCCCGGTCACGACGAGATCGCAGCGGATCTGACACAGATCCGAGTGCTGACGGAACAGACGTGCCGTATGGGTGTGACCGCCGACATCTGCACGACTCGCTGGCTCCCGCGTCAGATGATCGAAAACATCGAGAAGGAAACCGATCCTATTCAGCGACGAGCGGCGGTGGCCGAGATGCAAGAGCGCGTGCGCCCGTTGCTGGCTACGATTCAGGACGCCGGGCGCGACGAGCTGACGCGGTTGCTCGATAAAGTCGATGCCGCAATCCCCGACGAAGCGATGTTCTCGTTGGTACAGGTGGGCATTGCCTCGTTTCTGGTTCTGACGGTGACCGTTGCGGTCGGATTCAAGCTTGCTGTTGCCGTGTATGAATACCGGCTCACGCTTTTGCCTGCTAGCGACGGTGCGAAGCCAGCCGCCACATCCGACGTCAATCGGTGCGCGAAGATGCCCTGCGCTGCCGAATCACAGGAATCATCAAAATAAGCAGCACAAATCCCGATAGCACCGGGATATATCGATTTTCATATGATGGGCATCTAAAATCAGCGATGCGGTTCTGCGCGTGCATGCCGATAACTCAAACTGGCTCAGATCGAGCGGTTATCGAGGGTTCCCCATGCATTTCTGGCGCAAGCTTTCCATTCAGAACAAGCTGATTCTCAGCATGACGAGTTGCCTGCTCGTGTTCGTCGCGATTTCGAGCGGGCTCAGCGTCCGTCTGATCGGCAACGCGGTGCGCGATCGCGTCGTCCGCGAAGAGCTGCCGACGGCCGTGAACGGCATCCGCGCCGACGTGCAGCGCCAGATGGCCGGCCCGATCGCCGCGTCGCGCATCCTCGCGCGCGATGCGTTCGTGCTGCAATGGGAAGCCGACGGCGAACCCGATGCCGGCACGCGCAACTGGATCCAGCTGGCGAAGAACGTGAAGGACGAGCAGAAGGCGGCGTCCGTGCAGTGGGTGTCGGTCAAGAGCGGCAACTACTACACCGAAGCCGGCCTGCAGCGGAAGGTGACCGACAAGGATCAGTGGCTGACCAGCTTCCTGTCGTCCGGCAAGGCGTTCGATGTGAACATGGATCGCGAGGTGACCGTCGGCGGCTACATGATGTTCATCAACAGCCGTGTAGAGATCGACGGCGTGCCGATCGGCGCGGCGTGCATGAGCCTGTCCGTCGATGCGCTCGCGAAGGGCATTTCGGCCTACCGGATCGGCGAGACCGGGTTCGCGTATCTCGTGCGTCCCGACGGCGCGATCATGATGCATCGCGATACGTCGCTGATCGACGGCAAGCATTTCCTGAAGGATGAGCAGGGCTTGCCGGGCGATGCGTCGTCGACGCTGCTCGCCGGCAAGCCGTATGCGTACCTGAGCTACGAGGGTGACGGCGGCGCGCGCTTCATCGCGACGTCGTTCATTCCGGAGCTGAATGCGTATGTCGTCGTCGAGGTGCCGCAGGCCGAGTTGCTCGGGCCGGTGACGCGCGCGATCCGCAGCGCGGCGCTGGTTGCGGCGGTAGTGGGGCTCGGGGTTGCGCTGCTCGTGATCTGGCTGGTGGGTCGCGCGATTGCCGCGCCGATCCGCCGCGCGGCAACGCTGCTGTCGGAGATCGCCAGCGGCCAGGGCGACCTGACGCGCCGCATGACGGTCGAGAGCCAGGACGAGATCGGGCAGTTGTCGGATGCGTTCAACCGGTTCGTGTCGTCGCTGTCGACGCTGGTTCACCGGATTCGTGCGGCGTCGGCTTCGATTGCGACCGGATCGGCGCAGATTGCTTCGGGGAATGCGGATCTGAGCGAGCGGACCGAAGGCCAGTCGAGCAACCTGGAGCGGACGGCTTCGTCAATGGAAGAGATCACGGCCGTGGTGCGCAACAACACCGAGACGGCGACGACGGCCGCGAAGATGATCAACGGCGCGTCGGATACGGCGGCGCGCGGCGGGCAGGTGGTGGGCGAGGTCGTGACGACGATGGAGCAGATCAGCGACGCGTCGCAGCGGATCTCCGAGATCATCGTGATGATCGACAGCATTTCGTTCCAGACGAATATTCTGGCTTTGAATGCGGCTGTGGAAGCGGCGCGGGCCGGGGAGCAGGGGCGCGGGTTCGCGGTCGTGGCGTCGGAAGTGCGGAATCTGGCGCAGCGCAGCGCGCAGGCGGCGAAGGAGATCAAGGCGCTGATCGAACACAGCGCGGGGACGGTGAATACCGGGTCGCGGCTGGTGAGTGAGGCCGGGAAGGTGATGAGTGATGTTGTCTCGCAGGTTCAAGGCGTGAGCGCGATGATGAGCGAGATTGCCGAGGCGAGCCTGGAGCAGAGTGCCGGGATTGACCAGATTGGCGACGCGGTGCAGTCGCTCGATCAGATGACGCAGCAGAATGCGGCTTTGGTCGAGGAAAGCGCGGCGGCGGCGGCGAGTTTGAAGCAGCAGGCGGCGGAATTGACCAAGCTGGTGTCGGCTTTCAAGGTGGATGAGTAAAGGCTGATTCGCGATTTAGGATTGGGGCGTTTCTGAGGACGGCTGCCGTGGGTTCACGGTGGCCGTTTTTGCATGTTGGCGCGGGATTTGGTGACGTTTATAGAAATGAAACGCATTTCCAGGTTGACGGTTGGGGTGGGGCGAAGGGTGTCGGGTCGCCGACGGAGTCGTATCTGGCTTATCGGGAGAAGGTTGCGGCAGAAGTTGGTGCGGCGAAGATGGAAGATCAGGCGGATCTGGATAAGAAATACGCGGTCGACGTGAAAGGGTTTTCTGCGAAGGCGGGGAGTGTCGTGCAGAGCGTTGTGGCCGATGACGGGATGACGCCCGGGCCAGATGGGCTGTTCTTGACGTCGGATAGCGGGAGGGTGAATCTGCTCGTTACGACGGTCTTGCTTTTGAAGGCTTGGGCCAAGAGGGCGAATGCGGGGATCAAGTCTACGGATGATGTTGCTAGGACGTAATATGGCAAACGATCTGAACCAGGCAGCCTATTGGATTACGTTTATTCTTGAGCGCTGCCCATTTCCAAATCGAGACGCGCTTGCCGCGCAGTTCTTGAATGCAGAGATCGTCAGACTCTGTGAGTGTGGATGCAACACCTTTGGCCTGTCGTTGGTCGCGCCCGATAAAGTTCCTCCCATTGCCATCGCTTCAAGTGGACAGCCCTATCGAAGGGTGTTTGAAGCGGACTTCCGGGATCGGAGGGAACCGGAAGGCTGGGGGTCGATTGAGATTTTGCTCTTTGCCGACGAGTCAGGTCATCTAGCCGATGTCGAAATCGACTATTGCGGAAACGGCATACCCATGCCTGAAAGTCTGGATCCGGAAGCCATGCCTTATAACGTCTTCGTCAGCGAATCGCTCATTTCGTAGAGCGAGTGGCTGCAGTGGATCGAGAGTGCCTATTCGCTGAGCTTGACAGCAGACGTTCGGTGCAGATGATCAGCCGAACGTCCGCAAGGTAGCGTCAAGTCGACCTACCGCGGCCGACACGTGAACGCCTGCGAAGGCCGAGCACTTGCTGCTCAGCGCGCAGGCACGGGACCACGGATATCCGGTTGAACAGAGCTGTTGAGGCTGCGCGGGTTCCAACGGCGGTAGTAGACCGATTGATCGCCATATCCTCCACGAAGCGATCGACAACTTGGAACTATACTGGGCAACCTGGAGGCCTCCATGACCGATCACGACAGACTGCATCCACTACGCCCGCTCCTGAAAAATTGGGTTTGGGAACATGGTCGAATCGGGACTCGCTATCTGGACTGCGTTGATGGCGAAATCAGGTTTGACGAGGGTAAGAAGTCGCATTTCGCGGCCGAGAAATATATCTACGTGCCCCTTTGCAAGGACGCTGAAGACGATGCATCTGCCGAGGGTCCAGCGATCCAGGAGGCTGGACTTGCCCGGTTTTTGCGGGCCGCGCAGTTGGGTACGCCGGAGGAAGCCGGTTCTGTAGCGGATGTCCAGCGCGCAGTGCAGGACTGCGTGGAGATTGGCCTGTTCAGCGCATATCAACGGGAGGCTCGAAAGGCGTTTGCCCGATACGCGCAGGAACCAATGTTCGATGACGAGATCCGCGCGGCGGTTGTCGACGACATCCGGAGTATTTACGCCGGCATGCGGGAGCAACTGGCGCTGTATGATTTCAGTGTGCTCCACGGCTTGCCCATGCCGCTGCTTATCGGCGACACGCCCTTTATCGACTGGCGCGTGCGTGCCAGTCCGGCACTGCCGTTTGTATCGCTCCCGCTGGGACCTTATTGCCTGCTGGTAGGCGCGCCGTCAGGCAGGAAAAGCCGAATCGCCCCGGTGGTCTGGAAGGCCGCTGCCGCGATGGGCCCGTTGAAGGAGCACAACCGCCAAATCGAGGAGCAGGCGCGTCTGTGGCTGGTGGCGACCACGGATGACCAACTCGTCGCTGCGCAAAGCCGCATTGCTGCGGCCATCGGCTCCAGGCAAGGGAATGTGAAACCCTGACCGAAGTTGACCTAAAGCAGATCGTCGGCGGTGGCTGAGTTATGAGCGGTAGGCCGTTGCCTTGTCGGGCGGTTACGCTTGAACCTTGTTCTGCGACCTGCCGCGCCCGGTTGCTTTCATCGCTGTGCTTGCGGTGCAGCAAAATGAGTATCCTGTTGCCCGAGAGGCACCCGATGAGTGGCGCACTGGAAGGCGTGAACCATGCCGATCATGGTGAGCGTTATCAACATTTGATCCAAGTTTGGGAAATGCCATTTTGGATGAGTCAGCGTTGGAGCTTACGAAGCCGCGTGTTTCGTTGTTGCGGGCAAGTACCTCATGCACGCGTGTCATGCGTGTCGGAACTATGCTTGCGATGACTATGCTTTGGTCAGGTCATGCAAGCGCAGAACCGCAGTCCACTCTACGCCTTGCATTGCCTGGCGGAGCAGCAGTGCTCTATAGCAATGCTGCGAACCCTCAAGATCCATTGCCCCGTCGGGTCTGGAAGAAAGCGGTTTTCTCGTTTCCGAATGGAGCGACGTTCGGCCTGCTACCACGAGCAGGTGAGTCGAGCACCGGTGGCGGAACGCAGATGGAGCCTCCTAACAAATGGAATATCGCTCCTTCCGGTCAATATGTAATCGTTATGCGAAACGACCAGGGAACAGTGTTCACGGGGCAAGGGCAACCGGAAGCGGTACTGAACCGGGAGTACTGTTCCATGATTGAGATAAAGACAGGCTGCATTACGGCCGAGCAAACCGGAGAGATTTGCGGAGCAGGATGGCAACCGAATCAAGGTGCCCAGTGGGGTACAGATTCCCAAACTTCGATGATGCTCACGCGAGATCGTCCCTCGGCAAGCAGTAAGTTGACCTCCATCAACGCAGGACAGCCCCCACACTTGCTGATGCGCGATGCTTCGGGGGCCGACAATCTCTTGCGGTGTGACCCACTTTCCTCGGCCAATCGCGAGTCCTATCGGAAAATCGCAGCGGCTCTAAAGGCGGACGGGGCCCGCTTCGATGCGCAACTGGTGGATACGGCGCTTTCGAAAGGCTCTGCCACGTCTGGAGGTACGCCGGTAGAGCAAGGAGTGGGTGTTGAAGGCCCGACCGCTGCGGTGTCGGTCGCAAAAGCGACTCTGTTCACAGCCCCAGACGACACGACCGCAAGTCGAGCCTACCTCGTCCAGAATGATGTCGTAACTGTACTGAAGCAGTCTCCGACTGGGTGGGCTTACGTGGACTACGTGAACGCATCGGGTAAACATCTGCTTCGTTGGATCAAAGTCGATCAGATCTCGATCAAGCAATGATGCAAGTTGCCAAGCCCCACTCGTTAGTTTTGTCGGGCCTGAATAGCTCGCTCTAACAACGACATCTGCCTCAGTCCGCTCGAAGGAGCCGCATGTCGAGCGGACCTATATACCCTTTGGCCACTCCCCCTCAAATCCCCATTTCTGAGATGCCAGCCCAACTACACTGGTCATGAAGCCTTGCTTCTCGCCATCGGAAGTTGAACGCAGCTCCCTCCGCACCGATGGTCGAAAAATCCGTCTTGCCCAACAAGACACAGCGAGAGGGGAGAAAGAAGGGGAAACCCAAGGCAACAAAGAAGCGCGGGCCGCATGGGCGCCAACCCATACGACCCGCTGACCACCAGCAACTCACACCAGGAGTTGAAAATGGCTGACGCCAATAGTAAGACACGTCGCAGGAAGAACAAACCCGTCAACATGCAAAAGACGTTTGAACTCGTCCTGCGCAACTACCCGGATCTTCCCAAGCGTGGCTGGCCGTACCTGCCTTGGATGAAGGCGATCGATATCAATTTCAAGATCTTCGGATTCAAGCCGGGCGATCGCGTGTACCTCGACGTCAACGACGCCACCCGGCAGATCACGATCACGCCGGACAACGCCCAGCTGGCGCTGCGAGAGCAGCCGTATCACGATCCTGATCGGGGACCGTCGCCGCTATAACACCTGCAAGGGCTGCTTGATGCGGCTCTAGCGAGTGGAATGCAGGCGTTTCCAGAACGCGATTGACCGCCGGGGCGATACCGCCCTGGCCATTGCCTCGAACGCCGTGACTTACATCCACATCCACCGTCAACAAGTGTCACGACCACATGGACCGTGGGGCCAAAACACGCTTGCCGAAATCGCGCTGTCCGCTTCCCGCATTCATGCGAAGATTACCCACATCTCAAAAATTCCGAGACCGCCGTGACCCGATCGACCCCCGAGGGCAGCCCGGAAGCGACCGCCCACTCACCCTGGATGCCTGTCGCCCTGGCCGAACTCGGCATCCGCCGTCACCCGCCGGGCAGCATCAACCCGCGGATCGTCGAGTACAACAACCAGACGAACCTGGTCGGCTACGACGACAAAATTTCCTGGTGCTCGTCCTTCGTGAACTGGTGCATGACACACGCCGGATTCCGCGGCACCGGCTCCGCACTCGCACGCTCATGGCTCGAATGGGGCCGCCCGTTGGAGCGCCCGGTCTACGGCTGCATCGCGATCCTGACCCGCGACGACCCGACGAGCTGGAAAGGGCACGTCGGCTTCTACCTCCGCCACGACGCCGAACACGTGTACCTTTTCGGCGGCAACCAGCTGGAAGAAGTCCGCGAACTCGCATACCCGTTGAACGAAGTGATCTCCTATCGCTGGCCCTCCACCGCATGACCACGCAGCGGCAGCACACACAAAACGGCAAACGACACCTTTCCCGCCGCTGCTAATCTGTCGGACACACCGCATTGACCCACCCGGAGCCCGTCGGCCCGCGAACCCGTCGTCGCCGGCCTCCGCACCCACAAGGAGCCAGCAGTGCAAACCGGTAATCTCCGTCTCTACGCGGATGCGCAATACACGAGCCCTTACGCGATGTCGGTCTTCGTCGCGCTCGAGGAAAAATCGCTGCCGTACGAACTGGTGACCGTCGATCTCGGCAACCGCGCGCATTTCGCGCCGGACTATGCGGCGACGTCGCTGACGCAACGCGTGCCGACGCTCGTGCATGACGATTTCGCGCTGTCGGAATCGTCGGCGATTACCGAGTATCTCGACGAGACATTCCCGGGCACACGGATCTACCCGGCCGAGCCGCGCCAGCGTGCGCGGGCGCGTCAGGTGCAGGCGTGGCTGCGCAGCGACCTGATGCCGATCCGCTCGGAACGGTCGACCGAAGTGCTGTTCTACGGGCCGTCGAGCGAGCCGCTGTCGAGTCTCGCACAGGCCGCCGCGCAGAAGCTGTTCGCGGCTGCCGACAAGCTGCTCGCGCCGGGCGCGGCACACCTGTTCGGCGAGTGGAGCATTGCCGATGTCGATCTGGCGGTGATGCTGAACCGTCTGGTGCTGAATGACGATCCGGTGCCGCAGCGCCTCGCCGACTATGCGCGTGCGCAGTGGGAGCGGGCGTCGGTGCAGCGCTGGGTGAAGCTGAAGCGTCCGCCGCTGTAATTCGCAGAAGCAGGGGCGTGTCGGCGGCGCGGAGGAGTGCGCAGCGCGCCGGCACGTCGTACTACCCGCAGTCCGATACACACTGAAAATCGGCATGCCAGATTGGATCGGTTTTCTTCCTTCTCGACGAATTCACCCGAACCGCCATGAGCTATCTTCCCCAACTCGCCGCAGTCGGCGGCGTGATGTTGCTGGCGTGCGTCAGCCCCGGCCCCGACCTGATCGCCGTTTCGTCCCACGCGCTCGGCAATCGCCGTGCGGGCCTTCTGGCTGCATTGGGTATTGCGTCATCGCATGCGGTCTGGGCGGCGATGGCGATTTTCGGGCTCGGGCTGATCGTCGCGAAGCTCGCGTGGCTGTATGAGGCGATTCGCATCGCCGGCGCCGCGTATCTGATTTACCTCGGTATCAAGACGCTATCGGGCCTGCGTCAGTCCGCGCAACAGGCTGAATCCGCGAGTCAGCCCGTTGTGCGCGGCGGTTTGCACGCGTTTCGAAAAGGGCTGCTGGTCGGGTTGACCAATCCGAAAGCCGCAGCGTTCTTCGGCAGTCTGTTCGTCACGCTGCTGCCTGCACACGCACCGGCGTGGGTGCATGGCGCGACGCTGGCCGTGGTCGTTGCCGTCTCGTTGACGTGGTTCTGCACGGTCGCCGTGCTGTTCTCGACGAACCGCGTGCAGACGGGCTACGCGAAACTGCGCAAGCCGATCGACGCGGTAATGGGGACCATCCTGTTGGGGCTCGGCGCGAAGCTGGCGCTGGATCGGTAAGCAAGGCAGCGATCGGCTGTGCTATCGGTTCAATCGTCATTTGGCCCGCGCCAGCTACCAGCCTGATCACTGCGATCCCGTTCGGGCACACCGTCGCAAGCGCATCGTGAGTGTCGTCGTGGCTGGCGTTGTATCGCAGGCTTCGATAGTCGAGATGAAGCCGGCCGCCCGTTTGTTGTCGGCGGTTCGAAACGGCGAGCACACGTCCGGTGTCTGCGCATGTCGACCACCGGCTCTCGAGATAAAGGCGAAACTGCTGCGGGTCGGTATGCGGGATCGGGAATGATTGGGGAATGTCTTCAATTTCACTCCCTGAGTAGCCCGGCGTTCGGAGGTACAGAGTCGGGACACTGGTGTCCCCCCTCGATGCCTCCGGATAGCACGACCACATCAGATACCGACGCCGGTTTCGCACGAAGAAGTACGGCACTTGCGTTCCCTGGACGCTGTAGAGCGCTTCGCTGAACAAGCGGCCTGCGCCCCTGATAACTCCCATCCCGGTTGCCGCCGAGTCTGGCGATGTCGCTGTGCGATCGGATTCGCCCGCCTTTCGAGCCGTGTCTCGTTCGCAAGGCCGGCCTCGTCGAGCGTGCAACCGGCAAGATAGCCCGGTGCTCAGACGGAAAACTTCTCGTCGTCGGACAGGCGGCGCAGGTCGTGTCGCGGGCGACGTCACGAGTGCGAATCGAAAGGAAATCACAAGCCGGGCGCATGGGTGAAAGCCCGCTCACGAGTGCGTAATGCAGATTTACAAAGTCTGAGCGATGCAGCGTCAACAGTGGGTCGGGACGGGACGTTCACTACTGCAGCAACAATCCCTTTCACGACAAGACGGAAAAACTGCACTCATGAAACTCAAATCCATTCCCGTGATTCTGTGCGCCGCTTTGATGGCGAATGCCGCATTTGCCGATGAGCTTCACAACAAGGCGATGGCCGCCACGCACGATCTTCAGCGGTCCATCGAGGAAATGCACATCATCCAGCAGGAACACGGCGGCGAGTTCGGCGGCCACATGGCGCGTGCGGAGCAACTGGCTCGGCAAGCCGAGCAGGAGCGTGCCGCTGCGCTCGAGTACTACCGCGCACGGCATCCGGGCTGGCAGTAACCGCTGGCTGCAGCGCCCGACCACGACGTTAGGATGATCCATGATGAAATCGAAAACCTGTTACACCCTGGTCGCGTCACTGCTGCTGGGCGCATCGCTGTCCGGCTGCGTGGTGGCCCCGGCTGAACCGCCGGCTGTTGCCCCCGCTGGCGTCGTCTACGTTGCGCCGGTCGGCGTGATGCCGGCTCCCGGCTATTCGTGGCGCTATCACCCGCACTACGGGTGGGGATGGTGGCATCCGCACTACGGCTGGCATCGAGGCTGGCGCTGACGTGTGACGGCGCGCGGGAAGTCCCGAGCATCGATCGCGGATGCGAGAGCAAGGCACGGGGAAGGCCCCTTTGCCTTGCTGTCCGGCATGCCCGATGACGCATTTCCGCGATGGGGGAGTTGCGGGCACATTCGTGCGAAGATTGGCGCGGTGCGTGCGCGATCGCGCTCGCCGGCCCCATTCCTCTTCGCGCCATCAAATCAACATGGACCGCTTTGAAAGCATGTCGGTGTTCGTCGAGATCGTCGATACCGGCAGTCTGACCACCGCGGCCGAGCGGCTCGGCCTGTCGCCGAGCATGGTCGGCAAGCACCTGAACGCGCTCGAGGCGCGTCTTGGTGTGAAGCTGCTGCATCGCACGACGCGGCGCCACCATCTGACCGAGGCCGGCGCGCTTTACCTGGAGCGCTGTCGCGACATCCTCGACCGGGTCGAGACGGCAGACGACGCTGCGTCGGCGCTTGGAGGCGATCCAGCCGGCCACCTGCGCATCGCTGCACCGATCTCGTTCGGGGTGACGCAACTCGCACCAGCCGTTGCCGTCTTTCTCGCGCAGTATCCGCGTGTCGATATCGAGCTTGTGCTGACCGATGCAGCAGTCGATCCGGTCGGCGATGGCATTGATCTCGCGTTTCGCATCGGGCCGTTGGCCGATTCGTCGCTCGTCGCGCGGTCGTTGCCGTCGTACTACCGGATGGTCGTCTGCGCGTCGCCGGCGTATTTGTCCCGCCACGGCACGCCTGCTACACCGCAGGATCTGCTGAATCACGATTGCCTCGGCCATACGCGATGGGGGCCGCGTTATCGCTGGCGATTCGACGGGCCCGACGGGCCGATCGAAGTGCCGGTCACGTACCGGCTGCGGGTGGACAGCGGCCCTGCGCTACGCGAGGCCGCGCTGGCCGGCGGCGGCGTGATCCTGCAGCCGTTCGGCCTGGTCAAGGACGATCTCGATGCCGGCCGCCTGCGCGTGCTGCTGGCCGAGTACGAATCGGGCGGCCGCGATTTTTACCTGCTCTACGCACGCGATACCGGTGCACCCGCCAAACTTCGCGCGTTCATTGCGTTCGCGCTCGATCATTTTGGGGTTCCGGAGTTGGCGTCTTGAGGCCGTCGGCGTCCGGCGAGGCGGCGAACACGTCGGCCACGACGCCTAGCGCGTTGTTCACGGCGGCACCACCCGCATAGAACATCGTCTGCAGGATCGTCTCGATGATCTGCTCACGCGTCGCGCCCGCGACCAGTGCAGCTTCGACGTGCGCGCGCAACTGCGGCAGCGCGTATCCGAGCGTCACGCAGCTGGCGATCACGACCAGCTCGCGTGTCGCGAGGTCGAGCCCGGGCCGGTCCAGCACGCCGGCGAACGCCCATTGCATCGTCATCGTCAGGAAATCCGGGCAGAGCGTTTCGCGCGACTCGGCGAGATCCTTGCCGCTATGCGCGCCGTGCAGGCGCTCGAACAACGCGAGACCGCGTGCATAGGTGTCGTCTCGGGGAAGAAGTGGCTGCGTCATCGTTGACCTCGTCGGGAAGCGCCGAAATGCCGGCGGACAGACGCAGTGTGGGGGGAGGCGGCGCGTTGAAAAACACCTGTCTGGTTGGATCATTTCCCACTGGGAGTGGGGAATTGGCCATCCGCCTGGAGTCGCGTTGCGAGCGATTCCCGGGGCCGGTCAGGCGTTTCGTGTTCAACACAGATGATGCTTCCAACGAGGCGGTATGCGTCACAAACCGGCAGATCTGCCGGCGAAGTCCGCAAAGTTGCTTGAGCGATTCGGCAGCGGTCTGACGCTGCCTTGATTTCGCGTACAGCAGGAATTTGCTAATTTCCCATTTGTACGGAGGGTTGGATGTCAGAAAAGTCAGTGCCGAAACGGCAATGCACGGACGAATTCAAGATCGAGACTGCCACGCTCGCCGAATCCGTCGGCCAGCACGAAGCTGCATGGTTCGGGCTACGTGCGCGCGACATCGTGGGCTTCCCATTCACTCAACTCGCGGTGCATCTGTCGCTGGCGTTCTTCCTGCTGCGGGCCTGCGCGCGCACGCTCACCCATGCCATAGTCAGGCGTGAGCTTCAGGCAGCGCGAGCGAACTGGATCGTTTTCCCATGAATGAACGACTTCGCCTCAATCTGTCCGCCCTGCGGGCCCTCGAGACCGCCGAACGATGCCGGAGTTTCACGTTGGCCGCGAACGAACTGAGCCTGACGCATAGCGCCATCAGTCACCAGATTCGGCAGGTCGAGACCTTGCTCAATTTGTCCCTGTTCACGCGCAAGCAGGCGCAGATGATTCCAACGCCGACCTGCACGCGTCTCGCAGAGCGGGTGCGCAAGGGTTTGGCCGATATCGAGTTCGCGTTGCTGGAGGCCACGCACGCGGAGCAGCAGCAGC
The DNA here is from genome assembly GCF_057439935.1 of Burkholderia cepacia complex sp. TUM26381. Classification (NCBI taxonomy): domain Bacteria; kingdom Pseudomonadati; phylum Pseudomonadota; class Betaproteobacteria; order Burkholderiales; family Burkholderiaceae; genus Burkholderia; species Burkholderia cepacia complex sp. TUM26381. Next base: position 2,544,006 of record NZ_CM172007.1, on the reverse strand, counting down.
GACTGGTGCTCAAGCTGAGCGTGATGGCCGACTTCGCGACCGTCTGGCTGATTCCTGCACTTGACCTGTTTTACGACGAACATCCGAATCTCGATTTGTCGATTGCTGTCCGTCACACGCTGGAAGTGCCGGACGGTCACGAGTCGGATATCGGCATCTGGCACAAGAGTATCGAGCGTAACGGTTTCCAGTCGCGCAAGCTGTTCGACGATTCCGTGATCGCCGTATGCACGCCAGAATTTCGCGACAGGCAGATCGCCTTGAAAGGCTGGGATCTCGACCAAGGACCGCTGCTACGATTTTCCGGTCGATCGTGGCAGGAGTTTTTTCATGCCGCAGGTATCACCGACGCCACCCCGAAGTACGGCCCGATGTTCGACGATGCGGCATCGTTGCTCCATGCCGCGCTCGCCGGACAAGGGATTGCGATGCTGAGGGAGCGGTTGATAAGGGCATATCTGCGCGATGGAAAACTTGTGCAGGTCGGATCGACCCGAATACCCTCCAACCTCGCCTACTATTTCTGTTGGCGTGAGGACAACCCCAAACAGGCGGCCATCCTTCAGTTCGCGGCATGGTTGGAGGGGATGGTGGCGCGCATGAGCTGAATCATGACGGCCACGCGCAAGCACCGCGTCAGCGATGGGCGCGTGCGTTCGCGTCGTAGAAGCGAATATCTTCGCCTTCGCGCAGGTCGAGCACCTCGCAGCCGGTATCGGTGACTGCCACCACATGCTCCCAATAGACGGCCAGTGACTTGTCGGCGGTTTGGGCGGCCCGCGTCACGTTGTTCAAACGGATGCCTTCCCCCGATCCGGCACAGATGAACGGTTCGACCGTGATGACCATGCCCTTCTCGAGCACCCTTCCTTCATTGACGGACGACTCGTAGTAGGGGATCAGCCAGCCATCCGCGTGGACTTGGCCAGTCGAATGGCCCGTCCCGCTGGGTACGCGCAGCATGGAGAAGCCGAAGGATTCGACATAGGCCTGAACGCGCCGTGCGATGTCCTGGAGTTTTGCGCCAGGGCGAACCAGGCTGATGCCAAGACACATGGCCTGATACCCGACGGACATCAGCAGGCGCGCCTCGGAGCTGGTCTCTTCGCCAACGATCCACATACGTTGCGTATCGCCGCACCATCCGTTCTTCTTGATGCTGACATCCACCCCGAACAAATCCCCCTTCTTCAGTGGCAGGTCGTTCGGCTCGCCACTGAAGGCGTTCTCGTTGTGGGCGATCGAAATACAGGCGTACTGGCTCGAGTCGTACCCGGAGAGGTCTTCCCGGTCGATTTCCGCGTGGTACTTGTTGACGATCAGGTCGTAGGCGATGTCGTTGATCTGACGCGAAGTCACGCCGGGCTGAATGTGCGGGGTGAGATCCTGCAGAACCTGTGCCGCGATGAGCCCAGCCACCCGCAGCATCGCGATCTCTTCGGGCGTCTTGATGGAAATCTTGTTGTAGTCGACGTTTTGCATCATGTTTCACCGAGTATGTTGAGGTTGAAAACATGCCGCGATACTGGAGAGCGCAATTCCGGTGGCCGGTATCTGACCGAGACATCCAGAACGGATGCAATGGCTTCTCGTGCCGCAGCTTCGTGTCAATGCAGTACCGATTGCACTGTGTGAACCGAGTATGTTGCGGGCGGCACCATGAGTCCAACGACGAATATTCACGTTAGATGTGAACGGAATTTGACGCGAAACTGCTCAAGCCGATCGATGCGGCGATGGGGACGATCCTGCTGGGGCTCGGCGCGAAGCTGGCGCTGGATCGGTAACTCGGGTTGGAGGTCGTGCTTCAGTATCGAACGTAAGCAACATACGGCTTCGTGACAATGCGCAGCAATATGCTTCAACGACAAAGCCGGCCTTGTGCCGGCTTTGCTGGTGTGTGCCGCCGCCGGCATTGGCCGGGCGATCCTTCCGAAGTAGGATCGGCATTACTTTGACGTTATGCGTGGGAGCGAGGATCGATGAAAAAAGTTGGTTTCGTTGCGATCGCCATGGCGATTTCCTGTCAAGGAAGGGCCGCTGCGCCGAACGAAGATCTGGTTAAAAGCTGCCTTCTTGCGCAGTCCGTCGCGCCAACAGTTGCGATCGAGGCCATCAATACGCATGAAGTTCTGCAGGAGGACAACTACGCAGGCGGCTTCGACGCAAGCTATCTCGTCAAACATGAAGGCACCGACGTCGGCTACGCGGAACGGAAGTCGACACCGGCATTGATCTACGCTGGAAAACTCTATCGGTTGTCCGCGGCCAGGCCCGTTGGAAAGAACGGCGGAATCAAGCCGGCCGCATTCAATCCGTCGCTCGCGGAGTGGAGCATCGCAAGAGAAGGCCGTCAGCGCTATCTCTGCGTGAGCTTTGATTTCGACGGGTTGGGGCGAAGCGGGTCGTTTCAGAACGTTCACGGCGGGTACCTCCTGAACGCACAAACCAAAGACTTGTACTTTGCTGCCCGTGACGTCAGGAAGTGAATCATCCTATCTCCACGACGAACACATCGTGCAGGGGTAGCGAAATCATTCGACGACCGACTAACCCTGCACAACCCGGCGCTCAATTCTCCGCCACAGCCTCCACCTCCGGCCCACCCGCCGCCTCATTCCTGCTCCACCCACCCCCAAGCGACCGATACAACGCCACCGCAGCCAGCGCATGCTCGCGCTTGACCTGATTGAGCGAATCCGAATCCCGCAGATACACCTCCTGCGCCGACAGCACATCCAGAAAATCCGTCGCGCCCCCCTTGTAGAGCTGATTCGCCAACCCAAGCGCCTTGTCCGACGCAGAAAGCGCGCTACCCAGCTTCCGCGCAGCCTCATCCGAACTGACGAGATTCGCTCGCGAGTCTTCGACTTCCCGCAACGCTTGCAGCATCGTCTGCCGTAACCCGAGTTCCGACTCGCGCATCCGGCTTTCGCTCTGCGAGATATCCGCGGTAATCCGCCCTGCGTTGAAGATCGGGCTCGTCGCGCTCAACGCCGCGCTGAACAGGTTATCGGTCAACGTCGGCAACCCGAGATACGAAGCCGCGAGAATCCCGTCCGTCAGATTCAACGAAAACTTCGGATACCGTTCTGCCTTAGCCACGCCCACTTGCGCCGCACGCCGTTCAACTTGAGCATAAGCCGTCAGCACGTCCGGCCGCCGCAACAGCGCCTGCGACGGCAGCGTTCCCGGCGCACCAACCGGCGGCGCCGGAATCTCCCCGGCCTGCGCCAACACGAGCCGATCGACCGATTCCGGCGTGCGCCCCGAATACACGGCAATCAGATTGAGCTGATGCGAGATCTGCGCTTGCGTCGGCGGAATCCGCGCTTCGAGCGCATCGAGCTGGTTCTGCGCACGTGTGACGTCAAGCTCGGTCGACAGCCCGAACGCTTGCCGCTTGCGCGTGAGTTCGAGCGCATGCTGCCGGATCTTCGCGTTGTCCTGCAGGATCTTCAATTCCTGCTGCGCCCAGCGCAGATCGACATACGCGGATGCCGCATCGGCAGCGAGCGCGAGCCGCATCGCATCTTCCGCATGCTTTTGCCCGACGAGTTCCGCCTGAGCGGCAAGCAAATCGAGCCGTTCGCCGCCGAACACATCGGGCGACCAGCTCAACGCGAGCCCCGCGCCAGCCTGCCGCACATACCCGAGCGGCGGCGGCGTATTCTGCCGCGCGTCGGCCGCATGCGCAGTCGCATCGAGTTCGGGCAGCAGCACCGCGCGTTTCTGCACGGTCAGCGCCTGCGCCTGCTTCACGCGTTCGGCCGCTGCCTGCAGATCGAGGTTGCCGTCGAGCACGGTCGCGATCAGCTTGTCGAGCACGGGGTCGTGGAATTGCGCCCACCATGCGGCGGCGTCGATGTCCGTGCGCGGCACGTCGGTGTCCCACGCAGTGGGTGCGAGCGTCTGAACGGATTCGTTCAGCGCCGGATGCTGCGCGGGCTGCACTGCACACCCTGCGGCGAATGCACTGACAGCCAGCGCGAGAAGTAGCTTTTTCATGATGATGACCTTGGCCTCAGTGCGCGTCCGGCGGCGGCGCGTTCAACGTAATGGGTTTGGAAAACGCGACGGCAAGCAGCGCGACGACGAAGCACAGCGACAACGCGTAATACGCATCGGCATAAGTGAGCGTCAGTGCTTCGCGATAAATCAGCCGATGCAGGTTCGCGAGCCCGGCCTGCGCGGTATTCAGCGTATTGCCGGCAACAGAGCCCCAGTACGCAGCTTGCCGATCGAGCAGCGACGCGATCTGCGGTTCCCCGGCGCTCACGTGCTCGTTCAAGCGCAGGTAGTGAAAATTCAGTCGGTCGTTGAGCATCGTCGCGCTCACCGCGATGCCGATCGCACCGCCGAGGTTACGCATCAGGTTGAACAACCCGCTCGCCGATTTCAGTCGCGACTGCGGCAGCGAGCCGAGCGCCATCGTCACGATCGGCGGCACGCTGAATTGCTGGCCGATGCCGCGCAACGCCTGCGGCAGCAGCAGTTCCTGCCAGCCCCAGTCGTGCGTGATCGGCGTGTACAGGTAGCAGCCGAGGCCGAAACAGATCAGCCCGAACACGAGCAGCGCCCGCATGCTGAAGTAACGCGCGGCGAACGCATACGCACAGAGCGCGAGCAACTGGAACGCGCCGACCGACAGCAGCGCCATGCCAATTTGCAGCGAGCTGAACGCACGCACCTGCGCGAGAAACAGCGGCGTGAGAAACACGGTCACGAAGATCCCGATGCCGGTCACGAACGACAGCAGGCTGCCGATTCCGAAGTTGCGCACGGCGAGGGCACGCAGGTCGACGATCGGATCGTCGGCGGTCAACGCATGCACGAGGAACAGGAAGCCGCAGATGCCGGAGATCCACGCGCAGATGACGATCGCATCGTCGCCGAACCAGTTCTTGCGCGGGCCTTCTTCGAGCACGTATTCGAGGCAGCCGAGGAAGCCCGACATCAGCGCGATGCCGAGATAGTCGCCGCGCTTGATGAGGCTGAGATCGGGCTCGTCGATATGCACGTAACGCGGCACGAGCGCAGCCACCGCGATGCCCGGCACGAGGTTCAGGTAGAACAGCCAGTGCCACGACCATTGATCGGTGATCCAGCCGCCGATCACGGGCCCGATCGCCGGCGCGAGCGACGCGAGCGCGCCGATGGTCGTCGACGCGATCAGCCGCTGCTTGCCCGGAAACAGCACGAACGCGGTGGTGAACACGGTCGGGATCATCGCGGCGCCGAGCGCGCCCTGCAGCCCGCGAAACAGGATCATCGAGTTGATGTCCCACGCGAGCCCGCAGAGCATGCTGGTGATCGTGAAGCCGACGGCCGACGCGACGAACAGCCAGCGCGTCGACATCACCTTCGACAGCCAGCCCGACATCGGGATCACGATGATCTCGGCGATCAGGTAGGCGGTCTGCACCCACGACAACTCGTCCTGGCTCGCGGAAAGCCCGCCGCCGATGTCGCGCAGCGACGATGCGACGATCTGGATGTCGAGCGTCGCCATGAAGAAGCCGACGCACATCAGCGCGAACGCGAACACGCGCTGTCTGGTCGGTTGCGACGCGGGGTCGCCGGAAAACGCGGTGGTCATCGTCGTCTCCCGCTCAGTTCGCGTGGTCGGTATGCACGGTCACGACCGCCGACAGGCCGGGGCGCAGCACGTGTTCGATACCGGGTTGCGGATCGAGATGCACGCGCACGGGCACGCGCTGGACGATCTTCGTGAAGTTGCCGGTCGCGTTCTCGGGCGGCAGCACGCTGAAGGTCGCGCCGGTCGCGGGCGCGACGCTGTCGACGCGGCCGTGCAGACGCGTGCTCGACGCGTCGAGCGCGACGTCGACGCGATCGCCCGCGCGCATCTTGCGCAACTGGTCTTCCTTGAAGTTCGCGTCGATCCACAGCCCGGAGGCCGGCACGACCGTCAGCAGCGGCACGCCGACGTTCGCGAGCATCCCGACGCGGCCCGTGCGGTTGCCGACGTAACCGTCGACCGGCGAGCGGATCGTCGTGTATTCGACGTTGAGCGCCGCGACGCGCTGCGCGGCGAGCGCGGTGTTCACGCGGGCCTGTGCATCGGCGAGTTGTGCACCGAGCACGTCGAGCTGTCGCTTCGATGCGAGCAGCGCGGCGTCGCTGCGTTCGACGGCCGCACCGGCTTTCGAGTAATCGGCGTCCGCGCGCTCGACGATCTGGTTCGACACCGCGTCGGATTTGACGAGTTCGCGGTAGCGCACGCGGTCCGACGCGGCGCGCGTCAGTTCGGCCGACGATGCGTTCTTGTCGGCCGCATGCTGGCCGATCACCGCGAATTGCAGTTGCTGCTTCGCTTCGAGTTCGGTCACGGCGGAGCGCGCGCTGTCGACTTCGGCGGTTGCCTGGGCGAGCTTCGCGTCGTAGTCGCGCGCATCGAGCTGCACGAGCACGTCGCCGGCTTTCACACGCTGGTTGTCGGTCACGAGAATCCTGTCGACGAAGCCGTTGACCTTCGGCGCGAGCACCGTCACGTCGCCGCCGACATACGCATCGTCGGTGCTCTCCTGGAAGCGCAACACGAACAGCCAGTCGAGCACGGCCGCGGCCACGACGACGACGGTGACGCCTACCGCGATGCGCATCCACGGCACGCGGCGCTGCTGCTTCGCGGGCCGCTCGGTTGTGGCTGCTTCGCGCGATGCGGCAGCGGCTTGGGTCGTTTCCATCGATTCACCTATGTATATGCACTTATCAAAACGATCGGCGACGTCGCGTCGATCGGGGAAGGGGCTAGCGTTCCGGCAGGTTGTGCGTGATCCGGAACAGTTCGTCTCTGAGGCGGGCCGCCTGCGTCGGCCCGAAGCGCCGCTCGAACGCTTCCTGCGCGGCGAGCCAGTGCACGTGCGCGTCGGCGACCTTCGTTTCGCCGTGCGCGGTCAGCGCGAAGGTCTGGCGGCGGTGCGGCGGTTCGATCCGGCCCATCACCAGCGCCGCGCCGACGAGCGGCTTGAGCGCGCGCAGCAGCGCGGTGCGTTCGATCACCAGTACGCTCGACAGTGCCGCCATCGTCAGGCCCGGCCGGTCGCGCAGCAGCGCGAGAATGTTGTACTGCGACGGCGTCACGCCCGCCTGCGACAGATAGCGCTCGTAGAACTGCGAGATCCGGCGGGCGGCTTGCCGGACCGCAAAGCAATCGTCGTCGGTGAGGGTGATCTTGTGCATGTGCACATGTTAGGGCGCAGGCAGCCGCGAATCGATGGGCGGGGCAGGATCAGATTGGTGTCGTGGCTGTACCAATCGCCATCAGGCGGCCGCCGGGACGATCCAGCCTTCGCGGTCGCAGTAGGCGGCCGTGTAGTCGATGAAGGCTTTCACTTTCGCGGGGAGCAGCACGCGGTTCGCGTAGGCGAGCTTGATTTCGACGAACGCGTCGACGAGGTCGGCGTCCGCCAGCAACTGCACGAGCGCGCCCGACGCGAGTTCGGCCTGGACGAGCGCTTTCGGGACGACGCCGATGCCGAAGTCGTGCATCACCATTTCGCGGTTGAAGACGGGGCTGTTCGACGAGATGTCGAAGCGGAACGGCACGGTGAGCAGGTCGCCGTCGACGCGGAACGACAGCGCGGGCCGGCGCAGCGACGGCGACAGCGGCACGAACGCATGATCCGCGAGGTCGGCCGGCGTTTCGGGGCGCGCATGTTCGCGCAGGTACGCGGGTGTCGCGACGATCACGACCGGAATGCGATCGACCAGCCGCACGACGGTCGATTCGCTCGTCAGCATGTACGGCACGACGATGCCGATGTCGTAGCCTTCGCCGACGAGATCGACCGGGCGCTCGGTGAGCGTGACGTCGAGGCGCACCTTCGGATGCGCGCTCTTGAAGCCGGCGATCAGCGGCACGAGCCGGTTCAGCGCGGCCGTCGTATGCGCGACGAGGCGCAGCAGGCCTTCGGGTTCGCGGGTGTGCGTCTGCGCTTCGACTTCGAGCGCATCGAGTTCGTCGAGCACGGCCGCGCAGCGTTCGTAGATGCGCTCGGCCGTTTCGGTCAGCGACACCTGGCGCGTGGTCCGGTGCAGCAGCCGGCTGCCGAAGCGCGCCTCCAGATCGGCGACCGCGCGCGACACGACGGGCCGCGCGAGGCCGTGCATGTCGGCTGCGCGCGTGAAGCTGCGCATCTCCACCACCGACCGGAAAATCCGCAGCTTGTCGATGTAGTCCATGTCCGTCTCCTTGACGCGCGGGCCGGCCGCCGGCCTCGGGTTACGGCGGAGTGTACATTGACTTTATGCATATGCACATATAAATTGCCGAACATGAACGACACCTCGATTGCCCAAGCGTGCCACTGCCTCGCGCTGCGTCAGGCGGCGCGCTTCGTCACGCAACTGTACGAACGCCATCTGGCCCCGGTCGGCGTCACGCCCGCGCAGTTCTCGATCATGGCGAACCTGACGTACCGGCCTGGCCTGTTGATGAGCGAACTCGCCGACAAGCTCGTGATGGACCGCACGACGCTGCTGCGCGCGCTGAAGCCGCTGCAGCGCGACGGTTTCGTCGAGACGGCCGCGTCCGAACACGATGCGCGTGCGCATGCGCTGCACCTGACGCAGCTCGGCGAGCGCACGTTCGCGCAAGCGAAGGTCGCGTGGCAGGCGGCGCAGAACGAATTTGAGACGCAGTTCGGCAGCGAGCGTGCGAAGGCGTTGCGCGGCGAGCTGTTCAACCTGACCGCTGAACGCTAGACGAACTGGAGCCGAATTCGAGCCATTGGCCATCGTGGTGGTCTCTCGTAACGGGAATTGGTCTTTAAACTGTCCGGATTGATGTCGATCTGGACAGTTTTTATTTCCAGTTGTAGAGTCCTCTGACGGATTTCACGGGCCGGCGCCGCCGCCCGAGTCACGAGGAGCAACCGATGCTGCAGTTGAGTGACCGCGACGACGCGATGTTGCGCGGGGATTTCGGCGATGGCGTCGCGCGTGCGATGCGGATCGTCGCGCGTACGGCGCAGGTGATGTCCGCGCCGCACCTGATCGACATTACGTCTGCCCATATCGACGGCTGTCTGTACCACGGCCAGACGAGCCTCGACTTCGTCGAGTATTTCGTCGACACCGGCGCGAAGGTCGCGGTGCCGACCACGCTGAACGTCGGGTCGCTCGACCTGATCCATCCCGAGCTGTACCACGGTGATCGCACGATCCAGCGCGATGCGCAGCGCCTGATGGACGCGCATCTGCAACTCGGCTGCGAATCGAGCTTCACGTGCGCGCCGTATCAACTGAAGAACCGTCCCGCGAAGGGCGAGCAGATCGCGTGGGCGGAATCGAATGCGATCGTGTTCGCGAACTCGGTGCTCGGCGCGCGCACGAGCCGGTACGGCGATTTTCTCGATCTGGCCGCCGCGATCACCGGGCGCGCACCGTATGCGGGGCTGCATGTCGAAGCGAACCGCGCGGCGCGGATCGTATTCAACGCGCCGGATTTCACCCGCCTGCCGTCGCGCGACATTTACTTCGCCGCGCTCGGCTTGGCTGTCGGCAAGATCGCGGGCGCGGTCGTGCCGGCGATCGTCGGGCTGCCGGCGGACACCACCGAAGACGAACTCAAGGCGCTCGGCGCGGCCGCCGCATCGAGCGGCGCCGTCGCGCTGTTCCATGCAGTGGGCGTGACGCCCGAGGCGCCGACGCTCGGCGCCGCGTTGCACGGGCAATCGGCGCAACGCACGGTCGACGTCACGATGGCCGATCTCGACGAGATTCGCCGCACGCTGAACCACGGCGCGGCGGGCGACGCACTCGTCGCGGTGGCGCTCGGCACGCCGCATTTCTCGCTCGCCGAATTCCGCACGCTCGACACGTTGCTCGACGCGTTCGACGGCAAGCCGGCCTGCGATTTCTACGTGAACACGAGCCGCTTCATCCTGTGGGAACTGGAGGAAGCCGGCCTCGCTGGCAAGTTCGCCGCGCGCGGCATCCAGATCGTCGTCGACACCTGCACGTACATCACGCCGGTGATGAAGCAACTGTCGGGGCTGGTGATGACCAACTCGGGGAAATGGGCGTCGTATGCGCCCGCGAACATCGGCGTGACGGTGGCATACGGCAGCATGCGCGAATGCGTGCGGTCGGCGTACGAAGGAAAGGTGCGATTCGATGACTGAAGCGACGGGCAAGCAATTGACGGGCGACACGCTCGTGCCGGGCAGCGCATGCGCACGCCCGTTCGTGCTCGACAAGCCGCTCAGCTTCTGGGGCGGCTACGACTCGGGCGCGGGCAGGATCGTCGATCGCGGCCATCCGCAGGCCGGGGCGAGCCTCGCCGGCAAGGTGATGGTGATGCCGCATGCGAAGGGCTCGAGTTCGAGCAGCAGCGTGCTCGCGGAAGCCGTGCGCAACGGCACGGGGCCGGTCGGGATCGTGCTGAAGGAACGCGACCTGATCATCTCGATCGGCGCGATCGTGGCCGCCGAGCTGTATGCGATCGCGGTGCCGGTGGTGTGCGTGAGCGACGACGTGTACGACGCGATCGTCGCCGCGACGGGCGATGTGCGGATCGAGGCGGGTGAGGGGGAGGGCGGCGCGCGGATTACCGTTGGTGGCTGATGAATCGCATGCGAGTGTTCCGCTTTACTCGCGTGCCGCATCCGCAGCCGCAGCCGCTTCCCGGTACGCACTCGGTGTCTGCCCGGCCCAGCGCCGGAACGCGCGCGTGAAATTCGCCGGGTCGGTGAACTGCAAGCGCTCGGCGATCGTCTTCAAGTCCAGATCCGACGCGGCGAGCAACTGCTTCGCGTCGCGAAACCGTGCTTCGTCGAGCAACTGCCGATAGCTCGACCCGGCTTCCTCCAGCCGGCGCCGCAGCGTGCGCGTCGATACGAGCAAGGCATCGGCGAGCATTTCCGGCCCCGGGTATTCGCCTGCCGCGCGCGCCAGCTCCGCGCGCACGCGTTCGACGAGATCCCCTTCCTCCTGGCGCACCTGCGCATATTCGCGCTCGACCTGCACGAGTGCCTGCCGGTGCGCGACTTCGTCGGCGAGCGGCAGCGGCCAGTCGAGCACGTCGCGCGCGATCCACAGCGCGTTCGCCGCGCAGCCGAATTCGACCGGCGGCAACTGGTCGCGATAGCGCGCGAAATACGCAGGCTCCGGCCACGCGAACTGCAGCTTGATCGGCGGCGACGCGCGCCCGGCCCATTGCGAGATGTTCTGCGCGAGCCCCGTCAGCACGAATTCGAACATCACATGATGCTGCAGCACGGGGCTTGCCTGCACGCCGTGCAGTTCGAGCGTCGCGCCGCGTTCGTCTTCCGCATAGGTCAGCCGGTACTGGCGATTGCGCATCCGGAAGTAGCGCTGCGTGACCGACAGCGCTTCTCGGATGTCCCGCGCGGTCAGCGTCGCGTAGCCGAGAAAGCCGTGCACGGTCGGTTTCAACAGCAGCCCGAACGCGAGCCCGATGCCCGGATCGCCGCCGATCTCGATCGCATTGAGCACGAGCCGCCCCCATTGCGACGGCGCGACGCGTGCGTCCGGTTCGGCCAGCACCGCGTCGCGCAAGCCGGTGCCGGCGCGCACGGCGGCCAGGTCGACACCGCGTGCGCCCAGCGCCTGCAGCAGCAGGCGCGTATAGGCAACCGGAATCGTCGGCCGGCGCAGCCCGAGGCGGTCTTTGGCGAGAAGGGAGGTCATGTCATTTTGGCCGGAAATGACAAGCATTATGGCTGTTTGCCCCCTCACGCTCAAGGCGGCGCGCGCCTACGATGGCAGGCATCGACTCTGGGCTGATTCATCATGACAACCTCCTTTCCCCACCTGCTCGCGCCGCTCGATCTCGGTTTCACGACGCTGAAGAACCGCGTGCTGATGGGCTCGATGCACACGGGCCTCGAAGACAGCCGCAAGACGCTGCCGCGCCTCGCCGAATATTTCGCCGAGCGCGCGCGTGGCGGCGTCGGCCTGATCGTGACGGGCGGCTTCGCGCCGAACGTGGCCGGCTGGACCAAGCCGTTCGGCGGCACGCTGATGACGTCGGCCGCCGCGCGCCGGCATCGCGAGATCACGGACGCCGTGCATGCGGAGGACGGCAAGATCGCGCTGCAGATCCTGCATACGGGCCGCTATGGTTATCACCCGTTCGCGGTCGCGCCGTCGAAGATCAAGTCGCCGATCTCGCCGTTCGCGCCGCATGAGCTGAGCGCGCGCGGCGTCGAGCGGCAGATCCGCGCGTTCGTGCGTTGCGCGAAGCTCGCGCGCGAAGCCGGTTACGACGGCGTCGAGATCATGGGCTCCGAGGGCTACCTGATCAACCAGTTCATCTCGATGCATACGAACAAGCGCACCGACCAGTGGGGCGGCTCGTACGAGAACCGCATTCGTCTGCCGATCGAGATCATCGAGCGCACGCGCGAAGCGGTCGGCCGCGATTTCATCCTGATCTACCGGCTGTCGATGCTCGATCTGATTCCGGACGGCAGCGACTGGAACGAAACCGTGCAGCTCGCGAAGGCCGTCGAGCGCGCGGGCGCGACGATCATCAACACGGGGATCGGCTGGCATGAGGCGCGTGTGCCGACGATCGCGACGTCGGTGCCGCGCGGTGCGTTCGCGTGGGTGACGAAGAAGATGAAGGGCGAGGTCGGCATTCCGCTCGTGACGACCAACCGGATCAACCGGCCGGAAGTGGCCGAGCAGATTCTCGCGGATGGCTGCGCGGACATGGTGTCGATGGCGCGCCCGCTGCTCGCGGATGCCGAATTCGTCGTCAAGGCCGCGCAAGGCCGCGCCGACGAGATCAACACCTGCATCGGCTGCAACCAGGCGTGTCTCGATCACGCGTTCAAGAACAAGATCGCGTCGTGCCTGCTGAATCCGCGCGCGTGCCACGAGACGGAGCTGAAATACACGCCCGTGCAGCAGCCGAAACGCATCGCGGTGGTCGGCGCGGGGCCGGCCGGGCTCGCATGCTCGACCGTGCTCGCGCAGCGTGGCCATCACGTCGACCTGTTCGACGGCGCAGCGGAGATCGGCGGCCAGTTCAACATGGCGAAGCAGGTGCCGGGCAAGGAAGAGTTTCATGAAGCGCTGAGCTACTTCGGCCGCCAGGTCGAGCTGACCGGCGTGAACCTGCACCTGAACCGCCGCGTCGATGCGAGCGACCTGATCGCGGGCGGTTATGACGAGATCGTGCTCGCAACGGGCGTCGCGCCGCGCGATCCGAAGATTCCGGGGCAGGACGGGCCGAACGTGCTCAGCTATATCGACGTGCTCGCGGGCAAGCAGCCGGTCGGACGGCGGGTCGCGGTGGTCGGCGCGGGCGGGATCGGCTTCGATGTCGCCGAATATCTGGTGCAGGACGGCGAATCGCCGGCGCTCGATCTGGAAGAATGGAAGGCCGAGTGGGGCGTGACCGACCCGGCCGCGACGCGCGGCGGCGTGACGCGTGCGCAGGTCTCGGCGCCCGCGCGTGAAGTGACGCTGCTGCAGCGCAAGGCCGCTCCGCTCGGCAAGGGGCTCGGCAAGACGACCGGCTGGATTCACCGCGCGACGCTGAAGATGAAGCAGGTGAAGATGGTCGGTGGCGTGAACTACGAGCGGATCGACGCGCGCGGGTTGCACGTGTCGTACGGCGAGCAGCGCACCGACCACGAGCTGATCGAAGCCGACACGATCGTGCTCTGCACGGGGCAGGAGCCGCAGCGCGCATTGCTCGCGCCGCTGCAGGCGGCCGGGCGCTCGGTGCATCTGATCGGCGGCGCGGAACTGGCCGCCGAACTCGATGCGAAGCGCGCGATCGATCAGGGCTCACGGCTGGCGGCAAGGCTGTAACGGGCGGCGGCTTTGACGGTCGCCTGGACGGACGTCGCGCGGCGGAGAGCCGCCTGCGCGACGGTTTGCGGCTACCGTCCGGTGCGCCGATTTGCTGACGCAGGGCCGCCATGAACGGCAGCGCCGACCGCGTCACCACGCAACGTGGCGGCGCGGCTCCGGCAGATCGTGACCGCGAACGGTCATGACGCGTCAGGCCGCTTCGGCCCGTTCTTCCTCTTCCGCGTCGAGCATCGCCTTGACGATCAGGTAGATGGCCGGCAGGTCGTCATCGTCGCGGCGCCAGTCGACCGGTTCCTCGACGTCCGCGGCGACCAGCCGGCTGTCGCGCAGCCGGATGAACGCGTCGACGACGGCCGGGTCGTTGCGGTTCAGGAAACCGGCATTCGAGAATGCCAGCTCTTCGACGTTCAGCAGCGCCTGCCAGCTCATCGTGCGGACGGCCGCAGGATGGGTGCGGCGCCGCAGGCCGAGCGCACGTTGCGCGGGGCCGCCCGCGACACGCTGCAAATCGACGACCGCCCGCTGCGCGGCGCGCTCGAAGTGGACGGGATTGAAGCCGGGTTGCTCGGGATCGAATGCGGATGCCTGGAACATGGTCGCCTCACAAAAGTCCGTTCGTCTGTGGATGACGGAATTCGGGTCAAATGGTGCAAAAGCACTGTAAATATATACAGTGTTTGGCGGGGTTTCAAGCCCCGAATGAAGGATTTCGTGCCGCGGCGCTCGCAGCGGGCGGCCGTACCGATCCGGCGAACGGCTTACACCGCTGCCGCGATCGTCTCCCGCAGCCACCGATGCGCCGGATCGCGATGCACGCGCTCGTGCCACAGCATCGACATTTCATAGCCGGGCACCTCGACCGGCGCGTCCACCACCCGCAGCGCGGGCACGTCGCGCACCAGCCGCTCGGGCAGCATCGCGACGAGATCGGTGCTCGCAACGGCCGACATCACGAACAGGAAGTGCGGCACCGACAGCACGACGCGCCGCGCGGCGCCGACCTTCGCGAGCGCTTCGTCCGTCACGCCGAAGAAGCCGCCGCCGTCGGGCGACACGATCACGTGCTCGAGCGTGCCGAACTGCGCGAGCGTCGGGCGCCGTTTCAGCTTCGGATGCCCGGCGCGGCCGATCAGCACGTAACGCTCGACGAACAGCGGCAGGCGCCGCATGCCGGGCGGTGAACCCTCGGTTGTATGGAACGCGAGGTCGATGCCGTTTCGTTCGGCATCCTGCTCGATGCGCGGCGGCACGAGTTCGACGACGGCGAGCCGCGTACCGGGCGCGGCCGAGCGCAGCGTATTCAGCGCGGGCAGCACGATCGTCGATTCGCCGTAGTCGGTCGCGGCCACGCGCCACGTGTCCGTCGCGGTCGCGGGATCGAACGGCGTGGCCGGAATCACCGCGCGTTCGACCGCTTCGAGCGCATCGCGTAACGGCGCGCGCAACGCTTCCGCGCGCGCGGTCGGCCGCATCCCGCGGGGCCCGGGCAACAGCAGCGGATCGCCGAACACGTCGCGCAGTTTCTGCAGCTGTACGCTGACCGACGGCTGCGACATGTTCAGCTTCTCGGCCGCGCGCGTGACGTTGTGCTCGGCGAGCAGCACGTCCAGCGTGACGAGCAGGTTCAGATCGAGCCGTCTGAGATTATTCATGGCTATACCTGGAATATCAGGAATTCATTTCAAATATACCTTTGGCAGCGGCATCCTGCAGTCATTCAATCCACGGAGTGACGAACATGAAGGTGCTGATCGTGTATGCCCATCCCGAACCGCGTTCGCTGAACGGCGCGCTGCGCGACTTCGCCGTCGCGCATCTCGAAGCGGCCGGCCACGCGGTGCAGGTGACCGACCTGTATGCAATGAACTGGAAGGCGGCGTTCGATGCGAACGACGTGACCGATCGTGCGCCCGACGCGCGCTTCGATCCGTCGCTCGACTCGAAGCGCGCATTTGCGGCCGGCACGCAAAGCGACGACATCGCGCGCGAGCAGGAGAAGCTGAAGTGGGCCGACGCGGTGATCCTGCAATTCCCGCTGTGGTGGTTCTCGATGCCGGCGATCATGAAGGGCTGGTTCGAGCGTGTGTATGCGTACGGCTTCGCGTACGGCGTTGGCGAGCATTCCGATACGCACTGGGGCGATCGCTACGGCGAAGGCATGTTTGCCGGCAAGCGGGCGATGGTGGTCGTCACGACGGGCGGGTGGGAGTCGCACTACAGCCCGCGTGGCATCAACGGGCCGATCGACGACGTGCTGTTTCCGATCCAGCACGGCGTGCTGTATTACCCGGGGTTCGACGTGCTGCCGCCGTTCGTGATCTACCGGACGGGCAAGATGAACGAAGCGCGCTTCGCCGAAACGCGCGCGGCGCTCGGCCGGCGGCTCGACGATCTGTGGACCACGCAGCCGATTCCGTTCCGGCAGCAGAACACCGGCGACTACGAGATTCCCGCGCTGACGCTGAAGGACGGGATCGCGCCGGGGAAGGTGGGGTTTGCGGCGCATCTGACCGCGTGACGGTTGCCGCGCACGCCGATGCCGTACGGCACGGGCAACCGCCGCCAAACGCAAAACGACCCGCGCAGCCTGCGAGACATCGCGGGCCGCCCGGGTCGGGCAGCTCGCGGCCGTCGGTCACGGCCGCGCTTCACCGCTGCTTACCGGTCGTCGTCGCGAATCGACGACGGATGCCGGCACAGCGCCCGCACTTCCATCTCCATGTACGGAAACAGCGGCAGCTGGCTCAGCAGGTCATGCAGTTGCTGCACGCTCTCGACGTCGAAGATGCTGACGTTCGCATATTGCCCGGCGATCCGCCACAGATGGCGCCAGACGCCTTCGTTCATCAGCCGCTGGCACATCGCCTTTTCTTCCGCCTTCAGCGTGGCCGCCTTGACCGGATCCATGTCCGCCGGCAGGCGAACGGTCATTTCCACATGAAACAGCATCCTGCACTCCTTGAGTTGTCGATTCGTCGAACGGGAAGGGCGCTCAGGCCTGCGCGCGTGCCCGCTCGACTTCGCTTCCCGGTACGTCCTGCTTTTCCTTGAGCAGCGAGAAATCGAAGTCGATCAGCGCGAACTGCCCGTCGACGCCGTACGGTTTGCCTTCCGCGCCTTCGGCCTGCTTGACCGGCGGGATCAGGCCGTCGCGCGTCGCGAACGCAAAGTCGTCCCACAGATGCGGATCGCCGTCGATGTTGATCTGCGTCGTCAGCTTACGATAACCGTCCGCCGAAACGAAGAAGTGAATGTGCGCCGGGCGATGGCCATGACGGCCGAGCTGGTCGAGCAGTTGCTCGGTCTTGCTGCCCGGCGGCACGCTGTAGCCGACCGGCAGCACGCTGCGGAAGCTGTAGCGGCCGTCGGCGTCGGTGCGGATCGAGCGGCGCAGGTTGAACGCGGGCTGCGACTGGTCGAAGTACGAGTAGTTGCCCAGGTGGTTCGCGTGCCACACCTCGACGAGCGCATTCGCGATCGGTGCGCCGTCCTGGCCGAGCACCTGGCCGCGCATGATCAGCGTCTGGCCCGGATCGGTGCCGTCGTCGAGACGCGCATGGCCGACCGATTCCGGTGCGCCGGCGACATACAGCGGCCCTTCGATCGTGCGCGGCGTGCCGCCCTGGATGCCGGCCTTTTCCTCGGCTTCGTCCATCCGCACGTCGAGGAAGCGCTCGAGGCCGAGGCCCGCGGCGATCAGCCCGAATTCGCGGCCGGCTTCGTTCAGGTAGTTCAGCGCCGTCCAGAATTCGCTCGGCTGCACGTCGAAGTCCTCGATCGTGTAGCAGATGTCCTGCACGATCCGGTTGACGATCGCGCGCACGCGCGGGTTGCCGGGTTTCTCTGCGGCGTCGTCGAAGGTCTTCAGCAGTGCGTCGATGGCTTGCTTGTTCATCTGTGTCTCCGGTTTCGGTTGTCGTGTGGGGATCAGCGGGCGTCGCGTCGCATCCGTTCGATGCGGGCCCAGTCGAAGGTGATGCCGAGGCCGGGCGTCGCCGGCAGATGCAGCTTGAAATCCTCGTAACGCAGCGGCTCGACGAGGATTTCCTCGGTGAGCAGCAGCGGGCCGAACAGTTCGGTGCCCCATTTCAGCGAGTCGAACGTGCTGAACAGTTGCGCGGACGCCATCGTGCCCGCCGCGCCTTCGAGCATCGTGCCGCCGTACAGCTCGATGCCGGCCGCCGCCGCGATCGACGCGACGCTCGCCGCGCCCTGCAGGCCGCCCGATTGCGCGATCTTCACCGCGAACACGTCGGCCGCGCGGTCCTGCGCGAGCGCGAATGCATCGACGGGGCCGTGCAGCGCCTCGTCCGCCATGATCGGCACCTGCGCGAGCTGCGTGAGGCGCTTGAGCCCCGCGCGGTTGGTCGCGGCGATCGGCTGCTCGACGAGGCTCACGCCGGCTTCCGCCAGTCGCGCGCCGGCCCAGATCGCATCGGTTTCGCTCCATGCCTGATTCACGTCGACCCGCACGTCGCCGCGCTCGCCGAGCGCACGCTTGATCGCGACCACGTGTGCGACGTCGTCGGCGACTGCGTTCGAACCGATCTTCAGCTTGAACGCGCGATGGCGGCGGGCTTCGAGCATCGCTTCGGCTTCCGCGATGTCGCGCTGCGTATCGCCGCTCGCGAGCGTCCACGCGACATCGACCGCATCGACCCGGCGGCCGCCGAACAGCTCCGACAGCGGCACGCCCAGACGCTGCGCCTGCGCGTCGAACAGCGCAGTTTCGATTGCGCACTTCGCGAAACGGTTGCCCTGGAACAGCTTGCGCGCGCGCGCCAGCGCGGCGCCCGGACGCGTCGCGTCCATGCCCTGCAGCAGCGGCGCAAAGTACGTGTCGATGTTGACCTTGATGCTTTCGGGGCTCTCCTCGCCGTACGCGAGACCGCCGATGGTCGTCGCCTCGCCGACGCCTTCGATACCGTCCGTGCATCGAACACGGACCAGCACGAGGGTCTGGCAATTCATCGTCGCGACCGACAATTTGTGGGGCCTGATCGTCGGCACGTCGACGAGGATCGTCTCGATGCGTTCGATGGTGGCGGCAGTTGCTATCATGCGATTCCTCCTGTTGGTGCACATGGTAGGAATTCCCGCACCGCGTCGTCCAACACTCTTTCCGACTACTTCCATACCTTTGGGGCATGAAATGGAATTGCGTCAGCTCCGCTACTTCATCGCCGTTGCCGAGGAAATGAACATCACGCGGGCGGCGGAGCGGCTGCACATGACGCAGCCGCCGCTGAGCCGCCAGCTCCAGGCGATCGAGGACGAGATCGGCTTGCCGCTGTTCGAGCGCGGCGCGCGGCCGCTGAAACTGACCGATGCGGGGCGCGTGTTCTATGCGCAGGCGAAGCGCCTCGTCGACCAGGCCGACGAGCTCGGCCCGCTGACGCGGCGGCTCGCGCAGCTGTCGGAGCGGATCGTGATCGGTTTCGTGCCGTCGACGCTGTATGGCGCGCTGCCGGACGTGATCCGCGCGTTTCGCGAGGCGCAGCCGGACGTCGAGCTGTCGCTGATCGAAATGTTCACGCTCGAACAGCTCGGCGCGCTGAAGGGCGGGCGGATCGACGTCGGGTTCGGCCGGCTGCGCTTCGACGACGATCAACTGGTGCGCGAGGCGCTGATCGAGGAAAAGCTGATCGCGGCGCTGCCGGTCGGGCATCCGCTCGCCGATCCGGACCGGCCGCTGACGCTCGCGGATATCGCGAACGAGACGATGATCGTCTACCCGAGCACACCGCGACCGAGCTTCGCCGACCAGCAACTGTCGGCACTGCGCGACGGCGCGGTCGTGCCGGCGGCCGTTCACGAGGTGCGCGAGCTGCAGACGGCGCTCGGGCTCGTCGCCGCGCAGGTGGGCGTGTCGCTGGTGCCGGAGAGCGTGGAGGGCGTGCGGGTGAGGGGCGTCGTCTACCGGCGGCTGCCGGAGCCGGCCGCGACGTCGCCGATCATCATGAGCCGCCGGCTGCATGGCGAAAGCGCGGCTACGGCGGCGTTCTGCGCGATTGCGCGGGAGATGATCGTGCCGGCGGCGTAGCGGTAACGGCCGACGTCGACACAATAAATCGCAACTAACGGTCGGTTTCCGCGCGCACCGCCGAATTCGGCGAGGGTGGCGCGATGACATACCGTTCCGGCTTCCGTCGCAGCCGGCCGGCAAGCCGTCGCGCGGCGTGCCAGGCGAACGGTAACGGCTACCGCTTCCCGTCGAGCGTTTCCGACGGCGATTCGCCGAATTTTTCCCGATACGCGATCGCGAACCGCCCGAGGTGCGTAAACCCGCAATCGAGCGCGACATCGGCGATCCGCCGGTCGGACGCCGTGCCGCGCAGCAACTCTCGCGCATGGTCGAGCCGTGTCGCGCGCAGGTATTGCATCGGGCTCATCCCGCGGAATTGCAGGAATGCGTCGCGCAGCGTCCGTTCGGGCACGTTGGCGGCCTGGACGATATCGGCGAGCTGCAGCGGCTGCGCGTAGTGCGCGTTCACGAACTCCTGCGCGCGTCGCACGAAGCCCGGCGCCGGGTCGCGGTGCGACGCTTGCAGCACCGATGGCGGATGGCCTTCGATCAGCAGGTCGATCAGCAAGTGCTCGAGCTGCGACGCGACACGCGGGTTCGCATTCGCCCGTTCGAGCAGTTCGGGCGACCGTGCGACGAGCATCAACTGCTGGCGCCACGCGGCGAGTGCGGCGTCGCTGATGTGCAGCACGGGGTCGAGGGTCGCGCGCGGGTCGCCGGTCAGCGAACCGACGGTTGCCGCGTCGATGCGCAGCACGAACTGCTCGCAGTCGGCGGACAGCACCGCGTCGAAGGGCTCGCCTGGGGCGCACAGCACGCCGGTCTGGCCGTCGACGCCGAGTTGCCGCCCCATCGCGCGTACGTCGGCATGCCCGGACAGGCAGAACATCAGCAGGTAATAGCCGTCGACCGCGTCGACCTGCACGCGCATCGCGTCGCCGAACGCGATCGCGCCGATCCCGAGCCCGCCGAGCCTGACGAAATCCATGTGTGACGCACCGTGCACGCGGCCGTTCGGCAGCAGTGCATGCGGCTGCATCACGCGCGAGATGCGCTCGCGCGTCTCGTCGAGATCGCGGGATTCGAACAGCCGGTGCGCGCGCAGCGCGAGCGGCTCGAACGACGTTGGGGACATGGGCCTCAGCCTTGGTATGGGCGACGTGCGCTTCGATCCGACGAATGGGTCGCGATCGTGCGCCGGGTCGCGTGTGCCGCCATGCTAGCGCAGAAATCCGCCGAAAGTGGATATTGCACCGCCGCAATCGCACTTTCCGGATAGACGGCGAATATTAGCTTTTCAAAAATCGGCTCCATGCATTCAACGCAACGGATCGACAAGGAGTCCGACATGGAGCAGACAGAATCGCCCGTCGTTTTCGCCGCACGCGGCGACGTATCCGACGTGACCTTTCCGCACGACGACGGCTCGCGCGTGCCATACAAGGTGTTCAGCTCGCGTGCGGTCTACGATCGCGAGCAGGAACGCATTTTCCGCGGGCCGACGTGGAACTTCGTCGCGCTCGAAGCCGAAATCCCGAAGGCCGGCGACTTCAAGAGCACGTTCGTCGGCGACACGCCGGTGGTCGTCACGCGCACCGAGGACGGCACGCTCTCGGCGTGGGTGAACCGCTGCGCGCACCGCGGCGCGCAGGTGTGCCGCAAGTCGCGCGGCAACGCGAGCTCGCATACGTGCGTGTATCACCAGTGGAGCTTCGACAACCAGGGCAACCTGCTCGGCGTGCCGTTCCGGCGCGGCCAGAAGGGGATGACCGGGATGCCGGCCGACTTCGACCCGAAGCAGCACGGGCTGCGCCAGCTGCGCGTCGACAGCTATCGCGGGCTCGTGTTCGCGAGCTTCAGCGACGAGGTCGCGCCGCTGCCCGAGTATCTCGGCGAGCAGATGCGCCCGTGGATCGACCGCATTTTCCACAAGCCGATCGAGTATCTCGGTTGTACGCGCCAGTATTCGAAGTCGAACTGGAAGCTGTACATGGAGAACGTGAAGGACCCGTATCACGCGAGCATGCTGCACCTGTTCCATACGACCTTCAACATCTTCCGCGTCGGGATGAAGGCGCGCTCGATTCCGGATGCAAACCACGGCCTGCACAGCATCATCACGGTGACGAAGACGAACGACGACACGTCGGCCGCGTACAAGCAGCAGAACATCCGTTCGTTCGACGAGGGCTTCCACCTCGAGGACGAATCGATCCTCGATCTCGTGTCGGAATACGACGAGGATTGCACGAACCATATCCAGCCGATCTTCCCGCAGCTCGTGATCCAGCAGATCCACAACACGCTGGTCGCACGGCAGATCCTGCCGAAAGGCCCCGACAACTTCGAGCTGATCTTCCACTTCTTCGGTTACGCGGACGACACGCCCGAACTGCGCGCGCTGCGCATCAAGCAGGCGAACCTCGTCGGGCCGGCCGGCTACATCTCGATGGAAGACACGGAAGCAACCGAGCTCGTGCAGCGCGGCACGGTGCGCGATGCCGATGCGACGTCGGTGATCGAGATGTCGCGCGGCAATCCGGACCAGCAGGACACGGTGATCACCGAGAGCCTGATCCGCAAGTTCTGGGTCGGCTACCAGAAGCTGATGGGCTATTGAGGCGGGAGCGAAAAATGACGGAAGACATGAAGACGTGGTTCGAGATTTACATGCTCCAGAACCGCTATATCGGGCACCTCGACAACGACCGGCTCGAACACTGGCCGGAGATGTTCACCGAGGACTGCCTGTACGAAATCGTGCCGAAGGAAAACGCCGATCTCGGGCTGCCGGTCGGGATCGTCCACTGCACGAACCAGCGGATGCTGCGCGACCGCGTGGTGTCGCTGCGGCACGCGAACATCTACGAAGAGCACACGTACCGGCACATGACGTCGGGCCTGACGATCGTCGCCGAGCGCGACGGCGAGATCGATACCGAGAGCAACTACGTCGTCGTGCAGACGCGCAGCAACGGCGAATCGAACGTGTATCAGGCCGGCAAGTACTACGACACGGTCGTGCGCACGCCCGACGGGCTGCGCTACAAGACCAAGCGGGTGATCTACGACACGTCGCGCGTGCAGACGCTGCTCGCGACGCCGATCTGACGAAGCAAGGAACAGACATGACCGAAGCAACGCTGGCCGAGTGGCATCCGCTCGGCGCTTTCGACGAATTCTCCGAGGACGAACCGGCGGCGCGCGTCGCCGGCCAGAAGCCGATCGCCATATTCCGGATCGGCGACGAACTGTTTGCGATGCACGACCTCTGTACGCACGGCCATGCGCGGCTGTCTGAAGGCTACGTGGAGGACGGCTGTGTCGAATGTCCGCTGCATCAGGGGCTGATCGACATCCGCACCGGTGCGCCGAAATGCGCGCCGATCACGGAGCCGGTGCGGACCTATCCGATCCGGATCGTCGACGGCCAGGTGGAAGTCAATGTCGGCTGATCCGTTCGTGATCGTCGGCGCCGGCCACGCGGCGCGGCGCACGGCCGAAGCGCTGCGCGAACGCGACGCGGCGGCGCGCATCGTGATGATCGGCGCGGAGCGCGTACTGCCGTACGACCGGCCCGCGCTGTCGAAGGACGCGCTGCTGACGGACGGCGGCGAGCAGCGCGCGTTCGTGCGCGATGCGGCGTGGTACGACGCGCAACGCATCGAGCTGCGGCTCGGTACGCGCGTCGATGCGATCGAACGTGCTGCGCAGCGCGTGCGGCTCGACGACGGCACGACGTTGCCGTACGCACGGCTCGTGCTCGCGACGGGTTCGCGCGTGCGCACGTTCGGCGGTGCAATCGACGAAGGCGTCGTGCCGCACTACGTCCGCACGGTGGACGATGCGCGTGCATTGCGTGCGCAACTTGCTCCGGGTCGTCGCGTGGCGGTGCTCGGCGGCGGTTTCATCGGGCTGGAGGTCGCGGCGGCGGCACGCCAGCTTGGTTGCGACGTGACGGTGATCGATCCGGCGCCGCGTTTGCTGCAGCGTGCGTTGCCGGACGTGGTTGGCGCATATGCGCGCCAGTTGCACGATGCGCGCGGCGTGGTGTTCCAGATGGCGACGCTGCCCAGCGCGATCCGTCGCGCACCGGGCGGCGGCGCGATCGTCGAGACCGATCGCGGTGACGTGCAGGCCGACATCGTCGTGGTCGGTATCGGCGTGGTGCCGAACATCGAGCTGGCGCAGGCGGCCGGGCTCGACGTCGACAACGGGATCCGCGTCGATGCGGGCTGCCGCACGGCCGATCCGGCGATCTTCGCGGCGGGCGAGGTGACGATGCACTTCAATCCGCTGCTCGGGCGTCACGTGCGGATCGAGTCGTGGCAGGTGGCCGAAAACCAGCCGGCCGTCGCGGCCGCGAACCTGCTCGGCGCCGACGACACCTATGCCGAGCTGCCGTGGCTGTGGTCCGATCAGTACGATTGCAACCTGCAGATGCTCGGGCTGTTCGGCAGCGAACGCACGATCGTCGTGCGCGGCGATCCGGCGAGCGGGCCATTCACGGTGTTCGGGCTCGGCGGCGACGGCAGGATCGTCGCGGTGGCCGCGGCGAACCTCGGGCGCGACATCGGCGCGTCGCGCCGCCTGATCGCGGCAGGGGCGGTGCCCGATCCGGTGAAGCTGGCCGATCCGGCGGTGAACCTGAAGTCGTTCATGTAGCAACGGGATGCGCGGCGCGTGCGCCGTGCATCCCGACTCCGCCTGCGCGTTTGTCGGCCGCGGCGAAATCGGGGATATTAGCGGCATCGCCGATCCGCCGGTCCTCCATGACGCCCGACAAAGCTCTCGAACTGAAACGCAGCAAGCGCCGCGCCCTGTGGCTGCTGCTGGCCGCCGTCGCGGTGTTCGTCACGACGATCCTGCTGCCGCGCGGCCCGTGGGTCGACGGCGTCAAGGCCGTGGCCGAAGCCGCAATGGTCGGCGCGCTCGCCGACTGGTTCGCGGTCGTCGCGCTGTTCCGCCGCGTGCCGATCCCGTTCGTGTCGCGCCATACCGAGATCATTCCGAAGAACAAGGACAAGATCGCCGACAACCTCGCGGTGTTCGTGCGCGAGAAATTCCTCGGTCCCGACGCGCTCGCCGCGCAGATCCGCCAGCACGATCCCGCGCGGAAACTCGGCGCATGGCTCGGCGAACCCGCGAACACCGATGCGCTCGGCGGCTACGTGACGAAGCTGATGAGCTTCGCGCTCGACATGACCGACGACGCGCGGATCCAGTCGTTCGTGCACGATGCGTTTCGCGCGGCGATCGACCGGGTCGACCTGTCGCAATCGGCCGGCGCGATTCTCGACACGCTGACGAAGGACGGCCGCCACCAGGTGCTGCTCGACGACGCGATCGAACAGGTGGTCGACGTGCTCGACAAGGAAGAGAACCGCGAGGTGATCGCGGGCTTCATCGTCGATTGGCTGAAGACGCAGTATCCGAAGGTCGAGAAGATCATGCCGACGCAGTGGTTCGGCGAGAACGGCGCGCGGATGCTCGCGAGCGCGGTGAGCCGTGTGCTCGAAGGCGTGGCGGCCGACCCCGAGCACGAGTTGCGGCAACGTTTCGACCGGACGGTCGTGCGGCTGACCGAGCGGCTGAAGCACGATCCCGCATTCATCGCGAAGGGCGAGGAGATCAGGCGCTATATCCGCGACGGCGATGCATTCAACGAATATGTGCGCGACCTGTGGGACCAGTTGCGCGCGTGGCTGAAGGCCGATCTCGCGCGTACCGATTCGGCGCTGCACCGGCAGGCCGCGACGCTCGGCGGCTGGCTCGGCGCGCGGCTCGCCGAGAGCCCGGCACTGCGCGCGTCGCTGAACGAACACGTCGAGCGCGCCGTACACGAGATGGCGCCGGATTTCGCCGATTTCCTGATGCGCCATATTCGCGACACGGTGCGCAACTGGGATGCGCGAGAGATGTCGCGTCAAATCGAGCTGAACATCGGCAAGGATCTGCAATACATCCGCATCAACGGTACGCTGGTCGGCGGGCTGATCGGGCTCGGGCTGTATCTGGTGTCGCTGGTGCCGCGCTGGGCGGCCGGCTGGCTGCATTGACGCGGCCGGAGGCATCGCGCGCTGCGAGCGACACCGGCCACGCGTGCATCACGCGTGCGCTTTCGAGCCGTGCAGCTGCAGGCCGAGCGCCTTGATGACCTTCAGGATCGTGCCGAAGCTCGGGTTGCCGTCGTGCGACAGCGCCTTGTACAGCCCTTCGCGCGACAGCCCCGCATCGCGCGCGACCTGCGACATGCCGCGTGCACGGGCGATCACGCCTAGCGCGTGCGCGATGAAGGCTGGATCGTCGCCGGCCTCCTGCAGGCACGCGTCGAAGTAGTCGGCCATGTCGTCTGCGGTTTTCAGGTGTTCGGCCGAATCCCACGGCCGGGTCTTGATCTTGTCCATCGATCACTCCATGTCGAGGTGCGCAAGCATCGCGTGTGCGGCGCGGATATCGGCCTGTTGCGTCGATTTATCGCCGCCGCAGAGCAGGATCACCCAGCGCATTCCACGCCGGACGTAGTAGACGCGATAGCCGGGCCCGTGATCGATGCGCATTTCGACGATGGGCGAGCCGGCGGATTTCCAGTCGCCCGGATTGCCCATCGAGAGGCGGTCGATGCGCGCCTGGATGCGGCGCCTGGCGATGCGATCGGACAGGCCGGCAAACCAGGCGTCGAAGACGGCGGTGGTCCGGACGCTGAACGTAGGCGCACTGTAGGGCACCGATTGCAGTATGTCAACCATGGTTCACATGCGAGGAGGCGGGTGGCGGGTTGTTTCGTGGCTGCTACGGTAGGGCCGCCCGCTTCGTTTGTGTGTGGATTGGCCATCCGGCCGAAGCCGGAATTCCGCGAATCCGTCTACAATCAAAAACGTCTTTGCCGCCCGTGCGCGTTTGCCGCGCGCGGGCGGATCCGTTCGTTCTCCGGTATGGCCGGAGGCGCCGCCGCGCATTGCAAGCGCGTATTGCGCGGCGGGAAGTGCCGTGGTTTGTGTCCAGTAGGTCAGCGTCCGCGTGCCGTAGGCCGGCGCGCGTTATGAACGCCGCGTGTCCGTAGGCCGGGCAGGCGGCATAACCGAGAGTCCCCCATGAAAGCATCGGATCTGTTCGTGAAGGCGCTGGAAGCCGAAGGCGTCGAGTACGTGTTCGGTATTCCCGGCGAAGAAAACCTCGATCTGCTCGAATCGCTGCGGCGATCGAAGATCAAGCTCGTGCTGACCCGGCACGAGCAGGCGGCCGGGTTCATGGCCGCCACCTACGGCCGCCTGACGGGCCGCACCGGCGTGTGTCTCGCAACGCTCGGGCCCGGCGCGACGAACTTCGTCACGGCCGCCGCGTATGCGCAGCTCGGCGGCATGCCGATGCTGATGATCACCGGGCAGAAGCCGATCAAGTCCAGCAAGCAGGGCCACTTCCAGATCGTCGACGTGGTCGACATGATGCAGCCGCTCACGAAGCTCACGCGGCAGATCGTGTCGATCGGCAACATCCCGTCGGCCGTGCGCGAGGCGTTCCGCCGCGCGGAGGAGGAGCGCCCGGGTGCCACGCACCTCGAACTGCCGGAAGACATCGCGCACGAGGAGGGCGACGGCAAGCCGATCCCGCGCAGCTACAGCCGGCGGCCGGTGGCCGAGGAGAAGGCGGTCGCGCATGCGGTCGACGCGATCCAGGCCGCGCGCCATCCGCTCTTGATGATCGGCGCGGGCGGCAACCGCAAGACCACCTGCAAGATGCTGCTCGAATTCGTCGACAAGACGGGCATCCCGTTCTTCACGACGCAGATGGGCAAGGGCGTGATCGACGAGACGCATCCGCTGTGGCTCGGCAACGCGACGCTGTCCGATGGCGACTTCGTGCACCGCGCGATCGAGCATGCGGACTGCATCATCAACGTCGGCCACGACGTGATCGAGAAGCCGCCGTTCTTCATGCGCACCGACGACAAGACGGTGATTCACGTGAACTTCCTCGGCGCGCAGGTCGATCCCGTCTATTTCCCGCAGATCGAGGTGGTCGGCGACATCGCGAACGCGGTGTGGCAGATGAAGGAGGCCGTGTCGCCGCAGCCGCACTGGGATTTCGCGCGCTTCGCAATGATCAAGGAGCACTTCGACGCGCACCTGGAGAAGGGCCAGCACGACCCGCGCTTCCCGATGTATCCGGTGCGCATCGTCAACGACCTGTACAACGCCATGCCGGTCGACGGCATCGTCTGTCTCGACAACGGGATGTACAAGATCTGGTTCGCGCGCTACTGGCGTGCGCACGAGCCGAACTCGCTGCTGCTCGACAACGCGCTCGCGTCGATGGGCGCGGGCCTGCCGTCGGCGATCGCGACGAAGATCGTGCATCCGCAGCGCCAGGTGATCGCCGTGTGCGGCGACGGCGGCTTCATGATGAATTCGCAGGAGCTCGAAACGGCCGTGCGGCTGAAGCTCGACATCGTCGTGATGATCCTGCGCGACGACGCGTTCGGGATGATCCGCTGGAAGCAGGAGAACATGAATTTCCCCGATTACGCGATGACGCTG
The DNA here is from genome assembly GCF_057439935.1 of Burkholderia cepacia complex sp. TUM26381. Taxonomy (NCBI): domain Bacteria; kingdom Pseudomonadati; phylum Pseudomonadota; class Betaproteobacteria; order Burkholderiales; family Burkholderiaceae; genus Burkholderia; species Burkholderia cepacia complex sp. TUM26381. Next base: position 2,515,629 of record NZ_CM172007.1, on the reverse strand, counting down.
CAGAACCCCGATTTCGTCGCGTATGCGCAAAGCTATGGCGCGCACGGGCACCGCGTCGAATCGGCCGACGATCTCGAGCCGCTGCTGCGCGAGTGCTTCTCGTCGCCGGGTGTGCACGTGATCGACGTGCCGATCGACTATTCGGACAACGAGCGCGTGCTGAACCGCGAGATCAAGCGTCTGTCGGCGCAACTCTGAAATCCCCGTTCACAGGAAGGAGTCGTTCCATGTTGAAGGAAACCTATCCGTACTACCTCGCCAACGAAGCCGTCTACGCGAATACCGATCTGGAGGTGACGGACAAGTTCGGCGGCAAGGTCGCGACGCGCGTCGCGCTGGCCGACGCGAAGGCGATCGATGCGGCGATCGCCGCGGCGGTCGACGCGGCGAAGCCGATGCGCGAGATGCCGGCCTACAAGCGGCAGGCCGTGCTCGACCATTGCGTCGCGCGCTTTCGCGAGCGCTTCGACGAGCTGGCCGAGGCGCTGTGCATCGAGGCCGGCAAGCCGATCAACGATTCGAAGGGCGAAGTCACGCGGTTGATCGATACGTTCCGCGTCGCGTCCGAGGAATCGGTGCGCATCGACGGCGAGATCATCAACCTCGAGATCTCCGCGCGTGCGCAGGGCTATACGGGCTACACGAAGCGCGTGCCGGTCGGCCCGTGCTCGTTCATCTCGCCGTTCAATTTTCCGCTGAACCTCGCCGCGCACAAGGTCGCGCCGGCGCTCGCGGCGGGCTGCCCGTTCGTGCTGAAGCCCGCGAGCCGCACGCCGATCGGCGCGCTGATCATCGGCGAGGTGCTCGCGGAAACCGACTTGCCGAAGGGTGCGTTTTCGGTGCTGCCCGCACATCGCGACGGCGCCGACCTGTTCACGACCGACGAGCGCTTCAAGCTGCTGTCGTTCACGGGTTCGCCGGCCGTCGGCTGGGCGCTGAAGGAGAAGGCCGGCAAGAAGAAAGTCGTACTGGAACTCGGCGGCAACGCGGCCGCGATCGTCGATGCGGACCAGCGCGACCGGCTCGACTACGTGGTCGAGCGTCTCGCGTTCGGCGCGTACTACCAGTCGGGCCAGAGCTGCATCGGCGTGCAGCGGATCCTCGTGCATGCGGATCTTTACGACGCGCTGCGCGAGAAGCTGATCGCGAAGACGCGTTCGCTGAAGATGGGCGATCCGAAGGATCCGTCGACGTTCGTCGGCCCGATGATCTCCGAATCCGAATCGCGCCGGCTGTCGGGCTGGATGGATGCGGCCGTCGCGGCGGGCGCGAAGATCGTCGCGGGTGGCAAGGTCGATGGCGCGATGTTCGAGGCGACGCTGCTCGAGAACGTCGGGCATGAGCAGGACCTGTACCGGAAGGAGGCGTTCGGCCCCGTTGCGATCCTCGAGAAGTTCGACCGCTTCGACGATGCGCTCGCGCGCGTGAACGACAGCGACTTCGGGCTGCAGGCCGGCGTGTTTACCGATTCGCTCACGCATGCGCAGCGTGCGTGGGACGAACTGGAGGTCGGCGGCGTCGTGATCAACGACGTGCCGTCGTTCCGCGTCGACAACATGCCATATGGCGGCGTGAAGGATTCAGGCCTCGGCCGCGAAGGGATCCGCTACGCGATCGAGGACATGACCGAACCGCGGCTGATGGTCGTGCGGCGCCGATAACGCGCGGGTGCGCGGCACGGAGCCGCGACGGCACGCAGGCAGGCGATCGGGCCGGCCTGCGTGCCGTTTTTCATCGCGGCGTGCGCATCGGGCCGACGCAGCTCGCGCGTCCCCCCCGCGCGGTGGCCCGCCGGCCGCGCGCTCGACTGCGAGCCTCGCCTCGTGATGTAATCGCGCCAAACTGCCGACCGGGGTACGACGCCGGAAAGCGCGAATTCATTCTTCACGAGGTCGATTCATGTCCCCCGTCTCGGCATTCAAGCTGGTTCTGTTGTCATTCCTGGCGATCGTCGCGCTCGAATGCATCGCCAAGCGGTTGCGGCTGCCGCCGGCCGCCGCGCTGCTGATCGGCGGCATCGGCATCGCATTCATCCCCGGCCTGCCGCCGATCAACCTCGATCCCGAGCTGGTGCTGCTGGTGTTCCTGCCGCCGCTGCTGATGGACGGCGCGTACTTCTCCGTGTGGGAAGAGTTCAAGCGCAACGTCGGCGGCATCCTGATGCTCGCGATCGGCGCGGTCGCGTTCACCACGTTCGCGGTCGGCTTCGCCGTGCACTGGGTGGTGCCGGCGCTGCCGTGGGCCGCGTGCTTCGCGCTCGGCGCGATCGTGTCGCCGCCCGACGCGGTGGCCGCGAAGGCCGTGCTCGAACGCGTCGCGCTGCCGCGCCGGCTGATGGTGCTGCTCGAAGGCGAGAGCCTGCTGAACGACGCGGCCGGCCTCGTGCTGTTCCGCTTCGCGGTCGCGGCCGCGCTCACCGGCGCGTTCAGCCTCGAGCATGCGGTCGTGCGTTTCGCGGAACTCGGGCTCGGCGGGGTCGTGGTCGGCTTCGTGGTCGGCAAGCTCGTCGTGTGGTTCCTCAAGCTGCTCGACGACGACTATCTCGTGATCACCGTCGCGGTCATCGCCGGCTGGATCGCGTACATCGCCGGCGAAATGGTCGAGGTGTCGGGCGTGATCGCAACCGTCACGGCCGGGATGATCGTCGGCTGGCATCAGCATGAGGTGTTCTCGGCGGCCGTGCGTACGCGCGGCACCGCGTTCTGGCAGGTCATCGTGTTCCTGCTCGAAGCGATGGTGTTCGTGCTGATCGGGCTGTCGCTGCGTGGCGCGATTCACCGCCTCGGCGGTTTCGAACAGGTGCTCGCCACGATGGTGCCGCCGGTGCTTGCGGTGCTGGCCGCGGCGATCGTGTCGCGTTTCGTGTGGATCTACGCGGTCGAGGCGCTGAAGTGGCCGGTGCGCGGGTTCGCGCGGCGCGGCGAAGCACCCGACTGGAAGGCGGCGACGATCATGAGCTGGGCCGGGATGCGCGGCGTCGTGACGCTCGCGATTGCGCTGTCGCTGCCGGAGGCGCTGCCCGGCCGCGACGTGATCCTGGTCGCGTCGTTTGCGGTGATCCTCGTCACCGTGCTGCTGCAGGGCACGACGATCGGGCCACTGATCCGGCTGCTGCGCCTGCCGCAGCGCGAGGAGCGCGCCGCGCACCACCTGACCGAGCCGCAGACGTGGGCACACGTCGAGGCCGCGCAGCTCGCGGCGATCCAGCCGCTCGTGCGCGACGAGAACGGCGTCGTGATCCATCCGCGCCTGCTCGAGCAATACACGTATCGCGCGGAACTGACCGAGCGGGCGAAGAACGAGCCCGAATACCCGGCGGAAGTGCGCGCCGCGCACTACGATGTGGTGCTGGCCGCGATCCGGGCCGGGCGCGCGGAGCTGTTGCGCCTGCACCGTTCGGGGCGCATCCACGACGAAATGCTGCACGCGCTCGAGCGCGACCTCGACCTGCAGGAAGTGTCCGCGCAGCACGCGCGCGGGTAAGCGGGCGCGACCCGCCTTCTCACGGGCCGGCGTCCTGCCGGCGCCGATGCGCGCACAGGGCGATCCTCGCCCGTCACGCGACTTTTTGCTCCCGCCCGCGCGCCGATTCGGTGTTTCTGAATCCGGCCCTCAATACGACCGGCAGCCAGCCTTGCAGCGCATGCAAACCTGATGGCGCCGGTCTCGCAAACGTTATCGTGTTTCGAATCCGGAAATGATCTGATTTATCTGATTCCGTCTCTTTCTGCATATTTGGCAAAACTAAACCGGAAGGAGATAGATGCTGTGTTCTAATTTCATTTAGAATCAGCCGGTTATCTTTATTGAGAGAAAGAATGCGGAGGTAATGCGGTCGCCGACGGGGAAAGAAGCGGCGTCCAAAGCCCCGCAAGGCAGTGCCGACAGGCTAAATCGGCGGAATCAGGCGGGTTTATCAACCGCCAAAATAAGATGGCGTCCAAGTCGGATAAACAACTCCTATGAAAGAATCGATTGGAGATTCGGCGTTTGAAACTGTATTTATGAAAGAATCGAGCAGTGATAATGCCTCGGATTGTCTCGAATCGGGGTTATCGGTCCTCCTGGTCGACGATCAGCCGTTCGTCGGTGAGGTGATCCGCCGCGCATTGCGCAGCGAGCACGACATCGACCTGCACGTGTGCACCGACGCGCACCGGGCGATGGCGGTCGCGCGCGACGTGAAGCCGACGGTGATCCTGCAGGACCTCGTGATGCCGGAGATCGACGGCCTCGATCTCGTTCGCGCGTGGCGCGCCGACGCCGGCACCGCACGCGTGCCGATCATCGTGCTGTCCGCGAAGGAGGAGCCGATCGTCAAGCGTGAGGCGTTCATCGCCGGCGCGAACGACTATCTGGTGAAGCTCCCCGACGCGATGGAACTGACCGCGCGCATCCGTTATCACTCGAATTCGTACCTGATGTCCCGGCAGCGCGACGAGGCGCTCGATTTCCTGTCGCACGACATGCGTTCGCCGCAGACGTCGATCCTCGCGCTGCTCGACGTCTACCGCACCGAGCACGGCGACATGCCGGCGATCATGGAGCGAATCGCCGGCCATGCGCGGCGCGCGCTCGCGCTCGCCGACGGCTTCATCCATCTGACCCGTGCGCAGTCCGAGCGCCGTGCGCATGACGTCGTGAGTCTCAACGAAATCGTGCTCGATGCCGTCGACCAGCTGTGGGAGAAGGCGGCCGGGCTCGGTTGCCGGGTCGTCGCGCATGTGCCCGACGCCGAGTGCGTGACGATGGGCGACCGCATGATGCTCACGCGCGCGGTCGCGAACCTGATCGACAACGGGCTGAAGTACGGCCCGGCCGGCACGGACGTGCATTGCACGCTGAGCGTCGAGGATGGCGCCTGGCTGATCGGCGTCGAGGATACCGGCGCCGGCATCGCACCGGAGCAGCGCACGGCTGCGACCGAGTCGTTCGTGCAGCTCGAATCCGCGCATGGCGCGGCGCGCAGCGGCTTTGGCCTCGGGCTCGCGTTCGTTCGCGCGACGGCGGCGCGGCATCGCGGCCAGATCCTGATGCGCAATACGGCGCGCGGCTTCATGGTCGCGCTCCGGCTGCCGGCGCAACCGGAGCGGTGATTTCGCGGTGCGGCCAGCCGGCGCCGCGCCGCCCGCAGACCCCGATGCGCTCGTGGCGCGCCTTCCGGCGCGCAGGCGGGCGCGGATTTTTTCAACGCTGATTTTAGAAAGCCCATAACGAACATGGCCACCGTGACGCCCCGCGCGACCAATGAAAGCCTGCATCCGACGATCGGCGCTGCCCGGCTGACGCTCGGCAATCGCATCCTGCTCAGCTTCGGCGTGCTGTTCGTGCTGATGCTGGTGACAGCCGGCGTGTCGTACGAGCGACTGCGCGCGATCAACAGCGAAGCCGTCAGCATCGAGCGTGACTCGCTGCCCGGCGTCTACCTCGCGTCGTCGCTGCGCGGTTCGGTCAACGAATCGTTCACGCTGCTGCAGCAGGCGACCTTCGTCGACACCGAGTCCGAAACCGTGCAGCGCGATCTCGCGAAGATCTCCGACGCGCTGAAGGACATCGAGTCGCTGTCGGTCGACTACCAGAGCACGACGTTCCGCGACGATGACCGGCAACGCTTCGCGACGTTCCGCGGCGCCTACGATCGCTACGTGCCGCTGCTGAACGAAGCCGTTCAGAAGAGCCGCGTGTCGCGCGAGGAGGCCGTCGCCGCGTACGCGAAAACGCTGCCCGCATGGACCGAGGTCGTGCGCAACGCGAACGTGCTGGTGCAGGAGAACCGCAAGTTCGCGGAACAGTCCGCGAAGATGATCCGCGAATCCGTGCAGGACACCGAAGTCGTGCTCGCGACCGCACTCGCGTTCGTGCTGCTGACCGCGCTCGGGCTGGGCTACGTGCTGTACCGTTCGGTCACCGTACCGATGGCGCGCCTTGTGGAAGTGCACGACGTGATGCGCACCGGCAACCTGACGCGCCGCCTCGACCTGCGCCGCCGCGACGAATTCGGCACGCTCGAGACGGGCTTCAACCGGATGGCCGACGAGCTGACCGAACTCGTCGCCCGCGCGCAGCAATCCTCGCTGCAGGTGACGACATCGGTGGCCGAGATCGCGGCGACGTCGCGCGAGCAGCAGGCGACCGCGAATGAAACGGCGGCGACGACGACGGAAATCGGCGCGACGTCGCGCGAGATCTTCGCGACGTCGCGCGACCTGCTGCGCACGATGAACGAGGTGGCCGGCGTGGCCGAGCAATCGGCGACGCTCGCGGGCGTGAGCCAGAGCGGGCTCACGCGGATGGGCGAGACGATGCGCAGCGTGATGGATGCGGCCGGCTCGGTGAACGCGAAGCTCGCGATCCTCAACGAGAAGGCGCTGAACATCAACCAGGTGGTCGCGACGATCACCAAGGTGGCCGACCAGACCAACCTGCTGTCGCTGAACGCGGCGATCGAGGCCGAGAAGGCCGGCGAGTACGGCCGCGGCTTCGCGGTCGTCGCGACCGAGATCCGCCGCCTGGCCGACCAGACGGCCGTCGCGACCTACGACATCGAGCAGACGGTGAAGGAAATCCAGTCGGCCGTGTCGGCGGGCGTGATGGGGATGGACAAGTTCTCCGAGGAAGTGCGTCGCGGGATGCTCGACGTGCAGCAGGTCGGCGGGCAGCTGTCGCAGATCATCGCCGAAGTGCAGACGCTCGCGCCGCGCTTCCAGATGGTCAACGAAGGGATGCAGACGCAGGCGAACGGCGCCGAGCAGATCACGCAGGCGCTGTCGCAGCTGTCGGAGGCTGCGCAGCAGACGGCCGAGTCGCTGCGCCAGTCGTCGCAGGCGATCGACGACCTGACGCTGGTGGCGAACCAGTTGCGTACCAGCGTGTCGCGATTCAAGGTCGACGCGTGACGCGCGCCGATCCGCAGGGCGGCGCCCATGCGCTGTTCCTGATGTTCGAGCTCGACGGCGAGCGTTACGCGCTCGACGCGGCCGGCATCGAGGAGGTGCTGCCGCTCGCCGTCACGAAAGCCGTGCCGGGCGCGCCCGACTGGATCGCCGGGCTGCTGATGCGCGGCGGCCAGCCGGTGCCGGTGATCGACGTGCCGATGCTGGCGCTCGGGCGGCGTGCGCATGCGCTGCGCTCGACGCGGCTCGTGATGGTCCGCTATCGCGCGGGCGAGGCCGACGGCGAGCGCACGCTCGGCCTGATCGTCGAACGCGCGACGCAGACGATGCGGATCGATCGCGCGGCGTTTCGCGCAAGCGGCGTCTCGACCGCACGCACGCGCTGGCTCGGGCTCGTCGCGAACACGCCTGACGGCGTCGTGCAGCAGGTGTCGGTGTCCGACCTGGTCGACGACGTTGCGCGCCTGTATCTGTTCGACGGCCTGCCGGGCCACGGGGAGGAGTCCGCATGAAAGAGTCCGAAGCGCGATTTCGCGGCTGGCTGCTGCGCGAGACCGGCATCGACCCCGATTCGCTCGGCAACGATTTTCTGACGCGGGCGCTGACGGATCGCGTGCACGCACTGCAGGCGGACGGCGAGCGCCTGCTGTCGGCGGCGCGGCCGCCCGTGACGCCGGAAGCGCTCGACGCGTACTGGCAGCAGCTCAACGCATCGGCCGACGAACGGCGCGCGCTGATCGAACTGTTCGTCGTCCCGGAGACATGGTTCTTCCGCGACCGCGAGGCCTTCGCGACGCTCGCGCGGCTGGCCGCGGAACGGCTTGCCGCGCTGCCCGGCCGTGTAATCCGCGTGCTGAGCGCGCCGTGCTCGACGGGCGAGGAGCCGTACTCGGCGGCGATGGCGTTGCTGGATGCCGGGCTCGACCCGGCCAGTTTCGCGATCGACGCGATCGACCTCAGCGCGCGCGCGATCGAGCAGGCGCGGCTCGGCTGCTACGGGCGCAATGCGTTCCGCGGGACCGCAACGGAGTTTCGTTCGCGCTACTTCACGCCAACCCGCGACGGCTGGCTGCTCGACGATCGCGTGCGCGCGTGCGTGCAGTTCAGTCATGCAAACCTTGTCGAACCGGTCGCGGATACGGGCATTCGCTACGATTTCGTGTTCTGCCGCAATGTGCTGATCTACTTCGACCGCGACGCGCAGGATCGCGTGATCCGCTCGCTCGACGAGCGTCTCGCCGACGACGGCACGCTGTTCGTCGGGCCGGCCGAAACGGGTGTCGCGATGCGGCACGGGATGCGCTCGGCGCGCGTGCCGCTGGCGTTCGCGTTCCAGCGCGAGCCGGCCGATGCGTGCGCGGCCCGGCCGGTCGCGCCGCTGTCGGCGGTGGCGCCGTACCGGTGTACGGAGCGCTTCACGGTCGCGCCGCTCGCGGCGACGCGCCCGGTGCTGGCCGTCGCGCCGCCGGCCTGGCTCGGCGACGTGGGTCAGCCGTTCGCAGCGCCGCTGCCGGCCGTGCGCACGGCCGCATTCGATGCGCGGGCCGACCTGTCGGTGGCGACGGCCGACCCGGCCGCACCGGTTGCCGAAGGCGTCGCGCCGACGCTGGAAGAGGCGCAGGCGCTCGCGAATGCGGGCGCGTTCGACGAGGCCGAGCGCGTGCTCGCGCAATTCTCGGCGCGCGTCGGGCCGCATGCCGATGCGTTCTACCTGAACGGATTGATTGCGGATGCGCGCGGGCGTGCCGCGGAAGCGGGCGACTTCTACCGGAAGGCGCTGTACCTGCGGCCCACGCATCACGAGGCGCTGACGCATCTTGCGACGCTGCTCGACGTCGGCGGCGATCGCGCGGGCGCGCAATGGCTGCTCGAGCGCGCGCGGCGCTCGGCCGGTTGACACGACGACGGGATAGGGACCGACACCGCGATGACCAGAGGAATTCATGAACCGCGACGCCGCTGCCACTGACGACACGACGATCGACGTCGACGATTGCTGGAACCGGATCGGCACGCGCGGCGACCGCTCGTGCAAGCGGTTGAACGACTGCCAGCGCTGCCTGAACTGTCCGGTCTACGCGTCTCACGCGGCGAAGCTGCTCGAGCGTCCGCTCGACGCCGCCGAGATGGCCGCCGCCACGCGCCGGATGAGCGCGTTCGACACGACACGCGCGGGCGACGACGACGGCGATACGCGCCACGCGGCGCTGGCGTTCCGCGTGGCCGACGAATGGCTGGCACTGCCGATCGGCGTGCTGCGCGAGATCGCGGGCACGCGTCCGATGCATTCGCTGCCGCATCGCCGCAATTCGGCCGTGCTCGGCGTGGTCAATATTCGCGGCACGCTGCGTATCGCGATCTCGATCGGCGCGCTGCTCGGCCTCGAGGCCGGCAAGCGCGGCAGCGACGACGGCCGTTTCACGCGGCTGCTGGTGGCCGCGCACCAGGGCGAACCGGTCGTGTTTCCGGTCGACGAGGTCGAGGGCGTGCTGCGCTTCGGCGCATCCGACTGGGTGCCCGTGCCGGCGACGGTCGGGCGCGCGAGCGCCGGCCTGTCGCGCGGCGTGCTGTCGTGGCGCGGCAAGTCGGTGGGCTTGCTCGACGACGATCGTCTGTTCGATGCCGTCACACGGAGCATGCGATGAGCGGCGATGACGACCTGAGCCACCTGTCGCTGCTCGAGCTGTATCGGGAAGAGACGCGCACGCAGACCCAGGCGCTGTCGGAGCGGCTGCTCGCGCTCGAATCGGGCGAGCCCGATTCCGTCGCGCTCGAAGCCTGCATGCGCGCCGCGCATTCGCTGAAGGGTGCCGCGCGCATCGTCGGCGTGCCGCTCGGCGTCGACATCGCGGGGCGGATGGAGGAGTGCTTCGTCGCTGCGCAGGCCGGCACGATCTCGCTGACGGCCACGCACGTCGATGTGCTGCTGGCCGGCGTCGATTTGCTGGTGCGCGTCGGCGATCCGCAGGCGCAGCCCGTCACGCCGACCGAGATCGACGTGTTCGCGGCCGCGCTGACGGGCGCCGACGGCGCACAGACCATGCAGGCGTCTTCGGCGGTGCCGCCGGTGCCGCCGCCGGTCATGTCGTATCGCGACCACGACGGCGCCGCGAACGAACCTGTCGGGGCCAGCGCGACCGTGCCGCCGCTCGCCGTGTCGGGCGCGGTGCCCGATCCGGCCCAGGCCGGCCGCGTGGCGGGCGCTGGCGCGATGCGCCGCGTGTGCGCCGATACGCTGAACCGGTTGCTGAGCCTGTCCGGCGAATCGCTGGTCGAATCGCGCTGGCTCAAGCCGTTCGCCGAATCGATGCTGCGCGTGAAGCGGGCGCAGCGCGATGCGGCCCGTTCGCTCGACCTGATGTACGAACAGTTCGCCGACGATCTCGACGCCGGCATGCTCGCGTCGATGAACGAAGTGCGGCACATGCTCAACGACCTGCAGCGTTCGCTCGCCGAGCGCATGGACGAGTTCGACCGGTTCGAGCGGCGCAGCACGCATATCGCCGAGCAGCTGTACGACGAGGCGCTGCAATGCCGGATGCGGCCGTTCGGCGATGCGACGCGCGCGTACCCGCGGATCGTCCGCGATCTCGCGCGCTCGCTCGGCAAGCAGGTGCGTTTCTCGATCGTCGGCGAAGGCACGCAGGTCGATCGCGACATCCTCGACCTGCTCGACGCGCCGCTCGGCCACCTGCTGCGCAACGCGATCGACCACGGCGTCGATTCGCCCGACGCGCGGCACGCGCGCGGCAAGCCGGCCGAGGCGAGCGTCACGCTCGAGGCGCGCCACAGCGCCGGCTCGCTGCTCGTCAGCGTGATCGACGACGGGCCGGGCGTCGACATGGACGCGCTGCGCGCAGCCGTCGTGCGCCAGCGCCTGACCGACGACGAGACGGCCGCGCGGCTGTCCGATCCCGAGCTGCTCGAATTCCTGCTGCTGCCGGGTTTTTCGATGCGCGACGCGGTGACCGACGTGTCGGGGCGCGGCGTCGGCCTCGATGCGGTGCAGGAGATGGTGCGCGGCGTGCGCGGCGCGGTGCGGATCTTCAACGAGCCGGGCGCGGGCATGCGTTTCGTGCTGCAACTGCCGCTCACGCTGTCGGTGATCCGCAGCCTGCTCGTCGAAGTCGGCGGCGAGCCGTACGCGTTTCCGCTCGCGCATGTGCGCCGCACGCTCGAGCTCGCGCATGACGACATCGACGTGCTCGAAGGGCAGCCGCATTTCCCGTTCGACGGCCGGCGCGCGGGGCTCGTCGCCGCGCACCAGCTGCTCGACGCGGGCGAGCCCGACGTCGCGCGCACCAGCACGGCGGTCGTGGTCGTCGGCGGCGAGCCCGAGCTGTACGGCGTCGCGGTCGACCGCTTCCTCGGCGAGCGGATGCTCGTCGTGCAGCCGCTCGACAGCCGCCTGCACAAGATCCAGAACATCGCGGCCGGCGCGTTGCTCGAGAACGGCGACCCGGTGCTGATCGTCGACGTCGAGGACCTGATCCGCTCGGTCGACAAGCTCGTGCGCGGCGGGCAGCTCGCACGGCTCACACGCGATCCGCAGCTTGCGCTGGCCGACCGGCGCCGCCGCGTGCTCGTCGTCGACGATTCGCTGACGGTGCGCGAGCTCGAACGCAAGCTGCTGGAAAAGCGCGGTTACGACGTGACGGTCGCGGTCGACGGGATGGAAGGCTGGAACGCGGTGCGCAGCGATGCGTTCGATCTGGTCGTGACCGACGTCGACATGCCGCGCATGGACGGGATCGAACTCGTCACGCTGATCAAGGGCGACCCGATGCTCAAGCGCGTGCCGGTGATGATCGTGTCGTACAAGGATCGCGACGAGGATCGCCGCCGCGGGCTCGATGCCGGCGCCGACTACTACCTCGCGAAGAGCAGCTTCCACGACGAGGCGCTGCTCGATGCCGTGCACGACCTGATCGGAGACTCGCGCGGATGAACATCGGCATCGTCAACGACTTGCCGCTGGCCGTGGAGGCGCTGCGCCGCGTGATTGCGCTGCGTGCCGACCACCGCGTGCTATGGGTCGCGACCGATGGCGACGAGGCGGTGGATTTCTGCGTCGCGCATCCGCCCGATGTCGTCCTGATGGATCTCGTGATGCCGAAGGTCGACGGCGTCGCCGCGACGCGCCGGATCATGGCGCGTGCGCCGTGCGCGATCCTGGTCGTGACGGCGAGCGTCAGCGCGAACACGTCGTCGGTCTACGAGGCGATGGGCGCCGGCGCGCTCGATGCGGTCGACACGCCGACGCTCGCGCTCGGGTTGTCGACCGACGCGTCGCCGCAAGCGCTGCTCGCGAAGATCGACCAGATCGGCCGGCTGCTCGAAAGCCGCACCGCGGCGCTGGTGCCGCCGGGGCCGACGCCCGCGCGCGGCCAGCCGACGCTCGTCGCAATCGGCGCGTCGGCGGGCGGGCCGACCGCGCTCACCGCGCTGCTGCGCGCGCTGCCGGAGGATTTTCCGGCCGCGATCGTGATCGTCCAGCACGTCGACCAGGCGTTTGCGTACGGCATGGCCGAATGGCTCGACGGCTATACGCGGCTGCCGGTGCGCGTCGCGCGGCAGGGCAGCGTGCCGCAGGCGGGCGAAGTGCTGCTCGCGGCGACCAACGATCACCTGACCCTGTCGCCGCGCGGCGTGCTCGGCTACACGCGGCATCCGGCCGAAACGCCGTACCGGCCGTCGATCGACGTGTTCTTCAACAGCGTCGCGGACGGCTGGCAGGGCGATGCGCTCGGCGTGCTGCTGACGGGCATGGGGCGCGACGGCGCGCTCGGCCTGAAGGCGATGCGTGCGAAGGGCTGCTACACGATTGCGCAGGACGAGGCGACCAGTGCCGTCTACGGGATGCCGAAGGCGGCCGCGGCGATCGGTGCGGCGTCGGCGATCCTGCCGCTCGAGCGGATCGCGCCCCACCTGATTTCGCGGATCGCGCTCGCGCCGCGCGACTGACGGCGCAGCGGGCGGGCGCCGGCGTTTCGCGGCGCCCCGGCGCGCGCATTGCGCGTGCTGCGCGGCGTCGCGTACAATGGCCGCCTGCGGAGATGGCATGCCTCCCTGCGGTCGTTCCCGGCGCGTTGCGCGCGCGGTGCGGCCCTCAACCGCCGGTTTGCCCGGCTGATGATGCCTGCGTGTTCCTGGGTCTTCAGGAGGTCGCAGGCCGTCCATGCGGTATTCTGCCGCCCAGGTTTTGATGTTCTGTCGAATCTGGAAATCATGTTTTTCACGACTTCTGCCGATCTTTTCGCGACCGTGCGCTATGTGTGCCGCTGGCTCGCGCTTTCAGCCCTGCTCGGCGCGCTGGCCGGCACGGCATCCGCGCTGTTCCTGATTGCGCTCGACTGGGCGACCGGCACGCGCGTCGCGCATCCGTGGCTGCTGTGGGGGCTGCCGGCCGCCGGTTTCGCCACCGGCTGGATCTATCATCGCTTCGGCCAGTCGGTCGCCCGCGGCAACAATCTGCTGATCGACGAGATTCACGACCCGAAGGCGCTCGTGCCGAAACGCATGGGGCCGCTCGTGCTCGTCGCGACCGTCGTCACGCACCTGTTCGGCGGCTCGGCCGGCCGCGAAGGCACGGCCGTGCAGATGGGCGGCGCGCTCGCCGATCGCATCACGCACGTGTTCCGTCTCGATCGCGAGCACCGGCGCGTGCTGCTGATGGGGGGCATCGCGGCCGGCTTCGCGTCGGTGTTCGGCACGCCGCTCGCGGGCGCCGTGTTCGGGCTCGAGGTGCTCGCGATCGGGCGCGTGCGGTACGACGCGCTGCTGACCTGCGTTGCGTCGGCGATCGTCGCGGACGTCGTGTGCCGCGCGTGGGGCGTGCATCACACGGCCTATGCGATCCCGTTCGTGCCGGCCGTGTCGGCGACGGGGCTGGCCGTGACGGTCGTCGCGGGCATCGCGTTCGGCGTGGCCGGGCGGCTGTTCGCATTCGCGACGCATGCGCTGACCGCGTGGTTCCGCCGCGTGATCCGCTATGCGCCGCTGCAGCCGGTGCTCGGCGGCCTGCTGGTCGCCGCGGCGGCCACCGTGCTGAACGTGCCGCAGTATCTCGGCCTCGGCATCCCGACGATCGAAGCCGCGTTTCACGGCCCGCTGCCGCTTTACGATTTCGCGGGCAAGTTCGCGTTCACGGTCGTCACGCTCGCATCGGGGTTCAAGGGCGGCGAAGTGACGCCGCTGTTCTACATCGGCGCGACGCTCGGCAACGCACTCGGCCAGCTGCTGGCGCTGCCGGTGCCCGTGCTCGCGGGGCTCGGCTTCGTCGCGGTGTTCGCAGGCGCCGCGAACACGCCGATCGCGTCGACGATCATGGCGATCGAACTGTTCGGCGCGGATATCGGCGTGTATGCGATCGTCGCGTGTGTCGTCGCGTACCTGTTTTCGGGGCACGCGGGGATTTACCGCGCGCAGCGCGTGGCGGTGGGGAAGGGGGCGCAGGCCGAGGCGGAGTGAGGCGGGCGCGGAAGGCGGATTCGTTGCGGCTTCTCCGGGAGCGCGATGCCTGCGATATCGGACGGGGAGCGTGTCGTTGCGGGTACATCTGATCGGACCGGGCGGCGCCGGCAAGACCACGGTCGGGGCGATTGTCGCGGCGCGCCTGAACTGGCGGTTCGTCGATGTGGATCAGTGCTTCCTGGCCGCGCACGGGAACATTGGCGATTTCATCCGCGATCGCGGCCATGCCGAGTATGCGTCGCACAACGTCCGGCTGTACGAGCAACTCGCACGCGGCATGTCGGCGCCCACGATCTGCGCGGTGTCGTCCGGTTTCATGCTGTATCCGGCCGATGTCGCGCCGGCCTATCCGGCACTTCGCCGCGGCATCGAGGAGGACGGATTCACCGCGCTCCTGCTGCCTTCGTTCGATCTCGAACGCTGCGTGAAACTGATCGTGGGCCGGCAAATGGCTCGGCCGTATCTGAATGCGAATGAAGCGGACGAGATGCGCAAGATCCGCGATCGGTTCCCTGCCTTCATGCGCCTGAACTGCAGGCGATTTGCGAGCGACGGCACACCTGGGCGCGTGGCGGCCGACATCGAACGCTTTATCGTGGCGTCGATGTCATCGGATGAAGACGATCCGTGTCCGGTCGCGGGCAAGTGGAACGGGCCCTGGCACGCCGGCATCCGTTACTGCTTCGGCAGGCGCGCAACATGGCGCGCCAGCAGTTCCTCGATATCGATGCCTTTTTCCGCCAGCAATGCGGTGACGACGCCGTTCAGTTCGCCGAGCGTTTCCTTGACCGATTCCCGGATCGTATCGACGACGACCTGGGTGCTGCGCTCGATCTCGATGTTGACCGTGTCGTTGACGCCCTTCGCATCGAAGGTCGTCGCGCGGCGCGTTTCGGGGATCAGCCAGACGTCGAACCAGCCTTCGTCGCGGTTGACGTCGGACACCGTCAGGCTGCAGCCGTTGATCGCGATATAGCCCTTCGCGAACACGTATCGCTTGAACGCTTCCGGCACGCCGATGCGCACCATCCGGTTGTGTTCGGACATCGCGATGTGCCGGATGGTCCCGGTGAAGTCGACATGGCCGGACAGCGGATGCCCGCCGATCTCCGCGCCGTCCTTCGCGGCCCGCTCCACGTTGATGTGCGCGCCCGTCGCGAGATCGGCCAGCGTCGTGATCCGCAGGCTCGGCAGCATCACGTCGAAGTCGATCAGCTCCGGCGAATGGATGGTCGTCACCGTCAGGCAGACGCCGTCGACCGACACGCTGGCGCCGATCTCGATGTCGTCGGTAAACCGCTCCGGGAATTCGATGCTGAAGGTTCTCAGTTCCCCGTGGTCGGCGATGGTCTTGATGGTGGCAACACCCTGGACAATTCCTGTAAACATGGTCGATCCCTAGTCGCAAATTTCCTGGTCGACATGATAAGGGATACCGGAAAAGGGCACGTCGTGGCGCGCGGCGTCAGGGCTGCGGGCGTGACGCGCGGACGTAAAAAAGGCCGTGCACCTGGCACGGCCTCGATCCGGATCCGTTTATCGACGCGTGCCGGCGGTGATGACCGCACCGCCGGCGCGTGCCGCGACGCACTTGCGTCAAGCCTCGGCCGGCTCCCCCAGCGGCCCGGCGTCATCGTTCGCCATGCGCCGCGGCGCATCCGCGAGCCCCTTCGCGAGCTCCAGCGCCTGCCGCTCGAACAGCCGGCGGTAGATGCCGCCGTCGATGCGGATCAGCGCGTCGTGGTTGCCTTCCTCGATCACCTTGCCGCGATCGAGCACGAGCAGCCGGTCGAGCGCGCGCACGGTCGACAGCCGGTGCGCGACCACGAGCGTCGTGCGGCCGACCATCAGCCGCTCCATTGCCTGCTGGATCAGCAGCTCGCTTTCGCTGTCGAGGCTCGACGTCGCTTCGTCGAGGATCAGGATCGGCGCATCGGCGAGGAACGCACGCGCGATCGCGACCCGCTGGCGCTCGCCGCCCGACAGCTTGATCCCGCGTTCGCCGACGAGCGTGTCATAGCCGTCCGGCAGCGCGACGATGAAGTCGTGCGCGCTGGCAAGACGCGCGGCGCGCTCGATGTCGGCGCGGCTCGCGTCGGGGCGCGCATAGGCGATGTTCTCCGCGAGCGTGCGGTGGAACAGCACGGGCTCCTGCTGGACGATCGCGATCTGGCTGCGCAGCGAATCCTGCTGCACGCGTGCGATGTCCTGGCCGTCGATCGTGATGCGGCCGCCCGACACGTCGTACAGGCGCTGGATCAGCTTGATGAACGTCGTCTTGCCCGACCCCGAGTGGCCGACGAGACCCACGCGCTCGCCGGGTGCGATCCGCATCGAGAAATCGTCGTACAGCGGCACCGGGTGGTTGCCGTAGCGGAACGTCACGTGCTCGAAGCGGATCTCGCCTTGCCCGATCCGGATGGCCGGTGCGTCGGGGCGATCGTCGATGCCGAGCGGCTGGCGCTCGAGCGCGACGAGTTCTTCCATGTCGTTCACCGAGCGCTGCAGGTTGCGGATGTGCATGCCGACGTCGCGCAGGTAACCCTGCAGCATGAAGAACATCGTCAGCGCGAACGCGATGTCGCCCACGCTCGCTTCGTCGTTCGCCCACAGCCGCAGCGCGACGCCGATCATCGCGGCCTGCATCGCGACGAGCATCGCGCCCTGCAACCCGCCGTTGAACGTGCCGCGCACCCACGTGCGGCGCGTGCGCTGCCGCCACTTGCCGATCACGCGCGCGAGCCGCGTTTCCTCGCGCGTTTCCGCGCCGAAGGCCTTGACCACGGCATTGCAGCTCACGGCGTCGGCGAGCGCGCCGCCCATGCGCGTATCCCACAGGTTGCCGAGCCGTGCGGCCGGCGCGACGATGCCGAGCGACACCGCGACCGTCACCGCGATGTACAGCAGCGAACCCGCGCCGACGACGAGCCCCATCACGGGCCAGTGCGAACCGAGCAGCACGGTGGCGCCGACCAGCATCGTGACCGACGGCAGCAGCGCGATCAGCACGGTGTCGTTGAGCAGGTCGAGCGCCCAGATCCCGCGCGTGATCTTGCGCACGGTCGAACCCGCGAAGCTGTTCGCGTGCCAGTCGGTCGAGAAACGCTGCACGCGGTGGAACGACGCGGCGGCGATCTCGCTCATCATCTTCAGCGTGAGCGTGATGATGTTCAGGTACACGCCCTGGCGCAGTATCGTCGCGCCGATGCCGAGCGCGGCGAGCGTGCCGAACGCGACGAGGGCCGCGTGCCAGGCGGCGGCGCGGTCGGTCAGGCCGGTCGACAGCGCGTCGATCAGGCGGCCGGCGAACAGCGGCGTGAGGACATCGGCGAGCGCGGCGAGCAGCGCGAAGCTCGCGACCGTGGCGGTGCGCGCCGGCTGCTTGCGCCAGTAGCGAATGGTGAAGCCGAAGACGGCCTGGAATGCGTGGCCGCCCAGATGGGTGGTTTTTCTGGTCATGTATCGTTGCCCGGCGCATCGCGCGACGGGACTTTCCGGTTCGGAGAACGTCGAAAACGCAACAGCCGGGCCGCGCGAAAGACGCGGGCGGAACGAAACGGGCTGTCGGGAAAAGCGCGGCTGACGGGTTAGCGGAAAACTCGGGAGCCTGCGCGGACGGCGGGCTGGATCAGCTGCGCCGTGGGACCACGTTCGGGAAGGTTGCTGGCATTCGGAACATCTGCACCTCCCTGAAGTGTGAACGGTTGAAAGGACGCCGAAAAGACGTGTAAAGATTCTATCAGCAGTGTCACGCGCGCTGCAACGTCTGACGAATGCGACGTTGCGGCGTCGATACGGTTAGTATTCAGGGTTTTGGCCCCTTTTCGCGTGCGTTCCGCCACGGCGGGTACGGGCCGGCGCGCGCATCGATTACACTTCGGCGTCCGCGGCGCGCGACGATGCGGCCCGTACAGATTTACTCCGAACCATTCCTGAGGAAACGATGAGCGACGTTCAGCAAGGCATCCTGGCTCCGATCGACACGGCAGCCCGATACCTCACTTTCACGATATCGAATGACGGCAATGTGGCAGCGGCGCTGGCCGCGCTGCGCGAGATCGTCGACGGGCGCGACACGGTCGTCGGTTTCGGACAGTCGCTGGCCGCGCACCTCGGGCGCCCGGTTCCGGGCCTGACCGGCTTCCCGGCGTTCGCGGTGAAGGACAGCACGCTGCCGGCGACGCCGGCCGACGTGTGGGTCTGGCTGCGCGCCGACGACCGCGGCGAGATCGTGCTGCGCGCACGGGCGATCGAACGCGCGCTCGCGCCGGCATTCGCGCTGCAGGATGCCGTCGACGGGTTCCGCTATTCGAACGATCGCGACCTGTCCGGCTATGAAGACGGCACCGAGAACCCGGAAGGCGACGACGCGGTGGCTGCGGCGGTCGTGACGGGGCAGGGCGCGGGGCTCGACGGCGCGAGCTTCGTCGCGGTGCAGCAATGGCTGCACGACTTCGACCAGATGGAACGCATTCCGTCGGGCGACATGGACAACATCATCGGGCGCCGCCGCTCGGACAACGAGGAACTCGACGATGCACCCGAGTTCGCGCACGTGAAGCGCACCGCGCAGGAAAGCTTCGAGCCCGAGGCGTTCATGCTGCGCCGTTCGTCGCCGTGGTCGGATGCGCGTCGCGCGGGCCTCTACTTCGTCGCGTTCGGCTGCTCGTTCCGCGCGTTCGACGTGCAGATGCGCCGGATGAGCGGTGCGGACGACGGGATCGTCGACGGCCTGTTCCGCTTCACGCGGCCGCTGACGGGCGCGTATTTCTGGTGCCCGCCGATGAAGGGCGGCAAGCTGGATCTGTCCGCGCTCGGCCTGTAAGCGCCACGCGGAATCGATGAACGGGCGGGTCGCGCATCATGCGCGGCCCGCCCGTTTTGCATGTCAGGCGGCGATCGCGTGCCGCCCGTCGCGTGCCGCCTGTATCAGTTCAACGTCGTTTCGATCCGCGTGCCGCGCTTGATGAACTGCGTCACCGGCGTCTTCTCGCAGATTTCCGCGAGACGCTGGCGTTGCGCGTCGTCGAGCGGGCCGTCGAGCGTGACGACGCGGCGCACGTATTGCACGCCTTCGCGATCCGCATGCAGCTCGGTGCGCACGGCGATGCGCACGGCCGGCCACGTCTTGCGCTGCATGACCATGCGCAGCGTCGCGGCCGTGCATTGCGCGAGCCCGGCCAGCACGAATTCGTACGGCGCGGGCCCGCGATCCTGGCCGCCTTCGCGCGGCGCTTCGTCGCCGGTCAGCGCGTGCGTGCCGGCCTGCAACTGGACGACGTAGTCGGGCGCGTCGGCCTCGAGGACGGCGGCGGCGTGGATGAGCGACATGACAAGTCTCCGGTGAGCAAGAAGGAAAGAGGGCGCCGCGTGGCGGCATGCAGCCGTCAGCATACCGTCCCGGGCGCGACGGCGCGCGCCGTGCCGCTATGCGTCGGTGATGCCGGCGCTGCTGCGGACGAGTGCGGCGACGCGTTCGCGCACCCACTGGTGCGCGCGATCGGTGTCGCGCGATTCGTGCCAGTACGCGAACAGTGGAAACGGCTTGAGCCGCAGCGGCAGCGGTTGCACGACGATCGGCAGCAGTGCGGCCATCCGCAGCGCATAGGTCTGCGGCAGCGTGACCAGCAGATCGCCGGCCGCGGCGATCTGGCATGCGGCGAAATAGTGCTGGCAGGTGAGCCGGATGTCGCGGAAGCGTCCGTCGTTGCCGAGCAGCACGTCGAGCGATTGCGGTTCGCCGAGCGACGACACCGCGATATGCTGCGCCGCGAAATAATCGCCGCGCCGCAGCGGGTCGCCCGCC
This sequence comes from Burkholderia cepacia complex sp. TUM26381, assembly GCF_057439935.1. Classification (NCBI taxonomy): domain Bacteria; kingdom Pseudomonadati; phylum Pseudomonadota; class Betaproteobacteria; order Burkholderiales; family Burkholderiaceae; genus Burkholderia; species Burkholderia cepacia complex sp. TUM26381. Next base: position 2,495,457 of record NZ_CM172007.1, on the reverse strand, counting down.
AGCGGATGATCGCGGCGCAGCGCGACGACGAGCGAATCGTCGAGCAGGTGTTCGGTGGCGATGCGCGAGCCCGTCTGCACGCGACGGTCGACGACGAGATCGATGTTGCCCGACGCGAGTTCGCGCTCGATCTCGGATACCGCGACGCGGCGGCTCACGAGCCGCAGGCCCGGCGCTTCGTCGGCGAACGCGGCGACGATGCGCGGCAATGCAATCGATTCGAGCACGTCGCGAATGCCCACCGCGATGCTCAGGTCGAGCGTGGCGGGATCGAATGCCGACGGATCGCGCACGGCGCCTTGCAGGCCCTTCAGGTGCAACTGCACGTCCGCGATGATCGACCGCGTGCGCTCGGTCGGCACGACGCGGTTGCCCTGGCGCACGAACAGCGGATCGTCGAAATGCGCACGCAACCGGTTGAGCGCATGCGTGACGGCCGGCTGCGTGAGATGCAGCGCGCGGGCGGCCGCGCCGATGCCGCCGTGCACGTAGACGGCGTCGAGCACGCGAAACAGGTTCAGGTCGAGTCGATGATCGGCGGGCACGGCGCGCGGAGGGCGTGGTAAAGGACGGCTCGATTCTAAAGGATGCGCAGGCAACGGATGCGCTGGGGCCATCGCGTGCGTTCGATGCGTATCGATTCCGTATCGATTCCGTATCGAACCGATACGCGAGTGCCGCATTGCCCGATGCGCAATGCAATCGAACCCGGCCGTCATGACGCACGACAGCCGCAATAATCGACCGCATCGCGCACGCGATTCTGTGCTGGCATACCAGTGGCCGCCGACAGCCTGTAGTAATCCGCCATCATGCTGTCCACGTCGGCCATTTCGTGCCAAAGGCGCTACCCGTTCGGCTAAGATGCCGTCGCTTCATATTTCGGGATAGCCGTCCTGTCGCACGCATTCAAACCAAATATAAGCCTGACAGTTCGACGGTATTAGAAGAAGTCGAACAAGTCGGGGGCTTGGCCAGTGAATGCAGCAGATCAGCGGTGGGTCGTTATCTATTTGAGTACGGGGTTTTCGTTAGCCCAGGCCGCGCGCCTTGGCGAGGCCTTCAACCTGGCGAATCGCCTGCATGCGTACAGTGCGGATTACCAGTTGAAGTACGTATCCGAAAGCGGGGGACTGTTGCAGTCGTCGTCCGGCGTGAGAATCGCAGCGGATCCGCTCGGCGACGAGCACGGCCGTCGCGCGCTCGCGTTCTTTCATCTTCATGGCGATCGCGCGGCCGTCAACTGGGATGACGCGTTGCAGCGGCGCCTGACGGACATTCGTCATCATGCGCGGTGGATCGTCGACGCGATGGATCTGCCTGCGCTCGCGGCCACGCATCGGCCATCGGCGGCGCTCGACATGCGGCCGGGCCGGCGCCGTGCCGCCGCGACGATCGAACTGCAGGCCGGCGAGACCGACGTGTTTGCCGCCGCGCTCGACATGTTTCGCGCCGACCTCGGCGACAGCGCCGCGCAGGAGATCGCCAGCAACATGATGCGGCCGGTCGAGCAGCGCTATGCCCAGTCGATGTGGGCGTTCCGCGAACTGAGCGCGAGCCCGTCGATCCGGATGTCCGCGCAGCGGCTGCGCGCGCAGAGCGTGAACCGCATTTCGATCGCGAACGCTGCACAGGCGGCCGCGATGAGCGAGCGCAATTTCCTGCGGCGCTTCAAGAAGGAAATCGGCGTGACGCCGACCGAGTTCGTGCAGCACGTGCGGCTCGAGCGCGCGTGCCACATGCTGATCCATACGACGCTGCCGGCCGACAAGGTCGCGCGGCGCACCGGGTTCGGCAGCGGCGAGCGGCTCGCGAAGCTGTTTCGCCAGCGCCTCCTGATGTCGCCGACAGAATTTCGGCTGGCCGAACGGGACAGGATCCTGAATCACGGCACCATGCGGCCCGATGCGGACGACGGGCCTGCCCCGGCGTTTTGCGATGGCGACGGGGCGAGTTGCGACGCGTGTATCGACGCGCACGAGAAAACGGGACGGATACCCGTAAAATCGTCCTGTCGCGATCTCGATTCCCGGTTTCCATGCCCTTCCTCCCCACTACCGCCACCGCCCCTTTCTGCCCGTCGGAAGTAAAGGGCAGCATCACGATCGATGCCGCCGCGCCGCGCTGGCAGAAGCTCAAGCGCTTCTTCGGCCCCGGCCTGCTGGTCGCGATCGGCTACATGGATCCCGGCAACTGGGCGACCGACATTCAGGCCGGGTCGCAGTTCGGCTATTCGCTGCTGTGGGTCGTCGCGTTCTCGAGCCTCGCGGCGATCTTCCTGCAGATGCTCGCGGCACGGCTCGGCCTCGTCGCGGGCAAGGATCTCGCGCAGGCCAGCTATGACCGCTACGGCCGGTTCGGCCGCATCGTGCAGTGGATCACGGCCGAAGTGTCGATCATCGCGTGCGACATCGCGGAAGTGCTCGGTTGCGCGCTCGCGTTCAAGCTGCTGCTCGGCGTGCCGCTCGCGTGGGGCGTCGTGCTGACCGCGCTCGACACGGTGATCGTGCTCGGCCTGCAGGGCAAGGGCTTCCGGCAGATCGAGGCGATCGTGCTCGGGCTGATCGCGACGATGGCGTTCTGCTTCGTCGCGCAGGTGGCGATCACGCCGCCCGACTGGCACGCGGTGGTCGGCGGGCTCGTGCCGGGCGATCCGGGCCATGACCGCAAGGACGCGATCGTGCTCGCGCTGGGCATCGTCGGTGCGACGATCATGCCGCACAACCTGTACCTGCATTCGTCGGTCGTGCAGACGCGGCATGTGGTCGGCGGCGCGCGCGGCGTGATCCGCGACACGCTCGCGCTCGTGCGCATCGATACCTGCGTGTCGCTGTTCGTCGCGATGCTCGTCAATGCGGCGATCCTGGTCGTCGCCGGCGCGGCGTTCCACGCGACCGGCCAGCACAACGTGACCGACATCGAGCAGGCCTACAAGCTGATTACGCCGATCGCGGGCGGTGCGGCCGCGCTGCTGTTCGGCATCGCGCTGCTCGCGTCGGGGCAGAGCTCGACGCTGACCGGCACGATCGCCGGCCAGGTGATCATGGACGGCTTCCTGCATACGAAGATCCCGTGCTACCAGCGCCGGCTGATCACGCGCGGGCTCGCGCTCGTGCCGGCGCTGATCGGTGTGCTGTGGCTCGGCGACGGCTCGGTCGGGCAGCTGCTCGTGTGGAGCCAGGTGTTGCTGAGCCTGCAGCTGCCGTTCGCGATGTGGCCGCTGATCCGTTCGGTCAGCGATCGAAAGACGATGGGCGAACATGCGATCGGGCGCGGGATGCAGGTCGCCGCGTGGGCGCTGTTCGTCGTCATCGGCGGGACGAACCTGCTGTTGATTACCGGTGTCGCGGGCTGATACAGCCTGTCACAGGCGGACACAGACGCACGGCGCGCATGCGGTAAACTGCGCCCTTTCGATCGTCTGCGAAGTCCGTTATGTGGAGTGAAATCAGCAACATCGGCGATGCCGCGCTGACCTTGCCGATCGCGCTGACGTGCGCGGCATGGCTTGCGCTGACCGACTGGCGTCTCGCCGTCCGCTGGGGCGTGCTGCTCGCCGCCGGCATGGGCCTCGTCGGCGCAACGAAGATCCTGTATGCGGGGTGCGGCATCGAACTCCCGCAATTCGATTTCCGCGTGATCAGCGGCCATACGATGCTGTCGACGTCCGTGTGGACGGTCGCGCTGTCGATGCTGTGGCAGGCTTTCCTGCCGGGCAAGGCGCCGGGTATCGCGGCCGGGCTCGCGGTCGGCGCGGTCACGGCCGTCGCGCGCGTGTTCGATCACTCGCATACCGTCCCGGAAGTCGTCGTCGGCTGGATGCTCGGCGCGCTGGTCGCGCTGGTGTTCCTGCGCGGCTACGACGGCGCGCGGCAGCGCGCGTTCTCGCCGCGTGTCGCGGCGGTCTGCCTGCTGCTCGTGTCGGGCATCGCGTACGGGCACCGCGCGCCGTTCCAGCAGATGATCGACACGCATTCGCCGCAGCTCTGCGCGTTCGTGCGCGCACCGTCGGGCGACGGATTCTGACGGTTGCCGACGGCGGCGCGTTTGCGTCGCCTTCTGGCTGCCGGCAATCGTCCGGCGGTTGCACGACGCCATGCCCGTTCATCTTCCCGATGGCTTCCGCGCCTGCGCGGAACGCAACTTGCGTCATTTCCCCTGAAAAACGCTGCGCCAGCTGGCCGGCGTACCGGCCGGCGCATCGGCGCCGGTATGCGCAAGTCATGAACAGGGATGATGACCGGGCATAACGAATATTCATTTCATCGATTGGCGTCATTCGCGTACGCTGGCTGTCGTTCAACCGGGGCCGGCTGCCCGGCTTGCCCGGCGCGTGTCGCATTCATCTCGATATACTCGCGGAAATCGTAGCGTGCCTCGCAGCGCCGATGCATCGGCGAGCGGCCCGCGTCGGCGCGATACCTACGGACACACCCGTCGCGGCAACGTTGCGCGACGACGATTCACGACAGGAGCCAGTCACATGACAGTCGTTTCTTCGCGCCTCGCAGGCAAGTGCGCATACATCACGGGCGCCGCGGGCGGCCTCGGCCGCGCGATCGCGCGCCGGATGGTCGAGCAGGGCGCGCGCGTGTTCGTGACCGACATCGCCGAAGCGGCGGTGCTCGACGCGTTCGCGCAGGAACTCAACGCGGGCCACGCGACGCCGGTCGCGTTCGCCGCGACGCAGGACGTTCGCGACGAAGCGCGCTGGCAGGCGCTGCTCGCGCAGGCGGTCGACGCGATGGGCGGGCTGTCGGTGCTCGTCAACAACGCGGGCGTCGGCTCGATCGGCTCGCCCGCGCAGATCGAGCTGGACGAATGGCGGCGCGTGATGGCGATCAACGTCGAGAGCATCGTGCTCGGCTGCAAGCACGCGCTGTCCTATCTGGCTGAGAGCCACCCCGCGTCGATCATCAACATCTCGTCGGTCGCCGCGTTCAAGGTCGAGCCGGATTTCACCGCATACAACGCATCGAAGGCGGCGGTTGCGTCGCTGACGAAGTCGGTCGCGATCGACTGCGCGCGCCGCGAGATCGACGTGCGCTGCAACTCGATTCACCCGGCATTCATCCGCACGGGGATCGTCGAGCCGCTGTTCCAGTCGCTCGGCGAACGCGACGCGACGCGCAAGCTCGCGCGCGGCATTCCGCTGCGCCGGCTTGGCGAGCCGGACGACGTCGCGCATGCGGCCGTGTATCTCGCATCCGACGAGAGCCGCTTCGTGACGGCCGCCGAACTCGTGATCGACGGCGGCATGTGCGCGGTCTGACGCGCATCCCGAACCACAACGACCGGAGGAGAACATCATGTCCACACCCGTGAACCGCCAGCTGCTGCTGAAGACGCGCCCCGAAGGGCGGGTCGGCCGCGAACACTTTTCGCTCGTCGAGACGCCGGTGCCGGCGCTCGCGGACGGCGAGGTGCTCGTGCGCGTGCTGTACCTGTCGATGGACCCGACCAACCGCGTGTGGATGAGCGATGTGCCGCAGTACCTGCCGCCCGTCGCGATCGGCGACGTGATGCGCGCGCTCGGCATCGGGCGCGTGGTCGCATCGCGCCATGCGGGTTTCGCGGAAGGCGATCTCGTGCAGGGGCTCGTCGGCTGGCAGGACTATGCGGTCGTGCCGGCCGGACAGGTCGCGCAGCTCGTGAAGCTGCCCGTGCAGTCGGGCCTGCCGCTGCCGACGTTGCTCGGCGCGTGCGGGATGAGCGGGCTGACCGCGTACTACGGACTGACCGACATCACGCCGGTGCAGCCGGGCGAAACGCTCGTCGTGTCGGCGGCGGCCGGATCGGTCGGCTCGATCGCCGGGCAGATCGGCAAGATCCACGGCGCACGGGTGGTCGGCATCGCGGGCGGCGCGGACAAGTGCCGCTACCTGACCGAGACGCTCGGCTTCGACGCGGCCGTCGACTACAAGGCCGACGATTTCCGTCAGCAACTGAAGGCGGCCACCCCCGACGGCGTGCACGTGAACTTCGAGAACGTTGGCGGCGAGGTGATGCGTGCGGTGCTGTCGCGGATGGTGATCGGCGGCCGCGTCGCGTTGTGCGGCGTGATCTCGAACTACAACAGCGGCCGCGCGGCCGACGACTTCGGCGCGCTGATCTCGAAGCGGCTGACGATGCGCGGCTTCCTGATCCTCGACTACCGCAAGAGCCGCGAAGCCGTGCAGACGCTTTCCGGCTGGCTGCGCGACGGCCGGCTCAAGGCCGAGGAAACCGTCGCCGACGGCCTCGAAAATGCACCTGTCGTGCTGAATCGCCTGTTCGATGGCGACCACCGCGGCAAGCTCGTGCTGCGTGTCGATCCGGATGCGTGACGGGCATGCCACGCCGGTCGCGGGTTGCCGCGCGGTCGTGTCGGCGGCAGTGAGTACGATCCAGCGGGCTGCAATTTAGGACTTGTCCCATATATTGTCCGGGGCGCTCTCCCTACAGTGATTGCCAGCAAACAGGCGGTGTGACCGATGCGTCACGCCGCCTGTTTTTCTGGTGTTGCGACACAGGAGGGCGAGCATGCGAAACAAGGCGAAGAGGGCGGCACCGGTAACGGCAGACGTACGTGAGCGGGCGAGGCGGTGCGCAGATGCCGTGTGGACGGCAGCATTCGGACTCGGTGCGGTGCTGGCGATGCCGAATGCGATGGCGGCCGGACCGGCCGCGTCGGACGGCGTCGTACGGTTCACCGGCGCACTTGTCGATCGCTACGACGTGACACTCGATGCGCCGTCGGTCGCACGCCGTGACGCACCGGAGGGGGCCGGCAGCAATGCGACGGCCACGCTCCGGTTCGATGCGCATGGCCGGCGCTTGCCGGGTGCGCAGGTGACGCTGGTCGGGGCCGATGGTGTGCCGTTCGCGCCGGATGCCGGCGCGGGCATGCAGGCAACGTGGCGCGATGCGCGCGACGGGCGAAGCGTGCCGCTGGCGTCGGGCCGTGCCTATCGCGTGGGTCCGCATGGCGGCGTGATGACGGTTGCCGCGGATGAAGCAACGGGCGCCGTGGCGCCCGTCGTGATCAACATTCGTCATCCCTGACCGGCGATTGCCGCAGGTGTGCGGATTGCCGTCGGCCGGTGGCGCGGCACGCGGCCGCGCGGTGCGTCATTCGCCCTGTTCGGAGCGTGCGTAGATGTCCCAGCTCGCCATGAAGAGCGCTGCGACGAGCGGCCCGATCACGAAGCCGTTGATGCCGAACAGCGCCATCCCGCCGAGCGTCGAGATCAGCACGACCCAGTCGGGCATCTTCGTGTCCTTGCCGACGAGGATCGGGCGCAGCAGGTTGTCGACGAGGCCGATCACGCCGACGCAGAACGCGACGAGGATCACGCATTTCCAGACCGCGCCGATCATCAGGAAGTAGAGCGCGGCCGGCACCCACACGAGGCTCGCACCGATCGCTGGGAGCAGCGACAGGAACGCCATCAGCGCACCCCACAGCACGACGCCCTCGATCCCGAGGATCCAGAAGATCAGGGCGCCGAGCGCGCCCTGCACGAGCGCGACCGCGATGTTGCCCTTCACGGTCGCGCGTACGACCGTCGTGAATTTCGCGAGCAGCAGGTTCTTGTGTTCTTCGTCGAGCGGTATTGCGCGACGTACGCGGCGGCCGATCTCGCCGCCGTCGCGCAGCAGGAAGAACACCATGTACAGCATCACGCCGAAGCTCACGACGAACTGGAATGTGTTCTGGCCGATGCTGAGCGCCTGGGTGGCCGCGAACTGGCTGATCTGCGCGGCGCCGTCGGTCAGCTTCTTCTGGATGCCCGGGATGTTGGTCAGCCCGTACTTCTGCAGCAGGTGCTGGATCGACGACGGCAGCGCGTGAATGATGTCCTGGAAGTATTGCGAATAGTTCGGCTGCGCGGTCTTGATTTCCTGGTACACGTACGCGATTTCCTGCACGAGCGTCGCCGCGACGAACACGAGCGGCAGGATCACGATCAGGATGATCACCGACATCGTCACGAGCGCGGCCAGGTTGCGCCGCTTGCCGAAGCGCGCGGCGAGCCAGCGCTGCACGGGCTGGAACAGGATCGCGAGAATGGTGCCCCAGAACACCGCGCCGGAGAACGGCGCGAGGATCCAGCAGAGTCCGACGGTGACCGCGGCCAGCAGGAAATAGAAGAATTTTTGGTGATCGTGTCCGCTTTCCATGGATGGCGTTCGCGCAGATTGTTGCTTCGTTTGATTGAATTGCGTTGCCCGGGGCGCGATCGGCTCGCGAACGTCACGGGTTCGCGGCGGTACGCGGCGTGGGGCGGCCCGAACGGGAGTATGCCCGCAAAGGCCCCGCCATCATAGCCGCTGCGTGTGACCCATGCGAAAACGCCGCGGCCGGGGCCGCGGCGCTGCCGGGAAGCGGGCGCGGCGCACAGCCGCGCGCCGCATCGTCAGATGTTGAGCTTCGTGACCTTGGTGCCGTTCACCGACAGGTCGCCCATCAGGCCGGCGTTGGTCAGGACAAGCACCTCGACCGGGGCGGTGGCCGTGGTGGTGTCGACCGCGCCGTTCGCGCCGACCTTCACGACCGCGACCGATGCGTCGGCGCCGGCAGCCCAGCCTTCGGACTTGCGGAACGCGTCGAGCGCATCCTGCGTCATGAACAGGAACACGATCGCCTTCGATTGCGCGCCGGCCTGCAGGCCGACCGACAGCGACGACGTGTTGTAGTAGCCGACGGTGCTGCCGCCGACGCGCAGCGCGCCATTGCCGGACTGGCCGCCGACGATGAAGCCGGCCTGCAGCACGTTCGGGAACACGAGCGTGCCGCGCGATTTCGCGACGAGCTCACGCGAACCCGGCACCGTCGAATAGAGGCGCGACAGCGTGGCGTTCACGCTGGCGTCGATCGACTGGCGCTTCGACGCGCTGGTCGATGCGTTCTCGGGTTTGTCGGGCGTGGTCGTACAGCCGGCGAGCGCGAGGCTGCCGAGCATCACGGCAGCGGCGGCTTTCATGGCGAGGGATTTCTGCATGGCGGTTCTCCTTCGTTGTCTGATTGAGGACGGACGGTGCGGGCAGCGGGGCGGCCGGCCCCGTTCAACGGCGGGAAAGGAGCAGGCCCGCAACGAACGCGAGGCCCGCGACGACGCCGGCGGTTTGCCAGGGGTTGTCGTGCACGGCTTGCGATACGCGTTCGGCCGAATCGCGCAGCCGGGCGGCCGCGCTGCCCGACGCGTAGTCGAGCGCGCTGCGCGCTTCATCGAGCCGGGATTGCACACGCTTGCGCAGGGCGGCGATATCACCATCGCCATCGTTTTTCAGCAGATCTTCCAGTTCGTCGACCAGCCCGCGCAGATCGTCGGTCACGTCGGCATGCAGGTCGCGGGCGGCCGAGCGCGTCGTGCGCCCCACGCGCCGGCCGGTGCGACGGATGTCGGACAGGCCGCGGTCCAGCTTGTGTTCGATCGAGTCGGTAAGCGCCATGGTGTTTATCCTCCATTGATTCAAGGCAAGTTTGAAGATAAGACGAATCCCAGCAACTAATGTGATTCACTTGACCCGATTGAGTTTCGAGACAATTTTTCAATTTGTCGGCAGGATCGCCGCGAAGCCCCGTCGCGCGGGGCCGTGCGGCGGTTGAAAAAATTTCCCGATCGGGCGAAACGCGTACAACGGCCGGTGGTGCGAAGTGAATGTCCGGTAAATATGGCGTCGCCAGGGGTTTCAGGTAAATAGTGCCGTTGCAGGCGATGTGCTGATGCAAATGCACTAATCCACGGTGTATCGGCGAGCAGGGTTCGTGCCCGCGGCCGGTGCCGGGCCGCTGCCGCCCGGCGCAATGTCGATGACGACGGGATCGTGGTCCGACGAGCGGTATGCGTCGGGCGCGTAATAGGACAGCCGGTGCGCGGCCGTTTTGTAATCGGGCACCGGTTGCAGTGCAGCCGGTTCATCGGCATTGATGTGCCAGACATGCACGGCTTTGACACGCGCGGCGAGCGGTGGCGTGGCAAGCGCATGGTCGAGATTGCCGGCTTCACCGCGAAATACGTAGCTGTACGCAGCATCGCCGACGAAGCGGGCAACCAGGTTCGTGTAGCCGCGCGCTTCGAGCGTGCGGATCGGGTCTTCCTTCGCATAACTGTTCAGATCGCCGATCAGCAGCACGCCGTCGGCCGCGGCGCCCGTCGGAGACGTGGCGAGCCAGTCGGCGACACGCGCGGCTGCCCGCGTGCGCGCCGCATTCCAGCAACCCTGGCCGTCGGACTGGTCGAGGTCGGCCCCCTCCGCGCGAGGACAGTTCTTCGACTTCAGGTGATTGACCGCGACCGTGAGCGCACGCGTGCCGCCGATGCGCCGGAACGTCTGCGCGAGCGGAGGGCGGTGCCGGCCGCCGAGTGCGACGGTGGCGGGGCGCCCGACCGGTTCGACCGCGCGGCTGTCATACAGCAGCGCGACCGCGATCGCATCGCGCCCGAGCCGCGCGGTGCCGGGATCGACCGCGCGCCAGCCGTCGCCGAGTTGCGCGGCGAGACGCTGCACGGCGCTTGCGTCGCCGTAGCCGTTGTTCGCGATTTCCATCAGCCCGATCACGTCGGCCCGCAGTGCGCGCAAGGCTGCGACGATCTTCGCCTCCTGTCGGGCGAACGCGGCGGGTGTTTTCGCGCCGCGGCTGGTCGGTGCGCCGAATCCGCCGCCGTGGCCGTCGCCGCTGAAATAGTTGAACACGTTGAACGATGCGATGCGCACGTCGGCATCGGGATGCCGGGCCGGTGCCGCGGCACGCGGGTTCGCGGCGGCGTCGAACCTGGGCGTCTTGCCGGTAACCGGTTGCAGCCGCCACGTGCCGAAGCGCAGCTCGAGCACGCCTTCGACGCCGCGCACCGTGTAGCCCGCGCGTAGCGTGTTGGCGGCGCTCAGCGCGGGCGGCGGAAAGCGGACGGTCGCAGGGTGCGGGCGGAGCGAACCGTCGTCCAGCACGATGCGGTTGAGTGCATTGGCCGCTGCATGCACGGCCGCTTCGGCGGGTGGCGCGACGTGGGTCGGCGTGCGCAGCCGGCCGTTGCTGAGCACGACGCTGCCGTAGCGGCCGAGTTCGTAGGTATCGCTGACCGTCAGCGTTTGCGGCAGGCGCACGCGCATGGCTTCGTGCGCGGCCAGTACGGCCGGCGAGGCGAACGGCAGCGTGAGCGTTGCCGGGGTGACCGTCTGCCCGCGCGCGCAGACGGCAATGCCGCCCGACAGCGTGAATTGCGTGCGGCCGTATCGCTCGTCGACCTTGCCGGTGAGATGCACGAGATCGCCCGCCTTTGCGCGCGCGCCCGGCGCATACACGAACAGGCCTTCCGGGACGCCCGGCCTGCGCTGTCGCTGCGCGTCGGCCTGCTGGACGAAGAAGCCGCCGAGGCCGTCGGCGCTGCCGAACGCCGCGGTGACGACCGCTTCGATCGAGGTCGTCTGCCCGGCCAGCGGCGACGGGCCGCTGGCACGGCGGATCTCGGCAATCGCCGTGGTTGCGCCGCCGCAGCCCGCGCTGACCGGCAGCGCGGCGGCCGCCGGCCCGGCAAGGAGGGCAAGCGACAACGCAGTGGCAAGCAGCGGAAGCAGGCGTGACATGGGGCGGTCCACAGGAAGACAATTCGACGGTTCGGGCTCGCATCTTGAAGGCAAAATGTCAGGCTGCGGTCGAATTGGCCATCCGGCCAGTGTCGTTCGGCCAACGATGCCGGCAAGCCGCACCGCGGCTGTTACGCTCTCGCGTCGGGTGTCGCAGGCCGGGCGCCTGGTGAGTGCCGCCGCACCCCGTTCCCACAGGAGAAATCCATGTCTTACATGCTGTTGATTGTCGAACCGACCGAACAGCGCGCCGAGCGCACGCTCGACGAAGGTCAGGCGCTCTATGCGCGGATGGTCGATTTCGCCGAGTCGCTGAAGGCGCGCGGCGTGCTGCGCGGCGTCGAGTCGCTGGAGCGCTCCGAGCGCGGCACGCGCGTGCAGGTGCGCGACGGCGAGACGCGTTTGCTCGACGGCCCGTTCGCGGAGGCAAAGGAAATGGTCGGTGGCTTCTTCCTCGTCGACGTCGACACGCGCGAAGAAGCGATCGAGATCGCGCGTCAGTGCCCGGCCGCGCAATGGTGCACGGTCGAGGTTCGCGCGGTGGGGCCGTGCTTTCTGTGAGTGTCGCGGCTCGGTATTTACCCTGATTTGTCGTGGCGCGTGTCGAATCGGCGGTCTTCCGTCCGTCGTCCGGATAAGGCCCCGATGAACGGGCGCTGCCTTCCATCGACGACAAGGAGTGAACGATGCGATTCATGATCATGATCCGGGCGAACGCCGTCAGCGAATCCGACGCGTTGCCGGACAACCGGCTGGTCGAAGCCATGACCGTCTATCACGAGGAACTGGCCAAGGCCGGCGTGCTGCTCGACGCGAACGGGCTGCGGCCGAGCGCGCGCGGCTGGCGCGTGCGCTACACGGGCGGCAAGGGAACCGTGGTCGACGGCCCGTTCGCCGAAACGAAGGAACTGATCGCCGGCTATACGCTGATCCAGGTGCGTTCGCGTGACGAAGCGCTCGAGTGGACGCGGCGGTTCCCCGCGCCGTTCGGCGCCGAGATGGATTGCGAGATCGAGGTGCGTCCGCTGTTCGAGCTCGACGACCTCACGCCGAGCGACGCGGTCGAGCGGTTCCGCGACCTCCACGTCGGCCGCACCAACGCGTGAATGCCCACCTGAATCCAACCTCACCGGGAGCACCCGTCATGCACAAGATGGTTTTCATCAACTTGCCCGTGGCCGACCTGCCGCGCTCGAAGGCGTTCTACCAGGCGCTGGGCTTCGAGGTCGTGCCCGAATACACCAACGACCAGGCAGCCTGCATCAAGATCAGCGACACGATCTTCGCGATGCTGCTCGTGCGGCCGTTTTTCCAGTCCTTTACCGGCAAGACCATCATCGATCCTGCGACGCAGGTGCAGGTGCTGTCGTGCCTGTCATGCGAAAGCCGCGCCGAGGTCGACGCGATCGTCGCGAAGGCGCTGGCGGCCGGCGGGTCCGCGCCGCAAGCGCCGCGCGAGTATCCGAACATGTACGGCCACGGGTTCGACGATCCGGACGGCCACGCATGGGAGCTGATGGCCATGCCGCTGGATGCGTCCGCCCAGGGGCACGCGTCGTGACGCGTGAGGCGACTCACCGTGCGATCGAAGCGGTCTGGCGGATCGAGGCGCCGAAAATCATCGCGCGCGCTGCGCGCGTGGTGCGCGACGTCGGCGTGGCCGAGGAGCTGGCGCAGGACACGCTCGTCGCGGCGCTCGAGCACTGGCCCGTCGACGGCGTGCCCGACAACCCGGCCGCCTGGCTGATGACGGCCGTGAAGCGTCGCGCGCTCGATCGGGTCCGGCAGGAGTCGCTGCACGCGGCGAAGCGCGACCAGCTCGGCCACGAGATGGACGCGCTCGAAGCACATGTCGTCCCCGACATCGCCGATGCGCTGGCCGACGCGAGCGACGACGAGATCGGCGACGACCTGCTGCGGCTGATTTTCACGTCGTGCCACCCGGTGCTGTCGACCGATGCGCGCGTCGCGCTGACGCTGCGCCTGCTCGGCGGGCTGACGACGGGCGAGATCGCGCGCGCGTTCCTGACGCCGGAGCCGACGATCGCGCAGCGGATCGTGCGCGCGAAGCGCACGCTCGCGGCCGCGCACGTGCCGTTCGAGGTGCCGGCGGCCGATGCGCGGCCCGCGCGGCTCGCGTCGGTGCTCGAAGTGATCTACCTCGTGTTCAACGAAGGCCATGCGGCGACCGCCGGCGACGACTGGACGCGCCCGGCGCTGTGCGACGAGGCGCTGCGGCTCGGCCGCGTGCTGGCCGGGCTCGCGCCGGACGAAAGCGAAGTGCTCGGGCTCGTCGCGCTGATGGAACTGCAGACCTCGCGCATGCATGCGCGCACCGATGCGCAGGGCCGGCCCGTGCTGCTGCTCGACCAGGACCGCAGCCGCTGGGATCCGTTGCTGATCCGGCGCGGCCTCGCGGCGCTGGAGCGGGCGACGAAGCTCGGCGGCGTGCGCGGCCCGTATGCGCTGCAGGCCGCGCTGGCCGCCTGCCATGCGCGTGCGCGGCAGGCGTCGGATACCGACTGGGTGCAGATCGTCGCGCTGTATGACGCACTCGCCGAGGTCGCGCCGTCGCCGGTCGTCGAGCTGAATCGCGCGGTGGCGGTGGGGATGGCGTTCGGCCCGGCCGCGGCGCTCGAACTCGTCGACGTGCTGCGCGACGATCCTGCGCTCGCGCGCTATCACTGGCTGCCGAGCGTGCGCGGCGACCTGCTTGCGAAACTCGGCCGCGCCGACGAGGCCAAGCTCGAATTCCGCCGCGCGGCGGAACTGACGCGCAACGAGCGCGAACGCGAATTGCTGCTCAGGCGCGCGACGGACGCATGACGGACGCATGACGGACGCATGACGGGCGCATGACGGGCGCGGCGCGCGCAAGCGCGGCACCGTGCGCCGGACCCGTCTTCCCGATGATTCCCGCGGCCCGCGCCGGACACTATCGCGCGCATTGAAAAAGCCTATTGGGGGATGCGAACGCGAGCGCCTAGATTGGAGAGCACGATGCGCGCGCCCCGATGCACGCATCGTTCCCCACATATCTGATCGGCCCGGCTCTGCATGCGGCCGCGCCGACTCGAACGGAGGCGCAAATGGCTCAACTCAAGGGCAGCAAAACCGAAGAGAACCTGAAGGCCGCATTCGCGGGTGAATCGCAGGCGAACCGGCGCTATCTGTATTTCGCTTCGAAGGCCGACGTCGAAGGGCAGAACGACGTCGCCGCGCTGTTCCGCTCGACCGCCGAAGGCGAAACCGGCCATGCGCACGGCCATCTCGAATACCTGGAAGCCGTCGGCGATCCGGCCACGGGCTTGCCGTTCGGCTCGTCGCGGCTGAATCTCGAATCGGCGATCGCCGGCGAAACGCACGAATACACCGACATGTATCCGGGCATGGCGAAGACCGCGCGTGACGAAGGCTTCGACGAAATCGCGAACTGGTTCGAGACGCTCGCGAAGGCCGAACGCAGCCACGCGAACCGCTATACGAAGGCGCTGGACAGTCTCGTCGACTGACGGGCCGCCGCAGGCCGCACGGCATCGCCGTGCGATCGGCACGCGGCCGGCTGTTCGTTCATCGCTGCCCGCATCGCGCGGGCGGCGCGCTTGCGCACATGCGCGCCACGCTGGAGCGCCCCATGCCCCACAAGGAAGGCAGTCTCGAAGCCCCGACCCGGCATCCGCTCGACTGGCAGTCCGAAACGTTCTACGACCAGGCCGCGATCGACGCGGAAATGACGCGCGTGTTCGACATCTGCGCCGGCTGCCGGCGCTGCGTGTCGCTGTGCGGCGCGTTTCCGGCGCTGTTCGACCTGGTCGACGACACGCCGATGGGCGACATCGAGGAAGTGCCCAAGGAAGCGTTCGGCAAGGTCGTCGACCAGTGCTACCTGTGCGACCTCTGCTACATGACGAAATGCCCGTACGTGCCGCCGCACGCATGGAACGTCGACTTCCCGCACCTGATGCTGCGCGGCAAGGCCGCGCGCTACCGGCGCGGCGAGGTGGCGCTGCGCGACAAGGTGCTGTCGAATACCGATGCGCTCGGCCATTTCGCGGGCATTCCGATCGTCACGCAGACGGTCAACGCGGTGAACCGCACGCCGCCCGCGCGCCACGCGCTCGAAGCGGCGCTCGGCGTCGATCGCAACGCGTGGCTGCCGGAGTTCGCACCCCGCAAGTTCCGGCGTGCCGCGCAGCGTTCCGGCAACCCGCCCGTGCGCGACGGCGAACGCACGCCCGGCAAGGTCGCGATCTACGCGACGTGCTACGTGAACTTCAACGAGCCCGGCATCGGCCACGACCTGCTTGCGATCCTCGCGCACAACGACATTCCGTACGAGCTTGTCACGCGCGAAGCCTGCTGCGGGATGCCGTTGCTCGAGCAGGGCAACCTCGCCGGCGTCGCCGCGAAGAAGGCCGTGAACATGCCCGTGCTCGAACGCTATGCGCGCGAAGGGTATGCGTTGATCGGCGCGATTCCGAGCTGCGTGCTGATGTACAAGAGCGAGCTGCCGCTGATGTTCCCCGGCGACGAAGCGGTACGCGCGGTGGCCGATGCCTTCTGGGATCCGTTCGAATACGTGATTGCGCGGCATCGTGACGGGTTGCTGAAGACCGATTTCAAGACCGGTCTCGGCACCGTGTCGTATCACGTGCCGTGCCATGCGCGCGTGCAGAACATCGGCCGCAAGACCGCCGATGCGCTGTCGCTCGTGCCCGATACGCGCGTCAACGTGGTCGAGCGTTGTTCGGGCCACGCGGGCACGTTCGGCGTGAAGAAGGCATTCCATGCGGACGCAATGCGGATCGGCGCGCCCGTGTTCAAGGCGATGGCCGAGCCGCAACCGGATTTCGTGTCGTCCGACTGCGCGCTGGCCGGCCATCACATCGTGCAGGGCATCGACGAAAAGGGGCTGCCGCCTGCGCCGCTCGCGCATCCGCTGACGCTGTTGCGCCGCGCGTACGGCATCTGAGCCGATGCCGGCCACTCACGAGGACCTGCCATGACGCTGACCCGCGACTCCCTGCTGACGCTCGAGGCGTACGCGAAGATCCGCCGGACCGAACACGCGCGACTGGTCGCGTACAAGCGCCGCCGCGCGGTGGCGCTCGGCAATCACCTGCGCTTCCTGTTCGAGGACGAGACGACGATCCGCTATCAGATCCAGGAGATGCTGCACATCGAGAAAATTTTCGACGAGGCCGGCATCGAAGGGGAGCTCGAAGCGTATCTGCCGCTGGTGCCCGACGGCACCAACCTGAAGGCGACGATGCAGATCGAGTACGAGCACGAGATCGAACGGCGCGCGGCGCTCGCGCGGCTGATCGGTGTGGAAGATCGCGTGTACCTGCAGGTCGACGGGCATGCGAACGTCTACGCGATCGCCGACGAGGATCTCGAGCGTGACAATGCCGAGAAGACGTCGGCCGTGCATTTCGTGCGTTTCGAACTCGGCGCGCCGATGCGCGCGGCGCTCAAGGAGGGGGCGGCGCTGTCGATCGGCTGCGATCACCCGGCCTACACGATGCCGCCGCAGCGCGTCGAGGCGGACGTGGCCGCGTCGCTGGCCGGCGATCTGCGCTGACACGGCCGCCGCGCGTCCCGAACGCCGGTTTCCGCTTTTCCGTTCCGACCCGAAGCAGGATGTCCGCATGCGGCGCGGCGCTGCCGCGCGCTCATCGCCGCGAAGATGTAACAGGCGTGTCGAGTTTGCATGCGGGGACACACTGTGCATCGCGCGTCACCGTACTTTCATCACTCGCGGAGAAACAATTAAAAGATTGTGCACGGAGATAATTCGATTGAATCGATTTTGAATGATTTACCGATTCGTGAATATCTTGTTACGAATTTCGCCAGGATTTACCGATTTTAAGAAGCAATTCCGGGGATTGTTGCCGGCAAGGGTCGGATCAGGCTGTAACAGCTTATTTCAAGGCATTCTTCATACGCTGCAGAGCCCCGCCAGACGGGCCTTTGCAGCGACGGGCATAAAGATCTCGCAAAAAAATTCATGCGTAAATAGATTGCCTATCCATGGCAGGTTGTTTCAGTGCGTAACATTAAGTCATTGTCATATTGAGATAAACCCTGAGGGTGGTATGCTTCGTGCACAAAAATTCCCACATTGGAGTGAGACCGTGATTTGTGCGCCATTGCCGGGAATCGCGGCACCGTGAAAGTGCGGTGTCGGACCGGCATGCACAACACCGGATAACCATAATGTGCAACCTGGCTGCTCCGCGACGCGACGTGTCGCGACGGCGCCGCCAATCGCAGCCCGGCCTGGCTGCGTGGAGAGATCTACTATGTTCTTCGATGAGCTTAACGATGAAGAGTGGTTTCGTCTTTCAACGCTGATCGCCGATGAACCCATCCGGCTGAATCGTCGTGGGCGTCCACGTGCGGAGCCGCGCGTCGTTGCCAACGCCGTGCTCTGGATCCTGACGACGGGCGAAGCCTGGTCCAAGCTGCCCGGCCGCTATCCGTCCGGGCCGACGTGCCGCCGCCGCTATGAAGAGTGGCTCGCGAGCGGCACGCTGCTGCAGATGATCGACGTGCTGACCCAGTTCAGCGGGCGCGCGTTCGCGTACATTCCGCCGCCGCCGCTGCCGGTCGTTCCCGCGCACCGTGCGGAGCCCGTGCCCGACAACGACCGCTTGCGCGGCGTGTTCTGGCAGAACCCGGAATCGTGGCAATTGCCGGTTTCGCAGGCAAACGTTTGGGACGGCGAGGGCGCGTCGGTGAGCACGATGCCGGACGACCAGATGCTCGACGCGTCCGACGCGTCGTTCGTGGTGCCCGGTGCGCCGGCCACGGAACTGCGCCACGCGCATGCGTCGTCGGCGAGCTTCGCCGCGGCCGAACCGCAGACCGACGAGTATCGCGGCTATACGATCAGCGGCATTGCGCAACCCGTGCAGAACCTGATGTACCGCGCGTGGGCCGAAATTTCGCAGGACGAACGGCGCGTCGAACGCTCGGGCCTGATCGGTCCGCGCTTCACCGATGCCGAGGAAGCCGAGCAGTTCGCGCTCGACTGGGCGCGCCAATGGATCGATCGCCACGGGGCGAGCGACGAGCCGGCGCGCGAGCCGCAAGGCGAGGTGCTGGCCGGCTTGTCCGCATTGGCTCGCGCGGAATCGGACATCAAGCGCTTCATTGCCGAACGCCGCGCGGGCGCGTTGTCCGAAAGCCGCAACGATCCCGTGCAGGCGGAACGCCGCGAGTACGCGTACCGCGTAGGCTGATCGCCGTTTCAATGCAACGCGCGGGCCGTCGTGTGCCACGACGGCCGCGCGGAAGCGCCATCTCTCCAGGCCTGCCCAATCCGGGGGCGCCGCTGTCGAAGCGGCGCCCCCGGCTTTGCTGCGTCATTGCCGGCCGTAGGTATCGTCGAAGCGGACGATGTCGTCCTCGCCGAGATACGCGCCCGACTGCACTTCGATCAGTTCGAGCGGCATCTTGCCCGGGTTCTCCAGGCGGTGCGATACGCCGAGCGGAATGTACGTCGATTCGTTTTCGGACAGCAGGAACGTTTCGTCGCCGCGCGTGATGCGCGCGGTGCCGCGCACGACGATCCAGTGTTCGGCGCGGTGGTGGTGCATCTGCAGCGACAGTTGGGCGCCCGGCTTCACGACGATGCGTTTCACCTGGAAGCGCTCGCCCGTGTCGACGGAGTCGTAATGGCCCCACGGGCGGTGCACCTTGCGGTGATCGGTCGCTTCCGCGCCGCGTTGCGCCTTGATGCGCCCGACGATTTTCTTCACGTCCTGCACGCGCGACTTGTCGGCGACGAGCACGGCGTCGGGCGTTTCGACGACGACCAGGTTCTGCGTGCCGACGCAGGCGATGAGCCGGCTTTCCGAATGCGCGAAAGTCGATTCGGCGTCTTCGAACAGCACGTGGCCGCGGCCGACGTTTCCGGTATCGTCCTTCGGCGAGATCTGCCAGATCGCGTCCCACGAGCCGACGTCCGACCAGCCCGCGTCGAGCGGCACGACGACGCTCTCGCACAGTTGCGGCTGGCCCGCGAGCGGCTCCATCACCGCGTAGTCGATCGAGTTCGACGGCGAGGCGGCGAATGCGTCGCGATCGACGCGGAAGAAATCGCCGTCGGACTTGCCCAGTGCGACGGCCTGTTCGCAGGCCGCGTAGATCGCGGGTTCGAGATGCCGGATCGCCTTCAGCCAGACCGAGGCGCGGACGATGAAGATCCCGCTGTTCCACCAGTATTCGCCGGATGCGACGTACTGCTGAGCGAGTTCGAGATGCGGCTTCTCGACGAAACGGTCGAGGCGGCGGACGTCGAGGCTGCCCGTTGCGGCGTCGCCGAGCGGCGCGCCGACGCGGATGTAGCCGTAGCCCGTTTCCGCGTGCTTCGGCACGATGCCCATCGTCGCGATCTTGCCTTGCGCCGCGCAGTGCACGCCGGCCGCGACGGCCGCGTGAAAGCGCGGCAGGTCGGCGACCGCATGGTCGGCCGGCATCACGGTCATCACCGCATCGTTGCCGCCGGCGACGAGCCGCAGCGCGGCGAGCGTCAGCGCGGGCGCGGTGTCGCGGCCGAGCGGCTCGAGCATGATCGTCGCATCCTTGGCCGTCAGGCGCAGCTGTTCGGCGGTCGTGAAGCGGTGATCCTCGCCGCACACGATCACCACGTCGTCGTTCAGCGGATGGGCGGCCGCGAGGCCGTCGAGGCGCAGGGCGGTCGACTGCAGCAGCGAATGATCGCCGAGCAGGCCGATCAGCTGTTTCGGAAAACGTTCGCGCGACATCGGCCACAGGCGCGTGCCGGAACCGCCGGCAAGAATCACGGGCTGCACGGCGAGGCGCGTGCCGGCGGCGGGTGCGGCGGAAGAAGATTGGCGCGTTTCGGCGGCCACTGCCGGAGCATTCATGATGACACTCTCCACGGTTGAAGTCAGTGCCTGTCGTTGTAGCATGAAGTAAATCGACAATAAAACCGGATCCATTGGCGGATATTCGCCGCGCGTGCATCTGGGAAAATTTTCCTCGATAGCATCGGATGCCAATAAAAAAATAAAAAATAATTCCGTGCATCGACGGTCGGCGCCCGCCGGCAAAGGGTTCGCGGCGAACGTAAAGTTTCCGAAAAATTCTCGAATCCCGATCGATCCGGGAAAACGTGCCGATTTAATTAAAATAAATCGCGGCAAGAATTTCCGATTATTTTTCGAAATACTTGTGCGCTTGAGGGGCGATTTTCTTGCCGGTTCAATAGCGTCATGCAACGTTTGAATCGAATGTGCGGCACGGGTCGCATGAGGAGCTGTTCGGCAAACGCCTGTTCAAAGAGGAAGCAGACATGTTGAGCGTGCTGGCGAGAGTCATCGATATCGCGATGGTCGTGGCGGGAGCGCTGATCGCTGCCACGCTGCACGGCGGCAGCATCTGGCTCAACGACCTGCAGCGCACGACGGTGTTGTTCGACTGCCTGCTCGTCGTCGTGTCCTTCCCGGCCTTCGGCATTTACCAGTCGTGGCGCGGCAAGCGTCTCGTCGGGCTGATGGGGCGTGTCGTGTTCGCATGGCTCGCGGTCGAGCTCGCGGGCATCCTGATGAGCTTCAGCTTTCACCAGTCGGGCGACCTGTCGCGGCTGTGGCTGGGCTACTGGGCGCTCGTGACGATGACGCTGCTCGTCGGCTCGAAGGCCTGCGTGCACGTCGTGCTGCGGCAGTTGCGCCGTGGCGGCTACAACCTGAAGGCGGTCGCGATCGTCGGCGGCACGCCGGCGGCGCGGCGGCTGATCTCACAGATGCGGGCGCGTCCGGAAGCGGGCTTCAACCCGGTGTGCGTGTACGACGAAAGCGAGGCGCCGGGCGAAGTGGCGCTCGACGACGTGCGCATCGAGCGGCAGTTCGAATCGCTGGTGTGGCTGGTGCGCAGCCGCGCGATCAGCGAGCTGTGGCTCACGCTGCCGATCACTGAAGAGCGCCGGATTCATCAGATCGTGACGGTGTTCCGCCACGACTTCGTGAATATCCGCTTCATTCCGGACGTGCGCACGCTGTCGTTCTTCAACCAGGAAGTGGTCGAGGTGCTCGGCGTGCCGGCGATCAATCTCGCGGCGTCGCCGATCACCGACGTGCGGATCATGCCGAAGTTCGTGTTCGACCGGCTGTTCGCGCTGGCGGCGCTGGCGGCGCTCGCGCCGGTGATGGTGCTGATCGCGGGCCTGATCAAGCTGACGTCGCGCGGGCCGGTGTTCTTTCGCCAGAAGCGCAAGGGCATCGACGGGCACGAGTTCGAGATCTACAAGTTCCGCTCGATGAAAGTGCACCAGGAAGTGGCCGGGCAGGTCACGCAGGCGACGAAGAACGACACGCGCGTGACGCCGGTCGGCCGGTTCCTGCGCCGCACGAGCCTCGATGAGCTGCCGCAGTTCATCAACGTGCTGAAGGGCGAGATGTCGGTGGTCGGCCCGCGCCCGCATGCGCTCGCGCACGACGACATCTACAAGGATCTGGTCAAGGGCTACATGTTCCGCTACCGGATCAAGCCGGGCATCACCGGGTGGGCGCAGATCAACGGCTTTCGCGGCGAGACCGACCAGATCGAGAAGATGATGGGACGCGTGAAGCTCGATCTGTACTACATGCAGAACTGGTCGTTCTGGCTCGACATCAAGATCGTCGCGCTGACGCTCTGGAAAGGTTTCACCGGCAGCAACGCGTACTGACGGCGCGTCGCGCAGGCATTCCGGTTTTACGAATTTCGAATCATTGGTCACGAGGTCCGACACATCATGAATCTGACTATCATCGGCAGCGGTTACGTAGGTCTTGTCACCGGCGCCTGTCTCGCCGACATCGGGCACGACGTGTTCTGTCTCGACGTCGACCAGGCAAAGATCGACATCCTGAACAACGGCGGCGTGCCGATCCACGAGCCGGGCCTGAAGGAAGTCATCGCGCGCAACCGCTCGGCCGGCCGCCTGCGCTTCTCGACCGACGTCGAGGCGGCGGTCGCGCACGGCGACGTGCAGTTCATCGCGGTCGGCACGCCGCCCGACGAGGACGGCTCGGCCGACCTGCAGTACGTGCTCGCGGCGGCGCGCAACATTGGCCGCTACATGACAAGCTTCAAGGTGATCGTCGACAAGTCGACGGTGCCGGTCGGCACGGCCGAGCGCGTGCGCGCGGCGGTGGCCGAGGAGCTGGCGAAGCGCGGCGGCGACCAGATGTTCTCGGTCGTGTCGAATCCGGAATTCCTGAAGGAAGGCGCGGCGCTCGACGATTTCACGCGGCCGGACCGTATCGTGATCGGCTGTGACGACGACGTGCCGGGCGAGCGTGCCCGCGAGCTGATGAAGAAGCTCTACGCACCGTTCAACCGCAACCACGAACGCACGCTGTACATGGACGTGCGCTCGGCCGAGTTCACGAAATACGCGGCGAACGCGATGCTCGCGACGCGCATCTCGTTCATGAACGAGCTGGCGAATCTCGCCGACCGCTTCGGCGCGGACATCGAGGCCGTGCGCCGCGGGATCGGCTCCGATCCGCGCATCGGCTACCACTTCCTGTATGCCGGCTGCGGCTACGGCGGCTCGTGCTTCCCGAAGGACGTCGAGGCGCTGATCCGCACGGCCGACGAGCACGGCCAGTCGCTGCAGATCCTGAAGGCCGTGTCGTCGGTCAACGCGACGCAAAAGCGCGTGCTCGCCGACAAGATCGTCGCGCGCTTCGGCGAGGACCTGACGGGCCGCACGTTCGCGATCTGGGGCCTGGCGTTCAAGCCGAACACCGACGACATGCGCGAGGCGCCGAGCCGCGAGCTGATCGCCGAGCTGCTGTCGCGCGGCGCGCGCGTCGCGGCGTATGACCCGGTCGCGCAGCAGGAAGCGCGCCGCGTGATCGCACTCGATCTCGCCGATCACCCGAGCTGGCTCGAGCGCCTGACCTTCGTCGACGACGAGGCGCAGGCCGCGCGCGACGCCGACGCGCTCGTGATCGTCACCGAATGGAAGATCTTCAAGAGCCCCGACTTCGTTGCGCTCGGCCGCCTGTGGAAGGCGCCGGTGATCTTCGACGGCCGCAACCTGTACGAGCCGGAGACGGTGAGCGAGCAGGGCATCGAATACCACCCGATCGGCCGGCCGGGCTCGCGCCAGGCCGTCGCCGCCCGCGTGCCGGGCACCGCGCGCGCAAGCGCGTAACCCGTTTCCCGTCACTCGTTACGAGACACCATGTTCCGGAACATCCTGATCGTCTGCCACGCGAACGTCTGCCGCAGCCCGGCAGCGGAAATGCTGTTCAAGTCGCACGCCGCGTCGCGCGGCGGCCCGCGCCCGACGTTCCACTCGGCCGGCGTGCATGCGAATGACGGCGAGGGCATCGATCCGGTGATGCGGCAACTGCTCGCCGAGCGGGGCGTCGATGCGACGACCCACCGGTCGCGGCGGCTGTCGCGCCGGATCGTGCGCGACGCCGACCTGATTCTCGTCAGCGAGCGCGGACAGATTGCGGCCGTCGAAAAGGTCGATCCGTTCGCGCGCGGCAAGGTTCACCTGCTCGGCAAGTGGGAAGGGGCCGAGATTGCCGACCCGCACGGCGGCCCCGAAGCCGATTACCGCGAGAGCTACTCACTGATCGAACGCCTGGTTCAAGGATGGCTACAGAAACTATGCTGAAACGCCCGATGCGCCCAATGCGTCCGGTGGCGCTTGCCGTTGCGCTGACGACTTTCCTGTCAGCCTGTGCAACCGCTCCCGGCAACTACCTCGATTCGTCGAACCTGAAGGACGAAGGCCGGCAGGAAGCGGCCGAAACCTATCCGGTTCATTACATCGACGCCAAAGTGGTGATGGACCAGCTGCAGAAAGCGCAGGTCGACCATCCGCTGCCGCCTGGGCGCTATAGCGATCCGTCGCAGTACACGTATCGCGTCGGCCCGCAGGACATCCTCGGCGTCACCGTGTGGGATCACCCCGAGCTGACGACGCCGCAGGGCCAGTCGTTCTCGAGCGGCGGCAACACGACGCAATCGGTCGCGGGCGCGCTGCAGCAGCCGTATACGACGGCGCTGCCGGGCCAGGCCGATCCGTACGGCCAGACGGTCGGCGCCGACGGCACGATCTTCTTCCCGTTCGTCGGCCGCGTGCGCGTGGCGGGCAAGACGGTCGCGCAGATCCGCGAGCAGATGGCGTCCAGCCTGTCGCGCTACGTGAAGAATCCGCAGCTCGACGTGCGCGTGCTGTCGTTCCGCAGCCAGAAGGTGCAGGTGACGGGCGAAGTGAAGCAGCCGGGCCCGCTCGCGATGAGCGACGTGCCGCTGACACTCGTCGACGCGATCTCGCGCTCGGGCGGCTCGACCAACGAGGCCGACCTGCAGCGCGTGCGCCTGACGCGCGACGGCAAGCTCTACACGCTCGACGCGAACGGCGTGCTCGATCGCGGCGAGGTCAACAAGAACGTGATGCTGCAGGCGGGCGACATCGTCAACGTGCCGGACCGCAGCGACAGCCGCGTGTTCATCATGGGCGAGGTCAAGACGCCGGTCACGGTGCCGATGCTCAAGGGCAGGCTGACCATCGCCGACGCGCTGACGGCGGGCGGCGGCATCCTCGACACCGACGCGAACCCGCGCAAGATCTACGTGATGCGCGGGATGCGCGACAACCCGACGAAGCCTGAAGTGTTCCGTCTCGACATGACGCAGCCCGACGCGCTGATGCTGTCGAGCCGCTTCCCGCTTCAACCGCTCGACGTCGTGTACGTCAGCACGGCCAGCTCGGTGCAGTTCAACCGTGTGCTGCAGCAGGTGCTGCCGACGATCCAGACGATCTTCTACATGCGGCAAATCACACGCTGATAGCCCGCCGGGGCGGCGCCTCCGCCCCGGCACCACTCAAGCGGGAACGAATGGTGAACACGCAAGCGAAACACTCCTACGCGGATCTGACCGCGAAAACCGAGGAAGAGGACGTCGTCCTCGGCCAGTTGCTCCAGGTGATCATGGACGACATCTGGCTGCTGCTCGGCATCGCGGTGACGGTCATCGCACTCGCCGGCCTCTACTGCTTCATCGCCAAGCCGGTCTACCAGGCGGATGTGCACGTGCGCGTCGAGGGCAACGACAACACGTCGCAGGCGCTCACCCAGACGCAGACGGGCGCGATGATCAACAGCGGCCCGCAGCAGGCGCCGACCGATGCGGAAATCGAGATCATCAAGAGCCGCGGCGTCGTCGCGCCGGTCGTCGAGCAGTTCAAGCTGAACTTCTCGGTCGTGCCGAAGACGCTGCCGGTGATCGGCAGTCTCGCCGCGCGCCTCGCGACGACGGGCGAGCCGGCGCGGCCGTGGCTCGGCCTGAAATCGTATGCGTGGGGCGGCGAAGTCGCCGACGTCGACACGATCAACGTCGATCCCGTGCTCGAAGGCAAGAAGCTGACGCTGACGGCCGGCCCCAACGACACCTATTCGCTGGCCGACGAGAACGGGAAACGGCTGCTGTCGGGCCGCGTCGGCGAATCGGCACAGGGCGGCGGCGTGTCGCTGCTCGTGAAGCACCTCGTCGCGCGCCCCGGCACGCAGTTCACGGTGGTCCGCTACAACGATCTCGATGCGATCAGCGGGTTCCAGGCCGGCATCCAGGTGACCGAGCAGGGCAAGCAGACGGGTGTCGTGCAGATCTCGCTCGAAGGCAAGGACCCGGACCAGACCGCCGCGATCGCGAACGCGCTCGCGCAGTCGTACCTGAACCAGCACGTGGTCGCGAAGCAGGCCGAAGCGACCAAGATGCTCGACTTCCTGAAGGGCGAGGAACCGCGCCTGAAGGCCGACCTCGAACGCGCGGAAGCCGCGCTGACGCAGTACCAGCGCACGTCGGGCTCGATCAACGCGAGCGACGAGGCGAAGGTCTACCTTGAAGGCAGCGTGCAGTACGAACAGCAGATCGCCGCGCAGCGCCTGCAACTCGCGTCGCTCGCGCAGCGTTTCACCGATTCGCACCCGATGGTGATCGCCGCGAAGCAGCAGCTCGCGGAACTGCAGGGCGAGAAGGACAAGTTCAGCAACCGCTTCCGTAGCCTGCCGGCCACCGAAGTGAAGGCCGTCCAGCTCCAGCGCGACGCGAAGGTCGCCGAGGACATCTACGTGCTGCTGCTGAACCGCGTGCAGGAGCTGTCGGTGCAGAAGGCGGGCACGGGCGGCAACATCCACCTGATCGATTCGGCGCTGCGTCCGGGCGATCCGGTCAAGCCGAAGAAGGTGCTGATCCTGTCGGCAGCCGTGTTCCTGGGCCTGATTCTCGGCACGGGCGTCGTGTTCCTGCGCCGCAACATGTTCCAGGGCATCGAGGATCCGGACCGCATCGAGCGCGCGTTCAACCTGCCGCTGTACGGGCTGGTGCCGCAAAGCGCCGAGCAGGTGAAGCTCGACGCGGCGGCCGAGAAGGGCGGTGGCCGGGCACGGCCGATCCTCGCCAGCCTGCGTCCGAAGGATCTCAGCGTCGAGAGCCTGCGCAGCCTGCGCACCGCGATGCAGTTCGCGATGATGGATGCGAAGAACCGCGTGATCGTGCTGACGGGCCCGACGCCCGGCATCGGCAAGAGTTTCCTGACGGTCAACCTCGCGGTGCTGCTCGCCCATTCGGGCAAGCGCGTGCTGCTGATCGACGCCGACATGCGTCGCGGCTTGCTCGACCGCTACTTTGGCCTGACCGCGCAGCCGGGCTTGTCCGAGCTGCTGAGCGACCAGTCGGCGCTCGAGGATGCGGTGCGCGAAACGCCGGTGCAGGGCCTGTCGTTCATCGCGGCCGGCACGCGCCCGCCGAATCCGTCGGAACTGCTGATGTCGACGCGCCTGCCGCAATACCTCGAAGGGCTCGGCAAGCGCTACGACGTCGTGCTGATCGATTCGCCGCCGGTACTGGCGGTGACCGACGCGACCATCATCGGCCGCATGGCCGGCTCGGCGTTCCTCGTGCTGCGCTCGGGCATGCATACCGAAGGCGAGATCGCCGATGCGATCAAGCGCCTGCGCACCGCGGGCGTCGATCTGGAAGGCGGGATCTTCAACGGCGTGCCGCCGAAGGCGCGCGGCTACGGTCGCGGCTATGCGGCCGTGCACGAATACCTGAGCGCCTGATCCGCAACGCGCGTAACCGGGCGGGCAGCGCGTGCCGCCGGCCCGGCCGACTGGAGAACCATCGATGAAAATTTCCGTGCTCGTTCCGACCTACCGGCGTCCCGCCGACCTCGCGCGCTGCCTGTTGGCGCTGCAGCGGCAGCAGCGGCTGCCCGACGAGGTGATCGTCGTCGCGCGCCCGGAGGACGATGCCACGCATGAACGGCTCGCCGATCCGGCGGTCGGCGGCGCGCTGCCGCTGCGCATCGTGCCGGTCGACGTGACGGGGCAGGTCGCCGCACTGAACAAGGGGCTCGACTCGGTACACGGCGACGTCGTCGCGATCACCGACGACGATGCGGCGCCGCATCCCGACTGGCTCGCGCGCATCGAAGCCGCGTTCCTGTCCGACCCGCGTGTGGGCGCGGTCGGCGGCCGCGACTGGGTACACGAGAAGGGCCGCCTGCTCGACGAGTCGCGCGAGCTGGTCGGCCAGCTCACGCTGTCGGGCAAGATCATCGGCAATCATCACCTCGGTGTCGGCGGCGCGCGTGAAGTCGACACGCTGAAGGGCGCGAACATGAGCTACCGGCGCACGGCGATCGCCGGGCTGCACTTCGATACGCGGCTGCGCGGCGCGGGCGCACAGGCGCACAACGACACCGCGTTCAGCATGGAGGTGCAGCGTGCGGGCTGGAAGCTGCTGTACGACCCGGCGATCGCCGTCGATCATTTCCCGGCCGAGCGCTTCGACGACGACCGGCGCGATGCGGCATCGCTGAATGCGATCAGCAACGGCGCGTACAACCTGCAGCTGACGCTGCGCGAGCACCTGCCGCCGGTACGGCGCGAGATCGCGTGGTGGTGGTGGGCGCTGGTGGGCACGCGCGTCTACCCGGGCTTCGCGCACGTGCTGCTGTCGCTGCATACCGCACGGCGCGGCCGCGTGCTCGCGCACTGGCGCGCGGTGCGCCGCGGCGCGCGCGATGCGCGCCGCACGAACCTTGCCCCCCACCGTGCGGCGATGCCGCCGGTGACGTCTTGAACGGCTCGCGCGCATCGCGCACGGCCACGCCCGGAGGGCTCGAAATGAAACAATCCCCACGCTCACGCCGTTCGCATGGGGGGGCGCAGCCCCCCCGTCTCCGGAGGGCTTGTCCGTCCGACTGCCAGGCGGCCCGGCGGAGGCTGACATGACTGCAACGAACGTCCACGTCCACCTGTTTTACGGCGCCGATCCGCGTACCTACCGGAAAGGCGAGAACATCGGCTGCCTGTACGGCTATCACCATGCCGAATCCGACGAATTCCGGCTGACCTATTCGCAGGACGGCGGCGAGAACCGCGTCGCGAGCCTCGCGCGCCGTGCGCTGAAGGCGGCGCTCGGCTTCGATCTCGTGCATGCCTGGCGCAACCGCGCCGAACTGCTCAATACCGACGTGATCTGGACACACACGGAACAGGAGCACCTCGCCGCGTCGCTGATCCTGAAGCTCGCCGGCGCGCAGGGCAAGCGCCCGTTGCTGCTCGCGCAGAGCGTGTGGTTGTTCGACAAGTGGGGCAGCTTCGGCGGCCCGCGCCGCTGGCTGTACCGCAAGCTGCTCAAGCGCGCGGACGCGCTGACCACGCTCGCCCGCGACAACGCGGACCTGTGCCGCCGCTATCTCGGGCGCGAAGCCGAGTTCGTCTACTACGGGCTGAACACGCAGGATTTCCCGCCGACCGAGCCGCAGCAATGGAAGCCGAGCCGGCCGCTGCGGATCGCGGCGATCGGCAACGACCGCGATCGCGACTGGCGCACGTTCCTCGCCGCGTTCGGCGGCGACGAGCGTTACGACGTGCGGCTCGCGACGCGCCGCCGCGTGCCGCGCGAATGGCACGCGCCGAACGTGAAGATCGGCTCGGCGTCGGGGCTCGCGAAGCAGCACGAGCTGTATGCGTGGGCCGACGTGATCGTCGTGCCGCTGCGGCCGAATTTCCATGCGTCGGGCATCACCGTGATGCTCGAGGCGGCGGCCGTCGGCAAGCCGATGATCGTGTCCGACGTGGGCGGGCTCAGCGACTACTTCCCGCACGATACGGCCGCCTATGTGCCGGCGTTCGATGCGCAGGCGATGCGCCAGGCGGCCGACCGCTTCGTCGCCGATCCGGTTGCGGCGCTCGATTGTGCGCGGGCGGCTGCCGCGTGCCTGCGCGAACGCGACCTGACCACCCGGGCGTTCGCCGAGCAGCACGTGCGGATCACGCGCGACATGCTGCGCCGGCGCCGCACGCCGGCCGCGGCAGGCGTGACGATGCCGCTCGCGGATTCGCGTCCGTCGTCGCGTTGAGAGCGGATCGATGAGTACGATTACCGCCGAACGCGCCCCGTCGCGCAACCGCCGCTGGTTCGCCGAGCCGAAGCACTGGGCCGGGCAGGCCGGATTGTGGACGTTTACCGCAGCGCTGATCGCCATCCACCAGGGCAAGGTACTGACGCTCGCGTTTCCGGTGCTGGCCATCGCGGTCGGCATCTGGCTGTATTTCAAGAGCCCGGCGCGCTATGTCGGCTTCATGTGGTGGGTGTGGTTCCTGAGCCCGGAGGTGCGGCGTCTCGCCGACTGGTCGAAGGGCGCGTTCACGCCGACGAGCCTGATCCAGGTCGCGCCGCTCGCGGTGACGATGATCGCGGGCCTGGGGCTGCTCAGGCATTACCGCGCGCTCGCGCAGCGGCGCGGGATACCCGTGCTGCTGATGCTGTTCGGGCTCGCGTACGCCTATCTCGTCGGAATCGTGTCGAGCGGCGTGATGGCCGCGACCTACGACCTCGCGAACTGGGTGTACCCGGTGCTGATCGGCTTTCACATCATGGTCAACTCGCGCGACTATCCCGAGTACCGCGACGTGCTGCTGTCCACGTTCATGTGGGGCATGCTCGTGATGGGCGTGTACGGCGTCGTGCAGTACTTCGTGATGCCGCAGTGGGACGTGCTGTGGATGATCGGGTCGGACATGGGTTCGCAGGGCGAGCCGGTGCCGTACGGCGTGCGGGTATTCAGCACGATGAACTCGTCGGGGCCGTTCGCGTTCGCGATCATGGGCGCGCTGGTGTTCGTGTTCGCGGCGCCGCAGAAGATCCGCTGGTTCGCCGGGGCGGCCGGCTTCGTGTCGTTCGCGCTGTGTCTCGTGCGCTCGACGTGGGGCGGCTGGGTGATCGCGCTCGCGATCCAGCTGGCTCAGTCGAACAACCGCGTGCGGATGCGGATCCTCATCAGCGGCATCGTGCTGGTCGGGCTCTGCGTGCCGCTGCTGACCGTCGGGCCGGTGGCCGACCGTCTGGGCGCGCGTCTGCAGTCGATCACGAACCTGAAGGACGACCGGAGCTACGACGATCGCAACAAGTTCTACGCGACCTTCGCGCAGACCGCGTTCACCGACGTCGCCGGCGAAGGGATGGGCGCGACGGGGGCGTCGACGAAGCTGTCGAGCGACAGCGGCGAGCTCGGCAAGTACGGCAGCTTCGACAGCGGCGTGATGAACGTGCCGTTCGTGCTCGGCTGGCCCGGCACGCTGCTGTATCTCGCCGGCGTCGTGATGCTGTTCGGCCGCGCGCTGCGCGCGGCTTTCAAGCTGCGCAAGGACAAGTTCGTCGCCGCGTGCCTGAGCCTGTGCCTGTCGACCCTCGCGATGCTCGTGTTCACGAACTCGCTGATCGGCACGGGCGGCCTGCTGATGTTCACAGCCATTTTTTCGATACTTGCCGCGGCGCACTGGCAGAAGGCACAACGCCTGCTGGCCGCCGCGCGTTCACGGGGAGGCGACCATTGAGAATCGCGATCGTCACGCATGTCGTGCGACATAACGACGGGCAGGGCCGCGTCAATTACGAAATCGCGCGCGCGGCGCTGGCCGAGAACTACGAGGTCACGCTGGTCGCGTCGCATGTCGCGCCGGAGCTGCTGGCCGACCCGCGCGTGCGCTGGGTGCCGGTGAAGGTCGGCGG
This sequence comes from Burkholderia cepacia complex sp. TUM26381, assembly GCF_057439935.1. Lineage (NCBI taxonomy): Bacteria > Pseudomonadati > Pseudomonadota > Betaproteobacteria > Burkholderiales > Burkholderiaceae > Burkholderia > Burkholderia cepacia complex sp. TUM26381. The sequence goes on along the minus strand of NZ_CM172007.1, from coordinate 2,463,816 downwards.
CTTCTGGCCGTCGAATCTCGTCAAGCAGCAGGTGTTCGCGCTGAAGAGCGCGGCCTGGCTGCGCGCGCACCGCGGCGAATACGACGTGCTGCACGTGAACGGCTTCATTTCATGGATCAAGGCCGACGTGAATACCGCGCACTTCGTGCACGGCGGCTGGTTCAAGAGTCCGTACTATCCGTTCGGCCCCACGAAGGGGGTGTGGTCGGCTTACCAGTATGTCTATACGCGCGTGAACACCGTGCTCGAGCGCTGGGCCTACCGGCGCTCGCGCGCGATTACCGCGGTGTCGCAGAAGGTGGCCGACGAGATCGCCGGGCTCGGGATCGACAGCCGCAAGATCAGCGTGATCTACAACGGCGTCGACGGCAGTGCGTTCGCGGGCGCGCAGGCCGATCGCGCGGCGTTCGAGCTGCCGGACGACGCGTTCCTGCTGCTGTTCGTCGGCGACCTGCGCACGCCGCGCAAGAACCTCGGCACCGTGCTGAAGGCGCTGACGAAGCTGCCGGCGAACGTGCATCTGGCGGTGGCCGGCTATCTGCCCGGCAGCCCTTATCCGGAAGAGGCGCGTGCGCTCGGCATCGATTCGCGCGTGCATTTCCTCGGTCTCGTGAAAAACATGCCGACGCTGATGCGTTCGGTCGACGCGTATGTCTTTCCGTCGCGCTACGAAGCGATGAGCCTGTCGCTGCTGGAGGCGATGGCGGCCGGGCTGCCGGTCGTCACCGCGCGCACGGCGGGCGGCGCGGAAATCATCACGCGCGAATGCGGGATCGTGCTGGAGGACCCGGACGATCCGGCCGCGCTCGCGCAGGCGATCGGCTCGCTCGCGGCCTCGCGCGGCACCTGCCGCGCGATGGGCGACGCGGCCCGCGAACTGATGACCCGTTTCGGCTGGGCGCACATGGGTGCCCAGTACGTCGCGCTCTACCGGCGCATCGGCCAACCCACGCAGCCGTCCGCCTTCGAGCGGGTCGAGCATGCAATCACGCAGGAGCAACCGTGATGTCTCAATCTTCCCGGCCGATCAAATCGTTGCAGATCGGCATGCACTGGTTCCCCGAACGCGCGGGCGGCCTCGACCGGATGTACTACTCGCTCGTCGGCGCGCTGCCGGGCGCGGGCGTCGAGGTGCGCGGGCTCGTTGCGGGCTCGCCGAAGGTCGCCGACGACACGGGCGGGGCGATCCAGGGCTTCGGTCCCGCATCGGAGCCGCTCGCGCGCCGGATGCTCGCCGCGCGGCGCGCGCTGCGCGAGGAGATCCGCAGCGAGCGGCCGGACGTGATTTCGTCGCACTTCGCGTTGTACACGTTCCCGGGGCTCGACGTGACGCGCGGGATTCCGCAGGTGTCGCACTTCCAGGGGCCGTGGGCCGACGAAAGCCAGGTCGAGGGCGCCGCATCGCTCGGGCAGCGCGCGAAGCGCTACCTCGAACAGGCCGTCTATACGCGCTCGTCGCGGCTGATCGTGCTGTCGCAGGCATTCGGCCAGATCCTGACGAACCGCTACGGGATCGATCCGTCGCGCGTACGCGTCATTCCCGGCTGTGTCGATACCGCGCAGTTCGACACGCCGCTCACGCCCGCCGAGGCGCGGCACAAGCTGCAGCTGCCGCAGGACCGGCCGATCGTGCTGGCCGTGCGCCGGCTCGTGCGGCGCATGGGGCTGGAGGACCTGATCGATGCGATCGGCCTCGTCCAGCACCGTCACCCGGACGTGCTGCTGCTGATCGCCGGCAAGGGCAAGATCGGCGAGGAGCTGCAGCAGCGCATCGACGATGCCGGGCTCCAGGACAACGTGAAGCTGCTCGGCTTCGTGCCCGACCATCATCTCGCGGCGCTGTACCGCGCGGCGACGATCAGCGTCGTGCCGACGGTCGCGCTCGAAGGCTTCGGGTTGATCACCGTCGAATCGCTCGCGTCCGGCACGCCCGTGCTGGTCACGCCGGTCGGCGGGTTGCCGGAGGCGGTTGCCGGGCTGTCCGACGATCTCGTGCTGCCGTCGACGGGCGCGGATGCGATTGCCGAAGGGCTCGGCGGCGCGCTGTCGGGCGCGATCGCGCTGCCCGACGAAGCCGCGTGCAAGCGGTATGCGCGCGATCATTTCGACAACGCGGTGATCGCGCGACGCGTCGCCGGCGTGTACGAAGAGGCGATCCAGGCGGCAGGCTGAGCGTCCGCGGCGCGTCCCTGGCGCGCCGAACCCGAAAGCCGGGCCGGCGCATGTTCGCGACCGGTTCGCGCGCCGGCCGCCCGACGAGGGCGGGCCGGCTTTTCCCGGTCGATCCACACCGATCCACACCGATCCACACGGCCGGCGCGCGTCACGCGCGCCGGAGCGTCACGGCCCATGCGCCGAACGCGGCCACGCTCACGACCGCGCCGAGCACGCAGACCCCCGTCCATCCGGCGCGTGCATACATCATCGTCGAGGCAATCGCGCCGAGCCCGCTGCCGACCGAGTAGAACAGCATGTAGCAGCCGACGAGGCGTGCATGCGCATCGGGCCGCGCGCCGAGAATCATGCTCTGGTTGACGACATGGACGGCTTGCCCGCCGACGTCCAGCAGCACGATGCCGACGATCAGCAGCGCAATCGACGTATTGCCGAACGCGAGCGGCAGCCACGAGCACGCGAGCAGCGCGAGCGCGGCGCCGGTCGTCGCTTCGCCGCGCCCGCGATCCGCGAGCCGGCCCGCGCGGGCCGCCGCCGCCGCACCCAGCGCGCCGACGAGGCCGAATGCGCCGATTTGCGTATGCGACATCGCGTGCGGCGGCGCGCTCAATGGCAGCACGAGCGCACTCCAGAAGATGCTGAACGCCGCGAACATCAGCAGCGCGATCGCACCGCGCACGTGCAGCACGCGTTCATGTCGCAGCAGCGACACCATCGAGCGCAGCAGCGCGACGTACCCGATGCGTTCGCGCGGCGCGTGCGTGTCGGGCAGCAGCCGCGACAACACCACGAGCATCGCGATCGTGAGCACGCCCGACACCAGGTAGACCGCACGCCAGCCCGCGATGTCGGTGACGATACCCGCCAGCGAGCGCGCGGCCAGCAGCCCGACCACGACACCGCCTTGCGCGGCGCCCACCACGCGGCCGCGTTCGCCTGCGCCCGCGAGGGCCGCCGAGCACGCGATCAGCCCTTGCGTCATCGCGGTGCCGAGCAGGCCGACGGCCACCATCCCCGCTAGCAGCGCAATGCGCGTCGACGACGCGGCCACGCCGATGCAGGCTGCCGTCAGCAGCAGAAGCTGCACGGCGATCAGGCGCTTGCGGTTCAGCAGGTCGCCGAGCGGCACGACGAACAGCAGCGCGAGCGCGCAGCCGAGTTGCGTCGCGGTGATGACGCCGCCGACGGCCGCCTGCGACACGCCGAAATCGCGCGCGATCGAATCGAGCAGCGGCTGCGCGTAGTACACGTTCGCGACGCTCGCCGCGCAGCAGGCGGCCAGCAATGCGACGCGTGCCGAAGACAGGCGGCCGTCTTCGGCCGGATGCGTTGCATGTGTCGGCCCGTTCGAAGCAACGGTGCCGGATTGACAGGAAGACGCCATGGGTTTCCTCACGCAAAGTAGTTGCAAAATGAAACTGGTGTGGAGTGTAGGAAAAGTAGTTTTAAAATGCAACCTGTTGTGCGGCGGGCGGCGGCTCGCGCACGGATGGCCGGCGCTGCCGCAAAGGCGGCCGGCACGATTGCGGAGAGGAACATGGCCAGGCAGAAAAGTCTTGCGGATTCGCCGTGCCCGGTGGCGCGGGCGACCGATATCGTCGGCGATCGCTGGGCGTTGCTGATCGTGCGCGATGCGTTCGACGGTGTGCGCCGCTTCGGCGATTTCCGCGCGAGCCTCGGCGTGGCGAGCAACATCCTGTCCGACCGGCTGAAGATGCTGGTGGACGCCGGCGTGTTCGACGTCGTGCCGGCGTCGGACGGCACCGCGTATCAGGAGTACGCGCTGACGAAAAAGGGCGACGGGCTGTTTCCGGTCATCGTGATGCTGCGGCAGTGGGGCGAAGCGAACCTGTTCGCGCGCGGCGAGCCGCATTCGGTGCTGGTCGATCGCAGCACGGGGCGCGCGATCCGCAAGCTTGCGCTGCGGCACGACGATGGTCGGCCTTTGAAGGCGGCCGAGACGGTCGTGAAGAAGATCGGCGCTGAAGCTGCGGTGGCGCGGCAGTGAGCGCGATGCGTGGCGGCCGGTCGGTCGGCTAGACTGTCGCGATCGTCGTCGACCGGAGTTGCTTCGCCATGACCCATCCGCTGGATTCCGCCGGTTATCGGCGGTTGCTCGATCTGCAGCGCCGTATTCACGACGCTTGCGAGCGAGAAGGCGCCGAGGACGGGCACGACCATTCGGATCCGGCGGAGCCGCTGTGGCTGACCGATTTCAACCATGTCGACGTCGCGCCGATGCGGGCCGGGCTGCATGTCCGGTATTTCGGCGAAGCGTGGGGCGAGCCGCTCGACCGGGTGCTGGCATGCCTGGCGGAACGGGAGGTCGCGAGCCTCGTGACCGATCTGGCGTTCAGCGGCCCCGACGAGGGGGCGAACGGCACGCGCGAATGGGATTTCGGTCCGCTGCTCGATTCGGATGCGCACTTTCCGATGCTGCGCTCGCTCTATGTGCGGCCCACCGAACCGGCCGATCACAACCTGTCGATGATCGTACGCCGCGGCCTCATCATGCAGGAGGGCGGCGAGATTGCCCGTTTCGTTGCGAAGGCGCCGTTCCTTGCCGAGCTGACGGTGCCGAATGCGCCCGATGCGCGCTTCTTCGACGTGCCGTTGCCGCACCTGGGCCGGCTGCGCATCGGTGGTAGCAGCGACACCCAGCAGTTCATCGACCGTCTTGCCGGCAGCGACAACCTGTCGTCGCTCGGCTGCCTCGACTTCTCCGAATCGACGGAACTGCATGCGGCGTGGAAGCACGAGCGCGGCGTCGGCAGCGTGACGTCGTTCGACGCTTACGAGCGTTTGCTGAGGAGCCCGGCCGGCCAGCGGCTCCATACGCTGCATCTGCGCAATACCTGTCTCGATCTCGAGGCGCTCGAAGCGCTGCAGGCGCTGCATCCGCGGCTGCAGTTCATGGTGATCCAGGCCAGCGGCGGCGGGTACGTGAGCCACTTCAAGCGCAACGTCTTTCCGTGGCGTCACCTGATCCAGCCCGATCCGGGCGACGCGTGACCGCCGGTGCTCAATCGGTCGCCGGCATCGCCCGATGCGCGCCCGAGGCGCCGCGATGCGCATCGGGCCGCACGCGTGTCGCGAGCAGCGCGGCGGCGACCAGCAGCGCGACCGACACGGCCGTTTCGATCCGTAGCCCGCTGACGACCTGCGATGCACCGCCACCGCCGGCAAGCGCGCCGAACGCCGCGACGCCCATCGCGCCGCCGGCCTGCCGCGCGGTATTCAGCACGGCCGACGCGATGCCGGCCCGTTCGGGCGCGACCGATGCGAGTACGGCGGTCGTCATCGCCGGCACCGCGAACCCCATGCCCGTCGGAATCAGCAGGAACGGCACGAGCAGCGCGGCAAGCGGTGTCGATGCGTCGACGAAATGCAGCGATCCGTAGCCGAGCGCGGCAACGAGCGCGCCCGCCAGCATCGGCGCGCGCGGGCCGTGACGCGCGACGACGCGCCCGCTCGCGAGATTCGCCAGCAGGAAGCCGCCCGTGAGCGGCAGGAACGCGAGACCCGCCTGCAGCGCCGATTCGCCGCGTGCGCGCTGCAGGTAGAGCGCGAGCACGAATACGGTGCCGTAGTAGGTGAGGTTCACGCAGATCCCGAACAGCACGGCCGCGCTGAACGTGCGATGGCGGAACAGCGACAGCGGCAGCATCGGCGTGGCCGTGCGCGACTCGACCGCGACGAACGCGAGCGCGGCCAGGGCCGCCAGCACGAAACCACCGGCCACGACCGGATGCGCGAAGCCGAGCGGCTGCCATTCGATGACCGCGCCGGTCAGCGCGGTCAGCATCGCGATCGCGATGAACTGGCCGCGCAGGTCGAGCGCACGGACCGGACGGGAAGGCACTGCCGGTTCGCGGCGCGCCGGCGCCCACGCGAACGCGGCCGCGAGCCCCGCCGCGCACAGCGGCAGGTTCACGAGGAAGATGCCGCGCCAGCCCCACGCGGCGATCAGCAGGCCGCCGACGACCGGGCCGGCCGCGATCGAGATCGACCCGGCGGCCGTCCACCAGCCGACTGCACGGGCGCGCAGGCGCGGGTCGTGCCGGCACGCGTCGTTGAGCAGCGCGAGCGAATTGGGCAGCATGGCCGCGGCGCCGACGCCCTGCAGCGCGCGGGCCGCGATCAGCATCGCGGGTGTGACGGCGGCGCCGCACGCAAGCGACGCGAGCGCGAACAGCACGAGGCCCGCGATGTACAGGCGGCGCGCGCCGAAGCGGTCGCCGAGCGCGCCGCCCGACAGCATCAGCACAGCGAACGCGAGCGTGTACGCATCGACGACCCACTGCAGGCCGGCCACCGGCAGGTGCAGGTCGGCCGCGAGATGCGCAAGCGCGATGTTGACGATCGTCACGTCGAGCTGCGTGACGACGAACCCGATGCTGACGGTTGCGACGACGCGTGCGAGCGTGGACGGGAAAGCGGGGGAGGGGGTGGTCGTATCCATGCACCCATCGTAGGACGCGACGGACGGGTGATGTTTCAGCGGGACGTGAAGCGTCGATACCTATGCCGACGCGGCTGCGTGTTCAGTGAGGCCGATGGGCTCAATGCCGTTCGCCGCGCCAGCGTCCGGGCGCGACGCCGAAGCGTTTCGTGAACGCATGCGTGAACGTGCTTTGGTCCGCGAAGCCGACCAGGCCGGCAATGTCGACGAGCGGGTGGCGGCCGTCGGCGAGCAGCACGACCGCCGCGTCGAGCCGCAGCCGCTGCAGGTAGCGATGGGGCGTTTCGCCGAACGCGTCGACGAACAGTTGATGAAACCGGCGCATCCCGTAGCCGCAATGCGCGGCAAGATCGGCGATACGCAGCGGCTCCGCGAGCCGCGCGCGCAGCCAGCGGTCGATGCGCGCGAAATCGAGGCCCGACGCGGGCGCGGCGATGCCGGCGTCGTCGAGCAGCGCGTCGCACAGGCGCGCGGCGGCCTGCCACTGGAAACGGTGCGCGGCGGCCTGCCGTGCGTCGCCGGCCGGCGCATCGTGTTGCGCGGCCGCCGCCGCGACCTGCGCGACGAGCGACGTGAGCGCCGGGTCGATCGCCACGGCGCGCGCGCGGTCGAACAGCCGTTGCGGCACCGCGAGCGACGTGGCGGGCAGGTCGATCACGAGCTGGCGATTGTCGCCGAGGCCCGCATAGTCGTGGCGCGCGCCGGCCGGTATCAGCCAGGCCGCGTGCCGGTCGATGCGCTGGCCGATTCCGTCCACCGCCATCACCATCGCGCCATCGACGCCGAGCACGACCTGGTGGAAGTCGTGCACGTCCGACGCTTCGCGCGTGTCGTAGCGGCGCAGCGCGATGGCGGGGGAGGCGATGCGTGGCATCGGACGGAAACGGCCGGGTGCGACGTCAGACGTCGAGCAGTTCGACTTCGAACACGAGCGTCGCGTTCGGCGGGATCACGCCGCCTGCGCCGCGCGGGCCGTAGCCGAGTTGCGGCGGAATCGTCAGGCGACGCACGCCGCCGACTTTCATGCCCTGCACGCCTTCGTCCCAGCCCTTGATGACCATGCCGCCGCCGAGCACGAACGCGAACGGGTCGTTGCGGTCCTTGCTCGAATCGAATTTCTGACCGTCGGTCAGCCAGCCCGTGTAGTGGACGCTGACGGTCTTGCCGGCTTGCGCTTCCGCGCCGGTGCCTTCGGTCAGGTCTTCGTATTTGAGGCCCGATTCGGTCGTGATGACAGACATGACTTCTCCTGAAAGAGGTTGCGTAAAACCGCTATTGTAGGCGAGCGCGCCGCGCGCCGTCGCAGGTGGCTTGCGGCTCGTCGCGCGCGTGCCGGAGCCGGCGGCGGGTTGCCGTGGCCGCGCTCGCTCGAAACGCCATTGGAACGCGCGTTTGAATTTTTCACGGGCTCCGCGATCGGGGTTGCACCGTTGCGGTGCGCCGCGCGTATGAATCGGCGCTACCGCTGCGATCCGCCACCTGTCGACCGCCCGCGGCGGATTCCGTCAAACGCCCGCCGCACGAGGCTGTCGGGCCGGCAGTGGGGCGCGACGCCGGGCGCCGCACATCGTCCGCCAGCCCGCCTGCGCGTTCGAATCGCGCCCTGTCCGGGCGCCGTTCGAGCGCCGTTTTTTGCGCCGTTTCGACCGTGCCCTGTTTGGAAGCGCGCATCTACCGCGCGGCTTGCATGCGCCGGCGCGGGCGGCCTATCTTTACATCTGTCGATGTCAAGATTTTGGCGGTGCGCGATGCGCCGCCCGGGCCCGCGCCGGCCGTGTCGGATGACGTGCCGGGCCGTCCGGAACCAGGAGAACCATGAACATGAAGTCAGCCGCTTCCGCCACCGCAGCCGGGATCATGCCGGTGCGCCGCGACCTGCGCTTCGACCTGCCGGTCGAACGCGCGAAGGACTGGCATGGACTCGGGTCGCATGTGACCCATTTCTTCAACGCGCTGTCGCTGCTGTTCCCGGCCGGCGAGCGTTTCTTCATGGATTCGGTGCGCAACTACCGCGACCGGATCGACGATCCCGTGCTGAAGCAGCAGGTGCTCGGCTTCATCGGCCAGGAGGCGATGCACACGCGCGAGCACATCGAATACAACGAGCTGATGCAGGCGAACCACCTGCCGGCGCGCAAGCTCGACAAGCGCGTGTGGGCGGTGCTCGGCTACATGAAGCGCAAGCTGCCGCATTCGGTGCAGCTCGCGCATACGGTCGCGGCGGAACACTACACGGCGATGCTCGCCGACTGGCTGCTGCGCGACCCGACGCGCCTCGAAGGCTCGGTCGAAGGCTACCGGCAGATGTGGATCTGGCACGCGCTCGAGGAAACCGAGCACAAGGCCGTGTCGTTTGACGTGTGGAATACCGCGATGAAACCGGGGCTGCGCCGCTATTTGATCCGCATCGGCGTGTATCTGCTGACGACGCTGACGTTCTGGCCGACCGTGTTCCTGATGCACGCGACGCTGCTGTGGCGCGATCGCGGTGCCGGCCATCACGTGCGCGGCATGCTGCGGATGATCGCGTTCCTGTACGGGCCGCGCCGCGGGCTGTTCCCGCGCATCGCCGGCGAATGGCTGAGCTTTTTCCGGCCGGGCTTCCATCCGTGGGACCACGACAATCACCATCATCTGGCGCGAGTCGACGCGCTGGCCGCCACATACGGCGAACACGCCGGCACGCCGGCCGGCCGCGGCCGCGCGAACGCACCGGCGCCGCTCGCATCGGGCCGCTGACACGATCCGCCGCGCGATCATGCGCGGCGTTGCGCGGAGCATGTTGCGTTCCCGCATCAACCGGCTTCGTCTGACGATTGACGGAAATCAACCGGAATCGGTTGCGCGGGTGCTCGCCTGTCCGGCCGACCGGCTGCACACGTGCGCACCGGCGCGCCGAATCTGCGTGCGTCACTTCATGCGCAAACGCTGCGCGCCAGCACCGGCGTGGCTTTGCGCGGCGGGCGCCTGCCCGCTCGGGTGTCAAGCCGCCCCGCCACCGGGATAACACCCATCTAGCCGCCGGCCGAACGCATCGATATACCGTTCATGAAAGCGTCCAACTCTCGTGCGATTCGTGCGCGGGGGGATTTTATTCGGACGGAAATACGGCCAATATGTCGGTTCGATCGTGGTCCGTCGTATGCGGCGGCGAGCCGGCGCACGATACCAACGCCAAGCGGGGAACAACGATGGTTGCAAGGTCACCCGACGCAAACGGGCAGGCAGCGCCCGAGATGACGGATGTCTCCGTCACCGCACCCGAGGCCGGGCGCAAGCTGTTCGTGATCATGCGCACGCCCGACGAGCCGTTGCTGGCGCAACTGCGCGGGCTTGGCTGGGAGATTGCGGTTGCAAAGACGGCCGGCGCCGCGCAGAACATGACGTCCGGCGTGAACGTCGCAGCCGGGCTGGTCGATTTCACCGGGTTCACGTCGCGCGACTATCCCGCGCTGAAGGCGTGCCTGAGCCAGCCGGCGATCGGCTGGATTTCCATCGCGCAGGCCGGCATCACGATCGGCCCCGCCGTGCGCGAACTGATCCGCAGCTATTGCTTCGACTACGTGACGCTGCCGCTGCCGTACGAATGGATTTCGCACGTGCTCGGCCATGCGCGCGGGATGGCCGCGCTCGATCGCGTCGACGGTGCCGCGTATGCGGCGTCCATCGGCGAACACGGGATGATCGGCAACTGCGAGGCGATGCAGCAGCTGTTCAGCACGATCCGCAAAGTCGCGAAGACCGACGCGAGCGTGTTCATCTCGGGCGAGTCGGGCACCGGCAAGGAACTGACGGCGCTCGCGATCCACGAGCGCTCCGTCCGCGGCAAGGGACCGTTCGTCGCGATCAATTGCGGCGCGATTCCGCATCACCTGCTGCAGTCAGAGCTGTTCGGCTATGAGCGCGGCGCGTTCACCGGCGCGAACCAGCGGCGCGCGGGCCGGATCGAATCGGCGAACGGCGGCACGCTGTTTCTCGACGAAATCGGCGACATGCCGGTCGAAAGCCAGGCGAGCCTGCTGCGCTTCCTGCAGGAGGGCAAGATCGAGCGGCTCGGCGGGCAGGAATCGATCGCGGTCGACGTGCGGATCATCTCGGCCACGCACGTCGATCTCGACGGCGCGGTCGAGGCCGCGCGCTTCCGTGCGGATCTCTATCACCGCCTGTGCGTGCTGCGCATCCACGAACCGCCGCTACGCGCGCGCGGCAAGGACATCGACATCCTTGCGCACTATGTGCTGCAGAAATTCAAGGCAGACAGCGGCCGCAAGATCAGCGGCTTCACGTCGGCCGCGCTCGATGCGATGCGGCGCTACGAGTGGCCCGGCAACGTGCGCGAGCTGATCAACCGCGTGCGGCGCGCGATCGTGATGGCCGAGAGCCGGCTGCTGACGCCGCACGATCTCGGGCTCGACACGCCCGGCGAAACCGAACCCGTGACGCTCGAACAGGCGAGGGCGCTTGCCGAACGCACCGCGATCGAAAACGCGCTGCTGCGCAACGACCACCGGATCAACAAGGCCGCCGCCGAACTCGGCATTTCACGCGTGACGCTCTACCGGATGATGATCGAGCACGGGCTGAACGACCACGACAACAACGGCGGGAACGGCGACAGCGGCGGGCACGACGGCGCGCCGTCCGGCGACGCCGGGCATCAGCGGGTCGGCTGAGCGGCGCGCGGTGCGTGCGAACCGGCTCAGCGATAGGTCCAGAGCCGGTGCAGCACGAACGTGACGGGCGGCACGCACAGCACGACCGCGACGATGCTCCATGCGCGGGCGAGCCCCAGCGCCTCGGTGCCGTGCGCCAGCAGCATCGTCACGACGAGGCCGGCCATCGCGACCGCGAGAAAGCGCACGAAGTTGCTCCACGTCACCGGCGACGAAAAACTCCACAGCGTATTGGCGAGATACGAGAACGCGGTCGAGCAGACGAACGCGGTTGCGTTCGCGACCACGGGCGTCGCGTCGAACAGCGCGAACATCGCGGCGGCGATCAGCGCATGCAGCGCGGTCGAGCCGAGGCCCGACACGCCGAAGCGGATCAGCCTGGCGCGTTCGGCGGCATAGAGGGTGCGGATCATCGTGGGCGGTCGTTCGGGCAGCGTGGCGTCGCGGGAAGCGGTGCCGCAGTATAGCCGCGCGAGCGGGCCGGCCCTGCGCCGGCCGCATGTAAAGCGCATGAAACGTTTCGCGCTGGCAACCGGGTGAATTTTCGCGGCGAACCGGGCCGGCCGGCTCGCTCCCCGTCGGTAAATTTTCCGCGCATCATTGTTCAGCCTTATCCCGCAAGGCCCGGCCGTCACGCGTCCGGCGAGCGCCGCGCATCGCATGTTTCAGTTTCGCAACTTCCGGCATTCCACACCCGCTCGAGCTGCCGGCCGGCCCGGCCGACCCCTTGTCCGGACGGGCTCGCGCGGAGCTGGCCCGCTCCTTGCGGAGAGTGTCGTGCGAGAGTCGACGACGCGAGGTCCGTCCGGTTCGGCGGCGAAGGCAGCCGGGTCCGGCCAGGACGCAGTCCGCGGGGATGCGGTGTCGGAGCGCGGTGCAGCGGCCGCGTGACGGCGAGCACGGCGCGTCGTCGCCCGATCGTCGGGGCACCGGCATGATCCGGTTGCCGGAACAAACATCACACTGCATACGGGGTAGAAAAATGAACGATCGCCACACGCCGCGGCTGGCAGGCCGCGATCGCAGTGATTCGGGACATCGCCGGTCGAACGTCGCACTTGCAGCCGGCCGGCATGCCTCGACAGGCCATCTCTCCGCGCCCGGTGCGAGGCGGATCCGGCTGGTTGCCGGTCATCCGCGCCGGGTCGGCACTTTCCTGCACGCCAACCCGATCCGCATGGGCATGTGTACACGGGCGCCGGTACCGCGACGCCCGATCTTCGCCTATTGACTCAAGCAGCACGACCTCCTTTCGCATTGCCCGTCGCTCCCGCGAGCGATTGATCTGCAATCCGAATGATGGTCGACACGTCGTGCCGCGGAGGCGATGCACGACGAGAAGGATTCGATGCGACGGCGAACCGCGCGATGCCGTTGCCATCCGGTTGAAGGGGAGGGGCGGTCGGACGCGCGCGACGGGAGCAGTACCCGTACGCGCGCGACGCCGTTTTTTCAACCGCCGTAGATGTCGAAGTCGAAGTACTTCGACGCGAGCCGCTTGTAGGTGCCGTCCTTCACCATGTCGACGATCGCGCGGTCGATCTTCGCCTTCAGGTCGGTGTCCTCCTGGCGCAGCCCGATGCCGGCGCCGATGCCGAGCACCTTCTCGTCGACGAGTTCGGGCCCGACGAACGTGTAGTTCGCACCGCGCGGCGATTTCAGGAACCCGATCGCGGCCTGCACTTCATCCTGCAGCGCCGCGTCGAGGCGGCCCGACGTCAGGTCCGCATACACGCCATCCTGGTTCTGGTACGACACGACGTTCGCGCCTTGCTTGCCCCAGTACGCCTTCGCATACGTTTCCTGCGTCGTGCCCTGCTCGACGCCGATCGATTTGCCCTTCAGCGATTCGGCCGTCGGCAGCAGCGGCGAGCCTTTCTTCACGACGAGCCGCGTCGGCTGGTTGTAGATCTTCGTCGTGAAGCCGATCTGCTGCGCACGCTGCGGCGTGATCGACATCGACGACAGCACCGCGTCGAACTTCTTCGCCTTCAGCGCCGGAATCATGCCGTCGAAATCGTTCTCGAGCCACACGCACTTCGCCTTCAGGCGTGCGCAGATCTCGTTGCCGAGGTCGATGTCGAAGCCGACGAGCTTGCCGTCGGGCGCCTTCGACTCGAACGGCGCGTAGCTGGCATCGGTGCCGAAGCGGATCGTGGTCCAGTCTTTCGCGACGGCGGGGCCTGCGGATACCGCGAGCAGGGCGATCGAAACAGCGGCAATCAGTCTCTTCATGGTGCGTTCCTTGGCGTGGTGCATCCGGTTTCTGTGCGACACGGTTTCCCGGACACGCGTCGCGTTCCGACGCGCTGTCCGCATGGCCATTAACGCAGAAAATAAAATCGGAGTCCAGAATGGACAAAAAATATCGTTTTGTCGGAGGCGTGGACCGATCGATGGGGGACGACCCTTGCAAAAATGCGAAAATGGACTAATCTTGTTAGTAAATTCATTTCGAGACTAACGATCATGTCACAGCCCGCCTACGATTCGCATTCCGCCCCGCCACAGGCTTCGGTCGCGCAGATGTCGGCGGCTGGCTTGCGCGCGTTTTTCAACATTGCGCGCGACTGGGAGCTGACGATCGACGAGCAGATCGTGCTGCTCGGGTCGCCCGGCCGTTCGACGTTCTTCAAGTGGAAGGCCACGCCGGAATCGGCGCGGCTGCCGCGCGATACGCTCGAGCGGCTGTCGCTGCTGCTCGGCATCTACAAGGCGCTGCAGATCCTGCTGCCGCAGCCGGCCGCGGCCGACGCGTGGGTCAGGCGGCCCAATGACGCGGCGCCGTTCGGCGGCAAGCGCGCGCTCGACCGGATGCTCGCCGGTAACGTCGGCGATCTGGTCGCCATCCGGCACTATCTCGACGCGATGCGGGGTGGCTGGGCGTGACGACACCGATCGAAACACGACAATGGCCCACGACCGCCGTCGACTGGGCCCCGGCCTACCGCGTGATCCCCACCCGTTTTCCAGCGATCAACCTGTTCGATCGCGTGGCGTCGGCAGACGATTTCGATGCGCTGTACGCGCTCGAATCGCTGACCAACGACCGCATCCGCGCCGAAGTCGGCACGCTCGGCCTCGTGCCGCCCGCCGAGCGCCGCTACGGGCAGGGCTGGGGGCCGATCATGGCCGCGTTCACGCACCTGAATCCGCTGGGCAGCCGCTTTTCCGACGGCAGCTACGGTGTGTTCTACTGCGCCCGCTCGCGCGACACGGCGATCGCCGAAACGCGCTATCACAGCGGGCTGTTCCTGGCCGCGACGAAGGAGCCGCCGATGCGCCAGCAGATGCGGCTCTATACCGTGCTCGCGCAGGGCGACGTGGCCGACGTGCGCGCGTGGCCGCAGCGCGATCCCGCCTTGTTGCATCCGCTCGACTACAGTGCGGGGCAGGCGCTCGGCCGCGCGGTGCGCAACGCGGGCGGTGCGGGGATCGTCTATCCGTCGGTGCGCGACCCGCGCGGCGAGTGCCTTGCCGCGTTCCGCACGACGTTGCTGCGCGACTGTCAGCACGCGGCCTATCTCGAATACAACTGGAACGGCTCGGCCGTCGATGCGGTGTTCGAACTGAACCAGGTCGGCTAGCGTTCGCGCGTTCGCGGGCGGTTGCGCGGCGAGGGCGCCAGCCGGTGCACCGGCGCGTCGGCGCATCAGGGTAGCGGCCAGTCGCCCGCGTGGCGCTCGCGCGCTTCGGCTTGCGTCATCGACCACGTGCTGCCGGTGCGCGGCTCGGCGAGCGTGAGCCGCCCGGACGGCGCGAACGCACCCGTATCGATGAACCATTGCGCGCCGATCCGCTGCGGCGCACGCACGGGCGTGTGCCCGGTGCAGGTCAGCGACAGCCCGGCCTGCCGCGCCGGATCGGCGAGCCCCTGAACGAGGTCGCGGCCCCAGATCAGCCGCTCGCGCACGTCGTGCGGATAGTTGCCCGCGTCGAGATCCGTGTCCGAGCCGAAGAATTCCGCATGCAGCACGTTGAAGCGGTCGGGGCCGTCGCCGATCACGCGCACCAGCGGCAGCGCATCGACGCGCGCCGCATGGGCGTGCAGCCGTTCGGGCGGCAGATCGGCGCCCCAGTCGCCGCCGATCCCGCGCCACGCATCGGGCGGCACCTTGCCGCGCGACACGAGGCTCAGCACCTCCTCGTGATTGCCGCGCACGACGTGGCACCACGGGCGGTCGAGCAGTTCGAGCGCGATTTCGGAGGCCGGGCCGCGATCGACGAGATCGCCGACCGAGAACAGGCGGTCGCGGGCCGGATCGAAGCGGATATCGTGCAGCAGCGCGCGCAGCACGTCCACGCAGCCGTGCAGGTCGCCGACGACGAAGTCGCGGCCGGACGTGTTCGCGGCGTGGCGGCAGAGGGGGGCGGTGGCAGTCATCCCCTTATCTTAGGCGCTCGTGCCCATCGCCACGTCACGATGGAATGGCGATAATCGGGGCGCGTTACCCGCCGGCACGGCACAGCGGGCCGTCCCGCGCGCCGGCCGAACCCTTTCCATCCGCTTTCGGAATGACACGATGACGTTTTATCCGCAGGTATTACGCAACCGGCCGCGCATGGTCGCGGCGTTCGTCGCCGGCGTGCTGTGCGCGGTGCTGCTGCCGTTTCCGATGCGTCCGGCCGTGCGGGCGCTGATCGGCTGGGATTGCGCGATCTGGCTGTATCTCGTGCTGATGTGGGTGCGCATGGTGACCGCGCATCATCACAAGGTGCGCGAAGTCGCGATCCGCGAAGACGAAAACGCGACGACCGTGCTGACCGTCGTGTGCTTCGCGACCGTCGCGAGCGTGGCCGCGATCGCGATCGAGCTCGCCACGGCCAAGAGCGTCGGCTTCAGCGCGGGGCTCAGCCACTACGCGATCACGGGCGCGACGCTGTTTGGCGCCTGGTTCCTGATCCCGACGATCTTCACGCTGCACTACGCGCGGCTCTATTACGGATCGCCATCCAACGACCGTGCGCTCCGCTTCCCCGACCGCAACCCCGAACCCGACTACTGGGATTTCCTGTATTTCGCGTTCACGCTCGCGGTCGCGTCGCAGACGGCCGACGTGTCGCTCGCGAACCGCTCCGCGCGGCGCTCGGTGCTCGCGCAGTCGATCCTGTCGTTCTACTTCAACATGGCCGTGCTCGGGCTGTCGATCAACGTGGCGGCAGGGTTGCTGAGCTGACGCCGGTTACTTGAGCAGGTCGTACGGGCCGCCGCGTTCCAGCGCCCGCTGGTACGCGGGCCGTGCGTGGATCGCGTCGAGGAAACGCGCGATCGCGGGATACCGGCTGCCGCCGCCGCGCGAGGTCGCGGCTTCGAGCGGAAAGCTCATCTGGATGTCGGCCGCGCTGAAGCCGTTGCCGACGAACCAGCCGGTGCGTTGCAGTGCGCTGTCGATATGACCGAGATGCAGCGCGATCTGCGGATCGACGAAACCCGACTGCAGTGTTTCAGCGATCTTGCGCGCGATCGGCCGCGCGAAGAACGGCATCGGCGCATGCGCGATCCGCAGCGCGACGAGCTTGAGCAGCAGCGGCGGCATCGCCGACCCTTCCGCGTAGTGCAGCCAGTACGTGTAATCGTGCCGCTCGGGTGAGCCGGGCGGCGGCGCGAGGCGCCCGTTGCCGTAGCGTTCGACCAGGTACTCGATGATCGCGCCCGATTCGGCGAACGTATGGCCGTCGTCGGTGACGACCGGCGACTTGCCGAGCGGATGGATCGCGCGCAACTCGGGCGGCGCGAGCATCGTTTTCGGATCGCGTTCGTAGCGCACGATCTCGTACGGCACATCCAGTTCTTCGAGCAGCCAGAGCACGCGCTGCGAGCGCGAGTTGTTCAGGTGATGGACGGTGAGCATGTCGAGGCCGGAAAGGGGCGGAAACGACATCATACCCAGCGCGTGTGGCGCGTACGCGAATCTAGTCCTGCGCCGCGCCGCGCCGCGCCGCGCCGAACCGCTACGCGCCCCGCACCGCGACCCACGCGCCCCAGAACAGGCTGGCGAAAAAGCGCAACGGCGCGTCGAAGCCCGCATCGCGCAGCAGCGCGAACACGGCTTCCTCGGAGGCGGGCGGATCGGCGCCCTGCAGGATCTTCGCGAGTTGCGCACGCACGGCGTCGGGCGTGGCGCCCTTCATGCGCCAGCGTTGCTGCCACGCATCGAGCAGGCGAGGGTGGTCCGCGTAGCGGCGATGGTTGCCGGCGAGCACGAGCGGCGCGCCGGGCTTCAGGCGCCGCGCGATCGCGTGCAGCAGTGCGGCCTTCGCTTCGTCGCCCGGCACGTGATGCAGCACGCCGATCAGCGTCGCGCCGTCGAACGCGGGGGTGTCGGGCAATGCGTCGACGCCGTCCTCGATGAACACCGTGCGCGCTCCGTGGCCGGCGGCCTCGACGTTCGAGTGCGCAAGCGCGAGCATCGGCGCAGACGGATCGACGGCCGTGAACTGCCAGCCCGGTTCGAGTGCGGCCGCGACGCAGATTTCCTGGCCCGTGCCGCCCGCACCTGTGACAAGGATCCGTGCATCGGTCACGCCGATCGCCGACGCGAGCATGCATGCGCTGAGTTCGTGGCACGCATCGTAGCCGGCGAGCGCGATGCGCGATTGCTCGGCATATTCTTGCGCGCGTGACGGATCGAATTTCGCGGCGCTGGCGGGAAGCGACATGGCGGGTTCCTTGGGTCGATGGCGGACGACGTGCCCGCGGGCATGACGCAGAGCGTAGGGGCGCGCGGCCGGCGCAACAAGGCGAGCGGTCATTCCGGTATGCCGACTACCCGACTCGCCGGCATGGGCCGGCGCACCCGATTCCCCGGGGTCGATTCGCATTTAAAAATGTCTGACCAGCCTGCATCGGGATGGCGAATCCGGCGCATACTCGGTTCTCTCCCCCCGCCTGGCCGTCGCATGCCGGGCCCCGATGCGCCGCGCCACGGGCGCGGCCATGCCGCTCGGCACGCACGAGGAGCGCATGATGTCCGATTGTCCGCACGATCCGTACGCGCAGCACTACATCCATTGCTTACCGTTTGGCGCGCAGCCCTGCGGCGCGCTCTCCACGACACCGCGCACGCATTTCCGCGTGTGGGCGCCGGGCAGTACACAGGTCCAACTCGAACTCGATTCCGGCTCCGACCCGACGCTCGTTCCGATGACGGCCGCCGGCCCGAACTGGTTCGAAGTCTTCGCCGACTGCGGCGCGGGCACGCGTTACCGCTATCGCCTCGACGACGCCGTGTCGATTCCCGATCCCGCGTCGCGCTCGCAACCCGACGGGCTCAACGGTCCGAGCGAGGTCGTCGATCCGCGCGCATTCACGTGGCGCAACACGTTTTGGCGCGGGCGCGCGTGGGAAGACATGGCGCTTTACGCGGTCCGTCCGCACGCGGTGGGCGGCTTCGACGGCGTGCGCCGCCGCTTGCCGCAGCTCGCACGTCTCGGCGTGACCGCGCTGGAATTGCTCGCGTCGCCGCACGACAGCCTGCCGTTCGCGCCGCTCGCGGCCGAAGGCGGCCCCGACGCGCTGAAGGCGCTGATCGACGACGCGCACGGCTACGGGCTCGCGGTGCTGCTGGAGCTCGACTACGCGCGCTTCGGCAGCGGCACCGATGCGCTGCGCCATTACGCGGTGCCGTTCTTCCATACGCGCGACGATCCGTTGCAGGCCGCGCCGCTGGCGCTCGATCATCCGGAAGTCTGCGATTTCTTCTGCGACAACGCGCTGTACTGGCTCGACGAATACCGGTGCGACGGGCTGCGCCTGCGCGAAGCCGACCGGATCGGCGTGTCGTGGCTGCGCGAGATCGCGGATCGCGTGCGCGCGGCCGTGCCGGCCGACCGCCTGATCCACCTCGTGCTCGGCAGCGAGCGGCATCCGGCGCATCTCGCCGATACCCATTTCGACGCGCAGTGGAACGGGTGCGGCGAACGTGCGCTGCACCGGCTGACGGGGCGCGATACGTCGGCCCACGAAGGCATTTCCACGCACCAGTCGATCCACACGCTCGCCCGCGCACTGACCGCGGCCGGCGCGGCATTTCAGCCGGCCGCGTCGGGAGAGGGCATGGCGGCCGACAGCGGGCTGGCGCTGACGTCGCTCGTGCTTTCCGATGGCGCGTGGCGCGACAGCGGCCCGGGCGATCAGGCGCAGGAGGCCGGCCTGGCCGCACTCGCGCTGTCGCTGCTCACGCCGCAGATCCCGCTGATCTTCGATGAAACCGCGCGCGACACCGATCGTGCGCATTTCGTGCAGTCGGCGCTCGCGGTGCGCGCGAAGCTGATCGCGCCGCGGCTGTCCGATTGCCGGCCGCAGGACGCGCATGCGCTGAAGGCGGACGGCGACGGCGATGCCGATGCGCTGCTCGCGTCCTGGCGGCTCGCCGACGACGAGACGCTGACGATTGCATTGAACCTGTCGCCCGATGCGCTGCGGTTCGACGCACCGGGAGGACGCGTCGTGTTCGAGACGCCGGCGCGCGCGCGCGATCGTGTCGATGAAGGGGAATTGCCGCCGTACTCGCTCGTTGCGTGGTTGACGGGTGACGTCAACCGCTATGCGCTGACGCACGATGCGCGACGCATCGATGACGGTTCGTGGCGCGGCATGCGTCCGAACCTGAACGCATGAGTAGATGACGGCGTGACGGTTGGAAGGCCGGGCGCATGCGCGCCCGGCTGTGCCGCAGGCAATCCCGGACTTACCAGAACCCGCGAATCCCCGCGATGCCGTGCGCGCCGTGGCGGCGCGCGTCGTCGAGATGCGTGCGCGTCATTCCGCCGAGCGCGAAGACGGGCATCGCGGCCTGGGCGGCCAGCGTATCGAACTGCGCCCAGCCGAGTGTCGGCGCACCGGGATGACTGAGCGTCGGCAGCACGGGCGACAGCGTGACGAAATCCGCGCCGGCGCGTGCGGCCAGCAGCAGGTCGTCTTGCGAATGGCAGGCGGCCGACACCCAACGGCCGGCTGGCAGCGGCCGCTGCGCGGCGGCGCGCAACGCGGTGCCGTCGAGATGCCAGCCGGCGCCGTCGAGCCGCATCACACCGGCGGCATCGATCGGGCCATTGAGCATCAGGTGGGCGCCGGCCGCGTCACAGCGCGCGAGCGCTGCGGCGGCAAGCGACGCGAACGCGGCCGCATCGAGCGATTTCACGCGCAGTTGCACGAGCGTTTCACCGCGCGCGAGCACGGCCGACAACCGGTCGAGGAATACCGCGCGATCGGCTGCCGACGCGGACGCCGGTTCGGGCGTGATCACGCAGCAGCGCGGCAGCATCGCGTTCATCGCGCGACGCAACGAGGGGCCGTCATTCGTCGGCCTCTTTCATGCCCTTCGGATAGACGCGCACGAGCACGATGCGCGGCCCGTTCATCTTCTTCACGACGACGTCGAAGCGGTCGAACGACACGCGTTGCCCTTCGGTCGGCAGGTCGCTGAGCGCCTGGATCACGAGGCCGCCGACCGATTCCGCGCGGCCTTCGTCGATGTCGATGCCGAGCGCCTGCTCGAGCGACACGACGGGCAGGCTGCCCTTGCCCATCAGTGTGCCGTCGTCGAGGCGGCTCCAGTCGGCATCGCCCTGGCGGAACTCGTCGTGGATCTGGCCGACCAGCGCGCCGAGCAGGTTGTCGAGCGTCAGGAAGCCGATCGGCTTCTCGCCCTTGTTGCCGACCAGCGCGAAGTGCGGGGCGCCCTTGCGGAAGCGGCGGAACAGGTCGAGCGCCGGGGTGTCGGGCTTCACGTACTGCACCGGGCGCACGTAGTCGGACAGGTCTTCGAGCGCGGCGCCCGCGTGACGCGCGAGCAGCAGGTCCTTCAGGTGGATCAGCCCGCTCACCTGTTCGCGCGACGCATCCTCGAACAGCGGATAGCGGCTGAAGCGGTGCCGCGCGACGATCTCCATGTTGTCGGGCAGCGGCAGGTCGCGTCGCAGGCCGATCATTTCATGGGCCGGCCGCATCAGGTCGGACACCGTCATCGACGAGAAATCGAGCGAATGCGCGAGCGTGTTCCACTCGTCGTTGCTGTACGTGCCGCGCGCCGGCTGCGCCGTGTTGCCGGCCGTGCTGCGGCGGCTGCGCAGGATCAGCTTCAGCTCGTCGGTCGAGTAGTGCGCGTCGCTGCCGTGGTCGGCCGACAGCCCTGCGAGCCGCAGCACCGCGTTGGCGCTGGAGTTGAGCACCCAGATCGCCGGATACATCGCCCAGTAGAACGCATACAGCGGCAGCGCGACCCACAGGCCGACCTTCTCCGACTGGCGGATCGCCATCGATTTCGGCGCCAGTTCGCCGACGACGATGTGCAGGAACGAGATCAGCGAGAACGCGAACACGAGCGAGATCAGGTGCACGACGCGTTCGGACTGCACGCCGATCAGGTCGAGCAGCGGGCCGATCAGTTGCGCGAACGCCGGCTCGCCGACCCAGCCGAGGCCGAGCGACGCGAGCGTGATGCCGAGCTGGCACGCGGAAAGATACGCGTCGAGCCGGCCGTGCACGATGCCGAGGATGCGCCCGCGCAGGCCATGCTTGCGGGCAAGGGTCTTGACGCGCGTCGCGCGCAGTTTGACGAGGCCGAATTCGGCTGCAACGAAGAACCCGTTGAGGGCCACCAGGAACAACGCGCCGATGAGCGCGAAGATCTGTAACAAAGAATCGCTCCGGTTATGACAGGCCCATCAGTATAGAGCCAGAAAGGAATTTGTAATGTATCGGGCGGCCGATTGCTTACACCGGCGCCTCGCAGGGAATGGAGAACGAGAGGGTGACGGCCGCGCCGTCGGCGAATGCGTCGTGCGTCAACGTGCCGCCGTGCGCGAGTGCGACGCGCTGGCACAGTGCGAGCGCCCAGGCGTTTCGTTTCGCGTCGCGCTGGCGCAACATCTCGCGCCGGGCGAACGCTTCGAACGCGTGCGGTAGCGCGGGATCGGCGAGCGCGTCGGCGTTCACGGTGCACGTGGCGCGCGCGCTGAACTGCACGCCGTCGCGTGCGCATGCGAAGGCGACGCGGCTGCCCGCGGCGCTCGCTTCGACGGCCGTCGTCAGCAGGGTCCAGAGCGCCTGGGCGACGCGTTCGCGGTCGACGACGAGCGTCGGTTCGCCGTCCGGCAGCGTCGCGTCGAGCGTGACGTGTCGTGCGTCGGCGAGCGCGAAACGGACGAGCGCGAGCGTGTCGTCGAGCAGCGCGCGCAACGCGAACGACCGTGGCGAGATCGCGAGCGTGCGCGTTTGCGCGCGCGGCGCGTCGAGCGCGTCGTCGATCAGCGCGACCTGCTGGTCGATGCCCGTGCGGATGCCCGCGAGCGCGCGCTGCAGGTTCGGGTCGGCGTGGGCGAGCTGGCGCTCGAGCACGTACGCCCAGCTGTGCATCGCGTTCAGCGGGCTGCGCAGGTCGTGCGACGCGGTGGAGAGCGCCTGGTCGCGCAGGAACAGGGCCGCCTGGGCAGCGTAGTGCGCTGCGCGTTCGCGCAGCAGGTCGGCGGCGGGATCGGCGGAAGTGGACGTCACGGAGCGGGCCTGTCGGAAGCGGTTGGCGTGGAAGTCACGCGAACCGCCATTATAGGGACGGTGCGTGTCACGCCGGCAGCGCGTCCTCGTCCTTTTTCCGGGCGTCGCCGTTCGGCAGCAACTGGCAGGCGAGCAGGCCGGCGAGCATCAGCGCGCAGCCGACGAGCGCGCGCAGCGTCAGCGTTTCGCCGAGCGCGGCCCAGCCGGCGATCGCCGCGAACACGCCTTCCATGCTGAAGATCACGGCCGCGTGCGCGGGCGCCGCGTCGCGTTGCGCGACCACCTGCAGCGTGTAGCCGACGCCCACTGACAACAGCCCGCCGTACAGCAGCGTCGGCAGCGCGCCGCGCAGCATCGCGACGCTGACCGGCTCGACGGCGAGGCCGACCGCGAGGCACGCGACACCGCACACGAGGAACTGCAGGAACGCGAGCACGAGCGGGTCGTGGCGCTTCGCGAGATGGCCGACGGCCATCACGTGCGCGGCGATGATGACGGCGCCCGCAAGCTGGAACCAGTCGCCGTAGAGCACCGAGAAGTGCTCGTCGATGCTGAGGAAATACAGGCCGATCGCTGCCAGCAATGCGCCGAACCACGTGCCCGCGCCGATCCGGTGGCGGGCGAACACGCCCATCAGCGGCACGATCACGACATACAGCGAGCTGATGAAGCCGGCATTGGCGACCCGCGTGTATTGCAGGCCGAACTGCTGCAGCGAAATCGACACCGCGAGCAGCCCGCCGAGCGCGAGACCCGGCAACAGCAGCGCCGGTTCGCGGCGGATCGCCGCGAGCTGCGCGCGCGACGCCGTATTCAGCATCAGCAGCGGCACCAGCACGAGCGCGCCGAGCAGGAAGCGCAGCCCGGTGAACAGGAACGGCCCGATCACGTCGAGACTCAGGCGTTGCGCGACGAAGGCCGAGCCCCAGATCGCGGCGGCGGCGAGCATCAGCAGGTTGGCGCGGACGTGCTTGCGGGCTTCGGGTTTCATCGGAATTCTTCAGGAGATTGCGGGCGACGGAACCCGCTAGTTTACGCCGAGATTGCAAGGCTGTCGGCAAACCTGCGCAGCGCGGCGGCGGCCCGGATGTCGCGTACGCGCGAATACAGCACGACCTGCGATTGCGGCAGCGGCGGCAGTCCGAATTTCGCACCGACGTCGACCAGCGTGCGCGGCGCGACACGCCGTGCGAGCGGGCAGACGGCGAGCCCTGCCGCGGCCGCGGCCGTGACCGCCGCGACCCCGCCGCCAATGAAGCGCTCGCGCCACGGCAGCCCTGCACGGTCGAGCGCGCGCAGCGCGGCGGCGCGCACGCCGCACGGGCCGGCGAGCACCGCGAGCGGCAGCGGCTCGCCCGCGCGCACCACCCAGTCGGGCGCGGCGAGCCAGGCCAGCGGCTCGGTAAACAGCAGCGTGCCGTCTTCGCGCGGCGGATCCTCGCCCGGTTCGTGCCGCACGATCACGGCATCGAGCCGGCGTTCGTCGTATTGCGCGAGCAGGCCGGTCGACGTTCCGAGATGCATTTCCAGCGACAGCCCGGGATCCTGCCGGTGCAGGCTCGTGAGCACGGCCGGCAGGTCGGGCACCGCGACGTGCTCGCTGACGCCGAGCGACAGGCGGTAAGTGCCCGCCGAGATCGCGCCGAGCGCGTGCTCGTGCGCATCGAGCAGCGCGCGGGCGGCCGGCAGGAAATTCTCGCCGTCCGCCGCCAGCTTGACGACGCGCGGCGTGCGCGCCAGCAGCGGTTTGCCGAGGTGGGCTTCCAGCCGCTTCAGCTTCAGGCTGACGGCCGATTGCGTGGTGCCGAGCGCATCGGCGGCGCGCGTGAAGCTGGCGAGATCGGCGACCAGCACGAACGCGCGGACAGCATCGAGATCGAGTACTTTCATTTCAAGTGTAAATGAATGAAATATCTATCAATGACTGTTCATTATAGATCGGCGGGCCTAACCTGACGCTGTGTTTCCGTTCTTCAACGTTACCCACCGACAGGAGCAGGACCATGCCATTCACCCGTATCGCCGTCCGCGAAGGCAAACCGGCCGCCTACCGCGCGGCACTCGTCGACGGCGTGCAACGTGCGCTGGTGCGCACGTTCAACGTGCCCGAGGACGACATCTTCATGGTCGTCACCGAGCATGCGGCCGAGAACTTCGTGTATGGCCGCCATTACCTCGACATCGAGCGCAGCGACGATCTCGTGATCATCCAGATCACCGCGAACAACACGCGCACGCTCGAGCAGAAGCGGGCGCTGTACCGGGCGATCGCCGACAACCTCGCGGAGCAGCCCGGCGTGCGGCAGCAGGACGTATTCATCAATCTTGTCGAGGTGCTGAAGGAGAACTGGTCGTTCGGCCATGGGCTCGCGCAATACGCCGTTTGACCTGCGACAGGCCGACAGGGCCAGACCGTCGCCGGCACGTTTTTGCGACGTGTACTATGGAAGCTGCTTCACGGGCGACGCCGGCGCGGATGATGCGCCGGCGATCCTTCATGTGCAGGAGCTTCCATGTCGCGTGTGCTGGAAATCGTGTTGTCGCTGTCGCTGGAAGGGTGGCCGGTCAAGGCTGCGAGTCGCACCCGCGGCACGCAGCGCGACTTCGGCGCCGAACTCGTGCGCGCGTGGCGGATCTGCCCGCAGGTGCGGATGCGTCGCGGCCATGAGCGCGTGACGATCGAGCCATGCCAGATCGAGGAGGCCGAAACGAGCCCCGGCGCGAGCTGGTGGACGTGGGTCGAGTCGAACGCGCACGGCAGGCGGGTCGTCGCGTCGCGTACGAAGGCGTTTGCGCCCGGCGTCACCGAGCGCGAACTGTTCGACGCGGAGCATGCGGGCATCGTCGTCGCGATGCCGTTACCCGTACCCGTGACGACGACCGCGGCCGATGCCGATGCACCGGCAGACGAAGTCAATGGCGTCGCGCCTGAGGCCGCCGAGCCTCCGGCTGCGGGTGCGCAGCCCGAAGCGTCGGCGCTGCGCCTCATGAGCGAACGGCGGCGCGGGCGGTGGGCCGACGACAGCGGCGTCGTGGTCGAGATGACGCTCGACGACATCACGCTGACCGGCGGCGGCGAGCCGCCGCGCCGCTACGTCGAGCTGCGCCTTGCCGCACCCGACTGGGAAACCGTCGCCGCACGCACGGCCGCGCTGCATGCGCTGTTCGCCGCGGCGCGCGAGCTGAGCGGCGCATGGCCCGCCTTCGTGCAACTGACGAGCGTGATCGACCGCGCCTGCGCGGGCGAGCCTGCGGCGGCCGGGCTGGTCAAGGCGCGACTCGTCGACCTGACCGGCATCCGCACGCAACGCGGCGCGTTGTTCGCGCTGGCCGGCGACATCACCGCGCAATGGCTCGGCAACGAGCGTGGTGTGCTCGACCACGACGATCCCGAATTCGTGCACCAGATGCGTGTCGCGCTGCGCCGCCTGCGCACGCTGATGCGCTTTTTCCCGCGCTTTGCCGACCGCGCATGGCAGGACACGCTCGGCGCCGACCTGCGCTGGGTCGCCGCGCTGCTTGGCACGGTGCGCGACTGGGACGTGTTTTCGACCGAAAGCCTCCCTGCGCTGATCGCGGCCGACGGCGGTGACGGCGACTGGGACGGCACGCTCGATGCCGCCCGCGCGCAGTCCATGGCCGCGCGCGTCGAGCTGCGGCAAGCGCTCCATTCGGCCCGCTATGCGCGGCTGACGCTCGGCTGGCTCGAATGGCTGGGCACGCTGGCGCTGCCGGCAGCCGAAGGCGACGACGCACCGTCGCTGCGGCGTCACGCAACCAAGCGCGTGCGTCGGCTGTTCGGCCATCTCTACGCGTCGCCGTCGCTCACGTCGCTCGATACGGCTGCGCGCCATCAGGTGCGGATCGACGCGAAGCGGCTGCGTTACGCACTCGAATTCTTCGCATCGCTGGCGTCGCGCCGCACGCGCAACGAGACGGTCAAGACGCTGACGCGCGTGCAGGGCGTGCTCGGCGAAGCGAACGACACGATGGTCGCACTGCATCACCTCGAGCAGCTGGCGGCGCCGCCGTACCAGCTCGGCTTCGTGCGCGGCTACGGCGCGGCGCTCGAACAGCGCGCCGCGCGCGACGCCGAGACGCTGCTCGCCAGCCTGCGTCCGCCGAAGCTCGACGGCAAGCCGGGCTGAGCGGCGCGCGCTGACTATAATGGCCGCCCGTTTCCCGAAGGCATGCCGATGACCGACGCACCGCATTCTTCCTCGTCCGCCGAACCGCTCGAACTGGGCGGCGAGCTATGGTTGCGCGCCGGCGAACAGACGCTCGGCGGCGCGACGCGCATCGCGCTGCTCGCGGCGATCGGCGACACCGGCTCGATCACGCGCGCGGCGAAGGCCGTCGGCCTCAGCTACAAGGCCGCGTGGGATGCAGTCGACACGATGAACAATCTCGCCGGCGAACCGCTCGTCGCACGTTCGACGGGCGGCAAGGGCGGCGGCGGCACGACGCTGACGCCGCGCGCGACCTCGCTGATCGCCGCATTCCGGACGATCGAGCGCGAGCATCGCCGCTTCATCGAGGCCGCGAGTGCGGCCGTTGCCGGCTTCGACGTCGACTGGGCGCTGATCGGCCGGATCGGGATGAAGACCAGCGCGCGCAACCAGTTGTTCGGCAAGGTCGCGTCGATCGTGCGCGGCACCGTCAACGACGAGGTGACGCTCGTGCTGCCGGGCGGGCAAGCGGTCGTCGCGGTGCTCACGCACGAAAGCGCCGATGCGCTCGGTTTGCAGGAAGGGGCGGACGCCTGCGCGCTGGTGAAGGCGTCGTGGGTCGTGCTGGCGGTGGACGATGCCGACCTGAAGGTGTCCGCGCGCAACCAGCTGAGGGGCAGCGTGGAAGCCGTGGCGGCGGGCGCGGTGAACAGCGAGGTGACGCTGGCGCTGGATGGCGGCGGGACGCTGACGGCCGTCGTGACCAACGACAGCGTTCAGGCGCTGCAACTCGACGCCGGCCGTCGGGCGATCGCGCTGTTCAAGGCGTCGAGCGTGATTCTCGCGGTGACGGGCTGACGCAGCAGGCAGGGCGGCGCGCGTCGACAATCGTGTGACGGACGGGGCGAAGCCGGCATCGCACAGCGCGTGCACGGCGCCGGCTTCGTTTCCGCTTTCAGCTTATGCCGCTACGCGCGGCTTCTCTCAGGCTCCAACGTGCCTGCCACGACCACGGCCTCGCGCGCTCAGGTGACGCGCGTCGGCCACTCGGCGTGCGGCGGGGTTGCCTGCACGCGTCCTTCGCTCAGCTGCACGACCTGGTCGCCGAATGCGGCGACGTCGTCGGGGTCGTGCGAGATCAGCACCATCGGGATATCGAGCCGCGCCTGCAGTTCGGCGAGCTCGTGGCGCATGCGCTGGCGCATCGCGCCGTCGAGCGCCGCGAACGGTTCGTCGAGCAGCAGGATCCGCGGTTGCGCGACCAGCGCGCGCGCCAGCGCGACGCGCTGTTTCTGCCCGCCCGACAGTTGCGACGGATACTGCCCTGCGAGCGTTTCCAGGTCGAACGCGCGCAGCCAGTACGCGACTTCCGGCGGCACTGTCTTCGCGCGCGGGTTGCGCAGCCCCGACGTGAGCCCGAACGCGATGTTCTGGCGCACGTTCAGGTGCGGAAACAGCGCGTAGTCCTGGAACAGGTACGCGACACGGCGGTCGCGGGTCGGCACGTCGATGTGGCGCGCGGCGTCGAACAGCGCTTCGCCGTTCAGCGTGATCGAGCCTTCGTCGGGCGACAGCAATCCGGCGATCGCCTGCAGCGTCATGCTCTTGCCCGCGCCGGACGGCCCGAACAGCACGACGCGCTGTGTCGTCGCGGTAAACGACATGTCGAGCGTGAAGCGGCGCTCGGCGTTCGCGTAGGTCTTGCGGATGTCGACGACGAGGCTCATGCGGGCCTCCGCCGAAGCCATCCGGCCGTGGAACGGAAAGAACGGAGCATGTGCTTCATGTCAGTTGGCTCCGCCGGGCGCGCGATGGCACGAGCCAGCCGGTCGCGAGCAGCACGAGCACGCAGGTGATCGACGTCACCAGCACGAGGAAGTTGGCCGTGTTGTCGTCGCCGGCCTGCACCGCCGCGTAGATCGCGACCGACAGCGTCTGCGTGCGGCCGGGCAGGTTGCCGGCGATCATCAGCGTCGCGCCGAATTCGCCGAGCGCGCGGGCAAACGCGAGCAGCGCGCCCGCGAGAATGCCGCGCGTGGCGAGCGGCAGCGTCACGCGGAAGAACACCGCGACTTCGCCGAGCCCGAGCGTGCGCGCCGCACGTTCCAGATGCGGATCGACGCCTTCGAATGCCGCACGCGCCGACTTCAGGATCAGCGGAAACGCGACGACCATCGACGCGATCACCGCGCCCTGCCACGTGAACACGAGCTCGATGCCGAGCCTGTCGAGCCACGCGCCGAACACGCCGCGCCGGCCGAGCAGCACGAGCAGGTAATAGCCGAGTACCGTCGGCGGCAGCACGAGCGGCAGCGTCAGGATGGAATCGACGACGTCGCGCAGCGGCGAGCGCCAGCGCGCGAGCACGAACGCGGCCGCGACGCCGAGCACGATGTCGAGCACGGTCGCCCAGCCGGCGACCTTCAGCGACAACAGCAGCGGTACCCAGGCGTCTTGCATCGCGATACGCTCACTTGCCAGCGGGCTTGAAGCCGAACGTCGACAGCACGGCCTGGCCCTGCGCCGACGCGACGAAGTCGATGAACGACTGTGCCTGCGCGGCGTGGCGGCTGTCCTTGACCACGGCGATCGGATAGGTGATGGCCGTCTTGGTCGGCACCGTCAGCGCAACTTTCACGCGGCCCGGCATGATCGCGGCGTCGGTGCCGAACACGAAGCCCGCGTCGACCTCGCCGCGCGCCACGTAGTCGAGGCTCTGGCGCACGTTGGCGGCCAGCACGCCCTTCGCGCTGACGGCATCCCACACGCCGGCCGCGCGCAGCGCGCCTTCGGTGTAGCGGCCGACCGGCACCGATGCCGGGTCGCCGTAGGCGATGCGCTTCACGCCGGGCGCGGTCAGGTCGTTCAGCGACGTCGGCGCGGCCGCATGGCCCTCCGCCGGCACGATCAGCACGAGCGAATTCGCCGCGAAATCGCGACGCGTGCCGGGCACGATCACCTTTTCGTCGGCCGCACGATCCATCGCCTTCTGGTCAGCCGACGCGAACACGTCGGCCGGCGCGCCCTTGGCGATCTGCTGCATCAGCACGTCCGATGCGCCGAAGTTGAACAGCACCTTGGTGTCCGGGTGCTGCTTCTCGTACGCTTCGCCGACGGCCTTGAATGCGTTCGTCAGGCTGGCGGCCGCCGACACGACCAGTTCGTCGGCGGCGGAAGCGGGCGCGCTGAATGCGATACCGGCAGCGGCAAGCGTGGCGATCGGCAGCAGACGGAGCAGGGTGCGGCGAAGCGGACGGACGGTTGAGCGCATGGTGGATTCGTTTTTGAATGGGTGGAAACCGTAATCGTAATATAGGGCGGGTTATAACGCTCGACATACCGTTCATGCGACGGCGCGCATGAAATGGTCAGACCTGAAAAGGTGCGGCCGGGCGGCCCGTCACGTACGGAGCGTGTGCGTCGACGATTCGGTGCGCTGCAGCGACGACGGCTGCGATGCGGGATGGTAGTTCGGGTTGGCTTTCCAGCGCGCGCGGACGAACGGGCGCTCGTGGCCCGACAGTTGCAGCGCGACCTTGGTGACCCAGCGATGCGACGGCACGGTGATGCCGTGCAGCGCGACGGTGACGATCGCGAGGCTCGCCACGACCGCCGGCACCGACCAGCGGTGCGGCACCGCGCGCCACGAGCCGGCGATGAACGCGAGCGCGGCGATCGCGCCGACGATGCAGCCGGTGATCGATTCGGACGGCGAATGCGCGTCGAGCGCGACGCGCGACACGCCAACCGCGATGCCGGCCGCGAGCCCGAGCGCGATCCCGGCGATGCGCACCGGCGTGCGCGTGCGGATCAGCGCGAGGAAGATCGCGACCGGATACACCGACGTCGACAGCATCGCATGGCCGCTGAACCCGGTGAAATCCCACGCGCGGATGCCGATGCCCCAGCCGAGGAACGCGATCTTCGTGAGCGCCACCACGCCGATCGCCGCCGCCAGCACGCCGAGCCATGCGGCCGCGCGCTGCCACGCGTAGCCGAGTGCAAGCCAGATGGCGATCGTGATCGCGAGCGGCAGGGTCAGGCCGGCGCCGCCGAACGCGGTGATCATGATCCACAGGTGAGACGACAGGTCGAACATCGGGAATGGGACGAACGAAGGCGGGGAGAATGCTTAAATCAACGCGCGAGCCGGAAAGAACGACTACAACGGATACAAGCGGCGAAACACCAGTATAGCGCCGCGTATGCATGAGGCCCGTTTTTTGCGCCGCCGGGAACTATCCGCATGCAGGAAAAATCCCAGAAACAATGTTATGGTGCATTGCACAAAGTCGAACGATGCATCCATTGCGGCGCCTTCATGGCGCCCCTATTTTTCCTGACTGCGAGCCCGATCGATGACCAAAAGTCTGACCAAGGTGTGGCTGGGCGGCATGAAACGCATGCTGTCTCCGGCCGCCAAGCGCGCGGCGCGCGATGCGCAGCGCATCACACGCGACGCACTCGAGGTTGCGGCCTCTCCGGCCGTATCCGATCTGTCCCCGCCACGCGAATCGCGCGTGCGTCCGCGTGCCGCCGCGTGGGCGGCGGGCGAGTGGACGCGCGGAGAACATCCGATGGCGCCCGCGCTCGGGCGTCTCGTCCAGAATCTCGCGTACGGCCTGTATGTGCCGCCGGGCCGCCGGCGCGGCGCGATGCCGCTCGTCGTGATGCTGCACGGCTGCCAGCAGTCCGTCGACGAATTCGTGCAGGGCACGCGGATGAATCTGCTGGCCGACAAACATGGTTTCGCGGTGCTGTATCCGGAGCAGTCGCTGCGCGCACACGCACATGGCTGCTGGCACTGGTATGAAGATACCGACCGCGCGGGCCGCGGCGAAGCGAACACGGTGGCGTCGCTGGTCGACGCGCTCGTCGACGCGCATGGTTTCGACGCGTCGCGTGTCTACGTCGCGGGGCTGTCGGCCGGCGCGGGCCTGGCGTCGCTTCTTGCACTGCACCATCCGGACCGCTTCGCAGCCGTGGCACTGCACTCGGGTCCCGCGTTCGGCGAGGCGAATTCCGGCATCGCCGCGATGGACGTGATGCGACGCGGCCTGCGGCAGAATCCGGCCGCGGTGGTCGATGCGCTGGTCGATGCGGCTGCGTATCCGGGCATGCCTGCGCTGATCGTCCAGGGTGACGGCGACCATGTCGTCGCGCCGAAGAATGCCGACCAGCTGACCGTGCAGTTCATGCGCCTGAACGGGCTGGCCGACGCCCGCGGCGCATTGCGCGGCGGCGAGCGCGTCGAGACGCGCGAAGCCGGTGCGCAGATCACCGACGTCTGCCGTGACGGCGAGCCGGTCGTACGGCTCTGTCATGTGAAAGGGCTCGATCACGCGTGGGCCGGCGGCGACGAAGCCGTGCCGTTTCATGCGGCGGTCGGCCCCGATGCAAGCGCGATGATCTGGGCTTTTTTCGAGGCGAATCAACGCACTGTGGCGAACGAACGACGCATCGGCTGATCGACGCTGGCCAAAGCCTAGGGTTTTCCCTATAATTCGGGAATACCCTAGTCAAAGAACCTTTGGATTGCGAGATCGACCATGTACCTGCTGAGCCACCTCTTCCTGATGCTGACCAAAAACGCTGAAAAGGCCTCGAAAGAGCGCGCCGAAGCGTACCTGGCCGATGCCACCGACATCTACGATCTCGAATTCCGCATGCGCAAGATCGATCGCGAAGCGGCGATGAACCGCCCGTACTCGATCGGCTCGCGCTAAGCAGCGCAGGCGGGCGCGCTAGCCCGCCGCTTCGGCGAATCGCGCAAAAGGGCGCGTGCGGCTACATGCCGCACGCGCCCTTTTCGCATGCGTGGTCCTGCGTCGCGTCAGATGACCGTCAGGCGTACCGGCACGTTGTTGCGCGTCGCGTTCGAATACGGGCACACGTGGTGGGCTTTTTCGACCAGCGCCTGCGCGTCGGCCTTGTCGAGCCCCGGCAGCGATACACGCAGCTCGACGTCGAGCCCGAAGCCGCCTGCGTCGTTCGGACCGATGCCCACTTCCGCCGTGACCTGCGTATCGGCCGGCAGTGCCTGCTTGTTCTGGCCGGCGACGAATTTCATCGCGCTCAGGAAACAGGCCGAGTAACCTGCGGCAAACAGCTGCTCCGGATTCGTGCCTTCCGCGCCCGTGCCGCCGAGTTCACGCGGCGCGGCCAGCTTCACTTCCAGCTTGTTGTCGGCGGATACTGCGCGGCCGTCGCGGCCGCCCGTGCTCGTGGCGCTGGTCTTGTACAGAATGTTCATCGTGCAGCTCCTGTCGGGAAAAGGGGAAAAGCGGTCCGGTCAAACGGGATGTCGCCGGCCACGAAGAAAATATAGAACACAAATCATTAGTGTGCAAATGAAATTTTGAAGAAAAAGCCCGGCGATGCCGGGCCGATCGGTCGGCGCGCGGGCTCAGCGTTCGTTGGCGGCCGACAGCGCGTCGCGCAACTGCTGGAGATCGGCGCGCAGCCTGACCAGGAATTCGGGTGTCTGCTGCATCGCGCAAAAGAGATCGGCGGGCACCGAGCGCGCGCGCTCCTTCAGCGCACGGCCTTCCGGCGTCACGCGCACGTTCACGACGCGTTCGTCGGCCGCGCTGCGCACGCGTTCGACGTATCCGAGCGCCTCCAGCCGCTTGAGCAGCGGCGTGACGGTGGCCGGATCGAGATCGAGCCGCGCGGCGATGTCCTTCACGGCGATGTCGTCGCGCTCCCACAGCACGAGCATCGCGAGATATTGGGGATAGGTCAGCGACAGCTTGTCGAGCAGCGGCTTGTACGCCTTCGTCATCGCGTGCGAAGTCGAGTAGAGCGCGAAGCACAGTTGCTCGTCGAGCGTCTGGGGCAGTGCGGGTGGGCGGTCCATGATTCCGGAGGCGCGACGGACGCGCGAACAATTTGTACGCAAATTATTTTGCGCGCAAAAGATCGGGTTGAACAGGGGCGCCCGGCGACGGGGCAGCCGGTGATCGATACGGGAAAAGGGGAGAGATCGGAAGCGCGCCGGGAGACGACCCGGCGCGGTGAACGACATGACGGCCGGCGACGCGCGCCGGCCGGAGAGGCGTCAGCGGCCCGACGTGGTGGTCGTCGCGCCCGGTTCCTGTATGCCGAAGCAGCCGCGATAGGTCGCGTAGAACGAGCAGTACAGCATCGTGACGATGATGATCGTCACCGGCATCATGATCGTCAGCGCATACGCGCCGGCGCCGAGCGCCTGCAGCAGCAGCGACAGCGCGAGCGATGTGCCGAGCGCGACGGCGAACCACAGCACGCCGTACACGACGAACGCGCCGCGATTGCGCCAGCAGCTGACGACGCTGAAGAACAGCGCCTTCGCGGGCGGGACGTCATGCCACGCGACCAGCACCGGTGCGAACCAGAACAGCATCGCGACCGGCAGATAGAGCAGCGTCGCGAAGAACAGCGCGCCGAGCGTGCCTTGCGCGGCAAGCGTCTCCGGCGTCGCGTTCGCTTCGTCGGCCGCGCCCATCATCACGTGGAACAGCGCGCCGCCGTCGACGAACGACGAAGCCGCGAACACCAGCACCATCGATGCGACGTAGATCACGCCGAGCACGAGCAGCCGCTGGGTCGCGACGGTGCCGTACGAGCGGAAGCCGTCGACGAGGATCGTCGGCATCACGGTCTTGCCGGCCACCGTGTCGCGGCACGCGGCCATGAAGCCGACCGCGATGCCGGGAATGAACACCAGCGGCAGCGCCGAGCCGATCACGGGCACCATCGACACCAGCGTAATGGCGAGCAGGTACGTGAAGAACAGCGTGATGAACGCGAGCGGATTCCGGCGGAACAGCCAGATGCCTTGACGGAACCAGACATAGCCCGTTTTCGCGGGCACTTCGATCAGTTGCATGCGGTGTGGATCTCGGGAAGCGCGGGCGTATGCGCGATACGCTCACGCAGGATGCGTTCGAAATGGCCGGGGTCGTGCGGCTTGAGCATCTCGGCCGCGCGCGGCAGGTAGAAGTCGTACAGGCGCGACACCCAGAAACGGTACGCGCCCGCGCGCAGCATGTCGCTCCAGTGGCGGCGTTCCTCGGCCGTGAACGGCCGGACCGTCTGGTACGCGCGCAGCAGCGCATCGGCGCGGGCGACGTCGAGCACGCCGGTCGCGAGGTCGACGCACCAGTCGTTGACGGTCACAGCGACGTCGAACAGCCACTTGTCGCAGCCCGCGAAATAGAAGTCGAAGAAGCCGCCGAGCCGCACCGCGTGGCCGGTGCCGGGTGCCGCGTGCGCGAACAGCACGTTGTCGCGGAACAGGTCGCAATGGCACGGACCGGCCGGCAGCGCGGCGTAGTCGTCCGACGCGAAGAAGGCCGCCTGGTGCGCGAGTTCGCCTTCGAGCAGCGTGCGTTGCGTGTCGGTGATGAACGGCACGATCGCCGGCACGTTCTCCTGCCACCACGGCAGGCTGCGCAGGTTCGGCTGGTTGTTCGGATAGTCGCGCCCCGCGAGGTGCAGGCGCGCGAGCATCTGCCCGACCTCGATGCAGTGTTCGACCCCCGGCGCGAGTTCGGCCGCGCCGTCGAGCTTCGTGACGATCGCGGCCGGCTTGCCGTGCAGCTCGCCGAACAGCGCGCCGTCGTCACGCGGAATCGGATCCGGCACGGGTACGCCGTGGCCGGCCAGGTGGCGCATCAGGTCGAGGTAGAACGGCAGCTGTTGCGCCGAGAGCTTTTCGAAGATCGTGAGGACGTATTCGCCGCGCGTCGTCGTCAGGAAGAAATTGCTGTTTTCGATACCGGACGGAATGCCGCGGAACGCAAGCACGTCGCCCAGTTCGTAGTGGCGCATCCATTGCGCGAGATCGGAGTCGGAAACAGCAGTGAAAACGGCCATGCGGAATGCGTCAGGTCAGGGTGTCGGCACGCGGGCGGCGTGCATCGCGACAGCAGGTGAAGGGGCGGCGCGGCGCGATCGGCGCGGCGCGCCACGGAATCAGTAGCGCAGGTTCAGCGACGGCAGGCGCGTGATCGGGATGCCCGCGTCGTGCGGCTTCGGCGACGTGTCGGGCGTCGAGCTCATCTGGTAGCGCGTGCCGAAGTTCGACTTCACGTCGATCTCGACCGGTTTGCCGCGGTCGCGATACTCGGTGACTTCGGTGCCGTTCTTGCTCTTTTCGTGGAAGCTCGGCGTGCGGCGGATGTCGGCGAAGTCCACTTTCGACGTGACTTCGGCGCCCGGCCGGTTGATCTTGCGGAGATCGGGCAGGCCGGCGGCCTCGTTGGCCTCGGCCCGGGCCTGCGCGTCGGCATCGGGCGTGCCGCCGGCGGCGTAAGCGGCGCTGGCGGCGGCAAACGCGGCGGCAGCGACGACGAGAATGAGCGGCTTCATGATGAGTCTCCAGTGAACCTAGCGATTTTAGCAAATACTGCGCGCCATCCGGCCCTGGCGTGCGCAGGGGCGGCCATGAGGGCGACCGGGTTCCGTGGTAATGTCGTCCGATCAGACGAGGTGATGAAAATGAAGAACGATTTGAGCCGCCGGCACCGAGTGCTGTCGCCCGAAAGCCCGTCGGTCGAGGCTTTCGACGATCCGATCGCCGCCGTTGCGCGGCTGTCCGCCATTTACGACACGAATACGGGGTTCCTGCGCGACGCCTTCGCGCGCTATCGCCGCCACGAACCGATCACCGAGCACGTGCGCGCGTGCTATCCGTTCGTGCGGATCCGCACCGACGTGAACACGCACGTCGATTCGCGCCGTTCGTACGGTTTCGTCGCAGGCCCCGGCGTATTCGAGACGACGGTCACGCGCCCCGATCTCTTCGCGAACTACTACCGCGAGCAGCTGCGCCTGCTGTCGAAGAACCATCATGTCAAGATCGAGATCGGCGTGTCGTCGCAACCGATTCCGATTCATTTCGCGTTTCCGGAAGGCATCCATCTCGAGGGCGAGCTCGATCGCGACCGCCTGCTCGCGATGCGCGACATCTTCGATACGCCCGACCTGTCGTACCTCGACGACCGCATCGTCAACGGCACGTTCGAGCCGGCGCCGGGCGAGCCGCATCCGCTCGCGCTGTTTACGGCCGCGCGCGTCGACTTCTCGCTGCACCGGCTGCGTCACTACACGGCGACGTCGCCCACGCACTTCCAGAACTATGTGCTCTACACGAACTACCAGTTCTACATCGACGAGTTCGTGAAGCTCGGCCGCACGGTGATGACGGAGAGCGACGACCCCGAGGTGCGTGCATACCGCAGCCAGTACAGCTCGTTTGTCGAGCCGGGCGATGTCGTCACGTACAACGCGAACCTCGGCAGCGAGCCGGCAGAGGGCGCCGCGCCGCCGCGCCTGCCGCAGATGCCCGCGTATCACCTGAAGCGCGCGGACGGCAGCGGGATCACGATGGTCAACATCGGCGTCGGTCCGTCGAACGCGAAGACGATCACCGATCACATCGCGGTGCTGCGCCCGCATGCGTGGGTGATGCTCGGCCACTGCGCGGGGCTGCGCAATACGCAGCGCCTGGGCGACTACGTGCTCGCACACGGTTACGTGCGTGAGGATCACGTGCTCGACGCCGACCTGCCGCTGTGGGTGCCGATCCCGGCGCTGGCCGAAGTGCAGCTTGCGCTCGAGCGCGGCGTGGCCGACGTCACGCGGCTGGAGGGGGTCGAACTGAAGCGCGTGATGCGTACGGGCACGGTCGCGAGCGTCGACAACCGCAACTGGGAGCTGCGCGACCATCGCGAGCCCGTGCAGCGGCTGTCGCAGAGCCGCGCGATCGCGCTCGACATGGAAAGCGCGACGATCGCCGCGAACGGCTTCCGCTTCCGCGTGCCGTACGGCACGCTGCTGTGCGTATCGGACAAGCCGCTGCACGGCGAGCTGAAGCTGCCGGGCATGGCCGACACGTTCTATCGCGGGCAGGTCGACCAGCATCTGCAGATCGGCGTGAAGGCGATGGAAATCCTGCGCACGAACGGGCTCGACAAGCTGCATAGCCGCAAGCTGCGGAGTTTTGCGGAAGTGGCGTTTCAGTGATAAGCCCTTGTTGTATAAGGCTCCCCGGCTAGGCTGGGGAGCCTTCGTGTCTAACGTGAGCATCGGTGTCTACCGGCCGAAGTACCAGTTTCCGAAGCGCCCGCGCCCGCTGCGAACATGAGCAGTCGACTGGTAGCAAAAAGCCGCCAGGCACTTCGGTGCCGGCGGCTTTTTTCGCCCATACTCATGCCCGTGCATGGCCGTGGCAGGTTTCCGCACCCTCAGAGTGGTCGGCCGCGCGGATGCGCGCCGTAGTTTCGCCGACATGCGGCATGCGCGTGAAGGGGCTGCTGACGCGCATGCAGCCTAGACGTGGCGGGTCTGGCCCCGGTGAGGCTCACGCAGGCCCGGCACGCGCAGTTGTGACCCCGCCCCACATGCCCGCAAAAACGAGTGGTTTTTTATGCACGCATGCACCGGCCGCTCGGGGCCGGCCGGCATGGACCGCGCGGCGATCGGCGGCCCGATTCCTCTATGCAATTTTATGCGCCTTGGTTATGTAGTTTCGGCGCTTTCAACGTTTCTCGGTGCGCTCGGTCACAGGCTGATGCCTGTCGCTTTAGGCGTCGTCTGTTTTTGTTGCGGCTCTAGCTGTGGCCCGTGTCCGGGACGCTTTTCTGGCTCCGTCTCGTTGTGTTGGCACTTCAATTTCACATGCCGCTTCAAACAAACGTTCGGCGTAGGCATATCCAATGCGTTTAAGGTGCGCTTCGGTGAAGTAGATCCATGTAAATAGAATTACTGTTGCGCCGAAAAGGGTAATTCCAGCTGCGGTCCCTGGTGTCAGAAGTTTTGATACCTGAATGTGAAGCGGCGTGAACTGTATGACCTGGCTTTGAAGAAGTCCGAAAAATATGCCAATTGAACTCGTGGAGAGGCCGATTGGTTTCATGGCAAGCATATTCCGGTGAAAGCCGTACGCAATATTTTCCTTCAATAAGAGAGAATATTTTATTCCGCGTGTCAGTTCCCGCAGGTGGCGAGTTACACCGCTATATAGTTGATCTGCTGAGGCTGGGTTGCGCGCTTCGTCTTCGGCGCTTGGTAGGGGAGTTTGTAGTTTTTCGCTGATAGCTTTGTGATAGCGAGACTTCGTGTAGTCGTCTAGATGGTGGTCGCGATGCCTCAAGATAATAGTTGTCGGCATCCCTCCCCATTTTTTGATTAACCTTTCTTCAAGTCTCTTCCCGAGCCCTCGTGCGCCGCTCGCCAAACCATATATTGCCCCGCAACTCGTTACGAGTGCGAGCAATGCCGTCAGAATTGGACTTCGCGGTCCAAGTATCCAGAGCAAAGGAATCAAGAGCGGTAGAACAGTGAGCAGGCCCGGGAAAACCCGGGCCGTGCGCTGGTACGGATCTCGAAGGTAGTCGATCAAGGAATCAATCGCCATGGCGGGATCAGTTCTCTTGTTCTTGAGGATATGCGACTTGCGGAATCGAAGTCCAACCTTCACGCGTGATTCCATTTGCGACGCAAATTGCGCGACCTTCAGTGGCGCCGAACCACCCACCTCGATGCATCATTGCACGGATTACGGATTTCCGCGGATGATGTTCATCCGCCTTTGCAGAACTACAGACCGCACTCCAATTGGTTTTCTCGGGAAGGCTTTCCAACCGTTGCCCCAGCCATCGGTCAAGCACATCCGTGCTGACGTTGTGCCTCCCACCATGGTGTGGAACTTGGAACACGTTAATTCCGGGCAATGTTAGTCCGACGTTCGGAGCATAGTCCGCAGCTTCGTTGAGGGCGTCTCTACCGGCGTCACCGGTCAGGAGTATGCGTTTGCCCTTAATTTCGGCGAATTGCACCACGCTCATTTCGTTTTCGTTGCTTGTACCTTCAGTCGGAAAGTATTCGTCACCCCAGGCGGCTTTAACGAAGTTTGCGACCGATTTTGCCGCTTTCATCATGCCGTCAAAAATATGGGCGAGTACGCCTTCGTCGACGTGCTCTGGCGTCTTATTCGATGTGACTACGAGATCTAAGTAACGCCCCAGAGTAGGTGCCAAGACCGTGAAGGGGCCGATACGCGCTCCTTGAAGAGGGTCTTGAATCGGGACGCCCTTTTCTATTGCCAAGTCTTCGAGCTCCGCAGTCGCGGAGTATACGGAGCGGAGTTTGCGTCGAAGCGCATCTACGGAGTTGTATGTCTCGAATCGAGGGAGGAGTTGGTCCGCATAGATCCACGGACGATTGATCCACAAGGTACCGACAGTGCATTCGGCGATTACTTTGCGAAGCCCGTTGGCGTGATCTTGATCGGGGTGCGTCAATACAACGTGATCGATGTGCGTCGCACCGTAGTGCGTCTTTATGTGTTCGATAACCTGGTCGCCGGTTTCGAGATAGCCCCCGTCGACGACATGAATTCCGGCAACTCCGTCGATCGAGTAGCGAAGGGTGATTGCATCTCCGCTTTTGCCGGTTTCGACGGCCAAAAAATCCAACTCGTAATAGTCAGCCATGATACCCCGTCCATCGTAATGTGGTCTTCTGATCTCGACCACATGCAAGACAAGTCAGTCGACCTGATAGGCACATAGTCGTATTGTATTTTTTGCGGTATCCGGACTCCGGATGCTGATTGATACCGCAACGTTACTAAAGCACCGGCATGTGTGGGTGTCAAGCGTTGGCAGGTACGTAGAAGTGCTAGGTCAGAGGATATAAATGCGCGGTCGTACCGACGCATTTCGGTCGCATTTCCATGCTGCATTTGAGCCCGAGTGGCAGGCGGAAGGATATGGTGGTAGACGTGTAGACGATCATACGGTTTGGCTTGCGGATATGACTCTGCAGCAAGTGGATGATTGGCGACATGAGTCGTCTAACTTGCTCCCAGATTGCTGCTGAAATCCACGTGAAATGGTGAGCCGTATTTCCGCAAAAAGTTTGAGAAAGTGACGGAACGCCTTGATTTAGTGTGATTTTGCGTCCGCAAACTGCGAAGCTTTGCGGAAGTGGCGTTCCAGTGAGGTGAACGCCGCCCCGGCTGCGGTGCGCATCG
Organism: Burkholderia cepacia complex sp. TUM26381; assembly: GCF_057439935.1. NCBI lineage: Bacteria > Pseudomonadati > Pseudomonadota > Betaproteobacteria > Burkholderiales > Burkholderiaceae > Burkholderia > Burkholderia cepacia complex sp. TUM26381. Next base: position 2,422,817 of record NZ_CM172007.1, on the reverse strand, counting down.
CGATGTGCGATGCGCGGCCAACCGGGGCGCGCGTGTCTTGTTCCTGCCACCCGCGACCGGCCGCGATCCGGTTGCGAACCGGCGTCAGCGCACCTCCCCGGCAACGGGTTCTCGCGACCCGTTCCGCTCCGTGTCCCGCATCGACTCGCGCGCCGCATCGACGACCCGGATCGCATCCGCGCGCCGCTTGGTCGCCAGCCGCCGTTCCCCGAGCGCACGCAGCGTCGCGCCGCCGAAATATTCCATGATGTCCGGCAGGCGGCGCACCGTGCCGCGACTCCCCCAGCAGCCATCGTCGATTTCCGTCGGAAAGACCCACACGCGCGTCGCGACGGCGTCGATCGGCACGCCTTCCGCGCGTGCGACGGCGGCGGTCACGTCGGCGATCAGCGCGGCGCGCGCGGCGTCCGTGTACTGTCCTTCCGGCACAGTCGGCACGATCCGGTAGATCGGCTCGGGCGCAATGGTGCCGGCGCGATACACGACCGCCGGCCGGTGAACGAAGATCCAGGTCACGTCGCGCACGCGCGGATCGTCGGGATCGAGTCCCTCGTGGCGGATCAGCGTCCCGGTCAGCGCGTTCATCAGTTGCGCTTCGGCGTGCGGCGCGAGCGCGCCTTCGGGGATAGTGATGTCGATCATCGGCATGACGGTGTCCTGGTTCGGTGGAGACGGCGTCGCTCCGGTTCCGGCGACGTGAATCCAGTGTATGAACCGCATGCCGATGCACGAAGTGGCGAAACTGCCATTCGACGATGCCATTCCCGACATCGCGTCCCGCGCCCGTTCCGGACGGCTAACGCGCGAATCGACGGCGATATTCGCCCGGCGAGATGCCGGTCTCGCGTTTGAACAGTTGCCGGAAACCACTGATGTCCGCGTAGCCGACGCGTTCGCACACCGCATCGATCGCGAGCTTCGTTTCCGCGAGCAGCCGTTTCGCAACTTCGATCCTGAGCGTCTGCAGATATCTGAGCGGCGGGGCGCCGACCGCATCCCGGAAGCGGCGATGCAGCGTGCGTTCGCTCATCGCGACATGGTCGCTCAGCCGCGCGAGGCTGAACGGTTCGCGCAGATGTTTTTCCATCCAGCGTTGCGCACGCGCGATGGCGGGATCGTCGTGTCCGCGGTGGCCCATCCGGTCGAGGTCGATGAACGAATCCTGCGAATCGCGGTTCATGTCGATCAGCATGAGTCTCGCGACGGACGCGGCCACGCGCGCATTCGCCAGCTTGTCGACGACCCGCAGCGCGAGATTCTGGTACGACGTGACGGCGCCGCCGCACAGAATGCCGTCCTGTTCGGTCAGCACGTCCGACGCGCGCAGCGCCACGTCCGGATAGCGGGCACGAAAGCTCGACGCTTTCGACCAGTGCGTCGTGGCGACGCGACCGTCGAGCAACCCGGCTTCCGCAAGCAGGAACGCGCCGGTGCAGTACGTCGCGATCAGCGTGCTGCGCGCGTGTTGTCGGCGCAATGCGTCGAACAGCGGGGCGAGCACCGCGGGCCGGTCGAGCAGACGGTCGAGGTCGGCGACGAACGGGCCCGTGAGCCAGATTGCGTCGGCGGCACTGCCGCCGTCGATCGCGCCGTCGACAGGAATGAGCTGGCCGGCGGCCGTGCGCACCGGGCGTCCGCCGATTGATTCGACACGCCAGCGGAACGGCGTTGTCATCCGGCCTTGCGGCGCTGCTGACGCGAGATGATTGGCCGCCGTGAAGATGTCGGTCGGTGCGGCGATACCGGACGCGAGGGCGTGGTCGACGGCCCAGATTCGGACGAGCGGCATGGATGGCGGGATTGGCATTGGACAAGGGCGATCCTACCACCCGGCGCCGTGCGGTCAGGCCTGCCGTTCATCCACGATATCGGCGGCCGGAAATCAAAAGGCCGCCCGGCGCCGAAGCGCGCGGACGGCCTTGCGTCGCGGGTGAAGGCGCGGTGTCGCTCAGCACTCGCCTTTCTTCGCGTGTCCCGGCGGGCAGTGATAGCCGCCATGACCACGATAGCGCTGGTGATCTTCCCATTCGCGGCGCTGCCAGTAGCGGTGGCCGTCCCAGTAGCGGTCGCCGTGCCAGCCGACGATGACTGCCGGCGCGGGGGCGACCATGACGGGCGCAGGCGCAACGACGACCGGCGCGGGCGTGCCGATGTTGACGTCGACGTTGACGGCGTGAGCGAGGCCGGACAGCGAGAGGCCGAGGCCGGCGAAGGCGAGGGCGATCAGCGAGCGTTGCATGTTCTTTTCCGTGATGTCGTTGTGAAGAGGCCGGCGCGACGCGATGGAAGCGAGGGGGCCGTTCCACCGGGGGAACGCCGCGCCGACACAATCAGTGTGCGGGCACATGACGGAAAAGGCGAGACGGGTTTATTACGGAGGGTTGCCGGCCGACAGAGGCAGGCTGCGGGTATGCGCCAGCGTCATTTGACAATGGTGGACCGCAGGTTCGGAAGGACACTCCGCATCGCACAGTGCGGGCTGCGCGGATTTGACATTCGGCGGCGCGCGGCCGCGAAGCCGGATTAACGGTGCGTTACAAAATGACGCGTGGCAGGCCGCCGAAGCGATACCTGCCGCACGTCAGGCAGCTCGCCGGCCGTCGGGCCGGCGCTCGCCACGGATGCGTTACAGATAGAACATCCGGTCTTCTTCGGGCCGCGGCGGATGATCGTCATCGTCCGAACCTTCCTCTTCGCCGCTGTCCTCGTAGAACGCGAGCACGGCGTCGAGCACCTGGTCGGGATCGTCGATCACCTGCATCAGGTCCATGTCTTCCGGATTGATCAGGCCCATCGGAATCAACTGGTCGCGGAACCATTGCAGCAGCCCCTGCCAGAACTCGCTGCCGACGAGGATGATCGGCACGAGGCGCGACTTCTTCGTCTGGATCAGCGTGAGCACTTCCGACAGCTCGTCGAGCGTGCCGAAGCCGCCCGGCATCACGATCACGGCATCCGAGTTCTTCACGAACGTGACCTTGCGCGTGAAGAAGTGGCGGAAGCGCAGCGAGATGTCCTGGTAGTGGTTGCCGGCCTGCTCGTGCGGCAGCTCGATGTTCAGGCCGACCGACGGCGCCTTGCCGGCGTGCGCACCCTTGTTCGCGGCTTCCATGATGCCGGGGCCGCCGCCGGAGATCACGGCGAAGCCGGCGTCGGACAGCTTGCGTGCGATCTGCGCGGCAAGCTTGTAGTGCGGCGTATCGGGTTTGAGGCGGGCAGAACCGTAGATGCTGACAGCCGGGCGGATCTCCGACAGGTACTCGGTCGCCTCGATAAACTCTGCCATAATCGTGAACATCTGCCACGATGCGCGCGCCTTCTTGGCCGTCGCGCGTTCTTGATCTGCGAGCGAACGCAGACTCGGAATCACTTTTCTCTTGTTCATAATGCCTGAAGAACGAAATCTGGAAGGTAAGACCCTGCTATTGGTTGATGGTTCGAGCTATCTCTATCGGGCTTACCATGCGATGCCTGATTTGCGTGGCCCTGGCGGGGAGCCGACCGGAGCGCTCTACGGAATCATCAACATGCTGCGCCGTATGCGCAAGGAAGTCAGTGCAGAGTATAGCGCTTGCGTGTTCGATGCAAAGGGCAAGACGTTCCGTGACGACCTTTATGCCGACTATAAGGCAAACCGTCCGTCGATGCCGCCCGACCTTGCCTTGCAGGTCGAACCGATCCACGGCGCCGTGCGCGCACTCGGCTGGCCGTTGCTGATGGTCGAAGGCGTCGAGGCCGACGACGTGATCGGCACGCTCGCGCGCGAAGCCGAACGGCACGGGATGAACGTGATCGTGTCGACCGGCGACAAGGATCTCGCGCAGCTCGTGACCGACCACGTCACGCTCGTCAACACGATGACCAACGAGACGCTCGACCGCGACGGCGTGATCGCGAAGTTCGGCGTGCCGCCCGAGCGCATCATCGACTACCTCGCACTGATCGGCGACACCGTCGACAACGTGCCGGGCGTCGAGAAGTGTGGGCCGAAGACGGCCGTGAAATGGCTCGCGCAATACGACAGCCTCGACGGCGTGATCGAGCACGCGGGCGAGATCAAGGGCGTGGTCGGCGACAACCTGCGCCGCGCGCTCGACTTCCTGCCGCTCGGCCGCACGCTCGTGACGGTCGAGACGGCCTGCGACCTCACCCCGCATCTCGAATCGATCGAAGCGTCGCTGAAGAGCGACGGCGAAGCGCGCGACCTGATGCGCGACATCTTCGCGCGCTACGGCTTCAAGACCTGGCTGCGCGAAGTCGACAGCGCACCCGCGGAAGGCGGCGGCGCCGATGCGCCGGAAGGCGAGCCGGCACCGGTGGTGGCGGCCGACATCGTGCGCGAATACGACACGATCCAGACCTGGGAGCAGTTCGACGCGTGGTTCGCGAAGATCGATGCGGCCGCACTGACCGCGTTCGACACGGAAACCACCGCGCTCGACCCGATGCTCGCGCGGCTCGTTGGCCTGTCGTTCTCGGTCGAGCCGGGCAAGGCGGCCTACCTGCCGGTCGGGCACCGCGGCCCCGACATGCCGGAGCAGCTGCCGATCGACGAGGTGCTCGCGCGCCTGAAACCGTGGCTCGAATCGGCCGATCGCAAGAAGGTCGGCCAGCACCTGAAGTACGACGCGCAGGTGCTCGCGAACTACGACATCGCGCTGAACGGCATCGAGCACGACACGCTGCTCGAATCGTACGTGGTCGAATCGCACCGCACGCACGACATGGACAGCCTCGCGCTGCGTCATCTGGGCGTCAAGACGATCAAGTACGAAGACGTCGCGGGCAAGGGCGCGAAGCAGATCGGTTTCGACGAAGTGGCGCTCACGCAGGCCGCCGAATACGCGGCCGAGGACGCGGACGTCACGTTGCAGCTTCATCACGCGTTGTATCCGCAAGTGGCGCGCGAACCGGGCCTCGAACGCGTGTACCGCGAGATCGAAATGCCGGTGTCGCTCGTGCTGCGCAAGATGGAACGCACGGGCGTGCTGATCGACGATGTGCGCCTGCAGGCGCAGAGCACCGAAATCGCGACGCGCCTGATCGAGCTCGAAGCACAGGCGTACGAACTGGCCGGCGGCGAATTCAATCTTGGCTCGCCGAAGCAGATCGGGCAGATCTTCTTCGAGAAGCTGCAGTTGCCGGTCGTGAAGAAGACGCCGAGCGGCGCGCCGTCCACCGACGAAGAGGTGCTGCAGAAGCTGGCGGAGGACTACCCGCTGCCGAAGCTGCTCCTCGAGCATCGGGGGCTGTCGAAGCTGAAGTCGACCTATACCGACAAGCTGCCGCGCATGGTGAACCCGTCGACGGGCCGCGTGCACACGAACTATGCGCAGGCCGTCGCGGTGACGGGCCGCCTCGCATCGAACGATCCGAATCTTCAGAACATTCCGGTGCGCACGGCCGAAGGCCGGCGCATCCGCGAGGCGTTCATCGCGTCGCCGGGCCACCGGATCGTGTCGGCCGATTATTCGCAGATCGAACTTCGGATCATGGCGCACATCTCGGGCGACGCGTCGCTGCTGCGCGCGTTCTCGCAGGGCGAGGACATCCACCGCGCGACGGCCGCCGAGGTGTTCGGCGTGACGCCGCTGGAGGTCAATTCCGACCAGCGCCGGATCGCGAAGGTGATCAACTTCGGGCTCATCTACGGGATGAGCGCGTTCGGCCTCGCGTCGAACCTCGGCATCACGCGCGACGCGGCGAAGCTCTATATCGACCGTTATTTCGCCCGCTATCCGGGCGTCGCGCAGTACATGGAAGACACGCGTTCGGTGGCAAAGGAGAAGGGCTACGTCGAAACCGTTTTCGGCCGCCGCCTGTGGCTGCCGGAGATCAACGGCGGCAACGGCCCGCGCCGCCAGGCGGCCGAGCGCGCGGCCATCAACGCGCCGATGCAGGGCACGGCGGCCGACCTGATCAAGCTGTCGATGATCGCGGTGGACGACTGGCTCACGCGCGACAAGCTCGCGTCGCGCATGATCATGCAGGTGCACGATGAACTGGTGCTCGAGGTGCCCGACGAGGAACTGTCGCTGGTGCGCGAGAAACTGCCGGAAATGATGTGCGGCGTCGCGAAGCTGAAGGTGCCGCTGGTCGCCGAAGTGGGCGCCGGCGCGAACTGGGAAGAGGCACACTGACGCACCCCCGTGCGGTTCGCGTTTCCCGCGGCATATTGTTGCAGGGATGCTGAATATCGAGATGGTTTGCTTGTGGTCAACGCGCAAGCTCCCGGACAATGCATGTCAGTCATGTCATTGACGCGGGGCGGCGCGTCCCGCGTTCCGGGACAGGACGCATCGAAGTGCTTCGAACTGCACATCGATGATGTCCGAACCGGTTAATCCACCGGGCGACGAGAATGCATCGCGTTTGCTTCGTCCGGCGGCAGCAGTTTCGAATCGCAAAGGGGAATCAGATGCATCGGATCATCATCGTAGGCGGAGGCGCGGGCGGCCTGGAACTGGCGACGCGGCTCGGCGACCAATACGGCGCGCGCGGCAAGCGTCCCGCGCGCGCGCTCGTCACGCTCGTCGACCGCAATCCGACCCACATCTGGAAACCGCTGCTGCACGAAGTCGCGGCCGGCAGCATGGATCCGTTCACGCAGGAGCTCGAATATGCGGCGCAGGCGCGCTGGCATGGCTTCGAGTTCCAGCAGGGCGGGCTGAACGGGCTCGACCGCACGGCGAAACGCATCGCGCTCGCACCGGTCAACGACAGCGACGGCGAGGAACTGCTGCCGGCGCGCGAGCTGGAATACGACACGCTCGTGATCGCGATCGGCAGCACGACACACTTCTTCGGCGTGCAGGGCGCGGCGGAAAACGCGATCGCGCTCGATACGGTGGGCGAGGCCGAGCGCTTCCGCAAGCGGCTGATCGCCGCGTGCATGCGCGCCGAGCACCAGAGCCCGGCGCCGGCCGCGCCGGGTGAAGCGGCAGAGCCGCGCATCCAGGTTGCGATCGTCGGCGGCGGCGCCACCGGCGTCGAGCTGTCCGCGGAGCTGCGCAACACCGCGCAGGTGTTGTCGGCCTACGGGCTGCACAAGCTCGATCCGCGCCACGACGTCGGCATCGTGCTGATCGAATCGGGGCCGCGGATCCTCCCGGCGTTGCCGGAGCGCGTGTCGTCTGCGACGGCCGAACTGCTCGAAAAGATCGGCGTGCGGCTGATGCTCGCCGAGCGCGTGACGGAGGTGGCGCCCGGGGCCGTCCACACGGCGAGCGGCAAGACGGTGCGTGCCGACCTGACGGTTTGGGCCGCCGGCATCAAGGCGCCGGCCGTGCTCGCGAATCTCGATGGGCTCCAGGTCAACAAGCTTGGCCAGCTCGACGTGCGCCGCACGCTGCAGACCTTCACCGACGACAACATCTTCGCGCTCGGCGATTGTGCGGCATGCGCATGGCCCGGCAACGAGCGCAACGTGCCGCCGCGCGCGCAGGCCGCGCACCAGCAGGCGAGCTTCCTGCTGAAGGCGATCGGCTGCCGGCTCGAAGGGCGTCCGCTGCCCGAATTCACGTATCGCGACCTGGGCTCGCTCGTGTCGCTCGGCCATTTCAGCGCGGTCGGCAACCTGATGGGCGGGCTGATCGGCGGCAACATGCTGATCGAAGGGTTGTTCGCACGCTTCATGTACATGTCGCTGTACCGGATGCACATCGCCGCGCTGCACGGCTATCCGCGGATGATGCTCGATACGGTCGCGCACTGGCTGCGGCGCACGACGCTGCCGCGCGTCAAACTGCACTGACCGCGCGTTCGCGCGTCGAGCGGGCGGGGAAGGCGCACGTCGTGCGTGTGCTGCGCCGGTTGTCTTTCGCGGTTGGCGGGGCGGTAGCGCGTGCGCTGACCCCGCGTTTTCCTTTTCGATTCGCAAGTATCCGGTCGCGCCACGACGATCGGCATGGGCTGTCGCGCCGTGTTTCGACAGGCCGCCGGCGGGCTTTTGCGTCGGGATCGAAGCGACCGGCGCAACGCGCCGTAATCGAGTCTTACACATCTGACAGTTGACGCGACAACGGATTATTGGGCATCGTGTCCGGGTTTCCGCTTGCGGCGGGGTGCCAACCGCCGCGACATCCGCGCCGCGCGCCGGTGCGATGCCCCGTCATACGTAACCGGAATCGTGACGGCGGCGCCCAATCGAGGAGTGCATTCATGTTGAAACCCGAAGTCGACAGCCTGGTCCCCCATATCCCGTTCTCGCGCCGCAAATTCATGCAGGCCGCGTTGGGCGGCACCTTCGCGGCGGCCGTGCTGCCCGTGTCCGCGCAGACGGTCACGACCGACAGCGCGGGGCTGGATGTCGACACCATCGAGATCCGCTCGGGCGACGCGAGCGTGCCGGCCTATCGCGCACAACCGGTCGACAAGACGAACCTGCCGGTCGTGATCGTGATTCACGAAATCTTTGCGGTGCATGCGCATATCGCCGATATCTGCCGCCGCTTTGCGAAGCTCGGTTATCTCGCGATCGCGCCCGACCTGTTCGCGCGGCAGGGCAACGTGTCGAAGTACCCGACGATCCAGGGGGGCGTCGACAACATCGTCAGCAAGGTGCCGGACCGGCAGGTCACGGAGGATCTCGATGCGACGGTCGCGTGGGCCGGCAAGAACGGCGGCGACCTGTCGCGTCTCGGCGTTGTCGGGTTCTGCTGGGGCGGCCGCCAGGCGTGGCTGTATGCGGAGCACAACCCGCACGTGCGGGCAGCCGTGGCGTGGTACGGGTTCGTGGAAGGCAAGACCGACGAGATGACGCCGTTCAACCCGGTCGATCATGCATCGTCGCTGAAGGTGCCCGTGCTCGGGCTCTATGGCGAAAAGGACGCGAACATCACGCAGGCGTCGCTCGCCGACATGCGCAAGGCGATCCAGGCGAGCGATTCGAAGCTCGCGCGCGAATCGGAGATCGTCGTGTATCCGGATGCCGGTCACGCATTCTTTGCCGATTACCGGCCGAGCTATGTGAAGGCCGATGCGGAGGAGAGCTGGAAGCGCGCGATCGCGTGGTTCCACAAGTACGGCGTGATGTAAACGACAAGCGGCGGCCCATGCCGCCGCTTTATCGCTGCTGCGCGGTGCTCGCGCTTACGGCGTCGGGCCGGTCGCGATCGGCCGCGACGGATCCGCGCTCCATTCGCTCCACGAGCCCGGGTACAGCGACGCGCCGTGCAGGCCCGCCACTTCCAGCGCCAGCGCGTTGTGGCACGCGGTGACGCCGGAGCCGCATTGCAGGATCACGCGGTTCGGTTCGGTGCCGGCCAGCACGGTGGAGAACGCTTCGCGCAATTCATGGCCGGTCTTGAAACGGCCGTCGGCGGTCAGGTTGTCCTTGAAGAAGCGGTTGCGCGCACCGGGGATATGACCGCCCACCCGATCGATCGTTTCGTTTTCGCCGCGGTAGCGGTCCGGTGCGCGCGCATCGATCACGACGCGCGTGGGCGATGCCACGTTCGCGAGCACGGCTGCAGCGTCGACCGTCGATTCGAGCGGCGCGGCTGCGCGGAAATCACCGGCGGCCGGTTGCGGCACGTCGGTCGTCAGCGGCTCGCCGGCCGCTTCCCAGGCCGGCAGGCCGCCGTCGAGCACGGCGACCGAATCGTGGCCGAGCCAGCGCAGCAACCACCACAGTCGCGCCGCAAAGGCGCCGCCTTGCGCGTCGTATGCAACGACCTGCTGGCCCTGCTTGAGACCGTGGCTGGCGAGCAACGTAGCGAGCGCGTCGCGGGTCGGCAGCGGATGGCGGCCGTTGGTGCCCGTCTTGCGGCCCGACAGGTCGCGGTCGAGATGAATATATTGTGCGCCGGGAATGTGGCCGGCCGCGTAGGCGGCTTCGCCCGCGCCGGGATCGGCGAGATCGAAGCGGCAATCGAACAGCGCGACGCTGCCGGGCGCCGCGGCCAGGCGCTCGGCGAGATTGGCGGCGGAGATGAGCGTGGTGTAATGAGTGTGTGGCATGACGACTCCCTGGAGTGCAAATGGCCTGACACTCCAAGTCTAAACAAAAAAAGACGGGCCGAAGCCCGTCTTTTCGTCTGCCGGATGCCGGGCGGCGTCAAAGCGCCGCACCGGTTGTCAGAGGTCGCCGAGGTGGCGGCGCAGGAACTCGTGGAAGTGCTGCATGCCGTCTTCCATCGGGCTCTGGTACGGGCCGACCTGCGACTCGCCGCGTGCCATCAGCGCACGGCGGCCTGCGTCCATCCGCATCGCGATTTCGTCGTCCTCGACGGCCGTTTCCATATAGGCGGCACGCTCGGCCTCGACGAATTCGCGTTCGAACAGCGCGATTTCCTCGGGGTAATAGAACTCGACGATGTTGGTCGTCTTTTGCGGCCCGCGCGGGATCAGCCACGACACGACGAGCACGTGCGGATACCACTCGATCATCAGGCCCGGGTAGTAGACCATCCAGATCGCGCCGAACTCCGGCGGCACGCCGTTGCGGAACTTCAGCACCTGTTCGTGCCATTTCTGGTAGGTCGCGCTACCGGGTTTCGCGAGGGCGTTGTGCACGCCGACCGTCTGCACGCTGTACCAGTCGCCGAACTCCCACTTGAGGTCGTCGCACGACACGAAGCTGCCGAGGCCCGGGTGGAACGGGACGACGTGGTAATCCTCGAGGTAGACCTCGATGAACGTCTTCCAGTTGTAATCGCACTCGTGCACTTCGACGTGATCGAAGTGGTACTCCGAGAAGTCGAAGTGATGCTTCGTGCCGAGGTTGGCGAGATCGCGCGCGACATGGCGGCCTTCGGCCTCGAACAGCAGCCCCTGCCAGTTCTGCAGCGGGCTCTTGCCGAGGTTCAGGCAGGGCTTGTCGGGGAAGTGCGGCGCACCCAGCAGTTCGCCTTCCAGGTCGTACGTCCAGCGGTGCAGCGGGCACACGATGTTCTGCGTGCGGCCGCGCCCGTTGAGCATGATCGCCTGCCGGTGACGGCAGACGTTCGACAGCAGTTCGATCTGGTTCGTCTGGTTGCGGACCAGCACGCGGCCTTCCTTCTCGGACGGCAGCGCAAAATAATCCCCCGCCTCGGGCACCATCAACTCGTGCCCGACGTAACGAGGTCCTTTCTTGAAGAGGGTTTCGATCTCGCGCTCGAGTAGCGCCTCATCGAAATATGCAGTGACTGGAAGCTGGCTGTGAGCCGACTTCAACTGAAGCGCATCGCTCAGATTGGACATTCCCACTCCCGGTGTTAGCGTGAAAGCAGTGAACAACCCAACCATCGAAAAATCGATTTAGGGAAACGGGGAATTATACCCGGTTCGTCTCGCAAGGCTAGGATTAAGTGCCTGATTTGTGTCAATTTTTTGTCGGGCAACCATCGGAAGGCGCACACTGTGTATCGAAGATGGGGCCGGAATTGTGTCCGGGTGCCCACGACGGCAGGTCGGAAAATTCTCTTTTGCCGTAGAATGTCCGACTTGTTTTGAAATTTGACACCCTCGTCCATGGCGAAAACCGCATCCCCAGGCGCCACGCCGCCCGGCAATGGTACCGAACCGTTACCGGACAATTACGAGACGGCGCTCGCGGAACTCGAGACGCTGGTTGCCCGGATGGAAGGCGGCGCGTTGAGCCTCGAGGATTCACTGGCGGCGTATCGCCGCGGTGCGACCCTCGTTGCGTTTTGCCAACAGCAGCTCGAGAAAGTGGAGCAGCAGGTTCGCGTGCTCGACGGCGCGACGCTGAAGCCGCTTTCGTCCGGAACGGCCGCCACGGACGGCGAAGACGACGATCTATGACATTCGAACAATGGATGCGGTCCGTGCTTGACCGCGTCGAAGACGCACTCGGCCATTATCTGCCCGCTGAAACCGCGATGCCCGCGAAACTTCACGAGGCGATGCGCTACGCAGTCCTCGGCGGCGGCAAACGCGTTCGTCCGCTGCTGTGCCATGCAGCAGGCGAGCTGACCGGTGCGACGGAAGCGGCGCGCAACGCGGCAGCGGCGGCGCTGGAGATGATCCACGTCTACTCGCTCGTGCACGACGACATGCCGTGCATGGACGACGACGCATTGCGTCGCGGCAAGCCGACCGTGCACGTGCAGTACGACGAGCCGACGGCACTGCTGGTTGGCGACGCCCTGCAGTCGCAGGCGTTCGTTGCGCTGACCGACGCCGATACGCTGTCGCCGGTGCAGCAGGCGGCGCTGGTGCGCGAGCTTGCGCTCGCGAGCGGCTCCGTCGGCATGGCCGGCGGGCAGGCGATCGATCTGGCGAGCGTCGGCCTGAAGCTGACGCGCGAACAGCTCGAGACGATGCACCGGATGAAGACGGGCGCATTGCTGCGCGCGGCCGTGCGGATGGGCGCGCTGGCCGGCGAGACGCCTTCGGCGGAAACGATGGCCGCGCTCGACGTGTACGCGGGGGCCGTGGGTCTGGCCTTCCAGGTCGTCGACGACATTCTCGACGTCACGACCGATTCGGCGACGCTTGGCAAGACGGCCGGCAAGGACGCGGCAAACGACAAGCCGACCTATGTATCGATCCTCGGCCTCGAGGCGTCGCGCGAGCTGGCAGCGCAGTTGCGCACCGAAGCGCACGACGCGCTGAAACCGTTCGGCGCACGCGCACAGCGTCTCGCCGAACTTGCCGACCTGGTAGTGAACCGGGTCAGCTGACGCGAAAGCCCGCCGCCGCGCACATGCTACGGTGCGTGCAACAGAATGCGGGCGCGTTTGATTTCCTACAATGGAACGACGATGTACGACTTGCTGAAAACCATCGACGACCCGGCGGATTTGCGCCGCCTCGATCGTCGCCAACTTCAACCGCTCGCGGATGAACTGCGCGCGTTCGTGCTCGACAGCGTGTCGAAGACGGGCGGCCATTTGTCGTCCAACCTCGGGACGGTCGAGCTGACGATCGCGTTGCACTACGTGTTCAACACGCCGAACGATCGCATCGTCTGGGATGTGGGTCACCAGACCTACCCGCACAAGATCCTGACGGGCCGCCGCGACCAGATGCATTCGCTGCGTCAGTACGACGGCATCTCGGGGTTCCCGCGCCGCAGCGAATCCGAATACGACACGTTCGGCACCGCGCACTCGAGCACGTCGATCTCGGCCGCGCTCGGCATGGCGATCGGCAGCCAGCTGAACGGCGACGACCGCTTCTCGATCGCCGTGATCGGCGACGGCGCGATGACGGCCGGCATGGCGTTCGAGGCGATGAACAACGCGGGCGTGTCGGAAGATGCGAAGGTGCTCGTGATCCTGAACGACAACGACATGTCGATTTCGCCGCCGGTCGGCGCGCTGAATCGCCATCTCGCCCGCCTGATGTCGGGCCGCTTCTATGCGGCGGCGCGTGCAGGCGTCGAGCGCGTGCTGAGCGTGGCGCCGCCGGTGCTCGAACTCGCGCGCAAGCTCGAGGAGCACGCGAAGGGCATGGTCGTGCCGGCCACGCTGTTCGAAGAATTCGGCTTCAACTACATCGGCCCGATCGACGGTCACGATCTCGATTCGCTGATCCCGACGCTGCAGAACATCCGCGAACTGCGCGGTCCGCAGTTCCTGCACGTGGTGACGAAGAAAGGCCAGGGCTACAAGCTCGCCGAAGCCGATCCCGTGCTCTATCACGGCCCCGGCAAGTTCAATCCGGCCGAAGGCATCAAGCCGTCGACCACGCCCGCGAAGAAGACGTACACGCAGGTGTTCGGCGAATGGCTGTGCGACGAAGCCGAGCGCGATACGCGCGTCGTCGGCATCACGCCCGCGATGCGCGAAGGCTCGGGCATGGTCGAGTTCGAGAAGCGTTTCAAGGATCGTTACTACGACGTCGGCATCGCCGAGCAGCACGCGGTGACGTTCGCGGGCGGCCTCGCGACCGAAGGGCTGAAGCCCGTCGTCGCGATCTACTCGACGTTCCTGCAACGTGGTTACGATCAGCTGATCCACGACGTCGCGCTGCAGAACCTGCCGGTCGTGTTCGCGATCGACCGCGCGGGCCTCGTCGGCGCGGACGGCGCGACGCATGCGGGCGCGTACGATCTCGCGTTCATGCGCTGCATCCCGAACATGACGATCATGGCCGCATCCGACGAGAACGAATGCCGCCAGATGCTGCACACGGCACTGCAACAGCCGAACCCGACCGCGGTGCGTTATCCGCGCGGCGCGGGCACGGGCGTGGCGACGGTGAAGGAATTCACCGAGATCCCGCTCGGCAAGGGTGAGGTGCGTCGCCAGTCGTCGCAGCCGGAAGGCAAGCGCGTCGCGATCCTCGCGTTCGGCACGATGGTCGCACCGTCGCTGGCTGCGGGCGACGAGCTCGACGCCACGGTCGCGAACATGCGTTTCGTGAAGCCGGTCGATACGGCGCTCGTGCGCGAGCTCGCCGAAACGCACGACTACCTCGTCACGGTCGAGGAAGGCTGCGTGATGGGTGGCGCGGGCTCGGCCTGCGTGGAAGCCCTGATGGAGAGTGGGGTTATCCGACCCGTACTACAATTGGGCCTCCCTGACCTGTTCATCGATCACGGCGACCCCGCGAAGCTGCTGTCGCAATGCGGCCTCGACGGCGCGGGCATCGCGAAATCGATTCGCGAACGCTTTCTGAACCCGGCGGCCGATGTCGCCGGTCAGGCAAAGCGCGTCGCATAAGCTGGCGCCGCCTGCGGGCGGTGCCGGTGCGACTGGCGCAACCGGTCTTCATTGATGCGGAAAACATGGGCCTGCGGGCCCATGTTGCTTTTCCGGCTGCCGCATGATGCGGCGTGCGCGTCGTCGAACGCGCGGCTTACAAGGATTGAACAAGATGAACCAGATGAATCCCGCCTTCGTGATGCCCGACGTGCAGAGCACGGTGGATACCCGTCAGATTCCGATTCAGCGCGTGGGCGTGAAGGCGGTGCGACATCCGTTGACGGTGAGTACCGAAAGCGGTGACGTACAGCCGACCGTCGGCGTCTGGAACCTCGATGTCCGCCTGCCCGCCGACCAGAAGGGCACGCACATGTCGCGTTTCGTCGCGTTGCTCGAAGAGAACCGCGCGCCGCTGACGGTCGAGCGCTTCCGCGCGATGCTCGCGTCGATGCTCGAGAAGCTCGAAGCCGAAGCCGGCCGCATCGAGGTCACGTTCCCGTACTTCGTGAACAAGACGGCGCCGGTGTCCGGCGTGCAGAGCTTGCTCGACTATGAGGTGACGCTCGCGGGCGAAAGCCGCAATGGCGACACGCGCCTGTTCCTGAAGGTGCTCGTGCCGGTGACGAGCCTGTGCCCGTGCTCGAAGAAGATCTCGCAGTACGGTGCGCACAACCAGCGTTCGCACGTGACGATCGATGCCGAGCTCGCGGCCGACCTGCCGGTCGAGGCGCTGATCCGCATCGCGGAAGAAGAGGCATCGTGCGAGCTGTGGGGCCTGCTGAAGCGTCCGGACGAGAAGTTCGTCACCGAGCGTGCATACGAGAACCCGAAGTTCGTCGAGGATCTCGTGCGCGACGTCGCGCAGCGTCTCGATGCGGACGAGCGCGTGGCCGCCTATGTGCTCGAAGCCGAGAATTTCGAGTCGATCCACAATCACAGCGCATATGCGCTGATCGAGCGGGACAAGCGCCAGGCGGCATAACGCTGCGTCTTTTTGCCGCGCCAATGAAAAAGGCCGCTCGAACGAGCGGCCTTTTTGTTGTCTTGCGTGCGGCGCTGCGTTGCGTGAATCAGCGTGCGAGCGACGCGAGATCCCAGCGCGGCTTCACCGTGAACGCGTAGTCCGCATTCGCCTGCTCGGGCCAGCGGCCGAGCCGCAGGGCGCCCGCGAGCGCGATCATCGCGCCGTTGTCGGTGCAGAGCGCGAGATCGGGGTAGTGCACGTCGAAGCCGCGCTTGGCCGCGGCGGCCGACAGTGCCGCGCGCAACTGGCGGTTCGCGCCGACGCCGCCTGCGACCACGAGGCGCTTGAGCTTCGTCTTCTTCAGCGCGGCGAGGGACTTCGCGACGAGCACGTCGACAGCCGCGTCGACGAAGCCGCGCGCGAGGTCGGCTTTCGCGCGGTCGAGCGCAACGCCCTCCAGCTTCGCTGCTTCGAACTTCTTCATCTGCGTGAGCACGGCGGTCTTCAGGCCGCTGAAGCTGAAGTCGAGATCGCCCGAATGCAGCATCGGGCGCGGCAGCACGACCGCGCCCGGCGTGCCCGTCTCGGCGAGCTTCGACACTTCCGGGCCGCCCGGGTAGCCGAGGCCGATCAGCTTCGCCGTCTTGTCGAACGCTTCACCGGCCGCGTCGTCGAGCGTTTCGCCGAGCGTCTCGTACGCGCCGACGTCGGTCACGCGCATCAGTTGCGTATGGCCGCCGGACACCAGCAGGGCGACGAACGGGAACGGCGGCGGTTCGTCGACGAGCAGCGGCGACAGCAGGTGGCCTTCGAGGTGGTGGATGCCGACGGTCGGCTTGTTCCACGCGAGCGCGAGCGCATTCGCGATGCTCGCGCCGACGAGCAGCGCGCCGGCGAGACCGGGGCCTTGCGTGAACGCGATTGCGTCGATGTCGTCGCGGCGCGTGCCGCTTTGCGCCATCACTTCCTCGAGCAGTGGCAGTGCGCGGCGGATGTGGTCGCGTGACGCGAGTTCGGGCACGACGCCGCCGTAGTCGCGGTGCATCGCGATCTGCGAATGGAGCGCGTGCGCGAGCAGGCCGCGCTGCGTGTCGTAGAGCGCGAGGCCGGTTTCGTCACAGGAGCTTTCGATGCCGAGAACGAGCATGGGTACGGGCAGGGCGCACCGTTTCGGGCGCGCCACAGGAAGGTCGACGTAACCGGAAAGTATAGCAGGCGAGGGCCGGCTGCCGCTGGCGGCGGCCCGGGGCCGATGCCGGGCAGGTACAATCCGCGCCATGGAAACTTATGACATCGCCGTGATCGGCGCGGGCGCCGCCGGGATGATGAGCGCCGCGGTCGCCGGGCAGCTCGGCCGCCGCGTCGTGCTGATCGATCACGCGCCGCGGCTCGCCGAGAAGATCCGCATTTCGGGCGGCGGCCGCTGCAACTTCACGAACCTGTACGCCGGCCCCGACAACTATCTGTCGTCGAACCCGCATTTCGCGCGCTCGGCACTGGCGCGCTATACGCCGCGCGACTTCCTCGGGCTCCTCAAGCGCCATCACGTGACCTGGCACGAAAAGCACAAGGGGCAGCTCTTTTGCGACCACGGCAGCGACGCGATCATCGACATGCTGAAGCACGAGTGCGACGCGGGCGGCATCGCGTGGCGCCGGCCGGTCGTCGTCGACGCGGTGCGCCATGCGCCGGCCGACGGCTTCGTGCTCGATACGCAGCAGGCGGGGGCGATCGGTGCGCGCGCACTGGTCATCGCGACGGGCGGATTGTCGATCCCCAAAATCGGCGCGACCGACTTCGGCTACCGGCTGGCGAAGCAGTTCGGCCACAAGCTCATCGATACGCGGCCCGCGCTCGTGCCGCTGACGTTCGCGCAGCAGGACTGGGAGCCATTCGCGGCGCTGTCGGGCGTGTCGCTCGAAGTGCGCGTGTCGACCGGCGACAAGAAGCGCGGCGGCGAATTCGTCGAGGATCTGCTGCTGACGCATCGCGGGCTGTCCGGGCCCGGCATCCTGCAGATCTCGAGCTACTGGCAGCCCGGCGACCCGATCCGCGTCGACCTGCTGCCGCAGCGCGATACGGTGGCCGACCTGCTCGACGCGAAGCGCACGTCGAAGCGCCAGATCGGTTCGCTGCTCGCCGACTGGGTGCCGTCGCGCCTCGCGCATGCGTGGCTCGACACGCACCGCGTCGCGGCCGACGCGCGGCTCGCGGACTTGCCCGACAAGACGCTGCGCCAGATCGGCGACGCGCTGTCCGGCTGGACGCTGACGCCGAACGGCACCGAGGGCTACAAGAAGGCCGAAGTGACGAAGGGCGGGGTCGATACGCGGGAGTTGTCGTCGGCGACGATGATGAGCGCACGCGTGCCGGGGCTGTTCTTCGTCGGCGAGGCGGTGGACGTGACGGGCTGGCTCGGCGGCTACAACTTCCAGTGGGCGTGGGCGTCCGGCACGGCGGCCGGGCAGGCCGCGGCGGAGTATGCACGCGGCGCCTGACGGGCCGGCCCCTGTAAGCGGGACCAGTCCCCGTGCCTTTGGACAATCCAATCGCTCTGCTATACTCGGTAGTCTTTCCCTGCAATCCTTTATTCGTGTCGGATCATGACGATCATTCGCGTTAAAGAGAACGAGCCGTTCGAAGTTGCAATGCGTCGCTTCAAGCGCACGATCGAGAAGAACGGTCTGCTGACCGAACTTCGTGCGCGCGAGTTTTACGAGAAGCCGACCGCGGAGCGCAAGCGCAAGAAGGCCGCTGCAGTGAAGCGTCATTACAAGCGGATTCGCAGTCAGACGTTGCCGAAGAAGCTGTACTGAACGATTGGGCGCCGCGCGGTTCGCTGAGCGGCGCACCGGCGACTCCGCGCGATCGGGTGCGATCGCGCAGCCGATCAGGCGGCGAGTCGCCGATGCCGGATTCGAGCAACCCGCTTGAGACACTGTCCCAAGCGGGTTTTTGTGTTGACGCCCATTCGCGGGCGTCGGATTCACGTTTCCATTCCGGGTGAAAGATGAGTTTGAAAGAGCAGATCAGCGAAGACATGAAGGCCGCAATGCGCGCGAAGGAAAGCGAGCGCCTGGCGACGATTCGCCTGCTGATGGCCGCGATCAAGCAGCGTGAGGTCGATGATCGGGTCACGCTCGACGACGCGGCCATCACGGCCGTGATCGACAAGATGATCAAGCAGCGCAAGGATTCGATCAGCCAGTTCGAGGCCGCCGGCCGCGACGATCTCGTCGCGAAGGAGCAGGCCGAGCTGACCGTGCTGGGCGGCTACATGCCCGCGCAACTGTCGGACGCCGAAGTGGCGGCCGAAGTCCAGGCAGCGGTCGCGCAAACCGGCGCAGCCGGCCCGCAGGACATGGGCAAGGTGATGGGCGTGCTGAAGGGCAAGCTCGCCGGCCGTGCCGACATGACGGCCGTTTCCGCGCAGGTCAAGGCCGCGCTCTCGAAGTAAAACCCGTTCCCGGCGCGCCCAGCGATGCGCGCGCCGGGCGTCGTTTCGTCTTTTTTCGCTCGATCCCACGGTGATTCCGCATTCGTTCCTGCAGGACTTGCTGAACCGCGTCGATATTGTCGACGTGGTGGGCCGGTACGTGCAGCTCAAGAAGGGCGGCGCCAACTTCATGGGGCTGTGCCCGTTCCATAACGAGAAGAGCCCGTCGTTTACCGTCAGTCCGACCAAGCAGTTCTATCACTGCTTCGGGTGCGGCGCGCACGGTACGGCGATCGGTTTCCTGATGGAACACGCGGGGCTCACGTTCCCGGAAGCCGTGCAGGAGCTCGCGCAGTCCGTCGGGCTGACCGTGCCGCACGAACCGTCGATGCGCGGTGGCGGCGGCGGTGGCGGTGGCGGCGATTATCCGGCGCCGGTGTCGAAATCGGTGGCGACCGCGCTGTCCGACGCGATGACGGCTGCATGCGACTACTACCGCAAGCAGTTGCGCGGCGCGACCGTCGCGATCCAGTACCTGAAGAACCGGGGCCTGACCGGCGAGATCGCCGCGCGCTTCGGTCTCGGCTATGCGCCGGACGGCTGGCAGAACCTCGAAACCGCGTTCCCGGACTATCGCGACGAGTCGCTCGTCGAGTCGGGGCTCGTGATCGTCAGCGAGAAAACCGACGCACAGGGCGTCGCGCGCCGCTACGACCGGTTCCGCGAGCGGATCATGTTCCCGATCCGCAATGTGAAGGGGCAGGTGATCGGGTTCGGCGGCCGTGTGCTCGGCAGCGGCGAGCCGAAGTACCTGAACTCGCCCGAAACGCCGCTGTTCAACAAGGGCAGCGAGCTGTACGGGCTGTTCGAGGCGCGGCTCGCGATTCGCGAGCGCAAGTACGTGCTGGTCGTCGAAGGCTACATGGACGTGGTCGCGCTTGCGCAGCTCGGGTTTCCGAATGCGGTCGCGACGCTCGGCACCGCGTGCACGCCGATTCACGTGCAGAAGCTGCTTCGCCAGACCGACACGGTCATTTTCAGTTTCGACGGCGATTCGGCCGGGCGGCGGGCGGCGCGGCGCGCGCTCGAGGCCTGCCTGCCGCATGCGGGCGACAATCGCACGATCCGGTTCCTTTTTCTGCCGACCGAGCATGATCCGGACAGCTATGTACGCGAGTTCGGCGCGGACGCGTTCTCCGAGCAGGTCGAGCGCGCGATGCCGCTGTCGCAATTTCTGTTGAACGAAGCAATTTCCGGCAAGGCGCTCGATCAGCCGGAAGGTCGCGCGAAGGCGCTGTTCGATGCGAAGCCGCTGCTGCAGGCGCTGCCTGCGAATGCGTTGCGTGCGCAGATCATGCACATGTTCGCGGACCGTCTCGATATCCCGTTCGAAGAGGTCGCGGGGCTGTCCGACGTCGATACGCGAATCGCGGCGCCGCCGCGCCAGGCGCCCGCGCGCAGCGAGCGGCGACGCGTGACGGACAGCGAAAAGCGTGCATTGCGTACGCTGGTGATGCATCCGCGCATCGCGTCGCAGCTCGACGACGAACAGATTGCGACCCTGCGGGCGTTGCCGCGCATCGGCGAATTGTTCGCGGAAGTCGTCGACCACGCGCGTGCGCTGGGCGACGGCGCGGAGTTCCGGCTGCTGTCGGATGTCCTGCGGACGTCCTCGAACGGGGCGACTTACGAGGAAATCTTCCGCGAAATTCTGGACTATGATGAAAACGTCCGCGACTTGCTGTTACAGAATCCGGAAGACGAGACGGTGCCCGAGCGGCAGCGTGAACAGGAACGGATCGCGGGGGAGGAACTGCAGGCGGCGGTGCTCAAGATGCGCTATGACGCCTGCTGCGACCGGCTTGACCGGCTGGCGCGGCAATCCACCTTCACACCCGAGGAATTGACCGAATTGACGGAATTGAACCAGCAGCGAACCGACATGAAACGTCGGCTCGGGCTGTAGGCGGCCGGGGCGCTTAGAGAGGGCTCCCCAGCGTGCTATAATATAAGGTTTCCAGCGGTTTGTTTTCTAAGCAGAGGCGAGAATCGCGATGGCAAAGACGACAGGCGGAAAGAAAGCAACAGGCAAGGGCTCGACGGAGCCGACCAAGAAGGTCACAGCGGCCAAGTCTGCTTCTTCCACCAGGACAACGTCTTCAGCCACGTCAGCCCCTGCAGGAAAGAAAACCGCGGCCGGCACTGCTCAGGCTGCGCCGGCGCCGGCAGCCAGAACACGGGCTGCCGCCAGACCCGACTCCGGGCCGGCCAAGCCGGCGGCGAAGCGGGCAAGTGCGAAAAGCGCAAGGGACACGACTGCCGACGCGGACGAAACGGCAGTACGTACTACTCATGCACCCACGGTTCAACCGGCTGTCGTCCAGCAGCCGCGAGTCGATATAGCCGGTACGGCGAACTCCATGACCAAAAAGCTGAACGAAGTATCCGTCGAAGACGACGCAAATCAGAGCGACGAGCAGCCCGCAGCCGCGGCTGCACCGGGCAAATCCAAGGTGCGCGATCGTCGCGCCAAGGAAAAGGCGCTGCTGAAGGAAGCGTTTGCGACGAGCACGCCGGGCACGGCCGAGGAGCTCGAAGAGCGCCGCGTGAAACTGCGCGCGCTGATCAAGCTCGGCAAGGAGCGCGGCTTCCTGACGTACGCCGAAATCAACGACCACCTGCCGGACAACTTCACCGAGACCGAAGCCCTCGAAGGCATCATCGGCACGTTCAACGACATGGGCGTGGCGGTTTACGAGCAGGCTCCGGACGCGGAAACGCTGCTCCTGAACGACAACGCGCCCGCCGCGTCGTCGGACGATGAAGTCGAAGAGGAAGCGGAAGTCGCGCTGTCCACCGTCGATTCGGAATTCGGCCGCACGACCGATCCGGTCCGGATGTACATGCGCGAAATGGGCACGGTCGAGCTGCTCACGCGCGAAGGCGAAATCGAGATCGCGAAGCGGATCGAGGACGGCCTGCGCCACATGGTGATGGCCATCTCCGCATGCCCGACGACGATCGCCGACATCCTCGCGATGGCCGAACGCGTCGCGAACGAAGAGATCCGCGTCGACGAGCTCGTCGACGGCCTGCTCGATCCGAATGCTTCGGACTCCGCCGACACCGACGGCTTCTCCGCGAAGGAAGCGGAAGCCATCGAGAACGAGAACGAGGAAGCCGAAGAGGAAGAGGAAGAAGAGGAAGAGGAGGAGGACGACGGTGCCGCCCAGGCATCGGCGAACGCCGCCCAGCTCGAAGCCCTCAAGCGTGCGTCGCTCGACAAGTTCTCGCAGATCAGCGAGTGGTTCGACAAGATGCGTCGCGCGTTCGAGAAGGAAGGCTACAAGTCGAAGGCCTACCTGAAGGCGCAGGAAACGATCCAGACCGAACTGATGACGATCCGCTTCACCGCGCGTACCGTCGAACGCCTGTGCGACACGCTTCGTGCGCAGGTGGACGAAGTGCGTCAGGTCGAGCGCCAGATCCTGCACATCGTCGTCGACAAGTGCGGCATGCCGCGTTCGGAATTCATCGCGCGCTTCCCGGGCAGCGAGACGGATCTCGACTGGTCCGAGAAGATCATGGCCGAAGGCCATTCGTACAGCGCGGTGCTGTCGCGTAACGTTCCGGCGATCCGCGAACAGCAGCAGCGCCTGCTCGACCTGCAGGCGCGTGTCGTGCTGCCGCTGAAGGACCTGAAGGAAACCAACCGCCAGATGGCGGCCGGCGAACTGAAGGCGCGCCAGGCGAAGCGCGAAATGACCGAGGCGAACCTGCGTCTCGTGATCTCGATTGCGAAGAAGTACACGAACCGCGGCCTGCAGTTCCTCGACCTGATCCAGGAAGGCAACATCGGCCTGATGAAGGCGGTGGACAAGTTCGAATACCGTCGTGGCTACAAGTTCTCGACCTACGCGACGTGGTGGATCCGTCAGGCCATCACGCGTTCGATCGCGGACCAGGCGCGCACGATCCGTATTCCGGTTCACATGATCGAAACGATCAACAAGATGAACCGCATCTCGCGGCAGATCCTGCAGGAAACCGGTCTCGAGCCGGATCCGGCAACGCTCGCCGAGAAGATGGAGATGCCGGAAGACAAGATCCGCAAGATCATGAAGATCGCGAAGGAGCCGATCTCGATGGAAACGCCGATCGGTGACGACGACGATTCCCATCTGGGCGACTTCATCGAGGACAACAACACGGTCGCGCCGGCGGATGCAGCGCTGCATGCCAGCATGCGCGACGTCGTGAAGGACGTGCTCGATTCGCTGACGCCGCGCGAGGCGAAGGTGCTGCGGATGCGTTTCGGTATCGAGATGAGCACCGACCACACGCTCGAGGAAGTCGGCAAGCAGTTCGACGTCACGCGCGAGCGGATCCGTCAGATCGAGGCCAAGGCGCTGCGCAAGCTGCGTCACCCGAGCCGTTCCGACAAGCTGAAGTCGTTCCTCGAAGGGAACTGATTTCCAGCGTCTCTCCTGCGAACGCCGCCGGCATCTGCGTGATGCCGGTGGCGTTTGTCCCCTTTGTTGTTACAATGCCGGCCCGGCTTCGTTGCCGGGGCGGCGTGTAGCACGCGTCGTATCTCATCAGGGCTTGTAGCTCAGCGGTTAGAGCAGTCGACTCATAATCGATTGGTCGCGGGTTCGAACCCCGCCGGGCCCACCATATTCCGTTCCAAGGTCAGCCGAGGAAAATTCCAAACCCGTGATGCCGCAAGGCTTCACGGGTTTTTTGTTTTTCAGGGTGTCCGGGTGGTTTCGTAGGCAGCCGGTATGCCTCTCACGCATCAGGCCATGCCGGTGTGGCATCACGCCGTCCGGTCCTATCGCTTAAGATCGACGACTGTCGGTAATCTCACGAACTCGACCAACTGGCTCCGCCCAACCGGACCCCGGCTCCATCAAGCCGATGCGTTGGCCCCAAGCCCTTCCTCCCGCAACAACTCAACGCTCCATGCCGGCTTACCTCGCGTCGATGCGACGATTGCATTCATTGCGTTTGAATTCTTCTCGTTAGGAAATATGTGATGCAGGCGAGTCGGAGCGAATCGGTTGATTCGATCAATTTCCTCGGAGACGTTTTGTTGCGGGTCCACGCGCTTTCGTGCGAAATTCCCGCCCCTTCCTTCATCGGCTCCGCGGTTTCACTTGTCAGTCAATCAATATCCTGTCGTTCCGCGTGGTGGGGGCTGGTTGGTCGTGGGGCCAATGAAGTCACACCGACGGTCTACAAGAAGGAATTGATCGGACTACCGGCGGACTTCGAGGAAAGGTGGCTTCTCATCTCGGCACAGGACGCATTCGCGATAGAAGTCGAACGCCGTATCGGGGAGGTTCATGCTTTTTCTACGGACGAGAACTACAGCGCTCCCGGGAAAACCGAGGAGGTCAGGGCTTTTTGCCGGGAATACGATCTGGCGCATGGCGTATCGGTATTGCTGAGTGAGCCGTTCACGAGGAATCATTTCTTTTGCACGCTGTACCGAGGGCAGGATGCGCAGCCGTTCGATGAAATCGACATGGCATATTTCGGGCAGATCATGAAGTACACACTGCAGATATGGCGAAAGAATCTTCAGCGCATGCTTTCCGTTCCAGCCGCAGACAACGTGCACTCGAGCGGGATTGCGGACAAGGACGGAAGAATTGTCGGCATAGGCGGAGGGCTGTGCGAGTTCATCTCCGTGAACTGGCCGACGTGGCGTGGCGGAACGCTGCCGCAAGAGTTCGTTCAGCTCTTCAACGACGCGCCTTGCCGTACGCGTCTGGGGGGAAGGGCGGTCGAGATCGGCTATTTCGGATCCTATCTGCATGTATCCCTTGCACCGGACGGGCATGGGTTCGTCCTGTCGCCCAAGGAGAGGGCGATTGCGCATCAGTTTGCTGCCGGTCGCTCGTACAAGGAAATTTCACGCGTGATCGGCCTGTCGCCCGCAACGGTCAGAACCTATTTGCAGCGTGTCTATGCGCACCTCGGGGTGAGCAACAAGGTCCAGTTGGGCAGGGTGCTCGCTCCGGATTCGGCAGATGGCCAGGTTGAGGGTTCCCAGCCATTCTGACCGCGGTACCCGCCCGCATGTCACCTGCCGACGCGTCCGAAGCCGCTGAATCCTGTCGCGGCGCGTCGCTTGACGCGGGGATGATCGCCGGTCATTGCTCGTTCCTCAACCGACCCTCGTGTATGCGAGTCACGATCGGAAAATGACGCTGGCGTCTCCGGCAAGGGTTGGATCTTTACCGGTCCGGCGTCATACCTGCTCGGACCATTTCCCCGATCGTTCCGGTTTTCTGCACGATGGGTAACTGCTGGGAATGCGCGTCTGCATTTGCAGAGTATCGAGTGCGGATCGTGCCATGGGAGAATACTTTCGGTTCGACAGCGGTTCAGGGGCAGCCGGCTCCGGCCAGCGACCGGATCCTGACCAGTTCGCCAGCATGCATTGGCGATGCAGGCCATGGTTCTCATCGCGACGGCGGCAGCATTGCGTTGTCCGAAAAAAACTGCTCATTGTCCGCTGTTACGCTTCCCCGGTTCAGGGCCGAATGTTCTAATTTTTGCATTGAGCAGGCAGTAGTCATTCGATACACGCGCGATCGATTGCGCGGAGGCTGGATGCGGTTCATGGAAGTTCTCGAGCCGTTGCATGTTGGCCTTTTTGCTTGACTGAGAAGGGCAATCGCATTGGTCAGAGTTCTAATGCCGATTAAAAAATTCGGATAACGAATTAACAGGAAACAAAAGATGCGCCGATTGTGAACGGCAGCGTTGCGACAGCGTTGTGGTTTGCGATGTCACGAAGCTGGCGTCGGGCATCGATTTCGTTGGAGAAGCATGTGTTGATCCGCGTCACCGAAGGGCGCGATGAACTCGGCGTATGACAGATACACGATGGACGACGAGTGAATGAAAGATGAAATGTCGGGTGCACGGCGTCATTGCATAGGGCACGGGAACGGAAAGAGAGGGTGGATGGATCACGTCGACACCATCGGATTCGATATCGAATGGCGGCCTCTCATCAATTATCTGAAGGAGAAGGGTGTCGCGATTCCCGATCTGTGGGGCGATTCCCGGTCGGCGGGGCGCTTGCCTAGCGGGCTGCTTTACGACTGGATTGCCCAGAACAGCATGTCGCCGCGGGAAGCGCTTCGCATCGGCGAGCACTATCGGCTGTCGGATTACGGCGTTGTCGGATTGGCTCTGAAGACTGCCGCCAACTTTGGAGAGGCGTTTCAAGTCGTCAGGACGTACATGCTGCCGCTTAACCAGAATATTCGTGGTGTGCGTGTCGACGCGTCCGATGCCGGTACCGTCGATGTCAGCATCGATTTGCGCGACAGCCCGGATTTACCCCCGGAACTGAGGCTTTTCAATGCCAATGTGGTTGCCGCGGCGTCATATGCGATCACCAGGAATTTGCTGCGCGACAAGATCGATTTGATTCGCCTGCGGCTTCCTGAAACGGCCGACGATCCGGGCCCGTATGAGGCGCATTTCGGTGTTCCGGTTCGGTTCGGTGGCCGGAGCATTGTTTTCACGTTACCGGGCGGTTGCTTCGATCAGGAGATACCGAGTGCAAACCGGGCGGTCTTTCAGGCAGCCATCGCGATGAGCGGAGAAGCGCTAGATACGATGCTCTCGCGGGAAGTGCGCGGATATCGCGAACGCATTCTCTCGTTGCTTGAATCCCTTCCCGATCAGTATCCGGACAGCAGTGATGTCGCCCGGCATCTTGGCATCAACGAGCGAACGCTGCGCCGGCGATTGACCGACGAAGGCTGCAGCTATCGCGAGGTCCTGGATATGGTGCGACAAAAAAGGGCCAAGCGCCTGCTGCTGGATAAGCGTTTGCGCATGGACGACATTGCCGAAAAGCTCGGTTACGCGGATACGTCGAGCTTCAGAAATGCGTTCCGCCGGTGGACCGGATGTAGCCCGAGTGATTTTCGGCGAGATGCCGGCGTCGTATAGCGTTCGGCGAGTCGAAGTTCGCGGTACCCGCGTATCGGCCGGTCGTGGCGCCGGGATCGCGCGGCGAGATATCTGGCCGACGGCTTTTGCGATCGATAGATCGCCGTGGAGCGGGGTGTGATTCCGTATCTGCGCGGATCGTCAGGGTCGTGATTCGGATGAGGGGGCGCAGAACCGAGCGATAGTCGGTCGATCTGCCGTGCGTGTCGAATTGAAGCGTCGAGGACGAAACGAGGTGGCCGCGTGATTTTGACGATGCCGAAGAAGAGGGCGGCAATTTTATCAAGAGATTCGAAAATAGAATCGTGGATTATTAAAAATCTGGAAGAGTCGGATTACGATTGCATATTTTTTATAAATTTCAACGATATATTAAGTTATGAGAACCCGGAAGATTTAAGCATTCTTGTAACTAGATTCGAGGATCTGGATTCCGTGTCGGGGCGGGTCTTGCTTCGCCGGAAAAATGGCGCGCTCGAAAAAACGCCGATTCTTTTCGTAACGTCGGGTGTGGAGAAATGGAAAATCGTGTCGATGCTGGACGCGGGTGCTGACGCATATATCGCGACCACCGCGTCACGTCCCGTTTTTCTGTCGTATGTCGATGCGCTCGTGAGGCGCGCGAGGGCGAGGAAGTCGCGTCCCAGCAGGGAAATTCACGGAGCGTACGAATTCGACCTGCTCAGCAAGAAGGTCCGGCGGCAGAGAACGAACATTCCGGTCAACGTGATGGAATTCCATATTTCTCTTTCGCTTTTTCGGAATCTCGGCGAGTCACTTTCGTTGAACTATCTCGAGGAAATGACTTGGGGCGTTTCGACCGGGGAAGCTCGCGGGAAGATAAGGACGCACGTGTCGAATCTGAAGAGGAAGCTCGACCTGACGCCGGAGAATGGCTACCTGCTCACCGCCGTGAGGGGATATGGGTATCGACTTGAATTGATTCCAGGTCGAGACCGGTTGTCGGGTAAATGCGACGAGGTTGAACTGGATTGGAGTACGTCCTGAACACTTCTTGAGGAGGTCAATGGCAGGAAAAGGCGCGTTGCGCCGTTGTACGAGCGCGAGGCGAAGATTCCGACGCCGGCATCGCAGCGTGATCCTGGCAGCGGACCAGCGCATACCCATCAACATCGATCTGAAAATTCCATGCTCTATCGTTATCGAAAGACATTCGGCTTGACGCTGATCGCGAGCCTGGCGTTGTCTGCCTGCGGCGGCGACGATGCGTCAGGCACCGGTGCCGCCGCGGGCAGCCGCGCCAACGGAAGCGACAGCACGGCGAAAATGGCTTGCCCATTCCAGGGCGCACTCGTTTTCGAGTGCGAGCCGCTTTTCAAATATCAATGGGCATTGAAGCAGCCAGGGAGCTATTTCGCGGACTTCCCGAACGTGGCCGACGGCGAGACGGACCTCGACATCGAGAGCGTATTTCGTGATGGGGTTTTGGGGCAGGGCGTCAATCTGCTGGTGCTGGACGACGGTATCGACATCGCACACGAAGATCTGGCGCCGAACGTCAAACGCTCGATGATGCATAACTTCTTCAACGATACGAACGACCCCACGCCAGACGATATCGAATCGGCTCACGGAACCCACGTCGCGGGAATAGCCGCAGCGGCAATGAATGGCAAAGGCATCGTGGGCGTTGCGCCGGATGTGAATCTGGGCGGTGCGCGCTTTCTCGGCTTCGACGATGACGTTTCGAATCAGGTCGCCGCTTACGGCGGCGTGTCGTGGTCGGAGAACGCTGACATCATCAATGCATCGTATGGGATCAATCCGCGGAGCCCGATTGAATACGATACCGACACGTCCAGCACGGAGGCCGTCCGGTCTTTTCCGGAGCGCCGTGACGGCAAGGGGCTCGTCATGCTCAAGGCGACGGGAAACGAATACACCGGAATTTATGATGAGGCGACCAGGACCACGCGCGATTGCCCGACGGTTGGAGGCAAGCGCGGCATGATTTCCTGCGAAAATCCGGCCAATGATCCGGAAGGACTCGAACCGGGCGTGATCATGGTGGCCTCCGCCAACGCGATGGGGAGAAAGGCAAGCGACTCGAATGCCGGCCCGGTCAACTGGATTACCGCTTTGGGAGGCGAAGACGGGGATAGTGGCGCGTACGGCGAGACAGTTCCTGGTCCGAAGATTTTCTCGACGGATTTGACAGGCTGTCACCGCGGTTACAGTCGCTACCGTTCTCCGGCTGACTCGAAGAACGAAGCGATGAACGACTTCGACACCGCCGGCAAGCGTGTCAACCTTCGCGAGAATCCTGACTGCAAGTACTCGAGCATGAATGGCACATCGGCGGCCACTCCGATGGTGTCAGGCATTGTGGCGTTGATGCTGTCGGTCAACCCGACGCTGACGTGGCGCGACGTCAGGGACATCCTGCGCACCACCGCGCGAAAGATCGATGCTGGTTATGGTTCGCGTGACGGACGTGACGCAAGGATCGATCTCGGCGACGGTAGCGCCTCGTACGACACCCGCTCGGACCTTGTCGACGGAGCGACCACCGCGCGTCTTGACTATGGCTGGCAGACGAATGGTGCCGGCAACGCATATTCGACATGGTACGGCTTCGGTCTGATCGACGCTGCGGCGGCGGTCCGGAAGGCGAGATCCTACACATCGCACGCCGCTGCCGATTTGACGATTCCTGGTTTCGCTCGGGCCTTTCCAGACGTCATGCAGATACGATACGGGCACGTTCAGAAGCTTGGCCAATTCAGCGTATCCGGCAACGACAACGTCGATCAGTTGCAGCTTCGCCTGACCGGGAGTGTCTGTATCGGCAGCATGGGTGTGTACGTCAAATCGCCGTCCGGTACGATTTCGACGCTTGCATTGCCGTATAACAGCTACTACACGAACAATGTTTCGGAGGTCAGCCACTACGGCCTCGGCAGCTACGCATTCTACGGTGAGCAATCCGCCGGAACCTGGGAAGTCTACGCGGTCAACGTAGTGCCTCAGCCCGAATGCAACAGCTCCCCCGGTAACCTCACGCGCCTGAGCAAACCGTTGTCCGTCGAATACCGCATCATCGCAGCTCGTTGAGAGACCCGGATCATGAGCCATCAATCTTTCATCAGGTACTGGATTTCAGGCGCGATGCTGTCGCTGCTCGCAACGCTGCATGTGAACGCGGCTGAATCGATCGCCGGCAAGCAATTGTCGCCGCAGGAGCTGGCGCAGTACGCGCATGCGCCGTCGGTGCGGCTGGATGGTCAGACCTTCAAGCATCTGAATGCGGGCGAAACTGCCAAATCCATGCGTGCCGGTTCGGCAGGCGATCGAGCGACGCTGCTTGTCAACGAGCGTGGCGTGGTGGGTGAGACCCGCAATGAACTGGTCGTCTCGCAAGTCGAACCGGATCGCGTGCGCGAGGTGGCCGGTCAGCTCGGCAAATCACCGGTGGCGACGGCCTACTTCGCGCCGGTGCGCATCAGCACGCTGCGCTTCGCATCGTTCGAGGACGCGGTCGAGGCACGGGCGAAGCTGATCAAGTTGCTGCCGCAGGCGAGAGTCAATTTGCCGATCCGATACGCGACATCGAAGGCGCGCTGATCGTGCAGAGGATGCTGTGCCGTGCGGTGGAGTATCCGGTATTTACCGAACAGCCCGCCGGATCTCGATGAGATATCGGTGTCAGGAACTACGTCTCGCGTGTCCGTTCGTGCTCTTTCCAGCAATCGGTGTGGATGATTTAATCGAGTCCGAACCGATTGAACGGAACAAGCCTGAAATCGGTAAGGAAGCGTTCAAACAAGTATCGTTTTCAATGCTGTCCATCAATTAATTCGTATTGCGAATCAAATTGATGACGTCGACGAACCTTTCAAGGTTCTGGTGCAGACGGCACTCGAATGGTTCGGGGTTTCGTTTGCGGATTGTCTGAATCGGCCCCGTCGCCTGGTTGGCGGTGGTGCCGGCGAGCGTTGTGCTTCCAGTTGTCAACCATGCAGTGATCAACTTAACCGGGGAAAAACATGAAGGCTCACTTGAAAGCTCTGCTTGCCGTCTCGTTCGCCGTGGCCGGCGGGCTTGCGCATGCGCAATCGAATCCGATCAACGGTACCGTCAATGCGCAGCTCGTGCTGACCAGCGGTTGCGCGATCAATGCCGGCAGCGGTTCGGTCAGCACGACCACCAATTTCGGTTCGCTCAACTTCGGCACGCAGCCGAGCGGCTTTACCGGGTCGTTGAATGCGCAAACGACCGGGACCGGAACGAGCACGACTCAGATAACCTGTTCGCCCGACGTGACCTCGGTGAAAGTCACGGTCGACGGCGGCAAGAACGCGGGGAAGGGGGCCAGCGTCGGAACGGGTACGCGCGCACTGGCGAACGGTACGTCTTACGTTCCGTACGAAGTCTATTCGGATAACGCGTTCAAGAATCAGTATGTGGCGAGTACCGCGCAGACCGTACCGTTGACTGCGGGCACGGCGCTCGCGCTGCCGATCTACGGTGTCGTGAACAAGACCAGCACGTCCGCTCTCGCGGCCGGTACGTATACCGACGTGCTGAACGTCACGGTCGGCTGGTAAGCGCACTCGCCAACCCTCTCCGGTCTTGCGGCGGCCGACGGTGCCGCAAGACGCGCATCTCACGACGGGATCGCTATGTGGCTCTGCAAAACCCGGGCTCTTCTGTTGAGTGCTGTCATGTTTCCGGTTACCGGCATGGCGGATACGCCGATACCGACGACGAAGACCTTCGCGATCAGCGCGCGGATCGTGTCGGGGTGTGGTGTGTCGGGCGGCGGTACCAGCGTCAATTTCGGGCTGCTGGACTTCGGCACCTATCCCGCCGTGTCGGCCGGGCAGGTCAATGCGGTCGCGACCGGTAGTGCACTGCAGATCCAGTGTTCGTCCGGCACGACGCTGAAGATCGCCGTCGACGGTGGACTCAATCCCTCGTCGGGCAATACGCAACGGAATCTGCAGGGACCGGGCGAAACGCTCATCGGTTATCAGCTCTATGCGGATGCCGCCCACACGCAAGCGCTCAACATCGGACAACCGGTATCGATGCCCGTGTCGGGCGTCGCGAGCTTGCCGATCTACGGCTCGCTCAGTCTGCCGGGCGGTTCCACGCCGGCCGGTACTTATACAGATACCGCCCAGGTCACGATCAGTTACTGAATCAGGATGGAATCCGAGATGAACGATCCGATTGCGACCGCTCGGCCGGGCCGCACGATGCGACGCGCGACCGCGATGGCGGTGTCGACGACGATCGCATGCACAGGCGCCGCTCATGCGGCCACGTCGGTGATGATCTGGCCGATCGATCCGGTGATCGAGAGCGACCAGCGCGCGAGTGCGTTGTGGCTCGAGAATCAGGATGTCAAGCCGGTCACGTTGCAGATTCGCGTGCTCGCGTGGCGCGAGGCCGACTGGAAGGAGCTTCATGCGGAGAATCAACGCCGCGTCGTGAGCAGCCCGCCGATGGCGACGGTGCTGCCCGGCAAGCGGCAGTTGATTCGCTTGACGAAGCTGGTCGATGTCGCGCCTGGAGCCGAGGACGCGTATCGGGTGCTCATCGACGAGATTCCCCAGGCCGAGGATTCCGGGGGGGAAGGCGGCAATACGTCGCTTGGCGTGCGGTTCCAGATGCATTACTCGATACCGCTGTTCGTCGACGGGAACGGCGTATGGACCAAGGAAGACCCGGACAAACGCCGCGATCCGGCCACGGCTTCGGCGCCGGTGCTCGGCTGGCATATCGCTCGCGAGGACGGCAAGCGCTGGCTCGTGGTGGCGAATCGCGGCGTCGTGCATGCGCGCATCACGCAGATTGCGTTCGAGTCGGGGGAACAGCGCACCGAGATCGAGCGGGGGCTGCTGGGCTACGTGTTGCCCGGTGCTCGGATGCGCTGGCCGTTGCCGCAGGACCTGAAGCTCGCCGCGCAGTCGAATCTGGTTGCCACGGTCAACGGCAAGACAGGCGTCGAAATGCGTCCGGATGACGCTGACATGCATCCGTAGTTTCACAGGTCGCTCGGAACGGACAATCACGATACTCGACGGGGGGCCGGTGCGAGATATTCGAGCAGGAAACGAGTGGATGCCGCGCATGCGTGGCACCGTATGGGTTACCGGGCTTGCATTCGCGGCGGCGGCGAGCGCGGCGCATGCGGGCGATGCGACGCTCGCGGAAAGCTACGCCACGGGACTGCCGCCGCCCACTCGGTTAGTTCGTAGCGGCACGCTGTTTCTCGAACTGGTGGTCAATCATCTGGCAACCGGACAGATCGTGCCGGTGCGCTATCTTGACGGGACCTATACGGTCCGGGCCGGAGACCTTGCGAAGGTTTCCGTCCGTACGGGAGCGTCCGCCGACGAAATGGTCGATCTCGCCAGGCTCGACGGCGTCGAGGTCGAATACGACGGCGCGGCACAGCGGTTGAACCTGACCGTGCCATCCGACTGGCTGCCGGAGCAGAGCGTGGGATCGGCGAGGGTGTACGACAGGACGCCTGCCGCGGTGAGTCGCGGCCTGCTGCTCAATTACGACGTCTACGCCAGTTCGCCGACGCGCGGCACGGGCTATACGTCGGCCTGGACCGAGCAGCGCCTGTTCGATCGCTGGGGCATCCTGACCAATACCGGCGTCTACCGGCGATCGTACGGTAGCGGCGCGGGCATGCGCGGCGACAATCGCTACCTGCGCTACGACACGACCTGGAGCTACTCCGATCAGAACCGGATGCTGACGTATACGGCGGGCGACCTTGTCACCGGGGCTCTTTCGTGGACCAGCGCCGTGCGTCTCGGCGGCATATCCGTGGCGCGCGACTTCAGCGTGCGTCCGGACATCGTGACGTATCCGCTGCCGCAGTTTTCGGGGCAGGCGGCCGTGCCGACTGCGGTCGATCTGTTCATCAACGGCAGCAAGGCGACGACCGGCCAGGTCAACCCGGGACCCTTCACGCTGAACAACGTGCCGTTCATCAACGGTGCGGGCGAGGCCACCGTCGTGACGACCGATGCGCTCGGACGTCAGGTTGCGACGACCATTCCGTTCTACGTCGCCAATACGCTGCTGAAGAAAGGATTGTCCGATTTCTCGTTGTCGGCGGGCGCCATGCGGCGCGACTACGGGATCAGCTCGCTTTCGTACGGCAAGTCTGCGGTGTCGGGAACCGTGCGTCATGGCCTGACGAACGCGCTGACGATCGAAGGGCACGTGGAAGGCGGCGAACGTTTCGCGCTCGGCGGCCTGGGTTTCGGTCTCGGCGTCGGCCGGCTCGGCGTCGCCAGTGTTGCCGCGAGCCAGAGCACGATGGGCGGAACGTCGGGGCAGCAATACGCGTTCGGTTACGGCTATTCGTCGCAACGCTTCAGCGTCTCATTGCAGCGAATCCAGCGAACCGGCGGATTCCGGGATCTGTCGGCATACGATCTGTCGGCGGGCCTCGTTTACCGACAGGTACGCAGCAGCACGCAGGCCACGGGCGCGCTGAATCTCGGTGCGATTGGCGGCGCGATCGGCGCGGGTTATTTCGACGTACGCGGCAGCGACGGCTCGCGCATGCGGATCGCGAACGTCTCGTACACGCGGCCGCTCTTTGACCGGGCGACGCTTTACGCATCGCTGAACCGAACGATGGGCAACCGCGGCATCGATGCACAGGTTCAGCTGATCGTGCCGCTCGGTGGCCGGGGCACGGTGAGCGTCAGCGCGTCGCGAGACGGCAACGACAACCGGAGCGAGCGCGTGCAGTACAGCCGCAGCGTGCCGAGCGATGGCGGCTTCGGCTGGAATCTCGCGTATGCCGGCGGCGGTTCCCGGTATCAGCAGGGCGACATGACGTGGCGCAATCGCTACTTCCAGGTGCAGGGCGGCGTCTACGGATACGGTTCGCGCGAGGGGTATACGCGCTGGGGCGACATGCAGGGATCGCTGGTCGTCATGGACGGTGCGGTGCTGCCGGCCAATCGCGTCGACGATTCGTTCGTGCTGGTCGACACCCAAGGGCAGAAAGGTATTCCGGTGCGCTACGAGAATCAGCGCATCGGCACGACGGACAACGGCGGCCATCTGCTGGTGCCGTGGGCGCCGTCCTACTACGGGGCAAAGTACGAGATCGACCCGCTTGGCCTGCCGGACGACATGCGGGTGTCGATGGTCGAACGGCGCGTCGCCGTGAGGCACCGTGCCGGCGCGCTTGTGACGTTTCCGATCGAACGTGTGGTGTCGGCCACCATCCTGCTGGTCGACGCGAATGGCAAACCGGTCAAGGTCGGCTCAACGGTGACGCACCGCGAGAGCGGGCAAACGTCGCTCGTCGGCTGGAACGGGGAAACCTATTTCGAAGGGCTCTCGAGCACCAATCATCTGAGCGTCGCATTGCCGGACGGCAAGCATTGCAGCGCGGCGTTTCCTCTTGATGTGAACGCCGCCGGGACGAGCCGTATCGGGCCACTGTCATGCAACGAGTCACTGTGAGGTCAATCCCATGAGATCGCTTCTCGGATTCATTCGACGTGCGGCATTCGTGGCGCTCATCGCGACGATTGCCCCGATACCCGCCTACGCGGACTGCACGACGGCCAATCCTTCGCCGGCGGCGTTCGGCTCGGTCACGTCGCTGAACCTGTCAAGCCAACAGCAATCCACGTCGTCGCCGAGCGCCGGGCTGTCGTGCGGTGGCGCGCTTTTTGCCTTTCTCGTGAGCGGAAATGCGATCAACGGAACGATCACGTCGGCCAACGGCGGCAAGCTGCGTGGTGCCGCCGGCGATGCAATCGCCTATACGATGTTCGCCGACAAGAATTACTCGCAGCCGTTGAACTTCGGGCAGCTCTATAACTGGGCCGATACCCAATTCGTGAGCTTTCTCGGTTTGGGCGGCGGTTCGAGCGTCGCGCTTCCGTTGTTTTTCCGAACCGCACTGGGAAGCAATGTTGCCGCCGGAACCTACACCGATACCTTAACGATTGCGTGGAACTGGCATGTCTGCAGTGGCGCCGGTTTCGGATCATTCTGCCTTGGATGGAACGACGGACAGAACACGGCGACGTTTCCGGTCACGCTGACGGTGACCAACGATTGCACGATCACCGCCCCCGACGTGAACTTCGGATCCGCGCCGACCGTAGCGAGTTTCGCGCAGGTCAACGGGAGTCTGTCGTTGACCTGCACGAAAGGCATGACCTATACCGTCGGCCTGAGCCCGGGCAGCCATGCCGCCGCGAACGGACGCAGGCAGATGACGAGCGGCACGAACGTCTTGCAGTACGACATCTATGCGGCCAATGGCGGCACGATCTGGGGGCAGGCAACGAATCGGGTCGGCAGCGGCGGGGCAGCGGACGGCACGGCGGTGCAGACATTTCCGTATGTCGCCCGAATTTACACCGATCAGTCGACCCCGCCGGTCGGTAGCTACACGGACAGCGTGATCGTCGATGTACGTTACTGATGGCCCGGACCTGGGTGGTTGACGTTACGTAACGCGCATTCGACTACATGCGCACGAATCGGGAGACGGGCGGAAGACTTCGGCCCGCGCCGTTCTTGCTGTCGACCCAGGGGGGCGAGCGGACTGACCGGGAGGCAACGCGGCGGGGCAGGGCTTCAACGACTTAATACGCTTGCCGGATATCGAAATGCGACATCGCTCGGATATCGCATCGATAGTCTATCGGGCAATTAAATAGTTCTTGGGATCCTTGTCTTTGAGCCACAAGGGCGTTCTCCCGCGGCCGCACCAGGTTTTGCCTGTTTCAGGGTCGCGGAACTTCGGGGTTAATTTAATACCATTTTTCGATTTATTCGCACCAAAGATTTCACGCGCGTTGATCTCGAATTCGATCACGAGCCGCCTTACTTCGTCGAGTACGGCAGCCCGTTCGCTCGATTTCACGGCATTTATCTGCCTTTCCAGCTCGGCTCGTTGCTCGATTAAATCGCGATATATGGACAAGTTGTTCTCCTGTTGAGGTGGTTGTTGATTTTCAGGCTATCGCATGATTTTTTTATGATGATGAATAAAAATTGAATGATGTGTTGATTTTTGTGCCAGGGGTGGATTTGACGATTGTTTATTATTGAATTGAATTGTTGTGGTAAATGTCGACTCGTGTCGATGATGGGTTAATCAGGAAGCGGAAACGTAAAGGCCACGCGCCGCGCACGAAAGGCGTGCCGACGTATCGCTATCTCGAGGCTTGGGCACGGCTGGATTGCTTCGCGAAGTCGTCCGAGGTTTCGCCACTACCGGGTAGTCGGCTGCTGCACGCGTGGCAATGAATGTGCGCGACTTTCGTGCAAGAAACGGAAGGTATGCCGCGTCGTGTCATGGCATGCCGAAAACCCGCGACGGCTTCATGCTTCGCGGGTTTTTCTTTGCGTGAGCGTACGTCCGGATCGGGAAAACACGGAGAGGGTGCCGCGCCGTCGGCAATCGAAGTATGCTGTAGCGCGACCGATACGCGCGACTACCGGACATCGGCCGCGCGCGGCGGATAACCGGCCAGCCCCGTGATTCATCCGGCGGCCAGAATAAACAACCTTCGCCCGCGAGTGGGGGGCGTCAATCATGACCATGCTGCGTTCGTGGGGTGCGATTCTTTCGTCGCTGGTGCTCGTTGCGTGCGCCAGCCTTCCGCCGCAGGCCGATCGTGTACCGACCCATGCGTTCACCGACACGGAAAGCACGCGGCTAGGCGCCGCGTTCCAGCAGCAGGCCAGCACGCATCCGGGGCAGGACGCGTTTCATGTGCTGACCGATCCGGTCGACGCGCTGGATGCGCGCGTGCTGCTTGCCGACCGCGCCGACCGTTCGCTGGACCTCCAGTACTACATCTGGCACGACGACCTGACCGGGCATGAACTGGCCGATGCGATCATTCGCGCGGCCGATCGCGGCGTTCGCGTGCGCGTGCTGCTCGACGATCTCGGCACGAACGCGGACGACCGCAAGCTGCTCGAGATCAGTTCGCACCCGAACATCGAGATCCGGCTGTTCAATCCGGTTGCCACGCGCCGGTTCAAGAAGATCGGCACGGTGTTCGAGTTCTCGCGTGTCAACCGGCGCATGCACAACAAGGCGATGATCGCGGACAACCAGGCGGCGATCGTCGGCGGCCGCAATATCGGCGACGAATACTTCGGTGCATCGACGATGCTGGAGTTCGGCGATATCGATGTCGTTGTCCACGGTCCGGCCGTGAAAGCCATCTCGACGGAATTCGACACGTTCTGGAATTCCCCGTATGCGTATCCGATCGACGCACTGGTCGGGCACGCAGCGGCACCGGGCGGGCTGGATCGCGAGCGCGAACGGTTGCGCGACTACCTGAGGACGATGGAAGACAATCCTTACGTGATCGAGGCCAGGCAGCGGCTCGACCGGATCGTTCACGGGCAGGGCACGGAACTGTCGTGGGGGCACGCGACGGTGCTGTACGACGATCCGTCGAAGATCGCGCATTCGCCGAAGGACAGCGACGGGCACCTGTTGCCGCAGTTGCGCGCCATCGTATTGCAGCCCGAACATGACCTGCTGATCGTGTCGCCGTATTTCGTGCCCGGCAAGGACTTCGTCGAGCGGCTGCGCGCGTATTCGGCGCGCGGCGTGCGCGTGACGGTGCTCACCAATTCGCTTGCGTCGACCGACGTGGCGGCCGTGCATGCCGGCTATCGGCGCTACCGGAGCGATCTCGTGGCGGCCGGCGTGCGGCTTTACGAACGGCGGCCGTCGGGCGACAAGAGCATTTCGAAGGACGTCATCATCGGGTCGTCGCGTGCGTCGCTGCATGCGAAGACCTACGTGTTCGACCACAAGCGCATTTTCATCGGATCGATGAATTTCGATCCGCGCTCGCTGAACCTCAATACCGAGATCGGCGTTTTCTGCGAGAGCCCGGCGATTGCGGCGCAGGTGGCGAACGATCTGGAATCGCGACTCGACCGGATCGCGTGGCGTGTCGAGCCGCGGACCGATCCGGCAGGGAAAGGGCGGCTCAAGTGGATTCAGACCGATTCGGACGGGAAGGTCACCGAGTTCGACCATGACCCCGAAGTGTCGACGGCGCGCCGGATGGAGGTGTGGTTTCTCGGGCTGTTTCCGATCGAATCGCAACTGTGAGCGGCGATGCGTCGTGTGACGCTCAGGGCCGCTTGCGTGCGTGCTGCTCGATGACGGTCGCGAACTGCATCGCCGCTGTCTCGATCGTCGCGTCGTTCAGCCCCGAATACCCGAGCACGAAGCCGTTGTAGCGGCGGCCGTCGCCGACGCCATAGCTGCTCAACGGCTGAAGCTGCAAGCCCTGCGCGGATGCGGCGCGGGCGATGTCGGTGTCGGTGTCGTGCAGCGCAATCGCGAGGTCCGCGGAAAGATGCATGCCGCCCGGGCTGGCCCGAATGCTCAGCGTGGTGCCGAGGTGGCGGGCGAGTGCCGCTTCGAGACTGCTCCGCCGGTCTGCGTAGAGTGCCCTCATCTTGCGCAGGTGCCGCGCAAACAGGCCGGTGTCGATGAATTCGGCCATCGCGAGTTGATCAGCCGAATGACCGCGATGGACGAGTTCGCGCAGCGTGCTGGTGAAGCGGTCGACCAGGATCGGCGGCACCACCATGAAGCCGAGCCGAAGGGCGGGAAACATCGTCTTGCTGAACGTGCCGAGATAGCAGACCGGCGCGTCGGCATGCAGGCCCTGGATCGCGGGCAGCGGCTGCCCGCCGTGGCGGAACTCGCTGTCGTAGTCGTCCTCGATGATCCACGCGCCGCACGTACGCGCGTGCTCGACGAGCGCCGCTCGCCGCCGGGGGCTCATCAGCGCGCCGAGCGGGTATTGATGCGAGGGCGTCGTATAGATCAGCCGGGGCGGTTGCGTGCGCCACTGTTCGCCGGTCGGCGCCATCCCTTCGTGATCGACGTCGATCGGCACGATATTCAGGCCGGTCGACTGGAATGCGGTACGGGCGCCGTTGTAGCAGGGGTTCTCGAGCCAGCCGAACTCGCCGGGATTCGCCAGCATGCGCGCGCACAATTCGAGGCTGCTTTGCGTGCCGTCGGTGATGAAGACCTGCCCGGTTTCGCAGCGCACGCCGCGCGAGACCCGGATATACGCGGCCACGGCGCGCCGCAATTCGGGCAGCCCTTCGACCGGGCCATACGCGAGCTGGGTGGGCTTGATGACTTTCCACGCGCGCTCGATGCAACGGCGCCACTGGGCAACGGGGAATTCGTCGAGTGAAGGGAGGCCGGGGACGAACGGCAGCATGCGTTCGGGTTCGGGGTGGGCGTTTTCGAGCCCGTGCACACGCTCGGACAGGCGAACCGGGGCCGGGCCGTTTTCGTGCGCGGCGCTCGGGCGGCCGCAACCGTCCCATAGCGTGATCGTGCCGTTACGCGTGGCGGCCACGAAGCCTTCCTCGGCAAGGCGCTCGTACGCATAGACCGCCGAATTGCGCGCGATACCCAGCTCCGCTGCGAGCACGCGTGTCGACGCGAGCCGCGTGCCGGGCGGAATGTGCCCGTCCAGCAGCATGTTGCGCAGGTTCCGGTAGAGGGCTTCCTGCTGGCTGTGCGTTGTCGTGCCGTCCTGTCGGGAAAACGATGAGATGAGCAGCGCGAGATCCATGGGCTGGTTCTAAAAAATATCCTTGAGCTGGTTCTTTTTAAGATTCGACGCGCATCGTATTGTTCACGTTCTCGCGGTGCAGGCCAGTACGCTGGCATTTCCGGTGGTCGTTTCGGTTCGCGGCCCACGCGTATTTTGATCGATTTGGCGAGCGGCTGTCGATAGGCCGATCGAGTGGTCGCTCAGGCGTGGATGCCGCACGATTCCGCTTCGATCCCGAATTCATGCAGTTCGCAGTACAAATATATGTTCGAGCGGATACCCGCGACTTGCCGAAATGCGGGCCGATCGATGCGCGCAAGGTCGTGCGAACAGGAAAACGAAACATGAAAGACCAGACCGTCCTCTCTCCCACATCCCGTACCACCATTCGCCGCCTGCCCGAACTGGCGAATCGCGATCGCGCGATGCTCTACCGCATCGTGGACGACGCGTACGTTTGCCACATCGCGTTCAGCGCCGGCGAGGACACGCATTGCATCCCGACCGCGCACTGGAGACGGGGCGACGACCTCTATATCCACGGGTCCAACGGCAGCAGGATGGTCAAGGCGCTGTCGGCGGGCGCACCGGCCTCCGTCGCCATCACGTTGCTGGACGGGCTGGTGTTGGCCAAGTCGGCCTTCAGTCATTCGATGAATTATCGATCCGCGGTGATCTACGGGCAGTTCGATGTGGTGGAGGGCAGTGCGGAGAAGCTCGAGGCGCTGGATGCCTTCATGGACAAGATCGCCGCGGGTCGCAAGCATGAAGCGCGGCCGGGCAATTCGAAGGAGCTCAACGCGACCAGCGTGCTGCGGATTGCTCTTGCGGAAGCGGCGGTGAAAGTCAGCGACTCGATGCCGTCCGACAAGGACGAAGATCTGGAGCTCGCTGTCTGGTCAGGGATCCTGCCGCTGAAGACGGCGCGCGGCACGCCCATTCATGCCGACGGCAACGTGCCCGTGCCGGACTACGTTCGCAACTGGGCAGATTGAATGGCGCGGCAGGGCCGAGAAGCGTTGACGCAGCAGGCGGCGCGCGTCGCGTGCGATACAAAAGGTGCGCGGCGCGATAGGCCGCGCCGTTTTCGCACCGCAGCGTGATCCGTGTCGTGCTGCCGTGGTGTGGCGTTGTCACTCCGGACGGTGTTCGCGCGACTCGTGCTGCGGCGGATGCGATTCCGCAGGGTGCGGATGCGGAGCGGGCGCGTGCTCGGGCGCCGGTTGCCGCGGCGGCGCGGCCGCGTGTTCCTGCGGGTGCGCTTCGTTGCGTGGTTGCGTCTCCTTGTGTTGTTGCTGCTCGGCCGCGTTACGTTGCTGCATTGCTTCGCGCTGTTGTTGCTGCGCCGCGTTGTGTTGCTGCATTTCCTCTCGTTGTTGCTGCTCCTGCCGTGCCGCGTCGTGCTGTTGCATCGCTTCGTGTTGCCGCTGCGCCTCGTTGCGCTGCTGTTGCTGAAGTTGCTGCTGCTGCACGGCCGCGCGATTTTCCGGCGCGGCGCGCTCCTGCTGCATCGCCTGCTGCCTCTCGTCGTGCATCGCGCCGGGCGGGTGCTGCGCCGGTGCGTCGGCATGCGGCTCATTCGCGCGGTGCTGCGCGAAGGCTTCCGGCGCCGGCCGCGCACCGGGGCGCGCGTCGTTCGCGGCGAAATGCGGCATCGTCATCGGCGCGGCGCCCGGGCGTTGCTCCATCGCCTGTCCGCGTATCGGCTCCGTACCCGGCTGCATCGTATTGCGTTCGATCGTCGTGTTGTTGGTGACGTTGCCGCCGTAATTGTTCGTGATGCGCGTGTTGCGGATGTTGGTGATGTTGTTGATCACGGTGGTCGACTTCGTCACGTACGTGGTGTGGTTGTACACCACGGCCGGGCGTTGCCAGCCGCCGTTCCAGCGCGGGCCGTCCGGATGCGGCGCGCCCCAGTTCATGCCCCATGCATGCCAGCCCCAGTCGTGGTGTCCGAAGATCGCGGCGCCGACGGCGATGCCGACGCCGAATGTGATCACGCCGGCCGCGACGATTTCGCCGGTGCTGTATGCGGGCGGCCGATACACATAACCGGGGTAGGCTGAAACCGGCTCGCCGTAGACGACGGTCGGGTTGTACGACGGGACGTAGACGACGTCGGGCTGCGCGGACTCGATCTCGATCGCCTGCTCGGGCGGCGGCACGATTGCCGGCCCGGCGTAGACCACGGGCGCGTCGGTGGCCGGCGTATAGCCGGCCGGCGCGGCCTGAGCGACTTGCGTGACCCGCATCTGGCCGCCGGAGCGGAGATGCCCGGACGTCTGCGCGCGCTGGCGCATCACCTGAATCGCGTTCATCACGTCGGTCGGATCGTTGTAGTACGCCTGGCCGAGCGACGTGGTCCAGGCCGGGTTCGACGCCATCTGCGCGAGCACCGCGGGGAACGCGGTCAACGCCTTGACGGACGGGTCCCACGGCTGCGTATCGGCGGCGGTCGCGAGCGCCGGCCCCTTCAGCGACGGATTCTGCGTCACCCAGGTATTGGCGCCCGTCACCTGGTCCGGATACGTTGCACCCGCCAGCACCAGTGCGACGAGCTTGTCGGGGAACAGCGCGATCGGCGCGACCATCTGGTAGAGCTGGTCGGCCGTCGGCGGCGTGTACGCGACCGGTGCCGACGCGGGCAGTGCCGCCGAGGCCGTGTTTGCGTCGCTGGCCGGTACGGCGGCGTTGCTGTCGCTGTTCTTGTTGCAGGCCGACAGGCCGAGCAGCGACACGATGATGGACGACGCGATCAGCGTTCTGACGGGGCGGTGATGTGCACGTGCGGTTTTCATGGTGTTGGTTCGGTGTGGTGCGGCGTTGTCGGGCACGCGGGCCGCGCGATCGGCATCAGCACTGTGCCGAGCCCATGTCCGCATGGCGGGTGTCCCGCGACGAATCGATATATTCAGTTAAACGCACGACACGCACGGAAGGTGTCAGCGGGTTGTGTAACAGTGTGTGTACCTTGCAGTCCGTAAGCGGGTGGGCGCCGGCCGGGTAAGCGATATGAAAGTTGCTTGCGCAACGATTGCAAGGTCGCGAGCGTATCGTCCCGGTGGCATGCTCCGCGAGATTACGCGGAATGCAGAAAACCCGCGACGGCTTTGCAGCCGTCGCGGGTTCTTGTTACGCGGGGGTATGCGGTTCCGGGCGCGCGAAGCGGCGCACGCCCGGAACCAGGCCGGTCAGCGGTCCATCAGCGCGCGAAATCCGACGTGCTCTGGATGAACGCGTTCAGCTTCGAGATGTTCACGCTGCCGAAGCCCGTCGTCGCGTCCCAGCCGGCCTTCGCCTTGTAGCCGTAGGTGCCGCTGCCGTTGTTGCCGGACGTGACGTCGTGCACCAGCGCCGCGTTGGACGGGAAGTACTTGTAGATGCTCGACGCGGGGAACCCGAGCGCATTGTTGTTGGCCGACTGCAGCCGCGCCCAGATGCCCGTGAAGATCGGCGCGGCGAGACTCGTGCCGCCTTCGTTGTTCAGGTAGCCCGAACCCCACAGCGTGTCGGACGTCTGGCCGTTCACGACGAGAATTGCGCCGGTGCGCAGGTCAGCGTCGAAGCCGACGTCGGGCAGTGCGCGCTTGGTCGACCCCGTGAGGCTCGACGACTGCCACGTCGGCGCGGCTTCGTACTTGCTGTACCCTCCGCCCGTCGACCACACGGTACCCGGCTGCCAGCTCGGATCGTTCCAGACGATCTCGCTGTTGTA
The DNA here is from genome assembly GCF_057439935.1 of Burkholderia cepacia complex sp. TUM26381. Taxonomy (NCBI): domain Bacteria; kingdom Pseudomonadati; phylum Pseudomonadota; class Betaproteobacteria; order Burkholderiales; family Burkholderiaceae; genus Burkholderia; species Burkholderia cepacia complex sp. TUM26381. The sequence continues at coordinate 2,378,524 of NZ_CM172007.1, read as the reverse complement.
CGCGTTGGTCGACGAATTGGTGAACAGCGTCGTGCCGCCCACCGCGATCACGTACGGCGACGTGGCCGGTTCGCTCACAGTGTAGGTCGAACGCGACGGCGTGCCGCTCGCGCATTCGTACGCGCCGTGGTCGCCGGCGGAGACGGAGAAGGTTTGCCCCTGCGCGACCGCCTGCTTGAAGATGGTGTCGTCGGTGGCCTGCGAGCCGGTGCTGTTCGCGGACGATTCGCACACGCCGAGCGACACGTTGATCACCTTCGCGACGTTGTCGGTCACGGCCTTGTTGTAGGCGGCCGTGATCGCCGTGAGCGACATCGACGGCGCGGCGTAGAACACGACCTGCTTCACGCTGCCGCCGGCCGCGCCGACGATCGACTGGCTGTCGAGATTCCATTCGACGGTGCCGTCGGTGTCGGTGTACGAACTGCCGGCCGGGCCCGTCTTCACGATGCTGCTGCTGATCGAGCCGAGGCCGTTGTTCGCAGCGAACGTATTGAGGTCGCTCACCGTCTGCGACAGGTCGCCTTCGGAGATGATGCCGACCGTGGTCTGCGAGGCGGTCGGCGTGCCGTCGCCGCCGTAGATCGACGAGAACTCGGTCGGGTTGTGCGGCACGGCCGACGCGCCGGCCGGGATCGTCAGGTTGCTGGTGTTGCCTTGCGGCTTGCTGCCCGCGCCCGTATGCATCAGCTCGACGTTCTGCAGGCCGAGCACCGTACCGACGATGCCGCCGATCGCGTTCGGCACTTGCGCGGCATCGGTGTTCGCATAGACGCTGCGGCCGTTGCGCGTGAAGCGCTTGAGGGTCGTGCGGAACGCGGACTTGATGGTTGCCGCGGTGCCCGACGCGGACACCAGCAGCCGGTTCGGCGCGACCACGATATTCACGAAGCCTGCCTTGCGCAGGTGTGCGACGACGGATGCGACCTGCTGGTCGGTCGGCGCATATTGCGCGGCGAACTGCGCAGGCGTGAGGAACTGCCGGTAGTGCGGCGAGCCGGGCGTATGCAGGTCGCGCAGGTACTGGTCGAGCTGGGCTTCGTTGCGCAGGTTCAGCCCGAGCACGACGTCCACCGATTCGCCGGGCGCCATTTCGATGGCCGCAGCGGCAGCGGCGGCCGTGCTCGCGGCGGGCGCGCCGGCGGTGCCGGCTTCGTTTTGCTGCACGAGCGGCAGGAACCCCTTGGTGCGCGTTTCCGTCCAGCCGGCCGTGGGCGCGGCATGGGCGGTCGCCATGCCGAACGAAGCGGCGGCTGCGGCGGCGAATACGAGTTTCACGAGGCGAATGTGCTTTTGTTTCTTGTTTGCAACCTGATTCATTTGAATTACCCCTCCGGTTGAACATCGAACTGCACGAACAACAACGGTCGACAACGGTGCGGGTGATGCACCGCCGCTTTCTGCCGCATGCGTGCGGATGACACGGATGCGGCAGGGCCTTTCGCCCGATCCGGAAAGCGGTTTTTCTCCGGGGGCGAAATACGGAAAACGCGGTAACGGGGAGGCTGCGCCGCGCTGCGGGGCAGCCGTGCCGGACATGGCGCGGGCGGGATTGCTAGAGCAACAACTTCGTTGTCCTGCTCATTTGATTCGATCCTTCGGCCTGCTGCCGGATGGCAGCCGTCCAGTGAGAGGCATCGGAATGTTGCACGCGCCGGCGTGAAAACGTGTCATCCGGCGGTGAGCACGTCGGTGCAGCGGAAGCGAAAAAACGTGGAGCGGAATCGATTGCGTGGTGAGCAATTCGTCAGATTGCTTGCATCGGACGGTATCAAGAACGAAAGCGGGGTGTCAAACTTTTTTTGATTATATGAAACAAAATTAAATCGAATAAAGCGCAATGATTTTGAAAAGATCGGCGGCTATTTGTAATGTTCGAAACCGGCAAGGCAGGTAATGCCGAACGTGACTCGCCGATCCTTTCCGAGGCGTTTTGAAACGGGCAATCGCTATCGAGGAAATGCTCGAATGGCAGGGGCCCGTCGCGGGATGTCGAATTCGAGGACGGCATCGCCGCACAGCGACGCGAGATGGCGGACCTGTCCGCCGTGCGCTTCGACGACCGTGCGAACGACGCACACGCCGAGACCGGTTTCGTCGAACCGGCGCGTGCCCTGGTCTTCGATCCGGACGATCGCGCCCGCGGGCCGTTCTTTGACGGAGAGTTTCAGTTTGCCGGGGGTGGAGCGGCGCCGTACGTCGTCGAACAGCGCGAGCACGGCCTGCCGGATGCGTGCGCCGTCGCAGGCCAGGACGATCGTGTCGGCCTCCAGAGCGACGACGAACCCCGCTTCTCGAAGCGCGTCGCGTGCGGAATCGATGGCATGTTCGATCTCGCGGTCGAGTGCCGCCGGTTGCAGATCGAGTATCAGCGCAGCGGGTCGTTCGGCTAGCTGAAGATCGTCGACGAGCCGGAATAGCCCGTCGACATGATGCAGCAGCGCGTCGCGTGAAAGCGCATCGGCGCCGGCGGCGAGCGCCTTGATGGCATCGAGGCGGGTTTCGAGATCCGCGAGCGGCGTGCGCATGTCGTGGCGGATGGTGTCGTTGGCGGCGGCCGCATTGGATGAAGGGGCGTGTTTCAGTCGATGAGTCATCGCATTGAAGTGCTCGATGAAGCGCGACATGTCGGCCGGGCAGTCGTCGCGGGAAACTGCGCGCGCCGACGGATCGCCGGCGGCGATGCGGCCGGCGGAATCCGCAACCGCGTCGAGCGACCGGAGCGTGCGACGCATCAGCCTGACGAGGTCGAACGCGGCCGTCAGCAGGCAGACGAGCAGCGCCGTCGCGAGCACAAGGTAAGTGGACGCGCTGTGGATCATCGCGTCGGCCGTTGCGTCGTGCGGCAACGCGGCCGGCTTATGCAGCGCGTAGATGAAGAATGCAACGGTGCAGGCGATCAGCACGACGACGAGCGCGCCCGTGCCGATCGTCTGCCCGATATGCCGGCCGGGCCGCGCCGGCAGCGTCACTGCAAACCCCGCAGCCGGTAGCCGACGCCGCGCATCACTTCGGGCATGCCCGGCGCGCCGGCCTGTTCGAGCTTCTTGCGCAGCCTGCAGATGTGGCTGTCGACCGTGCGTTCCAGCGCGCTGACGTCGGCCATGCACGCATCGAGCAGTTCGCCGCGCGTGAACACGCGGCTCGGCGATCGCGCCATGTGCGCGAGCAGCCGGAACTCCGTCAGCGTCAGCGTGATCGGCACCTCGGCGGAACGCGTCCGCACGCGGGCCAGATAGCTGTCGGTGTCGATCTCCAGGTCGCCGACGCGCAGCACGCGTGTGGGCGGTGGCGCGGCCGACCGGCGCAGGATCGCGCGCAGCCGCGCGACGACCTCGGCCGGGTTGAACGGCTTGACGATGTAGTCGTCTGCGCCGGCATGCAGTGCCTGCAGCCGGTCGAGGTCGCGGTCGAATGCGGTGAGGACGACGACGGGCGTATTGCCGCGCTGCCGAAGCTCGGTGAGTACAGCCCAGCCGTTTTTCTGCGGCATCTTCACGTCGAGCAGGATCAGGTCGGGCTTCAGGCGCGGTTGTACATCGAGCACCGCCTGACCGTCGGCGACGCGGTAGGTGCGAAAGCCGTCGTGCTTCAGGTATGCATCGAGGATGTCCGAAATGTCGGGCTCGTCTTCTGCAATCAGTATCAGGGAATTCGTCATGGAGTTTGCCGTGCGATGTCGAACAATCGGGGCAGCCCGTTGCCGGGCCGGGTTGCACCGTACCGTCCCGCCGTCGTGCCGGACGGTACGGTGCCGTTCGTTCAGTCCTGCACCACGCTCTTCGACGCCGCGACGTCCTTGTCCGTCAGGCCGCCGCCGAGTGCCTTGTACAGCGCAACGGCGTTGCTGAGCTCGCTGCGGCGCAGGTCGAGCAGCGCCTGCCGTGCCGAATAGAGCTGCCGCTGCGAATCGAGCAGTTCCAGCCGTCCTTCGACGCCCGCGCGATAGCGCAGGTTCGACAGGTCGGTGCGGCGTTCGGCCGAGCCGACCACGCGCGTCTGCGCTTCGATCTGGCGGCCGAAGGTTTCGCGCCCGGCGAGACCGTCGGCCACTTCGCGGAACGCGGTCTGGATCGAGCGTTCGTACTCGGCGACGGCGCTGGACTTGCGCACTTCCGCGAGACGCAGTTCGGAACGCAGCCGGCCGCCCTGGAAGATCGGCACCGTGACCTGCGGCGCGAAGCTCCACGTGCGCTGTCCGCCGTCGAACAGGCTGCCCATCGCCGGGCTGAGGAAGCCGATCGACGACGTCAGCGACAGGCGCGGGAAGAACGCGGCGCGCGCGGCGCCGATATCGGCATTCGCAGCGACGAGATTCTGTTCGGCCTGCTGGAGATCCGGGCGGCGGAACAGCAGCTCGGACGGCAGGCCGGCCGGCAGTTGCGTCATCACGGGCTGCTGCTGAAGCGGCACCGGATCGGGCAGATCCTTCGGCAGCTCGGTGCCGACCAGCAGGCGCAGTGCGTTGCGTGCCTGCTCGACGGCGCGCGTGCGCGCTTCGAGATCGGCCGTGGCGCTCGCGACCTGGCCTTCGGCCTGTGCGATGTCGACGCCGCTCGCCTGATGCGCTTCCTTCAGGCGGCGCGCGAGATCGAGCGACTGCTGCCAGTCGGCGAGCGTGCGCTCGGACAACTGGCGTTGCTCCTGCGCGAGGCGTTCCGCGAAATAGGCATCCGCGACGCCGCCGACCAGCGAGATCTGCACCGCGCGGCGGCCATGATCGGTCGCGAGGTAGCGCGCGAAGGCCGCATCCGACATCGATTTCACGCGGCCGAACAGGTCGATCTCGAACGCGCTGATGCCGAGGTTCACGCCGTACTGGTTCTGCGTCGTGCCGAACAGCGGCGGACTCGACTGCGTGTCGTCCGACGTGCGCTGGCGCGTGAAGTTCGCACCGGCGCCGATCGACGGCAGGCGCGCGGAACGCTGGATGCCGTATTGCGCTTCGGCAGCTTCGACGTTCAGCGCCGCCAGGCGCAGGTCACGGTTGTGCTCGAGCGCCAGCTCGATCAGGCGCTGCAGGCGGCGATCGCCGAACATCGTGCGCCAGCCGAGATCGGCGGCGTTGGCCTTGAGGTCGGCGGCTGCGGCGGCCGTGTAGGCCGTCGGCACCGGCATCGAGGGTTTGACCAGCGTCGGCGCCAGCGAGCAGGCCGACAGGGCGAGGACGAGGGGAAGAATAAGCAATCGCATGGCATCAACCTTCCTGTCCGTGAGTCGGGGTGGCCGGCTGCTTGCGGGAAGCCCGCCATGCGCCGATGCGCTCCTGGATGCTCATCACGAACACAAAGAAAACAGGGACGAAGAAAATGGCCAGTACCGTGGCGGTCACCATGCCGCCGAACACGCCGGTACCGATCGCGTGCTGCGTTTCGGCGCTGGCGCCGGTCGCGATCATCAGCGGCACGACACCGAGGCCGAACGCGAGCGAGGTCATCAGGATCGGGCGCAGGCGCAGCTTCGACGCCTGCACGGCCGCTTCGATCAACCCCTTGCCTTCCTCGCGCAACTGCTTCGCGAACTCGACGATCAGGATCGCGTTCTTCGCGGACAGGCCGATCACGGTGATCATCCCGACCTTGAAGAACACGTCGTTCGGCATCCCGCGCAGCAGCACCGCACCGATCGCGCCGATCAGGCCGAGCGGCACCACCAGCATCACCGACAGCGGGATCGACCAGCTTTCGTACAGTGCGGCAAGCACCAGGAACACGACGATCATCGACAGCGCCATCAGCATCGGCGCCTGCGACGCCGACTGGCGTTCCTGCAGCGACTGGCCGGTCCACTCGACCGCGAAGCCCGGCGGCAGTTGCGCGGCGAGACGCTCCATCTCGGCCATCGCCGCACCGCTCGACTGGCCCGGGGCGGCGGTGCCCGAGATCCGCGCCGACGGATAGCCCTTGAAGCGCACCATCTGCAGCGGCGTCTCGGCCCACACCGGGCGCACCACCTCGGACATCGGCACCATGCCGCCGGCTGCGTTGCGCACGTACAGCTTCATCACGTTGTCGATCTGCATGCGCGCGGGTGCATCGGCCTGGATGATCACCTGCTGCATGCGGCCTGCGTTCGGGAAGTCGTTCACGTAGGTCGAACCCATTGCGGTCGACAGCGTGTCGCTGAGCGTCGTGAACGACACGCCGAGCGCCTGCGCCTTCGCGCGGTCGATCTCGAGGCGGATGCTCGTGCCGGCCGGCAGGCTGTCCGGATACACGCCGGTCACGACCTTGCTTTGCGCGGCGAGTTCGAGCAGCTTGGCTTCCGCCGCCTTGAGCGCGGCAGTGCCCTGGTTGGCGCGGTCTTCAAGGCGCATCGAGAAGCCCGAGCTGTTGCCGAGTTCGTCGATCGCCGGCGGCAGCAAGCTCATCACCGTGCCTTCGGTTACGCCGGCCATCGCCTGCTGCGCGAGCATGCCTTCCTCGATCGTCGACGAGCCGCCGCGGTTCTTCCAGTCCTTCATCACGGACCAGTTGATCGCCGCGTTCGGACCTTGGCCCGAGAAGCCGTAGCCGATCACGGAAATGCTCGACTGGATTGCCGGACGCGAAGCAAGATGCTTCTCCAGCGTCTTGACCACATCGTGCGTACGCTCGGCGGTAGCGTCTGCGGGCAGCAGAAAGCTGGTGATGAAGTAGCCCTGGTCCTCGTCCGGCAGGAACGACGATGGCAGGCTGCGGAAGCCGAACACCAGCGCGCCCGAAATCGCGACGAACACCAGCATCACGCGGCCCGTGCGGCCGACCAGGCGGCCGACGCGCGTCTCGTACCATTTCGTCAGGCGGTCGAAGCGGCGGTTGAACCAGCCGAAGAAGCCGCGCTTTTCGTGGTGGCCCGGTTCGAGCGGCTTGAGCATCGTTGCGCACAGGGCCGGCGTGAGCGTCAGCGCCAGCAGCGCCGAGAACAGGATCGACACGGCCATCGACATCGTGAACTGCTTGTAGATCACGCCGACCGAGCCGCTTGCCATCGCCATCGGCAGGAACACCGCGGTCAGCACCAGCGTGACGCCGACGATCGCGCCGGTGATCTCCTTCATCGCCTTCGACGTCGCGTCCTTCGGCGACAGTCCTTCCTCGGCCATCAGGCGTTCGACGTTCTCGACGACGACGATCGCATCGTCGACGATGATGCCGATCGCGAGCACCATGCCGAACATCGTCAGCACGTTGATCGAGAAACCGGTCAGCAGCATCACCGTGAACGTACCGAGCATCGCGACCGGCGCGACGATGGCCGGGATCAGCGTATAGCGCACGTTCTGCAGGAACAGGTACATCACGAGGAACACGAGCACCATCGCTTCGAGCAGCGTGTGCAGCACTTTCTCGATCGAGATCTTCACGAACGGCGACGTGTCGAGCGGGATCGAGTAGGTCATGCCCGATGGCATCGACTTGCTCAGTTCGGCCATGCGCGCACGGATCGCGTCCGCGGTCTTCACCGCGTTGGCGCCCGGTGCGAGCTGCACGCCGGCGAGGGTGGCCGGCTTGTTGTTCTCGCGGCTCACGAACGTGTAGTTCTGCGAGCCGAGCTCGACGCGCGCGACGTCGCCGAGCACGACCTTCGAGCCGTCCGCGTTCGCGCGCAGCACGACCTTCGCGAACTCTTCCGGCGTCGTGAGCTGGCCCTGCGCGGTGAGCGGCACGGTCACGCGCTGGCCCGGCAGCGCGGGCAGCGCACCAAGGCTGCCCGGTGCGATCTGGACGTTCTGCTGGCCGATCGCGGTCGTCAGGTCGCTCATCGACAGGCCGAAATTGATCAGCTTCTGCGGATCGACCCAGATGCGCATCGCGCGTTCGGAGCCGAACTGCAGCACACGCCCGACGCCGTCGACTCGCCGCAGCTCCTCGGACACGCTGCGCGCCATGTAGTCGGCGAGCGCGCTTTCGTCGAAGCGGCCGTTGTCGGAGCGCAGGCCGACGATCATCAGAAAGCCGGACGAAGCGGATTCGACGATCAGCCCGTTCTGGCGCACGGCCGCGGGCAGGCGCGGCTCGACCGACTTGATCTTGTTCTGCACGTCGACCTGCGCCAACTCCGGATTGGTGCCGGGCTTGAACGTCACGGTGATCTGCGCAGAGCCGGACGTATCGGCCGACGATTCGAAGTACAGCAGGTTCTTGACGCCGGACAGTTCGCGCTCGATGAGGCTCAGCACGCCGTCGTTCATCGTCTGCGGCGTGGCGCCGGGGTAGCTCGCGGTGATCGTGACGGACGGCGGCGCGACTGACGGATAGCGCGCGACCGGCAGTTGCGGGATCGCGATCAGCCCCGTCAGGATGATGAAGAGCGCGATCACCCAGGCAAACACCGGGCGTCGGATAAAGAATTCAGCCATGACTGGAGGCTCCTCGTGACTCAGTGCGCGGACGCGGTGGCGGCCGCGTCAGGCGACTTCCAGTCGGTCGCGGCGGCCGGCGCGCCGTCGATCAGGCGTTCCATGCCTTCGACGACGACCTTCTGGCCGGCCTGCAGGCCCGACTTGATGCGATAGCTGCGGTTCGTCAGTTCGCCGACTTCGACAGCCTTCAGATGCGCGGTACCCTTCGCGTCGAGCACCCATACCTGCGGCTTGCCGCCGGCGCGTACGACCGCCTGTTGCGGCACCATCACCGCGTTCGCGTAGTGCGCGCGCGGAATGCGGGCACGCACGTACATGCCCGGCAGCAGCTGGCGTTTCGGGTTGTCGACCAGCACGCGCAGCAGCACGTCGCCGGTGCCCGGATCGACGTTGACGCCCGAGAACAGCATGCGGCCCTTCACGTCGTAACGCGTGTCGTCGTCGCGCAGCACGTCGACCGGCAGGCCGTTGCTGTCCGACGTTCGCGGTTGCGCCGCAAGTGCGCCGCGCAACGATTCGAGCGACGCGGCGGGCTGGCGCACGTCCACGTAGACCTGGTCGATCTGCTGGATGCGCGCCATCGGCTGGCTGTCGCCGCTCGCCACCAGCGCGCCTTCGGTCACGAGCGCCTGGTCGATGCGGCCGGCGATCGGCGCTTCAACGGTCGCGAACTTCAAGTCGAGCTGGCGGCGCGCGAGCGTCGCGCGGGCCTGCGCCACGTCGGCAGCGGCCTGGTCGCGTTGCGAGACGGCGTCGTCGTACACCTGGCGACTGATCGCGTCGGCTTCGACGAGCGGCTTGAAGCGGGCCGTCTGCACCTTGGCGCGTTCGAGCGCGGCCTGCGCACGCTGCAGCGATGCCGCGGCCGTGTCCATTTCAGCCTTGAACGGGGCCGGATTGATCTGGAACAGCGGCTGGCCCATGCGTACTTCGGTGCCTTGTTCGAACAGGCGGCGCTGCACGATGCCGCTCACCTGCGGCCGGATCTCGGCCACCCGCACGGCCGCGACGCGGCCCGGCAGATCCTCGGTGACGTCGAGGGGCGTGGCTGCCACGGTCATGGCCGCAACCGGGGTGGCCGGTGCGGCGGCCTGCTGTTCGGAGGGCCCGCAGCCCGCCAGCATTGCCGCCACCAGCGCGCATACCGCGCTGTAGCAGCATCGTTTCTGATTTTTCATCGCGACTCCAGGAAACGCAGGCAGCCCACTGCCTGCTTTGACGGGGCGGAGTTTGCGTGGATTAGTTGGGGGCTTTTATGCGGAAAGATGGAGATTCGATGGAGCCGGCGAAAGGAATCGAAAAGAGGGTGTTAGCGAGCGCCGGAATGGTCGGACGAATGGGCGCGGCGCTGTATCATGCGCGCGGTGTCGTCGGCATTCCGCCTGTCGGCCCAGTCAACGAGGATCGACCGCGACGTGATCGATAACGACCCGCTCGGCAAGGACGTGCCGGTGGCGTGGCAGGCCAGGCTGGCCGGCTGCCGATGGACGCGACAGACGGACGGCCAGTCGGACGCCGTCGTGTTCCGGCTCGATGCGCGCGACGGCTCACGCCGGTTCGTGAAGACGGCGCCCGCGGGGCCGCTGGGCGAATTGCGCGACGAGGCGGCGCGGCTGCGCTGGCTGGCGAGCACGGGCCTGCCGGGCGCGCAGGTGCTCGACGTGGCGTCGGCGGCGGGGCGCGAGTGGATGCTGCTGAGCGCCGTGCGCGGCGACAACCTCGAAACGGCGCAGCTCGCGCCGGCCGAGAAGGTGGCGATCATGGCCGACGCGCTGCGTGCGCTGCATCGGCTCGATCCGGCCGCGTGCCCGTTCGATCACGGCGCCGCGCATCGCATCGAGCGGGCCCGCGCGCGGATGCATGCGGGGCTTGCCGACGAGGACAACCTCGACGACACGAATGCGGGCGTGCCGCTCGACGCACTGTTCGCGAGGCTTCTCGCGCACCGGCCGTCGACCGAGGACAGGGTCGTCACGCACGGCGACGCGTGCCTGCCCAACCTCATGGCCGACGACGGCCGCTTCTCCGGCTTCATCGACTGCGGACGCCTGGGGGTGGCCGATCGTTATCAGGATCTGGCGCTGGCGGCGCGCGATATCGAAGCGGATCTGGGCAGCGAATGGGTCGCGCGTTTCTTCACGCGGTACGGGATCGAACACCCCGATCCCGACCGGATTGCGTTCTATCGGCTGCTCGACGAGTTTTTCTGAGTGCGCAGGTGTTCACCGATGGTGAGCGAACGTCTTACTGCACCCTCTGCGTAACCACGTGCGCCCCGGAACTGCCGGCGGCCGGCTGATCGTTGTATGCCGAGAATCCATAGTTCAGCAGTTTGCCGGCGCCGACGATCCGGTCGTTCGCCGTGGGCGCCCCGAGCACGACCGCGAATACGCGTCGCGTCATCGGCGGAGATGCTTGCCGGCGCTTCGCAGTGGCCACGATGCAGTAGCCAGCCGCTTGCGTGTGGCCGGTCTTCATCCCGTCGACGGAAGGATCCTTTCCGAGCAGCCAGTTCTTGTTGCGCTTGCGGAATGAGCCGTACGAGAAATTCTGCTCGGACGAGAAGGTGTAGTACTCCGGAAAATCGTTCGTCAGGCGCAACGCCAGCACCGACAGGTCGCGTGCCGTCGTGGTGTTCCCCTGCGTCGTGATGCCGGACGGCGTCGTGTAGTGCGTGTGGTTCATCCCGAGCTGGTGCGCCATCGCGTTCATCTTCTGCTCGAACCCTTCGGGCGAGCCGCCGATGCGCTTCGCGAGCACCAGTGCCGCGTCGTTCGCGGACGCCGCGATGAGACCCAGGACGAGTTCCTTCACCGGGACATGCTGGCCGGGCACGAGATACATCCGTGCTTCATCGTTGCCGACCGAACCGATGTCGGCCGCGTCGACGGCCAGCTTCTCGTCCCATCGCACGGTGCCGTGCTTGAGCGCGTCGAGCACGAGATAGGCCGTCATCAGCTTGGTGAGCGAGGCGGGCTGGCGTTCGGCGTCGGCGTCATGTTCGACGAGCGTCTGGCCCGACTCGCCGTCGACGACGATCCACGATGCGGCGCGGACGTTGGGCGATGGGCTGGCGGCGGCGTGCCCCGTCGACATGGCGACACACGATGCGAAGGCTGCGACGAGCGTCGGCAGGCGGAGACGGAGTGAATGGTGATGCGACTTCAAGTTGCAACCTGTGTGGGGGGATGAATCGGTGTGCCGACGCGACACCATGAATCGATACTTGCTTCGGCCGGCTGGCCTCGATGTCGACTGTGGTGTTGACGATCGTCGTGCTTCGTCGGTCCGTATTTTACGAGATATGCATGCAGCGAGTCGTGGGCATTTCCGGACAAAAGTGCCTCGGCGATGCCGGTCACGAGCGTGAATAGGCGGCCGGCTCGGTTGGCGCCGCATTGTCCGGAACGAGGCCATCGAGTGGCCGGCCGATCTGCCTGCCGGCCGGCCGCGCTACTGCCTGGCACCGGCTTGCCGCAGCGCATCCGCGGCGTAAGTGTTGTCGTGCGTCAGCGCAAGCTGCAGCAGCGACTGTCCGCGCCGGTCGACATGGTTCGGATTTGCGCCATGCGCGACGAGCAGCGGAATCAGTTCGAAGCGATTGAAGAGCGTCGCGAACCCCAGCGCGGTTTCGCCGGCGCCGTTCGTCTGATCGATCGGGCAACGCGTGTCGAGCAGGCGCCGGGCGATGTCGGGCGCGTTCCTGAAGAGCGCACCCATCAGCGCCGTATTGCCGTGGCGATCGCCGATGCACGCGTTGGCGCCGGCCGACAGCAGGTAGTCGAGCGCGGCAGGCTGGCCGTCGTACGACGCGAGTATCACGGCCGTATAGCCGTGGCTGTCGGTGGCGTCGACGGGATAGCCGGCGTCGCGCAACGCGCGCAGGATATCGACGCGTCCGACGCGCGCAGCGTCGAACCAGTCGCCGTCGTAGCGGCGCAGTGCGGCGGGATCGGCCTTGCCGTACGTCGGCTGGTCGGGCAGGTGCGCGCAGCCGGCGATCGCGGCCAGCGCCACAGTCATTGCAGCCGCGCGGATCGCGCGTGTGAAGCGTTCTGAGCGCATGGGGGTGTCCTGATGAAGAAGTCAGGCCGACGTGCGCGGCACAACCGCGCACGTCGGCAGCGACCGGCGTCGCGGGATCAGTTCTCGCTCAGCTTCGCCGCGAGCGACTGCACCTGCTGGACATTTGCGTGAACGGCTTGCGCGAGACGCGTGCCGTAGTCCGCATCGGCCTTGTAGAAGTACGACAGCATCGCGTACTGGTTTTGCGCGTTCTTCACCTGGCCAAGATCGCCGGACAACGCAGTGACGAGATCGTCCTTGTCCTGCTGCGACAGGCCGCGGTAGTACTCGCCGGCCTGACGGAACAGCAGCTTCTTGTGGATCGCTTCCTGTTGCGTCGTGCCGTTGAGCGCCATGCGCACGGACTTGTACTGCGGATCCTGCGCAAGCTCGCGCTGTGTCGACGGCTCGTAGTTCACTTCGCCCTTGCGGTCGCCGGCATTCATCTTGCCGTCCTGGTTGTTGTTGACCACTGGCACGACAGGGCGGTTGACCGGCAGGTCCATGTAGTTCGCGCCGAGCCGGTACATCTGCGTGTCGGCGTACGCGAACAGACGATCCTGCAGCATCCGGTCTTCGGACGGCTCGATGCCCGGCACGAGCCGCGACGGTGCGAACGCCGATTCCTCGGTCGACTGGAAGTAGTTGTCGGGCACGCGATTGAGCGTCATCGTGCCGACCTTGCGTTCAGGTACGCCAGCCCAGACCTTCGTGTCGTCGAGTGCGTCGAAGTCGAAGCGGTTCAGGTCCTTCGGCGCGAGCACCTGCACATACAGATCCCATTTCGGGAAATCGCCTTGTTTGAGCGTGCCGTACAGGTCGTTCGTCATCATGTTCCAGTCGCGCCCGATCGAAGCGGCGATGTCCTGCGGACGCAGGCCATGCACGCCTTGCTGGCTCTTCCAGTGGAACTTCACGTAGTGCACGTCGCCTTGCGCGTTGACGAACTTGAACGCATGCACCGCGAAGCCGTCCATGTGGCGATACGAATCGGGCATGCCCGCGTTCGAGTACAGCATCGTCAGCATGTGGGTCGCTTCGGGCGTGTGCGCGAAGAAGTCGAACGCGAGGTTCGGATCCTGCACGCCGGTCACGGCGCTTGGCTTGTTCGCGTGAACGAAGTCGGGGAACTTGATGCCGTCGCGAATGAAGAACACGGGCAAGTTGATGCCGACCATGTCCCAGTTGCCCTGCTGCGTATAGAACTTCACCGCGAAGCCGCGCGGGTCGCGTGCCTGCTCGGGCGAGCCGCGATAGCCCATCACGGTGGAAAAGCGCACGAACACCGGTGTGCGGGTGCCCGGCGTGAAGACCTTCGCTTTCGTCAGGTCGGAGAGGTCGGCGCTCGGGACGAACTCGCCGAATGCGCCGGTGCCGCGCGCATGCACGACACGTTCCGGAATGCGCTCGCGGTCGAAGCGCTGCAGTTTTTCGATGAGCGCGGAGTCCTGCAGGAGCACGGGGCCGGCCGGGCCGGCCGTCTGCGAATTCTGGTTGTCGCCGATGGGTGCGCCGGTGTCGCGCGTGAGTTCGGCGGCATACGGAGAAGCGGAGAGGGCAACGCAGATGGCGGCAACTGCGTGCCGCAGCACGCGATTGGAGGATGAGGACATGACGATGGAACTCCTTGAATCCGATCGGTGGTGGGGAAGCCGACTGAATTAGAAGAGATCGTCAGGGGATTGGCTAATTGATATTCGATATGTCGTCGATAGCGGCGGAATCGACACGGCGAGAGCCCGTTCGTTGCGGACGAAACGAATCTGTATTGTTGCGTGCGCAATGAATGATTGCGGCACGCATGATGCGTCGATCGTGCATCATGCGCGCCGGCGCCGTCACGCGGCGTTCGTCTGCCAGCCGAGCCCGAGGCTCTTTTGCAGCGACACGTAGTCCTTGATCAGCTCGGCTTGCCCCGCAATCACGTTCTGTTGCGCGGACAGCGCTTCGCGTTGCGTATCGAGCAGGTCGATCATCGACGCGACGCCCGCGCGATAGCGCTGGTCCATCAGCGAGCGCGAACGCACGGCCGACGTTTGCACCTTCGTCAACGCGACGACGTGTTCGCGCTGATGCCCGTAACGCTGCAATGCGGTGTTGGCATCCTGCAATGCACCGAGCACGGCTTTCTGATAGTTGGCTTCCGCTTCGTCACGCGATGCTTCGGCTGCCCGCACTGCGCCGCGTGTGCGCCCGAAATCGAGGATGTTCCATTGCAGGTACGGCGCACCGACCCACGTGAAATTCTGCTTGCGGAACAGATGGCCGGGGTCCGTCGCGCTGAAGCCGAGATCGCCGAGCAGCGTCACCTTCGGGAAATAGTCGGCGACATGCTCGCCGATCTGCGCATTGCTCGAGGCGAGCCGGCGTTCGGCCGCGCGAATGTCGGGACGCTGTTTCAGCAGCGTGGCCGGATCGCCGATCGCGACGGTGCCGGGCAGCGTCGGCAGCGGGGCATCCGGTGTCGACAGCGCGGCGTCGAGCGCGCCCGGCGCGCGGCCCGTCAGGATCGCGAGCCGGTCGAGCGATTCGGTGACTTGCGCGTCGAGCGGGATCAGCGACGCACGCGTGTTTTCGACCTGCGTCGTCAGGCGTTCGAGGTCCGCATCGGCCGCGACGCCGCGCGCGCGGCGCTGCTGCGTGAGTTCGAGCATTTTCTGCTGCAACCCGGCGGTACGCTGCGACAGCGCGAGCCGTTGCTGCTGGTCGCGCAGGTCGACATACGCATTCGCGACTTCGGCCGCGATCGACACCTGCGTATCGGCGAGGTCCGCATCGACCGCTTCGGCCTGTGCGGACGCCGCTTCGACCGCGCGCCGCGTGCCGCCGAACAGGTCGATTTCCCAGGTTGCGTCGAAGCCCGCCGAATAGAGCTGCAACGGCCCCGAGCCGCCGAGCGACGGCGACGTGCCGCCCGACTGGTTCGAGCCGTTGGACGGCAGCAGTGAGCCGAGCGCGCTGACGTCCGGTTCGCGCATGCGGATGGCCGCGACGGTGGCCGACGATTTTGGCAGCTGCGCCGCGCGCTGTTGCGAGAGCTGCGCGCGCGCGGCGCGCAAGCGTGCCTGCGCGGCGTGCAGATCGGGGTTGTACACGAGCGCGGCAGTGATCAGGTCGTCGAGCTGGCGATCGTTCAACGCATGCCACCACGCGCTCGGCGCGGGCGCGGTGGCATCGATGCCGGCAGCCGGCGCGCGCACGAAGGCCGGTGCATCGGGTGCGGCGGGCGCGCCGGGGTAGTCGGGGCCGACCGTGCAGCCGGCGAGCAGGCACGCGGCCGCGCACAACGTGAGCACAGGGTGGCGGGGCAGGGAGAAGGGTTTCATCGCGTAAGACGGTTCAATGGCCGGACGACATCGGTTGCGGCCCGCGCGGCGTTCTCAGCAGCAGCGCGAGCGGCACGCAGGCGAGCAGCGCGAGGCCCAGCAGATAGAAGGTTTCGGAGTAGGTCATCACGACGGCCTGGATCTGGATCTGCTGCGCCAGTTGCCCGAGCGCGCGCATGTTCGAATACGCGAGGTCGCCGGTGTGTGCGAACCAGTTGGCCGCATAGGCGGACAATCGATCCTGCCCGATCAGCGAGTTCGCGGTCACCGATTCGCGGAGCGCGGCCGTATGGAAGGTCGTGCGCCGGTCGATCACGGTGCCGATGATCGCGAGCCCGATCGAGCCGCCGAGATTGCGCGCCATGTTGTAGAGCCCGGCCGCATCGCCCGAGTCTTCGCGTGCGACGGCCGCCATCGATGCCTGGTTGAGCGGCATCATCGCGAGCATCTGCGCGACGCCGCGGATCAGCTGCGACCACACGAAGTCATGGCCGACGCTCTGCGCGGTCAGGCTGATGTCGAGCATGCAGCTCAGGCAGAACAGCAGCAGCCCCGAGATCACGAGAATGCGGAAATCGACCTTGCCGAGCAGGCGCGGCAGGATCGGCATCACGAGAAAGGCAGGCAGCCCCGATAGCAGCATGATCGCGCCGGCCTGTTCCGCGTTGTAGCCGGCGACGATCGCGAGAAACTGAGGCAGCAGGTAGGACACGCCGTACAGCCCGGCGCCGACCGCGGACACGATCACGATCACGCTCGCGTAGCGCGGGTTGCGCATCAGCGACAGCCGCATGATCGGCCGCTTCGCGAAGCGCTGCGACAGCGCGATCAGGACCATTCCGGCAAACGACACGATGCTCAGCGTGACGATCATCTGCGATTCGAACCAGCGTTCGCGCTGGCCTTCCTCGAGCACGACGGTGAGCGAACTCAGGCCGATCGCGAGGCCGAGGATGCCGAGCCAGTCCGCGTTGAAGAACGAGTGCCATTGAGGTCGGTCCGACGGCAGCCCGAACACCAGCAACGCCATCAGCAGCAGGCACACGGGCAGGTTCAGGAAGAAGCACCAGCTCCAGTTCACGTTCTCCGCGAGCCAGCCGCCGAGCACGGGGCCGAACAGCGGCCCGAGCAGCACGATCAGGCCGAACAGCGTCATCCCGACCGGCAGTTGCGACAGCGGCAGCCGCGTGCGGATGATGGTCTGCGCGGTCGGAATCAGCGCGCCGCCCGTGAAGCCCTGGCCGATCCGGCCGGCGATCATCATCGGCAGCGAATGCGACCAGCCGCACATCATCGAGAACGCGATGAACAGCGCGGAGTTCGTCAGCAGGAAATTGCGCAGCCCGAACACACGCGTGAGCCATGCGGCGAGCGGGATCATCACGATTTCCGACATCAGGTAGCCGGTCGAGATCCACGTGCCTTCGGTGCCCGTCGCGCCAATTTCGCCCTGGATCTGCGGCAGCGCGGAGTTCGTGATCGAGATGTCGAGCGTCGCCATCAGTGCGCCGAGCGCGCCGGCAGCAACCGCGATCCAGTCGGTCACGCTCGCGCGGCCTTCGTGCGGCGGCGCGGGCATCGTGACGGGGGTGTCAGCCATGGCGCTTCTCGTCGCGGACCGAACGGGTATCGACGTCGACCGTCACGGACAGCCCCGGCAGCAGCATGCGTTGTGCGCGCGCATCGGCGGCAAGGCGGATGCGCACGGGCACGCGCTGGACGATCTTCGTGAAATTGCCGGTCGCGTTCTCGGGCGGCAGCAG
Source organism: Burkholderia cepacia complex sp. TUM26381 (assembly GCF_057439935.1). Taxonomy (NCBI): domain Bacteria; kingdom Pseudomonadati; phylum Pseudomonadota; class Betaproteobacteria; order Burkholderiales; family Burkholderiaceae; genus Burkholderia; species Burkholderia cepacia complex sp. TUM26381. The sequence goes on along the minus strand of NZ_CM172007.1, from coordinate 2,361,026 downwards.
CGCGAACTGCGCGCCGGTGCCGGGCGCGAAGCTGTCGACGACGCCGGACAGTGCGCCGTCCGGCAGCGCATCGACATGCAGTTCGACGGGCTGGCCGATGCGCATGTTGCCGATCTGCGTTTCCTTGAAGTTCGCGACGAGATAGATCGAGTCGACCGGCACGACGGTCAGCAGCCGCGTGCCGGGCTGCACGTACTGGCCGACGCGCACCGTGCGATCGCCGACGCGACCGGCGAGCGTGCTGCGGACGGTCGTGTTGTCGAGATCGAGTTGCGCCTGCGCGGCGCTGGCCTGCGCGGCCTCGAGCTGTGCGCGCGCCTGCTGGCGCTGCGCGGTGAACGACGCGATCTGCGTGCGCGCGGCGGCGATCGACGCGTTGTTCGCGGCCAGCGTCGCGGCTGCCTGGTCGCGCGTGCTCTTCAGGTCGGCGACGCGTTCGTGCGTTTCCGCGCCGGTCGCCGCGAGCGGTGCATAGCGCGTGTATTCGTCGCTCGCGTGCTGCGCGTTGATTCGCGACACCTTCGCCTGCGCATCGGCCTGTTCGAGATTCGCGTGCTGCTGGCTGATGTCGGCTTCTGCGCGCGCGATATCCGCGCGGCGGGCGTCGACGGTCGCGAGCGATTGCGCGAGCGCAACCTGGTACTGGCGCACGTCGAGCCGCACGAGCGGATCGCCGGCCTTCACGGGCTGGTTGTCGCGCACGTAGACATCGGTCACGTAGCCGGCGACTTTCGGCGCGGCAGTCATGCTGTCCGCCTGCAGGTACGCGTCGTTGGTGCTTTCGATGAAGCGGCCGACCGTCCACCAGCGGCCGAGCCAGACGGCGCCGCCGATGGCCGCGAGCACGGCGGCAATGAGCAGGATGCGCCGCTTTGTTCCGCCGTTCCCGTTGCGCGACGTTGTTCCGTTTTCCTGACGATCTGCTTTCTGTGGCGGGTCTTGCGGCGTCGACATGCTGAGTCCAATTTATTCCAAGTGGAAGAATTATTCCAGTTGATAAAATTGTGTCAAGTAGAATGTCGATCGAGCGAATGACGAGGAAGGCATGAACGAAGCGAAGAAGCTGCGCCGCACGTCGGCGGGCGGCTACGCGCGCGGCGACGAAACGCGCCAGCGGATCATCGAGGCGGCGATCGAGCTGTTCGGCGAACGCGGGTTCGCGGGCGCGTCGACGCGCGAGATCGCCGCGATGGCGGGGGTGAACGCGCCGGCGCTCCAGTACTACTTTGAGAACAAGGAAGGCGTGTACCGCGCGTGTGTCGAGACGATTGCCGAGAACGGCTGGGAAGTGTTCGCGCCGGCGGTCGGCCATGCGTGGGCGATGCTCGATGCGGACGCGGACGTCGACGTGCTGGTCGACGCGTTCATCGGGCTGCTGCGCGCGCTGTCGGACCGGATGTTTACCGCGCCGAAGACGATGAACCAGCGGATGTTCTTCGCGCGCGAGCAGGGCGGTCAGGAACCGGCGAGCGCGAGCGAAATCCTGATGACGCGCATGCGCAAGCCGCTGAACGACGTGAGCGCCGAACTGATCGGCCGCATCTCGGGGCGGCCGGGCGACGATCCTGTCACGCGGTTGCGCGCGCTGAGCCTGTTCGGGCAGCTCACGGTGTTCCATATCGCGCAGCGTTCGGCGCTGCAGTTGCTCGACTGGGAGGCTTTCGAGGGAGAACGCGCGGCGTTGCTGATCGAGACGATTACCGACCAGACGCGCGTGCTGCTCGAACAATGGCATGCGCAGCGCGATGTGCCGGCGGCCGGCTCGGAAACCGTGGCGAAGCGCGGGCAGGGTTCCGCCGCGTCGAAACGCACGGCGAAACCGGGGGCGGCAACGCCCGCGGCGAACAGCGCGGGGCGCGTGAAGAAACCCGCCGCGCGTTGAGCACGGCGCGTCACGCGCCTTGAATGGTCAGCCCGGCTTGTGCTCCCCGTTGCCGGGCGACGGCGGCCGGGCTGCCGTTGCCGGCGCGTTGCCGTTGTCGGTGGCGTGCTCGCCTTCACCATTGCCGGCAGGCCGGGATCCGTCCGCATAGGCCACCAGGCTGCGCTGCGGATTGGCGATCCGGATGCCGCGTTCGCGGAACGTCTCCGCGATCCGCCGGTTGAATTCGCGCTGCACGCTCCAGCGCGTCGCGTCCGTGCACTGCATCTGTCCGGCCAGCGCGAGCGCCGCGCCGTCGACCTGGTCGATGCCCCAGTAGCTGAAGTCCGACAGGATGCCGTCGTGGTACTTCGGATCGTCGCGCAATGCGGCGCCGATTTCCTTGAGCGTCGCAATCGCGCGATCGATGTCCTCGCCGTACGCGATGCTGACCTTGACGGCCGCGTTGCCGAGCCCGCGATTCGTGTTGTTGACGGTCGTCACCGAGCTGAACGGGATCGTGTACAGCGATCCGTCGCCCGCGCGCAGCCGCACGGTACGGATCGACAGGTATTCGACCGTGCCCGACACGCCGGCGAGCGTGACCCAGTCGCCGACCTGCATGGCGTTCTCCATCAGCAGGAAGATCCCGGTGATGAAGTCCTGCACGAGCTTCTGCGAGCCGAAACCGAGCGCGACGCCGAAGATGCTGGCGCCGGCCAGCAGCGGGCCGACGTTCACGCCGAGTTCGCTGAGGCCCGTCAGCACGACGACGAGCGCGATCATCACGAACAGCAGCGAACGCAGCATCGGTAGCAGCGTGCGCAGCCGCGCCGCGCGCACCAGGTTGCCTTCGCGCGTCCAGCGCTGCAGGCGGCGTTCGATCGCGATGTTGGCCGCTTCCCACACGACGAGCGCGACGATCGCCGCGATCGCGATCGTCACCAGCGCGGACGCGAGCCGGTGGCCGATCGTGCCCGTCTCGAACGCGCGGAAGACCGGTACGCCCCAGATCTGCAGCAGCAGCACGACGGTCACGATGCCGATCGCCCCCGACACGATCTGGCGCAGCAGCGGGTAATAGCGGTACGCGTGCAGATGGACGAGCGTGCGGTCTTCGTCGCGGCCCTGGAACAGCCGCGCGAGCGCGCCGAACACGACGATCGACACCATTCGCATCGCGATCATCACGGCGATCGAACGGCCGCCAAGAGTGATCAGCACGCGGTAGCCGTTGTGGACGTCGAGCGCCCAGACGAACCACAGGGCCATCACGATGAAGACCGATACGGGCGCCCAGGCATCCGCGAGCGCGTTGCCGACGACCGCGAAGGCCGGCCGGTCGGCGCCGGCGGCACGGATCCGTGCCGCGACCGGCTGGCGGCACTGGAGGATCAGCACCGAGATCATCAGGTGCCCGACGAGCGCGACGGCCTTCAGCAGCGCGACATGGCCGGCTTCGCTGAGGCCGAAGTTCGCGGCGATCTCGACGGCCGCCGTGCACGCGCCGACCACGATCGCGATCCGCGCGATCGAGCGTTGCGCGAAATCGGCCCATGCGTCGCTGATGTGCACGAGGCGCAACTGCCGCGCATCGGGCTGGAAGAACAGCCGGCTGACGATCGTGACGAGCCGGCAGATCACGTAGATGTCGATCAATGCTTCGAGTGCGGATTCGACCGGCGTGCCTGCGTCATCGATCAGCGACATCGTCAGGCTCGCTGCACCGACGAACACGAGCAGCGGCACCACGCGCAGCGCGAGGCTGACGAGCGCGCGCGGCATCCGGTGCAGCAGTGTGGTGTGCCGCCGCGCGTGGCCTCGTCCAGGCGACGCCGAGGGGGCTGCGTCCGGCGTGTCGGCGCCGGCAGCGTCGGGCGGGGGGGCGGTGTCTGCCGGCTCCGCGTCGTCCGCGTCCGGTGCGGCGGGATCGGATGCTGTTTGGCGCGATGCGTCGCCGCGCCGTGCGGCCACCGCGGCCAGCGCGCGTCGCAGCAGCCGCTTCGCGAGCCATTCGACGAAGAGCGCCGGCGCGAGCACGGCGAGCATGATCCAGATCGCGTGCGTGAGATTCGCGCGCTCGTCGGCGCGCACGAGCCTGTCATGCCACCAGCTTCCTACCGAACCGATATCGAGCAGCGAGCGTAGCGACTCCTTCAGTGCGCCGCCGATTTCGGTGGTCCAGCGCGATCCCTGGCGGACGAGCAGCGATGCGAGTCCGTTCGATGTGAGTGCGGTCGGGGCGGCGGCAGCCGATGCGCCGCTGGCGGCGGCCGCTTCGCTGGCCGCGACCGCAGGCGCACTCAAGGCGCCGACGGCTGCGATCGCGCGCAGCGTCGTTTCGACTTGCGCGCGATCGCGCGGGTTTTCGAGCACATTGAGTGCCTGCTGGGCCTGTTGCGGCGTCAGGGCGGGCGCGGTGCCGGAGGCGGCCGACGCCGCGGCCGGGGCGGGGGCGGCCGCATGGGCGGCCGAGACGAAGGCGGCAAGCAGCCAGCCGAGAAGGAAATGTCGCATGGAGTGGGCATGCGGGCGCGCATCGGCACGCGGCCCGCCAGGCTGAACGATGGACGGAAGTTAACATGATCGCGATCGGGACCGAATAGTTCCGTCGACGACGATTCGAATCGGGCATGCGCGAGGCGGCGCGGGCGTTGGCGGCGCGTTCGCGCAGGCAGGTGCCGGACGCAGGCGTGCGACCGACCGGAATGCGGGAGCAGCCTGCGTGCCCGGTCGTTAGGCGCCTGTAGCGCGTGTTGGCAGGCGCCGGCACCGGCACCGGCGCGCGGCGCATCGTTACGTGAGCGTTCGTCCGGTCACGATCGGCCTGTGTATCGCATCAAGTGGATTCGGATTCCTGATGAATCAGGCATTTTCGTCATGAAAGAACGGCAGCACGTGCTCCGCGATTTCTTCGATGACTTCCCGTACGGGCCGGTCCGATCCTGGGTTCAGCGTGACATGATGCGTACCCGCGGCACGCATGTCCCGCAGGATGTCGACCAACGCGCGGCGCCCGGTTGCGTAACCGAGCGGCAGCGCGGTGGCCGGCGCATCGGGGTCCGCGGCGAGATCGAGCCGCATCGACACGCCGAATGCACGAAAGTCCGGCGAAGCGAGCCGGTCGACCGCCGCGCGCCACATCGAATAGCGTGCGCGCTGCGTTTCCGGATCGCGGTGATACGTCATCCAGCCGATCGAATGCCGTGCGATCCAGTCGACGCTTTGTCCGCCCGAGCCGACGGCAAGCATCGGCACCGCGTCGTCGCCACGCGGCAGCAGCGTGAATTCGGGCGCATCGGGCGGCGCTTCGTCGGGCAATACGCGCGACGGCAGGCCGAGCGCGGCCGCGACGACGTCCCAGTGCGCGCGATAGCGGTCGCGCCGCGTTTCCGCGTCGACGCCGAACGCCGCGTATTCGGGCGGCCGGTCGCCGGAGCCGAGCCCGAGGATGAAGCGTCCGCCCGACAGCGTCGCGACCGACAGCGCGCCTTTCGCGATATGCAGCGGATGACGCAGCGGCAGCACGATCGCGCCGCTGGCGAGCACGATCCGGCGCGTGCGCGCCGCCAGTGCGCCGAGCAGCACCCACGGGTCGAGATGGCCGACCGGATCGGGATAGTCGGCGCTGTTCAGCGGCACGTCGCGAATCCACAGCGCACGAAAGCCGAGCGTATCGGCCAGCGCGGCGAGTTCGAGCTGTTCGTCGAAGTCGGCGACGATCTGGCCGCTGCGCAGCAGCGGAAGCGTGAGGCCGATCGACAGCCGCCCGGTGCAAAACACGCGATGCGTGACGTCGGGGCGGGCGGGAGCGAGGGGGGGCATGTCGGATCCTTTGGGGCGAGGCAGGGCGCACGTGTGGGGTGCCGTGTCGGAATGCTAGCGTGTTTGTGTCACGCGCGAGCGGGGCGGCCCGTGCCGTCCCCTCCGGTGCTACGTGACCCGCAGCGTCGTGCCGCGCAGCGCGAGCCCGAGGCGTGACGCCACGCGTTGCGACGCGCGGTTGTCGCGGTCGGTGCTGTAGAACAGCGTGCGCGTGCGAAGCGACGGCAACCGCGACCACGCGGCGGTAACGGCTGCCGCGAGGCCGCGCCCGCGGAACGCCGGGGCCGTTGCGAGACCGAGTTCGGCGCCGGTATCGGACAGCCGCGCGGCAAACGCGACCGACACGACTTCGCCGTCGACGACAGCCGCGCACCACGGCGCCCACAAATCGGCGATGCTGCACAAGCCCATCGAGCGCAGGCCGTCGGGCATTCCGTGCGCGGACAGCGATTGCCGCAATTGCCGGCCTGCGTCGCTGTTGCCGTCGACCAGCGCGACGTGCGCGCCGGTGTCGAATTCAAGCGCGTTCGGCAGCGCGTACACGAGGCCGATGTTCCAGTGCGAAACAGGCGCGAGCTGCGCGAGATAGCGTTCGAGATGCGCAGGCTGAACGCTGTCCGACAACGGCGGCTCGCTGTCGGCCATGCGCGTCAGTTCGTCCGCAAGGTCCGCAGACACGTCGGCGCGGACGCCCGCCAGCGTGCCGCATGCGCATCGGCCCAGCCAGAAGCGCGGCCCGGGCGAGCAGCCGGGATCGTTCTCGCGTTCGATTCGGCGATCCGGGCGCAGCCGGAACAGCGTCCGGTAGTCGATATCCAGCCAGTCGTTTGCGTCGGTCATGCGTCGGGTGGGGTCTCCGGTCAGGCGGCGAAGCGCCGCGCGCGCGAGGCAAGATCCGGCCCGCACATGCGCTCATGTGCGGGCGGCCATTGTGGGGCGATTGTAAGCCGGCCGGCGATGGCACGCAGATGCAACGCCGCGATCGCGGCCCGGGGCGTGAGTGAGCGCCGCGCAGGCAGGCACGACCGGACGTCCTCGACCGGACGCCACCCCCCCGCGTTTCAGTTTCGAAACGTTCACGCTTTCTGCTGGTGCGCGATTCGCGCCGGCAGCCGCGTATCCGCCCGCGCGGCCTTGCGGCGTGAAGCATGGTGCGCTCCTTGCATATCTGTAGGGGCCGTGAGCGCGATCGCGGGCGCAGTCGGCCCGGCAATCGCTTCAGTGGGTCGGACGTATCGAAGACGGGGACAAGAGAATGAAAAAAGACCGAAATGCAACATGTCGTGTTGCAAACATGAATCGCCGACCTGCCAGGGTGTTCGCTTCGCCGTTGATTGCGGCGACGTGAGCGGGCGGCTTTCCGTTCCATCCGAGCAATCGGGTTCGTTCTGAACGACGACGTGCATGCGTGACGCACGAGGCCGACCGGTCCCGGTCGGCCGTCGGGGATGAACCGCGAACGCGGGCGGATGGCCCCGGCCTGGATCCCGGATCGTCATGCCATGGCGCAACGCAAGTCGTCGCGCGGCGGATGCGTTCGCGCGCCGTGTATGGCATCGGCGTGACGCGTTCGAGGCGCCGGGGCGGATCGGCAAGCCGGTAACGCAGCGATGCGCGCGGCATCACGGAACACGCGTAGTCCGGGGAATGCGTCCTTCATGCTCGGCATGGCGGGCGCCGCAACGTTGTGCTGTCAGTTGATCCACTACCCCGATGGATCAATTGTTGAAGCGCCCGTCGCCGAGTGGCGATGGGCGTCTTTTTTTGTGCGCCGGTTTGCCGCGGGGGCGCCCGCCAGATCGCGCGGCGTTCTGTATCATGTGCTGGCGTGCCTGGCCGCCCGTGCGGGCGCACGGCCTGCCGGCGCACCCGATCACGCGTTGCCAACATGAACGATAAAGTCCTGCACGACCCCTCAACCGCTGGCGTCGATCCGGCCGCGCTCGATGCGCTGCACACGTTCGTCGAGCGTCATCCGCGCCTGCTCGTGCTGACCGGCGCGGGCATCAGCACCGATTCCGGCATTCCCGGCTATCGCGACCGCAACGGCCAATGGATGCGCTCGCCGCCGATCCAGCTCCACGAATTCCTCGGCTCCGATGCCGCGCGGCGGCGCTACTGGGCGCGCAGCATGATCGGCTGGCCCGTCGTCGGCCGCGCGCGGCCGAACGGATCGCATGTCGCGCTGGCGCGGCTCGGTGACGCGGGCCGGATCGAGCGCCTCGTCACGCAGAACGTCGACGGCCTGCATCAGCGCGCGGGCAGCGGCGACGTGATCGAGCTGCACGGCGGAATCAACGGCGTGACCTGCCTTGGATGCGGCGCGCATCACGCGCGGGCGACGATCCAGGCCGTGCTCGAAGCCGACAATCCCGAACTGCTGGGCGCGCAGGCCGAGCCGGCCGCGGACGGCGACGCGCACCTCGAATGGGCTGCGCTCGATTCGTTTCGCATTCCGGCGTGCCCCGAGTGCGGTGGACTGTTGAAGCCGGCGGTCGTGTTTTTCGGCGAGAACGTGCCGCGCGAGCGCGTCGCGCTGGCGTCGCAGGCGCTCGATGCGGCCGATGCGTTGCTCGTCGTCGGTTCGTCGCTGATGGTGTATTCCGGCTACCGCTTCTGCGTATGGGCGCAGGCGCAGCAGAAGCCGGTCGCCGCGCTCAATCTCGGCCATACGCGCGCCGATCCGATACTGACGCTGAAGGTCGAGGCGCCGTGCGCACCCGCGCTCGACGCGCTCACGGCGCGGCTGGGTCTGCGCGGCAACACACTGGAGCAGGCATCGTGACTGGCGCAAAACCTTCGCCCGATCCCGCCGCGCGGTTGCTGGCGCCCGCGGCCGAACGCAACCGCGAGCCGATCCTCGACGTGTTGCGCCGCGTGCTGCCGGCGAGCGGCAGCGTACTCGAAATCGCGAGCGGCACCGGCCAGCATGTCGTCCATTTCGCACACGCATTGCCGGATTTGCGCTGGCAGCCGAGCGACCCCGACGAACAGGCGCGGCACTCGATCGCCGCGTGGATCGCGCATACGGGCCTCGCGAACGTCGCCGGACCGCTGGCATTCGACGTGCGCGACGCATCGTGGCCGGTCGCGGCGCTCGACACGATCGTCTGCATCAACATGATTCACATCTCGCCGTGGGCCTGCACGGAAGCGCTGTTCGCGGGCGCATCGCGCCTGCTGCGGCCGGGCGGCGTGCTGTTCCTGTACGGCCCGTACCGTCGCGACGGCCGGCATACGGCGCCGTCGAACGAAGCCTTCGACCTGCAATTGCGCAGCCGCGACCCGTCGTGGGGCGTGCGCGATCTCGAGACCGTCGTCGCGCTCGGCCTCGATCGCGGGCTCGACTGCATCGAGATCGTCGAGATGCCGGCGAACAACCTGAGCGTCGTGTTCCGGCGGCTGCCGCACGCGGAGCAATGACACGCAAGCGCGCATCGCCGCCGGGTTTCCACTATCCTTTCGCCTGTGCGCGCGGCCCGGCTCGGGTCGCGCCCCGTTTTTTCCGGAGAATTGACTAATGGGCAAACAAGCAATCGGTGTGATCGGGCTCGCGGTGATGGGCCGCAATCTCGCACTCAATATCGAGAGCCGCGGTTACGCGGTGTCGGTGTACAACCGCAGCCGCGAGAAAACCGACGAACTGATCGCCGAATTCCCCGGCCGCAACCTGGTGCCGACCTACACGCTCGAGGCGTTCGTCGCGTCGCTCGAAACGCCGCGCCGGATCCTGATGATGGTGAAGGCCGGTGAAGCGACCGATGCGACGATCGCATCGCTCAAGCCGCTGCTCGAGAAGGGCGACGTACTGATCGACGGCGGCAATACGCATTTCACCGACACGATCCGCCGCAACCAGGAACTCGCGCAATCGGGCCTGCATTTCATCGGCACCGGCGTGTCGGGCGGCGAAGAGGGCGCGCTGCGCGGCCCGTCGATCATGCCCGGCGGCCAGCGCGACGCGTACGACCTCGTCGAGCCGATCCTCAAGCAGATCGCCGCGAAGGCGCCGTCGGACGGCGAGCCGTGCGTCGCATACATGGGCCCGGACGGTGCGGGCCACTACGTGAAGATGGTCCACAACGGCATCGAATACGGCGACATGCAGTTGATCGCCGAAAGCTACTCGGTGCTGAAGGACGTCGCGGGCCTGACCAACGACGAACTCGGCGCGGTGTACACCGAATGGAACCAGGGCGAGCTCGACAGCTACCTGATCGAGATCACGTCGAAGATCTTCGGCAAGAAGGATGAAGAGACCGGCAAGCATCTCGTCGACGTGATCCTCGATCGCGCCGCGCAGAAGGGCACCGGCAAGTGGACGAGCCAGAACGCGCTGGATCTCGGCGTGCCGCTGCCGCTCATCACCGAGTCGGTGTTCGCGCGCGTGCTGTCGTCGCTGAAGACCGAGCGCGTCGCGGCCAGCAAGATCCTGTCGGGCCCGGCCGCTGCGCCGTTCGACGGCGATCGCGCCGCGTTCGTCGAAGCGGTGCGCCGCGCGCTGTACCTGAGCAAGGTGATCTCGTACGCGCAGGGCTTCGCGCAACTGCGCACGGCGTCGGAAGAGTACGGCTGGAACCTCGATCTCGGGACGATCGCGAAGATCTTCCGCGCGGGCTGCATCATCCGCGCGCGCTTCCTGCAGAAGATCACGGACGCCTATGCAAAGGATCCGGCGCTCGCGAACCTGCTGCTCGACCCGTACTTCAAGGACATCGCCGCGAACTACCAGACGGCGCTGCGGGATGTCGTGGTCGCCGCGGTGAAGGCCGGCGTGCCGGTACCGGCGTTTGCGTCGGCAGTCGCGTACTTCGACAGCTACCGTTCCGAACGCCTGCCGGCGAACCTGGTGCAGGCGCAGCGCGACTTCTTCGGCGCGCACACGTTCGAGCGCACCGACAAGCCGGGCAGCTTCCACGCGAACTGGTCGTAACCGGCTCGTGGGGACAGCATTGTTGCGAAAATCTATTCTATGAATAGGGTTTCTCTATCCCGGATGCCGACATTGTTGGCTCCGGGGAAACAGTGTTTTCGTTCTTTCATGGTTTTCCCTAGGTGCTGCCGGGACTAAACTCTGTTCCATCGCTGCAGACATGGTGTGTGCGGCGGAGCAAAAAAATCCCGGAGGTAATCATGAAATCGCTGATCGCAACGTTCGCTGCAGCTGCTGTCCTCGCCGTTCCCGCCGTCTCGTTCGCCCAACAGAATGCGCCCGTCACCCGTGCACAGGTGAAGGCCGATCTCGTCGCCGTCCAGCAAGCCGGCTACAAGCTGGGCAGCGACCGCACGAACTACCCGGAAGGCATCCAGGCTGCTGAAGCGCGCCTGAACCCGCAACAAAACGTCGCCGCCGCCGACACGACCGGCTACGGCGCGCAACCGGCCGGTGCGCAAGAATCGGGCGCCCCGGCTGCTGCAAAGACCGGCTGGCAAGTCAAGCGTATCGCTGACGGCGCACCGGTCTACAAGGGTCGTTAATGATGCGGCCGCTCTGGCGGCCGGATCCGACCCCCGTAGTACAAACAGCCCGTCGTTCCGCATAGCGGAACGACGGGCTGTTTTCATGGGTGGCGCGCAACGCGCCGGCGCTCAGTGCAGCGAGCGTTTGCCGCGCCCGATATCGCGGAACAGCGCTTCGGCCGGTTCCAGCACCTGCAGCCACGTTTCGTCGTACCCGCTCAGCGTGTCGAGCGCATCGCGCAGCCGTTCGATCGCGAGGACCGGCAGCTCGACGCTGTGCCGCGTGGCGCCGGTCAGGTGCGTGACGCTCGCCAGCTGGACCAGCGCGTCCGCAGCTTCGGCGACGTCGGTCGCGAACAGCAAGTGCCGGTTGAGCAATTCGACCAGGCTGCTGGAACCGGCGAAATCGTCGGCGTCGAGCTGCACGGAGAGAAACGTCGCATTATTCATTGTCATGCTCCTCGTTGTCGTTGGCTTGTACGCTGCATCACCGAGTATAGGCGGCGATCGGAGCGGAGAATATGACGGGGCCGATACGGCGCGCGACGGCGGCCGGGCCGGCGAAAAAGCCGGCGGAAGCCCGCCGGGCGGCCCGCACGGCGGGCTGCGCAGCTTGCCCGCACCCCGGTGCGACGCCGCAAGATTGTTGCCGGATCGGGCAACTGTCGCGGCCTTGACCGCGACAAATGGTATCTTTGCCGATCGGGACGACGCGAAAAAGGGGCCGGTGAGCTCATTCGCGCTGACGTTCCGCTGTGGAAACTGACGGCCGCGAGAGCGGTCGGATACTGGTTGATCCGGCCGTTCGGCCGGACATCGTGCGTCGCGCGCCGGGGGGCGGTGGGCGGCGCAACGACGCAAATCCGGGAGGACCCTTGAGAGAAACTATTCCCATCCACGATGCGCTGACGCGCTGGCTGCCGCAGGCAGCGCTCGTTGCCGCGGCCATCGCGCTGACGGGCTGCACGATGACGCCGTGGACCGACAGCTGGCAGCCGGCACGCCAGTCGACCCCCACGTCGGTTGCGACGCCGGGCGTGATTGCCGGCTATTACCGCGTGAACCCGGGCGATACGCTGGCAGGCGTCGCGAACGCTTACGGGCAGCGCGTGCAGGACGTAGCCAGCTGGAACCACATGGCGCCTACCGACGCCGTGTCGCCCGGCCAGGTGCTGCGCGTCGCGCCGCCGCAGGCTGCGACCTCGCCCGGGCAGCCGCTGGCGGCGGCCCAGCCGGGCTCGCTCGCATGGCCGGCCACGGGTGTTGTCGCGACACCGTTCTCGGCCGGCAAGACGCGCGGCGTCGTGATCGCCGCCTCCGGGCCCGACCATTCGGTGCGGGCCGCTGCAAACGGGCGGGTGGTCTACGCCGGGTCCGGCGTCAAGGCTTACGGTCCGCTCGTGATCCTGAAGCACGACAACGGGCTCATCACGGCCTACGGGCACAACGGCAAGCTGCTCGTCAACGAAGGCGATGCGGTGCGCCAGGGCCAGCCGGTCGCCGAAATGGGCACCGACGCGAACGGTCGTTCGACGTTCGAGTTCGAAGTCCGCCAGAACGGCAAGGTCGTCGACCCGATGAACTTCCTGCCGCGCAACGGCGGCTGACGGCCTGCAGTATCCCGTGTGCGCCGGGCGGCGCACACGTTCTCGCTTTCATCCCTCCTTGAGTGTCGCGGTACCGGACTGTCTCGCGTGATTGCCGAGCCAGCGGATGCCCAATGCGAGCGCCGCCGCGCCGAGCGCGATCAGCGAACACTGGATCGCGACCGGCAGGTAGCCGTGTGGGCGCGGATCGACGAACGGGTAGGGATACCAGTTCTCCAGCGCGCCGCGCACGAGCGTATAGCCGAGATAGACGACCGGAAAACCGAGCCACACGAACGCGCTGCTTCGCGCGATCGGCCTGCGCGGCTCGACGTAGAGCCAGTCGCACAGCATCACGAGCGGCACGATCCGGTGCAGCACCCAGTTGTTGAACGCCGGCGTGACATGGCGCAGCGCATCGAGCCGCGCCAGCAGGAGTTCGTAGACGATCGCGGTGATCAGCACGTACAGCACGGCGGCGCCGCGCATCGATTCGTAGCGGGCCGAGCCGGGGCGCGCGATGCGCCAGAGCCCCGCAGCCAGCATCGCGGCCGCGTAGAGGCTGCTCAGTTGCGTGAAGTAGCTGAGATAGTTGCCGAGACGGAAGTCCGGCAGGTGCCAGTAGTCGGCGACGCTGTGCAGCGTGGTGGATACCGCGAGCAACGCGGCGGTCAGCCGGTAGGCCGCAACGAAGAACGCTTTGCTCATGATGCCCGCGCGCCGTCGCACCAAAACTTCATCGTGCCACAGCCGTTTGCGCGCGCGATGCGGACTTTCCATATGCGGGATGTCCACGGTGCGTGTCAACGATTCGTCGGATATTTGACCGTGCCGCGTAAAACCGGACGCCCGTGCGGCTACAATCGTGAAAGCTTTGCCAGGCGCAGGGCCTGGTTGCCATCTGCGCGCCTCCCCGCATACAACACGAGACGAAGCATGAGAAACATCCTCGCGAAACAGACGCGCTACAGCTCGCCCGCGATCTTCTTCCACTGGGCCATTTTCCTGCTGGTGGCGCTGGCCTACCTGGCCATCGAGATCCGCGGACCGAAAGGCAGCGACAGCCGGGTGTTCTGGATGAACGTGCACCTCACCGCGGGCACGTTCGTGCTCGTGCTGTCGGTGCTGCGCGTGTTGTGGCGGGTCGTCAGCCGCGTGCCCGAGGCCATTCCGCAGGCGGCGCTGCTGCGCTGGCTGTCGAAGCTCGCGCATGTCGCGCTCTATGTGTTCATCATCGCGCAGCCGCTGCTCGGCATCATGATGATCAACATGGGCGGCAAGCCGGTGTCGCTCGACTGGCTCGGCGTGTCGTTCACGCTGTTCGGCCCCGACAAGGCGCTGCGGCCGACGATCAAGGAAGCGCACGAGCTGATCGGCAACGCGTTCTACTTCGTGATCGGCCTGCATGCGCTGGCCGCGCTGTATCACCATTTCATCCGGCGCGACGACGTGCTGCGGCGCATGGCGCCGTAATCGCGGGATCCGGAAACGCCCGGCAGGCGGGGGCGCATGGTTGTGCTGACAACCATGCGCCCCCGGTCCGTTTACGGTCTGCCGTGCTGGTCATTGCGCTGAACATTCTGTAACATCTCGGCTGTTTTTACATTCCGCTTACTCGTCGCCGCGCATGCTGCACCGACATCGTCACCTGACTGCCTGGCTTGGCGTGCTCGCGATCTGGATCGCGATCGCGGCGCCGCTGGTGTCGCAGTGGCGCATCGCGCAGGCGGCCACACCCGACGCAACCGTCTGCAGTACAGAGCATGGTGCACATCGGTCGGTCGATGCGGGCAGCATGCACGATCACGCGCTGCATCTCGACGCGTGCGGCTACTGCGGCTTCTTCGCCCATAGCCCCGCGATCGGCGCGCCCGCCGCCGCGTCGTTCGGCTCCATTCCCGTCGTATCCGTTGCCGCCGCCGCGCCGCCTGTCGTCGCAGCGCGCGCCGACCGCTATCCGCGCGCGTATCCACGCGCACCGCCCGAGCGCGCCTGACGCGCTGTTATCCGTTCATACCACCGCCGATATCCGTGCGGCCCGTCGCGGCCGCGTGGAGGGCGTTACTCGGGCTTTCGATCATGACCAATTTCCAGTTGCGTGCGCCGCGGGCGTCACGCAATGCCTGTGCGCGGCGCGTGCCGCGCATGTTGAAACTTACCGTTCCTGCGCTGGCTGCCGGCGCGCTGGCAGCGAGTGCCGCGGCGGCCGAAACGGCGCGCGTGGACGCCACGCCCGTGAACGAGTCGGCCACGCTGCTGCCGCCCGTCGAAGTCGTCGCATCGCCGCTGTCGACGCCGCTCGTCGTCGTCACGGATCCGAAGGCGCCGCGCCAGCCGCTGCCTGCCAGCGACGGCGCGGATTACCTGAAGACGATCCCCGGCTTCACGTCGATCCGTAGCGGCGGCACGAACGGCGACCCCGTGCTGCGCGGGATGTTCGGTTCGCGGCTGAACATCCTGGCGAACGGGATGCCGACGCTCGGCGCGTGTCCGAACCGGATGGATGCGCCGACGTCGTACATCGCGCCGGAAAGCTATGACAAGGTCACCGTCGTGAAGGGGCCGCAGTCCGTGTTGTACGGTCCCGGCGCATCGGCCGGCACCGTGCTGTTCGAGCGCGTGACGCCGCGTTTCGAGCGCCCCGGCATGCGTTTCGACGGCAGCCTGGTCGGCGGGTCGTTCGGCCGCAATGACCAGAACATCGACCTGACGGCCGGCACGCCGGACGTCTATGGCCGCGTGACCGCGAACCACGCGCATTCGCAGGACTACAAGGACGGCAACGGCAACACGGTGCCGTCGCAGTGGGACAAGTGGAACGCTGACGCGGCGCTCGGCTGGACGCCTGACGACCACACGCGCGTCGAGTTGACCGCCGGCACCGGCGACGGCTATGCGCGTTACGCGGGGCGCGGGATGGACGGCGCGCATTTCCGCCGCGAGACGTTCGGGCTGTCGTTCGACAAGCGGCATCTCGGCGACGTGCTCGACCGGATCGAGGCACGCGTGTACTACAACGAAGCCGATCACGTGATGGACAACTACACGTTGCGGCAACCCGACCCGACCAGCAGCATGCCGATGCGAATGGCCGCCGATGTGCGCCGCCGCACGGTCGGCGCGCGTGCGGCCGCGACCTTCCGCTTCGGCGACGACTTCAAGTTTGTCACGGGTGTCGACGCGCAATCGAACCGGCTCGATTCGCGCTCGTCGATGGGGCAGCAGAACTATCGCGACCAGCCGTGGGATGCGCAGGCGACGATGTGGAATGCCGGCGTGTTCGGCGAGCTGACGTGGTACGCGAGCGAAGTGTCGCGCGTGATCGGCGGCGCGCGCATCGACTATGCGAGCGCCCGCGATAAGCGCGCGATGACGAGCGGGATGATGATGAGCAAGCCGAACCCGACCTTCGACGACGATCGTTCGCGCGTGTTGCCGAGCGGCTTCGTGCGCTACGAGCGCGATCTCGCGTCGCTGCCCGTCACGTGGTACGCGGGCATCGGCCACGCGGAGCGCTATCCCGACTACTGGGAGCTGTTCTCCGCGACGCGCGGGCCGGCCGGTTCGGTCAATGCGTTCTCGGCGGTGCAGCCGGAGAAGACCACGCAGCTCGACATCGGCGCGCAGTACAAGAGCGACCGGTTCGATGCCTGGGTGTCGGCGTACGCGGGCTATGTTCAGGACTTCATCCTGTTCAACTACGCGGCCGGCATGATGGGGCCGACCACGCAGGCGACCAACGTCAACGCGCAGATCATGGGGGGCGAAGCCGGCGTGTCGTGGCGGCCGGTTGCGCCGCTGCGCGTCGAGACATCGCTCGCGTACGCGTGGGGGCGCAACGTGGCGAGCGGCGATCCGCTGCCGCAGATGCCGCCGCTCGAGGCGCGCATCGGGCTCGAATACACGCGCGGCGCATGGTCGGCCGGCGGCCTGTGGCGAATCGTTGCGCCGCAGCATCGCTATGCACTGAATGAGGGCAACGTGGTCGGCAAGGACTTCGGCCCGAGCGCCGGTTTCGGCGTGCTGTCGCTGCATACGCAGTACAACGTGAGCAAGACCGTGCAGATCTCGGTCGGTGTCGACAACGTGCTGAACAAGGCCTACACCGAGCATCTGAACCTCGCCGGCAACGCAGGTTTCGGCTATCCGGCGAATGCGCCGGTGATGGAGCCGGGCCGGACCGCCTGGGTGCGCGTGAGCGCGAAGCTGTAGCCCGCAGCGCGTGTGCATTGCAGCATGCGTACGCGCGAACGCGGCCCCGCCCGAACGGGCGGGGCGCGTCAACCGATTAGAGAACCGTATCTAGTCGGGGCGCAAACGTTCGCGACTCGTGCTTCACTCCCGCATTCGACGCACACGGTGCTTGCGACGGTTGCGATGCATTGTGCGTGTCGATCCGGTTTCATTCTCACCGGCAGCACAATAATCAGGAGAACATGCATGGCCAGATCGATGCGTTCCAGGGTGGTGGCAGGGGCAGTAGCATGCGCGATGAGCGTCGCGCCGTTCGCGGGGACGACCGCGCTGATGACGCTCGCAACGACACACGCGGCGATGGCGGCGACCGCGCCCGCCGACAACTACGCGGCGACGCGCTATCCGATCATCCTCGTGCACGGGCTCACGGGCACCGACAAGTACGCCGGCGTGCTCGAGTACTGGTACGGTATCCAGGAGGATCTGCAGCAGCATGGCGCGACCGTCTACGTCGCGAACCTGTCGGGCTTCCAGAGCGACGACGGCCCGAACGGGCGCGGCGAACAGCTGCTCGCCTACGTGAAGACGGTACTCGCCGCGACGGGGGCGACCAAGGTCAATCTCGTCGGTCACAGCCAGGGCGGGCTGACGTCGCGCTATGTCGCGGCCGTCGCGCCCGATCTCGTCGCGTCGGTGACGACGATCGGCACGCCGCATCGCGGCTCCGAGTTCGCGGATTTCGTGCAGAGCGTGCTCGCGTACGATCCGACCGGGCTGTCGTCGACAGTGATCGCGGCGTTCGTCAATGTGTTCGGTATCCTGACGAGCAGCAGTCACAACACGAATCAGGATGCGCTCGCATCGCTGAAGACGCTGACGACTTCGCAGGCGGCGACCTACAACCAGAACTATCCGAGCGCGGGCCTTGGCGCACCGG
The DNA here is from genome assembly GCF_057439935.1 of Burkholderia cepacia complex sp. TUM26381. Taxonomy (NCBI): domain Bacteria; kingdom Pseudomonadati; phylum Pseudomonadota; class Betaproteobacteria; order Burkholderiales; family Burkholderiaceae; genus Burkholderia; species Burkholderia cepacia complex sp. TUM26381. Next base: position 2,343,160 of record NZ_CM172007.1, on the reverse strand, counting down.
GCAGTTGCCAGACCGGCGCGCCGACGGAAACGGTCGGCGGCAACACGCATCTGCTGTATTCGTGGGCCGGCACGGCGATCCAGCCGACGCTTTCGCTGTTCGGCGTGACGGGGGCGCAGGACACGAGCACCATTCCGCTCGTCGATCCCGCAAACGCGCTCGACCCGTCGACGCTCGCGCTGTTCGGCACCGGCACGGTGATGATCAACCGTGGCTCGGGCCAGAACGACGGGCTCGTGTCGAAGTGCAGCGCGCTGTACGGCAAGGTGCTGAGCACGAGCTACAAGTGGAACCATATCGACGAGATCAACCAACTGCTCGGCGTGCGCGGCGCGTATGCGGAAGATCCGGTCGCGGTGATCCGCACGCATGCGAACCGGCTGCAGCTCGCGGGCGTGTAATCGATGACGGCACGTGAAGGGCGCGCGCCGCTGGCGCGGCGCGCAGCAATCTATGGTGTCGTGGGGCTGGCGGCGGTCGCCGGCGTCGCGATGTTGAGCGGAGCGGCGTGGCATCGCGGCTCGGGTGCGGCGGGCGATTCGCCGGATGCGGCGGCGGTCGGTGGCGCGACGGCGGCACCGCCGCAGGCCGCCGTGCCGGCGAGTGCGGGCCTGCCGCCTTCGCTGGCCGGTTCCAGCGCGCCGCGGTTGCCGCTCGATGCAGGTGGCCATCTCGCGAAGTCGCGCGCGGTGCGCGATTTCTTCGACTACTGCCTGACCGCGCAGAGCGACCTGAGCGCGGCCGCGCTCGATGCATTTGTTGTGCGCGAGATCGCCGCGCAGCTCGACGGCACGGTCGCGCAGGTCGAGGCGCTCGACGTGTGGCACCGGTATCGCGCGTATCTCGACGCGCTCGCGAAATTGCGCGATGCCGGCGCGGTCGACAAGTCCGACCTCGGTGCATTGCAGCTTGCGCTCGATCAGCGCGCGTCGATCGCGTATCGCACGCTCGGCGACTGGAGTCAGCCGTTCTTCGGTGCGGAGCAGTGGCGGCAGCGTTACGATCTCGCACGCCTGAAGATCGCTCAGGATCGCTCATTGACCGATGCGCAGAAGGCCGAGCGGCTCGCGGCGCTGGAGCAGCAGATGCCGGCCGACGAACGCGCTGCGCAGGCGCGGGTTGAGCGGCAGCGCGCCGCGATCGACCAGATCGCGCAATTGCAGAAGAGCGGCGCGACACCCGATGCGATGCGCGCGCAACTGACGCAGACACTCGGCCCCGAGGCCGCCGCGCGCGTCGCGCAATTGCAGCAGGACGATGCATCGTGGCAGAGCCGTTATGCGGACTACGCGGCGCAGCGTGCGCAGATCGAATCGGCCGGCCTGTCGCCGCAGGATCGCGATGCGCAGATCGCCGCGCTGCGGCAGCGTGTGTTCACGAAGCCCGGCGAAGCCGTGCGCGCGGCTTCGCTCGATCGCGGAGCAGGTGGCTCGCAATGACGCGGGCGTTGCCGCGCGGGGCCGGCCTTATGCCGCGCGCGTGATGTCGCGCGGCAGATGCTGCTCGATGGTATCGCCGAGCGTGTCGAACGCGGGGCCGATGCCTTCGTGCGCGACGCACGCATAGCCGAGCAGCAGGCCCTGCCGCGCGGTGTCGAGGTTGCTGTAGTAGCTGGTGAGCGGGCGCACGATCACGCCCGCGTCGAATGCGCTCTGCGTGACCGCGCGATCGTCGCACGCATCGGGCAGGCCGAGCACGAGATGCAGGCCGGCCTCGTCGCCCATCACGGGCAGCGCATCGCCGAAGCGTGCGCGGATCGCGTCGATCATCAGCTGCCGGCGCTCGCCGTACAGCGTGCGCATCCGCCGGACGTGCGAAGTCAGGTGGCCGTCCATGATGAACTCGGCGAGCACCGCCTGCTGCATCAGCTGGCCTTCGCGGTACAGCTCCGACAACCCGGTGCGGAACGTATCGACCAGATGCTCGGGCACGACCATGTAGCCCATCCGGAGCCCCGGGAACAGCATCTTGCCGAGACTGCCGACGTAGATCACGCGGCCGCCGTCGTCGAGCCCCTGCAGCGACGCGAGCGGGCGGCTGCCGTAGCGGAACTCGCTGTCGTAATCGTCTTCGATGATCCAGCAGCGGTGCTGGCGCGCATATTCGAGCAGCATCCGGCGCCGCGCGAGGCTCATCACCATCCCGAGCGGGTACTGGTGCGATGGCGTGACGAGCACGAGCCGCGGCGGATGCTGCATGTCGTTGGCACGCGGGTCGAGCCCTTCCTGGTCGACCGGTACCGGCGCGAGCGTGAGGCCGGCCGCCTGCAGGACGCTGCGCACGCCCCAGTAGCACGGCTCCTCGACCCACGCGCGATCGCCGATGTCGGACAGCAGCCGCACCGCGAGATCAATTGACTGATGAATGCCCGTCGTGATGATCACCTGGTCCGGCGAGCATGTGACCGAACGCGCGACGCGCAGGTAATCGGCGAGCGCACGCCGCAATGGCCGGTAGCCGCCGCCCGGCGCATAGGTCAGCAACTCGGGGTTTGCTTCCTTCCACAGCCGCGCCTGCAGGCGGCTCCACGTGCGGCTCGGGAATTCCGACACGTCCGGCACGCCCGGCATGAACGCGCCCCACTGGCGTCGCGACACCCCCGCATGTTCGATCAGTTGCCGGCCGCGCGTCGACAGGCTGCCTTGCGCGTCCGGCAGCGGCAGATCGCCGGCGGCTGACGGCGCCGCCGCCGTGCCCGGCACGTGGATCGCCGCGGCGTCCGGCCGCGTGTCGGCCACGTAGGTGCCGCTGCCGGTCGTCGTCAGCACGTAGCCTTCGGCCGTCAGCTGGTCGTACACGTGCAGCACGGTATTCCGCGCGATCGACAGGTCGCCCGCGAGCGTGCGCGAGCTCGGCAGTTTCGTCCCTGGCCCCAATTCCCCGGTCAGGATGGCCTGCTGCATCAGTTGCAGCAACTGCCGGTACATCGGCTCCGGCGAGCTGCGGTCGAGGCGGGCGGAGAGCCAGTCGGCGACGATCACGGTATCCAAAGTGGTCCTACTTGGAATATTGAAATGGTTCCCTATTGTAGAACCGTGCGCGCCGTATAGTGGCTCGCATCTCAAAATCAATTGTCGCGAAGCAAGGGGACAGCCACGATGAAGTCCGATGATGTGATCGTCAGCTTTCGCGGCGTGCGGAAGACCTACGACGGCGAAACGCTGGTCGTCAAATCGCTCGACCTCGACATCCACCGAGGGGAATTCCTGACGCTGCTCGGGCCGTCCGGCTCGGGCAAGACCACCTGCCTGATGATGCTCGCCGGCTTCGAATTCCCGACCGGCGGCGAGATCCGCCTCGACGGCGAGCTGCTGAACAACGTGCCGCCGCACAAGCGCAACATCGGCATGGTGTTCCAGAACTACGCGCTGTTCCCGCACCTGACGGTCGAACAGAACGTCGCGTATCCGCTGACCGTGCGCAAGCTGCCGGCCGGCGAGCGTGCGGACCGCGTCGCGCATGCGCTGAAGATGGTGCAGATGGAGCGTTTCGCGAAACGCTATCCGGCGCAGTTGTCGGGCGGCCAGCAGCAGCGCATTGCCCTGGCGCGCGCACTCGTGTTCGAGCCGAAGCTGGTGCTGATGGACGAGCCGCTCGGCGCGCTCGACAAACAGTTGCGCGAACACATGCAGTACGAACTGAAGGCGCTGCACGAAAAGCTCGGCGTGACCTTCGTCTACGTGACGCACGACCAGGGCGAGGCGCTGACGATGTCGGACCGCGTCGCCGTGTTCGACAAGGGCATCGTGCAGCAGCTCGACACCGTCGATCGCCTGTACGAATCGCCATGCAACGAATTCGTCGCGAACTTTATCGGCGACAGCAACCGGCTGCGCGGCACCATCGCGCGCGTCGACGGCGATTTCTGCGAGTTCCGGCTCGACGACGGCACGAAGCTCGTCGGCCGCCATATTGGCGAAGCCGCCGAGGGCGCAGCGGCCGTCGCGTGCATCCGCCCCGAACGCATGAGCCTCGCTGTCAACGGCCACGCGAACGGCGCCGCCAACCGCCTGAGCGGCGAAGCACGCAGCCTCATCTATTTCGGCGATCACGTGCGCATGCGCTGCGCGCTGCCCGGCCAGGACGAATGCTTCGTGAAGGTGCCGCTCGGCACCGGTGCGCTCGACGCGTTCTCGCCCGGCGCACCCGTTTCGCTCGCATTCGCACCCGAACACCTGCGCGTGTTCGCGTAACCCCGGTTTCCCTGCTTTTCCGCCGCACGTCGTCAACAACAAAGCCCACTTCCACCACGAGAGGAGAGGAACCATCATGAAACGAGCAAGCTTTAACGCGCGCCGCACGGCACTCGCACTGGCGCTGATCGCGTTCGGTGCATCGGCATCGGCTGCGGAACTCACGGTCGTCAACTTCGGCGGCGCGAACGGCGACGCGCAGAAGGTCGCGTTCAACCAGCCGTTCGAGAAGGCGACCGGCAACAAGGTCACCGCCGTCGAGTACAACGGCGAGCAGGCGAAGGTGAAGGCGATGGTCGAGGCGAAGCACGTCAACTGGGACGTGGTCGAAGTCGAATCGGGCGACCTGAACCGCGGCTGCGACGAAGGGCTCTACGAGAAGCTCGACTGGTCGAAGATCGCGAAGAAGTCGGACCTGATTCCGGAATCGCCGCAAGTGTGCGGCGTGGGCTTCTTCGTGTGGTCGACGGCGCTGTCGTACAACGCGGACAAGCTGAAGTCGGCGCCGACCGGCTGGGCCGATTTCTGGAACGTGAAGAAATTCCCCGGCAAGCGCGGGATGCGCAAGGGCGCACGCTATAACCTCGAGTTCGCGCTGATGGCCGACGGCGTCGCGACGAAGGACGTCTACAAGGTGCTCGGCACGAAGGCGGGCCAGGACCGCGCGTTCAAGAAGCTCGACGAGCTGAAGCCGTACATCCAGTGGTGGGAAGCGGGCGCACAGCCGCCGCAGTTCCTCGTCGCCGGCGACGTCGTGATGTCGACCGCGTACAACGGCCGCATCGATGCCGCGCAGAAGGAAGGCAAGAACCTCAAGGTCGTGTGGAACGGCAGCATCTACGACCTCGACTACTGGGCGATTCCGAAGGGCTCACCGAACAAGGCGCTGGCCGAGCAGTACATCGCGTATTCGCTGACGCCGAAGCCGCAGCAGGCGTATGCGCAGCACATCGCGTACGGCCCGTCGAACATCGCGGCGATCAAGTCGCTCGACGCGAAGACGCTCGCGAACCTGCCGAACTCGCCGGCCAACGGCAAGAACGCGGTGCTGGAGGACATCGGTTTCTGGACCGATCACAGCGACGAGCTCGAGCAGCGCTTCGCCGCATGGGCAACGAAGTAACCGGTCAGGCATCCTGACAGGTGCCCTGATGCAACCGGCCGCGCGACGCGTCGAACGCGTCGCGCGGCATTCCGCCGGCGCGTGCCCGGCCGGAGAGAACCGTTGAATACGTTGACGATCGCACCTTCCTCGCCGTCGAACGCCGCGCTCAAGCGCGAGCTGAAGGCTGCCGAGGCCCGCAAGCGCACGATGGCGCTGCTGCTGGTCGCGCCGCTCGCGATTTTCCTGCTGCTGATTTTCGTCGTGCCGATCGGCACGCTGCTCACGCGTGCCGTGCAGAACCCCGAGATCGCGACCGCATTGCCGAACACGGTCGCCGCGCTGTCGGGCTGGGACCGCAAGGCGCCGCCGGCCGACGCCGCGTATGTCGCGCTCGCGGCCGACATGACGAAGGTGGCCGACAGCGAGGCGATGGGTGCGCTCGCGCGGCGCCTGAACACCGAGATTCCCGGCTATCGCTCGCTCGTCGCGAAGACGGCGCGCGCGATGCCGCTGAAGGGCGACAACGACGCGGCGCCGACGCCCGCGCAGACGCGCGTGAAATTCATCGACCTCGACTCGCGCTGGGGCGATGTCGCGTACTGGCAAGCGATCGCGAAGAACGGCAGCCAGGTGTCGCCGTTCTACCTGCTCGCCGCGCTCGACCACAAGCAGGACGGCTTCGGCCACATCGTGCAGGCCGATCCCGACCAGTCGATCTACCTCGCGATCTTCGGTCGCACGTTCGTGATCGGCATCGCCGTCACGCTCTTTGCGCTGCTCCTCGGTTATCCGCTTGCGTACTGGATCTCGACGCTGTCGGAGCGGCGCGCGAACCTCGTGATGATCCTCGTGCTGATTCCGTTCTGGACGTCGGTGCTCGTGCGCGTCGCCGCGTGGATCGTGCTGCTGCAGAGCGAAGGGTTGATCAACACGGCGCTGATCGGCAGCGGGCTGATCTCGCAGCCGCTGACGCTGCTGTTCAATCGCGTCGGCGTGTACATCTCGATGACGCACATCCTGCTGCCGTTCATGATCCTGCCGCTGTACAGCGTGATGAAGTCGATTCCGCCGACCTACCAGCGTGCGGCCGTGTCGCTCGGCAGCCATCCGTTCGCCGCGTTCTGGCGCGTGTACGTGCCGCAGACCTATCCGGGTGTCGGCGCGGGCGCGCTGCTCGTGTTCATCCTCGCGATCGGCTACTACATCACGCCCGCGCTGCTGGGCGGGCCGAATGACCAGATGGTCAGCTACTACGTCGCGTACTTCACGAACGTGACGATCAACTGGGGCATGGCGTGCGCGCTCGGCGGGCTGCTGCTTGCGGCGACGCTCGTGCTGTACGCGGTGTACGGGCGCTTCACGCGCACCAACGTGAGCCTCGGCTGAGCGTCCGGACCGGCACACGCAACGAAACGGGAAGGGGATTCCGATCATGAAACTCGCCAGGCCGCTGTTCGCGCCGCACATGTCGTTCGTCGAGCGCGCGTGGTACGTCGCATTGCGCGTGCTCGTCGTGCTGACGCTGCTGTACCTGATCCTGCCGGTGCTCGCGATCGTGCCGCTGTCGTTCTCGTCGAGCACGTTCCTCGTCTATCCGATCCCGGGCTTCTCGATGCGCTGGTACGAGAACCTGATCGCGTCGGACGAGTGGCGGATGGCCGCGAAGAACAGCTTCATCGTCGCGCCGTCGGCGACCGTCGTCGCGACCGTGCTCGGCACGCTCGCCGCGATCGGCCTCACGAAGGCCGACTTCCGCGGCAAGGGGCTGCTGATGGCCGTGCTGCTGTCGCCGATGATCGTACCGGTCGTGGTGGTGGGCGTCGGCATGTACCTGTTCTTCGCGCCGCTCGGGCTCGCGAACACCTATACGGGGCTGATTGCCGCGCACGCGGCGCTCGGCGTGCCGTTCGTCGTGACGACGGTCGCCGCGACGCTGCAGGGCTTCAACCAGAACCTCGTGCGTGCGAGCCTGTCGCTTGGCGCGAACCCGGTGTCGACTTTCTTCCGCGTGACGCTGCCGGTGATCGCGCCGGGCGTGATGTCGGGCGCGCTGTTCGCGTTCGCGACGTCGTTCGACGAAGTGGTCGTCACGCTGTTCCTCGCGGGCGCGGACCAGACGACGTTGCCGCGCCAGATGTTCACGGGTATCCGCGAGAACATCAGCCCGACGATCGCTGCGCTCGCCACGATCCTGATCGTCTTCTCGACGAGCCTGCTGCTGGCGCTCGAATGGCTGCGCGGGCGCAATGCACGGCGCGCGGTGAGCTGACACATCGAGTACGGCATTTGCTTTCATTTCGCTGACTGACGACGCGGCCGCCTGCACGTTCGATGCGGCTCTGCAACAATACGGGGCGCAGTGGCGTGCGCTCCGGGCGGTTCGGCCGGAACGCCGCCGCGAGTTCAATCCGCGACGCGGCGTCACGCGCCGCTCGTCAGCCGAGCCCGATCTTGTCCGAATTCGCTTCCCCCGCCGGCGCCCATGAGCCGGCCGTCAACTGGCGCGCGATGTCCGCGGTGCTGCTGGCCGTCGCGCTCGCGACGCTCGACACCGCGATCACGAACACCGCGCTGCCCGCGATCGCCACCGACCTGCATGCGTCGCCGGCCGCTTCCGTATGGATCATCAACGCGTATCAGCTTGCGATGGTCGCGACGCTGCTGCCGTTCGCGTCGCTCGGCGACATCGTCGGCCACAAGCGCGTGTACATCGCCGGGCTCGCGGTGTTCACGCTCGCATCGCTCGGCTGTTCGCTCGCGTCGACGCTGCCGATGCTGACGGCCGCGCGGATCGTGCAGGGTTTCGGCGCGAGCGCGATCATGAGCGTCAACGTCGCGCTGATCCGCGGGCTGTTTCCCGCGCACCGGCTCGGGCGCGGCGTCGGCTTCAACGCGCTCGTCGTCGGCGTGTCGTTCGCGGTGGGGCCGACGATCGCGTCGCTGATCCTGTCGGTTGCCGCGTGGCCGTGGCTGTTCGCTGTGAACGTGCCGCTCGGCGTATTCGCGCTTGCCGTGGCGATTCCGTCGCTGCCGCAGACGGCACGCGGCAAACATGCGTTCGACCCGGTTGCCGCGCTGTTCAACGTGATCACGTTTGCGTCGCTGATCTTCGCGCTCGGCGAATTCGCGCAGCGCGGGCCGCTTTCGATCGTGTTCGCGTCGGCCGCGGTTGCGCTCGCGTTCGGCTGGCTGCTGATCCGCCGCCAGGCCGGGCATCCGGCGCCGATGCTGCCGGTCGACCTGTTTCGCCGGCCCGTGTTCACGCTGTCCGCACTGACGGCCGTGTGCGCGTTCGCCGCGCAGGGGCTCGCGTTCGTGTCGCTGCCGTTCTATTTCGAAACCGTCCTGCATCGCAGCGCGGTCGAGACGGGCTTCCTGATGACGCCGTGGTCGGCGATCGTCGCGTTCGCCGCGCCGATCGCGGGCCGGTTGTCGGATCGTTATCCGCCCGGTCTGCTCGGCGCGATCGGGCTCGCGTTGCTGAGCGCCGGCATGGTGTCGCTTGCCGCGCTGCCGGTGTCGCCGAGCGTCGTCGACATCGGCTGGCGGATGATGCTGTGCGGGGCGGGCTTCGGCTTCTTCCAGTCGCCGAACCTGAAGGCGCTGATGTCGAGCGCGCCGCCCGAGCGCAGCGGCGGCGCGAGCGGGATCATCGCGACCGCGCGGCTGATCGGGCAGGCAACGGGAGCGGCGCTCGTCGCATTGTCGTTCGGGATCGCGGGGCGTCACGGGCCGACTCTTGCGTTGATGCTCGGTGCGGGGTTCGCCGGCGCGGCGAGCGTCGCGAGCGGGCTGCGGCTGTTTGCACCGTCGCATCGCAACGGTGCGCCGGCCACGTCGGCACGCGTGAAGGAGCGGGCGACGGAGTAGGGCGCGGGACGGTCACAAACCGGCGTGCGGCAAACGCCGCCGCGCGCCGGCCTTCATGCATCGCTCAGAACCCGCCCGACTTGATCAGCTGGTTGAGGTTCGCGATGTTCAGGCTGCCGAAGCCGGTCGTCAGATCCCAACCGGTGCCGGCGGTATAGCCATACCCCTGATAGCCGTTGTTGCCCGACACGACGTCATAGCGCACGAGCGACGGATGCGACGGCACGTCCGCATAGAAGTTGCCGGCCGGGAAACCGAGGCCCGTGCCGTTCGCCGCGAGCAGACGCGCCCAGAAACCCGTGAAGATCGGTGCGGCGAGGCTCGTGCCGCCGATCTGCTGCAACTGGCCGTAGTTGTAGATGTACGCCCCCGTGCTTTGCGCGGCGTCGAATGAAACGTCCGGCAACTGGCGGTTGCTGCCCGACTGCCACGACGGAGCCGGCAGGATCGTGCTGACGCCGCCGCCCGTCGCCCACAGCTTGCCGTTGCCGTCGAGCCCTTCGTTCCACACCGTCTCGTTCGAGAACGCGCCTGCCGACGTCGTGTAGAGCGTTGTGCCGCCGATCGCGAGGACGTGCGGCGACGAGGCCGGCCACGACACCGTGTAGTTCGAGCCGTCCGGGTAGCCGCGGTTGTTGCACTCGTACACGCCTTCGTCGCCCGACGACACCGAGAACGTCTGGCCTTGCGCCGCTGCCGTCGTGAAGATCTGCTCCTCGGCGTCGATCGTGCCGTCCGCGTTCGCGTCGGTTTCGCACCAGCCGAGCGACACGTTGATCACCTTCGCGGTGTTGTCCGACACCGCGCGGTTGAACGCCTGCGTGAGGCCCGTGTTGCCGGCGGCGTTGAGGTCCGCCATGTAGAACACGAGCTTGCCGACCTGACCGCCGGCCGAGCCGACGATCGACTGGCTGTCGAGATCCCATTCGCCCTGGCCGTCCTGGTCGTCGGTGTAGCTGCCGCCCGAGCCGTTGGTCTTGACGGTTTGCGTCGCGACCGCGCCATAGCCGTTGCTCGACGTGAACTGCTTCAGGTCCTGCAGCGTCTGCGACACGCCGCCGATCGTGATGATGCCGACGGTCACGCCGGCCGCGGTCGGCACGCCGGTCGCGTTGTAGAGGCCCGGGAATTCCTTCGGATAGTGGCCCGTCGCCGTGCCTGCCGCGAGCGCCTGCGGCTTGGCCACGTTGCCGATGCGCAGCATCGGCCGTGCGTGCGCGACGCTCTGCAGCCCGAGCACCGAGCCGACGACGTCGGCGAGGGCGCGCGGCACCTGCGCGGTCGACGCATTGGCGAAGCCCGAACGGCCCGCGTACTGGAAGTGCACGAGCGACGTATTGAAGGCCGTCTTCACCGTGCCGGCCGTGCCGCTGGCGGACACCAGCAGCCGGTTCGGCGCGACTTCGACGTTCACGAAGCCGCTCTTGTGCAGATAGTCGACGACCGACTTCACCTGCGCATCCGTCGGCGCGTAGTTGGCGAGGAACTGCTCGTGCGTCAGGTACTTGCGGTAATGCGCGCTGCCGGGCCGGTTCACGTCGCGCGCCAGTTGCTTGAGCTGCGCGGCGTTGCGCAGCTTCAGGCTGACGACGACGTTGGTCGTTTCACCGGCTGCCAGTTCGAGCGACGGCGCCGCACTGCGCGCCATCAACTGCGGGCCGGTCAGAAAGGCCTTCGTATGAGTATCGACCCAATCCGTCGCCGCATGCGCCGCGGCTGCGGCGAACACGAGCGGTGCCACGCACGCGAGGCGGCGGGGCGACGGAAGGGGAAGGGCAAACCAGGCGTTCCTTTTCATCGGGAGTCCTTTTTTAGGAGAGGCGACGTTACTGGAACCCCCGGCCCTTGTGGGGCCGCGAGCGGTGACGAGCGTAGGGCGTCGGTGCCGTTCGGGTAGCTGCCATTTTCCATAGCTGGTAGTTCTGACATCGTTGCGTGCGCACGCGCATGTCGCGTCGTGCGTGCAAGCGATGGCCGGTCCGGCGAACGGAACCGGTTCGCGGCACGGGGGCACGACGAGTCGCGACGTTCGCACGCACGAGTCATTCGTCGCGGCATCGGAACGTGCGCGATCGCGGAGCGGACCGACGCGCACATGCGTGGCGTTTGCGTGTCCGTTGCCACTCGCCGAGTCGCACTATGTGGTCAAGCGAAAGCACCTCGTCAGGAACGGATGCACGCATGCACAAAAACGGGGCCGGCTACACGCAAACGTTTCCCGAACTGTGGAACAGCGCGACGGGCAGTCTTGCAGGCGCCTTTCGGATCGCGTGCCGCGATTGCGGATTAGAGGAAACGCTCGAATTGGCCGACGCGCGCGAGCCGGCGTGACGTCCGCGCCACCCGCTCGCGATCGAATGACATCGTTCGCGAAATCCCGCCTTGACGTGCGCCGATCAGCGGATATCCTTCAATCCATAACCGGTTGGTTATGGATTTTGGACGACATGCAGAACGCTCACGACATGCTTTTCAGGACGCTTGCCGATCCGACGCGCCGCGCGCTATTCGAGCGGCTGTGCGCGGAGGGCGAGCTGACGGTCGCCGCACTGACGGCCCATGCGGGCGTCTCGCAGCCGGCCGTGTCGAAGCACCTCGGCGTACTGAAGCAGGCCGGTCTCGTGAACGACCGTCACGAAGGCCGGCAGACGCACTACAGCGCGCAGCCGCAGGCGCTGGCCCCGTTGATCGACTGGACGAGCCAGATGGCAGGCTTCTGGCAGAGCCGGTTCGATGCCCTCGAAGATTTGCTCAAAAGGATGGATCAGTAATGAACCAAGCCACGACCGAAACGCGCTCCGTCGTCGTCGACCGGGAGCTGCCGCATCCGCCGGAGAAGATCTGGCGCGCGCTCACGCAACCGCACCTGATCGAGGCGTGGCTGATGAAGAGCGACTTCGAGCCCGTCGCGGGGCGCGCATTCAGCTTTCGCGCGGACTGGGGCTCGGTCGACTGCACGGTGCTGACGATCGAGCCGCCGCGCACGCTCTCCTACACGTGGGCTGCGTACGGCCTCGACAGCGTCGTCACGTGGACGCTCACGCCGACGCCGGCCGGTACGCACCTGCGCATGGAGCAGGTCGGCTTCCGCGCGGATCAGGAGCAGGCGTACCGTGGTGCGCAGCACGGCTGGGTACGGTTCTTCGAGTCGCTCGAACAGGTGCTGGCGCGCCCGGACGAAGGCACGGAGGCGCGCGCATGAGCTCAACCGACCTCACGCCGTCGGAGCGCATCGACGCGCTGATTGCAGGCATCGCCGACTGGCGCGGCAAGACGATCGCCGACCTGCGCCAGACGATTCTCGCCGCGCAAGCGGGCATCGTCGAGGAATGGAAATGGATGGGCAGCCCCGTCTGGTCGTGCGACGGGATGATCGCGGTGGCGAACGCGCACAAGGGCAAGGTGAAAGTGACCTTCATGCACGGCGCGCAGCTGCCCGATCCCGAGAAGCTGTTCAACGACGGCCTGGAAGGCAATGCGCGGCGCGCGATCGATCTGTTCGAAGGCGACCGGATCGACAAGCAGGCGCTGAAGACGCTGGTGCGCGCGGCGATCGAATACAACCGCACGCATCTGAAGAAGAACGCGCGGGCGGGTGCCGGCGCGAAGGCGCGACGCAGCGATGCGGCGTGACGCGGCGCGGCGCCGTTACCGATCCTTGCGCCGGAACGTGAACACGGTTCCGCTACAGCAGTTGCTGTCCTGCAAGGAGACGTCGAAGGTCTTGTCGACGACGGCATAGCTGATGGTCGCGACGTCCAGGTGATCGTTGGGCAAAAAGCGACCCGACATCGCCGGGACGAAATCGATCTCGTCGCGCGCGAGCAGGTAGAGATGCTCGTCATGCACCGTCGTGGCGGGCGACAGGGCCGCGGTGTCGTCGTGGGGCCGGCCAAGCTCGTACTGCATGCCTGCGTCGCGGTACGGGATCGACAGCAGCACCTTGCCGTCGACGCTCAGGTGCGTCGCGAGCGCCCGGTCCACGGTGACGGTCATGCTGTCGAGCCGGTGCAGGTCCTCGCGTGTCAGGTTCACGTCCGAGAACTCGCGGCGCGCCATTGCGATGGCCGAAATGTTCGATTTCCATCGGCCTTTGTCGCGCCATGAATCCCACATCCCGTTGGCTCCGCCGAAGCCGGAGATGCTGTCGAGCACATACGTGCCGATCGCCTGCGTGAGAATCTCGCGTTTCGAGCCGATGACGATTTCCGACGTCTGGTGCGCGTCGACGGGCAAATGCCGGTCGCCGCGGGCCGATGCCCAGGTACCGTCGAGCGTGTCGTCGACCACCTTGCCCGTGAAGGTGCCGGTGCGCTGGCCGTCGCTTCCGGTCTCGTCCATCGTAAAGGCGCCCGCCGCATCGATGTTTCCGCTCAGCGACAGATCGATGCGCTTGCCTGCGTAGCGATAGCTTCCCGTCAGTCTTCCGTCGACATTCTTGAGATCCATCGTGAACGCATGGCGGCCGTCGATCCGGCCTGCAAAGCGCTTGTGGAAGTACTGACCGCCGGCCAGCGCCGTCGTGGCGGTCATCAAGGACAGAAGCACTGCGGCAAGTTGCAGGGCGGGACGGAGCATGGGGCGCAGCCGGGGTCGAGGGTGGTGCCATTGTGACACGGTGCCCTGCGTTGCAGCGCGGCTGTCCGTGTGCGTGGCGCGGCCAGTCGGCAGGGCGTCGATGCATCCGCGATGAACCAAAAAAAAGCCCGACCGAAGTCGGGCATCCAAATCGGCCGCAACCGCCGCGAGGCGGCTGCGACACCTGCAAAAGCAGGGCGCTTACGCTGCGAGCAGCGAGCGCAGCACGAACGGCAGGATACCGCCGTGCTTGTAGTAGTCGACTTCGATCGGCGTATCGATGCGCAGCAGCACCGGCACGCGTTGCGTTTCGCCGTTCTTGCGGTTGATCACGAGCGTGACGTCCTGCTGCGGCTTGAAGTCGTCGCCGAGGCCTTCGATGTCGTACGTCTCTTCACCGGTGATGCCGAGCGACTGGATGCTGTCCGCGCCCTTGAACTGCAGCGGCAGCACGCCCATGCCGACCAGGTTCGAGCGGTGGATCCGCTCGAAGCTGCGTGCGATCACGGCCTTCACGCCGAGCAGCTGCGTACCCTTCGCGGCCCAGTCGCGCGACGAGCCCGTGCCGTACTCTTCGCCCGCGAACACGACGGTCGGCGTGTCGGCGCCGACGTACTGCATCGCCGCGTCGTAGATCGACTGTTGTTCGCCGCTCGGCTGGTGGATCGTCAGGCCGCCTTCGACGCGCGTGCCGTCCGCCTTCGCCGGGATCATCAGGTTCTTGATCCGGACGTTCGCGAACGTGCCGCGCATCATCACGTCATGGTTGCCGCGGCGCGAGCCGTAGCTGTTGAAGTCGGCCTTCTGCACGCCGTTTTCCTTCAGCCACTTGCCTGCCGGCGAGTCTTCCTTGATCGAGCCTGCCGGGCTGATGTGGTCGGTCGTGACCGAGTCGCCGAAGATGCCCAGCGCGCGCGCGCCCTTGACCGTCGGGATCGACGCAGCCGGTTCCATCGAGAAGTCGCTGCCGAAGAACGGCGGCTCGGCGATGTACGTCGACTTCGGCCAGTCGTACACCTGGCCCGATTCGCCCTCGATCTTGCTCCAGAGGTCGCCCTTCTTGGTCAGCTTCGAGTAGTTGTCCTCGAACTTCTTCGGATCGAGCGCGAACTTGAGCAGCGCGTGGATTTCCTCGCTCGTCGGCCAGATGTCGCCGAGGTAGATGTCGCGGCCGCCCTTGCCCTTGCCGACCGGTTCCGTCATCAGGTCGCGCGTGATGTTGCCGGCGATCGCGTACGCGACGACCAGCGGCGGCGACGCGAGGAAGTTCGCGCGGATGTTCGGGTGGATACGCGCTTCGAAGTTGCGGTTGCCCGACAGCACGGCTGCCGCGACGATGTCGTTCTTCGTGATCGCTTCGTTCAGTTCCGGCGTGAGGTCGCCCGCGTTGCCGATACAGGTCGTGCAGCCGTAGGCCGCGACTTCGAAGCCGAGCTTCGACAGGTAGGGCAGCAGGCCCGTCTTCGTCAGGTACTCGGTGACGATGCGCGATCCCGGCGCGAGCGAGGTCTTGATCTTCGGATCGACCGTGAGGCCGGCTTCGACGGCCTTCTTCGCGAGCAGGCCGGCGGCCAGCAGCACGCTCGGGTTCGACGTGTTCGTGCACGACGTGATCGCGGCGATCAGGATGTCGCCGTTCTTCACGTCGACGCCGTTGCTCGTCGTGTACTGCGCGCCCAGGTCGTCCGCCTTCTTCGCGAAGCCGTTTTCCGCGACCGGCTTCGAGAACAGGTCGGTGAACGTCGACTTGACGTGACCGATCTCGATGCGGTCCTGCGGGCGCTTCGGGCCGGCCAGCGACGGGGCGACCGTCGTCAGATCCAGCGTCACGACCTTCGTGTAGTCGATGTCGCCGGCCTTCGGGATGCCGAACAGCTTCTGCGCCTTGAAGTAGTTTTCGAACGCAGCGATTTCGGCCTTCGTGCGGCCCGTGCCTTCGAAGTAGTCGATCGTCTTTTCGTCGACCGGGAAGAAGCCCATCGTTGCGCCGTATTCCGGCGCCATGTTGCCGATCGTCGCGCGGTCCGGCAGCGACAGCGACTTCGTGCCTTCGCCGAAGAATTCGACGAACTTGCCGACGACCTTCTCCTTGCGCAGCATTTCGGTGATCGTCAGCACCAGGTCGGTGGCCGTCACGCCTTCGCGCAGCTTGCCCTTCAGCTCGACGCCGACGACGTCCGGCGTCAGGAAGTACACCGGCTGGCCGAGCATGCCGGCTTCCGCCTCGATGCCGCCCACGCCCCAGCCGACCACGCCGATGCCGTTGATCATCGTCGTGTGGCTGTCCGTGCCGACGAGGGTGTCCGGGTAGTACACGGTGTCGCTGCCTTCGGCCTTCTTGTGGACGCCGCGCGCGAGGTATTCGAGGTTCACCTGGTGGACGATGCCGACGCCCGGCGGCACGACCTTGAACGTGTCGAATGCCTGCATGCCCCACTTCATGAACTGGTAGCGCTCGTTGTTGCGCTGGAATTCCAGTTTCATGTTCAGGTCGAGCGCGTCCTTCTGGCGGAAGTAGTCGATCTGGACCGAGTGGTCGACGACGAGATCGACCGGGACCAGCGGCTCGATCTTCTTCGGGTTCTTGCCCGTACGCTCGGCGACGCCGCGCATGGCCGCGATGTCGGCGAGCAGCGGCACGCCCGTGAAGTCCTGCAGCACGACGCGCGACACGACGAACGGAATCTCGTCGACGCGCTTTGCGGTCGGCTTCCAGTTCGCGAGCTGCTCGATGTGCTCTTCGGTGATTTTCTTGCCGTCGTAGTTGCGCAGCACGGACTCGAGCACGATACGGATCGACACCGGCAGGCGTTCGATCTTCGTCTTCAGCTCCTTGCCGAGCTGCGGCAGCGAGTAGAACTTGCCTTTGCCGGAACCGCTGTCGAATTCCTTGAGGGTCTTGTGGAGATTGTGGGCCATGGTGATTTTCCTGGGTTTAAGGCTAGGAAACTACGTGTCCTGTATCTGACGGCTATATCACATACAAGTCGACGTACTCATCGACCGGCATCGCTTCGAGCTTTGCCTGGTCCAGCGACACGTCGAGAATCGCTTGTTGCTGCTTTGCCGGGAAGCGGCGGGCGAGGTTGGTCCTGAACTTGTCGACCAGGAGCGGGATGCCGTCCGTGCGGCGCCGCCGATGGCCGAGCGGGTATTCGACCGCCACTTCGGCAAGCTTCGATCCGTCCGTGAACTCGATCGTCAGCGCATTCGCGATCGAGCGCTTGTCCGGATCGTGATAATCCTTCGTGAACTGCGGATCCTCGACGCATACGGTCTTCGCGCGCAGCGCGTCGATGCGGGGATCGGCGGCGGCCGAATCTTCGTAGTCGGCCGCGGTCAGCCGGCCGAATAGCAGCGGCACGGCGACCATGTACTGGATGCAGTGGTCGCGGTCGGCCGGATTGGCGAGCGGGCCCTGCTTGTCGATGATGCGGATCGCGGCCGCATGTGTGCGGATCGTGATCTTGCCGATGTCGTCGGTCGTGCGGCCGGCCGCGGCGAGCTGCGCGTGCAGCTGCAGCGCGGATTCGGCGGCCGTCTGCGCGTGGAACTCGGCGGGGAATGCGATCTTGAACAGCACGTTTTCCATCACGTACGTGCCGTACGGGCGCTGGAAGCGGAACGGCTTGCCGTCGAACAGCACGTCGTAGAA
This sequence comes from Burkholderia cepacia complex sp. TUM26381, assembly GCF_057439935.1. Taxonomy (NCBI): domain Bacteria; kingdom Pseudomonadati; phylum Pseudomonadota; class Betaproteobacteria; order Burkholderiales; family Burkholderiaceae; genus Burkholderia; species Burkholderia cepacia complex sp. TUM26381. The sequence goes on along the minus strand of NZ_CM172007.1, from coordinate 2,325,759 downwards.
GCCCCAGGTTTTCGCGGTGAGTGCCGACGGGTAGCCCATTTCGCCCGTTTTCGCGATCAGCGCGAGGCGCACCGCGCGGGACGTGGCGTCGCCGGCCGCCCACGACTTGCGCGAACCGGTGTTCGGTGCGTGGCGATAGGTGCGCAGCGCGTGGCCGTCGACGAACGCGTTGGACACCGCGTTGATCAGCTCGTCGCGTGTGAGCCCGAGCAGCCGGCCGACGACTGCGGTCGACGCGACCTTCACGAGCAGCACGTGGTCGAGCCCGACCGCGTTGAATGAATTCTCGAGTGCGAGGCAGCCCTGGATCTCGTGGGCCTGGATCATCGCGACCAGGACGTCGCGCATCAGGAGCGGCTTCCGGCCGGCCGCGACGGCCGTGCGGGAGAGCCAGTCGGCCGTCGCCAGGATTCCGCCGAGGTTGTCGGACGGATGACCCCATTCGGCAGCGAGCCAGGTGTCGTTGAAGTCCAGCCAGCGGATCATCGCGCCGATGCCGAACGCGGCCTGGACGGGATCGAGCTGGAAGGACGTGCCGGGCACCTTCGCGCCGTTCGGCACGATCGTGCCGGGCACGACGGGGCCGAGCAGCTTGGTGCAGGCAGGGTAGGACAGCGCCTCGAGTCCACATCCGAGCGTGTCGATCAGGCAATGACGCGCCGTCTCCAGCGCGAGCGCGCTGTCGATGCCGGTGTTCAGCACGTAGTCGACGATATCGACGAGTACCGTATCCGGAGCAGGGCGGACGTTGGAGACCGGGGCGGACATCGAGGGGCCGAGGGGAACGCGCTTAGTTCGTTGCCGGCTTCAGCTCGTTCGATTGCGTCGGCGCTGCCGTGCCTTGTGCCATTTCCGGCGTCACGCATTCGTCCGCGAGGCGCTCGCCGCCGTTTGCGTCCGAGAACAGCATCGCCTTGGTCGGGATCACGACCAGCTTGAAGCCTGCTGCCGGATCGTAGAACGTGTCGGCGCCCGTCGTCGTGGCCTGACGCGGCAGCTTGTAGTTCTTCTTCGCCCAGTGAACCGTGACGACCTGGTCGCGCTTCATGTCGCCGGCGAGGTCGAACGACAGGCCTTCCTTACAGGCCCACTTGACCGCGCCGTCCGGTACCGGATCGACCTTGGCGGCTGCGCGTGCCTGCGCCTTCTTGCTGCGCGGGATGATGCGCTTGGCCGGCGCCGGGCGCTTGGCCGTTGCCTTCTTTGCGGTCGTCGTGGCCGTACCCTGGGCAAACGCGCTCGGAGCCGACACCAGCATCGTGGCGGACAAGGCGCCGATGGCGGTAGCGATCAGGAGTTTCTTCATGGAGTCAGAACCTTTCGATAATCAGTTGACAAGGGCCGGCAATCGAAGCTGCCGGCCGGTTTGAAACTGCACGCGCCCCGAAAGCGCGCAGCGGCCGCTATTTTCACCTATTTGGCCGCGCATATTTCAGGTTTTCGGGCTCCGTTACGTTTTTTGTCGTTTCGCAAACCTCTGACCGGTTTGCGCCCCGGCGAATGCATGAAACTCGTGTATCGGCGGGCGGCGCGCACTTACGGCGCGGGGCCTGCGGCGGCCGGGCCGAACAGCGGCGCGGCCTCGGCCGGTACGGGCTGGCCGGTGGCCCGCGCACGGCGCAGCACCGACCAGTAATAGCGATAACTCGCGCGATCGTGCAGCGTATCACCGTGGCGCGTCGGGCCCCAGTCGGCGGCCTGCGCGGCCAGCAGGATCTCGGCGGCCAGCGCGACTTCGTCGGTGCGCGGCGCGAATGCGTCGACGATCGGGCGGATCTGCGCGGGATGGATGCTCCACATCCGCGTGAACGCGAATTCGTCGCGCGCGCGGCGTGCATCGCCGGCCACGACGCGCATGTCGCGCACTTCGGTCGTCACGTTGTGCGACGGCGTCTTGCCGTGCGCGTGGCAGGCCGCGGCGATTTCCAGCTTCGCGCGGCGCACGAGCGGGTGTTCGAACTGGCCGGGCGAGCGCATCGCGGAATCGGGAATCGCGCCATGGTGCGCGGAGACGAAATCCATCAACCCGAAGCTCAGCGTGCCGACCGTCGGCAGCGCGGCGAGGGCCGCGGCTTGCGCCAGCGCGCTATGCGTCTCGACCAGCACGTCGACCGGAATCGGCTGCGCGATACCGAGCTCGCGGCGCGCACCTTCGATGAACGCGGTCATTTCCGCGGCATCGGCGGCGTTCGCGATCTTCGGGAGCGTGATGTAGGCCGGTGCGCGTGCGGCGCGCAGCACGATGCGGACATCGTCGCGCCAGTGCGGGTGGGAAAAGTCGTGGATCCGGACGCCGACGCGGCCGAAGCGGTTCTCGTCGCTGCCGAGCAGGTCGGCGACGAGCGCCGCGTGCGCGGCTTCCTGGCCGACGGCGGCGCCGTCCTCGCAGTCGAACGTGATGTCGAATACGGGACCCAGCTCGGCCTGTAGCGCGAGCGATTTGCGCATCAGCTTTTCGCTGCCCGCGTAATGATCGCAGCAGGGCAGGATCGCGGGCGGGGACGCCCCGTCGTACAGCACTTGTGCAGGAGTGAGCGCGGCCATCTCTTCGACGTCAGGGGAGCGTGTCAGCGTGGAGAAAATCGGATTCGGGCAGGTTCTGGGTCGGTACGCGGCGGGCGCGGGGCGGCAAAACGTGCGCGAATCGGATCGTTCGGCAAGGCCGGCGACAGGCCGGCCCGGACCGAAACCGGGTGGCCCGAGGGCCGCCCGGTCATGCGGGTGATGCTTAGTTCTTCAGCAGGTGGGCGACGCCATCGCGCTCTTCGAGCAGCTCGGCCAGCGTGCCGTCCATCTTCTCGCGCGAGAACGCGTCGATTTCCAGGCCTTCGATGCGCTTGTACTCGCCGTTTTCGCACACGACCGGCACACCGTAGATGATGTCTTCGGGGATGCCGTACGAGCCGTCCGACGGGATGCCCATCGTGACCCACTTGCCGTTCGTGCCGAGCACCCAGTCACGGACGTGGTCGATCGCCGCGTTCGCTGCCGACGCTGCCGACGACAGGCCGCGCGCTTCGATGATCGCCGCGCCGCGCTTGCCGACGGTCGGGATGAACGTGTCGCGGTTCCACACGTCGTCGTTGATCAGCTTCAGCAGCGATTCGCCTTCGGCGGTCGCGAAGCGGAAGTCCGGGTACATCGTCGGCGAGTGGTTGCCCCACACGGCGAGCTTTTCGATCGATGCGACCGGCTTGCCCGACTTGGCGGCGAGCTGCGACAGCGCGCGGTTGTGGTCGAGGCGCAGCATGGCCGTGAAGTTCTTCTTCGGCAGATCCGGTGCCGACTTCATTGCGATGTAGGCGTTGGTGTTCGCCGGGTTGCCGACGACCAGCACCTTCACGTCGCGGCTGGCGACTTCGTTCAGCGCAGCGCCCTGAACCGTGAAGATTTCAGCGTTTGCCGACAGCAGGTCCTTGCGCTCCATGCCCTTCGAGCGCGGACGTGCACCGACCAGCAGCGCGACGTCTGCATCCTTGAATGCGACCTTGGGATCGTCAGTGATCACGACGCCCGCGAGCAGCGGGAACGCGCAATCGTCGAGTTCCATCACGACGCCTTTGACGGCACCTTGGGCTTGCGGGAGGTCGAGCAGTTGCAGGATGACCGGCTGGTCCTTGCCGAGCAGGTCGCCGTTCGCGATGCGGAACAGCAGGGAGTAAGCGATTTGACCTGCGGCGCCGGTGACGGCAACGCGCTTTGCGGGCTTAGCCATTGAAAATCTCCAGGACGGGTGAAGCGTTGGACGCTAGCGAAAACGCCATTCTATGCGCGTTGTGCGTAGCGTTGCATTGAAGCAGGGCGGAGGACTCGCGATGGCAGACGCGGTGAACCTGGAGACGGCCGTGGCACGTAGCCGGGGACGCGCTGTTGCACCCGCGAACCCTTGCTCGACCCGGAGTGTAGGAGCCGTCACGCGCAAAGTCAAACGGTATCATATGTCTTATATAAGACAGATGTTTTGCGGAAATTGAGTGGACGAAAAAGTGCGGTTTGTGATGAAATGCGCGCCATGACATCGAACCAGGCGAATACCGCGAATCAGACCGGCGCAGGCAGCCCAGGGCAGCCGGGCGCGGGCGATCCCGCACCTTCGCCTGCGGCGCCGCCGTCGCCGACGTTCAGCCCGTTATACCAGCAGATTAAGTCATTGATCACGCAAAGTCTCGAAACCGGTGAATGGAAGCCGGGCGAGATCATCCCCAGCGAAGTGGAGCTCGCGGCCCGCTACAAGGTCAGCCAGGGCACCGTTCGCAAGGCGATCGACGAACTGGCCGCCGAAAACCTCGTGGTCCGGCGGCAGGGCAAGGGCACTTTTGTTGCAACGCACAACGAGGATCGCGCGCAGTTCCGCTTCCTGCGCCTGCTGGCCGACGACGGTGCCGAGCATCCGCACGTGAGCCGCCTGCTCGAATGCCGCCGCCTGCGTGCGCCGGCCGAGATCGCGCGGCAGCTCGACCTGAAGCCGGCCGATCCGGTCGTCCAGGTGCGCCGCCTGCTGGAGTTCGAGAACGAGGTGACGGTGCTGGACGAGATCTGGCTGCCGGGCGCGATGTTCCGCGGGCTCACGTTCGAGCGGCTGAGCGAGTACAAGGGGCCGCTCTACGCCATGTTCGAGACGGAGTTCGGCACGCGGATGATCCGCGCGACGGAGAAGATCCGCGCGGTCGCGGCCGAGCCGTCGGTGGCCGACCTGCTGCATGTGCCTGCGGGTTTTCCGTTGCTGTCGGTCGAGCGCGTGTCCTATACATACGGAGACCGGCCGGTGGAAGTGCGTCGCGGCTGGTATGTCACAACCGGGTACTACTATCAGAATGACTTGAGTTGACGTTGTTTCGGCTCAAGCCGAGTGCTTCGCGATTCCCACGCTCGCGAAGCACGTTTCGGGCCGCCTTTGTTCTTGTTCGCGCAACTATCCAGAGCAGACTTTCGCTGCAGCGCGATATAAAAAGGCGCTAAAATCGCGGATTAGTGTGACAACATAGTAGGGGTCTAGCATGACTGATGCAGTAAGAAAGCCGAGGCCGGAATACCGGAACATCGGATTCGGCGATATCACGATGAAATATCGCATGCCGCTGGCAGCGATATTGTCGATTCTCCATCGAGTCAGCGGCGCGCTGCTGTTCTTGTTCCTGCCGTTCCTGCTGTTCCTCTTCGACCAGAGCCTGACGTCCGAGCTCAGCTTCGAAGTCTTCAAGGCTTTCCTCTCCAACATCATCGTCAAGCTGATCGTCCTCGCACTGTCGTGGGCCTTCTTGCACCATTTCTGCGCCGGCATTCGCCACCTGCTGATGGACGTCAACCACGACGCCGTCACGAAGGAAGGCGGCAAGCGGACGGCAGTCGTCGTCTTTGTCGTCTCGATCGCCCTGACGATCGCCATGGCACTCAAACTGTTCGGAGCATTCTAAGAAAATGGCAGCCAATAACCGAATCGGCTCGAAGCGCCTCGTCGTCGGCGCTCACTACGGCCTGCGCGACTGGCTTGCGCAACGCATCACCGCCACGATCATGGCGGTCTACACGGTCATTCTGCTCGTCCTGTTCTTCGGCGCGCACGATTTCTCGTACGAAGGCTGGGCATCGATCTTCGCCGCGCAATGGATGAAGCTTGCCACCTTCGTGATGCTGCTTTCCCTCTTCTACCACGCATGGGTCGGCGTGCGAGACATCTGGATGGACTACGTGAAGCCCGTCGGTGTGCGCCTGCTGCTGCAATCGCTGACCATCGTCTGGCTGCTCGCATGTGCGGGCTACGCCGCGCAGATTCTCTGGAGAGTGTAAAGAATGGCTGCAATCAAATCTAATCTCCCGCGCCGCAAGTTCGACGTGGTGATCGTCGGCGCGGGCGGCTCCGGCTTGCGCGCAGCGCTGCAACTGTCGCGCGCGGGCCTGTCGGTCGGCGTGCTGTCGAAGGTGTTCCCGACGCGTTCGCACACGGTGGCCGCGCAGGGCGGTATCGGTGCATCGCTCGGCAACATGAGCGAAGACAACTGGCACTTCCACTTCTACGACACGATCAAGGGCTCCGACTGGCTCGGCGACCAGGACGCGATCGAATTCATGTGCCGTGAAGCGCCGAACGTCGTGTACGAACTCGAGCACTTCGGCATGCCGTTCGACCGTAACGCGGACGGCACGATCTACCAGCGCCCGTTCGGCGGCCACACCGCGAACTACGGCGAGAAGCCGGTCCAGCGCGCTTGCGCGGCCGCCGACCGTACCGGTCACGCGCTGCTGCACACGCTGTACCAGCAGAACGTCGAAGCGAAGACGCAGTTCTTCGTCGAATGGATGGCGCTCGACCTGATCCGCGACGCGGATGGCGACGTGCTCGGCGTGACGGCCCTCGAGATGGAGACGGGTGACGTCTACATCATGGAAGGCAAGACGACGCTGTTCGCGACGGGCGGCGCAGGCCGGATCTTCGCGGCGTCGACCAACGCGTTCATCAACACCGGCGACGGCCTCGGCATGGCTGCGCGTTCGGGCATCGCGCTGCAGGACATGGAGTTCTGGCAGTTCCACCCGACCGGCGTGGCCGGCGCGGGCGTGCTGATCACCGAAGGCGTGCGCGGCGAAGGCGGTATCCTGCGCAACGCGAACGGCGAGCGTTTCATGGAGCGCTACGCGCCGACGCTGAAGGATCTGGCGCCGCGTGACTTCGTGTCGCGTTCGATGGACCAGGAAATCAAGGAAGGTCGCGGCGTCGGTCCGAACAAGGATCACGTGCTGCTCGACCTGTCGCACATCGGCGCCGAGACGATCATGAAGCGTCTGCCGTCGATCCGCGAAATCGCGCTGAAGTTCGCGAACGTCGACGCGATCAAGGAACCGATCCCGGTCGTCCCGACGATCCACTACCAGATGGGCGGCATCCCGACCAACATCCACGGTCAGGTCGTCGGCACGTCGCGCGATCACAAGGAACCGGTCAACGGCTTCTACGCAGTGGGCGAGTGCTCGTGCGTGTCCGTGCACGGCGCGAACCGCCTCGGCACGAACTCGCTGCTGGACCTCGTGGTGTTCGGCCGCGCGGCCGGCAACCACATCGTCGAGCACGTGAAGAACCAGAAGGAACACAAGCCGCTGCCGGCCGATGCAGGCGAATTCTCGCTGGCGCGCCTCGCGAAGCTCGACAAGTCGACGTCGGGTGAGTACACGCAGGATGTCGCGAACGACATCCGCGCGACGATGCAGAAACACGCAGGCGTGTTCCGCACGTCGGCGCTGCTGAAGGAAGGCGTCGATCAGATGGCCGGCCTGGCTGCGCGCGTGGAAAACATCCACCTGAAGGACAAGTCGAAGGTGTTCAACACCGCGCGCGTCGAAGCGCTCGAGCTGGAGAACCTGATCGAAGTGGCCCGCGCCACGATGGTGTCGGCGGAAGCGCGCAAGGAAAGCCGCGGCGCGCACGCACACAGCGACTACGAACATCGCGACGACGAAAACTGGCTGCGCCACACGCTGTGGTACAGCGAAGGCGATCGCCTCGACTACAAGCCGGTTCAAATGAAGCCGCTGACGGTCGAATCCGTGCCGCCGAAGCCGCGCACGTTCTAAGCCGAGTCAAAGGAATCCGAAATGGCAAAACGCATTTTTGAAGTCTACCGCTACGATCCGGACAAGGACGCAGCGCCGCGCATGCAGACGTACGAGCTCGACATCCAGCATGAGCGCATGCTGCTCGACGCACTGGTGAAGCTGAAGGCACTGGACGAGACGCTGTCGTTCCGCCGTTCGTGCCGTGAAGGCGTGTGCGGTTCGGACGCGATGAACATCAACGGCAAGAACGGTCTCGCGTGTCTGACGAACCTGAACGACCTGCCGCAGAAGATCGTGCTGCGTCCGCTGCCGGGCCTGCCCGTCGTGCGCGACCTGATCGTCGACATGACGCACTTCTTCAACCAGTACCACTCGATCAAGCCGTACCTGATCAACGACGCGCCGCCGCCGGAGAAGGAACGCCTCCAGTCGCCGGAAGAGCGCGACGAGCTCGACGGCGTGTACGAGTGCATTCTGTGTGCGAGCTGCTCGACGTCGTGCCCGAGCTTCTGGTGGAACCCGGACAAGTTCGTCGGCCCGGCCGGCCTGCTGCAGGCTTACCGCTTCATCGCGGACAGCCGCGACACCGCCACCGGCGAGCGTCTCGACAACCTGGAAGACCCGTACCGTCTGTTCCGTTGCCACACGATCATGAACTGCGTCGACGTTTGCCCGAAGGGCCTGAACCCGACGAAGGCGATCGGCAAGATCAAGGAACTGATGGTCCGCCGCGCGGTTTAAGGCCGGGTGCAATGAGCGACGATTCGCATCAATCCGACCCGCACCGTCGCGCGCGCCTCCGCTGGCGCGCGCGGCGGGGTCTGCTGGAAAACGACATCATCTTCGAGCGTTTCTTCAGCAGATACGAGCATGACCTCACCGATGCAGACGTAGGCGCGTTGTCGCGCCTGCTCGATCTGAGCGACAACGACCTGATGGACTTGCTCCTCGCGCGCAAGGAACCAGAAGGCGACCTAGACAGCCCGGACATTCACCGGCTGTTGGAGATGCTGCGCAACGTGTAACGCCAAGGTGTGACACGCTGTGCCCGTTATCGAATCCCGTTTCTTTATTTCGATTGAGGATGTGCCATGACTCCGTCTGATGTTAAAGCCACGCTATCGTTCAGCGACAACTCGCCGAGCGTCGAACTGCCGATCTACAAGGGCACGATGGGCCCGGACGTAATCGACATCCGCAAGCTGTACGGCCAGACCGGCAAGTTCACGTATGACCCGGGCTTCATGTCGACGGCGGCTTGTAATTCGGCGATCACGTACATCGACGGCGACAAGGGCGAGCTGCTGTACCGCGGTTACCCGATCGACAACCTCGCGCAAAACGCGGACTTCCTCGAAAGCTGCTACCTGCTGCTGAAGGGTGAACTGCCGAACGCAGCGCAGAAGAAGGAATTCGTCGACACCGTCACGAAGCACACGATGGTGCACGAGCAGATGCACTTCTTCTTCCGTGGCTTCCGCCGCGACGCGCACCCGATGGCGATCCTGGTCGCCGCAGTCGGCGCGCTGTCCGCGTTCTACCACGACTCGCTCGACATCAACGATCCGCGTCACCGTGAAGTGTCGGCGATCCGCATGATCGCGAAGCTGCCGACGCTCGTCGCGATGGCGTACAAGTACAGCATCGGCCAGCCGTTCGTGTATCCGAAGAACTCGCTGTCGTACAGCGCGAACTTCATGCACATGATGTTCTCGAACCCGTGCGAAGAGTACAAGGTCAACGACGTGCTCGTCCGCGCACTCGACCGCATCCTGATCCTGCACGCCGACCACGAGCAGAACGCATCGACGTCGACCGTCCGTCTGGCCGGCTCGTCGGGCGCGAACCCGTTCGCGTGTATCGCTGCCGGTATCGCGTGTCTGTGGGGCCCGGCGCACGGTGGTGCGAACGAAGCCGCGCTGAACATGCTCGAGCAGATCGGTTCGCCGGACAACATCCCCGAATTCATCAAGCAGGTGAAGGACAAGAATTCGGGCGTGAAGCTGATGGGCTTCGGCCACCGCGTGTACAAGAACTACGATCCGCGTGCGAAGCTGATGCGCGAAACGTGCTACGAAGTGCTGAACGAACTGGGCCTGCACGACGACCCGCTGTTCAAGCTCGCGATGCAGCTCGAGAAGATCGCGCTGGAAGACGAATACTTCGTGTCGCGCAAGCTGTACCCGAACGTCGACTTCTACTCGGGCATCGTCCAGCGCGCGCTGGGCATCCCGACGTCGATGTTCACGTGTATCTTCGCGATGGCACGTACGGTCGGCTGGATCGCACAGTGGAACGAAATGATTGCCGATCCGGAACAGAAGATCGGCCGTCCGCGCCAGCTGTTCATCGGCGATTCGCCGCGCGAAGCGAAGCCGATCAGCGCACGTTAAGTCGTGTGCGGCGCGAACGGCCGGCAGGCCGCTCGCGTCGGGCGAAACGCAACGCCACGACACCCCGACGGGTCATCCCGTCGGGGTGTTTTCATTTGCGCGCCGGATCGGCGCGGCGCTCCAGCGATGGCGGACGTGTGTCGAGTGACGGCGCGTCGTCGTCGGGGGCATGACCGTGCTGCTCGAAGAACTGCCGGTACGCACCCGGCGTCATCCCGCGTGCGGCGAGGAACTGGCGGTTGAAGTTCGCGGCATTCGGAATGCCGCAGCGCGCGGCCACTGTCGCGATCGGCCAGTCGGTGCCAACCAGGTGGCGGCACGCGTGCGCGAGCCGCAACCGCTGCACGTAGCGGCCGACGCTTTCACCGAGGTGCCGGACGAACAGGCGCTGCAGCGTGCGTTCGGACATGTGCGCGGCAGCGGCGAGCGCGTCGATGCGCAGCGGTTCGTGAAAGCGCCGGTCGATCGCGTCGAGCACGCGGTCGAGGCGTTCGGCTTCGGGCGCGGCCGTATCGACGGAAGGTCTCGTGCCGTCAGGCCGGTCATACGCCTGCGCGGTGGCGAGCGGCTCGCCGCCGGCTTCCGCGAGATCGGCGAGTGTATCGAGCGCAGCCGCGAGCCGTGCGCGCGGTAATGGATCGAGCAATTGCGGCAGCCGCGCACGCATCGCGCGGGCGGCTGCCACGTCGAAACGCAGGCCCGGCGCCGCGCGTCGCAGCAGCGAGCGCAGCGGCGCGTATTCGGGGCAGCAATCGGCCAGCCGCCGCACCCAGTCGCCGTCGAACCAGACGACGAGCGCGACTTCGGGCGCCTCGCGATCGATCCGCGCGTTCGACGACCACGTATGCGGCAGGTTGGGCGGCACGAGCACGAGATCGTCGTCCGCGTAGCGCGCGACGTGATCGCCGATGAAGCGCTGGCCGCGGCTGTTGAGCGTCAACGTCAGTTCGTACTCGGGGTGGCGGTGCCATTCGAACGGGATGCGCGCGAGCTGGCGGTGATAGACGCGGATCGAACAGCCAGGCGCGAACGTCACGTGCTCGTACTGCGGTTTCATCGCGGCCTCCGATGGGGGTGGGCAGCGTGTCGTGGCATGATCGTGAGCGCGATCGTTACCACGGAGCGATGCCATGTTTTCACATGTCTGCGTGGGCGTCAGCGATACGACGCGCGCCTACGATTTCTACGCACCGCTGTTCGCGGCACTCGGGCTGCGCCTGAAATTCCGCGAGCCGGACGGGTGGTCGGGCTGGATGCCGGCCGATGCCGACCGGCCGCTGTTCTTCTTCGGCAAACCGCTCGACGGCCGCGCGCCCGAACCGGGCAATGGCCATACGATCGCGTTCGCTGCGCCGACCCGTGCGCACGTCGACCGCTGCCACGCGCTCGCGCTGCGGCATGGCGGCTCCTGCGAAGGGCCGCCGGGCCTGCGGCCGGACTATCACCGCGACTACTACGGCGCCTATTTCCGCGATCCGGACGGCAACAAGCTTTGCGTGGTCTGTCATCGTCCGGCGTAACGCGCGGTTGTCAGAATTGTATCGATAGTTGACCGGATAGTGGCAATGGCGGCCATGTGCCGGCCTTACGCTGACAGCACATCACGACACGCTTCAGCGAGGAGACCACGATGCAACTGACGATCGACGATCTGCCCGCCGCGATCCGGACGGCGAAACGGGCGCTGCGCGCCGACCTGCCCGGGTATGCGGCCACGTTCCGCGAACTGGCGGGCGACATCGCGCGGCAGGTCGACGCGATCCGCCGCGCGCAGGCGCACGGCCAAGACGTGATTCCGGTCGTGCCGTTCGCGGATATCGCGGGCGGGACGGTCGATCCGCGCGCGATTGCCGCGATCCGTACGCATGGCGCGGTCGTGATTCGCGGCGTGTTCGATGTACGGCAGGCGGACGACTGGAACGACGAGATTGGCGCGTATCTGGACGCGAACCGCTTTGCCGACCGGTTGAATGCGCGTGCGGAAGACCGCTATTTCGGCAATCTCGCATCGGGCAAGCCGCAGATCTACGGCGTTTACTGGTCGAAGCCGCAGGTGGCCGCGCGCCAGTCGCCGGCACTGACGCAGGCGCGTGTGTTCCTGAACCGTTTGTGGCGGCATGCGGACGCCACGTACACGCATTTCGATCCCGACCAGGTGCCTGCCTATGCGGACCGGATCCGCCGCCGGCCGCCCGGTTCGACGTCGCTCGGGCTGTCGCCGCACGTCGACGGCGGCTCCGTCGAGCGCTGGCTCGGTGCGAACTTCCGGCAGGTCTACCGTCACGTGCTGGCCGGCCGCTGGCGCGACTACGATCCGTTCGATGCGGCGTTCCGCGCTGACGTCGAGGAGATTCCGTCGCCGGCCGTGTGTTCGATGTTCCGCACGTTCCAGGGCTGGACCGCGCTGACGCCGCAGGGGCCCGGCGACGGCACGCTGCAGTTGATCCCGGTCGCGAACGCGATGGCGTACGTCGTGCTGCGCGCGCTGCAGGACGATGTCGCCGACGACGACCTGTGCGGCGCGCGTCCCGGCCGCGCGCTGTCGATCCGGCCCGAATGGCACGCGCTGCTGCTCGACGCGCTGGTGCCGATCCCGCACATGGAACCGGGCGACGCGGTGTTCTGGCACGGCGACGTCGTGCATGCGGTCGAGGATGCGCACCGCGGCAGCGGCGACAGCAACGTGATGTACATCGCGGCCGCACCGGGCTGTGCGAAGAACGCGGCGTACCTGCAGCGCCAGCGATCCGCGTTCCTGCGCGGCGAGAGCCCGCCCGATTTCCCGGCCGATCATTTCGAGGTCGAATTCGACGGGCGTGGCGAGGAGGGCGACCTGACGGCGCCCGGGCGCTCGCAGATGGGGTTCGGGCCGGGCGCGTAACGGCCCCGCCCACTGCGCAGACGGCCGTTCGCGATGCGACGAACGGCCGTCTGCCGAATCCGCTGCGTGCCGTGCGCAATTCGACGCAATCGGCTGTCAGCGCAGCCGAAATCGACACGAATTGCGCAATTTGGCTTCCGATAATGGTCCGGACACAACGCCGCTGGCCCGTGCGCCGCACGGGTGCGGCGCAGACCATGGAGGAGTCGATGCAATTCACGCAAGCGATCGTTCGCCGTCCCGCACCGTCCTGCGGCGCGGGCCTGACCACCGCCGAACTCGGCGCGCCCGACTACGACAAGACGCTCACGCAGTTCCACGCGTATTGCGACGCGCTGCGCGCACTCGGCGTCGAGCTGACCGAGCTGCCGCCGCTGGACGGATTCCCCGATTCGCATTTCGTCGAGGACGTTGCGGTCGTGACGCCTGAATTCGCGGTGATCACGCGCCCCGGCGCACCTGCACGGCGCGGCGAGACGGTGCATATCGAAGCGGCGCTCGCCGCGCACCGCGACCTGCTGCCGATGCAGGACGGCCGTCTCGACGGCGGCGACGTGATGCTGGTCGGCAAGCGCTTCTTCATCGGCCTGACGGGCCGCACCGATGCCGAAGGCATCGCCGCGTTCGACGCGCTGGTGTCACGCTATGGCTACTCGGTCGTCGCGGTGCCGGTCGGCGCCGGCCTGCACCTGAAGTCGGTCGTCAACGCGCTCGGCGACGACACGCTGCTCGTGACCGAGGCGCTGGCCGCGCATCCGGCATTCGCCGACTATCGCCGGATCGCGATCTCCGCTGCCGACGAATACGCGGGCAACACGCTGCGCGTGAACGGCACGCTGATCACGCCGGCCGGTTATCCGCGCGTCCATGACGCGATCGCGCCGCTCGGGTTGCCGCTGCACGTGATCGATACGAGCGAGTTCCGCAAGATGGACGGCGGCCTGACCTGCCTGTCGCTGCGGTTCTAGCCGATTGGCGCGCGGCCGCTTCGGCCGGATAATGTGGCCCCCGCGCGGAAATGGAGACGTTCCGCGCACCAGCCACGATCCGACCGGAGCGAACGCGGATGACCGACAAGAAGATGCAGCTCGACAAGATCGATCTCCGGATCCTCGACATCCTGCGTACCGACGGGCGGATTTCCTACCGGAAGCTGTCGGAGCGCGTGAACCTCACGCCGCGGCCCTGCCAGGCGCGCGTGGAGCGGCTCGAGGCGCTCGGCGTGATCGAAGGCTACCGCGCGGTGATCAAGGCGCCGCGCGCGACCAAGCCGATCGTCGTGATCGCGCAGATCGTGCTGGCCGACCACGGGCGTTCGCAGGCGCCGTTCGAGGACGAAATGCGCGCGAATCCGGCCGTGCTCGATTGCTGGCTCGTCAGCGGCACGTTCGATTTTCTGGTGCGGCTCGCGTGCGAGGATCTCGACGAGTACCGGCGCATCGCGAACGTGTGGCTGGAAAGCCCGCGATTCCGGATCGAGAAGATCGTGACGACGGCCGAACTGCAGGCAATCAAGCGCAGCGTCGTGTGAGACAACCGGCCGGACAGGGCCGGTTTCGAGGCGTATGACCCGGGCAATCGATTTGCATTCCGAATCGAATCGGCTGACCCGGATCCAATCAGGGTGAACACTATGGATGCTATGCAAGCGGCAGCGGAGACGGCCGCGCCGTCCGGGACGGCGCTCAAGCGCCGTCTGCAGGGCCGCCACATCGCGATGATCGCGATCGGCGGCTCGATCGGCACGGGGCTGTTCGTCGCGTCGGGAGCGTCGGTCGCGCAGGCGGGGCCGGGCGGTGCGATCGCCGCGTATCTCGCGATCGGGATCATGGTCTACTTCGTCGTCACCGGGCTCGGCGAGATGGCGGCGCTGATGCCGGTGTCGGGCTCGTTCGCGATCTACGGCGAGAAGTACGTCGACGAAGGCTTCGGCGTCGCGCTTGGCTGGACCTACTGGTACAGCTGGGCCGTGACGATCGCGATCGAACTGGTCGCCGCACAGATCGTGATGCGCTACTGGTTTCCGTCGGTGCCGGGCGTGTGGTGGGGCGCGGGCTTTCTCGTGCTGATCTTCCTGCTCAATACGCTGTCGGTGCGCGGCTTTGGTGAATCGGAATACTGGTTCTCGCTGATCAAGGTCGTCACCGTGATCGCGTTCATCGCGGCCGGGCTGCTGATCGCGGCCGGCGTGCTCGGCACCGGGCATCCGGTCGGCTGGCGCAACTTCACGACGGGCGACGCGCCGTTCGTCGGCGGCGTGCACGCGATGATGAGCGTCGCGCTGATCGCGGGCTTCTCGTTCCTCGGCACCGAGCTGGTCGGGATCACGGCCGGCGAATCGGAAAACCCGCGCAAGACGATCCCGCGCGCGGTGAAGCAGATCTTCTGGCGGATCATGCTGTTCTACGTGCTCGCGATCTTCGTGATCGGCCTGCTCGTGCCGTACACCGACCCGAACCTGCTGAAGAGCGACGTGACCGACATCGGCGTGAGCCCGTTCACGCTGGTGTTCAGCCACGCGGGCTTCCCGCTTGCCGCCGGTGCGATGAACCTGGTGATCCTGACGGCCGTGCTGTCGGCCGGCAATTCCGGCACCTATGCGGCGACGCGGATGCTGTACAACCTCGCAGCGGAAGGGCGCGCGCCGGCGATGTTCGCGACGCTGTCGCCGGGCGGCGTGCCGCGCAACGCGCTGTACGCGACGATGGCGGTCGGCGGGCTGTGCTTCCTCACGTCGCTGACCAACAACCAGAGTATCTATCTGTGGCTGCTGAATACGGTCGGCATCACGGGATTCATCGCGTGGCTCGGGATCGCGGTCTGCCATTACCGGTTCCGCAAGGGCTTCCTGAAGCAGGGCTACCGGCTCGACCAGCTGCCGTACCGCGCGAAGTGGTTCCCGTTCGGGCCGCTGTTCGCGATCGCGATCTGCATCGTGATTTCGCTCGGCCAGGATTACCAGGCGTTCTTCGCGGCCCGCATCGACTGGATGGAGGTGCTGTCGATCTACGTGTGGATTCCGCTGTTCGTCGCGATCTGGTGGGCGTATCGCCGCGTGCGCAAGAGCCGGCTCGTGCGCTATGAGGAGATGGACATCGGGCCGTGGCTGACGCGCTCGGTCGAGGCCGTCGACGCAGCGGCCGGGCAGCACGGGCAGTCGCACTGACTGCCCGCGGGCGACAGCGCTGTAACGGGAGCCGGCGGCATTGCGCGGCCGGCTTTGCTTCAGGCCCCCGGGCGGCGACGCGCGAATGGCGCGCTCAGCGCGCGGGCTTCAACTGCGCCTTCATGAAATCGACCCACGCGCGCACTTTCTGCGGCACGTGCCGTGTCGCGACGTACAGCGCATAGACGCTCTGTTGCGGAAACCGGTACGCGGGCAGCGCGTCGACCAGTGCACCGCTTTCGAGATCGTCGTGTACGAGCCATTCGGGCAGCAGCGCGACGCCACTGCCTTGCCGCGCGAGTTCACGCAAGACCGATGCGTTGTCGACGACGATGTGGGGCTTCGTGCGAGGCCGGAATGCATGCTCGCGGCCTGCGCGGTCGGTGAGTGCCCATTCGGCGATCCGCTCGAGCCGGCTGTGCCCGAGCTGCGGCAGGCGCGCCAGATCGTCAGGCGATGCCGGTTGCGGCACGCCGGCCCGCGCAGGCAGCCCGGGCGCCATCACGGGAAGCACGTCGTAGGTGGCGAGACAGATGCCGCGATAGGGCAGGTCGCGAAAATGCTCGTGGCGTCCGAGCCGGATCGCGACGTCGAAGCGGTCGCGCACGAGATCGGCCTGCGACGTATGCGTGTCGAGCCGCACGCGCAACGCGGGATGACGCGCGGTAAACGCATGCAGCGCCGGTGCGAGTACGCGTGCCGCATATTCGACCGTCGACGTCACGCGCAGGATGCCTTCCATCCCGCCATGTTCGCCGCGCGCGTCGTCGATCGCGCCTTCGGCTTCGTCGAGCACGCGCAGGCAGCGCTGGTAGAAGCGCTCGCCGGCATCGGTCAGCTCGACGCGCCGGGTCGTCCGCGTGAGCAGCGTGACGCCGAGCTCCGCCTCGAGCTGCTTGATGTTGAAGCTGACGGCCGCGCGGGCCTGGTTCAGTGCAGTCGCGGCGGCCGTGAACGAGCCGGCTTCGACGACGGCACGGAACACGACGAAACGATCGAGGCTCACCATGTCGAGTCGTGGGTCCTGTCTGTGCGTGGGATCGCTCGAAGGGTACCCGAATGTGCGGTCGCGTGCGGAGCGTCATGCATCGGGCTGCCCGGGCGCGCGCCGATTGTCAAAATTTTTCGACCGGACTGGTCGAATCCGGCCGCTTACGGATGCGGTTGCCGGCTTCTACACTGCGGCGTTTCGTGATGTCCCGGCCGCACCATGCCAGACCGTTCCAGAATTGCCGTCGTCTACCTGCTCGGATTCGCGATCGATCTCGCGAACATGTTCATGCTGAACGCCGCCTATCCGGCACTGCAGCGCGAACTGCACGCGTCGGTCGCGCAGCTCGCGTGGGTCGGCAACATGTACGTGCTCGGCCTGACCGTCGTGATTCCGTTCGGCACGTGGCTGGCGCGCCGCTGCGGCGAGCGTCGCGTATTCGTCGCGTCGTTGCTGTTGTTCGCGCTCGGCAGCGCCGCCGTCGGCGCGGCACCGTCAATTGAAGCGCTGCTGGCATCGCGGCTGGTCCAGGGGCTCGGCGGCGGGCTGCTGATTCCGGTCGGACAGACGATGGCCTATCGAGCGTATCCGCCGCACGCGCACGCTCGGCTCACGTCGATCGTGATGATGGTCGCGCTGCTCGTGCCGGCACTGTCGCCCGCGATCGGCGGTGCGATCGTCGATCGCGGGTCGTGGCGCGCGATTTTCTTCGCGATGGTGCCGGTTGCAGCCGCGACCTGCGCGCTTGCGTGTGCCTGGCTGCCGCGCGCCGGTGTACACGAGCGGCCGCCGCGTCTGGACTTGCCGGGGCTTGGCCTGAGCGCCGCGGCGCTCGTCGCGTTGCTGCTCGGGCTGACCGCGGCGGGGCAGCCCGGCGGCGCGGCCTTTCCGCTTGCGATGCTGGCGATCGCGGTGACCGCCGGTACCGGTTACGTGTGGCATGCGCGTCGTGCCGCGTCGCCGGTGCTCGACCTGAGCCTGCTCGCGCAGCCGTTGCTGCGCACCGGTGTCGCGGTCTATCTGTGTGTGCCGGGCATCTTCACGGGCGTCAATCTCGTCGCGTCGCTCTACCTGCAGAACGCGCTCGGGTTGAGCGCCGCGCATGCCGGCGCGCTGATGCTGCCGTGGGCAATCGCGGCGTTCTTCGCGATCGCGACGACACGCCGCTGTTTTCCTCGCCATGGCGCGAAGCCGCTGTTCGTGTGCGGGATCGCGATCGATTGTGGCGGCATCGCGCTGCTCGCGACGCCGTGGGCGAGCGTCGAGGCCGTGCGTATCGTGGCGTTCGTCGCGATGGGGTACGGCGCGAGCCTGTGCACGAGCACGTCGCAAAGCGCGGCGTTCACCGGGGTGCCGGCGGAGCGGATGGGCGACGCGAGTGCGCTGTGGAACATCAATCGCCAATTGAGCTTTTGCATCGGCGTGGCCGTGCTTGGCAGCGCGCTCAACGCGTTGCTGGCGTTCGATGCGGGCGGCCCGCCGCTCGCGCCGTACCGGTGGTGCTTCGGGCTGGCGGCGCTGCTGACGTTGCTGCCGCTCGGCCTGATCGCCCGGCTGCCCGGGCACCGCGCGCCGGTCGCGCAACCCGTTTCATCCCACTATTGAGAACCTGAGAGCCGTATGAATCTGCCGAATCCGTTTTTCAAGGAAGTCGTCGATACCGTCGCCGACATCGAATGCTGGCTGTCCGGCCGTGCGGGCCGCGAGCGGCTCGCGACGCTGATGGCGCGCTTTTCACCGGGATTTTCGATGATAACGATGTCGGGCACGGTGCTCGATTACGCAGGCGTCGATGCGCTGTTTTCACATGGGCACGGCGCGCGTCCCGGGCTGGTGATCGGCATCGACGAACTGCGCGCGCTTGCCGTGTGGTCCGACGGCGCGGCGATCGGCTATCGCGAGACGCAAACCGACGGAGAAGGGCGGCGCACGGTGCGGCGCTCGACGGCCATGCTCCGGCGCGAGGCCGATGGCTTGATCGCGTGGCGTCATCTGCACGAGACAGCGGTCGCCGCGTAAGCCCGAGCGCTCGCCGCGCCGCTATGCGTCCAGCTCCGGATAGTGCCGGAAGATCCCCATGTCGTTGAACGGGATGCGGCGTTCCGATTCGAGATAGCGCGCGACGGGCGGATGCTGCGCGACGCGATCATGCAGCGCAACGAGCGCCGGGATGTTCCGCTCCGCGCGCTTCATCGCTTTCGGAAACGCATAGCGCAGGCCCTCGACGATCTGGAATATCGACAGGTCCGCATAGCTCAGCGCACTGCCCGCGATATAGCCGCTC
Organism: Burkholderia cepacia complex sp. TUM26381; assembly: GCF_057439935.1. Classification (NCBI taxonomy): domain Bacteria; kingdom Pseudomonadati; phylum Pseudomonadota; class Betaproteobacteria; order Burkholderiales; family Burkholderiaceae; genus Burkholderia; species Burkholderia cepacia complex sp. TUM26381. The sequence continues at coordinate 2,306,496 of NZ_CM172007.1, read as the reverse complement.
CTGTGCGGATTCTGTCCGAGCACGCGATCGAAGTAACCGAGGAATTTCGGTAGCCGGTTCTCGAGGAAATCGGCCGCGCGCTCGGCCGCTTCCGCCTTCTGGTCCTCGTAGTACAGGCCGCTGGCGATCGGGTGATGCGTGTCGTGGATCTCGGTGACGAAGTCGGCGGCGGTCAACTGGAGCTGGTGTACCCACAGGCGGCCGGCGTCGTCGTCGGGCGCGAGCCCGAGCCGTGCGCCGAGAAACAGCAGGATGTTCGCCGTTTGCCCGACGACCACGTCGCCGGCCTTCAGGAATGGCGGCGCGAACGGCACGCATTCGGCCTGCGTGCCGTTCATCATGCGCATCATTGCCGGTACGCCCATCCCGCGCCCCGACTCGCGCGCGACGTCGACGTAGTCGGCCTCGGCTGCCTCCAGCGCGAGCCGCACGTACTCGCCGCGACCCTGGATCTCGGGCCAGTAATAGAGTGCATATCGCATGCTGTCTTCCTGTTCGTTGAACCGGATGCTGCCGGCATCGTGACGACCGGGCGGCCGTGCGCCGCCCGTTGCGAATAGACAGTCTAGGCGATCGCGGGAAAAGCGCCGCGCGCATCGTGCGTCACGCGCGCTCGCCGCCTTCCGGGCCGTAGAAGAACACCCAGGTCGAGAAATCGTCGGAGAAGCCGACGAAGCGATGCGCCGCGCAGGCGGGGACGAATAGCGTGTCACCGGCCGCGACGTCGCATTCGCGGCCGTCGACGACGAAGCGCGACGTGCCGGTCGCGATCACGTAGACCTCGTCGCGCGAGTGCGGCGTCTGCAGGTCCTCGACGCGCGGCCGGTACAGCTCGACGTCGAGCGTGCCGTGGCGAAACAGTGTCGTGAACAGCGAGCCTTCGTCGTCGAGGCGCGCGAGCGATTCGTTCAGGCCGAGCTTCATCGTGGTGGGCTCCGGGTCCGGATCGTGGGGACGTGTGTTGCGCCATCGTAGCGCGGGTGTCGCGACATCGAAACCCCGTGCCTGTCGCGAGCGCTCCACCGGCGAAACAGGCAGGCGGTTCGCTCACCGTATGTGAAACAAAATCGTCCGCCGGCGAAACGGCGCGGCGATCAAGCGGATTCAGCCGGCGCTTTCACCGCAATTTAACCAACGCCGCCTAGGATCGCGCTTCGTCGATCGGTGGCGCACCGCGATTCCGGTTCGCGCGCGGTTGCCCGATTGCCTTTCCCCTTGACCCCTGCGAATGGCGTTGACCCTGCCTGTCCTCAGGCACGGTCGTCATTCGCATCATTGCGTATCGTGCTCATGAGTCAGCATTCCCCGGCTTCGTCCCGAAGAAAATTCCTCGCCGCCGCGCCAGCCGTCGCGGCGTCGTCACTACTGAGCGCATGCGGGGGCGACGACGTCACGCCGGCGCCGATCGCCGACAGCGCGCTCGCCGCGCAAATGTCCGCGAAACTGAACGCCCAGCTCGGCGATGCGGCGACGGTCAACGCGATCGTACCGGCGCTGACCGACGTCGGCTTCACGTGGGACCTGTCGACGGTGCCGGCCGCGCAGATCGGCGCGATCGTCGCATACAGCTTCGGCAACCGTCCGAACGCGGCGAGCGGCAACACGTCGAGCACTGGCGGCAACCAGTCGGCGCTGCCCGATCCGGGGCCCGTGAACGAAGCGCTCGCGGATGCCGTGTACCGCATCCGTCAGCTGAAGCCCGTCAAGGTCTATGCGCAGTGGGAAATCGCGCGTTTCCTCGTGTCGAAATACGGGATGGGCGCCGACGTGCTGTCGTCGGTCGAACCGGTGATCGCGAGCGACGGCTCGATCGTGTACCTGAGCACGGCGGGCGTCGCGGCCGTGGCCGTGTCACGCGCGGGTGGCGCGACGGCGATGGGCACCGTCGCGGTGGTCGGCCATCGCGATCACGCGAAGCGCTGCATCCAGACGTCGCAGCAGGCGGGCATGAAGGCGGCTGCGGTTGCCGAGGTGCCGCTGCCGACGACGTACGACCCGCAGTCGGGTCAGCCGTGGACGCGCAACCGCAGCCTCTACCTCGTGCACGACATGTATGCGCAGATGCTGACGCGCGCGATGACCGCGACGATGCAGGCGTACCCGAAGGGCTGATGCCTTCCGTTTCCCATTCGAATTCCGTGACCATGACGAACCGCCGCCATTTCCTGGCTTCCACTTCCTTGCTCGCCGCATCGTGCGCCGCCGCGGCGCCCGCTTTCGCGAGCGATGCCCCCGTTTCCGATGCGGAACTGCAGCGCCAGATGCTAGGCAAGCTGACGAACGAACTGAACGATCGCGCGACCGCCACCGACGAAACCGGCTATCTGCTCGACACGTTTTTCTCGTGGACGCCGCCGACCGTCGCCGTGGCCGCCATCAATACGATTGTCGCGTTCAGCTTTGGCAGTCGTGCCGGCGCATCGGCCGCCGCACCGGTGCCGGGTCCCGTCAACGAGGCGATTGCCGACGCCGTGTTCCAGCTTCGGCAGAAGGTCACGGCGCCGGTCTTCGCGCAGCAGGAGATCGCGAGCGTGCTCGCATCGAAATATGGCCTGACGGCCGGCGTGACGTCGATCGCGACACCTGCCGTGGCCGCCGGCAGCCCGATACCGACGCCCGACGGCGTCGCCGCCGCGATCGTCAAACAGGCCGGCTCGGCCTCGGCGCCCGGCAAGGTCGGCGTCGTCACGCATCTGGATCAGGCGTCGCTCGCCGTGCGCGTGTCGAATGCGGCGGGGATGCAGGCGGCGGTGCCGGCTGCCTTCGCGCTGCCGTCGCTCTACGATACGGCCGCGCAGATGCCGGCCATGCGGCGGCGCGATCTCTACCTGCTGAGCAACGCCGGCATGCAGCTCGCGATGCTGCGGCTCGACCTGATCAACCGCGAGTACCCGAACGGCTGACGCCGCCGGCCGCGGGGCACGGCGCGGGATCCGGGCGACGCGTTTGCGCGATCGCCGCCCGCCGGATCGTGCGTGCCCCGTTTTGCCGGGTAATGCCGATACAGGTATTGGCACTACCAGCCAAACCACTGTTTTTAATGGGTTTTTTCGCGTCCGGCCTGCGCCGCGACGCGCACTGCGTGGCATAATCGACTCCATCCGCAAGGCTTGTAGTCACAACGACCCCGCATACCCATGGCACAGACTCTCTACGACAAACTGTGGAACACCCACGTGGTCCACACCGAGGAAGACGGCACGACCCTGCTCTATATCGACCGTCAGCTGCTGCACGAAGTCACGAGCCCGCAGGCGTTTGAAGGGCTGAAGATCGCGCAGCGTCCGGTATGGCGCATCAGCGCGAACCTGGCCGTGTCGGACCACAACGTGCCGACGACGGACCGCAGCCACGGCATCGCCGATCCCGTCTCGAAGCTGCAGGTCGATACGCTCGACGCGAACTGCGATGCGTTCGGCATCACGCAGTTCAAGATGAACGACGTGCGCCAGGGCATCGTCCACATCATCGGGCCGGAGCAGGGCGCGACGCTGCCGGGCATGACGATCGTGTGCGGCGATTCGCACACGTCGACGCACGGCGCGTTCGGCGCGCTCGCGCACGGCATCGGCACGTCGGAAGTCGAACACGTGCTCGCCACCCAAACCTTGCTGCAGAAGAAGAGCAAGAACATGCTCGTGAAGGTCGAGGGCGCACTGCCGCGCGGCTGTACCGCGAAGGACATCGTGCTCGCGATCATCGGCAAGATCGGCACGGCAGGCGGCACGGGCTACGCAATCGAATTCGGCGGCTCGACGATCCGCGCGCTGACGATGGAAGGCCGCATGACCGTCTGCAACATGGCGATCGAAGCCGGCGCGCGCGCGGGCATGGTCGCCGTCGACGACACGACGATCGATTACCTGTTGGGCCGTCCGTTCGTGCCGACCGGCGCGGAATGGGACCAGGCCGTCGAATACTGGCGCCAGTTCAAGTCGGACGACGGCGCGCAGTTCGACCGCGTGGTCGAGCTGAATGCAGCCGAGATCGTCCCGCAGGTCACGTGGGGCACGTCGCCGGAAATGGTCACGTCGATCGACGGTCGCGTGCCCGATCCCGAGCGCGAGAAGGATCCGGTCAAGCGCGACGCGATGGAGCGCGCGCTGGCGTACATGGCGCTCGAGCCGAACACGCCGATCGAATCGATCAAGGTCGACAAGATCTTCATCGGCTCGTGCACGAACGCACGGATCGAAGATATCCGCGCGGCCGCGTACGTCGTGAAGAAGCTGAACCGTCGCATCGCATCGAACGTGCGGCTCGCGATGGTCGTGCCGGGTTCGGGCCTCGTGAAGGCGCAGGCCGAGCGCGAAGGGCTCGACAAGGTGTTCACGGACGCCGGCTTCGAATGGCGCGAACCGGGCTGCTCGATGTGCCTCGCGATGAACGCCGACCGGCTCGATCCGGGCGAGCGTTGCGCGTCGACGTCGAACCGCAACTTCGAGGGCCGGCAGGGCGCGGGCGGCCGCACGCACCTCGTGAGCCCCGCGATGGCGGCAGCCGCGGCGATCGAAGGCCACTTCGTCGACATTCGCCAGCTGGGGTAACGCGTGACGGTATCGAAGGTCATCGCGCGGCTGGTTGCCGCGCTGGCGCTGGCGGGGCTGGGCTTCGGCCTCGCGGGCTGCAATACCGTCCGAGGCTTCGGCGAGGACGTCAACGCCGCGGGCAACGCGCTTCAGCGCGCCGCGGACTGACACTGCCACCGAGAATTTGTCGATGTGTGCCGGCCGCGTGCCGGCCCTTCAACCGGATAGACGGATCATGGAAAAATTCACTGTACATACCGGCGTCGTGGCGCCGCTCGATCGCGAGAACGTGGACACCGACGCGATCATCCCGAAGCAGTTCCTGAAGTCGATCAAGCGCACGGGCTTCGGTCCGAATGCGTTCGACGAATGGCGTTACCTCGATCACGGCGAGCCGGGCCAGGACAACTCGAAGCGCCCGCTGAATCCCGACTTCGTGCTGAACCAGCCGCGTTACCAGGGCGCGTCGGTGCTGATCGCACGCAAGAACTTCGGTTGCGGCAGCTCGCGCGAGCACGCGCCATGGGCGCTGCAGCAGTACGGCTTCCGCGCGATCATCGCGCCGAGCTTCGCGGACATCTTCTTCAACAACTGCTACAAGAACGGTCTGCTGCCGATCGTGCTGACCGAGCAGCAGGTCGATCACCTGTTCAACGAGACGGTTGCGTTCAACGGCTTTCAACTGACGATCGACCTCGACGCACAGGTCGTGCGTTCAGGTGACGGCCGCGAGTATCCGTTCGAGATCGCCGCGTTCCGCAAGTACTGCCTGCTGAACGGCTTCGACGACATCGGCCTCACGCTGCGCCACGCGGACAAGATCCGCCAGTTCGAAGCCGAGCGGCTCGTCAAGCAGCCGTGGCTCAACACCAAGCTGGTCGGCTGATCGTGCCTTTCGGGCGGGCGCGCCGGCGGCGCGTTCGCCGGCCTGCCTCCATAACCACCTACCCAGTCAGGAATTTCGCATGAAGATTGCAGTGCTGCCCGGCGACGGCATCGGTCCGGAAATCGTCAATGAAGCCGTGAAGGTGCTGAACGCACTCGACGAGAAGTTCGAACTCGAACAGGCGCCGGTCGGCGGCGCGGGCTACGAGGCGAGCGGCCATCCGCTGCCCGACGCGACGCTGGCGCTCGCAAAGGAAGCCGACGCGATCCTGTTCGGCGCGGTCGGCGACTGGAAGTACGACTCGCTCGAGCGCGCGCTGCGCCCCGAGCAGGCGATCCTCGGGCTGCGCAAGCATCTCGAGCTGTTCGCGAACTTCCGCCCGGCGATCTGCTATCCGCAGCTCGTCGATGCGTCGCCGCTCAAAGCCGAGCTCGTCGCGGGCCTCGACATCCTGATCGTGCGCGAACTGAACGGCGACATCTACTTCGGCCAGCCGCGCGGCGTGCGCGCTGCACCGGACGGCCCGTTCGCGGGCGAGCGCGAAGGCTTCGACACGATGCGCTACTCGGAACCGGAAGTGCGCCGCATCGCGCACGTCGCGTTCCAGGCCGCCCGCAAGCGCGCGAAGAAGCTGCTGTCGGTCGACAAGGCGAACGTGCTCGAAACGTCGCAGTTCTGGCGCGACATCATGATCGACGTGTCGAAGGAATACGCGGACGTCGAGCTGTCGCACATGTACGTCGACAACGCGGCGATGCAGCTCGCGAAGGCGCCGAAGCAGTTCGACGTGATCGTCACGGGCAACATGTTCGGCGACATCCTGTCGGACGAAGCGTCGATGCTGACGGGTTCGATCGGCATGCTGCCGTCGGCGTCGCTCGACAAGAACAACAAGGGTCTGTACGAGCCGTCGCACGGTTCGGCGCCGGACATCGCGGGCAAGGGCATTGCCAACCCGCTCGCAACGATCCTGTCGGCTGCGATGATGCTGCGCTACTCGCTGAATCGTGCGGAGCAGGCCGATCGTATCGAGCGCGCGGTGAAAACGGTGCTCGAGCAGGGTTACCGTACGGGCGACATCGCCACGCCGGGCTGCCGGCAGGTCGGCACGACGGCGATGGGTGATGCGGTGGTCGCGGCGCTGTAACGCGATGCGGCACCGATAGTGTAGAAAGGGCGCGAACGGGCCGCGAAAATCGGCCGGTTCGCCCACGGTTGGCCGTTGTGCGGGCCACCGGCTTTGTGTAGACTCGAACGATGGCGCTGATTTCCCTGATCTCCCCGGTCCTGAAACTCCACGGCAACACTGCCCGTGCGGGTGCGCGCGCCATCGTCATCACGAAAACCATTACCACGAAAACGATCATTAAACGCTGATCGCCGTCGTGCCCGCCTGTTTCCCCGCGCGGTCACGCGGGGACGGAAATGGCGGGGAAGCTCCATTCAAAGCAAAGGGTTAGTCATGAACGTAGGTCTCGTAGGTTGGCGCGGCATGGTCGGCAGCGTCCTGATGCAGCGCATGCAGGAAGAGGGCGATTTCGACCTGATCGAACCGGTGTTTTTCAGCACCAGCAACACGGGCGGCAAAGCGCCGTCGTTCGCGAAAAACGAGACTACGCTCAAGGACGCGACCAACGTCGACGAGCTGAAGAAGTGCGACGTGATCATCACGTGCCAGGGCGGCGACTACACGAACGACGTGTTCCCGAAGCTGCGCGCGGCCGGCTGGAACGGCTACTGGATCGACGCGGCATCGTCGCTGCGGATGAAGGATGACGCGGTCATCATCCTCGATCCGGTCAACCTCGACGTGATCAAGGACGCGCTCGTCAAGGGCACGAAGAACTTCGTCGGCGGCAACTGCACGGTCAGCCTGATGCTGATGGCGCTCGGCGGCCTGTTCCGCGAGAACCTGGTCGACTGGATGACGGCGATGACCTACCAGGCCGCATCGGGCGCCGGCGCGCAGAACATGCGCGAGCTGCTGTCGCAGATGGGCGCGCTGAACGGCGCGGTGCAGGAACAGCTGGCCGACCCGGCTTCCGCGATCCTCGACATCGACCGCCGCGTGCTGGCCGCGATGAACAGCGATGCGATGCCGACGAGCCACTTCGGCGTGCCGCTGGCCGGCTCGCTGATTCCGTGGATCGACAAGGATCTCGGCAACGGGATGTCGAAGGAAGAGTGGAAGGGCGGCGCGGAAACCAACAAGATCCTCGGCAAGCCGGCGATGGGCGAGCCGGGTTCGATCCCGGTCGACGGGCTGTGCGTGCGGATCGGCGCAATGCGTTGCCACTCGCAGGCGCTGACGATCAAGCTGAAGAAGGACGTGCCGCTCGACGAGATCAACGGCATCCTCGCGTCGGCGAACGACTGGGTGAAGGTCGTGCCGAACGAGCGTGAAGCGTCGATGCGCGACCTGTCGCCGGCGAAGATCACGGGCACGCTGACGGTGCCGGTCGGCCGCCTGCGCAAGCTCGCGATGGGCGGCGAGTACCTGTCGGCGTTCACGGTCGGCGACCAGCTGCTGTGGGGCGCGGCCGAGCCGCTGCGCCGCATGCTGCGCATCCTGCTCGACAAGTAAGTACGCTGCCGGCCCGGCCTGCGGGCCGGGCGGCACATGACGACGCGCCGCGCCGGCCTCGAGATTCGAGGCTGGCGCGGCGCGTTTTCATGCGTGGATCAGCGCAGGTTCAGCAGCGTCTGGTCGACCGCCTGCTGGGTCTTGATCGTCTGCGCGTTGGCCTGGTAATTGCGCTGCGCAGTGATCAGGTTCACGAGCTCGGTCGTCAGGTTGACGTTCGAGTTTTCCTGCGCGCTGCCCTGCAGCGTGCCGTGATTCGTGCTGCCCGGCGCGGAGATCTGCGGGACGCCCGATGCGGCACTTTCCGCATACTGGTTGCCGCCGATGTTCACGAGCCCGTTCGGATTGTTGAAGTTCGCGAGCGCGATCAGGCCGAGCACCGCGCTCTGGCCGTTCGAGTAGTTGCCGGTCAGCTTGCCGTCGGTGCCGATCGAGAACGTCGTCAGCGTGCCGCTCGCGAAGCCATCCTGCGCGAGGTTGGTCACGCCGTCCTTGCCGCCGTACTGCGTGGTGCCGCCGAGGTCGAGCGTCAGGTTCTGCGGGTTCGCGCCGCCCGTCGTGTTCGGGATCGAGAACGCGAACTGGCCGAGGCTCGGCGTCGGCTGGCCGGTCGCGGCCGACGTCGTCGAGCTGATCCGGCCCGACGCGTCGAACGTGACGGTGCCGAGGTTGGTCGGCGTCTGGCCCTGCACGCCCGCGTAGGCCTGCCACGTGCCGGCAGCACTCTTCGCGAAGTACATCGTGACCTGCTGCGAGCCGCCGAGCGTGTCGTAGACCTGGATCGACGAGTTGTAGTTGTACGTGGTGTTGTCGCTCGCGTTGAACGGCGTCTTGGCCGGCACCTTGTCCTGCGAGTTCAGGTTGAACTGGCCGGTGATCTTGTTCGTCGCGCGCGGCGCGATGTTGTTGGTCGGCGCCTGCAGCGGCACGGTCTGCGCGGTGTTGATCACGCCGCCCGCGCCTGCCGCATAGCCCATCAGGTTGCGGCCTTGCGCGTCGACGATGGCGCCGTTCTTGTCGCGGTGGAACGTGCCGTCGCGCGAGTAGGTGGTCACGCCGTTGTTCGACATCTGGAAGAAGCCGTTGCCGTTGATGGCAACGTCGAGCGACGACTTCGTCGAATTGATCGACCCCTGGCTGAAATTCTGTTCCACCGATGCGAGGTGTGTGCCGATGCCGATCTGCGTGTTGACCGACGTCGCGACTGAATTCGCGTACATGTCGGCGAAGTGCGCGCGCCCCTGCTTGAAGCCAACCGTGTTTGCATTCGCGATGTTGTTGCCGATCACGTCGAGATTGCTCGACGCGCCGGCCAACCCGCTCAAACCCTGCTGATAGCCCATGTTCGATCCCCGTAACGAGCTGGTGAGTGAATGCAGTCGTGCGACTGCGCGATGACCCTCTGGCACTTCACGGCATCAGCCCGGCCGATCGTGCTCCCGCCTTTCCGGCATGTGCAGGCACGAAGGTCGAAATGTGCCGATTCCTGTTTGAAGACGATCCTAGCGACGGCAATTATTTGATCTGTGTAATTTTGTGTAATGTAATTGAATTGGTGAAGAAATGACCGCTTTTGTATGAGCAAAGGGTCGTGTGGTATCGGCTGAAAGCCTTATGGGGCGGGGGTTTGGCGGGGGAAATCTTCATTTCGCCGATAAGAGAGGAGAATTGCCTTCTTATCGGTGAATTGAAATGGATTGGAATGGAATTGGCGGCCGGTCGGGATTTTTTTGATTTCCGGCTGTTAATCCATTAACGGCAGGCGGCGCGAATTGTTGAGCGAACGCGTCCCGATTCTGCCGCCCTGGCCCTCCGGTCGATGTGCGGTGAACGCCGGCAAGCCGCGTCGTCCGGGCCGGCGGGCGATGCTGCCGCGACGGCTTCGGGCAATGGATGCGGGCGCGATCCGGCCGATCCGGTGCACAGGCTGCGGCATGCGGCATGCGGCATGCCGCGTGCGGACCGGGCGGCCCGCACGCCTGATCGCGCCGGTTGCACCTGCCGGCGAGGAATTCGGCCCGAACGTGAGCGCGTGAAGTAAACTACGCGGTTACGACGCACAGACCCGCCGAAAGCGTCGCGTTCCGCGCGACGCTTTTGCATTTCTGCGGCAACTTTATTGACGCTTCCAACCGCGAATCCGAGCCGCGCCCGCGCGCGGCGATAGAGCCAACGATGTCCCGAATTTCCTTGTTTCCGCGTCAGTCCCGTCTGTCGCGCGCCGTGCGTGGCGCGCTGGCGATCCTGGCGCTCGGCGCAGCTGCATCGGCCTGGGCGGCCGGCGCCGGCGAACTGCCGGCGTCCTCCGCTGCCGGCGCCACCGCACCGCTTACCGTGACGGTCCAGCCTGGCCAGTCGCTGAACGACATCGCGAAAGCGGCGACGCAATCGCACGATCCCGGCGTGCTCGCGCGCGCCGGTCGCGCACTGTTCGACGCCAATCCGCAGGCGTTCATGAAGCGCGACGCGAGCCGCCTGAAAGTCGGCGCGACGCTGACCGTGCCCGCGCTCGACGCGACCGGCGCGGCGCTCGTGCCGGCTGGCGCCTCCGCTGCCTCCGGTGCGGCGGCCGCTTCCGCACCCGCCGCCGCATCGGGCGGGGCGGCGCTCGCGCAGCATGGCGCATCCGCGCCGCATCCCGGCTCGGCCGTGCAGTCCGCGCCGCCGGTGCCGGCCGTGCATGCGGCGCCGGTGAGCGGTGCGAGTGTTGCGACGGCTGCGGGGGCGTCGGCTTCGATCGGCGCCTCGGCCGCGCATGGTGCCTCGGCCGTCGAAAGCACGCCGGCGGCGCCTGCCGCGGGTGCAAGCGGGCCGCATGTCTGGAGCGGTGCGATTCAGTCGGCGCCGTCGTCCGCGAGCGAGGCCGCGGTTCAGTCGATGCCGGGCAGCCAGGTTTCGGGTGTGCACGAACCGGCCGGCGCGGCGCCTGCCACGGGCGCGTCGCAACCGCGCCCGTCGAGCCTGCAGCAATTGCTGGCGCTGAAGAATCGTGTGCTGATGGAGTTGCAGAAGCACGGCATCGGCAAGCAGGCTACGACGACCGGCGTCGCGCCTGCGCCCGCGCCGGTGCCCGCCGCACCGCGTCCGGCCGCGAACGACACGGGTGCGCCGGCCGCTGCATCGACGGCAGGCGAAGCCGCGTCGGGTGCGGCTGCCAGCGCGCCGCAACCGGCATCGGCTTCTGCGCAGCCGGCCGCTCCTGTCGCCCCGGTTGCGACGCCCGCCCGCCGTACCGAGCAGATGGACTGGCGCCCGGCCGCCGTGGCCGGTGCAGCCGTGATCGTCCTCGCGGCCGGCTTTGCGTGGCGCAAGCGCCGGAAAGGCCGGCAATCGGGTGATGAGGGGGCGGCGGCTGCCGCTGTTGCAACGGGTGGCGGCGCGGCTGCGGAAGCCGCGCCGCCCGTCGAACGCGAACTGCCGATCCAGCCCGAAATGCCGGTCGCGCGCGACGCGGCTTCCGACATGAACCTCGCCGCGGCGACTGCCGCAGCAGCCGAGACGATCGAGCCGCTTGCGGCGGATGTATCGCCTGCGTCCGAAGTGACGACGCACGACGAGCCGCTCGGCTTGCCGTCTGCCCACGCTGCGGTATCGCCTGCGAACGAGGCGGTTTCGGCTTCGGCGCCGCATGACGCGGATCAGGCAGAACAAGCCGCTGCCGTGGACAAGCAGGCCGAGCAGGCCGAGCGGAGCGCCGTACCCGCCACGCCTTCCGTGACCGAAGCGCAGCACGCGACGCTGATGCAGAACGCGATCAGCGCGCTCAACAGTCTCGACATGCCGCTGCCGCCGCGCGCGATGGACGAACCGGCGTTGACGCCGGACGAGCTGTCCGCGCGGGCAGGGCAGTTCGACGCCGAGAAAATTGCAACTAACGGTCAATCCGCCCAGCACCTGCCGATTGGCTCGAACGATGCGGCCCTGGAACATCCGGCCGATCAGGACGACGAGTTCGACTGGGATCCGGACGCGGCGACGCCTGCCGGCCACGCGGGCAGCCCGCTCGCGACGTCGTCGCTGCCGCCGCTCGGCGGCGCGCAGTTCGGCGCGTTGAAGCTCGATTTCGATCTCGACCTGCCGTCCGCGCCGGGCGCCGCGCTGCCTGCGCTCACGCCGGACGAGCTCGCCCGCATTGCGCGCAACAAGCTCGATCTCGCGTCGGAGTACGTCGAACTGGGCGACCTGTCCGGCGCGCGGACGCTGCTGCAGGAAGTGGTCGACGCGAACGACACCGCGACGCGCGACGACGCGCGTGCGCTGCTCGCGAAACTGGCGGACGAGGCGTGAAGCGGATCGCGCTGGGTGTCCAGTACGACGGTGCGGCGTTTTGCGGCTGGCAGGCGCAGCCGCACGGCAAGACCGTACAGGACCGGCTCGAACATGCACTGGCCGAGTTCGCGCGGGTGCCGCTGCACACGACGGTGGCCGGGCGGACCGACACCGGCGTGCACGGGCTCGGGCAAGTCGTGCACTTCGACACCGACCTCGACCGTGAGGTGTTCTCGTGGGTGCGCGGCACCAACGCGTTCCTGCCGTCGACCGTGTCGGTGCAATGGGCGAAGCCGATGCCGGACACGTTCCACGCCCGGTTCTCGGCATTCGAGCGCACCTATTACTACGCGCTGTACGTGCATCCCGTGCGCTCGCCGATGCTGGCCGGTCGTGCGGGCTGGATCCACACGCCGCTCGACGACGATGCGATGCGCGCCGCCGCCGCGCACCTGATCGGCGAGCACGACTTCTCGTCGTTCCGGTCGTCGGAATGCCAGTCGAAGACACCGGTCAAACACCTGTATCGGATCGACGTGCGGCGCGACGGGCATTTCATCCATTTCCGCTTCCGCGCCAACGCGTTCCTGCATCACATGGTGCGCAACCTGATGGGCTGTCTCGTCGCGGTCGGGCGCGGCCGCTATCCGGCCGACTGGCTCGCCGACGTGCTGGCCGGGCGCGACCGCAATCTCGCGGCGCCCACTTTCATGGCCGACGGGCTGTACCTCGCCCACGTCGGCTACCCGGCGGAATTCGCCGTCCCGCCCGCGCAGCTCGGCAGCGTGCCGTGGAGCAGCGTCTGGGCCGATCTGGACCCTCAATCATGACGGATCACGCCGTGTCTTCCCCGACTTCCGCCGCGACCGGCCTGGCGCCGCGCACGCGCATCAAGCTGTGCGGGCTGTCGCGTCCCGAGGACGTGCTGCACGCGGCGGCGCTCGGCGCCGACGCGATCGGCCTCGTGTTCTATCCGAAGAGCCCGCGGGCGGTGACCATCGCGCAGGCGGCCGAGCTGGCGAGCCTCGCGCCGCCGTTCGTGTCGGTGGTCGGGCTGTTCGTGAATGCGACCGAAGCCGAGATCGAGGCCGTCGTGCGCGACGTGCCGCTGACGGTGCTGCAGTTCCACGGCGACGAGACACCCGGGCAGTGCGATGCGCTCGGTCGCGCGGCACGGCTGCCGTGGCTGCGCGCGGTGCGCGTCGGCCCCTCGACGCAGCCGTCCGATTTGGTAGAATCGGCTCTTCATTATTCGAAAGCGCGCGGCCTCCTGTTCGACACCCTGGTGCCGGATTACGGCGGTAGCGGCAAGGTCTTCGATTGGTCTCTTATTCCCGCAGAGCTCGCGCATCGGGCCGTTTTGAGTGGTGGCTTGAGCGCGCAAAACGTCGGTGATGCGATCCGCCAGCTGCGTCCGTTTGCTGTCGATGTCTCGAGTGGCATCGAAGTGGAGGGCGCAAAGGGCGTGAAGGACCACGCCCGGATGGCGGCGTTCGTACGCGCGGTGCGCGAAGCGGACGCCCGGTGATGCAAGCGGTGCGGCCCCGAAAACGGGGCGCGCCGACCGATCGAGAGAGACACCATGTACAACCTTCCTGATGATCGCGGCCATTTCGGCCCGTATGGCGGCGTGTTCGTCGCCGAGACGCTGATTCACCCGCTGGACGAACTGCGCGCGGCGTACGAAAAATTCCAGAACGACCCCGATTTCGTCGCCGAGTACGAGCGCGAACTGAAGTATTTCGTCGGCCGCCCGTCGCCGATCTATCACGCGCAGCGCTGGAGCGAGATGCTGGGCGGCGCGCAGATCTACCTGAAGCGCGAAGACCTGAACCACACGGGCGCGCACAAGATCAACAACGTGATCGGCCAGGCGCTGCTTGCGAAGCGCATGGGCAAGAAGCGCGTGATCGCGGAAACGGGCGCCGGCCAGCACGGCGTTGCAACCGCGACGATCTGCGCGCGCTTCGGGATGGAGTGCATCGTCTACATGGGCGCCGAGGACGTGCGCCGGCAGGCCGCGAACGTGTACCGGATGAAGCTGCTCGGCGCGACGGTCGTGCCGGTCGAGTCGGGCTCGCGCACGCTGAAGGATGCGCTGAACGAGGCGATGCGCGACTGGGTCACGAACATCGAAAGCACGTTCTACATCATCGGCACGGTGGCGGGCCCGCACCCGTACCCGATGATGGTGCGCGACTTCCAGCGCGTGATCGGCGACGAGTGCAAGGTGCAGATGCCTGAACTCGCGGGCCGGCAGCCCGACGCGGTGATCGCCTGCGTCGGCGGCGGCTCGAACGCAATGGGCATCTTCTATCCGTACATCGACGACACGTCGGTGCAGCTGATCGGCGTCGAAGCGGCCGGCGACGGCCTCGACACCGGCCATCACGCGGCATCGCTGATCGCCGGCAGCCCGGGCGTGCTGCACGGCAACCGCACGTACCTGCTGCAGGACGACAACGGCCAGATCATCGAGACGCATTCGGTGTCGGCAGGTCTCGACTATCCGGGCGTCGGCCCCGAACACGCATGGCTGAAGGACAGCGGCCGCGCGCAGTACGTGCCGATCACCGACGACGAAGCGCTGAAGGCATTCCACGATTGCTGCCGGATCGAAGGGATCATTCCCGCGCTCGAGTCGAGCCACGCGATCGCGTATGGCGTGAAGCTCGCGCCGACGTTGCCGAAGGACAAGATCCTGCTCGTCAACCTGTCGGGCCGTGGCGACAAGGACATGCACACGGTCGCCGAGCGATCGGGTATCGACCTCTGACCCCGACCGATGCGTGACCTGATCGAAGAACCGGGCGGCGGTGCCGCGAGCGAGGCGGAGGCGGTTCAGCCCGCCGTCGCGGTGCCGCGCGCGCTGCCGTCCGGGATCGAACTGCATAACCGCGATTTCCTGACCGATGCCGCGCACCTGCCGGATGCGTCGATCGACCTGATCGTCGCCGATCCGCCGTACGGGCTCGGCAAGGACTACGGCAACGACTCGGACAAGCGTTCGGGCGACGATTTCCTCGCGTGGACGCGCGAGTGGCTCGAGCTCGCGATTCCGAAGCTGAAGCCGAGCGGGTCGATGTACATCTTCTGCACGTGGCAGTACGCGCCGGAAATCTTCAGTTTCCTGAAGACGAAGCTCACGATGGTCAACGAGATCATCTGGGACCGGCGCGTGCCGAGCATGGGCGGCACGACGCGCCGTTTCACGTCGGTGCACGACAACATCGGCTTTTTCGCGGTTTCCAAGGCGTATTACTTCGATCTCGATCCGGTCCGCATCCCGTACGACGCCGATACGAAGAAGGCCCGCTCGCGCAAGCTGTTCGAGGGCAGCAAGTGGCTGGAGATGGGCTACAACCCGAAGGACGTCTGGTCGGTCTCGCGCCTGCACCGGCAGCACGCGGAGCGCGTCGATCATCCGACCCAGAAGCCGCTGGAAATCATCGAGCGGATGGTGCTCGCAAGCTGCCCGCCGGGCGGCCGCGTGCTCGATCCGTTCATGGGCAGCGGCACGACCGCGGTGGCCTGCGCACGGCAGGGGCGCAACTTCGTCGGCTACGAGATCAACGAAAGTTATTGTGCGATCGCGCACGAGCGCGTGAACGCGCTCGCTGCGCCGGCGTGCGCGTGAATCGCGCCGCCGCATCGCCGAACTCTAACTTTGTATGGGTCCGGAGTAAGCGCTGAAGCGCCAACTCCGGATCGACACAGGAAAATTGCCATGTCCCGTATTCAGCAAACCTTCGCCGCGCTCGCCGAACAAGGCCGTAAGGGCCTGATCCCGTTCATCACGGCCGGCGACCCCGATCCCGCGAAAACCGTCGAATTCATGCACGCGCTCGCCGCCGGCGGCGCGGACGTGATCGAACTCGGCGTGCCGTTCTCGGACCCGATGGCCGACGGCCCCGTGATCCAGCGCTCGTCGGAGCGCGCGCTCGCGCGCGGCGTCACGCTCAAGAGCGTGCTGGCCGACGTGAAGCGTTTTCGCGAGACCGACCCTAAAACCCCCGTCGTGCTGATGGGCTATGCGAACCCGATCGAACGGATGGGCGTCGACGCGTTCGCGGCCGAGGCGCACGCGGCCGGCGTCGACGGCGTGCTGGTCGTCGACTATCCGCCGGAAGAGGCGGGCGTATTCGCCGAAAAGATGCGTGCCGCGCAGATCGATCCGATCTTCCTGCTCGCGCCCACGTCGACCGACGAACGCATCGCCGACGTCGGCAAGATCGCGAGCGGCTACGTGTATTACGTGTCGCTCAAGGGGGTGACCGGCGCGGGAAATCTGGATGTTTCGAGCATTGCGGGTAAAATCCCGGCCATCAAGTCGCGCGTGCCGGTTCCGGTGGGCGTCGGCTTCGGTATCCGCGACGCCGAAACGGCGCGCGCGGTGGCCGAAGTGTCGGACGCCGTCGTGATCGGCAGCCGCCTCGTGCAGCTGCTCGAAAGCGCTGCGCCGGATGCTGCCGCCGCCGCGCTGAAGACCTTCATCGCCGAGCTGCGTGCCGCCCTGGACGGCGCGGGCAAGACGGCGCGATAAACACAACACAGGAAGCGGGCGGGCCAAGCGGCCCGTCCCGCCACGGAACAGGAAACCATACGATGAGCTGGCTCGACAAACTGTTGCCGCCGAAGATCAAGCAGACCGACCCGAAAAGCCGCAAGGGCATTCCGGAAGGCCTGTGGGTCAAGTGCCCGTCCTGCGAGGCCGTGCTGTACCGCAACGACGTGGATGCGAACCTGCACGTATGCCCGAAGTGCGATCACCACATGCGCATCGGCGCGCGTGAACGTCTCGACGGGCTGCTCGATCCGGAAGGCCGCTATGAAATCGGCCAGGAAATCGTGCCGGTCGACACGCTGAAGTTCAAGGACAGCCGCAAGTACCCCGATCGTCTGAAGGAAGCGATGGACGAGACGGGCGAGACCGACGCGATGGTCGTGATGGGCGGGGCGATCCACACGCTGCCCGTCGTCGCGGCCTGCTTCGAGTTCTCGTTCATGGGCGGCTCGATGGGTTCGGTCGTCGGCGAGCGCTTCGCGCGCGGCGCGCAGAACGCGCTGGAACAGCACGTGCCGTTCATCTGCTTCACCGCATCGGGCGGCGCACGGATGCAGGAAAGCCTGCTGTCGCTGCTGCAGATGGCCAAGACCACCGCGATGCTGACCAAGCTGGCCGAGGCGAAGCTGCCGTTCATCTCGGTGCTGACCGACCCGACGATGGGCGGCGTGTCGGCGAGCTTTGCGTTCCTCGGCGACGTCGTGATCGCCGAGCCGAAGGCGCTGATCGGCTTCGCCGGCCCGCGCGTGATCGAGCAGACGGTGCGTGAAAAGCTGCCGGAAGGCTTCCAGCGCGCCGAATTCCTGCTGAAGACGGGCGCGATCGACATGATCGTCGACCGCCGCAGGATGCGCGACGAAATCGCGCAATTGCTCGCGCTGCTGCAGCGACAGCCGGCCGACGCGCTGGCTTGACCGGCGCAAGGTTGTGAACTCTGCGCGTCGCCTGGCTTAAGCGTCAGGCGGCGCGCTTCGTTTTTTGGCGTAGTGGCGGTACCGATCCAGATTTGATCCGATGAGCACTTTTCCCACTCTCGACGCGTGGCTTTCGCATCTCGAACGCGCGCACCCGGTCGGCATCGACATGGGCCTGACCCGCATCGGGCAGGTCAAGGCGGCGCTGCAGCTTGAATTCGCATGCCCCGTCATCACCGTCGGCGGCACGAACGGCAAGGGCTCGACCTGTGCGTTCCTCGAGACGATCCTCGTGCGCGCGGGCTACAAGGTCGGCTGCCATACGTCGCCGCACCTGCTCGAATTCAACGAGCGCGCACGCGTGAACGGCCAGAACGTCACCGATGACGAACTGCTGCCGCATTTCGAGGCGGTCGAAGCCGCGCGCACGTCGCTGCCCGAGCCCGTGTCGCTCACGTATTTCGAATTCACGACGCTCGCGATCATGCACCTGTTCGCGTCGCGCGGGCTCGACGCGGTGATCCTCGAAGTCGGCCTCGGCGGCCGGCTCGATGCGGTCAACATCATCGATACCGATTGCGCGATCGTCACGAGCATCGACATCGACCACACCGAATACCTCGGCGACACGCGCGAGAAGATCGCGTTCGAGAAGGCCGGGATCTTCCGCGCGGGCAAGCCGGCAATCTGCGGCGATCCGGCCGCGCCGCAAACGCTGATCGATCACGCCGAAGCGATCGGCGCCGACCTGTGGCTGGTCGGCCGCGATTTCCGCTACGAGGCGCAGGCAGGCGCGGAGCGCCAGCAGTGGAGCTACCTCGGCCGCGAGAAGCGCTATCCGGCGCTCGCATACCCGGCGCTGCGCGGCGCGAATCAGCTGATCAATGCGTCGGCCGCGCTCGCCGCGCTCGAGGCGTTGCGCCCGGTGCTGCCGGTGTCCGCGCAGGACATCCGGCTCGGGCTCGCGAACGTCGAGCTGCCGGGGCGCTTCCAGGTGCTGCCCGGCAAGCCGGCGATCGTGCTCGACGTCGCGCACAACCCGCATGCGTCGGCCGTGCTCGAGCAGAACCTCGGCAACATGGGCTTCTTCCCGTACACGTACGCGGTGTTCGGCGCGATGCACGACAAGGACATCGACGGCGTGCTGCAGCACCTGAAGGGCGAGATCGACCACTGGTGCGTGACCGACCTGCCGCTGCCGCGCGCGGCCTCCGCGGAGCAGCTCGAAGCCGCGCTGCGCAAGGCAGGCGTGGAGGAGGGGCCCGATTCGAGCGTGACGCGTTACGCGTCGCCGGCAGAAGCGTTTCGCGATGCACTAAAAAGAGCATCCGAGAATGATAGAATCGTGGTTTTCGGCAGTTTCCATACGGTTGCCGGCGTGCTGGCCTACCGTAAATCGCAGCAACACTGACTGACGGGCAGTTTCGGACTCAGCCATTCATGGGAATTTTCTCGTTCGGCAAAAAAGACGACGACGCGCCCCTGCGGCGCGGCGGTCGCACCGGGACCTCCCGGAACGTGCGCACGGAGCGCACCACTGAACGCGTCGAGCGCCGCTCGCGCCGCACCGAGCGTCCGGAATCGGACGCGCTGCTCCTCGATCCGACCCTTCCAGAAAAGCAACGCGCACGCCGTCGCCTCGTGGGCGCGATCGCGCTCGTCGTGGCGGCCGTGATCGTGCTGCCGATGGTGCTCGATTCGCACCCGAAGCCGGTCACGGACGACATCGCGATCGACATCCCGAACCGGCCCGCGCACCAGGCGGTCGCGCCGCGCGACGATGATGCGTCCGACGTGCAGGCCGGCGTCGCGCATGACGAGCCGCCGGCATCCGACACGGCCGTTGTGGCCGCACCGGCACCTGTGCCGGCGCCCGCAGCCAAGCCGGCCGCGAAACCCGATACGACGACCACCGCGAGCGTGACGCCGCCGAAGCCCGCGCCGAAGCCGGCCGCCCCCGCGGCGAAACCGGCTGCGCCGAAACCCGCGCCCGCCACCGTCGCGAATGCCGACGCCGCGAGCCCGGACAGCGGCGACGCATCGTCGCCGGCCTCGCCGGCCGGTGCGCGCTTCGCGGTGCAGCTCGGGTCGTTCAAGGATGACGCGACGGCCCGTTCGTGGGCGACCAAATTGAAATCGGCGGGTGTGCCCGCATATGTCGAGCATCGCAAGCAGGCAGACGGCAGCACGGCTACACTGTTGCGTGCCGGCCCGTTCGCGGATCGCTCGGCGGCCTCCGCCGCGATCGCGAAGGTGCGCGAAGCCGGTCTGACGCAATAACGCACGATGCTGACGGCTTTCGACTACGCTGTATTGGCGGTGATCGTGTTGTCGGCGCTGCGCGGTGCGTGGCGCGGCTTCGTGTCGGAGATATTCGGGCTGATCGGCTGGATCGCGGCGATCGTGATCGCGGGCCGCTACGTCGGGCTGGTCGTGCCGTACATTCCGGCGAACTGGCCGGGCGGTGCGCTGACGCAATGGGTGATCGCCTTCGCGCTGCTCGTGATCGGCGTCGTGCTGGTCGCCGGTGTCGCAAACGCGTTGCTGTCGCGGATCGCGCAGGCGAGTGGCCTGGGCGGCGTCGACCGCTCGCTGGGCATGATGTTCGGGCTCGTCCGCGGCTGTGTGCTGGTGGTGCTGCTGGTCGCGGCGGCCGGGCTGACCGAACTGCCCAAACAGGATTTCTGGCGCAATGCGCTCTTGCGTCCTTTCGCCGAACAGGGCGTGCACGAGCTGAAGCAGCTCCTGCCCGACGGCATGGCCCAGTACGTACGCGTGTGACGACGCGGTCGGGCAGGACGGAACCGATTTTGTCATCTTGAAGGACATGCCATGTGCGGCATCGTAGGTGTTATCTCCCAATCCCCGGTCAATCAGCTGATCTATGACAGCCTGCTGCTGCTGCAGCATCGCGGTCAGGACGCGGCGGGCATCGCGACGGCGGACGGCAGCAATTTCCACATGTACAAGGCGAACGGCATGGTGCGCGACGTGTTCCGCACGCGCAACATGCGCAGCCTGCCCGGCACCTACGGCATCGGCCAGGTGCGCTACCCGACGGCCGGTTCGGCGTCGAGCGAAGCCGAGGCGCAGCCGTTCTACGTGAACGCGCCGTTCGGGATCATCCTCGCGCACAACGGCAACCTGACGAACTGGCAGCAACTGAAGGACGAGATGTTCCGGATCGACCGCCGGCACATCAACACCAATTCCGACAGCGAAGTGCTGCTGAACGTGTTCGCGCACGAACTGCAGCTGTCGACGACGGGCCTCGAGCTCGATCCGGCGTCGGTGTTCAAGGCGGTCTCGGGCGTGCATCGCCGCCTGCAGGGTTCGTACGCGATCGTGTCGCTGATCGCCGGCTACGGCCTGCTCGCGTTCCGCGATCCGTTCGGCATCCGCCCGCTGTGCATCGGCAAGCTCGAAACGGAACACGGCACCGAGTGGATGGTCGCGTCGGAGTCGGTGGCCGTCGAAGGCATCGGTTTCGAATTCGTGCGCGACGTGCAGCCGGGTGAAGCGATCTTCATCGATCCGGCCGGCAACTTCCACAGCCAGCAGTGCGCGGAGCAGCCGACGCTGAACCCGTGCATGTTCGAATACGTGTACCTCGCGCGTCCGGATTCGTGCCTCGACGGCGTGCCCGTCTACAACGTGCGCCTGCGCATGGGCGACTATCTCGCCGAGAAGATCAAGCGCGAGCTGCCGAACGTGCCGATCGACGTCGTGATGCCGATTCCCGATTCATCGCGCCCGGCCGCGATGCAGGTCGCCGCGAAGCTCGGCGTCGAGTATCGCGAGGGCTTCTTCAAGAACCGCTACGTCGGCCGTACGTTCATCATGCCGGGGCAGGCCGTGCGCAAGAAGTCGGTGCGCCAGAAGCTCAACGCGATGAGCATCGAGTTCAAGGACAAGAACGTCCTGATCGTCGACGACTCGATCGTGCGCGGCACGACCTCGCATGAAATCGTGCAGATGGCGCGCGATGCGGGCGCGAAGTCCGTGATCTTCGCGTCGGCCGCGCCGCCCGTGAAGTTCCCGAACGTGTACGGCATCGACATGCCGACGCGCGGCGAGCTGGTCGCACACGGCCGCACCGACGAAGAAGTCGCGAAGATGATCGGCGCCGATCACCTGATCTATCAGGACGTCGACGACCTGCGCCGCGCGGTGCGCGACATCAACCCGAAGCTCGAGCGCTTCGAGGCGTCGTGCTTCGACGGCAACTACATCACCGGCGACGTGACGCCCGAGTATCTCGATGCGATCGAGCGCGCGCGTCTCGCGCCGGCGTCGCAGGCCGATCGGGACACCGCCGGCGACACCGAGCGTTCGCAGATGAACCTGCAGTTGTCGGTCGAGTGACACCGGCGCACGCTTCTGGCGAAGCGTGATAGGATGTGGCCTTGCGTCGATTTGATATCAGCTTGCGGACGCGGGGCGACTTCCCAAAACAGCTAAAGCGAAGGCCGGCGACAGCCGGCCCGAGTCGATCGCTGTCGTACCGCACCGAAGCCCGCTGATGCAGACGCATAGCGGGCTTTTTGTTTTTGGGCCTGGTTTTGATCTGGCCTGCGCGACGCGCGTGGCCATCGGATACGGAAAACGGAACATGGACGACTCCCTCAACTTCGACACGCTTGCCGTGCGCGCAGGCACGCTGCGCAGCGACTTCAACGAGCACTCGGAAGCGCTGTTCCTCACGTCGAGCTTCTGCTTCTCGAGCGCGGCCGACGCGGCCGAGCGCTTCGCGAACTCGGAAGACTACTTCACCTATTCGCGCTTCACGAACCCGACCGTCACCATGTTCCAGGAGCGTCTCGCGGCGCTCGAGGGCGGCGAGGCGTGCATCGCGACGGCGTCGGGGATGGCCGCGATCATGTCGGTCGTGATGTCCGCGCTGCAGGCAGGCGACCACCTCGTCAGCTCGCGCAGCCTGTTCGGCTCGACGCTCGGGATGTTCTCGCAGATCTTCAGCAAGTTCGGGATCACGACGACCTTCGTCGACCCGACCGACCTGAACGCGTGGCAGGAAGCGGTGCGGCCGGAAACGAAGATGTTCTTCCTCGAGACGCCGTCGAACCCGCTGACCGAACTCGCCGACATCGAGGCGATCGGCAAGATCGCGAAGGCCGCGAACGCGCTGTTCGTCGTCGACAACTGTTTCTGCAGCCCGGTGCTGCAGCAGCCGCTGAAGCTCGGCGCGGATGTCGTGATGCACTCGGCGACGAAATTCCTCGACGGGCAGGGCCGCGTGCTCGGCGGCGCGCTGGTCGGCACGAAGGAATTCATC
Source organism: Burkholderia cepacia complex sp. TUM26381 (assembly GCF_057439935.1). Taxonomy (NCBI): domain Bacteria; kingdom Pseudomonadati; phylum Pseudomonadota; class Betaproteobacteria; order Burkholderiales; family Burkholderiaceae; genus Burkholderia; species Burkholderia cepacia complex sp. TUM26381. The sequence goes on along the minus strand of NZ_CM172007.1, from coordinate 2,283,457 downwards.
ATGGGCAAGGTGTTCCCGTTCGTGCGCAGCGCGGGCCCGACACTGTCGGCCTTCAACGCGTGGGTGCTGCTGAAGGGGATGGAGACGCTGTCGCTGCGGGTCGAGAAGCAATCGGCGAATGCGCTGGAAATCGCGCGCTGGCTCGATTCGCATCCGGCCGTTGCGCGCGTGTTCTATCCGGGTCTCGAATCGCACCCGCAGCATGAGCTCGCGAAGCGCCAGCAGAAGGCGGGCGGCGCGATCGTGTCGTTCGAGCTGAAGGGCGACACGCCCGAGCAGCAGCGCGCGAACGCATGGCGCGTGATCGACGGCACGAAGCTCGTGTCGATCACCGGCAACCTCGGCGACACGCGCACGACGATCACGCATCCGGCCACCACGACGCACGGCCGTATCACGCCGGAAGCGCGCGCGGCAGCCGGAATCACCGAAGGGCTGATCCGCCTCGCGGTCGGCCTCGAGCACGCGAACGACGTCCGCAACGATCTCGCACGCGGTCTCGAAGGCTGAGCGCGCCGGCAGGCAGCCTTACAGCGATGCGACGGGGCGCGCCTGCACGGACGTCCTGTCGCCATCGGCGACATAGTCGCGCCGCACGCCTTCGCGCGTGCGCGATCCGTTCAGCGGGCGTGCGGATGCCGGCGGTGCGTCCGCCGGCAGGTCATTGCGCACCGCGCTCACCATCCATCGCAGCGTTTCATCGAGCGGCGTGACGGGCAGTTCGCCCACCGCGCGCCGCAGTTTGTCACGCGACCCGCTCAGGCTCTTCACCTCGTTGTGCCGCACGAAGCGCGGATCGATCGTCACGTCGATCACGTAGCCGGCGATGCGCGACAGGATCGCCAGCACTTCCTTCAGCGAATACGCGCGCTCCGAGCAGACGTTGAGTATCTCGCCGGCGGGCGCGGTTTCGATCAGCTTCAGGTACGCAGCCGTCACGTCGCGCACGTCGGAGAAATCGCGCCGCACGTCGAGATTGCCGAGCGAGATCCGCGGTTCGTTGCGCGCGTAGTGTGCGACGAGCTTCGGCAGCAGATACGCATCGCTCTGGCCGACACCCGTGTAGTTGAACGGCCGCGCAATCACGATCGGCAGCCGGTCGGCCCACAGCTTCGCCGCATATTCCATCGCGAGCTTGCTGATCGCGTAGTCGTTCGCGGGGGCGGGCGGGACGTTCTCGTCGAGCACGCCGGCCGTCGAGTTGCCGTAGATGTTCGCGCTGCTCGCGAGCAGCACGGCCGACGGGCGGCGGTCGAGACCCGCGAGCGCGGCCAGCAGGTTGCGCGTGCCGACGACGTTGACCGCGTAGGTTTGCGACGGTTCGTCGTGTGCGACGTGCGCTCGTGCGGCGAGATGCACGACCGCGTCGGGCTGGGCGTCGGCGGCCGCTGCGCGCACCGCGTCCGCGTCGAGCAGGTCGACCGGCAGCAGCGTGCAGTTCGCGAACACCGGATCGTCGGTGGGCGGCGAGCCGGGCGCGACCGTCCCCCAGACTTCGTAGCCGGCGGCTTCGAGATGCTGCGCCATGTAACGGCCGGTGAAACCCGTCAGGCCCGTGACGAATGCACGGCGCGGCGCGTGTTCGATATCAGAACGTGTCATGGTGTTGGTTCCGCGTCAGATCCGCCTCGACCATCATCTGGCAAAGCTGTTCGAGCGTCGTTTCCGGCGCCCAGCCGAGCTTGCTTTTGGCCTTGTCCGCGCAACCGATCAGCAGATCGACTTCCGCGGGGCGGTAGAACTTGGGATTCACTTCGACGAGCACATTGCCCGTCGCCACATCGAGGCCGCGCTCCTGCTCACCCTTGCCGGTCCACTCGATCTGATAGCCGGCCGCCGCGAACGCCATCCGCACGAAGTCGCGCACGGTCTCGGTCCGGTTGGTTGCCAGCACGTAGGTGTCGGGTTCGTCGACCTGCAGCATCCGCCACATCCCTTCGACGTACTCGAGTGCAAAGCCCCAGTCGCGTTTCGCGTCGAGATTGCCGAGCTCGAGGCGCGTCGCCTTGCCGAGCTTGATCTTCGCGACGGTGTCCGTGATCTTGCGGGTGACGAATTCGCGGCCGCGCAGCGGCGATTCGTGGTTGAACAGGATCCCGCTGCTGCCGAACAGGCCATACGACTCGCGGTAGTTCACGGTCATCCAGTGCGCGAACAGCTTCGCGACGCCGTACGGGCTGCGCGGATAGAACGAGGTCGTTTCCGTCTGCGGAATCGACTGCACCTTGCCGAACATCTCGGACGTCGATGCCTGGTAAAAGCGTGTCTTCGGGCTCACGACGCGGATCGCCTCGAGCAGGTGCAGCGGGCCGAGGCCCGTGACGTCCGCGGTCGTGGACGGTTGCTCGAACGACACGCCGACGAAGCTTTGCGCGGCCAGGTTGTACAACTCGTCGGGCTGCGTGCGTTCCAGCAGCCGCACGCTCGAGCCGGCGTCCGTCAGGTCATGTTCGACGAGCGTGAGGTTCGGGTGCGTGTTGACGCCGAGCTCGGCGATGCGCCACAGGTTGACCGAGCTGGTGCGGCGGTAAGTCCCCGTGACCTGGTAGCCCTTGTCGAGCAGCAGCTTGGTCAGGTAGGCGCCGTCCTGTCCCGTGATCCCCGTGATGATGGCCTTCTTGCGAGTTTGGGTCATGGCGTTGTCCTTGTCGAAATCGATAGATAGGGAAATTCAGGCAGTCGTGCTGGCGGCGGCCGGCAGCGTGCTGCGTGCGGGGCCGCGCGTCAGGCGTCGTTCGAAGCCGTACCAGCTCAGGGTTGCGTACGCGAGCGTGATCGCCAGTGCGAGCGCGGCCGTGACGAAGCGGTTCAGGTGCAGCGGCCAGAGCGCATACAGCACGCTCAGGTGAATCAGGTAGACGGTGTAGCTGACGGTGCCGACGTAGACGAGCATCGGGTTGGTCAGCACGCGTTGCACGAGGCCGCGGCCGCGCAGCGCGATCACGACGATCGACGTGCACAGCAGCAGCGAGATGCTGTAGAGCGCCGCGTTCGACAGCGGTGTGTTCGCGGCGCGAAAGCGCGGGAACGACAGGTGCAGCCAGCCGAGGATCGCGAGCGACACGAGCGCGCCGAGGATCGCGAGCGGATAGAACGGCTCCAGCGCGCGCCGGTCGCGGCGCAGCACGATCGCGAGCAGCGCGCCGGCCGCGAGCAGGTCCATCCGGAACGGCGTCAGGTAGTAGATCGGCCAGAACGAATCGAACCACGGCGTCGCGATCGCGCGCAGCACGGGTGCGGCGACGACCAGCGCGGCGGCGACCCACAGCAGCGCGCGCTCCGAGCACCACAGCACGACGAACGGCCAGAAAATATAAAACTGCTCCTCGACCGCGAGCGACCACAGCACGTTCAGGCTGTCGTGGCCGATGCTGCCGAGCGACAGCCCGATGTTGGTCGAGAAAAACGCGAACCACGGCCAGTGCGGCAGCCAGCTCGCGCCGAACAGGATCGTCGATACCACCAGCAGCAGCACGTACGGCGGCAGGATGCGGCGCACGCGGCGCGCGTAGAAGTGGCTGAAGTACGACTGCCCGCGCGCCTTGCGATCGAGCAGGATGCCGGTGATCAGCAGGCCGCTCAGCACGAAGAACAGGTCGACACCCATCCACAGCGGCGCCTTCAGCGCGTGCTGCAGGAACACGGCGCCCACCGCGATCGCGCGCAGCCCGTCGAGCTGCACGATGCGGCCGTGTTGCGGCGGGGCGAGGTCGGCGGGGCGCGAGCGGGCCGTCATCGCCCGGCTCCTGCGCGGCCTGTAGCCAATGCGTGTACGTATTGCATGCCTTTAAATGGGATATCGAATCGAAATTGATTCTAGGGAAAAGAAATCGGTAAAAAAACGCGCGTCATTTATCCGACGACAAACATTCAAATGTCGATTATTACGGTCATGAGATGAAAGGTTCGCGCCCGGGCACGTGCGACAGGCGGTGCGGAGCGGCATTTTCTACGTGACGGCGAGCGAAAGGCGGTCGTTATTGCCGTTTCCGGCTGCGATTTACTGCCTGTTCCGGTTCGATATTTCAGGCAGAAACATCCCCAAATATTTCCAAATTTCTTGTGATTATTTTTGCTTGTAACCTGCATCGCGACGTTTGAAACCTATTTAGCGACAGGGTGCGCCGGCGGCAATCCGCTGCGATACCGGTCGCGGTTGCATCAAGTCTGGAGAAGCGCATTGCGACGTCTGATTCTGGTTGGCATGACGGTATGCGCAGCGCTGCTGACGAGCGCTGCACCGGCCGAAACGGTGTTGCCCGCGACGACGTCGTGGATCGGCAACACGTTCGGCTATGGCGACGGCAGCTGGACGCAGATCGACATCCGCGCGATCGCGGTGACACCTGACGGCAAGGTGTATACGAATGCGCCGTGGGACGAGAGCGGGGCCGAGGCGAGCGTCTACCAGGACGGGAAGATGCTCGGCTTCGCCGGCGGCACGCACGGCTGGGGCAATCTCGGCGGCAACGCGATCGCCGTGAACAGCAAGTACGCGTATGTCGCGATCGGCGTCGGCAATGAGCGCGGCCACCTGCAATCCCCCGGCATCTGGCCGGACAAGGGCAAGCAGTGGTTCGGCATCTCGCGCCGCACGATCGGCGACATGAAGCAGCCCGCGCCGTTTCGCGCGTCGCCGCAGGTCGCGCCGGGCGGGCGCGCCGACGCGGGCCGCGCGCGGATGGCCGCGAGCTTCATGATGATGAACGAGGTGCCGGCCCCCGCTCGCCCGGAAGTCGGCGAGGCGAAGGCGGAAGTGGGCGGCCTCGCGGCCGACGACAAGACGCTGTTCGCGACGAATCCTTCGCGTGACGTCGTGGATGTCTACGACGCGGAGACGATGCAGCAGAAGGGGACGTGGAGCGCGCACGAGCCGGGCCGCATCGCGCTCGCCGGCGACGGCACGCTGTGGCTGCTGACCGATACGCTGAACGGGCCCGCGCATCTCGTGCACGTGCGAGCCGACGGCCGCAAGCTCGACGATGCGCCGGCGCTGCCGGAGGGCACCGATGCGGTGGACGTGGCGGTCGACGCGAAAGGGCGCGTGCTCGTCGCGGACAACGGGCTGCGCCAGCAGATCCTGATTTTCTCGAAAGGCGGCAAGGGCTATGCGCAGTCGGGCACGTTCGGCGAGCGCGGCGGCATCTTCGCGGGTCCCGTGCCGGGGCGGCCGGGGCCGCAGCGCTTCAACGGGCTGACGGGCGTCGGCGTCGACCGCGCGGGCAACATTTATGTGTCGATGAACGGCATCGGGCCGCGCCACGACATGATCGGCGCCGGGCTCGGCGCGGTACTCGAAAGCTATACGCCGGACGGCAAGCCGCGCTGGCAGGTGCAGGGGCTGCTGTTCGTCGATGGCGCGTGGCTCGACCCCGCGCGGCCGAACAGCGTGTACACGGGCAACAAGCGCTTCGAGCTCGACCTGTCGAAGCCGCCGGGCCAGGACTGGAAATACGTCGGCTTCCTGTCGAACCGCTTCAAGTATCCGGACGACCCGGTGTTCCACACCGACCAGTGGCCGGGCATGCCGATCGCGCGTCGTCTGGACGGCCGCACGTTCCTGTACCTGACCGACATGTACGCCGATCACCTGAAGATCTACCGCTTCGACGCGAAGCGCGACGGCGAGGTCGCGATTCCGTCGGGCCTGATCGCGGGCCGCGCGCGGCCGGTCGACAAGGTGCCGAACAAGCCGCCGGGCGGCGACTGGCTGTGGCGCGACGCGAACGGCAACGGCCGGATCGATCCCGACGAGGCCGAGATCAACACGACCGGCAAGGCGAAGGCGGGCGGCTGGGGCTGGTGGGTCGACACGAAGGGCGACATCTGGCGCACCAGCGACGTGCGCGGCATCCATCGCTTCCAGTACGGCGGCGTCGACAAGGCCGGCAACCCGATCTACGCGTATGACAAGGTCACGACCTACCCGATGCCGCAGCCGTTCACGCAGCTGCGCCGTTCGATCTACGAGCCGCAGACCGACACGCTGTACGTGACCGGCTACACGGCCGACGCGCCGCCGCAGCCGGGCATCAACAAGGAAGTGGGGCGCGTGCTGATCCGTTTCGACAAGTGGTCGACGGGCTCGCCGGTGATGCGCTACCAGGTGGCGCTGCCGTGGAAGCTCGATGCGAAGCCGATCTTCGACCTGATCGGGATCACGGTCGAGGGCCGTTACCTCTTCACCGTGGAGCCGGTCGGCAAGATCCACGTGTACGACAAGGACACCGGCAAGGAAGTGGGCGTGATGAGCCCGGGCACCGAGGTCGGCAAGGCATCCGGCTGGGTCGACGTGCCGTTCGGCATCAGCGCATTCCGGCGCGAGAACGGCGAATACCTCGTGTTCGTCGAGGAAGACGCGCGCGGCAAGGTGCTGATGTATCGCTGGAAACCGTGACGGGCGGCGCGCCGTCGTCGCCGTCGACGTCACTCAAGGCTTAAGCATGGACAAAGGCATACTCAAGAACGTTTCGATCAACTTCATCGGGCTGATCCTGCCGACCTTCGTGTCGCTGGTGACGGTGCCCGCCTATATCCACACGCTCGGCGTCGAGCGCTATGGCGTCGTCAGCCTCGTGTGGACGCTGATCGGCTATTTCGGGATCCTCGATCTCGGGATGAGCATGGCCGCGCAGAACCACATCTCGAAGGCGCTCGCGAGCGGCAACGCCGACGAAAGCGCGCGCGTGTTCTGGAGCGCGTTCTGGCTGAATCTCGGCACCGGCATCGTCGGCGGGCTGCTGATCTATTTCGGCGCGTTCATCTATACCGCGTACTTCACGAAGGTGTCGGCCGCGATGCAGCACGAGGTGTATCTCGCGCTGCCGTGGCTCGCGCTCGCGATTCCGCTCGCGAACGTGTCGTGGGTGTTCGCCGGCGCGATCAACGGCGCCGAGCGGTTCGGCGTGTTCAACACGAACCAGACGATCGGCACGTTCCTGTTCCAGCTGCTGCCGCTCGGCGCCGCGTGGTGGATCGCGCCGAACCTGCAGACGGTGCTCGCGGCGGCCGTCGTCGCGCGCCTGATCGCGGCGGTGATGCTCGGCCAGGCCAGCATCAAGGTGCTCGGGATCCGGCGCATCGACCCGCCGCAGTGGGGCACCGCGAAAGGGCTGTTCAACTTCGGCGGCTGGATGCTGATCGCGAGCACGACGAGCATGATCGCCGACACGCTCGACCGTGTGATGCTCGGCGCCGGCATGGGCGCGAAGTTCGTCACCTACTACACGGTGCCGCAGAACCTCGTCACGCGGCTGAACATGCTGCCGAACGCGCTCGTGCGCACGCTGTTCCCGCGCCTGTCGGCGGTCGGCCGCGACCATGCCGACACGCTCGCGCGCCAGTCGCTCGAATTCCTGAACGGCGTGTTCACGCCGGTTGGCATCGTCGCGATCTTCGCGCTCGCGCCGTTCCTCACGCTGTGGGTCGGCGCCGATCTCGCCGTGCATTCGGCGCCGGTCGGCCGCGTGCTGGTGGTCAGCGTGTGGCTCGTCGGCCAGGCGAGCGTCACGCGGATCCTGATCCAGTCGCAGGTCAATCCGGCCCGCGCGGCATTCGCCGGGCTGGTCGAGATGCCGTTCTTCGTCGGCGGCCTGTGGTTCGGCATTCATCACTTCGGGCTGATCGGCGCGGCGGTGGTCGTCGCGGCGCGCGCGCTCGTCGACTACGGCGTGCTGCTGTATCTGTCGGCGATCCGGATGCGCGCGATCGTGCTCGACATGCTCGCGCATCTCGCCTTCCTGCTCGCGAGCCTGTTTCTGGCGCAGGCATGGCCGGGGCTCGGCGAGTCGATCGGCATGTGCGCGGTCGTGCTGGTGCTGAACGTTGCGTGGTCGCTCACGATGACGCCGGGATTGCGCGCGCTCGTGCGCGACCTGTTTGTCCGTCTCAATGCGAGGAAAACCGTATGAATCGCGATCTGGCGGAACACGCCGTATTGAATCTCGCCACGGCCGATGCCGTCGTGGCCGAAGCCGGCGATGTCGCCACGCTGCGCCGGCCGGTGCCGGCCGAGCGGGCCGGCGCGCGGCAGCCGTCACGCGCGCTGCGCGTGGCGATCGTCCACGACTGGCTCGTCACCTATGCCGGGGCCGAGCGCGTGCTCGAACAGATCGTCGCGTGCTTTCCCGACGCCGACCTGTTCAGCCTCGTCGATTTTCTCGACGACCGCGCGTTCGTGCGCGGCAAGCCGGTGACGACGTCGTTCATCCAGAAACTGCCGTTCGCGCGCACCAAATACCGCAGTTACCTGCCGCTGATGCCGCTCGCGATCGAGCAGCTCGACGTGTCGGAGTACGACCTCGTGATCTCGAGCAGCCACGCGGTCGCGAAGGGCGTGCTGACGGGGCCGGACCAGGTGCACATCAGCTACGTGCATTCGCCGATCCGCTATGCATGGGACCTGCAGCACCAGTATCTGGAGCAGTCGAATCTCACGCACGGGCCGAAATCGCTGCTCGCGCGGATGATCCTGCATTACATCCGCAACTGGGACACGCGCACCGCGAATGCGGTGGACGGCTTCGTCGCGAATTCCGCGTTCATCGCGCGGCGCATCAAGAAGGTCTACCACCGCGACGCGGCGGTGATCTTCCCGCCGGTCGACGTCGACGCGTTTTCGCTGAACGCGGAGAAGGAGGATTTCTACCTGACCGCGTCGCGGATGGTGCCGTACAAGAAGATCGACCTGATCGTCGAAGCGTTTTCGCGCACGCCCGAGCGCAAGCTCGTCGTGATCGGCGACGGCCCCGAGATGCAGAAGATCCGCGCGAAGGCCGGCCCGAACGTCGAGATCATGGGCTACCAGCCGTTCGCGGTGCTGCACGACCGGATGCGGCGCGCGAAGGCGTTCGTGTTCGCGGCCGAGGAGGATTTCGGGATTTCAGTGGTCGAGGCGCAGGCGTGCGGCACGCCGGTGATCGCGTACGGCAAGGGCGGCGCGCTCGAGACCGTGCTCGATCCGCAATCGAACCTGAACCCGACCGGGCTGTTCTTCGACGAACAGACGCCGCACGCGGTTATCGCGGCAGTCGACGATTTCGAGCGGGCGCCGCAGCGTTTCACGCCAGTCGCCTGCCGCGCGAACGCGGCGCGGTTTTCCGCCGATACGTTCCGGCGGCGCTTCCTCGACTATGTGGAGGCGGCGCTGCCCGGCTCGACCGCGCAGCGCGGCGCGGCCGCACCGATGCCGGCCGCGCGCGGCCCGGCGACGCTCGTGCTCGACCAGAGCGGCGTGCTCGGCGGCGCCGAGCTGTCGCTGCTCGAGATCATGAAGCACATGCGCGCGAACGCCGACGTGCTGCTGTTCGACGACGGCCCGTTCCGCGCGGCGCTCGACGAGATCGGCGCGCGTGTCGACGTGGTCGAGCAGGGCGCGCTCGCGGGCGTGCGCAAGCAGGGCGGCGTGTCGCCCGGCGCGGTGAAGCAGCTTGTGCGGCTGGTGCGCGACGTCGCGCGCCGCGCGCGCCGCGCCGAGGTGATCTACGCGAACACGCAGCGTGCGATGGTGGTCGCCGCGCTCGCCGGGCGGCTCGCCCGCAAGCCGGTGGTCTGGCACCTGCGCGACATCGTCAGCACCGACCATTTCGGCAGCAAGCAGTTGCTGGCGATCAAGTACTGCGCGCGGCTCGGCGTCACGCGCGTGATCGCGAACTCCGACGCGTCCGCGCAGGCGTTCCGTGCGCTGACGGGCTTCACGCCGCAGCACGTCGACGTCGTGTTCAACGGTATTTCGGCCGAACCGTTCGATGCGCTGGACGGCGTCAGCCAGGCCTCGCTGCGCGCCCGCCTCGGGTTGCCGGGGGCGGCGTGGCTCGTCGGCTCGTTCAGCCGTCTCGCGCGCTGGAAGGGGCAGCACGTGCTGCTGGAAGCCGCCGCGCGGCATCCCGACATGCACGTGGTGCTGGTCGGCGCGCCGCTGTTCGGCGAGGACGACTATGCGGCGCAGCTGCACGAATACGTCGCGCGGCACGGGATGGACGAGCGCGTGCATTTCCTCGGGTTCCAGCGCGACGTGGCCGCCTGCATGACGGCGGTGGACGTCGTCGCACATACGTCGATCACGCCGGAGCCGTTCGGGCGCGTGATCGTCGAGGGAATGCTCGCGCGCCGGCCGGTTGTCGCGGCCCGCGCGGGCGGTGTCGTCGAGATCATCGAGGACGGCGACAACGGGCTGCTCTGCGAGCCGGGTGACGCCGCCGCGCTGGCCGACGCGCTGGCTACGCTGAAGCGCGACGGCGCGCTGCGCGAGCGGCTCGTCGCGAGCGGGCGCGCGACCGCGGTGCGCCGGTTCGGGACCGAAACCTACGTGGAGCGGGTCGAGAAGATCCTGTCGGATACGGCGAAAGCCGCGAAGGCCGCGAAGGCGAAGAAGTCGTAGCGGTAGCCGGCGCGCGCCGGCGGGAAACGGGCCCTCATGCGGTGTTGAGCCGCGTGGGGGCTTTGCTTTTCGGGGCGCGTGGCTTGCGGGCGAGTGGCGGGCGGGGTGGTTGGCAAGGCGCGGGAGAGGCGCGAGGTGCGAGGTGCGAGGTGCGAGGTGCGAGGTGCGAGGTGCGAGGTGCGAAATCGACCGGTCGCGTTTCGAGGGCGATCGTGAAGCGACATCCCGCGCGGGGGCAGTCATGCGGCGGAAACCGGCCAGAGGCAGCCCACGCGGGCCGTAGCGCGACCGGACCGCCGTAGGCTGCCCCATCCCGCGCAACCCGGCACGCAACCGCGTGCCGGCCATGAAAAAGCCCCCGCACGGCCCAATGCCGGACGGGGGCGTCGAAACCCGGCCAATTCCGTCAGACGGCCCGTTCGGGCGCCGGCGTGGCCACGCGGGCAGGGCGTGCGGGCTTGAAGCTGGCCGACCACAGCATCGCCGGCCGCTCGAACATCCGGTAGAACAGGTAGGCGACCGGGATCGCGGCGGCCATGAACGCGAACGACGGCCAGATCGACAGTTGCAGCTCGGAGTGGAACAGCACCGAGCCGAGGCAGACGAACAGCGGCAGGTGGACCAGGTACAGCGAATAGCTGAAGTCGCCGAACCAGCTCAGCACCCGCAGCGGCGGTGTCGGGCGCGGCGGGCGGGCGAGCGCGCGGTACAGGAAGCACGCGAAGCCGGCCGACCACAGCTGGAAGGCGCCGTACTGGCCGAAATGGAATGCGCCGCAGCCGGCGGCCAGCAGCACGGCGGCCGCGGCGTACCACGCGCGCGACGGTACGGTGGCCGCGCCGCGCGCCTGCTGCGCGCGCACATCGGCAATCCACGCGCCGATCGTCCAGGACAGCCAGTACGACGTGAAGAACTGCAGGTCGTGCCGTTCGAGCAGCCATGCCGACGCGACGTTGACGAGCGCGACCGCGGCCACCACGGCCGGCATGCCGATCCGGCGGCGCAGCGCGAACAGCAGCGGGTAGATCGCGTAGAACTGCACTTCGAGCGACAGCGTCCACAGTGCGCCGTTCGACCCGTACGTGTAGCCGGCCACGCCTTGCAGCGAGAACAGGTTCACGAGGAACGCGAGGAGGCCGACGTCGCGGATCTTGTGGCTGACGGGCTCGATTTGCAGGCTGACCGAGTCGAGCGCGAGCGTGAACAGCAGGGCGGCGAGCAGCACCGGGTAGATGCGCGCGAACCGGCGCACCCAGAAGTTGGGCGCGTCGAGACGGTACGCAGGATTGGCCGCGAGCTTGAGCGCCGCGTTGCGGTGGATGCAGTAGCCGCTGATCACGAAGAAGATCGGCACGCCGGCGGAGCCCCACGCGAACGGGAAGGTCAGGTAACCGGCGATCACGCCCGGGTTCAGTGCATGACCGTAAGCCTGATGGAAGCTCTGCATGCCGACCCAGACGATCTGGCGGCAGTGGAAATAGGCGACGAGCAGCGCCGCGAAACCGCGCATCGCGTCGATCACGTGTTCCTTGTGATCGGCGACGGGCGGCGCGGTCAGAGACGATCCGCTGAAAGCTTGCATGCGATTCGGTTCCTTGCGACGGATTGACGGGGAGTTTCATTCAATCGTAATGCGCAAGAATTCGATCAATGAATAAAAAAATCTCGCCGGGAAATATCGGTATTCCACATCATGGGTTTATCGCGATCCGAAAGCGGTTCCACGGGGGGCTTCAATTATTTGCCGATTTTTTTCTGATAGTTTGAAGCTCCAGATGATTGATGCAAGGAGCGGCAAGATGGACATGCATTGGATCGCGAGCGCTGCAGTACTGCTGGTCATGGCCGTGCTGTCGGCGTACCGCGAGGCGCTGAAGAACGAACCGATTCGGCCGGGCCTCGAGCGGGGCGGCGTGCCCTATATCGAGGAATTTGAATCGTAAGAATTTGTATCCGGAGAATCGGTAATTTGTTTCTGCGCCGGCATGCGATCCGGCAGTATCGACCGGATTGAAAGGATTATATTTTTTCCGGGATCATTGGGCATTCAGTCCATATCGAAAATGAGCGGAGTGGAATTGGCAGTGCCGTCGATTCTCGATATGCCGTTCGGAACACAATCGCGCCGGGTCGCTGGGCGACGCGGCGCAGTCAACGCAATCAGGATGCGAACATGTTGAAAGTCACCAAGGCCGTGTTCCCCGTTGCCGGTCTCGGCACGCGGTTCCTCCCGGCAACGAAGGCGAGCCCGAAGGAGATGTTGCCCGTCGTCGACAAGCCGCTGATTCAGTACGCGGTCGAGGAAGCGATCAACGCCGGTATCACCGAGATGATCTTCGTCACCGGGCGCAGCAAGCGCGCGATCGAAGATCACTTCGACAAGTCGTACGAGATCGAGGCCGAACTCGAGGCGCGCGGCAAGGAAAAGCTGCTGGAACTCGTGCGCGGCATCAAGCCGAGCAACGTCAACTGCTTCTACGTGCGCCAGCCGGAAGCGCTCGGTCTCGGCCATGCGGTGCTGTGCGCGGAGAAGCTCGTGCACGGCGAGCCGTTCGCGGTGATCCTCGCCGACGACCTGCTGCACGGCGAACAGCCGGTGCTCAAGCAACTCGTCGACGTGTTCGACCACTATCACAGCTCGGTGATCGGCGTCGAAACGATCGCACGCGAGGACAGCCGCTCGTACGGCGTCGTAGAAGGCCGTGAATGGGAAGAGGACGTCATCAAGCTGTCGGGCATCATCGAGAAGCCGGCGCCCGAGGACGCGCCGTCGAATCTCGGCGTGGTCGGCCGCTACGTGTTCATGCCGACGATCTTCGATCATCTGCGCAAGCTCAAGCCGGGCGCCGGTGGTGAACTGCAACTGACCGATGCGGTCCAGTCGCTGCTCGCGAACGAGCAGGTGCTCGCGTATCGCTACTTCGGCACGCGCTTCGACTGCGGCAGCAAGATCGGCTATCTCAAGGCAACCGTCGAGCTGGCGCTCCAGCATCCGGAAGTCAGCCGCGAATTCGAGGCGTACCTGCGTACCTGCTTGCCCGCGCTGGCTGCTGTCGCATAAGCAGCCGCGCGCTCCGTTGTTTCAGGTGGTGGTTGTTCCGTTGGCCCCGGCCGCTCAGGCGCCGGGGCTTTTTTGCATGTGCGGGCGCGCGATCCTGGTGCGTGCGTCCGGCGCGTCGTGCCGGATTCGGGTGGCGGGCGGTGCCGCGTGCGCAGCGGAGTGCGCCGGCGAAGTAGGGCGCCGCGCCTGAAACCGGTGCCGAAGCGTCCGTCCGGGCAAGCGGCTCGGCGAGTTCGCCGGCGCGATGCACGTCGATGCGCGCGCTGGATCCGGGTTCGCCGGAGGCGCGCGAGTACGCGGTGCGCATCGCCGGGATCGGCTCCCGGGCGTGACGGGGCGTGTTGTTTCCTTCCGCGCTCTTGTGCGTGTCCGCGCGACGCTCAGCGCGGCGACGCGCTCGGTTGCGCAGTGAAGTGCCGGGCGAGCATCGCGGCGATCGGCTTCTTGAAGTCGAGCAGCCGCTTTTCGAGATAGCGCCAGGACAAGTGCGCGAGCAGCACGGCCAGCGCGAATTGCAGCATTTCGGGCAGCGTGTCGCGGACGATTTCCGGCATCGGCACGTGCGCGAAGGACGCGGGCAGCACGCCGAAGCGCGTCGGAATCAGGTTGTGGAACAGGTAGAAGCCGTAGCTGATCGTGCCGAGATAGACGAGCGGGCCCCAGTCGAGCAGCGCGACGACGGGATGGTCGGGTTCGCTGACGATCCACAGCATCAGCGCGCCGAGCGACGCGGACAGGCCGAGATCCGCGAGCCCCGCGACTGCGTCCGGCAACGTCGTGCACGCGGGCAGCGCGAGGAAGAACACGACGCCTGCCGCGCCGAGCCAGCCGGGTGGAACACGGCGCACGGCGGCCGCGCCGCGGTCGGCAAGCGCCATCGCACCGACGCCGCCGAGCGCGATCAGTGCGAAATTCCACGGCGAAAACGCGTAGATCAGCACCGGCGACGCATCCGACAGGTAGAGCGCGAGATGCGCGACCGCGCACAGCGCGACGGCCGCGATACCGAGCGCGACGTGTCGCGCAGCAGGCACCGCGAGCAGCGCGAGCGGGGCGATCAGATAGAACTGCTGTTCAACGGCGAGGCTCCAGAAGTGCGAGGTGGAGCCCGGCCAGCCGTCCTTCACGACGCCGATCCAGTAATTCGACAGGAACGCCGCGTGCCACGCGAGCCCGAGGTTGACGCCGCGCTGGTAGAACAGCGCGTGCGCGATCGCGAGCGCGGCGAGCAGCAGGTAGTACACGGGAAAGATCCGCAGCGCGCGCTTCGCGAGGAACAGCGCGAACGCGTGGCGGCGCGTCATGGTGCCGCACTCGACGGCCTGGCGGTTGCGATGCAGCTCGCCGACGATCAGGAATCCGCTGATGAGGAAAAACGTCCACACACCAAGCTTGCCGACGTCGACGGCAAGGACGTGGCCCTTGTGGGACAGGAAAACGAGGATGACGGCGAGGGCTCGCAGGCCGTCGAGTCCTTTGACGTATCTGGCTTCGCGCATGGAGGCATCCGGGCATTGAGCGAGCCCAGTATAGGTGCGCAAATATCGAACGTAATTCGCGTTCGGGCTCGTTTGGACGTATACGTAAAGGCGTTTTTTGATGCTCGAGCGTCGATGAAGTCGGTCGTGTGCAACAAAACCTGCGGGAAACCCCGCGAAAACGCATAAAAGTACTGCACGAAGCGTCAAGGCGCTTGTAGAATCCGGCGTTGAAGCGCGCGCGTTGCACGCTTCGTGTATCCAACGACCACACCTGGTAGGAGAAACATGGCGACTTCCGCAAAAAAGGTGGCCAAGAAGGCTGCCGCACCGGCCACCAAGAAAGTGGCTGCCAAAAAGGCTGCGCCGGCGAAGAAAGTAGTGGCCAAGAAGGCTGTCGCGAAGGCAGCACCGGCTGCTCCGACGCCGCTGAAGGACAAGTTCACGAAGGCATCGCTCGCAACGCACATCGCTGAGCGCGCAGCTGTCGAAGTGAAGGCGGTCAAGGCAGTGCTCGTCGCACTCGAGAACGTCGTGCTGGGCTCGGTCCACAAGAAGGGCGCAGGCGAATTCACGCTGCCGGGTCTGCTGAAGATCACGGCGCAAGTCGTGCCGGCGAAGAAGAAGCGCTTCGGCAAGGATCCGTTCACGGGCGAAGAGCGCTGGTTCCCGGCGAAGCCGGCCAGCGTGCGCGTGAAGGCACGTGCGCTGAAGAAGCTGAAGGACGCGGCAGCGTAATGCTGCGCAACGGCTGCCGAATGCATGTCGGCAGCGGTTGCAGTGTCCTGCGATCCCCGTACGCGAAAGCGTGCGGGGATTTTTATTGCGCTGCGCAAATCGCGCGGCTGCGAATCTGCGGCGCGGCGGGGATGTGCAGCACGACGCACGATGCGCGATGCGCGACGCATCGCCGGTCGCAGCCGCACCTGCGTCATGCCGAACGGCGAATTGCAAACCGCGGTTGCTCGGGAGGCTGTCCCGCCGCAACCGTTGCACGCGTTGCTCCCGCGATACCCGTTGCGCGCGCATCGCAAGGCCCGCCGTCGTGACTGAATGCATCCCGGACGAAATCGCCGTACAGGTCGCGGCCGCACGCGCCGCGATCGAGCGGCATCTCGGCGCGACGCTGGAAGCCATCCACCTGTTCGGCTCGGCGCTCGACGGCGGATTGAAACCGCGCAGCGACATCGATTTGCTGGTGACGGCGGCGGCACGGCCCGCCGAAACAGTGCGACGTGCGTTGATGCGCGATCTGCTCGCTGCATCGGCGCCGCCCGGTTGTACCGGCGGCATGCGCGCGCTGGAGGTCACCGTCGTCGCACACGATGACGTGGTGCCGTGGCGCCATCCGGCGCGACGCGAACTGCAGTTCGGCGAATGGCTGCGCCGCGACCTCGAAGCCGGCATCGTCGAACCGGCGCGCGTCGATCACGATCTGGCGATTTTGCTGACGACGGCGCGACAGCACAGTGTCGCGTTGGCCGGGCCGTCCGCGGCCGTGTTGTTCGAGCCGGTGCCCGCACGCGATTTCGTCGCCGCGCTGCTCGCGACCGTTGCGCAGTGGGAGGCCGAACCGGACTGGCGCGGCGACGAGTGCAACGTGGTGCTTGCGCTCGCGCGCATCTGGTACAGCGCCGCGACCGGCAGGATCGCGCCCAAGGACGTTGCAGCGGCATGGGTGCTGGAGCGCTTGCCGCACGCGCACCGGCCGGTTGCGGCGGCTGCGCGCGACGCCTATCTCGGTGGCGAAGCGGGCGCGGCAATCCTGTCGGGCGAACCGCTTGCCGCATTCATCGGCTACGCACGGCGGACCGTCGAGGCGATGCTGTCGGCGTAGCCGCTTGCGTCGCGATGCACGCAGCCGGTGTGCGTGCCGGCTCGCCGGGAATCGTGAACGCTTGCGATGCGGCTGCACGCGCAAACCGTCGAGCCGGGTGGCCGTCGGCGCCCGGTGCGGCGTCACGCCGGCGCAGCCCGGCGCGTTTCGTCAGTCCGCCGTGCCTGCAAAGGCCGCCTTCAGCGCGGCGTCGTCGAACTTGATCATCTGCATCATCGCCGCTGCCACGCGCGCCGCCTTGACCGGGTCGCGGTCGGTCATCATCGGGATGAGCGCTTCCGGAACGATCTGCCACGACACGCCATAACGGTCCCTCAGCCAGCCGCAGGCGTCGGCCGTGCCGCCGTTGTCGAGCAGGGCGTTCCAGTAGCGGTCGAGTTCCGCCTGGTCGGCGCAACTGACCAGCAGCGAGATCGCGTGGTTGAACGACTCCGTGCGCGCGTGGCTCATCGCAAAGAACGGTTGCCCGAACAGTTCGAACTCGACCATCCGCGTGCCGTCGGTGCCCGGCACGGCGGTGACGCGCACGATGCGCGAATCGGGAAAGATGCCTGCATAGAAGGCCGCTGCTTCTTCGGCTTCCGTCGAATACCAGAGAAAAGGCGTGATCTTCTGAATCGTCATGACGAATCTCCTGTCTGTATGGGACCGGGGCAAATCATGTGCCGCCTTCGATACGACGGACGACGCCTGCCGAAATCGACACGCGGGGCAAACAATCGTCGTACCGGACGAGCCGGTCGACGCCGGCAGTGCGGATGGTAGTCGTCGTGCGGAGAAATGGCGAGCTGCCCGCGCTTCCGGAAACGGTGTTTCGGGTGCCTAGCAGCCGCCTGGTGCCGCTGGCGGCTGGCCGACGTATGCGGGGGCCGGTTTTTGCGCGGCGACCCGCGCAGGGCGTGCCGGCCTGTCTGCCGGGGGGACGAAAAAAAAGCCAGCCGCGGCCGAAACCGGGACTGGCTTTCCAGATCGGCGGCAAGGCGTCGGAGACGCCATGCACGCCGGAAACGTACTTCTTAGAACTTGTGGCGCAGGCCGAGAGCGACCAGCTCTTGCGACTTCGTGCCGGCGATGCCGTACGAGCCGATCGAAGCTTGCGCTGCCGACGTCGTGCCGTCTGCGTTCAGCTGCGTGCCGCTTGCGTGCTGATAGGCGCCGACCAGGTAGACGTCCGTGCGCTTCGACAGCGAGTAGTCCGCGCCCAGCGAAACCTGATGGTACTTGGCGTCCGTGTTGCCGCTAGCCTTCGTGTACGAGTAGCCGAGGCCCAGCAGCAGCGGCGGCGTGATCTGGTACGTCGCGAACGCGCGGCCCGTGTTGTACTTCTGGGTCGAGCTGAAGCCCGAGGCTGCATCCGGCTTGTACTGTGCGTTGCTGTAGCCGAGGCCGAGCGTCACCGGGCCGATCACGTACTGACCAGCAACTTGTGCGATCGCGATCGACTTCGCCGTCACGTAAGCTGCGTTGATCGGGCCGTCGACGATGTTGTCCGACGTCGTCGAGCCCCAGCCGCCGCGCAGGCCAGCGGTCGTCGGCGACGGGTTGTTCGCGTAGAAGTAGCCTGCAGCAACGCCGACCGGGCCGTTGTTGTATGCAGCCGCGACCGACCAGGTCTGGCCTGCGCCCGTCTTGCCTGCCACGCCGCCGAGGGCGTACATGCCTTCAGCCTGGAAGCCTGCGAACACCGGCGAGGTGTACTTGATCGCGTTGCTGACGCGCAGCGAGTTGTCGTTGTTGTCGACGTCGCCCGGCGTTGCGAACGTGCTGCCGAAGTAGTTGTCTGCCGTGACTGCCTGGACCAGGTCGACCAGCGGGTCGTACTGGCGGCCGAGCGTCAGCGTGCCGTACTGGTTGCTTTCGAGGCCGACGAATGCCTGACGGCCGAACATGCGACCGCCCTGGTTCAGGTGGCCGGTGCCCGGATCAAAACCGTTTTCCAACTGGAAGATCGCCTTCAGGCCACCGCCGAGGTCTTCTGCGCCTTTCAGGCCGAAGCGGCTGCCTTGCAGGTTGCCCGACAGCATTTGCCACGCGTTGTTGCCTTGGCCGTTATTGCCGTGAACATAGGCAATCGACGTGTCGATCACGCCGTACAGCGTCACGCTCGATTGAGCGTGGGCAGCGCCAGCGGCGCCCAGCAGGGCGAGCGAGAGGGTCGAGAGAGCAAGCTTCTTCATCGTTGAGTTTCTCCACGCAAATGATTCATCGTTATTTGTTGCGGATTGGAGAATAGCTCAGTGCCATACACGCAAGAAAGCT
This sequence comes from Burkholderia cepacia complex sp. TUM26381, assembly GCF_057439935.1. Classification (NCBI taxonomy): domain Bacteria; kingdom Pseudomonadati; phylum Pseudomonadota; class Betaproteobacteria; order Burkholderiales; family Burkholderiaceae; genus Burkholderia; species Burkholderia cepacia complex sp. TUM26381. The sequence goes on along the minus strand of NZ_CM172007.1, from coordinate 2,264,444 downwards.
TAAAAAATAAAGTGTCTCGAAAAGGTAACAGCGTGAAAAAGTCCATATATATCAAGCACATCAGTGTCTGTTTCCATTTATGAAACAGTTGACAATTGCTGCGGTGCGATTGTTTCGGTAGTTGGTGCGCAGCGCGGCAACCCTTCTGTTTCGACCGGTTTGAGCAGGGAAACGAAGGTGTGCAAACGTTTGCGGTTGCGGGTGTGAGCGCGCCGGCGTGTAAAGAGCGCGTCAACGCCGCGCGAATGCGCGGCGGACAGCGGGGTTGCAAAGGGGCGGGCGGATGTGCCGGGTGTGCGAAAGCGCGATGCGCAGCCGTTTTGCGGAAGGCGCGCGGTTCAGTCGTTGCGCGTAAGGTCGTCGGCGTGACCGGGTTGAACGGATGCAGCCGGTGCGGCGCCGGCCGGCCGGTGCGCGTTGCCGCGCGCGGCTGCGAATTCCGCGCCGAGCAGCAGCACGATCGCGGAGAAGTACAGCCACATCAACAGGACCGCGAACGATCCGGCCGCGCCGAATGCGCTGGCCGTACCCGCATGCGCGAGGTACAGCGCGAACAGCTTCTTGCCGCCGGAAAACAGGATCGCGGACACGACCCCGCCGACCGCGGCGTCGCGCCACGCGACGCGCGCATCGGGCAGGAACTTCATCAGCGACGCGAACGCAGCCGCGAGCACCGCGATGCCGACGAAGAACTGCACGAGGTTCGTGACGATCACGTACGGCGAATTGCCCAGCAGCCAGGTGCCGACGAACGTGATCGCGGTGTCGAGCACGAGCGACACGATCAGCAGGAACGCGACGCCGAGCACGAGCCCGAACGAGATCAGCCGCACGCGCACGAGCCCGAGCATGCTCGACCAGCGGTTTTCGGTGGCGGGCCAGATCACGCTGAGCGCGGCGCTGAGCGATGCGAACGTGGCCGACGCGCCGATCGCGAGCGCCGCGAACGAGATCAGCGTGGCCAGCCCGCCGCGCTCGCCCGCGCGGTGCGCGTTCTGCACGATCGTCTGGATGCTGGCCGCCGCGTCGTCGCCGATCAGCTGGTGCGCCTGCTCGAACACCTGGCCGCGCGCGGCGTCGTCGCCGTAGAACCAGCCGGCCACCGCGATCACCATCACGAGCATCGGCGCGAGCGAGAACGCGGAGAAAAACGCGATGCCCGCGGCCATCGCGGAGCAGCGGTCGGACGAGAAGCGCCTGAACGCGGTGAGGGCCCAGTTGGCCTGTTGTTGCGCGAGACGGGTGGCTTCGGAGGTGATCTGTCGTTTCATGACGGTTCGGTGGCGCGCGGAACGCGGATCATCGTTGGTAATCAGACAATTCAGTATTGATCCGAGGATTCGAACATAGTTGCGCGAACTGTCTATAATTCCTTTCAGTTTCCCCACCCCCACAATAACGCCGAGACCAGCCATGCTACAAATGTCCCGGCGCCAGTTCCTGAAGGTGACGGCTACGTCGCTTGCCGGATCGAGTCTAGCCCTGATGGGCTTCTCTCCGTCCGAAGCGCTCGCCGAAGTCCGACAGTACAAGCTGGCGCGCACAGTCGAAACGCGCAACACCTGTCCTTACTGTTCAGTGGGTTGCGGCATCCTGATGTACAGCCTCGGAGACGGCGCGAAGAACGCGCAGCCGAGCATCATCCACATCGAGGGCGATCCCGACCATCCCGTCAATCGCGGCACGCTGTGCCCGAAGGGCGCGAGCCTGATCGACTTCATCCACAGCCCGAACCGCCTGACGCACCCCGAGTATCGGGCGCCCGGCTCGGACAAGTGGGAACCGATTTCGTGGAATGACGCGCTCGACCGCATCGCGAAGCTGATGAAGGCCGACCGCGACGCGAACTTCGTCGAGACGGCCGAAGACGGCTCGAAGGTCAACCGCTGGCTCACGACCGGCATGCTGGCCGCGTCGGCCGGCAGCAACGAGGTCGGGTACCTGACGCACAAGACTGTCCGCAGTCTTGGCATGCTCGCATTCGACAATCAGGCGCGTGTCTGACATGGCCCGACGGTGGCAGGTCTTGCCCCGACGTTTGGCCGTGGAGCGATGACGAACCATTGGGTCGACATCAAGAACGCGGACGTGATTCTCGTGATGGGCGGCAATGCAGCCGAGGCCCATCCGTGCGGTTTCAAGTGGGTAACGGAGGCGAAGGCGCACCGCAAGGCGCGGCTGATCGTCGTCGACCCGCGCTTCACGCGTACGGCCTCGGTGGCCGATTACTACGCGCCGATCCGCACCGGCACCGACATCGTCTTCCTGGGCGGCGTCATCAACTATCTGCTGACGAACGACAAGATCCAGCACGAGTACGTGAAGAACTACACGGACTTCTCGTTCATCGTGCGCGAGGATTTCGCGTTCAACGACGGCATCTATTCCGGCTATGACGCGGAGAAGCACGCGTACCCGGACAAATCGAGCTGGGACTACGAGCGCGGTGACGACGGCTTCGTGAAGGTCGACCCGACGCTGCAGCATCCGCGTTGCGTGTACAACCTGCTGAAGCAGCACTACGCGCGCTATACGCAGGACATGGTCCAGCAGGTCTGCGGCACGCCGAAGGAGAAATTCCTGAAGGTGTGCGAGATGCTCGCGACCACGGCCGTTCCCGGCCGCGCCGGCACGGTGCTGTACGCGCTCGGCTGGACCCACCATTCGATCGGCGCGCAGATCATCCGCACCGGCGCGATGGTGCAGTTGCTGCTCGGCAACATCGGCATCGCCGGCGGCGGGATGAACGCGCTGCGCGGGCACTCGAACATCCAGGGGTTGACCGACCTCGGGCTGATGTCGAACCTGCTGCCGGGCTACATGACGCTGCCGATGCAGTCCGAGCAGGATTTCGACGGCTACATCAAGAAGCGCGTGCAGCTGCCGTTGCGGCCGAACCAGTTGAGCTACTGGAAGAACTACAAGGCGTTCCACGTCAGCTTCATGAAGTCGTGGTGGGGCGATGCCGCGACCGCCGAGAACAACTGGGGCTACGACTACCTGCCGAAGCTGGACAAGCAGTACGACCTGCTGCAGGTGATCGAGCTGATGAATGCCGGCAAGATGAACGGCTACATCTGCCAGGGCTTCAACCCGCTCGCGGCGGCGCCGTCGAAGGTGAAGACGGCGGCAGGCCTCGCGAAGCTGAAGTGGCTCGTGATCATGGATCCGCTCGCGACCGAGACGTCCGAGTTCTGGAAGCATCACGGCGACTACAACGACGTCGATGCGTCGAAAATCCAGACCGAGGTGTTCCGCCTGCCGACCACGTGCTTTGCGGAAGAAAACGGCTCGCTCGTGAGTTCGAGCCGCGTGCTGCAGTGGCACTGGAAGGGCGCGGAGCCGCCGGGCGCGGCGAAGAGCGATCTCGAGATCATGTCGGGACTGTTCCTGCGCATGCGCAAGATGTACCAGACGGACGGCGGCAAGTATCCGGACCCGATCGTGAACCTGACGTGGCCGTACTCGAACCCGGAAAGCCCGACGCCCGAAGAGCTGGCAATGGAGTTCAACGGCAAGGCGCTCGCCGATCTGCCCGACCCGAAGGATCCGGCCAAGACGCTCGTGAAGAAGGGCGAGCAGCTTGCCGCGTTCGCGCAGCTGAAGGACGACGGCACGACCGCGAGCGGCTGCTGGATCTTCTGCGGTGCGTGGACGCAGGCCGGCAACCAGATGGGGCGGCGCGACAACTCCGACCCGACCGGCATCGGCCAGACGCTGAACTGGGCGTGGGCGTGGCCGGCGAACCGGCGGATCCTGTACAACCGCGCATCGTGCGACGTCGCCGGCAAGCCGTTCGACCCGACCCGCAAGCTGATCGGCTGGAACGGCAGCGCGTGGAAGGGCGCCGACGTGCCGGACTTCAAGGTGGACGAATCGCCCGAAAACGGGATGGGGCCGTTCATCATGAACCCGGAAGGCGTTGCGCGCTTCTTCGCCCGCGCGGGGATGAACGAAGGTCCGTTCCCCGAGCACTACGAGCCGTTCGAGACGCCGCTCGACGCGAACCCGCTGCACCCGAACAACCCGCAGGCGCTGAACAACCCGGCTGCCCGCGTGTTCGCGGACGACCGTGCGTCGTTCGGCAAGGTGGCGGAGTTCCCGCACGTGGCGACGACGTACCGGCTGACCGAGCATTTCCACTACTGGACCAAGCATGCGCGGCTGAACTCGATCATCCAGCCCGAGCAATTCGTCGAGATCGGCGAAGACCTCGCGAAGGAAGTCGGCGTCGCGCATGGCGAGCACGTGAAGGTGTCGTCCAAGCGCGGCTACATCATCGCGGTCGCCCTCGTCACGAAGCGGATCAAGCCGCTGACGGTCGACGGCAAGAAGGTCCAGACGGTCGGCGTCCCGTTGCACTGGGGCTTCAAGGGTCTGACGAAGCCCGGCTATCTCGCCAATACCCTGACTCCGTCCGTGGGTGACGGCAACTCGTACACACCGGAATTCAAGTCGTTCCTGGTGAAGGTCGAAAAGGCGTAAGGGGAAAGAGATGGCATTGCAATCGCTGGACATCAAGCGCGTCTCGGCCACCACGACGCCACCGCCCACGGTGCGCGAACCGGTGACCGGGAGCGTCGCGAAGCTGATCGACGTATCGAAGTGCATCGGCTGCAAGGCATGCCAGACGGCATGCATGGAGTGGAACGACCTGCGTGACGAGGTCGGCACCAACGTCGGCGTGTACGACAACCCGGCCGACCTGACCGAGCATTCGTGGACGGTCATGCGGTTCTCCGAATACGAGAACCCGGCGGGCGACCTCGAGTGGCTGATCCGCAAGGACGGCTGCATGCACTGCGAGGATCCGGGCTGCCTGAAGGCATGTCCGTCGCCGGGCGCGATCGTGCAGTACAACAACGGGATCGTCGATTTCCACGAGGAGAACTGCATCGGTTGCGGCTATTGCGTGACCGGTTGCCCGTTCAACGTTCCGCGGATCTCGAAGAAGGATCATCGCGCATACAAGTGCACGCTCTGTTCCGACCGCGTCGCGGTCGGCCAGGAACCGGCCTGCGTGAAGACCTGCCCGACGGGCGCGATCGTGTTCGGCACCAAGGAGGACATGAAGCAGCACGCGGCCGAGCGGATCGAGGACCTGAAGGAACGCGGCTTCGAGCACGCGGGGCTGTACGACCCGCAGGGCGTCGGCGGCACGCACGTGATGTATGTGCTGCACCACGCCGACAAACCGTCGCTGTATCACGGGCTGCCCGACAACCCGTCGATCAGCCCGATGGTGAAGCTGTGGAAGGGGATCGCGAAACCGCTCGCGGTCGCCGGCATCGCGCTGACCGCGCTCGCCGGGTTCTTCCACTACGTCCGCGTCGGTCCGAACGAGGTGAGCGACGCAGAGGAATCGGCCGCGCGCGACGAGGCCCGACGCATCAAGGAGGACGCGAAATGAGCCACGACGACCCCAACCTGATCGTCCGCTACTCGGCGAACGAGCGCACGAACCACTGGATCACCGCGATCACGTTCGTGCTGCTCGCGCTGTCCGGGCTCGCGCTGTTCCATCCGTCGATGTTCTGGCTGACCGCGCTGTTCGGCGGCGGCCAGTGGACGCGGATCCTGCATCCGTTCGTCGGCCTCGTGATGTTCGTGTCGTTCGCGATCCTCGTCGTGCGCTTCTGGCACCACAACGCGCTCGACGCGGACGATCGCCAGTGGCTGAAGCAGATCGGCGACGTGCTGACCAACCAGGAAGACAAGCTGCCGCCTGTCGGGCGCTATAACGCCGGGCAGAAGCTGCTATTCTTTACGTTGGTGGCGTGCCTGCTGCTGCTCCTGCTGTCGGGAGTCGTGATCTGGCGGCGCTACTTCTCGTTCTACTTCCCGATCGGGGTGATCCGCGCGGCCGCTGTCGTGCATGCCGTGGCGGCCTTCGTGCTGATCGCGAGCATCATCGTGCACATTTACGCGGCGTTGTGGGTGAAGGGCTCGATCGGCGCGATGGTGCGTGGCACCGTCACGCTGGGCTGGGCTCGCAAGCATCACCCGAAGTGGTTCCGTGAAAGCGTGAAATAACGCACCGGAGCGGGGCGGCTCGCCGATTGCGGCGGGCGGCCCCGTCGACCGTCGGAACCGCCTGAAAGCGCCGACCTGTCGGCGCTTGTTTATTTGGAAGACATATTTGTGACACAACGTATTCTCGAACCGACCGAGATCTCGGCACTCGATCATTCGGCCATTCCGCGCTTTCGCCTGCCGGAGCGCGCGACCGCGTTCGCGGCGCGCGCCGCGCGGATGCGCAAGCTTGCCGACCTGAACCCGATCAGCGGCTACCTGCGGCTGATGGCCACCGTCGCCGACGCGCAGCATGCGACGCTGCAAACGCTGGACCTGCCGCTGCCGTCGAAGGAAGCGATCGCGTGTGCGCAGCAGCATTCGATGCCGCTCGTGCCGGCACTCGACGGTGAGCGCGACGCGCGCTGGCGCGCCGTGCTGTACGAACTGCTCGACCGCGTCGAAGGCGCCGGGCTCGTCAACCCGCAGCTCGCGAAACTGCTCGACCGGCTGCGTCTGATGGCGCCGGCCGAACTCGACGCGCAGGCCGACGCGATCCTCGCGCTGCGCTTCGCTGAGGTCGACCCGGCTACCGCGCCGTTCCTGATGGCCGCGCTGCAGGTGGTCTGGACGGACCTCGCGAGCCGTGTGACACCGGCCGATGTTCCGTATCTCGACCAGCCGGGGCTGTGCCCCGTGTGCGGCTCGCATCCGGTCGCGAGCGTCGTGCGGGTCGGCGGCCAGTACCAGGGCTACCGTTTCCTGCAATGCGGGCTGTGCACGACCGAGTGGCACATGGTGCGCACGAAGTGCTCGCACTGCGATTCGACGAAGGGCATCGCGTATCACGGGATCGAGGGCGGCAGCGAAGCCGTTAAGGCCGAATCGTGCGACGAGTGCAAGACCTATCGCAAGATCGGCTATCAGGACAAGGACTACGAGTTCGAGCCGCTGGCGGACGATCTCGCGAGCCTCACGCTCGACCTGCTGATGAACGAGGCCGGCTACCAGCGCAGTTCGCCGAACCCGCTGCTGTGGCCGGACGTCGCGCGGGAAGCGGACTGACGGCACGAGGCCGGGGGCGGTGCGCGAGCGCCGGCGCCGGCCGACTGCGAAGCATGAGACTGGAGCCACCACTACGTGACCGAACCGGGTGTGAATGAATTGAATGCGGTGCTGGCGCGCGTGCCCTCCGTCGAGCGCGTGCTGTCGTCGGCACCGTTGCAACCGCTGATCGCGGACTATGGCCGCACGCGCGTGCTGAACGCCCTGCGCGCGGAGCTGGAACGCTGGCGTACCGCCGCGCAGCGCGATCCGGCAGCGGCCGAGCCGCTCGACGAGCCGCGCATCGCCGCCACCCTCGCGCGCACGCTGGCCGCACGGAGCACGGGCGCCGTGCGCGCCGTGTTCAACCTGACCGGCACCGTGCTGCACACGAACCTCGGGCGTGCGCTGTTGCCCGACGACGCGGTGCGCGCGGTGGTCGACGCGCTCACGCGGCCGGTCAACCTCGAATTCGATCTCGCCACGGGCCGCCGCGGCGATCGCGACGACCTGATCGACGATCTGCTGTGCGAACTGACGGGCGCGGAAGCCGCGACCGTCGTCAACAACAACGCTGCGGCCGTGCTGCTGACGCTGTCGGCGCTCGCGACGAAACGGGAAGTGGTCGTGTCGCGCGGCGAGCTGGTCGAGATCGGCGGCGCGTTCCGCATTCCCGACATCATGAGCCGCGCCGGCGCGAAGCTGCGCGAGGTCGGCACGACCAACCGCACCCATCTGCGCGACTACGCGGACGCAATCGGCCCGCGCACGGCGCTGCTGATGAAGGTGCACTGCAGCAACTACGCGATCAGCGGCTTCACGAAGGAGGCGACGCTTGCCGAACTCGCGCCGCTCGCGCGCGAGCACGGCGTGCCGGTCGCCGTCGATCTCGGCAGCGGCACGCTCGCCGACCTGTCGCAATGGGGCCTGCCGCACGAGACGACCGTGCAGGAAACCGTTGCTGCCGGCGCAAACGTTGTCACGTTCAGCGGCGACAAGCTGCTCGGCGGGCCGCAGGCCGGCCTGATCGTCGGCGATCGCGCGCTGATCGCGAAGATCAAGAAACACCCGCTCAAGCGTGCGCTGCGCGTCGGCAAGCTGACGCTCGCGGCGCTCGAGCCCGTGCTGCGTCTGTACCAGTCGCCGGAATTCCTGCGCGACCGGCTCACGACGCTGCGCCTGCTGACGCGCCCGCAGCGCGAGATCGCCGAAGCGGCCGAACGCGTGCGCCCGATGCTGCAGGCCGCGCTCGGCGGCGGTTTCGACGTGACGGTCGAGCCGATGTTCAGCCAGATCGGCAGCGGCGCGCTGCCGGTCGATCAACTGCCGAGCGCCGGGCTCGTCGTGCGCCCGGCGGACGGCAAACGCGGCGGCCGCGCGCTCGTGCAACTCGAGAAGCGGCTGCGCGAATGGCCGCGCCCGGTGATCGGCCGGATCGCCGACAATGCGCTGCGGCTCGACCTGCGCTGTCTCGAAGCCGCTGACGAAGCGGCGTTCGCCGCACAATGCGTGCCGCTCGCGGGGCCCGCCGCATGATCGTCGGGACCGCGGGACACATCGACCACGGCAAGACGACGCTGGTGCGCGCGCTGACGGGCGTCGATACCGACCGCCTGAAGGAAGAGAAGGCGCGCGGCATCTCGATCGAACTCGGCTATGCGTATACGCCGCTCGACAACGGCGACGTGCTCGGCCTGATCGACGTGCCGGGCCACGAGAAGCTGATTCATACGATGGCGGCAGGCGCGTGCGGGATCGACTTCGCGCTGCTCGTGATTGCCGCCGACGACGGCGTGATGCCGCAAACGCGCGAGCATCTCGCGATCCTGCAACTGCTCGGCGTCACGCATGGCGCCGTCGCGCTGACGAAATGCGATCGTGTCGACGCCGCGCGGGCCGCCGAGGTGCGCGACGAGATCGCCGCATGGCTGCACGATTCGACGCTGGCCGGCGTGCCGATTTTCGAAACGCGGGCGACGGTCGCGGACGATCAGGGTGTCGCAGCGTTGAAGCGTCACCTGGCCGATGCGGCGATCGCGTGGCGTGCGCGCCGCGACGACGGGCTGTTCCGGCTCGCGGTCGATCGCGTGTTCACGCTCGCGGGGCAGGGTACGGTCGTGACGGGCACTGCATTCGCGGGGCGCGTCGCGACGGGCGATACGCTCGCGATCGTGCGCACGGGCGGCGCGGCGCGAGTGCGCAGCATCCATGCGCAGAACCGGCCGGTCGAGGCCGGCCGCGCAGGCGAGCGTTGCGCGCTGAACCTGGCCGGCGTCGACAAGACTGACGTCGAGCGCGGCGATACCGTCGCCGATGCGCGGCTCGTCGCGACGTCGCCGCGCCTGGACGTCGAGCTGACGCTGCTCGCGGACGCCGGTCTGACGCTGATGCACTGGGCGCCGCTGCATGTGCATCTCGGCACGCTGCATCGCGTCGCACACGTGGCGCTGCTCGACGGCGACACGCTCGCGGCCGGCCAACGGATGCGTGTGCAACTGGTGTTCGACGAGCCGGTGTTCGCGCTGCCGGGCGACCGGTTCATCGTCCGCAACCCGCAGGCGACGCGCACCGTCGGCGGCGGTCGAGTGCTCGATCCGTTCGGGCCGGCACGCAAGCGCCGCACGCCCGCGCGCCGGGCATGGCTCGATGCGCTGGCGGCATGGCTCGACGAAGGGCGACTCGATGCGTTGCTCGCGCAGGCGCCGCTCGGCCTTCCGCGCGCGACGCTCACGCATCTGACGGGTTTCGCGCCGAATGCGCTGGCATTGCCGGACGACGCGCTGGCGATCGGGCAACGCGACACCGCGTCGAACGACGGCGCGGTAATTTCGCATGCACACTGGCGCGCGCTGCAGACGCGGGCGATCGATACGCTGCGCACGTATCACGAGCGCATGCCCGACGAGCAGGGGCTCGACGCCGCACGCCTGCGGCGGATGGCTGCGCCGCTCGTCGGCGACGCGCTGTGGCGTGCGCTGGTCGAGGCGCTGGTGGCCGGCGGCGAAGTTGCGCGCAGCGGGCCGTGGCTGCATCTGCCGACGCATTCGGTGAGCCTCGAGCCACGCGAGGAAGCGCTGGCGCAGCAACTGCTGCCGCTGATTCATGCGGGGCGCTTCGATCCGCCGTGGGTGCGCGACCTGGCCCGCGACACGGGCGCCGCCGAGGACGCGGTGCGTACGCTGCTGCGCAAGCTGGCGCGGCGCGGCGATGTGCACCAGGTCGTGCGCGACCTGTTCTATCACGCGGATGTTGCGCGCGAGCTGGCGGCGCTGGTCGCGCATCTCGCGCCGTCGCGCGGCGGCGGGCTCGATGCCGCGGCGTTCCGCGACGCGACGGGGCTTGGCCGCAAGCGCGCGATCCAGATTCTCGAGTTCTTCGATCGGGTTGGGTATACTCGCTTCCACCGCGATCTTCACTACCTGCGGCCTGACAGCGGTTGGGTGGGTATTCAGGCGTAGGCGCTCGTTGTTCTTTTGGTTCTTTTCCCCACGGAAGGCATTCGTATCCGGTGGTACGGCCGGGCTTCAAACCCGGTTGGGGGTGTCAGACACTCCCGGGTCAGTTCGACTCTGGCTGCCTTCCGCCATCCCGTTTTCTCGCGATTCGACCTGCTTCAGATGGCGCGCCTGCGTCACGGAGCGACGTCGTGCGACGGTCACGACCCGGCAAACTTGATCCGGAAAAGCACTAAAAGTCTGCGAATTATTTCCCGGCTATAGTGGAATCACTGAAGGTAGACGCGGCGCCTTTGCCGATACCGTTCAGGTAATGACTGTAGACGGGTGCTGTATGAAAAATAAAATCGAAAAGACCGCCGGACCGATCTGGGGCGTGGCAGCAGGATTGCTTCTCGCTGTCGCAGGATTGAGTCTCGGCATTTTCCCGAAGTCCCTGCACAGCTCGGGAAGCGCAAACGACTTCATGGCGTCCGGCGTGGCGATGCTGGGCATCTTCCTCGTCGTCTATTCCATGCACGAATTGCGCCGAAAGCGCATGCACTGAGCGTTCGCGCCGCCGTTCCGCGACAGTCGACTTGAGCCGGCCGACGGCTCACGCGTGCGCTCGCCGTCGGCGCGCTACGCCTTGCGGATTTCGTGGTTGTAGACGAGTTCGACGATTCGCTTCGTCGGAATACTCGCGCGCAATCCGTCGACGCTGTCGATCGGAAACCACTTGCATTTCTCGATCTCGTTGTTCGCTTGCGGCGTCTGGTCCGGGCCGACTTCCGCGAAGAACACGTGATGGACTTTCGCGAGCCCGGTGAATTGCATCGAGTACGTCAGATCCTGGCCGGTCATCCCGGTTTCTTCGCACAACTCGCGATGTGCGGCTTCGAGCGGCGTTTCCCCGCGCTTGATCGTGCCGCCGGGCAGCGCCCAGCGCGACGCCGCACGCGCGACGAGCAACACCTGCGCGTCGCGATAGCAGACGACGGTCGCGCGTTCCTTGACCGGGACGACGCTCGCTTCGGGAGCGGTGTTGGGTGCGGGGGCTTGGGGCATGCAGTGATTCTAACCAGCACAAATCGATCGGCCAAGGTGGCCTGACCGGGTTTGACGATTGATCGCCTCGGATGCGCAGTCGACCACGGCGCATGCCGAACGCGTGAGACGGGGTGCAGATCGCGTTGCCTGCACGGCGCCCCGATGTCGTTCGGCACGACGCGCGATGGGCCTGACAGGCGCACGCGCGTCGTGCGGTTCGTCCGGTTACTTCTTTTCCGGCAGGAACCAGTTCATCACGAGCGCGCAGATGCCGCCCGTCGCCACACCCGATTCCAGCACGTTCTTGAGCGCGTGCGGCAGGCTGTTCAGAATGTCCGGCACCTGCGACACGCCGAGGCCGAGCGCCAGCGACACCGCGATGATCAGCAACGCGCGTCGGTCGAGCTGGACGCCCGCGAGGATGTTGATACCCGATGCGGCTACCGCGCCGAACATCACCATCGCCGCACCGCCGAGCACGGGTTCCGGCACGGCCTGCAGCACGCCGGCGACGACCGGGAACAGGCCGAGCACCACCAGCATCCCCGCGATCCAGATGCCGACGTAGCGGCTTGCGACACCGGTGATCTGGATCACGCCGTTGTTCTGCGCAAACACCGAGCTCGGGAACGTGTTGAACACGCCGGCCAGCAGCGAGTTCGCGCCGTTGACGAGCACGCCGCCCTTGATGCGTTGCATCCACACCGGGCCTTCGACCGGCTCGTTCGAGATCTTGCTGGTGGCCGTGACGTCGCCGATCGCCTCGAGCGACGTGACGAGGTAGATGATCAGCATCGGCACGAACAGCGACCACGAGAAGCCGATGCCGAAGTGCAGCGGCGTCGGCACCTGGAACAGCGCGGCCTGGTGCATGCCGGTGAAGTCGAGGCGGCCGAGGAAGGCGGCCGCGAGATAGCCGATCACGAGTGCGATGACGAGCGCGGTGCTGCGCACCCAGACGATCGGTACGCGGTTCAGCAGGATGATCGTGCCGAGCACGAGCCCCGACAGCGTCAGGTTTTCCGCGCTCGCGAACGTGCCCTTGGCCATCGCGCCATAGCCGCCGCCCATGCTGATGAGGCCGACCTTGATCAGCGTGAGGCCGATCAGCAGCACGACGATGCCGGTCACGAGCGGCGTGATCAGGCGCTTCACGAACGGCAGGATGCGCGACACGCCCATCTCGACGAACGACCCGGCGATCACGACGCCGAAGATCGCGGCCATCACGGTCTCGACCGGCGTGCCTTGCTTGACCATCAGGCTGCCGCCGGCGATCAGCGGGCCGACGAAGTTGAAGCTGGTGCCCTGGACGATCAGCAGGCCGGCGCCCAGCGGGCCGAAGCGCTTGCACTGGACGAAGGTGGCGATGCCGGAAATCACCAGCGACATCGACACGATCAGGGTCGTATCGCGGCTGGACACGCCGAGCGCCTGGCAGATCAGCAGGCCGGGCGTGACGATCGGCACGATGATCGCCAGCAGGTGCTGCAGCGCGGCGACGAAGGCAACCATCGGCGCCGGCCGGTCGTTCGGGCCGTAGACGAGGTCGCGGGCCGATGCTGCGGCGTCGGCGCCGTGGGAGGCAGGTTGGGCGGAGGAGGCGGGTTGCATGGCGAGCGGGCCGGACAAGGTGGAAAGTGCGGCATTTTAGCCGAAGGGCCCGCCGGCGCCGCCGGCGCGCGCCGCAATAGTGGGGATTCGTTGGATCGGGGAAAGGGGGCGGATCGGTGCCGGGCGATCAGCGGGTTTGCCGCGTCGCGACCGTAGCCGCCGTGGCGGTCGCGCTGAAACCGGGCAGTTCCGGAATCCGCTGTTCCATGAACTGCAGGAAGGTGCGGGTCCGGAGCGGCAGATGCCGGCGCGACGCGTAAACGAGATGCAGCGCGTGCGCTGGCACCATGTCCCACTTCGGTAGCAGCCTGACGAGCTGTCCGGCGTCGATCAGGTCCTGGACGAGCCACGCCGGCGCGCTGCCGAGCGCGTGCCCGGCCAGGAAGCATTCCCGCAGCGCGATCGAGCTGTTCACGCGATACCGGCCGCGTACCGGAACGGCGACTGTCTCGTCGCCCCGTGCAAATGTCAGTTCGCTGCCGATGATGTCCGCGCGGGCGTAGCCGACATACGCGTGCTTCGTCAGATCTTCCGGGCGGCGGATCGTCGGCGTCCGCGCCACGTATGCGGGCGTGGCCACCAGCAGGCGCGGCGACGAAGCGATGTGGCGCGCGACGGCATCCGGCGGCAGCACCTGGCCGAGGCGAATCGCGACGTCGACGCCTTCCTCGACCAGATCGATCACGCGATCGGTCAGGTGCAGTTCGACATCGATCTCCGGCCACGCGGCGAGGAATTCGAGCACGAGCGCATTCAGCCTCAGCTCGCCCAGCCCGAGCGGCGCGTTGACCACCAGCTTGCCGACCGGGCGCAGCGTTTGTCCGCGCACGTCGGCCACCGCGCTTTCGTATTCGTCGAGTACGCGCTTGCAGCGGTCGTAGAACCGCCTGCCCTCGTCGGTCGGCGCGAGGCTCGTCGTCGAACGTTCGAGCAGGCGCACGCCCAGTTCCCGTTCGAATCCGGCGACGATCTTGCTGATCGTCGGCTGGCCGGTGTCTTCCTCGCGCGCGACCGCCGAGAAATTGCCCAGCTCGATCGCGCGGACGAACACGCGCATGGCACGCAGCGAATCCATCTTATTCCCTTATGGCATGAGCCCTATGCAAGTCTCCCATGTTCCGGCGAAATGGAGAATGACCTAACGTTCGTGGACCTTCACCCCCTGACGAGGAGTCGACATGAACGAGGTAACGCAATGTTCTGCGCTGGCGGGCGCGCACGTCGTGGTTTTCGGGGCGAGTTCGGGAATCGGACTCGCTGCCGCTGCCGTCGCGAAGGCCAAGGGCGCCAGCGTCACGCTGGTCGGCCGGACCCGCGCGAAGCTCGAGTCTGCCGCGCTGGCAATCGGCGGCGCGGGCATCGCGGTCGCCGATATCGCGGACCGGCACGCCGTGCGGGCCGTATTCGACACGTTGACGCGCGTCGATCACCTGGTCGTCACGGCCGGTCAATTCATTGCCGGGAAGCTGACCGAGACCGATCCCGACCAATTGCTCACCGCGCTGCACGAGCGCATCGCCGGGCCGGTGTATGCGATCCGGGCCGCGTTGCCGCTGATGCCCGCGACCGGCTCGATCGTGCTGACCGGCGGGCAATTGTCGGATCGGCCGGCCGCGCACGGCACGTCCGTCATTGCCGCCGCCGTACGCGGCGTCGAGGCGCTGGCGCAGTCGCTCGCACTGGAGCTGAAACCGATTCGCGTCAATGTCGTCGCGCCGGGCTTCGTCGAAACGCCGCTTTACGATGCGTTCGGCCCGGAAGCGCGTGACGCGATTCTCACGGGCGCTGCAGCGGCGTTGCCCGGCGGTCGTGTCGGACGGGCGGACGAAGTCGGGGAGGCGATCGCGTTCCTGCTGGGCAACGGCTTCATGAACGGCGAAATCCTGCACATCGACGGCGGCGGCCGGCTGGTCTGAGCCGCGTGACGTCAGCCGGCGGTACGCGGTCCGGCGCGGCGTGCGGTTGCGCGCGGCGCGCGGGAATCCGGATACGCGCGCTGGCAGACGGCAATGACGGCATCGCGCAGGCGGCGATGCACGGGGTCGCCGTGCATGCGCGGATGCCACAGCGCGGAAACGAGGATCGCCGGCAGGTGCACCGGGATCTCGAAACTGCGCAGCCCCAGGGCTTCCGTGAGTCCCGGCGAGAACGCGTTGCCGAGGCTCGAGCGCGGCACGAGCGCGATCAGGTCGGTGCTGGCGGCGACGCGCATCGCATCGGGATAGCCCGGCACGACGACGTGCACGGCGTGGCCCGGGCCGGCGCTGCCGGTCGCGTCGCCGGCCGGCCCGTCGAAATCGCCGAGTTGCGATGCGATCACGTGACGGCAGGCCGCATAGCGCGCCGGCGTGATCCTGGCCGATGCGAACAGCGGGTGCCCGGTGCGCGCCACCGCGACGTGCCAGTCGTGAAACAGCATGCGCGTGTGCAGCTCGGGCGCATCGTCGCCGCGTTTGCCGATTTCCAGGTCGATCGCCCCGTCGCGCAGCGCCTGCGGATCGCGGTCGGGTTTCGGGACGAAGCGGATGCGCACGTGTGGTGCGACTTCGCCGAGCGCGGTGACCACCGGACCCGACAGCATTTCCATGAACGACGCGGCCGCCCGGATGGTGAACGTGGCGGTGAGGGTGGCGATGTCGACGTCGGCCGTCGCCGGCCGGAGCACGGCGCGTGCGTCGAGCGCGATCGCATGCACGCGGTCGCGCAGCGCGGCGGCATGCGGTGTCGGCACGAGCTTGCGCCCGGCGCGCACGAGCAACTGATCGCCGGTGGAGAGCCGCAGCCGTGTGAGCGTGCGGCTCATCGCGGACGTGCTCAGGCCCAGCCGCCGCGCGGCGCCGGTCACGCTGCTTTCCGACAGCAGCGCGTCGAGCGCGGTGACGAGGTTCAGGTCGAGGTCTTCCATGCGGACAGGATACGCTTTTGCGTGAATGACAGGGCGTTCGGTGCAACTATCGGTTGCATCTGGTGCGTCTGGCGCCTGTCGTGGTGCGCGCCTATAGTGGCCGCATGACGAAACCAGACCAAGGCGGAAACCATGCAATCGACTGAATCGAATCGACACGTCCCCACGCTCCTGCTCGTCGCGGCCTCGCGCGGCCTGGGGCTCGCGATGGCGGAGGGTTTCCTGAACCAGGGCTGGAACGTGACGGGTACCGTGCGCGAAGGATCGGGGCGCACGAAGCTGCACGACCTGGCCGACCGGTTCGACGGCCGGCTCGATATCGAGATGCTCGATATCTGCGAGCCCGCGCAACTGGCCGCGCTGCGCGAGCGCCTGTCGGGCAGGCGCTTCGACATGCTGTTCGTGAACGCGGGGACGACCAACGATCCGAACGAGACGATCGGCGAAGTGGCGACCGACGAATTCGTGCGCGTGATGATCACGAATGCACTGGCGCCGATGCGCGTGATCGAGACACTGCAGGATCTCGTGACCGCGGAAGGCCTGATCGGCGCCATGTCGTCGGGGCAGGGCAGCGTTGCGAACAACGTCAGCGGGATGCGCGAGGTGTATCGCGGCAGCAAGGCGGCGCTGAACCAGTTCATGCGCAGCTTCGCGGCGCGTCAGGCCGATCCGCGTCGTGCGATGGCATTGATGGCGCCCGGCTGGGTCCGCACCGAACTTGGCGGGCCCGATGCGCGCCTGACCATCGAAGAGAGCGTGCCGGGCCTCGTCGACGTGCTGCTCGCGAAGCGGGCGCGGCCCGGGCTCGAATACCTCGACTACCTGGGGCGGACCGTGCCGTGGTAAACGCGCGGTTCGCGGTGCATTGCCCGCGTGCGAACGCCGTTGCGGGCGCAACGATTGCGCGACACGATGATGCGCCGCTCGCTGCAACGCACAACCGACCGCGCTTGACACAGGCCCGCTGCCCGCCGTAAATTGCGCTGGCAGATCTAGATAAGAGACTATCTGTAAGATGGTCTCTCCATGCGTCGATCGCATCTGCAATGTCGAGCCTCTTACAGAAAAAATATACGGAGGCCGATTGTGCAAACGATCGCAGTCAAGCTTCATGGCATTGAAGACGTCATCTCCTTTCTCGACGCGCGCCCCGGTATCACGGGCAGGGCGGGACTCGTCTGGTGGCTGTCGCTCGGCGGGCTGTTTCTCGACGCATTTTCCAACTCGGCACTGAGCGCCGGCCTTGGGCCGATGACACACGAATTGCATCTGTCGGCCGCGCAGGTCGCATGGATGACGTCGTTCGCATCGTGGGTCGCGATCGCGTTCAACCCGATCGGCGGCTGGATGGCCGACCGGTGGGGCCGTGTGCGGCCGCTGATCGCCGCGAAGCTGCTGTCGGTGATCGGTGCGCTGCTGGTGGTGTTCGCACCGGATTTCAACGCGATTCTCGCGGGCCGCTTCTTCGTCGGGATGGCGTACGGAATCGACTTCGCGATCGCGATGGCGATGCTCGCGGAGTTCACGCCGGGCCGCCTGAAGAGCCGGCTCAATACCTGGCAGGGCATGTGGTACACGGCCGTCTGCCTGAACCTGCTGCTCGCGCTGCTGTTTCATGCGTGGCAGGTCGGCGATTCGATCTGGCGCTACTCGGTGGCGGCCACCGCGGTATTCGGCGTCGCGATCCTCGCGCTGCAATGCGCGTACCTCGTCGAAAGCCCGATCTGGCTCGCACGCAAGGCGCGGCTCGACGATGCGGCGCGCGCGATGACACGCATCTACGGGCAGGGATTCATCGCCGCGCCTGCGCATGAACGCACGCCGGTCGTCAATCCGGCCACGCGCGGCCTCGCGAACGTGCTGCTGATCTTCCGCGGCGTCTACCTGCCGCGCACGATCCTGGCCGCGACCGTGCAGATCGGCCAGTCGATCGAATACTTCGCGATCGGCTGGTATCTGCCGCTGATCAGCGCCGCGCTGTTCGGCAAGGATTTCGTCTACGCGACGCTCGGCGCGCTCGTGTTCAACCTGTTCGGGATCGTCGGCGGCTTCTCGTCGTCGGCGGTCGGCCGCCGTGCCGGCCTGCGTCGTGCGTCGGCATTCGGCTTCGCGGCGGTCTGCGCGATGCTGGTTGCGCTCGGGCTGTTTCATGCGCGCATGCCGCTGTGGCTGTCGGTGGTCGTGCCGTCGCTGTTCATCCTGTTCCACTCGGCCGGCCCCGGCGCGAACGGCAAGAGCCTGTCGTCGCTGTCGTTTCGCGGCGAGCTGCGGGCGGGCGCGAACGGCATCGTCGGCGCGCTCGGGTCGATCGGCGCGGCGCTCGGCCTGCTGGTCTTTCCGCTGTTTCGTGCGCGCTACGGCCTCGAGCACACGTTCCTGATTCTCGCGATCGTGCCGTGCGTGGCCAGCGCGATCTGCTTCGCGATCCGCTGGGATCCAACCCGCACGACGATCAATCCCGACAACGAACCCGACGCGCCGCACTTCGGCGAAGACGCGCGCACCGCGTCGGCCTTCCTGAAACCCGCCATCGAGAAAACGCAGCGATGACCGAAACCCGAAACGCCATTCTCGCGATCGACGAAGGCACGTCCGGCACGCGCGCCGCGCTCGTCGACGCGAGCGGACACGTGTCGTGCCTGGAATACCTGCCGCTGTCGGTCGACAGCCCGCGGCCCGGCGTCGTCGAACAGGACGCGAACGCGATCCTCGACAAGACGCTCGCGGTCTGCCGCGCGACGCTTGCCCATGCGCATGAGCAGGGTGTGCGCATCGTCGCGCTGGCGCTCGCGACGCAGCGTGCGACCGCCGTGCTGTGGGACACGCGGACCGGGCGCGCGCTCGTGCCCGCGATGGTCTGGCAGGACACGCGTCATGCCGACGAGCTCGACCGTCTCGCGGCCGACTGGGATCGCGTGCTGGTGCCGCAGGTCGGGCGGCCGGCGGGCGTGCGCTCGCCGTATCTGTGGGCCGTGCACCAGTTGCGCACGTCGCAGGCGGTGGCCGACGCACAGCGCGCCGGCTGTCTCGCGTTCGGCACGATCGATACGTGGCTGCTGTGGCATCTGTCCGATGCGCGCGCGTGCGTGACGACGCCGACCAACGCAACTTCCGCGAGTGCGTACCGGCTCGGCGAACACCGCTACTTCGACCCGTGGCTCGATGCGCTCGGCTTTCCGCGCGAGCTGCTGCCCGCGCTGCGCGAGGATGCCGACGCGTTCGGCCGCACGCGCGAGGACGTGCTCGGCATCGACGTGCCGATTCTCGCGTGCGCGGGCGACCAGTTCGCGGGGGCAGTCGGCCTCGGCTGCGTCGAGCGCGGGCAGGCGATGTACGTGCACGGCACCGGCAGCTTCGTCGACCTGCTGACGGGTACGGCGCGCCCGGACGCCGGATCGCATGCGCAACCCGGTCACGCGCACGACGGCACGCTCGCGATGACTGCACGGCGGCACGGCGGCGTGTCGCATTACTCGCTCGAAACCTTTGTCGCGACGACCGGATCGGCCTTGCGCTGGGTCTGCGAAAAGCTGCGCTGGTTCGACGATCCCGCGCAGATCAGCGCGCTCGCGGGCACCGTGCAGTCGGCGCGCGGGGTGACGTTCGTGCCGGCGCTCACGGGCCTGCGCGTGCCGCGGATGGAGCCGAACGCGCGTGCGTTGCTGTCGGGCATCTCGATCGCGACGACACAGGCGGAGGTCGCCTATGCGGTGCTCGAAGGCATCGCGCATTCGGTTGCATCGTGCATGGAAGCCAACCAGGCGGTCGCGCGGGCCGACGTGTCCGAGCTGATCGTCGGCGGCGGCCTCGCGGGCAGCGACACGCTGCTGCAGATCCAGGCCGACGTGAGCGGCGTGCCGGTGCGCCGGATGCGCGAAGGCGACCGCGCGAGCCTGCGTGGCGCGGCATTCCTCGCGGGTGCATCGGGGTTGCTGTGGGATTCGCTCGACGCGGCCCGCGCGACGCTCGTCACCGACGCCGTGTTCGAACCCTCGATCGATGCGGACAGCCGGCAGCGCCGGCGCGCGGCCTGGCACGCTCGGATCGCGTCCGAGCTCGCGCACGCGGCCGATTTTGCTCATGCGTAAGCACGGAGAACGACCAGCATGATGTTTTTGCCATCCAGAAAGCCCCGGACGGACCGGGCCGGCATGACGGGCACGGAACCGTTGCGCGTGAACCGCGACGAGCATCTGGCACGACTCGAGACCGATACGTTCGACGTGCTGATCGTCGGCGGTGGCGTGACGGGCGCGTACGCGGCGTTCGATGCGAGCCTGCGCGGGCTGCGCGTCGCACTCGTCGAGAAGAGCGACTTCGCGTCGGGCACGTCGTCGAAATCGTCGAAGATGGTGCACGGCGGGCTGCGCTACATCGAGCAGGGCAATCTCGGGCTCGTGCGTCATTCGCTGCTCGAGCGGCAGCGGCTGCGGCGCAACGCGCGCCATCTCGTGCAGCGGCTGCCGTTCCTGTTTCCGGTGATGGAGCGCGAAGGCGTGTTCGACCGGCGCCTGGCGAAGGCCTTCGAAAGCCTGCTGTGGACCTACGACATCGCCGGCGGCTGGCGCGAGGGCATCCTGCACCAGAAGCTGACCAAGGCCGAGGTGCTGTCCCATTGCCCGACCTTCAACGAAACCCACCTGACGGGCGGCTTCCTGTACTTCGACGCGCGAGTCGACGATGCGCGCCTGACGCTGAACCTGGTGCGCACGGCCGCGTTTCATGGCGCGGCGGTCGCAAACCACGCGCGCGTGGTCGAGCTGACGCGCGACGGCCACGGCAAGGTCGACGGCGCGATCGTGCATGCCGACGGCCGCGAACGGCGCGTGCGGGCGCGGGTGGTCGTGATGGCGACCGGCGTCTGGCTGCGCGACTGGACCGGCGCGCGCAAGGGCGATGCGCCCGCGTTGCAGGTGCGGCCCGCGAAGGGCGTGCATGTCGCGATCCCGTGGCTGAAGATCCGCAACGACTGCACGGTGACGATCCCCGTGCCGGGCCGCAACCGCCGCGCGACGATCACGCGCTGGGGCAACGTGTCGTATCTCGGCACGACCGACGAGGACTACGACGGCGATCTCGACGACGTGCACTGCACGCGGCAGGAGCTCGATTTCCTGCTGGACGGCGCGCGTTCCGCGCTGAAGACCGACCTGAGCGCGGACGACGTGGTCGGCAGCATCGCCGGATGCCGGCCGCTCGTCGGGCCGCCGGGCGGCAAGACGATCGAGATGAAGCGCAATCACGAGATTCACGTCGCGCCCGACGGGCTCGTGACGATCGTCGGCGGCAAGCTGACGACGTCGCGGCACATGGCCGAGCAGACGATCGATACGGTCGGCAAGCTGCTCGGCCGCCGCGCACGCTGCCGCACGAAATCGGCCTACCTGCTCGGCGCGGCCGGCTACGACCCGCAGGCGATCGTCGCATCGGGCGGGCTTGCCGCGCATCTCGGCGAACGCTACGGCACCGAGGCGCGCTTCGTCGGCGACCTTGCCGATGCGGCGCCGTCGCTGCTCGCGCCGATCGTCGAAGGGCTGCCGTACAGCGAAGCGGAAGTGCTCTATGCGGTGCGTCACGAATTCGCGCGCAGCGTCGACGACGTGCTGTCGCGCCGCACCCGCGCGCGGCTGATGGCGCGCGATGCGTCGGCACGCGCGGCGCCGCGCGTCGGCGCGATCCTTCAGGCGGAGCTCGGTTTGTCCGATGCGGCCGTCGCCAGCCAGGTGCGCGACTACGTCGCCGCCATCGCACTCGAAAAAGCCATCCTCATGGGAGAACACGGATGATCAGCAAGGAAGCCATCAAGCGCGGCTACAACCGCGGTAACTACGTCGTCGGCGCGCATACGCCGCCGCCATACTCGCTGAACCTGGCGGCCGGCGGCGCGCCTGTCGAGGCCGGCATGCAGCGCGCGCCGGTCGCGGTATCGCCGCAGCAGGTCGACGCACTGCGCGCGGTGGCCGACGAGGTGCTCGCGCAGCCGGCCGACGTCGTCGCGTGGACCCGCGACTGGTGGGCCGCGTCGATGGTCGCGGAAACGGGCGGCCGGCCGGCGACGCCGCATGCGGTCGTCGTGCGCGTGTCGACGGTCGAGCAGGTGCAGGCCGTGATGCGCATCGCGCACGCGGCGACGATTCCGGTGACGGCGTCCGCCGGCCGCAGCAACGTGACGGGCGCGGCGCTGCCGGTGCGCGGCGGCATCGTGCTCGACGTGTGCGGGCTGAACCGGCTGATCGGTGTCGACACCGAGAGCCAGATCGTCGACGTCGAAGCCGGGATGTTCGGCGACGTGTTCGAGGACACGCTGCAACGCGAACACGGGCTGACGATGGGGCACTGGCCGTCATCGTTCGGGATCAGCACGGTGGGCGGCTGGATTGCATGCCGCGGCGCGGGGCAACTGTCGACGCGCTACGGCAAGATCGAGGACATGGTGTTCGGGATGGACGTGGTGCTTGCGGACGGCAGCCTCGTCACGCTCGGCGGCTATTCGCGCGCGGCGGTCGGCCCGGATCTGCAGCAACTGTTCATCGGCAGCGAAGGGACGCTCGGCATCATCGTGCGCGCGCGCCTGAAGCTGCATCGGCTGCCCGATTACGGCCGCGCGATCGCGTACGGCTTCGACACGTTCGCGGCCGGCCTCGACGCGTGCCGCGAGATCCTGCAACGCGGTGCGAACCCGGCGGCACTGCGGCTCTACGACGCGCTCGAGAGCGGCGTGCAGTTCGGCCTGCCCGACACGAACGTGCTGCTGATCGCCGACGAAGGCGCGCGCGAGATGGTCGACGCCGTGATGGCGATCGGCGCACGCGTCGGCGAGGAAAGCGGGCGCAAGCTCGACGGCGACGCGATCTTCGAGAAGTGGCTCGACACGCGCTACCTGACCGGCAAGAGCGCGGAAGGCTTCAAGCGCAGCCCGGGCTTCGTGGCCGACACGCTGGAGATGTGCGGTCGCTGGCGCGATCTCGCGGCGATCTATCGCGACGTGGTGGCCGCGCTGCAGGCGGTGCCGGGCACGCTGGCCGGATCCGCGCACCAGTCGCATGCATACGCGGACGGCGCGTGCCTGTATTTCTCGCTGCGCGGCGACGTCGCGGTGGCCGAGCGGGCCGCGTGGTACCGCGCCGCATGGGACGCGGCAAACGCGGTGCTGATCCAATACAATGCAGCGTTGAGTCATCACCACGGCGTCGGGCTGCTGCGTTCGCCGTACCTGCGCGATTCGCTGGGCACGGCGTTCCCGGTGCTGCAGACGGTGAAGCGCGCGCTCGATCCGAAACACATCCTCAACCCCGGCAAGCTCGGTCTCGGCGACGAGACCGGCCCGCACGTCGACCGGTAAACGTCATGGACAAGTCGCTGGGCGCGCGTCTCGCCCGTCATCCCGTCATCGCCACGTTGTATGGCGTCGAGCAGGCCGACAGCTTCATCGACAGCGAGGCCGAGGTCGGCATCGTCGCGAACGTCGACCTGCGCCGGCTGCAGGCGGTGGTCGCGGCGCTCGCCCGGGCCGGCAAGTTCGTGATCGTCAACATCGATAGTTGCGACGGGCTGTCGCAGGACAAGGGCGGCGTCGAATATCTGGCCGATATCGGCGTCGCGAGCCTGGTGTCGACGCGCGTCGCGACGATCCAGCGTGCGAACCGCGCCGGCCTGATCACGATGCAGAAGGTGTTCGTGACCGACCGCTCGACGTGGCCGCGCAGCGTGAAGGCGATCGAGCAGAGCGATCCGAACCTGGTGCAGCTGATGCCGGCGCCGATGCTCGCGCACCTGAGCGAAGCCGACCGGCAGGCGCTGCCGCCGATCGTCGCGTCGGGCTTCGTCGGCAACGCGGACGACGTGCGCAGCGCGAGGCGGCACGGGGCGGTCGCGGTGTCGACGAGCGACAGCGCGTGGTGGAATTTCGACCCGTCGGCGTGACGGGCCTCTGTCGAACACGGAGCGCAGCATGAACGAACCTTACCTGCAGGTGATCGCGCATTACTTCGCGAAGCCCGGCAACGGCGACCGCGTGGTCGAACTGCTCGCGGAACTCGCGCCGGCCACGCGCGCCGAGCCGAAGAACCTCGACTACGCGTATTTCCGGTCGCCGGAGCACCCCGACCACATCGTGATCCTCGAGCGCTACCGCGACGCGGACGGCCTCGACGCGCATCGGGAAACGCCGCATTTCCAGCGGATCGGGATCGGGGCCATCATTCCGTTGCTCGATCGCCGCGACGTGTCGCGCTACATGGTGCAGCCGGACACCGGCACGGCGACGCCACCGGGAGGCACCCGATGAACCCGTTTCAATTCCGTACCGTTCCGACGCAGATCGTCGAATTCGGCGCCGCGCGCCGGCTCGGCCCGCTGTTGCGCGAACGCTTTCCGGCGCTCGCGCGGCTGTGCGTCGTCACCGATGCGTTCCTGCATCGCAGCGGCGTGCTCGCGCCCGCGCTGGAGAGCCTCGCCGCGCACGGCTGGCAGGTGACGGTGATCGACGACGTGATCGCCGACCCGCCCGAGCACGTGGTGCTCGAGGCGACCGAACGGGCCGTCGCGGCCGATGCCGAGATCGTGCTTGGCCTGGGCGGTGGGTCGTCGATGGACGTCGCGAAGCTGATCGCGGTGCTCGCGCCGCGGCAGCAGGCGCTGGCCGACATGTATGGCGTCGACAAGGTCGCGAGCGCGCGGCTGCCGCTCGTGCAGATGCCGACGACGGCCGGCACGGGCTCCGAGGTCACGGCCGTGTCGATCGTCACGGTCGGCGAGGCGCGCAAGATGGGCGTCGTGTCGCCGCACCTGTTCGCGGACGTCGCGATTCTCGACGCCGAACTCACGCTCGGCCTGCCGCGCGCGGCAACCGCCGCGACGGGCATCGACGCGATGGTGCACGCGATCGAGGCCTATACGTCCGCGCGGCTGAAGAATCCGGTGTCGGACATGCTCGCGACGCACGCGCTCACGCTGCTGTCTCGCAACCTGCTGGCAGCGTGCGACGACGGCCAGAACCGGCACGCGCGCGAAGCGATGCTGGTGGGCGCGATGTTCGCGGGGCAGGCGTTCGCGAATGCGCCGGTCGCGGCCGTGCATGCGCTGGCCTATCCGGTCGGCGGCATTTTCCACGTGCCGCACGGGTTGTCGAACGCGCTGGTGCTGCCGCACGTGCTGCGCTTCAATGCGCCGGCGGCCGCGCCGCTGTATGCGGAACTCGCGGCGATCGTCGCGCCGTCGGCGACGGGCAGCGACGAAGCGCGCACGCACGTGCTGATCGCCGAAATCGACCGGCTGATCGTCGCGACGGGTATTCCGCGCACGCTGCGCGAAGTCGGCATCGGCGAGAGCGACCTGCCGCGCATGGCGTCGGATGCGATGCTGCAGACGCGCCTGCTCGTGAACAATCCGCGCGAGGTGACGGAGGCTGACGCGCTGGCGATTTACCGGCAGGCGTGGTGATGCGGCCGGTGCGCATGGCGCCGCCCGTCACGATTCACGAGGCGCGGGCGGCCTGCCGCGCGGGCCGTGCCGCAACGCACGCGCATGCCAGCGCGACGGCCACGAGCGCGCACCCGGCCCACGGCGTGACGAGCAGGGCATCGCGCCCGACGAGCACGCTGCCGAGCGCCGACCCGAGCGCGACGCCCGCATGCATGGCCGACACGTTGATGCCGACGCTCGCATCGGCCAGCGACGGCGCGGTGTGGATCAGGTAGTTCTGCACGATCGGCGAGATCGACCAGCTGATGCCACCCCACAGCATCATCGCGGGCACGAACGCGAGCGGCGATGCACCGGCCGCCGGCAGCATCGCCATCGCGACGAGAAACACGGCCGGGCATGCGCACAGCGCGCGTGACGCGCCGAGCCGGTCCGAGAAGAGTCCGCCGAGCCACGCGCCGGTCACGCCGGCGATCCCGAACGCCACGTACAACCCTCCGAGTGCGGCCGCACCGGGCGACAGCACGGCCTGCAGATACGGCGTGAGATACGCAAACAGCGTGAAATGCCCGCCGATCATCGCGATCGAGACGAGTTGCGCAGCCAGCAGGCGCGGCCGTGACAGTACCGCGCGATACGACGGCACGCCGGGCGCGCCGGCCGCGGCAGGCGCCATGCGCGGCAGCCGGCGGGCGAGCCGGATGCCGAGCGGCAGCGCGGGCACGGCGATCGACACGAACACTGCGCGCCAGCCGGCCCATTCGGCAATGCGCATCCCGATCGGTACGCCGAGCACGAGCGATGCGCTGATCCCCATGAATACGATGCCGATCGCGCGGCCGCGTTGCGCCGCCGGCGCGAGTTCGGCCGCGAACCGCGTCGCGACGAGGATCAGCGTCGCGCAACTCGCAGCCATCAGCACGCGCGCGGCGAACAGGCTCGCATAGCCGGGGCTCGCGGCAGCAAACAGGTTCGCGGCCGCGAATGTGCCGAGGGCCGCGAGCAGTGCGGTGCGCCGTTCGACGCGCGCGACGCAGCCGGCTGCCACGAGCGCGGCCAGTGCGAATACGGCGGAGAAAATCGTGGTGAGCTGGCCGGCGGCCGCAATCGACACGTGAAGGCCGGCAGAGATCGCCGGCAGGATGCCGACGCAGATGTTTTCGGCGACGCCGGCCAGGAATACGGCGGCGGCCAGCAGGTACACGCGAACGTCCATCGCAAACCCCTCCTGTACGGTCGACGCGACAGCGCCGGGCAGGGGCGGGGCCGCATCGGATCGAATCGACGGATGGGTTTCGAGGCGAGGCTTCGGTTATCCCGGAAAGGAGGACGGTAGCGCACGCCGGGGGCGCATGCAAGTGCCGCTCTCGTGTACGTTGTCGCGACGCAATCGCGGCCGCGCCGGTGCGATTTGCGCCGCCTGCGGCCACGCGCATCCGGTCCCCGTTCCCGCGCCCGCTCGTGCGATGGGCGGCGGTCTCGAAGAAGGGCCGTGAGCGGCGCGCGGCCGCCGGGCCGCCCTACGCGCGCGACGCGTCGGCGCCTGCCGCGACCACGTAGGCCGATGCCTGCTTCGTGCCGTCCGGCTTCGTCTCCAGGTACACGCCCTGGATTTCCGGCTCGAAGCCCGGCAGCGCGTTGATCCCGGCTTCCAGCGCACGGAAGTAATCGAGCGCCGGGCCGCCCCACGCTTCGCCGGGCACCACGCAGAAGATGCCGGGCGGATAGGGCAGCGCGCCCTCGGTCGCGATCCGGCCTTCGATGCGGTCGAGCGTGACGAGCTCGACGTTGTTGCGGATCAGCTCGGCGTTCGCGGCCTGCGGCTGCATCGCCTGCTTCGGGAACTGCGCGCGCCGGAACATCTGCTTCTGCAGGTGCTTCATGTCGTGGCTGCGGTAGAAGTCGTGCATGCGCTGGCACAGCTGTCGCAAGCGCATGGTGCCGTACAGCTCCGGATAGGCTTCGCACAGCGACGGAATCGCTTCGCGCAGCGGTGTGTCCTGGTCGAGATGGCGCTCGAACTGCGCGAGGTGCGCAACCAGATGCTGCAGTTTGCCGAAGCTCTCCGACGGCGTGAGCAGGAACAGGATCGTGTACAGGTCGGCCTTCTCGGGCACGACGCCGTGCTCGCGCAGGTAGCGCGCGAGGATCGGCGCCGGCGCGCCGAACGATGCGTACTCGTGCGTGTCGGGATCGATGCCGGGCGTCGTCAGCAGCAGCTTGCACGGATCGACGAAGTATTGGTCGTCCGCATAGCCTTCGAAGCCGTGCCACGTGTCGGCCGGGTGAAAGCGGAAGAAGCGCAGGTCGTCGACGATCTGCTCGGTCGGGTAGTCGGCCCACGGGCGGCCGTCGACCTGTTGCGGAACGAACGGGCGGATCTGGCGGCAGGTCTTCATCAGCAGCTTGCGCGCGTCGACACCGTGCGCGACGCAGTCGCGCCACAGGCGCTTGCCGGCCGGGCCCGCATGCATCTGCGCGTTCACGTCGAGCGCCGCGAACATCGGGTAGAACGGGCTCGTCGACGCATGGATCATGTACGCGTTGTTGAAGCGGCGGTGGTCGCAGAAGCGCTTCTGGCCTTCGATGTGGCTGTCCTTCTTGTGGATCTGCGACGTCTGCGAGAAGCCGGCCTGCTGCTTGTGCACCGACTGCGTGACGAAGATGCCGGGATCGTCGGGGCCGAGTGTCAGCATCAGCGGCGAGCAGTCCTGCATCATCGGGATGAACTGCTCGTAGCCGACCCACGCCGAATCGAACAGGATGTAGTCGCACAGATGCCCGATCCGGTCGACGATTTCGCGCGCGTTGTAGATCGTGCCGTCGTAGGTGCCGAGCTGGATCACGGCGAGCCGGAACGGGCGCGGCAGGTCGGCGCGCTCGGGCGCGACGTCGCGGATCGCGTCGCGAATGCGCGCTTCGCCGAGCGCCGCGCTGTCGACGCCGCCGATGAGGCCCCACGCGTTGCGCGCGGTTTCGAGGTAGACGGGCCGCGCGCCGGACAGCACGAGCGCGCCGAGGTGCACCGACTTGTGGTTGTTGCGGTCGAACAGCACGAGATCGCCGGGCGCGAGCAGCGCGCTGGTGACGACCTTGTTCGAGGTCGACGTGCCGTTCAGCACGAAGTAGGTCTTGTCCGCGTTGTAGATGCGCGCGGCGTTGCGCTGCGCTTCCAGCGCGGGCCCTTCGTGAATCAGCAGGTCGCCGAGCCGGACGTCCGCGTTGCAGAGGTCCGCCCGAAAGATCGTCTCGCCGAAGAAGTCGAAGAACATCCGGCCGAGCGGGTGATTCGAGAAGAACTGGCCGCCCTGGTGGCCCGGGCAGTCGAACTCGACGTAGCCGCGCTGCACGTATTCGCGCATGACCTTGAAGAACGGCGGCAGCAGATTCTCGCTGTAGATGTCGGCGGCGGCGGAAATCTGCCGGCCGTAATAGTGGCGCCCGCCGTGCCGGAGCTGGATCACGCCGCTCGCGCTCGGCAGGATCGACGGCGGCACTTCCTGGTCGGGCTCGACCGCGACGAAGAACGGAATCGCGAACCCGGTTTTTTCGACGGCTTTCAGCACTTTCTGCGCCGAATCGATTCCGACCACGATTGCCGCGATATTCGTGAAATCGGTCTGGAATACGTCGACCTGTTCGTGCGTGGTGAGGAAGGCGCCAATCAGCGCCGGCTCGACTGCGATTTTCAACAGACTCACGCGAACTCTCCCGTAAATGTGCGGAAGCGGGAGCGCGATTCGCGCCGGCGCGTCGTCCTGATCCGACATGCGCCGCAGCCGATTGAAACGCTCCCGCGAATGCTGAATGCCGAATGCGCGCGGCTCGATATAGCCTTGCGCGGTGCGGCACAGCCGCGATCGGACCATGCCCGGCGCAGCCGATCGTAGCAACAATAGGCCGCGAATTCAATCGACCGGAATCGATAATGTCATTGCAGGATGAGAATGATCAAATAATCGGGAATTGGCATGCTGCGGTGCACATAAAAATGATCC
Source organism: Burkholderia cepacia complex sp. TUM26381 (assembly GCF_057439935.1). Lineage (NCBI taxonomy): Bacteria > Pseudomonadati > Pseudomonadota > Betaproteobacteria > Burkholderiales > Burkholderiaceae > Burkholderia > Burkholderia cepacia complex sp. TUM26381. The sequence continues at coordinate 2,234,961 of NZ_CM172007.1, read as the reverse complement.
AATTATGAAATCCGATTTGAAAGGCGCCGATGGTTTCAACGAATCGTCAGCTTTTCATCGAAAAGCATCTATGGCATAGTCGGCTCCGAATTGGATGGCGAATCAAGCCGGAATTGCGAGCGTCTCATGCCGCTGCCCGTGACCTGCTGTCCGCGTGCTCGTGAGACGAACAATACCAATCGAAGCAACGCAACAGCGAGGGCAACAACATGAATACTTCTGTCGGTGGCATTCGTCGTCTCGGCATGCGTGCACTGCTGGTCGACGATGAAATCACGCAGGAAACCGCCACCGGGCGCGCGGTCCGCACGCTGAGTGCGGAGCTCGTGCAGCGCGGTATCGACGTGCTCACGGCGACGTCCACCGACGATGCAATCGTGCTGATCCGCTCCGACCCGTCGATCCAGTGCGTGCTGCTCGACTGGGATCTCGGCGTGGACGGCCACGGGCCGTCCGAGGCCGTGGTCGATGCGATCCGGCATCGCAACGCGAACGTGCCGATCTTCCTGCTGGCCGACCGCAGCGTCGCGTCGACGGTGCCGTCGGCGGTGATGGGCAAGGTCGACGATTTCGTGTGGCTGCTCGAAGATACCGCCGACTTCATCGGCGGGCGCATCCACGCGGCGATCGAGCGCTATCGCTCGACCGTGCTGCCGCCGATGTTCGGCGCGCTCGCGAAGTTCTCCCGCGTCTACGAATACTCGTGGCATACGCCCGGCCACACGGGCGGCACCGGCTTCCTGAAATCGCCGGTCGGCCGCGCATTCTTCGAATACTTCGGCGAAGCGCTGTTCCGCTCGGACCTGTCGATCTCGGTTGGCGAACTCGGCTCGCTGCTCGACCACTCGGGCCCGATCGGCGAAAGCGAACGCTATGCGGCGCGCGTGTTCGGCGCGCATCGCACGTATCACGTGACGAACGGCTCGTCGACGTCGAACCGCATCATCCTGATGGCGAGCGTGAGCCGCGACCAGATCGCGCTGTGCGACCGCAACTGTCACAAGTCGGCTGAACATGCGATGACGATGTCGGGTGCGATTCCGACCTACCTCGTGCCGACGCGCAATCGCTACGGGATCATCGGGCCGATCGCCTCAGAGCGCCTCACGCAGACGGCGATTCGCGAGGCGATCTCGTCGAACCCGCTCGCGGCCGGGCTGGCCGATCGCCAGCCGAAGCACGCGATCATCACGAACTCGACGTACGACGGCCTTTGCTACAACGTCACGCGCGTGGAAGAACTGCTCGGCGCGAGCGTCGATCGCCTGCACTTCGACGAAGCGTGGTATGGCTACGCGCGTTTCAACCCGATCTACCGCGACCGCCATGCGATGCACGGCGACCCGCGCGACCATCGCGCGGACCGCCCCACGGTGTTCGCGACGCAGTCGACGCACAAGCTGCTGACCGCGCTGTCGCAGGCGTCGTACATCCACGTGCGCGACGGCCGCAGCCCGATTCCGCATGCCCAGTTCAACGAAACGTTCATGATGCATGCATCGACGTCGCCGAACTACGCGATCATCGCGTCGAACGACGTGGCCGCGGCGATGATGGACGGCCCCGGCGGCGCCGCGCTGACACACGAGTCGATCGAAGAGGCCGTCGCGTTCCGCCAGATGATCGCGCGGATGAACGGCGAATTCGGCGCGAAGGGCGACTGGTTCTTCGAATGCTGGCAGCCCGACACCGTGCTCGAGGCGCGCACGGGCCGCACGCTGCCGTTCCACGATGCGCCGCCCGAACTGCTCGCGAGCGACCCGGCGTGCTGGGTGCTGCGCCCCGGCGCGCAATGGCACGGCTTCGGCAACATCGAGGACGGCTACTGCATGCTCGACCCGATCAAGGTGTCGATCGTCACGCCGGGCGTCGCACCGGCCGGCGGCCTGATGCCGGTCGGCATCCCGGCGAGCGTCGTCACCGCGTATCTCGACGCGCGCGGGATCGTCGTCGAGAAGACGACCGATTTCACGATCCTGTTCCTGTTCTCGATCGGCATCACGAAGGGCAAGTGGGGCTCGCTCGTCAGCGCGCTGTGCGACTTCAAGCGCGACTACGACGCGAACCTGCCGCTCGACATGGCGATTCCGTCGCTCGCGAAGGAGCATGGCTCGCGCTATGCGGGCATGGGGCTGAAGGACCTGGCCGACACGATGTTCGCGGCGATGGAGCAGCTCGGCACGACGCGGCTGATGTCGGAGGCGTTCTCGATCCTGCCGACGCCGGAGATGAGCCCGGTGCGCGCGTACGAGCATCTCGTGCAGGGCCGCGTCGAGCAGGTCGCGCTCGACGAGCTGGCCGGGCGCACGGTCGCCACCGGCGTCGTGCCGTATCCGCCGGGCATTCCGCTCTTGATGCCGGGCGAGAACGCGGGGCCGGCCGGCGGCCCGGTGCTCGGCTACCTGAAGGCGCTCGAAGCATACGACCGGCGCTTTCCGGGCTTTGCGCACGACACGCACGGCGTGGAAGTCGAGGACGGCACGTACCGCGTGTACTGCCTGACGGCGTGAGCGTCTGAGCGGACGAACGAGCGAATGGCCGCCTGGCGGCCTCACATCGAAGGATCGACACCATGGAAAACGCAGCGCGCATGACCGACGCGGCCCCGGCGGCCGCGCCGAAGAACCGGATGAACGTCTGGCAGCTGACCATCCTCACGGCGGTCAACATGATGGGCTCCGGCATCATCCTGCTGCCGTCGAAGCTCGCACAGGTCGGCACGATCTCGTTGCTGTCGTGGATCGTCACGGCCGGCGGCTCGCTCGCGCTGGCCTATGCGTTCGCGCGCTGCGGGATGCTGAGCCGCAAGCCCGGCGGGATGGGCGGCTACGCGGAATACGCGTTCGGCAAGGCCGGCAACTACATGGCGAACTATACGTACGGGCTGTCGCTCGTGATCGCCAACGTTGCGATCGGCGTCACGGCGGTCGGCTACGGCACCGTGCTGTTCGACGCGACGCTGTCGCCGCTGCAGACGGGCCTGTGGACGATCTTCCTGCTCGTGCTGACGACGGTCGCGAACTTCGGCGGCTCGCGCATCACCGGCCGGATCGGTGCGGTGACGGTGTGGGGCGTGATCATCCCGGTCGTCGTGGTGTCGCTGATCGGCTGGTTCTGGTTCAGCGGCGCCACCTGGGGCGCCGCATGGAATCCGAACAACATGCCGTTCGGGCCGGCCGTCGGCGGCTCGATCGCGGTGACGCTGTGGGCGTTCCTCGGCCTCGAATCGGCGTGCGCGAACTCGGACGCCGTCGAAAATCCGGAGCGCAACGTGCCGATCGCCGTACTCGGCGGCACGATCGCATCGGCGATCTTCTATATCGTGTCGACCAACGTGATCGCGGGCATCGTGCCCAACGCGATCCTCGCGAAGTCGAACGCGCCGTTCGGCATCGCATTCGCGACGATGTTCACGCCGACCGTCGGCACGATCGTCACCGCACTGATGGTGATCGCGTGCATCGGCTCGCTGCTCGGCTGGCAGTTCACGGTCGCGCAGGTGTTCAAGAGCTCGGCGGACGTCGGCTACTTCCTGCCCGTGTTCGCCCGTGCGACGCGCACGGGTACGCCGATCGTCGGCATGGTGATCCTGCTGGTCGCGCAGGTTGCGCTGGCGCTGATGACGATCAGCCCGGAACTGAGCAGCCAGTTCCAGAAGATCGTCGATCTCGCGGTCGTCACCAACATCGTGCCTTACGTGATGTCGATGGCCGCGCTGATCACGATCCAGAAGGTTGCGAAGGTGCCGCCCGGCAAGGCGCTGGTGACGAACGTGATCGCGATGGTCGCCACCGCGTACAGCTTCTATGCGCTGTTCAGCTCGGGCGAGCAGGCGCTGATGCTCGGCGGCCTGTGCGTGTTCCTGGGCTGGACGCTGTTCGGCTTCGTCAGCGCACGCTTCTACCAGATGGAAGTCGACGCGCACGTCAAGGAGCCGGGCAAGTCGCTGCAGGCGTGACGGCGGCGGCCGGTGGCCGGTGACGGCTACGGGCGGCGCTTCGCCAGCAGCGGCGGGAGTGCCTGCTTCAGCAGGTCGACGACGGTCCGCACGCGCGGCGGCAGCGGCCGCTGCGCGTGCACCAGCACATTCAACGCGAAGTCGGGGACGTCGTACTGCGGCAGGATCCGGACGAGCTGGCCACGCGCGAGCGCGTCGGCGCAAGCCGGTTGCTGGACCACGCCGATGCCGCCGCCTGCCGCGATCGTGTCGAACATCGGGCGCCAGTGGCTCGTGGTCATGATCGTCCGGATCCGTGCGTATTCGACCGCGCTGCCGTCACGTTGCAGCGGCACCTGTTCGCTCGCGAATACGCCTTTCACGCGGATGAACGGATGGTTCGCGAGATCGGCCTTCGTTTCGATCGGGCCGTGCCGGTCCAGATACGACGGTGCGGCGACGAGCACACGGCCGACCGCGCCGAGCGCGTACGCGACGAACCCGCCGTCGCCGAGCTGGCCGACGCGGATCGAAATGTCGACGCCCTCGGTGACCGGATCGACGATATCGTCGTTCAGCACCAGGTCGATATGCAGTTTCGGATACGCGGTGCGGATCTGCATCAGCACCCCCGGCATCACGGCCTCGCCGAAGCATTGCGGTGCCGCGAGCCGGATCGTGCCGTCGAGCGCGTTTTCCGTCTTCGATACCGATGCGACCGCCATTTCGGCCGCCTCGAGCAGCGCCTTGCTGCGTTCGTAGAAGAGGCGGCCTTCCTCGGTGCAGGCGAGGGTGCGCGCACTGCGCATCAGCAGCCGCGTGCCGAGATGCTTTTCGAGTTTCTCGATGCGTTCGCTGACGGCCGGTTGACCCATGTCGAGATCCCGCGCCGCGCCTGACATCGTTCCGCGCTCCACGACCCTGACGTAGATGCGCATCGCCGCCAACAAATCCATGAGATCGCGCCTTGTGTCGTCCGGTTCGATTTTTGCCGATCGACCGATGGTACCAAAGCAGCGGCGGCGCGACGGTGTGTACCGGACCGATACTCACTATCGGCCGTCGCGCGACCGGTGCCCGCGCGGGGGCGGGCGGCCGCGAAGCGGCGCCCGTCGCCGAAGCCGCGTGCGTTCGTCGGCATCGTGAGCGAAAATCGGCTTCCTTCCGCGCGACCGACAGGAGCCCACGAGATGACGCAACGGAACGAAGCCACACGCACGCACTGCGTCGCATGGCAGATCGTGCAGACGTGGCAGGCCGCCGAATGGTGCCGGCTCGTCGAATCGCCAGCGGGCATCGACCTGTCGGGTTCGGTGTCGGGCGCGATCGACGGCACGCCGTTTCGCATCGACTACGCGATCGCGTGCGGCATCGACTGGCTCACGCGCGCGGCGCGCGTGACACGGTGGAGCGGCACGGCGCCGCCACGGCAGATGGATATCGCCTGCGAGGCCGGGCAATGGACGATCGGCGGCGTCGATGCACCGGCGCTCGCGGGCGCAACCGACATCGATCTCGGCTTCAGCCCGTCGACCAATACGCTGCCGATCCGGCGGCTGGCGCTTGCCGTCGGCGAATCGGCCGCGATTCGCACCGCGTGGCTGCGTTTTCCGGATTTCGACCTCGTGCGCGGCGAACAGCGCTATACGCATACGGCGCCCCGCATGTATCGCTACGAGAGCGGCACGTATGCGGCGGATCTCGGGATCGACGACGCGGGCCTCGTCACCGACTACGACGAATGGCGGCGCATCGGCGCGACGCCTGCGTCGTGACGCATCAGCGCGCGCTGGCCACCGACAGCTTGCCCGGAATCAGCTTCAGCGCACTGAACGCGTCGGCGATGTTCTGCTGATACGCGACCGTCGCATCGGTGACGGGCTGCACGCCGTAGCCGGCGCGCTTGAGCGCGACTTCGAGCGTCGGCGCGTCGAGGCCGACGAGCGGCGACAGTTGCGCGGCGACCTCGGGAACGTGATCGCGCGCCCAGCGATCGACCGCGTCGACTTCATCGAGCAGGGCGCGCAACACCTGGGGATGCGCGGCCGCGTACTTGCGCGCCGCGAGGTAGTACTGCGTGTTGCGCACGAGCCCGTCGCCGTTTGCGACCACGCGCGCGCCGAGCTGCCGCTCGGCGGCGGCCAGGTACGGATCCCAGATCACCCACGCATCGACGCTGCGCTGCACGAATGCGGCGCGCGCGTCGGCGGGCGTCAGGTAGATCGGCTGGATGTCGGCATACGTGAGGCCCGCATGCTCGAGTGCCTTCACCAGCAGGTAGTGGACATTCGAGCCCTTGTTGAACGCGACCTTCTTGCCGCGCAGTTGCGCGAGGGTGCGGATCGGCGAATCGGGCAGCACGACGATCGCCTCGCCCTGCGGCGCGGGCGGCTCGTTGCCGATGTAGACGAAATCGACGCCGGCTGCCTGCGCGAAGATCGGCGGCGTTTCGCCGACCGTGCCGACGTCGATCGCGCCGGCGTTCAGCCCTTCGAGCAGTTGCGGGCCGGCCGGGAATTCGAGCCATTGCACGGTGACACCCTGGCTCGCGAGACGCTTCTCGAGCGTGCCGCGTGCCTTGAGCACCACGAAGTTGCCGTATTTCTGGAAGCCGATGCGCAGCCGCGTGCCGCCGTCGTCGGCCCGGGCGGGCAGGGCCGCGAGCGGCCCGAGCGCGAGCCCGGCCAGCCCGGCGGCCGCGCCGTGCAGCCACTGGCGGCGGCGCGGGTTCGCCGGGGTCGTTTCAACGTCTGCGTGCGGTGTGTCGTTCATCGGAGCGTCCTGCGAGCGGGTTCTCGGGCCGCGCACGAAGGCGGCGCGGCCGGCGCAGGACCGGGCCGGATGCGGGCGAGGCACGCAACGGGCCGGCCCGCGCCGGATTCAGGACGATACGGCGGCGCCGCCCGGCGGCCAACCAACGAATGCGTATATGCAAATCAGCGCTGCTCAATCCGCGCCGGCGGCGCTTTCCTCGATCGAGTCGACGCGATCGGGATAGAACGCGAGGTGTCCGCGAATCGCCTCGACGGCCGGATACGGATGCTCGTAGGTCCATACCGCGTTGACCGCACGTGCGCCGCCGGCGGGAATCGAGTAGTACGCGCAATCGCCCTTGTACGGGCAGTAGGTCGCATGGTCGGTGCGTTGCAGCAGCGCCATGTCGGCGTCTTCGCGCGGCAGGTAGAGCACGGCCGGATAGCTGGCTTCGCGCAGTGCCAGCGCGCGGCGCGTATCGGCGACGACCTTGCCGGCCACCTTGACCACCACGCGTGACGGATGCGGCTCGACCGTGATCGGATGATCGGGGCCCGGCGACTTCACGGGGCGAGCGGACGTATCGGGGCTGTTCGACATCGTGGGTTCTCCAGGAATCGGCGGCGCAGCCGTGCCGGGTGGATCCCGGCGCGCCGGTGCCGTCGTTTGCCAGCCGATACGATGCACCCATTCCGGAGAATCTGCAGGGGGCCGGAAGGCCGTGGCGCGAACGGCCACCGGGCCGTCGTCCGGCGCTTGCGTGGACGTTCCCGCGCACGGGCAGCGGGATGCAGCCGTGTCGATAAGCAACGCCGAATTAATTGGTAAGCGATCGGCGCGAGGCGCGCGAAGATCGGCCGTCGTCATTCGCATGACAGCCTTTCCTTCCCTCTGCCATCATGAAGAATCCTTTCGTTTCGTCAGCCGCGCGCCGGGTGCGCGGCGTATCGCATGCCGCGGTCGCGCTCCGCTGCATCGCCGCGTCGTTGCTGCTCGCGGGCGCAGCGACTCGCGCGTTCGCCGCGCCCGCGGGCAAGACGCTCGTGTACTGCACCGAAGGCAGCCCGGCCGGCTTCGATCCCGGCCAGCACACGACGAGCACCGATTTCGACGCGAGCACGTACACGATCTACAACGGGCTCGTGCAGTTCAAGCGCGGCACGCTCGATCTCGAACCGTCGCTGGCGACGAGCTGGGACGTGTCGCCCGACCAGCGCACGATCACGTTCCACCTGCGGCGCGGCGTGAAATTCCAGACGACCGCATGGTTCAAGCCGACGCGGCCGTTCCAGGCCGACGACGTCGTGTTCACGTTCCGCCGCATGCTCGATCCCGACGATCCGTTTCGCAAGGCCTACCCGGTCGTCTTTCCGTACTTCAGCGATCTCGGTTTCGACCGCAACGTCGAGCGCATCGAGAAGGTTGACGACTACACGGTGCGCTTCGTGCTGAAGACGCCCGACGTCGTGTTCGTACGCAATCTTGCGATGGCGTTCGCATCGGTGCTGTCGGCCGAATATGCGGCGCAGCTTGCCGCGCGCCATCGCGAGTCCGACATCAACCAGTTCCCGGTCGGCACGGGGCCGTTCCTGTTGCGCACGTACCAGAAGGATGCGTTGATCCGCTACGAAGCGAACCCCGACTACTGGAAACCGGACGACGTGAAGCTCGCACGCCTCGTGTTCGCGATCACGCCCGATCCGGCGGCGCGGCTGCAGAAGCTGGTGGCCGGCGAGTGCCAGGTGTCGGTGTTCCCGCGCCCGGCCGATCTCGAGACGGTGCGGCGCGACCCGAAACTGTCGCTGTTCTCGGGAATGGGGTTCAACGTCGGCTTCGTTGCGTACAACACGCAGCATGCGCCGCTCGATCGCGTCGACGTGCGGCGCGCGCTCGACATCGCGATCGACAAGGCGGCGATCGTGAAGACCGTGTTCAACGGCGACGCGAAGATCGCGACGAACCCGATGCCGCCCGCGCAATGGTCGTACAACCCGCGCCTGAAGGATGCGCCGCGCGACCCGGCCGCCGCGAAGGCGCTGCTCGCGCAGGCCGGCTTCCCGAACGGTTTCGACCTGACGCTGTGGGCGATGCCGGTTCAGCGCCCGTACAACCCGAATGCGCAGCTGATGGCGCAACTGATCCAGCAGGACTGGGCGAAGATCGGCGTGCGCGCGAAGATCGTCAGCTACGAATGGGGCGAATACAACCGCCGCGCGAAGCACGACGGCCAGCACGACGCGATCCTGTACGGCTGGTCGGGCGACAACGGCGACCCCGACAACTGGCTCGGCACGCTGCTCGGCTGCGACGCGGTGCACGGCAGCAACCTCGCGAAGTGGTGCAATCAGGATTTCGAACGACTCGTCGGCGCGGCGCGCTCGAACGCGGATGTCGCGAAACGCACGTCGCTGTACGAGCAGGCGCAGGTGGTGTTCAAGGACCAGGTACCGTTCACGCCGATCGCGACGTCGATCGTGTCGCTGCCGATCTCCAAGCGGGTTCACGGGCTGACGTTCTCGCCGCTCGGCGGACACCGGTTCGACGGCGTGTGGCTCGATTGACGGAGAAGGGGCCGGCGCGCCCGGGCGCGCCGGTGCCGATGGCGATCAGTTGAGCGCGACGGCCGCCGCCGTTTCGACCGGCGAGCCTTCGAGCGCGACCGACGGCCGGCCGTCGGGGCCGACCGGCACGTCGCCGGCCAGCGTCGTGCGGTACAGCTGGCGGTCGAAGTCGAGATCGAAGATGTCGACGGGCGCGAGATGCGCGGTCGCCCGGTTGTCCCAGAACGCGATGCTGCGCGGTTCCCACTTGAAGCGGATCGTGAATTCCGGCCGCGTCACGTGTTCCCACAGCAGTTCGAGCAACGCCTGGCTTTCGCGCGGCGCGAGCCCGACGATCGACTTCAGGAAGCTCGGGCTCACATACAGCGCACGTTCGCCGGTCTCCGGATGCACGCGCACGAGCGGATGCTCGGTCACGAGCGGGCGGCGTTCGACGGCCTCGTCGAACGCGCCGGTGGCGCGCGCACCGGCCGGCGGCGTGAAGCGGTGAATGCCGCGCAAGCCGTCGACGAAGCCGCGCAGCGGCGCGGACAGCGTTTCGTAGGCGCGCACGAGGTTGGTCCAGTGCGTGTCGCCGCCGTAGGGCGGGATCGTTACGCCGCGCAGGATCGACGCCCACGGCGGATTGACGGCTGCCGTCACGTCGGTGTGCCAGCCCGTCCACGGCCGGCGCACCGGTTCGCCTTCGAAGCGCGTCGCCTTGCGATGTTTCGCGATCGAATAGACGGCAGGGTGACCGTCGACGTGCCCGAACACCGGGTGGCCGACCGTCGGTTCGCCGAACTGCGCGGAGAACGCGACATGCTGCTCGTGCGTGAGGAATTGCTCGCGGAAGAAGATGACACGCCATGTCAGCAGCGCGGCGCGGATCGCCGCGATCTGCGGCGTGGTCAACGGTTGCGTGAGGTCGACACCGCGGATTTCCGCGCCGATATGGGCGGACAGCGGGATCACGTCGACCGGCTGGGCGGCGGGTTCGAGTAGGGCGCTCATGCGACGCTCCTGGCGGAAGTGGGCGGGATGGATGGCCGACATCGTTGCGCGTGCAAGCGTTGGGCCGGGGGCGGAAGGTTCATGGTCGGGTGTCCTGCAGGGAATCGCGCGGCGGCGCGCGGCAACGGGCGCCGCCGCGATCGGTGGGCGTTACTGCAGCGTCGCGCCCGGGCCCTTCAGCACGACGCTCTGGCGGCCGTCGATGCCGACCGGCACGTCGCCGTGCACGGTCGCGCGGCGCACGACGCGGCGCACATCGCCGTAGTCGTTGATCGCGTAGTGCTGCGTCGCGCGGTTGTCCCAGATCGCGACGTCGCCTTCCTGCCAGTTCCAGCGCACGGTGTTCTCGAGGCGCGTCACATGCTCGTGGAACACCTGCAGCAGGTGTGCGGAATCCTGCGACGACAACCCCTTGAGCCGCTGCACGAAGTGTCCGAGCACGAGCGTGCGCTCGCCGGTTTCAGGATGCACGCGCACGACCGGGTGCTCGGTTTCGTAGACGGTCGACGTGAACACTTCGCGATAGCGCTTCAGTTGCGTGTCGTCGGCATGCACGTGCGTCGACGCGTAGTCGTATGCGTTGGTGTGCAGCGCCCACAGCGTGTCGGCGAGCGCACGCAGCGGGTCGGGAAGGTGCGTGTACGCGGCGGCCGTGTTGGCCCAGACGGTATCGCCGCCGAACGGCGGAATCACGACCGCGCGCAGGATCGAGATCTTCGGGTACGCATCGACGAAGGTCACGTCGGTGTGCCACGAATTGGCGCGGGCGCCGTGCGCGGAATCGAGTTCGAGCAGGTGCGTGCTGCCGTCGACGGACGGCACGGTCGGGTGCGCGACCGTCTTGCCGAAGCGGCGTGCGAAGGCTTCCTGCGCGGTGTCGTCGAGATGCTGCTGGCCACGGAAGAACAGCACCTTGTGGCGCAGCAGTGCGGCCTGGATCGCGTCGAACGTCGCGTCGTCGAGCGCGGCCGACAGACGCACGCCGGCGATCTCGGCGCCGATCCGGCCGGCGACCTGGCGAAGCTGAAGCGGGACGGCGGCCGCACGCGGCGCGGCGTGCGAAGCATGCGAAGACGGGTGAGCGGCGTGCTGGACTTCGGACATCGGGAGTCTCCTGGAGTCGGGTCGGTCGAATCTCCATTCAAGCAGGGACCGTGCGGAACCGGAACCGATGAATCTTCACAACCTTAGCGTGCGCGCTGCGATGAACGATATGTGTCGTGGTGCTGAACGACGCGGCCCATCGCGCGCCTACCAGGCGAGCCGCCATTCTCCGATCCGGTGCGGGCGCGGCGTGTCGATGCGCTTGCCGCCCGTGCCGTCGTCGCGCGGCGGTTCGCTGTCGTCGAAATCGGCGAGCACCGTGTTGCGCAATCGCGCGAATTCAGGCGAATCGCGCCGGCGCGGCCGCGGCAGCGCGACGTCGACGATACGCTCGATGCGGCCCGGGCGCGGCGCCATCGTGACGACGCGGTCGCCGAGATAGACGGCTTCGTCGACATCGTGCGTGACGAGCATCATCGTGATGCGCTCCTGTTCCCAGATGCGCAGCAGTTCGTTCTGCATCCGAGTACGCGTCTGCGCGTCGAGCGCGCCGAACGGTTCGTCGAGCAGCAGCACGCGCGGGCGGTTCACGAGGCCGCGCGCGATGGCGACGCGTTGCGCCATCCCGCCCGACAACTGGTTCGGAAAGGCGTGCTCGAAGCCGTTCAGCCCGACGAGCGCGATGTGATCCGCGATCGCGCGCCGTTTCGCGGCGGCATCCAGCGGCGCGTTGCGCAGCGCGGCGCCGATGTTCTGCTCGACGGTCAGCCACGGGAACAGCCGATGATCCTGGAATACGATGCCGCGTTGCAGCGATGTGTCGCGCACGCGCTCGTCGCCGGCGCGGATTTCGCCCGTGTAGTCGGTGTCTAGCCCGGCGACCAGCCGCAGCAGCGTCGACTTGCCGCAGCCGCTGGCGCCGACGATCGTGACGAATTCGCCGGCGCGCACGTGCAGCGATACGTCGTCGAGCACGGCGAGCGCTGCGCCGCGTTGTGCGTAGTGCTTGCTCACATGGAGGATGTCGAGCGAATCGGAGGCGAGGGTCGTCATGGCGGTGCGAAGAGAGGAGCGGCAGGAAAGGAAAGGGCGATCAGCGCGACAGGTCGCCGCGCCGGGCCAGCACCGTGCGCTCGATCGCCCGCGCGATCGCATTCAGTGCCCAGCCTGTCACGCCGACGACGATGATCCCGAACAGCACGAGATCCATCCGGAACTGCTCGCTGCCGTCGATCAACGTGTTGCCGATCCCGCTGCCCGCGACGAGCAGGTATTCGGCGCCGAGCGTCGCGAGCCACGAATAGATCAGGCCGAGATACAGCCCGGTGAAGATCGACGGCAACGCGGCCGGCAGGATCACGTAGCGGACGAGCTGGAGCCGCGAGTAGCGCAGCGCGCGGGCCACGTCGACGTACGCGCGGGGCACCGCGTGAATGCCGTCGCAGGTGTGCGCGGCGACGGGCAGCAGCGCGGCGAGCGACAGGAACACGACCTTGGCGGCGTCGCCGAGGCCGAACCATACGGAAATCAGCGGAATCCACGCGAACAGCGAGATCTGCTTGAACGTGTCGAAGCTCGGGCCGACCGTCCGCGCGGCGACGCGCGACAGCCCGAGCGCGGCGCCGAGCAGCAACCCGCCCGTCGCGCCGATCGCGAAGCCGCACGCTTCGCGTGCGAGCGACGCGGATAGCGCGCGGCCGAGCGCGCCGCTCGTGGCCTGCGCCCAGGCGGTGTGCAGCACGTCGGCGGGGCCGACGAGCAGCCCGCTTTTCACGAGGTGTGCGGAAGCGGCGGCCCACCAGAGCGCGAACGCGACGAGCGGCAGCACGAAGCCGCGCCAGTCGGGCGCATGCAGGCGGCGGGCGGCCGTAGTGTCCGGCGTTTCGTCCCGCGTGGCGGAATGTGGCACGGGTGAGTCTCCTTCGATTGGGCGGGCAGGCCGGTTCAGCCGCGAAACGCGGAAGGCACGCCGCGGCGCAGGCGCGCTTCGAGCGCGTCGAGCGCCCGGTTGATCAGCAGGCCGACCGCGCCGACCACGACCACGGCCGCCATCACGAGATCGAGCTGGAACAGCTGCCGCCCGTACACGATCAGGTAGCCGAGCCCTTCGGACGAGGCGACGAGCTCGACCACGACCAGCGCGAGCCACGACTTCGTGAAGGCGAGCCGTACACCGGTCGCGAGCGTCGGAATCGCGGCCGGCAGTACGACGTGGACGATGCGTTGCCGGCGCGTGTAGCCGAACACGCGCGCGACTTCGTCGAGGGCGGGCGGCGTCTGGCGAAACCCTTGCAACGTGCTGAGCGTGACGGGGACGAGTGCCGCATGCGCGATCAGCAGGTACTTGAGCGGTTCGCCGACGCCGACGAGCAGCAGCAGGAACGGCAGCCAGCCGAGCACCGGAATCTGCACGAGCGCATTGAAGCTCGGCAGCAGGTAGGCTTCGAGCGTGCGCGACAGGCCGAGTGCGACGCCGATCGAAAAGCCGAGCAGCGAGCCGGCCGCGAAGCCGACGAGCACGCGCTGCAGGCTGATCAGCGTGTGGCGTGCGAGGTCGCCGCTCGTCGCGAGATCGTTCAGCGATTCGACCACGCGCTCGGGCGGCGGGAGGATTTGCGGCGCGATCCAGCCATGTGCGCTGCCGACGGTCCACAGTGCGAACAGCAGCGCGGGCAGCGCCCACGGCGCGAGTTGCCACGCGAGCCGCCGCACGCCTGCCGCGCGGCGCGGCTGCGCGGCGAGCGCGTGCGGCTCGGACGACGGGACGGGAAACGCGGTGTCGCTCATCGGGGCGGGTCCGGATCAGGAGAGGGGCTTGCCGGCTGCGTCGTATCGCTGCCAGTAGTGGTCGAGCTTCAGCGTGCGCAACGCATTGTCGAGATACTTCGGCTGGAACCAGCCATCGACGTCGACCGGCTGACGGATCAGCTTCAGGTTCAGCGCATCCTGTGCGACGGCCTTGTAGCGCGCGACGAGGAACGGGTCGATCAGCGGGGACAGGCGGTCCTTCAGGCGCTGGTTCGCGTAGTCGGCTTGCCACGACGCATACGGCACGCCGCTCTTCGCCCACAGCTTGAACAGCGCATCGCGGTTCGCCTCGTCGGACGACCATTGCGCGCCCTTCACGAACGCGGTGACGACGCGCTGCACGATGTCCGGGTGCGCGCGCTCGAAATCGTCGAGCACGAGCAGGTGAGTCTGGCGCGTCAGTTGCGGGCCGTCGTTCTGCGATTCGTAGATGATCTTCGCGAGCCCTGCATCGCGCAGCTTGTACAGCTGATAGTCGCCCACCGATGCGTCGATGCCTTTCGACGCGAGCGCGGCGAGCGAGCTGGCGGAGTCGAGATTGATCACGCGCAGGTCGCGTTCGCCGAGGCCGTTCTTCGCGAGCGCGTTATCGGCGACGAGCTGCAGGTTGGTGCCGCGGAAAATCGATACGCGGCGATCTTTCAGCTCGTTGATCGAACGGATCGTCGAATCGGGCGGCACCGCGATCTTGACGCCCGAGCGCACGCTCGCGGCGAGCAGCAGGCGCGTCCTGATCCCGTTCGAGCGGGCGAGCACGGCCGGCAGGTCGCCCTGGTACGCGAAGTCGAGCGCCTTGTTGGCGATCGCCTCGTTGACGGCGGGCCCTGCGCCCTTGAAGAACAGCCACTGCACCTTGATGCCGTCGGCGGCGAATTCCTTTTCGACCAGTTGCTGCAACTGCACGGTGGCGGCGCTCGATCCGCCGAAGGTCGGCGGATCGCCGGCGCCTTGCTGGGCGACGCCGATGCGGATGGTGGCGGGTTGACCGGCGTGCGCGGCAGCGGCCGGCAACGCAACGAGGGACGCGATCAGCAGCGATCGCAGCAGGCGCAGTGGAAGCATGAATCGTTGGATCCGGGACGTTGGGGGACGAGGCCGGGCCTGAGCCCGTCGGGTCATTCTCGATGACGTGCCGGGGGCGGACAAGCAACGATTTGAACTATGCTTATCGGCGCTTTGCGGACGGCCGTGCATGGCGTTCCGTCATGTGCGGACGAGCGCCGCACTCACATGCATTGGAAATCAATTCAGGATTCCAATCATATCGATTGAAGCAGGATGCTGAATCCGGCAATTGCCGAATGGAAAATCGCGATGCCGGCGAGCGTGAATCAGCGTGGAAATCGCTTGCCTAATCGGGGCGGAAAGACGGGGAAGGGTAATCGGGAAGACGTGATGCGAGCACGTCGTTTTTGCCGGATTGGCAGGACCGTCGCGGTGAGACAGGTGTATCTGGATCGGTTCCGCATGCCGATAAAGCGAATGGAAACGGTTCGGTTGCCGATCGGTAAATCATGCGCCTCAACAGACGCCTTGCCTGTTTCGGTGCGCGAATCATTCGAAGTGCCGCGAGAAAAAATGACGGTAAATGAGCGGCACGGCTTTCACCGTTGAAGGGGGAAATCCATAAATGCATTCCGACGCCAAATTATTTGAATTCGCCTGAAAAATTGTCTATACCCTAGACGAATCGGCGCGGTTGCTTCGTGTGGAACAGACCGCGCCAAGGGCGCAGGCACGCAACGATCGACGTCGTCGTTGCACGTCGCGCTTGCAGTGATCGGGAGGATTCCGGGGGGATGCGCGCGACCTCGTGCCAGGGTTGCGCGCATGGATCGCAATGGGCGAAGGTCCTGCGCAACCGCCGGAGCAACAGCGCGTCTTTTCGTTCAACGGTCGGTCACCGACCCGTTACACGGAGGTTGCCATGCTGCAATACGTCAAGTCCCTGCTGCGTGACGAGCGCGGCGTCAGCTCGCTCGAATATGCCGTGCTGGCCGGTATCGTCGTGGTCGCGCTGGCGGCGGTCGGCGTGATCCTCAGCAGCACCAGCGGCGGCTTGCCGAGCGTGTTCACAACGCTGATCAACAAGGTGACGAGCCTGATCTGATCCCCTGAACCCGCGCGCCGCCGACGAACACCGGGATCCGCAGCGGTAGAACGTATCCGGCCGGGGCGTATCGACGGACGGCTCTCCCATGCTCACGCTCGTGCAGTCGGTGGCCACAGTCTTGCTGGCCTCGCTCGCCGCGCAGGATCTGCGCGACCGGCGCCTGTCCAATCGCGCGGTGCTGGCGTTCGCGGCGCTCTATTTCGTCGCGGCGGCGCTCGCGCGTGACGGGTTCGCGCCACTGGCCGGGCATGTCGCGACCGGCGCGGCGGTGCTGCTGCTGTTCGGCGGCATGCGCCACGCGGGCTGGATCGGCGGAGGCGACGTCAAGCTGGCGGCGGCGGTATTCCTGTGGGCGGGCCCGGCACTGGTGTTTCCGGTGCTGACGAGTGTCGGCGCGGGCGGTCTCCTGTGCGGCCTCGCGTTGCTGGCGTCGCGGCCGCGCCGCGACGCGCCGGTCCGCGCGCTCGCCGCGCGCGGCGTGCCGTACGGCGTTGCGCTCGCGCTCGGCGGCACGCTGGCCGTCTGGGCGTCGTTTCCACATACGGTTTCGCTTACCTAGCCGGGGGACGCACGCCGCCATGCCCAAACCGTTGAGAATGGCCGTGCTCGTCGTTGCCGCCGGCATCGGTGCGTTCATTCTGCGCGAACTGTACGTCGCCGCGTCGACGCCGTCGGTGCCCGCGGAAACGGATCAGGCGCGCGTGCGGGTCGCCGCCGCCGATCTGCCGGAAGGGTTGCTGCTGCGCGACAACGATCTGGCATGGAAGCGCATGCCGCGCGCGCAGGTGCCCGCTGGCGCGTTCGTCGAGTCGCAGCCGGGCGCGGACCTGAAAGGCGCGCTGCTGCGCAACCATGTTGGCGCGGGCACACCGATTCGCGTCGAGAACGTGATTCCGGCCGGCGCGCCGGATTTTCTCGCGGCCGCGCTGCAACCCGGCATGCGCGCGATCTCGGTGCCGGTCGACGACGTATCTGGCAACGCGGGGCTGATCCAGCCGGGCGACTTCGTCGACGTATTGCTGACGCAGCAGATCGGCGGCTCGGCGACGTCGCCCGGCACGTTCGAAGCGGAGACGGTGGTGCGGCGCGCGCGCGTGCTCGCGGTCGGTTCCGAATTCCAGCGTGCGAAGCCGCCCGCGAGCGCGCCGGACGCGACGGCGCGCGCACGCACGGTCACGCTTGAGGTCGCGCCGCGCACCGCGCAGGTCGTGCTGGTGGCGACTCGCCTCGGCTCGCTGTCGCTCGCGCTGCGCAGTTTCGCGACGAGCGACCGGCGGCAACCGGCAGGCGGCGCCGAGCAGGAGCCCGATACGCAGCCCGTGTGGGCAGGTGACGTGTCGCGCGCGGCCCGCGAGGCTGCACGCGAGCCGTCCACCGGGCCGGATACGGGCGCGCGGCCGGCGTGGCGAAGCAACGCGGTCGTGATCTATCGCGGCTCGTCGGTCGACGACGGAGCGCGTGGCGGCGGGGCCGGCACGCCGGGCCTGCCGCCGCTGCCGTCCGGGCTGCCGTCCTGGCCGGCGATGCCCGCGACACCAGGCGGCGCCAACGTTGCGGCGGAGGCCGCCGCAACGCCGCCGGCAGCGGCGGTGCAATGACGGCTTGACGATTCGGGCCGCCCGCCCGGCGGCCGGCATTTGACGGGAACACGCATGGTGCGCATGGTTCGTTCGATCGCTTTCCTGGGCCTGGCCTGCGTCCTGGCGTCCGGGGGCGCGTCCGCGCAGGTCGCGCGGGCGCCGGCCGCGGGCGAGGCGCTGTCGATCGCGACCGGCAAAGGGGAGCTGCTGTCGCTGCCCGAGCCCGCGGCCGCGATGTTCGTCGCCGATCCGGCCATCGCGGACATCCAGGTTCCGTCACCGCGCACCGTGTTCGTGTTCGGCAAGAAGGCGGGCACGACGACGCTGATCGCGCTCGGCGCGAACCATCGCCCGATCCTGCGCAAGACGGTGATCGTGCAGGTCGACACGGCGTCGCTGCAGGGCGTGCTCGACAGCCGCTTTCCGCAGCTGAAGCTGGCGGTGTCCGGCGCACCGGGCTCGCTGATGGTGTCGGGCAAGGTGCCGGGCGCGGCCGACGCGGACGCCGTGATGCAGTCGCTCACGCCGTACCTGCACGACAAGGAAAAGATCGTCAACCGGCTCACGCTGTCGCGCCCGATCCAGGTGAACCTGCGCGTTCGGGTGACCGAGGTGAGCCGCAACATCACGCAGCAGCTCGGCATCAACTGGAGCTCGCTCGGCAGCGCCGGCAACTTCGTCGGCGGGCTGTTCAACGGACGCACGCTGTTCGATCCGACGACGAGCCTGTTCAACCTGTCGCCGGCGGGCGCGTTCTCGGTGCTCGGCGGATTTCGCGCGGGGCGCTGGTCGATCGACGTGGTGCTCGACGCACTCGACCAGGAGGGCCTGATCACGATGCTCGCCGAACCGAACCTGACCGCGATGTCCGGCGAAACCGCGAGCTTCCTCGCGGGCGGCGAGATTCCGATTCCGGTTGCGCAGGCCGGTTCGTCGACCGGTGCGATCACGGTCGAGTTCAAGCCGTTCGGCGTGTCGCTCGATTTCACGCCGACCGTGCTCGCCGACAACCGGATCAGCCTGAAGGTGCGGCCGGAAGTGAGCGAGATCGATGCGAGCAACAGCGTGACGACCGGCGGCGTCAAGGTGCCGGGGCTCACGGTACGGCGCGTCGAGACGACGGTCGAGCTGTCGAGCGGGCAGAGCTTCGCGATCGGCGGGTTGCTGCAGAGCCAGACGGCCGACACCGTATCGCAGATTCCGGGGCTCGGCCGGCTGCCGATCATCGGCCGCCTGTTTTCGTCGAAGAACTTCCAGGACAACAAGACCGAAGTGGTCGTCATCGTCACGCCGTACATCGTGCAGCCGGCCGGGCCCGGCCAGCTCGAGCAGGCGATCGACACCGTCGCGCGGCCGAGCAGCGACCTGGAGTTCGCGGTGCAGCGCAACCTGGGGCTCGACCTGCTGTCGGGCGACACGCCACGCCTCGTCGGCGCCGCGGGCTTCGTGTACTGAACAGGAGGAGCGCGCATGCGAACCCGATCGACCGTTGCCGCACTGCTACCGCTGGTGCTTGCGGGCTGCCTGTCGGCGCCGCCGCCGGTCAACCTGCCCGATGCGCGTGCGATCGGCTTCGACGGCACGCACGCGGTGCCGCCCGACTGCGCGAAGCTGATGCAGCCATCGCATCTCGTCGACGCGGGGTACGCGCGGCCCGGCGTGCCGTTCGGCTGCGCGACCTACGCGAACCTCGCGGCGATGCTCGCGCGGCCGGAGGATCTCGTCGCACCCGTGCCGTACGGCGGCGCGGACGCGCAGACCGCGGCCGACGCGGTGCGCCGCTACGTCGAGGATCGCGTGAAGGTGCCGACGCCGGGCAAAACGCAGACGACCGTCTCGCCCAGCCATTGACCGGACCGGATGCCATCACGATGCCGCCCATGAACCTCCTCGACCGTCAGAACGCCAGGCGCGCCACGTCCGCGGGCGCGGCCGATCTCGTCGCGGTCGTATCCGATTCGGGCAGCCACGACGTGATACGTCGCGTCACGCAGGAGCTGTCGATCACGCGCACTCAGCTGCAGCTGGGCACCTGCGACGATGCGATCCGGCTGCTGCAGCAGTACGAGCGTTCGCCGCGCCAACTCATCATCGACGTGTCGGATTCGGTGCTGCCGGTGTCGGACCTGATGCGTCTCGCCGACGTGTGCGACCCGTCGGTGCGGGTCATCGCGATCGGTACGCAGAACGACGTCGGGCTGTTTCGCAACCTGCTCGGCATCGGCGTGCAGGACTACATCGTCAAGCCGCTGACCGTTGAGTTGATGCGGCGCGCGCTGACGGCGACGGAATCGGTCGTCCAGGCGCGCACCGGCAAGGTCGTCAGCTTCGTCGGCGCCCGCGGCGGCGTCGGCGCGACCACGATCACGGTGAGCCTCGCGCGCTTCCTGGCGGGCGAGAAGCGCCGACGCGTGGCCTACGTCGACCTGAACCTGCATGGCGGCGGCGCGAATTCGATGTTCGGGCTGTCCAGCAACAACGGGCTGATCGAATTGCTGAACATGGGGCAGCGCCCCGACGACGCGTTGTTCGAGCGCATGTTCGTGACGAAGGGCGACCGGTTGCACGTCCTGTCCGCCGAACTGGCGTACGGCGCCGACGCGCCGTTGGGCGACGAGGCCGTCGCGCGCCTGGTCGACATGCTGAAGGACCGTTTCCACTACGTGCTGTTTGACGTGGGAAGCAGCGCCGGCAAGCTGCTCGAGGACGCGCTCGTCGCGTCCGATCTCGTCCATGTCGTGGTCGACCGCTCGGTGCACGCCGCATACGAGGCCGCGCGGCTCGTGCGTTTCGTGCGGGAGCTGCCCGGCGAGCGGCTGCTGTCGATGGTACTGAACAATCCGCTCGCGCCGGTCGCGGGCCGCGTCGAGCCGGTCGATTTCGAAGAGGCGTTCGGCGGCGCGAAGCTGCACGAACTGCCGCACGAGCCGCAGACGCTCGCCGTCGCCGAGAACCTCGGCGAGCCGATCGAAGGTGCGAAGCGGTATGGCTTCGTCGACCAGATCCGGCAGCTCGCGAACGGCATCACCGGCGAGCCGATGGTCGTCGCCGAGCCGTGGTATGCACGGTTCGCCAGGTGGAGGAAGGGATCGTGACGTTCGGTACCCGCAGCCGGCCGCCGGCGGACCGCGAGCCGGCCGCCACGCCCGCCGTGGCGCGCGAGCCCGTGCCGGCCCCGGTGGACGTGCCAGCGCCTGTGCCGGTGCCCGCGTCGGCGCCGGCCCGCGCGCCGGTGGCAGCGGATACCCACGAGGCGCTGATCCGGTCGAGCAAGTTCGATGCGATCCGCAGTGCGGTGTTCGCGTCGATGAACATGTCGGCGGCGCTGATGAAGACGCGCGACGAGGTGCGGGCGGGCATCGAGCAGGTGGCCGCGCACACGGTCGAGCGCGAGCGCCTGAAGATCACGGCCGGCGAGCAGGTGCTGATCGTCGATGCGATCCTGAACGACATGTTCGGCGTCGGGCCGATCGAGCCGCTGCTCGCCGACGATACGGTCACCGACATCCTCGTCAACGGGCCCGACCAGGTTTATGTCGAGCGAGCGGGCCGGCTCGAACTCACGGCGCTGAAGTTTCGCGACGACGCGCACGTGGCGAGCGTCGCGCAGCGGATCGCGGCGGCGGTGGGACGGCGCGTCGACGAGAGCAGCCCGATGGTCGACGCGCGACTCGCCGACGGCAGCCGCGTGAACGTCGTGCTGCCGCCGGTCGCGATGCGCGGCCCGTCGATCTCGATCCGCAAGTTCGCGAAGCGCGACATCACGCTCGCGCGGATGGCGCAGCAGGGCAACATATCGCATCCGATGTTGCAGGTGCTGAAGGTCGCGTGCGCGTGCCGGCTGAACATCGTGATCTCGGGCGGCACCGGCTCGGGCAAGACGACGCTGCTCAATGGGCTGTCGCAGCACATCGAGCAGCACGAACGGATCGTGACGATCGAGGATGCGGCCGAGCTGCAACTGCTGCAGCCGCACGTCGTCAGCCTCGAGACGCGGCCGGAGAATACCGAGGGGCTCGGCGGGATCTCGCAGCGCGATCTCGTGCGCAACGCGCTGCGCATGCGGCCCGACCGTATCATCCTCGGCGAGATTCGCGGCCCCGAGGCGTTCGACGTGCTGCAGGCGATGAACACGGGTCACGACGGCTCGATGACGACGATTCACGCGAATTCGCCGCGCGATGCGATCAGCCGGCTCGAGAGCATGGTCATGATGGCGAACGCGAACCTGCAGCTGCTGTCGATCCGGCGCCAGATCGCGAGCGCCGTGCACCTGTTCGTGCAGATCGAGCGGATGCGCGATGGCGTGCGGCGCGTGACGCGGATCACCGAGATCGTCGGGATGGAAGGCGAGGTCGTCATCACGCAGGACCTGTTCGCGTTCCGTCAGGAAGGCGACACGACGCGCGATGCGGTGAAGGGCGTGTTCGAGGCGTCGCCGTTGCGGCCGGGATTCGCGGCGCGTGCCGCGTATTACGGTGTCGAGGATGCGCTCGCCGAGGTATTCCGGCAATGAGGGCCGCCGACCTGTTCGCGGCCGGCGCGTTCGTGATGATCCTCGCGATCGGGCTCGTGCTGTCGTCGCTGTTCGACCGCGCGAGCCACACGCCGGCCCAGCGCATTCGCGCGCGGATGCGCCGGCTGTCGCCGTTGCTCGCCGGGCGCGCCGGGCACGGGTCCGCCGCGCCCGGCGTCGCGCTGTTCAACCTCGAGCGCCGTCAAGGCCGCCTGCGCGCCTGGCTGCAGCGCCGCGTGACGCGCGTGCGCGCGGTAGGCGGCAAGGGCGGCGTGAAGATCGTCGTCACGAGCACGATCGCCGGCGCGATCGCGGCGATCGTCGCGGTGAAGCTGATCGGGCCGCCGGGCTTCCTGCGTCCGCTGATCTACGCCGGATTGCCGCTGGTCGCGATGCGCGCCAGCTACCGTACGCTGGTGGAGCGCTTCCGGATCCGCTTTCTCGAAGCGTTCCCGGACGCGATCGACGTGATCGTGCGGGCAGTGCGCGCGGGCATTCCGGTCACGCAGGCGATCAGCATGGTCGGAGACAGTGCGGCCGAACCGGTGCGCGCGACGTTCCGGTCGATGGGCGACAGCCTGCGCGTCGGCGCGGATCTCAAGGACGTGCTGACACAGGCGGCGGACCGGCTGATGATCGCCGACTTCTCGTTCTTCACCGTCTACTTGCTGCTGCAGCGCGAAACCGGCGGCAGTCTCGGCGAAACGCTCGACGAGCTGTCGAGCATCATCCGCACGCGCCGCGACATCCGCCTGAAGACCCGTGCGCTGACCGCCGAAGGGCGCATCACGACGAACATCATTTCGGCGGTGCCGTTCGTGATGATCGGCGCGCTGTTCCTGGTGAACCGCGACTACGTGATGCTGCTGTTCAGGACGCACGCGGGGCACACGATGCTGACGATCGCGGCCGGGTTGCTGACGGTCGGCCTGCTGGTGATCCGCAAGATCTCGAGACTGGATACCGCGCGATGACGATGTCGATACTGGCCGCCCGCGGCCTCGAGTTGCTGTTGCTGCTCGCCTGTGTCGCGGTGGCGCTCGCCACGCCCGGCGGCGGTACCCGCCAGCGGATCGCCGCGCGCGTGCGGCAGGCTGCCGGGCAGCACCCGCCTGCACCGGTGGCGGGGTGGCTGCAGCCGGGCGGGGTCCGCCTTGACCTGACGCGCCGGCTCGCGCAACTGGGCGAACGGCTGCCGGTGCTCGACCCGATGCAGCGCGTCAAGCTCGGCCTGCAGCTGACGCGCGCGGGCTTTCGCGAGCGCCGTGCGGTGTCGTCGATGATCGGGATCAAGCTGAGCTGCGGCGTGCTGTTCGCGTGCGGCGCGATCGTGTTCAGCCCGCTCATTCCGCGCTTCGGCGAATACTTCGTGATCCGTGCGCTGGCGATGATCGCCGCGTTCGTGATCGGCGTGATCGTGCCTGAATACGTGCTCGGCGCGATGATCCGGCGGCGACGGCGGACCATCGCCGCGTGCTTTCCGGACGCGCTCGACCTGCTGGTGATCTGCACGATGGCCGGCAACAGCCTCGCGTCGGGCATCCGGCGCGTCGCGCACGAGCTGTCGCGCATCTGCCCGCCGCTCGCCGACGAGCTGACCGTATGCGCGGACGAGCTGACGCTGAGTGGCGACGTATCCGCGACGCTCGCGCATTTCGCGACGCGCGTCGATTTCACGTCGGCGCGCTCGCTCGCGACCACGCTGACGCAATCGCAGCGGTTCGGCACGCCGATCACGCAGGCGCTGCGCACGCTGTCGCGCACCGAGCGCACCGAGCAGATCGTCGCGCTCGAGGAGCGGGCCGCGAAGCTGGCGCCGAAGATCACGCTGCCGATGATGCTGTTCATCCTGCCGACGGTTTGCCTGATCGCGGCGGGCCCGGCGGCGATTCGCCTGCTCGAGGTATTCAGATGACACGATCCGTCGTACGCGCGTTCGCGCTCGCGGCCGTACTGCCGGTACTGGCCGGCTGCGGCACGCCGGGCATCCAGACGCGGCCGGTGCTGTCGCACCGGAGCGACGACCCGCAGGCCGAGCTGCGCATCGCGGACAGCGCGCTCGCGGGCGGCAACGTCGATCTCGCGTCGACGCTGTACGAGAAGGTGCTTGCGAAGCATCCCGATTCGCTCGCGGCGCGCCTCGGGCTCGGCGACGTCAACTACCGCGCGGGCGATCTGGAGCGCGCGCGGATCCTCTACGACGAAGCGCAGCGACAGGCGCCCGCGGAGCTCGGCCCGCGGCTCGGGCTCGCGCGCGTCGCGTTGCGGCAGCGCCGTCTCGACGAAGCCGCGCAGCGCTATCGCGACCTGCTGGCCGCGCAGCCGGATCATCCGCTCGCGGCGGAAGGGCTCGGTACCGTACTCGATCTGCAGGGGCGTCATGCGGATGCGCAGGCCGTGTATCGCGAGGCACTGCGTGCGCATCCGGACGCGCAGGGGTTGCGCGTCGACCTTGGGCTGTCGCTCGTGCTGAGCAACCGGCCGCGCGAGGGCGTGAACGTGCTGCTCGACGTCGCCGGGCTGCCGTCCGCGCCGTGGCAGGCGCGCCAGAACCTCGCGTTCGCGTACGGCGTGCTCGGCAACACCGATTCGGCGAAGAAGCTGCTGTCCGCGGATTTGCCCCCATCGGCGGTGGCCGACAACCTGCGCTTTTACCAGGCGGTGCGCGCGCGGCTTGCGTCGCGCGGGGGCGCAGGGGTTGCCGGAGGGGCCGGCAGCCCGCCGCCACTGTCCGGCGCGGCGCTGGAACCGGGCGTCGCACCGCCGGGTGCGGGGGCTGCAAAATGACACGCGGGGCGACGGGCGCGCGCCGCGCGCGCGGCGTCGTGTCCCTCGAGTTCGTGCTGATGCTG
The DNA here is from genome assembly GCF_057439935.1 of Burkholderia cepacia complex sp. TUM26381. NCBI lineage: Bacteria > Pseudomonadati > Pseudomonadota > Betaproteobacteria > Burkholderiales > Burkholderiaceae > Burkholderia > Burkholderia cepacia complex sp. TUM26381. The sequence continues at coordinate 2,209,803 of NZ_CM172007.1, read as the reverse complement.
CCGTTCCTGCTGATGGTGCTGATCGGCATCATCGACACGAGCCTGATCCTGTGCGACAAGGCCGTCATCACGAACGCGAGCCGCGAGGCGGCGCGCGCCGGCGTCATGTTGCGGGTGCCGATGCTGACCACGACGCAGATCGCCGGCATCGCACAGACCGCCATGCAGAACAGCCTGATCACCGGCGGCACGGCGACGACACCGGCGGTGACCGTGACGCAGGCGAACGGCACGACGTCGGGCACCGCGCTGACGGTGACCGTGACCTACACGTACTCGGGGCTCGTGCTGGGGTCCGCGTTCAGCGCGCTGACCGGCCCTGTGACGGTCTCGGCGACGTCGGTGATGCTCTATGAATGACGTGACCGCCACGCAACCGGTCGACCCCGTGCGGCAGCGCGGTTCGGTCGCGCTGTTCTTCCTGCTGTTCCTGATTCCGCTGCTGTCGTTCGGCGCGCTGGCGATCGATATCGCGTGGGTGGTCACGGTGAACAACCAGCTGCAGAACGCGGCCGATGCGGCCGCGCTCGCCGGGGCCGATGCGATGATGTCGCCGAGCGGCGGTGCGGTGAACTGGTCGCAGGCCGCGCCGGCGGCGAACGGTGTGATCGCGCTGAACTCGGCGGCCGGTGCGGCGCTGTCGACCGGCACGGTGACCACCGGATACTGGAACGTCACGCGCAGCCCCGCGTCGATGCAGCCGACGACCATCACGCCCGGCACGTACGACGTGCCGGCGGTGCAGGTCACCGTGTCGCGCGCGCCCGGCGTGAACGGCGGCTCGATTCCGCTGCTGCTCGCCGGGCTGCTGGGGATTCCCGGCGCATCCGACAGCGCGACCGCGGTGGCGGTGCTGGCGGCGCCGGGCGGGATCGGGGCAGGCGGGCTGTTTCCGGTCGCGATCGACCAGTGCGTGTACAACCTGTACTGGAACGCGGCGACCAATCAGCCGCTGATCAATCCGCTGACGGGCCAGCCGTTTGAATTCTCGATCACGAACGGTCAGATCTATGGCCTGCTGTGCATGGGCGGGCAGTGGACGTCGTTCCAGTCGACCGCGACCGACACGTCGACGATTGCGGGGCTGATGGCGACCGGCAATCCGACGACGCTCAACATCGGCGACAGCATCAATCTCGCGACCGGCTCGAAGACGGCGCTCTACGCGTCGGTGCCGGTCGGCACGACGGTGGTGGTGCCGGTCGTCACGCAGACCGCGACCAGCACCACCGTGCCGATCGTCGCATTCGCGCCGTTCCATATCGACGTGTCGCTCGGCGGCTCGTCCAAGTACATCCAGGGCCATTTCGTCGCCGGCGTGAAGATGACGGGCGTCGCGACCGGCGTGGGGCCGTACTACGGCGTATACGTGCCGCCGCGCCTCGCGTTTTGAGCGCCCGGGCCGGCGCGGCGCAGCAGCACGAGCAGCGTGAACAGCGTGACGGCCGGGCCGACCTGCGGCCATTGCAGCCACGGGTTCAGGTATTCGACGGCCGGCAGCAGCCACATGAGCGCGATCGCGGTCTGCTCGCCGCGCCGCCAGCCGTCCTGCCAGCCGGCCGCCAGCATGCACGCGATCGCGATGCCGAGCCAGGCGAGCTCGTAGTGCCACACGTACGGGTTCGCCGCGAGGGTCGCGACCGCCAGCACCGCCGCGCGCAGGCGGACGTCGCGCGAGCGCGTCCATACGACGCAGGCGACGGCGATCGCCAGCGCCGCGACGCACGCCTGCGCGGCATACGCGATGCCAGGCGGCAGGCCCGCGAGACGGAAGGCGGCGAATGGCGCAGGCGACGCGAGCCAGAACACGACGCCTTGCTCGAGGAGGAGCGACCGCGCGAGCGCCGTACCGGCGACGAACAGGTGTAGCGACTCGACACCGCAGATCAGTACGCTCAACGCGGCGAACGCGGTGGTGGCGAGCGCGGCCCACGCGATCGTGCGCCATGCGCGCGTCGCGACCAGCACGAACGGGAACAGCAGCGCCATCTGCGGCTTGGCCGACAGCAGGCCGATGCAGAGGCCGGCCCACATCGGCCGGCGGTCCGCCCAGCGGACGGCCAGCGCCGCGCACGACGCGGTCAGGAACGCGTTCTGCCCGAACATCGCGGTGACGAACACGCACGGAGCGGCGACCAGCGCGATCCCGCCGGCACGTGCCGCGCCGGGGAGCGCGCCGAGGCCCGATACGCGCAATGCGGCGAAACCGAATACGACGACACCGAGCGCGACGAACAGCGGATAGCCGATCGCATGGGGCAGCAGCGCCAGCGGCGTCACGAGCAGCAGGTTGGTGGGCGGGTACAGCCACGCGACGAAGTTTTCGTGGCGGAACTGCGGGAACAGTTCGGCTGCCAGCCGCGCGAAGGTTGGCAAGTCGTACGCTTGCCACGGCGAGCCGTGCAGCATCACGTACGACGCCGTCCAGAACACCGCGTAGCCGGCGCCCGGACGTGACAGGGCGGTGGCGGGCGCGTGACGTATGACGGATATCCAGAGTGCGAGGAGTAGCGCGTAGCACGCGAGCGCGACGGCGCTGTACGCAACGACGCGCCGGGGTGTCAGCCAGGCGCGCAGGGGAGGGTCCGCCGATCGCGCCGATTGCCGGGGGAGATCCATGCGTCGCATGCGCGGTTACTTGGCGGAGGCTTTCCGCGCGCCGTGGCCGGCCACCGCCGCGGGTAGTGGCGTCCGGCGGCGGGCCGCGTGCGGGCGCTTGAGCGGGAACTGCAGCAGCGTCGACGCCGGATGCGCGGCTGCGTCACGCTGCGCGTGGAAGCGCTGCCGCACGAGATAGACCGGGCGCTGCTTCGATTCGTGATAGATGCGGCCAAGGTATTCGCCGATGACGCCGATGCCGATCAGCTGGATGCCGCCGACGAACAGCATCGCGGAGATGAGCGACGCGTAGCCGTGCACGGGATTGCCGAACAGCAGCGTGCGCATGACGATGTATGCGCCGTAGACGAACGAGAGCGCGGCGAACACGAGGCCGATGTAGGTCCACACGCGCAGCGGCACGGTGCTGAAGCTCGTGATGCCTTCGAGCGCGAAGTTCCAGCGTCGCCACCCGGAGAATTTCGAGCGGCCGCCGCTGCGTGCCGCGCGCGTGTATTCGATGATCTCGGTGCGGAAGCCGACCCACGCGAACAGGCCTTTCATGAAGCGCCGCCGCTCGGGCAGTGCGCGCAGCGCGTCGACGACCTGGCGGTCCATCAGCCGGAAATCGCCGACGTTCTCGGGCATTTCGACTTCGGAAAGGTGGTTGTGTACGCGGTAATAGAGTGCGGCGGCCACGCGCTGCATCAGCGGATCGCACATGCGGTCGGTGCGCTTCGCGGCGACGACCTCGGCGCCGGCGTGCCAGCGTTCGAGCATCGCGGGGATCAGTGCCGGCGGATCCTGCAGGTCGGCGTCGATCAGGATCACGGCCGCGCCGGCGGCTTCGTCGATGCCGGCCGTGAGCGCGGCCTCCTTGCCGAAGCGCCGGGTGAGATCGACGATGCGCACGCGCGGATCGCCGGCGGCGATGTCGATCAGCCTGTCCAGCGTGCCGTCGCGGCTGCCGTCGTTGATGCAGACGATCTCGAAACGGACCGACTCGACCGATTCGAGGATGGGCAGCGTGGCCGCAAAGAATGCGCCGATTGCTTCGTCCTCGTCATGGAACGGCACGACGAGCGATACCAGTGGTTTTCTGGCGTGCGCGGACATACGTCCCCCGAGAGATCCGGCCTGCGCTGCACCGTATGAATCCGGTTGTCGTCCGCTGCGGGCCAGACGATAGGCATTCTGATCATTGTAGGCAGGAATCGGAGATTCGTAACACGAAATGACGCGGGTGCGGCGGTGGGCGTACGAGCGTCAGGATGACGGGCTGGACATCGAGACCGGCGGCGGCGCCGCGCTGCGCTGCGCGGGCGCGATCCGGTGCGCAATCGTGTCCGGGATGACCCGGTTGGCTTGCCGCAGGACGGGAGGCGATGACGCGTGCGTGCACAACGGCGGCCCGATCGTCGAGCGGCTGCCGTTCGACGCGTTCGAGCGCGACGGCGGGTGGGGCCATGGCGTGCCGTGCTGCACCGGGCCGTGCCCGCCGCGGGCGAGCGCTGCACGTTCAACTGGTCGGGGCCGATGCTGCCGGTCGACGCGATGCGAACGCGCGTCGCGTCGACGTTTGAAGGCGACCTGCCGGACCTCGAAACGATTTGAACGATGCTTATCGCCGCTCGGGGGATGGCGGGAGCGCGCATGCGCGCTGCAGCAGCACGAGCAGCGCGATCGCCGTGACGGCGGGCCCGATCTGCGGCAGCTTCATCCACGGATTCAGAAACTCGTACAGCGGTAGCGCCCACATGGCGACGACGATGCATTGCTCGCCCCGCCGCCAGCCGTGCTGCGATCCGATGGTGATCATGCATGCGATCGGGATGCACAGCCAGGACAGTTCGTAGTGCCATACATAGGGATTCGCGGCCAGCGTCGCGACGACCAGCACCGCGCCACGCAGCCGTGCGTCCCGGCTCCGGCGCCAGACGAAGCACGCCGCGGCGATCGCGATCGCCGCGATGACCGCTTGCCCGGCGAAGGCGAGTGCGGGCGACAGGCCGGCGAGCCGGAACGCCGCGAACGGCGTCGGCGACGCAAACCAGAACGGTACGCCATGCTCGATGATCAGCGAACGCAGCGCGCCGGCATTCTGCAGGAACAGCCGGACCGATTCCATGCCGCCCGTCGCGATGCCCAGCACGGTGAACGCGGTCGCGAATGCCGCGGCCCACGCGAACGCGCGCCATGCGCGCGCGGCAATCAGCACGAACGGAAACAGCAACGCCAGCTGCGGCTTGACCGACAGGAGTCCGATGCAGAAGCCGGCCAGGATCGGCCGCCGGTCGACGCAATACACGGCGAACGCCGCGCATGCGGCGGTCAGCATGGCGTTCTGTCCGTACATCGCGGTCACGAGCACGCCCGGGCAGGCAAGCAGCGCGAGCCAGCCGATGCGTGACGCGCCGGGCACGGCGGCGAGCCCCGACACGCGCCAGGCCGCCAGGCCGAGCAGCACGATGCCAAGTGCGATGAACAGCGGATAGCTGATCGCATAGGGCAGCAGCGCGAGCGGCGCCACCACCAGCAGATACGACGGCGGATACAGCCACGGCAGGAACGCGAAGCGTCCGGTCGACGGGAACAGCCCGGCGAGCACGCGCGAAAACGTGGGGACGTCGTAGGCCTGCCAGGGCGAGCCGTGGAGCATCAGATGGGACGCGGACCAGAACACCATGTATCCCGAGCCGGGGCGGAACGTGCCCGGATCGGTCGAGCGAGCGCCGATCCAGACCAGGATCGACGCGAACAGCACGCCGACCGCCAGCATGACCACGCTGTAAAGCGCGATGCGTCCGGGGGTGAGCCAGACGCGGACGGGGCGCGCGTCGCCTTGCATCGACGAACCGGAAATATCCATGCGGCGCTACTTGACCGACAGATTGCGCGGCGTCTGCACGGCGAGGGTTGCCGCCTGCCGGCGCCGGGACGCGGCGACGCGCCGGACCGGAAACTGCAGCAGCTTCGAGCCGTCCGGCTGGGCGGCATGCCGCGCGGGCTGCTGGCCCGCATGGGCATCGGCGCGATAACGGCGCCGCACGAGATAGACCGGGCGCTGCTTCGATTCGTGATAGATGCGGCCGAGGTATTCGCCGATGACGCCGATGCCGATCAGCTGGATGCCGCCGACGAACAGCATCGCGGAGATGAGCGACGCGTAGCCGTGCACGGGATTGCCGAACAGCAGCGTGCGCATGACGATGTATGCGCCGTAGACGAACGAGAGCGCGGCGAACACGAGGCCGATGTAGGTCCACACGCGTAGCGGCACGGTGCTGAAGCTCGTGATGCCTTCGAGTGCGAAGTTCCAGCGTCGCCACCCGGAGAATTTCGAGCGGCCGCCGCTGCGTGCCGCGCGCGTGTATTCGATGATCTCGGTGCGGAAGCCGACCCACGCGAACAGGCCTTTCATGAAGCGCCGCCGCTCGGGCAGCGCGCGCAGCGCGTCGACGACCTGGCGGTCCATCAGCCGGAAATCGCCGACGTTCTCGGGCATTTCGACTTCGGAAAGGTGGTTGTGTACGCGGTAATAGAGTGCGGCGGCCACGCGCTGCATCAGCGGATCGCACATGCGGTCGGTGCGCTTCGCGGCGACGACCTCGGCGCCGGCGTGCCAGCGTTGGAGCATCGCGGGGATCAGTGCCGGCGGATCCTGCAGGTCGGCGTCGATCAGGATCACGGCCGCGCCGGCGGCTTCGTCGATGCCGGCCGTGAGCGCGGCCTCCTTGCCGAAGCGCCGGGTGAGATCGACGATGCGCACGCGCGGATCGCCGGCGGCGATGTCGATCAGCCTGTCCAGCGTGCCGTCGCGGCTGCCGTCGTTCACGCAAACGATTTCGAAGCGCGCGGTGCCGACCGATTCGAGGATGGGAAGGGTGGTCGCGAAGAATGCATCGATCGCTTCCGCCTCGTCGTGAAAAGGCACGACGAGCGATACCAACGGCTTCAGGGTGTGCCTGGACATACGTCCCCCTGTGAGATCCGGTCTGCGCCGCATTGTCTGGTCCTGTTGTCGCCGAACTTGTGGAAACGGGTCCGGATCGGCGCGCGTTTGTGTTTGTGATGGTCTGGCTGGCTGGCCGCGGGCCGGGCGGGCAGCCGTCAGATCATTCTACGCACGAATGACGCGCAGGTGACAGGGTGCGCGGGTTTGTGCGGGGGGAGGGGTTTCAGCGATGCGGCCGGCCGCCGGCGGGGCGCTGCAGCGCCGTCCCCGGGGCGGTTACGCGTGCGGGCGCAACGGTTAGCATGTCGACTGGAATGACGGTGACGGAGAGGGTTATGCAAGTTCAGGAACTGGCCGGCGGGCCGCTGGATTACTGGGTCGCGATCGCGGAAGGCCACGACGCCCCGCGTGCCGACGCGTCCGGATGCACGTCGATTCGCGTGGCGGGCGGCGTGCCGACGCCGTTCGCGCCATCGTCGTCCTGGGCGGACGGCGGCCCGATCGTCGAGCGGCTGCCGTTCGACGCGTTCGAGCGCGACGGCGGGCGGGGGCCATGGCGTGCCGTGCTGCACCGGGCCGTGCCGGCCGCGGGCGACCGCTGCACGTTCAACCAGTCGGGGCCGACGCTGCTGGTCGCCGCGATGCGCACGCTCGTCGCGTCGACGTTCGGCGACGACCTGCCGGACCTCGATATGGCGCTGCCGCGCTGAACGCCGCCACGCGCGGCAGCGCTCAGGACGACACGTTCCGGACCGCAATCGACGCGACGTCGACGCGCCGTGGCAGGATCGCGTCCGCCGCCGCGCGATCGGCGACGCGCTGCAGCACGTCGATGTCGGCGCCGCTGAGGCTGCGCTGCGCGAGCGCGGCCCGGCGGGCGATGTCGGTCGCCGCGTCGGGCGGCAGGCGCGTGAGCGACGCGTAGACGTTCGCGTAGTCGGCCGGGTGCGCGAGCGCCCATTGGCCGGCGCGGGTGAGCCGTGCGAGCACGTCCGCGAGCGCCGCGCGCTTCGCGCCGTCGTTCAGCGTCTCGACCGGCGACGTGAGGAACGCGAGCCCCGAATTGATGCCGCTGCCGTCGCGGACGATGCGTGCGCCGCGTCGTACCGCATGGCCGTAATACGGGTCGAACGTGGCCCAGATGCCGATCCGTTTCGCCTCGAACGCGGCGAATGCATCGACGGGCAGCACGAAGCGCACGTCGACGTCGCGCGGGGCGAGGCCGTGTTCGCGCAGCGAGCCGTACAACTGGTATTGCGAGATGCTGCCGCGCGCCGACGACACGACGACGGTTTACCCTTTCAGGCCGGCCACCGTGCGAATGGGCGAGTCGGGCTGGACGACGATGCCGAGCGACGCCGACGAGCCGACCCGCGTTGCGACGATCCGCAACGACGGATCGCCGAGCGCGGCCGTCAGTACCGGCAGGTCGCCGGCCGGGGCGAGATCGATCGCGCCCGCGCGCTGGGCCTCGAACAGCGGCGCGGCGCCCTGGAAATTGGCCCAGCGGAACCGGTAGGGCGTGCCGTCCAGCACGCGCGCGGCTTCGGCCAGCGCGCGCAGGCCGCCGGCCTGGTCGCCGAGCACGAGCGTGACGCTCGACAGGTCGGTGCCGGCCGCGCGGGCGGGCAGTGCGATGCCGCCCGCGAGCGGCGCGGCGGCGAGGGCGGCAAGACGCTGCAGCGCGCGGCGGCGCGCTGCAGCGGAAGAGCGATTCATCGGCGGCATGTCCTCGGTAACCCGCGCCCGTGCGGCGCGGCTGCCGGGCAGGTTACGGAATCGGTTTCCGGCCGACAAACATCGAATCGTGAAATGCATATTCGCGCGGCGAGCCCCGCTAGGGCCGGTAACGGCCCGGCGCCCGGGCGCTGTCGCGGATGCGTCGTGCGGATGCGTTAAGCGGCCGGCGGAACCGTGCGCAGGAATGCCCGCACCGCGGGCGCCTTTTCGAACCGCCGGTGCGCGAGCGCGAGCTCCGACGTGATCGGCTTGCCGGCAATCGGCCGGTACACGACACCCGGCAACGACACGCAGCCGGCGAGCGCATCGGGAATCACCGCGACCCAGCTGTTCACGGACACGCACGCGAGCACCGCGAGCAGGCCGCCCGGCCGCGCGGCGATGACCGGTGCGAAGCGGCCGCGGCGCGCGACTTCGAGCGTGCCCCGTTCCTGTTCGGGCACCGCGAAGCGTGCGTCGGCGAGATCGGCCGCGCGGACGGCCGTCATCGCCGCGTAGCGCGAATCGGCCGGTACGGCCGCGACGAACACGTCGCGCTGCAGCGTGACGATCCGCAGACCGCCGGGCAGCGGCAGCGGCGGACGGACGTAGGCGAGATCGAGCCGGCCCGCGTCGAGCTGGTTTGCGACGTCGTCCATCGGCACCTCGCGCAGGTTCAGTTCGATGCGCGGGTGCGCGGCGCGGAACGCGCCGACCGTGCGCTGCAGCGTGCCCGAATAGACGGCGGACGACACGTAGCCGATCTCGATCCGGCCGAGTTCGCCGCGTTCGGCGAGCGCGGCAAGTTCGCGGCCGCGCTGCAGATGCTCGAATGCGGCGCTCGCTTCGGCGAGATAGGCCTCGCCGGCCGCGCTCAGCGTGACTGCGCGGCGCGACCGGTGAAAGAGCCGCACGCCGAGCACGCGCTCGGCTTCCTGGATCTGCCGCGTGAGCGCGGGCGGCGCCATGTCCAGCGCTTCGGCCGCACGCGCGAAATGCAGGTGCTGCGCGACGCTCAGGAACGCACGTACGTGACGGAATTCGAGCCGGTCCATGATTGCAGTTTTCGTTAATAAAACAGCTTGGAAGTGTCAATGACAGGCAACACCGGGCAAGCCTAGCATACGGCTCGTTGATCCTGTTCCGGAGTTGCCGATGTCCCAGTCTTCACCGGCGTCGCGTACGGGCGCGGCTGCCGCCCCGCGCGCGGGCGCCCGCCTGCCGGCCGCCGCGACGCTTGCCGTCGCGTCCGCAACCTGTTCGCTGATCGTGCTCGACACGAACGTGGTGGCCGTATCGCTGCCGAGCATCGCGCGCAGCTTCCACGCGAGCTTCGCCGACATCGAATGGGTCGTGAGCGCGTACATGACCGCGTTTGCCGCGTGCCTGCTGCCGGCGGGCGGGCTCGCCGATCGCTTCGGGCGCAAGCGGATGCTCTTCACGGGGCTCGCGCTCTTCTTTCTCGCGTCGCTTGGCTGCGGCATCGCGCCGTCGGCCGGCTGGCTGATCGCCGCGCGCGCCGTGAAGGGCGGCGGCGCCGCGCTGCTGCTGACCGCGGCGCTTGCCGTGATCGCGAACCGGTTTCCGGACGGGCGCGACCGGGCGCGCGCATGGGCGATCTGGGGCATGTGCATGGGGATCGCGACGGCCATCGCGCCGCTCGTCGGCGGCGCGATCACCCAATGGATCGGATGGCGCTGGGTGTTCCTGCTGAACCTGCCCGTCTGCCTGCTGCTGGCAGCCGGCGCGTGCGTCGCGATCGACGAATCGAACGATCCGCATGCGAAACGCGTGGACGCCGCCGGCAGCCTGCTGTTCGGTGCGGCGCTCGCCTGCGGGATCGCGGCGCTGATCGGCGCACCGTCGCACGGCTGGCTGTCGGCCGCGACGCTGGGCCGGCTCGCGCTCGCCGCCGCGCTGCTGGCGGCGTTCATCGGCGCGGAGCGCTGGCAGGCGCGGCCGATGATCGATCTCGCGCTGTTTCGCCAGCCGCGCTTCGTCGGCGCGGTGCTCGCGATGTTCGGGTATGCGGCGTGCGCGCAGGTGATGATGACGTTCCTGCCGCTATACCTGCAGAACGCATTCGGCATGTCGGCGATCGATGCGGGGCTCGGGATGCTGCCGTTCGCGTTCGCGATGATCGCCGGCCCGTCGCTCGGCGCGGCGCTGGCCGCGCGCGTGTCGTCCGGCGGTGTGCTGGCGGGCGGGCTCGCGCTGATCGGCGCGGGCAACCTGGTGACCGCGGCGCTGACGGCCAGCGGCGACTACCGGCTCGTCGCGATCGGCATGTTCGTGACGGGGTGCGGCGCCGGCATCATGAACGGCGACACGCAGAAGGCGATCATGGCGTGCGTGCCACCGAACCGCACCGGCATGGCGTCGGGCATCAGCACGACGACGCGCTTCTCGGCGATCGTGACGGCCGTCGGCGTGCTCGGCGCAGTGCTGGCGGCGAGCACGCACGCGCGGCTCGACGACCTGCTGTCCGCCACGCCCGGCCTGCGCGCGTTCGCCGATGCGCCGTTCATGTCGAGCCTGCTGGCCGGCGATCTGGCGCAGGCGCTCGGCCGCGTGCCGCCGTCGGCCGCCGGCACGCTGGCGCGGGCGGCCCCCGTCGCGTTCTCGAGCGGGTTCGCCGATGCGTTGACGATGAGCGGCGTGCTCGCGCTCGGCGCGGCCGTCGTAGCATACAAGTTGCTTACGCAACCGATGCGCGATGGCGCGTAACGGGGAGTGACGGGGAGTGACGGGGAGTGACGGGCCGGCGTGCATGCGCTGCGTATTGGACGGGCTTTCACGGAACCATTAAGCTGGCGCGTTCCGGTTTCACGCAGCGTATTCAAGATGTCATCGACGATCGAGATTCTGTTGCCCGTGTTCGGGCTGATCGCGGCAGGGTTCCTGTGCCGCCGGCGCGGCGTACTCGGGCCGGCCGCAGCGTCGGAGCTCAACCGGTTCGTCGTGTGGCTCGCGCTGCCCGCGCTGCTGTTCCAGATCATGGCGCACGCATCGTGGCACCAGCTCTACCAGCCGGCGTTCGTGGCGACATTCGCGCTGACCTGTGCGCTCGTGTTCGGCGGCGTGCTCGCGTGGCGCCTGTTCGCGGGGCGCGGGCTGGCCGATGCGAGCATCGATGCGATCGCCGCGTCCTATCCGAACACCGGCTATCTCGGCTTTCCGCTGTGCCTGCTGGCGTTCGGTCCCGGCAGCCTCACGCCGACCACGATCGCGACCATTCTCGTCGCATGCGTGTTGTTCGCCGGTGCGATCGTGCTGATCGAGATCGGACTGCAGCGCGACCGCGCGCCGCTGAAGCTGATGTGGAAGGTGGCCGGCGCGCTGCTGCGCAACCCGCTGATCGTCGCGCCGCTGGTCGGCGTATGCGTGTCGGCTGCGCAGGTGCCGCTCGCTGCGCCCGTCGAGACCTTCCTGAAGCTGCTCGGGGCGGCCGCAAGCCCGTGTGCGCTGGTCAGCCTCGGGCTGTTTCTCGCGGAGAAGCGCGAGGGGGCCGGTACCGCGGCGCGCGGCAGCGTCGCGCTGACGGCGGTGAAGCTGTTCGTCCAGCCGGCGCTCGCATGGTGGCTCGGCGTGCGCGTGTTCGCGATGCCGCCCGTGCTCGCGCAGATCGCCGTCGTGCTCGCCGCGTTGCCGACCGGCACGGGGCCGTACATGCTCGCGGAATTCTACGGGCGCGAAGCGCAGGTGACGTCGCGCACGATCCTGCTGTCGACGCTCGGATCGGTCGTTTCGCTGTCGGTGCTGCTCGTGCTGGCGCGACACGTCTGACGCGGCACGCGGCTGCGATCTTTCAGCCTGTCAGCGCATCGCCGTCAGCCGGCTCGCCGGTCAGTGCGGCTTCGTCGCGATGCGATGGATGCGTGCCGCGTGCGCGACGCGCGCCGGGTGCGATGCGCGGCAATGCGTCGCCTGTCGGCGGCGAGTGCGCCGTGCGGGCTCCGGCGTGTCGGCGACGGGCGGCGTGGACATCCGGGCATCCGCGTCGGAACCGGCAGCGGCTACTGCGGTAACGGCCGGCAACCTGGCCTCGGCGTCGAGCCATGCGTGCGTCGCTTCCGCGATCAGCCCGCGCAGCCAGCACACGCCCTCGGCACACGATCCCGATTCGTTCCACGTCATCCGGTACACGATGTCAGGCGGTTCGGCCGGCAGCGTGACCGCAGCGAGCGGCAGCAGCTTCGCATAGTGCCGCGCGAGCCGGTACGTGGTGGTGAGGATCATGTCGGTGCGCACGAGCGCATGCGCGGCAAGTTCGAAGTGCGGCAGCGTGACGACGATGCGCCGCTGCAGGCCGACGCGTTCGAGCTGCCGGTCGATCGCGCCGGATGCTTCGAGCCACGACGGCGTCGGGCACAGCTGCGGCGCGGCTGCGAAATCGGCGGCCGTCATCGCGCCGCGCCTGGCGAGCGGATGCGTCGCGCGCATCAGGCACACGACGCGGTCGTCGAACAGGTCGTCCTGCCGGAAGCGCGACTGGCGTGCGGGGCGGTTGTCGATCACGACGTCGAGTTCGCCGTCGGCCAGCGCGCGCTCGTCGTCGAAACCGTCGCCGAGCGGATGGAACACGAGCTGCGCGTCCGGCGCGCGCTCGCGGAACAGCGCGACGAGCTTCGGCACGAACAGCACGTTCAGGTAGTCGGGGCAGCCGATCCGGTAGGTGCGCACCGACGTGCGCGCGTCGAACGTCGGCTGCTGGATGCGGATGAAGTCGATCACGCGCAGCGCGTTGCGCAGCGGCTCGATCAGCCGCGCGCCGAACTCGGTCGGCACCATCCCGTAACGGCTGCGCACCAGCAGCGGATCGCCGAGCAGCGTACGCAGCCGCTTGAGCGCCGCGCTCGTCGCCGGTTGCGACATGTTCAGGCGCACGGCCGCACGCGATACGGTGCGCTCGGTCAGCAGCACGAGCAGGATGCGCATCAGCCGTGCGTCGAGCACGTCGAGCGCGCCCGTGGCGTCGGCCGCGCCGCGGGGCAGGGCGGCCGGGTCTAGCGGGTCCCGCATGCCGATACGCCTCCCGGCGCCCCCGTGACCGCGCGCGACGCGACTGCCGGCCGGCGGCGCGTCATTTTGCGAAGGTTCCCGGCCAGCCGACGATCCGCTTCGGGCGCGGCGGCGCGTACGTGCGGACCTTCGACGTCTTCAGCTTCAGGCGCACCAGCGACTCGGCGAGTGCGACCGCGGCCGACACACCGTCGACGACCGGCACGCCCGTGCATTCCTCGATCTGCCGGTCGAGGCCGGCCATCCCGCCGCAGCCGAGGCAGATCACTTCCGCGTGATCGTCCTTCACCGCGCGCTGCGCCTGGCCGACGATCGACTCGATCGCGCGGGCCGGATTTTCTTCCAGTTCGAGCACCGCGAGGCCGCTCGCGCGCACCGATGCGCAGCGTGCGTCGAGCCCGGCGAGTTTCAGGCGATCCTCGATCAGCGGCACCGTGCGGTCGAGCGTCGTGACGACCGAGTAGCGATGGCCGAGCAGCATCGCGACGCTCGCGGCGGCTTCGGTGATGTCGACGACGGGTACCGTCAGCAGTTCCTGCAGGCCTTCGCGGCCGTGTTCGCCGTAGCCGGCCTGGATCACCGCGTCGTACGGCTCGTCGTAGCTCAACACGCGATCCATCACGGCGATCGCCGCGAGGTAGCTCTCGAAGTTGCCTTCGACCGATTCCGCGCCGAAGCGCGGCGTCAGCCCGACGATCTCCGTGCCGGGCGAGGCGGCGGCCTGCGCCTGCGCGGCGATTGCGTCGGTGATCGACTCGGTCGTGTTGACGTTGACTACCAGGATCCTCATCGGGGCTCTCCGTATGCGTGTGTGTCAGTGTTGCCCGCAGGCGACCGCGATATGTTCGCCCGAGCGCTCTTCGTAGTGCCGTTTGCGATCGGCCAGCAGCCAGTACACGCTGCCCGCGATGGCCGCGCCGAGCAGCCAGGAGAACGGCGTCATCGCGCTGAAGGCCGGCACGACGGCGAGCGTGATCGAGATCAGCGCGGACGGCACGAGCGCCGCGAGCGCCTTGCGGTTCACGCCGCGGGTGTAGAAATAGGCGCCGCCCGGCGCTTCGGTATAGAGGTCGGGCACGTTCACGCGCTGCTTGCGCACGAGCCAGTAGTCGACCGTGATGATCCCGTACAGCGGGCCGAGCAGCGCGCCGAGGCCGGACAGGAAGTAGACGATCACGATCGGGCTGTTGTACAGGTTCCACGGCAGGATCAGCACGGCGATCGTCGCGCTGATCAGGCCCGCGCGGCGGAACGACAGGCGGTGCGGCGCGAGGCTCGTCAGCACGAACGCCGGTGCCACGAAGTTCGCCATGATGTTCACGGCGACGGTGACGATCAGGAATGCGAGACAGCCGAGCACGAGGAACAGCTTGTTCGGCACCGTCGCGATGATTTCCGTCGGGCTGTGGATGATGTGGCCGTTCAGCTTGAACTGCGCGCCCGCGAGCACGAAGCTGATCGTCGCGAACACGAGGATGTTGACCGGCAGGCCCCAGAAGTTGCCGACGCGCACCGTCTTCGCGCTCGGCGACGAACGGGCGAAATCGCAGAAGTTGAGCACCAGCGTGCCGTAGATCGAGAGCCACAGCGAGCCGCCCGCGAAGATTTCCGTCCACATCCTGAAGCCGGTCATCGGCTTGCCGATCGACATCGCGAGATGGCCGCCCGTGCGGCTGATCATCCATGCGGCGAGCGACAGCGTCGTCACGAGGATCACCGGGCCGGCGAGCCCCTCGTACTTGCGGACCATCTCCATCCCGAACGTGAGGATGCCGATCTGCACGAGCCAGATCGCGACGAACGTGATCCAGCCGAGCGTCGACAGCCCGAAGATCGCATTCTGGTCGAACGCGGCGAGGCCGGGCCAGATCGCCGTGAGCAGCACGCGCAGCACGACGGACGCGAGATAGGTCTGGATCCCGAACCAGGCGATCGCGATCACCGCGCGGATCATCGCGGGCAGCAGCGCGCCGTAGATGCCGAAGCTCATCCGGCTGATCACCGGGAACGGCACGCCGGTCTTCTGGCCCATGTAGCCGGTGAGGTTCATGAAGCAGTACACGAGCACCGCGCCGATCGCGAGCGACGCGAGCATCTGCCAGCCCGACAGGCCGAGCGCGAACAGCCCGATCGCAAACGAGTAGTTCGCGATGTTGTGTACGTCGTTGGTCCACAGCGCAAAGATGCTGTAGCGGCCCCAGGTCCGGCCCTCGGTCTTGGTCGGCGCGAGGTCGGGATTGTGCAGCCGCGGGCTCAGCGCAGGGTCGCGCGTGGCCGAATCGGTTCGATACGATGCGTCGTCCGCGCCGAGCACGATGCCCGGGCGGTGGGTGGCTTCCAGTTGCACGCCGTTGTCTCCTTCCATGTGCGGGGCGCGAAACCGGCAGCGTGTGTACGCAGCGCCGGCCCGGCCGCCGTGGACGTTATGTCTCGGATTTGTTCGCGAGTATGGGTGGCGGCCACGGTCATGGGAAATTAAATATTCGGCTGGGCGTCATTTGAAAAATGAATGGAAGGCGTCGGCCAGCAGCGGCAGGGCGCGGCACGCAAATTGCTCGCAAGCGGGCTCCATCCACATCGACATCAGCGGAGGTGTCATGCAGCGATATTCCTTTCGTCATGTATCGCGAGCCGTCTTCGCCGGCATCCTGATTGCAGGGCTGGCGGCAGGTGCGGGCTGCCAGAAGAAGAGCGACAGCGACAGCGCCGGCGGCGCGAGTTCCGATTCGAGCGCGACGGGCGGCATGTCGGCCGCGCCGTCCACCGCAGCACCGGGTACGCCGGGCAGCGGCGCGGCCGGCAGCAGCGCCGACAGCGGCGCGAGCATGCCGGGTGCGGCCTCCGCGCCGGGCGGTGCAAGCGGCGGCTGATGCGCGGTTGGCCGGGTGGGCGGCGCGCCGGTTGCGTGCCGGCGGTCTGCCCGCTTTTTCGAGTGCCGTGCCGGCCGGGCACGTGCGCCGGCCGGCGTGTGTGCGCGCGGCCGGGCGCGTGAAAGATTTGCAAGGAGCGATGTAGCGATTCACGGACCGGCGCATGCCGGCCGGACAAGGAGGTGCGATGCAGAGCGATCAATCGAACCCTGACCCGAAGCAACCGCCAGCCGATTCCGGGCCTCCCGCGACGGCCCGGCGCCCGTTGACGCCGGAGGCCATCGCCGCGAAGACGCCGACCGGCCTGCCGCCGATCGAGCGCGGCACGCAGGCGGTCGGCAGCGGCGACCCGGTGCGGCGCGCGGCTGCCCGGATCCCGACGCTCGACAACGCGAACATGGCGATGACCGACAGCACCGTCGACGTCGACGGCAAGGGCATGGAAGCGGATGCGGGCGCGTCGAAGTGGCACGACAACGTGATCTACTCGAACGCGTCGCTCGACGAAGCGGTCGAGACGCCGGACGAAGGCCTCGGCGGGATCGAGAGCCGGCCGTCCGGCAACCTGCCGCAGATCGCGACGCGGCCGGGCTGGCGCGTGCGCCGTGTCGGCGAGGTCGATATCGAACGCGGCGACGGCACGCGCGCCGAGCATGTGATCCGCTTCGAGCGGGACGACTGATGCCGGTGTGCGAGGTCGCGGTGGCCGGCCCGATCGCGCCGGCCACCGCGACCGTTCGCTATCCTTACTGCGGGCCGAGTTCCTGCGCGGACGAATCGGCGTCGTTGCCCTGCGCGACGAGCACGTGAATGTCGTTCGGCGTCACGTCGCCGACGCCGCCCGACGGAATCGTCAGGAGCAGCCAGTCGGCGTTGTTGTTGATGGTGACCGGCGCGGTCTTGAGGATCGGCGACTTGCTGCCGGCCGTCGTGACGATCACCTGGTAGCTGCCGCCGTTCAGGTAGATCGAATCCTGCGTCGTGGCCGGCACCGCGTTCTGGTACGCCGCGCCCGCCATCGTCGGGCTTTGCGTCGTGATGTCGGTGCCCGGCGGGACGACGTACACGTCGACGTTCTGCGCATTCGGCGACGCGTTGAAGCTGCGCACGCGCGCCTTGTCGGACAGCAGGCCCTTGTCGTACGGATCGTCGACGATGGAGATCAGCGACGTCGTGCTCGGCAGCGCGATCGTCGTGTAGTGGTGGCCGTTCGCTGCGCCGAACGATTGGGACGCAATGGTCGTGGTCGTGCCCGAGACGTCGTAGCTCGCGGTCTGCGTGCCCGAATCGACGTCGTGATAGCGCGTCACGCCCTTGTAGGCGACGCCCGACTGGTCGATCTTCGCGTTCAGGTAGTAGTCGAGGTTCGGGCCGGCCGGCACCGCGTTGATGAAGCGTGCCTGCGGCTTCGAGATGCCGAGTTCGGTACCGACGTCGTTGCCGTCGCCGCCGCATGCCGCGAGCACGGCAATAACCGAGCACAAGGCCACCATCGTTCGTATTGATTTCATGTCGTCCTCTCGTTCAGGGAACCTGCTGGCGATGCAGGACCGCCGCGCGAGCGTTCGCGCAGTGTGCAGCGCCGGTTGGGGGAAGGCTGTCGACCGCCGGGGCGGCGGGCGCGTGGATGACGCAAGCGATGTGCCTGCGCAGCGGGAGACGATGAACGACGGCGGGGCGGTGGCGGGACGCGCGCACGCGCCGGTGCGGCGGCGTGCGCGGGAGGACGAGCGGCGGGGCGGACCGCGCGCGCGGCGCGGTTGTAAAAACGACAGCGCCGCGCGGCCTCAGCGGTTCACGAGCCGGGCCGGATACGCGAGCGCGAGTGCGCAGCCGACCAGCATGCACGCAGCGAACCCATACAGCCCCGCGCTTTGCGAGTGGAACGTGTCGCGCAGCCAGCCGATGAAATAGGTGCTGCCGAACCCGCCGAGGTTCGCGATCGAGCATGCGAACGCGATCCCGCCGGCGGCAGCCGAACCCTTCAGGAACGTCGAAGGCAATGCCCAGACGACCGGCATCGCGGCGGCCGCACCTGCGTTGATCAGCGAGAACAGCAGAATCGTGCCGAGCGTGCCGTGCGACGACGAAGCCGCGACCGCCAGCGCGACGGCCGACACCGTGAACGGTACGACGATATGCCAGCGGCGTTCGCGCGCGCGATCGGAGCTGGCGCCGCAGTACAGCGTGGCGAGCACGGCGGCGGCATTCGGGATCACCATCAGCCAGCCGATGTGATACGCGTCCTTCACGCCGGTGTCGCGCAGGATCGTCGGCAACCAGAAACTCACCGCGTACAGGCCGAGCAGCACGCACAGGTCGATCAGGCCGAGCGCCCACACCTTCGGATCGGAGAATGCCTTGCCGAGCGCGTGGCTCTTGTTGCCGGACGGATCGGCGTCGAGGTTCGCGCGCAGCGTGCGCTTCTCGTCGGCGTTCAGCCATTGCGCGGATTCGATGCCGTTGGGCAGCCAGCGCAGCACCGCGAAGCCGAGCAGCACCGACGGCAGCGCTTCGAGCAGGAACAGCCACTGCCAGCCGCCGAGCCCGTGCGCGCCGTCGAACGCACGCATGATCCAGCCGGAGATCGGGCTGCCGATCATGCTCGACAGCGGCAGGCCGACCATGAACAGCGCGACGATCCGCGCGCGGCGCGCATCGGGATACCACTGCGTCAGGTACAGCAGCACGCCCGGCAGGAAGCCGGCTTCGGCGGCGCCGAGCAGGAAGCGCACGATGTAGAACTGCATCGGCGTGTGCACGAACATCGTCGCACCCGACAGCAGGCCCCACGTGATCATGATCCGCGCGATCCACAGCTTCGCGCCCACACGTTGCAGCACCAGATTGCTCGGGACTTCGAACAGGATGTAACCGCCGAAGAACAGGCCGGCGCCGAGGCCGTACACGGTATCGCTGAACTTCAGTGCGTCGAGCATCTGGAGCTTCGCGAGGCCGATGTTGATGCGGTCGAGATAGGCCGCGAAGTAGCACAGGCAGAAGAGGGTGATGAGGCGTAGCGTGACCTTGCGATAGAGAGTGCCGTGCAGCGCGTCGTCGGGGGAAACGGCGGCGCTCGGGTGTGCGGTAGACATGGGACTGCCCCTGTTCGAGTGTGACGGATGAATGGGTGGCTCGATCGACGCGTGCGGAGGTTCCGCTGCGCACCGGAGTCTGTATATCACGGCAATTAAATAGCGTACACACTAGAAAATACCGAATCGCACAGGCATGAATCCGGCCAGCTTGAGGAAAGCGTTTGCGCGATAAAAACCGCGTTTATGAAGGGGATTTTGTCGATATGGAGTGCACGCTGAAAAGATCGGAACTGGCATCGGCGCATGCACGAAAGTCGTGCGTATGCGCTCAAAAATGAAGTGTGTGCGCGAAAGCATCCGGCGGCGCTCGAATGCGTGTGCGACAGCCGCCGCGAACGTGCGCGGCAGGCCGTCACGTCGGCGTCGCGATCGAACGATCCCCGTCTGTCGGGCGATCGTCGGGTGCGTTGCCTGCGCGGCGCAGCGAAACCCGATGCACCGCAATGACGCGGCCGCCCGGCCGCCGGCCGCGCCGATTTGAGGGTGTACACTGCTTGTCTTTCACCTACCTGCGGCGCGGGCCTGCACTTTCATGGCGTCTTCCAAGGATTCCTACGACTTTCACGACCAGGTCGGGCACCTGCTGCGCCGCGCGTATCAGCGGCACGTATCGATCTTCCAGGAAGCGATCCCCGATTCGGACCTCACGGCTGCGCAGTTCGTCACGCTCTGCGCGGTCAGGGAGCAGCAGGCGTGCTCGCTGAACGACATCGTCAAGGCGACGGCGATCGACCAGGCGACAATTCGCGGCGTCGTCGAGCGCCTGAAGACGCGCGCACTGATCGAGGTGCTGCCCGACCCGAACGACGGCCGCAAGCTGATCGTGCGCGCGACCGCGACCGGCCTCGCGCTGATCGATCGCACGGTGCCGTTTGCGCGGCAGGTCACGGAGCGCACGTATGGCGCACTCAATCCGGGCGAACGGGTCGCGCTGCAGTTCCTGCTGCGCAAGATGATGGAAGACGACGGCGACGCGTGACGCGCGAGCGGCGCAGGCGCGGCCTACGCCGCGCCCGCCGCGACGGATGCGCCGGCCTCGTCGGCGCGCATCAACCGGCCGGCCTCGCGCAATGCGGCACGCACCGTTTCGGGTGTAAAAGGCGGCGCGTAGAACCGTACGCCGGTGGCATCGAACAGTGCGTTCGCGACCGCGGCCGGGCCCGGCACCGACGCCGATTCGCCCGCGCCGAGCGGCGGTTCGCCTTGCCTCGGCATCAGCACGACATCGACATCCGGTACTTCCGCGAACGTCAGGATCGGGTAGCTTGCCCATTCGCGCGATGCGACCTTGCCGTCCGCGAACCGCACGCGCTCCTTCAGCGTGCGGCTCAATACCTGGATCACGTTGCCGTGAATCTGGTGACGCACGCCATCCGGGTTGATCATCGTGCCCGTGTCCTGGCCGACCGTCACGCGTTCGATGCGTATTTCGCCCGATACGCGGTCGACGCTCAGGTCGACGATCCACGCCGACCACGCCGCGCCGAACCCGGGGAAGCGGCTGTGCACGTAGCGGGCATAGGCGATCCCGCGGCCGCGTGCGAGCCGCGGCCCGTCCCGTTCGCGCGGCGGGCGCGGCGCACGCGGCGTCCAGCCCGCGCGCTCGGCCACGGCCTGCAGCAGCTCGATCGCGCGCGGGTCCTGCAGGTGGCGTAGCCGGAACGCGAGCGGATCGATGCCGGTCAATGCCGCACATTCGTCGGCGAATGCGTCGTGCGCGAACGAGTTCGGCAACGCCGACACGCCGCGCAGCCACGACGCGCGCACGAGCGGCGCGAGATCCTCGCAGACGAAGCGGCGATGCGGGCTCGCATACGGCGACACGGCCGTGCGGTCGCCCATCTCGAACACGCGCGGCTCGGGCGCGATCGCGCCGGTCAGCAGCGCCGCGAGCAGCGGCGCGTCGTTCGACGGATAGCGTGTCGTGAAGTCATAGCCGAGCAGGTGGCCGTCGCGCGTGACGGTGCCCGTTACCTGCATCGACTGGCCCGCGCCTTTCGGTTCCCACAGATGCTCGTCCGCGCGTGACAACTGCACGCGCACCGGGCGGCCGACTGCGCGCGACAGCAGCAGCGCGTCGCCGCATACGTCGTCGGCGCCGTTGCGGCCGTAGCAGCCGGCCGCCTCCATCCGTACGACGTCGAGGTCGGCTTCGTCGCGCGCGACGAGCGTTGCGAGGTCGCAGCGCAACGACACGGGGTTCTGCGTGCCGGACCACACGGTGATCCGTCCGTCGCCCGCTTCGCGATAGTCGGCGAGCGCGCAGGACGGGCCGATCGAGCCGTGCATCTGGAACGGCCACGCATAGGTGCGCGACAGCGTGATCGTATCGGGCCGGGTTCGCGCGGCATCGACGTCGCCTTCGTCGAGCAGCACGCGGCGCCTGGCCGGCGCGGCGGCGATGGCGGCAGCCGGCTCGTCGAGCGGCGGCAGCGCGGGAAGCGGCCGCCACGTCACGCGCAACTGGCGCGCCGCGCGGATCGCGTGCTCCTCGCGTTCGGCCACGACGCCGACGAAATCGCCGAGCACGACGACGGCCACGAGCCCCGGCACGTCGGCCACCGACGCGCGATCGACGTCGACGAGCGAGGTGCCGACGAATGCGCCGCTGTCGTGGCCCGCATACGGCGGCCGCACGACGCGGCCGTGCAGCATCCCCGGCACGCGCATGTCGTGCACGAACGTGAGCTGGCCGGTGGCCTTCGCGGGCAAATCGACGCGCGGCGACGAGCGGCCGACGATCCGGTAGTGCGCGGGGTCCTTCGTGCGGGTGTCCAGGTCGAGCGTCAGCGCGATCCGCTGCGCGGCGACGAGTGCGGCGAACGTGATCGCCTGCCCATCGGCCGAAATCGCGCCATCGTCGATGGCCAGCCGCGCCGCATCGACGCCGAACCGTTCGGCGGCGAGCGCCAGCAGCGCGTGACGCGCCTGCGCGGCCGCGCAGCGCAGCGGCGTCGCGGAAATCTGGATCGTCGCGCTCGCGATGGTCGGACCCTGGTTCGGTGTCGCGGCCGTGTCGCCGAGCACCATCGTCACGCGCGCGGCAGGCACGTCGAGTTCCTCGGCGACGATCTGCGCGAGCGACGTGCGGATGCCGGTGCCGAGATCGACGTGGCCGTTGAATGCGAGGATGCGGCCGTCGTCGAGAATCGCGACGAAGACTTCCGGCAGGGCCGGTACGTAGGACGACAGGCTGCCCGGCTGGCCGGGGGCCGGTTTGACGGGCGGCGCGGGCGGCCGGATCACGGTCAGGCAGCCGTCGCGCGCGAGCAGTTCGGAGCGGTTCACGGGGAGATGTCCTGTCGGGGGCGGCGCGGCCGGCGGGCGGTGGCGTCGGGGAGCGTTCGGGCGGCGGCGCGCGTGAAGCCAATCTAGGCCGCCAAAAGCGCAGCGTCAATCGCGGGCGGCACGACACATGCGCCGCCCGCGATCCGTCGCGACTCAGCGCGCGCGGGCCTGTACCGCGTCGATCGCCGCGATCGCGTCGTCGAGCGGCATCACGGCCGCGTATTTCTGCTGCATGTCGAACAGGTTCGCGTCGTGCGGCGCGATCGCGCGATCGCCGACGCAATCGGCGAGCACGAGCGGGCGGAACCCGTGGGACATCGCGTCGACGACGCTCGCGCGCACGCAGCCGCTCGTCACGGCGCCCGCGACGAGCAGCGTCTGCACCGCGCGCTGCGCGAGCCACGGCGCCAGCTGCGTGCCGAAGAACGCCGACGGCACGGTCTTGCGCACGACGAGTTCGCCTTGCGCGGGCGTGAGCTCGGGCACGATCGCGCTGTTCGGATGGTGCTCGGTCAGCGTCGCCATGCCGGGCACCTTCAGCGAGAACACGTTGTCGTCGCTGCCGTCGTCCGCATACACGATGCGGCTGTGCGCGACGGGCCAGCCGCGTTCGCGGGCCAGTGCGAGCGCATGCGTCGTGCGCGCGATCGCCGGCGCGATGTTGCCGCCGCCGAACGTCGCCGGATCGGCGAAGCCGACCACGAAATCGACGATCAGCAGGCCGATGTTGCCGTGTGGCGGCAGCGGCGTGCCGAAACCCTGCTGGCGGTACACGTTCGCTTCGGCGTGACGGAAAAGATCGTTCATGGTGTCGGGGGCTCGTCGGTCAGGCGGGTTGGTCGGTCACGCGGCCGTCGCGCACGACGGTTGCGCCGTCGAGTTCGACCGTGCAGCGGCGCAGCGGGATGTCGATGTGGCAGGTGGTCGTGCGGTTGCCGCCGCCTTCGTTGTTCGGTCCGAGCGAGAACAGGAAGTTGCCTTCGAACGCACGCGCATCCATCCCGATCGTCGCCTCGCGGTCGTACAGCCCGAGTGTCGACCAGCGCGCGCGCGGCTGCAGCCCCCAGCCGATATGCGAGATCGCATAGCCCTCGGGGTCGGCGAAGGTTTCCATGTAGTCGCGCAGCAGGTCGGCGTCGACGCCGCCTTCGATGCGCGTCGCATACCCGCCTTCGACGGTCAGCGCGATCGGTTCGCTCACGTAGTGTTTCTGCGGCAGCAGGATGTCGCCGCGATCGATCACGATCGTGCCGCGCGCGGTGCGGTCGTTCGGGTAGGTCAGCGCGAAGCCGCTCGGCCAGTGGTCCCAGCGGCCCGGCGCGTCGACGAAACCGTATTCGGCGGTCGGCGGGAATTCGCCGAGCGGGCACACGAGCGCGGTGCCGGCCGCCGAGGTCACGCGCATCTTGCGGGCGGCGGCGATGTGCTTTGCGGCGGCGAGCACGCGCGTGCGATCGGCCAGCGTCGGCACCATCCGGACCAGCACTTCGGGCGGCTCGACCGCGAGCAGGATCTTCGTGCCCGATTTCAGGATCTCGTGCTGTTCGGGCGAGAACAGCAGCGTCATCAGGTCGAGCACGAGATCGCTTTCGCGCAGCGCGGCGATCGCGGCCTTGTTGCCGGTCAGCGGCGTCGTGCCGAGATACGCGAGCGGGTCGCGGCTGAACGCCTTGTCGCCGTTCACCGGCGGCAGGTCGAGCCGGTTGACGATCGCGCCCATCGATTGCGTGGCGATCAGCGCGCACGACAGCGTCTGCGGGTGGGTGGCCGCGCTCGTCAGGATCGTGACGGTCTGGCCCGGTTCGAGGCGCGACAGCGTGAGGACCTGCTTCCACGCGTCGATCAGTTGGGTATCGCTGACTGGCATCGTCGGCTCCGGTAAAGGCGTGAAGGAAAAGGGGGCGGGTGCCGCGCGGTCAGGCCGCGAGCGGCGCGCCGAGGAAGTCGCCGAACGCCGCGTAGAAGCCCGCCGCGTTGTCCCACGGAATCATGTGGCCGGCATCGGGCACGCGCACGTGCCGCATCGACGGCGTCGCGCGCTGCAGTTCGGCGACGTCGTCGTCGCGCACCACGTCGCCGCGTTCGGCCGTGATCAGCAGCGACGGCACGGCCAGTTGCGCGGCGTCCGCATGGAAATCGTCGGCATGGAACCCTTCATAGGTTGCGCGCACCGCGCGCTCGTCGCACGTGTGCAGCCATTCGGCGCGCAACTGCAGTTCGGCGTCGGTCCAGGTCGGGCAGAACGCGCGCATCCCTTCGGCGTCCGTGCCGGCGCGTGCGAGCGCCATCGAGTCGATGTACCACGGCAGCTTGCCCGGATAGTCGCGGCGGTTCGGGCCCGATACGGGCGGATCGACAAGCACGACCGATGCGAGCCCGCGGATGTCGCGCCGGGCCGCGCGCGCGGCGATCCGCGCGCCCATCGAGTGGCCGACGAGGCTCGTGCGCGGCAGGCCGAGCGCCGCGACGAGCGCCGCGATGTCGTCCGCCTGCGCATCGAGGCCGTAGTCGAGCGCTGGCGACGCGTCCGACAGCCCGCGGCCGCGCACGTCGAGCACGTAGGTGTCGAATGCCGCGCCGAACGTTTCGCCGACGAAGCCCCACGTGATCGCGGGGCTCGTGATGCCGGGAATCAGCACGATCGCCGGGCGCGACGCGCGTGCGCCTGAAGCGCCGCCGTAGCGCAGGTAATGCTGGCGGATGCCGTTCGCGCGGATGTTCGCGCCGTACAGGAATGTCGAGGACATGAATGGACTCCGTCGGTAGGGCCGCGCTCAGTACGCGCCGGACAGCAGTGCGCCGGCGCCCGGCACGACGGGCTCGAGATCGAGCTCGCGCAGCATCGCGTAGGTGGTCGCGATCGCGGCCGTGATGACCGGCTTGCCCGTCATCGCCTCGACCTGCGCGACGGCCGGCAGCGACGGCATCTGCACGCACGCGGACAGCACGATCGCATCGGCATCCTGGTACGGCAGCGTCTTCACGATGCCGGGCAGGCGCGCCGGATCGTGGCGGCCGACGTCGAGGTTGTCGGGAATCTCCAGCGCGCGATAGGCGAGCACGTCGAAGCCTTCGTTGCGGATGTAGTCGACCACGAGTTCGGTGAGCGGCAGCATGTACGGCGCGACGACGACGATGCGCTTCGCGCCGATCACCTTCAGTGCGTCGACGAGCGCGCCCGCGCTCGTCAGCACGGGCGCCTGCGCGCCGTTGTCGGCCGTGTGCTTCGTCAGGCGCGCCTGCGACACGCGGTGGTAGCCGTGGCCCATCGCCATGATCGCGACGAGGCACGCGTAGCCGAGCACGTCGACGCGCGCATCGCTCAGCTCCATCGCGCAGCGGTCGGATTCGGCATCCATCGCCGCGAGCTCTTCCTTGACGACCTTCTTCATCCGCATCCGGCTCGAATGAAACGTGAAGCGTTCGGGGCGGATCGTTTCGCGCAGCCGCAGCATCGCCGGGATCTCGGTTTCCATCGTCGTGTTGGAACTCGGCACGATCTGGCCGATGCGGTAGGTCTTGCTCATGACGGGAGGCTCCGTGTCGGTAAGGGTGGGGCGGCACGCGGGTGCGGAACCGCCGGATGTCGAACAAAGTCTAGTGTGTACATTTGAAAATGGCAATGGATCAAAATGAGGTTAAACAGGGCTTGGCTGTTTGTTTACGGGGTGAATTGAGGATTTATTGGTGTTTTCCCGAATGCCGGGACGGCGACAAACAATCCGCTTGTCCTGAATAAATTGAGTGTGTACGCTATATAAACGCCATTCAATCCGCCCGTATCCGTGCCGCGTTCGGCAACGGGCCCACGATCAGGAGATCCGCATGAGCAAACCCCGTATCGCAATCATCGGCGCCGGTCTCGGCGGCACGGCCGCGGCTGCACTGTTGCAGCGCGGCGGTTACGACGTCGCGCTGTACGAGCAGGCGCCCGCGTTCTCGCGCCTCGGCGCGGGCATCCATCTCGGCCCGAACGTGATGAAGATCATGCGGCGCATCGGCTGCGAGGACGCGCTGGAGACGATGGGTTCGCATCCGGATTTCTGGTACAGCCGCGACTGGCAGACGGCCGACGTGCTGTCGCAGATTCCGCTCGGCGATTACGCGCGCAACGCCTACGGCGCGAGCTACCTGACCGTGCATCGCGGCGATTTCCATGCGTTGATGACGCAGGCGGTCACGCCCGGCACGATCCGATTCGGCAAGCGGCTCGCGGCAGTGGAGGACACCGGCGGCGCGGTGCGCCTGACGTTCACCGACGGCAGCGTCGAGACGGCCGACATCGCGATCGGCGCGGACGGCGTGAACTCGCGGATCCGCGAGCACCTGCTCGGTGCGGAACCGCCGCGCTACACGGGTTATGTCGCGCACCGCGCGGTGTTCCCGGCGTCGCTGCTCGGCAACAAGCCATACGACATGTGCGTGAAGTGGTGGTCGGAGGATCGTCACATGATGGTCTACTACGTGACCGAGAAGCGCGACGAGTACTACTACGTGACGGGCGTGCCGCAGGCCGAGTGGCCCGAGGGCGTGTCGATGGTCGACAGCAGCCGCGACGAGATGCGCGAGGCGTTCGCGGGTTTCCATGCCGACATCCAGCACCTGATCGACGTTTCGCCGTCGATCACCAAGTGGCCGCTGCTCGAGCGCGATCCGCTGCCGTTGTGGAGCCGCGGCCGTCTCGTGCTGCTCGGTGACGCATGTCATCCGATGAAGCCGCACATGGCGCAGGGCGCGGCGATGGCGATCGAGGATGCCGCGATGCTCGCGCGCTGCCTCGACGAAGTCGGCATCGGCGACTATGCGGGCGCGTTCGCGCTGTACGAGGCGAACCGCGCGGCACGCGCGTCGAAGGTGCAGCTCGTGTCGCACAACAACACGTGGCTGCGCACGAACGAGGATCCGTCGTGGGTGTTCGGCTACGACGTGTTCGATGTGCCGCTCGTGGCGCCGTCGCGCAACAACGTGGCGGCCGCGGCCTGACGCACCCGCGGCGCCCGCGCCGGGCTGGCGTTGTGCCGGCGCGGGGATCGAGGCGCGCGGGTACGCGCGCATTTCGGCGTGTTAATGTCGGGCGTGCGCCGGCAGGTGCCAGCCGGCGGCAGTGCCCGCCGCCGGCCGCCCCCGGCCCGCACGCCGCATTCCGGATCCCATTCATGTCCCATCCCGCTTCTCCGTCGCGGCCGCTGGCGTTTCGCGTGAACGGCACGCCGCGCCGCTTCGACGAGGCCGCGCCCGACGCGCCGCTGCTGCTGGTCCTGCGCAACGACTGCGCGCTCAACGGCCCGAAATACGGCTGCGGGCTCGGGCAGTGCGGTGCGTGCACGGTGCTGGTCGACGGGCAGGCCACGCGTTCGTGCGTCGTGCCGGCCGCCGCCGCGAGCGGGCGCGACGTCACGACGCTCGAAGGGCTCGGATCGCGCGACGCACCGCATCCGATCCAGCGCGCGTTCATCGACGAGCAGGCCGCGCAATGCGGTTACTGCCTGAACGGGATGATCATGAGCACGAAGGCGCTGCTCGACCGCAATCCCGCGCCGGACGATGCGACGATCCGCGATGCATTGCGTTTCAACCTGTGCCGCTGCGGCACGCATCTGGAGATCATTCGCGCGGTGCATCGCGCCGCACGCTATTTGCGAGACGGCGATGAAGCATGACGCGGGCCTGCCGGCGCACGCTGCGGCGCTCGATACGCGCGATGACGCTGCCGCCGACGCATTGCGCGCGCACCGCGCACGCTACGAATGGCCGATCGGCGATGCGCCCGCGCACGCATCGTTCGAGATCGAAACGCGGACCGCGCCCGACGGGCGGATGACGACCTGGCGCTATCGCGCGCAGGCGGCCGGCGCGGGCACGCACGAGTCTCGCGAGGCGGCGGCACCGGCGGATGCCGGCTCTGCGTCGCCGTTCGTCTACCGGCATGCGCAGACGTCGGTCGAACTGGCCGATGCCGACGGCGCGATTCCCGGTCACGCACACGTGTTTGCGCGCGAATCGTTCGTCGACGAACTCGCGGGCGCGTTGCGACGCGACCCGGTCGCGTTGCGGCTGCAGCACCTCGATGCCGCGCGGGATGCGGGGCCGCGCGAGACGATCCGGATGGTCAGCGAACGCGCCGCATGGGGCGCACCGGTCGCGGCCCGCGCGAATGCGCCGTCGCGGGTCAGCGGCCGCGGCTTTGCGTTCGATGGCGAGCCCGCGGGCGCGCCCGCTGCCCGATCCGGCGATATCCGCGATGACGGCGACCCGCACTGGACCGCCTGGGTCGTCGATCTCGACGTCGATCGCGCGACGGGCGACGTCGCGGTGCGACGCGTCGTGGCCGGGCAGGGCGCCGGCGAGCCGGGCGGCGCGTCGATGGCCGGCTTGCCCGCGTGGCAGATCGAGGCGGCGGTTTCGCGGGTGCTGGGCGCCCGGTTGTCCGCGCGGCCCGCGCACGACGAGACCGGGGCCGGCGCGCGGCCGGACGCGATCGCACACGAACTGGTGGCGTTCGACGCGGCGGCGCACCGTGCGCACGGCGAATTGTCCGTGCACGATGCGCGCCGGATCGAACAGGCGGCGGCGCCGGCCGCCGCGGCGATTGCCAATGCGCTGTACGACGCGACGGGCGTGCGTTTTCGTGCGCCGCCGTTCGATGCCGCGCACATTCGCGCGGCGCTTGCGCAACCGGTGCCGGTTGATGCCGGCGACGGGCTGCACGTGGCCCCGCGCCGCGCGTCGCGCTGGCGCCGCTGGCTGGCAGGCGGCGGCGCGGGCGGCGTGGTCGGCGGGCTGATCGGGCTGGCGTGCGCGATCCTGCCGGGCCCCGCGCCGATCGCGCCCGTTGCGTCCGGCGGCGCGGACGGCGCGATGTGGAGCGCGGCGATGCTCGAACGCGGCCGCCAGGTCGCCCTCGCCGGCGATTGCGCGGTGTGCCACACGGCGCCTGGCGGCGCGACCAACGCGGGCGGGCTCGCGCTCGATACGCCGTTCGGCACGATCTACACGACGAACCTCACGCCCGATCCGGAAACCGGCATCGGCGCCTGGTCGTATCCGGCGTTCGCACGCGCGATGCGCGAAGGCATCTCGCGCGACGGCACGCACCTGTACCCGGCATTTCCGTACACGGCATTCGCGAAGCTGAGCGAGCCCGACCTGCTCGCGCTCTATGCGTACCTGATGTCGCAGCCGGCGGTGAAGCACGTGCCGCCGAAGACGAAACTGCCGTTCCCGCTCGACCAGCGGCGTCTCGTCGCCGGCTGGAACTGGCTGTATCACGACACGCGGCCGTTCGCGCCGGATCCGGCGCGCTCCGCGATGTGGAATCGCGGCAAGTACCTGGTCGACGGCGCCGGGCACTGCGGCGCATGCCACACGCCGCGCAACGCGCTGGGCGCGGAGAAGGGCGGCCTGGCCTACCTGTCGGGCGGCGAAGCGGAAGGATGGGCCGCGCCGCCGCTCGTCGCGTCGCCGGCCTCGCCCGTGCCGTGGACCGAAGGCGCGCTGTTCGACTATCTGCGCACGGGCTTCTCGGCGCAGCACGGCGTCGCGGCCGGGCCGATGGCGCCCGTCGTCGCGGGGCTCGCGGCGCTGCCCGAGTCCGATGTCCAGGCGATTGCGCACTATCTGGCGTCGCTGTCGCCGCCGGTCGATGCGGCCGTCGCTGCGGACGCGGCAACCCGCCAGGCGCGCGGCGCGGAATCCGTCGCGACGCTCGGCCTCGAGAACGGCCGCCGCGCGTTCGACGCGGCGTGCGCGGTCTGTCATGCGGAATCGGGCGGTGTCGGGCATTTCGGCGTGCGCCCGCTGATGGGGCTCAACACGAGCGTCAGCCAGGCGACGCCGGACAACCTGCTGCGCGTGCTGCACCACGGGATCGACCAGCCGGCCACCGACGGGCTCGGCTACATGCCGGGCTTCGGCGACGCGTTCGACGACCGCCAGATGGCCGAGCTTGCCGCGTACATCCGGGCGCGCTACGCGCCGGGGCAGCCGGCGTGGCGGAACCTGGCGGAAGCATCGGCGCGGATCCGGCAGGCGGGCGCGCATTGAGCGCCGCGCCGGCCTGAACGCCCGGCGCGGCGTGCGGGCAGGGCGAAATGACCTGCAGGACGAGAACGGCGGCCGACGAGGGCTGTAAATCTTGCCTGAGCCGGCCATCGTTTAACCATTCGAAACAATGTGTTCACTGAAAGGGGCATGATCTCCGGCGATCGAGCAGGCATACTGACGCCTATGTTGCTCAATGCACGTCCAACGGCGTGCGCCTGCCCCCCACCATGTCCATTCCAGTCTCTTTTCGAACCCTGCGATGGTTGACCATTGCGGCTGCTGCATGCTTGCTCGCCGCGTGTTCGACCGCTTCCGACGTGGCCGCGACGTCGAACCCGAACGTTTTCACCGTGAAGACCCGCACGGTCGGCATGTCGACGTCGTGGGCCGACGCCCATGAAAAGGCTCTCAGCGAAGCCGCCAACTACTGCACGCAGCGCGGGATGCGCGCGAGCATGAAGCAGGAGTCGCTGTCCGGCCGCGCCAGCGTCGACGCGCGCTCCGAACTCGCGTTCGAGTGCCATCCGACCTTCGAGACGGCATCGAACCCGCGCGGTTGAACGACCGGCGGCGTGACGGTGCCGCCCGTGCCCGATTCGGCCCCGCGTTTTCCTTCCCCCGCATGCAAACCGGCCCGCGATGGCGTTGACGCACATCGCGGGCCGGCGTACGTCCGGCGTCGGCCGTTCGGATCAGGCCGGCTGCGCCTCGTACAGCTTCACGCACGCGGAGAAGTCGAGCGTGCCGAGCCCCTGCTGGCTCATCGACTGATAGAGCTGCTGCGCGAGCGCGCCCATCCACACCGGCTGATGCGCGCTTCGTGCGGCTTCGGTCGCGAGCCCGAGATCCTTCAGCATCAGGTTCGCCGCGAAGCCGCCCGCATAGCCGCGCGCGGCCGGCGCCGTGTCGCTGACGCCCGGATACGGGTTGTACGTGTCCGAGCTCCAGCAGCGGCCGGTCGACGTGTTGATGATGCCGGCCAGCACGGCCGGATCGATGCCGAGCGCCGCGCCGAGCGCCATCGATTCAGACACGCCCATCATCGAGATCCCGAGCAGCAGGTTGTTGCAGATCTTCGCGATCTGCCCGGTGCCGGTGCCGCCGCAATGCACGACGTTTTTGCCCATGTCGAGCAGCACGGGGCGGATGCGCTCGAACAGCGCGGCGTCCGCGCCGACCATGAAGGTCAGCGTGCCGGCCTGCGCGCCGCCGGTGCCGCCCGACACGGGCGCGTCGGCGAGCGGGAAGCCGCGTTGTGCCGCGGCTTCGGCCACCGCGCGCACGGTGCCGGGATCGATCGTGCTGCAGTCGATCAGCGTGGCGCCGGCGCGCGCGCCGGCCAGCACGCCGTCGTCGCCGAGGTAGACCGCGCGCACATGCTGCGCGGCCGGCAGCATCGTGATGACGACTGCGCCGCGTGCCGCCGCTTCGCGCGGCGAGCCGGCCGCCGTCGCGCCCGCGCGCACCGCGGCGTCGACCGCGTGCGCGTCGAGGTCGAACACCGTCAGCGCGTGGCCGGCCTTGAGCAGGTTGGCGGCCATGGGGCCGCCCATGTTGCCGAGTCCGATGAATGCGATTTCCATGTGCGGGCTCCCGGTCAGCGCAGCGCGATCGTCGTGTTCACGCCGCCGGCCGTCGCGTCGTCGTCGAACCAGCGGGCGGTGACCGTCTTGGTCTGCGTGTAGAACTGCACGACCTGCTTGCCGTACGGGCCGAGATCGCCGAGCTTCGAGCCGCGCGAACCGGTGAAGCTGAAGTAGGGCACCGGCACCGGAATCGGGATGTTGATGCCGACCTGGCCGATGTCGATCTCGCTCTGGAACTTGCGTGCGGCCGCGCCGCTCTGCGTGAACAGGCCCACGCCGTTGCCCATCGGGTTGCGGTTGACGAGCGCGATCGCTTCGTCGAGCGTGTCGGCTTCGAGCACGACCACCACCGGCCCGAAGATTTCTTCCGTATAGATCGACATGTCGGTCGTCACGCCCGAGAAGATCGTCGGGCCGACGAAGTTGCCCTGCTCGTAGCCGGGCACCTTCACGTTGCGGCCGTCGAGTTCGAGTTTCGCGCCGGCCTTCACGCCTTCGTCGATCAGCGCGGTGATGCGCGCGTGCGCGGCCTTCGACACGACCGGGCCGACATCGGTGCCGGGCTCATGGCCCGCGTTGATCTTCAGCGCCTTCGCCTTCTCGACGAGCTCGGGCAGCCAGTCGCGCGCCTTGCCGACCAGCACGACGACCGACGTCGCCATGCAGCGCTGGCCGGCCGCGCCGAAGCCCGCGCCGACGAGCGCGTTGATCGACTGCTCGCGGTGCGCATCGGGCAGCACCACCGCATGGTTCTTCGCGCCCATCATCGACTGCACGCGCTTGCCGTGCTGGCTGCCGAGGTTGTACACGTGCGTGCCGACGCGCGTCGAGCCGACGAACGAGATCGCCTTGATATCCGGGTGCGTGCACAGGCGGTCGACCACCGTCTTGCCGCCATGCACGACGTTCAGTACGCCTTGCGGCACGCCGGCCTCGATCGCGAGCTCGACGAGCTGCATCGTCGACAGCGGGTCCTGCTCCGACGGCTTCAGCACGAACGTGTTGCCGCAGACGATCGCCATCGGGAACATCCACAGCGGAATCATCCCGGGGAAGTTGAACGGCGTGATGCCCGCACACACGCCGATCGGCTGGCGCAGCGTGTAGGTATCGACGCCGCCCGCGACGTTCTCCGCGAATTCGCCTTGCTGCAGCGTGCCGATCGAGCATGCGTGCTCGACCACTTCGAGGCCGCGGAAGATGTCGCCCTGTGCATCGGGCAGCGTCTTGCCTTGCTCGGCCGTCAGCGTGTGCGCGATCCGCTCGAGATTGCGGCGCACGAGGTCCTGGAACTTCAGCATGATGCGCAGCCGCGCACCGATCGGCGTCGTCTTCCACGTCTGGAACGCGCGCTGCGCGGACGCGATCGCGGCGTCGACCTCGTCGAGCGTCGCATACGGCACGCGGCCGATCACTTCCTGCGTCGCGGGATTGACGATGTCGCCCCATTCGGCGCTTTGCGATTCGACGAACGCGCCGTCGATCAGCAGCTTGGCGGTGGGCAGGGCGAGGGTGGTCTGGGGAACTGCGGCGTTCATGGAACTCTCCGGAAAACGGTGTGGCGATGAAAAAGGGCGTCTGCTTGCGCCGCACAGTCACGCACGGCGGGCAGCAGGCTGAACTGAAATCGATCGGATGCGGCCGGCGAACTCACACGCGCGCCGGACGCATCAATGCGGTGCACACGAGCGCGAACACGCCGAAGCCGACGAGGTACGCGATCACGTAGTGCGGCTGGCCGCCGCCGGCCTTGAGCAGCGACGTCGCGATCATCGGCGCGAAGCCGCCGCCGATCACGCCGGCCAGCTGCACCGACAGCGAGATGCCGCTGTAGCGGATTTCCGCCGGGAACTGCTGCGCGAACAGCAGCGATTCCGGCGCATAGAGAATCGGGAACACGACGCCGAGGCCGAGCACGATCGCCCACCATGCGTACGACGTCTGCTGCGTGCCGAGCATCATGAAGAACGGCGCGGCGAACGCGCACATCAGCACGAGGCCGATCGCGAACATCCGGCGCTGGCCGATGCGGTCGCTCAGGTGGCCGCACAGCGGCATCGTCACGAGCGACAGCGCGGCGCCGGCCGTGATCGCATGCAGCATCTCGGCTTTCGGCAGGTGCAGTTGCTGCGTCGCGTAAGCGAGCGCGAACGTGACGACCATGTAGAACCAGGTGTTCTCGGCGGCGCGCGCGCCGACGATCGTCAGCACTTCGCGCGGATGGCGGCGCAGCGCGGCCGTCACCGGCGACTTCTCGGCCTTGCCCTGACGCTGCATTTTCTCGAAGTCGGGCGATTCGGGCACCTTCGCGCGGATGAACCAGCCGAGGCCGACGAGCGCGATGCTCGCGAGGAACGGCACGCGCCAGCCCCACGACAGCATGTCGGCTTCCGGCAGCGCGGCGACCGCGGCCATCGCGACCGACGACAGGATCAGGCCGAGCCCGACGCCCGTTTGCGGCAGGCTGCCGAACAGCCCCTTGCGGCCCTTCGGCGCGTGCTCGACGGCCATCAGCACCGCGCCGCCCCATTCGCCGCCGACGGCCATCCCCTGCAGGAAGCGCATCGCGATCAGCAGCGCGGCGGCCCAGTAGCCGATGCTGTCGTACGACGGGATCAGCCCGATGATCATGCTCGGCACGCCCATCAGCAGCAGCGTGATCATCAGCATCGACTTGCGGCCGATCCGGTCGCCGAAGTGGCCGAACACGATGCCGCCCATCGGCCGTCCGATGAAGCCGACCGCGAACGTGCCGAACGCGGCGAGCGTGCCGACGACAGGGTCCAGCGACGGGAAGAAGATGCGGTTGAACACGAGCGCGGCGGCCGTGCCGTAGAGGAAGAAGTCGTACCACTCGATCGTCGTGCCGGCCATGCTGGCCCAGCCGGCCAGCAGGTAGTGCTTCGCGGTGCGGGCAGGTGCCGGCGCCGCGACTGTCGCATGCTCATCGAGGGTGGATCGGGTCTGCATGGTGTCTCCGTGGTGGGTGCCGCGGCTCGTGGTCCGCAGGTCACGGTCGAGTATAGTTATGCGCAGATTCATCATGTACCGATAAAGAAACCGGTTGGATGTGCATTTATGCATATCGACGGCCGGCCCGGAGACTCCCGCCCTTTTTTCCTCGCCGATGCGACATGCCACCGAGCCGGTTTCCGGCAACCTGAACTGGGACGACCTGCGTTTCTTCCTCGAAGTCGCGCGCACGCAGCGTGCGAGCGGCGCCGCGAAGCGGCTCGGCGTCGACTACACGACCGTCGCGCGGCGCATCCGCGCGCTCGAGGCCGCGATGGGCACGCTGCTGTTCGACAAGTCGCGCTCCGGCGGTTTCACGCTGACGGCCGAAGGGCAGCGGCTCGTGGCCTACGCGGACGCGATGGAGACGACCGTGCAGTCCGCCTGCGACCAGGTCGCGAATACGGGCGAGGCGCTGTCGGGCCACGTGCGGATCGGGTCGACGGAAGGGTTCGGCTGCTTTTTCCTCGCGCCGCAGCTCGCGCAGTTTCGCGCCGAGCATCCGCACGTGACGGTCGACCTGCTGCCGGTCCCGCATTTCGTCAACCTGCCGAAGCGCGAGGCCGATCTTGCGATCACGCTCGAGCGGCCCGAGCGCGGGCCCTACGTGGTCACGAAGTTGTGCGATTACCAGTTGCGGCTCTACGCGACGGGCGACTATCTCGCGAACCACGCACCGATCACGTGCACGGACGATCTCGCGCAGCATGCGTTCATCAGCTATGTCGACGATCTCGCGTTCAGCAACGAACTGCTGTACCTGGACCGCGCGGTGCCGGGCGCGACGGCCGGGTTGCGCACGACGAGCGTGATCGCGCAGTATTTCGCGGCGCTGCAGGGCGGCGGGCTCGCGATCCTGCCGTGCTTCATGGCGGCCACGCAGCCGGCGCTGGTGCCGGTGCTGCCGGACGACGTGGTCGTCACGCGGTGCTTCTGGCTGACGTGCCGCGAGGATCTGCGCAAGCTGCGGCGCGTGACCGCGCTGTGGGATTACCTGCGCGCGGCGGCGGACGCGAACCGTGCGCTGCTGTCGGGCGAATCGGGCGCGATGAAGTTTGTCGGCGAGCCGGCATAGCAGGCGGCGTGCCGGTCGCGACGGCGGCGACACGTTTCACCTTGGATGAGAAAACGGCCGGCGGCGATTCGACCGGCTATCGGGGGAAAGGCAGATGGCTTTGACGCATGCGGGCAAGGTGTTCGTGGTCTGTGCGGTCGTATTCGGGGTGGCCGCTTACTGGCTCGCGTCGCGCATGGTGCGCCGGCAAACCGGCGGCAAGGGCGGGGCAGGCGGCGCGGTTGTGTTCTGGTGGCTCGTGTGCTTTTGCCTGGTGTCGCTGTGTTTCCCGTTCGCGTACTGGATCGGCGACGAACTCTACGCATTGGCGGTGTCGCCGAAATACGAGGCGACCGTCGTCTCCTACCAGTCCGAGTGGGACACCTGCGAGCGTCGCGACAGCAGCGGGCGGACCGAGCGCTACCGGTGCATCAAGTACACGTCGATCCTGGAAGCCGTGATGCCGGATGGCGAGCGGATCGTGCTGCCGGGCAACATTCGCTCGGGCGGCGTGCCGGAAATCGGCGAGAAGATCGATGTGGTGTTGCCGCCCGGCGCCAGTCAACTGCACGAACGCAGCGTGCGCAGTGTCGGCCTGCTGGCCGGCGGCGCGGTGATGGTCGCGATGCTCGGCTATTTCATTTACCTGATCGCGGCTTACGGGGCCGGGTGGAAGATCGACGGCGCGGCCCGCTTCGGCATGGCGGCCGTGCTGAACGGGTTCGTGCCGCTCGCTGTACTGCTGATGGAAATCGGATTCCTGAGCGTGCCTTACCGCTACTGGGCGCGGGGGAATCCCGAGGCGTGGCCGGTGTGGGTCCTCGCGCTGAGCCTGCTGTTCGCGCTGGCGCTGCTGCCGTTGCTGCTCGTCTATGCGCGCGGCGCATGGCGAGCGGTCGTGAAGTAACGGTGGCGTCGGGACGGTTGTGCCATCATGTGCGCACCGGCAGCCGTGAGGAGTGTGTCGTGGAAATTCATTCGCAATGGACGTTCGATTGCCGGCCCGAACATGTGTGGCCGCATTTCCTGCAGGCGCGAATGGACGGCACGCGGCCGCTGCTGTTCCGCCTCGGCGTGCCGAAGCCGGTCAGCTGCCGCGTGCTCGAAGGCACGCCGGCCGTCGGCAACACACGCCAGTGCACGACCGATCGCGGCACGATCGACCAGCGGATTCTCGTGCTCGACGAGAATCGCCGGCTGCGTTACCGGATGGTGGCGTCGACGGTCTGGTGCCGCGACTGGGTCGGGCTGCTCGAGGACGAATTCACGCTGACGCCCGTTGGCGACGGCACCACGCGGGTCGAGCGGCGCACCGTGTTCAGCGCGCGCGGCTTCTTCAGGCCGGTGCGGCAGATCGGCCTGTGGATCGCGTTGCGGCAGGCCCACCGGTATGCGGCGCGCAACTGGCGGCGCCTCGCGCTCGCGGCGAAGGGGCAGGCCGCGCAGCCGGCATTCAACCCGGGCAGCCGAGCCGGTCCGCGAGTTCGTTCAGGTTCCTGACGTCGAAATCCCACGCGTCGTCGGCTTTCAGATCGGTGGTCTGGGCGGGCCCGTGCTCGGTCGGCCGCAGCACGAACGCGGTCGACAGCCCGAGTTGCCGCGCGGCGGCGAGGTCCCCGTTGTGCGCGGCGACCAGGCACAGCTCGGCGGGCGCGATGCCGAGAATCTCGACCGCTTCGGTATAGACCTTCGGCGACGGCTTGTATGCGCGGGCGACTTCGGCGCCGAGAATCGCGTCCCACGGCAGCCCGCCGTGTTTCGCGACGTCGACCATCAGCCGGATATTGCCGTTCGACAGCGGCGCGATGATGTAGCGCTGCTTCAGCCGGTGCAGCCCGGCGACGGAATCGGGCCACGGGTCGAGCCGGTGCCATGCGGCCGTGAGCGCGTCGATCTCGGCGTCGGGTACCTCCGCGATCCCGAAGCGGTCGAGCGTGCGCACGAGGTTCTCGCGATGCAGCACGTCGAGCCGCACGTAGCGGCGGCGCCCGCTGCGGATTTCCTCCATCGACGGCGAATATTCGGCGCGCCACGCGTCGGCGAACGCGAACGGGTCGAGCGCCGGCGCGTGGCGGTCCAGGAACGCGGCGGCGCCGCGTGCGACACCGCTTCTCCAGTCGACGATCGTTCCGAAGACATCGAAAACGAGCGCCTTGATTTCGGCAGGGTTCGTCATGGTGATCCAGTGAAGGTCGTTCGATGAGGGGGCATATCGCCGTGCCGCCGGACTGCGCGGCGCCGGTTTCATCGACATTGAATCACGGATACGAAAACGCGGCCCGGGCGGCCGCGGCGGCGCTGACGAGCAGGGCGCGGGCACGGGCACGGGCGCGCGCCGCCGGCCGGCAAACACCGGCGGCCGCGCGCGCCCGGCTGGTCAGCTCTTGTCGTACGAGAACTGGATGCCGGCCGTTCCGCCGGTTTCGATGAACAGGTTGATGAACGCCGGCACGGTGGCGCTGCGTGCCCAGTCGCGCTGCAGCTCGCAGAACAGCTGCGCGACGCTGATCATCTGGCCGCCGGCCTGCTCGATGCGGCGCAGCGCGGCTTCGTGCGCGGCGACCGACGTGCCGCCGACCGCATCGACCACCACGTAGACCTCGTAGCCGGCCTTCAGCGCGTCGAGCGCCGGGAACGTCAGGCATGCCTCGGTCCACAGCGCGGTCATGATCAGTTTCTTGCGGCCGGTCGCCTCGACGGCCCGGCGGAATTCGACGTCTTCCCACGAGTTGATGCTCGTGCGGTCGTAGGTCGGATAGCCTTCGAGCGCCGCGCGCAGCTGCGGGATCGGCGGCTTGTTCAGGCCCGTCTTCACGTTGACGGTCGAGTGGACGATCGGCAGGCCGTACGCGACGGCCGCCTTCGACGCGCCGACGATGTTGTTGATCAGCAGTTGGCGATCCATCGACGCGATGGAGTTCACCTGGACCGGCTGGTAATCGATGACGATGAACGCCGCGTTCTGCGGGGTGAGCAGGTGGTCGTTCGCGGGGTCGCGAACCGGTTCGCTTGCCATGGTTGCCTCCAGAGACAGTGCAGGAAGTGAAGTGGAATCCCGTGGGGCCAGAGTGGCGCGGCCGCGGTGTCGGGACACTCGCCGCGGCTGCGCGATCGCGCCGTCGCAAACGTCCGGCGCCGGTTACGCGGCGGGCGAGTGCTTCAAGCGTAGTGAATCGATCGGGCCGGCGAGGGCGCCCGCTGAAAAAATCCCGGCCGCCGCGACGACATCGATCCACGTCGAATCAGGATGCTATTCGTGCAACAACCGGCGTTCCAGTCCCTTAAAATGCCGTCAGTGTTCTATGGGTGGAACAATCATGGATGACCTGAACGACCTCTACTATTTCGTGAAGGTGGTCGAGCACGGCGGGTTCACGCAGGCCGGGCGCGCGCTGGACGTGCCGAAATCGACGCTGAGCCGGCGCATCGCGGCGCTGGAAGCGCAGTACGACGTGCGGCTGCTGCAGCGCACGACGCGTCATTTCACGGTCACGGAAACCGGGCGCGAATTCTATGAGCGCTGTCTCGCCGTGCTGGTCGAGGCCGACGCCGCACGCGAGGTGATCGAGCGGCGGCACGCGGAGCCGCGCGGCATCGTCCGCGTCAGCTGCCCGACCGCGTTGCTCGAATACCGCGTGAGCGAGCTGGTCGCGCGCTTCATGGCGATTCATCCGCAGGTACACGTGCATCTCGAGGCGACGAAC
The DNA here is from genome assembly GCF_057439935.1 of Burkholderia cepacia complex sp. TUM26381. NCBI lineage: Bacteria > Pseudomonadati > Pseudomonadota > Betaproteobacteria > Burkholderiales > Burkholderiaceae > Burkholderia > Burkholderia cepacia complex sp. TUM26381. The sequence goes on along the minus strand of NZ_CM172007.1, from coordinate 2,169,854 downwards.
CGCCGCGTCGACCTGCTGAGCGAAGGATTCGATCTCGCGTTGCGCGTGCGTTTCCCGCCGCTCGAGGACAGCGATCTCGTGATGCGCGTGCTCGCCGACAGCCCGCAGCGGCTGGTCGCTGCGCCGCACTGGCTGGCCGGGCGCGCGGTGCCGTCCGACCCGGCCGAGCTGATCGGCGCGCCGAGCCTCGACTGGGGGCCGGCGCGGCATCACGTGTGGCACCTGGTCGGGCCGAACGGCGCGCACGCGCAACTGCGCCATCACCCGCGTTTCGTGACCGACGACATGCACGCGCTGCGCGACGCGGCGATTCACGGCGTCGGCATCGTGCAGCTGCCGTGCATGGTCGTCGAGGACGACCTGCGCAACGGCATGCTGGTCGACGTGCTGCCGGGCTGGGCGCCGAAGGGCGGCGTGGTGCACGCGGTGTTTCCGTCGCGGCGCGGGTTGCTGCCGCGCGTGCGCCTGCTGATCGACTTCCTGGCCGAACACATCCGGAAGGATTGACGGGCGGCGCGCGGTGTTCCGCGCGCCCTGGCCGGCTGCGTTCAGGCCGTCAGTGCCGCTTGCGGATCTGCACCTGCACCTTGCCGTCGCGGATCGGCATCACGTCGGGGCTGTCGTCGCCGACTTCGCTCGCGATCAGGTCGTTCAGGCGGCCGTTCATCGCGAGCAGCAGCTCGCCGTGCCGCTTGCGGTCGGTTGCGAGATTGCGCATCTCGCCCGGGTCGCTCGCGACGTCGAACAGCTCGACGTCGTTGCGCGCGAACAGCGCTTCGAGCGTCGTCGGCCGGTTGAATTCGAGCGGCGAGAAATAGCGCGTGAAGCGGTAGCGGCCGTCGAACACGCTGCGGATCGTGCCGCGCAACCGGAAATCCGGCTGTTGCGCCAGCGCGCGGCGCAGCAGCTCGTCCTCCGGCACGCCTTTCTGCCGCAGCGTACTCAGTTCCTTCAGCATCCATTCGCTGTCGTAGTACAGCAGCATCGCGTAGTTGAACAGCGTGGCGTCGCGCGCCGCATGCCGTTTCGCGTCGGCCGGCTTCGCGAGCCAGCGCGTGAGGTCGTGCCCCTTCAGCGCGCTGCCGCGGATCGTCGCGAGCCGTGCGTCGTCGAGGCCGGTGAGCCCGAGCAGCGTCGGCGCGATGTCGATGTGCGACGTCAGCGCATCGCACTGCATGCCGCCCGGATACGCGGGATGGCGGATCACGAGCGGTACGTGGTTCTGCGGCTGGTACGCGGTCGCGCCCTTGCCGACGAGCTGGTGCGCACCGATGTGATCGCCGTGATCGGCCGTCATCACGACGATCGTGCGCTCGTCGAGCCCCAGCGACTGCAGCGACTGCAGCAGGCGCACGACGTGCGTGTCGCAATCGCGGACGCAGTTGAAGTAGTTGTCCTGATAGATGCGCAAGCGTTCGTCGGTAAACGGGTAACGCCCGACGAGGTTCGCATGCGCGGCGTTGAACATCCCGTGCGCGGGTGGCCGCCCCGGCTCGTCGTACGGCTGCCGTCGCGATGCCGCGAGCGGCACGTCGCGCCATGACGTGCGGTACAGCGCGTCGTTCGGCGGCGGCGCGTTGCCGAGCATCGGATGGTTCGCATCCTGCACCGTCGAGCCGTTCGTGTCGGTGTTCACGAACATCGCGTCGTGCGGATTCACGAGATTCACCGCGAGGAACCACGGCTTGCCTTCCTTCGCGAGGCGCGGCGCATGGTTGCGCATCCAGCTCACCGCCGCCTCGGCCGTGATCCCGTCGTACTGGTAGCCGCCGCGCACCATGCCGATCAGGTCGCCCACGCCGAAATAGTCGTCGAAGCCATACGCGCGGATCGTACGGTTGTAGTCGGCCACCGGCGCCGTGTACGGGCTCGCGGTTTCGTGCATCGATGCGCTCAGGTGCCACTTGCCGAGATACGCGGCGTAGTAGCCCGCATCGCGCAGCATGTGGCCGACGGTGCGCACGTCCGGAGACATGTCCTTCTGCCAGGGCACGCCCGCGTTGTCGAGCACGCCGGTGTGCTGGATGTGCTGCCCGGTATAGACCGTCGAGCGCGACGGCGAGCACACGCAGGCGGCGATCTGGTGATGCATGAACGTGATGCCGTCGCGACGCAGCGCCTCGCGGCCCGGTACCGGAAACGGCCAGCGGTCGAAGTGGCGTTCCTGGTCGGTGAGGATGAACAGGATGTTGTAGCCGGCGGGCGGTGTGGCGGGTGCGGTTGCCGCGCCCTGGAACGCGGGCGCCGGATCGACGCCGGCGACGTTCGCGACGCCGGCGGCCGGTGCGCCGGGCGGCGGCGTCGCGGCCAGCGCGTCGGCGCCGAAACCGGCCGACGCGACCGCCGCGCCGGCCAGCTTGAGGAACTGACGCCGCGCGGTGGGCTCGGGGGCGGGGGTGTCCTGATCGTCTTTCACGTCGGTTGTCTCCTGGTCGTGCCGGCTCGTGCCGGGGGTTTTCATGCCGACGACTATGCGGCAGGATCGCGTATCGATCGATGAAAGATCGGGATCGATCGATAACCTGCCGAACATGAATGACGGAGACGCCCGTGACCTTCGACCCCCGCGCCCCGGCCGGCCGTACGCGCCCGGAACCGCTCGCGCCGCCCGGCGCACCGGCCCACGAGCAGCGCATCGCGCAGGCGCTGCGCCGGCTGCGCGTGCGTGACATGGAAACGCTCGACACGCTCGGGCGCACGCGCAGCTTCGCGCGCACGGCCGAGGCGGCGTCGATCACGCAGCCGGCGCTGTCGAAATGGCTGCGCGAGCTCGAGGAATCGCTCGGCCTGCCGCTGTTCGAGCGCACGTCGCGGCGTGTCGCGCCGACGGCGTACGGCGATGCGCTGCTCGAATGCATCGGCCGCGTGCTGACCGACATGCGCGGCGTCGCGCCGGCGTTCGACGCGCTGCGCACGGGCGCCGGCCGCCCGGTGTCGATCGGCCTGCTGCCGAACATGGCGCCGCAGCTGATTCCGGGCGCGCTCGCCTGGTTGCGGGAAGCCGGCCGCCCGGTGCAGCTCAACGTGCGGGAAGACACGCTCGACCGGATGCTCGCACAGGCGCAGCGCCGCGAGCTCGACCTGCTCGTGTGCCGGCTCGACGCGTCGGCGCTACGCGCGGGGCTCGACGTCGCGCCGCTGTACCGCGACGACATGATCGTCGTCTGCGGCCCGCGCCATCCGCTGCTCGGGCGCGCGCGGATCGGCTGGCGCGACGCGGCCGCGTTTCCGTGGATCGCGCCGCCGCTGGGGTCGCCCGCGCGCACGGCGCTCGACGCCGAGTTCGCGAAGGCGGGCCTGGCGCCGCCGTCCGTGCTGATGGAATCGGTGTCGTGGCAGACCAACCGCGCGGTCGCCGAACAGTCGCCGTGCCTGTTCGTGCAGTCGGCCCGCGCATTCGATCTGGCGACGCGAGCCGGCGAGCGCGTCGGCCGGCTGCCGCTGAAACTGTCGACGATGCCCGATACGGTCGGCGCGCTGTATGCGGCGCCCGCGAGCGTGTCGGTCGCCGCCGCGATCGATGCGCTGAAGGCCGTGACGCGCACGCCTCCCGGCGCCGGCGATTGACCGGGAACGGAGCCGCGCGCCGTCACAATCTGACGAACCGGTTTCGGCGCCGGCGCGCCGGGGCGCCCGAGGCCGTCGCGCGGCGCGCAAGCCTTCCGGCGAGCTGACCGCCGCGGGCGGGCGAGCGGCAACCGAGCGTAAGCCCTGATGTGTGCGGACACGCCGGTTGTCACGGATTGGTGTTAAATATATTTCGGCGCACCTTGGCTCGGCGCGCAAACGGGGCGCACCGGGCATCGGCGTAAACCCGGGGCGAAACAGGGCACGGAAGATCGATAACGAATCGGGCGCATCAGACCCGGTCGGACAGACGGCAGGATTCATCTTGAATACCGAACCGCAAAGTTCTCGTTACAGCCTCGGGCTCGCGGCGGAAGTGCTCGCGTCCGAACAAAGCGTGCTGCGACTGATCACGCGCAACACCCCGCTGCCGGAACTGCTGATCGAAGTTTGCCGGCGTGCCGAGGCTTTGCTCGGCGACGGCGCATCGTGCACGATCCTGCTGCTCGATACGGACGGCGTGCACGTGCGCGTCGGTGCGGCGCCGTCGTTGCCTGCGCAATACAGCGCCGCGATCGACGGTGCGCCGATCGGGCCTGCGGCCGGCTCATGCGGCACGGCGATGTACGAGCGCCGGATGGTCGCTGTCGAAGATATCGAAACCGATCCGCTGTGGGCCGACTACCGTGCCATCGCATCGCCGCTGGGCCTGCGCGCATGCTGGTCGGTGCCGTTTCTCGACGACTCGGGCGCCGTGCTCGGCGCGTTCGCCGTCTATCACCGCCGGCCGCGCCGGCCCAGCGACGAGGAAACCGAACTGTTGCGCGACATCGGCAACAGCGTCGGGCTCGCGGTGCACCAGGACCGGATCGCGCGGCAGCTGGCGCGCAGCGAGGAACATCACCGGCTCGTCGTCAACAGCCTGAACGAAGGGATTCTCGTCGTATCGCGCGACGGCGTCGTGGTCGCCAGCAACCCGAGCGCGAACCGGATGATGCGCGTGAAGGGCGACCTCGTCGGCCGCCGGCTGTCGACGGTGATCCTGCGCAAGCTGCGCGAGGACGGCACGCCGATCGCGCCCGATGCGTGGCCGAGCCGGCTCGCGCTCGAGACGGCCAGGCCGATGCTCGACTACACGGTCGGTTTCGGCCTGGCGGACGGCGACATCATCTGGGTGCGCGGCAACGCGGTGCCGATCGTGAGGCCGGGCGAGACGCAGGCCGACTCCGTGCTCGTGTCGTTCAACGATATCGGCCCCGTGCGCGAAGCGCAGCAGCAGCTGCGCTACCTGGCGACGCGCGATGCGCTGACGGGCCTCTACAACCGCCGCTGGCTCGCCGATCGCATGCGCGAGCTGTTCGGCGGGCACGATGCGGGCCGGCCGGCACGCGTCGCGATCCTGTTCATCGATCTCGTCGGCTTCAAGAAGGTCAACGACACGGCCGGCCACGACGCGGGCGACGCGCTGCTGCGCAGTGTCGCGGCGCGGCTCGCGGCCTGCGCGGGCAGCCGGTATGCGCTCACGCGCGTCGGCGGCGACGAGTTCGTGATTCTCGTCGACGACTGCGACGATCCCGACCGCCTCGCGGTGCTCGCGCGCGAGGTGATCGACGCGATCGCGAAACCGTTCGCGATCGCGAACAACGAGTACTGGCTCGGCGTATCGATCGGGATCAGCGTCGCGCCACGCGACGGCGACGATGCGGTCACGCTGATGCGCAACGCCGATTCGGCGATGTACGACGCGAAGCAGCGCGGCCGCAACCATTTCACGTTCTTCACCGCGCAGCTCAACCTGCGGCTGCAGCGCCGCTTCGCGGTCGAGCAGTCGCTGCGGCGCGCGCTCGCGTCGGACATGCTGCGGCTCGCCTACCAGCCCGTCGTCGATGCGCGCAGCGGGCGCACGGTCGGCGCCGAAGCGTTGCTGCGCTGGACCAGCCCCGAGCTCGGGCCGATGTCGCCGGCGGAATTCATCCCGGTGGCGGAAGATACCGGGCTGATCGTCGCGATCGGCCAGTGGGTGCTCGAAACGGCCTGCAGGCAGGCGGCCGAATGGCGCCGCACGATTGCGCCCGACCTGATGCTGGCCGTCAACCTGTCGCCTCGGCAGTTCCACGAAGGGCTCGTCGAATCGGTCGATCGCTGTCTCGCGCAAACGCGGCTCGATCCTTCCGCGCTCGAACTCGAGATCACCGAAGGACTGCTGATGAACGACACGGACACCGTGCTGCCGATGCTCGAAGCGCTCACGGACATGAACGTGCGGATCTCGGTCGACGATTTCGGCACCGGCTATTCGTCGCTCGCGTACCTGAAGCGCTTTCCGCTGCACAACCTGAAAGTCGACCGCTCGTTCGTGTCGGGCGTGCCCGATCATCACGACTCGGTCGCGATCACGCAGGCGGTTGTCGCGATGGCGCATTCGCTCGGGATGAAGGTCACGGCAGAGGGCGTCGAGACGCAGGCGCAGTCGTGGTTCCTGCAGCAGATCGGCTGCGACATGCAGCAGGGCTACCTGTTCAGCCGCCCGCTGGACCCGAACGACTACGCGCGCCGGCTCGGCGCCGCGTAAGCGCGGCGCGCACGGTCATTCGCCGCGCGGCGCGCCGAACCCGCCGCCGGGCGGCGTCGGTGTCGCATCGATCTCGACGCGGTTTTTGCCTTCGTGCTTCGCGCGATAGAGCGCGCGGTCGGCCGCCTCGATCAGCACGGTCGTCGGCAGGCCGGGCGCGGGCACGATGCTTGCGCCGCCGATGCTGATCGTCACCGTGTTGCCGGTCGACGAATGCGCGTGCCGCAGCCGCAGCGCCTCGACCGCGAGCCGGATCTTTTCGCCGAGCAGCCGCGCGGCGCCGGGCGACGTGGCCGGCATCACGACCGCGAATTCCTCGCCGCCGAAGCGCGCGGCGAGATCGCCCGACTGCCCGAGGCAGCGCTCGATCGTCGAGGCGATCTGCTTGAGCACGCTGTCGCCCGACACGTGCCCGTACGTGTCGTTGTAGAGCTTGAAGTTGTCGACATCGATCATCAGCAGCGACAGCTCGCTGCGCTCGCGCGTGCCGCGCCGCCATTCGGCAGCCAGGTATTCGTCGAGATAGCGCCGGTTCGACAGCCCGGTCAGGCCGTCCGAGTGCGTGAGGCGCCGCAGTTCGAGGTTGGCCTCGAGCAGTTGCTGCTGAGATTGCCGCAGCGCGCGATAGGCTTCGTCGCGCTGCAGCAGGTTCATGTACGAGCGCGAGTGGTAGCGGATGCGCGCGACGAGCTCGATGCGGTCGGGCAGCTTGACCAGATAGTCGTTCGCGCCGGACGCGAACGCGGCGCTCTTGATTACCGGCTCTTCCTGCGTCGACAGCACGATGATCGGCACGTCGCGCGTCGCCGGGTTCGCGCGGTACGCCTTCACGAGGCTCAGCCCGTCGGTGCCGGGCATCACGAGGTCCTGCAGGATCACGGTCGGCCGCGTCTCGATCGCGGTGGCCATCGCGTCGTCCGAGCGCGGGCAGTAGTGGAAGTCGATGCCTTCCTCGTCGACGAGCGCGCGGCGTATCGCTTCCGCGACGATCGTCTGGTCGTCGACCAGCAGCACCATCGCCGGCACGTCGGCGTGCGGCGCGGTCGGACCGCCCGGCGGGCGAGTCAGGTCAATGGTCATGGTCGATGCGGGTTGTTGCGGTTGTAGCAGGGGCCGGCATGGGTGTTGCGCATGTTCATCGTCGGGCTCAGATCCGCGTGAGCGCCGCCAGCTCGCCCGCGATGCGTCCGAGCGGCAGGATCGCGCGCGCCGCGCCGAGCGTCGCGGCCGCCTTCGGCATCCCGTACACGGCGCTCGTCGCCTCGTCCTGCGCGATCGTATGGTAGCCCTTCATCCGCAGCGCCTTCAGGCCGATTGCGCCGTCGCGCCCCATCCCCGTGAGCAGCACGCCGATCACGCGGCCGGGCCAGTGCTCGGTCAGGCTGTTGAAGAACACGTCGACCGACGGGCGATACGGCGTGGCGGCCGGCTCGCGCGTGTACTCGAGCGTGCCGGCGCGCGTGATGCGCAGGTGATCGTCGGTCGCGGCGAGCAGCGCGACGCCCGGTTGCGGGCGGTCGCCTTCGCGTGCGACGCGCACGGCGAGCCGGGTCTGACCGTCGAGCCATTGCGCCATGCCTTCGGCGAAGGCGCGGTCGACGTGCTGCACGATCACGATCGGCGCATTGAAATCGGCCGGCAGGCCGCCGAGGATCGACGCGAGCGCGCCGGGGCCGCCGGCCGAGGCGCCGATCGCGATCAGCGGGCCGCCGCCGGCGCGGGCGGCCGTGCCGGCGATGCGCGCGCCGCCCGGCGCGTCGAGCAGGCGGCCGATCTGGTCGATCTTCGCGAGCAGCAGCTTCGTCGTGTCGCCGGCCGCGCCGTCGCCGAGCCGCGGCGTATCGACTGCGTCGAGCGCACCGGCGCCCATCGCTTCGAACACGCGCCACGCGTTCGCGCCGATGCAGCTCGTCACGATCAGGATTGCGCACGGTCGTTCGGAGCGCATGATCCGCCGCGTCGCTTCGATCCCGTCGAATTTCGGCATGATCAGGTCCATCAGCACGATGTCGGGTGGCTGCGTGGCGCACAGTTCGACGGCTTGCGCGCCGTCGGTCGCGACCCACAGCACACGGTGCTCGGGCCGTCGCGCGATCGCGCGGCGCATCGCCTCGACGGCAAGCGGGAGGTCGTTGACGATGCCGATGTTCACAAGCGGAATTCTCCGGTCGGTTCGTAATGTTGGAGGGTGGCCGGGTTCATGGGAGGGCTTGCCTGTTCGGCGCCGCCGGGCGGCTTCGGCGGCCGGACGGCACGGCATTCTTTTGGGTTGGCGACGCCCCGCATGCTGTCATGCGGCGCGGGCGGCGGCAATCGAAAAATTCGCGCATTGTGCGGTTTCAGTGCGTTTCCTCTATGACTGTGCGGCATATCGCGGGCGGCCGACGGATCTCGGGCGGGCCAGGTGCGCCGCGGGCGCCTCGCGACAGCCGGTCGCCGCTGGCCCGTCGCCGGCATGCCGTGCGATCATGGCGCGCCGTGCGCCTGGAATCCCCGTCGAGCGAACCACACTGAACGACATGAACGAGACATCACGTTTTCAAATGCCCTTGCGGGCAATGGCCGCGTGGCTGTGCATCGCGTCCGCCGCGGCGGTTGCGGAAACGCCCGCCGCCGTCCCCTGGCCGTCGGGCTGGGAGGTGGCGGCCGGCCCCGCGCTGACGACCCGCGCGGGCAAGACGCTGCCCGGCTCGAATGCGGTCGCGCTGAAGCGCGACGCGACGGGCGCGGCCGAGGCCATGATTTCGTTGATGCAGATCGTGCGGACCGATCACGGTGCGGCCGGCCTCGATCGCGAATTCGACACGATGCAGCACGTGATCGTCGACGGCTACCGGAGTCGCGGCTGGACGACGCAATGCACGGCGGCCGGGCAGGCGCCGCTGGGCGGCCGCCCGGGGCTCGCGACGACCTGCGACATGCATCGTGCGGACGGCACGGCGATCCGGCAGATCCTCGTCGCGACGATGAGCGAGACGACCGTGTACGGGCTGTCCTATACGGCGCCCGCCGCGGGTTTCGACGCGCACAAGCCGGAATTCGACGCGATGCGCGCGGATTTGACCGTGCAATGACGGACGCCATGACGCCACCCGACACCCTGCGGCTCAGCCGCGACCCGTACGCGCCGATCGTGATCGAGCGGGACGGCCGGTTGCTGTACAGGATCGACATCGAGAGCGGGCATGCATCGTTCCACCGCGATTTCCCGATCGATTCCGATGCGCTGCGCGTGCTGAGCGACGATGCCGAACGCTACTACTTCCTGTTCGCGGCGCTTCATCATCCGTACCAGCTGAGCGCGACGAACCTGTCCGACGCGCAGCGCGAACGCTACTTCAGCACGATCCTGTTTGCCGGCCGCGACGAGGTCGAAGCCTTCATGACGGAATGCGACCGCGCCAGCAACGGCGCAGTGGCGAACCTGCTGAGGATCTTCACGCAGGCCGATTACCGGCAACTGCGCGAGGGCCGGTGGTTCGGCATGGGCGCCGGCACGCCGGCCGCGTAGCGGGCCGTACCGGGCATCGGGCCGCGCAGCGGCTGCGCGGCCGCGTCGTCAATGGCTGCGCGCGTAGCCCTGGATCAGCGCGCGCATCATCCCTTCGACCGTCGCGTCGCGCAGGTCGCCTTCCTGCTCGGCCTCCTCGACGAGCGCGGCATAGGCGGTCGCGAGCGTCACGCGGTCGACTTCATGGCGTTGTTCCATCAGCGTCACCATCCCGTCCTTCGCCAGATGAGCGGAGAACGCGCGGCTGCCGATGGTCTGGAATACGTCAATCATGGCGGCTCTCCCGTCCGTTGCCGATGCTTTCCAGTGTAGTCGGCGCACCCCGGCTCCGCCATGCGCGGCGGCCCGTTGCAGGCTTCCCCGCTGCGCGGTGTCACGACCGGCGGCCAACGTGCCCGCGATGGCTGGCCCGCCATCGATTCGTCCAATGAAACACGGCCGACACATGGCCCCGGCACGGTGCTTGCACGCTTCAACGTTTACCCGATCCGGCAAATTGTCGACTTTTTATCGATAAAGTCTCGTGTTAGATTTCGCCGTCCGAGCCCGGTCGAAACCGGGCCGGCAGCGCGTTGCCTGGGTGGCGCGCATCCGACACAAGGAGGGGAAATGCTGGTGCTGATTGGGGTGCCGATCGTCGTGATCGGTTTCGCGCTGCGCTTCAATGCGCTGCTGGTGGTCACGATCGCGGGGCTCGCGACGGGGCTCGCGGGCGGGCTGAATCTTGTCGACATCGTCAGTGCGTTCGGCAAGGCATTCACCGAAAACCGCTACATGGGGCTGATCTGGCTGACGCTGCCGGTGATCGCGCTGCTCGAGCGCAACGGGCTCAAGGAGCAGGCGAAGCGGATGATCTCGCGCGTGCAGGCGGCGACCACGGGCCGCGTGCTGATGCTGTACTTCGTGCTGCGCCAGGCCACGGCCGCGCTCGGCCTGACGTCGCTCGGCGGCCACGCGCAGATGGTGCGGCCGCTGATCGCGCCGATGGCCGAAGCCGCGGCCGTCAGCCGGCACGGCGAGCTGCCGGAGTCGGTCCGCCAGCAGATCCGCGCGCATGCGTCGGGCGTCGACAACGTCGCCGTGTTCTTCGGCGAGGACATCTTCATCGCGATCCAGTCGATCCTGCTGATCAAGGGTTTTCTCGAACAGAACGGGATCTCGATCGAGCCGCTGCAGCTGTCGGTGTGGGCGATCCCGACCGCGATCGCCGCGCTGCTGATCCACTGCACGCGCCTCGCGCTGCTCGACCGCCGGCTGACGCGCGGCTTCGGCCTGGTGAAGCAGGGGGGCGCGCGATGATCGGCCTCGAATCGCTGTACACGCTCGCGGGGCTGATGTTCGCCGCGTTCGCGTGCTTCAACCTGACGGACCGCACGAACCCGCGCCGGGTCGTCAATTTCGCGTTCTGGGCGATCTATGCGGTCACGTTCCTGTTCGGCGCGCTGCTGCCGCATTTCGTGACGGGCTGCCTCGCGATCGCGCTGGCGGTGATCGCCGGCTCCGGCAAGCTCGGGCGCGGCAAGTCCGACGAGGCCGGTGAAGCGGCGGCCGCGCGGCGCGAGACGTTCGCGCAGCGTTTCGGCAACCGGCTGTTCCTGCCCGCGCTGCTGATTCCGGTCGTCACGCTGATCGGCACGTTCGCACTCAAGCACGTCCCGTTCGTCGAAGCGAAGAGCGTGACGCTGATCTCGCTCGTGCTCGGCACGATCGTCGCGTTCGTGGTCGCGCTCGCGATGCTGCGCGATTCGCCCGTGCATGCGGTGAAGGAAGCGCGCCACACGATGGACGCGGTCGGCTGGGCCGCGATCCTGCCGCAGATGCTCGCGGCGCTCGGTTCGCTGTTCGCGGTCGCGGGCGTCGGCGGCGTGGTGTCGGGGCTCGTGAGGGAATGGGTGCCGATCGATTCGCCGTTCGCGGTGGTGGCGGCGTACACCATCGGCATGGCGCTGTTCACGATGATCATGGGCAACGGCTTCGCCGCATTTCCCGTGATGACGGCCGGCATCGGCCTGCCGCTGATCGTCCACCAGTTCCACGGCAACCCGGCGATCGTCGGCGCGATCGGGATGCTGAGCGGCTTCTGCGGTACGCTGATGACGCCGATGGCCGCGAACTTCAACATCGTGCCGGCGGCGCTGCTCGAACTGAAGGACAAGAACGGCGTGATCAAGGCGCAGTGGCCGACAGCCGTGCTGCTGCTCGCGGTGAACACGCTGCTGATGTATGCGTTCGTATTCCGCTTCTGACGAGATGCCCACATGACCGACCGACTTACCCCCGAACTCGCCTCGACATTCGCGTCGCTCGCGCTCGCGCACCTGACCCGCGAATATCCGAACAAGCTCACGCATTCACTCGAAGGGCCGCACGACGTGCAGGGGCCGCGCGCGCTGCACCCGATCTTCTACGGCAGCTACGACTGGCACTCGTGCGTGCACGGCTACTGGCTCGTGCTGAGCGTGCTCGAGCGCTACCCGGCATTGCCGGAGGCCGAGCGCATCGTCGCGACCGTCGATGCGCATTTCACCGACGCGAACGTCGCCGGCGAACGCGCGTATCTCGCGCTGCCGCACAACAGCGGCTTCGAGCGGCCATACGGCTGGGCGTGGCTGCTCGCGCTATCCGCGCAGCTCGAGCGGCTCGCGCTGAAGGGCGCGCTGCCGCAGGCCGCGCGCTGGGCGAAGACGATGGCGCCGCTCACCGACCTGTTCGTGTCGCGCTTCGAGACCTTCCTGCCGAAAGCGACGTATCCGCTGCGCGTGGGGACGCACTTCAACACCGCGTTCGCGCTGGCGCTCACGCTCGATTTCGCACGCGATACGCAGCGCGACGGGCTCGCGGCGCTGATCGTCGATACCGCGAAGCGCTGGCACCTGAACGACGTCGCGTGCCAGGCGTGGGAGCCGTCGGGCGACGAATTCCTGTCGCCCGCGCTGATGGAAGCCGAGCTGATGCGACGCGTGCTGCCGGCAGCCGAATTCGACGGCTGGTTCGCGCGCTTCCTGCCCGACCTCGCGCGCGGCGAGCCGGCAACGCTGTTCGAACCGGCGACGGTCAGCGATCGCAGCGACGGCAAGATCGCGCACCTCGACGGGCTGAACCTGAGCCGCGCGTGGTGCCAGCGCGCACTGGCCGGCGGGCTGCCGGAAGGCGATGCACGACGCGCGAAGCTGCTCGACGCGGCCGACCGGCACCTCGCGAGCGCGCTCGCGCACGTGGCCGGCGACTACATGGGCGAGCACTGGCTCGCGACGTTCGCGCTGCTCGCGCTCGACGCGTAGCGCGGGCGGGAAGGGCCGCGGCCCGGCGGTTCAGGTCCGCGGCCGCGCAATCGTGTCGTCGCCCGGCGACTGTAGCGACACGTCGAGTTTGTCCAGCATTTGCCGCCAGCCGATCGAGACGCCTTTGGGCGCAAGCTCGGACGGTACGCGCTCATGCGTCAGCACGAGTTCGCACAGGCCGTCGCGGTCGAACAGATCGATCGTGACGAGCGTTTCCTGCTGGTTCATGTAGGAGGACTGCCACGTGAATACCAGCTTCGACGGGCGCTCCAGCACCCGGTATTCGCCGGAGTGTGTGTACTCGATGCGCGACGAGCGCATGACGATGTGAAAGCGTCCGCCGACGCGCGGCTCCAGCATCGCGTCGCAATGCTTCATCGTGCCGGGCAGCATCCACGCGCACAGGCCGTCCGCGTCCAGCCATGCGTCGAACACGTCGTCGCGCGACGCATGAAGCAGCTTGCGGACCGTGATCGCATGACCGCTCATGACTGGGGCGGCTTCTGTTTTCGCTTGGCGGCGAGATGCCGGTCGAGCGCGTCGAGCCGCTCGCCCCAGAACTCGGCGTAATGGTCGAGCCACTGCTGGACTTCCTTGAGATTTGCCGCGTCGAGCTGACACGCGTGCTCGCGCCCCCGGATTTCGCGGCGGATCAGCCCCGCCTTCTCGAGCGTCTTGACGTGCTTGGAGATCGCATTGAGGCTCACGCCGTACGGCGCCGCCAACTCGCCCACGGTCAGGCTGCCGTCGCGCAGCCGTCCGAGTATCGACCGCCGGGTCGGATCGGCAAGCGCGCTGAAGATGGCGTCCAGCCTGTCGGGCGAACGATCGTGTGGATTCGTGGAGAGACTCATGGCGGCATTATATTCAACCCAAAGGTTGACAGTCAACCTTTGGGTTGAATAACATCGGATCGCTTTCAACCGGAGAATTCCGATGTTCAAGTTATTGCAAATCGATTCGAGCCCAATGGGCGATGCGTCCGTTTCGCGCCAACTGACGCAGGCGTATGCGCGTAACTGGCTGCGCGCGCGTCCCGGCGGGCGCGTCGTGGAACGGGATCTGTGTCGCATTGCGATGCCGCCGATCGACGCGGCGTGGATCGCGGCGAACTTCACGCCGCCGGACCTGCGTACCGGGCAGCAAAACGAGATGCTGGCATTGTCGACGACGTTCACGACCGAGCTGCGCGACGCCGACGAATACGTGATCGGCGTGCCGATGCACAACTGGGGGCCGTCCGCGCACTTCAAGCTCTGGCTCGATCACATCGTCAGGCAAGGGGAGACGATCGAAACGACGTCGTCCGGGCCGCGCGGGTTGCTCGGCGGGCGACGCGCGACCTTCGTGATCGCGGCGGGAGGGCTCTACGGGCCGGACGCGGAGCGGGCGCAGCGCAATTTCCTCGAGCCGTGGCTGCGAACGCTGTTCGGTTATCTGGGCGTCACGGACATGCGTTTCGTGATGGCGGACGGGGCAGCGGACGTGTTCACCGGCAAGACCGATAGCGCGGCGTTTCTCGCGCCGCACCTCGACGCGGTGCACGCGTTGTTCGGGTAGTCGACCGGCATCTCGCGCGCACTCGCGCACGTGGCCGGCGACGGCACGGGCGAGCGCTGGCGCGCGACGTTCGCGCCGGGCGCGCAGCGCGCGAATCCCCGTCGGCGGCAAGGTCTTCGGCGCGCGGCTATACTCGCCGCTCGGGCCGTTTCGCGCTGCATGCGTTGCGCGAAACGGCCATCCGCCAGTTCGCCGCCTCGCCATGGACAAGCTCATTTCCTACGTCGCCGCGATCCACGGGCTCGCCGGGCCGGTGCAGATCGTGTCGCACGCGACGTCGCACGACCGCTGGACCGACGACGAGGTCGAGGTCACGCGCGACGAAACCGAATACCGTTTCGACAACGGCGCGATCGTGCGCCGCTCGGTCGAGCAGGACCGCGCGCCGTCCGACCTGCTGTGCGCCGAATGCTGGATCGACTACGACGTGCTCCATCATCCCGATGCGCAGCCGATCAGCCCGTCGCGGCTGACATTCGACAACGCGTGCCGCGAAACCTTCTGGCTGCGCTACCACCTCGCATGAAGCGGTGAGCGCGTGCGGCCGCCTCAGCCCGGCGGCACGCCGTCGGCCCCATGCAGCAGCGGCGCGAGCCGCGTGGCCGCGTCGCGCATCTTCGGCACGTTCTCCAGCAGGTCGTTGAGCGTCGCACGCGCGGTCGGCGCATGCACGGCGAGCGCCGCGAGCACGCGGCCGCTCGCGGCATCCTTCACCGGCACCGCGACGGCCACCATTCCGCGCACGAATTCCTCGTTGTCGATTCCGACGCCACGCGCGGCGAGCCGGTCGAGCTCGGCCGCGAGCAACTGCGCATCGGTCAGCGTCCGGTAGGTCATCTTCTTCAGCGTGAGCCGCGCCAGCATCGCGTTGCGCTCCAGCGCATTCATCTGCGACAGGAACAGCTTGCCGCTCGCCGTGCAATGCAGCGGCACGCGCATGCCGGGCCGCATCTCGAGCCGCAGCGGCTCGGTCGTCTCGACGCGTTCGACGTACAGCACCGTGTCGCCGTCGAGCGCGGTGAGGTTGCAGGTCTCGCCGAGCACGTCGACGAGCGCGCGCAGCACCGACCGGCAACCACGCGTGAACGTGTTGTTCGACAGTGCCGCGAGCGCGAACTGCGCGGCGCGCGGCCCGAGCGCGATGCCGCGGTCGTGGCCGCGCGAGTCGGGCATGTGGATCACGTAGCCGCGCGTTTCGAGCGATTCGATCAGCCGCAGCAGCGTCGCCTTCGGGATGTGCAGCCGCGCGGCGAGCTGCGACAGCGTGTAGGGCTGCCCGGCCGAGGCCAGTGCTTCGAGCACGGCGAGCGCACGCAGCACGCGTGCGTCGTCGGCGGGCGCGCCATCGGGCGGCGCGGGGGCGGTGTCGCGCATGTGTCTCCTCCGTCGGGATCGGCGTGCGTCCCGGGATGGTCGTGTCCGGCAGAAATGAAACGAATTGAACGGTTTTTGTACCACATTCACGGCACGGACAATAAATCGGCTTGTACGCGCTTCGTGTGCTCCATAAATTTGGACGAAACATACCGGATTTTTCTCATACCCGGAACGGAGACACGGAATGACACGCAGCTTCGACTATGTCGTGGTCGGCGCGGGATCGGCCGGTTGCGTCCTCGCCAACCGGCTGTCCGACGGCGGCCGCCACACGGTGTGCCTGCTGGAGGCCGGCCCCGCCGACAACTACATGTGGATCCATGTGCCGATCGGCTATGGCAAGACGATGTTCCACCCGATCTACAACTGGGGCTTCCATACCGATCCCGACCCGAACATGCACAACCGCCGCCTGTACTGGCCGCGCGGCCGCACGCTCGGCGGCAGCAGCTCGATCAACGGGCTGATCTACGTGCGCGGGCAGCAGCAGGACTACGATCACTGGGCCGCGCTCGGCAATCGCGGCTGGAGCTGGCGCGAGTGCCTGCCGTATTTCCGGCGGCTCGAACACAACACGCTCGGCGACGGGCCGACGCGCGGCACCGGCGGCCCGCTGTGGGCGTCGGCGATCCGGCAGCGCCATGAACTCGTCGATGCGTTCGTCGCCGCGTCGAACCGGCTCGGCGTGCGCACGGTCGACGATTTCAACACGGGCGACCAGGAGGGCGTCGGCTACTACCAGCTCACGACGCGCAACGGGCTGCGCTGCTCGACGGCCGTCGCGTACCTGAAGCCCGCGCGCGGGCGGCCGAACCTGCACATCGAAACCGATGCGCAGGCGCTGAAGGTGCTGTTCGACGGCGCGCAGGCGTCCGGCGTGCGCTACGTGCAGCACGGCAAGGTGCACGAGGTGCGGGCGCTGCGCGAGGTGATCCTCGCGGCCGGGGCACTGCAGTCGCCGCAGCTGCTGCAGGTGTCGGGCGTCGGGCCGGCCGCGCTGCTGGACCGGCACGGGATTCCGGTCGTTGCCGATCGCAAGGGCGTCGGCGAGAACCTGCAGGATCATCTGCAGGTGCGATTGATCTACGAGGTGACGAAGCCGATCACGACCAACGACGCGCTGCATTCGTGGGTCGGCCGCGCGAAGATGGGGCTGCAATGGGCGCTGTTCCGCGGCGGCCCGCTCGCGATCGGCATCAACCAGGGCGGCATGTTCTGCCGCGCATTGCCGGACGAATCGGCGACGCCCGACATCCAGTTCCATTTCTCGACGCTGTCGGCCGATTCGGCCGGCGGCAGCGTGCATCCGTTTCCGGGCTGCACGTATTCGATCTGCCAGTTGCGGCCCGAATCGCGCGGCACCGTACGGATCATCAGCGACGATGCGCGCGACGCGCCGTCGATCCAGCCGAATTATCTCGATACCGAGCGCGACCGCCGCACGACGGTGGCCGGCGTGCGCTTCGCGCGCCGCGTCGCGGCCACCGAGCCGATGGCGCCGCTGATGAAGCGCGAGGTGCGGCCCGGCGCCGACGCGCGGACCGACGACGAACTGCTCGAGTTCTGCCGCGAATACGGCCAGACGATCTTCCATCCGTCCGGCACGGCGAAAATGGGTGTCGCGAGCGATCCGCTCGCGGTCGTCGACGAGCGGTTGCGCGTGTACGGCACGCGCGGGCTGCGCGTGGTCGACTGCTCGATCATGCCGACGCTCGTATCGGGCAATACCAACGTGCCGATCGTGATGGTCGCCGAGAAGGCGTCCGACATGATTCTCGAGGACGCGCGCGAGGCCGATCGCGGCCGCAGCGTCGCGCCGGCCGCCGAGGCAGTCGCGTAGGACAGGGCGCCCGCGCGGCCCGTGCTCCTGCGCCCGGACGGCCGCCGCGCGCTCATCGATGCCCCCGCCGGCACGGCGCCGGGGCAGGTTGCGGCGCATCCTTACCTGGAGAAGCTCGCATGGCAATCGATTCCCGGGTCGTCCGACGCGTGGCCGCGGCCAGCGTGATCGGCGCGACCGTCGAGTGGTACGACTTTTTCCTGTACGGCGTGGTCGCCGGCATCGTGTTCGACAAACAGTACTTTCCGGCGGACGACGCGTTCGTGTCGACGATGCTCGCGTATGCGACGTTCGCGGTCGGCTTCGTCACGCGGCCGCTCGGCGGCCTGCTGTTCGGCCATCTCGGCGATCGCGTCGGGCGCAAGTCCGCGCTGATCCTGACGATGCTGATCATGGGCGTGTCGACGGCCGGCGTCGCGTTCCTGCCGACCTACGCGCAGATCGGCATGTGGGCGCCGGTGCTGCTGCTGACGCTGCGCGTGCTGCAGGGCATCGGCCTGGGCGGCGAGTGGGGCGGCGCGGTGCTGATGGCGTACGAATATGCGCCGCCGCACCGGCGCGGGCTGTATGCGAGCCTGCCGCAGATCGGCCTTGCGATCGGGCTGTGCCTTGCGGCCGGCGTCGTCGCGCTGCTGTCGCGCGTGCTGCCGGACGCCGCGTTCCTCGCGTGGGGCTGGCGCGTCGCGTTCGCGGCGTCGCTGCTGCTCGTGGCGGTCGGCTTCTACATCCGCACGCGGGTGGCCGATACGCCCGAGTTCGTCGCGCTCAAGCGTCAGCGGCGCGACACGAAGCTGCCGGTCGTCGAGCTGCTCGCCAACTACCGGCAGGCGATCCTGCTCGGGATGGGGGCGCGTTATATCGACGGCGTGTTCTTCAACGTGTTCGCGGTGTTCTCGATCGGCTACATGACGCGCAACCTGTCGATCTCGCGCGGCGACGCGCTGCTCGGCGTGATGAGCGCGGCCGTCGTGATGTGCGTGTTCATCCCGGTGTTCGGCGGCCTGTCGGACCGGCTGGGCCGTGCGCGCGTGTACCGGTGGGGCGCGACGCTGTGCGGGTTGTCGGTGCTGCCCGCGTTCTGGCTGCTGCAGACGCAGTCGACGAACCTGCCCGCCGTGTGGCTCGCGCTGGTGATCCCGTTCGGGATCTTCTATGCGATGGCGTACGGGCCGGAAGCCGCGCTGTTCGCGGAGCTGTTCGACGCGAACGTGCGTTACACGGGCATTTCGTTCGTCTACCAGGTGTCGGGCATCTTCGCGAGCGGCCTCACGCCGATCGTTGCAACCGCGCTGCTGCGCGTGAACGGCGGCGCGCCCTGGCTCGTCGGGGTTTACGTGATGTTGTCTGCACTCCTGTCGATCGTGTCCGCGCGGGCGATCGAGAAACGCGGCAACCTGACCGGCGTCGCGGTGCGCGCGACGTGACGTTGCGCCGGGCGGGGCGGCGCGGCGCGCGGGGTCGTATCGGCGAACCGGTCGCCAGCGGCTCCGCGCGCCGCGCTGCCGTTCGCCGCCGGTCGCCCCGCGTTGGCTCGTATTGCCCGCCGCGCTGGTCCGCCCGCAGGCCCCGCACGCTGGTCCAAGCGAATGCGGTCCACTGGACCTACCTGCGAAAAATCGGCCTGCCTACACTTGCCTCGACAGATCGCCGCATTGAAGCATCTGCACACGATCGACCCGAAGAGCACGATCAGGAGACAGGCATGACCTACAGGCAGTCGGCAGCATTCGCCCGCGCGGCGGGCACGCGCCCCGCATCAGTCAGTCCAATCGCCTCGCGCGCCCGTTGCGGCGCAACAGGCACGCCCGTGTCGGAGGGCTGATCATGTCGACCCGTTCCATCGAAGGCACCGCGAGCGGCTTTGCCGGCGCCCGGCCGAACGATACGCGTTACGACCCGACCTACGATCCGCTCGTGTCGCCGGGCCCCGGGTGCGGCAAGCAGTACGCGCCGACCTACTGGGTCGCGACGGCCGGCACCCCGCCGCCCGACGACGGCCCCGTCACGCGCGATCTCGATGTCGACGTCGCGATCATCGGCGCCGGCTACACGGGCCTCGCAACCGCGCTGTGCCTTGCGCGGGATCACGGCATCAAGGCCGTCGTGCTCGAGGCCAACCGCACGAGCTGGGGCTGCAGCAGCCGCAACGGCGGGCAGGGGCAGAACGCGTCGGGCCGGCTGTCGCGCTCGCAGTGGATCGAACGCTGGGGCAAGGACGTTGCGCTGAAGATGCACGACGAGATCCTCGAGGGCTTCGAGCACTTCAAGTCGCTCGTGTCGGAAATCGACTGCGAACCGCAGCCGGGCGGCCATTTCCTGATCGCGCATCGCCCGCGCATCATGGCGAAGCTCGCGGCCGAGGCGAAGGTGTGGAAGGACGTGTTCGGCTATCCGTCCGAACTGCTGAGCGCGGAGACGTTCCGCCGCGAATTCATCGACGACCACGAGGCGGCCGGCGCGCTGCACGAGCCGGAAGGCATCGGCATCCATGCGCTGAAGCTCGCATTCGGCTACCTGCGGCTCGCCCGCGAAGCCGGCGCGAAGGTGCATACGAGCAGCCCGGTGCTCGGTTTCGAGACGATCGACGGCGTCCATCATCTGCGTACGCCGGGCGGCGTCGTGCGGGCCCGTGCGGTCGGCATCGCGACCGGCGCGTACACCGCGCAGACGCTGCATCCGTCGCTGCGCAGCAAGGTGATGCCGATCCTGTCGAATTCGATGGTCACGCGGCCGCTCACCGACGCCGAGATCGACGCGTGCAATTTCCGCACGACGCAGGTGCTGACCGATACGCGCACGCTGCGCTTCTACTACCGGTTCCTGCCCGATCGCCGCCTGCAGATCGGCAGCCGCAGCGCGATCACCGGCGACGATGCGCCGAACCCGCGCCACTTCGAATTGCTGAAGGAAGGGATGGCGCGCAAGTTTCCCGCGCTGCGAGGCGTACAGATCGATTATTCGTGGTGGGGCTGGGTCGACGTGAGCCACGACATGATGCCGCGCGTGTGCCAGCCCGATCCGCGGCAGTCGGTGTACTACGCGCTCGGCTATGGCGGCAACGGCGTGTCGTACTCGCAGCAGGCCGGCCGGCGCCTTGCCGAGCAGATCGCGGGGAAGGGCGCACGCCAGACGCTGCCGATCTTCACGTCGCCGCTGCCGGGCCACCCGTTCGCGCCGTTCCGGCGCCTCGGGCAGCGAATGCTCTACGTGTCGTACTTCAGGAACGACGAGAAACCCTGAACGCGGTGCATCCGGCCCGGCGCAGCGCGCTCGCACCGGGCCATCCAACACAAGAAAAGCAACGGAAATCCGTGCGGCCGGGGCTGCAGGCGCCCCTGCACGCGCCGTCGCCGGCGGCGCTCGCGTTCACCCGACGGTGATGCGCGGGCGGCGCCGGACAACTGGATATGGAGAAGACATGCAACCCTCGATGGAACAGAGTGACCTGAAATGTGGGCTCAAGCAGCGCCACATGACGATGATCGCGCTTGGCGGCGTGATCGGTGCCGGGCTGTTCGTCGGCAGCGGCGTGGTGATTCAGCAGACCGGGCCGGCCGCGATCCTGTCGTTTCTGATTACGGGCGGGCTGGTCGTGCTCGTGATGCGGATGCTCGGCGAGATGGCCTGTGCGATGCCGGCCGTCGGCTCGTTCTATGAATACGCGCGGCTCGCGTTCGGCAACTGGCGCGGGCCGGGCAAGATGGCGGGCTTCCTCACCGGCTGGATGTACTGGTATTTCTGGGTGATCGTCGTCGCGCTCGAAGCGGTGGCGGGCGCGAAGCTGATCCAGTTCTGGCTGCCCGACACGCCGGCCTGGATCATCAGTCTCGCGCTGCTGGTCGTGCTGACGCTCACGAACCTGATCTCGGTCGGCAGTTACGGCGAGTTCGAATTCTGGTTCTCGTCGATCAAGGTCGGCGCGATCATCGTGTTCCTGTTCCTCGGCGGCCTCTACGTGCTCGGCCTGTGGCCTGCGTCGATGCACACCACGGCCGTGCTGCCGACGCTGCTCGGCCACGGCGGCTTCATGCCGCTCGGCATCGGGCCGGTGATGAGCGGGGCGGTCGCGGCCACCGGGTTCTACTTCGGCGCCGAGATCGTGACGATCGCGGCGGCCGAGGCGAAGGAGCCGGCCAAGGCCGTTGCAAAGGCAACCAACTCGGTGATTACGCGCGTGCTGGTGTTCTACGTCGGGTCGGTCGCGCTCGTCGTCGCGCTGGTGCCGTGGAATTCCGCGCAGATGGCCACGCCGTACGTGAGCGCGCTGGAAGTGATGGGCCTGCCGGCCGCCGCCAACGTGATGAACGCGATCGTGCTGACGGCCGTGCTGTCCGCGCTCAACTCGGGCCTGTATGCGGCATCGCGAATGCTGTTCGCGCTGACCCGCCACGGCGACGCGCCGGCCGCGCTCGCGAAGGTCAACAAGCGCGGCGTGCCGGTGCGCGCGATCCTGCTCGGCACGGTGTTCGGCTACGCGTCGGTGGTGATGTCGTATGTGTCGCCCGACACCGTGTTCGCGTTCCTCGTCAATTCGTACGGCACCGTCGCGCTGTTCGTGTACGTGCTGATCGCGTTCTCGCAACTGCGCCTGCGCAAGCGTCTCGACCCGGTGGCCGCCAGCAAGCTGCGCGTCAAGATGTGGGCGTATCCGTACCTGACCTGGGTCGCGATCGTCGGCATGATCGGCATTCTCGTCGCGATGGCGTTCATCCCGGACCAGCGCAAGCCGTTGTGGCTCGGCGTCGCGAGCCTCGGCGTGCTGGTCGTCGCATACGGGCTGACGCGCCGCAGCCGTCGCGAGCATCTCGACGACAGCGAACTGCTTGCGTATCCGCCGCGGTAACGGGCGGTAACGCATGACGCCGAAGGCCCGGTGCGCGCGCCGGGCCTTCGCGCGTGCAGATCCGGCGGGCGATCCGATGGATGTCGCGGCCAACTATCAGGCCGCCCGATAGGACCGATCGGAGGATGCGACTTTATGTCGGCCGCCTGCCGGCATAGCATGGATGAACCGATTCACGGGTGCGCCCCGGCGGGGCGCACCGTCATCCGCGAACGAGGACAGACGATGGAACATCGGGCACGCGAGCGCGACGAGCAGGCCGACATCAAGACCACGACGTGCTACATGTGCGCATGCCGCTGCGGCATCCGCGTACACCTGCGCGACGGTGAAGTGCGCTATATCGACGGCAATCCGCAGCATCCGCTGAACCAGGGCGTCATCTGCGCGAAAGGTTCGTCGGGAATCATGAAGCAGTATTCGCCCGCGCGGCTCACGCAGCCGCTGATGCGCAAGCCGGGCGCCGAACGCGGCGATGCCCAGTTCGAGCCGGTGTCGTGGGAGGTCGCGTTCGACGTGCTCGAAAAGCGCCTGTCGCACCTGCGCGCGACCGACCCGAAGCGCTTCGCGCTGTTCACGGGCCGCGACCAGATGCAGGCCCTCACGGGCCTGTTCGCGAAACAGTTCGGCACGCCGAACTATGCGGCGCACGGCGGGTTCTGCTCCGCGAACATGGCGGCCGGGATGATCTATACGATCGGCGGCTCGTTCTGGGAATTCGGCGGCCCCGACCTCGACAACGCGAAGCTGTTCTTCATGATCGGCACCGCGGAGGATCACCATTCGAATCCGCTGAAGATCGCACTCGGCAAGTTCAAGCGCGCGGGCGGCCGTTTCATCGCGATCAATCCGGTGCGCACCGGTTACGCGGCGATTGCCGACGAGTGGATTCCGATCCGCCCGGGCACCGACGGCGCGCTGTTCATGGCGCTGATGCACGAGCTGATCGCGCGCGACGCGTTCGACATGGAATTCGTGTCTCGCTTCACGAACGCGGGCGAGCTGATCGACCTGCGTGCCGATGCCGACACGTCCGGGCTGTTCGTGCGCGATGCCGATGCGCCGGAGGTCAACCCGCTGTATCCGCAGAACCGGATGTGGTGGGACACGAAGACGAACCGCGCGGTGCTGCACCACACGGATGGCGCCGAGCCTGCGCTCGACGGCCGCTACACGCTCGACGACGGCACGCCGGTTGCACCGTCGTTCACGCTGCTGCGCGAACAGGTGGCCGATTGCACGCCCGAATGGGCGGCCGACATCACCGGCATCGCGGCGGATACGATCCGTCGCCTCGCCCGCGAGATGGAAACGGTCGCGCGCGCGCACGCGATCGAATTGCCGGTGCGATGGACCGATTCGTGGGGCAAGGAACATGCGACGGTGAAGGGCGTGCCGATCGCGTTCCATGCAATGCGCGGGCTCGCCGCGCACTCGAACGGCTTTCAGACGATTCGTGCGCTCGCGGTGCTGATGTCGCTGCTCGGCACGATCGACCGCCCGGGCGGCTTTCGCCACAAGGCGCCGTATCCGCGCGCGGTGCCGCCGTCGGCGAAACCGCCGAACGATCCCGACCAGATCAAGCCGAACACGCCGCTCGCGACCGGCCCGCTCGGCTGGCCGGCCGGCCCCGAGGATCTGTTCGTCCATCCGGACGGCACGCCCGCGCGGCTCGACAAGGCATTCTCGTGGGAATACCCGCTCGCGGTGCACGGACTGATGCATTCGGTGATCACCAATGCGTGGCGCGGCGATCCCTATCCGATCGATACGCTGCTGATCTTCATGGCCAACATGGCGTGGAATTCGTCGATGAATACGACGGAAGTGCGCAAGATGCTGGTCGACAAGCGCGACGACGGTGAGTACCGGATCCCGTTCCTGGTCGTGTGCGATGCGTTCGCGTCGGAGATGACGGCGTTCGCCGACCTGATCCTGCCCGACACGACTTACCTCGAACGGCACGACGTGATGTCGGTGCTCGACCGGCCGATTTCCGAATTCGACGGGCCGGTCGATTCGGTACGGGTGCCCGTCGTGCCGCCGACCGGCGAATGCAAACCGTTCCAGGAAGTGCTGATCGAGCTGGCGAGCCGGCTGAAGTTTCCGGCCTTCACGACCGCGGACGGGCAGCGCAAGTACCGCGACTATCCGGATTTCGTCATCAACTTCCAGACCGCGCCGAATTCGGGCACCGGCTTCCTGATCGGCTGGCGCGGCAAGGACGGCGACAAGGCCGTCGTCGGCGAGCCGAACCCCGACCAGTGGACGCGTTACGCGGAGAACAACTGCGTGTACCACCACCGGTTGCCGGAGCCGCTGCAGTACATGCGCAACTGCAACGGCCCGTACATGCAGTGGGCGGTCGACAACGGCATGCGCAAGTTCGGTGTGCCGATCGTGATCCAGCTCTACTCGGACGTGATGCAGAAATTCCGGCTCGCTGCGCAGGGCCGCACGTCGGGCCGCCAGCCGCCCGACCATCTGCGCGAGCGCATCGCGCGCTATTTCGATCCGCTGCCGTTCTGGCACCGGTCGCTCGAAAGCGGGCTGACCGATGCGAACCGCTATCCGCTCGCGGCGATCACGCAGCGGCCGATGGCGATGTACCACTCGTGGGATTCGCAGAACGCGTGGCTGCGGCAGATCCACGGCGAGAACCACCTGTTCGTGAACCCGGTGACGGCCGCCGCGCAGCAG
This sequence comes from Burkholderia cepacia complex sp. TUM26381, assembly GCF_057439935.1. Classification (NCBI taxonomy): domain Bacteria; kingdom Pseudomonadati; phylum Pseudomonadota; class Betaproteobacteria; order Burkholderiales; family Burkholderiaceae; genus Burkholderia; species Burkholderia cepacia complex sp. TUM26381. Next base: position 2,144,603 of record NZ_CM172007.1, on the reverse strand, counting down.
ATCGACGACGGCGCGTGGATCTACGTCGAATCTCCGTGGGGCAAGGTACGCTGCCGTGCGCGCTACAGCGAAGCCGTCGAGCCCGGCACCGTGTGGACGTGGAACGCGATCGGCAAGGCGTCGGGCGCATGGAATCTCGGGCCGGACGCGGGCGAGTCGCAGCGCGGCTTCCTGCTCAACCACGTGATCACCGACGAGTTGCCGGATGCGGCGCGCGCCGGTGCGCGCATGTCGAACTCCGATCCGGTTACGGGGCAGGCCGGCTGGTACGACGTGCAGGTGCGGATCTATCCGGCCGAAGCCGATGCGGCGACGACGCTGCCGCAGTTCGCGCCGATGCCGGCGCTGCCCGGCACGCCGCGCGTGCTGCAGCGCGTGCAGGCGTATTTCGCGGGAACCGGCGCATTCGCCGCGCGGCTGCGGCGCGCGGCGTCGGCCGGCCCGACGTCCGACGATCGTTGAACGAAGGAGCAGAACCATGACCCAGATGGCCCTCGTCATCGACCTGAACGTGTGCGTCGGCTGCCATGCCTGCGTGACGAGCTGCAAGGAATGGAACACGTCGGGCGAAGCCGGCAGTCTCGCCGATATGCGTCCGTACGACGACGATCCGTCCGGCACGTTCTTCAATCGCGTGCAGACGTACGAAGCCGGCGTGTTTCCGATGACCGACACGATCCACTTCCCGAAGTCGTGCCTGCACTGCGAGGACCCGCCGTGCGTGCCCGTCTGCCCGACCGGCGCGAGCTACAAGCGCAAGTCGGACGGGATCGTGCTGGTCGATTACGACAAGTGCATCGGCTGCAAGTACTGCGCATGGGCGTGCCCGTACGGCGCACGCGAGCTCGACGAAGGCCGCAAGGAGATGACGAAGTGCACGCTGTGCGCGGACCGCATCGACAACGACGCGCTGCCGGAACGCGACCGCAAGCCGGCCTGCGTGCTCGCGTGCCCGACGTCGGCGCGGCTGTTCGGCGACGTGCACGATCCCGAATCGGACGTGTCGCGCGCGATCCGCGAACGCGGCGGCTATGCACTGATGCCCGAATGGGGCACGCGGCCGTCGAACCATTACCTGCCGCGCGTGAAGACCGAAGCGTCGTGCGGTTGCGGGAGCAGCGGCGGATGCGGCAGCGCGTCGGACGGACGCAACGAGGACGATTCGTTCGAGGCACGTGCGTCGCGCGGCGACATCGATCTCGTGTCGCTGGCGACGCCGCGCTGAGCGCGACGCATTTCATTCAGAACCATACGGAGTTCCCATGCGCCCAGCCTTTTCGGTCGTTTTTCTCACCACGCTGTGCGGCGCCGCACAGGGCCTGCTGCTGACGCTCGTGATCGTCGAGGCGCTGGCGCGGCTGGCCGGCCTCGACGTGGCCGCCGCGTTCTATGTGACCGGCACCGCGCTGTCGGTCGTGCTCGGCGTGCTTGGCCTGTTCGCGTCGTTCTTCCATCTCGGCCACCCCGAACGTGCCTGGCGTGCGATCGCGATGTGGCGCACGTCGTGGCTGTCGCGCGAATGCATCGCGCTGCCGGTGTTTCTCGCATGCGCGTTCGCGTATGGCGCCGCGCACCTGTTCGGCTGGCCCGGCACGCTGTTGATCGGCGCGGCGGGCGCGCTCGCGAGCGTCGCGTTGTTCGTCTGCACCGCGATGATTTACGCGTGCCTGCGCTTCCTGCAGGAATGGGCGAGCCCGCTGACGCTGGTGAACTTCGTGCTGCTTGGCTGCGCATCGGGGTGCACGCTCGCGACGGCCTGCGCGGCATGGCTCGCGCCGGCGCTGGTCGGCCGGCTCGCGGTGGCCGCCTGCGTGCTGACGCTCGCGGGCTGCGTCGCACGGCTCGCGTCGCTCGCGCGCAATGCACGGCTGCGGCCGAAGTCGACCGTGCAGAGCGCGACGGGGATCCGCAGCGAGAAGGTCGAGCAGAAGTCGCGCGGCTTCACGGCCAGCGCATTCAACACGAAGGAATTCTTTCACGGGCAGGGCAACGGCACGCTGCGCGCGGTGAAGGCCGGTTTCCTGATCGGTGCGTTCGCGGTGCCGTTCGTGCTGACGGGGGCCGGCGCACTCGCGCCGACACCGGTCGCGGCGGCCGTCGCGCTCGGCGCGGCGTTCGTGATCCAGTATGCGGGGCTGGTCGCGGAACGCTGGTTCTTCTTCGCGGATGCGCGGCATCCGCAGAACATCTACTACCAGCGCGCGTCATGACGCTGGAAGCGAGCGGCCGCGCCGTACTAGAAGGTGTCCGCGAGCGCGCGGGCCGCTTCCTGCAGGCGCGGCACATGGTCGAGCAGCCGCGACAGCGGCGCGCGCGACACCGGCGCATGGACGGCGACCGCGGCGATGCACGCGCCGTCGTCGCCGAGGATCGGCGCCGCGATGCAGACGATACCCGCGACGAATTCCTCGTTGTCGATCGCGACGCCCTTGTGCGCGGTGCGGTCGAGTTCGGCTTCGAGCAGCTCGGGGTCGGAGATCGTGTTCGGCGTGTGGCGCGGCAGCGCCATCGCACGCACCAGCGCGGCGCGTTCGTCGCGCGGCAGCAGCGCGAGCAGCAGCTTGCCGCTCGCGCTGCAATAAGCGGGCACGCGCGAGCCCGGTTTCAGGTCGAGCCGCAGCGGCCAGTCGGCCTCGACGCGGTCGAGATAAACGACTTCGGTGTCGTGCAGCGCGGTCAGGTTGCAGGTTTCGCCGAGATCGGCGACGAGCCGCTCGAGGATCGCGTGGCGCAGCCGGCGCGCACCCGCATGCAGCATCACGCCGGTGCCGAGTCGCGCGAGGCGCGGCCCGATCGCATACGCGTTCTTGCGGCCCGGCTCGCGGATCACGAGGCCGCCGGCTTCGAGCGACGCGAGCATCCGGTGCAGCGATGCCTTCGGGATATCGACGTCGCGCGCGAGATCGGCGAGCGACACGGCGTCGCCGGCCTGGACGAGATGTTCGAGCAGCGCGAAGGCGCGCAGCGTGGGCGTATCCGCGGGCAGCATGTCGGGCGTTCCGGAAACTGGACTGCGGCCATTGTACCGAACGGCCCGGCAGGCCGGCCGCGCGGGGCGGCGGGCACGGCAACCCGGCACGCATTTTCGGCAACGGAACGAATCGTTCCGTAAACAGGATCGACGCAGGCGCGATCGACGCCTGCGCAACACGCAACGACAGGAGCGCAACGCAATGGATGGGGTGACGAACAAGCCGGACTGCATGGTGTCGGTCCGCGAACGGTTCGGTTTCGACTCGGACCTGATGGTGCCCGCATTCAGCGCGCGCGACGACCACGTGCCCGATGTCGACGATGCGTACCGCTTCAACCCGGACGTGACGCTCGCGATCCTCGCGGGCTTCGCGCGCAACCGCCGCGTGCTCGTGCAGGGGATGCACGGCACCGGCAAGTCCACGCATATCGAGCAGGTTGCCGCGCGGCTGAACTGGCCGTGCGTGCGCGTGAACCTCGACGGCCACATCAGCCGGCTCGACCTCGTCGGCAAGGACGCGATCGTCGTGCGCGACGACGTACAGGTGACCGAATTCCAGGAGGGGATCGTGCCGTGGGCGCTGCAGCGGCCGGTCGCGCTGATCTTCGACGAATACGACGCGGGGCGGCCCGACGTGATGTTCGTGATCCAGCGGGTCCTGGAGCGCGACGGCAAGTTCACGCTGCTCGACCAGAACCGCGTGATCCATCCGCACCCGTCGTTCCGGCTGTTCGCGACCGCGAACACGGTCGGGCTCGGCAATCTGAACGGGCTCTATCACGGCACGCAGATGCTCAACCATGCGCAGATGGACCGCTGGAACGTGGTCGCGACGCTCGACTACCTGCCGCGCGACGAGGAGATCGGCATCGTGCGCGCCCGCGTGCCGGAACTCGCGGACGAAGCCGGCCGCCCGCTGCTCGAATCGATGGTGAGCCTCGCGGAGTTGACGCGCAACGGCTTCGCGACCGGCGACCTGTCGACGCTGATGTCGCCGCGCACGGTGATCAACTGGGCCGAGAACTGCGAGATTTTCCGCGATCCGGCGCTCGCGTTCCGGCTCACGTTCCTGAACAAGTGCGACGACGCCGAGCGGCCGGTCGTCGCCGAGTATTACCAGCGCTGCTTCGGCGAGGAACTGGCGGTCGCGTCGCGTGCCGGCGGCGGCGAGCCGGGGGCGGGGCGGTGAGCGCCGGTCGCGATGCGGCACGCCGTGCCTCCGCGCGCGAAGCGCTCGGCGCGTCGACCGTGCGTGCGCTGACGCGCGATGCGGCGCTGCATTACCGCGCGGGCCGCGTGTGCCGCGACCTGCGGCCGTTGCCGATCCATGCGCCGCACCTGCGCGCGCAGGCCGCCGACGACGATCTCGCGTCGTGGCGCGGCGCGGCCGATGGCGTCGCGTTGCGCATCCTGCATTCCGATGCCGATTTGCATCGCGCGTTCTCTGGCAGCGATCCCGTCGAACGCGTGCTGTTCGAGATGCTCGAGCAACTGCGCTGCGAATCGCTTGCACCACCCGCGATGCGCGGCGTCGTGCAGAACCTGCGCCATCGCTTCGAAACCTGGTCGCGCGCGTTTCACCGGTCGGGACAGGCCGATACGCATGTCGGGATGCTGGTCTACACGGTCGCGCAGATCGCGTGGTCGCGGCTGACGGGCTGGCCGGTGCTCGAGGAAACGGAAGACCTGATCGAAGCGTCGCGCGCAGCGATCGTGCCCGAGATCGGCGTGCAACTCGCGGGGCTGCGCCGGTGCCGGCACGATCAGCGTGAATTCGCGGAACATGCGCTGGCGCTCGCGCGGCGCATTGCGTCGATGATCCGGGACGCGCGTGCGGCCGTCGTCGACCCGGAGACCGAAGACGCACGCGAGCAGGACGATGCGCTTACGAATTTCTCGTTGTGGGTCGATTTCGACGACACGGGCATCGACTTGCCGGCATTGGTGGAGACGGGCGACAGCGTCGTGCTGCACGGCGGCGGCGCCGTCTATCGCGCGTACACGACGCGCTACGACCGCGAGTTGCGGCCGGCCGCGCAGATCCGCGCGGCGTTGCTGCGCGAGTACCGCGACCGGCTCGATGCGCAGGTCGCCGCGCAGCGGATCAACGTCACCCGGCTCGCCCGCGTGCTGCGTGCGGCGCTCGTCGTGCCGCAGGCCGACGGCTGGTCGTTCGGCGAGGAGCATGGCCGCCTCGATGGCCGCCGGCTCGCGCAGCTCGTCAGCTCGCCGGCCGAACGGCGGCTGTTCCGGCTCGAACGCGTGCGGCCGCATGCGGACTGCGCGATTGCGTTCCTGATCGACTGTTCGGGCTCGATGAAGACGTGGATCGACGGCGTCGCGCTGATGGTCGACACGCTGGCCCGCGCGGGCGACGCCGCGGGGCTCGCGACCGAAGTGCTGGGCTTCACGACGCTCGCGTGGAACGGCGGCCGCGCGCGGCAGGCGTGGCTCGCGTGCGGCAAGCCGCGCCATCCGGGCCGGCTCAACGAAACCGGCCACCTGGTGTTCAAGGATGCCGACACGCGCTGGCGGCATGCGCGCACCGGCATTGCGGCGCTGTTCAAGGCAGACCTGTTCCGCGAAGGCATCGACGGCGAAGCGGTCGAATGGGCGTGCGCGCGGCTCGCGGCGCGGCCGGAGGCCAGAAAGATCCTCGTCGTGATCTCGGACGGCAGCCCGATGGACGGCGCGACGGCGCTCGCGAACGATCCGTTCTATCTCGACAACCATCTGAAACAGGTGGTTGCGCGACAGGAGGCGGCCGGCCAGGTCGAAGTGCTCGGGCTCGGCGTCGGGCTCGATCTCGGCCCGTACTACCGGCACCGGCTCGCGATCGATCTCGTGTCGGCGCCCGACATGAAGCGGCTCGTCGAAATCGCGCGCTGGATCGGTGCGCGGCGGTGAAAGAGACGGGGAATCAGCCGCGATGCAGCAGCGGCGGCAGCGACGTCGCGATCAGCCCGACACCGATCGCCATCAGCACGCCGAATGCGAGCCGTCGCAGCGCGACCGGCGACAGCGGCGGCGGGTAGTGGCGACCGGCGATCGTCGTCAGCATCACGACCGGCGTCGCGAATGCGGCCAGCAGCCAGATATCGCGATCGAGCTGGCCTTCGCATGCGCTGTACAGCACGCGCGTGGCCGAGGTCGTCGTGAACAGCACGATCAGCGCGCAGCGGATCTGCACGAGCGTCAGCGGCTGCCGGTAAAACTGGAAGATGAGCGGCGGGCCCGACACGCCGAACATCCCGCTCAGCAGTCCGCCGAACAGGCCGCTGACGAAGAAGCTGCGATTGTCCGAGCGCTCCGTCAACGGCGTCGGGCGCAGCGCCGCGCTCAGGCCACCGTACAGCACGACCGCGCCGAGGATCAGTTGCAGCAGGTCGGCCGCCGAGCGGCTCAGGCATTCGAGCAGCACCACGCCGGCGACGACCGACGGCAGGATGCCGAGCGTCGCGGCGCCGACCGCACGCCAGTCGATGTGATGCAGCCGGCCGGGTAGCGCGGTCGCGCCGTTCGCGAGCGACACGACGCTCATCAGCGTCGCGACGGTGGCGAGCGGCGCGAGCCCGAAGCCGCTCGTCGCGCCCATCACGATCATCCCGAGCCCGAACCCCGTGACGGTCTGGAAATAGCTGCCGGCGCCGATCACCGCGATCAGGATCGCCAGTTTGTCTGCCGTCATGCGTGTGCCGCCTCGCCGGCCGCGGCTCGCTGCGCGGCCGCGTGCGCCTGCACGGTGGTCGCCGCGATCACGTGATAGACGTCGTCGGCACTGCAGCCGCGCGACAGGTCGTTCGCGGGCCGGCGCAACCCTTGCAGCAGCGGGCCGACGGCCTTTGCGCGGCCGATCCGCTCGGCAAGCTTGTAGCCGATGTTGCCGGCTTCGAGGCTCGGGAACACGAGCACGTTCGCATGGCCGCCGACCTGCGAATGCGCGATCTTGCGTTCGGCAATCTCCGCGACGATCGCCGCGTCGAGCTGCACGTCGCCGTCGATCGCGAGCGCGGGGCGCAGTTCGCGCACGCGCGCCGTCGCGGCCGTCACCTTGTCGACCGCCGCATGGTGCGCGCTGCCGCTCGTCGAGAACGACAGCATCGCGACGCGCGGTGCCTCGCCGAGCAGCGCGTGCGCGCTGTCGGCAGCGGCCATCGCGATTTCGGCGAGCTGGCTGGCGTCCGGATCGACGACGAGCGCGCAGTCGGAGAAGATCAGCCCGCCCTTGATCGTGTGGAACGGCTCGCACAGCATCATCAGGAAGAAGCTCGACACGATCCGGAACGCCGGATCGACGCCGATCAGCTGGATCGCCGCGCGCACGACGTCGGCCGTCGCATGCACGGCGCCCGCGACCGAGCCGTCCGCGTCGCCGAGCCGGACCATCAGGTTCGCGTGGCAGAGCGGGTCGAGCACCGCGTCGCGTGCGGCGTCGGCCGTCATGCCCTTGTCTTTGCGCAGCGCATGGAGGGCATCGGCATACGCGTCGCGGTGCGCGGCGGCGGCCGGATCGACGAGCGTCGTGCCGTCGAGATCGATCGCGTCGCGCGCGGCCGCCGCATGGATGGCGGCACGGTCGCCGACGAGCACGATGCGGGCGATGCCGTCGCGCGTCGCGCGCGCGGCGGCGTGCAGCACGCGCGGATCGTCGGCTTCGCACAGCGCGATGCGCATCGGCTGGCGGCGCGCGGATTCGAGAATGCGGTCGAGGGCTTTCATCGGGAATTCGAAGTAAAAAAGGCCGGATGCGGCGGCCCGCACGGGGCACGGCGTCCGGCCGGGTGCCGGCCGTGCGGGAAGGGCACGGCCGGCAGCGCTTGCGTCAGCGACGCGGCATCACACGTAGTCCTTGTACTTGTCGAGCATGCGCACCGGCTTCGACAGCGCATCGCGGCGGAACGGATCGCCGAGTTCGCGCGTGCACATGATCTCGATGATCGTCGTCTTGCCTTCGTTCATCTGCATGTCGATCGCGCGCTTGAGCGCCGGGCCGACATCCTCGAGACGATCGACCGTGATCCCTTCGGCGCCCATCGCCCGCGCGATCGCCGCGAAGCTCTGGTTGTCGAGTTCGCCGGCGACGAAGCGGCGGTTGTAGAAGTCGACCTGGTTCTTCTTCTCCGCGCCCCATTGACGGTTGTGGAACACGACGGCCGTCACCGGGATGTTGTGGCGCACGCAGGTCATCGTTTCCATCAGGCTCATGCCCCACGCACCGTCACCCGCATACGACACGGCCGGGCGGTGCGGCGCGGCGACCTTCGCGCCGATGATCGTCGGGAACGCGTAGCCGCAGTTGCCCCAGCTCATCGCCGCGAAGAAGCTGCGCGGCTTGTTGAAGCGCAGGTAGCTGTTCGCGACCGAGTTGATGTTGCCGATGTCGGTCGACACCATCACGTCCTCGGGCATCGCCTTTTCCAGCTCGCGCAGCACCTGGCGCGGATGCAGGTAGCGGCCGCCGTTGAAGGTCTTTTCGTTCTTCTGCTCGTCGATCATGTCGAGGCTGTACGCGTCGCGTTCGTGCGTCCAGTCGTCGAGTTCCTTTTCCCACGCGGCCTTTTCGGTCGCGATCTGGTCGGCGCGGTCGCCGCGCGAGCCGTCGCTCGCGAGGGTGCGGCCTTCGAGGCGCTGCGTGAGCGCGACGGCGGCCGCCTTCGCGTCGCCGCAGATGCCGACCGAGATCTTCTTCACGAGGCCGAGCATCTTGTGGTCGGCGTCGATCTGGATGATCTTCGCGTCCTTCGGCCAGTAGTCCATCCCGTGCTGCGGAAGCGTTCCGAACGGCCCGAGGCGCGAGCCGAGCGCGATCACGACGTCCGCGCGCGACAGCAGCTTCATCGCGGCCTTCGAGCCCTGGTAGCCGAGCGGGCCGCACCACAGCGGGTGGTTCGCCGGGAACGAATCGTTGTGCAGGTAGCTGTTGACGACCGGTGCGCCGAGCCGTTCGGCGAGCGCCTTGCATTCCTCGATCGCGTCGGCCATCACGACACCGCCGCCCGAGATGATCACCGGGAACTTCGCCTGCGCGATCAGCTCGGCCGCGTCGTCGAGGCTCTGCTCGCCGCCGGCGCCGCGATCGAGGCGGCGCGGTTGCGGAATCTCGACCTTGACCTTGCCGTAGAAGTAGTCGCGCGGGATATTCAGCTGCGTCGGGCCCATCTCGGCCTGCGCGCGGTCGAAGCAGCGCGCGGTGAACTCGGCCATCCGCGCCGGGTGCGTGACGTGGCCCTGGTACTTCGTGAATTCCTGGAACATCGGCAACTGGTTCGCTTCCTGGAAGCCGCCGAGGCCGATGCCCATCGTGCCGGCTTCCGGCGTGACGATCACGACCGGGCTGTGCGCCCAGTAAGCCGCTGCGATCGCCGTCACGCAATTGCTGATGCCGGGGCCGTTCTGGCCGATCACGACGCCGTGGCGGCCCGACACGCGCGCATAGCCGTCGGCCATGTGGCCCGCGCCCTGTTCGTGCACGACCGGGATCAGGCGGATGCCGGCCGGTGCGAAGATATCCATCGCATCCATGAACGCGGAGCCCATGATGCCGAACATGTCGGTCACGCCGTTGGCCGCGAGGGTCTCGACGAAGGCTTCGGACGGCGTCATGTCCTGCGGGCCGCTGGTCGATGCACGCAGGGAAGTGGATTGTTCGCTCATGGGTTGTCTCCGATTGTTCAATTAACGGAACGTCTTGTTCCAGATGCTATTTGCTTGGGAAAGCCGGTCAAGCCATTCCACCTGCTACCGGGGAATGTGGAATGAAATGAAATGATTCGTTTCAAAATGCGCGCGGGGCATGGTGGCCCGGGGGGCGCGCTCAGGCCGGTTGCTTCGGCCGTTCCTTGCGGAAAGCGCGCTTGACGGCGATCAGTCCGTCGCGGAATTCGAACAGGTCGCAACCTTCGGCCTCGATGCGCCAGCCTTCGGCGTGCGTGCCCGTGAACACCCACTCGGAGACGCCGCGTTCGCCGGCGACGGTGTGGCGGCCGTGACCCCAGTGCGCGTCGGGGAAGGTCTTGAACACGGCCTCGAACGCGGCGCGTACCGCATCGCGGCCGACGAAGCGCGTACCGTGAATGTCGGGGCCACCGGCCGCGTCGAATACGCAGTCCTCGGTCATGAAGCCCATCAACGCATTGGCGTCGTGCCGGTTGAATGCGTCGGAAAATGCCGCGAGCGTGGCGGCCGTGACGGGGCCGGTGAGCGTGTCTGCCATAACGTGTCTCCTGTCGAATGGTGGGCGGTGCGCAAGGCGCGGGCGCGCATGCGGCACGCGGTATCGACACGTTAGTGAGCGCTCGTTTTTGGCGGTAGCGCCAGTCGGGAGGTTTCGCTTGGGCCAGGGGGAAAGCCGGGCCGGTGCGCCGGTCTACCGGTGCCCCGTGGGTTCCCGACGGCGGGTTCGTTGACGCGCATCGATGGAAATCATCGACGCGGAGCGATGAGCAAGAAGAGCTGCCGCCGGGGCATGTCGCGAAACCGTTGCCGTTGCGCGATGACGTCACGGCGGCCGGGGATCGCGTGACAGCAGCGCCGGCCGGCGAGGGGATAGATCGGGAGGCCCGATGTATCCCCGTCGGTCATGCGGGCGTCAGGATGCCGTCATGCCGATGCCGAACACGTGCATCTTGCCGGCGCTTACCTGGCGCGGCAGCACGATGCTCGTCACCATCTTGCCGGGCGGCACGGGAATCTTCTGCGCGAAGATGTAGGTCTTGACGTTGTCCTGCTGGCCGCTGCCCGAGTTGCGGTAAGCCATCGTGACGGCGACCGCCGCGCTGGCGTGTGCGCTGCCGCCGTTCAGGGTCCAGTCGTCGAAGGTCAGCGTGACGGCCTGACTCGAACCGTCCGCGAAATTCAGCTGCGCGGTGCCGCTGCTCGGGCCATTGTTGGACGAGCCGAGCACCACCACGCCGGTGCCGGCCGGTCCCGGCGGCAGCATCACGGTCTGGCCGACGGTCACGGTATTGTCGAGCGAGAGCGGCCCGCCGGCCACCGCCACGCTGGCGCCGGCCACCACGAACGGCTTGCCGGGCTGCACGCCCGCTGCTGCCAGCGCATTCAGCGAGTAGCTGAACAGGCTGCCGTCGAAGTCCGCGCCCTGGCCGTCGGGATTGGTCGCGCCGTCCGCGCTGAAGCCACGATTGTTGTAGCTGTCGACCGCGTTGATCGCCACCGGCACGCCGAACGACGGCGGTTGCTTCCGGCTGCCCCATTGCGACGGCGCGCTGCCCATCGCGAAGTGCAGCGTCGCGCCGTTCGCGATGTCGTCGTAGGCGATCCACGGTACATCGTGGGTGCGACCGTTGATCGACAGCGACTGCACATAATTGGACGCGGGCGCGCCCTCGGCGCGAATCCGCCACGTGCGGCCGTTGCCGAGCCGTACGTCGATCTGAGGGAACTGCGGACTGCCGATCGCCAGGCCCGCCACGCCGGGGATCTGCGGGTACAGGCCCAGCGCGCCCCAGACATACCAGCCCGACACGGCGCCGAGGTCGTCGTTGCCTGGCAGGCCGTCGGGGCCGGTGCCGAACGCGCTGCCCAGGATCTGCTGCACCACGCGCTGCGTACCCGACGGCTGCGCGGCCCAGTTGTAGAGCCAGGGCACCTCGAAGGTCGGCTCGTTGCCCATGTAGAAGTTGGGCAGGCTCAGGCCGGCATTGAGCACCGTGAAGAACTGGTCGAGCCGCGACGTCACCGCCGCATTGCCGCCGAGCTGTGCGAACAGGCCGGCGCCGTCGTACGGCACCATCCACGTGTACTGTTCGGCATTGCCTTCCACATAGTTGTCGCCGCTGCCCGGCGTTTCGGGAATCCACGCGCCGTTCGACTGGCGCGCCGCGATCAGCGGCGGCGTCAGCGCGGTGTCGAGCAGGTTCTGCCAGTAGGCCGAGCGGCCCAGCAGCATGCGCTGCGTGGCGGTATCGCCGAGTGCTCCCGCGAAGCGCGAGATCGCGAAATCGCTGCCCGTGTATTCGAGCGTGGACGAAGCCTGCCCCCACTCGCCGCCGGTGATGTAGCCGGTCTGCAGGTAGCTCGCGCGACCGCCGTTGGTGGTCACGTTGTTGCACGCCGTGCCGGGGAGGTTCGCCATCTTCACCATGTGCTGCAGGGCGGACCGCGTATCGAAGCGCCGCGCGCCGAACGCATAGGCATTCGAGACGATCAGCGAACCGGCGTCGCCGGGCATCACGCCGTCCTCGACGTTGTCGTTGACCCAGTGCGGAATCGCGCCGCATTGATCCGCGTCGTTGATCAGCGACTGGATCATGTCGCTGGTTTCGGACGGGTTGAGGATCGATTTCAGCTGGATCAGCGAGCGGTAGATGTCCCAGCCCGAGAACGACGAATACTGCGCGTGCTGGCCTTGGGCGACCTGATGCACGGTGTTGTCGAAGCCGATGTACTGGCCGTTCACGTCGCTGAAGGTACTGGGCGCCCACAGCGCGTGATAGAGCGCCGTATAGAATTTCTTCTTCGCGTCGAGCGTGCCGCCCGCCACGCGGATGCCGTTGAGGCGGTCGTTCCAGATGCGGTCGGCCTGCGCGCGTACGCCCGCGAAGTCCCAGCCGCGATTTTCCGCGTCGAGGTTGGCTTTCGCGTTGGCGACGCTGACGTAGGAGAGGCCGATCTTCATCCTGACCGTCTGGCCGGAGCGGAAGCCAAGCTGCGCCACGCCGTGCGAGATCGCGGCCGACGTGAAGGCCTGGTCGAAGGCGGCGTAGAAGTAGACGGGGACCGGCATCGAGTTGCCGCAGAAGCCGCCGCCGACCGTGCTGCCCGAGATCGCACTGCCGGAAACCTGCGTAATGGCGCCGGTGGTCGACGTCTTGGTATTGGTGCGGGTCGCGTCGAGCACCAGCAGCGCGGGTTTGCCGGCCGGGTACGCGAACTGGCCGAAGCCGGTGCGCAGGGTGGCGGTCAGCTCGACCTTGATCTGCGAGTCGAGCAGCACGGAATAGTAGCCCGGTCTGGCCGTTTCATTCGCATGACTGAAGGTTGGCGCAAGCTGCGCCGGGTCGGTGGTCGGCATGACCGGGAATTCGCCGTTGTTGCCGCTGCAACCGGCACCCGGCATGTGCGTCAGGCTGAAACCCTGGATCGAGTGGATGTCGTAGTAGTAGCCGGCGGGCGAGTTCGGCTCCTGGCTGCTGTTCGGCGCCGGCGTGGTGTTGGTGTCGGGCGCCCACTGCACCATGCCCGACGGCAGGCCGGCGGCCGGTTCGACACTGCCGGCCTGTCCCGCCGGTACCGGGTTCGGTGAATTGCTCGCGAGCGTGCCGATCAGCGGATCGACGTACTGCGTCAACGACAGGCTGCGGTTGTCGTCGAGATTCGTCGTGTCGGCCGCATCGGCCGAGGATTCCGCCGGATGGGCGGCCAGTATCGACGCCGCTGTTCCGTCGCTGCCGTCACCGCCACCGCATCCGCTCAACGCGCACGCCGCGGCCAGCAACGCCGCAAGCGTCGTGAATCGATTCATGATCGCCCCCTCCAGTCGGAGATGCATCTTTTGCCTTGACGATCCCGACGATCGAATCCCGGGATCGCTGTGGGTTGTTGCTGTCTGGTTGCGTCGTAACACTAGGATTCGTATGAATTCGTTGTCAATCCGAATAACGGGTTTGTAATGTTTTTATTAGATTTACTAAACGAATGGAAACGATGAACGGGTAGTGGCGCGGTATCGGCGAGCGAAACGGATTCGGAGCGCGAGCGGCGAACGCGGTGTCGTGCGACGAGGCGGGTAGCAATGTGCCGATCGAGTCGAGGCGTGTTGCGTGCGCGCGTGAGGGCGGCCGGTACTTGAAAGGCAGCCCGCGGGCGCGAGGCTGCGAGTTGCTCTTCAGGGCAGCGCGATCGGTCGTTGCGACGGGCATCCGCGCGCGTCGCAGGGGAGCGACGCGCGCGGCACGGATGACATGCTTCCAGTGCAACGAAAGTCGGGATCGTTGCCGGATGCGTGATGCTGATCGATGAGAGAGGGACGTCGCGCGATCCGCTGCGCGATACCTGTCCGCATCCGGTCAGGCGTCCGGCTTTTGCGACCGCATGCATTCCGCCAGCGCCCGCACGCCGGGTTCGATCCGCTCGAGCGGAATCGCGGAGAAGCCCATCCGGAAGCAGCGTCGCGCGTCGCCCGCGTCGTCCATGAAGAACACGTTCCCCGGCTCGATGAGGATGCCGGCTTCCTGCGCGTCGGTCGCGAGACGCGTGGCGTCGAGCCACGGCGGCCCCTCGACCCAGCACGAAGCCCCCCCCGTCACGCGCACATGGCGCGCTTCCGGCACATGCGCATCGAGCGCGGCCATCAGCGCCTGCGAGCGTTCGCTGTACGCATGGGCCAGCCGGCGCAGCAGCGCGTCGTGATGGCCGAGTGCGAGGAAGGTCGCGAACGCGCGCTGGATGTACGCGACCGGATGGCGCACCATCAGCCGCCGCAGCGCGCGCAGTTCGCGGATCAGCTCGCGCGGCCCGACCACGTAGCCGAGCCGCAGGCCCGGCGCGAACGTCTTCGACAGGCTGCCGACGTAGATCACGCGGTCGGCCGTATCGAGGCTCTTCAGCGCCGGATGCGGCGTGCCGGAGAACGTGTTCTCGCTCTCGTAGTCGTCCTCGATGATCACGAAATCATGCTGCTGCGCGCAATCGAGCAGCGCGCGGCGGCGCTCGACCGGCATCGTCGCGGTGGTCGGGCACTGGTGGCTCGGCGTCACGTACACGTAGTCGCAGCGCGACAGCGTGTCGCCGAGCGCGTCGGGCGCGATCCCGTGGCCGTCGACGGGCAGCGGCAGCAGCCGCGCATTGCGGTTCTCGAAGATGTTGCGCGCGTCGGGATAGCCGGGGTTTTCGAAGCCGACCGTCGTGTGCTTGCCGCACAGCAGGTCCGCGATCAGGTACAGCGCCTGCTGGCAGCCGTTCGTGACGACGATCTCGTCGGGCATCGCGAACACGCCGCGCCGCGGCAGCACGCGCGTGCGGATCTGCTGGATCAGCGATTCGTCGTCGCGCTCGATCAGGTCGGGCGCCCAGTTGCGGATCTCCATCACCGACAACGCCTTCAGGCAGCACTCGCGCCAGTCGTTGGTCGGGAACAGCGACTGGTCGAACTGCCCGTAGATGAACGGAAACTCATAGTGCTGCCAGTTCGCGGGCTTCACGATGTTGCGCTGCCTCGACGGCGGATGCGCGATGCGCTTCTCCCATGCGGGGCGGCCTGGCGTGTCGTCGTTGCCGGCAACCTGCGCATCGGGCTTGGCAGTCGCGAAGCCCGGTACGCCCTCGAGCATCTTCGGGTTCACGAAGTGCCCGCTGCGTTCGCGCGAGATCAGGTAGCCCTCTTCGACGAGCATCTGGTACGCGAGCACGACGGTGTTGCGCGCGACGCCGAGCTGGTCGGCAAGTTCGCGGCTCGACGGCAGTGCGGCATCGGGCGCGAGCTGGCCGTCGAGGATCGCGGCCACCAGCATGCGCCGGATCTGGTCCTGCAGGCTCGACGCCGACGACCGCCGGAACTGCTGGGCCCATAGGGCGGTCGGGGTACGACTCGGCATGCTTCCTCCTGTGATCGGTACGGAAAACGCGAGGCGGTGCGCGCGGTGGGGCGCAGGCCCGCGAGGGGCGCGGTGTCGCGAGAATACGCGTGTCGCGCCGCGGATGTGGACTCAATGAAATGTGCCGACTGGCACTACTGCGTGCCGACGTGGCAAGACGATACTCAACTCGTCGCGCCCGGACGATCCGGATAACTCCCCGGTACGGGGGCGCAGGGAGGCGTGCGCGTGTCGCGTTCGCCGGCATCGACATCCGGAGGGCGCCATGCACGTCGTCGTGTTCAGGGATCGCTGCGCGCGCGTGATCCGCATCGTGTTCGACGACGCGCGCGCGACAGCGGTCGCATATCGCGACGACGAGGCGATCGGCGAACTCGGTATCGACGACGGCGGTGGTGCCGCGCGATCGCCGTCGCTCACGCGGCTGTACGTCGAACCGGCCTACCGGCGCAGCGGCATCGCGCACACGCTGCTGGCGTGCGTGTCGCGCGAATTCGGGCGGCCGATTCGCATCGACGCCCGTGCGCGTGAATGGCCCGATACGCCGGCATGGGCGACGCTGTGCCGCTGCCTCGAATACGAAGGGCTGGTGGTGGTTCGCTAGCCCGCGCGGCAATCACTGCATTAGCCGAAAGCGTGGCCACGATCACGCGCCCCCAAGACGGAGACGACATGAGCACGGTCCTGAAACCGATTCCCGCATCCGGCGTGCGGCACGAAGCGTTGCGCATCGACGGGCAGCGCGTGTGGCGCGACGCAGTCATCGACGTGCGCAACCCGTACGACGGCACGCTGGTCGGCACCGTGCCGAAGGCGACGCTGGACGACGTGCGCCGCGCGTTTGCGGTTGCGTACCGGCCGACGCTTACGCGCCACGACCGCGCGGCGATCCTGCGCCGTGCGGCCGACATCGTGCGCTCGCGCACGGCGGAGATCGCGGCGCTGATCACGGCAGAGGCCGGCTTGTGCATCAAGGATTCGACATACGAAGCGGGCCGCGTGGCCGACGTGCTGACGTTCGGCGCCGGTGAAGTGCTGAAGGACGACGGGCAGATCTTTTCGTGCGACCTGACACCGCACGGCAAGAAACGCCGCGTGTACACGCAGCGCGATCCGCTGCTCGGCGTGATTTCGGCGATCACGCCGTTCAACCACCCGATGAACCAGGTCGCGCACAAGATCGTGCCGTCGGTCGCGACCAACAACCGGATCGTCGTGAAGCCGTCGGAGAAGGTGCCGCTGTCGTGTTACCTCTTTGCCGACATCCTGTATGAGGCCGGCTTGCCGCCGCAGATGCTGCAGGTGATCACCGGCGATCCGAGGGAGATCGCCGACGAGCTGATCACGAACCCGGCGATCGATCTCATCACGTTCACCGGCGGCGTGTCGATCGGCAAGTCGATCGCATCGCGGATGGGCTACCGGCGCGCGGTGCTCGAACTCGGCGGCAACGATCCGATCATCGTGATGGAAGACGCCGATCTCGACGAGGCGAGCACGCTCGCGGTGTCGGGCTCGTACAAGAATTCGGGGCAGCGTTGCACGGCGATCAAGCGGATGCTCGTGCACGAGTCGGTGGCCGATCGCTTCACCGAGTTGGTCGTTGAAAAAACGCGTGCGTGGTCGTACGGCAATCCATCCGATCCGTCGGTCGACATGGGCACTGTGATCGACGAGGCGGCCGCGAAGTTCTGCGAGCAGCAGGTGAATGACGCGATTTCGCGCGGGGCGAGGCTGCTGGTCGGCAACGTGCGCGACGGCGCGCTGTATTCGCCGACGGTGATCGACCGTGTGACGCCCGACATGCCGCTCGTGAAGTACGAGACGTTCGGCCCGGTGTCGCCGATCATGCGCTTTCGCGACATCGACGAAGCGATCCGGATGTCGAACAGCACCGACTACGCGCTGTCGTCGTCGGTGTGCACGAACCGCTTCGACCACATCACGCGCTTCATCACCGAGCTGGAAGTCGGCAGCGTGAACGTGCGCGAAGTGCCCGGCTACCGGCTCGAACTGACGCCGTTCGGCGGCGTGAAGGATTCGGGGCTCGGGTACAAGGAGGGCGTGCAGGAAGCGATGAAGAGCTTCACGAACGTGAAGACGTATTCGCTGCCGTGGTGAGCGAGGCGGGGAAGGGCGCATCGCCCCCTCCCGCCGCCATCGGCGTTACTGATAGAAGTTGAGCGTGACCATCGCCGAACGGCCCGGCGCCCACGTTGCGTAGATCGGGTACGCGCTCGCGTAATACTTCTTGTCGAACAGGTTCTGCACGTTCAGCTGCACGTCCATCGTCTTGTTCACGCGCCACGTCGCGGCCGCGTCGAAACGGGCATAGCCGGGCGTCCACTTCCTGGTCGTCGCCGACACGGACGCATAGGTCTGGCTCATCACCGTCGCGCCCGCGCCGAGCGTGAGCTTCGGCATCACGTCGTAGCTCGTCCACAGCGTGAAGTTGTGCTTCGGCACCATCACCATCGGCAGGCCCGAGGCGCCCGGGCTGCCGGGGCCTGCGTCGGTCGTGATCGCGTTCAGGTACGAGTAGCCGCCGAACACGTGCCACTTCGGCGTCAGGTTGCCCGCGAAGCCGAATTCGAAGCCGCGTACGCGCTGCTTGCCCGCGTTGACCGTATGACCGAGGCCGTCGCTCACGCGCGCGTTGGTCTTTTCGGTCTGGAACAGGGCCGACGTCAGCGACAGCTGGTCCTGCAGCACGTCCCACTTCGCGCCGATCTCGATGTTGCGCGAGCGCTCGGGCGCGAGGTCCTGGTTCGTCGCGGTGATCTGGTCGGTGCCGCCGCCGAGGCCGCCGTTCGAGCCCGGCGGGTTCGACGACGTGCCGTACGACGCGTACAGGCTCACGTTGGTCACCGGCTTGAACACGAGGCCGAACTGGTAGCTGAACAGGTTCGACGTATTCGACAGGTCGGCGACGCCGGCCTGCTTGCCGGTCGTGTCGTAACGATCGAAACGCAGCCCCGTGTTGAACTGCCAGCGTTCGGACAGCTTGACCGTGTCGAAGAGGTACGCGGACACCGTATCGGTGCGCGTGTTCGTCGTCGCGCCGGGGAAGCCCTTGTCGCCGTTCAGCACGATGTTGCCGGTCCACGGCATGTTCGGGTTCCAGCCGCCGGCGAGCGGCGTGCAGTTGCCGGCCACCGAGCACGGGCCGCCCGAGCGGATGTTGTTGCCGGCCGAATCCGACACGAGATAGCCCTCGTAGCGCGCCTGTTCGTGGCTGAACTCGACGCCGGCCGTCATCGTGTGCTTCATGCCGAACAGGCTCGCGCTGCCGGTGACTTCGGTCTGGTTCGAGAAGCCGTTGAGCGCGTACTTGCCGCTCTTTGCCTGCAGGCTCAGCATATTCGGGTTCGACGCGAGGATCTGCGGATTCGTCGCGACGTAATCGAGCGTCGAGCGGCCGAACATCGTCGTGTTCTTCAGCTTCCAGTCGTCGTTGATCTTGTGCTCGACGCGCACTTCGCCGGTGTCGGTCTGCCCGTAGCGGTAGTCGCGCGTGTTCAGCCCGAAGAACTGCCCGCGATCGGTCGGCACCGGCGTGCCGCCCGACGCGCGGAACGGCACGCTGAAGTCCGGCATGTCGTACGAGTTCATGTGGTAGTAGCTGACCGTGACCGTGGTCGGCGTGTTCAGCCCGAACACGATCGACGGCGCGACGCCCCAGCGCTTGTTGTACACGTCGTTGCGGCCGGCCTGGTTCGCGTCGTGCCCCATCACGTTCAGGCGCACGGCCGTCGTGTCGTTGATCTTGCGGTTCGCGTCGACCGTCGCGCGCTTGTAACCGTCGGTGCCGAAGCCGATGCTGCTGTTGATGAAATCGTCGTTCTTCGGCGTCTTCGTGACGATGTCGATGCTGCCGCCCACCGAGCCGCGGCCCGCGTAGACCGAGTCGGGGCCCTTGATCACGCTGATCTGCTCGACCGCGAACGTCTCTCGGTTCTGCAGCCCGGAGTCGCGCATGCCGTCGACGAAGATCGAGTTGCGCGATTCGAAGCCGCGGATCACCGGACGGTCGGCCGACGGGTTCGCGGCCGCGTCGCCGCCGAGGAACGTGATGCCGGGCACCGAACGCAGCGCGTCCGCGAACGACGTGACGTTCTTTTCCTTGATCAGCTGCTCGGGAATCACCGTGACCGAGCGCGGCGTGTCGAGCAGCGGCGCGGTGAACTTGTACGACGGCGAACGCTTCACCTGCATGTCCGACAGCGCGGACGACTGGACCGCGATCGTCGGCAGCGTCGCCGGTACGTCGGCGGCCGGCGCGGGCTGGTCGGCGGCAGGGGCGGGAACGGCAACGGGAGCGGTTGCGGCGGAAGCGAGCAGCGGCGTCAGGAAAACGGAGCAGGTCAGCGCCGACACGAGGGCGCGAGGCCTCGTCTTGAACTGGGCAGGCATATCGGGAAGCAGCGGAAGGTTCGGTGAACGGGCGCGTTTTCGCGATGCGGACAGCACAGTCCGCAGCATCGGAAAACGTCAATGTAAATGCGTATGATTCGCGTTTGCGGTCGCAATTGTACGGATTAGTACCAAATATGTAAACGATCGAATGGTTTTTGTACTAATTCAGTCAGGCATTCGTGGGGGCGCGATTGCCTTTGCGTCGTGTGCAACACCGCTTTCCATTGCACGGCCGGCGCGTGGCGGCGGCGACTCGCTACACTGCGGTACCGGTTGGACGGGCCCCGGCAGTCAGGCCCGGAGCAAGGAGACAAGACACGATGGACACCCCACGCGCAGCGGTCGTCACGTACCGCGGCAATACGATCGAGAACACGCACGTCGCCCATGTGGCGGTCGTGGACGCACGCGGCAGGTTGCTGGCCCGGTTCGGCGATCCGTTCCGGATGACGCTCGCGCGCTCGGCGGCCAAGCCGGCGCAGGCGTTGTCGGTGATCGAGACGGGCGCGGTGGAGCGCTTCGGCTTCGACGATGCGGACATCGCGCTGATGTGCGCGTCGCACAGCAGCGAGGACCGTCACATCGAACGCACGCGGGCCATGCTCGCGAAGGTGGCCGCGCACGAATCGGATCTGCGTTGCGGCGGCCATCCGCCGTTGTCCGATGCGGTGTATCGAGCATGGATCAAGCGCGACTACACGCCGACCGGCGTGTGCAGCAACTGTTCGGGCAAGCATGTCGGGATGCTGGCCGGCGCGCAGGCGATCGGCGCGGCAATCGCCGACTACCATCTGCCGGACCATCCGATGCAGGTGCGCGTCAAGCATGGGGTGGCCGACGCGTGCGGCCTGCGCGACGACGAGGTGGACTGGAGTATCGACGGGTGCAACCTGCCGACGCCGGCGTTCCCGCTGGATCGGCTCGCGCGTCTGTACGCGTCGCTGGCCGACGGCGCGGACGCGGTGGAGGCGGGCGGCGCGGTAACCGATCGCGTTCGCGCACTGGCGCGCATTCATCGCGCGATGACGGCCTATCCGGAACTGGTCGCAGGCGACGGCCGCTATTGCACGGTGCTGATGAACGCGTTCGACGGGCAGGTGGTCGGCAAGCTCGGCGCCGATGCGTGCTACGGGATCGGCGTGCGCGCATCGGAGCGCACGCGGCAGCTCGGCGCGGATGGCGCGCTCGGCATCTCGGTGAAGATCGAGGACGGCAATGTCGACGTGCTCTACATGGTCGTCAGCGAAGTCCTCGAGCGGCTGCGGATCGGAACGGCCGCACAGCGCGCGCAACTGGCCGGCTTCCACCGGCCGCCGATGCTCAACACGCAGGGCGTCGAGTTCGGGCACGCAACGTTCCCGTTCGAATTGCAGGCGGCCTGAGCGCCGTCGCCGCGCCGCTGCCGCCGGCCCGCGATCCGGGGCGCCTGCAGCGGCGCGCGCCCGCTCGCTGACCGGCTGGCGGGCGGGTGCGAATGAACGCGCGAGTTACACGCGCCCCCCGCGAATCCTCGCAAGCTCCAGTTCCGACAGCTCGCCGATCTGCGCGAGGTGTTCCGCGAGAAAATCCTTCAGCACGCGTAGCTTCGCCGAGCTGCGCCGGTTCGCCAGATACGCGATGTAGATGAATTCGCCCGTCAGCCGGTTCTGCAGCCGGTAACGCGGCAGCACGGCTTCGAGCCGGCCGCTCGCGAGCAGGTCGCGTACCAGCCAGATTTCGAACTCCGCGATGCCGAGCCCCGCGCTGGTCGCTTCGAGCAGCAGTTCCGAATGATCGGTGACGAGATTGCCGGCCGGCAGCACGCTGTGCTGCGCGTCGTCGCGCGCGAGATGCCAGCGCGGATCGCCTTCCGGGTGCGCGTAGCGCAGGCAGTTGTGCTGCTTCAGGTCGTCCGGCGTCGCGGGGCGACCGCAGCGATCCAGATAGCCGGGCGTCGCACACAGGATGCTGTCGTTGCGCGACAGCCGGTGGACGACCAGGTTGTCCAGGTAATTCTCGCCTTCGTGAATGTCGAGATCGAACCCGCCGGCCACGAGGTCGTTGTGGTTGTCGGTGAGCCGCACGTCGAGCTGGATCGTCGGATAGCGTGCGAGAAACGGCGCGACCAGCGGCGCGAGATGGCGGCGGCCGAACGCGACCGGCGCGGTGAGCTTCAGCGGGCCGCTCGGCTGCGCATTCAGCTCGGCGACGACACGCAGCGTGTCGTCGAGATCGGCGATCAGCGTGACCGCGCGTTCCAGGTAGATGTGGCCGGCTTCGGTGAGCGTCACGCTGTGCGTGGAGCGGTGCAGCAGCGCGACGCCGAGTGCGTCCTCGATCGCCGTGACCTTGCGCGCGACGGTCGACGTCGATACGTGCATCTCCTTCGCGACCGCCGAAAAACTCCCCGTTTCGACCACTTTCACGAACGCGCGCATCGCGCCCAGATGATCGATGCCGGTTTCTCTTGCGCCTTTCTTCATTCGATTCTCGCTGTTGCGTCCCACGCAAAACCGCTTTCGATAATACAGAGGCGAGCTTGTTTTTGCAAAGGCATAGAATGCGAACCCGTCGCGTCGGGAAGCGGTTCACGGCGAGCGGCACGAGACATTCAGGAGGGCACGATGACAGAAAACGGCTTCCGCGTCGAAGCGGATCTTTTAGGTAAACGAAGCATTCCGGTGGATGCCTATTACGGCGTCCATACGCTGCGCGCGAAAGAGAATTTCGACATTTCGGGCCGCACCATTGCGTCGCTGCCGTACCTCGTGATGGCGCTCGCGGCCGTGAAGGAAGCGGCGGCCGACGCCAATTGCGAACTCGGGCTGCTGTCGCGGCCACACCGCGATGCGATCGCCGCCGCGTGCGTCGAGATCCGTGAAGGGCGCCTGCACGACCAGTTCGTCGTCGACGTCATTCAGGGCGGCGCCGGCACGTCGACCAACATGAACGCGAACGAGGTGATCTGCAACCGCGCGCTCGAAATCATGGGGCACGCGCGCGGGCAGTACGAATACCTGCACCCGAACGAGCACGTCAATCTCGCGCAGAGCACCAACGACGTCTACCCGACCGCGATCCGCGTTGCGACGTGCTTCGCGGTCGAACACCTGCTCGAAGCGATGGCGCGGCTGCGCGATGCGTTCGCCGAACGGGCCGACGCATTCGCGGGCCTGCTGAAGCTCGGCCGCACGCAGTTGCAGGACGCGGTGCCGATGACGCTCGGTCAGGAATTCTCGACCTACGCGGTGATGCTGACGGAAGACATCGCGCGGCTGCAGGAAGCCGGCTGGCTGATTCGCGAGATCAATCTCGGGGCGACTGCGATCGGCACGGGGATCACCGCGCATCCGCAGTACGCGGAGAAGGCGCTGGCCGCGCTGCGGCGCCTCACCGGGCTCGACCTGAGCACAGCGCCGAACCTGATCGAGGCGACGCAGGATTGCGGCGCGTTCGTGCAGGTGTCGGGCGTGCTCAAGCGCATCGCGGTCAAGCTGTCGAAGATCTGCAACGACCTGCGGCTGCTGTCGAGCGGCCCGCGCGCCGGTTTCGGCGAGATCAACCTGCCGCCCATGCAGGCCGGCTCGTCGATCATGCCCGGCAAGGTGAATCCGGTAATTCCGGAGGTCGTCAACCAGGTCGCGTTCGAGGTGTTCGGCAACGACCTGACCGTGACCTTCGCGGCCGAGGCCGGGCAGCTGCAGCTCAACGCGTTCGAGCCGGTGATCGCGAGCGCGCTGTTCCGCAGCTTCAGCCATCTGACGGCCGCCTGCACGACGCTCGCGGAGCGCTGCGTGAGCGGGATCACCGCGAACCCCGAGCGGCTGCGCGACACGATGGAGCGCTCGGTCGCGCTGGCCACCGCGCTGAACCCGTACATCGGCTACAAGCGTGCGACCGCCGTCGCCGCCGAAGCGCACGCAACCGGCAAATCGATCCGCGAGGTCGTGCTGGAGCGCGCGCTGATGACCGTCGCGCAGCTCGACGAGGCGCTGCAACCCGAAGCGCTGATCCGGCCGCGCGTGCTTTGACGGCGGCCGGCGCATGGCCGGTCCGAAAGCGCCCCGGAGCGGGGCGCGACACACCAACAAACAACGGAGACTGACGATGAAACACACCAGCGAGCGCCCGGCCGATGCGGCCGGCGGCGCGGATTCCCGCCATGCCGATCCCGATGCGATGTTCGCGGCGCACGAAGCCGGCTATGCGAAACAGCTGAAGCCGCGGCACGTGCAGATGATCGCGATGGGCGGTGCGATCGGCACCGGCCTTTTTCTCGGCGCGGGCGGGCGCCTGCAAAGCGCGGGGCCCGCGCTGGCGCTCGTGTATCTCGTGTGCGGCGTGTTCGCGTTCCTGATCATGCGCGCGCTCGGCGAGCTCGTGATGCACCGGCCGACCAGCGGCAGCTTCGTGTCCTACGCACGCGAGTTCATGGGCGAGCGCGCGTCGTTCGTCGCCGGCTGGATGTACTACCTGAACTGGGCGACGACCGGCATCGTCGACATCACCGCGGTCGCGATCTACATGAAGTACTGGGCCGTGTTCACCGACGTGCCGCAATGGGTGTTCGCGCTTGGCGCGCTCGGGATCGTGTCGGTGATGAACATGATCGGCGTGAAGGTGTTCGGCGAGATGGAGTTCTGGTTCTCGCTCGTCAAGGTCGGCACGCTCGCGGTGTTCCTCGCGGTCGGCGCCGTGTTTCTCGCGAGCGGCCATCCGGTTGCGGGGCAGATGCCGGGGCTTCATCTCGTCGCGGATCACGGCGGGATCTTTCCGCACGGCATCCTGCCGGCCGTGCTGATCGTGCAGGGCGTCGTGTTCGCGTATGCGAGCATCGAGCTCGTCGGCGTCGCGGCGGGCGAGACCGCCGATGCGCGCAAGGTGCTGCCGAAGGCGATCAACAGCGTGATGTGGCGCATTGCATTGTTCTACGTCGGTTCGGTCGTGCTGCTGACGATGCTGCTGCCGTGGACCGCGTACAGCGCGCACGAAAGCCCGTTCGTCACGTTCTTCAGCAAGCTCGGCGTGCCGTACGTCGGCACGGTGATGAACGTCGTGGTGCTGACCGCCGCGCTGTCGAGCCTGAATTCCGGCCTTTATTCGACCGGACGCGTGCTGCGCTCGCTCGCGATGGGCGGATCGGCGCCGCGCTTCGTATCGCGGATGAATGCGCGCGGCGTGCCGTACGGCGGGATCCTGATCACGGTCGCGATCAATGCGATCGGCGTGCCGCTGAACTATATCGTCCCGGCGCAGGCGTTCGAGATCGTGCTGAACATGGCGTCGCTCGGAATCATCACGACGTGGGGCTTCATCGTGATGTGCCAGATCCTGTTCCGCCGCGCGGTCGATCGCGGTGAGTTGAAGGCCGTGTCGTTCCGGATGCCCGGCGCGCCGGTCACATCGTGGCTCACGCTCGCGTTCCTGGCCGGTGTGCTGGTGCTGATGGCGTTCGACTATCCGGGCGGCACGTGGACGGTCGCGACGATTCCGGTGGTGGTGCTAGCACTGGCGGTCGGCTGGAAGCTGGCGAAGCGCGGCGCCGAGCGCGAGCCGGCGGTTGCCGCGCCTGCCTCTGCGCGTGCCGTTGCCGATCCTGCGCATAACGCGTGACGGCATGCGCTGGCCCGTTCGCGGGCCGGCTTGCCGGCGCGGTCAGTTCAAGGTCGGTTCAGCCCGGTACGCTCGCCGACCCACCGACCGAAATCACCGGCCATTTCCGCAGTCAGTTCGTGCCCGGCCGCGTACAGGCGCGTATCGTGCGCGACGCCGAGCGCCGTGAGCTTCGCGTCGGCCGTGTCGGCCCAGGCGACGGGCAGCTTGTCGTCGAAGCGGCCGTGGACGATCAACGCATGGAGCGGGCGAAGCGCGTCGCGCGGTGCGATCAGCGGATCGATTTCCGGCAGGATGCGCCCGCACAGCACGGCGAACGCGGTGACGTCGTCCGGCGACGTGAGGCCGACGGCGGCGCTCATGATGCCGCCCTGGCTGAAGCCGGCGATCACGGCCGGCAACCGCGATGCCGCGCCGTCCTGCGCACGGAAGGCACGCAGCAGCGCGATCAGCTGCACGCGGCTCGCGTCCGCGCGGGCCGCATCGATTTCAGGGCCGTTCGGGCCGAAGCGCACCGGAAACCACGCATGCTGATTGGGCCCGAACGTGAGCGGGCCGCGCACGAACGCGATTTCGATGCGCGGATCGACCCCGTCGGCCACGTTCAGCAGGTTGGTTTCGTGGCCGCCGACGCCGTGCAGCAGCAACAGGCGTGCGACGGGGCGGCCGGCAGCCGGGCGCAGCCGGTACTGGAGGCCCGAATCGGGATCGGTGGTCAGCGGCAGGGCGTCGGTCATCGCGTGGGTCCGGAGAGAGAAACGATGCGACAGTCTAGATCGTGCGGACGGGGAGGTGAATCGCCGGGAGGCGATTGATTGTTTCCTGAATGGAATGAATCCGGTCGCGTGCGACGGGGCCGGAACGCTCGCGCGAACGACGCGCAACCTGAAACTTTTGCGCTTGCGCCGCAGCGGTTATAAAAAGATGCCAAAACAAACCGCCTCACGGATAATGCGCAAACGTTTTACCGGCATTCAATAAAATTGATTTTTCGGAACACGAATAAAACAACGAATATCCGCTACTTCGCCGATCCTGCAACCTCCACAGCCACACCGGCCTTGGCGGCCGGAAGTTAACGGCTAATCCGCAAAAAACTTTAGGCTTTTTCGGTCGCAATTATTCATTTCATTTTCGTCAATGACCGATTGATTTTCGGTCATCGGACAGTCATACACCATCCCCGATAATTCGGCGCTCACATTCTTTCAATAGACCAAAGGGCGATCGAAGCCGGATCGCTGCGGGGAGCTGTACTCATGACCATCCGTCATCGCATTACGCTGCTAGTCGTCCTGACGTTCTTCGCGCTGTCCGCGATCGGCA
The DNA here is from genome assembly GCF_057439935.1 of Burkholderia cepacia complex sp. TUM26381. NCBI lineage: Bacteria > Pseudomonadati > Pseudomonadota > Betaproteobacteria > Burkholderiales > Burkholderiaceae > Burkholderia > Burkholderia cepacia complex sp. TUM26381. Next base: position 2,117,741 of record NZ_CM172007.1, on the reverse strand, counting down.
TCTATGCCGTGTACCAGACACGCAAGAGCGCGTCCGAGGTGCGTCAGGTCACCCAGGGCATCGTGCCGAGCGCGCTCGCGTCGGCCGATCTCGTCGCCGATGTGAAGAACATCCAGATCGCGACGATGACGCTCGTCTACGCGCCCGACGCGAACACCGCCGCGCAGGCGCGCGACGAGCTGAAGGCGAAGCAGGCCGCGCTGCGCGCCGCGCTCGACGTGCAGGCGAAATCGGCGGTCGGCCGCGCACAGGAAGGCCTGGTCACGCAGGCGAAGGACAGCGTCGCGAACTATTTCGCGGCGATCGACGACACCGTGAAGATGAAGGCGGACGGCAAGGCCGAAATGGCGCAGGCGTACCTGTTCGCGAACGTCGCGCAGTATCGCGACGAACTCGAAAGCATCGTCGACACGCTGCGGGTCGAGAAGAACCGCCAGAAGGACGATGCGATCAGCGCGCTGAACGGGATGCTCGCAACCACGGCGACCGCGATCGCAGGCGTCGCCGGCACGGTGATCGTGCTGCTGACCGCGCTCGGCTTCGTGCTGTATCGCCAGATTACGCGCCCGCTGATCGGGATGCAGACGGCGATGAGCGAGATCGCGACGAGCCAGGATTTCACGCGCCGCGTGCCGGTGGGCCGGATGGACGAAATCGGCCATTCGATCGTCGCGTTCAACGGGATGATCGAGAAGATCCAGGAGAACGCCGCGCAGCTCAAGCAGAAGACGGCGGACATCCAGGCGATGCTGCAGAACATGCAGCAGGGGATCCTGACCGTCGTCGAGGGCGGTGTCGTGCATGCGGAGTATTCGGCGTACCTCGAAACCATCTTCGAGACGAACGACATCGCCGGCCGCGACCTGATGGCGCTCGTGTTCGACGATTCGGCGATCGGCGCCGATGCGCGCTCGCAGGTCGATGCGGCCGTGCATGCGTGCCTCGGCGAAGACAGCATGAACTTCGAATTCAACGAGCACCTGCTCGTCAACGAAGTCGCGAAGCGGATGCCCGACGGCCGCGAGAAGTGGCTCGACCTGAGCTGGTCGGCGATCACCGACGAGACCGACACGGTCGTGCGCCTGATGCTGTGCGTGCGCGACGTGACCGAAATCCGCGAGCTGACCGCGCAGGCCGGCGAGCAGCAGCGCCGCCTCGAGATGATCGGCGAGATCCTGTCGATCAGCCAGGACAAGTTCCACGACTTCGTGCACAGCGCGAAGGGCTTCCTCAGCGAGAACGAACGGATGATCCGCCAGCACGAGCGCGCCGATCATTCGATCGTCGCGGCGCTGTTCCGCAACATGCACACGATCAAGGGCAATGCGCGGACGTACAGCCTCCAGCACCTGACGAACATCGTCCACGAAGCGGAGCAGGCGTACGAATCGCTGCGCCGCGCGGACGGTGGCCCCGAGTGGAACCGCGACGCGCTGATGGACGACCTGGCGCGGGTGCGCGACGCCGTCGAACACTATGCGACGATCAATGCGGTCACGCTCGGCCGCAGCGGCGAACCGGTGCAGGACGGCGCCGACTTCCTGATGGTCGAACGCGCGCACATCAGCGAGAGCCTGCGCGTGCTCGACGGCGCCGATCCGGCGAACGCGTCCGACTGGCACGCGGCACGCGATGCCGTGCGCCGCATGCTGAGCCAGCTCGGCACGCAGGGCATCGGCGACGCGCTCGGCGGCGTGATCGAGTCGCTGCCGTCGCTCGCGGCCGAACTCGGCAAGCCGGCGCCCGTCGTGCATATCGACAGCCACGGCCAGCGCGTGCGCAGCGAGATCGCCGCGACGCTGAAGAACGTGTTCATGCACCTGCTGCGCAATTCGATCGACCACGGCATCGAATCGTCCGAAGAGCGGCGCGCGGCCGGCAAGGCGGCGTCCGGGACGATCGACATCGCGGTGGGCGTGGGCGGCGGCGAGCTGTGGTTCGTGCTCGGCGACGACGGCCGCGGCCTCGCGCTCGACCGGATTCGCGGGATTGCGCGCGAGCGCGGCTGGATCGATGCCGGCAACGAAGCGGCGCTGTCCGACGAAGACGTTGCCGAGCTGATCTTCCGGCCGGGCTTCTCGACCGCGCAAACGGTGACCGAAGTGTCGGGGCGCGGCGTCGGCATGGACGCGGTGCGCAACTTCCTGAAACGCGATGGCGGCGACATCGCGCTGCGCTTCACCGACGATCGCGCCGGCGCGCCGTATCGCGCGTTCGAGACGATCGTGTCGCTGCCGGCGCGTTTCGCGGCAGATGGTGCCGCTCACGGCACCGTGCACGAGCCGCGTGCGCGCATCGCGGATATCGGCGCAGCGGAGTGACGAAGTGATCGTGCAGGCTTGGATGATTCAGATGGCCGCCGCGCTGGCGGGCGGCGTGGTGGTCGCGGTGGTGGCGGCCGTCGTGTTCCGCGTGACGCGCACACGGCTCGTCGCTGCGCTGGAGCGCGATGCGGATACGTTGCGCGGCGCGCTCGACGCAGCCGACGCACGTGCGGAAGAGGCGGTGTCGGCGCATGCGGAGGCGGCCGACGCGTGGGCGCACCGTGAGGCGCAGCTTCAGGACGCGCTCGCGAGCGAGGTATCCGCGGCCGGCACGCAGCGCGATGCGCTGCAGGCGCTGTCGGCCGACCGCGCCGCACTCGCGCAGCATGCGATGAAGATCGCCGACGAAGCCGCGCGGCTGCGCGGGCTCGCCGGCACGTTCGAGCGCTGGCACGAGCAGATGATCTCGCTGACCACGCAGAACCATGACATGCGCACGAAGAACCTGGAGCTGTCGGCGATCGTCGCGCACGTGTCGATCGTGTCGCTCAACGCATCGATCGAGGCCGCCCGCGCAGGGTCGGCCGGGCGCGGTTTCTCGATCGTCGCGAGCGAGGTGCGCGGGCTGGCCGCGCGCTCGCAGCAATTGTCGAACAGCTATCGCGACAGCCTGAACCGCAACGATCTCGTGACGGCCGCGACGTTCCAGGACATCCAGGCCGGCGGCAAGATGATCACGGCCGCGCTCGCGACCGTCGAGACGCTGGCCGGGCAGTTGCACGCGCGCATCGAAGGAGAGGCGGCGTGATCAGCGAGCAGGCGAAGGCAGGCTTCGAACGGATCTTCTTCGACGCGGCGCGTACGCGGCTCGCGTCCGGCGGCGCGTGCGACATCCGGCCGTCCGCCGGCCACGAACATGACGGGCCCGATCGCTCGTCTGCGCGGCCGCGCTCGAAGCCGAAGGTGCCCGAGCATGTCACGGTGCTGACGATCTCCGCGCTGCATTTCCGCCTGTTGCTCGCGCTGCGCTTCAGTGACGACGACGCGACCCGCCGCCATTTCGCCGGCACGACGGCGGGCACGAGCAGCCAGCGGCCGCTGCCCGAAGCGTTCATGGAAGTTGCGAACCTGTGCTGCGGCGCGATCAACCAGGCGCTGACCACGCCGTTTCCCGATCTCGGGATGTCGACGCCGTATCTGCTGAGCGGTGCGAGCATCGACTACATGCCCGCGCTCGCCCCCGATTACGTGGCGGCATACGACCTGACGCTCGATGGCGACGTGCGGGTCGGTGCGACGCTGTGCGTGTGCGCGAACGCGCCGGTCGATTTCCATGTGCCGGAAACGGCGACGGTGGATTCCGGCGGCGAGCTCGAACTGTTCTGACCGACCATCAGGAAATCTTGAGATGACCGAAGACCAACCCGTCAGCAAGGTGCTCGTCCTCGACGACAGCCGCATGCATGCCGAAGCGATCAAGCGCTTCTGCGACGAGCACAACCTGGTCGGCCTGACCGTGCGGCGCAGCCGGCTGCTGAAGGTGCTGCGTTCGAACATCGATCTCGGCGCGATCCTGCTGGCCGAGGATTACGGCGGCTCGCCGGCCGAGAGCGCGATCATCGCGACGCAGATCGATGCGCTGCGCCCCGAATTGCCGATCATCCTGCGCCGCGAATCGCTCGCGTCGCGCGACGGGCTGCCGGATGCGCTCGCGCGCGTCGCGTGCGCGGCGTACGTCGCCGACGACATGACGCCGCTCAAGCGCGCAATCGACGAATACCTGTTCGGCCGCGATTATCCGAACGCGCTCGTGCGCGGCATTTCGGAGATCACCGAGGCGCGCATCGACAGCCTGTTCCCGGGCATGACGATCGAGCACGACACGCCGTGCATCGTCCGCGACCAGATCATCTTCGGCGAAGTGTTCAGCCTGATCGCGCTCGAAAGCGCATGGTGCCGCGGCTACATGCTGCTGCAGACGAGCGAGCAGCCGCTGCTCGACATGATCGGCGGCACCCGCGACGACGGCCGCGCGCCGGATTTCCGCGACGTGAACAGCGTGCTCGGCGAACTGACGAACCTCGTGTGGGGCGCGTTCAAGAACCGCTATCTCGGCGACGCCGAGGCACTGGCGCGCCATCCGGTGCAGGTGCCGCTCGTCGTCAATCACAAGCAGAAGTTCATCTCGTTCGGCGGCGACTGTCCGCAGCTCTGTTTCAAGTACCGGATGACCGATCCGCAATCGGGGCGCTCGGTCTGCCTCGACCAGCGTTTCGTGTTCAGCCTGAGCTGGTCGCCGGAGGATTTCCGCGAATCGGTGCAGGACGTGGGGCCGATGGTCGAATCGGGCGAACTCGAACTGTTTTGAAGTCAGCAACAAGGAAAGGGGAATACGACATGGCAAAGATTCTGGTGGTCGACGATTCGGGCACGGTGCGCGACGAAGTCGCGGGCTTCCTGCGCAATCACGGGCTCGACGTCGCGACGGCCGTCGACGGCAAGGACGGGCTCGCGAAGCTCAAGGCGACGCCCGGCGTGCGCCTCGTGATCAGCGACGTGAACATGCCGAACATGGACGGCCTGACGATGGTCGAGAAGATCCGCGGCGAACTGGCGAACGCGACGGTCAACGTCGTGATGCTGACGACCGAAAGCAGCCCGGCGATGAAGGAGCGCGGCAAGGCCGCCGGCGTGAAGGGCTGGATCGTGAAGCCGTTCAAGGGCGACGCGGTGCTCGACGCACTGAAGAAGCTCGCGGGCTGACGCACGTCCGGCCGCAGCGGGCCCGTCACCGTCGCCGTCAATGCTGCGGTTCGGGTTGCGCGGCCGCCGCGCTGCGCGCCGGAACCGGCGCGGGCGTCTGCCATTGCACGACGATCATGCCCGCGAAGATCAGCGCGACGCCCGCGATGCGGCCGGGCGTCGCGAGCCGTTGCGCGAGGCCCATCAGCCCGTAGTGATCGATCAGCAGCGACGCGAGCATCTGTCCGGCCACGACGCAGACGATGAAGGTCGTCGCGCCGAGCCGCGGCGTCAGGATCAGCGCGAGCGTGATGTAGATCACGCCCGCAAGGCCGCCGAGCCACATCCACAGCGGGCGCTGCAGCGCTTCGCCGACGAGCGGCGCGTTCGCGCGCGTCGCCAGCAGCACCGGCAGTACCGCGAGCAGGCTGACCGTCAGCGACGCGACGCTGGCCCATAGCGGGTGGCCGAGCGCCCGCCCGAGCGCGGCATTGCTGCCGCCCTGCAGCGGTACGAGCGCGCCGGCGACGAAAGCCGCGACGGCGAGCGGAAGGGTGGCGAAGGAAAGCGAAGTCGTCATCTTGGTCGGTCTTGAAAGGGTGTCGAAAAGATTGTCATCCATTAAGATGGCGAATGGAAATTCGTCTTTCGGATGCTTCATATTCGCCCCATGAATAACCTCGCCCGTATCGACCTGAACCTGCTCGTCACGCTGCATGTGCTGCTGAGCGAGCGTCACATCTCGCGCGCGGCGACCCGGCTGCACAAGAGCCAGCCGGCCGTGAGCCATGCGCTCGCGCGGCTGCGCGAGATTTTCGGCGATCCGCTGCTCGTGCGGCGCGCAGGCCGGCTCGAGCTGACTGCACGGGCGAACGAGCTGGTCGAACCGCTGAACGACGTCCTTGGCCGGCTCGGTGCATTGATCGAGCCGCCGGCGTTCGATCCGTCCGCGGCCACGCGCGTCTTTCGGATCGCGATGTCCGATTACGGCGCGCGGATCGTGCTGCCCACGCTCGTGAAGACGTTGCGCGCCGACGCGCCGGGCATCGAGCTGATCGTGTCGCAGGCCACGCGCGAGGCGATGCGCATGCAGCTGATGGATGGCGAGGTCGATCTTGCACTCGGCGTGCTGCCTGCATTGCAGCGCGACCTGCATGCGCAGCCGCTGTTCGTCGAATCGTTCGCGTGCGTGGCCGACGCGAGCCGCCTGCCGCGCCGCGGTGAACTCGCGCTCGACGCGTGGCTCGCGCGGCCGCATGCACTCGTCGCGATGCGCGACGGCATGGACAACGAGGTCGATCGCGCGCTCGCACGGCTGCGGCGCGAGCGGCACATTGCGGTGATCCTGCCGTTCTGGGGCGTCGCCAACGACTTGATCGCCGGCACGGATCTCGTGCTGACCGTCGCGCGCCGGAACCTCGATCGCGTGCGCGACGACGCGCGCCTGCGCGTGTTCGAGCCACCGTTCCCGATCGATTCGTTCGAGTTTGCGCAGCACTGGCATGAACGCCGGCATGGCGACGCCGCGCACGTCTGGCTGCGGCAGACGATCGCGCGCGTCGCGAGCGGCGGGTAGCGACGGGTAGCGGCACCGCGCGGCCGATTGCGGGCGCAACGATTTACAGTGCGCCGCGATGTCCGTATCCTGCCGGATGCCGAGGGCGGCGTGCCTGCGCGTCATGCGCAGCACGCCCGGCATCCATCGCAATCAGGAACAGGATTCCAATGACAACCAGGATCGACCGGGCAGCGCTCGTGCGCGGCGCATGCGTGACGCTGGTGGCCGCGCTGGCAGGCGGATGCGCCGGTACCGCGCAGCAGCATGCACAGCAGGCTGCCGTCGGCAACGGTTCGTCGTACACGTGCAATCCCACGCAGGTCGACGGGCAGGCAACGGCCGGGAAGGGCGCCAACGGGTGCTATTTCGTGCTGCACGATCCCGCGACGAAGCAGGCGCTGCCGAACACGCGCTATGCATTCGCGCTCTATACGAGCGCATCCCAGGACAACCGGGAACTCGAAGTCGAAGGCGCGACCGACGCGCAGGGACGCACGATTTTCATGCGTTCCGCCGCGCCGATCGATCCGGCGCGCATGATACTCGTGCGTATCGTCGGCGATGGCCCGACGGGGCGCATCCCGGTGTTGGTCCGGCCGACCGACGGCAAGCGCATTCCGTTCGCGCAATACAAGGTCATGGGCTGCAACGGCCCGTACGAAGGCGTGACCGACGAAACGGGGCGCGGCGTGATGTACCGTTGCAAGTCGCAGTCGAAGATCGACGTGTCGTTCTATCAGTCGCGCCCGTGAGGTGAGCGAGATGGTGTCCCGATCCGAAGGCGCCGCCAAGCCGCGCACGGAGACGCTGATCGCGAAAGGCGTCCTTTTTACCCTGGTCGGAGCGGGCCTGCTGATCGGCATCGCGCTGTACGCGCAGTCGACGCGCGAATTCCTGCGAACGTCGGTCGTCGTGCCGGGCCGCGTCATCAAGCTGAACGCCGGCAAGCATCATCCCGAGATCGCGTTCACGACGCTCGCGGGCGAGCATGTCGAATATGCGCAGGGCGGCCTGGTCAGCGAGCAGGACGGCGCGACGGTCGAGGTGCGCTACGCGCCGGACGAGCCCAGGATGACCGCACAGCTGAATACGTTCGGCGCGATCTGGGGCGACGTGCTGATCTTCGGCGCGATGGGCGCCGTCTTTTTCGGCGCGGGCGTCGGGCACCTGTGGTCGGGTGTGCGCGCGTGGCGCGGCGGGCGCCAGCCGGTCGCGCGCTGACGCGGAAGCCCGCTACCGGGCGGAAGGCCCGGCGGTCGCAAATTCGACGACGACGGCTTCGGTCGCCGCCGCACTCGCGCTGCGTGCGCCGTGGCCGGTGGTCCGGGCGGCGTTGATCGCATTCGGCACCGGGACCGCGTTGTCGGTAGCGCCGATGATCGCGACCGTGCTCGAACAGGTGCCCGCGGACGCGGCGGGCGCGGCATCGGAGGGCCTCAATGCGGCGAGGCAGGCCGGAAGCTTGTCCGGCGTGGCCATTGCAGGCGCCGCGACGATCCTGTTGCCGGATCGGAGCGACGCGCTGCGGGCGGTCGCGGCGCTCGGATGCGTCGCCTGTGCGACGGCCGCCTTTGCGGCACGGCGGGCCGCAAGACGAGTGGCACATGACTGGACGTCACACGGAATGTGGAGGACCATTTCGTCACGATGCTGCGAACGGACGCATGCCGTGGCCGTCCGTTCGTGCCGCACCGAATCCTGCCGAACGCCGCCGAGTGGAACATCATGGAACCCGATCAAGAGACTGCCGAGCCGATCCTGTTGCGCGACGCGCACGACGGCGTCGTCACGCTGCGGTTGAATCGCCCGCAGCAGTTCAACGCGTTGTCCGAGGCGATGCTTGCGAGCCTGCACGATGCGTTCGATACGCTGGCGGCCGATCCGCACGTGCGCTGCGTCGTGCTGGCCGCCGAAGGCAAGGCGTTCTGCGCGGGCCACGACCTGCGGCAGATGCGCAGCCGGCCCGAACTCGACTACTACCGCACGCTGTTCGCGCAGTGCAGCCGCGTGATGCTCGCGATGCGCGCATTGCCGGTGCCGGTGATCGCGCGCGTGCACGGCATCGCGACGGCGGCCGGCTGCCAGCTCGTTGCCGCGTGCGACCTTGCAATCGCCGCCGATACCGCGCGCTTCGCGGTATCGGGCATCAACGTCGGGCTGTTCTGCTCGACACCGGCCGTCGCGTTGAGCCGCAACGTCGCCGCGAAGCGCGCGTTCGACATGCTCGTGACCGGGCGTTTCGTCGATGCGGCGACGGCCGTCGCGTGGGGGCTCGTCAACGAGGCCGTGCCCGAGGACGCGCTCGATGCGGCCGTCGCGCGCAAGGTCGCGGAGATCGTCGCGAAGAGCCCGGCCGCGGTGCGATTCGGCAAGCAGATGTTCTATCGCCAGCGCGAGTTGCCGCTCGACGAAGCCTATGCGTATGCGGGCGACGTGATGGCGCGCAACATGATGGAAGAGGATGCGGGCGAGGGGATCGACGCGTTTCTCGAAAAGCGCCAGCCGACGTGGCGTTCGTGACGCGTCGGCGCAAGCGGGCAGCGTGCGGTTCGGAAGGAACGTCACGCGATTTCGTTGGTTTTGCCGGTTTGGCTCGCATGCGGTGCCGCTGCGCCGGAAAGCAAACGGGCCACCCGAGGCGGCCCGCAAGCAAGGCGTGCGGCACGCACGGCGACACGACAGCGCGCCGCCGCGTCGACGTGGATCAGCGGCCGTAGCTCCCGGTCCGCCGCGCCGGCTCCACGGCCGACACGCCGGGCGGCACGATCACGACCGGCACGCGGGGCGCGAGCGCGCACATCAGCTCGTAGCCGATCGTGCCGCTGGCTTCCGCGACGTCGTCCACCTTCACCTGGTCACCCCACAGCTCGACGCTCGATCCGATGCCCGCGTTCGGGCACGGCGTCAGGTCGACGGTCAGCATGTCCATCGACACGCGGCCGATGACGCGTGTCATCACGCCGTCCACCGCGATCGGCGTACCGGTCGGCGCGTGGCGCGGATAGCCGTCCGCGTAGCCGCATGCGACCACGCCGATCCGCATCGGCTGGTCGGTCGTGAAGCGGCGGCCGTAGCCGACGGTTTCCGCCGGCGACAGCGTCTGCACGCCGATGAGCTTGCTCGTCAGCGTCATCGAGGCCATCAGCGGCGTGTCGGCGATATGCCGCGACGCGCCCGTCGGCGATGCGCCGTACAGGATCGTGCCGGGCCGCACCCAGTCGCGGTGCGCGCGCGGATGCCACAGCACGGCCGCCGAATTCGACACCGAGCGCTCGCCCGGAATCCCGGCCGTGGTCGCGTCGAACTGGTCGAGCTGCCAGTCGACCTCGCCTTCGTCGGCGTTCGCGAAATGCATCATCAGCGTGATCTTGCCGATCGACGGTGCGCTCGCCGCGCGTTCCCATGCGGCGCGGAACACGTCGGGCCGATAGCCGAGCCGGTTCATCCCGGAGTTCATCTTGAGCTGGATGTCGATCGGCTGCTGCGGCTTCGCGGCGATCAGCAGGTCGAGCTGTTCGTCGCAGTGCACGCTGACCGTCAGCCGATGGCGATCGGCCAGTTCGACGTCGGCCGGCTCGAAGATCCCTTCGAGCAGCAGCACGGGCTTGTCCCAGCCGAGTTCGCGCACGCGCACGGCTTCGTCGAGATCGAGCAGCGCGATGCCGTCGGCGGCCGCGAGGCCCGGGTAGATCCGTTCGATGCCGTGGCCGTACGCGTTGGCCTTGATCACGGCCCACACACGCGATTGCGCGGCGGTGCGGCGGATGAAATCGAGATTGTGGCGGACGGCTTCGGGGCGGATATGGGCGACGATGGGACGGGGCATGGCGATGGCTCGGGTCGGATGTCGTTCGGTGCGCGGCGGCGCGGATTGAAACGGCAGGCTGGCGCGCGATAGCGCGTCAAGCCAGTGTTGAGCGCTATCTTATTGGTGTTCGACCAGTTTTAATTAACGTATTTGTCGACGATTTGGTGGAAATTGGGGTGGTCAAGCAGGCCGGTCGCGGCCGCCCGAGGCCCGCGTGGCCGAGTCTCCCGTCTAGAAAACCGGTGCGCGAACAGCGCGGCGCAATGCTAAGCTCTCGGCGATCTTGTCATTGATCAATGTAATCATAACGGAGGAGACTTAGATGACGACGTCCCAGCTGTGCCTGTTCATCGTGGCGCTGTTGCCGTTCCCGATGACGTTCCTGGCCAAGGCCCGCAAGGGCTACGACAACCGCGCGCCGCGCGATTACCTGGCGAAGCTCGAAGGCTGGCGCGCACGCGCGCAGGCCGCGCATCAGAATGCGTGGGAAGCGCTTGCGCTGTTCACGGCCGCGCTGGTGGTGGCGTGGCACAACGGCGCGAACGTGCATCGCGTCGACCAGCTTGCGATGGCGTTCGTCGCGATCCGCATCGTCTATGCGCTGATGTACCTGCTGAACTGGGCGTCGCTGCGTTCGCTCGTGTGGTTTGGCGGGATGGCGTGCGTCGTCGCGCTGTTCTTCGCCACGCCGTAAGCGGGCGTTCGGCGAAGGCGAGGGCCGGCTTCATATGCCGGCCCGTCACCCGTCACCCGTCAGGCGCCGCCCGCGCCGCGGGCGTGACTGTCGTTGGATGCGGGCGCAACCATCTTCGCGACGAACGGCGGTGCCTGCGCTTCGCTGCGCAGGAACGCGATCAACGGGTCGAGCAGCCGGTGCCGCGTCGACGGATGGCGGCGCAGCACGAAGCACCATGACGCATCGCGTGCGAGGCCCGGCACCAGCGGCACCAGACGCCCGCTGCGCAGTTCGGGCTCGATCAGCGGCACGCGGCCGAGCGCGATGCCCGCGCCGCCGACCGCCGCGCCGATCACCTGGCTGAAACTGCTGTAACGCACGATCTTCGTTTCGAAATCGCCGGGCAGGCCGAAGTCGGATGCCCAGTTGCGCCAGTCGATCTCCGGGCTGTCCTCGTGCATTTCCTGCAGGAGCCGCGAGCGGCACACGTGCCCAGATGCGTACGGAAACAGTTCGGGGCTGCAGACCGGAAACACGGTTTCCCGCATCAGCATGTCGTCGTCGGCCCGCAGCCGGTGCGCGGGCACGTGCACGATCGCCAGATCGATGCCGCTGCGTGCGAAATCCGGCTCGTCGTCGAGCACGACGGCATGCAGCGGCGTTTCGGGATGAAGTGAAGAGAATTCCGCAAGGCGCCGCGCGAGCCACATCGACGAAAACGGCGCGTTGGCGGAGACGGTCAACCGTTGTGCGGTGCCGCGAATCTCGGCGCAGGCGTCGGTCAGGCGCGACAACGCATCGCTGACGGCCGGCAGCAGGCGTGCGCCGGCCGGCGTGAGCCCGATGCCGCCAAGCCCGGTGCTGCGTTCGAGCAGCCGCGCCCCCAGCGATTCCTCGAGCGAGCGGATCTGGTGGCTGACCGCGCTGGTCGACACGTTCAGCTCGGCCGCCGCGCGCGCGAACCCGCCGAGGCGGACGGCCGCCTCGAAAGCACGCAGTGCGCTAAGGGGGGGAAGATGCGACATGGCGGGTATTGTAGTTGACTCAACACCCGTTGAAAAATCATCTTTTGCCGCGCGCGGGTGGCGCGGGTAGCCTCGATCCGGTCAAGAAAACAACTCAACGAAACACCGACCGGAGGGCTTCATGTATTTCGACCGACGACTATGGGCAATGATGGCGGGACTGCGCTGGCGGGTAGCCGCGGCAGTCGCGCTCGGGCTCGTCGCGATGGGTGTCGGCATCCTGCGTTTCGTATTTCTCGGCCGCGTGCTGGCGCTGGTTTTTACCGGTGCGCCGGTACGCAGCATCGGCGCAGCCGTCGTTGCAACGGCGGCCTGCGTGCTGCTGCGCGCGTGGCTCGATCATCGCCGCACCGTGCTCGCGCAACACACGGCCGGACGCGTGCAGGCCACGCTGCGCGCACGGCTGTTCGACCGGATCGCCGCGCTCGGCCCCGCGTGGTTCAGCGGCGAACGCACGGGCGGCGTGATGCTGGCCGTCGTCGACGGCGTCGAGCAGCTGCAAACCTTCTTCGGCGTCTACCTGCCGCAGCTCGTGATCGCCGCGTGCGCGCCGGTCATGATCTTCGCGGTGCTCGCATGGTGGGACGTGCCGACGGCCGCGATCCTGCTGGTCGCGGCGCTCGTGACGCTCGCGCTGCCGCAACTCGTGCATCGTGCCGACAAGCGCGCGGCGCTCGCACGGTCGGCCGCGTTCAAGGCATTCGGCGAGGAGTTTCTCGACGCCGTGCAGGGCTTGCCGACGCTGAAGGCGTTCGGGCAGAGCACCGCGTTCGGCGCGAAGCTGGCCGCGAAGGCGCGCGCGCTGTCCGACAGCACGTTCTGGGTGCTCGCGCTCGGCCTGCTGACGCGGCTCTTCACCGATCTCGGCACGGGTCTCGGCGCGGCCGCGGCGATCGCGGTGGGCGCGTGGCGCGTGCGGCATGGCGACATGAGTCTCGAAGCATTGCTGATCGTGCTGATGGCCGGCAGCGAAATCTTCCGGCCGTTGCGCGACCTGCGCGCGGTGCTGCACCAGGGGATGATCGGCCAGTCTGCGGCGAATGCGATCCATGCGCTGCTCGACGCGGGTAGCCAGGCGCCGGCAGCCGACGCACCGCGCGTGACGGGGCTGCGGCCGGAGATCGCGTTCGACGACGTCAGCTTCGCGTATCCGGGGCGCCGCGCGGATGCGCATGCGGCGTTGAGCTTCACGGTGCGCGAAGGCGAAACGGTCGCGATCGTCGGGCCGAGCGGCGCGGGCAAGTCGACCATCGTGCGGCTGTTGCTGCGCCAGCACGATGCGCAGGGCGGTGCGATCCGCATCGGCGGCCACGACGTGCGCGCGCTCGATGACGACCAGGTGCGCGACATGATCGCGGTTGTCGCGCAGGATGCGACGCTGTTCGACGGCAGCGTCGCCGACAACCTGCGGCTCGGCCGCCCCGACGCGAGCGATGCCGACATGATCGCGGCCGCGCGCGCCGCCAACGCGCACGATTTCATCTCTGCGCTGCCCGACGGCTACGCGACGCGCATCGGCGAACGCGGGCTCATGCTGTCGGGCGGCCAGCGCCAGCGTATTGCGATTGCCCGCGCGCTGTTGCGCGATGCGCCGATCCTGCTGCTCGACGAGGCGCTGTCGTCGGTCGATGCGGAAAACGAAGCGCTGATCCAGCAGGCGCTCGACCGGCTCACGCGCGGCCGCACGACGCTCGTGCTCGCGCACCGGTTGTCCAGCGTGATCGGCGCCGACCGCATCCTGGTGCTCGATCAGGGGCAGGTGGTCGATGAAGGCACGCACGCGGTGCTGATCGCGCGCGACGGTCCGTATCGCCGGCTGATGGGGCCGCAACTGGAGGCGGTCGCCGAATCCGTCGGCGCGACTGCGACGTCCGGGGCGACCGCGCGCGCGTCGTCGGGCCCGCAGGTGCGGCCGCTGAACGACGACGCGGCGACGATCGGCTGGCCGGAAACGTTGCGGACGCTGCTGCGCTTCGTGCAGCCGTGGAAGGGCAAGGTGGCGCTGACCGTGCTGTTCGGGATCGGCCGCGTGCTCGCGTTCATCGGCGTCGGCGTGATCGGTGCGATGGTGGTCGGCGCGGTGTCGTCCGGCCGGGTGAGCCCGGCGCTCGTCACCGCGCTGCTCGTGATCGCGCCGGTGGCGGCCGTGCTGCACTGGCTCGAATCGTGGCTTGCGCACGACATGGCATACCGGCTGCTCGCGGAAATGCGCATCGCGCTGTTCGCGACGCTCGAACGCCTCGCGCCGGCCGGGCTGCTGCGCCGCCGCTCCGGCGATCTCGTGTCGCTCGCGACGCAGGACGTCGAAACCGTCGAATATTTCTATGCCCACACGCTGGCGCCGGCGTTCGTCGCGGTGCTCGTGCCGGCCGGCGTGCTGGTGTTGCTGGCCTCGGTCGCGTGGCCGCTCGCGCTCGTGCTGCTGCCGTTCCTGCTGTGGGCCGGGCTCGCGCCCGTGCTGGCCCGGCGCGATGTCGACCGGCTCGGCACCGGCGCGCGCGAAGCGCTCGGCCAGCTCGGTGCACACCTGACCGAAACGATCCAGGGGCTTGCAGAGCTGACCGCGTTCCAGGCGATCGCGCGCCGGCGGGCAGCGTTCTTGGCCGAGGTCGATGCGTACCGCCAGCAGCGCGCGAAGCTGCTCGACGACCTGTCGACGCAAAGCGCCGCGCTGGAAGTCGCGAGCGGGCTCGGCGGGCTGGCCGTCGCGGCGCTCGGTGCGCTGCTGTGCGCACGCGGCTGGTTCCCGCGCGAATCGTTGCCGCTGCTGGTGCTGGTTGCGGTGGCGGCGTTCATGCCGGTGGCCGAAATCGGCCAGGTCGCGCGCCAGCTTGCCGACACGATTGCGTCGACGCGCCGCTTGCGCGCGCTGGAGAAGGAGCCAGTGACCGTGACGGACGGCACGCATGCGATGCCCGGCAATCCGGCGGTGCGTTTCGAGTCCGCGTCGTTCACGTATCCGGGCCGCAGCGTGCCCGCGATCGACCGCGTGAGCTTCGACGTGCCGCCCGGCAGCACGGTCGCGCTGGTCGGCGCATCAGGCGCCGGCAAGTCGACGGTCGCGAGCCTGCTGTTGCGCTTCTGGGATCCGCAGCAGGGCCGCGTGACGCTCGGCGGCGTCGACCTGCGCGACCTGCGGCTCGACGACTTGCGGCAGCACATTGCGCTGGTTGCGCAGGATACCTACCTGTTCAACGACACGCTCGAGGCGAACATCCGGCTCGCCGGGAACGACGCGTCCGACGCGGACGTGCAGCGCGCGATCGACCACGCGGCGCTCGGCGACTTCGTCGCACGGTTGCCGGACGGGCTCGCGACGCGCGTCGGCGAGCGCGGCGTGCAGCTGTCGGGCGGTCAGCGCCAGCGCGTGGCCATCGCGCGCGCGTTCCTGAAGGATGCGCCGGTGCTGATCCTCGACGAGGCGACGTCCCATCTGGACACGATCAGCGAACAGCAGATCCGCGCGGCGCTGGAAGACCTGATGACGCAGCGCACGTCGATCATCATCGCGCACCGGCTGTCGACCGTGCGCAATGCCGACCTGATCCTCGTGATCGAGCGCGGTGGCGTGATCGAAGCCGGAAGCCACGCGGACCTGATGGCGCGGCAGGGCGCGTATGCGCGGCTCGTGTCGCATCAGGCAAGCGGGGTGGCGGCGTGATCGACGCTGCACCGCCGCGTCGCCGGGCGACGCCGGCGAACCCCTTCCGCAACACGCGTTGAATCGCGCCGACGGTTGGCGGGACACGCGTTGTTGAACCGCTGACCGTCCGCGCGAACGAATGCGCGGGCCGCGCATGGCGCGTCGCCTTCGTTTGACAGCTGGCGCACGCCACCGTCCGCGACCCGCGCCAGCCACCACGATCCCTTCTGCACGCTCCCGCCTTGCGCGTACCCGCGAGTCGTGCGCCGGTCTGCATGCCTCGCCCGACCGTTCTCCCGTTTCCTCCGATCAATCCGCCCCGCACGGCTCGGGTTTGTCTCGATGCATTTACCCGTTGCAGACTTTTTTGTTGTCGTAGTATCGCCATTGACAACACTTGTTGCACTAAGGTCTAATTCGACATCGCATGTTGCGGTGCGGCTTGATGTCGTCGTTACCGCCGGCCGGCTGGCCGGTTACATCGCTCAATCATGCGGAGAGAAACCATGAGTCGCCGTTCCTTCCTGAAAGCCGTCGCGGTCGCCGCCGCGCTCGGCGCCAGCATCGCGCACGCGGACACCAAGACGCTCGTCGTCGGGACCGACACGTCGTTCATGCCGTTCGAGTTCAAGCAGGGCGACAAGTACGTCGGCTTCGATCTCGACCTGTGGGCCGAGATCGCGAAGGACCAGGGCTGGAAATACACGATCCAGCCGATGGATTTCGCGGGGCTGATCCCGGCGCTGCAGACGCAGAACATCGACGTCGCGCTGTCGGGGATGACGATCAAGGAGGAGCGCAAGAAGGCGATCGACTTCTCCGCGCCGTATTACGACAGCGGCCTTGCGGCGATGGTGCAGGCCGGCAACACGTCGATCAAGTCGATCGACGACCTGAACGGCAAGGTGATCGCCGCGAAGACGGGCACCGCGACGATCGACTGGATCAAGGCGCACCTGAAGCCGAAGGAGATCCGCCAGTTCCCGAACATCGACCAGGCGTATCTCGCGCTCGAGGCCGGCCGCGTCGACGCGGCAATGCACGACACGCCGAACGTGCTGTTCTTCGTGAACAACGAAGGCAAGGGCAAGGTGAAAGTCGCGGGCCAGCCGGTCAGCGGCGACAAGTACGGGATGGGTTTCCCGAAGGGCAGCCCGCTCGTGCCGAAGGTCAACGCGTCGCTCGTGAAGATCAAGGCCGACGGCCGCTACGCGCAGATCTACAAGAAGTGGTTCGGTGCCGAACCGCCGAAGATGTGAGCGTGACGCGGCAACAGCGCGCGGCCGGGCGGCCGCGCCGGTCTTGAATCGAACGGGGAGCGACAAGTGAATTTCGATTGGTCGGCGATCTGGGCGGCGTTGCCGGACCTGATGGACGGGGTCCGGTTGACGGTGTTCATCGCATTTTTCGGGCTGGCGGGCGGTTTCATCGTCGGGATGGTCGCGGGGATGTTCCGCGCATACGGACCGAAGGCGATGAACGTGCTCGTCCAGGTCTATATTGAACTGATCCGCGGCACGCCGATCGTCGTGCAGGTGATGTTCCTGTACTTCGCGCTGCCGTTGCTCGCGCATATCCGCATCGACGGCCTGACGGCCGCGATCATCGCGATCACGGTGAATTCCGGCGCGTATCTCGCGGAAGTGGTGCGCGGCGCGCTGCTGTCGATCCCGAAGGGGTTGACGGAAGCGGGGCTCGCGATGGGCTTGTCGATGCCGCGCGTGCTGCTGAAGGTGGTCGGGCCGCTCGCGTTCCGGCGGCTGATTCCGCCGCTCGGCAACCAGTGCATCGTGAGCCTCAAGGACACGTCGCTGTTCATCGTGATTGGCGTTGGCGAGCTGACGCGCAAGGGGCAGGAAATCATCGCGGGCAATTTCCAGGCGGTCGAGATCTGGAGCGCCGTGGCGGTCATCTACCTGTTGCTGACCGGCGCCATGACGTTGACGCTGCGGCTCGTCGAGAAGAGGATGCGGATCCTTTGACGTCCCTGTTTCCCCGAGGCGGAGCAATTCCCGCAACCGGCGATGCACGTCCGCATGTTGTTCCACTTGAGCGCGTGCTTCTGCGTGTCGTTGCAGAAGTTCCAGACGTCGTTCACCGCGCGGCTCTGCTGGTTCAGGAGGCCGTTGAGCGACTTCACCCGGCAGCGATAGACAAGAATCATGCCGGTTATGCTGGTCCGTGGAAGAAGCTGTCTGTCGACAACGCTTCTTTCCGCTTTGCCAAAAATTTCAGCGTTGACTGGAGCATCTTATGAGCATGATCGAATTCCAGAACGTGTCGAAGAGCTTCGGCCACGTGCCGGTGCTGAAGCATATCGACCTGAAGATCGACGCGGGCGAAGTGGTCGTCGTGATCGGCCCGTCCGGGTCGGGCAAGTCGACGATGCTGCGCTGTATCAACGCGCTCGAGAAAATCACCGGCGGCGAGTTGCTCGTCGACGGCCAGAGCGTGCGCGGCAACGCGACGACGATCCGCAACATCCGGCTCGAAGCCGGGATGGTGTTCCAGCAGTTCAACCTGTTTCCGCAAATGACCGCGCTCGAGAACGTGATGTTCGGGCCGATCCAGGTGCGTGGCGCATCGCGCGCCGACGCGCGCGACCAGGCGATGGCGCTGCTCGACAAGGTCGGCCTCGAATCGCGCGCGAATCACTATCCGTCGGAACTGTCGGGCGGCCAGCAGCAGCGCGTCGCGATCGCGCGTGCGCTCGCGATCCGGCCGCGGCTGATGCTGTTCGACGAGCCGACGTCGGCGCTCGATCCGGAATTGCGCCACGAAGTGCTGAAGGTGATGCAGGATCTCGCGACTGAAGGGATGACGATGATCGTCGTCACGCACGAGATCGGCTTTGCGAAGCGGGTCGGTACGCGGCTGCTGTTCATGGATCAGGGCGGCATCGCCGAGGACGGCCATCCCGTCGACCTGATCGACCGGCCGCCGACGCCGCGCCTGAAGGAATTCCTGAAACACGTGTCCTGAACCAAACCGAAATGGCCGACATGCCGCTTTCCCTTTCCCCCGTCATCGCCGGTGCGCCGTTCGACATCGGCGTGCGCCTCGGCGAACTCGCCCGCCCCGTATTCGACACGTACATGCAGCAGAGCAGCGCGTGGCAGGCCGTGCGCCGCTGGCGCGGCCATCCGTTCGTCGCTGCGCTGCGGCAGGCCGCGCTGGCCGCGTACCCCGATCTCGTCGCGGAACTGGACGGGATCGCGGCGGGCATCGGCTGGCCGGCCGACGACATTTTCCTGTGGAACTGCCGTGGCGAGCTGATCCACCACGCGCCGGACGGCTGCACGACGCTCGCCGCGCGCGACGCCAACGGCACACGCTGGATCGCGCACAACGAGGACGGCGATCCGTTCCTGCGCGAGCGGTGCCTGCTCGTCGACGTGCAGCCGGCGGGCAAGCCGGGTTTCATCAGTTTCTATTACCCCGGTTCGCTGCCGGGCCATACGTTTGCCGCGAACCGGGCGGGTATCGCGCAAGCGATCAACAACCTGCGAATCCGTACGCCGGCGCCGGGCGTGCCGCGCATGATCCTCGCGCGTGCGGTGCTCGACGCGACGTCGCTCGATGCGGCGGCCGACGTATTGCGCGCGCATGCACGCGCAAGCGGCTTTCATCACACGCTCGGCGCGACCGGCGATGGCCGCTTGCTGAGCATCGAAGCGAGCGTTGCGCGCTGCTCGGTCGTCGACGTCGCACGGCTCGCGGGCCATGCGAACCATCTCGTGCATCCCGGTTGCGATGCGCAAGCACAGATCGTCACGCAATCGTCGGCCGACCGCCAGCGCCGCGTCGACGCGCTGACGCCCGGCATCGACACGATCGACGAAGCCGCGCTGCTGGGCGTGCTCGGCGATCGCGCGCCGGAAGGGCTGCCGATCTACCGCGACGACCCGGCCGACCCCGACGACGAGAACACGCTGGCCACCGCCGTGTTCGCGATCGGTGCGGCCGCGATCGATTTCACCATTCACCAACACGGCACGCAGCGTTTTGCGACGCGCATCGTGCCGTCCGGACGCGCGCACGACGCGTCCTGATCCATGAGGCAACGCATGACGACCGTTTTCCATCGCGCTCCGCGCGCCACCTTGCCCGTTGCCGTTGCAGGCGACGGCATCGAGATCATCGATTCCACCGGCAAACGCTATATCGACGCGTGCGGCGGCGCGGCCGTGTCGTGTCTCGGCCACAGCAATCAGCGCGTGATCGACGCGATCAAGCGTCAGGCGCAGCAACTGGCGTACGCGCATACGTCGTTCTTCACGACCGACGTGGCCGAGGAACTCGCCGACCGGCTCGTCGATGCCGCGCCGGCCGGCCTCGAACACGTGTACTTCGTGTCGGGCGGTTCGGAGGCGATCGAGGCCGCGCTGAAGCTCGCGCGCCAGTATTTCGTCGAGAAGGGCGAGCCGCAGCGCCGGCATTTCATCGCGCGGCGGCAGAGCTATCACGGCAACACGCTCGGCGCACTCGCGATCGGAGGCAACGCATGGCGGCGCGAGCCGTTCCTGCCGCTGCTGATCGAGGCGCACCACGTGAGCCCGTGCTATGCGTACCGCGACCGGCAATCGGGCGAAACCGACGAAGCGTACGCACAGCGTCTGGCGGACGAGCTCGAACGGAAGATCGTCGAACTCGGCGCGGACAACGTTGCGGCATTCGTCGCGGAAACGGTGGTAGGCGCAACGGCCGGCGCGGTGCCGCCGGTGCGCACGTACCTGAAGCAGATTCGCGCGGTGTGTGACAAGTACGGCGTGCTGCTGATCCTCGACGAGATCATGTCGGGGATGGGGCGCACGGGCTACCTGTATGCGTGCGAAGAAGACGGTATCGCGCCCGACCTGCTGACGATCGCGAAAGGGCTTGGCGCGGGCTATCAGCCGATCGGTGCGACGCTCGTCAGCGACCGCATCTACCGGACGATCGTCGATGGCTCGGGCTTCTTCCAGCACGGCCATACCTACCTCGGCCATGCGACTGCGTGTGCGGCCGCGCTCGAAGTACAGCGCGTGATCGCCGAAGAGAAGCTGCTCGACAACGTGAAGGCGCGCGGCGAGCAACTGCGGGCGTCATTGCGCGAGCACTACGGCGCGCATCCGCATGTCGGCGACGTGCGCGGCCGCGGGCTGTTCGTCGGCGTCGAACTCGTGCGCGATCGCGACACCAAGGCGACGTTCGATCCCGCGCTGAAGCTGCATGCGGCGGTCAAGCGCGAAGCGATGCAGCGCGGGTTGATGGTGTATCCGATGGGTGGCACGATCGATGGCGTCCACGGCGATCACATCCTGGTGGCGCCGCCGTTCATCAGCACCGCTCAGCAGATCGATACGATCGTCGAGCGACTGTCGGGCGCGCTCGGCGCGGCGCTCGCGTCGGCCGGTGCATGAACTTTTTCGTCGAACCTGGTCCGGACCTTGCCATGACAAACAGATTGCCTCCGTTCGATCCCGCATCGGCCACCGATGAGCAGAAAGCCGTGCTGGCCGACATTCTCAGCGGCCCGCGCGGCAACCTGAACGGGCCGTTCCTCGGCTGGATCGCGAGCCCCGAGCTGGCGCAGCACGCGCAGAAGGTCGGCGCGTTCTGCCGCTATCGCACGGGCCTGCCGCTGCGGCTGTCGGAACTCGCAATTCTCGTGACGGCTGCACGCTGGCGCTCGCAGGCCGAGTGGCACATCCATCATCCGATCGCGCTCGACGCGGGCGTGCCGGCCGCGACGGCCGACGCGATCCGGCTTGGCGTCGCACCCGCATTCGAATCGGACGACGATGCGCTGATCCATGCGTTCGCGAGCGAGCTGTACGATACGCGGCGCGTCAGCGACGCGACGTTCTCACGTGCGCAAGCACGCTTCGGCCACGAAACCGTCGTGAATCTCGTTGCATTGCTCGGCTATTACGCGCTTGTCGCGATGACGCTCAACACGTTCGGCATGCGTGCGGACGGACAGACGGAATTGCCGTTTCCGGAGTAAAGGCGGCGCTTCGATCGGGCCGGAGCAGGGCGGCGATACGTCTGACGAACGTCACGCCGAGCGGCTCCCGGCACAATGCAACCAAATGTATTCATGCGGGATCGCCGGCCGATGGCCGCGTATGATGGCTTGTTCACGTCGACATGATCGGTGAGCAAGCATGACGAGTACCCGCAAGACCTTGATGATCGCCGGTGGGCTCCTGGTAGCCGCGGCCGGCACTGCCTACGTGATGCTCCTGCGCGCGGACCACCGTGCGATCGAAGACGCCGGTATCGGCGATTCGGCCGCGCCGGTTGCCGTGGCGCCCGCGAACAACGATCACGCGGTGCAGGGCACCATTGCGCCGCCGGCGCTCGCCGCCGCGGCGCCGCAGCAACAGGCTGCGGTTCCGCCCCCGTCACCCGCACCGGCGCCTGCGCCGGCCGCACCCGCGCGCGTCAGCGCCGCGCCGCCTTCTGCCCCGGCTGTACCGGTCGTCAGCGACAAAGCGCAGCCGGTGACGAAGCCGGGTGCGCCGCCGCCGAAGGTGAATGTCGTGACGGTCGATGCGCAGGATTCGACCCCGCCAGCGCCGCCGCCGGCCGCCCAGCAGGCACAGCCGGCCGCGCCGGCGCAGGCCACGCAACGTGCGCCGCGCAAGCGCGACGGCCTCGAACGTCACGCGACCGCTACGACGAAATCCGAAACGCCGGAGACGGCCGCGCTCGTCCGGGAATCGGCGAAGCTCGACCCGTCGTTGCCCGCGCCGCCGATGTCGTCGATGCCGGCAAGCGCCGGTTCGTACCGGCAGGGGAGTTCGTCGTCCGGCGCGAATCCGGTTGCCGCCGCGATGACCGAACAACTGGTCCGGGCGTCGAGCAACTTCAAGTCGACGACACCCGCGCCTGCGAACGGCGATCCGACCGCGACCAAGTAACCGCGATCGGTTTCGGAATAAAAAGGACCCCGCACGCCGACCAAAGCATGCGGGGCCAAGAGAGACAATCGGGTATGCCGACGGGCGTTATGCGGCGACCGCTTCCTCGGCTTGCGGCTGCGCAGCGGCGACCGGCGCCACGTCCTGGCGGATCAGGTGATCGAACGCGCCGAGCGATGCCTTCGCGCCTTCACCCACGGCGATCACGATCTGCTTGAACGGCACCGTCGTCACGTCGCCGGCGGCGAACACGCCCGGCACCGACGTCGCACCGCGCGCATCGACGACGATCTCGCCGTGCTTCGACAGTTCGACCGTCCCTTTCAGCCATTCGGTGTTCGGCACGAGGCCGATCTGCACGAACACGCCTTCGAGATCGATGCGCTGCGTGTCGCCCGAGCGCAGATCCTTGTAGACGAGCCCGTTCAGCTTGCTGCCGTCGCCGGTCAGTTCGGTCGTCTGCGCCTGCGTGACGATCGTCACGTTCGGCAGGCTGCGCAGCTTGCGCTGCAGCACTTCGTCCGCGCGCAGTTGCGCACCGTACTCGATCAGCGTGACCGCCTTCACGATGCCGGCGAGGTCGATCGCGGCCTCGACGCCCGAGTTGCCGCCGCCGACCACTGCCACACGCTTGCCCTTGAACAGCGGGCCGTCGCAGTGCGGGCAGTACGCGACACCGCGGTTGCGGTACTCGCGCTCGCCCGGCACGTTGATCTCGCGCCAGCGCGCGCCGGTCGCGAGCACGATCGTCTTCGCCTTCAGCACCGCGCCGTTCGCGAGGTGG
Source organism: Burkholderia cepacia complex sp. TUM26381 (assembly GCF_057439935.1). NCBI lineage: Bacteria > Pseudomonadati > Pseudomonadota > Betaproteobacteria > Burkholderiales > Burkholderiaceae > Burkholderia > Burkholderia cepacia complex sp. TUM26381. The sequence goes on along the minus strand of NZ_CM172007.1, from coordinate 2,094,333 downwards.
ATCTGGTGCACGTCGCCCGGAATCAGCGCGTCGGCGCGCTGCACGTCCATGATGTCGACGTCGTACTGCTTCACGTGCTGCTCGAGTGCCGTTGCGAACTTCGGCCCTTCGGTTTCCTGCACCGACACGAAGTTCTCGATCGCCATCGTGTCGAGCACCTGGCCACCGAAACGCTCGGCGACGACGCCCGTCGCGATGCCCTTGCGGGCCGAGTAGATCGCGGCTGCCGCGCCTGCCGGGCCGCCGCCGACGATCAGCGTGTCGAACACCGGCTTGTTTTCGAGCGACTTCGCGGCGCGTTCGCCGGCGCCCGTATCGAGCTTCGCGAGGATTTCCTTCACGCTGCTGCGGCCCTGTCCGAACGAGGCGCCGTTCAGGAACATCGTCGGCACGGCCATGATCTGGCGCGACTCGACTTCATCCTGGAACAGCGCGCCGTCGATCGCGACGTGACGGATGCGCGGGTTGATCAGCGACATCACGTTCAGCGCCTGCACGACTTCCGGGCAGTTCTGGCACGACAGCGAGAAAAACGTCTCGAACGCGTAGTCGCCGTCGAGCGCGCGGATCTGCGCGATGACATCGTCGTCGAGCTTGATCGGGTGGCCGCCCGTCTGCAGCAATGCGAGCACGAGCGACGTGAATTCATGGCCCATCGGGATGCCGGCGAAGCGGATGCCGGCCGGCTTGCCCGGCTCGCCGATCGAGAACGACGGCTTGCGCTCGGCGTCGTCGCGGCGCTCGGTCACGGTCACGCGATCCGTCAGCGACGCAATCTCGTTCAGCAGCGCCAGCAGTTCCTGCGATTTCGCGCCGTCGTCGAGCGAGGCGACGAGTTCGATCGGGCGCGTGATTTTTTCGAGGTACGCTTTGAGTTGGTTCTTGAGATTGGCGTCGAGCATGGCGTTTCGGATTCCGTATTGATTATGCTGGTCGGGCACGTCGTGCCGGAGGAGGGGGCGGGCCGCGCTGCGGCGGCCCGCCGTCGCGCGCCTCGTGCGAGGCGCGCGGCGCGATCGTCAGATCTTGCCGATCAGGTCGAGCGACGGGGTCAGCGTTTCCGCACCCGGCGTCCACTTGGCCGGGCACACTTCACCCGGGTGCGCCGCGATGTATTGCGCAGCCTGCACCTTGCGCAGCAGTTCGCCTGCGTCGCGGCCGATGCCGTTGTCGTGGATTTCGCACAGCTTGATCTCGCCTTCCGGGTTGATCACGAACGTGCCGCGCAGGGCCATCCCTTCTTCCTCGATCAGCACGTCGAAGTTGCGCGACAGCGTGAGCGTCGGGTCGCCGATCATCGGGTACTTGATCTTGCCGATCGTGTCCGACGTGTCGTGCCATGCCTTGTGCGTGAAGTGCGTGTCGGTCGACACGCCGTAGATTTCGACACCCAGCTTCTGGAATTCCGCGTAACGGTCGGCGAGGTCGCCCAGCTCGGTCGGGCAGACGAACGTGAAGTCGGCCGGGTAGAACACGACGACGGACCACTTGCCCTTGAAGTTCTCTTCCGAGACGGGCACGAAATCGCCGTTGTGGTAAGCGGTTGCCTTGAACGGCTTGATTTGGGTGTTGATGATCGGCATCTGGAGAATTCCTTTTCGTCAGTGGTGAGTGGAGTGTTGCCAGTATCCGGGTTCACCCTGAGTTTGGGAAATTGCTTGTTTCAATCCGGGGCATCGGGATTTTCTATCTGCTTCCGGCCCTTGATTGCGTGGAGTTGGCGGGATGCCTCCGCTCAAATCCCCGCCATCTTCCTCAGCCACGCCGCCAGCCGCCGAGCCCCGTCCGGCATATCCGCGTCTTCGCGCGTGCACAGGTAGTAATCGCGCCCGTCGTCGAGCGCGTGATCGAACAGCTTCACCAGTTCGCCGTTCGCCAGCTCGCGCTCGACCAGCGGCGCACGCAGCAGCGCCGCGCCGAGATCCGCACGCGCGGCGCTCAGCGTGAGCTGCCCATCCTCGAACATCGGTCCCACCGCGTGTGACACATGCCGCACGCCGGCGCCCTGCAGCCAGTTGACCCACGTGCTGCGGTCCTCGTCGTGCACGAGCGGCGCACGCGCGAGATCGGCCGGCGTGCGGAACGGCCCGTGGCGCTTCAGGAACGACGGGCTGCACATCGGCACCATCGCGCCCGGCAGCAGCCGCTCGCAGCGGTAGCCGGGCCAGTCGCCGGTGCCGAAGCGGATCGACAGGTCCGACGCATCGCTTCGGTAGTTGCGGTGATGTGCGTACAGCACCGTCACGTCGACATCCGTGTTGTCCGCGAGGAACGCGTGCAGCCGGGGAATGAACCAGCCGATGCCGAGCAGCGGAATCAGGCTGACGGTGATCTGCCGCAGCGACGAACGGTCGCGTACGAAGCGCGTCGCGCTGCGCAGCACCGAGAACGCGGCGCTGATCGACCGGTAGTAGTCGCGCCCTTCGTCGGTGAGCGCGAGCAGCCGACCCTCGCGCACCGTCAGCGGCGTCTGGATGAATGCTTCCAGCAGTTGCAGCTGATGACTGACCGCCGACGGCGTGATGTCGAGTTCGCCCGCCGCCGCGGTGACCGACCCGAGACGCGCAAACGCTTCGAACGCACGTACCGCGCGCAGCGGCGGATCGTGCGGCAATTGTTCGATATTTTTCATGTGTCGAATTTTATCGAAAAGTCAGGGAAAGCAACAACATGAAAATATCCTTTGTTTACAGGGTTATGCTTTAATGTGCCGAGAACGGCATAAGCATCCAACAATTGGGTATTTGGGGTTTGGGTGATGAATATTTAATATTTTTCATGTTTTGATCCGATTCACCGATCCCTCGCACATGAAAATCGCATTTCTCCACGCCAGCCTCGCATGCTCGGCGGCCGCCCTGGTCGCCTCCGTTCCCGCGTTCGCGCAATCCGCGCCGCAGACGATCCTGATCGGTCTCGCCGCGCCGCTTACCGGCCCGTCCGCGCGGATCGGCAAGGATCTGCAGAACGGCGCGCAACTCGCGATCGACGACGCGAACGCGAAACATCCGGCCATCGGCGGCAAGCCGGTCGTCTACAAGCTCGTCGCAGCCGACGACCAGTCCGATCCGCGCACGGCCGTCGCGGTCGCGCAGCAACTCGTCGACCAGCACGTGATCGGCGTCGTCGGTCACTGGAACACGGGCTGCAGCGTGCCGGCGTCGCGCGTGTACCGCGATGCGGGCATCCCGCAGATTGCGCCGGCGTCCACCGGCCATCAATACACGCAACAGGGCTACGCGACAGCGTTCCGCATCATGGGTCACGACGACGCAGGCGGCAATTTCACCGGCGCGTACGCGGTGAAGACGCTGAAGGCGAAGCGCATCGCGGTGATCGACGATCGCACGTCGTTCGGCGCGGGGCTGGCCGAGCAGTTCATCAAGGGCGTGCAGGCGAACGGCGGCACGATCGTCGATCGTCAGTACGTGAACGACAAGTCGACCGACTTCAGCGGCGTGCTGACCGCGATCAAGGGCAAGCGCGCGGATCTCGTGTTCTTCGGCGGCCTCGACGCACAGGCCGCGCCGATCTCGCGCCGGATGCGCCAGCTCGGCGTGAACGCGCCGCTGCTCGGCGCGGGCGGCTTCGTGAGCCAGACCTTCCTGTCGCTCGCGGGCAAGGACGGCGACGGCGTGACGGCGCTCGAGCCGGGCCTGCCGCTCGACCGGATGCCGGGCGGCAAGGCGTTCGACACGCAATACCAGGCACGCTTCCGTGCGCCGATCGAACTGCATGCGCCGTTCGCGTACGACGCGGCCGCCACGCTGATCGCGGCCGCGCAGAAGGCCGGCACGACACAGCCGGCGAAGCTGGTCGCGGCGGTGCGCGCGATCGAGCGGCCAGGCGTGACGGGGCGCATCGCGTTCGACGCCGAAGGCAACCTGAAGGACCCGGCTTTCACGATCTACCAGGTGCGCGGCGGCAAGTGGACCGTCGTCGATGTGCTCGGCGGCGCGCGCACCGCAGTCAAGTAAGCAACCGGACAACGAAGACGATCCCCATGACCGAAGCGACCCAGACATCCGCCGCCGCACCCGAGGACACGCGCCTCGGGATCCTCGCGCGGCGCCGCATCGAAGCGGAAATCATCAAGCCGATCTACGAAATCATGAAGCGCGAGTTCGGCGCCGAGCGCGCGCAGGGCGTGATCGCGGAAGCCGTGCGCGGCGCGGCCGTCGACGCGGGCCGCACGTTCGCCGCGCAGGAGCCTGGCGGCACGAGCGTGCAGTCGTTCATCGCGCTGCAGGTGCTGTGGGAGAAGGACGATGCGCTCGATGTCGAGGTGCGGCGTGCGGACGACGCGCACTACGACTACGACGTGCATCGCTGCAGCTACGCGGAGATGTATCACGCAATGGGGCTCGGCGAGATCGGGCACCTGCTGAGCTGCGCGCGCGACAGCTATTTCATCCAGGGCTATGCGCCCGACATCGCGCTCACGCGCACGAGCACGATCATGCAGGGCGGCAAGCGCTGCGACTTCCGCTACGCACGGCAAAGCGCGCCGGAGAACGGCGATGCGTGACGACACCGTGAATGCGCCGCGTGTCGACGGCGACCGTCTGTGGACGTCGCTCGAGCGGATGGCGCAGATCGGCGCGACGCCGAAGGGCGGCGTCTGCCGCCTCGCGCTGACCGATCTCGATCGCGAATCGCGCGACCTGTTCGTGCAATGGGCGCGCGACGCCGGCTGCACGGTGCGCGTCGACCGGATGGGCAACGTGTTCGCGCGCCGCGCGGGCCGCAACCCCGATGCCGCGCCGGTGATGACGGGCTCGCACGCCGATTCGCAGCCGACCGGCGGCCGCTACGACGGCATCTACGGCGTGCTCGGCGGGCTGGAAGTCGTGCGCGCGCTGAACGATGCGGGTATCGAGACCGAGCGTCCGGTCGACGTCGTGATCTGGACCAACGAGGAAGGCTCGCGCTTCGCACCGGCGATGGTGTCGGCCGGCGTGTTCTCGGGCGTCTATACGCTCGAATACGGGCTGTCGCGTACCGATGGCGCGGGCAGGACGATCGGCGAGGAACTCGAACGGATCGGCTACGCGGGCGCCGAACCCGTCGGCGGCTATCCAGTGCACGCGGCGTATGAACTGCATATCGAGCAGGGCCCGATTCTCGAACGGGCCGGCAAGACGATCGGCGTCGTGACGGCCGGGCAGGGGCAGCGCTGGTACGAAGTGACGCTGACCGGCGTCGACGCGCATGCGGGCACGACGCCGATGGAGGTCCGTCGCGATGCGCTGGTCGGTGCCGCGCGGATGATCTCGTTCATCGAAGTGCTCGGCCGCCGTCACGCACCGTATGCGCGCGCAACGGTCGGGATGATCGAGGCGCGGCCGAATTCGCGCAACACGGTGCCGGGCGGCTGTTTCTTCACGGTCGAATTCCGTCACCCCGACGATGCGGTGCTCGACGAACTGGATGCGGTGCTGCGTGCGGAGCTTGCACGCGTGGCCGACGAAACCGGGCTCGGCGCGCAGATCGAGCAGATCTTCACGTATGCGCCGATCCCGTTCGCGCCGCGCTGCATCGACACGGTGCGTGATGCGGCCGAGGTGCTCGGGCTGTCGCACATGGATATCGTGTCCGGCGCGGGCCATGACGCGTGCTATGTCGCGCGGGTTGCGCCGACCGGGATGATCTTCGTGCCGTGCGTCGACGGGCTGAGCCACAACGAAGCCGAAGCGATTACGCCCGAATGGGCGGCGGCGGGCGCCGACGTACTGTTGCGTGCGGTGCTGCAGAGCGCGCAGGAAGCCTGAGGGTGATGCGCGCGGCCCGGCGGGAAGGGGTTCGCCGGGCTGAACGTGCATCCTTCCGGCGCGGCGCCGCGCGCGGGTGGCGTCAGGCTGACGGCGAACGCCGATCGATGTAACGGCGCATCACATGGAACGCCGTATCGGTGCGGCCCGGCATCGTCATCAACGCGCCATCGGCCGCAAACCCGAGCTGTTCGTAGAACCGGTACGCCGCTTCGCGCGCCGTACACCAGACGAGCGCGGCGCCGCGTTGTTCCGCGTGCCGCACGCAAACCTGCACCAACACACGCCCGAATCCCATGCCGCGCACGGCAGGGTGGACGGCCATCCCGCGCAGCCGCCACGCCGGCCGCGCAGGGTCGTCGTCGCGCGGCTCCTCGCAGAGCGATGCGACTGCCACGATGCTCGACCGGCCGTCGCGCACGCCGACGTGCAGCGTCGTCGGCGCATGGTCTCCCGCCAGTTCGCACGCGGTCAGGTCGCCGTTCAGCAGGATCGTCGCCCTGAGCGGGTGCGTCTGCACGGCGTCGATCGGTGCGATGGTGAACAGCGTGTCGCGTGGCGCCATCAACGTCCCCTGGATGATCCGGCTGCCCGTTACTTGCCGGCCTTGCGCTTTGCCCTATCCGCGAGATACGCGACGATCTGGTCGAGTTCGCGGTCGCTCAACTGGTCGGGCGGAAACGCCGGCATGCTGCGGCCCGGCCAGTCGCGCACCGATGCCGGGTTGCGGATATAGCGGCGCAGCGCGGCCGGCTGGAAGTAGTCGACCGGATTCATCGGCGCGTTCAGGTCAGGGCCGGCGTGGCTGCTGCCCGCGCCGTCGAGCCGGTGGCACGCGAGACATTGCGTGACGAACAGCCGCTGTCCCGCGCGGGCCGGATCGTCGGCGGGCAATGCGGCATCGACGGCGAGCGACGGCCAGCGCGCGAGCGGCGACGATTCGATCGTCACGCGCACGATCTGGTACGGCCACTGCTCGCCGCGCACCGACGACGCATCCGGCCCGAGCCACACGAGGTAGAACGGCCCGGCGCTGACCTGCTTGCCGGGCAGCTTCGGCCACGGATGGGCCGGATCCTCGATCGCGAGCCACGGGACGGCGCGGGACGGTGCCTGGCGGCGCACGAGATCCATCGGCAGTTGCGCGGCGAAGCCGTCGGCCGCGCGGGTTTCGAGCACGCCGTCGGCCGGCAGCGGCGTATCGCCGAGCAGCGCGGCGAACGGCACCGCGCGGAACGTCATCGGCCGGCCATACGCGATGTCGCGCGGCACGTGGATGTCCGTGGCGTCGGGGCGCGCGAGCAGCGTCTGCCGGGTGAGGGTGCGGGCCGTGCCGTCGGTTTCGAGTTCGAGCGTGGACTGGGCCGACGCGCGTTGTCCGATCAGGCAGACCATCAGCAGCACGAGCGAAAACCACTGGCGCTTCAGCATTCGTTCTCCTGGGAAGGGCGTTCCGGCGGCGGCAGGAGGCGGGCGCCGCGGCCGATGGAAGGAATCGGGCGACAGTCTATCCGCTACGCGCGGCGCTGGCGAATTCTGCGACGGAGGGGCGATCGGAGCACGTGCGCGGTAGTATCGTGCTTCGGCACGTGCCCGACGCGGCCATCCGCCCCGGCGCCGGGCCGGCAACGCCACGATACCGTCGGCAACGTTCGACGCTACCGGACACCACGCATGGACACTGCCGCAGACCGGGCGCTCGCCCATATCCGACGATCCTGGCCGCCGCCGGAGCGGCTGGGCCCTGCCTTCCCCGTTACGCTCAATTTTCATCCGGATACGCTGGCCGCCGGCATCGGCACGCTCGAGCGGATTGTCCGCGACGGCATGTACCGGTCGCAGTTCGAAACGGCGACGAGCAATGGCGGCCTGACCGCGTATCCCGGCGGCGATCGCTGGCAATGGGAAAGCAGGATGTTCGGGCGGGCATACGATGATGCCGATCCCGCACTGCGGCCCAAGTACGGTGCGCTGAATCATCGGCTCGATCCGGTTGGCGGATCGAGACGCTTTGGATCCTGTCATTTGCGTCTGCGCAACGACGTGCACCGGCGAACGACCTTCTGCTATCCGGATAGCCATTACCAGCCCGCGCATTTCGCGATCCAGGACTGCACGGCGCTGATCCCGCTCGCGGCTGAAAACCGCGACGGGCTCGATGCGCTGCTCGACAACTACATCGAGGCGCAGGTCCACGGTGCGGTCAGTCTCGGCGACGATGTCGACGCGATCGTGCTCGATCCGAGCTATCGCGATACGCCGGTCGAGGCGGCGGCGGGGCGGTCGGGCTGCCGGGTCGAGTGGCACGGCGGTTTCCGGCTGTCGCTGGATCGGCTTGCCGAGTGCGAGCAGTTCCGCGGGCCGGCGGCAGCCGATGCCATCGCGCAGATTGCCGTCGACCGCGTCGTGACGCCGGCCGTGCTCGGCCGCGCGCGCGACGGCGTGCTCGACTACCAGACGGCCAAGTGGGTGTGGCATTGCGTGGCGCGGTTCGGCCAGGGTAGCGGGATCGCCGGCTGAACGGCTTCAACCGGGCGGGTCATGCGGCGTCAATGACTCGAACAAGGCACTTCGCCGTTCGGCATCGGCGTGTCGCGCTCCGCTTCGAAATCGGCTTCGCGCGTGCCCGACGGCGTCAGCGACACGAAATGCATCGCCGTGCCGCGCGCCGGGAACCCGGCGATACCGGTCGAGCCCCACGGAATCGGCGAACGCTGCATGCCACTTACCGAAATGTCCGATGCCCCAAGCGCCAGCGTCAGCAGCCGCCCGTCGCGGGTCGGTACGTACGCATGCGTGCCGGAGACCCCGATGCCGGCTTCGCGCACCGACGCCGGCAGGCAATCGAGCGTCGCCGTGCGGCGGCCGTCCGGGGCGATCAGGATCGCGACGCCGCGATCGTCCGCTGTCGTCGTGACGACGATGAAGCGATCGATTTCCGGCACATAGGCCGACGAGTACACGTAGTACCGGATCCTGTCGTTCAGCGTCCCGAGCAGGTCCAGCCTGGCCGTGACGGGATCGAACGTCGCGTACTCGAGCGTCGCGTCGGTGCTGCCTTCGATGAATTTCTGCCAGACGAGCAACGCGGTGCGCGGCGAGCCCGCGATCACGGGCCACCACTCGCGGCGGTGCGGCGCGACCGCCACGTGGTTCAGCACACGTCCGGCCGCGTCGTAGGTTTTCAGGTAGACGCCGTTGCCGGTGCCGAGATTGTCGACGCCGCCGCCGTCGACCCAGTCGGCCGAATAGAACACGACGAAGCGTTCGCCGACCGTTGCGACATGGCCCGAATGGCCGCCCGGCTCGACGTCGTTCGGGTAGGGCTTGACGGGCTTCAGGTCGCGTCGATAGACGCCATAGCGCTGGCTGACTTCCTGCGGTGCGTTCCAGCCGTCCTCGAACGTGACGAAGATGTCGCCGCGCGCGTTCTGCGCGATCGATACCGGTTCCTGTGCCTCGGGGCGGCTGATGAACGTGCGGACATGCAGCAGGCGCGGCTTGCCCGGCAGCCATTCGCCGACGTACACGTCATGCGGCCAGTTGCCGTTGCGCAGCGCGCCGCGCGGCACGATGCCCGAACTGCTGAAGAACACCCAGCGCTTGCCGTTGCCGGCATCGGCCACGCCGATGCCGTGCATGAAGCGGCGCGGGTCGCCGGTTTCCTGCGGCGTCGACGCCGCCGGCACGGCGACCGTATGCACGGCCGGCGCGACCGCGAGCGCGAACAGCGGCACCGCGCCGATGCAGCACGCGCCGCAGAGCGCGGCCGCGACGCGCTTCACGGCCGCCCGCGCCGGGCGCATTCGCCGCGTCATTCGACGGTCACCGATTTCGCGAGGTTGCGCGGCTTGTCGACGTCGGCGCCGCGCGCGCAGCCGACGTGATAGGCGAGCAGCTGCAGCGGGATCACGTTGACGATCGGCGACAGCAGGTCGCCCGACTCGCGTACGCGGATCAGGTGCGTGTCGCGGTCGGCGTCGATTTCGAGCTGGTTGCCGGCCAGCACGTAGAGCCGGCCGCCGCGCGCGCGAACCTCGGCCATGTTGGACTTCAGCTTCTGGAACAGGCGGTCGTCCGGCGCGATCGTGACGACCGGCATCGCGCTCGTGACGAGTGCGAGCGGGCCGTGCTTCAGCTCGCCGGCCGCATAGCCTTCCGCGTGGATGTACGACACTTCCTTGAGCTTCAGCGCGCCTTCCATCGCGATCGGGAAATGGATGCCGCGCCCGAGGAACAGCGCGTTCTCGGTGTGCGCGAACTTCGCGGCCCAGCCCATGATCTGCGTTTCCAGCGCAAGTGCGTGGCCGATGCGGTCGGACAGCGCACGCAACTGCTTCAGGTGCATCGCGACGTGCGCCGCGTCGAGCCGGCCGCGCTGTTGCGCCAGCGTCAGCGTCAGCACGAACAGCGCGACGAGCTGCGTCGTGAACGCCTTGGTCGACGCGACGCCGAGCTCGATACCGGCTCGCGTGAGAAACCGCAGCGGCGCGTTGCGCGCGATCGTGCTGGTCGCGACGTTGCAGATCGCCATCGACAGCGCCTGGCCCATCGCGCGCGCCTGTTCGAGCGCGCCGATCGTGTCGGCCGTTTCGCCCGACTGCGAGATGCCGACGACGAGCGTGCGCGGATCGGCCACCGTGTCGCGGTAGCGGAATTCGCTGGCGATCTCGACCTGCGCGGGAATGCCGGCGATGCTCTCCAGCCAGTATTTCGCGGTCAGGCCCGCGTAGTAGCTGGTGCCGCAGCCGAGCAGCAGCACGCTCCTGACTCTCGACAACAGCGCGTGCGCGCCGTCGGTCGCATCGAACAGCGCCGGCGAGATCGTGTCGATGCCGTCGAGCGTGCTGTCGATCGCCTTCGGCTGCTCGAAGATTTCCTTCTGCATGAAGTGCTGGTACGGACCGAGCGCGGCGTCGCCTTCGCGCGCCTTCACTTCACAGAGCGGGCGCCGGGCTTCATGCCCGCCCGAGTCGATCACGGCGATGCGGTCCGGCGTGATCAACGCGACATCGCCGTCTTCGAGGTAGACGAAACGGTCGGTCAGGTCGCCGAGCGCCGCGCAGTCCGACGCGAGGTAGTTCTGATCGGCGCCGATGCCGATCACGAGCGGCGAGCCGGCGCGCGCGGCGACGAGGCGTTGCGGCTCGCGTGCGCTCAGCACCGCGATCGCATACGCGCCGTGCAGCCGCTTGACGGCGCGCACGACCGCGTCGAACAGGTCGTCGCGATAGACGCTGTGGATCAGGTGCGCGATCACCTCGGTGTCGGTCTGGCCGCGAAACGTGTAGCCGCGTTCCCGCAGCTCGACGCGCAGCGCGTCGTGATTCTCGATGATCCCGTTGTGCACGACCGCGATCGTGTCGCCGGACATGATCGGATGCGCGTTCGTTTCCGACGGTGCGCCATGCGTCGCCCAGCGGGTATGCGCGATGCAGGTCTGCGCTTCCAGGCCGAGCGTCAGCACGCGCGCCTGCAGGTCCGTCACGCGCCGCAACGTGCGTTCGCTGCGCAGACGGCCGTCGCCCTGCACGGCGATGCCGCACGAATCGTAGCCGCGATACTCGAGCCGGCTCAACGCATTGACCAGTTGCGGCACCTGATTGTTCAGGCCGCTTGCTCCGACGATTCCGCACATGATTCACCTCGTCCAGAAGAAGTTGCCGGCCTGCCGGCGATGCATGGCAGCGCGGCGTCAGGAGCGGCGCCGCGCCGCACGGATGGCGTCCCGTGCGCGGCGGCGCGTCTCCGCTGAATTACTCGCGGGGCTGCGGCCCCGCGTGGGCGACCCATTCGATGCCGGAAATGGAGCCGTTCGCGTCGTGCGACGCGACGAGAATGCGTGTCGTGCGCCGCGCGCCACGCCGGCGGGCGCCGGCCAGCGCGGTGGCCGGCACCGAGCGCACCTTCGCGCTGGCCGAGCGCCGCAGCATCTTCGACACGCGCAGCCGGTAGGCGAGCGGATGCACGACGCGCCCCGCGATCAGCCACGTGACGATCGTGCCCGCGATGGTCGCGATCGCGGTCGCGTAGAACACCATCTGTTCGATCGGCATCTCGGCCTGGTTGAACGGCAGCAGGTAGCGGTACGTATAGATGCAGATCGACGCCCACACGGCTCCGACCAGCGCCGGCCGCACGAGGCGGAACCAGACGACCAGCACGGAGCCGGCGATGCGGCCGCGTTCGGCGATCATTTCGCGCGGCGTGCGCAGGGAAAGGTCAATAATCGGCGCGTTCTTCATGTTGAATGCCTCGGTCGGGGCTGACCCATACGGCCCGCTTGCCGCGGCCCCGCAGCACGACGGCCGGCAGGGCGACGACGGTGGTGATCATGCTGATCAGCCAGAAAGCAACGGGATACCAGATGGTGTCCAGGAAATACATCAGGAGTTTTTCGTCATACTGACGATCGATCATGCTGCCGATGATCAGCTGCAGGATGCAGGTGGCGACCAGCAGCATTCCGTGCCAGTGCGGCACGACCGATACGTGCCAGCTCGGCGGCAACGGGTAGACGACGTCGACCAGCGCGAGCAGCAGGATGAACGACATCGAATAGGCCCACGCGATGCCGATCAGGTATTCGACGAACAGCGGCCACATCATCATCTGCGTCGGCCGCGCGAGCGTGCCCGCATATTTCATCAGCACCTGGATGCCGCCTTTCGACCAGCGCAGCCGCTGCCGGTAAAGGCCCTTCAGCGTCTCGGGCATCAGGATCCAGCTCAGCGCATGCGGCTCGTACACGACGCGCCAGTCGCGGCACTGCAGCTTCCAGCTGATGTCGATGTCCTCGGTCAGCATGTCCGAGCTCCAGTAGCCGACGTCGGCGAGTGCGGTCTTGCGGAACATCGTGATGACGCCCGACACCGTGAAGATGCGGCCGTACACCTGCTGCGTGCGCTTGATCAGCCCGACGATCGACGAGAATTCGCCGACCTGCATGCGGCCGAGCAGCGACGTGCGCGTGCGGATGCGCGGGTTGCCGGTCACGGCGCCGACGCCCGGGTCGGTCAGGAAGTGCTCGAGCATCCAGCCGATCGCATCGTGCGCGAGCAGCGCGTCGCCGTCGATGCAGAGCAGGTACTCCGCGTTGGATATCGCGGCCGCGGTGGTGAGCCCGACCGCCTTGCCTTCGTTGCGTGCGTGATGGATCACGAGCAGCCGTGGAATCTCGACCGCCAGCTCGTTGAGGATCTCGCCGGTGCGATCCTGGCTGCCGTCATTGACCGCGATGATGTCGTAGTTCGGATACTGCATCCGGGTCAGGTGGCTGATCACGCTGCGCGCGTTCGCGGCTTCGTTGAAGCAGGGCACGATGATCGAGATCTTCGGGATGCCGCTCGACGCGATCGTCCGTGTCGACAGCTCGCGGCCTTCTTCCAGCAGGAAGTAGTGCACGACGCCGCCGATCATCCACAGATACGACATGAAGAACGGGTAGTAGAAGACGAAATCCTGCAGGCGCTGGATGATGCCGTGGGTGGTCATGGCGTCTTTGCTCCGTGCGACTGCTGCATCTGCATCAGCGCGTTGATCGAGGTGGCGTCGAGGCGTGACTTCAGCGACATCACGTCGCGCATCGTGTCGAGCTCCGGCTGGCCGTTCAGGAAGTTGTCCGGGTAGTACCCGAAGTTCACGGCGCCCTCGCTGCGTAGCCGTCGCATCTGGGCGAGCAGCGTGCTGGCCGGCACGTCCTTGTGTGCGTGCCAGTCGTACGACTGCAGTTCGAACACGGTGCGTTGCAGCCCGCGCTGCTTCGCGCGCACGGCCCGCACGAGCTGGTCCAGCCAGCCTTCGGGGTCCTTCGCCTGCTCCATGTACGGCATCGCCATCAGCGCGACGTAGTCGTAGGTGGCGAGGAAATCGTCGTAGTTCTGCGCATACCACGCTTCCGACTCGGGCTTGAGCACCGGCAGCGCGAAGATGTTGCGCGCGGTCAGCACGTCGCCGACGTTCTGGTGCGCCAGCACGATCTGCTCGAGCTGCCGGGTCAGGTCGATCAGATAACGCGATTTCTCGCGCGTCCAGCGCTTCATCAGGTCGGGGTTCTCGCGGATCTTGCCGACGTCGGCCGGCAGCCCCCATTGCGAATAGGTGCGCAGCGCGTGCTGGCCCGCATCCTCGTAGTCGTCGAGCACGGCGTCGTCGCTGAACAGGATGCCGCTGAACGACGCGTGCTTGCTGAGATCCTCGTAGATCTGCTGGATCATCAGCCGCGCATCCGGATCGAACGGGCTCAGCCGGAACACGCGCGTGCCGTTCTCGCGGGCCGGCGCGCCGCCGTATGCGCTGACGGCCTCGAGCCCGCGCTGCTTGTCGGCCGGCGGCCGGAACGCGAGCACCGGCATCCACGCGTACACCTGCACGTTGGAGCGCGTATTGAGCTGCCACGCGGCGCGCGAGAACAGGTCGGCGCGCATCGGCAGGTGCCGGTTCGGGAAATACACCGATTCGGCCACGCCGGTGCCCTTCGGGTCCGCAAACGCCTGCAGATACACCGATTTGGGCTGCATCCGGTAGATACGCTCGATCAACTTGCCGAGATTCGCTTCCTGGCGCGCGGGATCGGGATCGTAGACCTGGTCGAGATCGACCTGCACGGTGCGCTCCGGCACGTCGACGTCGCCGCGGTTGGACGCCGGCTCGCGCATCGAGCGTTCGAACCCGCCGATATCGACGTCGTACATCATCAGGATCCGTCTCAGCCGGTCCAGCGGCACGTCCGGCGTATTCGGGCCGGCATCGAGGCTGAACTGGATGTCCATGCCGAGCGACGTCGATATCTGGCGCACCGGCTGGTTTTCCGCGCCGTAGGGCCACACCATCGAGCGTGCGACGATGCCCGTGTGTTCGTGGATCTGCCGCACGCATGTCTGCAGGTCGTCGTGCACGCGCGCCTGGAATTCGGCATCGGTTTCATAACGTTTCTGGTCCTGCAGGTAGAGGTGCGAGGTGGTCGCCGGCAACTCGTTGCCTTGCGGATTCGCGATCGCGCCATGATGGAGGTTGTGGGTGTGGCAGCCGAGCTCGACGAGGTGCGACTGGCCGAGCTGCTTCACTTCGTCCCACGACATGAAGTAGTCGCGCGGCACCTGGACCTTGTCGCTGATGCGGATCGGCGTATCCGGTGGCGTATCGATCCACGCGGTGACGATGCCCATCACGGCCGGATACTTGAAGCGCTCGAGCAGCGGCAGCACCTTCGTGTAGTGGCTGCGAAAGCCGTCGTCGAACGTGAGCAGCACCGCGCGCGGCGGCAGCGGCCTGCCGCCGTGCCGCGACTCCTCGATCTGCCTGACCGTGACGGTGTGGTAGTTGTTGGTCTGCAGCCACGAGAAGATCGCGGTCAGCGTACCGGTATCGACCGCGAACGGATCGACCATCGCCGTCGGCGACGAAAACGACGCCATCAGGTTGTCGCGCACATCGTGCATGCAGATCACGCGGAATGTCTTGCCGTCGGCCGGATCGGACGGCGGCAGCAGGTCGATCATCTTGGCGTTCGTCACGCCCGGGAACATCGAACAGGCGGCAAACGTGCCGAGGCATCCGCACATGAAGGTCCGTCTGGTTTGCATTGCGCGATCTCCTTGCTAGAACGGCAGGTTGACCGACAGGAAGCCGGTTTCGGAGCGTTCGCGCTGGCCGTCGTACGCGTGGCTGCTGACTTCGACGCCGTAAGTCAGCGTGATGTCGTGCTTGAACGTCCACGCGTGCTCGAGGCGCGCGCTCCACAGCGGACTGGTGCCGAAGCCGCGCTCGTTGTACACGCCGCCGGACACCGACACGCGCTGCTGCAGCGACATGTCGCCTTTCTTCCACAGCGTCAGCTGGTGCATGGCGGTTGCCGCGGCCGCATAGTCGCGACCCGGGTTGAAGTAGGGCGCGTCCTGGCGCGTGTTGCTGTCGGTACCGAGATCCAGCGATACGTTGACGAGCTGGTTCGCGGACGTGTACACGCGCTGCGTGACGTTCGCCGCGATCTCCTGGTGCAGGTTCGAATCGCTGTAGCGGCTCACGCCGTAGCTCAGCTTGACCTGGCGGCGGTCGTTCTGGCGATACACGACCTCGACGTTCGCGGAGCGTCCCCAGATGTGAGCGGCATAGGCCTTCCACGGCAGCGAATTGTCGTTGGTGTCGAGCCCGGCGCTGACCGTCCAGTAGTCGTTCAGCGCATACGCGACCGTCCCGCGGCCGCCGGTTCGGCCGTCCGTGCCGAGCGAGCGCGTGACTTCGCCCTGCACGGTGAGCGGGCCGTGCCGGTAGTCGCCGCCGATGCCCGTCCGCGTGCGGCTGATGTTGCCGCTGTCGGTTTGCGCATAGCCGAAGAACGTATGCGAGAAGACCCGCCAGTTGTCACCGAACGGTTGCGAATACACATAGCTGTCGGACGAGAAGCTGTTGTCCGCCAGCGCGCTGTTGCCGTGCTCGTAGCTCAGGTCGGTCGTGAACACGGGGCTGCGGTACGCGTTGTAGTCGCGCTTGAAGCTGCGCACGGCGCCGCTGTCCGGGAACGTGTTGCCGAGGGTCTGGTCGACGGTCTTCGCGGCCGTGTAGTCGTCTGCCGTGAGCGACGCGCGACCGAGGCCCGCGAGCATCTCGACGCTGTCCGGATGATCGGTCAGCGATGCGCGATACATCGAGATCGCCTGACGCGGATGCGACTGGCCCGAGACCGCGTCCGCGTGCGCGGCGCGGATCTCCGCGTTGAACGGCACCTGTTTCTCGAGCTGTTCGAGCGCGGCGATCCCTTCGTCGACATGACCCGTGAAGATCAGGTATTGCGCGCGCAGCCGGTAGTAGCGCAGGTAGTCGCCTTCTTCCGGGCCGACGCTGGTCACCTGTTTGGCGGGCGGCAGCGACTTGCCCATCTCGTCGAGCGCCTGCTTTGCTTCCGGCGCACGCCCCTGGTCGACGTACGACCAGAACAGCCCTTCGCGCAGTTCGATCGGACGCGTGCGGGCGCCGTACTGGAAGCCGCGGGTCGCGCGGTCGGTCGGCGACGCGGTGGCCTGCTGCAGCGCGCGCCGGTACACGGCGTTGGCCTTGACCGGTTCGCTCAGGTACAGGTACGCATCGCCGACGGCGGCCAGCGCGTCGATCGAGATTTCCGCGTTGGAGGGAATCGTCTCGAACGTCGCGACGGCCGTCTTCATGTCGCCGCGTGCCGCATAGGCGACCGTGCGGTCGCCCGCGAGCGCCGTCCGGACCGGCGTGTATTCCGGCGTGGCCGGCATTCGCCTGTCGAGGTCGTCGGCCGCGCGCAGCGCGTTGTCGAGCCCGTCGAAGCGGTCCGAACTCGTCATCGAACGCGACTTGTCGCGTCCGCCGCGTACTTGCTGGCGAATCGACAGTTCTTCCAGTTGCGCGATGTCGACTGCGGAGAAGGCGTCGGGCCGGGCCTTCGCTTCATCGAGCGCCTTGACCGCGCCGCCGCTCGCCGCGAGGCCGAACACGTCGTTGCGCACCGTCGCGACATCGGCGGTATGAAGATTCGGCGCCTGCGCATTCGGCGTTTCGACGTCGGGTCCTTGCGATCGCTGGATCGTTTCGCCGGGTAGCTGCGCGCCGGGTGTCGCTGAATTCGGTGCCTGGGACGACGGCGGTTGCGAGCCGGGGGGCGGTGTGACGGGCGCAGGCGAGTTCGGCATCGGGGTGCCGGTGGCCTGCGCGGTCGGCGTCGGCGTGGTTGGCTGCGTGGCGGTCGCGGTCTGGGCGAACTGCGGCGGGGCGCCCGACGTGTGCTCGACCGGCGCCGGCGTCTCCGGCTGCGCGGTGCCGGATGCCTGGGCAAGCTGCATCGGGGCATTCGACGTCTGTGCGTGCGATGCGGACGTATTCGGAGGCGCGGTGTCGAAGGCCTGCGCAAGCCGCATCGTCGGGTTCGACGCCTGCGCGACCGGGGCCGGCGTATTCGGCGATGTCGCGCCCGGGCCCGGATCGCCCGGCTGCGGCGCGTCCGGGTCCACCACGACCGTGGTCGGCATCGCCGGGTTCGGTGCCGGTGCGATCTGCATCGACGCATCCGACGCCTGTGCGATCGGTGTCGGCGCATGAGGGGGCAGCGTGCCCGAACCCAGGGCGATCTTCATCGGCGTCCCGGCTGCTTGCATGTCGGGCGCAAGCGCGTCGGGGGCCGCCCCGGCGATTTCTCTCGCGCCGCCCGGTTCCGCGTCGCCTTCGGCGGCAAAGCAGGGGCCGGACGCGACGAGCAGGAGCAGCAATGGCGCATGCAGGAGGATCCGCCGGTTCGGCGGAGCGACGGTGGGGCATTGTTGTTTCCGATTGCTGTCCACGGTGTGTCCTCACTCTGAAACGATCACGTCGGTTGCACGCCCGACGACGCGCGTCGCCGGCCGTCGCACCGCCGGGCGGCGAGGCCCGGCGGCATCCGACCGGTTCACAGGCGATTGCGGATCGCTTGTCCAAGCAACGCGCGCGATTCGCTGTTCTTCGGGTCGATCGCGAGCGCACGGCTCGCGTTCTGCTCCACGCAGTTCCATTCGTCGATCTGCGCGCACGAGCGCGCCTTTGCCAGCGCACGCGCACCTTCCAGTTCCGCAGGTGTGACGCTTGCCGTCTGCATGCGCGCCGTGTCGGTGCCGTACGAGCGCGGCTTCGCCGTGTCGTCCAGGCGCTTTCTCGTGCCCGCCAGCGTTTCGGTTCGCTGCGCGTGATGCGCCGCGCCGTGCCGTGCGATGGCACGACCGGAGGCCGGCGCGGCACCCGTATTGGCGGCGAATGTCATGGGCGTCGCATGGGACGGTTGCCGGTGTTTTGCAACGATGTATGGCGTGGTTCGCGGCGCGGCTTCCGGCTCGACCACGATCGGGGCGGCCCGCACGGTCGACACCGCGCGTGCCGTCGACGCGGAGGGTCCCGGAATCGGCACCGGCGGCGCGGGCGGCATGACCGGTTGTGCAATCGTCGATGCGGGTGCGGTGGCGACCGTCGCGCCGGATGCACCGGTTGCGCGGGACGTCGCCGCCACGATCGCGTTGCGGTATTTCCCGACGGCGGTGGCGATCACGCGGGAGATGTCGTGCGCGATGCTCGCGTGGCCGACCACCGAATCCCGCTCGGCATACGCGAAGAGGCCGAAGATCGCGGCGAACGCGACGATGCTGAGTGCCGCGTTCTTTCCGGGCCCCCACGAGGGCTTCGGCTGGCGGGCGGGTGAGTCGTCCGGTCGTTCTGCACGAGTCATTCAATGCTCCTCGATTCGATACGCTGCGGTGAATGACGCGATCGGCGTGGATTCAGGCGACGTTCACCATCGCAACTGCGTGGTGAGCGCGCCCGTCTCGACGATCGCGAACTGGGTGGCGCCTTGATAGGTCCCTTCGACCCGATAGCTCGCATCCGGTACGCTGAACAGGCAGCGCGACCCCGATGCGTTGAATTCGACGAGTACGCGGCCATGTCGCCGCAGGCGTACCTGCACGTCGGCCAGCGGTTGCCCGGTACGGGCGGAAGCAAACGACACGCCCAGGTTGTAGGGCCGGCCGTCGGGGGGAAGCGGTGCCGTTCCGTCGATTCGTGCGTCGCCGCAGATATACGAGATCACGTAGCGGCCCGCGCCCGGACCGGACGCGGGGGCCTGGGCCATTGCATTGATGCAGAGCGCGGAGATGAAGACGCTCAGGAAAGGGCGAGCATGCTGTCGAAACGAGGAAGACATTGCAACCTCCCGTCTGGAGTCAATGACATGCATTTATTCCGAGTCAGATTTGCCGGCGTTTTTTTGCGACACGCTATTGATACACGATGACTTTTGAACCAACAACCGCGTGTGGCACGAATGGGACGAGGATGAATAATCCTATTTAAATAGGATAACGACGGATTCGTATGACTCGTTTAACGCTGAAGAAAGTCGATATTGCCGAATATGATTATTGCTCGTCGGCAGTGATGATCGAGCACGCATTGAATCACGTCGGAGGTATCGACGTTCGTGCCGAATAATAACGACTGATAAAAGGAATTTTTGCGGCTGTGTTCGCGGCGAATCAATGAAGGTCCGGATACAGGCCGCGCATTGTGAAAAGAGGGTGCGACGTCTTTGTAATTTTTGACTGCCGCAGGTAAATGGAAACTTTTGATTTGTTCTGTAACAGGGTATTTCTGTCCGAAAAATCAGGCTGAATATTCGGATGTAATGACGTGACAGTAAAAAATGCGATATTGAAACGCAAACGTTTGCATTTCGTCTGATATCGATTACGGGTCGGGCACAGGGATATTACGGACTGCGGCGGGAGTGCCGATTGCTGTCGAAAGGGCACTCGCGCGGCGAATCCGCACCGCGCGCATGCATAAGTCAGCGGCTGCCGCCGGCGATTCGCCGCGCGGTGCGCATCGCCGGCGCGGCGGCTTGCTCGGCGGCGACCGCACCTTCGACCGCCGCGCGTGGCCGGTTCATGATGTAGGTCCACAGCTGCTCGGCCGCGAGCCCGCGCTGGCGTGCCGATCGATACAGGCGGATTTCGAGTTCGGTGATCCAGTCCCCGGCGCCCGCGCACACGAGCGTGCCGTCCGCGAGCTCCTTCGCGACGCAGCTCTCCGGCAGCCAGCCGATCCCGTGACCGGCCACGACCATCCCTTTCAGCGCCTCGGACATGTGTGTCTCGAAGCAGCGGTGCAACACGTAAGGCTCGGTCGCATTCAGCAGCAGCATCTCGACGATGTTGCCGAGAAACGCGCCCGACGAATACGCGAGCAACGGCAGCGGGGCATCGGGTGTGCCGGGCAGCTGGAACACGGGCTTGCCGCGTGCATCGGGTGTCGATACGGGCAGGATCCGCTCGACGCCGAGGCTGACGAACGGGAAGTGGTTCGGGTCGAGCACGATCGGCAGTTGCGGATGGTGATAGCCGAGCAGCAGGTCGCATTCGCCTTCGACGAGCTGCTGCACGCCTTCCGGCACGTTCACTGCGTTCACGCGTGCCGTGACGTGGCCGACCTCGCCGTTGAGTTGCTTGAGCCATTCGGGAAACAGCGTGAACACGAGCGTATGCGCGACGGCGAAACGCACGACCTGGTCGCTGGCCGCGAACTGGTCATAGCCGTTCACGAGATTGCGCGCCGCATACATGCTGCGCAGGATGTCCGCGGCGAGCCCGCGGAACATCTGGCCGGCCGGCGTCAGCGCGACCGGATTGATGCTCCGGTCGACCAGCTTCGCGTCCATCCACGTTTCGAGTGCGGCGATTCGTCTGCTGAATGCCGACTGCGTGAGGTGCCGGTGACGTGCGGCCCGGGAAAAGCTCTTGGTATCCGCAAGGCTCAGGAAATCTTCCAGCCACTTTGCTTCCATTTCGATCGTCGCTTTTTATAGTCGGGCGCCTGAGGGCGGCGGCACCGTGTGCTGCACCAATTTTCTAGCGTACCGCGCCTCGCGTGGGTCGGCGCGATGTTTTTTTTCGATGGGTGTCAGTCGAAATATGCATGAGCGTTGTCGGCGGGATTACGGCTGCATAGCGTTGAGGTGCCGGACCCGGCTAACCGGACAGTTCACAGCGTCGAATTGCCGGCGCGCCGCAGACGGTACTTCCCCCAGGGCCGGCTGCGCTGGATGCGTGCCGGCCCGCCTCCATCGCGGCGGTCCGGTGCCCGGTCGCGCCGTTTTTTTGTGCAGTGCAGATTGCACAGTCGTGACACGCGGGGGAACTATGTTTGAAAGACGCGGCGCAGCATCGGCCGTGCGCGCTCGCGGCGCATGCGGGCGCACGTCGCGTCGGGCGCTGCACCGTTGTGGTGCGCAATGCCGCGCGGGCGTGCCTGGCGCGGCGCAAAAACGGGGGGATATCGAGGAGATTGCGCAAGGCACGTTCCTTGCGACGCATTGATTACGCCGGTCCGGCATGCGCAATGCCGGGGAAAACGATCGATGGAGAAAAGATCGATGAAGCCATTCGATGAAATGCTGCAATCCGGCGACATGGTAAGGGCGCCTTACGCGCGCCTGAAGCAATGGCTCGACACGCAGAATCCCGCGAGCCTCGCCCAGAAGGCCCACGACGCGGAGGGCGTGTTCCGCAAGACTGGCATCACGTTCGCCGTCTACGGCGACGCGGAGGCCGCCGAGCGGCTGATTCCGTTCGACATCGTCCCGCGGATCATCTCGGGCGCGGAATGGAGCCGGCTGTCGCTCGGCATCGAGCAGCGCGTGATGGCGCTGAACGCCTTCCTCGACGACATCTACCACCGGCAGGAAATCGTGCGCGCGGGCATCGTGCCGAAGCACCTGATCGCGCACAACGAAGCATTCATCCCGGAAATGATCGACTTCCGGCCGCCCGGCAACGTTTACACGCACATCATCGGCGTCGACATCGTGCGCACCGGCGAGAACGAGTTCTACGTGCTGGAGGACAACGCGCGTACGCCGTCCGGCGTGTCGTACATGCTGGAAAACCGCGAGACGATGATGCAGCTCTTCCCGGAGCTGTTCCAGCAGGTGAAGGTGCGCCCGGTCGAAACCTATCCGCAGATGCTGCGCCAGTCGCTCGCGGCCGTGTGCCCGCCGGGCGGCAACGCCGACAACCCGACCATCGCCGTGCTCACGCCCGGCATCCACAATTCCGCGTACTACGAACATTCGTTCCTCGCCGACCAGATGGGCGTGCACCTCGTCGAGGGCAGCGACCTGCAGGTGATCGACGGCCGCGTCGCGATGCGCACGACCGAAGGGTTCCGCCCGATCGACGTGCTGTACCGCCGCGTCGACGACGCGTTCCTCGATCCGCTCACGTTCCGCCCCGATTCGGTGCTCGGCGTCGCGGGGATCATGGACGTGTACCGCGCGGGCAACATCACGATCGCGAATGCGCCGGGCACGGGCATCGCCGACGACAAGGCGATCTACTCGTACATGCCGGAGATCGTCGAGTTCTACACGGGCCGCAAGGCGCTGCTGGAGAACGTGCCGACCTGGCGTTGCGGCGAGGCCGACAGCCTGAAGTACGTGCTCGAGCATCTCGACGAACTGGTCGTGAAGGAAGTGCACGGCTCGGGCGGCTACGGGATGCTGGTCGGGCCGTGCGCGTCGAAGGCCGAGCTCGAGGCGTTTTCCGCGAAGCTGCGCGCGCGCCCCGCGAACTACATCGCGCAACCGACGCTCGCGCTGTCCACGACACCGATCCTGACCGACGCCGGCCTGGCGCCGCGCCACGTCGACCTGCGGCCGTTCGTGCTGGTGTCGGACCGGATCCGCATCACGCCGGGCGGGCTCACGCGCGTCGCGCTGAAAGAGGGATCGCTCGTCGTCAACTCGAGCCAGGGCGGCGGCACCAAGGACACCTGGGTGCTGGCCGACTGAGCCGGACGCGACCGCGCGCGCCGGAGCCGGCGCGCCAACCGAACGAAGACGGAGTGGACACGAGATGCTTCTGGGACGTACTGCAAGCGGTCTCTACTGGATGTACCGCTATATCGAGCGCGCGGAGAACATCGCGCGCATCGTCGATGCCGGGCTGCGGATGGCGCTCACGCGCACGTCCGACGCGCCGGCCGAATGGTCGTCGGTGCTCGTCAGCTCGGGCACCGACGACGGCTACCGGCAGAAATACGATGCGTATGCGGCCGATACCGTGACCGACTACCTGCTGCGCGACCGCGACAACCCGTCGAGCGTGCTGGCGTGCATCGAGGCCGCGCGCTCGAACGCGCGGATGGTGCGCACGGCGCTGACACGCGAGGCGTGGGAGAGCGTAAACGGCGCGTGGCTCTCGCTGCGCCGCGCGCTTGCGCAGCCGGTGCCGGAGAGCGAGCTGCCGGCCGTGCTCGACCAGGTGAAGCGCGAAACCGCGCTGATCCTCGGCAGCTTCTACAGCACGATGCTGCGCAACGAGATCTTCGATTTCGCGCAGATCGGCGCATTCATCGAGCGCGCGGACAACACCGCGCGGATCATCGACGTGAAATACCACCTGCTGCTGCCGTCGGTGTCGCACGTCGGCACGATCCTCGACAACTACCAGTGGGAGACGATCCTGCGCTGCGTCGCCGCGCACCGGTCGTACCGCTGGGTGTACGACGTGCAGTACAAGCCGATGAACATCGCCGACTACCTGATCCTGAACGGCCGCATGCCGCGTTCGCTGCGCTATTGCTACGGGCGCGTCGTGTCGAGCCTGAACCTGCTCGCGAAGGATTACGGCGTGACACACCCGTGTCACGACACGGCCACGAAGATCCTGCAGATGCTGTCCGATACCTCGGTCGAGCGGATCTTCAAGAGCGGCCTGCACGAATTCCTGACCGACTTCATCGGCCGCAACAACAGTCTCGGGCTCGAAATCGCCCAGGCTTACAACTTCGACTGAGAACTTGCCATGCGACTCGCCATCCGACACATCTCGCGTTATCAGTTCGACGATCAAGCCACCCATGCGCTGCAACGGCTGCGGCTGCGCCCGCAGTCGGGCCCCGGGCAGACGGTGCGCGCGTGGCAGGTCACGATCGACGGCGTCGAGCCGTCGCTGTCGTACGCCGACGGGCTCGGCAACCGGATCGATCTCGTGCGTCACGACCGCGGTGCGAAGGCCGAGATCGTCGTCATCGCGGCCGGCGTCGTCGAGACGCAGGACCGCGCGGGCATCATCGGGAATCCTGAAGGCTATGCGCCGCCGTGGATCTTCGAGCGCGAGACCGCGCTCACGAAGGCGGGCGACACCGTACGCGCGCTCACGGCAGCGCTGCCGATCGAGCCGCTCGGCCTCGACGCATTGCACTGGCTGATGACGGAAGTGCACGGCCGCATCGCATATGCGCCGAACCTGGCCGCCGACGCGCCCGTCGACGCGGAAACCGCGCTGCAAAGCGGCGAGGGCACGAGCCGCGACCATGCGCATGCGTTCATTGCCGCCGCGCGTGTGCTGAAGATTCCCGCGCGTTACATCTCGGGCTACGTGCTCGCCGACAGCGCGATGCAGCGCATGGCCGATGCGAAGCAGAACACGGGCGACGTCGAGGAGGAGGAAGCGCTCGCGCTGCAGAGCGGCGAGGGCATGCAGCAGGCGCTCGGCGCGTCGCACGCCGCGCAATCGCAAGGGATGCCGCAACCGGCGCTCGGCGCGCAGCCGCAGGCTGCCGCGCTGATGCAGCAGCCGGCCGGCCATGCATGGGCCGAGGCGTATGTGGAAGGGCTCGGCTGGGTCGGGTTCGATCCGTTCATGAACCGCTGCCCGGACGAGCGCTACGTGCGCATCGCGGCCGGCCTCGATTATCGCGACGCGCAGCCGGTGACGGGGCTCGGCGCGACGGCCGTCGGCGTCGAGATCAGCGTCGTGCAGACGCCCGAGCTCGTCTGACCCGGCGCACGCTTTCGCCGAATCCGCCATGCCGGGCCGCCGCGTCGAGTGCGACGCGGCGTGCGCGGCCGGCCCAACCCGAACCGAGCTCCCATGTCCATCCACGTCGCGCTGCATCACACCACCCGCTATCGCTACGACCGGCTCGTCAATCTCGGCCCGCAGGTCGTGCGGTTGCGGCCCGCGCCGCATTGCCGGACGCCGATCCTCGCGTATTCGATGACGGTCGAGCCCGCGCAGCACTTCATCAACTGGCAGCAGGATCCGTTCTCGAACTATCTCGCGCGGCTCGTGTTTCCGGAGCGCACCGAGCATTTCGAAATCACGATCGATCTCGTCGCCGAGATGTCGGTGTACAACCCGTTCGACTTCTTCCTCGAAGCGAGCGCCGAGCAATACCCGTTCAGCTATGACGACGCGCTGAAGACCGAGCTCGCGCCGTATCTCGCGTGCGATCCGCAGACGAGCGCGTCGACGCTGTTCCGCACGTATCTGGACGGTGTCGACCTCACGCCGGCCGGCACCGTGAACTTCCTCGTCGCGCTGAACCAGCAGCTGCAGCGCGACATCGGCTATCTCGTGCGGATGGAGCCCGGCGTGCAGACGCCCGAGCAGACGCTCGAGCTCGCGTCCGGATCGTGCCGCGACAGCGCGTGGCTGCTCGTGCAGCTGTGCCGTCATCTCGGCATCGCCGCGCGTTTCGTGTCGGGCTACCTGATCCAGCTCACGCCCGACGTGAAATCGCTCGACGGCCCGAGCGGCACGTCGGTCGATTTCACCGACCTGCACGCATGGTGCGAGGTCTACCTGCCCGGCGCCGGCTGGATCGGTTTCGACCCGACGTCGGGCCTGCTTGCCGGCGAAGGGCATATCCCGCTCGCGTGCACGCCGCAGCCGACGAGCGCCGCGCCGGTCGAAGGGCTGATCGACGAATGCGAGGTGTCGTTCGAGCACGAGATGGGCGTGACGCGCGTGTACGAATCGCCGCGCGTGACGAAGCCGTATACGGAGTCGCAATGGGACGCCGTGCTGGCGCTCGGCGCGCAGGTCGACGGCGCGCTGGCGGCCGGCGACGTGCGGCTCACGCAGGGCGGCGAGCCGACCTTCGTGTCGATCGACGATCGCGACGGCGCCGAGTGGAACACCGATGCGCTCGGCCCGACCAAACGAGGCTACGCGACCGAACTCGTGCAGCGGCTGCGCGCGGAGTACGGCGACGGCGGTTTCCTGCACTTCGGGCAGGGCAAGTGGTACCCGGGCGAGCAACTGCCACGCTGGGCGCTGTCGATTTTCTGGCGCGCGGACGGCCAGCCCGTGTGGCACGATCCGTCGCTGTTCGCCGACGAGCGCGAGCCGTCCGCGTATACGACCGGCGACGCGAAGCGCTTCATCGATGCGCTTGCCGCGCGGCTGAACCTGACCGGCGAATTCATCCGGCCCGGCTACGAGGATGTCTGGTACTACCTGTGGCGCGAGCGCCGGCTGCCCGTCAACGTCGATCCGTTCGACTCGCGACTCGACGACGAGCTCGAGCGCGCGCGGTTGCGCAAGGTGTTCGATCAGCAGCTCGACAGCGTCGTCGGCTACGTGCTGCCGATGAAGCGCGTGGACGATGCACCCGGCCTCGACGGGCCGCGCTGGCAGACGGGCCCGTGGTTCTTCCGCGACGAGCGGATGTACCTCGTGCCGGGCGATTCGCCGATGGGCTATCGGCTGCCGCTCGATTCGCTGCCGTGGGTCGCGAGCGCCGACTATCCGTATCTGGTCGAACGCGATCCGTTCGCGCCGCGCACCGCGTTGCCGGACGCCGCCGCGATCCGTGCGCACTACGCGGGCCCGGCCGACGCGCCGCGCTACCTGTCCGGCGTGCATCGCGAAGCGTCCGCGCAGACGGTCATGCAGCGGCGCAGCGACGGCACGGCCGCGGGCGGTCGAGCCGCTGCGCACGATCCGCAGCGCCGGCCCGAGCGCTTCGAATCGGCCGCGTGGATCACGCGCACCGCGCTGTGCGTCGAAGTGCGCAACGGCATCCTGTACCTGTTCATGCCGCCGCTCGCCGCGCTCGAGGATTATCTCGACCTGCTCGGCGCGATCGAGCTGACCGCGCACGCGCTCGGCGTGAAGCTCGTGCTCGAAGGCTATCCGCCGCCGCGCGATGCACGGCTGAAGCTGCTGCAGGTGACGCCCGACCCCGGCGTGATCGAGGTGAACATCCATCCGGCCGCGAGCTTCGACGAACTCGTCGACCACACCGAATTCCTGTACGACGCCGCGTGGCAGTCGCGGCTGTGCAGCGAGAAGTTCATGGTCGATGGCCGCCACGTCGGCACCGGCGGCGGCAACCACTTCGTGCTCGGCGGCGCGACGCCGGCCGACAGCCCGTTCCTGCGCCGCCCGGATCTGCTCGCGAGCCTGATCGCGTACTGGCACAACCATCCGTCGCTGTCCTACCTGTTCTCGGGGCTGTTCATCGGACCGACGAGCCAGGCGCCGCGGGTCGACGAGGCGCGCAACGACCAGCTCTACGAACTCGACATTGCATTCGCCGAGATCCAGCGCAACAAGCTGCTGTTCGGGCAGGACATGCCGCCGTGGCTCGTCGACCGCGTGCTGCGCAACCTGCTGATCGACGTGACGGGCAACACGCACCGCAGCGAGTTCTGCATCGACAAGCTGTATTCGCCCGATTCGTCGACGGGCCGGCTCGGCCTGCTCGAACTGCGCGCGTTCGAGATGCCGCCGCATGCGCGGATGAGCATCGTGCAGCAACTGCTGCTGCGCGCACTGGTCGCGCGTTTCTGGGCCGCGCCGTACACGACGCCGCTCACGCGCTGGGGTACCGCGCTGCACGACCGCTTCATGCTGCCCGAGTTTCTTCAGATGGATTTCGACGACGTGCTGGCCGAACTGCGCGATGCCGGGTTCGCGTTCGATCCGGCGTGGTTCGCGCCGCACTTCGAATTCCGTTTCCCGCTGTTCGGCCAGATCGCGGTGAACGGCATGCAGCTGTCGCTGCGCGGTGCGCTGGAACCGTGGCACGTGATGGGCGAGGAGGGCGCGCCCGGCGGCACGGTGCGCTACGTCGATTCGTCGGTCGAGCGGCTCGAAGTGCGCGTGACGGGGCTGAACGACAACCGGCACGTCGTGACCGTCAACGGCCGGGCGCTGCCGCTGCAGCCGACCGGCACCGTCGGCGAGTACGTCGCGGGGGTGCGCTACAAGGCGTGGTCGCCGCCGTCCGCGCTGCATCCGACCATCGGCGTGCATGTGCCGCTCACGTTCGACATCGTCGATACGTGGCTGCAGCGCTCGCTCGGCGGCTGCCGCTATCACGTCGCGCATCCGGGCGGGCGCAACTACGCGACCTTCCCGGTCAATGCATACGAAGCCGAGAGCCGCCGGCTCGCACGCTTCGTCGAGATGGGGCATACGCCGGGGCGGATGGATGTCGCGGCGGCTGCGCCGAGCCGCGAATTCCCGTTCACGCTCGACTTGCGGCGGCCTTGATCCATCGATGACGGGGCGGACGACGATGCGCGGCTCGCGACCTCCCGGCGGCCTCGCCGGAATGCTAGGATGCGGGCAGATTGCGGCCGCGCACCGCAGCAGCTTGCCGCCGGTGCGGCGGCGCGCGTGCGCGGTTGCACCCTGACGACGGAACGACATCGTGCCGCCCATTGACACCGATCATCTCGCCGCCCCCGACGCGATGCCCACGCTTTTCGATTCCGGCGCGCAGCCGGACGCCGCCGAACTGGCCGCCGCGCTTGCGGCGCCGGCGGCGGCCGGCCGTTACGACGAACTGCGCGGCAGCGCCGCCGGCCTGAACGCGCCTGCGCTCGCGCCCGCATGGCGCAGTTTCTTCACATCGATCGGCAGCGACGGCGTGGCCGACCTCGATCGCCGCGCCGACGCGCTGCACCGGCGCATGCGCGAGAACGGACTGTTCTACCAGCTGCACGAGCAGCGCGCGGGCGACGGCGCGGCCGGCCCGTGGTCGCTCGACCTGCTGCCGCTGATCGTCACGCCCGAGGACTGGGTCGCGATCGAGCGCGGCGTGCTGCAGCGCGTGCGGCTGCTCAACGCGACGCTGGCCGACCTGTACGGGCCGCAGACGATCCTGCAGCGCGGGCTGCTGCCGCCTGCGCTCGTCACCGGGCATCCCGGCTACCTGCGCGCGATGCGCGGTGCGCGCGTGCCGGGCGACACGTGGCTGCACGTCGTCGCGTTCGATCTCGCGCGCGGCCCGGACGGGCAGTGGCGGATCGTCGCGCAGCACACGCAGGGCGCGGCCGGACTCGGCTACCTGCTCGAAAACCGGTTGATCGTGTCGCGGCTCTTTCCGCGCGGGTTTCGCGGGCTGCGCGTGCAGCGGCTCGCGTCCGCGTATCGCGCGCTGCTGCAGAGCATGCAGTCGCTCAGCCCGGCCCGCAAGAATTCGCGGATCGTGTTGCTGACACCGGGGCCGCACAGCGCGACGTATTTCGAGCACGCGTATCTCGCGCGCTACCTCGGCCTCACGCTCGTCGAAGGCGGCGACCTGACCGCGCGCGACAACCGCGTCTTCCTGAAGACCCTGCGCGGGCTCGAACCGGTGCACGGCATCCTGCGCCGCGTCGACGACGCGTGGCTCGATCCGCTCGAACTGCGGCCCGATTCGATGCTCGGCGTGCCGGGGCTGCTGCAGGCCGTGCGCGCGGGCAACGTGCTGCTCGCGAACGCGCCCGGCTCGGGCTTCCTCGAATCGCCGGCGATGCTCGGCTTCATGCCGCGCCTCGCGGAAGGGCTGCTCGGCGAAACGCTGACGCTGCCGGCCGTGCATTCGTGGTGGTGCGGCGAGGCGGCTGCCTGCGACGATGCGTTGCCGCAGCTCGCGCGCAGTATCGTCAAGGCATCCTATCCACCCGACGTGCAGGCCGGCGGCGCGTTCGAGCCGGTGATCGGCGCGCGGCTCACGCAGGCACAGCTGGCCGAATGGCGCGCACGTATCCTCGCGCGGCCCGAACACTACACGGTGCAGGCCGACCTGCCGCTGTCGCAGGCGCCGACCTGGCCGCGGCAAGACGCACCCGACGGCAACGGCAGTGCCCGCATCGTGCCGAAGCCGGTGCTGATGCGCGTCTTCGCGCTCGCTGACGGCGCACAGCGCTGGCGGCTCCTGCCGGGCGGGCTGTCGCGGGTCGGTACGCGCGACACGCTGTTCAATGCGCCGATGCCGCGCGGCGGCAGCACCGTCGATACGTGGGTGATGACCGAGGGCATCGTCGATTCGACGACGCTGCTGCAGACGCACCTCGGCCCTGACGACCTCGTCGAGCGGCCGCGCGCGATCGCGAGCCGTGCGGCTGAGAACCTGTTCTGGCTCGGTCGTTACACCGAGCGCGCAACCAACCTGATGCGGCTGGCGCGCGCCGCGCTCGAACGGCTGCGCGGCGAAGACGACGTCGACAGTCCCGCGCATCTGGAGCTGATCGACACGCTGTGCCGCGACACGGGCCTGATCGCGGCCGATGCGCCGAATGCCGTCGATGCGCCGCGCGCGTTCCAGCACGCGCTCGCGACGTCGCTGACGCGCGGCGCGGATCGCACGTCGGGCATCGCGTCGTGCCTGTTCGGGATGCGCGGTGCGGCTGCCGCGATCCGCGAACGGCTGTCGAGCGATCAATGGCGGCTGATCGACGACGCGACACAACTGTTCGCGGACAGTGCCGGTTTGCCCGAGGCCGAAGAGCAGATCGGCAACGAGGCGCTGCAGCTGCTGGAGCGCCTCGGCCTGCTGCTCGGCGCGATCACCGGCGCGCAGACCGACAACATGACGCGCGACGACGGCTGGCGCTTGCTGTCGATCGGCCGGCAGATCGACCGGCTGGACTTCCTGTGCAGCGTGCTGAAGTTCGCATTCGACGAAGGGGCGGTGCATCGCCAGGATGGTTTCGAACTCGTGCTGGAGCTGTTCGACAGCACGATCACGTTCCGTTCGCGGTTCCAGCGTGGCTTTGACGTCGCGCCGCTGCTGTCGCTCGTCGTGCTCGATACCGACAACCCGCGCTCGCTCGGCTGGGTCGTGCAGGCGCTGCGCGGCCGGTTGACGAAGGTCGAGCGCAGCGAAGGCTATGCGCTGTCCGAGCTGGCCGAGACGATTCCGGACGTGCCCGCGTGGTCGCTGCACGAGCTGTGCGAAACCGCGGAAGGCGGCCGGCACGACAGGCTGCTCGCCGCGCTCGACACGACCGTGAAAGCGGTCTGGGAACTGTCGAACCGGATCGGCGAGCGCTACTTCAGCCACGTGCGCGAGGCGGGCAGGACGCTATGGTGACAACGAAAGGCGCGGGAAAGGCGCCGCCTGGCGCCGGCAATGCACGACAAGCAGCGGCTGCACCCGCCGCCGTTGCACCCGGCCGGTTGCTGCGCGTCACGCACGACACCGAATACCGTTACGCGGCGCGTGTCGAATCCGCGCAGCACCAGGCGCGCCTGCAACCGCTCGTGACGCCGCGCCAGCAGGTGCTGTCGTTCTCGCTCGACATCGAGCCCGCACCGGAATCGGTCGGCACGGAGATCGACGCATTCGGCAATGCGCGTGCGTCGTTCGCGCTGAACCAGCCGCACGACGCGCTGCTCGTGCGCAGCCGCAGCACGGTGCGCGTGACGCCGCCCGTGTGGTCGCTCGGCGCGCGCGGCGAGCCGCCGCCCGCGATCGCGAATCCCGACGCAAGACGTGCGACCACGTGGGAGGCCGTGCGCGACCGCTTGCGGTTCCGCGCGGGGCAGCCGTACGACGCGGCGAGTGAATTCGTGTTCGCGTCGCCGCACGTCGCGTGCGATCCCGAACTTGCCGCGTATGCGGCCGCGAGCTTCACGCCGCAGCGGCCGCTCGTGCAGGCCGCCTGGGACCTGATGCGGTGCGTGCACGCCGATTTCGCGTACACGCCGAACAGCACCGACATCACGACGTCGGCGCTCGACGCGCTGCGGTTGCGCAAGGGCGTCTGCCAGGATTTCGCGCACGTGATGATCGGCGCATTGCGCTCGCTCGGGCTGGCCGCGCGTTACGTGAGCGGCTACCTGCTCACGCAGCCGCCGCCCGGTCAGCCTCGGCTGATCGGCGCCGATGCGTCGCATGCGTGGGTCGAGGTGTACGACCCGGCGTGGCCCGAGGACAACGGCTGGCTGCAGCTCGATCCGACCAACGATCGCGCGCCGGGCGACGACTACGTGATGCTGTCGATCGGCCGCGACTATGCCGACGTGACGCCGTTGCGCGGCGTGATTCGCGGCGGTGGCGCGGATCAGGAGCTGAAGGTCGGGGTGACGGTCGAACCGCTCGACGTCGATTGACGCGGGTCCGCAGCGCGGGCTCGCTGATCGGACCGGTCGTTGGTTGACTGCGGCGGGCGGGTGCATATGCCGATGACGGCGACACGAATTTGACAGTCGCAACCTCGTGGCTCGGTAGAGGCTTAGTACTCGACCGTGAGACATGACCGGAATGTCGGATGACATTCGCGGCAATTTAATCAGACGGGTTCAATTTCTTAGGAAAAGAGAAAACTGCACTTGTGCGCTGGTGCGCGGATTTCCGATGATCCGGGTCTACGTTCATGTACGGTCAGCTTGAATGACTGGCGGCAGAACGGCAGAACAACACCGAACCGCGCGCAGGAGCCAGGGTGACCCAGCTTTATCCCGATCTTGAATCGACGACGGCAGAACCCGTCGCACGATCGGTCGATGCAACCGAATCAGGCCGCACCGCGACGTCACGCAAGCCTCCACCGATCATGGTCGGCCGGGGCGAAGGGGGGGCGATGTTGACAAAGGACACCCGGCTGATTTGCATCAAGCAATTGCCGTTGCCCGGTATCGTCATCTTCGTACACGGTGTGAATTCCGAAGGCGAATGGTTCGCGGCATCCGAGCAGGGACTGTGCGACGTCCTGAATCGGCGGCTCGGGCGCCTGGACGATCAACTGAAGTATCGCGGCATCGATGCCGGGCAGTTGAAGCCTGCGAAGTACACGAAAAGCGTGACGCCGGACGGATTCCTGAATCCGAAGCTGCTTGCGGACAACTACGTCAAGCCGGATCCGTCGTTTTCGCCCGTCATCCATTTCCGGTGGGGCTACCGGGCGACAGCCGAAGAGCTGAAAGAGTACGGCGACAAGATTTTCCTGAACGAGAAGGACTATTGGGGCGGCGGTCCGTTCACGAATGGCTGTGCGAGTCTGCCCGATCTTTGGCACGGGGGCCTCGACGATCGCACGGCCGGATGGATGACCGTGCAGGGTATCAATCCGACCAACCGGCCCCTGTATCGCGCGCCGCCCCGCGCGTATGGCGTGCTCGCCGCGTTGCGCCTGGCCCGGCTGATCGAGTCGATTCGTCGAATGCAGGCCGACGTCCCGATTACCGTCGTATGCCATAGCCAGGGCAATATCGTGGGCCTGACGGCCGCGTTCTTCGGCGATGCGCTGCCGGATGCCGAAGATCCCTGGGGACGCAGCGGGCATTGCGTGGCGGACGCCTACGTGCTGGCGAATGCGCCGTATAGTCTGGCGCGCGCAGACGGCCCCAACCCATCCGATACGTTCATGGATACATGGTCGCAACGCGCGACGAAGGACGGCAGCGGCCGTCGCGGACGGCAGACCTACGCCGCGCGCGCGATAACGTTCGGCACGTTTCTGTCGATCGTCGGCACGCGCAAAGCCCACGGGCTACCCGCCAGCAGGATCGATGAAGAGATGGTCAACGAGCGGGTATCACCGACAAGCAACAGGTCTTACGCGACACAAGAGGATCGTGTGCGGTACGGCCTGAATGAATCGACGTATGGGCGCGTCACGGCCTATTGCTGCCCGCACGATCAGGTGATTTCGGCGGTGACGGTGCAAGGCATCGGCTGGCGCGGCATCGGCAAGCACGAACTCGACGATATCGGTGCGGCTGGCGTTCTGACGCAGCGCGTCTTTGCGTCTGGTTTCCCGGTTGGCGTGCAGAAGCCCTACCGGTATTGGGAAGATGACTGGCGGCGCGTGCAGAAGGGAAAGACGTCGGGATTCTGGTATCCGCCTTCGCCACCCGCCAAATTCAATCTCGTCGGTGCGCTCAAAGGGAACGAGACTGTCTGGGGCGTGGCGGCGACGCTAGCAACTGCGCCGCTCATGTTCGTCGTGACCGGGATCAGTTCGGCGTTGAATATGCTCCGCGTGAATGCCGATCCGCCGAAGGGCTGGACCGTGGTGGCGGACGCCCCGGCACTTGACGAGCCGTTCCAGCCGAAGGCGTTGCGGTTCGGCCAGCCGGTCGAAACGAAGGACGGCGACGCGACAAGCGATTTCAACGAAGGCAATGATCCGCCCGCTGCATGGCGCGACGCGAGCAAGACCGATACCGACAAGCGGGCCGACGATCCGTACGATCAGTACAAGGCAAGGAATCAGGACAGCGTCGCGCAAGGGACGGCAGAGAGTGAAGCCGGACAGCGCTATGAGGACCGCGCGCTGATGCGGATGGGGGCGCGGCGGACACTGAACACGGATTGGCTCGATGGCGAAGGCCGCGTGATCGGCGAGGACGGCAAGAGCGCAATGCCCGATGGCTACAAGGAATGGCGCGACAAGCAAATTGTCGATTGGCTCGATCGTGGCTCGACCAACAGCCCGACGAACCACTCCACGACGATGACCAATCCGGAGCATGCTGAAAAGGCGCTTGCGTACGACGTCGCGGTCGGGCTTTGCTATCTGACGCCGGATCAGCTCTACGACTTGCGGATTGAGGCAGATTGGAGGATGGGGGACGGCGTCCCCGATGACAATCCGAACAAGAAGTACTACGACTATTTTGCACGTGGTGAACTTGACGATCTATCGATACAGGATTGGATACATGAGGAGAACAGCGAAGGCAGGATGCCGACCGCAATCGTGGATGAACGCGAAGGGCAGTTTTATCTGAAGGTCGGTAGGGCGGTATGAAGGCGCTGATCGCTACATGGCCGCGACGTGTCGCTGTTGCGGTCGCAGCATGGACGATCGCGGCCCTGGTCATGGCCTCGCTGATGGCGCACGTAGAACAACCAGATCCAACACAATTGGAAGTAGGAGATTGGATGAAGCGATTTGTCGTTGTGCCCAGCCTGGTGGCGCTCATGGCGTTTCTGTTCACGACGGCCATAGTGCGTTCGGCACATTCCGCACCTGTCCCGGAGCCAGCGTCAAATGCAACCCCGACTGCAGAAGCGCCAGCGAAGCCATTTGTTGCACAGGTTGTCGGCCTGATCTGGTTGAATCCGTTGCAACGCATGGACTACCCAACCGAATGGCAATTGTTGTGGACACAGGGGCTTGCCGCGCCGAATACGAACGATGACATGGTTCGCACCGATCCGAAGTCATTTGCGAAGCTTCAATCAATTGGCGCGCTGGTATACGGTAATCGTGGAACGGAGACGTTCAAGGGTTTCTATCACAAGTACATGTACAAGTTTCCGCTGCTGCTTCGCTCACGCTATGCGAGCAACGCGAAATATTTCTACACGGTAAAACCTGACAATAAACACGACTGGCGCGAATTGGCTGGCATCCGTGTCGAACTTGCCATTCCGGAGCGACTTGACGCAACCGAGTCGCAAAGCTACTTGCGGGACTCAATTCGAAAGACCTTCTCGATCGGTAATCCAAATTTCCCGACGATGTGGAGCAGCGGCACGCTCCCCGATGTACAAATCACGCAAGGCGGTGCGAACGCCGGCTTCACATCGCTGAACAAGGCGTTGGACTACTTGCAGGCGAACCCCGACAAGAGCGTCTGGGTAATGAACTGGGATGCACCGAGCTTCCCGCCCACGGATGCGCAGATCAACGAAAACCTTGTCGTGCTGTTTCTCACGGGCCCAACCTTCAACACCGAGCGCGAACCGCTCGCCTGGATCGGCCGGGCCGCAACCGGCAACTCGCGTGACTTTCCGCCGAAGGTTGGCACGACGCGCATCGTGCAGGCGTGGAAGGCGACCATCGATCGAGCCGCACGCAATGCCGGTGTCGCGGTACCGGACCTCCATTTCATCGTTCACGACGCAGGTACAGGCAGCAATGCATCGTCGGCACGTCTTGCCGCGCTCGCCCAGACCTTGACGGAAACGATTCCCGAATACGACCACTCGAAGCAGTCGTTCAACACGGCCGCACTCCTCGGTGACATGGGTACAGGGAGCGCATTGACCGATGTTGCGCTCGCGATCGGGCGGATCAACCACTATGGCGGAAATGCGCTGGTCGCCGGTACGACCGATCCAGACCATCCGGTCGCGGTCGTCGTTTTGCCACCGTCGACGCTTACGACGATCGATCCGGACAAGGACTGGTTCCGCGCACGCGGCGGAAACAACGCCTACCTGCCGTGGTGGGGACGCCGGCACGACACCGACTACGGCATGCAGGGCTATTCGTGGTGAGTGTTGGCAGTGCAACGGCCGGCTGGTTTGGCTCTCCACCATGCTCGTCCGAGCGGCGCCGGATACCGGGCCGGTGCTTTAAGTCTTCGTTAATACTGCACGCCTAGCATGGTGATGCCGGTGAACGGTCCGGACCCTGGTCCGGCGCGCCGGCGGCACGCGCGGGTGCGTCGACGTCACGGCGCCGCGCCGTCGCGCGTCACCCTGTCCTTGCAACGGCGGCAGACCATGATCAAGCACTTCGACTACACGCTCGGCAGCGAGACGATTGCACTCTGCGCGAGTTTCGGCGCGGGGCCGGCGCTGCGCCGCGTGCTCGTGAGCCGCGCGGATTCGATGGAAACGCTGGTCGTGCTCGACGCGCGCGGCCTGTCGGGCTTGCTGAAGGTGGCGACCGAAGAACCGGAGGGGCTGCTCGACGACGCGATCCGCAAGGTCGGAGACGAACAACTCGTCGAGCGGGCAATCAGCGGCAGGACGATCGTCGAAACCGCGCTCTGACCGGGCGGCGCGTGGGCGTGCCGGCAGGCACGGCAGCACGCGCCGCGCCGCGTTGTGTTGCGCTTGTGCGGACTACGCGGCGAACCTGTCCGTCGCCGCGATCAACGCTTCCAGGATCCCCGGTTCGTTGTATGCGTGCCCGGCGCCGGGCACGATCTCGAACGTCGCCTCCGGCCACGCCTTCGACAGTTCCCACGCGGTGCGTGCGGGCGTCGCGACGTCATAGCGGCCTTGCACGATCACGCCCGGAATGCCGGCGAGGCGATGGGCGTCGCGCAGCAACTGACCTTCCTCGACGAAGCCCTTGTTCACGAAGTAGTGGTTTTCGATCCGCGCGAACGCGAGCGCGTAGTGGCCGTCCGCGAAATGCGCGGCGAGCCTGGGATCGGGCAGCAGCGTGATCGTGCGGCCTTCCCAGATGCTCCATGCGCGCGCGGCTTCGAGCTTGGCGACTTCGTCGTCGCCGGTCAGGCGGCGATGATAGGCGGCCATCAGGTCGCTGCGCTCGGCTTCCGGAATCGGCGCAAGGAAGTCTTCCCACAGATCGGGGAACAGCCACGATGCGCCTTCCTGGTAGTACCACAGCAGTTCTGCGCGGCGCATCGTGAAGATGCCGCGCACGATCAATGCGCTCACGCGTTCGGGGTGCGTTTCCGCGTACGCGATCGACAGCGCGCTGCCCCACGATCCGCCGAACACGAGCCATTGCTCGGCGCCGACCATCTCGCGCAGGCGTTCGATATCGGCGACCAGATGCCACGTCGTGTTGTTCTCGAGGCTCGCATGCGGCGTCGAGCGCCCGCAGCCGCGCTGGTCGAACAGCAGGATGTCGTAGCGCTCGGGATCGAACAGGCGGCGATGGTCGGGGCTGCAGCCGGCGCCGGGGCCGCCGTGCAGGAACACGGCGGGTTTGCCGGCCGGGTTGCCGCAGCGCTCCCAGTAGATGCGATGGCCGTCGCCGGTATCGAGGTGGCCGTGGGCGTAAGGTTCGATCGGTGGGTACACAGGCAGGCTCCGGGTGAGGGTCGACAGGGGGCGGGCGAGGCGCGGGCCGGTGCGCGGGCGGGTACGGTACGTCGGGTGTTGCTGCGCCGCAAAAATCGTTGCGTGGGCATCGGTCCGGCCGCCGCCGGGCAAGGCTAGTCATTATGCCCATTCGCCGCGCCGGACGTCGGGGCGTTGCGGCGCAGCGGTGCCTCCGGTATTTGCCCCGGGGATTTTTGAAGCAATTTCATTCCGATATTTTTCATACAAAATCCCGGCGGCATATCGGCGTGCCAGTCGGCGCGCCGGCCATCTCCTGCTCCTTTACCGTGCCAACGGGAACCAGCCGATGAACCATCGCGTCACGCAGTTGACCGGGTTGCGCGCCGTCGCGGTCGCGATGGTGGTGGTCGGACACGCCGAGCATGTACTGCCGGGCGGCTATACGGGCTGGTACGCGCCGTTGCGGCTGATCGCCGACGGCCGGCTCGGTGTGCTGATCTTCTTCGTCCTGAGCGGCTTCCTGATTACCAACGTGCTGCGCGCCGAGTTCGCGCGCACCGGCGGCATCGCGCTGACGTCGTTCTATGTGCGCCGCGCGTTGCGGATCTGGCCGGCTTGCTATGTCTATCTCGCGGCCGTCGCGATCGTGGCGTTTGCCGGCTGGTTCGACGTCGATCGCCGGCAGTGGCTGTATGCGGCGCTGCACCTGTGGAATTACTCGGCGTGGTTCGGGCTGACCGGCGACAACGCGCTGCATCCGGACGGTGCGTGGTATCTCGGCCATTTCTGGTCGCTCGCGCTCGAGGAACAGTTCTACTGGTTCTGGCCGCTGCTGTTTGGGTTCGGCATGCGCCGCCCTGGCACGCGCTGGCTGGCCGCGCTGATCCTGATCGTGCCGCTGGTGCGCGCCGTCACGTATTTCGTTGCGCCTGCGCTGCGCGGGCAACTCGGGATGATGCTCCACACCGGTGTCGATCCGATCCTGATCGGCTGCTATGCATCGCTCAACCGCGAACGGCTCGAAGCGTGGATCGGCTCGTGGCGCGGCGAGGCGCGCATCGTGACGGCGCTCGTTTTCATCGTGCTGCTCGGGATGCCGCTCGCCGAACATCGGCTCGGCGGGTTCTGGAATGCGACGTATGGTGTGACGCTCGAAGCCGCGCTGATCGCGATCGTGATCGTCGTGCTGAATTTCCGCAGCGAGTTCTGGTGCGCTCGCTGGCTGCGCGCGCGGCCGGTGGTGTTCGTCGGCACGATCTCGTTCAGCCTCTATCTGTGGCAGCAGCCGTTCGCGAACCCGGATCTGGCGGTTCCGCACGCGTTTCCGCTTGGCATCGTGTGGGCGCTGCTGGCCGCGACGGCCAGTTACTTCCTCGTCGAGAAACCGTTCCTGCGGTTGAAGGATCGCTATACCGCGCGCGAGGTGCGACGCGTGCGGGATGACGCGTTGCGGATGCCGGCGTCGGGCGATGCGATCGGGCCGAAGGTGGTGGAGTAGGCGGGCGGGGCGGCGGCGGGCCCCAGTCTCACTTGAAGCGCTTCATCGCGGCGGGGGAATACCAGAAGTTTCGGAACATATCGATGCCGTATGACTTGCCGTCGTAACGGACGACCGTGCGTGCAGTGCGTTTGCCCGCGTCCGAGTAGTCGTGGTCCTTGCGTTGGCTCCTGGTGATATGTGCAGTGATCGACAGATCTGCGAAACCGTGGCTGGCGGTCTTTTCGACGGCGATCGTCATGCGGGCGTCTTCGCTGACCGCGTCACCCAAACTGGCGCTGCAAGCCGCGCCTTCAACACTGACCCAGCCGTAGAGATTGGTGCCGAACACCGGACGGATACGGTTGCCTTCGCGCACCCACAGCGTCAATTCTTCGCTGGCGTCGGCATCGGGACAGCTCGGCCCGCGCGCGCTGCTCGTGAACACGACGCCGAATGCGCGCACCTCGGGAGACAGCCGGTACGGCGCCGTGTCGATTCGATAGCTGTTCTCGCCGATCTGGGTCGCTGCGTCTTCCTGAACCTCCGACCGCTCAGCTGCCACGACCTTGCCGCCTTCGACTAACGCGATGATCTGCAGCTTGCTGCTTTCGTCCGGGTTCTTGCTCTTTGGCAGCGAATCGAACGCAACGGCCGCGATCGTCGTTTCCGGCGCGTTCGGCATGACCTTGCACGCCGACGCGACGACGAGCCGGTCCGCGTCGCGCGTGGCGATGCGGGCGCTGGCGATGCCGGCCCAACGGGCGATGGTCGTGACGGTGTCGTCGCCGCACGGCTGGCTGTCGGTGGCGTGAACGACGGGGGCGGCGGCGAGCGCCAGTAATGGGGCGAAGCGCAGGATTCTCATTGTCGCGATCGGAAATGTTTCTTCATGGATGTTCGTGGGTGTTGCCTGCCGACCCTGAATGGCCCTTTAGATTTATCCAAAGCGGCCAATCGTTGTGACCTGCAGCGGGATTTTGTAGCCACGCTCGATGAGTATCTTGGCCTCGGCGCGACTGCGGAATCATTCCCGATTTAATCGCTTCTCCCACAGCGTGCCGTTGGAACCTTCAACGGAGTCGTTCTGCCAAGGGCGGCAAGAACGGACACAGCGTGTACGATCTGGTCTTCAAGAAAACCATCCAAGGAGAGAGGAATGAATCCGGAACAGGCCCGAGCCGAAGAAACCCAGGCGATGGAGCGCATGGTGGCCGCCACGCTGCGCGTGCAGAGTACGTTCGCCTCGATGCAAAAGCAATTTCCGCCGCAAGGCAGCGGCGAGCCTTCGCCGTTCGCGCTGCAAACCTTCGATGCCGCCCTGCAGGAACTTGAAGACGCACAGGCCGCGTTCGATGCGCTGCTGAACGATCTGATCGACGGTAACCGCTAAAGGCTACGCCCTTACCTTGTCTGC
The DNA here is from genome assembly GCF_057439935.1 of Burkholderia cepacia complex sp. TUM26381. Lineage (NCBI taxonomy): Bacteria > Pseudomonadati > Pseudomonadota > Betaproteobacteria > Burkholderiales > Burkholderiaceae > Burkholderia > Burkholderia cepacia complex sp. TUM26381. The sequence continues at coordinate 2,053,400 of NZ_CM172007.1, read as the reverse complement.
ACCGATTGTCGACGATCTAAAAAGCAGTGTCGAACGGCCGTTTGTGGCCGGCAGCCGCCGCTTGCCCCCCAGCACCTGGCCGGATGGCAAACTTCGGACGATCCCGTCCAGCCCACTGGTAAACTCGGGCAGCCAAAGCAACTTTCCCCGGTCACATGAGCACGCAACCCGCAGCAGCACGTGCACCCGTCACTCCAATGATGCAGCAGTACCTGCGCCTTATCTGACAAAGGTTGGCGTAGAAAGTTACGCTGAGACCTACGCTCGCCGCTGTCGAGATCGGCCGTCACTTCATCTCGCGTTGCCCTTCAGCATCCCAATACGTCCAGTTCTCGGCTTCGGTTCCGTGATCGTAGTCCCCAAGGGCGGCTAGTTGTCCGTTTGGATGGAAATCCTTCCAGACTCCGTGCTCAACGCCGTGTTCGTAGGTTCCTTCAGACGCGAGAGTGCCGTCCTCTCTGTATTCAACGAAGAGGCCGTGCCGAATCCATCGCCGCCCATCAGCAGCCATGTATCTGCTGTAGCGGTATCTCAGCGCACTGCTTGGATACAAAACTTCCGCGATATTCAATTCCGCCATTGCGCCCCCCTTACCTACATCTGACGAGCGAGCTCATCATTGCTTTTCGCGATCCAGAGAAAGATCCATCCGAGCCCCCCGAAGATAACTTGAAATAGGATCACACCTGTAACTAGAACCGGCCACGGATCTCGACGGTGGATCATTGATACGGCAGCTAGTACAAGCGGAAAGCAGATCAGGCCCCATCCTAACAGACGTGCATTTCGTGCTCGTTCACGCACTCGTTGAGCCGTGAGCCCGCTTGCCAGGGCAAACTGAGCGCGGTTCAGACCTTGCGCCCGCGACTTGCGCCAACTATTCCATCGAACTATCGCCGAAATCAGGATTGCGGCGACGAAACCGAGTTGCCCGATAGAGGGTCCATTAGCGTTCATGATGGGAAAGTAGGCAGCCGTGCAAGCCGCCGCGTTGACTCGATGATGCAATTCTTGCCGATCCGGTACCGATTGTCGAATTGCCTTAGTTGGCCAAATGACTAGATTCGCGCGGCGCAGTCAGTGCCACTGGTAAACTCGGGCAGCCATAGCAACTTTTCCCGGTCACATGAGCACGCAACCCGCAGCAGCACGTGCACCCGTCACCCCAATGATGCAGCAGTACCTGCGCCTTATCTGACAAGGTCCGACGCACAAAGCTACGCTGAAACCTACGCCCGCACTTTTATGGATGGGCCGCTACCGACCCGTTACGGTCCTTCGGCGCCATCAAGCTTTGGGTATCCTTGATCCGCAAAGCGGACGATCACGATTGGTGGGGCCGGGAATGCCCGGTAAGAAGGGTTTCCTCTCGCCCGAGCGAGTCATCGCCCCAACACCGCACCCGTGTTCGGCAACATGCACCCAACGAAGCGATTCATGGCGAGTGCATCCTAACTCCACGGAATATGCGCGATACCTTCCGATTTATCTTCGTCGTAGTCATTTTCTTTGGTTCCGGGCTCCAGGCTGTGCGGTGGCTGTCCGGCTGGAAGGATCTTGAGCCGTACAAGACGAGGCGGGATGCCCCGAACGAAAGGCAAATCTCCAATGGATCCTATCGCTGGGTTTCATGCCGAATAAAATGGACCAGCTTCGCTGTGGCCGTTGAACTCTATCCTCAACACTTATGGCTACGACCCAGCTTTCCATTGAACTTGCGACTTCCCGCGATCTCCATACCCTGGGATGCCATCAGCGCATCACAAAGACAGATGTTCTTTTTACGCACGGTCACGTTACGTATCCACGGTTGCGCTACTGGGTTGCGCTTTTACGGCGCGGTAGGCCAGCGAATTCTGGCTGAAGTTGAAGCACAAAGGGCAAGGAATATCGCGCCTAAACCTGATAATCGCGTCGAGGGTCGCACAGGCTTTTGAATTTGCTGGCATCCTGTCGAATGATCGCTTTCAGTAGGAGCCGGGTGCTGCCACGGGTAAGTCCAGCGACTGCTCCTGGCCGGCAGGCGACGGCGAGATCGATGCAGCCGACCAGGTGGGATCGCGACTAGTCCTGGCGATTAGTCAGCTCGGTGCCACCGACCTGACTTGTCACACACGCTGACTCTTTCATCATTCAGCCGGACTTGCTCCTCATTTACCTTCAGCGAGGTCGAAAGATCAATGTCGAAGGCGACATTGAGTGCCTGCCTGACATGGATAGTCTCAACGGGAAGCTCCCAGGTCAGGAATAGCTGAGTGCAATCCTGGTCGGGCGGGAAGTCGTCCACGTCAAAACCGCTGCTGCCGCGCCGAATGACGCCATGAGACTGGCAGGTATCGAATATCAGAACCGAACCGCGGGTCAGGGGGATTCGAAGACCCAACGACGGAAAGTGTACGTCCTGACCCTTATCCTCGCTCAGGAAGAGATTGCAGAAGGCTGCGCCGCCATACTGCTCTCCGTCGTGGTGATACCTCGCGCCGCGGCAAGCCATGAGAGCGACGTCACTGGAGGCAAGTACTCCGGGCAGTCCAAGCTTGCTCGCCCAATCAGCCACTGCCTGCACGCAGTGCGAGTAGTCCGGCCAGCGCGCTCGTGCTCGTGCCAGAGGTAACGCCTCAACATCCCCAGGTTCCAGGGTCATGCGGGACGAAATCTCCCTGGCCCAATCCGCGAGCAGACGCGCCGGCGGCTCTGGCACGTCGACCGTGCCGGACAGCACGATGTCACTTACGCGCCGACTGCGGATGGCGTCGCCGCTCCAGAAATAGGAGGTGAGGACGTTTTGGGGCTGGGGTTGCAGGGAAGGGTAGCTCATTTGTTGCAGTGTAAAGCGGCTACCTTGGTCGCCGTGCCATCTCGCGCCAGCGAATGGCGCTTCCCGACCCAAAGCAGACGTCGTGCATTGCGCATGTTCAACTACACCCCGCCAAACGGGCCAGTGGCGGCGCCCGCGGGGTTAGGAGGTGCATGCTCGACCTGAGCGCTCACCTACAGACGTCCGCCAAGCGGATCCAGTCTGGACGCGGCGCCATAAACGGTTCGTGGTTTAGAGGAAGGACGGGGACCTCGTTGTTCCCAAACCGGTGCCGCGAGTTGAGCACCTGTCGATACACGTTGTAGACGCCCAAACCACCGTTCACCGGCAAGACGATGTTGAAGTACATGACGATGGCTACGACGCGCTTCGTTCCGCGCAGGAAGTCGAGCGCAGCTTGCTCCAGTATCGCAATTAGCGGCTTGATGTCGCCGTCGGGCGCCCAGGATTGCGGAAACTTGAGGAAGAATGCTCCCATTTGATCATTTGGCAGCTGTGTGCGCCCAGCTTTGAGGGTGTTCAGGATCGCGCTCGCACTGGGGGTGAGGTTGCTCTCAACTTTGCACTTGACGTCCGCACATACCTTGCCCGCTGGCGTCACGATCTCCAGGTCGTAGCTGCTGCCGCGGGGGCCGCCAGGTGTCACGAAATTGAACTGCGAACCTGCCAAAGCCAGCATCTTGCCCACCTCAAGCTCGGCAAAGCGGTCTTCGATGTGGCCCGACTTCATCGCGCGGAGAACGTCGATCAAGCCCGGAACCTTCTGAAGGTTGATGATGGTCTCGGCGAGATCAACCACGCGCGCGCGATGCAACGCCTCGTCTCCAGCTGCCGCCTCGAGATTGCGAAAGAAGGGGGATTGATCATCACTGGCTAGTACGTGACGGTCCACCCAGCCGTTGCCAAAGGTCGAGTTCAGGACTCTCACCGCCAAGGTATAGACGTGGTTCGCCGACGACTCGTTGGGCAGCGCTTCACGCACCTCTCGTGCGTACTGGCGGAACTGTTCGATCATTGAAGGCAGCGGCGGCGATGTCATGTCATTCTTCTGGAAGGAAGATGAGCGGATTCTCCTCGACGCTCATCTGGCGGTACATCCGACAGCATAACTTGCAATGACAGTTATGCCTCTGATGTCTGCTTTTGGCCGAATGGCGACAGCGTGTCTCATCTCCCGCCGAAATTTGCGAAGAACAAGAAAAAAGGCCCTTGCGGGCCTTTCATAGACGAAGGTACGAGCAACGCTTACCGCGTCAGCGCCGTAAACCCTTCCAGCAACCGCTCAACATCAGCCGCTTGAATCGCGCCCATCGTCGAAATCCGGAACAGCTCCTTCGACAACCCGCCTTGCCCCGCGTAGATCACGAAGCCACGCGCCTTCAGCCCGTCGTGCAGCGTCTCGTACGTGACGCCTTGCGGCAGCCGATACGCGCGCAGCACGACCGACGAAGCACCTTCCGGCAGCACCAGCGGCATTCCGCGCGCCGCCAGCCCGGCCTGCGCCTGATCGGCGAGCGCCTTGTAATGCGCGTGCCGCGCACGCCAGCCGCCAGCCTCGTCAAACTCGCGCAGTGCCTCGACAAGCGCGTAATACGCGTGCACGGAAGGCGTAAACGGCGTATTCCGCTGATCCTGCAGCTTCGCGAGACGACCGAGATCGAGGTAGTAAGTCCGGCTCGCAGCCTTCGCGAGCGCGCTGCGACGCACGATCACGAACGCTGCGCCCGGTACGCCATGCAGGCACTTGTTCGCCGTCGCAGCAACAGCGTCGATATCGCCGCCTGCAAAATCGATCGCTTCCGCGCCAAAGCTGCTGACGCCATCAACGAGCATCTTCACGCCACGCGCACGGCAGACTTCCGCAATCGCGCCGAGGTCGTTCAGCCGGCCCGTCGTCGTTTCGTGATGAATCACGGCGACGTGCGTATAACCGCCCGCATCGAGTCGCGCGCCGATCTGCGCGAGATCGGGCGCCTGCATCCACTCATGCTTCAGCACGTCGTGCGCGATCCCGTACTGCGTCGCGATCTGCGTGATCCGCTCGCCGTACACGCCGTTCTCGATCACGAGCAGCTTGCCGTCCTGCGGCACCAGCGCCGCGATCATGCTCTCGACGGCGGCCGTGCCCGAACCCGTCATCAGCACGGCCGACCATTCGGCCGGATCGAGCTCGTACGCGGCGACGAGGCGCGCACGCGCCTCATCCTGCAGATCGAAGAATTCGCTTTCGCGATGGCACAGATCGGGTTGCAGCAGGCTGCGGCGCACGCGTTCCGTGAGCGTGACCGGGCCGGGGTTCAGCAGCAGCATCAAAGGGCTCCTTCAACGTGGGCTTCGGTCTGCGCGGCGCCGATGTGCCGCATCAGACGGGTCTTGACCTCGACCGGCGTGACGGTCGGGCGGGGCAGGCCGTCGGGCACGCCCGTGCGGATCGCAACGCGCACGAACCGTGCACCATCGCTCGACTCAGCCAGCGTCGTATCGAGCACGTCGAGCGTGTCGCTTTCGACCGCCGACGCATAGCCGCACGCGGCAGCGACGCCCGCGAACGACACATGCTGCGACACCGTCGCCTGGCCACCCGTCGATTCGTGCGCGCCGTTGTCGAGAAGCACGTGCGTGAGGTTGGCCGGGCCGTAGGTGCCGAGCGTCGCGAACACGCCCATCCGCATCAGCGCGGCGCCGTCGCCGTCGACGGCCACCACGTGCAGGTCGGGGCGCGCGAGCGCGAGGCCGAGCGCGAGCGGCGTCACGCAGCCCATCGAGCCGACCATGTACAGCTGGTTCGGGCGATCGTCGAGCGCATAGAGTTCGCGGCCGCAGAAACCGGTCGATGCGAGCACGACGGTCGAATCGACCGGCGTGTGTGCGATCACGCGCTTCAATGCGTCGTGACGGGTCGGCCACGCATCGGCCGACGCTGCGCGCGACGACGATTGCGCGGCGACGTGTGCACGCGGCCGCACGGCCGGGTTCGCCTTCAGTTCATACGGCGCGACGCTGCCTTTCTGCATCACGAGCGCGTACGGGCGGCCCGTCGCGTCCATGTGCGCGATCGCGCGGTCGAGTGCCGGGCCGACCTGTTCGGGGTCGGTCGGGAACGTCTCCCACGGGATCTCCATCGTGTCGAGCATCGCGGGCGTGATCGGGCCCATCAGCGCATGCTGCGGCTCGTCGGCCACGCCCGGCTGCCCGCGCCACGTGACGATCAGCAGCTGCGGCAGGCGAAACGTCCAGGTCAGCGACGTGAGCGGGCTCACCGCGTTGCCGAGCCCGGAGTTCTGCATCATCGCGATCCCGCGCTTGCCGCCGAGCGTCGCGCCCGCGATCAGCGCGACCGCGTCGCCTTCGTTCGCGGCCGACACGTAGTTCAGCGTCGGGTCCTGCAGCACGTAATTGATGAACGGCGTCAGGTACGAGCAGGGCACGCCCGCGTACCAGTCGAAGCCGCGTTCGCGCGCGGCCTCGACGAACTGGGCCGCTTCGATCATTGCGCCCCCCCGTTGCCGGCGCCCGGTTCGGACAGCGGCGTCTGGCCGTGCGCGAAGTCGCCCGCGCGGCGGAAGTCTTCGAGATCGTTGACGCCGCGCCAGTGGCCGTGCACGTATTGCACTTCGATCTTCTCGCCGGCGGCGATCAGTTCGTTGAGCAGCGACGGGATGTCGAGCGTGTCGAAGTCGGGGCGTGCCTGCAGCGTCGCGAGCATCGCCTTCAGGCGATCGACACCGGCGCCGCGCACGTTCAGCAGGCCGATCCAGCGGCCGTGCGGCGTGCCCGCGGCGACGTCGCTCGACACGCGTTGCAGGTAGGTCTTCTGGCCGAACAGGCCGCGATCGTCGGCAGCCGAGCACAGCGCGAAGTCGCGCACGCTCTGGTTCGACGGCTCCGTCAGCGACGAATCGACGACGACGCTGAATTCGGCCTCGCTCTCCGCGAGGTCGCGCAGGATGTAGCTGCGGAACAGCAGGTCGCCGTACGAGATCACGGTGTCGCCCGTCAGGCGCTCGGCCGCGCATGCGAGCGACGCGAGTTCGCCCGTCTGCGCATGGCGCTCGTTGACGACGAGCTTGATGCCCGACGTGTCGATCGCGTCGGCGCGGTAACCGCCGACCACGGTGATGTCGTTCACGCCTTGCTTCTTGAAGCCGTCGACGAGCCAGCGCAGCAGCGGCTTGCCGGCAACCGGCAGCATGACCTTCGGCTTGTCTTCGGTAACGGCTTCGAGGCCCTTGCCGCGGCTGGCGGCGAGCACGACCGCCGCGTTCGACGCGCGCGACGACGACGACAGGTAGATGCGCTCGGCCGCCGAGTACTCGTCGGCGTCCTGCAGGCGGAAGATTTCGTTGACCGATGCGACGCGGTCTTCGACGTTGATCAGCGTTTCGTTCTCGTGGATCTCGCGCGCGACGGCCTGCATCGCCGACGCGGACGCGCGGATCAGGTGGTTCGCCCAGATCACGGTGCTGATGCCGGCCTGGCGGAACACGTCGGTCGGCGTGCTGTAGTACTTGGTCGGCACGATCACGAGCGGCGCCTTGCCGCTCCATTCGCGCGCGAACTGCAGGATCTCGTCCGGACGCGACAGCTTGCTGTGGATCAGGATCGCGTCGGCGCCGGCTTCCGCATACGCGTTCGCGCGGCGCAGCGCCTCGTCCATCCCCCAGCCCGCGATCAGCGCCTCGACGCGCGCGACGATCGAGAAGTCGGGATCGGTCTGCGAGTCCTTGCCGGCCTTGATCTTGCCGCAGAATTCGTCGATCTCGGCGAGCGGCTGGCGTTCGCCGTCGATGAAGCTGTTGGTCTTCGGAAACTGCTTGTCTTCGATACAGACGCCCGCGATGCCGCGCTGTTCGAGCTTTTTCACGAGGCGGCGCACGTTGTTGAAGTTGCCGTAGCCGGTGTCGCCGTCGAGCAGGATCGGCAGGTCGCTTGCGTCGGCCATGAATTCGAGCACGTCGACGACCTGCGTCCAGCTCGCTTCGTTGTTGTCGCGTACGCCGAACTGCGCGGAGATCGCGAGGCCCGATGCCCAGATGCCCTTGAAGCCGGCTTCGCGGACGATTCGCGCGGACAGGCCGTTGTGCGCTTCCATCAGGAATTCGAGGTCGCTGCTGACGAGCATGCGGCGCAGGCGTGCGCTGCGCGATTCGGTGAAGTTGGGTTCGCGTGCGTTCATCGTGCGGCTCCTGCGGTGGTGCGTTGAATCAGGGGGAGGATTTCTTGCGTGGCGCGGGCGACGTCGTTCGGGAAGTCGATCTCGATCCACGGCGAACCGGTGACGTCGGCGACGTCGAACGAATGACCGCCTTCGAGCAGCAGGTCGCGCACGGCTTCTTCGTGCGGCATGTTTGCGCGGCCGCTGTCGACGTAGCCCGCGACGATCGTCGCGAGGCGCCGCGCGGTACCTTCGGTGAAGCGGAAGAAGCCGACCGATTCGCCGATCGTGTCGTATTCGAGATCGACCGCGAGCTGCTTGCGCAGTTCGACCGGCACGCCGTTCTTCAGGCACAGCTTGACGGGCTCGTCGCCGGCTTCGAAGTCGCGGTCGATCAGCAGGCGGTCGACCGTCTTGTCGGAATCGGCCACCAGCGCGTGCAGGATGTTCTCGTCGTACAGCACGTCCGCGTCCATCAGCAGCACGTCGCCCCCGCGCGTCATCGCATCGGCGACGGTATGCACGGTCAGCACGCTGCCGAGGTCGTAGCGGTCGTTGATGACGATCTCGGCCTGGCGGCCGAGGCGCTTCAGTTCCTGCTCGACCTTCTCGTGCTGAAAGCCGAGCCCGAGCACGATCTCGTCGACGCCCGCGGCGTCGAGTACGCGCAGATGGCGCTCGAGCAGCGAAACGTCGTCAAAGCGCAGCAGGCACTTCGGGAACTGCGCTTCGGGCGGTTGTTGCAGGCGCAAGCCGAGGCCTGCCGCAAGAATGATGGCTCGCATGGGTTCTCCAACCAAAAAGCCGGCGATCTGAACGATCAGTCGGCGAGCGGCTGCGGCGCACGGCGCCGCTGCCAGTTTCTTTCACTGAAATGCAGATAGAGCAGGCCGGGCAGGCCGAGCGCGAGTTCGCGCGCGCGCTTCGCGAGCGACAGCGCGAGCGCCGCGTCGGGAGGCAGTCCGACCAGCGGGGCGAGCAGCAGGTAGCCGCCCTCCTGCGCACCGAGCGAGCCCGGGATCGCGAAGGCCGCACCACGGATCGCCTGGCCGACGCTTTCCAGCAGCAGCGCGTCGAGCCAGCTCACCGGGTGCCCGAGGAAGTGCAGCGCTAGCCACACTTCCGCGGTGCCGACGATCCAGCCGACGAGGCTCAACGCGAACGTCTTCGCGACTTTCGCGCGATCGCGGTACAGCGCGCCGACCGCGTCGTCGATTGCGTCGGCGCGCGTGGCCAGCGACGACCAGTCGCGCGGGCCGAGCAGCTTCGACGCGAGGCGCAGGCCGCGGCCGAACAGCCCGCGCCGCTGCGCCGCATAGAACAGCACCGCGAGCGCGCCGAGCACGCCGGTCGCGATCAGCGCGGGCGTGCGCAGGTGCGCGACCGACTCGTGCGTCGCATACAGGCTGAATGCGGCGATCCCGATCAGCGCGAACGCCATCTGCGCGAGCGCCTGCATCGTCGTGCTGACGGTCACGGCGGCGGCCGCGTCGGCCATCCGCGTGCCGCGCTGCGCGAGGTGGCGCACCATCAGCACGGGGCCGCCGATCTGCCCGGCGGGCAGCAGGCTGTTCACCGATTCGCCGACCCAGCGCGCGCGCAGTGCGTTGCCGAGCTCGGCGCCCGGCTGGCCGCGGCGGAACATCACGGAGATCGCGATGGCATCGATCACGAGGGGCACGACGTGGAACGCTGCGACGAGCGCGAGGCCCCAGCCGGCCGCGAGGAACGTGGACGCGACCGCGCCGACGCCCTGCCAGGCAAGGAGTGCGATGAAGAGTGCCGTCCCGAGGGACAGCAGGATGAGGCCCGCGCGTGTCATGATCCGGTCGTGCGCCGCGTGGCCAGCTGCTTGAACACCTGGCGGAAACCGAAATACGCGATCGCGTCCTTCATGTTCGAGATGAAGCGCTTCCACGGCCGCATGCCCGGGTTCGTCACGTATTCGAACGTGAGCGATACGCGCATCTCGTTCTGGCCGAGCGGCGTGATGCGGTGGCGCAGCTTGTCGCCGTCGAACAGCACGATGCCGCCGTCGGCGATCTGCACCGAGCCCGGTTCGTCGGCCACGTCGGGATTGCGCGTGTGCAGCTCGTAGTCGAGCCGGCACGACGATTCGTCGATCACGCCGATCAGCAGCGTGTAGCGGCGGCCGTCGTAGTACGACGTGTCGTAATGCCAGCCGATGTGGTCGCCGGGCTTCGTGTAGTAGTACAGCGCGTAGGCATGCGGATCGTCGTCCGGCGACAGCATCAGCTTGTCGCCCGTGACTTTCTCGAGGAACCCGATCAGCGCCTTCGAGCGATACAGCTCGGCGATGTACGGCGCCTGCTCGTCGATCGTATGGCGGCTCACGCTGCCGCCCTGCTTGTGGCCGGGCAGGTAATTGCGATTCAGGCCGGCCTGCATCGCGCGGGCGGCGTCCGCGAGCTTCGCGTGCGCGTCGGCCGGCAGGAAGGCATCGAGGTACAGGAACGAGCCCTGGCGCGTGTAGTCGCTGCGCAGGCGGTCGAGGTCGAGATGGCCGACGCGGTCGGCCACGGTGCGATCGGGGTCGGCCGCGGCCGCGCGCACGGGCGCGGGGCGTGCCGGGCTCAGCACGGAGTCGTCGCGCGTGCTAGGAGTCATTTGGAAGCCTGGATTTCAGTTGAATTCTGCGGGGCGTTGCCGCGGCGGACGATGCGCCACCAGTCGATCACGACCCATGCGGCGAACAGCGGGGCGCCGATCGACGCCGCGAGCAGGAACGGCTCGACGCCGTCCACGAGCGTCACGATCGGCAGCAGGTACAGCACGTCCTCGGTTTCGAAGCCGCCTGCGAATGCCTGCTTGGTGCCGGCCTTGCCGGCGATCGATTCGATCCGCATGCGCAGGAAGAAGATCAGCGCGACGGCCGCGCCGGCCACGGCGCCGAGCAGCACCGGCGATGCTGCCATCTGGCCGCCCTGGGCGACGATGCCGAGGCCCATGCTGACGAACAGCGCGACCGTCACGAGCGCATCGGCCGCGAGATCGTAAAAATGACCGATCTTGCTGGACTTGCCGCTGATGCGCGCGAGTTCGCCATCGGTGTGATCGACGAAGTTCGACAGCACGATCAGGAACGCGCCTGCGTTGCTCCAGCCGAAGCCGCCGTGCGCAAGGCACCAGGCGCCGGCGAGGCCGATCAGCAGGCGAACGGTAGTGAGGTGATTCGGGGTGACGGGTGTATCGACGAGCGGTCGGACAAGCGAGCGCGCGAGCCGCGCATCCCAGGTGCGTGGCAGGGGGGGCTCGGAGCGTGTGGCGGTTTTTCTTTGGTCCATCGGCGAAATATATACGGAATTGTAATTTGGTGCTTTTTATTCGATCAATGTCCTGACATGCGGGAGTGTTACCGCGTCTTGCGCGTATCGGCCGGTCGATCCCGGACGTGCGCAAGCGCGGGCGATCGGGACGGCAAACGGCGCGGCCGGACCCGTATTCCAGTGTGGCTCGCGTCACGCGGCTGTCAAGGACGGACGGGCCTCGCAGGCCGATCTGCCGGAGCTTTTCGAGCGAGCCGGCGGGCGGCGCGCAGCGCATGCGACGTTGATGTGCGTCAGGTCCGGAAAAGCCGCATCGGGTGACAATTGGCCGCGCCGCGGTTTCATCGGCGATTACCGATCGCCGGGCGGCAAATTGCAAAGAAAATCCGCCGATTGATGCGCGAAGGTTGGCGATCCGTGTCCGGTCATTCGTTCCGATGCTTTCGTGCACCTTTCGCGTGCATCCGGCGCGTGCGGATTGCCTGTCACAGAACGGTCGTTCGATACCCGGCATATTCGGCAAGGATCTTTTGCATCCAGCGGACATTTCGCGGCGATGGCCTCTGCGATACTCCGACCGTGCCTGTGGTGCCGGCCGCCCCGCGCGGCCCCAAGGGCTTCATGTCGCTCAGGAGACACCCCCCGCGACGTCAACGACAGATCAAAGCGTCAGAAACCAGCCATGTCTTCATCACGCATCCTCGCTCCCGCCCTGCGTTCGCTCGTCCGCACCGCCGACGAAGCCGCCGCGCTGATCCGTCCCGGCATGACCGTCGCCATGAGCGGCTTCACCGGTTCGGGCTACCCGAAGGCCGTACCGGCCGCGCTTGCCACCCATATCGACGCGGCGCACGCGCGCGGCGAGGATTTCCGGATCAACGTGCTGACCGGCGCATCGACCGCGCCGGAACTCGACGGCGCGCTTGCCCGCACCAACGGCATCTCGATGCGGCTGCCGTACCAGTCCGACCCGACGCTGCGCGACAAGATCAACAGCGGTGAAGTCGATTACCAGGACGTCCACCTGAGCCACGTCGCGCAGTACGCGTGGTTCGGGCTGTACGGCGATCTCGACGTCGCGATCGTCGAAGTCGCCGGCATCCGCGAGGACGGCCTGCTGATCCCGTCCGCGTCGATCGGCAACAACAAGACCTGGCTGGAGCGCGCGAAGCACGTGATCCTCGAGGTCAACTCGCGTCAGCCGCTCGGCCTCGACGGGATGCACGACATCTACTACGGCACCGCGCTGCCGCCGCACCGCAAGCCGATTCCGCTGACGAAGAGCGACGACCGGATCGGCGAGCCGTACCTGCGCTGCCCGGCCGACAAGATCGTCGCGATCGTCGAGACCGACGCGCCCGATCGCAGCAATGCGTTTTCCGCGCCGGACGCGACGTCGAAGCAGATCGCGCTGCAGCTGATCGACTTCCTGCGCCACGAAGTGAAGCGCGGCCGCCTGCCGGAAAACCTGCTGCCGCTGCAGTCGGGCGTCGGCAACATCACCAACGCGGTGCTCGCGGAACTCAGCTCGGCCGGCTTCTCGAACCTGACCGCCTACACCGAAGTGATCCAGGACGGCATGCTCGACCTGCTCGACGACGGCACGCTGAGCTTCGCGTCGGCCACTGCGCTGTCGTTGAGCCCGGCCGCCGTGCAGCGCTTCGCCGACGAAATCGCGACGTTCCGCGAGAAGATCGTGCTGCGCCCGCAGGAGATCAGCAACCATCCGGAACTCGTGCGCCGCCTCGGCTGCATCGCGATGAACGGGATGATCGAGGCCGACATCTACGGCAACGTGAACTCGACCCACGTGATGGGCACGAAGATCCAGAACGGCATCGGCGGCTCGGGCGATTTCGCGCGCAACGGCTACCTGTCGTGCTTCATGTCGGCGAGTACCGCGAAGGGCGGTGCGATCTCGCGGATCGTGCCGATGGCGAGCCACGTCGACCATACCGAGCACGACGTCGCGGTGGTCGTGACCGAGCAGGGCCTGGCCGACCTGCGCGGCCTGTCGCCGAAGCAGCGCGCGCGCAAGGTCATCGCGACCTGCGCGCATCCCGACTACCGGCCGATGCTCGAGGACTACTTCGAGCGCGCATCGCACGAGAGCTTCGGCAAGCACACGCCGCACCTGCTCGCCGAGGCGCTGTCGTGGCACGAGCGCTACGTGCGGACCGGCACGATGAAGGTCTGACGCGGCCACACGCGGATCGGGCGCGCGCCGCGCGTGCGCCCGTCAGTCCATCGCCGCGTGCGCAACGTCGACGCTCGCCGTTTTCTGCGGCGGGCGGATCAGCAGCAATAGCGGGATCATCAGCAGCGTCGCGACGAACATCAGCTTGAAGTCGTTCAGGTAAGCGATCATCGTCGCCTGCTGGTTGATCGTGCGGTCGAGCAGCGCGATGTCGAGGCGGCTGCCGGTCATCGCCTGCACGGCCGGGTTGAACGGCGTGATGTGGGTGGCGAGGTCGGCATGCGCGACCTGCGTGTTGCGCGTCATCAGCGTCTGCACGATCGAGATGCCGATACTGCTGCCGATGTTGCGCATCAGGCTGTAGGTGGCCGTGCCGTCCGCGCGCAGGTCGGGCGGCAGCGTCGAGAACGACAGCGCGCTCAGCGGCACGAACACGAGCCCCAGCCCGAAGCCCTGGACCACACCCGGCCACACGATGTCCGATTCGGACAGCACGACCGTGTACTGCATCATCTGCCACAGCGCGAGCGCGGAAATCGACAGCCCCGCGAGCAGCAGCATCCGCGCATCCACGTACTTCAACAGCCTGCCGACGAACAGCATCGCGATCATCGTGCCGGCGCCGCTCGGCGCGGTGACGAGGCCCGTCGTCGCGACCGGGTAGCCCATCAGGTTCTGCAGCATCGGCGGCAGCAGCGCACGCGTCGCGTACAGCACCGCGCCGACCACGAAGATGAACAGCGTGCCCGTCGCGAAGTTCGGGTCGCGCAGCAGTTCCGACTTGAAGAACGACGCCTTGCCGGCGGTCGCCGTGTGCACGAGGAAGAACGCGAAGCTGAGCGCGGCGACGAGCGCCTCGATGCGGATTTCGTACGAACCGAACCAGTCGAGCTGTTCGCCGCGGTCGAGCATCGCCTGGAACGCGCCGATCGCGAGCGCCAGCGTCGCGAAGCCGAACGCGTCGAATTTCACGTGCGGGCGCGGTGCGCGCGCCGGCAGGAAGGTCATCACGCCGGCGAGCGCGAACGCGCCGATCGGCACGTTGATGAAGAACACCCAGCGCCAGTTGTAGCTGTCGGTGAGCCAGCCGCCGAGCGTCGGGCCGAGGATCGGGCCGACCATCACGCCCATCCCCCAGATCGCCATCGCCTGGCCTTGTTTCTCGCGCGGGTTGATGTCGAGCAGGATCGACTGGGACAGCGGTACCAGCGCGGCACCGAACACGCCCTGCAGCAGCCGCGCGCCGACGATCTGCACGAGCGTCTCCGACAGCCCGCACAGCGCCGACGCCACCGTGAAGCCCGCGATCGACACGATCAGCAGCCGTTTGACGCTGAGCCGGTCGGACAGCCAGCCGGTGAGCGGCGTCGCGATCGCCGCGGCGACGATGTAGGAGGTCAGCACCCACGTGATTTCGTCCTGCGACGCGGACAGCGTGCCCTGCATGTGCGGCAGCGCGACGTTCGCGATCGTGCTGTCGAGGGTCTGGATCAGCGTGGCGAGCATGATCGACAGGGTCAGCATCGGCCGGTTCAGGGCGGGCGAGGCGGGGGCGTCGGCGGCGGGGTTCAAGCGGGTGTCTCCGTGGGGTGGTCGCCGTGGGCGGCGATCCGGTATGGCTCAAGTTATAAGCACGCTTATTATATAGCTGCTTATCGCCAGGGCGCGAGCCACGGCTGGTTGACGGCTTGACCCTATAATCGGCGGATGGACAAGACTTACGAGAACCGGATCGGTTACCTGATCGCCGACGTGGCCCGCCTGAACGGACGCCTGTTCGACCGGCGCGCGAAGCGCATCGGGCTGACGCGGGCGCAAAGCCGCGTGCTCGCGTACCTGACGTGGAAGGGCGAGATGAACCAGGCGCGGCTGGCCGAATGGCTCGAGATCACGCCGATCTCGCTCACGCGGCTGCTCGACCGGATGGAAAGTTACGGCTGGATCGAACGCGTCGCGAACGACGACGACCGGCGCGCGTTCGTGATCCGGCTGACCGACAAGGCGCGCGAGATCTTTCCGCAGATGCTGGAAGTGGGCGATACCGTCGCCGACGACGGGCTGCGCGGCTTCACGCCCGACGAACGCGATACGCTGGTGCGGCTGCTCGGCCGCGTACGCCACAACCTGATCGATTGCGGCGGGGAGTGACGTGGGCGCCTGCGCGGGGCGCCGGAGGGCTGGAAACAACGGGAGCGCCGACGGATCGCGCGTTTGCACGATGAACCGCCGACGGCTGCCGGTTGAATGCGCGCGGCCGGGCACCGCTCATGTGAAGCCGGATGTTCAACGGGCCAGCGCCGCGAGCGCGAAAGCCGCGAGATAGAGTCCCACCCCGTACGACAGATGCGTGACGAGGCTGCGCCGGCGCGCGATGCCCGGATGCGGCGTGCGCGATGCCGCGATGCCGAAACCGAATGCCGGCTGCATCACGAAGAACGGCGCGACTACGCTCGCGACGCCGGCGACGAGCGCGGGAAGGGGCGTCGGCGTGTCGATCCATGCCGTGCCCGCGATCGCGACGGGCAACGCCGCGAACGCGATGCCGATCGCGTAATGCGCGAGCCAGCCGAGCGCACGCTCGCCCGCCACGGGCGACGCGGCGACGATCGACGCATGCCGGAACCGGCCGTGCATCATGTGGCCAATCCAGCGGCCGACCAGTGCGTAATCGAGCGACGGAGTGCCGAATGCACGCCGCCGGAACAGCGTCCACAGATCCATCAAGAACGTCGCGCCCGCGCCGATCAGCAGCAGGTTCAACAGAACGTCGGACGAACTCATTGCGCACCTCCACGGCAGGCGGCGATGGCTGCGCGACGCAGCGGAATGCAAGGCGGTTTCAACGGTTTCATGGCGGTTCGTGCTTGTCTCGATGGAGTCGAGCGGTTATCTTGCAACTTCAAGTTCACTTGAGGTCAAGCATGAGCCGACTGGACATTGCGGACGTCGCGCGGCGCACGGGATTGCCCGCGTCGACGCTGCGCTACTACGAGGAAAAGGGGCTGATCGTGCCGATCGGCCGGCACGGGCTGCGGCGGCAGTACGACGAGTCGGTGCTGGAACGCCTGGCGTTGATCGCGCTTGGCCGCGAGGCCGGTTTCTCGCTCGACGACATCCTCGCGATGGTCGGCGCGGACGGCCGGCCCGCAATCGATCGCGCGAAGCTCGACGGCAAGGCCGACGAGCTCGACCGCACGATCCGCCGTCTCGGTGCGGTACGCGATGCGTTGCGGCATGCGGTCGCGTGCCCGGCGGCGAACCATCTCGAATGCCCGTCGTTCCAGAAACTGCTGCGCATCGCCGCGCATCGTCATCCGGCGCGCCGCACGAAGGCGGAAGGCGCGTAGGCCGCGAGCCCGCGCGATGCGCGGGGGGCGTAGCGGCCCGGCCGCAGGGGGCGCCGCCGCCATGCGCAGCCGGACGTCGCACACGAAAACAGAAACAACAGGGTTGCCACGTGTCGTTATTGCTTGCGCCATTACTTGTGCTTTACCTGCTTCCGGCCGCGTATGCGGCATCGAAGATCGGGCCGCATTACGGATTTCTCGCGGGGTGCGCAACGATGGCGGCCGTGCTGGCAGCGCAGACCGCGCTGCTGACGTGGAGCGTGGGCTGGTTGGAGCGGCGGCGCGGGGGCAGCGTCCAACCCGCAGCGCCGGCCGCGCCAGGCGACGATGCAGGGGCCGAGCCTGACGATGAGTCCGCGGACGAGCTGGGCGACGAACCCGACGTGCCGCTTCAATACGGCGAACACGCGCGATTCAAGCAACTGGTGCTGGTTGACGACGAGGCGCGATGCGGTATCACGCGCCGTTTCTACGACGGGTTGAAGGGGAGGATCGAAGCGTTCGTGGAGGTCGAGTCCGGTCGCGGCGGATCGGATGCGGCGATGGTGTCGGCGGCCGAACTGGCGGCGTCAGGGCACATGCTGGCCACGTCGACGGACGACACGCTGACGGTGTTCGCGTCGAACGACGGTGCGTGGTCGGGATTCCGCGCCGGCGATGACTGGTTCCGGTTCCGCCATGGTGCGATCACGAAGTTCCAGCTCGACTTGGTGATGCCGGTTCGCTGGGTCGGCGGCTACATGGTGTCGCTCACGTTCGACGTGCCGGAGCGGGGCAAGGCGGACGATTACGTGTCGCATTGGACATCGCTCAATCTCGACCTCGAACACGCACGTCGCCGTTCACGCACGCTCACCCGTGCATGTCGCGAGATCGCGTCGCTGCTCGACGCAGCGTTCGACGTCAGCGAATCCTCCGACGCATGATTCATCCCGCGTAATACACGCGGCATTCCATCTCGCGCCCGCGCACGATGCGCTTGCCGACGAGCGAGCCGAACGTTTCGGTGAACACGGTGCGCTGGTGCTCGCACTGCGCGGCGTCGTAGAAGTAGAGCGAAACCCAGTCCGTCGGGCGGACGGCTTCCGGCGTGCGCATCGACGCATGCAGGCTCAGCGCGGTGAAATGCCAGCCGCCCTTGGTCATGTGCATCACGGGCGGCGGGACGTACGCGTCCGCGTTCAGGCGCCGGTGCGCGAGCGTCGGCAGCACGCCGGCGGCGGCCTTGTTGCGGTACTGGCGATCGATGTAAAGCAGCAGTTCGACGGGCGGCTCCGTGCCCGGACCGGCGTTTTGCATGTGGCCCAGCCAGCGCCGCCGGCGGCTCAGCACGTCGTCGAGCGCGGCGCGGATGCCGACCGCACGCCGCGGGCCGACGCCCGCGATCGTTTCGAGCTGGCCGTTGCGGGCCGCGCGTTCGAGTTCCTCGAGCGTGTCGATGTGCAGTGCGTCGTGAATGCGCAGCGCGAGCGCGTGGCCGATGCCCGGCACCGCTTCGAAAGCGGACGTACGTTCGGCATCGCCGCGCAGGCGGTCGAGCTGGCGCCAGCGTCCCGTCACCAGCAACTCGGCGATCGCCTGCGCGACGCCCGTGCCGATGTCGGGCAGCGCGCCGAGCGTGTCGATGCCGCCTGACTCGAACAAGGTGCGGAGATCACGGTCGAGCGCGTCGACCGTATCGGCCGCCGCGCGATATGCGGCGACCCGGTACGGGTTCGCGCCCTGGTCGACGAGCCACTGCGCGGCCTCGCGCAGGCAGGCCGCGATATGCCGGTTTTCCTCGTGCGTTTGGCTGACGGCCGACTGCATGGCAAAGGACCCGGGGTAGCACAAACGGAATGGACGCGGCGAGCGATGCGCCGGTCGGCTTTCAACCATTGTCGCGACGCGCGATGAAGAAAACTTGATGCACGTCAATGGCAAACGTAGCACAGGCGCGAAGCGCACGGTCGTGCCATGAAGCGGCACGGCCGTGCGTCGCGTGGCGCGGTTACGCGTCGAGGAACGACTGCGCGTTTTCGGCCTCGGCGGCCGTGCGCAGCGCGGCGAGCGCCCGTTTCTCGATCTGCCGCACGCGTTCCCGCGACATCCCCGCGTCCTGCGCGATCGCGTCGTAGGTATCGGGTTCGGCGCCGCCAAGGCCGAACCGCCGGCGCAGCACGTCGGCTTCGGCCGGCGTGACCGACCGGAGCAGCGAGCGCACGCATTCGCGCATGCGAGTGTCGGCCAGTTGCTCGAACGGGCTGGCCGACGTCTGGTCCTCGATCAGCTCCACGAGGCCGGTGTCCGCGTCGGGCAGCGGCGTATCGAGCGAGAGCGGCTCGGCGGGCAGCGCGAGCACCGCGCGCAGCTTGTCCTCGTCGAGGCCGGTTTCGGCCGCGAGTTCGGCCGGCGTCGCCCGGCGGCCCGTACGCTGGCGAAAGCGCAGCGCATGCCGCTGCACGCGCTGGTACTGGTCGCCGACGTGCACGGGCACGCGGATCGTGCGGGAACGATCGGCGACCGCGCGCGTGATCGCCTGACGAATCCACCAGGTCGCGTAGGTCGAGAACTTGAACCCGCGCCGGTATTCGAACTTCTCGATCGCACGCATCAGGCCGAGGGAGCCATCCTGCACGAGGTCGGACAGGTCGACGCCGCGGTTCATGTACTTGCGCGCGATCGACAGCACGAGCCGCAGGTTCGCCTCGAGCATCGCGCGCGTCGCATCGCGCACTTTCTGCTGGCCGTCGTTCAGCGCCGCCGCGAGGGCCCGCCGTGCGACCGCGTCGAAGCGGGCGGCTTCGCCTGTTGCGTCGCCATGCGGCGCGGTTGCGAGCGTACGCACGACGCGGCCGGCATCGTCGACGGCCGGTGCCACCCACGCAAGCGAACCGAGCAGGGTGGCCACGCGGTTGCGCGCGTCGCGGTAGTCGTCCGAACGGAAGCCATGCGCCTGCAACGCGTCGCGCAACGCCGGGACAGCGGCCTGCAGCGCGTCGTAGCGGGCAGGGGCGGGCGTATCGGCAGCGTCGTCGTCGGCCGTGGCGGTTGCACCGGTCGCCCCCGTCGCGCCGTGACGCACCAGCAGCGCATCGACTGCCGCCGGATAGCCGGCAATCGCGTGCAGCATCTGGTGGCGGCCCGTCTCGATCTCTCGGGCGAGCACGATTTCGCCTTCGCGCGTGAGCAGCGGCACGGCCTGCATGCGCCGCATGTAGAGCGCGAGCGGATCGGTCGACGCGGCCGTGCCGCGTGTCAGGTCGCCGAGCATCGCGCGGCCTTCGTCGAGCGCGTCGCGATCGACGTCGACCGGCGCCGCGCCGGCGAACGGCGCGGGCGCGGCCGGCTCGTCGAGCACGGCGATGCCGATGTCGGCAAGCGCGGCGCGCACGACGTCGAGCGCGTCGGGGCTGTCGCTTTCCGGCGGCAGCGCGTCGACGAGATCGGCGTGCGTCAGATAACCCTGCTCGCCGGCGAGCGCCAGCAACTGGATGATCGGATCGAGCGGTGTGTCCGCCCGGGGAGTGGGGCGTGGCGTAGTCATGTCGATGGCGGCGCGAGCCGCGTTCCTGTCTGGGCGGGCCGAAGCTCGCCGGTTTGCGGTTGCCGGTTGCTCGCGAACGCTCGTCCGCGCCGGTCAGCCTGACATCGTTCAAGTTGAGGGCATTTGCGCCAACTTCAACGCCGGCGCGGTGGACGGGCCAGCACGCGGCGTGCCTGCGCGGCCGTCCGGGGCAGGAAACAAAAAGTAACCGATCATACGCGCGGAAATCTGCAGGGGACGTAAGCTAGAGTCAGGCGCGCGCCCGGCGGCGGCGCGCGGATTCTGCCGGAGCAACAGATGAACCCGATTCCCGCCGCGAGACCCGCCGTCATCGCGCTGGCCGCCCTGACGCTGGGCGGCTGCTACTACTCGAGTCCGTACGGCTATGCGCCTTATTACGCGCCGGTGCCCGCCACGGTGACGCAGCGTGAAATCCCGGCCGCACCGGCGACGCCCGGTCCGGCCCCTTCCACGATGCCTGTCACGCCAGACTACGTCGATGCGCAGGCGCCCGTGTATGTCGCACCGGCCTATGTGCCGCCGCCGTATCCGTACTACTACCCCGCGTATTACTCGGGCTGGTACGGGCCGCCCGTCACGATCGGCTTCTGGGGCCGCTGGGGCGGCGGATACTGGGGCGGGCGCGGCGGGTACTGGCATCGCCCGTGGGGCGGCGGGCATTGGGGCGGCGGCCACTGGGGCGGCGGCCATCGGCACTGATCGAGATTGACCGGCGCGCGGCGGCACCGCGCGGGAGAGCATCATGAGTAACACGATTGTCCGAAGTCTGTGCGTCGTCCTGGCCGGCCTTGCGGCCGCGCCGGGCATCGCCGATGCGCAGAGCAGCGCTTACACGAACTCGCCGGCCGAGCTGTTTGCGGGGCCGGCGCCCGATTATCCGGTGGTCGCGCAGATCCCGCCCGACACCGCGCTGGACGTATTCGGCTGCCTGAGCGACTACTCGTGGTGCGACGTCGCGCTGCCGGGCGTGCGCGGCTGGATCGATGCGCAGTTGCTCGAGTATCCGTATCAGGGCAACTACGTGCCGTTGCTCGAATACGGCGCGATCATCGGGGTCCCGGTGACGGGATTCGCGATCGCCGCGTACTGGGATCGCTATTACCGGCACCGCCCGTGGTATCACGACCGCGATCGCTGGGCGAATCGTCCGGAACCGAGGCTCGGCCCCGGGGGCAGGCCGCCGGGGCAAGGCCGGCCGCAACCGGGCGCGCCGATGCAGGTTGCGCCGGGCGGCCCGCCGCCCGTGCATGACGCGCGGCCGTCGGCTGCACGCGGCGGCTGGAACGGTGCGATCCGCACACCGCCGCCGGCAGCACCGGCGCCTGCGCCGATGCCGGGCGGGGCGGGCAATGCGCGTCCTGCCGGCCCGCCGCCGGCCGTGTTGCGCCCGCCGCCCGCACCGGGCGGCGAGGTCCGCACGATGCCGCCGGTGCGTCAGGGCGGTGGTGGCGGCGGCGGCGGCGGTTATGCGCGGCCGCAAGGCGGCGGAAACGGTGGCGGAAACGGGGGCGGTAACCACGGCGGCGGCGGGGGCGGCGGGGGAGGCGGTGGCCCCGAGGATTTCCGCCATTGATGTCGCCGGTGCCTGGATCTATCCGGGCACCGGACGAAAAAAAACCGCTCCGGAGAGCGGTTTTCGATTCGGGCGAGCGGTCGGCTGCGTAGCCTCCTTCCGGCCGTCGCCGGTCGCCCGCTGCGTCAGTCGTCGAGCAGCGACAGGTCGCGCACGGCGCCCTTGTCGGCCGACATGACCAGTTTCGCGTACGCCTTCAGTGCCGCGGATACCTTGCGCGGACGCGGCTGCGCCGGCTTCCAGCCCTTCGCGTTCTGCTCTTCGCGGCGGCGCGCCAGTTCCTCGTCCGACACCAGCACGTCGATCGTGCGGTTCGGGATGTCGATGCGGATCTTGTCGCCGTTGCGCACGAGGCCGATCGCGCCGCCTGCTGCCGCTTCCGGCGAGCAGTGGCCGATCGACAGGCCCGACGTGCCGCCCGAGAAACGGCCGTCCGTCAGCAGCGCGCAGGCCTTGCCGAGCCCCTTCGACTTGATGTAGCTGGTCGGGTAGAGCATTTCCTGCATGCCCGGGCCGCCCTTCGGGCCTTCGTAGCGCACGATCACCACGTCGCCGGCCTTGACCTTGTCGTTCAGGATGTTCTCGACCGCTTCGTCCTGCGATTCGGTCACGTGAGCCGCGCCCTCGAACACGAGGATGCTTTCGTCGACGCCGGCCGTCTTCACCACGCAACCGTCGAGCGCGATGTTGCCCGTCAGCACGGCGAGGCCGCCTTCCTTCGAGAACGCATGCTCGTACGAACGGATGCAGCCTTCGGCGCGGTCGAGGTCGAGGCTCGGCCAGCGCGTGTTCTGGCTGAATGCGACCTGGGTCGGGATGCCGGCCGGGCCGGCGAGGTAGAACGTGCGGACCGCGTCGTCCTGGGTGCGCACGATGTCCCACTGGTCGAGCGCATCTTTCAGCGTCGGTGCGTGCACGGTCGGTGCATCGGTGTGCAGCTTCCCGGCGCGGTCGAGCTCGCCGAGGATCGCCATGATGCCGCCTGCGCGGTGCACGTCCTCGATGTGGTACTTGTTCGTGTTCGGTGCGACCTTGCACAGCTGCGGCACGGTGCGCGACAGGCGGTCGATGTCCTTCATCGTGAAGTCGATGCCGGCTTCCTGTGCGATCGCGAGCAGGTGCAGGATCGTGTTGGTCGACCCGCCCATCGCGATGTCGAGCGTCATCGCGTTCTCGAACGCGGCGAAGCCGACCGAGCGCGGCAGCACGCGTTCGTCGTCCTGCTCGTAGTGCTGGCGCGTCAGTTCGACGATGCGACGGCCGGCGCGCTTGAACAGCTGTTCGCGATCGGCGTGCGTGGCGACCACCGTGCCGTTGCCGGGCAGCGACAGGCCGAGCGCTTCGGTCAGGCAGTTCATCGAGTTCGCGGTGAACATGCCCGAGCACGAACCGCAGGTCGGGCAGGCCGAGCGTTCGACTTCGGCGACTTCGGCGTCCGAATACGACGGGTCGACCGCGATCACCATCGCGTCGACGAGGTCGAGCTTCTTCAGTTCGACGGTCTTGGTGACCGGGTTCGCGAGGCGCGTCTTGCCGGCTTCCATCGGGCCGCCCGACACGAAGATCACCGGAATGTTGAGGCGCATCGCGGCCATCAGCATCCCCGGCGTGATCTTGTCGCAGTTCGAGATGCACACCATCGCGTCCGCGCAGTGCGCGTTCACCATGTATTCGACCGAGTCGGCGATGATGTCGCGGCTCGGCAGCGAATACAGCATGCCGTCGTGACCCATCGCGATGCCGTCGTCGACCGCGATCGTGTTGAATTCCTTTGCGACGCCGCCGGCGGCTTCGATCTCGCGCGCGACGAGCTGGCCGAGATCCTTCAGGTGCACGTGCCCGGGCACGAACTGCGTGAACGAGTTGACGACCGCGATGATCGGCTTCGAGAAATCGTCGTCTTTCATACCGGTGGCGCGCCACAGCGAGCGCGCACCTGCCATGTTGCGGCCGGCGGTGGAGGTTTTGGAACGGTAAGTGGGCATGGTGGTTGCTGAAGAAATATCGCGGGAAAAGGGTGGAGGCACGGGAATAAAGGCCTCTCTCGCGCCCGTGCGAACAACCTCTTGAGCTGCGCCCTGGGCAAACCCGGCGATTATCCCACAGCCGCCGCGGGCGTGGCGTTCACGGGGCCGGGGCGGGCGGGGCGGCGTGACGAACGGGGGCTGCGGGCTGCCCGCCTGGCCGGTTCGGGAGGCGGCCGAGGCGCCTTCGTGACGATGACGAGCGCGCGCCGCCCCCGGTGCCCCGCGTCAGTCGAGCAGCGTCAGGATCTCGTCGTACAGCGCCTGCGGAATCCGCACGCCGTTCGCGATGCTGCGCGCGCGGGCGTCGAAGCGCCGTTGCGACGGCAGCCGCGCACCCTGCGCGACGATCGATTCGAACATCCGTTCGCCGCGCTGGAGCCCTGCGTCGAGATCGTCGCCGAGGAACACCTTCGGGTCGAACGCGATCACGAGCTCGCCGTGGCACGGCGTTGCGCCGACGCCTTCGTCGAAGTCCATCGATTCCCGGCTCGTCATGTCGCCGATCAGCGCGCCGCCGAGCAGTTCGACCATCGCCGCGAGCGCCGAGCCCTTGTGGCCGCCGAACGTGCGCATCGCGCCCTGCAGCGCGGCCTTCGGGTCGGTGGTCGGCTGGCCGTCGGCGTCGATCGCCCAGTGCGACGGAATCGCCTTGCCTTGCTTCGCGTGCAGCTCGATGTCGCCGCGCGCGATCGCGCTCGTCGCGAAATCGAACACGAACGGCGTGCCGCCCGGGCGCGGCCATGCGAATGCGATCGGGTTCGTGCCGAACACGGGTTCGCGGCCGCCTTCCGGTGCGACCCAGCTATGGCTCGGGTTCATCGCGATGCCGACCAGCCCTTCGGCCGCGATTGCCTCGACCTCGGGCCACAACGCGGAGAAGTGGTAGCAGTGATTGATCGTCATCGCGGCGATGCCGTGCTGCTTCGCCATCTCGACGAGCACGGGCAGCCCGGTCTCGAAGCTCAGCAGCGAGAAGCCGCGATGCGCGTCGACCGAGACGATCGACGACGACAGCCGGCGCAGCGTCGGCACCGCTTGCGGATCGACCTTGCCCTTCTTCAGCGACCGCACGCAGACGAGCAGCCGGTACACGCCGTGCGAATGGCATTCGTCGCGCTGGCCTTGCGTGATGACGTTGGCGATGGCCCGCGCATGCGCGTCGGACATCCCGTGGTGCGTCAGCACGCGCAGCGCGAGCGCATGGACTTCATCGAGCGACAGGACGACTTCGGCGGTTTGCTCAGCCATGATTCACCTCGCGCGGCGCGGGCACGCCGTCGATGCGTTGCGGCACGTTTAGCGGATTGCCGCTGCGGATCGCGTCCGGCAGCAGCGCGTCCGGCAGGTCCTGGTACGACACGGGGCGCAGGAAGCGCTCGATCGCGCGTGCGCCGACGGATGTCGTGCGCGTGTCGGACGTCGCCGGGAACGGGCCGCCGTGCACCATCGCATGACCGACCTCGACGCCCGTGCCGAAGCCGTTGACGAGAATGCGGCCGGCCTTGCGCTCGAGCGTCGGGCGCAGCGCGGCGAACAGCGCCGCGTCGCCGTCGGCGAGGTGCGCGGCGATCGTCAGCTGGCCTTCGAGCGACTTCAGCACGCGATGCAGCGTGTCGGCATCCGGGCAGCGGACGATCAGCGACGCGGGGCCGAACACTTCGTCGCGCAGTTCGGGGCGCGCGACGAACGCGTCGGCGGACGTCGCGAACAGCGCTGCGCGGGCCTGAAGACGGCCGCCTTCGGCACCTTCCGCCAGTGGCTCGACCGCATCGTGATTGCGCAGCGCCGCGACGCCTTGCGCATAGCTCGCGTGGATATGCGGCGTCAGCATCGTCTGCGCGGCCGCCGCGCGCACGGCAACGGCCGCCGCGGCTTCGAACGCGCGCAGCGCCGGGCCGTCGACGGCGAGCACCAGGCCGGGGTTCGTGCAGAACTGGCCGGCGCCGAGCGTGAGCGATGCGACGAACTGCGGCGCGATCGCGTCGTGGCGCGCGTCGAGCGCGGCGGGGCACAGCAGCACGGGATTGATCGAGCTCATTTCCGCATAGACCGGAACCGGCTCGGGGCGCGCGGCCGCGATGTGCATCAGCGCGACGCCGCCGCGCCGCGAGCCGGTGAAGCCGACGGCCTTGATGCGCGGATCGGCGACGAGTGCCTGGCCGATCTCGCGCGATGCGTCGAACAGCAACGAGAACACGCCGGCCGGCATTCCGCATTCGCGCGCGGCCTGCTGGATCGCGCGGCCGACGAGTTCCGACGTGCCCGGATGCGCGGAGTGCGCCTTGACGATCACCGGGCAGCCGGCCGCCAGCGCCGACGCCGTATCGCCGCCGGCGACCGAGAACGCGAGCGGGAAGTTCGACGCGCCGAACACGGCGACGGGCCCGACCGCGACGTTGCGCAGCCGCAGGTCGACGCGCGGCAGCGGCTTGCGTTCGGGGCGCGCCGGATCGATCCGCGCGTCGAGAAAGCCGCCGTCGCGCACGAGCGCCGCGAACAGCGCGAGCTGGCCGACCGTGCGGCCGCGCTCGCCTTCGACGCGTGCGCGCGGCAGCCCCGTTTCGATGACGCAGCGCTCGATCAGGTCGTCGCCGAGCGCCATGATGTGGCGGCCGATCGCATCGAGAAACGCGGCGCGGGCTTCGAGCGACGTTTCGCGATAGCGGTCGAACGCGTCGTCGGCGAGCGCGCAGGCCGTCTCGAGGTCATGCAGGCTTGCGCCGCCGAAAGCGGGTTCGAGCGGTTCGCCGGTTGCGGCGGCGATCGCATGGAGGGTGCCGTTCTGTCCGGCGACGGCCGACTGGCCGATCAGGAGCTGACCTGTGAGTTGCATGGTGTGCCTCGGAAAAAGCAGGGGCCGGGCGTGGAGCGCCCGGCCGATGGAAAGGGGAAAAGGGCGCGGGCGCGTCAGTCCTCGTCGTCGTCGAGCTGCAGCTTGTCGGCGCGCACGCCGGTGTTGGCGCCCCAGTAGTAGATGACGAGCGCGACGGCCGCGACGACGCCCGTGTCGTACGGATGCGCGAGGCGGCCCGTGCCGCCGAAGCCGCCGAGATACGACAGCACGATCATCGCGGCATAGAACGCGATCAGCCACGCCGACGAGCGCACCTGTTCGGCGAGGCTCAGGTGCGCGGTCGGCACCCAGCGGCGGCACGCGAGATAGATGACGAACATCGCGATCTGCAGGCCGAGCAGCCAGGACACCGTGCTCCAGCCCGACCAGTAGACGATCAGCGCGGCGATCACGAACGACGCGGGGCCGGTGATGCCGAACGCGCTCGCGCGGAACGGCCGTGGCAGGTCGGGCGCGGTGCGGCGCAGCGCGGCGACCGACACCGGCGCGACGGCATAGCTCAACACGAGCGCGGCCGACACGATGTTGATCAGCGCTTCCCACGACGGGAACGGCAGCGTCCAGAAGATCGCGAGGCCGAACGTGAGCCACAGGCCCGCGCGCGGGATGCCCGACGCTTCGTCGACGCGCGTGAACACCTTGAAGAACGTGCCCGTCTTCGCCCAGCCGTAGATGACGCGCGGCGTCGCGTTCATGTAGATGTTGCCGCAGCCGCTCGGCGAGATCATCGCGTCGGCGACGACCATCACCGCGAGCCAGCCGACGCCGAGCGCGAGCGCGATGTCGCGGTACGGCAGCGAGAACGCCTTGCTCACGTCGTGCCAGCCGGCGGCGAGCATCGCGGTCGGGATGCTGCCGATGAACGCGAGCTGCAGCAGCACGTAGATCAGCGTCGACAGCAGGATCGACAGGATCAGCGCGATCGGGATCGTGCGTTGCGGATTGCGCACCTCGCTCGCGACCGACACGATCGGCGTGAGCCCGAGGTACGCGAAGATGATGCCGCCGGCGGACACGGCCATTTCGATGCCCGGCATGCCGAACGGCGCGAAGCCGTGCACGGTCAGGTTCGCGGGCTTGAAGAACGTGAACAGCACGCCGATCACCGCGAGCGGCACGATGAACTTGAAGATGCTGATGATGTTGTTCGCTTTTGCGAACGTCTTCACGCTCGAATAGTTCAGGTAAAAGAAGAAGCAGAGCAGCGCGGCCTGCACGAGCCAGCCGAGCGTGGTCGGGTCGCTCGATCCTTCGGCCGTCAGGCCCGGAAACCACGCGGCCGCATACTGGCGCGCGGCGACGACCTCGATCGCGATCAGGCTCGAAAAGGCGATCAGCGTGATGAAGCCCATCAGGTAGCCGAGCAGCGGGCCGTGCGAGAACACCGGATAGCGCACGACGCCACCGGCGCGCGGCAGCGCGGCGCCGAGTTCGCAGTAGACGATGCCGAGCAGCAGCACCGCGAAGCCGCCGAGCAGCCACGAGAAGATGCCGGCCGGGCCCGCGATCGTCGACACGTGACTCGCGGCGAACAGCCACCCCGAACCGAAAATGGCGCCGAGACCGATGAACGTGAGATCGGTCAGCGACAGCTGTTTCTTGAACTTGCCGTGACCCGCGTCGGGGTGCGCGGAACGGGAAAGCGGGACAGACGGGTGAGCGTTGCCTTGGCCTGGCATGGGCTTGTCTCCTAGGGGGAATATCGGCACAGGCTTGAGGTGCGCCGCGCTCCGACGGAGCAGCGGCGCTTGCCTGCCGGCCGGCGTCGCCCGGTTCGAACGACCGGGGCGGGGCTCGGGCCGTTCACGCGCGGCGCGGGCTGGCGCCGGGGCGAACGGGTCCGCAGGCCATGCTGGACCGGAGACGGCGGCGTGCAGGGGAAGCCTGCGCGCCGCCGCAAGGGAGTCGATCAGAGACCGACGTCGGGCAGTACCGGGCGCGTTTCGAGCGCCTTCGCGACGATCGCCTTCACTTCCGCGAGCGTGTCGCCCTGCAGCGCGAGGCGCGGCGGACGCGTGATCGCGCTGCCGCGGCCGACCAGTTCTTCGCACAGCTTGATGCACTGCACGAGGTCGGGGCGTGCATCGAGGTGCAGCAGCGGCATGAACCAGCGGTACAGCGCGAGCGCTTCGTCGAAGCGCTTCTGCTTCGCGAGGCGGAACAGCGTCTCGCCTTCCTTCGGGAACGCGTTCGACATGCCCGACACCCAGCCTTCGGCGCCGACCGCGATGCTCTCGACCACGACGTCGTCGAGGCCAGCGAACAGCACGAAGCGATCGCCGACCGCATTGCGCAGGTCGATGAAGCGGCGCGTATCGCCAGACGAATCCTTGAAGCAGACGATGTTCTCGCAATCCTGCAGTGCGATCAGCACGTCGGGCGTCACGTCGTTCTTGTAGATCGGCGGGTTGTTGTAGACCATCACCGGCAGGTCGGTGCTCGTCGCGACCGCGCGGAAGTGCGCGGCGGTTTCGTGCGGCTTCGCCGAGTACACGAGCGCGGGCATCACCATCACGCCGTCGACGCCGACGCGCTGCGCTTCGCGCACCGTGTTGCGCGCGAATTCGGTCGTGAATTCGGCGATGCCGGCGATCACCGGAATCTTGCCGCCGGCCGCGTCGCGCGCAGCCTCGATCACCTGGAGCTTCTCGCTCGTCGACAGCGACGTGTTCTCGCCGACCGTGCCGCAGACCACGAGGCCCGACACGCCGTCGTTCACCAGGTTCTTGACCACGCGGTGCGTGGCGTCGATGTCGAGGGAAAAGTCCGGCTTGAACTGGGTGCTGACGGCCGGGAAAACCCCGGTCCACTGAATGGCGTTTCGGCTCACTGAAATCTCCTACGTTTGTATCGGTCGGCCGACAGGTGTGTCGGTGTGGCAACCAGTATCGCCGCGCAAATGCCCATCACGCTTGAGTCGTATCGCGGAGCAAAATGACGAAATCGGCACAGCGGCCGGCAGGGGCGCGGCGGGCGCGTTGCACTATGCCGATTTCGTCGTCGTCCTCATCGAAAAGCCACAAGCGGGCGGACGCGCGACGGAGGAAGCTATGCTCCTTTCCCCACTTCGGACGGCTCATGATGAAGCGCATCCAGATCATCGATTCGCACACGGGCGGCGAACCCACTCGGCTCGTCGTGTCCGGCTTCCCGTCGCTCGGCAGCGGCACGATGGCCGAGCGACGCGACGTGCTCGCGCGCGAGCACGACCGTTACCGCACCGCGTGCATCCTCGAGCCGCGCGGCAGCGACGTGCTGGTCGGCGCGCTGCTGTGCGAACCCGTATCGCCCGACGCGGCGGCCGGCGTGATCTTCTTCAACAATAGCGGCTATCTCGGGATGTGCGGGCACGGCACGATCGGTGTCGTGCGCACGCTGCATCACATGGGGCGCATCGCGCCCGGCATGCACCGGATCGAAACGCCCGTCGGCACCGTCGAGGCGACGCTGCACGACGACCTGTCGGTCAGCGTGCGCAACGTGCCTGCATATCGTCATGCGCAGGACGTCGCGCTCGACGTGCCGGGATACGGCCCCGTGAAGGGCGACATCGCGTGGGGCGGCAACTGGTTCTTCCTGATCAGCGACCATAGGCAGCGCGTGACCGGCGACAACGTCGCGGCGCTCACTGCGTACGCGTCGGCCGTGCGCGAAGGGCTCGAACGTGCGGGCATCACCGGCGCGAACGGCGGCGAGATCGACCACATCGAGCTGTTTGCCGGCGACCCCGAGCACGACAGCCGCAGCTTCGTGCTGTGTCCGGGCCTTGCATACGACCGTTCGCCGTGCGGCACCGGCACCAGCGCGAAGCTCGCGTGCCTTGCGGCCGACGGCAAGCTTGCGCCGGGTGCCGTGTGGCGGCAGGCGAGCGTGATCGGCAGCGTGTTCCACGCGAGCTACGAGCAGGCCGACGGCGGCATCGTGCCGACGATTCGCGGCAGCGCGCACCTGAGCGCGGAAGCGACGCTGCTGATCGAGGAAGACGATCCGTTCGGCTGGGGCATCGGGTCGTGAGCGAAACGAAGACCGACGTCGTCGTGATCGGCGCCGGCATCGTCGGCGCGGCGTGCGCGCACGAACTCGCGCAGCGCGGGCTGCGCGTGCTGGTCGTCGACGACGCGAGCGGCGGCGCGACCGGCGCGGGCATGGGCCACCTCGTCGCGATGGACGACAACGCGGCCGAGCTCGCGCTGAGTCACTACTCGATCGAATTGTGGCGCGCGTTGAGCGGCGAGATGCCCGAAGGCTGCGCGTACCGCAACTGCGGCACGCTGTGGCTCGCGGCCGATGCGCACGAGATGGATCTGGCACGCGCGAAGCAGGCGACGCTCGCCGCACACGGCGTGGCGGGCGAACTGATCGACGCGACGGCGCTCGCGCAACTGGAGCCGATGCTGCGCGCGGGGCTCGGCGGTGCGCTGAAGATTCCCGGCGACGCGATTCTTTACGCGCCCGTCACCGCGAACTGGCTGCTGCAGCGCGCGCCGCGCATCACGTTGCGTCGCGACCGGGCCGTCGCGGTTGACGGCCCGGGCGTGGTGCTTGCAAGCGGCGACACGCTGTGCGCCGAACGCGTGGTCGTCGCGAATGGTGTCGCGGCACGCACACTGTTGCCCGAACTGCCGCTGCGCCCGAAAAAGGGCCACCTGCTGATCACCGACCGCTATCCGGGGCACGTGTCGCACCAGCTCGTCGAACTCGGCTATGCCGCAAGCGCGCATGCGAGCGACGGTACGTCGGTCGCGTTCAACGTGCAGCCGCGGCCGACCGGCCAGTTGCTGATTGGTTCGTCGCGCCAGTTCGACACCGAGGATGCGCGTGTCGAGCCGCCCGTGCTCGCGCGGATGCTGCGCCGCGCGGTCGGCTACCTGCCGGATCTGGCTGACCTGAACGGCATCCGTTCATGGACAGGATTCCGTTCCGCGAGCCCCGACGGCCTGCCGCTGCTCGGCGAGCACCCGGCGCGGCCGGGCGTGTGGCTCGCGGTCGGGCACGAAGGGCTCGGCGTGACGACCGCGCCGGGCAGCGCGCGGCTCATTGCCGCGCTGATGGCCGGCGAGCGGCCGCCGATCGATATCGAACCGTATTTGCCGGGACGCTTCCTGACCGCGTCCCCCGTCGCCGGAGCGCTGACATGATCATTCATCTGGACGGCCGCGCGCTGACGGTGGCCGACGGCGCGACCGTCGCGGCCGCTGTCGCGGCGAGCGGCGACGACACGACACGTGTGTCGTGCACGGGCGCGGCGCGCGCGCCGTTTTGCGGAATGGGCGTCTGCCAGGAATGCCGGATGACGATCGACGGCCGGCGCCGGCTGGCTTGCCAGACATTGTGCCGTGACGGGATGCAGGTGGAGCGTACGCGATGAAACAGGAACGACTGAGCGTCGACGTCGCGATCGTCGGCGCGGGCCCGGCCGGGTTGTCGGCCGCGCGGGCCGCGGCGAAAGGCGGCGCGACGGTCGCGATCGTCGACGACAACCCGCGGGCGGGCGGGCAGATCTGGCGGCAAGGCGTAGCGGCCACACCGGTACCGGTCGCCGCTGAACGCCTCGCCGTGCTGCGGCAGCCGGGCGTCACGCATCTCGCAGCGACGCGCATCGTCGCCGAAACGCAGCCGGGCACGCTGCTGCTCGAGGACGACGAGCGCGGGCTGCTGCTCGATTTCCGGACGCTGATTCTTTGCTGCGGCGCACGCGAACTGCTGCTGCCGTTTCCGGGCTGGACGCTGCCCGGCGTCACCGGCGCGGGCGGTTTGCAGGCGTTGATCAAGTACGGCCTCGATGTGCGCGGGCAGCGCACGGTGATCGCGGGCAGCGGGCCGCTGCTGCTGGCGAGCGCGGCGACGGCCCGTCAGTCCGGGGCACGTGTGTCGCACGTGCTCGAGCAGGCCGCATGGGGCGACGTGGCGGGCTTCGGCGCGGGGTTGTGGCGCTGGCCGTCGAAGCTCGCGCAGGCCGCGAAGCTCGTCACGGCGGCTTACCGGCCCGATGCGCACGTCGTCGAGGCGTTCGGCGACAAGCGGCTCGAACGTGTCCGGATCCGTCAGGGCGATCGCGAGTTCGACGTCGATTGCGAGCGGCTCGCGTGCGGCTTCGGCCTCGTGCCGAATACCGTGCTGCCGAGCCATCTCGGCTGCCGGATCGACAACGGTGCGGTGGCGGTCGATGCGCACCAGCGCACGAGCCGCGACGGGGTTTTCGCGGCGGGCGAGTGTACGGGCGTCGGCGGCAGCGAACTGGCGATGGTCGAAGGCGAAATCGCCGGTTACGCGGCGACCGGGCAAACGGCGCCGTTGGCTGCGCTCGTCGCGCGGCGCGCGCACTGGCAGGCGTTCGCGGACGCGGTACGCGAGCGCTTCGCGATCCGCGAGCCGGTCCGCCGGCTCGCGCGGCCCGATACGCTGCTGTGCCGTTGCGAGGATGTGCGTGTCGATGCGGTCGTGCAGGAGCCCGGCTGGACGGCCGCGAA
Source organism: Burkholderia cepacia complex sp. TUM26381 (assembly GCF_057439935.1). Lineage (NCBI taxonomy): Bacteria > Pseudomonadati > Pseudomonadota > Betaproteobacteria > Burkholderiales > Burkholderiaceae > Burkholderia > Burkholderia cepacia complex sp. TUM26381. The sequence continues at coordinate 2,020,125 of NZ_CM172007.1, read as the reverse complement.
GCTGCAGTCGCGTTGCGGGATGGGCGCGTGCCAGGGCCGCGTCTGCGGTGCGGCCGCGCAGGCGCTGTTCGGCTGGACGCCGCCGGTGCCGCGTACGCCGCTCGTGCCTGCGCGGGTCGGCACGCTGATGCTCGACGGCACGGCATCCTGCGACGGCGCGTGACGTGCCGCCTCCAGGCGGCCCGGTTCGCGCCGGGCCGCGCCATTCACTCCACCTTCACTTTCTCCCAGCCGCCGACTTGCGGCGCCGCACAGGCGCGCAGGCACTCGATCGTCGCGGCCACGGCCGCGCGGTTCGCGCTGTCGGGGTGCCAGTAGATCGACACCGCGCCCTGGCCCTCGAGCTCCATCGGCAGAATGCGGATCGCGTTCAGTTGCGCGAAACGCCGCGCGGCACGATGTGACGCGACACCGAGCAGGTCGGTGTTGTTCAGCAGCGTGAGGTTCAGGATCGACGAATTCGATTCGACGCAGTGCGGCGGCTGCACGCGGCCGGCGGCATTCAGTGCGGCTTCCAGCGCGTTGTGCACGGGCGTGCCGGACGGCCACACGATCCACGGGTAGGCGAGCACGTCGTCCCAGCCGACCGACGTCGCACCGGCGAGCGCATGGCCGGGCCGCGCGACGAACACGACCGGATCGACATACAGCGCTTCGGCATGCAGCAGCGGATCGACGTAGGTCGAGCCCGAGCGGCCGACGACGATATCCAGTTCGCTGCGTGCGAGCTGCGGCATCAGCTGGTTCATCGTGCTTTCGGTGAGCCGCACCTGCGCGCGCGGCATCCGCTTCAGCAGTTGCGACACTGCGAGCGGCACCGTATCGGCCGCCGCGACGCCCGATGTGCCGATCGTCACGAGGCCGCTGCCGCCTTCGCGCAGCGCGGCCATGTCGTCGCGCGCGATGTCGAGCTGCGCTTCGACGCGGCGCGCGTGCTCGATCAACGCTTCGCCGTAGGGCGTCGGCCGCAGGCCGCGCGCATGCCGCTCGAATAGCGGCAGCCCGACATCCTCTTCCAGCTCCTTCAGCCATTTCGACAGCGCCGGCTGCGTGGTCGCGAGCGCCAGCGCCGACTGGCTCAGGTTGCCGGTGCCGGCCAGGCTCAACAGTACCTGCAGATGCCGCAGCCGCAGCCGGTGGGTCCAGTCCATAGCATGCCTCGTCTCGAGAAGGTATATCCAGAATTATATGGATCAGATGATTTGATCATTTTACCGGGTATGGCTGCGTCGAATATAAATCCACTCACGGACCGCAGCACGGTCCCCGACCCGACAGACCTGGCGCCGACGCCGATCGGCCGCCTGCAAGGAGACATCATGACGACCCATCCGGACGCGTCGCGCGCCGCCTACTACGCACGGATCGCCGAGCAGCGCCTCGCGCCGCTGTGGGAATCGCTGCACAACCTCGTGCCGAAATCGCCGCAGCCGGCTGCGCAGGCCGCGATCTGGAAGTACGCGCAGATACGCGACCTCGTGATGCAGGCCGGCAGCGTGATCAGCGCGGAAGAAGCCGTGCGCCGCGTGCTGGTGCTGGAGAACCCGGGGCTGCCCGGCAAGTCGAGCATGACGCCGAGCCTGTATGCGGGGCTGCAGCTGATCCTGCCGGGCGAGATCGCGCCGAGCCACCGCCATACGCAGTCGGCGCTGCGGTTCATCGTCGAAGGGCGCGGCGCATGGACGGCCGTGAACGGCGAGCGCACGACGATGCATCCGGGCGACTTCATCATCACGCCGTCGTGGGCGTGGCACGACCACGGCAATCCGTCGGCGGACGAGGGCGGCGAGCCGGTCGTGTGGCTCGACGGGCTCGACATCCCGCTCGTCGCGAATCTCGACGCCGGTTTTGCGGAGAACTACCCGGAAGCCGTGCAGCCCGTGAATCGCCCGGAAGGCGACAGCTTCGCGCGCTTCGGTCACAACATGGTGCCGGTGCGGCATCGCGTGAGCGACCCGACGTCGCCGGTGTTCAGCTATCCGTATGCCCGTACCCGCGAGGCGCTCGACGCGCTGTACCGGAACGGCGAGATTGACGCGTGGGACGGCGTGAAGCTGCGCTACGTGAACCCCGCGACGGGCGGCTGGCCGATGCCGACCATCGCCACCTTCATGCAGTTCCTGCCGGCCGGCTTCGACGGCCGCACGTACCGCAGCACCGACGCGACGATCTACTGCGTCGTCGAAGGCTCCGGCACCGCATGGGTCGGCGACAGCGCATTCGCGTTCGAGCCGCACGACATCTTCGTCGCGCCGTCGTGGGCGCCGGTGCGGCTGTCGGCGTCGTCCGACAGCGTGCTGTTCAGCTATTCCGACCGGCCCGTGCTGTCCGCGCTGAATCTGCTGCGCGAAGCGCGCGACTGACGCCGGCGCTTTCAACGATCCGTTTTCCGTGCGCTGCCGCGGCGGCGCGCCCCTTCATTCATGTCTAAGCTGGAGCCGTTCATGACTTTCGTTTTCCCGCCCGAAGCACCCGTGGCGCTGCCTGTTGCCGGCAGCGATGCCCAATTCGCCGTGCGCCGCGTCTATTGCGTCGGCCGCAACTACGCGGCTCATGCGCGTGAAATGGGCTTCGATCCAGATCGCGAGCCGCCGTTCTTCTTCTGCAAGCCGGCCGATTCGATCGTGCCGGTCGCGTACGGCGAAACGCTCGACCTCGCGTATCCGTCGCAGACGCAGAACTATCACTACGAAGCCGAACTCGTCGCGGTGATCGGCAAGGGCGGTTCGGACATCCCGCTCGAGCGCGCGCTCGAACACGTGTGGGGCTATGCGGTCGGCATCGACATGACGCGCCGCGACCTGCAGATGAAGATGCGCGAAATGGGCCGGCCGTGGGAAATCGGCAAGGCGTTCGACCGCTCGGCGCCGATCGGGCCCGTGCATCCGGCCAGCGACGTCGGTCATTTCGAGCAGGGCGGCCTGTGGCTGACGGTCAATGACGCGACGAAGCAGAAGAGCGACGTGTCGCACCTGATCTGGTCGGTTGCGGAGACGGTGGCCGACCTGTCGAAGTTCTTCCGCCTCGAACCGGGCGACGTGATCTTCACGGGTACGCCCGAAGGTGTCGGCGCGGTGGTGGCGGGCGACGTGATGAAGGTCGGCGTCGAGCGTCTCGGCGAACTGACCGTGCGCGTGGTCTGACGCGTTTCCCCGAAAGGTCACATCGTGCAACTGCATAGCTTCTTCAACAGTTCGACATCCTACCGGGTGCGCATTGCGCTCGCGCTGAAAGGGCTGCCGTACGACACGCTGCCCGTGAACATCCGCACCGGCGAGCAGCGCGACGCCGCTTACGTCGCGCAGGTGAACCCGTCGGCCGCGGTGCCGGCGCTGGTTGACGGCGATTTCCGCCTCGGCCAGTCGCTTGCGATCCTCGATTACCTCGACCGGATCCGGCCGGAACCGCGGCTGATTCCGCTCGAGCTGCGCCGCCGGGCGCGCGTACTGGAACTGGCGACGTTGATCGCGTGCGACATCCATCCGGTCAACAACCTGCGCGTGCTGCGCTATCTCGACAGCGAACTGAAGGTCACGCCGCAGCAGAAGACCGCGTGGTACCGGCACTGGATCGCGGAAGGGATGGCCGGCGTCGAGCGCCTGCTGGCCCGCGCGGACGAGGGCCCGTGGTGCTTCGGCGACACGCCGACGCTCGCCGACGTGTGTCTCGTGCCGCAGGTCGCGAACGCATTGCGGATGGATTGCGACCTGAGCGCGTTTCCGCGCAGCCTCGCGGTGTTTGAACACGCGCGGCACGAGCCGGCTTTCGAGGCCGCGCAACCGCAGCGGCAACCGGATTACGTCGCGTAACACAAAGCAGGAGACAAACATGGGTGAGACACACCACAACGGCCGGCGCGTTCTCGTGATCGGCGGCGGTATCGGCGGGCTGGCAGCGGCGCTGGCGCTCGCGCGCCAGGGTATCCGCGTGAAGCTGCTCGAACAGGCCGGGCAGATCGGCGAGATCGGCGCGGGAATCCAGCTTGCGGCGAACGCATTCAACGCGCTCGATGCGCTCGGTGTCGGTGAGGCGGCACGCGGTCGCGCGGTGTTCACCGACTGGCTGCAACTGATGGACGCGATCGATGCACGCGAAGTCGCGCGCATCGATACGGGGGCTGCGTATCGCGAACGGTTCGGCAATCCGTATGCGGTGATCCATCGCGCGGACATTCACCTGTCGATCTACGAAGCGGTCCGGGATCACCCGCTGATCGAATTCCGGACGAGCACGCAGGTGTGCGGGTTCGAGCAGGACGGCAACGGCGTGACCGTGATCGACCAGCACGGCGAGCGCTATCGTGCCGACGCGGTGATCGGTTGCGATGGCGTGAAATCCGCGATCCGTCAGGCGCTGATCGGCGATGCGCATCGCGTGACGGGCCACGTCGTGTATCGCGCGGTGGTCGACGTCGACAACATGCCGAAGGATCTGCAGATCAATGCACCGGTCGTGTGGGCCGGCCCGCATTGCCATCTGGTTCACTATCCGCTGCGCGGCGGGCAGCAGTACAACCTCGTCGTCACGTTCCACAGCCGTGAGCAGGAAACCTGGGGCGTGCGCGAGGGCAGCAAGGAAGAGGTGCTGTCGTACTTCGACGGCATTCATCCGCTGCCGAAACAGATGCTCGACCGGCCGACGTCGTGGAAACGCTGGGCGACCGCCGACCGCGATCCGGTGGAGGGCTGGAGCGCGGGCCGTGCGACGGTGCTCGGCGATGCGGCCCATCCGATGACGCAATACATCGCGCAGGGCGCATGCCAGGCGCTCGAGGACGCGGTGACGCTCGGCGCGGCCGTTGCGCAGACCGACGGTGATTTCGAGGCCGCGTTCGCGCGGTACGAACGCGTGCGGATTCCGCGTACCGCACGCGTGCTGTATTCGGCACGGGAAATGGGGCGGATCTATCACGCGAAAGGCGTCGAGCGGCAGGTGCGCAACGGGCTCTGGGTCGGCCGCACGCAGGCGCAGTTCTACGACGCGCTCGACTGGCTGCACGGCTGGCGCGCGGAGGATTGCCTGAAGACTGTCGCATAACGCATACATTCAGCCCGATTCCGGCGGCGCGCATTCCAACGACATACGACGCGCGACCGCCTTCCTGGAGGAGACACCCTTATGGCCGATACGCTGTCCATCGACGTCAGCGAATGGATCGACCGGCATCGCGTGGCGCCGTTTCAGGCCGCGATCGTCGTTCTGTGCTTTCTGATCGTCGCGATCGACGGATTCGATACCGCATCGATCGGGTTCATCGCACCCGTCATCCGTACGGAGTGGGGCCTGTCGCCCGCGCAGCTCGCCCCGGTGTTCGGCGCGGGGCTCGCCGGGCTGATGGCCGGCGCGCTCGTGTTCGGGCCGTTCGGCGACCGGTTCGGCCGCAAGCGCCTGCTGCTCGCGTGCGTCGCGTGCTTCGGCATTGCGAGTGCTGCGTCGGCAAGCGCCGGCGGCCTGACCGAGCTGATCGTGTGGCGCTTCGTGACCGGGCTCGGGCTCGGCGGCGCGATGCCGAATGCGATCACGCTGACGTCCGAATACTGTCCGGCGCGCCGCCGTTCGCTGCTCGTGACGACGATGTTCTGCGGCTTCACGATCGGTTCCGCGCTCGGCGGGCTCGCGGCCGCGTCGCTGATCGAGCACCACGGCTGGCGCGCGGTGCTCGTCGTTGGCGGCGCCGCGCCGCTGCTGCTCCTGCCGGTGCTGGCATGGCGGCTGCCGGAATCGGTGCGCTATCTCGTCAACCAGGGCGCGCCTTCCGCGCGGATCGCGGCAATGCTCGGCCGCATCGCACCGGATCCGCACCTCGTGCACGCGTCGTTCGTCGCACCGGCCGGCAAGCCGGCCGGGTCGCCGCTCGGCCGGCTGTTCGGCGCCGACCTGCTGCGCGGCACGCTGCTGCTGTGGCTGACGTTCTTCATGAGCCTGCTCGTCATCTACCTGCTGTCCAGCTGGCTGCCGACGCTGCTGCGCACGACCGGTGCAACGCTGCAGACGGCCGCGCGCGTGACCGCGATGTTCCAGGTCGGCGGCACGTTCGGCGCGATCGTCCTCGGCGGGTTGATGGACCGCTTCGATCCGCATCGCGTGCTGGCCTGCAGCTATGCGGCGGCCGGTATCTTCGTCGCGGCGATCGGCGTGTTTGCCGCGTCGCCGTCAGGCGCCGCGCTCGCGGTGTTCGCCGCCGGCCTCATCGTGTCGGGCATGGCCAATCCGCAGAAGGTGCTCGGCTTTCTGGACCTGGCCGGCCATTGGGATCCGTCGCTTGCGTTCGTGATGGCGGGTGCGACAGGTGTGGCGGTATTCGCGTTCGCGTGGGCAAAGCGCCGGACACGGTCATGGCTCGGCCTGCCGATGCAGTTGCCGGCGTTGCGCGCGATTACCGTGCGCCTCGTCGCAGGCAGTGCGGTGTTCGGCATCGGCTGGGGAATTGCCGGGTTCTGTCCGGGGCCCGCGATCGTGTCGGTCGGCTTCGGGTCGGCCAAGGGGATCGGGTTCGTCGCCGCGATGCTGGTGGGGATGGCCGTATTCGAGTGGATCGAGCGTCGCCGGAGCGCACGGTGAGGCGGTGGCCGCCGCGATGCCGGGAAGGCTGCGGTGGTCGAATGGTGGGCGATGGGGACGCTCCGGTGAGGGTGGCCGGCAAAGCGTGCGTTCGCCGGTTGCAGTGACAATGGGGGAGGTGCGCGGTGCGACGCGGCAAGTCGCGGCAAGTCGCGATGTCAGGAATGCCCGCGCACATGAGTGCCGCCGCGCACTCGCCCGGACAGCCGGCGCAGGATGCGTCGCCACGCCGCGCGCATGCCGTTCCGGCCCGCAGGTTCCACGACCGTTGTACGGACCGCGCCGGCGCTGCCAGCCGACAGCGCCGCGTGACCGGCCGTCTCGAACGTCAGGCATTCGCCTTCGTCGAGTTCGCGGCGTATGTATTGCGGCGCGTCGGGCAGCCAGTCGAGCGCGCCGTGACGCAGCGTGACCGCGAGTGCGCCGTCCAGCACGATCACCTGGCTACCCTTGTCGAACCACGCAAAGTGGCTTTGCCCGGCGTCGAGCCGGATGTGTTGCGTTCGCATCGCGATTCCTTTTCCCGGTGGCCCCGGTTGCGCGGCCTCGTGACGGCGAGGCGCTGGCGTGCAATCAGGTTAGGGAAACGGGCACAGGCGCGACAGATTCAGGGGACGGGAATCTGTTGCGGTGCAGGCAGCGATTTCGAGCGGCTGTATCGGTGGGTTTTCCCCGAATCTGTATCTGGCGAGCGCCTGGGCGAGCGGGCACGATGATCCGCATGACGCCTTTCGCCGACGCATCCCGCACGCCTTTGCCGCTGGACGGCGAGCCGCTTTACGAACGGCTCGCCGAACATTACCGCCGGATCATCGCGGCCGGCACGCTGTCGCCCGGCGACCGGATGCCGTCGGTGCGCGCGTTCATGGCGCAGCACGGCGTGAGCCTGTCGACCGCGACCCAGACATTCAGGCGGCTCGAGGATACGGGCTGGTGCGAGGCGAAGCCGCGTTCCGGTTACTTCGTGCGCCGCCGCGCGGCGGCCGCGCTTGCAACACTGCCGGAAAGCGACGGGCCGCCGCTGAGCGTCGAGCCGCCGTTCGCGGGGCTGCACGAGCGCGTGTCGCGCGTGATCGACCGCGCGAATGCGGCGACCGATGCATTGAATCTCGGCGGCGCGTCCGCGCTCGCCACGCTGTATCCGGCCGAGCGCCTGCAGACGCTGGCGATCCGGCTGCTGCGGCGCAAGCCCACGTTGCTGACCGATGCGGGGCCGGTCGGCGGTTCGCCCGAATTCCGGCAGACGATGGCCAAACGCGCGCTGTCGTATGGCGTGACGGTGACGCCGGACGACGTGATGTCGACGAGCGGCGGCGTCGATGCCGTGAATCTCGCGTTGCGTGCGGTGGCGCGCCCCGGCGACACGATCGCGATCGAATCGCCGGCCTTCTTCGGGCTGATCCAGTTGCTCGAAAGCCTCGGCCTGCGTGCACTCGAAATCCCGGCGAGCCCGACGGCCGGCCTGTCGATCGAGGCGCTCGAAGTGGCGCTGGCCGCGTATCCGGACATTCGGGCCGTGGTGGTCGTGCCGAACCTGCAGAACCCGCTCGGCTGCGTGATGCCCGACGAGCGCAAGGCGGGGCTTGTCGCGCTCTGTTCGCGCCACGGTGTGGCCGTGATCGAGGACGAGCCGTATCGCGAGCTCGTCGAGGCGCCGCAGGCGGTCAAGCCGGTCAAGGCATGGGACCGCGACGGCACGGTGATCTACTGCCCGTCGTTCAACAAGGTGCTGGCCCCCGGGATGCGGCTCGGCTGGATGACTGCGGGCCGCTGGCAGGCGCGTGTGAGGATGCTGAAGTTCGCGCACAGCCGGCACAACGCCGCATTGCTGCAGGCCGTTGCGGCCGAATTCGTCGGCTCGGGCGCGTTCGACCGCCACCTGCACCGGTTCCGCGAACAGTTGCGCGTGCAGCGCGACGTGACGATCGACGCGATAGCGCGGCATTTCCCCGCCGGCACGCGGATGAACCAGCCGCCGGGCGGAATGCTGCTGTGGATCGCATTGCCGGACGGCGTGCGCTCCGATGCGCTGTTCGACGCCGCACTGGCGCACGGAATCAGGATCGCGCCCGGGTCGATCTTCTCGAATTCCGACCGCTTCGACGGCTATATCCGGCTCGCTTGCACGCGCGTGTTCGATGTGGCGCACGAAGCGGCATTCGAAACGCTCGGCCGCCTCGTACGGGAAGCCAAGGCGGCTGCGTAAGCGTGGCGGCGACGGGCCGGGCTTGCGAATAGGCGAGCGACCCGGCTTGCCAAGGCACCGACGCGGCAAGCCGTCGCCATTTCATCGGCTGGCCGAGTGCGACGCGAGATGCTGGCGGATCAGCGACAGGTAACGATCGCCCACCGAGAAATCGCGCGCGGCGCGCGGCCGGGCCGCCGGACGCAGCGTGGCCGGCGCGCTCATGCCCAGATACCGGCAGACGGCAGACGGAAAGGGCTTGCGTGTATGCCCGAGCTGACGCGCCGCGCGTTCGACGCGGGCATCGCCGACCTGGGAACGCAGCCACGCCAGCACTTGGCGATCGGTGTCGTTGACGATACGGACCAGATGTTCCATCGCGCACCTCACTGTTCATAAATACAGTACTGTAAATATAACCAGTGTTTTCGCTGTCCGCAAGCGGGTGCGCATCCGGCTGGCCGTTCGGCCAGGGTCAGCGTGCCGGCGCGGCGGTCCGGGCGAGGCGGGCAGCAGGGGCCGCGACCCCCGTATAGCGCGCGTCGGTCAGCGTGCCGAGGAATGCGACGATGTCGTCGATTTCCGCGTCGGTCAGCGCGGGCGGCGTGCCGGGCCGGCGGTTCATCGGCGTCGAGTTGACGTTGATGTTGCCGCGATAGGCGGCGGGCACGTCGTCGAACGTTTTGGCGCCGTGATACCAGAAGCCGGGGTCGGTCGAACGCGTGTTGTAGAACGCGACCGCGTCGCGCAGCGTCGTGAACACGCCGTTGTGCATGAACGTCTGCTTGACCGCGACGTTGCGCAGCCCCGGCGTGCGCAGGTAGCCACACCATTGCGTCGGTTCGGGCCAGCGCAACCGCCGCGCGGTGTCGCACAGCCCGTTGTCGAAATGGCGCGGATCGCGGTTCGCCGGCAGCGCGCGGTTGCGCGGCACCGCGATCGCGTCGTAGCCGAAATCGGTGAACAGCGAGCGCTCCGGGCGGCTCGATGTCTCCGACAGCGTGTGGCAAGTCATGCAATTGCCCTTGTCAGGATTCCGGAACAGCGCGAGGCCGCGCATCTCGGCCGGCGCGAGCGGCTTGCGCGTGCGCAGGAATGCGTCGAAGCGCGACGTGAACGGCGCCATCTCGTCGCTCTGCAGATACGCCTCGACAGCCGAACCCAGTGCGCGTACCAGTTGCTCGGGATCGCGCCGCACCGGCGCGCCGAAGCGCGCGGCGAGATCGGGCGCGAGTTCGGTCGCGTTGACCTTGCGCAGCAGCGCGGCCGGCGACCGGTTGTTCATCTCGTTCGGATCGAACAGCGGCCCGCGGATCTGCTCGGCGAGCGTATCCGCGCGGCCGTCGATGAACAGCCCGCCGAACGGCGACGGCGCGGGCGCATCGTCGTCCTGGTAGAAGTGGCGGCGCGGCACGTAGCGCACGTAGAGCAGCGACGGTGCATTGCGCTGGCTGAAGCGCCCGGGCCGGCTGCCTTCCGGCACGCCGGGCCCCGCGAGCGAGGCCGCCGACAGCGTCGGCGCGAACGCGCGGCCGGGATCGTGGCAGCTCGCGCACGACATGCCGCGCGGCTCGGACAGCCGCGGATCGAAGAAGATCCGGCGGCCGAGCGCGACGAGCGTCGGGTCGGGCGCGAAGCGCGCGGTGGCCGCGTCGATCTTGCCCGTCACCTGCGGCGTGCCGTTGCCGATCGTGTCGACGACCCGCGACGGCGGTGCGCCGGGAAGCAGCACCGTTTCGGCCGGCGCGGCGTGGGCCGCGAGCGTCAGGCCGGCGAGCACGGTTGCGGCAAGCGCGTACCGCTTTTGCCGGCCGCGCACCCCGCGGCCGTCACATCGGACTGCTTCACTCACGGTGCGATGAACCCCGTCTTGTCGCAGGCGAGCGTCGTGCCCGACTGGTTGCACGACGCGAGCAGCTTGCCGGCCGCCGAATACGCACGGTATACCCAGCCCGTTGCCGGCGCTGCGCTGCGTTCCATGATCAGGAACCCGAAGCTGTTGTTGTGCGACAGCCGATCGATCACTGCGCCCGGTGCGGGCGTCAGGCCGGCCGGGAACGGGTCGGGCAGCGCGACGTCGAGGTTGTCGCCGCCGTTGCCGGACACGATCGTCGCCGGGTGCCCGGACGAGAAGTTGATCGCCTGGAAATCGTGCACGTGACCGTGCAGCGCGACATGCACGCCCGGCGGGTAGTATGCCTGCGCGTTGAGGCTCGACATGACCGATTGCAGCGCGAGGTTGCCCGGCGCGGGCGTGCTGCCCGCGATCGGCGCGAACGCGAGGATCGGATGATGGTTCGTGAAGATCGTCGTCGTCATGCCGGCCTTCGACGCGAGCGATGCGACCGTCTGGAACTGCTTCTGGTAGATGCCGAATTGCGCGTCGGTCGTCTTGAGCGGCGTGCGGCCGACCTTCGCGGTATCGAACACGATCACCTGCGAGCCGCCGCCGAGCGACACCGCATAGGGTTCCGAATAGTTCGCGTTGTTGTCGTTGGCCGGATCGTCGCACGAGCGGGCCGCCGAATACGGGCGCGGATCGAGGAAGCGGAACCAGCCCTGGCCCGCGCGCGCGCATTCCTCGTGGTTGCCGCGCACGACGACCCACGGGGCCTTCGCGAGCAGCGGCGCGGCCGGGCGGAACAGGTCGGCCTGCCACGTATCCCAGCCATAGCCCCACGGGCTGTCCTTGCAGCCGGCGATGTCCGGCGGGCACGCGTTCTCGCGATAGTGGTAGTCGCCGATGTGCAGCACGAGATCGGGCGACAGCTTCGCGACGCTGGCCGCGATCGTGGCCAGCGGCCAGACCGATGCGTCATTGCACGCCTGCCATGCGTTGTCGGCCTTCTTCATCCGGCAGCCCGTGTCGGCGATGATCGCGACGCGTTGCGGCTGCGCTTTCGGCAGCGGCAGCGTGCGGCCCGCGACGCTTGCGGCCTGAGCGCCGGCCGGCAGTGTCGTTTCGCACACGGAGACCGGGAAGCTGGACGGTTTCGATTCGGCCGGATCGCTGGCGGTCGGCCGCTGGGCGACGGTCGCGGCGCCTGCGCGCAGCGCCATGCGCGACAGCTTGCCGTCGACGGTCAACTGCGGGCACAGCGGATCGCTGGCCGACGCGGGCGTGTAGTTCGTGATGACGCGCGCGATCGCCTGGTTCGCGTCGCCGATTTCGACCCATGCGGCCTGGACGTTGACCGATGCGCTGGCCGGATCGTCCGGCGTATCGATGTGATTCGAGCACGCGGACAGCGCGGCGAGGGCAACAAGGGGAGCGCAGCGCATGAGCAGCGTGCGCGTGAGGAGTCGTCGCATGGGAGGCACCGTAGGAAAGTCGTCAACGATACGCAGCGTGAATGTAAGAAATGTGAAAAGCGGGGCGCGACGGCGGGCGCAACCCGGCCGGCCTTGACCTCAAGCCGGCTTGAAGCAGCACAGTGCGGTTCATCATCCATGAACCAGAAGGAGATCGACGATGGAAACCAACCGGCCCAACGCAGCGCAATCCGCGTTGTGGAACGGCCCGTCGGGGCGCGCATGGGTCGATGCGCAGGCGCCGATGGACCGGATGTTCGAACCGTTCGAGACGCTGCTCGCCGATGCAGCGGCCGCGTCGTCGGCCCGCAGCGTGCTCGACGTCGGCTGCGGCACGGGCGCCGTCACGCTCGCGGTCGCACGACGGCTGGGGGCGAACGCGCGTTGCACGGGCATCGATATCTCGGCGCGGATGATCGACGCCGCGCGGGGGCGCGCCGGACGCAGCGGCCTGGACGCCCGTTTCGTGTGTGCGGACGTGCAGACGCATGCGTTCGAGCCCGCGAGCGTCGACCTGATCGTGTCGCGCCTTGGCGTGATGTTCTTCGACGATCCGGTCCGCGCATTCGCGAACCTGCGGCATGCGGCGCGGCCGGGCGCGCGGATGCAGTTCGTCGCGTGGCGCGGGCCGGCCGACAACCCGTTCATGACGACGGCCGAGCGGGTGGCCGCGCCGTTGCTGCCGAACCTGCCCGCCCGGCAGCCCGGCGCGCCGGGCCAGTTCGCGTTCGGCGACCGGCAGCGGATCGCGTCGGTGCTGTCGGACAGCGGCTGGACCGGCATTGTGATCGAACCGGTCGACAGGGCGTGTGCGCTGCCTGAGGCCGCGCTGGACGACTACATTGCGCGGCTGGGCCCGGTGGGCCTTGCGCTGCTGGAGACGGACGAAGCGACGCGGCGGCGCGTGGTCGATGCGGTGCGTGCGGCGTTCGAGCAATACGTGCACGGCGCCGAGGTGCGCTTCGACGCGGCGTGCTGGCTCGTGACGGCGCGCGCGCCGTCCGCATGACGTAGTGCGGCAGAGAAGCGGATCGGGGAAGGCGCGGCTGCCGGTTCGCCGCGCGCGTTGCCGTTCGCGCGTGACGAAGCGGGGCCGTGCGGTGCGCGCGTCAGCGTTTCCGCGCGCGCAGCATCAGCCAGGCGCAACCGCCGGCAACCAGCGCGAGACCGAGCAGGACGGCCTCGGCGCCGAGCGCGAAGCCGGGCGGCATTTCGCCGCTGTCCGGCACTGGCGACAGGTTGCCGCCCATCGCGATGGCGCCGCCGGCGAGCAGCGCCGCGCAGGCGATCCAGTAGATCTTGCCGCGCGGCGCCGCGGCCCGGATCCGCCACAGCGCGATGCCGGAGCCGCCGAGGTAGAGCACGGCGAGCGTGCCGAGCGCGATGACGTCGGACGCGCGGCTTTGCAGGAACCCGTTCATTCGGCCTCCGTGGCATGTCCCGGCGCGCGGCTCAGCAGATGCGTGCGTTTGTCGGCCGCGAGCGACACATAGCGTTCGTACTGGCGCAGCACGTCGGCGATCACCTCGTCGCCGCGCAGGTATTCGACGTCGTAGCCGAGCCGGCCGTCCTCGAAGAACGTGACGATCCCGTATACGTGCTCGCGTGCCGGATCCGGCTCGGCCGCCTCGCGCACCAGGAAAGCGGCCGCGGATTTCACGGTCACGCGCACGCCGTACACGAAGTCGCGATGCTCGGCGGTCGGCACGGTGAGCCGCACCGCATCGTCGCTGTCGCGCTGCACGTGCGCATCGACGCCGCTCGCGCGCAGTTCGTCGGCGACCTTGCGCAGCGCGGGCTCGACCGTTTCCGCGACGAACTGGCGCGCCTCGGCTTCGGTCGTCTGCCGCAGGATGTGCGTGAGGCGATGGCGCCAGTGCTGGCCGGTCCAGAAGCTCGTCGCGGGCGCGACGTCCTGCGAATAGTGCGCGCGGTCGGCTGCAAGTCCACGCCATAACCCGTAGCACAGCGCGAGCATGATGATCGCGACCGGCAGCGCGGCGATCAGCGTCATCGCCTGCAGCGCGCCGAGGCCGCCCGCGACGAGCAGCACCGCGGCGGTCACGCCGAGCAGCGCGGCCCAGAACAGCCGCTGCCACACGGGCGAATGCGGGTTGCCGCGCGTCGCGATCTGGTCGATCACGAATGCGCCCGAATCGGCGGACGTGACGAAGAACACCGCGATCAGCACGATCGCGGCGATCGACAGCAGTTGCGGGAACGGCAGGAAATCGAAGAAGCGGAACAGCAGCGCGTCGACGTTGGTGGCCGTTTGCGCGAGCGCGCCGGCCGCGCCGTGCGTGTCGAGCCAGATCGCGCTGTTGCCGAACACGGTCATCCACACGAGGTTGAACGCGGTCGGCACGAGCAGCACGCCGATCACGAACTGGCGGATCGTGCGGCCGCGCGAAATGCGTGCGATGAACATGCCGACGAACGGCGACCACGACACCCACCACGCCCAGTAGAGGATCGTCCAGCCGCCGAACCAGCCTTCCTCGCGCGGCGGTGCGTACGCATACGTGCGGAACGACAGGTCGACGAGGCTCGACAGGTACTGGCCGATGTTGTCGCCGAGCGCGCGCAGCAGGAACGCCGTCGGGCCGGCGACCACCACGAAGGCGAGCAGCAGGAACGCAAGCAGCAGGTTCAGCTCGGACAGCCGGCGCACGCCCTTGTCGAGGCCGGTCGCGGCCGACACGCCCGCGAGGATCACGACGATTGCGACGAGCCCGATGCGGAACAGGTTGCTGCCGGTATCCCAGCCGCCGACCGTATGCAGGCCCGCGCTCAGCTGCATCACGCCGTAGCCGAGCGTCGTCGCGATGCCGGCGACCGTGCCGACCAGCGCGAACGCGTCGACCGTGTGGCCGATCCAGCCGTTGATGCGCTCGCGCAGCACCGGATACAACCCCGAGCGCAGCGTCAGCGGCAGGTTGTAGCGAAAGCCGAAATACGCGAGCACGAGCCCCATCAGCCCGTAGATTGCCCACGCATGGAAACCCCAGTGGAAGAAGGTCATCAGCATCGCCTCGCGCGCGGCGGCGGGCGTGCCGGGATCGACGGTCGGCGGCTTCAGGAAATGCTGCATCGGCTCGCCGACGCCGAAGTACATGAGGCCGATGCCCATGCCGGCCGCGAACAGCATGGCCGTCCACGACACGAAGCTGAATTCGGGCTCGGCATCGTCGGGGCCGAGGCGGATGTTGCCGAAGTCGCTTGCGGCGATCAGCACGAGAAACACGAGGAAGCCGGTGACGGCGAGCACGTAGAACCAGTCGAAGCGTGCGATGACCCATTGCTGGCCGGCGGCGAACAGCGCGCCGGCTTCGCTCGGGCGCAGCGCGCACACGACGAGCAGCGCGCCGATGACCGCGAGCGCGGGCAGGACGACCTGCGGCTTGAAGGTCGTGCGGGGCGAGGGGCGGGAATCTGGCATGGCGGGCATCCAGTTGTGGGCGCAACGAGGCGCGACGCCGCC
This sequence comes from Burkholderia cepacia complex sp. TUM26381, assembly GCF_057439935.1. Classification (NCBI taxonomy): domain Bacteria; kingdom Pseudomonadati; phylum Pseudomonadota; class Betaproteobacteria; order Burkholderiales; family Burkholderiaceae; genus Burkholderia; species Burkholderia cepacia complex sp. TUM26381. The sequence continues at coordinate 2,004,586 of NZ_CM172007.1, read as the reverse complement.
CGGCGCGCGCGTCGCGCGTCGGACCCTGATACGGCGTGCGTCGAGTGTACCGCGGTGTCAGGACTGCAAGAAGGGGCATGCAGAAGGGATGAACCTGACGAATTGTAAGATATCGGGGCGATCGGGAAAACCCGCGCGATTTGCCGGGTGGGCCGGCGGGACGCGGAAGACGTCGTGGCGGACGGACATCGGGCGCCCGGACGGCGCGCGCGGAACGCGCATCGTCCGGGGCATGGGCTGCGCGCCGAAGGCGCTGCGGGGCGGGTTCAGAACGTGACGGCGATGCCGGCCATGCCGACGAACTGGCCGTGCGTCGTCGACGGCGTGAGCTGCTGCGAATCGCCGACGATCGGCGCGGCGTCGATGACGTGGCCGGCGCCTTGCGCGCCGAGCGTCTGGCCGCTCGAATGCGTGTACGCCTGCAGCGCGTAGAGCGTCGTGCGCTTCGACAGGCTGTACGACTCCTTCAGCGAATACTGCTGGTAGCGGGCCGCGTTCGCGACGCCGTTCGCCCTCGACGCCAGCGTGTACGCGAATGCGCCGGCCACCGAGAACGCCGGCGTGAAGCGGTATGCGGCAAGCGCGCCGTAGGTGTTGAACACGGCCGTGTCGGTGAACGCGGAGCCGTTGCCGGGCAGGTACTTCACGTTCGAATAGTTGAGACCCATCGTCAGGTCGCCGAGCGTGTAGTTGCCGGCTGCCGCGACCTGCTCGACGGCTTTCGCGGTCAGGTAGCCCTGGTTCAGCACGGACACCGCGAAGCTGCCCGACGGCGCGGTGGCCGGATTCAGGAAGCCCGCGGACGAGCCCGAACTGTTGATCCGCAGGTAGCCGGCCGCGATCCCGATCGGCCCGTTCGCGTAGCGCAGCGCGGCGCTGAACGTGTTGCCCTTGCCGGTCGCGCCGGCGATGCCGCCGAATGCGTACATCGCGCTCGCGGTCAGCCCGGCGAAGGTCGGCGACGTATAGGTGACCGAGTTGTTCACGCGGATCGTCGTGTCGAGGCCGTCGATGTCGCCAGGATGCGCGCCCGTCGCGCCGGTCAGCCAGCTGCTCGACGCGTACGGGCCGACGAACAGGAAGTAGGGCGTGTACTGGCGGCCGGCCGTCATCGTGCCGTAGCGATCGTTGCGCAGGCCGACGAAGGCCTGGCGGTTGAACATCGTGCCGGCGGCGGCCTGCGCACCCGTGTTCAGGTTGAAGCCGGACTGCAGGTCGAAGATCGCGTGCGTGCCGCCGCCGAGATCTTCGTCGCCGCGCAGCCCGAACTTCGACGCGTACAGGTTGCCGTCGCGCATGTAGAGGTTCGAATGGCCCTGCTGGTTGTTCACGTACGCGAGCGAATCGTCGACGACGCCGTACAGCGTCACGCTGCTCTGCGCGTGGGCGGCGGTCGCGCCGAGCGATGCGGCCGATAAAATCAGGATTGCATAATGGTTGACGGGTGCTTTCATGGGCGATCTCCAGGGCTCATCATCTTTTCAACGGGGCGGGAGGCTGCAGCGCCTCCTCTATGGCGGGCCGCGCGAACGGCCCGCCTGATCGGGCTTGCTTCAGTTGTCGAACGTCACGACGAGGCGGCGCCATGCGCCGTCCTGCGTGTCCTGTTCGGCGCGGGCGCCGCGGACGGCAACCGGGCCTTGCAGCGACGCGGGCAGCAGGATCTCGACGCGGCTGGCCGGGCGGCCCGGGTGGCCGTCCCAGCGGACCGACACGCCGAGCACGCCCGACGCCTCGCGGCCGGTCTCGATGCGCCACAGTCCGTATTCGCCGTCGCGCCACGCTTCCGTTTCGCCGTCGTCCTCGACGCATTCGCCGTATGCGACGCCGTCCTCGATGCGGGGCGCGACGAGGAAGCCGCGTGTGTCGGCGCGCGCGCCGAAATGCTGTGCCGCGACGTTCAGCGGCAGCACGCGGCCTTCACGCAGCAGCATCACCGGCGTGTCGAGCGGTGCGGGCAGCGTCACGCTCGCGCCGCCGTCGAACGCCTGCGCGCTCGCACAGCACATCCAGCGCGCGCCCGACGGCAGGTAGACCGTACGCTCGGTCTGGCCGGGATCGACGACCGGCGCGACGAGCAGCGCGTCGCCGAGCATCATGTCGTCGCACGCGTCGTAGCAGCGCGCATCGCCGGGGAAATCCGCAAGGGTCGGCCGCAGCACGGGCTCGTAGCGTGTCGTCGACAGCCACAGCAGGTGATAGAGGTAAGGCAGCAGCCGGTAGCGCTGCTTGATCAGCGTCGCGATCTGCGCGGTGATCTCCGGATACATCCACGGCTCGTTGACGGTGCCGTCGTCGTTCCACGAATGGATGCTGAAGCGCGGCATGAAGATGCCGAACTGCACCCAGCGCAGCAGCAGCTCGGGCGACGGCGCGGGGCCGGAGAAGCCGCCGATGTCGTGGCCGATGTTCGATACGCCCGACAGCGCGAGCCCAAGGCCCATCTTCAGGTTGTAGCGCAGCGTTTCCCACGACGTGTAGTTGTCGCCGGACCAGGTCTGCACGTAGCGCTGCATGCCGGCGCCGCCGGAGCGCGACACGAGGAACGGCCGCTGCGCCGGTGCATGCGCACGCTGCGCTTCGCGCGACGCGCGCATCATCAGCATCGTCTGCAACACTTTTGCTTCGCGTGCCGGGAACGATCGGCCGAAGCCGTGCGCGATCGCATCGGGCGACCAGATCTCGTATTCGTTGTTGTCGTTCCAGGTCGATTCGATCCCGTACTCGAGCAGTGCCGATGTGACCTGTTCGCGCCACCAGCGGTACGCGTCCGGCTGCGTGAAGTCGATGTACGCGCCGACCTCGTCCCAGAACTGCACCCACGCGGGTTCGCCGGATGCCGAGCGGATCAGCAGGCCGCGTTGCGCGGCATCGTCGAACGCGGGATGGTCGCGCAGCAGGCACGGCTTGATGTTCGCGCACAGGCGGATGCCGTGGTCGCGATAGTGCTTCGCGAAGCCCTTCGCGTCGGGAAACTTGTCGCGGTTCCAGTTGAATACGTAGCGCTTCGCGCCGATCGACGTATAGCCCGACGACAGGTGGAACGAATCGCACAGGATGTCGTGCGCGTCGCACTGCTCGACGAACCGGTTCATCTGCTGCTGTGCATCCGGCGCGTCGGTATAGCTCATCGTCGAGCCCGAATAGCCGAGCCCCCATTTCGGCGTGCGCGCGGGGCGCCCGGTGAGCCACGTGAAGCGCCGCGCGGCCGCGAGCGGCGTATCGGGCGATGCGATGAAGTAGTAGTCGAGATCGCCATGCTCGGCGACGAAGTAGCGGTACGGGCCGTGATAGTTGTCGAGCTCGCGGCCCATGTCGAACGAGCAGTCCGACAGCGTGTCGTAGAACAGCCCGAAGCCCTGGCACGCATCGGGCGACCACGTGATGTAGAACGGGATGTGCTTGTACAGCGGGTCGGTATGCTTCGCGCTGTAGCCCATCGCGTCGATGTTGCGCATCTCGAAGCGCGCGCCCGTGCGGTCGAGTTCGCCCGCGCGTTCGCCGAGGCCGAACACCTTGTCGCCGCGTTCGCGGGCGACGTAGTGATAGGCGCGCCCGTCCCACCAGCCGAAGTTGTACGCCTGCGTCGCGCGATCGGCGAGCGCGACGCGCCACGTACCGTCCGCGCCGCGCATCGACCACGTGCAATGGCCGCCTTGCCAGCGCACGGCGAGCCGGATCTGCGCGGTTTCGACGTGCAGGCCGTCGTCGTCTTCGGCGAGGGTAAAGGCGGGCAGCGTGAAGCCGTCGAGGTCGAGGCGATCGCGCCCGTCGAGCGGCACGTCGTCGAGGCCCGGCGCGATCGTCCATGTGCGCGGGGTGTGCGCCGTCGCGTCGGGCAGCACGCGTACCCGCACGATGTCGTCCTCGAGCACGAAGATCTCGAGGGTGGCGCCCGCATCGGACGCGAGCAGCACGCGGTTCGCATGCTTGCCGGCGACGCGGAACACGGGCGGATGAAGGAGCGAAGTCATGAATGCGATTCCTGGTGAGGGCAAATGTCAGGCGTGCCGCGCGAGCAGGCGTTCCTGCTTCGACTGCCCGCGGATCAGCACCGCGAGCAGCGTGACGCCGATGATGTCGAACAGGCCGAGGCACGCGAACAGCGGCGCATAGCCGATCTTGTCGGCGAGCGCACCGACCAGCAGCGAGAAACCGAGGCCGCCGATCCACGCGGCCATCCCGGCGAAGCCGCTCGCGGTGCCGACTTCCTCGGGATCGAATACGTCGGCCGACAGCGTGTTGACGAGCGCGGAGATCATCTGGTGCGCGAAACCGCCGACGCAGAACAGCGCGATGGCCGTGTACGGCGACGACACGAGGCCGATCATCGCGGGCCCGAGCATCAGCACCGCGCCGAGCGCGACGCCGGCGACGCGCGACCACACGAGCGGAAGCTTGTAGCGTTTCGCGAGATACGGCGACAGGTAGCCGCCCGCGATGCCGCCGAGGTCGGCCGCGAGAAACGGCATCCACGCGAAGATCGCGATCTGCGCGAGCGCCATGTGGCGTTCGGTCGCGAGGTACAGCGGAATCCAGAAGCTGAAGGTTTGCCACGCGGGCTCCGCGAAGAAGCGCGGCAGCGCGATGGCCCAGAAGCGCCGCGCGGTGACGACGTCGCGGATCCGGCGCGTCGACACGGCCGGCATCGTGGCCTGGCCGTCGCGGATCAGCGCGCGCTCCTGCGGCGTGATGCGCGGGTGATCGGCCGGCGACCGGTACTGCGTGTACCAGAGCGCGGCCCATACGAACCCGAGCGCACCGGTGGCCATGAACGCGGCCTGCCAGCCGAACCGCATCGACAGGAACACGACGAGCGGCGGCGCGATCGCGGCGCCGAGCGACGTACCCGCGTTGAAGTAGCCGACCGCGACGGATTTCTCGCGATCGGGAAACCATTCGGCGACGGCCTTCATCCCCGACGGAATCGCGGCGGCCTCGAACAGCCCCAGAAAGCCGCGCAGGATGCCGAGCGACAGCCAGCCCGACGCGAAGCCGTGCGCGACGCCGACCACCGACCACAGCATCGCGAACAGCGCGAAGCCGAGCCGCAGCCCGATCAGGTCCACGACGAACCCGCACACCGGCTGCATGATCGTGTAGCCGATCTGGAATGCGCCGACGATGTACGAATACTGCTGCGTCGAGATCGAGAACACCTGCTTGAGCTCGGGTGCCAGCACCGCGAGGGAATTCCGTGCGAGGTAGTTGAGGATCGTGCCGAGACACACGAGCACGATGATCCACCAGCGCAACGCCTTGACTGTCTTCACTGCTGTCTCCTGTCAGACAGGGCGGGCGCGCGGCGCCTGCCCGATCCATGAGGGCCATCCGTCCGGGATGGCTTGTTTCGCTCTATTTGTACGATGTCCGATCTTGATGCGCGCCGTTTTTCCTCGGTTATGCCGAAAATACGGTGTTCAAGCGAACATTTATCTGTCATTCAATCGCCATGTTATCTGACGACTGATCATTTTCGAACATCCTATGTTCGAATTCGAATCCGGTCAACGTGAATCTGCATTCGAACGAACTTGCTCGGGGTTTTCCCGATGAGCTGGTGAGTGCGGCGTGTGCGGCGACGCATCGAGATCGCGCGCCAAAGGCCCGCGCGACGGGGCTGAGCGGTTTCCGGACGAACGCCGGACGCCGGGCAGGGCGTGACAACCCTGATGAAAATTTATTTCTTTTCTGGAGGCAGATTGTGTAAATTGATTTTCATTCACCTTGCAATGACCCTTCGCATGACGCCTCTCGTTCCGCACGACGCCAGTCACGACGAACCCGCGATCGCCGAGCGGATCGCGTCGGCGATGCCGTTGATGACGCCGATTCACCGGCGCATGGGTGAATTCGTGCTCGCGAACCCGTTTCGCGCGGCGACGATGCGGATCGACGAACTCGCGCAGGCCGTGAATGCGTCGATCGCGACTGCGAACCGCTTCGCGAAGGCGCTTGGTTTCGACGGTTATCCGGCGATGCGCGCGGCGCTCGTGAGGGGCTTCGAAGCGACGCTCGGGCCGGTGGAGCGGTTGCGTTCCGCGCAGGAGCAGGAGCCCGGCGTACGCGGCGCCGCGTGGATCGACGCGGTATTCGACCAGGCTGTCGCCAACATCGAGGGCACGCGCGCGCAACTCGACGCGGCCGATGTCGAGGCCGCGGTCGAGGCGATCGTCGGCGCGCGGCGCGTGCTGATCCTCGGCGCGGGGTCGAGCGCGTTTCTGACCGGGCTGATGGAGCACGGGCTGTCCGTGTGCCACGACAGCGTGCAATCGCTCGCGCTGCTCGGCGGCCCTTCGCACGCGGCGCGGCGCCTGTACACGGCCGATTCGCGCGATCTCGTGATCGCGCTCGCGTTTCCGCGCTATGTGAAGGACACGATCGAGCTGGCCCGGCGTGCGGCGGCGCGCGGTGCGCGCGTGCTCGGCATCTCCGACGGGCCGCAATCGCCGCTGGCGCCGATCGCGTCGCTGAACCTGTACGTCAAGGCCGAGAGGCGTTTCGCGGCCACGTCGGAAGCCGCCGTGCTCACGATGATCGAGGCGCTGATCGATGCAGTCGCGCTGCGCACGCACCGGTCCGCGAAATCCGCCGCCGAGATGACCGAATTCCTGCTGCCGTGGCTCGTGCAGCCGCAAGCGGCGTTGCCGGCCGCCAACCCTTCTTCCCCACGTCCGAAAAAATCATGACTTCATCCGCGATCGTCGCAATTCACGGCGGCGCAGGCACGATCCTGCGCGAAGCGATGGATACCGACACCGAACGTCGATACCGTGCCGAACTGACCGCGATCCTGCAGGCCGCGCAGCAGGTGCTGGCCGACGGCGGCAGCGCGCTCGACGCCGTCACGGTCGCGGTGCGCATGCTCGAAGACTGTCCGCTGTTCAACGCCGGACGCGGCGCCGTTTATACGGCAGAAGGCAAGCATGAACTCGACGCGGCGGTCATGGACGGCGCGACGCTCGGCGCCGGCGCGATCTGCTGCGCGACGCGCGTGCGCAATCCGGTGCTGGCTGCACGACGCGTGATGGAGGTGAGCGAGCACGTGCTGTTCGCCGGCGCGGGCGCCGATGCGTTCGCCGCCGCGCAGGGGCTCGAACTCGCGGAACCCGGCTACTTCGATACCGAGTCGCGGCATGCGCAGTGGGTCAAGGCGCGTGCGGCGGCCGGTGCGATGCTCGACCACGATGCGGCGACGTTTGCGTTCGGCAAGTCGCAGTCGCAGCCGCAGCCGGCCGAGCCGCTCGATCCGGACCGCAAGCACGGCACGGTCGGTGCGGTCGCGTGCGACCTGAACGGCCACATCGCGGCGGCGACGTCGACGGGCGGCATCACGAACAAGCAGCCCGGACGGGTCGGCGATTCGCCGATCATCGGGGCCGGTTGCTATGCGGACGACGCGACCTGCGCGGTATCGTCGACGGGCACGGGCGAAATGTTCATCCGGCTCGCGACCGCGCATGACGTGGCCGCGCAGATGGCCTATCGCGGCGCGTCGCTGGCCGATGCGGCACACGACGTCGTGATGAACAAGCTGCCGCGCCTCGCGGGCCGCGGCGGGATCGTCGCGGTCGACGCACAGGGCAACGTCGCGATGCCGTTCAACACCGAAGGGATGTACCGCGGCTACGCGCGCGTCGGTGAGGCGCCGGTCGTCGGCATCTACAGCGACGATGCGGCCTGATGCCGGATCGCACGAGGAGACACGCATGACTTCGAGCCGTAACCCGTCGACCCTGGCGCTGCCCGAGCAGCGCGTGGTGGCCGTCGACGACCTGTCGGTCACGTTCCGCCGCGAAGGCGCGACGTTCGACGCGGTGCGCAACGTGTCGTTTCACGTCGATCGCGGCGAGACGCTCGCGATCGTCGGCGAATCGGGCTCGGGCAAGTCGGTCACGTCGCTTGCGCTGATGCGGCTCGTCGAGCACGGCGGCGGCGCGATCACGGGCGGCCGGATCGCGTTCCGGCGCCGTGGCGGCGCGCTCGTCGATCTGGCCCGGGCCAGCGCCGCGACGATGCGCGGCATCCGCGGCGCGGACATCGCGATGATCTTCCAGGAGCCGATGACGTCGCTGAACCCGGTGTTCACGGTCGGCGACCAGATCAGCGAAGCGATTGCGCTGCACCAGTCGAAGGGCGCGGCCGAAGCCCGCGCGGAAGCGCTGCGGCTGCTCGATCTCGTGCGCATCCCGGAAGCGCGCCGTGTGTTCGCGCGCTATCCGCACCAGCTGTCGGGCGGGATGCGGCAGCGCGTGATGATCGCGATGGCGCTGTCGTGCCGGCCCGCGCTGCTGATCGCCGACGAGCCGACGACCGCGCTCGACGTGACGATCCAGGCGCAGATCCTGCAACTGGTGCGCGGGCTGCAGGACGAAATGAACATGGGCGTGGTCTTCATCACGCACGACATGGGCGTGGTGGCCGAAGTGGCCGACCGCGTGCTCGTGATGTATCGCGGCGAGAAGGTCGAGGAGGGCGAGTCGGACCGCCTCTTCGCGGCGCCCGCGCATCGCTACACGCGCGCGCTGCTCGCCGCCGTGCCGCGGCTCGGCTCGATGCAGGGCACCGACGCGCCCGAGAAATTCCCGCTGCTGAAGGTGGACGCGAACACGACGGCGCCGGCCACGGCGCCTGCCGCGAACGACGATGCGCAGCCGCCCGTCGATCGGGCGGCGCCGCCGATCCTGCGCGTGAGCGATCTGGTCACGCGTTTCCCGGTGAAGAGCGGCGTGTTCGGCCGCGTGTCGCAATACGTGCATGCGGTCGAGCGCGTGAGCTTCGAGCTGCGCGCGGGCGAGACGCTCGCGCTCGTCGGCGAATCGGGCTGCGGCAAGTCGACCACCGGCCGTTCGCTGTTGCGCCTCGTCGAATCGCAGAGCGGTTCGATCGAATTCGACGGCCGCGACATCAGCGCAATGAAGGGCCCGGACCTGCAGGCGCTGCGCCGGAACATCCAGTTCATTTTCCAGGACCCGTTCGCGTCGCTGAACCCGCGCCTGACCGTCGGCTTCTCGATCATGGAGCCGTTGCTCGTGCACGGCGTCGCAACCGGCAGCGAGGCGCAGGCGCGCGTCGACTGGCTGCTCGACAAGGTCGGCCTGCCGCCCGAGGCCGCGCGCCGCTATCCGCACGAATTCTCGGGCGGGCAGCGCCAGCGGATTGCGATTGCGCGTGCGCTCGCACTGAATCCGAAGGTCGTGATCGCCGACGAGTCCGTATCGGCGCTCGACGTGTCGGTGCAGGCGCAGATCGTCAACCTGATGCTCGACCTGCAGCGCGAGCTCGGCGTCGCGTACCTGTTCATCTCGCACGACATGGCGGTGGTCGAGCGCATCAGCCATCGCGTCGCGGTGATGTATCTCGGCCAGATCGTCGAGATCGGCCCGCGCCGCGCGGTGTTCGAGGCGCCGCAGCACCCGTACACGAAGAAGCTGATGAGCGCGGTGCCGGTGGCCGACCCCGCGCGCCGGCATGCGCCGCGCCAACTCGCGGCGGACGAGATTCCGAGCCCGATCCGCACGATCGGCGACGAACCGGTCGTCGCGCCGCTCGTCGCGGTCGGCCCCGATCATTACGTTGCGACGCATCGCGTCGGCGGCGCGTATTGAGGTGCACCCAGATCCATCGCTTTATTGAGTGCGTGCGCCGCGATGACGGCGCGCGAACCAGCAGGCAGTCGAAACCGAAACGCCCGTGAGGCGTCACCGATTCACCGATAGGAGCCCAGCAAAATGACCAAGCAGCATCCGTTCCCGATGTTTCGTCCGCGCGCATGCTTCGTTGCGCTCGCCGGCGCGTTCGCGCTGTCGGCCGCGCTGCCCGCGTACGCGCAGCAGACCGCGGTGATGGCGGTGGATTCGACCTTCACGACGATGGACCCGTACGACGCGAACGACACGGTGTCGCAGGCCGTCGTCAAGTCGTTCTACCAGGGGCTGTTCGGCTTCGACAAGGACATGAAGCTCGTCAACGTGCTGGCGACGAGCTACGACGCGAGCGCCGACGCGAAGACGTACACGATCAAGCTGCGCCAGGGCGTGAAGTTCCACGACGGCACCGATTTCAACGCGGCGGCCGTGAAGGCGAACTTCGACCGCGTGACCGATCCCGCGAACCACCTGAAGCGCTACAACATGTTCCGCGTGATCGAGAAGACCGAGGTCGTCGATCCGGCCACGGTGAAGGTGACGTTGCGCGAGCCGTTCTCGGCGTTCATCAACACGCTCGCGCACCCGTCGGCCGTGATGATCTCGCCGGCCGCGCTGAAGAAGTGGGGCCGCGACATCGCGCTGCATCCGGTCGGCACCGGGCCGTTCGAGTTCGTCGAATGGAAGCAGACCGACGACCTGAAGGTGAAGAAGTTCGCCGGCTACTGGAAGAAGGGCTACCCGAAGATCGACGCGATCGACTGGAAGCCGGTGGTCGACAACAACACGCGCGCGGCGCTGATGAAGACGGGCGAAGCCGATTTCGCATTCCGCATTCCGTTCGAGCAGGCGGCGGACCTGAAGGGCAACGCGAAGGTCGACGTTGTCGAGCGGCCGTCGATCGTGCAGCGCTATGTGTCGCTGAACATGCTGCAGAAGCCGTTCGACAACCCGAAGGTGCGCCAGGCGCTGAACTATGCGGTGAACAAGGAAGCGCTCGCGAAGGTCGCGTTCTCCGGTTTTGCGACGCCGTCGACCGGTGTGGTGCCGCAGGGCGTCGATTTTGCGACGAAGCTGGGCCCCTGGCCGTACGACCCGGCGAAGGCGCGTGCGCTGCTGAAGGAAGCCGGTTATCCGAACGGCTTCGAGACGACGCTGTGGTCCGCCTATAACAACTCGACGTCGCAGAAGGCGATCCAGTTCGTGCAGCAGCAACTCGCGCAGGTCGGCGTGAAGGTGCAGGTGCAGGCGCTGGAAGCCGGCGAGCGCGTCGCGAAGGTCGAGAGCGCGCCGGATCCGGCGAAGGCGCCGGTGCGGATGTACTACATCGGCTGGTCGTCGTCGACGGGCGAGGCGAACTGGGCGATCACGCCGCTGCTCGCCGGCGCGTCGGCGCCGCCGAAGCTCGTCAATACCGCGTACTACAAGAACGACACGGTCGACGGCGATCTGACGAAGGCGCTGGAGACGGTCGACCGGACGAAGAAGACCGAGTTCTACGCCGACGCGCAGAAGCAGATCTGGGCCGATGCGCCGTGGATCTTCCTCGTGCAGGAAAAGATCGTGTATGCGCGCAGCAAGCGGCTGCAGGGCGCGTACGTGATGCCGGACGGCTCGTTCAACTTCGACGAGATCTCGCTGAAATGACGGCGGTTTGCCCGCCACGCGGTGCCGGCGGCGCACGCCGCCGGTACGCTGATTCGATCGGTGCCCCATGCTGAATTTCCTCGTCAAACGCCTGTTCGGCCTGCTGCCCACGCTCGCGATCGTCGCGGTGCTGGTGTTCCTGTTCGTGCATCTGCTGCCGGGCGACCCGGCGCGGCTCGCGGCCGGCCCCGAAGCCGACGACGCGACGATCGCGCTCGTGCGTGCCGATCTCGGGCTCGACCGGCCGTTGCCCGCGCAGTTCGTGAACTTCTTCACGAAGATCGCGCACGGTGACTTCGGCATGTCGACCCGCAGCAAGCGGCCGGTCTCGACCGAGATCGGCGAACGCTTCATGCCGACGCTGATGCTGACGCTCGTCAGCATGGTGTGGTCGACGCTGTTCGGCATGGCGATCGGGATTGCGTCGGCGGTGTGGCGCAATCGCTGGCCCGACCGTCTCGGCATGACGGTCGCGGTGTCGGGCATCTCGTTTCCCGCCTTCGCGCTCGGCATGCTGCTGATGGAAATCTTCTCGGTGAAGCTCGGCTGGCTGCCGGTCGTGCCGGACGGTACCTGGAAAAGCTACGTGCTGCCGTCGCTGACGCTCGGCGCCGCGGTCGCGGCCGTGATGGCGCGTTTCACGCGCGCGTCGTTCGTCGAGGTGCTGAACGAAGACTTCGTGCGCACCGCGCGGGCGAAGGGCGTGCACGAGCCGATGGTCGTGCTCAAGCACTGCCTGCGCAACGCGATGATCCCGGTCGTCACGATGATGGGGCTGCAGTTCGGCTTCCTGCTCGGCGGCTCGATCGTCGTCGAGGTCGTGTTCAACTGGCCGGGGCTCGGCCGCCTGCTCGTCGATGCCGTGACGATGCGCGACTACCCCGTGATCCAGGCGATCGTGCTGCTGTTCTCGCTCGAATTCATCCTGATCAACCTGACCGTCGACGTGCTGTACGCGGTCATCAACCCGACCATCCGGTTCAAGTGAGGCGCGTATGAACGCGACTGTCCAGACCGCGGCGCCGGCCGCACCGACTGCGATCCGCACGCCGTGGCGCGAATTCTGGCGCAAGTTCCGCAAGCAGACCGTCGCGCTCGTCGCGGGCGGCTTCGTGCTGGCGCTCGTCGTGCTGGCGTTCGTCGGCCCGCACATCGTGCCGTTCGACCCGGAGAACTACTTCGACTACGACGCGCTGAACGCGGGGCCGTCGGCCGTGCACTGGTTCGGTGTCGATTCGCTCGGCCGCGACATCTTCAGCCGGATCATCGCGGGCACGCGCATTTCGCTCGCCGCCGGTTTCTTCTCGGTTGCGCTCGGCGCGGTGATCGGCACGTTTTTCGGGTTGCTCGCCGGTTACTACGAAGGCTGGTGGGACCGCATCACGATGCGCGTCGCCGACGTGCTGTTCGCGTTCCCGGGCATCCTGCTCGCGATCGGCGTGGTCGCGATCCTCGGCAACGGGATGGTCAACGTGATCTGCGCGGTCGCGATCTTCAGCATCCCGGCGTTCGCGCGGCTCGTGCGCGGCAACACGCTGATGCTCAAGCACATGACCTATGTCGAGGCCGCGCGCAGCATCGGCGCGTCGGACTGGACGATCATCATGCGGCACATCCTGCCGGGCACGGTGTCGTCGGTCGTCGTCTACTTCACGATGCGCATCGGCACGTCGATCATCACGGCCGCGAGCCTGTCGTTCCTCGGGCTCGGCGCGCAGCCGCCGACGCCGGAGTGGGGCGCGATGCTCAACGAAGCGCGCGCGGACATGGTGACGGCGCCGCACATCGCCATTTTCCCGAGCCTTGCGATCTTCCTGACCGTGCTCGCGTTCAACCTGCTCGGCGACGGGCTGCGCGACGCGCTCGATCCGAAACTGGAGCGCCGCTGATGCATGCTGCTCCGATGTGGAGTGCGACGCTGCCGGCCGGGCCGCGCGGCACGATCGCCGACGTGCCGGGCGTGACGGTCGGCCATTGCACGCTCGATGCCGGCAACGTGCAGACGGGCGTGACCGTCGTGAAGCCGCATCCGGGAGACGTGTACCGCAGCAAGGTGCCGGCGGGCGCTGCCGTGATCAACGGGTTCGGCAAGAGCGTCGGGCTCGTGCAGGTCGACGAGCTCGGCACGCTCGATACGCCGATCGCGCTGACCAATACGTTCGGCGTCGGCGCGGTCGCGCAGGCGCAGATCCGCGCGGCGATCGCCGCGAATCCGCAGGTCGGCCGCGACTGGTCGACCGTCAATCCACTCGTGTTCGAGTGCAACGACGGTTACCTGAACGATATCCAGGCGTTCGCGGTCACCGCCGCGCATTACGACGATGCGTGCCGCACCGCGTCGCGCGACGTCGCACGCGGCGCGGTGGGCGCCGGGCGCGGGATGTCGTGCTTCGACCTGAAAGGCGGGATCGGCTCCGCGTCGCGCGTCGCCGTCGCGGCCGGCCGGCCCTATACGGTCGGTGCGCTCGTGCTCGCGAATTTCGGCCGGCTGCCGATGCTGACGCTCGGCGGCGTGCCGCTCGGGCGCATCGTCGCGCAACGGCGCGCGGCTGAAGCCGCGCATGCGGCGCCGCCCGAGCAGGGCTCGATCATCCTGTTGCTCGCCACCGACGCGCCGCTCGATGCGCGGCAGCTGTCGCGGCTCGCGCGTCGCGCGGGCGCGGGGCTGGCCCGCACGGGTTCCGTCTACGGGCATGGCAGCGGCGACATCGCGCTTGCCTTCTCGACCGCCTACACGATCGCGCACGACGCATCGACGATCGCGCTGCCGGCCCTCGTGGCCGATGCGGCGCTCGACCCGCTGTTCATGGCCGCGGCCGAAAGCGTCGAGCACGCGATCGCCGACGCGATGCTGCAGGCCGTGACGGTCGCCGGGCGCGACGGCCACGTGCGGCAAGCGCTGCGCGACGCGGTGCCCGATCTCGACCGGTTGTTCAACGAACCTAACGAAGGGCTGTGAACCAGTCATGAAGATCCTGATCTCGACCGACATCGAGGGTGTCGCCGGCGTATTCGCCACCGAGCAGACGCGCGCCGGCAATCCGGAGTACGAACGGGCGCGCCGCTGGATGACCGCCGAGGCGAACGCGGCGATCGAAGGCGCATTCGCGGGCGGTGCGCAGAGCGTCTGGGTCAACGATTCGCATGGCGGCTTTCGCAACCTGTTGCCCGACGGGCTCGATGCGCGTGCGCGCGTCGTGCTCGGCAAGCCGCGCATGCTCGGGATGATGGCGGGCGTCGAACAGCAGCCCGACCTCGTGTTCATGATCGGCTATCACGCGAAATCGCAGGCGCGCGGCGTGCTCGCGCACACGATCAACGGCTTTGCGTTCACGCAGGTGTGGCTGAACGGCGTCGAGCTTGGCGAAGCCGGGTTGTACGGCGCGCTGGCGCGGGAATATGGCGCGCACGTCGCGCTCGCCACGGGCGACGACGTGTTCGCCGAGGAAACGCAGCCGCTGTTTCCGGATGCGCGTTTCGAGACGGTCAAGACGGCCGGCGGCGCCTCGAGCGGCGATACGCTCACGCCCGCCGCGTCGTGTGCGCGGATCGCGACCGCGGCGCGCGAAACGGTTGCGCGGGCGCTGTCGGCCGGCGTGCGCGCCGGCGCGCATCGGCCGGCACCGGCCGCCTGCACGTTGCGCGTGCAGACGGCCGCGCTGGCCGACCTGTTTTGCGTGCTGCCGTCGCTCGAGCGTGTCGACGCGGTGACGCTGCGCTTCGACGGGCCGTCGGTCGAGCACGTGGTGCGCACGCTGAACAGCCTGTCGGCGATGTCGTTCATGCTGCGGTGATGCGTGCCGCGGCCATGCCGCCGGCGCGCGGCCGGTCAGTCGATGGCGGCGGGGCGAGCCGTCGCGGCGAGCAGGAACGCTTCCATCGCCGCGACCAGCGCGAGCGGCGTCTCGTTCATCGGATAGTGGCCTGCATTGCGCAGCACGTCGACGGTGGCGAGCGGGTAGCGTTGCAGGTAAGTGCGCGCCATCAGCGCCATGTCGAAAGCGGGATCGTGTTCGCCGATCAGCACTTTCACCGGATGGCGCCCCGCGATCTCCCCGCTGAAATCGGTATCGGCCCACGCACGGAAGTACGCGCCGAATGCCTGCGCCGACGAACAGGCGGCCGAATACGCGGCTTTCCACTCGACCCAGGCGGCCGGCAGCCGGTTGCCGGTGCTGCGATCGATGATGGTCCTGCGATCGGCAAGGTGGCCGGCGGCACGCTCGAATAGCGCGCGTCGCACGGCGTCGAACGGCAGGCCGCCGCACGGCACGGGCGCGATCGGTACCAGCGCGCGCACGCGGTCGGGCGCGATGGCGGCAATCTTCTCGATCGCCATGCCGCCCATCGAATGGCCGACGAGGCTGAAGGTCGGGAAACCGAGTGCGTCGGCGAGCGCGAGCGTGTCGGCGGCAATCTCGTCGATCGTGTAGTTGCCTCGTGCGTCGCGCATGCGGCCGTAACCTCGGTAGTCCATGAATACATAGCTGAAATGCTCGCGCGACAGCCAGGCTTCGACGGGCTCGAACGCGCGGGCGTCGCCGAACCAGCCATGCAGCACGAGAACAGGGTGGGGGCCGTCCCCCACGCGATGAAACGTATTCGGCATCTCCGCTCCGATGAGGTTGCAATCCGGCCGATCGGGCCGACGGGTCTTGCGGCCGCGAGGTCGCGCAACGGTGGAGCGGATCGTAGATCGATCGAAGGCGACCCGCCTTCGATATCGGGTCATTGATGATGGAATTCGGGCCGTGAGAAATACGCAGCTAGATCCCTACGAACACATTCCCCGGAGCGTGGTCGTGACCGCCAACGACTTTGCGGCGGGCACGACGTTTCCGGAGCACGCGCACGTGCGCGGGCAATTCGCGTTTGCGTCGCGCGGCACGATCAGCGTGTCGACGCCGCACGGGCGCTGGCTGGTGCCGCCGCAGCGCGCGTGCTGGGTGCCGGCCGGCGTGCGGCACGAAATGACGATGACCGGGCCGGTCACGATGCTCAACACGTTCGTGTCCGCCGACGCCGCGCAGGCTGCCGGGCTGCCCGCGCAGTGCGGCGTGCATGGCGTGTCGCCGCTGCTGCGGCAACTGATCGACGATGCGATCGACCTGCCGGCCCTGTACGACGTCGACGGGCGCGCGGGCAAGCTGATGGATCTGCTGGTTGCGGAAATCGCGACGATGCCGCGCCTGTCGCTGCATGCGCCGCTGCCGGCCGACGCACGGCTGGCGAAGGTGTGCCGGCACCTGTTCGCGTCGCCGTCGATCGCGGCCGATCTCGACCGGGTCGCGGCCGATGCCGGTGTGAGCCGGCGGACGTTCACGCGGCAGTTCCGCGCGCAGACGGGCGTGAGTTTTGCCGCGTGGCGCCAGCAGGTGTGCATGCTCGCGGCGATTGCCCGCCTGACCGACGGGCAGCCGGTGACGCGCGTCGCGCTCGATCTCGGGTACGCGAGCGCAAGCGCGTTCACGTCGGCGTTTCGCCGCATCCTGGGCGACACGCCGAGCCGGTATCTGGAGATTCGCCGCTAGCGGGGCCGGCCAGGAAAAAAAATACGCGTCCGCCAAATTCGGTCAGACGCGTTTAAAGGCACCCGGTCAGAAAAAATGCGCGAACGGCCTGCCGGGCAGTGTCGCGCATGACTCATGTAATTGTTGCCTCGTCCGATTCAATCCCGCTGACTCGTTGCAGATAGCGAAGGATACGCCGCATAACGCGCAAACGATATCCTGTCGGCCCGACGATTCATGTGCGGTCGCAGCATGCGTTTCAAACGATCGTTTGATATTGGGGCGGGAAGCCTTGGTCAACAGGCATCCGTCGTCGCAATGCGCCACGATGCGACGCATCATCGAATGATGGCGACGGCGCATGAAAAACGCCGTGTGGCGCGATGCCTGTCGGTATCGCGCCACACGGCGTGGATGCTGTCGACACCGGCGAGTGCCGGCGCATGCGTCAAACGTCGAAGAATACGGTTTCGTCCGGCCCCTGCATGCGGATGTCGAAGCGGTAGACGACCGGCCGGCCCGGCTGCGCGTCGCGTTTCGCGACGAGCGTCGCGCGGCGTTCGGCCGGCACGGCGTTCAGCACGGGGTCGGCCGCGTTCGCGGCGGCTTCGTCGTCGAAGTACACGCGGGTGAACGCATGCGTGAGGATCCCGCGCATCATCACGGTCACGTTGATGTGCGGTGCCTCGTCGGCGGCGAGGCGGCCCGGCTTCACCGTCTCGACGACGAAGCGCTGCTGCGGGTCGGTGCCCGTGCCGACCCGCGCGAAGCCCGTGAAGCCGGATTTCGCGATGTCGTCGCGCGAGGCGGGGTAGCGGCCCGCGCCGTCCACCTGCGTGAATTCGAGCACCGCGTCGCCGACCACGTTGCCGTCGCCGTCGAACACCTGCCCGACCAGCAGCACGTGCTCGCCTTCGGCGTGCGCCGCGGCGATCGTCGGCGTGAACAGGCTCTTCAGGTCATAGTCGTATTGCTGCGGGCACAGGCCGTACGCGAAGTACGGGCCGACCGTCTGCGAAGGGGTTTGCTTCAGCGTCGTCATGGTTCAGCGCTCCATCGGGGTGGCGTCGCGGCCGCGCAGCACGATGTCGAATTCGTAGCCGAGCGCATAGCCTTCTTCGGTGATGTCCATCGAGAAGCGCGAGATCAGGCGATCGCGCGCGGCCTCGGGCGTGCCCTGGAAGATCGGGTCGTACGCGAGCAGCGGATCGCCGGGGAAGTACATCTGCGTGACGAGACGCGAGCCGAAGTAATCGCCGAACAGCGAGAAGTGGATGTGATTCGGGCGCCACGCGTTCGGGTGGTTGCCCCACGGATACGCACCGGGCTTGATCGTCAGGAAGCGGTAGCGGCCGTCGTCGTCGGTCAGGCAGCGGCCCGCGCCGAGGAAGTTCGGGTCGAGCGGCGCGTCGTGCTGGTCGACCTTGTGCACGTAGCGGCCGGCCGCGTTCGCCTGCCACACCTCGACGAGCGTGTTGCGCACGGGCTTGCCGCCTTCGTCGAGCACGCGGCCGGTGACGACCATGCGCTCGCCGAGCGGCTCGCCGTTCTTCACGGCGTTCTTCGTCAGGTCGTGGTCGAGCGCGCCGAGATCTTCGGCGCCGTAGACGGGGGCGTACTGGTCGCGCAGTTTCTCCTTCAGCGGGATCAGCGCTCGGGTCGGGCCGCGCTTCACGGACGAACGGTATTCGGGGTGGACATAGGCCGGATGCGACGGCCAGTCGCGCGGCGTGAGGATCGTGGGGGAATCCATCGGGCGTCTCCTGATAGGTTTTTCGCAAAGTGGATGGCACGACTTTAGCCAATCCGGAAAGTTATGCAAAATGACCTTTTTTCGCGAATCGCATAACCATTCGTTATGTTCGGCGCGCCCATGAAAAATCCGCCGGACAGGATGCCTGTCCGGCGGAAAAAGCGATCGGGCTTCGCGTCGTCGGTGACGACCCCGTGCACGGCCCTCCAGCCAGCCCGTCGCTATTTCTTGTCTTTTGTTCTTGTCGTTATCCGGTCTCCCCGAGCGTGCCCGTTATCAGCGGCGGCCGGGATCGAACACGATCCCGTCGAATTCGAGTGTCAGCGCGCCGCTGCGCAGCAGGGCGGCCGGCGTCGCAGCCTGGTCCATGCCGAGCACGTCGCTTACATATCGCGCGCAGAACCCGCGCCGCACCCGCAGGTTGAAGCGGTTGCCGAGCAGCGCGTCGATTCGCTGTTCGGCCGCGGCATGGACCTGGCGCTGCGCATCGGCGGTGGGTGCCGCGATGCGGCGTGCCAGTGCGATGCGTCCGCCTGCGGTGCGGGCGACGAAGCGCGACAGCGGCGAGAGCTTCGTCCACGCCAACGCCGCGGATTCGGCGATCAACGGTTCGTCGCCCGACGTATCGACGACGATCCCGCAGCGATTGGCCCACGCGCCGGCCGGGCCCGTCGTGCCGGCCGCGTCGCGCGGCGCCCCGGCCGGCACGCGGATGAACACGAGATCGCCGACATGCACGCTGGCGGCCAGCGTGCGGACGGTCGCGAGTGGCATCGTGCGATCGGTGTCGCGTGCATCGCGTGGTGCGGTGTCGTGCGGTTCGTACGCGGCGGTTTCGGTCCGGGTGGTCATTTCGGCTCCGTCGTTGAGTGACAGGACGGAGCGGATTATGCGGGTAAGTAACGAAAAGTGTTCATTTGCCTGCGCAGGTAGCCTAACATTCGACCGTGAGCACCATTTTTCGATACCAACATGACCGAAACCGCCCAGCTCATCGAAACGCTGAAGCGCCAGTTGAAGGCGCAGGGCATGACCTACCGCGACGTCGCGCGGTCGCTCGACGTCTCCGAGACGAGCGTGAAGCGGCTGTTCGCCAGCGGCCGCTTCACGCTCGAGCGGGTCGTGGAGATCGCGCAACTGCTCGGCTATACGCTGGCCGAGCTCGTGCAGGAGGCGTCCGCTTCGGCGCCGAGGCTGCACGTGCTGACCGAACAGCAGGAGGCGCTGCTCGTGTCGGACGAGAAGCTGCTGCTCGTTGCCGTCTGCGCGATCAACTACTGGACCGTGCAGGACATCGTGTCGGCGTATCGGGTGTCGCAGGCCGAGTGCGTGAAATACCTGCTGATGCTCGACCGGATGAACGTCGTGGCGCTGTTGCCGGGCGACCGGATTCGCGTGCGTGTCGCCCGCGATTTCGACTGGCTGCCGGGCGGGCCGATCCGCCGTTACTTTCATACGCATGCGCTCGGCGATTTCCTCGACAGCCGCTTCGACGGCGCGGGCGAGACGATGACGTTCTCGCAGGGGATGCTGACCGAAGCCGCCGCCGCGGAGCTGGAACTGGAGTTGCGCCGGCTGCGCAGCAAGGCGGCCGCGCTGCATGCGGAATCGGCGTCGGCGCCGCTCGGGCAAAAGCACGGAACGGGCTTGCTGATCGCGAAGCGGATCTGGGAGCCGACGGGTTTCCAGGCGCTGCGACGGAAAGCATGACGGATCACCGAGTGCTTGGGACTCTCCGGAAAGTTATGCAAAATGGCATTTCATCGTCATCCGCATAACCGTTCGTTATGAATAATCGTATTGCCGACGGCCGCGTCAAATTCCGGCACCTGCAGTGCTTTCTCGCGGTCGCGCAGCTGGGCGGCGTGCAGAAGGCGGCCGAAAGCCTGTCGATCACGCAGCCGGCCGTGTCGAAGACGATCGCCGAACTGGAGGCGATCCTCGGCGTGAAGCTGTTCGAACGTGGCCGGCAGGGCGCGCAGCCGACCCGCGAAGCGCAGTTGTTCATGCCGCACGCGAATGCGTGCGTGCTCGCGTTGCGGCAGGGCGTCGGGCTGCTCGCGCGCGAGGGCGGGGCCGCGGCGGCGACGCTCGAAGTCGGCATGCTGCCGACCGTCGCGGCCTCGCTCGCGCCGGCGTTGATGAAGGCGTTGGCCGAACGCTGGCCGCGCATCGTCGTACGGATCGCGACGGCCGCGAATGCCGAGCTGCTCGAGCGCCTGAAGTCCGGTGCGATCGAATGCGCGATCGGGCGGCTGTCGGAGCCTGAGCGGATGATCGGGCTCGCGTTCGAGCAGTTGTACAACGAACCGCTCGTCGCGGTCGTGCGTGCCGGGCATCCGCTGCTCGCAAGCGCGGCGCCGGCTGCCGAGCTTGCACGCTATCCGGTCGTGCTGCCGCCGTTCGGCACGCTGATCCGGCAGTCGGCCGAACAACTGCTCGGCGCATGCGGCGCACCGCCGCTGGATTCGTTCATCGAGGTATTGTCGGTCTCGGTCGCGCGTGCGCTTGCGCTCGAGAACGACGCGGTCTGGTTCGTGCCGCTCTACGCGGCCGAATACGATCTGTCGGCCGGTGCGCTGGCGCGCCTGCCGCTGCCGTCGGCGGGCACCGACGAGCCGGTCGGGCTCGTGCTGCGGACCGATGCGCAGCCGTCGCCGGTGGCGCGAACGCTGATCGACGCGGTGCGCGACATCGCGCGGTCGCGCTTCGGCGACACACGCCCGCACCGGGCGCCTCGGGCGGCGCGCAAGCCGGCCCGCGGCAACCGTTGACCCGTCGGGCGCAGCTCGATCCCTTTCCTTGCCGCAGGACTGGCCATCCGGTCAGTAGCCGCCACCGGGGCACTTGGCATATCGTACCGTTTTTGGTACGATTGGCGACAAGACGATGGCGAGACAGCAGATACAGGTCACGCTCGGCGTGCGGTTCTTCCGGACGGCCCGTGGCAACGAGCCGGTGCGCGAATGGCTCAAGGCGCTCGGGCAGGCGGAGCGAACGGCGATCGGCGAAGAGATCAAGACCGTTCAACTCGGCTGGCCGCTCGGCATGCCGCTGGTCCGGAAGATGGCGAAGGATCTGTGGGAGATCCGCGTGATGCTGCCGGGGCGAAGCGCTCGCGTGCTGTTCACGGTCGCCGGCGACACGATGGTCCTGCTGCACGGCTTCTTCAAGCAATCGCGGGCCACGCCGTCGGACGATCTCGACGTCACCGTCGCGCGCCTGAAGGTGCTGACGCACGCCATCTGAATTCCCCGGTTGTGCCGGAACGCGCCGTCTCCGACGGTCGGGCAGCCGGCAACGCCATGCACCTGGAGTACGACATGACGACCACGAACAACCCGCATATCGGCAGCGATTTCGATCGCTTCCTCGAAGAAGACGGCAATCTCGAAGCGGCCACCGCCACGGCAATCAAGCGCGTGATCGCGTGGCAGATCGGGCAGGAGATGAAGGCGCAACACATCACGAAAACCGCGATGGCCGCGCGGATGAAAACCAGCCGCGCCGCACTCAACCGCCTGCTCGACGAAACCGACACGAGCCTCACGCTGGCGACGCTCGCGAGCGCGGCCGCCGCACTCGGCAAACGGCTCAGCTTCGAACTGGTGCCGGCCTGACCGGCGCGACGAAACGGCGCCTGGCCGGATCGGCGTGACCCGGCAAGCGCCGTGCGCAGCGAGCGGGCGGGCGATGCCCGTGCACGCGCCAGGTCATTTGCGCGGGCCGGTCACTTGCAGATAAAGCAGTGCGGCGCCTGCGAGCAGCAGCGGGAACAGGAAATACCATCCGGTCGTCAGGAACAGCCCGGCGACCGCAATCAGCGAAACCCATGCGCAACGGTGGGCGATGCTGCCGCGCGGCAGCAACTTCAACGCGGCGGCTGCGCCGAGCCCGTACACCATCACGAAACATCCGGACGTGACGAGCACGAGCGGTTTCGGCCCGACGTCCGAGAGCGTCGTTGCAGCGAGCGCGACGGCCGCGAGCAAGGCGATCACGCCGAGGCTGCGGCGCGGCACGCCGCCGATCTGGCTGCCCTGCGCGAGCCACGCCGGCAGCGCGCCGTCGCGACCGAGCGCCGCGCCGAGCTTGGCCGCGCCCGCGAAATACGCGTTCATCGTGCCGAGCGTGAGCAGCAGCGCGGCCGCGGCCGCCAGCACCTGCGCGTGGCCGCCGATGCCGCCTGCGATCAGTTCGGCGAGCGGGGCACCCGATGCGCCGGCCGATGGCCCGAGCACCATCACGCTCGCGGCGGCGACCGACAGGTACAGGAATCCGACGACCACGACCGCGATGCCGGCCGAGCGCGGCATGTCGTGCGCGGGCCGGCGGAATTCGGCCGCGAGATGCGTGATCGCTTCCCAGCCGGCGAAGCTCCACACGAGCAGCGCGGCGGCCTGGCCGACCGCGAGCCAGCCATGCGGCGCGAACGGATGCAGGTTCGCGGGGCGCGCATGCGGCGCGGACGCGAGCACCGCGACGAGCAGCAGCGTGACGAGCAGCGCCGACAATACGAGTTGCATGCGGCCCGACACGGTGACGCCGAATGCGTTCGCGGCCGACACGGTCGCGATCAGCGCGGCGGCCGTGACGATGATCGTCGTGTGCCCGCCGCCCGTGACGGCCGCAACGTATGCGCCGCCGAACATCGCGGCGGCCGGCGCGCCGGCCGGCACCGCGAAATAGAAGCACCAGCCGACGATGGCCGCGGCCTTCGGGCCGAATGCGCGCCGGGCGTAGGTCGATACGCCACCGGCATCGGGATAACGGGCGCCGAGTGCGGCGAAGGTGGCAGCGAGCGGCCCGGACAGCACGACGAGCGCAGCCCACGCGAGCAGCGAGGCCGGCCCCGCGACTTCGGCGGCAAGCGCGGGCAACGCGATCACGCCGGTGCCGAGCACCGCGCCGATATAGAGTGCGGCGCCCTGGAAAATGGTCAGTGAACCCGCGTGATGAGCGACGGGCGAATCGGCATGCGAAGCCATGAGCGGCAGTCTCCGGAAGTCTTGTT
This sequence comes from Burkholderia cepacia complex sp. TUM26381, assembly GCF_057439935.1. Lineage (NCBI taxonomy): Bacteria > Pseudomonadati > Pseudomonadota > Betaproteobacteria > Burkholderiales > Burkholderiaceae > Burkholderia > Burkholderia cepacia complex sp. TUM26381. Next base: position 1,981,015 of record NZ_CM172007.1, on the reverse strand, counting down.
TTGTCTGGGCGACGCGCGGGAGCCCGCGCAGTCAATCGTCCGATGCTACCTGAACGATGGCGGCTGCGCGGCCCGGCGATCAATAGTCTGTGCGGCGCGCGTGTCAGCCGATGTCAGCAGTAACGCGCGAGCCGCAGGCGCGCATCCTCGCGGGCGGCGGGCGGCAGGTCGGGGGCGTAATGGAACGTGCCGGATACCAGCGATGCAACGGGCACGCCGTCGCGGAACAGCACGCGATTGCCGGCGAGCGCCGGCACCTTGTCGCCAGGCAGCAGCGTGCCGGCGAGGTTCAGCGGATCGGCGCCCGTCACGCACACGTACTGTCCGTCGCCCGGTTGCCGCCGCAGTTCGCGCAGGATCGGGATCGCTTCGGGCAGCGCGAACTGCTCGCCCGCGAGCCCGGCAACGAAGCGTCCGCCGCGAATCTCGCCGCGCGCTTCGAGCCGTTGCAGCACGCGCACGAGTTCGCGCCAGCTCGGCAGCCAGTCGGCTTCGCGTTCGAGCAGCCGCCAGAACACGACGCCGTAACGGCGCAGCAGCGTCCACACGATGTGCTCGAGCGCGTCGGGATCGGTCGCCGCCGGGCCGCGCTTCGGCGCGGGCGCATCGTCCCGCGGCGCCTGACGCTGCACGAGCGCCCAGCGGCCCGCGTCGTCCATTCCGCCGATCAGCGCGCCGCCGCGTCGCGTGCGCGGGGCATAGGTTGCGCTGCGCTTGACGGCGGGCTTCAGCAGCGCGCGCAGTCCCGCGTAGCTGTCCGCATTCACGAGGCCGGCCGACACGAGTTCGCCGAGCGCCTGTTCGAGTTCGACGGGCAGCACGTGCAGGTCGTCGAGCAGCGCATCGAAGAACATCGCGCCGTGCGCGGCGAGTGCGTCGCGCACCTGCGTGGCGCGCGCGGACAGCGCCGGTTGCGCATCGGGATCGCGCAGCGCCTGCCACGCGGAGAGGTGGCGGCGCGGCAGCAGCACGATCGGCGTCGTCTTCACGGGTGTGCCGGCCGCGCGCGCCGGCGCGCCGATGCGGGTCCAGACGAGTTTGCCCGAGCGGCACAGCTCGTCGAGGCCGCCGGCCATGTAGTCGGTGAGCCGCGCGGGCAGCAGCGCGTCTTCCCACGCGCTTGCCGCGGCCTCGTAGCCTTCGAGCTGTTCGACCACGGCCGCGAGTGCGTCGCGGCCCGTGCCGCGCGTGTCGGGCGTCAGGTGCTGCCAGTGGAACAGGAAGCGCATGAAGTCGGCGCGCTCGACCGGTTCGATTTCGCGGCGCAGCCGCTTCACCGTATAGCGGTGAATGCGCGCCAGCAGATGGCGTTCGCACCATTCGTCGGTCGTCGCGCCCGGCGTGAAGCGGCCGCGCATCACGTAGCCTTCGCGCTCAAGCGCCGCGAGCGCCGTCGCGACCGACGCGGGCGGCAGGCCAACGGGTGTCGCGATCGCGTCGAGCGTGAGCGGCCCGAAGCCGGTCAGCCGCGCGCGGATCACATCGACGAGTGCCGCATCGGCTTCCCACGGCTGCGCGCATGCGGCCGGCACCTTGAGCGCCGGCATGGGGCGCGCGTCGGGATGCAGCGCACGCAGGCATACGAGCCGTTCGACCGGCGCCCACAGCGCGGTACCGCCCGGCGCGACCAGTTTCGTCGCGCGGCGGCGATCCGCGAGTTCCGCGAGCCGGTCGGGCCAGCCTGCGTGGGCTTGTGCTTCGCTGTCGGCGATGCAGGCGAGCGTGAGCAGCGCATCGTGCATTTCGTCGGCGTCGCGTACGAGCGGCCATGCTTCGTCGCGGACTGCATCGATCGCGTCGGCGTCGAGCGCGCCGAGATCGTCGGCCGATTCGGGATCGCTCCACCGGCGCGACTGAACGGCCTGCGTGCGGCGCTCCTCGAGCGGTGCGTCGTCGAGGAACGCGTAGGGTTTCGCGTTCAGGATCTCGGCCGCGAGCGGCGACGGTGCGGGCAGGTCGCGCGCGACGAGTTCGATCGCGCCGCTTTCGATCCGGCGCAGCAGCGCGAGCCAGCCGTCAGTGTCCATTGCATCGTGCAGGCAATCGTCGAGTGTCTGGTCGACGAGCGGATGATGCGGAATCTCGCGTTCGCCGACGATGTTCTCGAGGCACGCGACCTGATCGGGGAATACGGTCGCGAGCAGATCCTCGCTCTTCATCCGCTGCAGTTGCGGCGCGGTGCGCCGGCCGCCGGTGAAGCGCGGCAGCGCGAGCGCGGTCGTCGCGTTCCAGCGCCAGCGCACGCCGAACATCGGCGCGTCGAGCAGCGCCTGGACCAGCACGTGCTCGGCGCTGGCCGAACGCAGGTAGCGCCACACCTCGTCGAGCGCGAAGCTGTGCGCGAGCGACAGCGACAGGATGATCGCGTCGTCGGTCGCGGCGGCCTGCAGCTCGAAGTTGAAGCTGCGGCAGAAGCGCTTGCGCAGCGCGAGCCCCCAGGCGCGGTTGATGCGGCTGCCGAACGGCGAATGGATCACGAGCTGCGTGCCGCCCGATTCGTCGAAGAAACGCTCCATCACGAGCGTGTCCTGCGTCGGCAGTGCGCCGAGCGCGGCGCGGGTGCGGGCGAGGTAGTCGGCGATCTGGCGCGCCGCGTCCGGCGACAGGCGGAGCTCGTCGACGAGCCAGCGCAGCGCCGGCGCGAGGCGGCTTTCGGCGGAGGCGCGTGCCGTGCCGGTTTCGCCATTCGCTTTGGCTTCGGCGTTGCTGCCCGCACGATTGCGTCCACCGGCACCGGCACCGGCACCGGCACCGGCCTGCCGGTCGCCGTCCGCGAACAGCCCGTCGAGCCGTGCACGCAGCCGGCCGACCGCCGCCGACAGTTCGTCGCTGCGCCCCGGCGCCTCGCCGAGCCAGAACGGAATGTTCGGCGACTGGCCTTGCGCGTCCTCGACGCGCACGCGGCCCGTTTCCACGCGAATGATCCGGTACGACTGGTTGCCGAGCTGGAACACGTCGCCGGCCAGGCTCTCGATCGCGAAATCCTCGTTGACGGTGCCAACCTGGATGCCTTGCGGTTCGAGCAGCACCGCATAGTCGGCCATGTCGGGGATCGTGCCGCCCGACGTGGTCGCGGTCATCATCGCGTTACGGCGCCCGCGCACGGTGCCGCCGACCACGTCGCGATGCAGGTACGCACCGCGCACGCCGCGCCGGCTCGTGAAGCCTTCGGCGAGCATCTTCATCACTTCGTCGAAGCGTTCGCGTGTCAGCCGTGCGTACGGCGCCGCGTGCGTGAAGCGCGCATACAGCGCGTCTTCCTGCCATTCCGTGCACGCGACTTCGGCGACGATCTGCTGGGCGAGCACGTCGAGCGGCGCTTCGGGAATCCGCAGCGCATCGAGCTCGCCGCGTTGCACGCAATCGAGCAGCGCCGCGCATTCGACGAGTTCGTCGCGCGACAGCGGGAACAGCCGGCCCTTCGGCACGCCGCCGACATGGTGCCCCGAGCGGCCGACGCGCTGCAGGAACGGCGCGATGCCACGCGGCGAGCCGACCTGGCAGACGAGATCGACGTCGCCGATGTCAATGCCGAGTTCGAGCGAGGCCGTGGCGACGAGCAGCTTCAGTTCGCCGCGCTTCAGGCGTTGCTCGGCATCGAAGCGGTGTTCCTTGGCGAGGCTGCCGTGATGCGCGGCGATCGCGTTCTTGCCGAGCCGGTCGGCGAGATGGCGCGCGATGCGCTCGGCGGTGCGACGCGTGTTGACGAACACGAGCGTCGTGCGATGCGCGGCCGCGAGCCCGGCGATGCGGTCGTACACCTGTTCCCACACGTCGGTCGCCATCACGGGTTCGAGCGGCACGTTCGGCAGTTCGAGCGCGAGATCGCGCTCGCGCGTGTGGCCCGTGTCGACGATCGTGCAGTCGCGCGGCGCATCGGCCGGCCCGCCGACCAGGAAGCGCGCAACCGCGTCGATCGGCTTTTGCGTGGCCGACAGCCCGATGCGCGGCAATGCGCGGCCGGACAGTGCATCGAGGCGCTCGAGCGACAGCGCGAGATGGCTGCCGCGCTTGGACGACGCGAGCGCATGGATCTCGTCGACGATGACCGAGCGCACGTTCGACAGCATCTGGCGCCCCGACGTGGACGACAGCAGCACGTACAGCGATTCGGGTGTCGTGACGAGGATGTGCGGCGCACGCTTGCGCAGCGCGGCGCGTTCCGCTTGCGTCGTGTCGCCGGTACGTACCGCGGTGCGGATCGTCGGCACCGGCAGGCCGAGGTGCGCGAGCGATTCGGCGATGCCGGCGAGCGGCGCGTCGAGGTTCACGTGGATGTCGTTCGACAGCGCCTTCAGCGGCGACACATAGACGACCAGCGTCGCGTCGGGCAGCGTGCCGTCGTGCGCCAGCGCATCGCGCACCAGATCGTCGAGCGCGCACAGGAAAGCGGTGAGCGTCTTGCCGGAACCGGTTGGCGCGGCGACGAGCGTCGAGCGGCCGGCCTTGATGTGCGGCCACGCGAGCGCCTGCGCGCCGGTCGGCGCGGCGAACGTGCGCTGGAACCATGCGGCGACGGCCGGGTGGAACACGTCGAGCGCACGGGCGGCAGGGCGGATAGCGGTGACGTCCATCGGAGCGTTGAAATGGGGTGCGAGTGCGCGGACGAACCGCGCCTGAATCGAATCGTCAGTGTGCCAGACGTCGCGCGTGCGTGCCGGGCATGCATGTCGACGAAGCCAATTCAGTTGGGGGCTCGCGCCACACTTTCAACGGACGGAAAGTTGCGTGCCATTCGGTGCGCCGATATCGCGCCGAATTGCTTCGAATCGCAACTAGACGCGATTCAGCCAGCCGAGCCAGTGTTCGAGCAGCGGTGCGCGCGACCACAGCGACTGCGCGAGCCACAGCGTGCCGCCCCATGCAGCGGCCACGACGATCAGGTCGCAATTCCCGCTGTTCCACAGGTTGAGCGAGTGGCGCCGCCAGATCCACGGCACGCCGAGCGGGTTCGGCCAGTCGGCGAGCAGGTGCATCAAACCGCCGCATGCGAAGCCGAACAGCGGTGCGGCCCACAGCGGATGCGGATGATGGATGAGCCCGTGCCACCCGAGCGCAAGCAGCGCGATCCAGCCGATGCCCCAGTGCGTGACGGTGCGATGCGTGATCCACAGGCGGCGCTTGCGGCTCCACCAGGCGACTTCGAGCCAGTCGGGCGCGGTGCCGCCCGCGACGCCCGCCGCGAACGCGGCGAGCATGCCGGTGTGCCACGGGCCGGTTGCCCCGGTTTGAGCGACGAGGACGGCGGCGGCGACGCCGGCCGCGAAGCCGGACGCATGATGCGCATTGTGTGATGCCATAGGGAGCGAGACGAAGAAACGTGAAGCGGCACGTGAACGAAACGGTGATGCCGTGCGAAAGGGGCGCTATCTTCTCAGATCGACCCGCGCTGCGGGAGGGGCGTTTGCAGATTTTTTTGCACGTGCTGCATGGCATGCCGCGAGGTTCGCAACTTTCGGTTTTGTGCGCTGCGTGATGACGTGCATCGCATGCCGTTTCGGCCGATGCGTTTGCACGTCGCGGCGCTGCAACGTGACCGGGCGCACCCGATCGGCATGCTTTCGTGGCATGCCACGTGTTCGACCCTTTTTGTCCCCCTATACTACGAAGCCGGCATATGGCCGTTGGCGTGCCGGCGGCCATCCGCGGATCAGGCGCTTTTCCTGCCTGAAGGAGATCCACATGGGGGACATGCAATGACTACGCTGAATCGCTTCAAATCATCCGCTGCCGTGCTTGCGGCGGTGGCCGGCATCGGGTTCCTGCCGAACGCGCCCGCGTATGCGAAAGGGCCGCAGCCGGCAGTCCTGACGAGCTCGGCAGTGGCGGTGGCCGACAAGTACAGCGCGGATGCCGCGGAGCGGATCTTCAAGGAGGGCGGCAACGCGATCGACGCGGCCGTCGCGATCGCATTCACGCTCGCCGTCACGTATCCGGAAGCCGGCAACATCGGCGGCGGCGGCTTCATGACGATCTACAAGGACGGCAAGCCGTACTTCATCGACTACCGCGAGCGCGCGCCGCTTGCCGCGACGAAGGACATGTACCTCGACAAGGACGGCAACGTCGTCAAGGGCATGAGCCTGTACGGTCCGCGCGCGGTCGGCGTGCCGGGCACGGTGGCCGGCATGTGGGAAGCGCAGAAGCGCTTCGGCAAGCTGAAGTGGAAGCAGGTGCTCGCGCCGGCGATCCACTATGCGCGCGACGGTTTCGTCGTCGACGAGCAACTCGCGCAGCGCGGCGTCGATGCATCGAAGGAGTTCGGCGGCAAGACCAACTTCGACAAGTATTTCGCCGGGCTGAAGGCCGGCGTGAACTTCAAGCAGCCGGACCTCGCCGACGTGCTGACGCGGATCGCGAACGACGGCGCGGAAGGCTTCTACAAGGGCAAGACGGCCGAGCTGATCGCCGCGTCGATGAAGACCGGCGACGGCAACGGGCTGATCACCACCGAGGATCTTGCGCAGTACCGCGCGGTATGGCGCCAGCCGGTGCAGGCGAAGTGGAACGGCTATGACGTGATCACCGCGCCGCCGCCGAGCTCGGGCGGCATCGGCCTTGTGCAGTTGCTGAAGATGAAGGCCGACCTCAAGCAGGATTTCGAGGGCGTGAAGCTCAACTCGCCGCAGTACATCCACCTCGTCGCGGAAATCGAGAAGCGCGTGTTTGCGGATCGCGCGCAGTATCTCGGCGATCCCGACTTCTACAAGGTGCCGATCGCGCAGCTGACCGACAACGCGTACATCGCGAAGCGTGCGGCCGAGGTCAACCCGAAGGAGCCGTCGGACACGAAGAGCGTGCAGCCGGGCCTCGGCACGACGATGCCGGAGAAGGCCGAAACGACGCACTTCTCGGTGGTCGACAAGTGGGGCAACGCGGTGTCGAACACGTACACGATCAACGGCTACTTCGGCTCGGGCGTGATCGCCGACGGCACCGGCATCGTGCTGAACGACGAGATGGACGACTTCTCCGCGAAGCCGGGCGTCGCGAACATGTTCGGCGTGGTCGGCAGCGACGCGAACGCGATCGAACCGAAGAAGCGCCCGCTGTCGTCGATGTCGCCGACGATCATGACGAAGGACGGCAAGGTGTCGCTCGTGATCGGCACGCCGGGCGGCTCGCGCATCTTCACGTCGATCTTCCAGGTGATCAACAACATCTACGACTTCAAGATGCCGTTGAAGGAAGCGGTCGGTGCGATGCGCTTCCATCACCAGCTGCTGCCGCCGAACACGATCTTCTGGGAGCCGTACCACCCGATCGAAGGCGAACTCGCGAAGCAGATCGAGGCGCGCGGCTATACGCTGAAGGGGCAGGATTTCAGCGGCGACATCCAGGTCATCAAGATCGACGGCAAGACGCCGGAAGCGATGGCCGATCCGCGCGGGCGTGGCGTGACGCGGATCATCCGCTGACGTGAAGCAATGCGTGCGCGCTGGCGAAAGCGGTGCGCACGCCGTTCGGCAGCCGGGTGTGTCGGTCCGGCTGCCGATTTTTTTAGCCGGTCGTCCGGATGAAACCGGCGATCCGCGCGGCAATGGTGTCGGGCGCATCCTCGAAACAGTAGTGTCCGACGCCCGCCAGCCGCTCGACGGGCGCGGCCGGAAACAGTGCGGTAAAGAGCGGCAGGAAGTGTTCTGCGCCGAGCGTTCGATCGGCGTTTCCCCAGATCGCGAGCGCGGGTTTGTCGCGTATCGCGCGCCGTGCCGCCGCATCGGGTGCCTCGAACCGGTGCGCGCCGGCCGCGAACCCGCGTGCCCATCCAATCGCGCCGAGACAGTCGGCCGGTTGCGCGAACGGCGTACCGTACGCGGCGATCCACGTGTCGTTGACGATCGCGTGATTCTCGAAACCGTTCAGCTTCAGCGTGCTCAGGATGTTGAAGCCGAGCTGCCCGAGCACGGTTTCGAGCGTGTCGTCGGCCGCTGCACGCATGATCCACTGGAACCACGGCGCATCGCGGCCGTTCGCCGTCAGTCGCTCGACCAGGTCGGGCTGGCCGAACGGCGTTGGCCCGTTCGCCGAGACGATACGGCGAATCCGGTCCGGATGCCGTGCGGCGAGCCCCATGCCGACCGGGCCGCCGAAGTCGTGCATCACGAGCGTGATGCGGTCGAGGCCACGGGCGAGCACGAAATGCTCGAGATTGTCGATGTGGTCCTGCAGCCAGTAGCTGCGGTCCTGCGGCGTCGCACTTTTGCCGAATCCCATGTGATCGGGCACGACGACGCGGTAGTGGGGACGCAGTGCCGTCACCAGATGACGGAACAGATAACCCCACGTGGGTTCGCCATGCAGGCACAGAACGGTTTCGCCGTCGCGCGGGCCTTCGTCCACGTAATGCATCCGGAAGCCGGATGCGTCGTCGAAATGCGGGGCGAAAGGAAAGGTGCCGTCGAACGTGGCATCGGACCGGATCATCGAGCGCTCCTTCGGTAGTCGGATAGATTGGTTTCAAGTTGAAACCAAGTCGAAGCGTAGGATATGCGGTTTCAAGTTGCAACCTATTCGATCGTCGGTCCACTTGCCGAATGGCGAGGGCGATGGCGCGGGAGGGCGCGACGGAGGGCGAAAACGCGGGGGGAATATCGCCTGAATATGATCGCTGCGCGCATCAATCCGGGATGAAGCCGTCGTGCCGTTCATCGTTCGTGAACAGTCGGGCTCCCGGAATGGATCTTTTGCTGAACGGGTTTTATATTGCAACTATTTATGTCAACGGAAACGACTGCCATCCAGCCCGCGCTCCGGGAACGGCATCGCCGCACGCATCGATGAACAGACGAACCACGCACGAAGATTCCCTTTGCGGCGTTGCCCGCCCGCTCGACGCGATCGGCGACTGGTGGTCGCTGCTGATCGTGCGCGACGCGTTCGACGGGCTGCGCCGCTTCGGCGAATTCCAGAAGAACCTCGGCCTCGCGAAGAACATCCTGGCCGCCCGCCTGCGCAACCTGGTCGCGCACGGGATCATGGACATCGTGCCGGCCGTCGACGGCGGCGCGCATCACGAATACGTGCTGACCGAGAAGGGGCGCGGGCTGTTTCCGCTGCTGGTCGCGCTGCGGCAGTGGGGCGAGGATTTCTTCTTCGAACCGGACGAAGCGCACGTGCTGCTCGTCGACCGGAAGGCCGGGCTGCCGGTCAGGAAGCTGGAGCTGCGTGCGCAGGACGGGCGCGTGCTCGGGCCGGAGGACACGGTCGTGCTGCCGCCGCCGGACTGACGCGCGGCGCACGGGCAGGGATCACCGCTTCAGCAGCGCATGCGCCTGCACGATCTGCTCGGCGAGCTGGTTGATCGAGATGCGCCGCTCCATCGCCTGCGAGCGGATCTGCTGGTACGCCTCTTCCTCGCTGATCGCGTTGTGCTGCATCAGCAGCGTCTTCGCTTCCTGCAGCGTGCGCACGGACATCGCGCGCTGTTCGAGCTGCGCGATGCGGCGCCGGTATTCGTCGTGCCGGCGGCTCTGGTGGCACGCGAGCGCCATCGCGCTCAACAGGCCGAACGAGCGGACGGGCGTCGTGACCGCGCTCTGCGCATCGATGCGCAGCATCAGTTCGAGGATCGTGGGGCTTTCGTAGGTCGTGACGGCGATGAGGGGCGGCCGCGCGTCGTCCTCGAGCCACGGGATCGACAGGTGCAGCAGGTCCGGCCGGACCGCGAGAATCACGAGATCGACGCTCTCCGGCAGCGCCGCGGGCGGCGGCCAGCGCTGCTCGGTCGGGCAGCCGATGCGCGACAGCTGCTCGACGAGCAGCAGGCCGTTGTCGTCGTCCGGGTAGTACACCATCACGCGGAGCGAGCGCAGTTCGGCGAGCAGGCGCGGCGTCGAGCGGATCGGGGTGCGGGCGCGCATCGTCGGTTACGCCTTCAGTTCGTCGGGCGTGTGCACGCGGTCGCCGAGCGAATGCGTGACGAGGTACGGATCGGGATGCACGCGGCGCGTCGCTTCGCGCACGATCGTGAAGTTGCCGTCGGCCGTCGCGCAGCCGATGCGCGGGTACAGGCACGTGTGCTGCGTGAGCCGGTCGATCTTCACGCGCCCCTGCGGCGCATCGAACTCCGCATCGGCGAGATGTTCGACGAGCCGGTCGCGCTGGTCGGTGCCGGCCCGCGCGAGTGCGTTGGCGAACAGGTGGACCTGGAAATACGCGGCTTCCCACGGCGCGGACGCGCTCGCATCGTCGCCGAAGCGCGCCTTGAGCTGTGCAATGCAGCGGCGGTTCACGTCGGAATCGATCGTCTGGAAATACGGCGACGACGTGTAGTGGCCGGCCGCGGCCGCGCCCATCTGGCCGAGTTCGATCTCGGATGTCGTCAGGCTCGCGATCGGCATCTTGCGTGCATCGAGGCCGGCCTGCGCGTATGCGCGGTAGAACGCGGCCGTGCTGTCGCCGACGAGCGTGCTGAACACGAAGTCGGGCGCCTTCGCGCGAATGTCCTCGACGACCGCCGCGAAATCCTGCTCGGATGCGACGAGCGGCATGTACACCTCGCCGAGGATCTGGCCTTCCGGATGCTGCGTGACGAGGTCGATCATGATGCGGTTCGACTCGTACGGGTAGATGTAGTCGGACCCGACCAGGTACACGCGCGCACCGAACTGCGCGGTCATGAACGCGGCGAGCTGCACGCTGTTCTGGTTCGGCGCGGCGCCCGTGTAGATCACGTTCGGCGAGAACTCGAAGCCTTCGTAGAGCGTCGGGTAGAACAGCAGCTTGTCCCACTTCTCGACGATCGGTATCAACGCCTTGCGGCTGCTCGACATGTATCCGCCGAACAGCACGTTCACGCGCTCGGTGGCGATCAGCTCCTCGGCGAGGCGCGCGTAGACGGCCGGGTCCGAGCACGCGTCGCGCACGACGGGCACGATCTCGCAGCCGTTCGCGCCGCCCGCTTCGTTGATTTCGGCGATCGCCTGCAGCGTGCCGCGCAACTGGCTCTGGCCAAGGTGCGACGTGCATCCGCTCTGCGAGAACAATACGCCAACCTTCACACTGTTCATTCGTCCATCCTGATGCTTGCGGGTAGGGCCGTCACGCGGTCAGCCGGCCGGCCGCGTGCGCGACGACGGCGGGCAGGGCGTCGCCGTTCGCCGCGTGCACGCAGCGCGGGCCGATGCCAAGTATTGTAGACAACCCGGGCGGCGCGCCGAACGACAAACCGGCGATCGCGACGCCGCGCTGCCGGCCCTGGCGTGCCGCGTAACGTGCATCCTCGACGAGGTAGCGCGGGTCGAACACGTCGATGTCGGCCGCTTCGCCGTCGCCGATCATCAGCACGGCGGCGCGCGCGCAGGCCGCTTCACGCCGCAGCAGCGCCAGCGCATGACGCAGCGCCGCACCGGTGCGCGTGCTCATCCCGGCGTCGGCCGCGAGCAGCGCCGCGCGGCGGCCGGCGTCGAACGCATCGCCGAAATCCTTGAAGCGGGCGTAGTACACGCGATGCCGGCCGTCCGACGTGTAGCCGTGCACCGCCCAACGCCGCCGCTGCCGGTCGAACAGGTCGCCGAGCACGAATGCGGCGCGTTTTTCGAGCGCGGCGACGTGCGCGGCCGTCGACGCCGACAGGTCGAGCAGGATCAGCACGGGCCCGTGCGCATCGTGCGGCACGCGGTGGCGGAACACGCGCGGATCGGGAGCATGCCCGGCGCGGCGCGCGATGCGTGCGGCAATCGCGGCATCGACGTCGAGCGCGTCGCCGTCGAGCTGGCGGCCGACGCGTCGCATCGGCTCCGACGCGCGCGGGGACGGCAGCCGTTTCGCGGCGCGCCGGTCGGCTTCGATCAGCGTGGCCAGCGAGCGCGGCGGCGCCGACGTGACGGGCGCGCGTTCGACGACGGTCGCCCAGTCGCGGCGCTCGCGTTGCGTGTGGCAATTCCATTCGGGATAGCGCGGCGCGTCGGGTGCCGGGTGCGGTTCGTCGTCGGGTTCGTCGCTGTGGCCGCCTGTCGCGGCCGACGTCTCGACGCCTTCGTTGCCCGCTCGTTCCGACGCGGCAGCCGGTTGCGCCCACAGCCACGCGTTGTCGTCGCGATAGCGCAGCCATGCGCCGTCGTCGGGCTCGAAGCGCACGCGCATCTGGCCGAGATCGTTCGCGAGCCGCGACGCGATCGAGCGGAATGCGCGGTAGTCGTCGAGTGCATCGCGTTTCGCGTTGAACAGCTGCACACCCTTGTCGACCCACGGATTGCCGTCGCGATACGACGGATCGAACAGCGCCTTCGCGAGCCGCGCGCACAGGCAACCGAACGTGAGCCCTTCGCGGTCGATCGGCGTGAACGCCGGTGCCCAGAAGGTCGTCAGCCCCGGCCATGTCCGGGCGAGCAGCGTCTCGACACGCGCATCCTCGATCAGGCCGGCAACCGCGATGCCGATCGGCGTCAGTGTGTCGGCCGGTTCGCCGGGCGGCGAATGCCGCCAGTGCGCAAGCGCGTGCGCGGCCGCCGCGATGCGCGCATCGGGCGGTAACGTGCCCGGCACGCGCAACGCGGCGTGACCGAGCGTCGCGCGCAATGCCGCATCGTCGAGTCGCACGTCGGTCTCCTGCGCGCTCATTCCGTGCAGGAAGCGGGCGAGGTGCAGCGCGCTCATGTCGCGAAGTGCGCGGCGGCCATCGTCTGCAACGCGGCGCGCGTGTCGGCGTCGTCGGTTGCCGCGTCGCTGATCGCGATCCGGCACGCGTCGAGCGGCGCGAGCCCCGCGGCGATCAGCCGGGCCGCGTGCACCAGCAGGCGCGTCGACGCGCCTTCGTCGAGGCCGTTGCCGGCCTGCGCCAACGCACGCGTGCGCTGCGCGAGATCGACGAGCCGGCGTGCGGTGTCGCGGTCGGCGCCGCTTTCGCGCACGACGACATCGGCCTCGTGTGCGGCATCCGGATAGCCGAAGTCGATCGCGACGAAGCGCTGCCGCGTCGACGGCTTCAACCGCCGGTGTTCGCCGTGATAGCCGGGGTTGTACGAGATCACCAGATGGAAATCCGGATGCGCGTGCACGACCTCGCCGAGCCGGTCGAGCGGCAGCACGCGCCGCGAGTCGGTCAGCGGGTGGATCACGACCGTCGCGTCGGGGCGCGCTTCGACGATCTCGTCCAGATAGCAGATCGCGCCATGCCGCGCCGCGAGCGTGAGCGGCCCGTCGGCCCAGTAGGTGCCGTCGGCGTCGAGCAGATGGCGGCCCGTCAGGTCGGCCGCCGACGTGTCGTCGTTGCACGCGACCTGGATCAGCGGCAGGCCCATGCGCCACGCCATGTATTCGACGAACCGCGTCTTGCCGCAGCCGGTCGGCCCTTTCAGCAGGATCGGCAGGCGATGCCGGCAGGCCGTCTCGAACCAGTCGGCTTCGGCGCCGGCCGCCTGGTAGAACGGCGCGTCGGCGATGCGGTGTCCGGCGAGCGGATCGGCGGCGAGCGGCGTATCGCGTGCGCTCATTACCACCTCCCCGTCATCATCAGCATGCCGGGCAGCCAGCAGGTACCGACGCCGATCGCGATCGTGTAGCCGGGCAGGAAGCGTACGGTCCGCTTCAGGCCGAGCGCGACGAAGAACAGGAACCACAGGCTCGACCACAGCAGCCACATCGCACCGAAACGCATGTCGTTCGACGTGCCCGCATAGACGAGCGCGCTGATCGCGACGAACAGGCAGTACCAGCCGAGGCCGGCGCCCTGCAGCCCGCGCCACTGGACGGCCGCGAGGTACAGGTACGTGAACGCGAACAGCAGGCCGCCCGCGCTCGAGAAATATTGCGGCGGCGCGGATGCCTGCACGAGGCCGGCGAGGTTGATCAGCAGCGCAAGCAGCCCGACGAGCAGGTTCAGGCCGGCCGCGTCGCGCGGTTCGATGCGGCCGGTGAGCGCGACGCCGTTGACGACCAGCACCGCGCCGATGAAGAAGAGAGCGACACCGAGCATGATGAGGGCTCCAGAGTGAGGCGGAGCCGTTCGCGCAGGTGGCGCGAACGGCCGGGCGGGGCGCGGGCTCAGCGGTGCGCGGGCGCTTCGGACGGAATGCCTTCGATCGGGCATTCAGGTGTGCCGGGTGTCGCGCGCGTCAGGCGCTCGACGGCCTTGCGCGTGCCGTCCGGGTCGTTCACCCAGTTCGCGTAGAACTCGAACGGGCATTGCGCGACGCCGTTCGGCGATTCGCCGGAGCCGATCTTGCCCGTGTAGCCGCGGTGCAGCAGCTTGTACAGGTGGTTCTGCGACTGCATGTTGCGGCGCGCGTCGCGGATCAGGCTCACCGACAGCTCCGCATACTGCACGCCGTTTTCCTCCTCGCCGCATTCGCCGAGCGTGCGGCCGTCGAAGCCGACGATCGCCGAGTGGCCGAAATACGAATACACGCCGTCGAACCCGGCCGCGTTCGCGACCGCGACGTAGCAGTTGTTCATGAACGCCATCGCCTTCGACACGAGCACCTGCTGGTCCTTCGCCGGGTACATGTAGCCCTGGCAGCGCACGACGAGCTCGGCGCCGCGCATCACGCAGTCGCGCCAGATTTCCGGATAGTTGCCGTCGTCGCAGATGATCAGGCTGATCTTGAGCCCCTTCGGCCCGTCGGCGACATACGTGCAGTCGCCCGGATACCAGCCTTCGACGGGCACCCACGGCATGATCTTGCGGTACTTCTGCACGATCTCGCCCTGGTTGTTGATCAGCACGAGTGTGTTGTACGGCGCCTTGTCCGGGTGTTCCTCGTGGCGCTCGCCGGTCAGCGAGAACACGCCCCACACGTTCGCCTTGCGGCACGCAGCCGCGAAGATGTCGGTTTCCTCGCCGGGGATCGTCGATGCCGTGTCGTACATCTCCTTCGCGTCGTACATGATCCCGTGCGTCGAATACTCGGGAAACACGATGAGGTCCATGCCGGGCAGGCCGCGCTTGATGCCGACCACGCGCTCCGCGATTTCGCGGGCGTTCGCGATCACGTCGGCGCGGGTGTGCAGGCGCGGCATCTTGTACTGGACGACGGCGACGCCGACGGCGTCGTTGCTGCTGGAAATATCGCCATGACGCATGGTGTGCTCCTGGTTCAGGTGAAGACGTGCGTTTTCGAAAGACAAAAAAAAGCCCTTGCCTCGACGAGCGAGGCAAGGGCTTCTTTGCCGGTCCGTTCATCCGACAACGCTGTCGGATAACGGGAATGCGGATGGGTGGCCGGATGCGTGGCCAGCGTAGCGCGGGCTATCGGGATCGCGCTGCGCACGATCGTGGGACGTCTTTGTCCACCGGATCGATGGGAAGCACTCTATGCAAAGTTTTTTTTCGACGCAACACCGCGTATACCCCTGCACGTCGTGAACGGGCGGCGGCCGGTGTCATGCGCGGTCGGGACCGGACATTGCGCGGCACGAACGTGCAGGGTCGGACGCAAGCTTGCGGGAAGCGACGAGACGGAATCGCGATGCGCGGGTGCCGATGAAGCGACCGGCCGGCGCATCGGCCTTCCTCGATAACGTTGCGTACACAACGTTATATGGCATGTGCGACAGGCATCGAATTGCGTTCAGCTCCGGTCGGTCGCCGCGTTGCTTTCGAGGAAGCCGTCCACCGCGATCAGCGATTGTTCGTCGAGCGTGCCGAGCACGCTTTTCAGCTTCAGTTGCAGCTTCAGCGCATCGAGGTAGCTGTCGAACAGCTTCTGCCGGATGCCCGAGATGTCGCGTCGCAGGTTCAGCGTTTCGTACGTCGTGCTGTAGCCGACCTGATGCGCCTTCATCGACGAATCGTACGCGAGCCGTGCGGCCTGCAGCGACTGCTGCAGCGCGCGGATGCGCTTGCCGACCGATTCGAGCGCGGACAACGCCTCGCGATGATCGGTGCCCAGTTGCTCCTCGACCTCGCGCAGCCGGTTGCGGTATTGCTCGGTCACGTGCTCGGCTTCCACTTGCCGGTAGTACACGCTGCCGCCGGAGAAGATCGGGATCGTCACCTGTACGCCGAATGCGCTCTGATGGAAGTCCGAACGATCGGTGAGCCCGCGCAGGTTCGGGTTGAGCCCGCGCGAATACGACGCGAACAGGTCGACGGTCGGCAAATGCTCGGCGCTGACGCGTTTCGCCGCGAGCCGCGCGACCTGGACGTCGCGATACGCCTGCCGGTACGCGGGGTTGTCCTGCGGCGCGTACTCGCCCGACGGAATGCGCGGCGACGACCCGCGCATCGCGAGCCGAGGCCAGCGCGTGAAGTCGATCGTCGAGCCGAGCAGCGTCTCGTAGCGGGCGCGACGCGCGTCGACGTCGGTCTGCGCAAGTGCCTCGTCGGATTGCGCGAGGCTGCGGCGCGCCTCGATCTCGGCCGTATCGCCGATCGTCTTCATGCCGAGCTGCGCCATGCGCCGCGTATCGCTTTCGAGCCGCGTGAGCGCGCTGACCTCGTCGTCGGCCGACTGCAGTTTCTCGCGCGCACTCAGCAGGTCGAAACACGCGTTCGCGACGCGCAGGATCAGGTCCTGCTTCGCGACCTCGAGCTTCTGCTTCGCCGATTCCTCGTACTCCGTCGCACGCCGCATGTCGTACAGGTAGGGCACGTTGAACAGCGCCTGCGTGACCTGCGCGGAACCGTACGCGGCATTGCTCGAGCCGCTGACGTCGATGCCGAACAGGTTCGCGTGCGTGCCGTAGCGCCCCCATTCGAGTTGCGCGGCGGCCTGCGGCAGCATCTGCGCGCGCGCTTCGGGGAATTTCTGGCGAGCCGCATCGTATTCGCTGCGCGCCTGCAGGTAGCGCGGATCGTGCACGGCCGCGTACTGGTAGGCCGTATCGAGGCAGAACGCATGCGTGCTTGCCGACATGCCGGCCATCGTTACAGCGAACGCTGTCATGGTTGCAAGTCGGGGATTCCACCTAGTCGAAAATCTTGATAGGGAATTACCCGTATCCGGTGCCGCCGATCCGCGATTCGCGCGCCTCGTTTCAAACATGGCCGTCTCCGTCTCCTGCCCGTGCCGCAATGCATTGCGGCGGGATTTAAACGTTTTGAAATTGAAATTCGAACAGCGTGAATGTCTGCCACCTGTCACACATCGGAAAACGCACCTGTAAGAGTGTGTCCTCCATTGAATTCCGATGCGACCGCATGATAGCCTGATTTCGGCTCGTAATCGCAGTGATTATTAGATTAACAAGTCGCTAGGGATTAAAGGCCGTTTGTCTTTCAATGAAGGTTCTTTGCATCATCTTTATTTTTACGAGGAGAGAATGATGAAGGTCATGACGACGGAACAGGTCAGGAATGTGCATGGCGGCGGTGCGATCAGCTCGCTGGGTAGCCTCGCTGTCGACGCCGCGCCGGTGGTAACCGCGCTCGGCCAGTTCCTGCCGAGCCTCGGCAATTACCTGCAGAACCCGAAGACGTTCAATAACACCGGCAAGTAACCGCCGTGCGCGGGGAGGCGCCCCCCGCGCGAAATGCTGCGAAACAGAAGGAAAAGAATCGATCGCCGCAGTGGAAATAAAGCGACTCCGAAATGCATTGTTTCGGGATCGGGCGATTATCGGGAGGCAGGAGTGCCGGATTATCTCCGTAATAAAGCAAACGGCCATTGGGTTTGCGATTGGCTGACAGCTGAAGGCATTCCGAAAATATAAAGGCCACAACAAATGCGAGACATCACGGAAGAACAGGCCCGCCAGATTCGCGGCGGCGCGTCGCTTTACTCCAATTCGGCTGCCTATACGGTCGATCTCGTCAATCAGTCGATCGGGACCACGCTGCAGGGCCTGATGACCCAGTACCAGACCCGCGCCGTCGAACAGTTCCGGATGTCGCTCGGTTCGTCGCGCTGAGCGGCCGGTAACACCGATCTTCCGTCGCAGCCGGCAGCGTGCCGGCTGCGCCCATGCGTATCGCGCACGATCCGCCGCGGGCCCGCACCGTCAGGCCCGGGCGGCGCGTCGTCGCGCCCCGGGTGCCCGACCATGCTCTTCAATACGCGTAAAGTCCGTCCGGTCCTGCAGGACGAAGTGACGGAGTGCGGCCTCGCCTGCCTCGCGATGATCGCGTCGTGGCATGGGCGCGAAACGACGTTGCGCACGCTGCGCAACCGCTATCCGGTCCGGATCGATTCCGGGCTGTCGTTCTTCGACCTGATGGAGATCTCGAACGATCTCGGCTTGCGCGCCCGCGGGCTGCAGTTCGACGCGGGCGAACTCGACGCGCTCAAGACGCCGTGCATCCTGCACTGGGGAATGAACCACTATGTCGTGCTGACGAAGGTCGGCTACGGCAGCGTGCACATCGTCGACCCGGCGCTCGGCGAGACGAAGCTGCCGCTCGCACAGGCGCTCACGCACATCACAGGCTATGCACTCGAGCTGAATCCGGACATCGGCTTCACGCGGGCGGGGCAGGCCGACCGGATCCGGCTGCGCGACTACCTCGAAGGGCTGACGGGCATCCGCAAGAGCCTCGCGATCGGGGTTGCGGGCGGCGTCGCCGCGCAGCTCCTGCTGCTGCTCGGCCCGTCGTACGTGCAGTTGACGATCGACGAGGCGCTGAAGAAGACCGACGTCGACATCCTGTACCTGCTGACGATCCTGTTCGCGATCGTGTTCCTGTTCGACACGCTGTATGCGAACCTCGTCGGCAACATCAAGAGCTACCTGCGCAACATCGTGTCGCAGCAGCTGTCGGCGAACATGGTCGGCCATCTCGCGCGGCTGCCGATCGGTTATTTCCTGTTCCACAACACCGGCGATTCGATTTCGCGCGTGTCGTCGGTGTCGGAGGTCGGGCGCTTTCTCGTCGACGGGCTCGTCGGCGGGCTGCTCAATATCGTCACCTGCACGCTGACGCTCGTGCTGATGCTGTACTACAGCCCCGTGCTGGCCGGCATCAGTCTCGCCGGGATGGTGCTGTTCGCGCTGAGCCGGCTCGCGATCCAGCCGCAACTGCAGGACGCGATGTCGCAGATCCTCACGCGCGGCGCGGAGGCCGATGCGCTGCTGATCGAGAACATCCGTTCCGCGCATTCGATCAAACTGCTGTCGGCCGAGACCGCGCGCAGCAGCCTGTGGGTCAACGCGTTCACGCAGAAGCTGCAGGCGATGCGCCAGCAGGAACGGCTGCAACTGCTGTTCGATGCGATTTCGAAGGGGATCGTGCACGTCGAGCAACTGGTGATCGTGACCTACGGCGCGTGGCTCGTGATGCACGGCCAGAGCACGATCGGCGTGATCTATGCGTTCATCCAGTACAAGAACCTGTTCGCGGACAAGTTCATCGATTCGATCCAGCTCTACGTGCGCCGCAAGGTGCTGCAGGTGCACATGGACCGCGTCGCGGACGTGCTGCAGACCGAGACCGAGGAGCCCGCGCCGGATGCGGTCGTGCGGCCGGTCGACGGGTTCGACGGCACGCTGGCGATCCGCGCGCTGTCGTACACGCCGAAGGGCGGCAACCGTCCGATCCTGCGCGACGTCGCGCTCGACGTGCCGGCCGGCAGCAAGATCGCGATCGTCGGCCGCACCGGCAGCGGCAAGACGACGCTGCTGAACCTGATCTGCGGGCTCGTGCGGCCGGACCCCGGCACGCTGTTCGTCGGCGGCGTCGATCTCGCGGAAGTGAACCTGCGGCAATACCGCAAGCATCTGGCGGCCGTCACGCAGTCCGACCAGCTGTTTCGCGGGACGATTCGCGACAACATCACGAACTTCGCGCCGGCACCGCGGATCGGCGCGATGTTCGACGCGGCGAAGCTCGCGTGCATCCACGACGAGATCGAGCGGCTCGACCATCGCTACGACACGCCGCTCGGCGATACGCAGAAATTCCTGTCGGCCGGCCAGATGCAGCGGCTGCTGATCGCGCGGGCGCTGTATTGCGAGCCGCGCCTGCTGATCCTCGACGAGTTTTCGTCGAATCTCGACCAGGCGACGACGCACGAGATCTGCCGCAACGTGCTGACGCTGCCGTCCACGATCGTGCTCGTCACGCACGATGCGTCGATCCTGTCGATGGTCGACCGCATCTACCAGATGCACGAGGGCGTCCTGACCGATGCGACCGGCGCGTGGCGCATGAACGAGGAGAGGCGGTGATGCTCGGGCGACTCTTTCTGCTGAATCCGTTCTCGTATGCGTTCCTGGTGCGTCGCGCGGTGCGTGCGGTCGCGCTGCGCACGTCGCCCGCGCGCGGGCTGCGGCTGATGCGCTGGTGCTCGGGGGCATGCCTGCGCTGCTTTCCGTGCATTCGCGAATCGATCGAGCGCGCGGTCGCCTACATGCTGAGCGCGCACCTGAACGACGATCCGCGGCGCGTGCGGGAAGTGTCGGCTGCGGTCGTGCGCGAGCTGTTCGAGGCCGAGTTCGCCGGCCTCAAGCTGCGCACGCACAGCCTCGCATCGATGAAGTCGATGATCGACGGGATGGCGTGCGAAGGCGACGAGCAGCTGCGGGCGGCGCTTGCACGCGGCGGCCCGCTGATGCTCGCGGGGCTGCACTTCGGCAACCTGATGCTGTTCGTCACGAAGCTGCGCTTCATGATTCCGGACGACCGCAAGCTGATGGTGATCATGCACCGCGATGCGCCCGGTGCGTTCTTCGACGATGCGCTGCGGCTCGTCGCCGAATACGGCGCAGGTGAGGTCGAGTTCATCGACATCGAGGAGCGCGTGCACCTGCGGCGGCTGATCACGAGCCTGCGGCGCGAGGCACCCGTGTTCCTGCTGTTCTCCGACCTGCACGGCAAGTTCGGCAAGACCAACCGCTGCCGGCTCGGCGGGCGCTGGGTGCGGATGGCCGGCGGCGGCGTGAAGCTCGCGGTCGAGCAGGGGATTCCGCTGCTTGTCGCGTATGCGACGGGCGTGCCGTTCCGCGATCGCTGCGCGGTGCATTTCACCGAACTCGCGGCCAGCCCGCTCGCGCCGATGCTCGGCGCGGACGACGACGCGTCGCCGGTGCGCGCGACACACCAGCGGATCGTCGACCGCCTCGAGCAGGCGCTCGTGCGCCAGCCCGAGCAATGGCATTTCTGGGAACACTTCACGCCTTACCTGATGCCGACGCCGCTGCTCGATGCGGTCGCGCGGCGTCGCTCCTGACGAGCCTGCCCCATGCCGACCTGGAACTCCGTCCTCCGAGAACAGAAGCCGTCGCGCAAGCTCGCGCGCGGCACGACCTTCGGCACCGTGATCCACGGCGTCGTCGACGTGCCGGTGTCGATGCGGTTCTTCTGCTACCTGTCGCTCGCGATGTTCGCGATGTTCGTGACCGCGCTCGTCGAACTGAGCTACGCGAATACCGAGAGCGTGTCGGGGATGCTGACGCCGCGCTCGGGGCTGATCGGCGTCAGTGCGCCGCCGGGCTGGGCCGTGCGCGACATCTACGTCGGCAAGGACCAGCACGTGAAGGCCGGCCAGAAGCTGCTCGCGGTGACGCGCGACACGAGCTTCGTCAGCCAGGCGAACAACGTGCAGGGGATGCGCATGGCGCTCGACCGGCAGCGCGTCGAGGTGAAGCAGCAGATCGACGCGGCGCAGCTCGAATACCGGTCGACGGTGCAGCAGATCAACCAGCAGATCGCCGCGCAGGGCGAGAGCCGCGGGTTGATCGACCGGCAGATCCAGGACCAGAAGCGCATCGTCGACGAGTACGGCGAACGGCGCGCACGCGTGAAGCAGCTGCTCGACGAACAGGTCGTGACGCTCGAGCAGTACAACCAGGTCAACACGCAGTACCTGCAGGCCGGGCAGGCGTACCAGGACCTGCTGCTGCGCCGCGCCGAGCTCGCGAAGAACGCGATGAAGCTGCGCGGCGACCTCGACACGATGCAGAGCAAGTACGACGGCGCGAACGCGGAGCTGAAGATCAAGCAGGAGGAGCTGAACGCAAAGGAATACAACATCGACGAGAACGTGAACCAGGTGCTGTACGCACCGGCCGACGGGCAGATCGTGCGGCTCGACGTCGTGCAGGGTGGCGTGATCGACCCGCCGGGCACGCGCGTCGTCGAGATCCTGCCCGCGAAGGCCGACGGGCTGATCGCCGAGGTCTACATTCCGTCGTCGAAGGCCGGCTTCGTAAAGAAGGGGCAGGAGGTGAAGGTTGCGTACGCAAGCTATCCGGTCGAGAAATTCGGCACCTATCGCGGCAAGGTGCTGTCGATCTCGCCCGTCGCGTTCTCGGCGAAGGAGCTGAACCTGCCCGGCGACGCGGCTGCGCCGCAGACCTACTTCAAGACCTGGGTCGAACTCGCCGATCGCGCGCCGTCGTTCGACGGGCGGCCGCTGTCGCTGCGCGCCGGGATGATGCTGAAGGCCGACGTCGTGCTGGAGCGGCGCAGCCTGCTCGAATGGCTGTTCGAGCCGTTGTACCGGATCCGCCAGCGCCTGTTCGGCGTGCCGGCCTGAGCCGATGACGACTCGCGATACGACCCGCCGCCGCGCGCGGCCGGGCACCGTGCGCCCGCTGTCGCGCTGGCTCGGCGCGACGCTGTTCGCGTGCGCGGCCGCCGCGCACGGCGCGCCGCAGCCGGACGGCGACACGCAACCGCGCTGGCAGGCGGGCGCCGACGGGATCGGCTTCTGGCCGGGCGGCGATGCGGACGGGTTCGATGCGAGCGCGTGGGCAACCGATGCAGGGCCGGCGCGCGACGGTGCGTCCGTCGACGTGCCGCCGGCCGACCCCGTTCCGCTGACCGCCCGCAAGATCACGCTCGGGCAGCGAACCGGCGGAGCGGGGCGTGCGTGCGCGACAGCGCGCGACGATGGCGTGGACGGTATCGGCTTCGACGACAACGGTGCGCCCGGCGGCTGCGATCCGGCCGCGCCGCGCGATGCAGCGGCGGATGGCGCACCGGCCGGCGGCGTCGTCCACGCCGACCGGATGCCGTACGAGCTGCATCCGGTCGATCCGTCGCGGCTGCCCGATCTGCCGGCCGCGCAGGCACCGCCGTTGCTCGAGCAGCTGATGGGCGACGACCGCAACATGGTCGGCCTTGGCTGGCACTTCATCGCGACGACTGGCCGGTCGACGCCCGTGACGACGCATACCGACGCGCTCGGGCTGAACAGCTTCCAGAACGCGGGGTCGAGCCTGTCGCTCAGCAACTCGAACACGCTGGCGTTCACGTTCACTCACTTTTTCTCGGAGAACTGGGCGGCCGAACTCGGTGGCGGCATTCCGCCGGTGCTGACGCTGCGCGGACACGGCAGCATCGCGCTGCCGCTCGATCGCATTTTTGCCGGCGTCCAGGGGCGCTTTCCGCTGATCGACCTCGCGAACACGCAAAGCAACCCGCTCGCGACCACGCGCGCATGGCTCGGGTCCGTCGTGTTCAAGTACTACCTCGGCGAGCGCGACGATCGTTTTCGCCCATTTGCGGGCATCGGCATCAGCTATACACGCTTCACGAACACGAACCTGAACCCCGTGTTCCAGCGCAAGCTGGCATCGCTCGGCGGGCTGCTCGCGGCGGGCGGGGACATCGGCAGCCTGCAGTCGCTGCTGCTCGACCCGGCGCTGTTCCAGCGGATCTGGGACGCGGGCGGCGACCTGCTGCTGTCGGGGCGGACCAACGTGTCGGCGAAGGTGAAGAGCGTGTGGGAGCCGGTGTTCACCGTCGGCGCGAGCTACCAGATCACGCGCCAGCTCTGGGTCACCGGAATGGTCACCTACATCCCGCTGCGCACGAAGATCACGCTCGACATCAGCCAGCCGAACCGGACACTCGCATCGAACACGTTCGACATTTCGGCGAACCCGGTGCTGGCCAGCGTGCTGCTGAACTTCCGCTTCTGACGGGGGTGGCCGCCCATTTTCATGAATTTGACGCGCGACACTGGGATAATGGCCGAGTTTGGCTGCGTCAATGATGGAAGGAGGCCCCATGGGCGACAACGATACCCGCACCGAGACCGACGACCGCGCCGACATGGCGTCGATGGAGTCGCGCCAGCGCCGCTTCGAGGAAGATCTCGTCGACGCCTACGACGAAGAACTCGAGATGGAGCTTGACGACCGCCGCTTCGACGAGGGCGACGACCTGCTGTTTTCGCAAGAGCGTCGCGAGGCGCGCAAGGAATATTTCCGCGAACTGTTCCGGCTGCAAGGCGAGCTCGTGAAGCTGCAGGACTGGGTCGTGAGCACGGGTCACCGGCTCGTCGTCATTTTCGAAGGGCGCGATGCGGCCGGCAAGGGCGGCGCGATCAAGCGCATCACGCAGCGCCTGAACCCGCGGGTGTGCCGCGTCGCGGCGCTGCCCGCACCGAGCAACCGCGAGCGCACGCAATGGTATTTCCAGCGCTACGTCGCACATCTGCCGGCCGGCGGCGAGATCGTGCTGTTCGACCGCAGCTGGTACAACCGTGCGGGCGTCGAGCGCGTGATGAATTTCTGTACCGACGACGAGTACGAGGAGTTCTTCCGGTCGGTGCCCGAGTTCGAGAAGATGCTCGTGCGCAGCGGGATCCAGATCGTCAAGTACTGGTTCTCGATCACCGATCATGAGCAGGAGCTGCGCTTCCAGAGCCGGATCGAGGATCCGCTGAAGCAGTGGAAGCTGAGCCCGATGGACCTCGAAAGCCGTCGCCGTTGGGAGGCTTATACGGCCGCGAAGGAAGAGATGCTGCAGCGCACGCATATTCCCGAGGCGCCGTGGTGGGTCGTGCAGGCCGTCGACAAGAAGCGCGCGCGGCTGAACTGCATCCACCACCTGCTGGGCCAGGTGCCGTATCACGAGGTGTCGCACCCGCCGATCGACCTGCCGCCGCGTGAACATCACGAGGATTACATCCGCCGGCCGGTGCCGGACAACATGATCGTGCCGGATACTTACTGACCGGTTCGCCCCGGCCGGGTTTGATGTGAAGAAGCGCGCCGCGTCATGCGGCGCGCTTTTTTTGCGTCTTCGCCGGGCGCGGGCGATTCGCCTTGACGGGTTTTACAGTCTTTCGCGAGGTCGGATTGACAGCTTCGAAAGCGTGCCGTAATGTGCGCGTCGATGAGCGTCGTCGATGTCGAAACGGGCAGTCCGGACGCGCTGAAGAATATGATCGCACCGGGAAATCCATGCGGTCGCGAGAACCTGAGAGCCTGCATAAAAAGTGAATGAACCGGAGCGTGTCCGCATGGCCGCGGCGCGGTTGCAGCGTGTCGACGCTAGCGATCGCAGCGGCGATCCCCATGAAGAAGCGCCTGCCTGCGCGATTGCGCAAGGCAACGCGAACGGGATTGCCCGATGAACCCGGCACGCAGACGTTTCGTCGTCGCAGGCGCTATTGCGGTCGGCGCGCTTTCCGTCGGCGCCTGCGCGCCGCACATGACCAAGGATCTGTTCTCGGATCATCCGTACACCGAGCAGATCGAGACCTTCGCGATGACCGGTGATCGGTCGAAGCTCGTCGTTATCGGGCAGACGCGTCACTACATCTTCGATATTCCGCCGAATCTGGCGAACATCCTCGAATCTCCCGTTCGCGAGTACCTGACGGCCCGGTTCTGGACCTTCACCGTCGATGCCGGCGCGGTATCCGGATCGTTCACGTTATCGCTCAGGAAAGACGCACCGGACGACATCCGACGTCGCGCTGCGGAACTGGGATTTGCCCGCTCGGGTCAGTTGCTGACGCTGGACGAGGAGATTGCCGGAAAGGTGTTCAATGCGGGCAACGACAACGTCGCCGCGCATGTCCAGCGTTTCAACCGGCCGTACAGCATCCAGGTCCGGCAGCGGCTGAGTGCAGGGCAGAAGATCGCGTTGCTGCCGTTGACGCCGCTGACCCTTGCAGCCGATGGCGTGGTCGTGATCGGCCAGGTGCCGTTGATCATCCTGATTGCGCCGTTTCTTGCATTCTCGGGGCCGTGGCCGGCTTTCCGTTGAAGTCTCCGGATGGGCGGTCGCACCCGCGCGGGCCTGCCGTCGCAATGACTTAAAGGTCCGGAAACCCTGAGCGCCCCTGCGTCAGATCGAACAGTTCGGTTTTTGCATCGGCCTGGGCGGTTTCCGGCAGCTTGATCACGAGCTTCACCGTCATGCCGTACGCGCTGTCGACCAGTTCATACCCGGCCTGTTCGATCCAGCGGCGCACGCGCGCTTCTTCCGGGTAGCCGATCTCGATCGCGAGGCGTGCGTAGCGAATGCGTTCGACGCGCTCGGCATCGAGCAGCGCCGATGCGATCGCATCCGTGTACGCGCGCACCAGCCCGCCCGCACCGAGCTTCACGCCGCCGTAGTAACGCACGACCGCGCCGAGCACGCCGTCGAGATCGTGATGGCGCAGCACTTCGAGAATCGGCCGGCCCGCGGTGCCCGACGGCTCGCCGTCGTCCGACATGCCCGACTGGCCGCCCGCCAGCAGCGCCCAGCACACGTGAGTGGCCGCCGGATGCTCGTCGCGCAGGCGTTGCAGCACCTGCATGGCGGCGTCGCGGTCGTCGACGGGAAGCGCATACGCGATGAAGCGGCTCTTGCGGATCTCGAGTTCGCTGATGTAGGTGGTGGCGAGCGAGTAACTCATGCGCCGCAAGATGAAAAGTACAAGGAAATCAACGCGATGACGGCTTTGATGTTGACCCGGGCAGGCATGGCTGGCCGGCACGGGCGGGTGACATGAACGGGGAATTTTACCGTGGCGCGCATCGAAGCAGGTCGACGAGGTCAAAACGCGACCCGGCGGCGGCATCGCGCTGGATCCCGGCGCCCGGATACCCGATCACGGTTGCCCTGATGCCACGGGACCGGCGCCGATCTGGAGCGCGTACACCTCGGAAACGTCGACCGCCCGACGGCTGCTGTGCTCGACCGAGCCTTCTTTCGTCCACAAGAACGGATAGAAGCTGAAGCATTGGTCCGTCGTCAGGCCCTGAACATCGGCTTGCCAGCCGGGCCAGCGCATGCTCGCGTAGAAGTCGTGCAGCCTGTCGCCGAGGGACCATCGCACGAAGTCGCCGTAGCCGATCTCAAGGGGCTCCCATCCCCGCGTGTCCGGTGCAAAGTAGTACACCGAACCCGTGTCCTCCCCGAGTGCGCCCCCGTTCAGCGCGAAGAATCCGCCGACGGCATCGTCCGCGACCAGCAGAAAACCGGAAGACCGTCCGTCATTCCAGCCGACGATGTCCCTGCGCATCTTGTGATGGCCCGAGCCGAGCAGACGGAGGTAGCCGCCGTCCACGAGCACGCCGCCCGTCGAATAGGCGATGGTCCCCAGGGGCGAGCGCGTGGTGACCTGAAGGGCGGAGAGAATCTCGCCGTTCCGATCCGAGGGCGGCAATATTTCGCAACGATGGCCCGCTGCCGCCGCCCACTCGAGCAGTGACGGCAGAGCGGACTCGCGTTCGTCGACCAGTTCTTCCAGCGGACGCATGTTTGTTCTCTCCGAGAGGGGCGGTTCGGAATCGGCCAGGCGTGAGCGATACGACCAGCACCCACGCGTGCGACCTCAACGCGTGCCGACCGATGACCTGAGCGCCGCGCCCAGCGTGCGCAATGCCTGCCGTGCGCGTGCATCGGTCAGGTTCGAATGAAGCACCACGTCGCGCGTCGGCAACGGCGGCAACCCGTATCGCGCACCGACGTCGACCGTGCCGGCGGGCGCCACGCGATGCCCGAGCGCCGCGACGGCCAGCCCCGCGGATACCGCCGCGCCGATCGTCGCCACGCCGCCGCCGACGAAGACTTCCGTCCACGCGACCCCGGCTTCGTCCAGCGCGCCGACCGCCATGCGGCGCACGCTGCACGGCTCGGCTTGCGTGGCTAGCCGCAACGGCTGCGGCGGATGGTACTCGAAATCGGCCGCGGCCATCCAGCCGAACGACTCCGACAGGAGGGTTTCGCCGTCGAGCCGCCGGCTGTCGTGTTGCAGCGCGACGGCCGCGTCGAGCTGCCCGCGATCGAACGCATCGAGCACGTCGCGCGACGCGGCGACGCGGATCTCGAGCACGAGCGTCGGCTCCGCCTCGCTCATGCGCCGCAGCAGCATCGGGAGATCGGCGCCGACGACATGGTGGCTGACGCCGATCACCAGCCGCCGCTGGCCGGTGCCGAACGCGCCGACCGCACCATGGTGAGCCGCCACCAGTTCGCGCGCCGGTTCCAGGAACGCGGTGCCGTCGGCCGACAGGCGGACCTGCCGTGGCGTGCGCTCCAGCAGGCGGCGGCCGAGCCCGTCTTCCAGCCGCTTGATCTTCAGGCTCACCGCGGACTGCGTCGTGTCCATCGCTTCCGCGGCCCGCGTGAAGCTCTTGAGGTCGGCGGTCAGCACGAACGCCTGCACGGCTTCGATGTCGAGTGTTTTCATCGCACACGCACCCATTTCAAAATCGAATCATTGAAATATTCTGCCATCGTCTTTTCAAATGATTCAAGGTCTTCTACGCTGTTTCCAGGCTGTCCCGAATTCCCGCCTTTCTTTTGCCAGGAGCCGATCATGCTGACCGCGTACTACGTGCACCGCCTGCCGGTGGATTACGACCTCGAGATCATCCGCCAGCGCGTGCGCGAGCGCGGCAGGCTGTGGGACGACACGCCGGACCTGCTGTTCAAGGGATTCCTGCTGCGCGAGGCCGGCCGCTACGGCGCGACGGAAAACGGCTATGCGTCGTTCTATCTGTGGCGTAACGAGCAGGCGTTCGCCGGTTTCGTGACCGACGGCCGCTATCGGGTCGTGACGGACAGCTTCGGCCGCGCGCCGATCGACACCCAGGTTGCGCTCGATGCGCGCAAGGGCAGTGCGTCGACGGGACGGTTCGCGCGCCTGGAAACCATCGAGATTCCGGCGGATGCCGACCTCGATGCGACGCTTGCGCGGGAGGTTGCGCGCAATCGCGACGTGGCGGCACGGCGGGGTGTGGTTGCGGCGGCCGTCAGTCTCGACCCGCTGCGCTGGCGGCTGACGCGTGCCGTCGTCACGGAACACGAACCGGACGACGACGGCGGCGGCGCGGGCACGGTGTACCAGGTCCTGCATCTGGCGAGGCCGCTGCTCGATACGCTGGACGCGGGCGGCGCGTGATGGCCGGCGTCGCCTCCCGATTGCCGGCCGGCCTGGTGGTTGCCGCGCATCTGGCGGGTGTGGTGGCGGGAATCGCCGCGATTGCGGCGCTCGCGACGATGCTGGCACTGCTGGCACTGCTGGTCCGCTAGACGCGATTCGCGGATCGGCCAGCGCGGGGGACGCCGGGCATGCGATGCCCGGCGTCCCCCGTCGATTCATCGGCGATCAATGGCCTTGAAGGCGGATATCGCGCGACGAAGCACCGACATACACGGTTCCGCCCGGCACGACTCGCCAGCCGTTACGCGACGTCTCCCACACGCTCTGCATCCGCGGCGATACGGTCACGCGCACGCGCCGCGCTTCGCCCGGATTCAGCCGGATCTTCTCCCAGCCGACCAGCCGCTTCGGCGGTTCGTCCTTGTACGGCACGCCGAGATAGACCTGCGGCGTTTCCGCGCCGGTGACGCGCCCGTCGTTGCGCACGGTGAACGCGACGCTCAGCGAACCGTCCCATTGCTTCGACACCGACAGCCCGGAATACGCGAAGTGCGTATAGGACAGCCCGTAGCCGAATTCGAACATCGGCTTGATGTTGCGCGCGTCATACCAGCGATAGCCCATGTTCAGCTTTTCCGCGTAGACGGGATCGTTGTCGAACGCGCCGTTCTGCCCCCAGGTCGGCGAATCCTGATCGCGCGCGGGGAACGTGACGGGCAGCTTGCCTGACGGATTGACCGCGCCGAACAGCACGTTCGCGATCGCCTTGCCGCCGGCTTCGCCCGGATACCACGCCTCGACGATGGCAGACACGTTGTCCTTCCACGGCATCAGCACCGGATTGCCGCTCTGGACGACGACGATCGTATGCGGATTCGCACGCGCGACGGCTTCGACGAGCGCGTCCTGGTTCGACGGGTTCGCGAGGCTCAGGCTCTGCAGATCGCCGAAATCCTCGCCGGCCGGCTGCGCGACCACGACGATCGCGACATCCGAGCGGCCGGCGAGCGCTGCGGCCTGGTCGATTTCCTGCTGCGTGTACGCGCGGAACGGCGACTGCTGGTCGCTGTTGCCCGCGTACGTGACCTGCGCGGCCGGCGCAAGCGCACGGATGGCCGCGACGATCGGCACGTCGACCTTGAGCCACGGATTGCGCCACCAGCTGCAGCCGGTCGACGACCCGAACGTCAGGCCGCCGCAGCCTGCAAACGACCCCGATACGGGATCGCGCGTGTTGCCCGAGCCGCCGCCGGACAGAACGGCCGCATCCGCATGACCGCCGATCACGGCAATACGCGACAGCGCCGACGCGGCCAGCGGCAACTGGTTGCCGTCGTTCTTCAGCAGCACGATCGACTGCTCGGAGGCCGCCTGCGCGAACCGGTTCGCGGCCGCGAAATCGATCGTGCCGCCGCCCTTGGCCGGATCGTCCATCACGCCGACGCGGATCATCACGGCGAGCTTGCGGCGCACCATGTCGTCGAGGCGCGCGGTCGATACCGAGCCGTTCGCGATCGCCTGCTTGACGGCCGCCGGCGTCAGATACACGGTCGAGCCGACGTCTTCTTCCTCGTCGAGCCCGGCGTTGATCGCGGCGGCGGTGCTGTGCGTGGCGCCCCAGTCGGACTGGACCTGGCCCTGGAAGCCCCATTCGTTCTTCAGCACGTCGTTCAGCAGGTGATTGTTTTCGCACGCATACGCGCCGTTCAGGCGGTTGTAGCTGCACATCACGCTGCCGGGCCGCCCGCGCTTCGCAGCGATCTCGAACGGCAGCAGGTAAAGCTCGCGCAGCGTGCGTTCGTCGATCTGCGTGTTGCCGCCCATCCGGCCGTGCTCCTGCTCGTTGCCGGCGTAGTGCTTGATCGTCGCGATGACTTTCTGCCGCTGCGTGGCGAGCGTGCGTTCGGCGAGCAGGTCGCCGGCGAGCAGCGGATCTTCGCCGAGATACTCGAACAGGCGGCCGCCGCGCGGCTCGCGCGCGAGGTTGGTGCCGCCGCCGAGGCCCATGCCGAAGCCTTGCGCGCGCAACTGGATCGCGACCTGCTTGCCGTAGTCGTACGACAGCCGGCGATCCCAGCTCGCGGCGACGGCGATCGTCGCCGGGAACGTCGTGCTGGCTTGCGACGTGCTGCCGGAGCCGGTCGACGAATCGGCCATGTTGAGATCGGGAATGCCGAGCCGCGGCACGCCTTGGATATAGCCGGCGCCGCCACCCGGCACCTTGGACATTTCGTATTGCGAATGAATAAACTGGAGCTTCTCGTCGAGCGTCATCTTGCGCACGAGCAGGTCGGCGCGCCGTTGCGCGGCGGCCGACGCGAATGCGTCGGTGGCGTCGCCCGGTGAGTTGAAACCGGCGTCGCCGGCGTAGGCGGTGGTGCAGAGGGTCGCTGCCAGCACGACGGCCGGCCAGAGTTTGTCCCGCATGTTGCTCTCCATGATCGTATTGCCGGTTGTTCGAATGATGTCTGGAGCTGCGCTCGTCCGATGGATTCGCACCGGACGCATTCGGCTGGCGATGCAGGGTGGTTGCGCGTCGGCATGCCAGGCCAGGCGGGGAATCGTTACGGCCGGTTGGGCCCGACCGGGCATCGAGGACGGCGACGCGGACCGTCCGACACTGCCGAATCGGATGTAGCGATTCTCTGCAGCGACCAATCGTACGAATGTAGTTTGACTACAGCATCGGTGTTTCTACCGATACGTACGATCTTTTTTCGACGCGGTGGCGCGGCAGGGTGGAAAGGCGGTCATCGTTCCCGATGGCGCGGGGGCGGCCGGGTAAGAAGTACCTGGGGGTGCGCGTTTTTGCGGGGAAGCCGATCGAGGCGGGCGACCCGGTTCGTTGCGTGCGCATCGAACCGGGCCGGTTGAAACACGCGGCGGCTTACTTCGTCACGAGCGCGCCGGTCAACCCGGCGCTGATCGCCGGCAGCAGCAGGTTCAGCACGCGGCTCGCACGGACGAGCCCGGTGTTGTCGACATAGACGACGTCCTTCGACGCAAGCGGAAACTGGTTCGCGAGCAGCATCGATACCGGCGACTGCATGTCGAGGTGATAGATGACGGGCGCGCTGTCGGCGGCCTTGCGCAGCACGAACACCTGCTTGGCATTCGAGGTCTGCTGGTTGAGCTGGCCGGCCTGCGTGAGCGCTTCGCTCAGCGTGAGCGAACCGTCGCGCAGCGGCGCGACGGCTTGCGGCCTGACCACTTCGCCCATCACGTACACGGGATTGTCGTCGCGTGCGCTCACATGCAGCATGTCGCCGGGTTTCAGCATGATGTCCGCCGGGTTCTTCCCCGTCTTCATCATCTGCGCGACGTTCAGCGGATAGATCGTGCCGTTGCGGGTGATCGTGACGCGGCTCTGATCCGCGGTCGGCGCGAATCCGCCGGCGCGGCTCACGGCTTCGATCAGCGTCATCGGAATGTCGTTGATCGCCTGCGCGCCCGGGTTGCGCACTTCGCCGTCGATGTAGACCTGCGTCGCACGGAACGACGCGACCCGCACCGTGACCTGCGGCTTGACGAATACCTTGGCGAGTTCGGTCCCGACCTCGTGCTGGATCTGCGCGACGGTTTTCCCGGCTGCGCGGATCGGCCGCGGGACGTATGGAAACTGCACGTTGCCGTTGCCGTCGACGACGAAGCCCGGCGCGGCGTCCGCGGCTTTCGTGTTCTGCACGGGTTGCCCGGCGGCCGTCGCGAATTCCGGGTGATCCCACACGGTGATCTGCAGCACGTCGCCGGCGCCGAGCCGGTACATGTCCGACTTCGCGGACAGGTTCGGCGGGATGGACGCGGCAGGCGCGCGCTTCTGCTCGGCGCGGATCTGCTCGATCTGCGTCAGGTCGATCTGCCTGACCGGCACCTGCATGTCGCTCGTCACGTCGCCGTTGTCGGCGGTCGTGACCGGCAGTGCGGTCGAACTCATGTGCTGCCCCGGCACCACCGTGCATGCGGAAAGCATCGCGACGGTCGCGAAGGAGAGCGCCATGCACATGCCGCGCATGGCAGTGCGAGTGTGGCCCGGCGCCACGGAATCGAACGGTAGAGCGTTTGTCATTTTTGTGTCCAGCATCGATGAATCGATTGATACGGTATCCGGATCGAATGCGGGCCGGTCATTGCGTGCCCGCTTCGTTCCGCACATCGTGATGACGCTTCCTGGCGGCATTCCGGCACCGATCGACCGGCGCGTGTTCCACCGCGGCATCGCTCCGGAAAGCGATTGTCAAAAATTGGCAATGACGGAAGGGCGTCGTCGTGCGCGGCCGGTGACGTATCGGCGATGTCCCCGCCGGTTCGCACGTCGCCGTGCCGACCGCGAACAGAGCGTAACGCAGGTTGGGCGCTTCGATTTCGCGGCGGCGGCTTAATGTAAGCCATCGCACGCAGCGTCCCGGACATCTATCGCATAGTGGCGCCAACGAACATGGCCGTGCATTCCCGGCGGAATGTGCGGGGGCGGGAACGGCATCGTGCCGGCGTCCGGCTCATTGTCTGCGAGAGATTTCATGACACGCTTCATTGCCCGTTCGAGGGCGCCTTTGCGGTTGGGGCTGGGCGGCGGCGGAACCGACGTGCCGCCTTATTCGGACCGGTTCGGCGGTCTGGCGCTCAATGTGACGATCGAGAAGTTTGCGTACGCGTCGATCGCGCCGCGCGACGACGCGAAGGTCGAACTGGTGGCGGCCGATACGGATACCCGATGGATCGGCCCCGTGTCGCCGGTGCTCGAGGTGCAGAACGGGCTCGGGCTGCATGTCGGCGTCTACAACCGGATCGTCCGCGACTTTCACGGCGGTCACCCGCTGGCCGTCACGATCACGACGTGTTCCGAAGCGCCGCCGGGTTCCGGGCTCGGATCGTCGTCGACGATCGTCGTCGCGCTGGTCAGGGCCTTCTGCGAGCTGCTGTCGCTGCCGCTCGGCGAATACGACATCGCGCATCTCGCACACGACATCGAGCGCGAGGATCTGGGGCTTGCCGGCGGCAAGCAGGATCAGTATGCGGCGACGTTCGGCGGGCTGAACTTCATGGAGTTCTACGGCGATCGCGTGATCGTCAATCCGCTGCGGATCAAGCAGGAAATCAAGGCCGAGATGGAGGCGTCGCTCGTGCTGTATTACACCGGCGTATCGCGCGAGTCGGCCAACATCATCAAGGAACAGAGCAGCAACGTGACGGAAGGCGTGGTCGATTCGCTGGCCGCGCTGCACGAAGTGAAGGACGAGGCCGTGCGCATGAAGGAAGCCGTGTTGCGCGCCGACTTCGACGCGTTCGCCGCGTCGATGCGCGACGCGTGGGAATCGAAGAAGCGCATGGCGAAGAACATCTCGAACGCGATGATCGACGATCTGTACCGGGTCGCGGTGCGGGCCGGCGCGAAGGCCGGCAAGGTATCCGGCGCGGGCGGCGGCGGCTTCATGATGTTCTTCGTCGATCCGGTCGAACGGCCGGCCGTGATGCGTGCGCTCGATGCATACAACGGGATCAATGGCCAGGTGCTGAACTGTACGTTCACGGACATCGGCGCCCAGTCGTGGAGAAAGAATCAATGACGATCGGAGTAGAGAGCGAAATTCGCCAGACGCTGTCGGTCCTGACGGCGCTCGTATCCGACCGCGAGCAACTGGCGCGCATCGAGCAGGTGGCCGAGCGCGTGACGGAGGCGCTGCGCACGGGCAACAAGATCCTGCTCGCGGGCAACGGCGGCAGCGCGGCGGACGCGCAGCACATCGCCGGCGAATTCGTCAGCCGTTTCAACTTCGACCGGCCGGGTCTCGCCGCCTTTGCGCTGACCGTGGACAGCTCGGTCATGACGGCGATCGGCAACGACTACGGCTACGAGAAACTGTTCGAGCGCCAGATTCAGGCGACCGGGCGCCCCGGCGACATCTTCTGGGCGTATTCGACGTCCGGGCGTTCGCCGAACATTCTCCGTGCGCTGGAAGTGGCCAGGACGGCCGGCATGTTGTCGGTCGGGTTCACCGGCAACGGGCCGGGCGCCGCCGAGATGCGCGGGCGTGCCGACATCTGCATCGAGATTCCGTCCGCATCGACCCCGAAGATCCAGGAAGGGCACCTCGTGTGCGGCCACATCATCTGCGGCATCGTCGAAGAGCGGATCTTTGCATGAGCGCGATGCTGCCTTGCCTGATCCTCGCCGGCGGCCTCGGCACGCGGCTGCGCCCGGTGCTGGGCGACGCGTTGCCGAAGGCGCTCGCGTCGATCGACGGCGAGCCGTTCCTGTGCTGGATGCTGAGAGCGCTCCTGCAGCAGGGGGTCGCCGAGGTGGTGCTGTCGCTCGGCTACGGCAGCGGCCCGATCAAGGCGCTCGTGGCGTCGCGCGACTTCGGCATCGCGATTTCCGTGATCGAGGAGGACGAGCCGCTCGGTACCGGCGGTGCGATCGTTCACGCGCTGAAGGCATACGGCGCGAACGACATGATCGTGATGAACGGCGACACGTTGTCGAATCTGGATCTGCGCGCGTTGTCGGCGTTCTATCGCGCGACATGCCCCGATCTGGTCGTCGCGGCAACCCGGGTCGACGATGCGTCGCGCTACGGCACGCTCGATTTCGACGCGACGTCGCGCAGGCTGTCGGCATTCCGGGAGAAGCGCCCGGCGCAGGGCTACATCAATGCGGGCACGTATGTCGTCAACGCGCGCAAGCTGCTCGGTTTCGCGCTGCCGGCGACATTTTCGTTCGAGCAGGATTTCCTGGGCGAACGGGTCGAGGCGCTCGACATCCGTGTGTTCCCGGAAGTCACCGAGTTTATCGACATCGGCGTACCGGCGGACTACCGGCGTGCGCAGACTGTCATTCCGCTCATGCTGGAGACGCGAACCAGTGAAGCGTAAAGCCCTGTTCCTGGATCGCGACGGCGTGATCAATGTCGACTACGGCTACGTCCACCGCCAGCAGGACTGCGTATTCGTCGACGGCATCTTCGATCTCGTGCGGCTGGCGAATGCGACCGGTCACCAGGTGGTCGTCGTGACGAATCAGGCCGGAATCGGCCGCGGCTATTTTTCGGAATCGCAGTTCGTCGCGTTCATGGACTGGATGCGCCGCAGGTTCGACGAGCGCGGCGCGAGAATCGACCGCGTCTATTTCTGCCCGCATCACCCGGTGGCCGGGATGGGCCGCTACCGGCAGGCGTGCGCATGCCGCAAACCGCAGCCCGGGATGCTGCACGACGCGCGGCGCGACCTCGGCCTCGACCTGTCCGCGTCGATCCTGGTCGGCGACAAGCGGTCCGATCTCGATGCCGGCGCGCGCGCCGGCGTCGGGCGTCGCTTCCTGTTCGTGGGCGACCGGGCCGGCGATGCGGATGCCGATCCGTCTGCCGAGGTCGTTGCACGGCTGGCGGATATCGGCGCGGCGCTGCAAGGCAGGGGAATTGCCGCCATGCGTGCGTAGCCGGCGGCGGCATCGACGGCTGCAGGCCGGAATGAATCGTACGACGCCTTCGAAACGAACCGCCGGCCGTGGCGCCGGCCGGGCGGAAACGCGCGGGGAATCCCAATTCCCGGCGCAGCGGTTTCCCGAGCGGCACTGAAGGGCTTCCAGCCGGATTTTCAATGAAATGAATGTGAACCAACACGCGCGTAAAGCGGCGAAGCCAGCCGGATCTTCCATTCTGGAGTTCAGCATGAAGATGGACCGACCTGCATTGACCGGACACCAGAACGAACCGAAACAGGCTGCCGGGCCTGCGACGCGGTTGTCGCCGATCGATTTGCTGGAGAACGTGCTCGACCACGGTCGCCTCTTCGTCGCCGTGTTCGCGGCCTGCCTGCTGCTGGCGATCGTCTATGCGGTCGCGGCAACGCCGGTGTATTCGGCCGACACGCTGATCCAGATCGAGGAGAACAAGGCCAGCGCGCTGGGCTCGCTGTCGTCGATCTCGAAGGCGCTCGACATCCAGAATTCGGCCGTGGTCGGCGAAATCGACATCGTCCGCTCGCGCGCGGTCGTCATGGACGCAATGAACGCGACGGCCGCACAGGCCGAAGTGTCGGTCGAGAGCCGGTTTCCGCTCGTGGGCGGCCTCATCGGGGCGTTCATGCCGAAGGACGCGAACGGGCTCGTCGACGCGCCGCTCGGGATGTCGTCGTGGGCATGGGGCGGCGAGCGCCTCGAGTTCCGCACGTTCGAGGTTCCGCCTGCGCAGATCGGCAAGCCGCTGACGTTCGACTATCTCGACGGCAACCGGTTTCGGCTGACGGATCGCAGCGGCCAGGAAGTGCTGAGCGGCGCGGTCGGCGTGCCGGCCGCAAGCAACGGCTATCGCGTCGACGTGGCGCGGATCGTCGCGCGCCCCGGCGCGACATTCCGTGTGCGGCGCATCGCCACCGACGTGCGGCTCGAAGCCATCCTGAAGAAACTCGGCGTGACCGAGACGAAGCGGCAGTCGGGCATCATGCAGCTGAGTTTCGAGGACGCCGATCCGGACTTTGCCGCGCGCATGCTCAATGCGATCGCGGCCGCCTACCTGAACTTCAACGCGAGACGCCGCGCCGACGATGCCGAGCGCAGTCTCAAGTTCCTCAACGCACAGCTGCCGATCGTGAAGGCACGGCTGCAGCAGGCCGAGCAGGCGCTGAACGCGTTTCGCAACCAGCAGGGGTCGATCGACGCGCAGGGCGACATCCGGCTGCTCGTCGAGCAGCTGGCTTTCGTCGACAAGTCGCGGCTCGAGACCAAGCTCGCGTACCAGGACCTGTTGTCGAAGTACGTGCCGGGACAACCGCAGGTCGTGGCGGCGGCCAACAAGCTGAAGGAACTCGACAAGCAGGCCGCGGTGCTGAAGGACAAGGCTGCGCGCCTGCCGTCGCAGCAGCAGACGTACCTGCGGCTGGCGCGCGACGTCGAGGTCAACAATCAGCTCTATGTCGGGCTGCTGAACAACACGCAGCAGTTGCAGATCGCGGAAGCCGGTACGGTCGGCAACGCGTCGATCGTCGACAAGGCGGTCGTCAGCGACAAGCCGGTCCGGCCGAAGCGCCTGGTCGCGATCCTCGCCGGTGCGGTGATCGGACTGATGCTGGGCTTTCTCGCGGCGCAGGGCCGTGCATTGCTGGCCGGGCGCATTCGCGATCCGCATGACCTGGAAGCGGCGCTGGGCATCCCGATGCTCGGCATTCTCCCGAATTCGCGCCGCCAGGCGGACGCGGATGCGAACCGCACGCCGGCCTTCATCGCGACGAAGGAGCCAGCCGACGAGCCGCTGGCCGACGCGATGGACAGCCTGGCGCTGACGTTGCGGCACCGGCTGGCGGCGTATGGCGGCGACGCGAAGGTCGTGCTGGTGTCGTCCGCGTCGCCCGCGCAGGGCAAGTCGATGATTGCCGCGAATCTCGCGTACCTGTATGCCGAGAAGGGGCTCAGGACGGTGATCGTGGATGCCAACCTGCGCGCACCGGCGCTGCATCGCTATCTGCCGGTCACGGCGACGAAAGGCCTGTCGGACGTACTGAAGGGCGCGCTGCCGGCCGACGAGGCGATCACTCGCGTCGCCGGCCAGCTCGATGCGCTGTCGGCCGGATCGCCGGGCGCGTCAACGCGCAACCTGTTCGACCTCGCGCGTCTGGACAAGCTGGCCGCGTCGTTGCGGAGCCAATACGACATGGTCGTCGTGGATGCGCCGTCCGCGCTGCCGGTGGCCGATCTCGCCGCCTTGTCGCGCGTCTCCGACATGACGCTGCTGGTGGCGCGCCAGGGTTCGGCGAGCGCGGCCGGCGTGACGGACGCGCTCGACAGCCTCGGCAAGATCGGCGTGCGCATCGACGGACTGGTGTTCAACGGCTTCGTGCCGTCGCCGCTGCGCGGCGTTCGCCGGATCGGCGCCGGCTTCGCAGCGGCGCGCGCCTGATCGCACGGAGGATTCGATGCAATTGGGCAAGGAGCGCAGCGCATGAGCAATTCGATGGCAGGCAAGGGCGGGTTGCGGCGCGCGTCGCACGCGGTGCGGGTCGTGTGGTTTCTCGGGCCGCGCCCGGTGAGCTGGAACGGCGTCATGCGATACAGCCTCAAATGCATCGACTTCATTCCGGCAATGGCGGGATTCGACGTGGAGCCGGTCGATATTCCGGCCGAGCCGCGTTCGTTCCGGCGCTACTGGACGCAGTTCGTGCTGTACCCGCTGCGCGCGGTCGCGGCGGCGCGTGCCGGGCACTTCGTCATGCTGTATCAGGAGGACCTGGCCTTCATGATTCCGCTGATCCGCTGGGCGGGCGGCCGGGTCGGCATCGTGCTGCATCACGTGCAGCGTCCGGGGCAGGTGCGCGGCGTGGTCGAGAAGCTGAAGAACGCGTACATGAGGCTCACGCAGTCGCTGATCGCGACCGCGGACGTCGTGCTCGCGCCCTCGGACGTGACGGCGCAGGAAGCGCTGGCGGACCTTCGCCTGCGCGCCGACCGGATCCAGGTCGTGCCCAATGCGTTCGACGATCGCTATGCGCCGGCTGACGCTGCCGTGCGCGAACGGGCGCGCGCGACGCTGCTGGCACGCTTCGGCATCCGTATCGACGACGCGCTGGTCGTGCTGAACGTCGGTTCCGACGAAACGCGCAAGAACAACGCGACGCTGTTTCGCGCGCTGGCGTCGCTCGGGCGCAAGGACGTGATGGTGCTGCGGGTGGGCAGCGCGCAAAACCAGACCAACCGCGACGAATGCCGGGACATTGCCGCCCAGGCGGGAATCGCCGCCCATTTCGTCGAGAACGTCGGCGACGAGGATCTCGGCTATTTCTTCCAGGCCTCGGACCTGTACGTGTCGCCGACGCTGCACGAAGGCTTCGGCCGCACGGTGATCGAAGCGCAGTTCGTCGGCGTTCCCGTGGTCGCGTCGGATCTGCCGGTGTACCGCTACACGATGGGCGAGTCGTTCGTGGCCGTCGCCGACGCGATGGATGCCGCCGAATGGGGCCGGCAGATCGAACGCGTCGCGGGCGACCCGTCGCTGCGGGACGCGCTGGTGAGCGCCGGGCGGGTCAACGCCCAGCGCTTCTCGTCGCGCGCGGTCAGCGCGCAACTGCACGGTGCGCTCGACCGGGCCGTGCATGAGCGGCCGCGCGCGGGCCGGGCGCAAGCGTGAAAGAGGCGGCGATGCGAGCGAGGCAAGCCGACGGCCGCGCGGCGGCGGTGACGGGATTGACCGTGGCGACGCTGTTCGCGCTCGCGCTGACACTCAACGCGATGCTGCCGGCGCTTGGCGCGATGGCGCCGAGCGCGACCTGCACGTTGCTGGTGGCGGTGGCGGGCGTGATCGCGCTGATCGTCGCGCGCCCGGTGTTCGCGGTGTCGGCGCTCTACACGCTGGTGATCGGGTTGACCGCATTCGTCGCCGGCGTGGGGATCGAATCCGGCGGATTCCTGCGGGAAACGGACATCTTCGGCGTCGCGAACGGCGCGTTCAGCCGGCTGCTGTCGTTCTACGTGATTTTCGTCGCATGTGCGCTGTTCGCATTCGGCCGGTTTCTGAACGAGCGCGCCGTGCACGAACCGATCCGCGCGCGGATGACGCGCGTGCCGGTCAGCCTCGCGCTCGGGTTCGGGCTGGTCGGCGCGATCCTCGCGACGGGCGTGCTGGCGGGCCTGACGGGCGGCTTCGCGGTGCTGAGCGGCGTCAACCGCTACGCGCTGCGCAACGACGCGTCGAACAGCACGCTGTTCAACCTGTTCCTGAACAACCAGACGTTCGTCGCCGTGCTGCTCGGCACCTTCTGCACGAGCACGAACAAGACGGTGCGATCGGTGTCCGTCGGCATGATCGTCGCCGATCTGGTGCTCGAGGCGTTGCACGGCGAGCAGTTCATGGCCGTACTGCATGTGTGCCTGACCTTTCTGATCCCGTTTATCGCCATCCATGCGATGAACGGCAAGCCGGTAATGCGCTATCTGGGGATCGGCTCGGTCATCGCGCTCGTGATCGGCAGCGTGTCCGTGTTCTACGCGTACCGGGGGCAGGGGCTGGACATCGCGGAGACGGTGGTGTCGCGATTTCTCGAACAGGGGCAGGCGTGGTACGTGGTGGACGGCGACGCGCACCTGTTCGGCGCGCCGGCGTTCGGGGGCATGGCGGCGTTCGGACGCTTCATCGGTTCGCTGGGCTCGTTCACCGAACCGACCTTCTTCAGCGATGCACCCGTGAGCGGCCTGCGCGACCTGATGCTGTCGTACGGCACGCCCGAGATCCTGAAAGCCTACGTGTTCGACGATGTCACGTTCACGATGGGCAACGTGGCGGTGCCGGTCTACTGGTTCGGCTACGCGGGCGGCGCGCTCTTCGTCGCGTTGACGGGCGCGGTCTACGGCGCGGCGAGCGCGATGCTGATCCAGGTCGCGATGCGCGGCGGGGTCGTGATGCTGTGGCTGACCGCGAAGGTGTTCGCTTACGCGACCTATGCGATCCAGCAAGGCGACTACTGGACGCTGTTCGGCGCGCGCACGTTGTTCTACCTGGCGATCGCACTGATCTGGTGGCATTGCATCGACGCGAGGCGCCAGCGCGCCGGCGCGACGCGGACGGGGACATCTTGAACGCGTTCGTCAGGCTGCTGTTTTCGTCGTTCGCGGGCGTGGTGTGCGAAAAGATCATCGGTGCGCTCGCGGCAATCGCGAGCAATCACCTGTTTGCGAACATCTACGGCGCACGCCTGTTCGGCGAGCTGCAGTTCGCGTTGTCGCTGGCCTACGTGATCGGCAGCGTCGCGCTGATTTTCGGCGCACAGGTGATCCAGCCGATCCTCGGCAAGCACCCGCGCCTGCGGCACATGGTCGTCTACCGCGCGTTCCGCCTGCGGCTCACGCTGACGCTGACCGTGATGCTGCTGTTCATGGGCGTCGTGGTGATCGTCATGCGACCGTCGAGCGTGTCCGAACTCACGCTGATCGCGGCTTTCGCGTTGATCGTGGAGCCGATCGCGCTCGGTTCGCTGATGGCCTATGCCGAATCCAGGCCGTGGGTCATCACGCGGGCGCGGGCCTATGCAAGCTGTGTCCGCGTGCTGTGGCTGTACGTCGCGGCACACGCGTCGATGGGCGTGATCGTCGCCGCGTTCGCGTGGCCGCTCGAGGCATGCGTGGCGGCCGCGGCACCGTTCAGCCGCTATCGCGCGCTGGCGTTGAAGTCGCCGAAATCGTTTCGCGGCAGCGCGGCCGTCACGAAAGCGCTGGTCGTGCGCGGGCTGCGGATCTGGCCGGCCATTGCGGCCAGCGTGCTGGTATTGCGGATGGACCGGTTGTTGCTCGGCGTGCTGGTCTCCAAGGCCGATCTCGGCATTTACGCGTCGGCGGCGTCGCTGGTCGAGCAGTGGAATTCGGTCGGCACGACGTTGGCGCTGGCATTGGCGCCGAGCATGGTCTTTTCGGCGCGGACCGAGTCGCTCGTGCGTGCCAAGGCGTTGAAGCTCGGCCTGTATCTCGGCCTCGTCGGCTGCGTCGCATGGGTCGGCAGCTATTTCGTCGGCCGCAAGGTATTCCTGATGATCTACGGGCCGGCATTCGTGCAGGGCGTGCCGATCATGATCTACGCGACCGGCTGCGCGATCGCCACGTTCGTCGACGCGGGGCTGAGCACGTGGCTGCTGGCCGTGCGCCGCTACCGGCTCATCATGATCAAGCAGGTGCTGATCGTCGCGGCGATCGTCGCCGCGCCGTTCGTCATGCCGCGCACGCTGGTGATGTATGCGCCTTCGACGGGCATCGCGGTATCGCTCGTCGCGTTCTGGTGCGTGGTGCTCGGGAATCTCGTCTTCAACCGGGCGCGGCCGTGAGCAGCCGGGCCGGTGCGGGCGGGGAATGGAATCGGGAAAGTTTCGGATCGACGGGGAGGCCACTCGTGAAAAGCCGGGTGCTGATGGTGATGACGCGGGACATTCCGCAAGACGTATCGAACGGGCGGGAGCGCACGCTGAGCTTCATCCGCCAGGCAATCGGCGACCACATGGACGTGACCGAATTCAAGATCCGGTCGGTGTTCGAGGACGGCGGCTGGCGCGCAAAGGTCGGCGCGGCGGTGCGGGTCGGATGGAGCGTGTTGCGCGGCGCGCCGTGCGCGCTTCAGGTGGCGATGTTCTCGCACCCGAGCAAGCGGGCGGCGCTGCTTCGCGCCGTCGACGCGTTCAAGCCGGACGTGATCTATTTCGACGGCATCCGGCTCGTGGACTACGCGATCCTGGTTCGGCGCAGCGTGCCTGGCTGCCGGATCGTCGTGGATTTCGACGACCTGATGTCGCGCCGCGCGAACATCCTGCGCGAACAGGATTTTCCGTTGTCGGCCGGGTATCTGGAAAAGTCGATTCCGCGGCCG
Organism: Burkholderia cepacia complex sp. TUM26381; assembly: GCF_057439935.1. NCBI lineage: Bacteria > Pseudomonadati > Pseudomonadota > Betaproteobacteria > Burkholderiales > Burkholderiaceae > Burkholderia > Burkholderia cepacia complex sp. TUM26381. The sequence continues at coordinate 1,937,754 of NZ_CM172007.1, read as the reverse complement.
TTCGTCAGGCTCGCCAACGCGAGGCTGGTCCGCAACGCATTCCTGGGCTATGAAGCGTTCGCGCTGAAGCGGCAGGAGCGTGCGGCGATCGGGTCGTCGCATGCCGTCACGCTCGTTTCCACGGAAGACGCGCATGCGCTGCGGCAGTCCCTCACGCGCGACGAAGCCATGAAGACGCACGTGATCGCGCCGCCGATGAATGCGCTGATGCCGATGCGGTATCCGGCGGCGCCGTTCCGGTTCGTCTTCATCGGTTCGGACCGCCAGTTGCAGAACCGGCTCGCGATCGAGTACCTGGTGGCGCTGTGGGCGCGTGTCAGGCCGGCCACGCCGCTGGTGATCTACGGGCGCATGGCCGGCCGCTACGCAGCCGTTCCGAACGTCGAATTCGCCGGGTTCGCGCCGACGCAGGCCGATGTCTACACCGGGTGCTCGATTGCGTTGTGCCCCGCATTCCTGCGCGGCGGCATCAAGTCGAAGGTACTGGAAGCCGTGTCGTACGGTTGCGTGCCGGTCGGAAACGAAGCCGCCTTCGAGGGGCTCGGGTTCCACGACGACGCGCTGGCGATGAGCGAATCGCGACTCGAGCGGCTCGTGGCCGAGCCGGCCGCGGAGCTGGATCGGGTCGTGGCAGCGGCGACGCGCTTCGCCGCGTACTGCGAGCAGCATTTCAGCATGCCGGTATTCGATCGCCGGTGGCGCGCGCTGATCGCGCCGCCGGCAGGCAGCCCGTCGTGACGGGCGGCGCAACGGACAGGAGGGCCTCGATGGCGTGATCCGAACGGCTCGCGGCCGGCCGGCTTCCGGACCTTGCATGTGCAGCGGGGATGCCGGAAAGAGGAAAGGCTTCCGCGAGCGATTTGCCGTCCTGCGGCCGATCGATTCAGCAGTCCGGCCGAAGGACGCCGTACCCATTCTTCACCGATACCTAATAGAAAATGAGACCGATCATATTTGGCGGACGGTTCGGATGGCTGCATCCGGGCAACGGGACGCGGGGCGTCGTCCTGTGCAACGCTTACGGGCACGAATCCGTCTGGAGTCACGGCGGCATGCGGAACCTGGCGGACCGCCTGTCCGCGAGCGGGATGCCGGTGCTGCGTTTCGATTACCGCGGCACGGGCGATTCCGCCGGGGCGGACGGCGCGAGCGACCAGTTCGAGACGGCCGTCGACGACGTGTGCGCAGCCATCGCGCAATTGCGCGAGGCAACCGGCGTGACGCGGGTGACGCTGTGCGGCCTGCGCCTGGGCGCGGCATTCGCGCTGCTTGCGGCGAACTCGCGCGACGTCGATCAGCTCGTGTTGCTGGCGCCGGTGGCCAGCGGGCGCAGCTACGTGCGCGAGCTGTCGATCATGCGCAATATCTGGCTCGACCAGCTGGCCGCGCCATTGCGCGCGGCCCAGCCGAAAGACGCGCCGTTCAACGTGCTCGGACAGGTCTACAGTGCGGCGTTCCGGACGCGGCTCAATGCGTTCGACGCCGTCGACGCGTTGAAGGACGGCGCAGGCGCGCCGGCCTCGGGAACGCTGATCGTCGACGTGACGGCCGGCGCCAGCGAACCGCTGCAGAAGCGGCTCCAGGCGCTGGGCGGTACTGTCGAGCAACGGTCTTTCGACGGCTATGCGGCGTTCATGCAGGAAACGACTTTCTCGAGCATGCCGACGCGCGTTTTCGACGCGGTCGTCGACTGGATCGCGGCCACCGGGGGCCAGCACGACCCGGCGCCGCGCGCCGCGTCGAACCTGGACTGGGATGCTGGCCTGATGCTCCGGACGCCGGAAGCCTGCGAACGGCCGGTCCGGTTCGGCGTCGCCGGCCTGTTCGGCATCCTGTGCACACCGCACGCGTTGCACGACCGTGGGCCGGTGCTGCTGATCACGAACACGTCGGCGAGTCCGCATGTCGGCGACAGCCGGCTGTCGGTGCGGATCGCCCGCGAGCTCGCGCGCCGCGGCATCGCATCGCTGCGGTTCGACGGGCGCGGGATCGGCGACAGTGCGCCGGTGCGCGGCGGCAGTGCGCCGGAAGACGCGCTTCAGCCGGTCTATTCGAGTGCCGTCGTCGAGGATGTCGCGACGGCTGCCCACTGGTTGAAGGAGCAGGGGTACCGGCAGGTCGTGTCCTTCGGCATCTGCTCGGGCGCGTACAGTGCGCTGCGTGCGGCGCTCGTGGGGCGGGCGCTGTCGGGCGTCATCTCGGTGAACCTGCAGCGTTTCCACATGCCCGACGGCATCTCGACCGACGCACTGCGCCAGCACCGCCCCAATTCGATGGCCGGGTACCGGTCGTCGTTCTTCGAACTGAAGAAATGGAAGCAGGTGCTGAGCGGCGACCGGAAGATCATGCCGTTCGTCCGGCTGGTGCTGAAGCGCATGGCGATGCTGGTGTCGGTCCGCACCGGCGCGTGGCGGCGCCGGATCGCCGGATGGTCGTGCGCGGAGACGATGCCGGTCGATCCGCATGACATCCTGCGTACCTTGCAGCGCAAGGAGGTAAGCACGCTGTTCGTCTGCGGCGGATTCGACAGCAGCCTCGACCTGATGACGATGTATTTCGGCCCGCGCGGAAAGCGGCTGTCGCGCTTCGCCGGTGCGCGCGCCGTCGTGCTCGACGATCTCGATCACAGCCTCTTCAGCGCGCATGCTGTCGAGGCCGTGGTCGGGTTGTGCAGCGAATTCGTCAAGGGGCTCGACGCGCGTCGTGCGACGACGGGGAGGATCGTCAACGCGGAATCGCCCGCGTGATCCGGGGCAGGCGGGGCTGTGTCAGATGTCGCACAGTCGGCGCGCAGGGGCGGTGATACGGTAACTCGCCTGTCTTCTGGCGAACCCGCCCGGCCTCTGCGCGACCCTTACGATGCCCTCCGAAAACACCGGACGTCTTGACCATATCGACGCGATGCGCGCCGTCGCGGTCCTGCTCGTCATCTGGACGCACTACGCCGAACGGTTCGTGGCGCTGGCGGGCGCCCAGCAGTGGCTCGACACGCTGCAGCGCTCCGTCAACTTCGGACGGATCGGCGTGGTGGTCTTTTTCGGCATCAGCGGCCTGCTGATTCCGGTCAGCCTGCGCGGCCCCGCCGGACCCGGCACGCGGCGCTTCCTGATCCGCCGCTTCCTGCGCTTGTATCCGGCATTCTGGCTGTCCATTCCGGTGGGCTGCGTCGTCTTCTGGACGTTGTTCGGCAAGCCGGTGAGCGCGGCGTTGCTGGTTGCCAATGCCACGATGATCCCGACCGCGTTCGGGCAGGAGCCGGTGATGGGCCATTACTGGACGCTCGAAACGGAACTGTATTTCTACGGGCTCTGCCTCGTGCTGTTCTGGTGGGGCGGGCTGCACCGGATGCGCGATCTCGCGCTCGCCTGCATCGCGCTGTGCGCGGTGTTCGTGATCACGCTCGGGTTGCGCGTTTTTCCCGAGAACACGCTGGGCCAGTACAAGGCGATGCCTTACCACCTTGCGATCATGTTCTGGGGCGCGTGTTTTCGTCAGGCCTACGACCGTCCGTTCGAAACGGTGCGCGTGACAGGGCGGCGCGGCGGACACGGCGGCGTCGCGTTGACGTACCGGTCCGTCGCGGGCCTGCTGACGGCGATGCTTGTCGGCGTTGCGCTCGCCGGCGCTGCCAGCGACTGGCGGCATCGCAACATGGCTCATCTGCCGTCGTCGCTGGCGTATGTGGCCGGCATCGCGATCTTCGTGACGATGGCGACGGTATTGAAAATCCGCCTGCGCGTGATGGCGAAGCTGGGCGAGGTCAGTTATTCGATTTACCTGTTTCATGCGATCCCGCTGTTCGGGTTTTACTGGCTGTGCGAACACTACCGATGGACCGGGTGGCCGCTGGGCGTCTACATGATCGTTCCCGTCGTGCCGTTGATCGCATTGTCGTATGCAAGCTACCGGTATTGCGAAGCGCCCTGTGTGCGGCTCGCGCACCGCCTGACTGCGTCGCGGCAACGCGGCGACCTGCCGGCCGGCAATCGTCCGGTCAACGCGACGCAAGACCCGGTCCGCAACTGACCGGCCCGGACGATCGACGGCTTGAAACGGCAATCCCGGGTTGCCGACATGAATGGAATGGACCGTACGGAATGCAAATGATGATGACGAATGCGATGGTGGTTGACGGTTGCGGCGGCATGCCTCGATGCCGGATTGTTGAACCTGCGTTCGGGATGCCGAATTGAACGGCTTCCCGTCGACCGGTTCCCGCGCGGAAACGACGCGCATCGTCGTGATCAACGACTACGCGAGAAAGGGCGGCGCGGAGGAGGTCTACCAGACTTCCATCGAAGTGCTGCGCAACATGCCGGACGTCGACGTGTACTCGTTCGACGAGACGAATTTCCCGCCGGGCGAAGGCTCGCTCACGCGCGGCTGGAACCGGGCCGCGGCGAGTGCGCTGGCGACGTTGCTCGACGAAGTGCGTCCGCATCGCGTTCTCGTGCACAACTACCACAATCTGCTGACGCAATCGATCCTGCCGGTACTCGCGCGGCGGCGCCGCGAGCAGGGCTTCCGCACGTATCTCACGTGCCACGACTACCATCTGGTCTTTTACAACCCGAATCTGCTGGCCTATCGCAACGGGCAACCGGTGCCCGTCCCGGTCGATGCGCTGTCGAATCCGGCGCGGCTGTTCGCGCTTGCGAGCCCGCGCGGGCGTCTCTACGACACGGTGAAGAAGCTGCACTGGCATGCCGTGTACGCGTACTGCAATCCGCGAAACGTATTCGACCTGTTCCTGTGCCCGAGTCCCTACATGCGCACGGCGCTGGCGCAGCGAGGCATCACGAAAAGCGCATTGTTGCCGAACCCGGTGAGCACGCTGGCCGAGCCGTTTCCGCCGCGCGTATGCGATCGCGAACGGTTCGATCTGGCCTACGTGGGGCGCCTCGATGCGGAGAAGGGTATCCACGAGTTCATCGAACTGGCGCGCCAGACGGATTTCCGTCGTATCGGCAGCCTGACGCTCTACGGCGACGGGACGCAGCGCGCGCAGCTCGAAACGCGCCACCAGGATCTGGTGCAGGCCGGCCGGCTGCGCTTTGCGGGCCGGCTCGGCCACGGCGAGCTGTTTCATGCGCTGCGCGCTCACGATGCGCTGGTGCTGCCGTCCGTCTGGGCCGAGAACGCGCCGCTCGTGGTGGTCGAGGCCGCCACGCTGGGGTTGCCGGTGCTCGCGCACGAAATCGGCAGCCTGGCGACGTTCGGCAGCGAGATCGGCAACAAGATCCTGTACCGGAATTCGCCGGCCGGCCTGACGAGCGCGCTCGGCGAGTTGAACCGTCACTTGCGCACCGCCGGCCGGCACTACGATTGTTCGGCCTACACAACGTCGCGCTACGCGGCGCAGCTTGCGTCGTGGCTGGGGCTCGGCGGGCACCCTGGCCGCTAGGGCGCGACGCGGAGGCGTCGCATCGGACAAGGCCAGCACGACCATACGGGCCGCGCGCGCGCCGCGCGGCCGCGATACTCACGCAAGAGGAATGTCATGCGGGCATTGAGACGCATCGCGGCGGTGGCGCTGGGCGCACTGGCGTTGTCGGCCGGTCGCGGCTATGGCCATGACAGCGGGCGGGTGGCGGCGATCGCGCCGGCCAATACGTCCGGCAGCCGCGATTTCAAGGGATCGTCGAACGGGCTGCTCGCCGGCACGTCGTCGATATCGAAAGTCGACGTGCATACGTTGCTGTATCCGGGCAGCACGACGCAGGTGCTGGCCCACTACCTGCCGTGGTGGGGCCCCGACCCGCGCGGCGTGAACGTCGGCTATCGATCCGACGATCCGCACCAGGCCTTCCGTACCTTCGCCGACATGCGTTCGAGAGGCATCGACGGTGTGATCGTCGACTGGTACGGCGAGGGGCATTTCGTCGACACGGCCTGGCGGGCGTCCGTGCCCGAACTGGCGAAGTTTCCCGGGATGACGTTCTCGATCATGATCGACAGCGGCTCCTTCAAGTTCAATGCGTGCCGCGGCTGCGACCTGACCGGGACGATCCTGCACAACCTGGCGTACATCAGCCGCGAATACTTCACGTCGGATCAGTATCTGCGTTACGACGGCCATCCGGTCGTGTCCGAGTTCGGGATGGATGCGGTCGGGAAGGCCGACTGGGCGCGCATTCACGCGGCGTACCCCGACATCTACTGGATTCATACGCTCGCGCAAGGCTTCGACCTTCCGTACAGCAAGGGCGCGTATGTCTGGGCGCAACCGTCGTCGTGGGCCACGCCGCAAGCCACCGGCACGCGGCACGACCTGCTGTATCGCGAGCGTTTCTACACCATCGCGCGCAACCAGCCGCCCGGGACGATTACGGTCGGTGGCGCGTGGAGCGGGTTCGACGATACGAAGGCATCGTGGGGCGCCGCGGCGCCGCGATTTCTTGCGCCATCGTGCGGCCGGACCTGGCTCGACACGTTCAGGAGCATCAACGAGCGCTACAGCGTGCGGCAGCAGCTGCCGTTCGTCCAGCTGATCACGTGGAACGACTACGAGGAGGGCAGCGCGCTCGAAACCGGCATCGCCAGTTGCACCGCGATCGACGCGCAGCCGGTGGGCGCGAGCGTGACCGTCCGGATCACCCATCCGGACACCGTGGACCATCTCGAGCTGTACGAGCAGGTCGGCGACGCGACGTTCAGGCTGGCGGGCCGCTATCCGGCCGATGCGACGAGCCTCCCGCTTCCGGACGGCCGCGCGGGTACCTATTTCATCAAGGCGGTAGGCAAACCGTTCATCGAGAACGTCGTGTCGGCGGCGATCGTCGCGCGCTGACGCACGCGGGGCCTGCGGGCGCCGGCCGCGCGGTCAGCGCGCATCGTTCGCCGTCGGCAGCGCGAGCGCGGGCGGCGTCGGCGCATCCGGTTCCGGCGGTGCGCAGGTCGGCCGGCCATACTGGTCGTCGAAGCGGACGATATCGTCTTCGCCGAGATAGTCGCCCGATTGCACCTCGATGATTTCGAGCGGAATCCGGCCGGGGTTCTCGAGACGATGCACTTCGCCGACCGCGATATACGTCGACTCGTTCTCGCAGAGCAGGAACGTCTCGTTGCCGCGCGTCACCTTCGCGGTGCCGCGCACGACGATCCAGTGCTCGGCGCGGTGATAGTGCATTTGCAGCGACAGCCGCTTGCCGGGCTCGACGACGATCCGCTTCACCTGGAAGCGCTCGCCGAGATCGATCGAATCGTAATGACCCCACGGCCGTTGCACCTTGCGGTGCTCGCTCGCCTGCGGGCGCCGGTCGGTCTTCAGGCGCGCGACGATGTTCTTCACGCGCTGCACGTCGTGCTTGTTCGCGACCAGCACCGCATCGGGCGTCTCGATCACCACGACATCCCTCATCCCGACGCAGGCGACGAGGCGGCCCTCCGAGCGCACGAGGCTGTCCTGCGTGTCCTCGAACACGATCGGGCCGCGTGCGACGTTGCCGTGATCGTCCTTCGGCATGATTTCCCAGATCGCGTCCCACGTGCCGACGTCCGACCAGCCGGCCGCGAGCGGCACCACGATGCCTTCGATGCCGAGTTCGCCGTGCTCCGCGAGGCGCTCCATCACCGCGTAGTCGATCGAATCCGACGGGCACGCGTCGAAGGCCGCCGAATCGATCCGGAAGAACGGATCGTCGGCGACACCCGCGCGCCAGGCCGCTTCGCAGGCCGCGTGGATATCCGGTGCGAGCGCACCGATCGCCGTCAGCCAGACCGAGGCGCGCGTGACGAAGATCCCGCTGTTCCACCAGTAGTCGCCCGATTGCAGGTAGCGCTCGGCGAGCACCGCGTCGGGTTTTTCGACGAAACGCCCGATCGCGTAGCCGCCTTGGCCGCCGTGGCTGCCGGTGCGCGGCTCGCCGACCTGGATGTAGCCGTAGCCGGTCTCCGCGCGACGCGGCAGCACGCCGAGCGTGACGATCGCGCCTTCCTGCGCGTAACGTGCCGCGCGTGCGATCGCGTCCTGAAACGCACCGACGTCGACGATCACGTGATCGGCCGGCATCACCGCGAGCACCGGATCGTCCGCGAGGGCGCTCGCGTCGAGTGCGGCAAGCGTCAATGCGGGCGCGGTGTTGCGCGCGGCCGGTTCGAGCAGGATGCGGGCCGGCGCCGAGCGGCCGAGCACCTGCTCCGCGCTCATGAAGCGATGCTGCTCGCCGCACACCAGCAGCAGCGTGTCGCCGAGCGATGCATTGGTGATGCCGTTCAGGCGGCGCGCGGTCGCCGACAGCGGCGACTCGTTCGAGATCAGCTCGATCAGCTGCTTCGGATACTGCTCGCGCGACAGCGGCCACAGCCGCGTGCCGGAGCCGCCGGCGAGGATCACCGGCAGGATGCTCGGCAGATCGGGTTCGGGAACCGGGCGAAGGGTGCGGGTCATCGGTTGGCTCCGGTATCGGCGGGCAGCCGGCTGTGAGCGCGCCCGTCCGCATGCGTGTCGTCGCTGCGCGAGCGCGAGGCCGACACGGCCCGGGACAGCAGGTGGCGCAGTGTGCCGGCCGCGCGGTCGGCCGACCGGACCAGGCCGATGAACGGCGCACCCTGTTCGAGATACGGGCCGTAGGCCTTGCGGAAACCGAAACGCTTGTAGAACGCCTGACGCGGCGCGGGGACGTGCGTGCGCACGGCGGTGTCCGGCCACGCGGCCTGCGCGGCCGCGAGCGCGCGTCCGATCAGCCGCTCGAGCGTGTCGTCGTCGCGACAGTGCTCGCTCGTCAGTACCTTGTCGATCACGACGTCCGGATCGATGTCGTCGCCGGGCAGGATGCGCGCGTAGGCCGCGACTTCCGTCGTGTCGCCGTCGCGCACGCTCGCATAGACATGCAGCGCGCCTGCGTCCTTGCCGTCGATGTCGAGATGCGTGTGCGCGTCCTCGACCACCAGCACGGCGTTGCGCGCGCGCAGGATTGCATAGAGATCGACGGCGCTCAGATGTTCGAATTCACAACAATGCCATTCCATGATGCGGTCCTCGCGTGATGCCTTCGGCACGCCGCGCCGCACGGACGCGATCGTTCCGTGCTGCGCGGCGATCTTCATCATCCGGCTGCGCGGCGCACCGGTCTGTTCGAAAGCGTACTCACGCTCCGGATCCGCGCTGCCGGCGCGGGATGCGGGGCGATGCGCGCGCCACGGGAGTGGCGCAATGTGCGGTAGCACACATCGTCGAGGCCGGCGCTTTTTCATAATTGATTCATCGTGGCGGCCCGCGGCGATGCACGGCTGGCTGACATCGCATGCGAATGACGCACCCGGGGGCAGGACTTGAAGATTGCGATCGTTCACGACGGACCGGTCGTGCATGACGGTGCCGGCTGTGGCGCTGGCTGCGTTGGCCTCGTCGAATTCCATCGGAACCCTGCGTGCCTGAGCGGCACGTACGTCCTCCATCCACAAGCTGCCGTTCGCGCGCAGATGTGGCCGCAGCAATTTGCCGTTGCTTCCGCTCGCGGCGGGCCCCGCGATCTGACCGGTCACGGCCGCGGGTCGCCGCCGGTGTGCCGGGGCCATGCTGCATTGCGGGAAGCGGCGGCCGGCGCCACCGGTTTCTCGCCGTGCAACGGCAAGTCGCCACAAAATGGCAGGCACGGGCCCGGCATTGCGAGCAGGCGGCGTGCCGCGACGCGGTTGATTACGACGTGTAACGGCCGAGCGTGCCGCATGCCGCTGCGATGCGAGGCGGCGGCCCGGCGGTGCGCGTGATTATGCGGTGCGTGGCATGCGGTGCCGGCCGTTTTCGGGGATTTCGATGAGAATCGCAGGCAATCGGCAGTGCCAATCTTGCGGAAAAGTAGTATTTGCCACTGATTGACGGCAATGGTCGTAGATAATCAAATCTCAGTGATCAAATACGCATGGCGCGGGGTGACCGGTGGTGTAACCGCCTGATTCAGGATTATCTTTTGGTAACAAGACCATCTCGAAACGGGGTGTAAATTCAGGGGCGAATGAAATGGGGCAGTCAATCCGAGTGCGGTTTGGCGGCCATCCGGTTCAGCATCGGGCGCGACTGTCGTGTACGACGCGACGCACATGCGGACGGCATTTCCGTTTGCCGTGGTGTCCTGCCTGACGGCGGGTCGTTTCAAAGCCGGAATGTCGCGACTCCCGCAGCCGCGCATTCCGTTCGAGTTCGATGACAACGAGGCCGGATGACATCCGGCTCGACCTCCGGGGGTTCTCGCCGTGTGCAGTTTCGATCTTCGCCAAGGCTGCGGAAACGCAGCGCGGACAGGTGGCCATGCGCCGCCGGCCGCAGCGCACGCGAACGGTTCGCGGAGTGGAGATAGTGATGGTTCGTTATGAATATGCCAATAACGCGCGATAAGAGCGCCGGCGCGGGGAGCGGTAACGGGCAACGTCCGCTGATCTACTGGACGCAGGCGCCGTCCGTGATGCTGCGAAAAGAACTGTCGCGCCGCGACTGGAAGGTGTCGATCGTCGCGCATGCGAACGAGTTGCGCGACACGTCCGGTGAAATCACCTGCGGCATCCTCGACCTGAGCGGCGGTCATGCCGATGCGATCGGCAGCATCGCGTCGACCTGCGCGTCGATGCGAGACGTCGTCTGGGTGGCGCTCGTGGACGTCGGCCAGACCGCGTCGCCGAACGTGCGCGCGCTGTTGCGCGACTACTGCTTCGACTACGTCACGTTGCCCGCGTCGCACCAGCGGATCGCCGATACGGTCGGCCACGCGTACGGCATGGAATGCCTGTTCGCACGCGATCGCGAGCAGCTCGAATCGGAAGAAAAGGGCATCGTCGGCACCTGCAGCGCGATGCTGCGGCTGTTCGATACGGTGCGGCGTTTCGCGCGCACCGACGCACCGGTGTTCGTGTTCGGCGAAACAGGAACGGGCAAGGAGCTGACGGCCGTCGCGATTCATCGTCATTCGGAGCGGCGCAACGGCCCGTTCGTCGCGGTCAATTGCGGCGCGATTCCGCCGCATCTGCTGCAATCCGAACTGTTCGGCTATGAGCGCGGCGCGTTTACCGGCGCGAATGCGCGCAAGATCGGTTATGTCGAAGCCGCGAACGGCGGCACGCTGTTGCTCGACGAGATCGGCGATCTGCCGCACGAGAGCCAGGCGAGCCTGCTGCGGTTTTTGCAGGAGCGTGCGATCCATCGTCTCGGCGGCAGCGATCCGGTGCCGGTCGACGTCCGGATCGTGTCGGCGACGCACGTCGACCTGCGCGACGCGATGGAGGAAGGGCGTTTTCGTGCCGACCTGTTCCACCGCCTGTGCGTGATGCGCATCGACCAGCCGCCGCTGCGCGCACGCGGCAAGGACATCGAACTGCTCGCGCATCACATGCTCGAGCGCTTCCGCGGCGACGCGCGCCATCGCGTGCGCGGGTTCTCGACGGATGCGATCACGGCACTCTACAAGCACGACTGGCCGGGCAATGTCCGCGAACTGATCAACCGCGTGCGCCGCGCGGTCGTGATGACCGAGGGGCGCCTGATCACCGCGCAGGACCTCGAACTCGAATACTGTCTCGACGCGGCGTCGCCGTCGGTGGCGGACATCCGCAAGTCGATCGAGCGCGAGGCGATCGAAACCGCGTTGCTGCGCACGCGCGGGCGCGTCGCGGCTTCCGCGCGCGAACTCGGCGTGTCGCGCGCAACGCTGTATCGCTGGATGGAGGCGTACGGCATCGAGCGGCCGCGCGGGACGGGCTCGTCCGACTGAGATTCGACGGCGCGACGCTCGCGGGGCTGCGCGCGTCGCGTCAATCCGCCTGCGTGGCGCGCACCGCGCGCGCGGCGTTCACGGCGCGGATGTCCACCGCAGGCGGTACGTTGGCGTCAGCGGCCGGTTGCTTTCCGCCGGTTCCCAGCGGCATGAGCGCGATGCGCGCCGGCATGCCGGGCGCGAGATGGAACCAGTCGTCGCTCGGCATGAAACCCGGTGCGTCGATTTGCACATGGCGCGCAACGTGCCGCGTGTCGATGTCGACGTGCCAGGTATCGCCGGTGCGCGACACGCATGCCTCGATGCCGGGTTCGCGGCGCGCCAGCACGGCCGGATGCGTGCGGGACGGGAAATGGAACGCCTGCGACAGCAGCGTGCCGTCGTCGGCGCGAAGCGTCGCGACGACCGTATCGTGTTCGCAGGGCCCGAAACGGTACGCGTAGGTCCAGTCGAAGAAACGGCCGAGCAACTCGGCCGAGCCGAGCCGCACCGTATCGTGCGCGGCGATCCGCACCGGGCAGCCGGCCCGCGCGACCGGCGTGCGGCCGTCGCGCAGCGCGACCAGCTCGATCGCCGCCGACAGCGGCGCCGGGCGCTCGTTGATCACATGCACGTCGAGCCCGTTCAAGCCTTCGTCGACGAGCAGCACCTGAACCGGCTGCAGCACCTGGCGCAGTGCGTACCACGCCGATTTCGGCCGGTGCGCGGCGTCGATCACGCCCCATCCGGCGCCCGGCATCGCATCCAGGAACTGCCACACGAGTGCGCCGGCGCACCGCGAGCCGGCCCGTCGCCATTCGGAAAACGTCTCGCGCATCAGGTCAGCGATCACCGCGCGCGACAGTTCGAAGTAGCGGGCCGGATCCTCACGCCGCAGCCGGTCGGGCGCAACGTCGTACAGCGTTTGCAGATAGTGGTCGCGGATATCGTCGAAATCCCACGACGTGCCGGGGTCGCGCGGCACGGCCGCCTTCCAGCGCGGCTCGTGCACGCCCGGCCAGCCGAGTTCGGCGAGCGTTGCATCGCACGGTACGTTCGCGAACGCGAGGCATTCGCTCGCGAAGCGCACGTCCGCGCGGCGCGCGTCGTCGAGCGGGCGCAGGTAGGCGCCGACGCCGTAGTAGTGCGACACGCGTTCGCGCGGCGTGAACGGCAGCACGCCGCCGTCGGGCGAATCGGGCACGTACGGGACATCGGGGCGGTGCGAGGCCGCGTGGCCGGCCAGCCGGTCGGCGGTCAGCTCGACGAAGCGCTGCTTCGGCCCGAGCCCCGACATCGCCGCCTGCTGCGCGATCTCGCTGCCGCCGCACAGCACCGCAAGCGACGGCGATGCGCGATGACGCACGAGGAATTGACTCGCTTCGCGATCGATGTCGTCCGCGAACGCGGGATCGTCGAGCGCGTAGTCGAAGTTCGCGAACATGAAGTCTTGCCAGACCAGCAGGCCGAGCCGGTCGCACCACGCATGGAACGCGTCGGCTTCGTAGGTCATCGTGCCGCCAACGCGGATCATGTTGAAGCCGGCGTCGCGCGCGAGCCCGAGCAGGCGGCCGTAAGTTGCGTCGTCCGCGTGCAGCGCGAGCGGCGCGGCGCTGCTCCAGCACGCGCCCCGCGCGAACACGGGCACGCCGTTGATGCGCAGCCCGAAGCCCTTGCCGTCGGCACCGGTGTCGATCTCGATCGTGCGGAAACCCGTCGAGCCGAGCGGCCGGCGTGCGTCGCCGAGATGCAGCGTGACCGCGTAGAGGGCCGGCTCGCCGTGCGTATGCGGCCACCAGCGACGCACGTTCGGTACCGCGACGCTCGCGCGCAGCCGGTCGGCGCCGGCCCGTTCGAGCGTCACGTGATGTTCGCCGCACGACAGCCGCGCGGCGAGCGTGTCGGGCAGCGGTGTGGCGAACGTCAGTTCCGCGTCGAGCCAGCCCGTGTCGCCTTCGACGCGCGCGTGCAGGTTGCAATCGGCGAGAACGGGCCCGTCGGCCGGATCGAGCACGTCGACCGGGCGCCACGGGCCAGCCGGCACATACGGCGGGAACCAGCCGGGCATGTGCCCGAACAGCGACGTGCGGACCGTGCGCAGCGCGGCCGGCTCGGCCAGCCGCGTGCGCCAACGCGCACGGCGCGGCGCGCGCGCGTCGCGCAGGTGCGGCGCGAGTGCGCGGAAACAGAGGGTCAGCCGGTGTGTGCCGTCGAGCGACACGGGGATGTCGTGCGCGACGAACATGCTGTCCGAGCGGAGGAGCGGCGTGTCGTCGAGCCACGCCTGCGCGAGCGTCGCGAGGCCGTGGAAGCGCAGGATGCGCGGCCCGCGCCCGCGCAATTCGATCCGGTACCAGTGGTCGCGCTCGTCGAGCGACCCGGCTTCGTCGAGCCGGCCGGCCAGCGCAAGCGCCTGCGCGACCGTGCCGGGCACCGGCGCCGCGATCCAGCCGCCGTGGTCGGCCGGAAGGTCGCGTGGTGCCTGCAGGGCGCCCGCGGCCGTCGCCAGCATCGACCATGCGGGCAGGGTCCGTGCGCGCGTCACCGCATGGCCGGCACGGGGGCCGCGTCGTAATGGACGGGCGTCACGTGGCGCAGCGGCGAACCGATTTGCCGCGCGCACGCGACGACGTCCGCATACGCGGCCTCGATGGCTTCGAGTGTCGAATCGCCGCGCTCTTCCTTGCCGCGCGCGCAGGCGCGCGCGAGCCGGAATTCCAGCACCATCGCTTCGGACGCGATGCGATCGCACGCGGCGCGGATCTCGGCGAACGGTCCGACGCAGCCGCTGGCCTGCAGCCAGCGGGCATAGTGGCCGAACAGTTCGAAGTTCGCGCCGAGCTGCCGCACCGAGTTGAACGAATACGCATGGAAGTGTTCGAGCGGCGAATCGGCGAGGGTCCGCGCATCGGTCTGCAACTGCCGCCGGAATGCCGCGATCGGATCGACGACCGGCAGGCGCCGCAGGTGGCGCTGCAGCGCGGCGAGCGACGCTTCGCAGAGCGCGCGTTCGTCGAGTGGCGCAAAGCGTCGCTTCGCGCACTCGACGTACGGCGGCAGCGTCATCGGCGAACTGGCGCCGACGAGCCCGTTGTAGTCGAAATCCTCGGCGACGTAATAGCCGCTGTTGTGGAAATAGCCGATCTGGCGCTTCGCACGGTCGATCGCATCGATGCCGATCGTCGTCTTCGTGTGCTGCGTGCGGTAGCTGCTGCCGCGCGTGTCGGGCAGGAACCATGCGTCGACCTCGACGATCATCAGGTGCCCGCGCGCGACCTGCGTTTCGATGTGCTGGTCGAGCGGTTCGTAGATCGAATGTTCCTGCACGACGATCCCGTAGAGCCGCTCCAGCTCGTCGTGCGGAAACTTGAAGAACGTGAACTGGTCGCCCTCGAAATCGAGCGCGATCGTAAACGGCAGTGCCGCATACGGATTGAAGCCCCACCACCGGAGCACCTCGAGCCACATGTCGACGTAGCAGTTGGTCTGTTTCCAGACCATTTCCTGGCTGTGCAGCGGGTGTGGCCGGTAGTGGCGCGCGCGGTGGCGCACGTCCTCGAACGACGCGTCTTCGCCGTCGCGGGAAACGAATCTCATGGCGTGCCCCACAGCACGTCGCGGACTTCGCGCGGCCATGCGTCGATATCGAATCCGTGGTGGCGGAACAGCGCGAGCGTGAGCCGTTCGAGGCCGAAGCCGACGCAGCCCGTGTGCGCGACGTCGTCCGTCGCGGTGCGGATGTCCCACAGCAGCCCGAAGTGGTCCATGTGATAGTTGAAACTCAGGCACGCGGTCTGGCGGCCGTCGTGCTCGATCGGGATCAGCAGCTCGAACTTCAGGTTCTGCTCGCGCTGGCTGTTCGCGACGATCTTGCCGCCGCGCCCGAAGAACGGATCGTTCGCGAGGTCGATCGCGTTCGGCAGGCGCAGCGCGTCGATCATGCGCGTGCCGCGCTCGATCCACGTTTCGCGGAACGCGACGATCTGCTCGGGCGTGCCGATCCGCACGTACTCGCGCATCCTGAACAGCTGCATGCGGGTCGGGTCGAGCGACGGCTCGTGACGGAAGCAGTACGAGAACACGTCGACGATCCGGCCGTCGGCGGGCAGCGCGCCCGCGCGCGCGACGACCGGATAGACCGGATAGCACGCGGCCGGCGTCATCACGACGTAGGTCGGCTTCTGGTTTTCCGTCCAGTCGTCGCCGCGATCGAGGCATTGCAGCACGCGCTGGTGCTGTCGTTCGTCGCCGCAGAACGCGTGCACGCTGCCCGCGAGCTGCGGGAAGCTCTTCATGTATTCGCTGCGTTCGAATTCGGGGCGGCTCATCGCCGGCGGGAAACGCAGCACTTCGGCCTGTTGGTCAGCCCCGAGGCGCGTGACGAACGCGTCGAGCGCTTCGACGACGCGCTCGAACCGTTCGCTGCGGCCGAACAGGCCCTGGATGCCGGTCGAGACCAGCAGGCCGGCGTCGATCAGTTCGTCGCGCAGCGGGTTGACGCCCGCACGGTCGAGCGGTGCGTCGGCGGGAAGGGAGGCGGTGGAGGGCACGGCGAGGCGGTCGTTCACGTATGTTTCTCCAGCGTCGCAGGACGCAGCGCGAGCAGCAGGCTCGCAGTGTTGGCGGCAATGCGGTCGTTGCTGATCATCAGCGGCGCCGCGTGCAGGTCGCGAATGTGGCGGCCGATGCTGAACGGCGAGCCTTGCTTGTAGCCGGCCATCCCGCAGATCATCATCGCCTGGTGCGCGACTTCGAGCGCGCTCGCCGACACGTAGGTCTTCAGCGTGTTGATCTCGGCGGCCCAGGCCATGCCGGCCGACCACGAGCGGGCCGACGCGTTCGCATGGAGGCGCAGCACGTTGTCGACGCGGGCCTGCATCGCCTGCATCAGCGCGAGCGATTCGGCGATGCGGCGCGCCGCGGGCGACGGTGCGCCGTCGGTCTGGCGAGCCTGCGCGCGGAAGAACTGGTGTGCGCGATGGAACGCGTCGCCGGCCACGCCGATCCAGACCGCGGCCCACAGGATGTGCGAGACCGGCACCATCGTTTCTTCGGCGATCTTCGCGAACGGCACCGGCAGGCATTGCACGGCGGCGCCCTGCGCGTCGAGCTCGAAGCCGTTGCTGCACGTGCCGCGCATCCCGAGCGTGTCCCATTCGCCGCGGCGCGTGAGCGTATAGCCGTCGCGCAGCAGCGTGACGAGCACCTGCTCGGACGCTGGTGCGTCCGCGTCGCGCCGCGCGGTCGCGAGGATGCCGTCCGCATAGTCGCCGTACGAGATCGTCGGCGCGGATTTGCGCAGCCGGAACCCGCCGCCGTCGGTTTCGAGCGCGCACTGGCTCGCGCGCAGGTTGCCGCCGACGCCGTCTTCCGACGTGGCCGACGCGAGCAGCCACTGGTGGCGCACGAGCTGCTGCAGGAACAGCTTGTGCCAGCCCTGGTCGGCGGCGTGGCTGACGATGCAGGCGACCTGGATCTGGTGCATCGCGAACACCATCGCCGACGATGCGCACGCCTGGCCGAGGATCGAACAGGCCGACGCAATGTCGTCCAGCGACGCGCCTGCGCCGCCGAGATGGGTCGGGACCATCGCGCCGAGCAGCCGGCGTGCGCGCATCGCCTCGATCGCCTCGACGGGGCAGCGCGCGTCGCGATCGACCGCATCCGCATGCTGGGCGGCGATCTGCGCGACGGCGTGCGCGGCCTCGTCGAGCCGATGCGAATCGCTGTCGGCCGCGAGTTCGGGGAGCAGCGCGCTCATGCGGAATGCTCGGTGCGTTGCAGCGTGGCGATGGTGTCCGCGAGTGCGTCGATGCTGCGGAACAGGTTGCGGTTCAGCATCTCGTCGGGAATCTCGATGTTGAACTGCTTCTCGATCGCGAGCATCAGCTGGATCGTGTCGAGCGAGGAGAGGCCCGCTGCGTAGAGGTCGTCCCCGTCGCCGATCGAATCGATCGCGGCTTCGAGATGGGCGACGTGCTTCAGGATGGTTCTGATTTCGTTTTTCACGTGCTGCTCCGGCGTGCGTGGTGTCGTCCGCTCGGGCAAACGCGCGATAGGCGCTGACGTCCCCCCGGCAGTCCGGCATCAGTAGACCATTGGCAGGCACGACGTTCTGTTCGCCACCCTACAAACAGCTAACCCGGAACCCGGACGGCGCCGCGGCGCCGTTCCGGTCCGGCACGCCAATCAGGCGCGCGAGGCGGCCGGTACGCCCGAATCGGCCGACAGGATGCGCTTCATCTCGTCGCGCACGATCGCGCGGCAGCCGCACGACATCTTTTCGAGGCCGTCGAGGTCGGCGAGCTCGATCGAGCTCCGGTATTGCCGGATCAGGCCGAGCTTCTGGATTTCGCCGGCGGCATCCGTGACCGTCTCGCGCCGCACGCCGAGCATTTGCGCCAGCATGCTGTGCGTGACCTGGATCTCGATGCTGCGCGTGCGGTCGAACGCGAGCAGGAACCATCGGCATAACTGATGTTTCAGCACGTGATGGCGGCTGCAGAACGTGATCTGCGAGACCTGCGCCATCAGCAGCCGCACGCAGACGAACACGAGGTGACGGATCACCGGCGATGCATCGAACGCGGCGGCGAACACGCGCCGGTCGAGCCGGTAGACGAAGCCGTCGCGGCATGCGACCGCCCGGCAGGGCATCCGGCCGCTGCCGCCGATCACGTCGTCGCAAACCACGCTCTCGCTGCCGATCTCCGCGACCTCCAGCGTCATGCCGCCGGACGACACGTACTGCAGCGAAATCGCGGTCGTGACGGGCAGGTAGACCGCGGCAAGCATTTCGCCGGGTTCGCAGAGCACTTGCCCCGATTTCAGGTGAACCAGTTGAAGGTGGGGCGTGAGCGTGGCGAGCTCGTCGCGGTCGATGGCCGCGAGAAACCGGTTGGCTTCGAAGCTGTGGGAAAGCTCGATCATGCCGTTCGCGTACGCGACGGCGTCAGGGGCCTGGTGAGTCACGGCACATCCTCGCAGGGTGGCGGTCGCGCGTCGTCGCGGCGATATCCCCGGGCGGGAATTTCGCACGATCGTGCGGACTTGTGTTCATCGAAAACAGAATGACGATGCTGGCAAAAAGGCTAGCACGCAATTGAATTCAGGCAATTGCGCATGACGTCATTTCACAAAGTTTGACGATTGCGATTGGGTGAAAACGTCATGCGGATTTAATGATTCATTTTCATGGAATTAATCATCTGGAAATGGAATGGCCTGCGTTCCTGTCATTCAGCTCCGAGCGGGAATCAATCGCGCAATGCCGCGCATCGTACTGCGAAAGTGTCGGTTGGACATTGAACATTATTTGACAAATAAACGGGTGTCGCAAGATTGTTTATTTAAATCAATGGCTTGCGTGGCATATGTGCGGTAGATGACAGAGCCGGATATGAGTGCGTCGATTCAGGCCTGAGACAGTTTCAAACGAGCGTGTGAAGCGTGGCGGCGCTCGAAAATACCGCCCGGTTCATCACGGAAACAATTGAAAATCGACTGTAAGTAATTGACCGGTAAGCGTTGCGGGGCAATGCGGTTGTGCCGCCGCGACGTGCGGGAATTAGTCAGTCGAATGGCGTTCTGTGTCCATCGCATGGAAGAGTGTCCGGAAATGAGACGCTTTTTACGGTTTGAGGCCGGTTATTCGGTCGATTTAAATCGGATGTGATTCATATATTAAGGATGGGCGGGTATTGGCACGTAAATCGCTTATTCGGGCTCGCGTGCCGAAACGGGACGGTCGACTCAATCCGGTGATGACAAGCCGACGGTCAGTCGGATTCAGGGTTGTGGGCCGCAACCGCTGTCAACGTCCGGGCGCGCATCGCGATAACGAGTTCCGTGCATGCGGCTGCAGGCGGCGCGGACAATAAAAGGGATACAGACATGCTTCATCTTCACTCGAGCTACTCGGCGAATGCCATCCTCGCTGCCCTCCCGGAGGACAGCATCCGCACCATCGCACCGCATCTCGAACTGGTCAGGATCAAGGCCGGGATGCTCGACCGGGTCGGCGAGCCGATGCGCCATCTGCATTTTCCGACGACGGCGATGATGTCGGTGCAGCACCTGATGGAGGATGGTGCGATGGTCGAGGTGGCGGTGGTCGGCCGCGAAGGCGTGGTCGGGCTGGGGACGCTGGTCGGGGGCGTCGCGGCGTCGAACCGGGTCGAGGTGCGCATCGGCGGGATGGCCTATCGTGTGCCGAGTTGCGTGATGCGCGCCGAGTTCGAGCGATCGCCGCAGACGTACCGGCTGCTGCTCAACTACTGCCAGGCGGCGATGGCGCAGATCTCGCGCAGCGCACTGTGCAACCGGCATCACTCGGTCGGCGAGCAGTTGAGCCGCTGGCTGCTGCTCGCGCACGACCGTATCGACGGCGACGAGCTGGCCGTCACGCAGCAGACGATCGCGAACATGCTCGGCGTGCGGCGCGAGGGCGTGACGGAGGCAGCGGGGAACCTGCAGGAAGCCGGGCTGATCCGGCAGCGCCGCGGCCGCATCACGGTGCTCGATCGCGACGGCCTCGAACATCACGCGTGCGAATGTTACGACCTGATCCGCGCCGACTATCGTCGCTTGCTCGGCACGCGCGGGAATGTGCGGCCGGCGCCGGTTCGCCCGCGCCTGCAGGAGGGGCGTTGCGGATTCCCGGCACATGGTGCGTGACGATGCCGTCGATGTCCGGTGGAACGAATGCGATGCGGCGTGCCGCGATCGCGGCGGCCGACGTCGTGCTCGTGCTGGCCGGGGCGCTTGCCGCGCAGGCGGCGTCGGGGCTGGCGTGGCGCGAACTGTCCGACGCGCAGCGCGGCGCGATCGCGCTGCTGTGTGTGCTGACGGTGGCGCTGCTGCCGCGCTACCTGCGCACCGTGCGCGGCGGCGTGGCGGCGCAGGGCGGCGCGCACGTGCTGACGCAGACGATGGTGGCGGTCGTGTGCGCGAGCGTGCTGACGGTGGCCGCCGCGATGTGGATCATGAATCGCGGCGGCACGGTCACGACCCGCTGGATCGTGCGCACGGTGCTGGCCGGCGACACGGCGCTGCTGCTCGGCCGCGCGGCGCTGCTGGCCCTTGCGCTCACGCGTGACGGTCCGCGCGCACGGCAGCGCCGCGTCGCTGTGGTCGGTGCAACCGCATACGGGCGCGTGGCAATCGAGCGGATGCAGCTCGCGCCGAATGGCCCGTTCATGGCCGCATGCGTATTCGACGACGATGCCCAGGCTGCCGCGGGCGGCATCGGCGGCATCGGCGGCGTCCCGGTGATCGACGACTGGAACGCGTTGCGCGACCTGATTCGCGGCGGCGGGATCGACGAGGTGTGGCTCACGTTGCCGATGTCGCATGAATGGCGGATCCAGCGCATCGTGCGCGAGTTGCGCGACGAATTCGTCGAGTTGCGGCTGTTGCCCGACGTCCGGCAGATGGCGGTCGTCGATCGCTCCGCGACCGACGTCCTCGGCATGCCGGCGATCAATCTCGCGACCACGCCGCGCGCGGCGCCGGAGCTGTGGGCGAAGTTCGCGTTCGACCGGCTGTTCGCGTTCGGCGTGTTGATTCCGTTGCTGCCGCTGCTGTCGATGCTGGCGATCGCGGTCAAGCTGTCGTCGCCGGGGCCCGTGCTGTTCAGGCAGCGCCGCAAGGGTGTCGACGGCCGCGAGTTCGACATCCTGAAGTTCAGGACGATGCGCGTGCATCGCGCGCAGCCGGGCGTCGTGCGGCAGGCGTCGCGCAACGATGCGCGCATCACGCGCGTCGGCGCGTTCCTGCGGCGCACGTCGCTCGACGAGCTGCCGCAGTTCTTCAACGTGCTGTTCGGGCAGATGTCGGTGGTGGGCCCGCGTCCGCACGCGATCGAACACGACGACTTCTATCGGCAACTGATCGATTGCTACATGTACCGCTACCGCGTGCGCCCGGGCATCACCGGGTGGGCACAGGTGAACGGCTATCGCGGCGAGACCCGCAAGGTCGAGGCGATGGCCGCGCGCGTGAAGTTCGACCTGTTCTACATGCAGAACTGGAGCTTCTGGTTCGACATGAAGATCATCCTGCTGACGGTCGTGCGCGGCTTCATCGGGCGCAATGCTTTCTGAGGATGACGAATCATTGAGGAGGCGGCGCGCTGCGCGAGCGATCCGGTCGACGGATGGATGCCGGGCCGCGCGCGCCGAAGAAGCAATGGGCCGCACGGAAAATTGCTGCGCTGCGGTTGCGCCGACGGGCTGCGCGGCGAGCGTGGCCGGCCGCGATTTCGCGTCCGTCCCCAGTTTTCGCGCGCCGGCCGCGCGCGCGACCGGCGGGCTGATTCCGGTCAACACACGCGTGTTCAATGGGTTTATCCTGCGTCGAAGGCGTCCGGTGCTTCGTGCTGCCGGGCGCACATCCGGACGCGGCAGCGGCGGTGGCGCCTGCCTGCCGCGCACCGGCGCGATACCGCGCGCCGCATTTTTCCGCGCGGAACCCGGAACAGGAGAGACGGCCATGTCGCTCGACCAACAACAACGGCAGACGCTCAAACAGCGGCTGAGCGAGAGCGAGCAGGCGCTGCGTGCGGAGATCCGCACGAGCGAAGACCATCGTGCGTCGGAATCCTATGCGGACCTTGCCGGCGCGGCGCCGGACGAAGGCGACGAGGCGAACGCGGATCTGTTCGTCGACGTCGATCATGCATTGATCGGCATGAAGCTGACCGAACTGCGCGCGATCGGCCGTGCGCAGCAGCGGATGCGCGACGGCAGTTACGGCGAATGCATCGACTGCGACAGCTCGGTCGGCTACGAGCGCCTGCTCGCGCGCCCGACCGCCGAACGCTGCACGCATTGCCAGTCGATCTACGAGCGGCACTACGCGACGACACCGCGCGCGTCGCTCTGACGTCGCGGCCGCAACGGCGCTGCACGCGGCGCGCCGGCGGCGTACGATGACGAACGGGCGCCCGGCGGCGTCGACATGCGGCGCCGGGCGGGCAGACGCCGTCGCGCACGCGTGCGGCGCCATCCACGTGGAAGGGAGCCACGCCGATCATGCCGATCCACAATGCCGAGTGCGCGGCCGTGTTCGCCGAGATCGCCGACATGCTCGAGATCCAGGGCGCCAATCCGTTTCGCGTGCGGGCGTACCGCAATGCCGCGCGGACGATTGCCGACTACGGTCGCGATATCCCGGCGATGATCGCGAACGGCGACGATCTCGGGAAGATTCCGTCGATCGGGCCTGATCTCGCATCGAAGCTGCGCGAGATTGCCGCGACCGGTACCTGCGAACTGCAGCAGACGCTGCGCCAGGCGCTGCCGGGCGCGATCGTCGAGCTGCTCGATGTGCCGGGGCTCGGTGCCAAGCGCGTGAAGGCGCTGCATGACGCGCTGCACGTCGATTCGCTCGAACAGCTGCGCGCCGAAGCGAAGAGCGGGCATGTGCGCGAACTGCCGGGCTTCGGCGCAAAGACCGAGGCCCATCTGCTCGAAGCGATCGACGACCGCCTGCAGCGCGAACCGCAGCGCTTCCTGCTGCCCGACGCCGCGCATGCGCTGATGCCGTTGCTCGAACGCCTGCGTGCGGTCGCCGGCGTCGGCAAGGTCATGCCGGCCGGCAGTTTCCGCCGCCGCCGCGAGACGGTCGGCGATCTCGACATCCTCGTTACCGCGAGCGACCCGGTGGCGGTTGCCGAAGCGTTCGTCGGCTACGGCGACGTGGCGCGCGTGCTCGCGCACGGCAAGACGAAATCGAGCGTCGTGCTCGCCAGCGGGTTGCAGGTCGACCTGCGGGTGGTCGATGCCGATGCGTTCGGTGCGACGCTCGTCTACTTCACGGGATCGAAGGCGCACAACATCGCGCTGCGCAGGATCGCGCAGGCCGGCGGCCTGAAGATCAACGAATACGGCGTGTTTCGCGGCGACGAGCGGATTGCCGGCGACACGGAGGCATCGGTGTACGCCGCCATCGGGCTGCACGACGTGCCGCCCGAGCTGCGCGAGGATCGCGGCGAGATCGACGCGTCGCGTGCCGGCACGCTGCCGGCGCTGGTCGAGCGCAAGCACGTCCGCGGCGACCTGCATGCGCATACCGACGTGTCGGCCGGTCGCGACAGCCTGCGCGCGATGGCCGATGCGGCCCGTGCGCGCGGGCTTGCGTACCTGGCCGTCACCGACCGCGCACCGCCTGCCGGCGGCGGCCGCAACGACTTCGACTGGCTCGCGCGGCAGCTCGACGAGATCGATCGCGTCAACGCGTCGTTCGACGATTTCGTGCTGCTCAAGGGCGTGGAAGCCGGCATTCGCGAGGACGGCAGTCTCGACGTGCCCGATGCGATGCTCGGCCGGCTCGATCTCGTGGTCGGTGCGGTGCGCGACGGCTTCGACCTGCCGCGCGACGCGCAGACCGGGCGCATGCTGCGCGCGATGGACCATCCGCATTTCACGATTCTCGCGCACCCGACCGGCCGCGTGCTCGGCGAGCGCGATGCATGCGAACTCGACGTGCCGCGCGTGATCGCGCAGGCCGCGGCGCGCGGCTGCTTCGTCGAGCTCGATGCACAGCCGCGGCGGCTCGATCTGCCGGACATCTGGTGCCGCGAGGCTGCGCAGGCCGGCGTGGCGGTCGCGATCGGTTCGGATGCGTGCAGTGGCGACGAACTCGACAATCTCGCGTATGGGGTCGATCAGGCGCGACGCGGCTGGCTCACGCGGCAGGATGTGCTGAACACGCGCACGCTCGCGCAACTGCGGCCGTTGCTGGCCCGCACGATGGGCGCGGGCGGCGGGGCGAAGCGGAACCGGTCGAAGGGCGCGTGAACGCGGCCGGCGGCGCGTGCCGCCAGCCGTGCATCCAGGTCAGGCCGGCACGGTCATGCCAGCACGCCGGCCGCCGGTACGTAGGGCAGGCCGAGCGCCTGCGCGACCGCTTCGTACGTGATGTGCCCGTCGCAGACGTTCAGCCCCGCGCGCAGATGCGGATCGTCGGTCATCGCCTGTTTCCAGCCCTTGTCGGCGAGCGCGAGCGCGTGCCCGAGCGTCGCGTTGTTCAGCGCGAAGGTCGACGTGCGCGCGACGGCACCGGGCATGTTCGCGACGCAGTAGTGCACGACGCCGTCGACGACGAAGGTCGGATCCGCGTGCGTCGTCGCGTGCGATGTCTCGAAGCATCCGCCCTGGTCGATCGCGACGTCGACGACGACCGCGCCGGTACGCATCGTCGCGATCATGTCGCGCGTGACGAGCCGCGGCGCCGATGCGCCCGGCACGAGCACCGCGCCGATCACGACGTCGGCATCGCGTACGGCTTCGTCGACCGTATGCGCATTCGAACAGACCGTCGCGATCCGGTTGGCGAACACGAGGTCGAGCTGGCGCAACCGGTTCACGTTGTTGTCGAGCACGGTGACGCGCGCGCCGAGGCCCACCGCCATCTGCAGCGCGCCGGTGCCCACGACGCCCGCGCCGAGCACGACGACATGCGCGGCCGGCACGCCGGGCACGCCGGCGATCAACAGGCCGCGGCCGCCGCGCGGGCTTTCGAGGTGGGTCGCCGCAACCTGGATCGACATGCGTCCGGCCACTTCGCTCATCGGCGCGAGCAGCGGCAGGCCGCCGCCGGGGCCCGTCACGGTTTCGTACGCGATGCAGACCGCGCCGGATTTCACCAGCGCAGCCGCCTGGTCGGGATCGGGCGCGAGATGCAGGTACGTATAGAGGATCTGGCCGCGCCGCAGCATCGCGCATTCGGCCGGCTGCGGCTCCTTGACCTTGATGATCATGTCGGCCCGCGCGAAGATTTCGTCGGCGCCGTCGCCGAGCGTCGCGCCCGCGGCCGTGTAGTCGTCGTCGAGCAGGCCGATCGCCGTGCCCGCACCGCGCTGCACGAGTACGCGATGGCCGTGCCGCGTGAGTTCACGCGCGCCGGCCGGCGTGAGGCCGACGCGGTATTCGTGGTTCTTGATCTCTTTCGGCACACCGATCAGCATGAGTCGCCTCCTTGGCCTTCGTTATCGTTGTCGTGCGGGCAGCCGGTTGCGCAGCGGCGTGCCGGCGCAGCACTGGAATAACAGGGTAGTAGTGCGCGGAGGGAAGTCAAGCGGCCGGCCCCCGCGGCGATGCGTGCGCACTGCATCGCACCATGCGCTGCCGCGGGTTGCGACCGGACGTCGCAATGCACGCCATGCCGGGTTTCGGTATCGTCATGCGTGGCGCGGGCCGGGGCCGCGTGCCGGAACCGTTCCGGCAGAACAACGAGACGAGGACATTTACCGACATGACCGGTGCGTATTTCAGCGTGCCGACGCTTTGCGCGATCGCGCTCGTGCACGTCTACTGGGCGTTGGGCGGGCGGCGCGGCAAGCGTGCGGCGATTCCGGAACAGGATGGCGTGCCGCTGCTGCGGCCGACCGCCATTGGCACGCTTGCCGTCGCGGTGGCACTGCTGGGCGGTGCGTGCGTGGTTGCTGCGCGGGCGGGCTGGCTGGGGCGCAACGCGTATCCCGGCACGATCGCATTCGCAGTCGTTGCGTTCGCACTGATTTTCGCGGTGCGTGCCGTCGGCGATTTCCGCTACGTCGGCTTCTTCAAGCGGATTCGCGGGTCGCGTTTCGCGCGGATGGACACGCTGTATTACTCGCCGCTTTGCGCGGCGCTGTCGCTGTCGATCGCGTCGATGTTCTGGCCGCGGTGAGGGGCGGACGGTTCAGCCCGCCTGCGTACCGATCGCCGTAAGGCAATCGGCCGGCACGGCATCGGTTAGCCAGACGCCGTTTTCGGCGATGAAGAACGCGTGGCCCTGCCGGTGCATGCGTTGCGCAGCGACTTCGAGAATCACCGGCACGCCGTAGCGCGCGCCGACAGCCAGCGCAGTCCGGATGTCGGCCGACAGGTGCACGTGGTGCCGGGTGCCGGGTTTCAGTCCTTGTGCACGAATCGAATCCAGGAAGCGTGTCGCCGTGCCGTGACAGAGGCGCTCGGGCGGTTGCACGGCCGGATACCGGCGCGGAACATACGCGCCCGCGACCTTCATCCGCTTGTGATCCCGCCATTCTTGCCCATTCCGGCTTCCGGATTTTTCAATTGTTGCGAATTTCGATGCATTGAATTGCATTGATCCCCCTCGTAATGGAACCGGTTCCATATATAATTCGCGGCACTCGTCGCCGGACCCGGAAGAGGGTCGTGCACGTTGCGCTTGCTGTCGGCAAACGCGACGTCTAAGTTGAATGAGGGTCATGGGCGATGAGGGGCAGATGCAGGCCGATGCCGGCATTTGTCAGACGATAAGGCTCGCGAAGAGGCCGATCCGCGCAGCGCCGCCGGAACCGGCGCGATGTGCGGCTGCATGAAGGCGCCGTTGCAGATAGCGCGGCGGGCGCCCGCATCGAGGTTGTTCGCAACACACGAAAGAACAGGACGGCCGGCCGCGCGCGGCATGGCTGCCATGCCGGACATGCCGCATGCGGAGTGCGCGCGTCCGGACCCCGATCCCCAACGATCAACATCCGACCATGTCCACGCCACCTGACAAACCCAACTCGCGCCGCCGTTTCCTGCGCACGTCGGTCGCGCTCGTGCCGATCGCGTCGGTCGCGGGTTGCGACCTGCGCTCGTCGTCGCAATCCGCGACGACGGCCGGCAACGCGCCCGCCGCATCGGCCAACGCCGAACGCGCCCCGTACAAGCCGACCTTCTTCGATGCGAAGGAGTGGGCGTTCGTCCAGGCCGCCGTCGACCGGCTGATCCCGGCCGACGCCGAAGGCCCCGGCGCGCTCGAATCGGGCGTGCCCGAATTCATCGACCGCCAGATGGAGACGCCGTATGCGCACGGCGCGACGTGGTACATGCAGGGGCCGTTCCAGCAGGGCGTACCCGAACTCGGCTACCAGCTGAAGCTGGTGCCGCGCGACATTTACCGGCTCGGCATCGCGGCGGTCAACCGCTATTGCGAGAAGGCGCACGGCAAGGCGTTCGCGGATCTCGACGCACCGACGCGCGACGCGGTGCTCGGCGCGCTGGAGAAGGGCGGCGCGCAGATCGACGACGTGCCGCCCGGCGTGTTCTTCGGCCAGTTGCTGCAGAACACGCGGGAAGGCTATTTCTGCGATCCGGTGCATGGCGGCAATCGCGACATGGCCGCGTGGAAGATGATCGGCTTTCCGGGCGCGCGCGCCGACTTCATGGATTTCGTCAACCAGAGCGGCAAGGCCTATCCGTACGGCCCCGTCTCGATCAACGGGGAGCGCAGCTGATGGCCGCAGAGAAAAAACCGCATGTCGATGCGGTGATCGTCGGCTTCGGCTGGACCGGCGCGATTCTCGCGAAGGAACTGACCGAAGCGGGCCTGAAGGTCGTCGCGCTCGAGCGCGGCGAATATCGCGACACCTATCCGGACGGCGCGTATCCGAACACGATCGACGAGCTGACCTACAACATCCGCAAGAAGCTGTTCCTCGACCTGTCGAAGACGACCGTGTCGATCCGCCACGGCCTGCAGGACACCGCGCTGCCGTACCGGCAGCTCGCCGCGTTCCTGCCGGGCGAAGGCGTCGGCGGCGCGGGGTTGCACTGGTCGGGCGTGCATTTCCGGATCACGCCGGAAGAGCTGCGCCTGCGCAGCCACTATGAAGAGCGCTACGGCAAGAAGTTCATCCCCGAAGGGATGACGATCCAGGATACCGGCGTGACCTACGACGAGCTCGAGCCGTATTTCGACTTCGCCGAGAAGGTGTTCGGCACGTCGGGTCAGGCGTACAAGGTCGGCGGCAAGGTGGTCGGCGACGGCAACGTGTTCGAAGCGAACCGCAGCGACAACTTCCCGCTGCCCGCACAGCTCAATACGTATTCGGCGCAGCGCTTCTCCGATGCCGCCAAGTCGCTCGGCCTGCATCCGTACCGGCTGCCGTCGGCGAATACGTCGGGCCCGTACACGAACCCGTACGGCGTGCAGATGGGCCCGTGCAACTTCTGCGGCTATTGCAGCGGCTACGCGTGCTACATGTACTCGAAGGCGTCGCCGAACCTGAACATCCTGCCCGCGCTGAAGCAGGCGCCGAACTTCGAGCTGCGCTCGAAGTGCCACGTGCTGCGCGTCGATCTCGACGACACGAAGAAGCGCGCAACGGGCGTGACCTACGTCGATCCGGCCGGGCGCGAAGTGCACCAGCCGGCCGATCTCGTGATCGTGGCCGCGTTCCAGTACCACAACGTGCACCTGCTGCTGCTGTCGGGCATCGGCAAGCCGTACGATCCGGTCTCGGGCGAGGGCGTCGTCGGCCGCAATTTCGCGTACCAGAACCTGTCGACGATCAAGGCGTTCTTCGACAAGGACACCTACACGAACCCGTTCATCGGCGCGGGCGGCAACGGCGTCGCGGTGGACGATTTCAACGCGGACAACTTCGACCACGGCCCGCTCGGCTTCGTCGGCGGCTCGCCGCTGTGGGTGAACCAGGCCGGCGTGAAGCCGATCAGCGGCATCGCCACGCCGCCCGGTACGCCGCAGTGGGGCTCGGCGTGGAAGAAGGCCGTCAAGGACAACTACGCGCACACGATTTCGATGGACGCGCACGGCACCAACATGTCGTATCGCGACGTCTATCTCGACCTCGATCCGACCTATCGCGATTCGTACGGCCAGCCGCTGTTGCGGATGACGTTCGACTGGAAGGACAACGACATCAAGATGGCGCAGTACGTGACCGGGCAGATGAAGAAGATCGCGGAAGCGATGGGGCCGAAGGCAATCGGCGTGTCGACGCGCGAGTTCGGCAAGCACTTCGATTCGCGCGCGTACCAGACGACTCACCTCGTCGGCGGCGCGATCATGGGCACCGACCCGAAGACGAGCGTGCTGAACCGCTACCTGCAGTGCTGGGACGTGCACAACGTGTTCGTGATGGGCGCGTCCGCGCTGCCGCAGGGCATCGGCTACAACCCGACCGGGATCATCGCGGCGCTGGCCTACTGGTCGGCACGTGCGATCCGCGAGCAATACCTGAAGAATCCTGCCCCGCTGGTGACCGTATGAAGAGGACGATGAACTCCCTCGCCACGCGCCGTATGTCCCCGTTGTGGCGCGCACTGGCGGCCGGTGCGAGCTGGGCCGTGTTCGGCCTGGCCGGCACGACGGCCTTCGCGCAACCGGCGGCGCCCGCCGCGGCTTCCGGCCCGGCGGCTGCACCGGTGGCCCAGTCCGCCGACGCGAACCTGATCAAGCGCGGCGAATACCTCGCGCGCGCCGGCGACTGTATCGCGTGCCACACCGCGAGCGGCGGCAAGCCGTTCGCGGGCGGGCTGAAGTTCGACACGCCGATCGGCGGCATTTACTCGACGAACATCACGCCGGACCCGAAGACGGGCCTCGGCGGCTGGACCTACGAGGACTTCACGCGTGCGGTGCGCGAAGGCGTGCGCAAGAACGGTGACACGATGTATCCGGCGATGCCGTTCCCGTCGTACGCGCGCGTCACCGACGACGACATGAAGGCGCTGTACGCGTACTTCATGCACGGCGTCGCGCCCGTCGAGCACGAGAACCGCGCCGTCGACATCGTGTGGCCGCTGTCGATGCGCTGGCCGCTCGGCATCTGGCGCAAGATGTTCGCGCCGACGCCGAAGCCGTTCGATACGGCGCCGTACACCGATCCGGTGGTCGCGCGCGGCGCGTATCTCGTGCAGGGCCTCGGCCACTGCGGCGCGTGCCACACGCCGCGCGCGCCGACGATGCAGGAGCGCGGGCTGACCGACGCGGACGGCCCGGACTTCCTGGCCGGCGGCGCGGCGATCGACGGCTGGGTGCCGACGAGCCTGCGCGGCGAGCCGCGCACGGGCCTCGGCTCCTGGAACGAAGCGGAGATCGTGCAGTTCCTGAAGACGGGCCGCACGCTGCGCACGGCCGCATTCGGCGGGATGACGGACGTGGTCGGCCACAGCATGCAGCACATGACCGACGGCGACCTGAACGCGATCGCGCGCTACCTGAAGACGCTGCCGCCGCGCGTGCAGGGCGAGCAGCCGCACGTGTACGATGCGGCCGCCGCGAAGGCGCTGCAGACCGGCGATGCGAGCAAGCCGGGCGCGGCCGTCTATCGCGACAACTGCATGGCCTGCCACCGCAGCGACGGCCACGGCTACACGCGCGTGTTCCCGGCGCTGGCCGGCAACCCGGTCGTGCAGGGCGACGATCCGACCTCGCTGATCCACGTCGTACTGGAAGGCAGCGCGCTGGAGGGGACGCGCACCGCGCCGTCGACCTTCACGATGCCGCCGTTCGGCTGGCGCCTGTCGGACCAGGAAGTCGCGGACGTGTCGAACTTCGTGCGCACGAGCTGGGGCAATACCGGCGCGCCGGTGACGGCCGCGCAGGTCGCGAAGGTGCGCAAGAGCGTGCCGTCGACGCGGCCCGAACCGCCGCCGGGCGCGCGGTTCCCGCAAGCGTCGCGTTGACGCCGGCGGCGGGGCCCCGGCCCCGCCAGCCCGGCCCGTTTCAGGGCGCCGGCCGCGACGTGCGGCGCCTGCCGTTCCGCCGGGGTTGCACCCCGCAAAGGCGCGCCGCCGCGTGATATTTTCGTGGCCGCGCGCCATTCTTCCGCCTCATCCCTTATCCTCTCACTCTTGAACCTTACTAAATAGTTACAAGAACTTGGGAGGGGGGATGCCTCATGACGTCAGCCTGATTGCGTTGCTCGCGGCCGGTTTCGGTCTCGCGATGATCTTCGGTTACCTCGCGTCGCTGCTGAAAATGCCGCCGCTCGTCGGCTATCTGCTCGCCGGGATCGTGATCGGCCCCGGCACGCCCGGTTTCGTCGGCGACCTGTCGCTCGCGCAGCAGCTCGCGGAAGTGGGCGTGATGCTGCTGATGTTCGGCGTCGGCCTGCATTTTTCGCTCGGCGATCTCCTCGCGGTGCGCAAGATCGCGCTGCCGGGCGCCGTCGTCCAGATTACCGTCGCGACGCTGCTCGGCGGCGGGCTCGCGCTCACGTGGGGCTGGAGCCTCGGCGCGGCGCTCGTGTTCGGGCTCGCGTTGTCGGTCGCGAGCACCGTCGTGCTGTTGCGCGCGCTGGAAGGGCGCGGGCTCGTCGAGACGGTCAACGGGCGCATCGCGGTCGGCTGGCTGGTCGTCGAGGATCTCGTGATGGTGCTCGTGCTGGTGCTGCTGCCGCCCGTCGCGGGGCTGCTCGGCGGCACGCCGCCCGGCGATACGCAGGCGGCCGGCGGCAGCGTGTGGGGCACGCTCGGCGTCACGATGCTGAAGGTCGCGGCATTCATCGCGCTGATGCTGGTGGTCGGCAAGCGCGTGTTCCCGCGCATTCTGTGGCTCGTCGCGCGCACCGGTTCGCGCGAGCTGTTCACGCTGTGCATGATCGCGGCCGCGGTCGGCATCGCGTTCGGCGCGGCGAAGCTGTTCGACGTGTCGTTCGCGCTCGGCGCGTTCTTCGCCGGGATGATGATGCGCGAGTCGGAATTCAGCCGGCGCGCGGCCGACGAGACGCTGCCGCTGCGCGACGCGTTCTCGGTGCTGTTCTTCATCTCGGTCGGCATGCTGTTCGACCCGAAGGTGCTGCTCGACGAGCCGCTGCACGTGATCGAGGTCGCGGCGATCGTGCTGGTCGGCAAGACGCTCGCGGCCGTCGCGCTCGTGATTGCGTTCCGCTATCCGCTGAACACCGCGCTGACGGTCGGCGCGGGCCTCGCGCAGATCGGCGAATTCTCGTTCATCCTCGCGGGGCTGGGCCGGGCGCTCGGGCTGCTGTCGGCCGAGGGGCAAAGCCTGATTCTCGCGGTCGCGCTGATCTCGATCGCGATGAACACGCTGCTGTTCGCGATGATCGACCCCGCACTCGCGTGGATCCGCAAGCATTCCGCGTTCGCGCGCAAACTCGAGGCGCGCGACGATCCGCTCGCCGCGCTGCCGATGTCGACGCCGCAGACGCACCTGACCGGGCAGGTCGTGATCGTCGGCTACGGCAAGGTCGGCACACGGATCGCACATGCGCTGGACGAGCGCGGGATCGCGTACGTCGTCGTCGAGCAGAATCGCGAACTCGTCGAGAAGCTGCGCGCGGACGGCATTGCGGCCGTATCGGGCGATGCGATCGAGCCGATCGTGCTCGTGCAGGCGCATATCGCGCGCGCCGGGATGCTGGTCGTCACGCTGCCCGACGTGTTCGACGTGCGGCAGATCGTCGAGATCTCGCGCACGCTCAACCCGACGCTCGAGGTCGTGCTGTGCACGAACAGCGGCGACGAGGCCGCGCTGCTGTCGCACGAAGGAATCGGCACCGTATTCATGGGCGAGACCGAACTCGCACGCGGGATGACCGAGCACGTGCTCGGCCGGATGGTGAAGCCGGTCGCGGCCGCGCACTGATGGCGCGCGGCATCGCGCCGCGTATCGGGCCGCGTATCGGGCAGGGCGCGGCGGCCCGGGCGGCCGCTGGCCCTGCGGGCCGCTTCACGATCGCTCAGTAAAACGTCTCGAGCGTCAGTTCCTGCGCCATCACGCGATTGCCGGCCAGCAGGCCGCCGTCCACCGGCAGCGCGACGCCGGTGATGATCCGCGCGGCCGGCGAGCACAGGAACAGCGCGGCCTGCGCGACGTCGTCGGGCGTCGCGAAATCGTCGAGCGGATACCACTTCCTCAATTGCTCGAACACCTGCGGGTTGCGCTGCACGCGCGCTTCCCAGGCGGGCGTCTTCACCGTGCCCGGCAGCACGATGTTCGCGCGCACGCCGTCGCGGCCGTATTCGATCGCGAGTGATTTCGTGTAGCTGATCAGCCCGGCCTTCGCCGCGCTGTAGGCCGGATGCCCGAGCGCGTGCACGCCGTTCACCGAACCGATGATCGCGATCGCGCCGCGCCGGTTCGCGCGCATGGCGGGCAGCACGGCCTCGACGCTCACGTAGGTGGCCGTCAGGTTCGCATCGAGATCGGTGCGCCAGCTGGCGGGCGTCGTGTCGCGCAGCGTGGTCGATGCGGCCGTGCCCGCGTTCGCGACCAGCACGTCGGCCGGCGGATGGGCTTCGAGCACCGAGCGCAGCCGTTCGGCGTCGGTCAGGTCGTCGACGACCGGTGTCGCGCGCGCGTCGCCGAGCGTATCGATGAAGCCGTCCAGCGCCGCGCGGTCGCGATCGAGCGCGAGCACGCGGTCGCCGGCAGCAAGAAAGGTACGGCACAGCGCCTGGCCGATGCCGCCGGCGGCGCCCGTCACGAGGGTAGTGCGTGTCATGTCGGCTCCTGGTGCAGGCTCACAGGCCGAGCGCGGCGCGCGCCTGCTTCTCGTTGTCGCGCGTGATCAGCGTGCCGGACGTCAGCACGAGCGGCGGCGGCGCCTGGTTCTTCGTAATCCAGTCATACATGTCGATGCTCGTCTGGTAGCCGTGCTGGCGCGGATTCAGCAGGATCGAACCGTAGAAACCGGTCGGTTTCGGCTTCGCGAATTCGTTGAGCGCGACCTGGCTGCCGTTGATGCCGACCGCGACCATCGCGTCCGCGCCGATCCCGCGCCCCTCGGCGGCGCGCACTGCGCCGACCGTCGTATCGTCGTTCGAGCCGAACGCGACCCAGCGCTTGAAGTTCGCATGCTTGGTGAGCGCGATGTTGGCCGCGTTGAACGCGCCTTCGGTATCGGCTGTCATTTCGGGCGCGTCGATCACGTTCGCGGCCGGAAATCCGGCGGCCTTCAGCGCATCGACCGCGCCGGCCGTGCGTTCGCGCGCGGTCGGCAACTGGTCGTAGGCAATCCGGATAATGCCCACTTCGGCCGGGTTCCAGCCGCGCCGCCTGGTCTCGTCGGCGATCGCCTGACCAACCTGCTGGCCGATCCTGTACGCGGAGATGCCCATGTGCGGCACGCCCGGGAGCGGCGCGCCGTGGCCGTCGACGAGCTGGTCGTCGACCGACATCAGCTTCATCCCCGCGCGTTTCGCTTTTGCCGCGATGCCGGGGCCGAGCTTCACGTCGGGCGCGCAGACGATCACGCCTTGCGCCTTCTGCGCGGCGAGGCTGTCGAGCGCGGTCGATACTTTCTCGCCGCTCGGCGTCGCGATCTTGATCAGCGTGAAGTGTTTTTCCTTCGCGGCCTGCTCGGCGAAGCGCCATTCGTCCTGGAACCACGGATCGTCCGGCTGTTTGACGAGGAAGCCGATTTTCACGTCGGTGGCATCGGCGGCCCGGGCCGGGGCGCCGCCCAGCAGCGTGACGCTCGCGGTAGCCAGCACGAGCGTTTTCCAGTGGAATCGCATGCGTCTCTCTCCGTTTTTGTAGTCGGGCGCGCAGGCAAGGCCGCCTGCGGCGCGCAAAAATTGTAGGAGGACGCGGCGGGAACGCTCAAATAATGCGGCGCATTCCTAGAAAGTGGGATGAAAGCGGGGGCGAGGAGGGAGCGGGCGACGCGCATGCAGCATCGCCCGAGCGGCTTCTTCAGCTTGCGGCAGCAGTCTTCGCCGGCGCAGCCGTAGCAGCGTGCGCGGCCGTCCTGAGCGGGGCCGGTTTCTGCGAGACGGCCGTCCTGGCCGGGGCCGCCGCCTTCGGCGCAGCCACCGTCTTCTGCGGCGCAGCAGCCTTCGCCGGCGCATTCTTCTCGGGCTCGACGGGTGCATCGGGCGGCACGCCGAGCAGTTGCAGCGAGCCGCTCGTGACCGACGCGAATACCGGGCCGGCCACCGTGCCGCCGTAGTAGCCCTTGCCGCGCGGCTCGTCGATCATCACCGCGACGATCAGGCGCGGGTTGCTCATCGGCGCCATCCCCGCGAACAGCGCGCGGTACTTGCCCTTTGCATAGGTCGCGCCAACCTGCTTGCGCGCGGTACCGGTCTTGCCGCCGATCCGGTAGCCGTCGACGCGCGCGCGGCGCCCCGTGCCGCCTTCGCCGACCGCCATCTCGAGCATCGAGCGGATCGACGCGGCCGTCTGCGGCGACGTCACGCGGTGGCCGCGATGCGCGTCGATCGTCTGCTGGTCGGTGCCGTTCTTCAGCAGCGACACCGGGTGCAGCGTGCCGTCGCCCGCATAGGCCGTGTAGGTCTGCGCGATCTGCAGCAGCGACATCGACAGCCCGTAGCCGTACGCCATCGTCGCCTGCTCGATCGGCCGCCAGCGCTTGTAGCCGCGCAGCCGGCCCGACGCGACACCCGGGAACGTCAGTTCCGGCGCTCGGCCGATCCCGTACTCCTGGTATTTGTTCCAGATCGTTTCGGCGGGCAGGTTCAGTGCGAGCTTCGCGAGCGCGACGTTGCTCGACTTCTGCAGCGCCTGCGAGACGGTCAGCGACCCGTGGTTCGACGTGTCGTGAATCACGGCCGGGCCGATCTTGTAGGTGCCCGGCGACGTGTTGATGATCGTGTTCGGCGTGACCTTGCGTTCGTCGATCGACAGCGCGACGACGAGCGGCTTGATCGTCGAGCCCGGCTCGAACGTGTCGATCACCGCGCGGTTGCGCAATTGCTGGCCGGTGAGGCGCGCGCGGTCGTTCGGGTCGAAAGTCGGGTAGTTCGCGAGCGCGAGGATTTCGCCGTTCTGCGCGTCGAGCACGACGACGCTGCCGGCCTCCGCGTTGTTCTCGACCACGGCCGCCTTGAGCTGGCTGTACGCGAGCTGCTGGATCCGGCGGTCGATCGTCAGTTCGATCGTCGCGCCGTGCTGCGCTGGGACGAGCGGG
The DNA here is from genome assembly GCF_057439935.1 of Burkholderia cepacia complex sp. TUM26381. Taxonomy (NCBI): domain Bacteria; kingdom Pseudomonadati; phylum Pseudomonadota; class Betaproteobacteria; order Burkholderiales; family Burkholderiaceae; genus Burkholderia; species Burkholderia cepacia complex sp. TUM26381. Next base: position 1,901,427 of record NZ_CM172007.1, on the reverse strand, counting down.
CGCGTATCCGACACGATGCGGCCGAGCCGGTCGCGGATCACTTCGCGCTGCCCGGACGTGCCTTGCAGGCGGGCGTTCGCCGCGAGCTCGACGCCTTCCTGGCCCTTGTCCTCGACGTTCGTGAAGCCGACCACGTGCGCGGCCGATTCGCCTTCGGGATAGAAGCGCTTCGAATCGGCGATCTGCGTGATGCCGTCGATCGCGAGCTTGTCGAGGCGGCCCGCGGTATCGGCGTCGACCTGCCGCTTGAGGAGCACGAAGGTCTTCTCGTTGCCGAGCCGCCGCTTCACCTCGACGAGCGGCATGTCGAGCAGCTTCGCGATCTGCGGATAGTCGGTATCGGCGACCTGTTTCGGGTTCGCCCAGATTTCATAGGTCGACAGGCTGACCGCGAGCATCGCACCGTTGCGGTCGACGATGCGCCCGCGCATTGCATCCAGCTCGATCGTGCGCTGGTAGCGCTTCTGGCCCTGGCCGACGTAGAAATCCTGGTTCGCGACCTGCACCCAGAAAGCCCGCGCGATCAGCGCGGCGAACGCGAGGAACACGATGACCACGATGAACCTCGAGCGCCACATCGGCAGGCGCGACGCGAGCATCGGATTCTTGGTCGCAGCCGCGTACGGATCGGCGGGGTGGGTCTTCTTTTTCACGCTCATGCAATGGCCGGGTCAGGCCGCCGGGCGGCGGCAAATCAGTCTGGATAATGCGATTGTAATAAATGAGTAAACACCGTGTGGGGAAAGTGTGTTCCGGCCCCGTGAAAAAACGTTAAACGGCGATTCGGCCGTACGCGGAAACGGGGGCAGGAACGGCGCGGGGAACGCGGGATGTCGGTGTGGCGGCAGGCGATGAGGCGAGCGTCCGGCCGCGCGTCGATCCGCGTATGCGGATGCCGGCGCCGGTCGATCGCGGCCGTCGGCGCAACGCGATCAATTGCCCGGGCCTCGATTATTTCTTTATGCCCGAAAATGAAAAACGCCCCGAAAAGGGGCGTCGTTAATACTGAATATCGAAATGAATATTACCGAGACCGGAATAAACCCGAAAACCGCAGACGATTCACGTCAATAAATCCTAGCGTGCAACGGAAATGAATTCGCGGTATTCCGGCTGGGTCGTGCAGCGATCGATTTCCTGCAGCCGCCACGCACCGGCATGATCGCCGGCGAGCACGGCGGGGCCCTGTTCGCGCTGGGTCGCGTCGAACGACAGCCCCTTCAACTGGCACACGGCGTTCCCGCTGTCGGCCGCGCAGAGCGCCATTGCGCCCTCGACGTCGCGGACCTTGCCCCAGGTCGGAAGATCGATGCCCTGATGTGCCTCGCGCGACCACAGCCCCTCGTCGGTGTCGACCCACAGTACCGCGAAGGAATGCCGGGTTGCCGATTCGCTGCCATTAATCCGAATGGTGAGGCGCATTGTGATCGTCTCCTAGAAAATGACACATTGGACCGTTTTGACTTGATCAGTCTAGATAGACTGGTGTGAAACGCAAGTGTTAATCCGCAATAAGTCCGTATTGAGTCTATTGCGGTTTCAGATGAAACGACGTCTGACGATTCGTGGTCATTCCGGAGGCTTGCGCAGTGACGGGCATCACGGGCGGCCGTTCCGCCGATGCGCCCGTCGATGGTGCGCGAGACATGGGATGACATGGCGGCGGGGCGCGTCGATCTGTCGCGCGCGATGTGCCGCCGGACACGGTGCCGACGGATGCGGCAAGACCGGGCCCGGACGCTGCCCGGACGGATGTTTCAGCGTGTTGACGGTGCGGCCGGCCTGACACACTCCGACAATCGCGTACAAATCGGCACACTTTCACGAAACTTTCGGGACAGACTTGCATTCGGTCGGGCCCCACACTGGGAACTTCCCGATCCGGTGCCGCGGACGCCCGTCCGCGGCGGCTGCCGCCGCCTCGTGCCAGAGCGCGATCGACGCGATCGCAGGCCGCACGCCCGATCGGGGCTGCCAGGGCGCGCGTCAGCCCCGGCCCGGCCGGTGTGCCGTGCGCAGCCCGCAACCGCGGGTGCCGCGCCGCCCGGCCGATTCTTCGAAGGAGACTATCGTGCTGATCTGGAAAACCGCGTTGTCGCTTAACTGGCGGACGAGCCTCGTGTCGCCGGCCAGCGCACCGGTCGCGGCGGCGAACGTCGGACGGCTGGTGCTGACCGGCGCGACCGGCTTCATCGGCAGTACCGTGCTGACGGCGCTCGTGAATGCTGGGCTGCTCGACCGCATCGTCTGCGTCGTGCGTGCGCAGGACCGCGGCCATGCGGTCGCGCGGCTGCGCGAAGCGGCATTGCGCGCCGGGCTCGCGCCGTATTGGGCATCGCGTCTGACCGACGCGAACGTGATCGTCGGTGCGCTCGGCGACGTATGGCGCGGCGCCGATGCACCGCGCCTCGCCGGCGCGACGCATGTGATTCACTGCGCGGGCCATGCATCGCCCGCAGACGGCGCGCACCTGCAGGCCGACATCGCCGATGCGGTGCACTTCGCCGAACGCTTTGCACGCGCGCCGCGCCTGCAGCGCTTCGTGTACGTCGGCACGGCCTATGCGCATGCGGGCCGCGGCGGGATCGTGCAGGAGGAAGCGATGGGCGACGCGTTGAACGACACGGCGCACAACGACGAAGGCCTGCCGGGCGCGGTGCTCGCGGCCGGCTACCTGCACGCGAAGGCGGAAACGGAGCAGCGCCTGCGCGCGCTCGGGCTGCCGCTCGTCGTCGTGCGGCCGTCGCACGTGGTCGGCCATACGGTGCTCGGCACGCGGCCTGCGCCGAATTCGTTCTGGATGTTCCGGCTGGCGCATGCCGCGCGCCGCTTCACCGCGCGGCCGATGACGCGCATCGACATCGTGTCGGTGGACGACGTGGCGCGCGCGACGATGCTGCTGGCCGTGAAGCCGACGCTCGCGCACGACGTCTATCACGTGTCGGCCGGCGACGAGGCGCCGCAGGTCGCGCAGATCGTGCGCGCGATGGACGAGGCGGCGGGGATGACGGGGGCGCCGCGCTACGCGGCGTGCGCGCCGGCCGAACTGCCGCTCGTGGTGCGCGATGTGCTCGGGCGGCCCGATCCGGCGCTCGAGCGCGTGATCGGCCGGGCGCTGCAGCGCTGCGGGGAATTCGCGACGGTCGATCGCGTGTTCGACAACCGCCGCGTACGCGACGAAATCGATTTCGAGCCGTTGCCGTTCATCGATTACGTCGAGGAATGCATGCGCACGTCGCGTGGCGTCGCCGTGACCGAGCTGATGCGCGGCGCGGTGCACTGACCGCCCGCACCGGGCCGGTGCCCGTTCCCGTGCGTGACGGGAGCGGGCGCCGCCATCACGCGTTGCCGCCGAGCTCGATGAGCCGGTCGAGCGCGCGGTAGATGTCTTCGAGGCCGTCCTGGCCGAAGCGCGACTCGAGCTGCCGGTATTGCTCGTCGATGCGCGGACCGATTTCCGTCACCAGTTTCCTGCTTTGCGGCGTCAGGCTGACCAGCAGCCGGCGCTGATCTTCCTGCGCGCGCGTGCGCGTGATCAGGCCGTCGCGCTCCATCCGTTCCAGCACGCCCGTGAGGCTCGGGCTCAGGATGCAGCAGCGCCTGGCGATCTGTCCTGCCTCGAGCGCATGCGCCGGTTCGCCGTCGAGCACGCGGATGATCCGCCATTGCTGTTCGGTCAGCGCGAATTCCTTGAGAATGGGGCGAAACAGACCCATCAGCGTTTCGCGGGCCTCGAGCAGCAGCATGGCCAGGTTGCGATGGTCGAGCGTACGGTTCATCGGGGTGGGTAGAGGACGGGGACGCATCAATCTTAACAGCCGAAGGTGATGAATTTCGCATCTCAGGGTAATCGAGGTTGCCAGCGCCCGATTGTTTACTTAAGATATTAACTATTGACGATGCGCCGCGACGCGCGGCAGGGGAATGACGCATGGAGCTGTCTTGCACGACCGCCGCGGCACCGCCGTTGCCGGTCGCCATCGGTACCGTCTACGGGGCGCTGCTCAACGAGCGCGCGGCGCTCGACGCGCTCGGCGATGCCGTGAACGCACCGCCTTACGGCCGCCCGCCGCAGGCGCCGATCCTGTATATCAAGCCTGCCAACACGCATGCGGCCGACGGTGCGGCCGTCGTCGTGCCGGCCGGCGTCGATGCGCTCGAGATCGGCGCATCGGTGGCCGTCGTGTTTGCCCGGCGCGCGACGCGCGTGCCGGCCGAGCAGGCGCTCGACTACGTGCACGGTTTCACGCTCGCGAGCGACGTCTCGGTGCCGCATCCCGATTACTACCGTCCGGCCGTGCGCTTCAAGTGCCGTGACGGCTTCTGCCCGCTGGGCCCGGCCATCGTGCCGGCCGCCGCGCTCGGCGATGTCGACGCGATCGGCCTGACCGTGTGGATCGACGGCGAGGTGGCGGTGTCCGGATCGACCGCGACGCTGGTCCGCCCGGTGCGCGAGCTGATCGCCGAGGTGACGGCGTTCATGTCGTTCGACGCGGGCGACGTGCTGTTGCTCGGCGTCGCGGGCGGCGCACCGCGCGCCCGCGCGGGCAGCACGATCGAGATTTCAGCCGCCGGCATCGGCACGCTGCGGCATACGCTGGTTGCGGAGGAAGCACGATGAAGACGGCGCGCGTGATCTACAACGGCGCACTGCATGCGGCCGAACCGGCCGGCGACGGCATGATCCGCCTCGATACGGGGCGCGTGGTCGCCGAGGACGTGGTGGCGTGGCTGCCGCCCGTCGCGCCGCGCACGACGTTCGCGCTCGGCCTGAACTATGCCGACCACGCGAAGGAACTCGCGTTCAAGGCGCCGAGCGAGCCGCTGATCTTCCTGAAGGGGCCGAACACGTTCGTCGGCCACCGGTCGCGCACCGTGCGCCCGGCGGACGCGACGCACATGCACTACGAGTGCGAACTGGCCGTCGTGATCGGCCGGCCCGCGCGCAACGTGGGCCGTGCGCAGGCGATCGACTACGTGGCCGGCTATACGGTCGCGAACGACTACGCGATCCGCGACTATCTCGAGAACTACTACCGCCCGAACCTGCGCGTGAAGAACCGCGACACCTGCACGCCGCTCGGGCCGTGGTTCGTCAGGCGCGACGAGATCGGCGACGCAGGCGACCTGATGCTGCGCACGACCGTGAACGGCCAGGAGACGCAGCGCGGCAGCACGCGCGACATGATTTTCGACGTGCCGGCGCTGATCGAGCACATCAGCGGTTTCATGACGCTCTCGCCGGGCGACCTGATCCTGACCGGCACGCCCGAGGGGCTGGCGGACACGAAGCCGGGCGACGAGGTCGTGACCGAGATCGAAGGGATTGGCCGGCTCGTGAACACGATCGTCGGCGAAGCAGACTACTATCGCGCCGGCTGAGCCCGTCGCCCAAGGAGAGCACATGACCATCAAGCACTGGATCGGCGGCCGCGAAGTGGAGAGCCGCGAAACCTTCACGACGCTGAACCCCGCGACGGGTGACGTCATCACCGACGTCGCGTCGGGCGGCGAGGTCGAGGTCGACGCGGCCGTGCGCGCGGCGAAGGAAGCGTTTCCGAAATGGGCGAACACGCCCGCGAAGGAGCGCGCGAAGCTGATGCGCAAGCTCGGCGAGCTGATCGAGAAGAACGTGCCGATGCTCGCGGCGCTGGAGACGCAGGACACGGGCCTGCCGATCGCGCAGACGAGCAAGCAGCTGATTCCGCGTGCGTCCGAGAACTTCAACTTCTTCGCGGAAGTATGCGTGCAGATGAACGGCCGCACGTATCCGGTCGACGACCAGATGCTGAACTACACGCTGTACCAGCCGGTCGGCGTGTGCGCGCTGGTGTCGCCGTGGAACGTGCCGTTCATGACCGCGACGTGGAAGACGGCGCCGTGCCTCGCGCTCGGCAACACGGCCGTGTTGAAGATGTCGGAACTGTCGCCGCTGACGGCCGACCAGCTCGGCCGGCTCGCTCTTGAAGCCGGCATTCCGCCCGGCGTGCTGAATGTCGTGCAGGGCTATGGCGCAACCGCCGGCGACGCGCTCGTGCGGCATCCGGACGTGCGCGCGGTGTCGTTCACCGGCGGCACCGTCACCGGCAAGCGCATCATGGAGCGTGCCGGTCTCAAGAAGTATTCGATGGAGCTGGGCGGCAAGTCGCCGGTGCTGGTCTTCGACGACGCCGATTTCGATCGCGCGCTCGACGCGTCGCTGTTCACGATCTTCTCGATCAACGGCGAACGCTGCACCGCCGGATCGCGGATCTTCGTGCAGCGCACGATCTACGATCGCTTCGTGCAGGAATTCGCGCGCCGCGCGAACAACCTGGTGGTGGGCGATCCGGCCGATCCGGGCACGAATCTCGGCGCGATGATCACGCGCCAGCACTGGGAGAAGGTGACGGGCTATATCCGCATCGGCGAGCAGGAAGGCGCGCGCGTGGTCGCGGGCGGCGCGGACAAGCCGGCCGGGCTGCCCGACCATCTGCGCAACGGCAACTTCGTGCGTCCGACCGTGTTCGCCGACGTCGACAACCGGATGCGCATCGCGCAGGAAGAGATCTTCGGGCCGGTCGCCTGCATCATCCCGTTCGAGGACGAAGACGACGGGCTGCGGCTCGCGAACGACACGGCGTACGGCCTCGCGTCGTACATCTGGACGCAGGACGTCGGCAAGGTGCATCGTCTGGCACGCGGGATCGAGGCCGGCATGGTGTTCGTGAACAGCCAGAACGTGCGCGATCTGCGCCAGCCGTTCGGCGGCGTGAAGGAGTCGGGCACCGGGCGCGAAGGCGGCGAATACAGTTTCGAGGTGTTCGCGGAGATCAAGAACGTGTGCATCTCGATGGGTTCGCATCACGTCCCGCGCTGGGGCGTGTGACGGGCGCGGGCCGAGTCGCTGCAAAGACCATACGGAGACTAAACGATGGGCAAATTGTCCCTCGCCGCGAAAATCACGCACGTGCCGTCGATGTACCTGTCGGAGTTGCCCGGCAAGCATCACGGTTGCCGTGAGGCGGCGATCCGCGGCCACCAGCTGATCGGCGAGCGCTGCCGTGCGCTCGGCGTCGACACGATCGTCGTGTCGGACGTGCACTGGCTCGTCAACGCGGGCTATCACGTGAACTGCAATGCCCGGTTCTCGGGCACCTACACGAGCAACGAGCTGCCGCATTTCATCCGCGACATGCAGTACGCGTATCCGGGCAATCCGGCGCTCGGCCGGCTGATCGCCGAGACGGCGACCGGGCGCGGCATCGCGACGCGCGCGCACGAGATCGACAGCCTCGAACTCGAATACGGCACGCTGGTGCCGATGCGCTACATGAACGCCGACCAGCATTTCAAGGTCGTGTCGATCGCCGGCTGGTGCATGTGGCACCAGCTCGACGAAAGCCGCCGCTTCGGCGAGGCGCTGCTCGAAGCGATCGAGCAGAGCGATTCGAACGTCGCGTTTCTCGCGAGCGGTTCGCTGTCGCACCGCTTCAACGACAACGGCAGCCCCGAGGAATCGATCCACCAGATCAGCCGCGAATTCTTCCGGCAGGTCGACCTGCGCGTGGTCGAGCTGTGGAAGCAGGGCGATTTCAAGACCTTCTGCGCGATGCTGCCCGAGTACAACACGCACTGCCACGGCGAAGGCGGGATGCACGATACGGCGATGCTGCTCGGGCTGCTCGGCTGGGACCGCTACGACAAGCCCGTCGAGATCGTCACCGACTATTTCGCGAGTTCGGGCACCGGGCAGATCAACGCGATCTTCCCGCTGTCCTGAGCGCCGCGCACCCGACATCCGACCGGAGGTTTTCCATGCCACACATCGTCGTCGAATACACCGCGAACATCCGCGACGACGCGCGCATTCCCGCGCTGCTGCGCACGATCAACGCGACGCTGATCGCGCAGGGCGGCGTGTTCCCGACCGGCGGCATCCGTTCGCGCGCGATCGAACTGCAGGACTACTGCGTCGCCGACGGCACGGAGGACGACGCGTTCGTCCACGTGACGCTGAAGATCGGCTCGGGCCGCACCGACGCGCAGAAGAAGGCCGCGTGCGACGCGCTGTTCGACGCGATCAAGCTGCATTTCGCCGAACTGTACGCGCAACGCACCCTCGCGCTGTCGATGGAACTGACCGAGTTCAGCGAAAGCGGCTCGTACAAGCACAACAACATTCACGCCCGCTACAAGCGGGCCGGCTGAACCCCATTCCCGATCCGACCATGCTCGAACCCGCCATCATCGACCAGCTCGCGCAGCGTCTGCACGACGCCGAGCGCGAGCGCAAGCAGATCCGCCAGATCTCGCTCGACCATCCCGACATCACGATCGACGACGCGTATGCGATCCAGCGCGCGTGGGTGACCCTCAAGCTCGCGGAAGGCCGCACGCTGAAGGGGCACAAGATCGGCCTGACGTCGAAGGCCATGCAGAACACGTCGCAGATCGACGAGCCCGACTACGGCGCACTGCTCGACGACATGTTCTTCGAAGACGGCGGCACGATCCCGACCGGCCGCTTCATCGTGCCGCGCGTCGAGGTCGAGCTCGCGTTCGTGCTCGGCAAGCGGCTCACCGGCCCGAACTGCACGATCTTCGACGTGTACGACGCGGTCGACTACGTCGTGCCGGCGCTCGAGATCATCGACGCGCGCAGCCAGTCGATCGACCCCGATACGAAACGGCCGCGCAAGGTGTTCGACACGATCGCCGACAACGCGGCGAACGCGGGCGTCGTGATCGGCGGCCGGCCGGTGCGGCCGCAGGACGTCGACCTGCGCTGGGTCGCGGCGATCATGTCGCGCAACGGCGTGGTCGAGGAAACGGGGGTCGCGGCCGGCGTGCTGAACCATCCGGCGAACGGCGTCGCGTGGCTCGCGAACCGGCTGTCGCGCTTCGACGTCGCGCTGGAACCCGGGCAGATCGTGCTCGGCGGCTCGTTCACACGGCCGTGCGCGGCGCGCTCGGGCGACACGTTCAGCGTCGACTACGGCCCGCTCGGGACGATCCAGTGCTATTTCGAGTGAGGTGAGCGAACGATGCAGATTCCGTCGAATGTGTTCAAGGCCGCGCTGGCACGCGGCGATGCGCAGGTCGGGCTGTGGCTCGGGCTCGCGAATCCGTACAGTGCCGAAGTCGTCGCGGGCGCCGGTTTCGACTGGCTGCTGATCGACGGCGAGCATGCGCCGAACACGGTGCCGACGATCCTCGCGCAGCTGCAGGCGATCGCGCCGTACCCGTCGCATCCGGTCGTGCGCGTGCCGTGGAACGATCCGGTGATCGTCAAGCAGGTGCTCGACCTCGGCGCGCAGACGCTGCTCGTGCCGATGGTGCAGAGCGCCGACGAAGCGCGCGCGGCCGTGGCCGCGACACGTTACCCGCCGCACGGGATTCGCGGCGTCGGCAGTGCGCTGGCGCGTGCGTCGCGGTGGAATCGTGTCGGCGACTATCTGCATCGCGCGAACGACGAAATGGCCGTGCTCGTGCAGGTCGAGACGCGGGCGGGGCTCGATGCAATCGATGCGATCGCGCGGGTCGAGGGGGTCGACGGCGTGTTCATCGGGCCGGCCGATCTCGCCGCCGACCTCGGGCATCTCGGCAATCCGGGGCATCCGGACGTGCAGGCCGCGATCGACGGCGCGATCCGGACGATCAAGGCGGCCGGCAAGGCGCCGGGCATACTCAGTGCCGATGAAACGGCCGCGCGGCGTTACCTGGCAGCGGGTGCGCGGTTCGTCGCGGTCGGTGTCGATACGACGCTGCTCGCGAGAAGCGCGGAGCGGCTGGCCGCGCAGTTCAAGGGGAACGGCGGCGAGGCCGTGAAGCAGGGCGACGGCACGTATTGACGCGGCGGCGGGGGGCTGGGTTCGACCTGTCGAACGGTCCGCCTTCCGCCGTGCATCGCTGCACTTATTCTTCCGTGCGCCGTCCCGCCTCCATATATCTTCCCGGCGTCGTTCCCAGCGCACGCCGGAACATGTCGATGAATGCGCTCACGTTGTCGTACCCGAGATCGAGCGCGATCGTCGTCACCGGCACGCCGTCGGCAATGCGCTCCAGCGCCCGCAGCAGCCTGGCCTGCTGACGCCACTGCGCGAACGTCAGCCCCGTTTCGGCGACGAAGCGGCGGCTCATCGTCCGTGCGCTGATGCCGGCCCATTCGGCCCATTCCTCCAGCCGCCGGTTGTCCGCGAGATCCGCGGCCAGCGCATCGGTGATCTTCACGAGCCGCGGATCCTGCGGCCGTACCAGCCCCAGCGCCTCGACCTCCGACGCCGCGATTTCATCGAGGATCACGTCGGCGATCCGCGTCTGCGCGGCGTCCAGTTCCGAATCGCCCCAGCTTGCCGCGCGCTGCACGGCTTCGCGCAGCAGCGGCGTCGTGCGGAGCGCGCGCGGCGTGGCCGGCAGCGCCGCGCAGCGCGCCTCGGCGATGAACGCCGACCAGCCGGCAATCGGCCCGAACGAGCGCAGCGAATGCCGGCAATGCGGCGGAATCCAGATCGCGTGGATCGCCGGCACGACCCAGTCCTGATCGTCGAGACCGATCGTCACCAGCCCGCTCAGCGCGCCGACGAGCTGGCCGCGCGCATGCGAATGCGCGGCTGTCACGCGCGGGTCGCGTTGCGACAGCACGGCGGCGACCACGAACGGGCCGTCGTCGGACGTGATGAATCGGGCGGGCAGGAGCGGATCGGACATGGCCGGAAATCGGTATCGAATGGCTGTTATACCGGAGATCGGCCGGCTTCGCACGCCTACACTGCGTCCATCGATGACAACCGGAGTACGACGCGATGCGAGCCGAACAGATGCTTCCCGACCAGACCGACCGGATGACGATCGGCGGAACGACGATCCGCAAGGGCACCGTCGGCGCGTTCCTGGTCAACGCGCGTGTGTTGATCGACCCGAGCGCAGCACCCGCCGACCGGGCGCGCGCGGAGGCCGACGCGATCGACGCGTTGCCCGCACTGCGGGCGCTCGGCCTGTTCGACGTGCTCGAAGTCCGCGATCCCGCGCTGCGCGCATGGCTCGACGCACGCTGATGCGCCCCGGAACCGTCGATCGAGATCCCCGAATCAAGGAGTCACCATGAAAGCAGCAGTCGTGACGGGCGCCGGCGAGCGTCCCGTTCATATGGAATTCGATGCGCCGCGCGCAATGCCGGGCCACAGTCTGATCGACGTGACGGCATCCGCATTGAGCCGGATCGCGCAGGCGCGTGCGTCCGGCAAGCATTACTCGTCGGACGCACGCTATCCGTTCGTCGTCGGCGTCGACGGTGTCGGCCGCCTCGACGACGGTCAACGCGTCTACTTCTTCGGCGCTGCCGCGCCGTTCGGCGCGCTGGCCGAACGCACGATCGCGCCCGATACGCAGTGCGTGCCGTTGCCGGATACGCTCGACGACGTCACGGCTGCGGCGATTGCGATTCCCGGGATGTCGTCGTGGGCGGCGCTGACCGAACGCGCGCGGCTCGTCGCGGGCGAGACGGTGCTCGTCAATGGCGCAACCGGGACGTCGGGGCGGCTGGCGGTGCGGATCGCGAAACATCTCGGCGCCGCAAAGGTGATCGCGACGGGCCGCAATGCGGCGGTGTTGCAGGGGCTACTGAATGCCGGTGCGGATGCCGTCGTGTCGTTGCAGCAGGACGACGCACATCTGGCACGGGCGCTCGAACCGCATTTCCGTGAAGGCGTGGATGTCGTGCTCGACTATCTGTGGGGGGCCAGCGCGCAGACGCTGCTGGTGGCCGCCGCGAAGGCGACGCCTGATGGTCGGCGGCTGCGTTTCGTGCAGATCGGCTCGATCGGCGGTGCGGACGTGTTGCTGCCGGGCGCGGTACTGCGTGCGACTGCCATTGAACTGATGGGCAGCGGCCTCGGCAGCGTGTCGCTGCCGCGCTTGCTGGCGTCGGTGCAAGGCGTGTTCGATGCGGCCGGGCCGGCGGGCTTCGCGATCGGCACGCGCACGGTGCCGCTGTCGGCGGTCGGCGAGCACTGGAGCGAAGCAAACAGTCTCGTGCGCCCGGTGTTCACGATGCGCAGTGAGTGAGCGGCGTATCGAAACGCCGCCAGCCGGAGACGGCGCGGGGTGGCGAGCTGCGCGGCAGCGATCGGCCGTTCGCCGTCATGCCGCCGCGCGTGGCGTGAAGAACGGGCGGCCGACCGCTGCCGCCCGTCGAGCCGGCGTCAGAACCGCTGCTGAATCCCCGCCGTGACACCGACCTGCGTGGTGCCGTAGCCCGCGAAATCGCGCGACACGCCGACCTTCTGGTCATGTTTCGCGATCGCGAACGCGCCTGCCGCGTAAAGCACCGTGCGCTTCGACAGCGCGTAGTTCGCGCGCATCGACACCAGCGTCGGATCGGCATCGCTGCCCCCCTTGATGTTCTGGTGATAGACGGCCGCGATCAGCGAGAACGCCGGCGTGAACTGATACGACCCGCCGAGCCAGACCGTGTCGCTCAACTGGTTCGCCGCCGTGGTGTGGAACGTGCGCTTGTAGTTGCGATAGCCGGCCATCGTCTTCAGGTTGCCGAAGTCGTAGCTCAGGCCCGCGTGGATGCCCTGGATATAGTTGACGGTATCGGCCGGCGTGACGCTGTCGGCCGCGCCGTTCTGCCGGTCGAACGTGACGACCGCCGCGAACGGGCCTTTCTCGTAGCCGACCGCGAAGTCGTATTTCGAGCTGGTCTTCATGCTGCCCGGCACGTTGCCGAAGCCGTACATCGCGCCGAACTTGAAGCCGCTGAACTCGCCGTCGTAGCGCACCGCGTTCGACGAGCGCGTGAACATGCCGTCCTTGCGGCCGCCCGTCGCCATCGACGACGTGGCCCACGAATAGTTCTGCGCGTAACCCATCGGGTCGAACGGCAGCATGTAGTCGTACGTGACGGTGTAGTTGCGGCCGAGCGTCAGTTCGCCCCATTTGCTTTTCAGGCCGACCGTCGCGCGGCGCGCGAAGATCGAGTCGGGGCCGTCGTCGAATGCGCCGTTCGCGAGGTCGATCCCGCTTTCGAGGCGGAACACGGCCTTCAATCCGCCGCCGAGATCCTCGACGCCGCGCAAGCCCCAGCGCGACGTGTTCTTGTTGCCCGACTTCAGCTTGACCGAGCTGCCGCCTTCCGGCGCCGCATGGTTCGTGTATTCGATGCCGGCGTCCATGATCCCGTACATCGTGACCGACGACTGCGCGTGCGCGGCGCCTGCCGCGAGGCCGGCGACGGCGGCCGATCCGGTCAGGACGGCGGCGCGAAGGGAGCGTTCTGCGCGTGACTTCATTGACGGTGTCTCCTTGTTTCTTGTGGGTGGGGTGAAACGGGGGCGGCGCGCAACCGGCCGCGGCGGACGCGGCCAGGCGTCCGCCGGACAGGCGTGTCATCGCATGGCGGGATGCGCGCGGCGTGCATGCGCGGCGGCACGTGGGCCGCCGCGACCGGGTCAGCCCGCTTTCGCGAACGCCCAGCAGTCGTTGGTCGGGAATTCGATCCAGTGCTTGCCGGCCGCGCGCGGTACGTGGCCGAACGCGCGCAGGCGCATGTCGCCGCAATGGAACAGGTATTCCCAGCGGTCGCCGAGATACATCGACGTGACGAGGTCGGCCTGCAGCCGGTTCGCGCCCGGGCCGTCGGTGACCTGCACGCGTTCGAGACGGATCACGGCCTGCGCGTCCTGGCCCGGCGCGAGCGTGTCGCGGGCGAGGGCGCGCAGCTCCCAGCCGTCGCCGGCGAGCGTCACGCATTCGCCGTCGATCGCCGCGACACGCGCGTCGATCCGGTTGTTGCTGCCCATGAACTCGGCCGTGTACAGCGAGCGCGGCGCGCCGTACAGCTCGGCCGGCGTGCCTTCCTGCTCGATGCGGCCGTTGCGCAGCAGCAGGATGCGGTCGGACATCGCCATCGCCTCGGTCTGGTCGTGCGTCACGCACAGGGCCGACAGCCCGAGCGACACGATCAGCTCGCGCAGCCACGCACGCGCTTCCTCGCGCAGCTTCGCGTCGAGGTTCGACAGCGGCTCGTCGAGCAGGATCACCGGCGGGTTGTAGACGAGCGCGCGTGCGATCGCGACGCGCTGCTGCTGGCCGCCCGACAGCTGGTGCGGAAAGCGTTCCGCGAGATGGCCGAGGCCGAGCTGGTCGAGTGCGCTCTGCACGCGGCGCTTCTGTTCGGCCGGGGCGACGCGGCGCAACTTCAGCCCGTAGCCGACGTTGTCGGCGACGGTGCGGTGCGGCCACAGCGCGTACGACTGGAACACGAGGCCGAGCGAGCGCTGCTCGACGGGCAGGTCGACGCGCCGCGCGCCGTCGAAGAACACGCGGTCGTCGAGCTGGATACGGCCGTCGGACGGCTGTTCGAGGCCGGCCACCGCGCGCAGCAGCGTGGTCTTGCCGCTGCCCGACGCGCCGAGCAGGCACACGACTTCACCGGCCTTCAGTTCGAACGACACGCCCTTGAGGATCGGATTGGCGCCGTAGCTGAGATGCAGGTCGTCGACGATGAGCTTATCCATGAAGTTTCACTCCGAAGCGCAGGGCCACGCCGAGACCGGCGCCGACCATCGCGATGTTGATGACAGAAAGCGCGGCAACCTGGTCGACGGCGCCGGTCGCCCACAGCGACACGAGCAGCGCGCCGATCACTTCGGTGCCGGGCGACAGCAGGTAGACGGCCGTCGAGTATTCGCGCTCGAAGATCATGAAGATCAGCAGCCACGCGGCGAGCAGGCCGAAGCGCACGAGCGGCAGCGTCACGTCGAGCGATACGCGGCTGCGCGTCGCGCCGACGCTGCGGCCGGCTTCCTCGAGCTCGGGGCCGACCTGCAGCAGCGCGCTCTGGATGAGGCGCATCCCGTATGCGAGCCACACGACCGTGTACGCGATCCAGATGCTCCACATCGAGTTCTTCAGCTCGCGCAGGCCCGGCACGAACAGGAAGATCCACAGGAACGCGAGGCCGGCGAGCAGGCCGGGCACCGCGCGCGGCAGCAGCACGAGGTAGTCGAGCAGCCTGGTCGCCCAGTCGGGGCGGCGGTGGCCGGCGAACGCGACGAGCGAGTAGAAGCCGATCGCGAGCGCGCCGCCGATCACGCCGATGCCGAGCGTGTTGACGATCGCGCGCACCAGGTTGTCCTGTTCGAACAGTTCGACGAAGTTCGACAGCGTCAGCACCTCGGCGAGCGCGACGCCTTCGCCCCAGTTGGTCACGAACGCGCGCAGCACGATGCCGGAGATCGGCACGATCACGGTCAGCATCAGCCACAGCGCGACGATCGCGAGCGCGATCCAGCGCCACACGCCGAGCGGCAGCACCGTCGCGCGGCCGGCCTTGCCCTTCACGGTGACGAAGCGGTTCGCGGTTTTCAGCAGGCGGCGCTGCAGCAGCACGAGCGGGAACGTGATCGCGACGATGCACACGGCGACCGCGGCCATCAGGTGATACGACGGCACGCCGAGCTTGTTGGTCAGCTTGTACAGGTAGGTCGCCAGCACGAGGTGGCCTTCCGGATCGCCGAGCACGAGCGGCAGCCCGAATACCTCGAAGCCGAGGAAGAACACGAGCACGCCGGCGAACAGCAGTGCGGGCATCGTCATCGGCAGGCTCACGTCGAGTGCGACGCGGAACGGGCGGGCGCCCGTCACCCGCGCGGCTTCCTCGACGTCCGAACCGAGGTTGCGCAGCGCGGCCGACGAATACAGGTACACGTGCGGCACGTGCGTGAGGCCGACGATGACCGTGATCGCGAAGATCGAATACACGTTCCAGGGCACGTTCTGCACCCCGAACAGTTCCTTGAACCACACCGAGTAGAAGCCGACCGGGCCGGCCGCGACCACGTAGCCGAACGCGAGCACCATCGGCGACACGAACACGGGCGTGAGCAGCAGCGGTTCGAGCCAGCGGCGGCCGGGCAGGTCGGTGCGCACCATCAGGAACGCGAGGATGCCGCCGAGCGGGATCGAGATGAACAGCATCCCGCCGGCGATGATGAACGAGTTCTTCACCGCCGACCAGAAGTCGGGATCGCTGAAGATGAAGCGGAAGCCTTCGATGCCGAGCGTCTTGTTCGCGTCGAAGAACGGCGCGGACAGCAGGCTCTGGAACAGGATGAAGCCGAGCGGCAGTGCGACCGCGATGGTCAGTACCGCGACGACGATCCAGCGCAGCATGCCGGCGAGCGGCTGCAGGCTGTTGACCGGCAGCGCGGGAATCGCGTCGCGCGGGCCGGTGGCGGGTGGAACGGCCGGTGCCGTGCCGCGTGTGCTGGTTGAAAGCATGAGTTCGCCCCTGCGGCCATCCGGATGGCCGCCTCAAGGAAGTCGGTAAGGGGAAGGGGCCGCCCGCGCGATGTGCGGCGGGCGGCCGGCAGTCAGCGGATCAGCGCTTGATCGCCTGCTGCCATTGCTTCAGGAAGGCGAGGCGTTTCGACTGGTCGAGATAGACGAGCAGGCCGGTGCCGATCTGGATCGGCTTCAGCGAATCGCCGAGTTCCTTCGTGAGGCTGGCGGCCGACGTTTCGCCGCTCACGTCCGCGCGGATCGCGTACAGGTTCGCCTGGTTCGCGATCAGCGTCTGGCCGCGCTTCGACAGCAGGTAGTCGACCCACAGCTTCGCGGCGTTCGGGTTCTTCGCCTTCTTCGACACGGTGGCGAGGCGGCTCACGACCTGCGTGTAGTCCTTCGGAAACACGTAGCCGATCGACTTGTCCTTCTTCGCCTTCGCATAGGCATACGAACCGATGATGTTGTAGCCGATCAGGTTCTCGCCCGACGAGATGCGTTCCATCATCGCGCCGGTGCTCGACTGCAGCTTCGGGCCGGTCGCGCCGATCGCCTTCACGAGCTCCCACGTGACCTTCTCGTTCACGTGCGCGTCCTGCGTCAGGTAGTTGAAGCCGACGCCCGATTTCTCGATGTCGTAGGTCGTGACCTTGCCCTTGAACTTGTCGGCCTGCGTGGTGAGCAGCTTGATCAGGTCGGCGCGCGTCGTCGGCACTTCGTTCTCGGGGATCAGGCGCTTGTTGTAGACGATCGCGAGCGGCTCGAACGTCGTGCCGTACGCCTGCTTCTGGTACTGCGCCCATTGCGGCACGTTCGGGCTTTCGGGCGAATCGTACGACGCCATCAGGCCGTCGTTGACGAGCTTCACCTGCAGGTCCATCGCCGAGCTCCACAGCACGTCGGCGCTGGTGCTGCTTGCCGCGTTCTCGCTGATGTAGCGGTTGTACAGCTCGGTGCTGTTCATGTCGTTGTACTCGACCTTCACGCCGTACAGGCTTTCGAAGTCCTTGAGCAGCGGACGCACGAGGCCCGTGTCGGTCGTCGAGTAGACGATCAGCTTGCCTTCCTTCTTCGCGGCGTCGATCACGCCCTGGTAGTTACCCGGATACCCGGCCGGAACCTGCGCGACGGCGCTGCCGGCGGCAGTGCCCAGGACGATCGCCAGCGCGGCGGCGAGGTGCTTCGGTGCAAACGGCATGTCTTCCTCCAGTTACGCATAGTGTTGTTCGAGTGACGCGGATGTTAATTGCGAGGCACTTTCAGCCTGCTTTCATTCCGGTTCACAATCGTGTCGTTTGTGTCATGGATTTCCCGAGGTCGAAGCGGCGGCGGCCGCGGGTTTCGCGGCGCGCGGCACGGTTCGACAGGGGAAGAAAGCGGTGCGCAGGCGGGCGCGGACGCCCTTGTTGGCGGCGGGCTACGCGGCGGCGGCCAGCAGCTTGCCGAGGAGGCGGCCGCCATGCCGCGCGTGCGCGGCGGTCAGCGCGGAATACCCGACGACGACGCCCGCTTCGCGCCGGGCGCTGCGACAGAATTCGCGGATCGGCTGCAACGCGACGCCGGCCGCGCGGGCCTGTGCGACACAGGTCGCGTCGTCGATCCCGGGCGGCAGCCACAGCACGAAATGAAAGCCCACGTGCTCGCCGGACACCGTGTAGCGCCCGCCGGCGTGCTTCGCCAACTGGTCGAGCACGATGTCGCGACGCTGGCGGTACGCATGGCGGGCGGCGCGCAGGTGCTTCGCAAAATCGCCGTTTGCGATGAAGCGGGCGAGCGCCAGCTGGGGTGCCACGCCGACCGCACGCGCAGTCGCGTGCCACACGGCCGACAGCGCCGGCCGCAATGCTTCCGGCACGACCATGAAGCCGATACGCAGCCCCGAAAACAGCGTCTTGTTGAACGAGCCGCAGTAGATCACGCGATCGCACGCGTCGAGCGATTTCAGCGCGGGCAGCGGGGCGGTCTGGTAGCTGAATTCGCCGTCGTAGTCGTCTTCGATGATCCACGTGCGGTGGCGCTGCGCCCGGTCGAGCAGCTCGAGGCGGCGCGATACCGACATCGTGATGCCGAGCGGCGCCTGATGGGCCGGTGTCACGTAAGCGGCACACGCATCGGGATAGCGGTCCAGCGCCGCGGCGTCGATCCCCTCGCGATCGACCGGCACGTCGATCACGGTCGCCCCCGCGATCGTGAAAATCTGCCAGGCCGACGCGTAGCCGGGATCTTCCATCAGGACCGTCGAGCCGGGCGTGAGCAGCGTGCGCGCGACGAGATCGATCGCGTTCCGGATGCCGGTCGTGATGAAGATGTCGCCGGCTTCGCACGGGATGCCGCGGTATTCCCGCAGGTACGCGGCAATTTCGCTGCGCAGGCCCTCGACGCCTTGTGCCGGCGTCGCCCCGAGGTCGTCAGCCGTTGCGGCAAGCAGGCTCGCGCCGAGTGCCTTCTTCCATTGCTGCATCGGCATCAGGCCGGGATCGGCGAGCCGCGCGACGAACGGGACGCCCGGGCGCACGCCATGTTCGGGCTCGGCGGCGGCCGGCGCGACGGACTCCGCGGTGACGCGCGGGGTGCCGTCGCGCGACTGCGCGGCCGCGCGCAGATAGCTGTCCGGCACCACCGCGCAGACCCGCGTTCCGGACCCTTGCGTGCGCGCAATGTAGCCCTCGGCGCACAGGATGTCGTAAGCCGCTTCGACGGTGCCGCGCGCGATGTCCCAGCGCGCGGCCAGCGTCCGGCTGGACGGCAGCGGGCTGTCGCCGGGCAGCAGGCGCTTCAGGATCGCATCGCGAATCGTGTCGGCGATGCACTCCTGTTTCGATTGCGGACTGCCGGCCGACAACCCGGCGGGGCGCGGCAGATCAAGCGGAATCGCGGCTTTGCCTCGCGGCATAGTGGTCCAGTCAATGGTGGATTTAATGGCCCTTCAGCTTATATCACTTTCCTCATAAATTGCGATCGATCCCACCCATCCGGACTGAAACGGACTTATCGCATGAAGACGCGTTCCTTGGCCCAATGGGGCTGGCTGTTCCTGTTGATGCTCGTCGTGTGCCTGCCGCGCGTCACGATCGATGCGTATCTGCCGTCGCTGCCCGCGATGGCGGACGCGCTGCATGGCACCGACGCCCAATTGCAGCTGACGCTGACCCTCTACATGGTCGGCTATGCACTGTCGATGCTGGTGTCGGGGCCGTTGTCCGACCGCTACGGCCGCCGTCCCGTGCTGCTCGGCGGCCTGGGCCTGTACGTCGTCGCGAGTGTCGCCTGCGCGCTGTCGACCAGCATCCCGGCGCTGATCGCCGCGCGCGTGTTCCAGGCGCTGGGCGGCTGCAGCGGCACCGTGATCGGGCGCGTGATCGTGCGCGAGCGCTTTCCGGCCGCGACGCAGGCCACGATGCTCGGCCACATTTCGGCCGGCATGGCGCTGTCGCCGGTGGTCGCGCCGCTGGCAGGCAGCGCCATTGCCGAGTGGCTCGGCTGGCGCGGCGTGTTCGGGTGGCTCGCGGCGGGCGGGCTGGTCGCAACCGCGATGGTGCTGCGTTACCTGCCCGAGACCCGCGAGCGCGATGCGGGGCCGCAGGCCGGCCCCGGGCTCGTGCGGATCTACGCGGGCCTGCTGCGCGAACGCCGTTTCCTGCGTTACTCGCTGGCGATCAGCTTCGTTTACTGCACGTACTATCCGTTCATCGCGGAATCGTCGACGCTGTTCCAGCGGCAAATCGGCGTGTCCGGCCCGGTCTATGCGGCGATTTTCGGCGTGACCGTGCTCGGCTACCTGATCGGCTCGAGCGCGTTCGCGCGGGCCAGCAGGCGCTGGAACGCCGATGCCGTGATCGCGGCGGCGGCAGCCGTCAATCTGGCCGGCGCCGCCGTGCTGTGGATCGGCGGCGCGGTCGCGCCGATGGCGGTCACGGCCCTCGTCGTGCCGATGTTCGTCGTGATGATCGCCGTCGGGATCGCGATCCCGGCCTGCCAGTTCGCGGTGATGCAGCCGTACACGAAAATCGCCGGCACGGCGTCGGGGCTGTTCTTCTTTATCCAGATGGGGATCACGGCCGCGTGCGGCGGCGTGCTGGCGTGGTTGTCGGACGGTACGGCGCACCCGATGATCGTCGTCACGGTCGGCGCGAGCGTCGCGTTCCTGGCGGTGGTGGTCGGTTTTCGCGAACGGAGCGGGGTCGGCAAGGCGCGTTTCGCGACGGGCAACCGTTCCGCCGCCGAGCGCTGAGCCGCAGCGTCGGGGCCGCGCGCGGCGGCTTGGTGGCACCCGCGCAACCCGTGTTTCCGCGAGGCGTCGGCATGGAAAGGATCATGTAATGTAGCGGCCTGTCGCTGACCTTACTGGAATCCCCATGCGTGTGCTGCTCGTCGAAGACAATCCGAACCTCGCCCAGTCGCTGAGCGACGCGCTGAGCGCCGCGCGCTTCGCGGTCGATCACATGGCGGACGGCGAGGCGGCGGACCACGTGCTGCGCACGCAGGATTACGCGCTGGTGATCCTCGATCTCGGGCTCCCCAAGCTCGACGGGCTGGAGGTGCTGCGGCGGCTGCGCGCGCGCCGCAACCCGGTGCCGGTGCTGATCCTCACCGCGCACGGGTCGGTCGAGGACCGCGTGAAGGGGCTCGATCTCGGCGCCGATGACTATCTCGCGAAGCCGTTCGAGCTGACGGAGCTGGAGGCGCGCGCCCGCGCGCTGATCCGGCGCAGCCTCGGCCACGAGCATTCGCGCGTCGAATGCGGGCCGCTTTTGTATGACAGTATCGACCGCAGCTTTCACCTCGCGGGCGAGCCGCTGTCGCTCACGCCGCGCGAGCGCTCGGTGCTCGAGGTGCTGATCCTGCGCAACGGCCGCGCGATCAACAAGGACACGCTGTCGGAGAAGATCTTCGGGCTCGACGAGTCGGTCAATGCCGATGCGATCGAGATCTACGTGTACCGGTTGCGCAAGAAGCTGGAGAACACGGGCGTCGCGATCGTCACGTTGCGCGGCTTGGGCTACTTGCTCGAAGCGAAGGTGGAGCGCGCTGAATGACCCGCCCGAACCTGCGCGCGCAGGTCGCGCTGTGGCTGCTGCTGCCGCTGCTCGGGCTGCTCGCGCTCGACTCGTGGCTGACGTACCAGCGCGCGATGAGCGCCGCGCACGTCGCGTTCGACCGCACGCTGTCGTCGTCGCTGAAGTCGATCCGCGAAGGCGTGCGCCTCAACGACGGCGAGATCGAGGTCGACCTGCCGTATCTCGCGCTCGAAATGCTCGAATCGAGCGACGGCGGCAAGATCTACTACCTGATCCGCGAAGACAACGGCCACACGATCACCGGCTATCCGGACCTGCCGTTGCCGCAGGGGCGCGACGCGGGCGACGGCGCGCTGTTCGTCACGCGCTACTATGACGTCGTCTATCGCGGCGAACAGTTGCGGATGGCCGCGCTGCGCATCCCGGTGCACGACGTGCCGACCGCGCAGTCGCGCATCGTGTGGGTGATGGTCGGCGAGACGATCGAGGCGCGCCAGGCGCTCGCACGCGAGATCCTGATCGGGTCGCTGCTGCAGGAAGGGCTGCTCGTCGTGCTCGCGCTCGGGATCGTGTGGCTCGGTGTCGGGCGCGGGCTGCGGCCGCTGAACCGGCTGTCGGCCACCGTCGCCGCCCGCAGCGAGGACGACACGACGCCGCTCGACACCGGCGCGATCCCGAGCGAGCTGGCGCCGCTCGTCGATTCGATCAACCAGTACATCGGTCGCACACAGCGGATGCAGGTTGCCCGGCGCCGCTTCTTCGCCGATGCGGCGCATCAGTTGAAGACGCCGCTCGCGGCCGTGCAGGCCGGCGTCGAGCTCGCGCTGCGGCCCGACGAGCAGCCGCGCGCGAACGGGCACCTGCGGCGCGCGAACGGTGCGGTGCGGCAGGCGGCGAAGATCGTCCAGCAACTGCTGTCGCTGTCGCGGCTCGATTCGGACAGCGGCCATGCGGTCGCGCACAAGCCGGTTGCGCTGCACCGGCTCGCGCGCAGCGTGACGCTCGACTGGTCGCCTGTCGCGCGTGCGCGCGACATCGATCTCGGCTTCGAGCACGAGACCGACGTCGACGTGCACGGGCAGTCCGACCTGCTCGGCGAGATGATCGGCAACCTGATCGACAACGCGATCCGTTATGCGGGTGACCATGCGGTGATCACGGTGCGCGTGTCGCGCGACGGCGAGCAGGCGCGGCTCGACGTGATCGACAACGGGCCGGGCATCCCGATGGACGAACGCGATGCCGTGTTCGAGCGCTTTCATCGCGGCAGCAAGACGCAGACGGTCGAAGGAACGGGGCTCGGGCTGTCGATCGTGCGGGAAATCGCACGCGTGCATCAGGGCAGCGTCACCCTTGCCGATGCGGCAGGCGGCGGGCTGGTCGTGACGATCCGGCTGCCGGTGGCGGTGAAGGAGGCGGTGGTGTCACGCGCCGCGTGAGGGTGCGTGACGCTGCGGGACCGGAAGGGGGAACTGCCCGGCTCAGTCGCCGAACCCGATTTCCGCTTCGACCGGCTGGCCGATTTCCAGCCACGCACCGGCGCCTTCGACGACGATCGCATTGATGCCGAACGTCAGCGCGTCGTCGTAATTCGGGTTCGCGCGATAGGTCTGCATCGTGTCGGTCGGCTCGTGCGGCCACGCCGGATCGGGTGCGCCGGTGGCCTGGTCGATCGTCGGCATCGGGCAGCGCGTGCACAGCTTCACGAGGCGCAGCCGCACCGGCGTTTCGCCGTCGGTGTCGAGGTGTTCGACGAAATCCTCTTCGTATGCATCGAGATCCGACACGACGATGTTCGGGCGGAAGCGGTTCATCGGAATCGCCGGCGCGCCTTTCGCGGCGAGCCGCGCGTTCAGGTCGTCGAGCGACGACTGGCCGATCACGAGCAGCGGATAGCCGTCAGCGAACTGCGTATGCGTGTCGATCTCGCCAGTCCATTTGCGGTTGCAGCCACGGCGCGAGTCGGACCCGAAGCGCGCGAGCTTCGTCGGCGTGCCGAGGTATGCGGTGAGCCACGCGGCCGTTTCGGCGCCCGTGTCGATCGCGTCGACGGTGTCGCGCCAGACGGTCGCGGCAATCTTCGGCGTCGCGGGCGATGCGTCGCCGTCGAGCGGCGTGCGGATCTCGGGCATGCCCGGCGCGTTCAGTACGAGCGCATCCTGGTCGAGCGCGGTGCGGATCAGCGCGAGGCGCGGATGCGTGCGCTGCGTGATCATCTGCCCGTCGGGATCGGTGATCAGCCAGTGGCGGTCGTACGCGAGGCCCGTTTCGAGCAGTTGTGCGCGCGTCAGCGCGATGCCGGCGCAGGATTTGATCGGATAGACGAAGAGTTCGGTGATGGCTGGCATGACGCTGGCTGAACGCGGGATGGTCGAATCGCGATTGTGCCAGATCGTGCCGATGCCGTTTGGGCCGCTGCACGCTGCCGCGCCGCGGCTCAGGCGAGCGGAAACCCGGTGTCGAAGGTCGTGCGCACGTCGAGCGGCTGGCGCAGCAGCCCGGCCTTCAGGTAGAAGTCGGCCGTGCGCTGCTGTTCGGCGATCACCGTCGCGTCGATCGGCAGCCAGCGCGTGTTGCGGCGCTCGAACTGCAGCTTCGCGGCGGCCGGCGGAATGCCGATGATGCGCGCGAGCGCCGCCGAATACGCGTCGGCATGCCGGTAGGACCACGTCTGTGCGCGCACGACGCGCCGCAGGAAATCGTGCAACGCGTCGCGCTTCGATGCGATCGCCGCGTCGGTCGCCGCGAGATAGCTGAGGCCCGACCACAGCCCGCGGCCGTTGACCAGCACGCGCGCGCGGCCGCTCGTTTCGGCGAGCGCGGTATAGGGCTCCCACGTCGCCCACGCGTCGATCGACCCGGTGGCGAGCGCAAGCATCGTGTCGGCCGGCGGCAGGAAGCGGAACGACACCGCATCGGGCGGCAGGCCGGCGGCGTCGAGCGCCTTCAGCGTGACGAAATGGCCGATCGAACCGCGCGTGGTGCCGATGCGCTTGCCCTTCAGGTCCGCCGCGCCTTTCAGTGCGGCGTCGGGGCGCACGAGCACGGCCGTGCCGTACGGATCGGAACGGTTCACACCGATCACCTTGATGCGGGCGCCCGACGCGAGCGCGAAGATCACCGGCGCGTCGCCGATCGGCCCGCAGTCGACGGCCGCCGCGTTCAAGGCTTCGGCGAGCGGTGCGGCAGCCGGGAACTCGGTCCACGCGATGTCGTACGCGAGGCCGTTCAGTTCGCCGGCCGCTTCGAGCAGCGCGCGCAGGCCGCCTTTCTGGTCGCCGGCGCGTAGCAGCGGCCGTGAACCCGATTGCGCGCGCAGTGCGGCAGGCACGGCGGCGATCGTGGCGAGGGCGCTCGCTTGCGCGAGGAAATGGCGTCGGGTCGGATTCATCGTGAAGGTCGGTCGGAAGAAGGATTCGAGGAGGTCAATGCGGGAGTCCGGCCTGCACGTCGCGCACGGGTTCGGTGTCGACGCGCAGCAGCAGGGCGCTCAGCGCGTCGCCACCGGCGGTCGAGGCAGCCGGCCGGGCGCCCGCATCCGAGCGGCACAGCAGGTCGGCGTCCGACCAGCCGGCGCTGCCCGGCAACGCGCGTGCCCGCAGCCAGCCTCGGCGATCGGCGAGCAGTTGCGTGCCGCCGAGCGCGTCGGGCGCGACGCCGGCAATCGTTGCGAACGCGAGCCATGCGTCGGGCGTCGTCGCGACGCAGTTCGCGCGCGTGGCGGTCGAGGGCGCCACGGACGCCCCCTGTTCAGTGACGAGCAAGGTTTGCCAGCGCGCGTCTTCGGGGGGCGCTGCCGCACCCGGCGCGAGCGCAACGATGCGCACGCGCTGGCCTTCGCGCCAGCGGTCGAGCGATTGCGGCGCGGCGTTGCCGCAGCGCACGTCGAGCGCCGGCAGCGGGACGGGTACCGGCCATGCGCCGTCCGCCTGCGCGCCGCTGCCCGCAGCCAGCGCCTTCAGGTAGTCGAGCACGGCCCACGTGTCCTGCGCGCCGAGTGTCGCGGAGAACCCGGGCATCGTCGACACACCCCGTTCGTCGTGCGTGCCGTTCCGCACACGCCAGAACAGTTCGCCGTCGAGACGACGCGCGAGCAGCGCGCCGGCAAAGGTTGGCGGCCAGTGCGTGAGCGTGGCCGCGAGCGGTCCTTCGCCACGCCCGTCCGCGCCGTGGCAGGCCGCGCAGTGCTGCGCATACAGGTGCGCGCCGCGCATCACGTTCGATACGGAAAACGGCGCGGGATCGCGCTGAAAACTCGTCGGCACGGCGGGCGCGAGCCACAGCGACGACGGCGGCCACGGCGCGAGCCATGCGACTGCCAGAGCGGCAATCGCAGATGGCACGCGCCACTTGCGCGCAGCGAGCGCGACGCCGGCGAGCACGACGGCCAGCGCCGTCACTGCGCAGGCGAACGCGAGTTGTCGCGTCAGTCCGGCATCGATGCGCAATGTTTCGAGCGCAATACGGTGCGTCCACGGCCACGCGGCCTGGCCGTCGGCGTCACCCGTCAGGCCAACTGCGTGCAACACGTGCGCCAATGCGATTTGCGCGCGATACAGCAATTGCAGGAATGCGATCGCCCAGTCGGAGAACGGCGGCGCATTCATCGCACGCGTCTCCGCCGTGTCACAACCCGTCGTCGAACGGCACCTCGCATCTACCAGCTCGCGTCGAGCCCGAGATGCCGCAGCGCGTCGTGGCGCAGTTCGGCGAGGCGCGGGTCGCCGCGATGGCGCGGGTAGGGCAGGTCGACGCGCAATTCGGCGACGATCCGTGCGGGGCGCGGCCCGAACACGATCACGCGTTGCGCGAGGAACAGCGCTTCCTCGACATCGTGCGTGACGAGCAGCGCCGAGAACCCGTCGCGTTGCCACAGCGCGGTCAGCTCGGCCTGCATCGTGAGCCGCGTCAGCGAGTCGAGCTTGCCGAGCGGCTCGTCGAGAATCAGCAGACGTGGATCGTTGACGAGCGCGCGGGCGAGCGCGACACGTTGCGCCATCCCGCCGGACAACTGATGCGGGAACACGTTCGCGAAGTCCTGCAACCCGACGCGCGCGAGCGCATCGTCGACGCGGTGCTGCGCGGTTCGCGCCACGCCGCGCGCTTCGAGGCCGAGCGAGACGTTCGCGCGCACGCGCCGCCACGGGTACAGCGTCGGGTCCTGGAACACGACGATGCGCGACGGATCGGGTTGCTCGATCGGCACGCCGTCCTGCGCGATTCCGCCTTGCCGCGCGGCATCGAGCCCCGCGACGAGGCGCAGCAGCGTCGATTTCCCGCAGCCGCTCGGGCCGAGCAGCGCGACGAATTCGCCGGCCGCGACCGACAGCGTGACGTCGTCGAGCACCGGCAGCGCACCGCCGGGGCCGTCGAACGCATGGCTTACGCGGCGGATGTCGATGCGTGCGCCGCGCGGCGCAGTGCCGGCGGGTGCAGCGGCATCGGATGATTCGAGTACGGCGGCGCTTACCATTTGACGGTTCCTTTCTGCCACGCGAGCGCGCGGTCGCGCACCGCGAACAGCAGCGCGATCAGCCCGGAAAACAGCAGCGCCATCACGATCAGCGCCGCGTACATGTTCACGTACGACGCCCAGCCCTGCGCCCAGCTCAGGTACCAGCCGAGCCCCGACTTCACGCCCATCATCTCGGCGACGACCAGCACGGTGAACGACGCGCTCAGCCCCATGAAGATGCCGACGAACACGTGCGGCAGCGCGGCCGGAATCGCGACGCGCAGCACGAGGAAGCGCGCGTTCGCGCCGAGCGTGCGGGCGACGTCGTAGTACTGCTTGTTCACGCTCGCGACGCCCGACCACGTGAGCACCGCGACCGGGAAACCGGTTGCGAGCGCGATCAGGAACGCGGCGGCCGAATAGCTCGACGGGAAGAAGTAGAACGTGAGCGGCAGCAGCGCGGTGGCCGGCACGGGGCCGAGCACGCGCAGCACCGGATGGATCCAGTAGCCGATCCGGCGCGACCAGCCGATCGACACGCCAACCGCGAAGCCGACCGCGACGCCGTATGCGAACCCGAGCGCGAGCAGCTTCAGCGTGTTGCCGGCGCTGCCCAGCAGGCGCGGCCAGTCGTCGACGTAGACCTCGATCAGCGCCTGCGGCGGCGCGAAGAACGGCGTCGGCAGCCAGCCGGTTTTCGCGGTGACGATTTCCCACGCGGCGAGCACGAGCGGCAGCGCGACGAGCCACGGGCCGGCCGGGCGCACGCGCGCGAGCCGCGTGCGCGTCGCGGGGACGAGATGGCCGAGCGTCGCGGCGGCCAGCAGCAGCGCGGCGATCGTCCATGCGGCGGTGCCGAACGTGTCGGTGTACGCCCAGTCGCTGAAGCCGACGATGCGGTTCGGCCACAGTTGCGTGAGCGCGCCGAGCGCGGCCCACGCGAGCGAGGCGGCGATCCCGGCCGGCCAGATGCGCGCGCGGCGCGCTTCGGCGGCCAGCGTGGCTTCGCAGGCCGTGCAGGCAACGCGCGCAGACGTGGCGCTACTGCCGCCGGCGGGTGCCGCGGCGGTGCGGGCCGTGGAAGCGTGTTCGATCGTCGACATCGCGTTACCCCAGTACGTTGGCATAGACCTGCTGCGCGAAACGCTGCGGGTCCGTGCTCTTCTTCAACACGCTGATGCGGCGGAAATCGTCCGCATAGAACGCGATTTCCTGCTGCAGGTCGACGTTGGTCGGGTGATGCGTGTAGGTAAGCGTCGCGTACAGCTTGCGCAGGTCTTCGGGGCTGATCTTCGGCGAATACTTCGCGAACACCTTCGCGGCTTCGTTCGGGTTGTCGTGCGTGTACTCGGTGGCCTGGACGATCGAGCGCGCAAGCGCGGCGGCCGACGGCCGGTCGTTGCGTACGAGGTCGCCGCGTGCGCCGATCACGCAGCACACCTTGCGCGCGTATTCGCCGGACAGGTTCGTCGCGAGTTCCGTATACGCGCCGTTGCTGCGCTTTTCGAGCAGATAGAGATTCGGGTCGCCGTCGGCGATCGCATGAATTTCGCCCTTGTCGACCGCGACGCCGAGCAGGTCGGCCGGATACTGCCGCCACGTGATGTCGCGCTCGGGATCGATCCCGTTCCTTGCGAGCAGGATCGAGAAGAAATGCTTGCCGGGCGCAGCGAGATCGCTGACGCCGACGGTCTTGCCCTTCAGCGCCTGCAGCGTCGTGACGCCGGCCGCCTTCGCGCCGAGCAGCCGTACGCAGCCGCCGTGCGAGCTGCCGATGATCTTCACGTCGAAGCCGGCTTCGAGCGGCTTCAGCCAGCGGTGGATCATCCCGACCGCCGCATCGGCCTTGCCGGTCGCGATCGATTCGAGCAACTGGTCGGTCGATCCGCTGTAGTTGACCAACTCGACCTTCAGGCCGTTTTTCTCGAAGAAGCCGCGCTCCTGCGCGACGACGATCGGCGTCAGGCAGAACGCGTTCTGGTTCCACGCGAACGTGAGCTTCTTCAGTGGCGGCGCGGACCATGCCTTGCGGCCGAGCGTGATCGCCGGCACGGCGAGCGCGGCGACGCCGGCCGCGCGCAGCAGGCGGCGGCGCTTGTCGTCGTGCGCGCCGGCGGGAGCGGGAGCGGTGGGGTGGGTCATTGTCGGGTCTCCGGTCTTGCGGAAAGGCGCTCAGTCGAGCAGGTCGGGTTCGTCGGCGACGACGCGCGCGAACAGGCTGTCGAACGCATGCAACGCACCGTCGGGGCCGCCGATCTGCCCGTGCGTGTGGCGGGCGGTGGCGTGATCGATCGGCTGCGGCGTGCCGGCCGCTTCCGCGAGCAATTGCGTGTGCGCGGCGTTGTCGAGCGCGATGTACCACCACGCGGCGGCCTCGACCGTCGGGCCGGCCGTCAGGATCCCGTGGTTCTTCAGGATCACGCCCTTGTGCGTGGTGCCGTCCGGTTTCGCGAGCGCACCGGCAATCCGTGCACCTTCGCCGGTGTCGACGACCATTCCCGTGAAGTCGTCGAACAGCGCGTGATCCTCGTAGAACACGCAAGCGTCCTGCGTGAGCGGATCGAGCGGGCGGCCGAGCGTCGACCACGCCTTGCCGTAGGTCGAATGCGTGTGCGCGGCGGCGACGACGTGCGGATGGGCTTCGTGGATCGCCGCATGGATCGCGAATGCGGCCTTGTTCAGCGGCCGCGTGCCGATCGCGGTTTCGCCGCGTGCGTTGACGAGCAGCAGGTCGGACACCTTGATTTGCGAGAAATGCACGCCGAGCGGATTCACCCAGAAGTGATCGGGCAGTTCCGGATCGCGCGCGGTGATGTGGCCGGCGAGGCCCGACGCGAAGCCGAAGCGCGCGAACAGGCGGAACGCGGCTGCGAGCCGCTCCTGACGGTGGCGGCGTTCGGCGGCGACGTCGATGCGCGGTGCGGCCGGGTCGAACCAGAAATGCTGGCGCGGTGCTTCGGCAAGTTCGAGGCCCGATGCGGTGCGGACGAGCGAGGAAAGGACGGCGGACATGATGGCGGGTTGCTCCGTTGGGCTCAGGCGGCGCGGCGTGCTGCGTCGCGTGCGGCGACGGCGCTGCGCACGCGTGGAATCAGTTCGCGGCCGTAGTCGATCGCGTCTTCCAGCGGGTCGAAGCCGCGGATCAGGAAGGTCGTCACGCCGAGGTCGTAGTAGTCGAGCAGCGCGTCGGCGACCTGTTCGGGCGTGCCGACGAGCGCCGTCGAGTTCGAGCGCGCGCCGGTGAGCTTCGCGATCTCGGTCCACAGCCGCTTGTCGACACGCGAGCCGCGATCGGCCGCGGCCAGCAGGCGACGCGCGCCTTCGCTCTGCTGCGGGCCGCCGGCGCCGAGACCGGCGGCTTCGCGCAGCCGGCGCGTTTCGTCGAGGATGCGATGCGCGCGCGCCCACGCTTCGTCTTCGGTCGCGGCGAGGATCGGGCGGAACGACACGGAGAAGCGCACCTGCCGGCCGTGCTTCGCGGCTTCGGCGCGCACGCGTGTCGTCAGGTCGCGCACCTGGTCGAGCGACTCGCCCCACAGCGCGTACACGTCTGCGTGTTTGCCGGCCACCGCGAGCGCGGCTTCCGACGCGCCGCCGAAGTAGATCGGCACATGCGGCTGCTGGAACGGCTTCACTTCCGAAAAGCCCTGCGTGAACCGGTAGTGCGCGCCGTCGTGATCGAACGGCTGCGCTGCGGTCCAGATCCGCCGCAGGATGCCGAGATATTCGTCGGTGCGCGCATAACGCGCATCGTGGTCGAGGAAATCGCCGTCGCGCTGCTGCTCGCTGTCCGAGCCGCCGGAGATGAAGTGCACGGCGAGCCGGCCGCGGCTGAACTGGTCGAGCGTCGCGATCTGCCGCGCGGCGAGCGTCGGTGTGGTGAAGCCCGGACGATGCGCGAGCATGAAGTGGATGCGCTCGGTCGCGGCCGCCGCGAACGCGATCGTCAGCGTGGCCGACGGGCCGGTCGAATGGTGCGGCACGAGGATCCGGTCGAAGCCGGCCGTTTCGTGGGCGCGCGCGAAGTCGCGCACATAGTCGGGGTCGACCACGGGGCCGGATGCCGGGTGGATCTCCGACTGCTTCTGGCTCTGGATCATGCCGATGAATTCGACGCTCATCTGGGTCTCCGGTGCAGGGATATCCCGGCGCACGGCCGGGCAGGAATGGAGCGCAGGTTAACGCCGCGATCATGCGGAATGGAAATAATCAATCCCGATTTGAATATCAGATTTGCATGGTTTGGGGCCGGTTGCGTTGCGCATACGCTGTGGGCTCGTGAATGATCGGGCGCGCGTTGGCGCCGTGTTTGCACTCCCCAGGGAATCCGTCTCGATGTCCGCCAGCCTTGCCGCTTCCTCGCCGTCCCCGCAGCCTGCGCTGCGCCTCCTGCCTGCCGACGATGCCGGCGACGCCGACCGGGCGAACGACGCACGCGTCGCCGCGCTGCTCGACCGTCTCGCCCCCGAGCTTGCCGACGATGCGGCCCGCAACGACGTTGAAGGCCGTTTTCCGCACGAGAACTTTGCGCGGCTGCATCGCGCGGGGCTGATCGCGCAGGTGGTGCCGCGCGAGCATGGCGGCGCCGGTGCGACGCTCGCGCAGGCGAGCCGGATCGTGGCAGCCGTCGCGCGGTCTGATCCGGCCACCGCGCTGGTACTGACGATGACGTACCTGCAGCATCGCGCGCTTGGCCGCGCCGACAACCGCTGGCCGGCCCAGGTGCGGCGCGCGGTGTTCGACAGCGCGGTCGCGCACGGCGCGCTGATCAACGCGCTGCGCGTCGAGCCGGCACTCGGCTCGCCGTCGCGCGGCGGGCTCCCGGCAACCATCGCGCGTCGCGACGGCGACGGCTGGCGGCTGTCGGGCCACAAGCTGTACAGCACCGGCATTCCGGCACTGCGCTGGCTGGCCGTGTGGGCACGCACCGACGAACCGGAGTCGCGCGTCGGCGTGTTTCTCGTTCCGCGCGACCGCGACGCGGACGGCGACCGCATCCGCGTGATCGAAAGCTGGAACCACCTCGGTTTGCGCGCATCGGGCAGTCACGAAGTCGTGTTCGACGATGCGTGGGTGCCGCCCGATCACGCGGTCGACGTGCGCGCGCCGGACGCGTGGGCCGTGTCGGGCGCGACCCATGCGGATGCCGACGCGCAGGCCGACCAGCAAGCGTGGATGGTCGCGCTGCTCGGCAGCCTGTACGACGCGGTTGCGCGCGCGTCGCGCGACTGGCTGGCCGGATTCGCGACGACGCGTGCGCCGAGCGGGCTCGGCGTGCCGCTCGCGACGCTGCCGCGCGTGCAGGAAGCCGTCGGCGAAATCGAGGGCTGGCTGCACACGAACCGGGTGCTGCTCGACGATCACATCGCACGTACCGACGCGGGCAACGCGCCGTCCGTGACGACGAGCGGCCTCGTCAAACGCGCCGTGACCGGGCACGCGATCCGCGTGGTCGAGCAGGCGCTGAAGCTGTCGGGCAATCACGGGCTGAGCCGCGCCAATCCGCTCGAACGCCACTATCGCGACGTGCTGTGCAGCCGTGTGCATACGCCGCAGGACGACGCGATCGCGGTGGCGGCGGGGCGGGCGGCGCTTGATGCGGCAAGCGCGAGCGAAACGAGGATCGAGGCGGGAGACGCGTCACGCAGCGAGGTCGAACGCGATCGACACGATGCATGAGCGAGGCTGGGGTGTCGCGCGTGACGACCGGGCGGCGCGGTGGACGTGCCGCCCCGCCGGGTTAAGCGGCCTTGCCGTGCGATTGCCCGGGCACGGCAAACGCCGCGCGTGCATGTGTGGCGATGGCCGTGAGCGGCGCGTCGAAGCGGGCCGCATCGCGCCGGCGCAGCAGCCACAGATCGATCTGCGGCTTGAAATCGGCGAGCGGCACGATGTCGAGCGCATCGCGCAGCGGGCTGCCTTCGACGAGCGGCAGCGGCATCAACCCCAGGCCGAAGCCATTCGCGACGCTCTGCAGTTGCAGGTCGCGGCCGTAGGTGTCGAGCGTGACCGGCATCGGCAGGCCTTGCGCGTCGAGCGCGCGCCGCAGCCCCGCGCGAAAGCCGCAGCCGTCCGGATTGAGCACCCAGCCGCGCGCGTGGCAATCGGCGAGCCGGTAGCTGCGGCGCGGCCAGTCGCCCCGGCGGCCGACCGCAACGAGCCGCGTGGCCAGCAGCCGTTCGCCCTCGACCTGCGCCGGCAACACCATTTCGCGTGCGAGGAACACGAGCGCCGCATCGAGTTCGCGGCGGGCGACACGCTCGACGAGCATCCCGCCCCAGGCCGTCGTGACCTGCGTCGCGAGCGCGGGCCACTGCGCGGCGAGATCGGCGATCAGCGCCGGCAACATCAGTTCGCCGAGCCCCTGCGTGAGCCCGATCCGGAATTCGCCGGCGGGCGGCTGCTCACCGGCCGTCAGCTCGCGCAGCGCATCGACCTCGCGCAGGATCGCGCGACACTGCTCGAAGACCTGCCGGCCGATGTCGGTCGGGCGCGGCGGCTTCGTGTTGCGGTCGAGCAGGATCACGCCGAGCGCTTCCTCGAGATTCTGGACGCGCCGCGTGATCGCGGGCTGCGTCATCCCGAGCTCGGCCGCGGCCTGGCTCAGGGTCTGGCAGCGGACGACCGCTGCAAAAGCGTCGATATCGCTAATTTTCATGTTTGTTCTGCATGGTCTTTCGGGTGCATCATGACGATCCATCATATTCGGCATCATATTCGAGGAGACAGCCGATGAGTACGCTTTCGTTGCAGCAGACGCCGCTGCGTCCGTTCGTCGACGGTCTGGGCGCGCTGCTCGCGTCCGGCGCGAACGAGGCGCGCATTCTCGACGAGGGCGGCGCATTGCTCGCCGCGCTCGTCGAACACGACGACTGGTTGCCCGACGCGTTCGCGCAGCCCGATCCCGAGCGCTATCGGCAATACCTGCTGCATCTCGATCCGGACGAGCGGTTCTCGGTCGTCAGCTTCGTGTGGGGCCCCGGCCAGACGACGCCGATCCACAACCACACGGTGTGGGGGCTGATCGGGATGCTGCGCGGCGGCGAGTTCTCGCAGCCGTACCGGTTCGACGCAGCGGGCAAGCCGGTGGCCGCGGGCGATGCCGTGCGGCTGGCGCCCGGCGAGGTCGAGGCCGTGTCGCCGCGCATCGGCGACGTCCATCGCGTGACCAACGCATTTGCCGACCAGGTGTCGATCAGCATTCACGTGTACGGCGCGAACATCGGCAAGGTCGAGCGCGCGGTGTTCCTGGACGACGGCACCGTGAAGCCTTTCGTGTCGGGCTATTCGAATGCCTGACGCAACGCCCGTCGTCGCGGCCCGTTGCGGGCGCGTGCCGGCAGGCCCAAGATTGATCCGTTCCGCTTTCTTCACCGACTTCAACGTATTCAACCCAGAGACATCGTGACGCAATCCGCCGATTCCACCTCCCGTTTTCCCGTCGCGTCGTATCAAGACGTGCGCGCACGCCTGCTGGCCCGCGACGAGCTCGCGCTGATCGACGTACGCGAGGAAGATCCGTACGCGCAGGGCCATCCGCTGTGGGCTGCCAACTTCCCGCTGTCGAAGCTCGAACTCGACGCATGGACGCGGATTCCGCGCCGTGACACGCCGATCGTCGTGTTCGGCGACGCGGGCGGCGAGGATCTCGCGCCGCGCGCGGCCGCGAAGCTCGCGGCACTCGGCTACACCGATGTGCGGTTGCTCGACGGCGGTCTTGCCGGCTGGCAGGCTGCGGGCGGCGAGCTGTTCATCGACGTGAACGTGCCGAGCAAGTCGTTCGGCGAATGGGTCGAGGCCGAACGCCATACGCCGTCGCTGTCCGCGCAGGAAGTCCAGGCGCTGATCGATGCGAAGGCCGATGTCGTGATCGTCGACGCACGCCGGTTCGACGAATACCAGACGATGAACATCCCGACGTCGACGAGCGTACCGGGCGCGGAACTCGTGCTGCGCGTGCGTGCGCTCGCGCCCGATCCGGCGACGCAGGTGGTCGTCAACTGCGCGGGCCGCACGCGCAGCATCATCGGCACGCAGTCGCTCGTCAACGCGGGGCTGCCGAATCCGGTCGCGGCACTGCGCAACGGCACGATCGGCTGGACGCTCGCGGGCCAGGCGCTCGAACGCGGCGCCGCCCGCCGCTTTCCGGACGAGATCGACGCGACGCAGCGCGCCGACGCGCGTCAGGCTGCACGCGCGGTGGCCGAACGTGCCGGCGTGCCGCGCATGGCGCTGGCCGACGTCGCCGCGCTCGACGAGCCGGGCCGCACGCTGTACCGCTTCGACGTGCGCACGCCGGAGGAATATGAAGCCGGCCACCTGCCGGGCTTCCTGAGCACGCCGGGCGGCCAGCTCGTGCAGGAGACCGACCATCACGCGGCCGTGCGCGGTGCACGGATCGTGCTCGCCGATGACGACGGCGTGCGCGCGGACATGACCGCGTCGTGGCTCGCGCAGATGGGCTGGGACGTGCGTGTCGTGGAACCGGCCGGCGAGGCCGCGTTCGGCGAGCGCGGCCAGCCGCCGCGCGACGTGCCGGCAACGCCGCCTGCGACCGACGTGTCGCCCGCGACGCTCGCGGGCTGGCTGAAGGAAGCGGCGCCCGGCGAACTCGCGATCGTCGACGTGACGGCCAGCGCGAATTACGTGAAGCGCCATATTCCGGGCGCGTGGTTCGCCGTGCGCGCGCAGTTGCGCGATGCGCTTGCGGCGATCCCGCCCGCGAAGCGCTATGTGTTCACGTGCGGATCGAGCCTGCTGGCGCGGTTCGCGGCGGACGATGCACGCGCGTTGCTGCCGGCGTCGGCCGACATCTCGGTGCTGACCGGCGGCACGGCCGCGTGGATCGACGCGGGGCTGCCGCTCGAAAGCGGCGAGACGCATCTCGCGTCGCCGCGCGTCGACCGCTACCGGCGCCCGTACGAAGGCACCGACAACGCGGCGGCCGCGATGCAGGCGTATCTCGACTGGGAATACGGGTTGGTCGACCAGTTGAAGCGGGACGGCACGCACCACTTCAACGTGATCTGACCGATACGGTGCAACCGGGCGCGGTGCGTGCGACGTGCGCCGCGCCCGGGTCGCGCGTGTCAGCGCTTGAACGTATCGACGGCCGTGCGGCCGACGGCCGGATCGTCGGTGAAGAAGCCGTCGATGCCCGCGCGCAGGTACGCCTGGATCTCGCGCACCGAGCCGGCCGTATTGCGCGTGGCCGGCGTGCCGCCGTCCTTCAGCGACGCGGGCAGGAAGTTGTTCTCCGGACGGAACGTGTACGGATGCACGACGAGGCCGGCCTCGTGCGCGTAGCGCACGTACGGCGTCGGTTGCTGCAGCGTGCCGTCCGCGGCGACCGCGATGATCGACGTCTTGTACGGACCGACGCCGTTCGCATAAGTCGCGATCTCGCGCATGCCGTCGCGCGTCGACAGGTCGCCGTAGGTGCGCTTGTCGTTGGCCTTGACGAAGTCGTACGGGCGCTGGCCGGCTTCGTCCATCAGCTGCACGAGCTTCCAGTTCGGCTGGCTCGACCTGATCCGGTTGCGGATCGTCTTCAGGTTCGCGACCTCGAACGACTGGATGTAGACGGTCGCCGTGCGCGACGTGTACGTATCCTTCAGCAGCGCGTCGACGAGACGGTCCTCGAGCGGCAGATTGATCGACTGGAAGTAGGTCGGATGCTTGGTTTCCGGATACAGGTGGATCGTGCGGCCGGTCTGCGCGGACATCTGCTTCGCGAGCGCGACGATCTCGTCGAACGTCGGAATCTCGAACTGGTCGTTGTACGCGGTGTTCGCGGGGCGGACCTGCGGAATGCGCTCGCGCGCCCGCAGCGTCTTCAGCTCGGCGAGCGTGAAGTCCTCGGTGAACCAGCCGGTCAGCTGGGCGCCGTCGATCGTCTTGGTCGCCTTGCGGCTCGCGAACTGCGGCAGCACCGACACGTTCGTCGTGCCCGAGATCTCGTTCTCGTGGCGCGCGACGAGCACGCCGTCGCGCGTCGACACGAGATCGGGCTCGATCACGTCCGCGCCGTCCTCGACCGCCTTGCGGTACGACGCGAGCGTGTGTTCGGGGCGCAGCGCGCTCGCGCCGCGATGGCCGACCACCTGGACCTTCGCGGAAATCGGCTGCGTGGGATCGGACGCCACATCGTCGTCGCCGCCGCACGCGGCGAGCAGGAACGCGGCGGCACAGGCGAACGGGACATAGCGCAGGGAGGTCGGGCGCTTGAAGAGCATGTCGATGAACCTTCGAAACGGGAGTCGGAAAAGGGCGGTCGTTCCGGCGGCGCGGCCGGGGGGCCGTGCCGCACGGGATCGAACGGTGCGCGATCGTCGCACCGAATAATTACATATGTATTACTTTGACCTTTCCGTTCTGATTTTTTAGGGTGCGATGCCCGTGACAGGCGCGTTGACGATGGCCTGGCGTATGCCGCAATCCGGCCGCCGCAGGCAGGCCGCGCGCCGGATGCACTAAACTTGCGGGAATTTTGCATCGCCGCGCCGGGGGCCGACGCCCGCCCGGCGCGACGATGCGGCGACTCGCGGACGGCGCGGGCGCCCGGCGCCCGAGTGCGTCCGGGGTTCGCGCCGGCCGATTTTTCCCGACCCATGACGACCCATACCGATCCCGCCTATCTGCTCGGCGAGCTGCTGAAGAACGTTTCCCGCTCCTTCTACCTGACGCTGCGCGTGCTGCCCGACGGCATGCGCGACCCGGTCGGCCTTGCGTACCTGCTCGCGCGCGCGGCCGACACGATCGCCGACACCGCGCTCGTCGCGCCCGGTCGCCGCGCGGCGTTGCTGACCGGCCTGCGCGACGAGATCGAGCGGCTCGGCGACGGCGCGGCGCTGTCGCGTTCGCTCGAGGACGTGACGCGGATGCAGACCGATTCGCACGAGCACGTGCTGCTCGGCTCGATGGAGCCGATGCTCGCGCTGCTGCGCGCGCAGCCGGATGCGGATCGCGCGTCGATCCGCAAGGTCGTCGCGACGCTGATCTCAGGGATGGAATTCGACCTGCACACGTTCCCGGACGAGCAGTCGGGGCAGGTTGCGTCGCTGCCGACGCGCGACGAACTCGATCGCTACACGTACCTCGTTGCCGGCTGCGTCGGCGAGTTCTGGACCGTCATGACGGGCGCGCACACGCGCGCCGCGCGCGGCTGGGACCTGCCGGACATGCGGGAGAAGGGCATCCGCTTCGGCAAGGCGCTGCAGATGACCAACATCCTGCGCGACTGTGCGAAGGACCTGCGCATCGGCCGCTGCTATCTGCCGGACGCCGTACTGGGCGCGCACGGGCTCGGTGTGGCCGACCTGATGCAACCCGGTGCGTCGGCGCGTGCGCGCGGCGTGCTGGTCGACCTGTTGCGCGTGACGCTCGACCAGTATCGCGACGCGTGCCTGTATACGCTCGCGATTCCGCGCCGTTACATGCGGCTGCGGCTCGCGTGCCTGTGGCCGATCATGATCGGCCTCGAAACGCTCGAGCTGCTGGCCGGCCACGATGCGTGGCTCGATCCGGCGAAGCCGGCCAAGGTGCCGAGAAAGCGCATCTACCGGATCATGGCGTCGTCGCTTGCGCTGGTCGGCTCGAACACGGCGATCCGTGCGCGCATGGCCGCGCTCACCGATGCGGTGAACGCGCGGCTCGCCGGTCCGGCGTCGCGCTGAATATCGCCGGCGCACTGCGCCGGCATCCCCCTCGGCCCGCGTTCGCCGGGCCGCGCCCGTCCGGTTTCCCGCCGATCGACTAAAACGTTTTCATGATTTCGCTTCCCGAAATGTGGGTGTCATGAATGTCAGCGATCCTGCGCGGCGGCGTGAATCGCAGTGTCAGCTGCGACTGCGCATTTGTAAGATGATTTTTTGCCGAAGGCGTCTGACGACATCGGACGGTCGTGTTGCACCAGTAAAAATGTAAAGCTAGGGTTTTCACCGGGAAATGCCGGAAAGGCCCGCTGCATAAGCGTTTCAAGGTGTTATGTAACCGCTTGGTGAACCCGTGCGTTGCGTCGATCATACGATGACCGACTGCACGTATTGGGAAACAATTGGTAATCCGTCAGAATCGCGTCGGCATGTACTCGCACATGTGTCAGTCATAAAACCACACCAGAAAAGAAATCATTCTTTGAGGACGGAGAATCAATGAAAAAGCGCGTCGCTTTCGCCATGACGGCAGTGGGCCTTGCAGCCGCTACCGCTGCCCACGCCCAGAGCAGCGTGACCCTGTACGGTATCGTCGACAACGGTATCGCTTACCAGAACAACTCGTCGGCCACGGGCGCGACGACGGGTGGTCACTCGAAGGTGCAAATGTCCACCGGCGTGTGGGCAGGCAGCCGCTTCGGCCTGAAGGGCAGCGAAGATCTCGGCGGCGGCACGAAGGCGATTTTCCAGTTGGAAGCCGGCGTCAACACGGCTAACGGCTCGTCGCAGTGGACCAACGGCATCTTCACGCGCCAGGCATGGGTTGGGATGACCAACGCCACGTACGGTACGCTGACGGCCGGCCGCCAGTACACCGCGTACTACACGCTGCTGTCGCCGTACAGCCCGACGACCTGGCTGACCGGCTATTACGGCGCGCACCCGGGCGATATCGATTCGCTGGATACCAGCTACCGCGCGAACAACTCGCTCGTGTACATGTCGCCGAAGTTCTACGGCTTCACGGTCGGCGGTTCGTACTCGTTCGGCGGCGTCGCAGGCGCGACGAACCGCGGCTCGACGTGGAGCGCGGCGATCCAGTACCTGAACGGCCCGGCAGGCATCGCCGTCGGCTACCAGAAGGTCAACAACGCGACGCTGGGTGGCGGCGTGTGGGGCGCGAACTCGACGGTCCAGAACGGCCTGACGGCAACGGGCGACGGCAACCAGCCGGCAGTCTCGTCGATCAACAACGGCTACGCGACCGCGCAATCGCAGCAGCGTATCGCCGTGACGGCGGGTTACCAGTTCACGCCGGCATGGGACATTTCGGCGTCGTACTCGAACGTGCAGTACACGCCGGGCGTTGGCTCGTCGTTCCGCAACACGGCCATCTTCAACACGGCAGGCGCCGTGCTGCACTGGAAGGCAGCGGCTCAGTGGGACTTCGCGGCGGGCTACTCGTACACGGCGGCAACGCAGTCGAACGGCATCACGAGCTCGGCCAAGTACCACCAGGTCACGCTGTCGCAGTACTACAGCCTGTCGAAGCGCACGGGCCTGTACGCAGTCGAGGCTTACCAGCATTCGAGCGGCAACACGCTGAACGCAGGCAAGATCATCGCGGCAACGACGTCGATCGGCGACGGCGTGGGCGCAGGTTCGAAGCAGAACCAGATCGGCCTCGGCGTCGGCCTGATCCACCGCTTCTGATGTCGCGCGGCGCGCGAGCGCCGCTTGCGGCATGCGGTATGAAAAACCGGCCTTCGGGCCGGTTTTTTTTATGGGCGGCACGCTTGATGCGTCAGCCGTCGTGCGGCATCGGCCAGGTCGTGCGCGGGCGGCGCCACGGCCCGATCACTGTGTCGCATCGTCCGTCCAGCTTCCCGCCAGCGCCTGAAACAGCGCCGCCGTGTCGGCCAGCCGGTCGGCCTGCGCGCGCGTGCGGTCGAGCGCCGTCTGCAGCGCCTGCCGCTGCGTGTCGAGCAGGTCGAACGTGCTGATTCCGCCTGCCGCGTAACGGTCACCGGCAATCGCGTGGCTTGCCGCCGCTTCCTGCGCGGCCGTGTCCCGTGCCTGCAAGGCAGCCGCATCGTGCTCGACCGCGCGCATCGCGTCGGCCACCTGTTGCAGCGCCAGCAGCACGGTGTCCCGATAACTCGCGAACGCGGCGTCGTATGCCGCTTCGGCCGCGCGTTTCTTCGCGCGCAGCTCGCCGCCGTGAAAGAGCGGCTGTGTGAGGCCGAGACCGACATTCCACACATTGAGCCCGCTGACGATATCCGCGATGCGCGTGCGCTCCGAACCGATTCCCGCCGAAATCGACAATCGCGGATACAGGTTCGCGGCGGCCACGCCGACGTTCGCGCTCGCCTGGTGCAGCACGGCTTCCGCCGCGCGGATGTCGGGCCGTTCGCGCGCGAGCGTCGACGGCAGTGCGACGGGCAGCGTGCGCGGCAGCGCGAGCGCATCGAGCGCGAGGTCGGGCAGCGTGGCGTCGGACGGCGGCGCGCCGAGCAGGATCGCAAGCCGGTGGCCGGCCTGTGCGAGACGGGCCGCGAGCGGCGGCAACGACGCCCGCGTCTGCGCGAGCAGCGCGCGTTGCGCGTGCACGTCGGCTAGCGATACGCCGCCCGCCGCGTAGCGCGCTTCGACGATCCGCAACTGGCGTGCCTGCGCGTCGAGGAGCTGCCGCGTGAGCGCGACCTGTTGCGCAAGCGATGCACGCAAGATCGCGGTGGCGACGACATTGCCCGCGAGTGTCAGTCGCGCGGCGTCGAGCGTGAAGGCCTGGTAGTCGACCTGCGCGCGCAGCGCTTCGAGCGCACGCCGATTGCCGCCGAACACGTCGAGCACATACGACACGCTCACCGACGCGTCGTACAGCGTGAACGGTCCCGGGCTCGGCACGCTGGCCGGCAGCCCGAACGCGGTGGTATCGACTTGCTCGCGCGTGGCGGACAGGTTCGCGTCGACACGCGGCAGCATCGTCGCGCCGGCTTCGGCGGCGTGGTTCTGACGTGCCTCGTCGAGCCGCGCGCGTGCTTCGGCGAGCGTCGGGCTGTTTTGCCAAGCGGTGTCGACGAGCCGGTTCAACGGTTCGGAGTGGAACTGCGTCCACCAGCGTTGCGGCGTGTGGGCGGCTGGCGCGAACGTCTGCGCGTCGCCGGCCGGGCCGCTGGCGGCAACCGTGGTCGCGGGGGGCTCGCCCAGTGTGTACTGCTGCGTGGCCGGTGCATCCGGCGTGTAGAAATCCGGCCCGGCCGCGCATCCGGCGACGAGCAACGCGGCGGCGGCCAATGCGCAGCCGTGGGCAGTGCGGGCGGGGCGACGCGAGGCCGGTTTCATCGCGGGCCGCCTAATCGAGCGTGCGCCGGTAGAAGCGCAGCGCGATGCCCATCACGACGACCGTGAACAGCGCGACCGGCCACACGGACGGCCACAGGTCGGCCCAGCCGTTGCCTTTCAGCAGGATGCCGCGCACGAGGCGGTTGAAGTAGGTGAGCGGCAGCAGGTTGCCGATGAACTGCGCCCACTTCGGCATCCCGGCGAACGGGAACATGAAGCCCGACAGCAGGATGTTCGGCAGGAAATAGAACACCGCGAGCTGCATCGCCTGCAACTGGTTCTGCGCGAGCGACGACAGCGTGATGCCGACCGTCAGGTTCGCGGCGATGAACAGCAGCGCGGACAGGTAGAGCGCGAACACGCCGCCGACGAACGGCACCTCGAACACGAACCGCGACGCGGCGACGATGATCGACACCTGGATCAGCCCGATCAGCACGTACGGGACGATCTTGCCCGTCATCACCTCGAGCGGCCGCACGGGTGTCGCGAGCAGGTTCTCCATCGTGCCGCGCTCGCGTTCGCGGGTGATCGCGAGGCCCGTCATCATGACCATCGTCATCGTCAGGATCACGCCCATCAGGCCCGGCACGACGTTGTACTGCGTGATGCCTTCGGGGTTGTAGAGCCGGTGCAGCACGACGTCGAACGCGGCCGGGCGGCCGTTCAGGCGCGCGAGCGGGCCCGTCAGGTCCTTGTCCGCGACCGGCTGCACGAGGCCCGGCAGCGCGCCGATCGCCGACGCGGTGGCGACGGGGTCGGTGGCGTCCGCTTCGACGAGCAGCGACGGGTGCTCGCCGCGCAACAGCCGCCGGGAGAAATCGGCCGGCACGCTCAGCACGAACTGCACGTCGCCGCGGGCGAGCGCATGGCGGCCGGCCGCTTCGTCGGGCAGCGTCGCGACGATGTCGAAGTACGCGGAATGGCGCATCGCGGCGATGAAGCTGCGCGCGAACGGGCTCGCGTCGGCGACGATCACGGCGGTCGGCAGGTGCTTCGGATCGGTGTTGATCGCGAAGCCGAACAGCGCGAGCTGGATGATCGGCACGCCGACGATCATCGCGAACGTCACGCGGTCGCGGCGCAGCTGCAGGAACTCCTTCAGCACGATGCTCCACCAGCGCGCGACCGAGAACGATTCGCGCAGGCTCGACCACGCGTTCATGACGACACCCCGCCGGGCGGCGCGGACGCGCGGCCCATCATGTAGATGAACACATCCTCGAGCCCGGTGTCGATCGGCGCGACGTGCAGAGCGGTATCGCGCGCAACCTGTTCGAGCGTCGCGTCGAGCCGCGCGCGATCGCGGCCGCTCACGTGCAGCGCCGAACCGAACACGACCGTCTGGTCGATGCCCGGCATCGTGCGCAGCCGCGCGGACAGTTCGGCCAGGCGCTCGCCGGTGATCGCGCGCGTCGACAGGTGCTGCGACGCGACGATCTCCGCCGCTGTGCCCTGCGCGAGCAGTTCGCCGTACGCGATATACGCGAGCTTGTGGCAGCGCTCGGCTTCGTCCATGTAGTGCGTGCTGACGAGCACCGAGATGCCCTGCGCGGCGAGCCGGTGCAGTTCCTCCCAGAAGTCGCGGCGCGCGGCCGGATCGACGCCGGCGGTCGGCTCGTCGAGCAGCAGCAGCTCGGGCTCGTGCAGCATGCACGCGGCCAGCGCGAGACGCTGCTTCCAGCCGCCCGACAGCGCGCCCGTGAGCTGGTCCGCGCGGCTCGCGAGGCCGAGCCCGTCGAGCGCACGCGCGACGGCCGCCTTGCGGTCGCGCATCCCGTACACGCGCGCAACGAAATCGAGGTTCTCGCGAATCGACAGGTCTTCCCAGTACGAGAAGCGCTGCGTCATGTAGCCGACGCGCCGCTTGATCTGCGCGCTGTCGCGCACGATGTCGTAGCCGAGGCAGGTGCCGCTGCCCGAATCGGGCGTGAGCAGCCCGCACATCATCCGGATCGACGTCGTCTTGCCGCTGCCGTTCGGCCCGAGGAAGCCGAAAATCTCGCCGCGCGCGACGCGCAGCGACACGTCCTTCACGACGTGCTTGTCGCCGAACCGCTTGTTCAGCCGGTCGACGTCGATCGCGTACGGGGCAGACGGCGCGTTCATCGCACGCTCACGGCAACGGGCTGGCCCGGATGCAGTTTCGGTGCGTCAGCGGCGGCGGGGCGCGCCTCGATCATGAACACGAGCTTGGTCCGGCTCTCGTTGCTGTAGATCACGGGCGGCGTGTATTCGGCCTCGCTCGACACGTAGGTGATGCGCGCGGGCACGTCGGCCGCACAGCCGTCGCAATGGATCGCGACCGTGTGCCCCGGCGCGAGCGAGGCGATGGCGGCTTCCGGCACGAAGAAGCGCACCTTCAGGTTCTGCGGCGGCAGCATCTGCACGACCGGATTGCCGGCCTGCACCCATTCGCCGACCCGGTACAGCGTGTCGTACACGCGCCCGGCGGCCGGTGCGGCGACACGCTTCTGGTCGAGCTTCCATTGCGCTTCGGCCACCGCCGCCTGCGCGGCGTCGACCTGCGCGGCCTGTGCCGCGACCTGTTGCGCACGGCCCGGCAGGCGCGCGACGTCGACCTGTTTCTGCAGTTCGCGCATCTGCGCGGCCGTCGTCTGCGCGGACGTGCGCGAATCGTCGAGCTGCTGCTTCGACAGGCCGCCGGCCGCGTACTGGTGTTCGTCGCGCGTGAGTTGCGCGGCGGCCCGTGCCGCTTGCGCGCTGGCTTGCGCGAGCTGTGCCTGAGTGACCGCGATTTCCGGCGGACGCTTGCCGGTCTGCAGGTCCGCCAGCTGCGCGCGGGCGGCCGCAAGCTGATGCTGCGCCTGCAGCAGCGCGGCCGTTTCGCTGGCGGCTTCGAGCGAGAATGCAGGCGCGCCGGCGGCGATGGCCTGGCCGCGTTCGACCGGCAACTGCGTCAGCGTGCCCGACTGTGACGACGACAGGTACACGAATTCGCCTTCGACATAGCCCTGGTAGGTCGCGCCGTTGTCCGTCGAGCGTCCGCAACCGGCCAGCAGCGCGACGGCGGCGGTCAGCGCGAGCGGCAGCACGTGAGCCGCGTTCACGACGGCCTCCGAGGCGACGGGGCCTGCGGCGTACGCGGCGCGGCGGCGGGCGGCTGCACGCCCGAGCCGAGCAGCGCGCGGAC
This sequence comes from Burkholderia cepacia complex sp. TUM26381, assembly GCF_057439935.1. Lineage (NCBI taxonomy): Bacteria > Pseudomonadati > Pseudomonadota > Betaproteobacteria > Burkholderiales > Burkholderiaceae > Burkholderia > Burkholderia cepacia complex sp. TUM26381. Next base: position 1,856,529 of record NZ_CM172007.1, on the reverse strand, counting down.
ATGCCGGTGCAGCGCGTCGCGGTCGATCGGCGGCAGGCCGCGCGCGCTTTGCCACAGTTTCGCGGTGGCCAGAGGGAGCATCACGAGCGCGATGATCGAGTGGAACAGGAACGCCGGTTCGAGCGCGGGGTTCAATGTGCCGGCTTGCTGCGCGGCGCGGATGCGTTCGGCGAAGCGTCCGATGTGTTCGAGCGGAATGCGCCGCACCATCCGCTCGCGCAGCAACCCGCCTTCGTGGACGATCTCGCGCAGCCAGATCGACGGCAGCCAGGGCATGCGGTGCGTGACGTCGAAGAAGCGGTCGACGAGTTCGGCGACGAGCGCGAACGGATCGTTCTCGATCCGCGGTTCGGTCGGCCGCCAGACGAACGCGATGACCTGCGCGAGCCGCTCCTCGACGATCGCGTCGAGCAGTTGCTCGCGGTTCGTGAAGTAGTAGTGGACCATCGCCGACGTGACGCCGGCGGCGGCGGCGATCTGCGCGACCGTCGTCGCGGCGATGCCGCGCTCGGCGAACAACTGGATCGCGACGTCGAGCATGTGGCCGCGCAGGTCGAAATCGTCCACCGACGGGCGGCGCCCGCGCGGCTTGGGGTCTGTCGATTTCGCGCTCATGAAATCGACGCTAATTGATGAGTTAGTTAATTTCAAGGAAGGGTTTTCGCCGCGCTTGACCGGGATCGGACGGGCGTCGAAGCGGCGCGCGGGCGAGCGCGGTGCGACGTGGCCGCGGGCCGTGCGCGGCCGGTGTCGTGTAGGGAGCAGTTAACGGGAAACGGTGACGAACCGGCGGGGAAGCCGGTGGCGGAGCGGGGCGCGCACGAGGTGTCGCACGCGCCCCGGAACGGGATTACTGATCGATCGGCGACGTTAGCGGCGCGTGCTCGCCGGTCAGCCCGAACACGACGAGCTGCGCGGGCTCGGTCGCGCTCGCGTTGCGCGACACCTGGTGGCGCGAGCCGGGCGCCTCGTACCAGCCTTCGCCGGCGCGGTAGCGGTGCAACGGACCGCCGTTCACCTGCGACAGCACTTCGCCTTTCGACACGACGGCAAATACCGAGCCGAGGTGCTTGTGCGCGTCGGACGCCTGACCGGGCGCATAGTCGACGGTCGCGACGACGACGAGCTTGCCGGGCGCTTCGGGCACGGCCTGCTGCATGACGGCATGCACGTTGTCGCCTGCGTCGTGCGCCTGGGCGGCGGCCGGCAGCGCCGCGCCGAGCACGAGCGCGGCGCACGAAACGACGCGATGGAGCGGGGAGCGGATCATCGTCGCCCCCTTACTCGGGCATCTTGCGGAACGCGATCGCGAAGCGGTTCCACGAGTTGATCGTCGCGATCAGCATCGACAGGTCGAACAGCTCCTCGTCGGTGAAGTGCGGCTTCACGGCTTCCCAGATGGCGTCCGGCACGTGGTTGCTGGCCACCAGCGTCAGCGCCTCGGTCCATTCCAGCGCCGCGCGTTCGCGCTCGGTGAAGAACGGCGTTTCGCGCCAGGTGACGACGGTTGCAAGACGGCGGTCGGTTTCGCCGCCCTTGCGCGCGTCGGTCGTATGCATGTCGACACAGAACGCGCAGCCGTTGATCTGCGACGCGCGCAGGCGGACGAGTTCGGCGAGCGGCTTCTCGATCGAGCTCTTCGCGAGGAATTCCTCGGCGTTGCGCATTGCCTTGATTGCATTCGGGCTGGCGGCATAAAAGTTCAGGCGCGGTTGCATGGCAGGTCCTTGTTCGGTTGGGTAGCGCCCGGGTGGCGCGACAGGACCCACTTTAAGACTCGGACTGGCCTGCTTGAATAGCCAATTTTGCGGAAATTCAGGTAACCAGTGACGGCTCGCCGGCGATGCCCGAACCGAGCAGCCCGGCCAGCTTCGCGAGTGCCGTGTCGATGCGCAGCGCGTCGATGCCGCCATAGCCGAACAGCAGCCCCGCGCGGACCGGCACGCCGACATGGAACGTCGAGATCCCGTACAGGCCGATGTCCTGCGCACGCGCTGCGCGGACCAGCGCCGCTTCGTCGATCCCCGGTTTCAGGTGCGCGGCGAGGTGGATGCCGGCCGTCGGCATGATCGTGTCGAACCACGGCGCGAGTTCGCCCCGCAGGTGCGCGATCAGCATCTTGCGGCGCGCGTCGTAGTGCTTCTGCACGCGCTTCAGGTGCCGGGCGAAATCGCCTTCGAGCATGAAGCGCGCAAGCGCCGCCTGCGTCAGCGTGCAGGTGTGCCAGTCGACGATCTGCTTCGCCTTGGCCAGCGCGCCGCGCAGCGCGCGCGGCGGAATCGCGTAACCGATCCGCAGTTCGGGAAAGATCGTCTTCGAGAACGTGCCGACGTACGCGACGAGGCCGGTGCGGTCGAGGCTCTTCAGCGATTCGACCGGCCGGCCTTCGAAACGGAATTCGCCGTCGTAGTCGTCCTCGATGATCACCGCGCGGCGCCGCTGCGCCCATTCGAGCAGCGCGACGCGGCGATCGAGCGTCATCGGCATGCCGAGCGGGAACTGGTGCGACGGCGTCACGTAGACGAGCCGCGCTTCGTCGGGCAGCCGTTCGGTGACGAGGCCGTGCGCATCGACCGGCACGCCGATCACCGTCGCGCCGAGCGACGCGAACGCGGCGCGCGCGGGCGGATAGCCGGGATCCTCGACCGCGACGACGTCGCCGGGGCGCACGACGACACGCGCGAGCAGGTCGAGCGCCTGTTGTGCGCCTTGCGTGACGAGCACGTCGTCCCAGCTGCACCCAACCGCGCGGCTGAACGCGACGTAGCGCGCGATCGCGCCGCGCAGCTGCGGATCGCCGGCCGGGTCGTGGTACTGGCCGGGGCCGCGCGCCTGCTGGCGCAGCGCGTGATGCAGGCAGCGCCGCCACGCATCGAACGGGAACAGCGTCTTGTCGGTCACGCCGCCGCGGAAGTCGAAGCCCGGCGAATCCTGCGGCGTGGGCATCGCGAGCGCGTCGGGGAGGTCGTTCCACAGCGCGCGTGCGTCGACCGCGCTGACGCGCGGCGTGTCCTCGACGATCGACGGTGCCGATGTGGCCGCGGCGTGCGGCACGCGCGCGAGGCCATCGGCGACGAACGTGCCGTCGCCCGCGCGCGTATTCAGGTAGCCCTCGGCGACCAGGCGCTCGAACGCATCGAGCGTCGTCTTGCGCGACACGCCGAGCTGTTTCGCGAGGTCGCGCGTCGACGGCAGCCGCGCGCCGCTCGCGAGACGCCCGTCGACGATCGCGGTGCGCAGTTGCCGGAAGATTTGCCCGGTCAGGTCGTGACGGCCTTCGATGCGGATCGCGATGTCCATCGCAGTGGTTACCTCGATCAGGGTGATTTGGTGCCGATCAGCATACCGGAAGTCGGCTGCGCCAGCGGCGGTTCGGGGTGGCGAGCGGCTTGGCGCGATGCCGGCCGGGCCGCTCATTCCCGCGACGGGCGCCAGCCGCCGCCGGCCGATTGGACCGCAGCCCGCGGCTGCCTTACGATCCACGACAACCTCACCCCGGAGCGACCTCATGCTGTCCGAAGACGAACTGGCGCTGCTCGATGCGATCCGTGCCACCGGCAGCCTGTCGCGTGCGGCCGCGCGGCTCGGCAAGGCGCCGTCGACGGTGTCGCACGCGGCGCGCCAGCTCGAGACGCGGTTCGACGCGCTCCTGTTCGACCGGCGCGGCTACCGGTTGCAGCTCACGCCGGCCGGGCACGTGCTGGCCGACGAGGCGGTGCGATTGGCGCTGGACGTCGCGCGGCTCACGCAGCGTGTGCGGCAGGTCGCGAGCGGCTGGGAGGACCGGCTGTGGATCGTCAGCGACGAGGTTCTGGAGTTCGATACGCTGCTGCCGGTCGTCCGCGCATTCGACGCGCTCGATTCGGGCGTGTCGCTGCGTTTCACGCACGAGGTGCTCGGCGGCACCTGGGAAGCGCTGCGCGACGGCCGCGCGGATCTGGTCGTCGGCGCGACCAACGAGCCGCCGGCGATTCCGGGCTTCAAGTGGTTCGAGCTCGGCGCGATGGAGTGGGTGTTCGCGGTGTCGCCGCGCCATCCGCTGGCATCCGCGAGCGGCGTGCTGACGCGCGACGCGATCGGCGCGCATCGCGCGGTCGTCGTCGCCGATTCGTCGCGGCGGGCGGCCGGCCGTGCGTACGGGCTGCTCGGCGGGCAGCCCGTGCTCGCGGTGCCGTCGATGCGCGCGAAGATCCTCGCGCAGCGCGACGCACTCGGCGTCGGCTGGGTGCCGCGCCGGCGCGTGACGTCGTTGCTCGCGCGCGGTGATCTGGTCGAGAAGCAGACGGCCGATCCACGCGAGCCGAACCTGCTGTATGTCGCGTGGCACGGTGACCGCGACGGCCGTGCGCTGCAATGGTGGCTCGAGCAACTGCACGAGCCGAGACTCGCGCAGCGGCTGCTGGACGGGATCGACGTGACCGGCTGAATCGGCGCGCCCAAACATGTTCGATGTTTTCGAACATGTCCGTCGCGCCCGTCGTACGGCACGGCCGGGCGCCGCGCGCATCCTGTGTTCACGGTCAACTCACCGGTTCACAGGAGAACATCATGCAACGCTTCGAAGGAAAAACGGTCCTCGTCACGGGCGGCAACAGCGGCATCGGCCTGGCAGCCGCCCGGGCATTCGCGGCTGAAGGTGCGCGGGTCATCATCACCGGACGCGACATCGAGATGCTGGAAGCCGCCCGGCAAACGCTCGGCGAAGGTGCGCTGGCGATTCGCAACGACGCCGGCAGCGTCGCGTCGGCCCGCGCGCTGGCGGACGCGATCGCGACGGCCGGCGCACGGCTCGACGCCGTGTTCATCAACGCGGGCGTCGCGAAACTCGCGCCGTTCGCCGACAGCGACGAGGCCATGTGGGACCTCGTGTTCAACACCAACGTGAAGGGCGCGTATTTCCAGATCCAGTCGCTCGTGCCGCTGCTGAACCGCGGCGCGTCGATCGTGATCAACGGCTCGATCAACGCGCACATCGGGATGCCCGGCTCGTCGGTGTATGCGGCGAGCAAGGCGGCGGTCAATTCGTTCGCGAAGACGCTGTCGACGGAGCTGCTGCCGCATGGCGTGCGCGTGAACGTCGTCAGCCCGGGGCCGGTGCAGACGCCGCTGTACGGCAAGCTCGGGCTCGATGCAGCGACGCTCGACGAGACGGCGGACAAGATCAAGGGCCTCGTCCCGGTCGGCCGCTTCGGCACGCCGGAAGAAATCGCGTCGACGGTGCTGCACCTGAGCGCGGCGGAATCGGCGTTCATCGTCGGCGCAGAAATCATCGCGTCGGGCGGAATGGGGTTGCTCTGATCCGCGACACGGACGGGGCCGTCACCGGGCGATGCAACTCCCCGGGCGGACGGTCCCCGTCATCTGCCGGACGGGAGCGTGCGAACCGCGCCTGTCGGGACGCACAGGCGCCCGCCATCGAGGCACGCGACACCGACGGCCCGCTGCACGGCCAGCCGGCGCGGGAGCGCGGCGGAATCGGCCGCGAACGTTGCCGGGCGGTGTCCCGCGTTCCGCGCGGGTCGACGAAAAGGCCATGACGCCGGCAGGGGCGAATGCCCGTTGCGCTAGACGACCGGTCTAATTCGACGCTATCATCCGTCCCGTGAATGCGACGACGTATTCGGGCCCGGACAGCCAAGACGCGAAAATGCCATGTCGCGCTGCGATGCTGTCCAGGCAGCGAGACGCCGTCGTTTTATTTGGTTTGCTCCTAGACGACTGGTCTAATAGGTGCGGAGGGCATTCGACTCGATGAATCGCACGTTGACGCGCCAGCGCTGACTAACCGACAGGCGTGCCGCGCCGACCGGCCGACTCCGGTTGCGCGGCCCCGTTCCCCCGTTCAATTTCGAAGGAGTGTCCGATCATGAAGATTCTGGTTGTCCTGACCTCGCACGACACGCTCGGCGACACCGGCAAGAAGACCGGCTTCTGGCTCGAGGAACTGGCCGCGCCGTACTACACGTTCAAGGATGCGGGCGTCGAGCTGACGCTCGCGTCGCCGAAGGGCGGCCAGCCGCCGCTCGACCCGAAAAGCAGCGATCCGTCTGCGCAGACCGATGCGACGCGCCGCTTCGACGCGGATGCGGCGGCCAAGGCCGAACTTGCGTCGACGCACAAGCTGACCGACGTGTCGGTGGACGACTACGACGCCGTGTTCTACCCGGGCGGCCACGGCCCGTTGTGGGATCTCGCCGAGGATCTGCATTCGATCGGCCTGATCGAGCGTGCGCTCGCGGCCGGCAAGCCGGTCGCGACCGTCTGCCATGCGCCGGGCGTGCTGCGGCACGTGAAGAACCCGCAGACCGGCGAGTCGGTCGTGCGCGGCAAGCGCGTGACGGGCTTCACCAACAGCGAGGAAGCCGCGGTCGAGCTGACCGAAGTCGTGCCGTTCCTCGTCGAGGACATGCTGAAGACCAACGGCGCGGAATTCGAGCGCAGCGCCGACTGGGCGCCGCATGTCGTCACCGACGGTCTGCTGATCACCGGGCAGAACCCCGCGTCGTCGGAGCCCGCCGCCGAGGCGCTGCTCGCGAAGCTCGGCCGCCGGTAATGCATGACGCCGGCCGGGCCGGCGCCGTTTCCCCTCCGTCGCCGGGCGCAACCGGCCCGCCGACGGCCCGAATCGTTGCGTCGCGCGCACCGCGCGCCGCATTTCCAGCCGTTTTGCAGAACCAAGCAAAGGAGTCGTGGATGTCTGCCCTGTTCGAACCGTTCAAACTCAAGGATGTCACGCTGCGCAACCGCATCGCGGTGCCGCCGATGTGCCAGTACGTCGCCGAAGACGGTGTCGTCAACGACTGGCATCACGTGCATCTGGCCGGCATCGCACGGGGCGGCGCGGGCCTCGTGATCGCCGAGGCGACGGCCGTGTCGCCGGAAGGACGCATCACGCCGGGCTGCGCCGGGCTGTGGAACGATGCGCAGGCCGAAGCGTTCGCGCCGTCGGTCGCGGCGATCAAGGCGGCGGGCTCGGTGCCCGGCATTCAGCTCGCACACGCGGGCCGCAAGGCGAGCGCGAACCGGCCGTGGGAAGGCGACGACCATATCGCCGACGGCGACCCGCACGGCTGGCCGACCATCGCGCCGTCGGCCGTACCGTTCGGTGCGCACCTGCCGAAGGTGCCGCGTGAAATGACGCACGACGACATCGCCCGCGTGCAGGCCGACTTCGTCGCATCGGCGAAGCGTGCGCGAGACCTCGGCTTCGAGTGGCTCGAACTGCATTTCGCACACGGCTATCTCGGCCAGAGCTTCTTCTCGGTGCATTCGAACCAACGCACCGACGAATACGGCGGTTCGGCCGAAAACCGCGGCCGCTTCCTCGTCGACACGCTCGCGGCCGTCCGCAAGGTCTGGCCCGAACATCTGCCGCTGACCGCGCGCCTGGGCGTGATCGAATACGACGGCCGCGACGAAGAGACGCTCGCGGAATCGATCGCGTTGACGCAGCGGATGAAGCAGGAAGGGCTCGACATGCTGAGCGTGTCGGTCGGCTTCTCGACGCCCGCCGCCCAGATTCCGTGGGGGCCGGCCTTCCTCGCGCCGATCGCCGAGCGCGTGCGCCGCGAGGCCGGGCTGCCGGTGTCGTCCGCGTGGGGGATCGACACGCCGCAGCTGGCGAACCGCGTGGTCGCCGAAGCGCAGCTCGATCTCGTGATGGTGGGCCGCGCGCACCTGGCCGATCCGCACTGGCCGTACTACGCAGCGAAGCAGCTCGGCGTCGAACGCCCGTCGTGGACGCTGCCTGCGCCGTACGCGCACTGGCTCGAGCGTTACCGGATCGCCGACAAGGTGGCCTGAGCGGCGCATCGACGGAGCGCCGGGGCGGCCCGCGTGTCACGCGTGTCGCCGCCGATCCGGCGCCGATGGATAGAATGGCGGTTCGTGCCGGCCGGATGCCTGCGCGAACCGCCATTTTTCCATTTCGACAGAGGTGCCATGGGCGCACATGTCCCGTCGTCTCACGATTCCGCCACGCGGCCGCGCGTGCAGCAGATCGCCCGCGTCGCGCTGTATGCGGCGCTGCTGGTGCTCGCGCTGTGGGTGATCCGCGATTTCCTTCCTGCCATCGCGTGGGCCTGCGTGATCGCCATCGCGATGTGGCCGCTGCTGAAGCGCTTCGAATCGCACCGGCTGTTCCGTGACCGGCCGACGCTGATCGCGACCGTCATCACCGCAGGGATTTCGCTGCTCGTCGTGCTGCCGGTGGCGGTCGCGGCGACCCAGGCGATCGCGCAGGCGCATGACCTGCGCGAGTGGCTGCGCACGATCCAGGACAACGGCATCCCGTTGCCGGATGTGGTCAGCCGGTTGCCGTACGGCGCGGCGCAGATCACCGAATGGTGGCAGGCCAATCTCGGCCATCCGCTGCACGCAGCCAGCGCGATGCACGGCGTCAACGGCGAGAAGTTCATCGCGTTCGGCCGGCAGTTCGGCACGAAGCTCGCGCACGGGCTGCTCGAATTCGGTTTCATGCTCGTTACGCTGTTCGTGATCCTGCGTGCCGGCCACAAGCTGTCGGGGGCGTTGCTGCAGGGGGCGCGGCGCGCGTTCGGGCGCAACGGCGCGGAACTGATCGAGCGCATGGTCGCGGCCGTATTCGGCACGGTGACGGGGCTCGTCGTCGTCGGGCTCGGCGAGGGCGCGCTGCTCGGCGTCGCCTATGCGCTCGCGGGCGTTCCGCACGCGGCGCTGCTCGGCCTCGTCACGGCGGTCGCCGCGATGCTGCCGTTCTGCGCGCCGGTCGTGTTCTGCGGTGCGGCGCTCTGGCTGTTCGTACAGGGGGCGACCATGTGGGCCGTCGTGGTGGCGGCGCTCGGGTTCATCGTCGTGTTCATCGCCGAGCATTTCGTGCGGCCGGTGCTGATCGGCAGTTCGGCGCGGCTGCCGTTCCTGCTCGTGCTGTTCGGCATCCTCGGCGGCGCCGAGACGTTCGGCCTGATCGGGCTGTTCGTCGGCCCGGCGCTGATGACGGTGCTCACGATGCTGTGGGCCGAATGGATCGCCTGAAGAGGCAGGCCGTCGCGCCGCTTTGACGAAGCGGCGCGGCAGGATCGATGCGTGTACGCGCATCGATCCTGCCGGAACGGTCGGTCGCGATCCGGTTTGCGCGAAAGCCGGCAATGCAGGAATTCGTATACGGTTCTCTATATTTCTTTTCGATCCGGACCCAAAGGTCTAGTAGCATGGGGCTTTCGATCACGCCGGCATGGCGCAGCAGATTTTCCCAAGCATGCGATTGATTCCGATGTCCCGTCCCGCGGCAACGCTGTCCCTGGCCGCCAGTTGCCTGATGTTGCACGGCTGCGCGTGGTTCGACTCGTGGCTGCCGTTTTCGTATTCGCGCACGCCGCTTGCACGGGCCGCGTCGCGGCACGGCGCGACGCGCGCCGACGTCGTCCGCGCCGCCGGCAACCCGCGCAGCGTCTGGATGGTCCGCAACGGCAGCGGCGTCTGCTACAACTACTTCATCGAGCACGGCAACGATCACCGGTCGTACTTCGTCGTCTTCGACAAGGCCGGCGTCGTCACGCAGTACGGCTTCGATTCCTGCATGGACGCCGACCGCAAGGGCACGCTCCAGCCGGGCAAGGCCGCCTCGCGCTAGCGCGGCGGCGCGCGCCGCCCCCGCGCAACGCGCCGGCTGGCGTCATGCGATCGTGTCGAGCACGCCGCCGTCGGCGCGCAGCGCGGCGCCCGTCGTCGCCGAAGCCAGCGGCGAACACACGTACACGACCAGGTTCGCGATTTCCTCGGGCAACGCCGGCCGCTGGATGATCGAGGTCGCCCGCTCGGTGCGCACGAAATCGACCGCGACGTCGTCGATGCTGCGGCCCGTTTCGTCGGCCTGCGCCTTCAGCATCGCGCGCACGCCTTCCGACATCGTCGGCCCCGGCAGCACCGAGTTGACGGTCACGTTCGTGCCGGCCGCGAGCTTCGCGAGGCCGCGCGCGATCGATAACTGCGCGGTTTTCGTGAACCCGTAATGAATCATGTCGACCGGGATGTTCAGGCCCGATTCCGACGAAATGAACACGATGCGACCGGCATTGCGTTCGATCATCCCTTTCAGGTAATGCCGCGCGAGCCGCACGCCGGACATCACGTTCATCTGGAAATAATGTTCCCATTCTGCGTCGTCGATGTCGAAGAACGCCTTCAGGCCGTAGATGCCCGCGTTGTTGACGAGGATGTCGGCATCGGGCGTGTGCTGCGTGACGCGCGCGACGCCGGCTGCGTCGGACAGGTCGGCGGCGACCCCGTCGAAGCTTGCGCCGGGCACGGCGTCGCGCAGTTTCGCGAGCGCGGACTGCACCGACGCGTCGCTGCGGCCGTTGACGACGACGCGCGCGCCGGCTTGGGCGAGCCCTTCGGCGATCGCGAGCCCGATGCCGGCGGTGGAGGCGGTGACGACCGCGGTCTTGCCTTTCAGATCGATTTGCATGTGCGTGACGGGGGAAGGGTGAACGGGACCCGGCGCGCGTGCCGCGGCGGCCGGAACTCAAAGCTTAGGCGAAACGGCGCGGTCCGGTGTCGAAGCCGGCGGTCCGGCGGTCCGGCGGTTCGGCGGTTCGGCGATCCGGCGATCCGGCGATCCGGTTGCGCGGCGTCGCACAGTCTTGTACGGTGAGCGTTCGCCGTCCGAACCGGGAGCCCGCCGCGTGAGCCGTACCGCCAACCGATCCATCGACCCGTCGCCGTTCTGGCGCGACGCCGCGCTGCCGTTCATCGAGGCGCGCACGGTCGATGACGGGCGCGAGATCTGTTACGCGAAGCACACGCACGACACGTTTTCGGTGGGCGCGATCGTCGGCGGTACCAGCACCTACATGAACGGTGCGACGAACGAACAGGTCGGGCGCGGCGTGCTCGTGATCATCGATCCGGAACAGGTGCATGCGTGCAACCCGTACGGCCCCGATGCGTGGGCGTACCGGATGGTCTATGTCGACGTGCCGTGGCTCGCGCGGCTGCAGCATTCGCTGGGCGACGATCCGAACACGGATTTTCGCGGCTTTTCACCGAAGTTGACCGAGCGGGGCGACCTGTTCGCGCAATTTGGCGGTTTCTACCGCACACTCGTGTCGCCTGCCGCCGAGCCGCTGGGAAAGGAGAGCGCGGCCGTCGAATTCTTCACCGCGCTGCACGGCGCGCTCGATCGCGAGCTGCCCGACCCGCGGCCAGGCGACGACAACGCCAAACTCGCGCGCGCGGCCGACTACATCGCCGCGCATTGCCGCGAGGGCGTCACGCTCGATGCGATCTGTGCGGCGGCCGACCTGTCGCCGTCCTACCTGATCCGCGCTTTCAACGCGCGCTACGGGATGACGCCGCATGCATTCCTGATCGATCGCCGCGTGCAGTACGGCCGTACCGAGCTGCGTCGCGGCCGGCCGATCGCCGAAGTCGCGCTCGATGCCGGCTTTGCGGACCAGGCGCATTTCCAGCGCGCATTCCGGCGGATTGCCGCCGCGACGCCCGGGCAATACCGCAGCGCGATGCGCTGAGTTGCGCGGCTGCAGCTACACGTCGAGCAGAAACAGCGCGCTGCCCGCGAGCAGCAATGCCATCAGCCGGTTGAATACGCGCATGCGCCGTGCGTTCGCGAGCCGGTGCCGCAGCGACGCGCCCGCATACGCCCAGCAGGCGATCGACGCGAAGCAGATCACCAGATACAGCGCGGCGAATTGCCAGACCTGCGCGCGGTCGCCATCGGCCGCATACGCGCCCATCGCGGCCACGCACGCGAGCCACGCCTTCGGGTTGAGCCACTGCATCGCTGCGCCGGCCGCCGCCGACGGGCCGGCCACGTCCGGATCGGCTGACAGCCGGCCGTCGTCGAGCGCGAGCCGCAGCGCCATGTATAGCAGGAATGCGATCCCGGCCCATTGCGTGGCGGTCGTCAGCACGGGCCAGCGCGCGAGCGCCGCGTGCAGGCCGAGGCCGATCAGCAGAAAGAGCGCGACGAAGCCCAGCGTCGCGCCGGCCGCGTAGCGCAGGCTCGCGCCGAGCCCGTGGCGGGCGCCCGCGCTGAGCGCGACGATGTTGACGGGACCGGGGGTGATCGAAGAGGCGAGCGCGAACGCGGCCATCGAAACCAGCATGCTCATCAGGGGTCTCCATGCGAAATGTCGAAAGTCGCATCGAGACTACGGGAGCCGTTTCGGCCCGTATTGAAGAAAACTGCCCTCGGCGGCGTGTGGCCGCCGTCAGTGCAGGGCGCGCGGCGCGTGGGCCGGCCGCGCATCGTGCGCATCGGCCGGACCGGCTGCGTCGGCCGGGCGCAGCGGGCCGCCCGAGCAGGGTTGCGTCGACACCGAGAAGCCGAACGTATTGACGCCGCCCGCGCACGCGACGAACACGCCGCCGCCGTGCATCTCGGCCACGGCCTTGACGATCGACAGGCCGAGCCCGTGGTTCTCCTTGCTGTTCGCGCGTGCTTCCTCGAGCCGGTAGAAGCGCTCGAACACGTGCGAGCGCTGTACCGGGTCGATCGGTTCGCCGGGGTTCGACACGGCCATGTCGATGAGCGTGTCGCGGCGCGTGATCGTTACGTTCAGCGTCGCGCCGGGTGCCGAATGCTGGATCGCGTTGATCAGCAGGTTCGTCATCGCGCGGCGGAACAGCGACGGATCGACGGCCGCGCGCGCATCGCCGTGCAGTTCGGCGTGCAACTGCGCCTCGTCGAGCGGGATTTCGAGGAAGTCGAGCATGCGCCGCACCTCGTCGGCGAGCGACACGTCCTTCAGGTCGGTCGCGCGTTCGCCGCGGTCGCTGCGCGACAGGAACAGCATGTCGTTGATGATCACGCGCAGCCGCTCGAATTCCTCGAGGTTCGACTGCAGCGTCTGGCGCATCCGGTCGACCGAGCGGTCGCGACTCGTCAGCGCGACCTGGGTCTGGCCGATCAGGATGCTGATCGGCGTGCGCAGCTCGTGCGCGACGTCCGCGTTGAACGCTTCGAGCCGCGCGTAGGTTTGCTGGATGCGTTCGAGCGCGCCGTTGAACGACGTCGCGAGATCGCGCAGCTCGGTCGGCAGCGCATCGGTCTGCAGCCGCTGGCGGCGGTTCGTCGCGCTGACGCTCGCCGCGTCCTGCGACAGCCGGTCGAGCGGCGCGAGCCCGAAGCGCGCGACCGCGCGGCTCAACAGCAGCGTGATGACGGTGGCCGTCGCGATCAGCGCGGCGAGCGTCCAGCCGAAGCGGCGCAGCATCCGCTGCGTCCGCTCGCACGACGTCGCGACGACCAGTTGCAGCGTCGGCCGTTCGCCGGCGCCGGCCAGCGTGATGGTCTTCGTCATCACCGCGTAGCTGCTGTCGTTGAGTTCGTAGCGCTGGAATGCGCCGAACGGCGGGTCGAGCGGCACGCCGTTGACGGGGTTGCCGAAGCGGAACGCCGGGTTGTCGCTGATGATCTGGTAGTGCGTCGAGCCGTCGGGCGGTTCGAGATCGGCGAGTTTTTCCTGCATCAGTCGGCCGCGTGCAGCCGTGGTCGCGTGCGACACGATCATCTCGGCGACCTTCGCGCGCGTGTCGATCGTCGCGCGCAACTCGGCGAACAGCTGGCGCTCCATCATCACGAACAGCCCGCAGCCGACCAGCGTGAACACGAGCAGCGACACGATGCCGAACATCGCCGAGAGCCGCAGGATGATCGAGCGTTTCATGCCCGCCGCTCCGTGTCGCCGTCTTCGCGCGCCTCGAGCACGTAGCCCATGCCGCGGATCGTGTGCAGCAGCTTGTCCGCGAACGGGCCGTCGAGTTTTGCGCGCAGGCGCTTGATCGCCGTCTCGACGACGTTCGCGTTGCTGTCGAAGTTTACGTCCCACACGAGTTCGGCGATCGTCGTCTTCGACAGCACTTCGCCGCTGCGCCGCGCGAGCACGCCGAGCAGCTGGAATTCCTGCGCGGTCAGGTCGAGCCGCGTGCCGTCGCGCGTCGCGCGGCGGCCGATCAGGTCGACGCGCAGGTCGCCGATCGAGATCAGCGTCGATTCCTGCACGCGTGCGCGGCGCGTGAGCGCGCGCAGCCGTTCGATCAGTTCGAGGAACGAGAACGGTTTGGTCAGGTAGTCGTCGGCGCCGCCGCGCAGCCCGCGCACGCGATCGTCGACACGGTCGCGCGCGGTCAGCATGATGACGGGCGTCTGCTTCTGCGCGCGCAACGCGCGCAGCACGCCGAAGCCGTCGAGCTTCGGCAGCATCACGTCGAGCACGACCACGTCGTAGTCGAATTCGACGGCTTTCCATGCGCCGTCCTCGCCGTCGAGCGCGGTATCGACGACCCAGCCTTCCTCGGTCAGGCCGCTCTTCAGGTATTCGACGACTTTCGGTTCGTCTTCGACGATCAGCACTTTCATGTTCGTATTCCGCGTAACCGGGTTAAGGGCCGACGCCCGCGGTGCGCTGCGGGCCTGCCGCCGCGACGTCGGACGGCGCGGGGCCGTTCGTCGCAGCGCCGTCCCAGCCGCCGCCGAGGGCCTTCGCGAGAAACACGACAAGCGCCGCGCGCTGGCCCTGGATCTGCACGGCCTGGCGCTCGCTCGTCAGCAGTTGCTGCTGGGCCGTCAGCACGTCGATGAACGGCGTCAGGCCGCCCGCGTAGCGGTCCTGCGCGAGCGATACGAGCTTGCGCGCGTCGTCGACGGCCGCCGATGCCTGCTGCGCGGCTTCGGCGAGGACCGACAGGCCCGTGACCGCATTTTGCACCTCCTGGAACGCGGTGAGCACGGTCTGCCGGTAGCTGGCCTGCGCGGCAACGTAGCCGGCCTGCGCGAAATCGACGCCGGCCTTCAGCTTGCCGCCTTCGAACAGCGGCTGGCTGAGCGACCCGCCGATCGACCACAGCAGCGCCGGCACGGTGAACAGGCCCGCAAAACGCGTCGCATCCCAGCCGATGTCGGGCGACAGCGTGATGCGCGGGAAATACGCGGCGCGCGCGACGCCGATCTGCGCATTCGCGGCGGCCATCGCGCGTTCGGCCGATGCGACGTCGGGCCGCCGCTGCAGCAGGTCGCTCGGCATGCCGGTCGGCAGCGCCGGCGCATTGATCGGCACCACGCGCGGCGGCAGCGAGAATCCGGGGGCCGGCGTGCCGACCAGCGTCGCGATCGCGGTTTCGACCTGCACGCGCTGCTGGAGCAGCAACTGCGCCTGCGTGCGCGTCGCGTCGAGTTGCGAACGTTGCTGCAGCAGATCGAGGCCCGACACCGCGCCGAGGTCGTGGCGCGCGCTCACGTAGTCGAGCGCCTTCTGCTGCAGGTCGATCGAGCGCTTGACGACGTCGATTTCGCTGTCGAGCTCGCGCAGCGCGAAATAGCTCGATGCGAGATCGGCGGTCAGCACGAGGCGCGCGTTCGCGAAATCGTCGCGCGCCTGCTCGGTGGTCGCCTGCGCGGATTCGACGCTGCGCCGCACGCGGCCGAACAGGTCGAGCTCGTAGCTGACGGCGGCGCCGACCTGGATGTCGTTCTGCACGGTCGACATGCTTTGCGTCGCGTAATTGGTCTGCGGCCGGTCGGCAGAGATCTTGAAGCGCTGACCGCTCGCGTTCAGGCCCACCGCCGGATACTGCGCGGACGCGACCGACGCGAGCGTCGCCTTCGCCTGGTCGTAGCGCGCGGTCACCGCCTTCAGGTTCTGGTTGTTGCGCAGTGCATCGGCTTCCAGCGCGTCGAGCTGTGGGTCGCCGAACGCGCTCCACCATGCCGGATCGAGCGGCGCACGGGCGGGCGCGGCCGGGTGCCAGTACGCATCGGCCGGATCGAGCCGCCACGCGGCCGGCGTGTCGACGGCCGGGCGCTGGTAGTCCGGGCCGACGGCGCAGCCGGCGAGGGCCGCTGCCGCGACGGCGGCGAGCGCCACGGGCCGCACGCGGGCGCGCATCGCGATCACGACTTGGCTCCCGCGACGGAAGAGGCGGGTTGTGCCGGCGGCGCCTGCACGACCACCTTGTCGCCGTTCGCGAGCGCGTCGCTCGGGTTCGCGACGAGGCGATCGTTCGGCGTGAGCGGGCCGTCGACTTCGAGCGTCTGGCCGATCGTGCGCACGACCGTCACCTGCTTCAGATGGACCAGCCCGTTCGCATCGACGGTCGCGACGGTCGGGCCTTCACCGCGGAACAGCAGCGTATTGGCCGGCACCTGCAGGCGGCCGATCGGCGTCATCGGCAGCGTGGCCTGCACGTAAGCGCCGGGCAGCAGCCGGCCGTCCGGGTTCGGCAGCGTGATCTCGCTCTGCAGCGAGCGCGTCGCGACGTCGATCGCCTCGGACGTGCGCGTGATCGTGCCGTCGAAGGTCCGGCCCGGCAGCTCGGCCTGCGCGACGCTCACGTGCTGGCCGACCTTCACCTGCTGC
The DNA here is from genome assembly GCF_057439935.1 of Burkholderia cepacia complex sp. TUM26381. Lineage (NCBI taxonomy): Bacteria > Pseudomonadati > Pseudomonadota > Betaproteobacteria > Burkholderiales > Burkholderiaceae > Burkholderia > Burkholderia cepacia complex sp. TUM26381. Next base: position 1,840,171 of record NZ_CM172007.1, on the reverse strand, counting down.
GCGTAGGCCTGCGGCACCTGCACGTACAGGCGCAGCCGGTCGGCCTGCACGACCGTGAACAGCGAGCGGCCCGCGTTGCCGGAGCTGACGAGATCGCCGACGTCGACGTTGCGCTGCGTGACGATCCCGTCGATCGGCGCGACGATCCGCTGGAACCCCTTCAGCTCGGTGAGCCGGCGCATGTTCGCATCGGCCGCGGCGAGGTTCGCGGTGCCCTGGTTGAACGCGCCTTGCCGGTCGTCGAGTTCCTGCTGCGACACGGCATCGCGCTGGCGCAGTTGCTGTGCGCGGTCGAACGACGTCTTCGCGAGCGCGAGCGCGGCCTGCGCCTGCTGGCGTTGCGCGGTGGCCTGCGCAAGTTCCTGGTTCAGCTCGGGCGTGTCGAGTTCGGCGAGCGTTTGCCCCTGCTTCACGTGCGCGCCGATGTCGGCCTGCCAGCGCAGCACGTAGCCGCTCGCCCGCGCGTAGATCGGCGCCTCCACGAAGCCGCGCAGCGTGCCGGGCAGCGTCAGCTTGCCGCCGGTCGCCGCGTCGACCGGATGCACGACGCTCACGTACTGGCGCGTGTTCTGCTCGGCGACCGCGTCGAGCCGGTTGCGGTTCAGCACGTTGACGACGATCGTGCGCGCGGCACCGGCGGCCAGTAGCACGCCGATCACGATCAGGACGATGCGCCCGCGCCGCGACACCGACGTGCGCGTCGGCAGGTGCATGCCGTGTTCGTCCACCTGGATGCCGACGGAGCTGTGATGTTTCTCTTCCATGAATTCAACCAATTCAACCGGGTAGTGGGGCGAAAGTCAGTGTCCGGCCCGGCGCGCGCGCCGGCGGGCCAGCCGCGCATGCACGCCGCCGAACACGAGCGGCACGAACAGCAACGTCGAAACGGTCGCGAACAGCAGCCCGCCGATCACCGCGCGGCCGAGCGGCGCGTTCTGCTCGGCGCCTTCGCCGAGACCGAGCGCCATCGGCACCATCCCGATGATCATCGCGAGCGCCGTCATCAGCACCGGCCGGATCCGCGTCGCGCCGGCTTCCAGCGCGGCGGTCAGCGGCGGCGCGCCGGCCGCGAGGCGCTGGCGCGCGAACGACACGACCAGAATGCTGTTCGCGGTCGCGACGCCGACCGTCATGATCGCGCCGGTCAGCGCGGGCACGCTCAGGTGCGTGCCGGTGATGAACAGCATCCATGCGATGCCGGCGAGCGCGGCCGGCATCGCGCTGATGATGATCAGCGGGTCGAGCCACGACTGGAAATTGACGACGATCAGCAGGTAGACGAGCACGATCGCCATCGCGACGCCCGCGCCGAGGCCGATATACGACGTGCGCATCGTCTCGATCTGGCCGCGCATCGTCAGGTCGGTGCCGCGCGGCAGCGTCGCGCGCGCGTCGGACACGATGCGGTCGATCTCGCCCGCGACCGCGCCGAGGTCGCGCCCCTCGACGCTCACGTACACGTCGATCGCCGGGCGGATGTTGTAGTGCGTGATCACCGCCGGGCTGGAGACGCTGCGCATCTGCACCAGGTTGCCAAGCAGCTGCAGCGGCATGCCCGCGCGGCCGCTCGCCGAGATCGGCGTGCCGAGCAGGTCGTCGACCGACGAGATGTTGTATTGCGGGGTCTGGATCTGCAGCGGGTACTGGACGCCGGTGCGCGGGTTGATCCAGAACGACGGCGTCGTCTGCGAACTGCCGGACAGCGAGATCAGCATGTTCTGCGCGACGTTCTGCGCGGAGAGGTTGAGCTGCTGCATGCGCGTACGATCCATGTCGGCCAGCAGGGTCGGCTCGTCGTTGCGTTGCAGCACGTGCACGTCGACGGCGCCGGGGATTTGCCTGAACTTTTTCATCAGGCTGCTCGCGATAGTCATGTTACTCGCGAGATCGTTGCCGAGCACCTGCACGTCGATGGCGGCCGGCTGGCCGAAGTTGAGGATCTGCGTGATGATGTCCGACGGCTGGAAGAAGAACTCGACGCCCGGGAAGCGCTGGGGCAGCAGCGCGCGCAGCGTCTGCACGTAGTGCTGGGTCGCGCGGTGGCCGGGCTTCAGCGCGATCAGCAGCTCGCCGTCGAGCGTGCCGATCGTGCCGGCGTTGCTGTACGACAGGTTGATGCCGCTCACCGGCAGGCCGAGGTTGTCGACGATCGCGCCGAGCTCGTCGGGCGGCACGGTTTCGCGGATCACGCGTTCGACCTGATCGGCGAGGCGAGCGGTTTCCTCGATCCGGAAGCCGGTCGGCGCGCGCATGTGCAGCCGGATGTTGCCGGAATCGGCGTTCGGGAAGAAGTCGCGGCCGAGCACGAATACCAGGCCCGTCGACAGCACGCAGAAGCCGAGGAAGCACATCGCGTAGAAGCGGCGGCGCACGAGCAGGATGCTGAGCAGCACGATGTACCACGCACGCAGCCGCTCGAACGCGTTGTTGAACGCGTGATGGAGGCGCGCGAACCGCGACGTCGAATGGTCGGGGCCGGTGCTCGCCTGCTGCGGGCGGAACAGCAGCATCGCGAGCGTCGGCACCAGCGTGCGCGACAGCACGTACGACGCGAGCATCGCGAACACGACGGCTTCCGCGAGCGGCACGAACAGGAAGCGCGCGACGCCCGTCAGGAAGAACATCGGCACGAACACGATGCAGATGCACAGCGTCGACACGAACGCGGGCACCGCGATCTCGCCGGCGCCTTCGAGGATCGCGTCGTGCAGATTGGTGCCGAGATGCAGGTGCCGCTCGATGTTCTCGATCGTGACGGTCGCATCGTCCACCAGGATCCCGACCGCGAGCGCGAGCCCGCCGAGCGTCATGATGTTGATCGTCTCCCCGAGCGCGGACAGCGCGATCAGCGACGTGAAGATCGACAGCGGGATCGAGATCGCGATGATCAGCGTGCTGCGCCAGTTGCCGAGGAACAGCAGGATCATCATCGCGGTCAGCACCGCGGCGATCAGCGCTTCGTGGATCACGCCCTGGACGGCCGCGTCGACGAATACCGACTGGTCGAACAGCGGCGTGATCGTGAGTCCTTCGGGCAGCGTCGGGATCACCTTCGGCAGCAGCGCCTTCAGGTCGGACACGACCTTGAGCGTCGATGCATCGCCGCTTTTCAGGATCGAGATGAGCACGCCGCGCTGGCCGTTCTGGCGCACGACGTTGGTCTGCGGCGCGAAGCCGTCGCGTACCGACGCCACCTCGCGCAGGTAGGTCGTCGCGCCGTTGACGGTCTGGATCGGCAGGTCGTTGATGTCGGCGATCGTGTCGGCCGACGCGTTCGTGTCGATCCGGTATTCGGTCTGGCCCATCTTCGCGGTGCCGGTCGGCAGCACGAGGTTCTGCGCGTTGATCGAGTTGACGATGTCGGCCGGCGTGAGGCCCTTCGCGAGCAGCGCCTGCGGATCGAGGTCGATCGCGACCACGCGCGTGCGGCCACCGTACGGGAACGGGATCTGCACGCCCGGCACCGTGATCAGTTGCGGCCGCAGGAAGTTGAGCGCGATGTCGGCGAGCGACTGTTCGCTGAGCGTCTTGCTCGACAGCCCGAGCTGGATCACCGGGATGCTCGACGCCGAATAGGTGATCACGAGCGGCGGCGTCGCGCCCTGGGGCATCTGCCGCACGATCGCCTGCGCGGACGAGACCGTCTGCGCGATCGCCGTCTGCACGTTCGCGCCCGGCTGCAGGAACACCTTCACGACCGCGATGCCGGGCAACGACGTCGATTCGACGTGCTGGATGTTGTTGACGGTCGTCGTCAGGATCCGCTCATGGACGGACGTGATCCGGCTGGTCATCTCCGTCGCGGAGAAGCCGTTGTAATTCCAGATCACGCTGATCACGGGGATGTTGATCGCGGGCAGCACGTCGACCGGTGTGCGCATCAGCGCAAGCGGCGTGGCCAGCACGATCATGATGGCCATGACGATGAACGTGTAGGGGCGCTTGAGCGCGAGATTGACGATCCACATGGAGGCAGCGGGACAGGCGGTGATCAGGCGTCGGTGAAGGGAACCCGAATGATAGGCGTCGGCGTGGAACGGGTTACTGTCGCGAAACTGGCGGAACTGTCAGGTTGGGGGCGCGAGCGGCTCGCCGATTCTGCAGACGGAATGCACGCGTCGCGATGGCGACGGTTTCGCTGATCGCGCTGCGTTCAAAGCTGCTCCATCCCGAAGCGTGCGAGCGCCGCCAGATCGACGACCTCGATCTGGTTGTACGCGAGCCGCAACGCACCGAGCTTCTCGAGCTGCTGCAACGCCTGGTTGATCCGCTGCCGCGATACGCCGACGAGCATGCCCAGTTCCTCCTGCGAGATCGACAACGACGGGCCGGTATCCGGGTACAGGTCGGGATTGAAGAGCTGCGCGAGCGCCTGCGCGACGCGCGCGTCGACGTCGAGCAGCCGGCTGTTCTGGATCGACGCGATGAATTCGCCCATCCGGTTGTTCAGCTGGTGGATCACGAAACGCGTGAACGGCAGGCTGGTATCGAGCAGCGCATGGAAGGTGTCGACCGGCACGAACAGCACGGTCGAGCGCTGGATCGCGACGACCTCGTACTTGCGCAGCTCGCGCTTGATCACGCTGCCTTCGCCGAACCAGCCGCCCGACGGCACGCCGGAAAACGTGCAGCCGCGGCCCGATACGTTGAAGATCGCGAGCTTCAGCAACCCCTGGTGCACGCCGATCCAGTATTCGGACGGCGCGAGCCGGTGTGCGATCACGTCGCCGGCCTCGCATTGCTCGACGTGCGACTGCGCGAGCACGAGCGCCTGGTGTTCGGGCGCGAGCGTGCGGAACCATGCGCACTGGCCGAACAGCGTCGACGGCGGCGCAAGCGGGCCGGGTTCCGGAAGCGTATCGGCCGGGTGGGCGGCCGCGTCGGGCGGCGCAACGTGTTGGTCGTGCATGGGTGCGGGTTTGCGAGGATAGGGATAACGCGCAACGCTCGAAAGGCACTCTGTCGTTTCGATGACAGACGGCTCACAATAGCGCCCGTTAGGCTGTCGGCAATTGAACCACATCAAAACGATCCGGGGTGGATGCACGCCGGTCGACAGGACACGGGAGACAGGATCATGACGCAGATGTTCGAGGCCGGACTCGGCCGCCGCGACGCCAATTACGTGCCGCTCACCCCGATCGACTTCCTGGTCCGGACGGCCGAAGTCTACGGGGCGCGCCTTGCGATCGTGCACGGCGACGTGCGGCGCACGTGGGGCGAGACCTACACGCGTTCGAAGCAGCTGGCGAGCGCGCTCGCGCAGGCTGGCGTCGGCCGCGGCGACACCGTCGCGGCGATGCTGCCGAACATCCCGGCGATGGTCGAGGCGCACTTCGGCGTGCCGATGGCCGGGGCGGTGCTGAACACGATCAACACGCGCCTCGACGTATCGTCGGTGCTGTTCATGCTCCGTCACGGCGAGGCGAAGGTGCTGATCGTCGACACCGAATACGCGGAATTCGCGCATCGCGCGGCGCTCGAGGTGCCGGGCCTGAAGATCGTCAGCGTGGCCGATGCGATGCCGGCCGACCCCGACCGGTTCGCGGGCGCGACCGACTATGAGGCGTTCCTGGCGGGGGGCGACGCCGACTACGCATGGACGCCGCCCGCCGACGAATGGGATGCGATCGCGCTGAACTACACGTCCGGCACGACCGGCGATCCGAAGGGCGTCGTCTACCACCATCGCGGCGCGTATCTCGCGGCGATCAGCAACCTCCTCGAATGGGACATGCCGAAGCACGCGGTGTATCTGTGGACGCTGCCGATGTTCCACTGCAACGGCTGGTGCTTCCCGTGGGCCGTCGCGGCGCGCGCGGGCGTGAACGTGTGCCTGCGCAGGTTCGACGCGAAGACCGTGTTCGACCTGATCCGCCGCGAACGCATCACGCATTATTGCGGCGCGCCGATCGTGCAGAGCGCGATCGCGAACGCGCCGGCCGAATTCCGTGAAGGAATCGACCATACGGTGCACGCGATGGTCGCGGGTGCGGCGCCCGCGCCGGCCGTGATCGCGAAGATGAAGGAGATCGGTTTCGACCTGCTGCACGTGTACGGGTTGACCGAGGTGTATGGCCCGGCGACCGTCTGCGCGAAGCAGGCGCACTGGGAAGCCGTGTCCGACGAGGAACGCGCGCGGCTGAATGCGCGGCAGGGCGTGCGTTACCACCTCGAAGCAGGCGCGACGGTGCTCGATCCCGACACGATGGCGCCGGTGCCGGCCGACGGCGAGACGCTCGGCGAGATCATGTTCCGCGGCAACATCTGCATGAAGGGCTACCTGAAGAACCCGAAGGCGACCGACGATGCGTTCCACGGCGGCTGGTTCCATACCGGCGATCTCGCGGTGCTGATGCCGGATGGCTATATCCGGATCAAGGATCGCAAGAAGGACATCATCATCTCGGGCGGCGAGAACATTTCGAGCATCGAGGTCGAGGACGCGCTGTACCGCCATCCGGCAGTCGCCGTCGCGGCCGTCGTCGCGATGCCCGACCCGAAATGGGGCGAGGTGCCGTGCGCGTTCGTCGAGCTGCGCGAAGGCGCGAGCGCGACCGAGGAGGAGATCGTCGCGCACTGCCGGCAACTGCTCGCGGGCTTCAAGGTGCCGAAGGCCGTGCGCTTCGGCGAGCTGCCGAAGACGTCGACCGGCAAGATCCAGAAGTTCCAGCTGCGCAATGCGGTCGGCTCCGACAAGGCGATCGACCTGGCGGGCGACAAGAAGTAGGCGAGGCGCCCGGCCCTGGTCGATCATCCGTCGTCCGTTACGCGTCGCGGCCGAGCCGGAACACGCTGACCGCGTCCGACAGCTGCGCGGCCTGGTCGCGCAGCGCGACGGCCGCGCGTTCGGCATCCGAGATCAGCGTCGCATTCTGCTGCGTCGCGTTGCCGATCTGCGTGACGGCCAGGTTCACCTGCTCGATGCCGGTCGATTGCTCGCGGGATGCGGCGCTGATCTCGCCGATCAGCGTGCGGACCTGGTCGACTCGCGCGACGATGTCGCGCATCGTGCCGCGCGCGGCGTCCGCGATCCGGTAACCCTGTTCGACGGTCGTCGACGATTCGGCGCTCAGCGCGTCGATCTCCTTGACCGCGGCCGCGCTGCGCTGCGCGAGCGCGCGCACTTCGGCCGCGACCACCGCGAAGCCCTTGCCGTGCTCGCCCGCGCGGGCGGCCTCGACGGCCGCGTTCAGCGCGAGGATGTTGGTCTGGAACGCGATGCCTTCGATCGCGCCGGTGATCTCGGCGATCCGGCGCGTCGCGCGGCCGATGTCGTCCATCGTCGCGACCACGCGCTGCACCGCGGCGTCGCCGTTCGTCGCGGCGGCCGACGCGTCCGCCACCAGCGCATTGGCCTGCGCCGCATGCTCGGCGTTCTGCTGCACGGCGGCGGTGATCTGTTCCATGCTGGCCGCCGTCTGTTCGACGCTGCTCGCCTGCGTTGCGATCCGTGCGGCGATGTCGCCGCTGCCGGCCGCGATGTCGACCGTGCCGCGCGCGATGTCGGCCGAGCTGTTGCGCACCTGCGCGACGATCCGCGCGAGGCCGTCGCCGATTCCGTCGACCGCCTGCACGAGCCGGCCGATTTCGTCGTGGCCGGCGCCGCCGTGCGCATCCGCGCCGTCGCGGATGCGCACGCTGAGATCGCCCGCCGCATAGCGTTCGGAGGCCCGGGCCGCGGCATCGAGCGGCCGGCTCACGACGCGGCGCACCACGATGACGAACAGCGTCGCGAACGCCGCGACGAGCACGGCGCCGATCATCAGGAAGTGGTTGCGCGTGGCGCGCATGGACGCGAGCAGTTCGTCGTCGAGCGCGATGCCGCCGACGAGCCATTGCCACTGCGGAATCGTCGTGAACGACACGAATTTGGCGGTCGCCCGGACGTCGTGCGCGGCCGGGTCGGTCGACGTGTAGGCGAGCCGGCCCTCGCCGGCGGCGAGCATGCGCGCGTACGGTGCGCGCGCGTCGTCGGCAGGCTGGCCGGCCGCGTCGGGATGCACGACGAAGGTGCCGCGCGCCGGGCCCTGCGACGCATCGAGCACGAAGTAGTACCCGTTGTCGCCGATCTTCAGCGAACGGATGCCGTCTTCGACGAGCTTGAGCTCGGCGCCGATGTCGAGGCCGACGAACAGCGCGCCGATCACGCGGCCGGTCGCATCGGTCACCGGCTTGTACTGCGTGATGTACGGCCGGCCGAACAGCTTCGCGAGGCCCGTGTAGCTGCGCCCGGCGACGAGCGGCGCGTACGCGGGGCCGGCGCGGTCGAGCTTCGTGCCGACTGCGCGCGCGCCGTCCTGCTTTTTCAGCGACGTCGTGATGCGCACGAATTCGTCGCCGTCGCGCGCGAAGATCGTCGCGATCGCGCCGCTTTTCTTCAGGAACTGGTCGGGAATCGAGTAATCGAGGTCGAGCGGCTGGCCGCCCGCATAGAGGGTTGGCGCGGCGACGCCGCCGATGTCGACGGTGCGCGCCGGGTCGAGCGAGAAATCGGCCGGCAGAAAGCTCGCGAACAGCGACATCGAACGGTCGGCTTCGGTGGACAGCGCCTTGTCGAACAGGTCGACCATCGCGCGGATCGACCGTTCCTTGTCGACGATCCGCATGTGTGCTTCTTCGGCGAGCTGTTGGCCGGCGAAATGAGCGAGCGTCCACGCGAACACGGTGAACAGCAGGGCGACCAGCGCGCACGCCAGCGCGGCCAGACGCGCGCCGACGCTCACCCGGCCCAATTGGGGCAATCTCATGAAACATCCTGAGTGGGGAGGGAGAGGGGGCGGAACGCACGCGTCACCGCTTGGGTTCCGTTAATACGGCAACTTCGGCGATTTCTTTAGGGCGCGTCGTCGATGGCGGCCCGGGCGGGCGGAGGGCGGGGCAGCGAAAGTCAGTGCGTCACGAGCCACGCGATAACCAGGTAACGGCCGACCTTCGCGATCGTCACGATGACGAGAAAGGTCGGCAGCGGCTCGCGCAGCACGCCGGCGATCATCGTCAGCGGATCGCCGATCACCGGCGCCCAGCTCAGCAACAGCGACCAGCGGCCGTAGCGCCCATACCAGCGCTCGGCGCGCGCGAGCGCGGCCGGTTTGACCGGGAACCAGCGGCGGTCGCGGAAGTGCTCGATGCCGCGCCCGAGCGCCCAGTTGATCGCCGAGCCGGCGACGTTGCCGATGCTCGCGACGAGCACCAGCGCCCACACGGGTTCGCGCCCGGCGAGCAGCAGGCCGGCGAGCACGGCCTCGGACTGGAGCGGAAACAGGGTCGCGGCGACCATCGACACGGCGAACAGGCCGCCGTAAGTGAGCAATTCGGACATCGCGCGATTGTACCGGCCGCACGCGGGCCGGCCCGGGTCATACGGTCACAGGCGCGCGGCGCCCGCCGGCGTCACGCGGCGTCGGCCGTGCCGAACAGCAGATGCGAGATCACCGACTTGTCGACCGGCTCGTCGTTGAGCGTGCTGGCGAGCAGTTCGCCCGCGAGCTGCTGCGGCGAGAACACCATGTCGGGTTTCAGCAGGCGCAGCCGTTCGAGGTTGCGCTGCTGGTTCACGAGCGCGACCGTGCGCACCGTCGGCGCGATCTCGCGGATCGCGAGGATGATGAATGCGTTTTCGGCGTCGTCGGAGCGCAGCGCCAGCACCGCGCGCGCGGTCGCCGCGCCGGCGCTGTCCAGCACCGCATGGTCGGTCGCGTCACCGACGATCAGATCGGTCGAGGCCGCATAGTTGTGCTCGACACCGGCCGGCACGATCACGGTCACCGCGTAGCCGCGCTTGCGCAGCCCGTCGTGGACCGCGTGCGCAACCGGCGTCGCGCCGACGATCAGGAAATGATGCTTGCGGATCACGTTCGAAAGGCCTCCCTTGACGATCCGTTTCAGATTGCCGCCGATCACGGGGCCGACGACCGCGCTGATCGACGTCGCGAACACCGTGATGCCGAGCACGATCACCGACGCGGTGAACAGGCGCGCGGTCGGCACGTGCGGGACGATGTCGCCGTAGCCGACCGTCGACATCGACACGATCGAGAAATAGACGGCGGTGGCGAGATCGTGGACCGGCGGCGTGAATTCGTCGCCGAGGTACAGCACGCCGAAGGTCGCGTAGATCAGCAGCGACACGATGCTCAGCAACGCGAACAGGCTGCTCGCGGCGACGCTCGCGCGGTCGAAGTGCCGCCAGTAATAGAGCAGCGCGACGACCAGCACGGCCGTGTAGACGAACACGGCGTGGCTTTGATAGCCGCCGAGCACGCTGATCGCGGCGGCCGCGACCAGCAGCACGATCGACAGCACCCACGCGACGCGGGCGCGCAGCACGATGCCGATGGCCATCGTCGCGAGGCCGGCCGCGACGACGACTTGCGGCAGCACGACGAGCCCCGCGTTGTCGACGAGGTTCAACGCATCGGCGAGCCATGCATGGTGCAGGCCGAGCCTGGCACGTGCGACGACGGGGCGCAGCACCATGAACGCATCGAGCGCGAGAAGGAGGGCGAGATACCAGTGCAGGCCGATCGGCGCGAACAGGCGCCGCAGGCGGGTAGTCACGTGCTTCATTCAGTCGCCCGGCGGGCCGGGCATGTCCAACGAACCAGCCGCTACCCTAAAGCATTCGGCGATCGGCTGCTTTTTCGCGGGGCCCGGCGGCCGCCGCGACGAAGCCGGCAGGCCCGGCCGCTCAGTTCCAGCCGACCATGATCGCGCCCATCCCGACGAGCAGCCCGCCGGTCACGCGATTCATTGCGCGCATCCGCGCCGGCCGCTGCAGCGCGCGGCTCAGCCGGTGCGAGAACAGCGCCATCGACGCGACCCCGCCCGCGAACAGCAGCGCGAACGTCGTCGCGAGCAGCAGGAATTGAAGGTTCAGGCTCCAGTCGGCATTCGGGCTGATGAACTGCGGAAAGAACGACGGAAAGAACAGCAGCGTTTTCGGATTCAGGCCGGAGGTGGCGACACCGCGCCAGAACAGCGCACGGTCGGTGTCGGTGTCCTGCCGACCGATTGCGGTTTCCGCGTCGGCCGATGCGGCGGGCGCGCCAGCCGGCGCACGGCTGAGCCATTGCCTGGCCCCGAGCCACACGAGATACGCGGCGCCGGCCCAGCGCAGCACGGTCAGTGCGTGTTCGTTGAGATGCACCAGCGAATTCAGGCACAGCGCGGTCAGCGCGAGTTGCAGCAGCACGGCGAGCGTGCCGCCCCACACGCACGGCAGCGCACGGCGCCAGCCGGCGCGCAGCGCCTGGTTCATCGTGAGCAGGTTGACGGGACCGGGGGCGTAGATCAGGACGACGGAAGCAGCGAGGAACGACAGATAAAGCTTGAACGACATGACGGAAGTGCAGGAACAGGGCCGCAGGCACCGGCCCCGCACGCGGTCGGATAGGCGTGCGGGCGGCGGGGAATCGCATGCCTGCCGGCCGGCACCGCAACTCGTGATTGCGGCCGTGCGTCCCGGTGCGAAGGGGTTGTCGCGGGGAGCGTGCCGGACAGCAGGCATGGAGAAAATGTATCAAGCGGCCCGGTTAAAAGGCTTCCTGTTTTCAGGCAAAACGGGCCTGAAACCAGAATTCTGTTCAGATAGAATGCCAGTTTTCAGAAGAAGATTCTTCTCATCATGGCTACCCGCGAACGCACGCCGAAAACGCTCGACAATCAGGATCGCAAGATCCTTGGTGCATTGCAGAAAAATGCGCGCCTGTCGAACGCCGAACTCGCCGAACAGATCGGCGTGTCGACCACCGCATGCTGGAACCGCACGCGGCAGCTCGAACTCGATGGCTACATCGACGGTTACGTCGCATTGGTCAACCAGCGCATGCTCGGCTACGCCGACATCGTGATCCTCGAAGTCACGCTCGATCGCCATGAGGACGACGCGCTCGCGCGTTTCGGCTCGGAACTGGCGGCGCTGCCGGAGGTGCTCGAGGCGTATCTGGTGTCGGGCGAGTACGACTACTGGATCAAGGTCGCGGTGGATGGCACGGCCGGCTACGAACGCTTCCTGCGCGAAAAGCTGTACCGGATTTCAAGCATCCGTCACAGCCGCTCGATGTTCGCGCTGCGGTGCATGAAGGACGTGCCGTCGATCCAGGTGTGACGGGGGCGGAGATGGGGGGCGGCCGTCGCTGAAACGGCGGCGCGTGCGGCGGCGCGGGGGCGCGGCGAAAACCGCCAAAGGGCCGACAGGAAAGGCTCGCCGGGCGACACGGCAGGCGGCCGCGAAAAACGGATGAATCTTCCGTTAGCGGCGGTACGGCGCAATCGTGCGCCCGATATCGGCCATGAAGCGGCCTCAAGACGACTTTCAAACGCGCCCGACGCGGTGAGCCCATTCAGCCGGGACAAGCCCGGGGAGTTTCCACGTCGGCACCACCGTTTCCCGATGCCCGACGCAGCGGCCGCTGGCGGCGCGCGTCCGGGCAAGCGGATCGGGCGGGGAGTGTGCCGCTGGGCGGCGGCCGGTCGTGCTGCTCAGCGCGGCAGGCGCGCGTGTGCTTCAGCGATGACTTCGCAGGTCTCGAGGTGGAGCGCCCACGCTTCTGCAAGCAGCTCGCTCACACGTGCGAGCCAGCCAGTGGATTCGGTGGAACGGTTGGAGACGTTAGACGTTTGCATGACGAAGCCCCATATAGGTGGCGAGTTAGGGATAACCCTAATCATAGCGAAACATCACCGCCTTGTGAAATGCGATTTCGTTATATGAGAATTACTGACACTTTATGTTGCTGCCACGCAACATGAATATTGGCTGCCTTTGCGTGATGCACAGGCGTGCCGAGGCCGTGCCGGCACGGCCTCGCGGGTAGAAAGAATGGCGGAGTCGAGTGTCGGGGAAAGGGCGCGCGATTACCGGCCGATCCACCCGAACCGCCAGGACAGCCGCCGCGCCGCGGCCAGCAGCGTCTGCGCCAGGTCGCTGTTCGGCCCGCGCGGGAAGCCGCGCGACGAGCCGATGATCGCGATCACGAGCCGGATGCTGCCGGTGTGATCGAACACGGGGGCCGCGACCGTGCCGATGCCCGGCACCGGCGCGTCGAACGCGAAATCGAGTTCATCCGCGCGGATCGCCGCGAGCCGCGCGCGGAACGCGGCGTCGTCGGGTGCGGCGCGGCTGCCCGCGAGACGCACGGGTTCGTTGGCGAGCAGGTCGGCGAGTACGTCGTCGGACATGCCGGACGCAAAGATCCGGCCGATCGCCGTGTTGACGAGCGACATCACGGTGCCGACCTGCAGGCTCACGTGCTGCGGCCGCGCCGATTCTTCCAGACGGATTACCGTCGGGCCGAGGGGGCCGAGCGTCGCGGCGGCGACACTCATGTCGGTCGCGCCGGCCAGCGCGACGATCTCGGCTTCCGCGTCGCGCGTCGGCGACACACGCTGCATCGCGATCAGGCCGAGCGCCTGCGCGAGCGGGCCGCCATCGAAGCAGCCGGCGTCGTCACGGCTCAGCAGCCCGATCTTCTGCAGGCTGACCAGATGCGGAAACGCCTTCGCGGCCGGCATGCCGGCTGCCGCGGCGAGATCGCGCAGCGGCAGCGCACGGCCCGCCGACACCAGCGAGAGCAACAGTTCGCCGGTGCTGTCGAGCGCATTGATCCCGCGCTGCGCCTTCGCGTCGTCGGCCAGTGCCGGTGGCACGCGAGTCGCGCCCGCCGCCGGCGCGGGCGGCGGTTCGGCCGGATTCGACCTTTCCGCGCCGAGCGACGCGGTGGCCTGCCGTGCCGCTTCGCGCAAGGCCGTCGCGATCGGACCGTCCCAGTCGACATCGATCGACCCGCTCGAACCGATTACCGTCAACGCAAGCTGTAGGCTGCCGTACGCGTCGAAAACGGGCACGCACATCGCGCTGACGCCGGGGCTCGGCCGGTCGATGCTGCGTTCGAGGCCGCGCGCGCGGATCGCATCGCGTTCGGCCCGTTGCGCGTCGGCGTCCGGCGCGGCGTGCCCGCCTTCGGCACCGGCAAGCGTCGCGCCCGCGCCGGCCTGACTGGCCGCCATCGCGTCGAGTTGCGCGGGATCGCCGAATGCGCGGAACACGCGCCCGGTCGCCGTCGTGTCGAGCGACATCACCGAGCCGACGTGCAGGTTCACGTGCAACGGATAGCCGCCGTGCTCGATGCGCACGATCGTCGGGCCGAGCGCGCCCGGCACCGACAGCGCGACGCTCAGCCCCACGGCTTCCGCGAGTTGCACCGCGTGCGGCAGCGTCGCGCGGTAGGCCGGCTGGCGCTCGATCGACATCAGTCCGAGCCGCAGCGACAGCGGGCCGGGCTCGTAGTTGCCGGTGAGCGCATCGCGCTTCACGAGCGCGAGCCGCGTCAGGCTGACCAGATAGGTGTGTGCCTGCGCGGTCGACAGGTCGGCCGCCGCGGCCAGCTCCGACAGCCCGAGCGGCTTGCGCCGGCGCGCGAGCGCGTCGAGCAGCCGTCCGCCGACCTCGACGCTCTGGATCCCGCGCTGCGCCTTGGGCGCCGCGTCGTCTGCGCTGACTTCGTGGTTCTGCACGCGATGATTCTTCCGTTGACGAAACCCCGCATGGTATCCGACGCCATTTACCGCGCCAGCCCGCAGGTTTACCCGTATTAAACAATAGCAAGCGTATTTGCCATTGACAAATATTCGGCGCGGGCAGATGATCCGCTCACTCCCCTCAACACATGGCTCGCAGCCACGGAACGCAACATGGCCAAAGCATTCGCCTCCCAAGCCGATCTGGAAGAGAAGAAAGTCACCTGGACGAAGCTGTCCGAGAACGCATACGCGTATACCGCCGAAGGCGACCCGAACTCGGGCGTGATCATCGGCGACGACAGCGTGCTGATCGTCGACACGACCGCGACGCCCGCGATGGCGCAGGACCTGATCGCGAAGATCCGCAGCGTGACCGACAAGCCGATCAAGCACGTGGTGCTGTCGCATTACCACGCGGTGCGCGTGCTCGGCGCATCCGCGTATTTCGACGAAGGCGCGCAGCAGGTGATCGCGAGCCGCGGCACGTACGAGATGATCGTCGAGCGCGGCGAGGCCGACATGAAGTCGGAGATCGAACGCTTCCCGCGCCTGTTCGCCGGTGTCGAGACGGTGCCGGGGCTGACCTGGCCGACGCTCGTGTTCGAGCGCGAGATCACGCTGTTCCTCGGCAAGCTCGAAGTGAAGATCATGCACGTCGGCTCGGGCCACACGAAGGGCGACACGATCGTCTGGCTGCCGTCGCAAAAGGTGCTGTTCTCGGGCGATCTCGTCGAATACGACGCCGCGTGCTATTGCGGCGACGCGCAGCTCGAACAGTGGCCGGCCACGCTCGAGGCGCTGCGCGCGCTCGGCGCCGAGAAGCTCGTGCCGGGCCGCGGCCCCGCGCTGCTGAACCCGGCCGAGGTCGACAAGGGCCTCGACTACACGAAGGATTTCGTCACGACGCTGCTCGCACAGGGCCGCAAGGCCGTCGAGCGCAATCTCGACCTGAAGGCGGCGATGGCGCTCACGCGCGAAGCGATGGACCCGAAGTTCGGCCACGTGTTCATCTACGAGCACTGTTTGCCGTTCGACGTGTCGCGCGCCTTCGACGAGGCGAGCGGCATCGCGCATCCGCGCATCTGGACCGCGCAGCGCGACAAGGACATGTGGGCCGCGCTGCAGGACTGAGCGGCACACGGCGGCGGGGCGTTCACCTGAACGCGCCGCCGTTTCCCTGAAGGCTGCGGCATCCGTGGCGGCAGAGCGCCGCGGTGCCGGCAGCCGTATCCGGTCTCACAAGAATGCAGGGCGCATGCACGCCCTCGGAGACTGCTGCGCGCTCGACATCGCGCGGCCCGTTTGGAGAGAGACATGCCCCAATCGCTTCCCGCCGAAGCGACGCTCGCGCACGCGGGTGCTTCGGCGCCGACTTCCGTATCCGCATCCGAATTCGAATCCGGCGACACGCAGCTGTTCCGCAAGATCGCGTGGCGGATCGTCCCGTTCCTGTTCCTCTGTTACGTCGTGTCGTTTCTCGACCGCATCAACATCGGCTTCGCGCAGCTGCAGATTAAGCACGACCTCGGCTTCAGCGATGCGATGTACGGTCTCGGCGCGGCGGTGTTCTACGTCGGCTACGTGTTCTGCGAAGTACCGAGCAACATGCTGCTCGCCCGCTTCGGCGCGCGCCGGACGTTCACGCGGATCATGCTGCTGTGGGGCATCGCGTCCACCGGGATGATGTTCGTGTCGCAGCCGTCGCATTTCTACGTGCTGCGCTTCCTGCTCGGCGTGTTCGAGGCCGGCTTCTTTCCCGGCATCGTGCTGTACCTGACCTACTGGTTCCCGGCGAACCGGCGCGCGGCGGCGATCTCGGTGTTCTTCGCGGGCGTCGCGGTGGCCGGCGTGCTCGGCGGCCTGATGTCGGGCTGGATCATGCGCGACATGAGCGGCGTGCTCGGGCTGCACGGCTGGCAATGGATGTTCGCGATCGAAGGCGCGCCGGCGATCCTGCTCGCGTTCGCCGCGTTCACGTTCCTCGTCGACCGGCCGCAGGACGCCGCGTGGCTCACGTCCGATGAAAAGGCGCGCGTCGCGGCGCTGTGCGCCGAAGGCCGCGGGCACGGCAGCGCGCACGACGGGCGCAGCGTGATGGCCGCGCTCGCGAATCCGCGCGTGTACCTGTTCGCGTTCATCTATTTCTCGCTGACCTGCGCGTCGCTGACGCTCAACTTCTGGATGCCGCTGATGATCCGCGACTTCGGCGTGACCGACGTCGTCGCGGTGAGCCTCTACACGGTCGTGCCGAACGCGGTCGGCGCGGTCGGGCTGGTGCTGATCGCGCGCCGCTCGGACCGCACCGGCGAGCGCCGCAAGCACTTCGCGTGCTGCACGATCGGCGGCGGCCTCGCGCTCGCGGCGCTGACGCTGCACCTGCACAGCTTCGCGGCGATGCTCGCGTGCCTGTCGATCGCGGCGACGCTGATCTTCGCCGCGCTGCCGATCTTCTGGTCGGTCCCGACCCGTTACCTGTCGGGCAACGCGGCCGCGGCCGGGATCGCGCTGATCAGCAGCATCGGGATCACGAGCGGGATCGTCAGCCCGTGGGTCATCGGGATGATCCGCACGCGCACCGGCAGCATGGATCTCGCCGTGTACCTGCTGGCCGCGCTGCTGGTGGCCAGCGGCGCGGCGCTGATGCTCGGCGTGAAGGGCGAGGCCGCACAGCGGGGCTGAGCGAACCGCGGCCGGTCGCTGCGCGCGGGCCGCGGCAACCGGCGCTTCATGTCCGTCCGCATCCGAATCCATCGAGGAGACGATCGATGTCAGCCCCTCTTCAAGCGCACGCCGCACCGGCCGTTGCGTCCGGTGCCGGTTCCACGGACGCGACCGGCGACGATGCGCTGTACCGTCGTATCGGCCGGCGGATCGTGCCGTTCCTGTTCATCTGCTACATCGTGTCGATCCTCGATCGCAGCAACATCGGTTTCGCGCAGTTGCAGATGCGGCAGGACCTCGGACTGACCGATGCGATGTACAGCCTCGGCGCGGTGCTGTTCTTTGTCGGCTACGTGCTGTTCGAGGTGCCGAGCAACGCGTTGCTGCGCCGCTTCGGTGCGCGCCGCACGTTCGCGCGGATCATGTTCCTGTGGGGCGCGGTGTCGGTCGCGATGATCACCGTCGACAGCGCGAAGCACTTTTACGTGCTGCGTTTCCTGCTCGGGCTGTTCGAGGCCGGGTTCTTTCCGGGCGTGGTGTTCTACCTGACCTACTGGTATCCGGCGCGGCGGCGCGCGTCGGTGCTGTCGATCTTCTATGCGGGCGTCGCGGTGGCCGGGATGGTCGGCGGCCTGCTGTCGGGCTGGCTCATGCGCGGGATGTCCGGCGTGATGGGGCTGCACGGCTGGCAATGGATGTTCGCGATCGAGGGCGCGCCCGCGATCCTGCTCGGCGTGATCGCGTGGTTCTGGCTGTGCGATCGTCCCGAGCACGCGCACTGGCTGTCCGACGCCGATCGCCGGCAGCTCGCGGCCGACCTGGCCGCCGACCACGCCGGCGCCGGCACGGGCACGCAGGCGCCGCGTTCGCTGCGGCAGGTGCTGGCCGAACCGCGCACGTACCTGTTCGCGTTCATCTATTTCTCGCTGACGACCGCGCTGCTGATGCTGCTGTTCTGGATGCCGCTGATGATCCGCGAATTCGGCATCCACGACGTCGTGCAGATCAGCCTGCTGTCGGTCGTGCCGAACGCGATCGGCGCGGCCGGCCTGATCGCAATCGCGCGGCGCTCGGACCGCAAGCGCGAACGGCGCCGGCACTTCGCCGCGTGCGCGGTCGGCGGCGCGGTGGCGCTTGCGCTGCTGACGCTGCACCTGCCGAGCATCGTCGCGATGATGGCGCTGCTGTCGATCGCGGCGATGCTGATCTTCGCCGCGCATCCGGTGTTCTGGGCCGTGCCGTCCGCGTATTTCTCGGGCGCCGGCGCAGCGGGCGGGATCGCGCTGATCAGCAGCATCGGCGTGTCGAGCGGGATGATCACGCCCTGGCTCGTCGGGCTGATCCGGACGCGAACCGGCAGCATGGATCCGGCGATGCTGATGATCGCGGCGTTGCTGGCCGCATGCGCGGCCGCGATGCTGCTGGGCGTGCCGCGCGACGACACGGGCGCGCGAGCGGACGCACCGCATTGACGGGCAGGTTCGGCGCGCAGGCGGCGGCGCGTTGCCGTCGTCCCGTTCGCGGCGAAGGCGCGCGACACGGCTACCCGCGATAGACCTCGATCCGGTTGCGGCCGCGCTCCTTCGCGAGATAGAGCGCCTTGTCGGCGCGCGACAGCGACTGGTACGCGCCGAAGTCCGACGCGCGCATCGCATCGATGCCGATACTCACGGTCAGCTCGACCTGCTGATCCTCGTGCATGAGCCGCGCCTGTATCGCACGCTGCTGCACGCGCCGCGCAAAGGCGAGCGCCATCTCGAGATCGGACCGCGGCAGCACGATCGCGAATTCCTCGCCGCCGACCCGGCCGACGACGCAGCCAGGCGCCGTTTCCGCGAGCAGCAGCCGCGCAAAGTGCCGGAGTGCGCGGTCGCCGAGCGGATGGCCCCAGCGGTCGTTCAGCGCCTTGAAGTGATCGAGGTCGAGCATCAGCACGGCGGCAGGCAGGCCGGTCGCGCGCATGTCGTACAGCGCGGCTTCGCTTTGCCGCATGAACGCATGGCGGTTCGACAACTGCGTCAGGTGGTCGGTCGTCGCCATCCGGTGTAGCTCGGCTTCGATGTGCTTGCGCTCGGTTGCATCGGTGATGAAGCCGTGCCACACGGTGCCGCCGTCCGCCATGCGCTGCGGGCGCGCATCGCCTTCGCGCCAGCGCAAGCCCTGGCCAGGCAGCAGCACGCGATATTCGAGCCGCCACGGCGTCAGTTGCACCGACGATTCGTGCAGCGACTGCCGATAGGCGACCAGGTCGGCCGGATGAATGCGCGTCTCGACCGCTTCCGCGTTGCGGGCGAGCTGCCCGGGCGTCAGTTCGTAGATGTCGCCCGTTCCCGCGCTGGCGTAGGAAAAGAAGCGGCGTCCGCCAGCCGTCTGCCGCAACTGGAACACGAGCCCGGGAACCTGGTTGGTGAGGTCGGTGACGAGCGCGGCCGAATCGCGCAGTCGCTCGGCGAGCTCGCGCAGCGCGGTGACGTCGGTGGTCGTGCCGACCATGCGCAAGGCCCGGCCGTTGCCGTCACGGGCGATTACCTTGCCGCGGCTGCGGATCCATTTGTAGCTGCCGTCCTTGCAGCGGATGCGGTGCTCGACCTCGTAGCTGTCGGTCCGGCTCTCGAAGTGCGCGAGCATCGTGGCTTTCACGTCGTCGACGTCGTCCGGATGCAGCCGTTCGTACGCCTCCTCGATCCGGTTGCTCAGTTCGTGCGGCGCATAGCCGAGCATCGCCTTCCACGCCGGCGAGTAATGAATCTCGCCGGTTGCGACGTTGCGGTCCCACACGCCGGTGCCGCTTTCGGTCAGTGCGAGCGTCGTCAGCGTGCTGTGCTCCTCGACGACGGCGAGCCGTTCGCGCATCGCGGTTTCCGCGAACGCGCGGGCGAGCACATGTCCGGCGAGCCCGGCGAGGTCGCGCAGCAGCGCGGATTGCGCGGCGTCGAGCGTCAGGCGGGTGTCGTTGACGATGCCCAGCAGCAGCGTGCCGGGCGACAGGCCGTCGGGGGCGGCCAGTTCGCAGGCCGCGACGATCCGCGGTGCGCAAGGCATCCCGTCGTCCCGTTGCGGAATGTGTACGGCGTGCCGTCTTTCCGTAGACGAATGCGGTTCGATGTGCGGTGGAAAAAGATCGGCAGGAAGCGGGGCGGGCAGCGTTCCATCGGCCGCCAGCACGCGTGGCATGCCGGCTTCGGCATGCGCGACGAACGCGACGAACGCGCCGGACGCGCCGAAGTGCGCACGCGCGACGCGGCAGACGATTTCCAGTTCGGGCAACGGCGGAAGGGCCGGCTGGCTGTCGGCGTCGCGCGCGGCGGCCGGCGCGTCGCCGGCCCCGGTGATGAACATACGGAGCCGCATGGTCGAATTCCGCAATGAACGATTGCGCTCGTGATCGGACGAGTGCCGATCGAATGTGACTGCCTGGGGACTGCAATCGCAGAGCTTACTGTTGTGCGGAATGCGTGGCAAGCGAAGCGGAATCGGCTTGCGGCATCGCGCATTGGCGCCGGTCGGGAGCGAATCTGAGGGATGCGGGCGGCAGCTCGCCGCCCGCATCGTTTGCGCGCGACCGGCGCTGTCAGCGCCGGGCCGGAAACGTGTCGCCGAACATCGGATATCCGCCGGCCGATTCGTCGCGCGCCGCTTCGTCCTGCAGTACGTCCCAGTGCTCGACGAGCCTGCCGTTCTCGACCCGCAGGATGTCCACCGCGATCAGCGCAACCGCGCTGGCCGCATGCGTGTAGCGGCTATGCACCCAGACGAAGTCGCCGTTGGCGGCCACGCGGTCGTATTCGAAACGCAGGCCGGGCATCGACGCGACCAGGCCGAACAAGCCGTCGCGCCCGGCCGGCACGTGCCGGCTGTGCTGGATGTAATCGTCGGCCCAGAATTGCGCGGCGCGATCGTAGTCCTTCCGGTTGAACAGCGTATCCAGCGCTTCGAGAACGAGGGCCGTATTCTTTTCTTCCAGTGCCGTGGTCATGACGCGTGCTCCCAGTGTCTGATCGGTTCGGGGGGGCGGCGTCAATGCGTCGTCGCGTAGCGCGGCGCGGGCGTATCGGCCGACAGGTGCGGCACCATCGTGCGGCGTGCGGCCTCGTAGGCATCCCATTCGTGGCCCGCATGCAACGGCGGGATCGTGACGAGTTCGCCGCGATCGAAGCCGACCAGCGCGGCATCGACCATGTCCTGCGCGGTCATCACGATTTCCTTCGGCAGGTGTTCGAGCGGCAGGCCGCCCGTCTGCCAGAAATCGGTGGCCGTCGCGCCGGGCAGCACCGCTTGCACCTGCACGCCCTTGCCGGCGAGTTCGTGATGCAGCGACTGGCTGAACGCGAGCACGAACGCCTTGCTGCCGCCGTACACGCCGTTCAGCGTTTCCGGCGAGATCGCGACGATCGACGAAATGTTGATCACGGCGCCGCGGCCGCGGGCAACGAAGCCGGGTACGGCCGCGTAGGTCAGGCGCGTGAGTGCGGTCACGTTCAGGTCGATCATCCGCGTCATCGCGTCGACGTCGCTGTCGAGCAGCGGCGCATGCGTGCCGATGCCCGCGTTGTTCACGAGCAGCGTGATGCTCGCGTCCTGCTTCAGCTTCGCTTCGACGGCGGCGAGCGCCGCACGGTCATTGAGGTCCGCGTCGACGATCTCGACACTGCGCTGCGTGTCGTTCGTGATGCGCTCGGCGAGCGCGCTCAGCCGGTCGCGGTTGCGCGCGACCAGGATCAGGTCGAAGCCGCGGCGCGCGAGGCGGTCCGCGTAGACGGCGCCGATGCCCGACGATGCGCCGGTAATGAGGGCGGTACCGCGATGTGCTTGCGTCATGATGTGCTCCGTTTCGGTGGGAATGGCCGGATGGCGTGAAGGCATTCTGGTCTCGAACCGTTGCGACACAAATGACGTAGATGGGTATGATTCAGGACATCGGGCCGACCGACCCGGAACCGGAGAATGCACATGCACCGAATCGGCTTTCTGATCAGCGACGGCTTCCAGATCATGGCGCTCGCCGCGCAATCGGTGTTCGAGTACGCGAACATGGGCATGAACGAGCCGTTCTACGCGATCGACAATTATTCCGTCGAAGGCGGCGACGTGCGCTCGTCGCTCGGGCTGTCGGTTGCCACGCGTGCGCTGCGCGGGCGGATCGACGTCGATACGTGGATTGTCGCGGGCGTCAACGATCCGTTCGCCGCGCCGGCGCCGCCCGGCGTCGTCGCGTACCTGCGCCGCGCGAATGCGCGCGCGCGGCGGATTGCCGGGATCTGCACGGGCGCGTTCGTGCTGGCCGAGGCCGGGCTGCTCGCGCAGCGCCGCGCGACCACGCACTGGGCGTATGGCCGCGACATGCAGCGGCATTACCCGGAGATTCGCGTCGAGGAGGACCGGATCTACATCGTCGACGGCCCGATCTGGACCTCGGCCGGAATGACGGCCGGCCTCGACCTCGCGCTCGCCATGGTGGAAAAGGATCTCGGCGCCGATGCCGCGCGCTCGGTCGCGCACAAGCTCGTGATGCACCAGCGCCGCGCCGGCGGCCAGTCGCAGCATTCCGAAATGCTCGATCTCGCGCCGAAATCCGACCGGATCCAGAACGCGCTGAACTACGCGCGGCAGAACCTCGGTCGCGCGCTGACCGTCGAGGATCTGGCCGAGGCCGTCCATCTGAGTCCGCGCCAGTTCAGCCGGGTGTTCACGTTGGAAACGGGACAGTCGCCCGCGAAGGCGATCGAGCGGCTGCGGCTCGAATCGGCGCGGTTGATGATCGAACAGAGCCGCCATCCGCTCGACGTGATCGCGAAGGAGAACGGTTTTCGCGATCGCCGGCACATGCGCGAGGCGTTCGTGCGCGGATTCGGCGTGCCGCCGCAGGCGATGCGGCGCGACGCGCGGGTGGACGAGCGGGAAACGGGCTGACGCCCGCCGGTGCGGGACGCCAGCGCGGGTCGGAAAAATCGAGCAGAATCCCCGGCATGCTTCCCGAGGAGACACCATGCACGCCACGCCGTTCGACATTGCGATACCCGATCACGCGCTAGACGACCTGCGCCGGCGCTTGCGCGACCGTCGCCCGCCGACGCTGACACCCGCTGAGCCGTGGCAGCAGGGGGTGGACGGCGCGTGGCTGCGCGAACTGGTTGCGTACTGGGCCGAGCGATTCGACTGGCGTGCGGTGGAGCGTGCGCTGAACCGGCTGCCGCAGTTCGTCGCGGATGCAGGCGGGCAGCGCGTGCATTTCATCCATCGGCGCGGGGCGGGACCGAACCCTTATCCGCTTGTCATCACGCACGGCTGGCCGGGCTCCGTCTTCGAATTCGACGCGCTGATCGATCGCCTGTGCGATCCCGCGGCATTCGGCGGCGATCCTGGCGACGCGTTCGACGTCGTCGTGCCGTCATTGCCCGGCTTCCTGTTTTCGCCCGCGCCGGCAGCCCCGGGCATGTCGGCGCTTCAGGTTGCCGACTGCTGGGCGGCGTTGATGACCGGCCTCGGCTATCGACGCTTCGGCGCGCAAGGCGGCGATCTCGGCGCAGGCGTGTCGATCGCGCTCGGGGTGCGACATGCCGACCGGGTGGACGGCGTCCACCTGAATTACCTGCCCGGTAGTTTCGAGCCGCCGGCCGACGCGGCCTTGCCGCTGACCGAGGACGAACGGGCCTTCGTGACGCAGCGCGGCGAGTGGGCCGCGCTGGAAGGCGGATACGCACATGTGCACACGACGAAGCCGCAGACGCTGGCCGTCGCGCTCAACGATTCGCCGGCCGGGCTGGCCGCATGGATCGCCGAGAAATTCCGCGCGTGGAGCGATTGCGACGGCGATGTTGCACGGCGGTTTTCGTTCGACACGCTGCTGACCGGAATCTCGCTCTACTGGTTCACCGGCTGCATCGGTTCGTCAATGCAGATGTATTGGGAGAACCGGCTGCAGCCGATACGCTTCGCGGCCGGGCAACGCATGGCGGTACCCGTCGCGTTCGCGCGCTTTCCGAAGGAAATCAGCCGACCGCCGCGCAGCTGGCTCGAACGCGTGTTCGACGTCGCGCAATGGAGCGACATGCCGGCCGGCGGCCATTTCGCGGCAGTGGAAGAGCCGGACCTGCTGGCCAGCGATATTCGGCGTTTTTTTCGGCGCTTTCGGTGATGCGCGGGGCGGCCGGCGCAGCGCATCGGCCGTCATCCGCACCACGGGAAGCGCTGGCGCCACGCGGGTCGTGACGCGACGCAGACGCCTGCGTTACCGCGTGACGAACGGCGCGGCGGCATCCGGCGCCGTCCGCGCATGCTTGCGCTGGCGCAGCAGCGCGACGCGGCAGTTCTCGCGCGCCGTTTCGCGACCCTCATCGTCGAGCAGCACGAGATCGCCGCGCATCACGTTCAGCGTGATCACGTCCTCGCCCGGCGCGCCGAGCGTTTCCGGCGTATGCACCGAGCCGGCCGGTTCGAGCACCGTCGAGCCGGCGTGCGCGATCCAGTCGTATTCCCGGTAGCGCCACGCCCCCTGCAGCGTATGGACGAACACCTCGCCGTCGTGACGGTGGCGCGGCAGCGTGCCGCCGGCCGGCATCTTCAGCAGCGCGGTGAGCGTGTCCTCGGCCGCATTGATGTGCAGGTACTTGATCGCGAGCCCCGGCAGATCGGCGCTCATCGGCAGCCACGGCAGCGCATCGCCGGGCAGGCACGAGATCGGCGGCAGGTCGGTGGAGAGCGGGGCGGACGGCTGCGTCATGGCGGAAGGCGGAGCGGAAATGGGGAGCCCGCATTATCGCAGAGCCGGATCGCGCGGCCGAGCGCGCCGGTTCGCATCGGCGCGGGCACAGCCGGCGGCATGATCCTTACAGTCTGAAATGTGCAGTCAAACTGTACAGTTAAACTGTCGATATGCTATCGTGGCGCCATGAACACGCGATCGCCCCCCGCCGAAACGCTCCCCTTGGCCGGTCTCGCCGGCGAACTCCGCATCTCGGTCGGCAAGCTGATGCGACGCATGCGGGAGCAGACCCACCCGAACGACATCACGTCTTCGCAGAAATCGGTGCTGTTGCGGCTCGACCGCGACGGTCCGGCAACCGTGTCGGCGCTCGCACGCGCCGAAAGCGTCCGCCCGCAGTCGATGCGCGTGACGGTCGCGACACTCGAGGCGCTCGGCGCCGTCAGCGGCGCGCCCGATCCGACCGACGGCCGGCAGACGCTGATCGCGCTCACGCCCGGCTTCCGCAAGGTGCTGCAGGCCAATCGCGCGGCCAAGGACGACTGGCTGTTCCGCGCGCTGCACGCACAACTGTCGGCGGCGGAGCAGGCCGAGCTGGCATCGGCCGTGAAGCTGCTGCAGCGGCTCGCCGAATTCCAGGACCCGGCGCGCTCGTGAACCGTATCGATCCGCTCGACGAAAGGGCATCCCGAACATGAACCTCCTGCACCTCGTGTCGTACTTCTTCGGCGGCGCATTCCTCGCGAACGTCGTGCCGCATCTCGTCAGCGGGCTGCGCGGCGAGCCGTTCCAGACGCCGTTCGCGAATCCGCCCGGGCGCGGGCTGTCGTCGTCGGTCGTGAATGTCGTGTGGGGTTTCGTGAATCTCGCGATCGGCTACGTGCTGGTCTGCCGGGTCGGCGCATTCGACCTGAAAACCACTGCCGACGTGGCCCCGCTCGGCCTTGGCGGGCTGGTGCTCGGCCTGTATCTCGCGCGGCACTTCGGCGCGCTGCACGGCGGCAACGATCCGGAGCGGGAGCGGCCATGAGCGTGCCGGCGGCGGGCGTGTTCCGCTCACTTCGCAGTTTCAACTATCGCGTGTGGGCGATCGGTTCGCTGGTGTCGAACATCGGCACCTGGGTTCAGCGCACCGCGCAGGACTGGCTCGTTCTCACGCAGCTCACGCATCACGACGCATCGGCCGTCGGCACGGTGATGGCGCTGCAGTTCGGGCCGCAGTTGCTGCTGTTGCCGTGGACCGGCTACGCGGCCGACCGCTTCGACCAGCGCAAGCTGTTGATGGTGACGCAGGGGCTGATGGGCGTGCTGGCGCTGTTACTCGGCGCGCTGACCGTCGCGGGCGTCGCACAGCTCGAACACGTGTACGTGTTCGCGTTCCTGTTCGGCTGCGCGTCGGCGTTCGATGCGCCGGTGCGGCAGACCTTCGTCGCGGAACTGGTCGGCGACCGCGAACTCGCGAACGCGGTCGCGCTCAATTCGACGTCGTTCAACGCTGCGCGGATGATCGGCCCGGCGGCGGCCGGGTTCATGATCGCGTCGGTCGGCACCGGCTGGGCGTTTGTCGCCAACGGGCTCAGCTTCTTCGCGGTGCTGGCGTCGCTGCTGCTGCTCCGCGAGGACGAACTGCGCGCGAACCTGCGCGCGGGCCGCTCGCGCGGCGGCCTGCTCGACGGGTTCCGCTACGTGTGGCGGCGCGACGACCTGAAGGCGATCCTCGTGATGCTGTTCCTGATCGGCACGTTCGGGCTCAATTTCCAGCTGTTCATCTCGACGATGGCGGCCAGCGTGTTTCACGTCGATGCGCGCGGTTTCGGCGTGCTGTCGTCGATGATGGCGGTCGGCACGGTGTCGGGCGCGCTGCTCGCCGCACGCCGCGAGCAGCCGCGCTTCCGCCATCTGTGGTTCGGCGCGGCGTTGTTCGGGCTCGGCTGCACGCTCGCCGCGCTGGCGCCGGGCTACTGGCTGTTCGGGGCCGCGCTCGTGCTGACCGGGATCGCCGCGATCACCTTCATGAACTCGACCAACAGCCTGATGCAGCTGTCCACCGAACCGGAGATGCGCGGCCGCGTGATGGCGCTGCGCCTCGCGGTCGCGCTCGGCGGCACGCCGATCGGCGCACCGGTCGCGGGCTGGGTCGCAAACCATCTCGGCCCGCGCTGGGCGCTCGGCGTCGGTGCCGCGTCCGGTTTCGCCGCGGCGCTCGTCGCAACACATTTCGTGAAGCGCACCCGTGCGCAAGCACGGGCCGACGGCGCGCTCGACCGGTTCGACGGCGTGTGACCGGGTGTCAGGGTGTCCGGGCACGGCACCGCGAGGGGCAGCCGCCGCGCTGCGCAGTCCGTTGACGACCGGTCGCGCGATGGCTTACAGCGAAGGGCCGGGAGCCCGATTCGTCGCGTGAATCGTCTACGCCGCCGGCCGCGCCGCCGCATGCGCGGCTTCGAGACAAGACTGGAACAGCAGCGCGGCCCGCGACGGCCGCGGCGAGCGCCGCAGCAGGCTCACGAACCGGCACCGGTAATTGAACCGCTGCGGCGCGATCGGCTGCATCAGCCCCTTGTTTTCGAAACTTTCCGCGTAATGGTCGGGCAGGAAGCCGAGATAGCGGCCCGACAGGATCAGCGTCGCGATCGATTCCTGGTCCGACGCGGTCGCGCTGCGCGTGAGCTTCGCGCGATGGCTCAACTCCATGTTCGGCGAATGGAAGCCGAGCCCGGCGAACGCGTGGTTGCGGATCGTCGTCCACGTGAGCTTGCCGTGCGGCGCATCGAAGAGCGGATGCTGGCGGCCGCAGTAGAGCAGCATCCGTTCGTCGAACAGGTCCGCATACTCGAGGCTGCCCGAGTTGCGGTGCGCGGGAATGATCCCGACCTGGTAACTGCCGTCGATGATGCCGCGCTCGACCTCGTTGATCGACGCGACATGCAGGTTCAGTGCAACGTCGGGCGCTTCGTCGGCGAACTGGCGGATCGCGTCGCCCAGGCGCGCGTTCACGTTGGTGGCCGTCTTGTCGAACACGGCGATGTGCAGTTCTCCGCCCATCTTGTCGTGAATGCCGTCGATCCTGCTGCGAAATGCCTCCATCGACGCGAGTAGTCGCAGCGTTTCCTCGTACACCGTCTGGCCTTCCGGCGTCAGCGTGAAGCCGGCGCGGCCGCGCCGGCACAGCACGAGGCCGAGGCGCGTTTCGAGATCCTTCACGTGCCGGCTGATCGTCGAGATGCCGATATTCAGTTCCAGTTCGGCCGCGGCCATCCCGCCGCACTGCACGACGCCCTTGAAGACCCGCAGCAGGCGGAGATCCATGTCGCTGAGCTGCCCGAGCAGCGCGCGGCTCTTCGGTTTCTTTGCTTGCATAGTTGAGCAAGTGAACATTGATATTGCGATATTCAAAAGACTAATTGGCGTCCCGACAATGTGCAACATCAACACAAGGAGGAGGGGCGCGCCGCGCCGACCGACATGACCGACATCACCACCGCCCAGCACGACGACACGAACCTCCGCACCGACGCCGCGTGGCTCGACGCGCACTGGATGCCGTTCACGGCCAACCGCCAGTTCAAGGCCGATCCGCGCATGATCGTGTCGGGCCAGGGCGCGTATTACACGGATGGCGAAGGCCGCAAGATTTTCGACGGCCTGTCGGGCCTCTGGTGCACGGGCCTCGGTCATGGCCGCACGGAAATCGTCGAAGCCGTGAGCCGCCAGGTCGCTCAGCTCGACTACGCGCCGGCATTCCAGTTCGGCCATCCGAAATCCTTCGAGCTGGCGAACAAGATCAAGGAGCTGACGCCGGCCGGCCTCGACTACGTGTTCTTCACGGGCTCGGGTTCGGAAGCGGCCGACACGTCGCTGAAGCTGGCCCGCGCGTACTGGCGTGCGAAGGGCAAGGGCACGAAGACGCGCCTGATCGGCCGCGAGAAGGGCTACCACGGCGTGAACTTCGGCGGCATCTCGGTTGGCGGGATCGGGCCGAATCGCAAGCTGTTCGGCCAGGGTCTCGACGCCGATTTCCTGCCGCACACGCAGCTCGCCGAGAACAAGTTCTCGCGCGGGATGCCCGAGCACGGCGCCGAGCTGGCCGACCGCCTGCTCGAGCTGATCGCGCTGCACGACGCATCGAACATCGCGGCCGTGATCGTCGAGCCGTTCTCCGGCTCGGCGGGTGTGGTCGTGCCGCCGAAGGGCTACCTGAAGCGCCTGCGCGACATCTGTACCGCGCACGACATCCTGCTGATTTTCGACGAGGTCATCACGGCCTTCGGCCGCGCCGGCGCGATGACGGGCGCCGACGCGTTCGGCGTGGTGCCGGACATCATGAACTTCGCGAAGCAGGTGACGAACGGCGTGCAGCCGCTCGGCGGCGTGATCGCGACGAAGGAGATCTACGACACGTTCATGGCCGCAGGCGGCCCCGAGTACATGCTCGAGTTCCCGCACGGCTACACGTATTCGGCGCACCCGGTGGCGTGCGCGGCCGGCGTCGCGGCGCTCGACCTGCTGGTGAAGGAAGACGCGGTGGCCCGCGTGCGCGATCTCGCGCCGCATTTCGAGGCGGCCGTGCACGGGCTGAAGGGCCAGCGCCACATCGCGGACATCCGCAACTACGGGCTGGCTGCCGGCCTGACGATCGCGGCGCTGCCGGGCGAACCGGCGCGGCGCCCGTACGAGATCGCGATGCGCTGCTGGGCGAAGGGCTTCTACGTGCGCTACGGCGGCGACACGATCCAGCTCGCGCCGCCGTTCATCGCCGAAAAGCGCGAGATCGACAACCTGGTCAACGCGCTGTCCGACGCACTGAACGAAGTGGACTGAGCCGCAGCTCGCCCCGCGATAACCGAATTCACGAAAGAGCCTCAACGATGAAACACGACAGCAATGTGACCTCCACCATCGGCCACCTGATCGACGGCAAGCGCGTCGACGGCGGCAGCCGCGTCCAGCCGGTGTTCGACCCGGCCACCGGCGAATCCAACAAAAGCGTCGCGCTTGCCGACCAGCTGACCGTCGAAGCCGCGATCGCGTCCGCGCAGGCCGCGTTCCCGGCGTGGCGCAACACGCCGCCGCTGAAGCGCGCCCGCGTGATGAGCCGCTTCAAGACGCTGCTCGAGGAGCACGCCGACGAGCTGTGCGCGCTGATCACCGCCGAGCATGGCAAGGTGCTCGCCGATGCAATGGGCGAACTGCAGCGCGGGATCGAGAACGTC
Organism: Burkholderia cepacia complex sp. TUM26381; assembly: GCF_057439935.1. Lineage (NCBI taxonomy): Bacteria > Pseudomonadati > Pseudomonadota > Betaproteobacteria > Burkholderiales > Burkholderiaceae > Burkholderia > Burkholderia cepacia complex sp. TUM26381. The sequence goes on along the minus strand of NZ_CM172007.1, from coordinate 1,810,072 downwards.
GAATACGCGACCTACGTGCCCGAGCTGCTGAAGGGCGAGCACAGCAAGAACGTCGGCCCCGCGATCGATTCGTGGAGCGAATTCCAGGCGCTCGGTGTCGTCTCCGGCATCACGCCGTTCAACTTCCCGGTGATGGTGCCGCTGTGGATGTGGCCGATGGCCGTCGCCTGCGGCAACACGTTCGTGCTGAAGCCGTCCGAGCGCACGCCGTCGTCGACGCTGCGCATGGCGGAGCTCGCGCTCGAAGCCGGCCTGCCGCCGGGCGTGCTGAACGTCGTGAACGGCGACAAGGAAGCGGTCGACACGATCCTGACCGACCCGCGCGTGAAGGCGGTGAGCTTCGTCGGCTCGACGCCGATCGCCGAATACATCTACTCGACCGGCTGCGCGCACGGCAAGCGCGTGCAGGCGCTCGGCGGCGCGAAGAATTTCGCGGTCGTGATGCCGGACGCCGACATCGGCAATGCGGTGAACGCGTTGATGGGCGCCGCGTACGGTTCGTGCGGCGAGCGCTGCATGGCGATTCCGCTGGTCGTCGCGATCGGCGACGAGACGGGCGACAAGGTCGTCGCGGGGCTGAAGGCCGAGATCGAGAAGATGAAGGTCGGCCCGGGCAACGGCGCGGGCGTCGACATGGGCCCGCTCGTCACGCAGCAGCATTTCGAGAAGGTGACGGGTTTCGTCGAAGCGGGCGTGGAAGCCGGTGCGACGCTGGTCGTCGACGGCCGCAGCGTGAAGGTCGACGGCCACGACGGCGGCTACTACCTCGGCCCGTGCCTGTTCGACAACGTGAAGCCCGGCATGCCGATCTACCAGCACGAGATCTTCGGGCCCGTGCTCGGCGTAATCCGCCTGAAGTCGCTCGACGAGGCGATGGCGCTGATCGATGCGCACGAGTACGGCAACGGCACGTGCCTGTTCACGCGCGACGGCGAGGCCGCACGCTACTTCGGCGACAACATCCAGATCGGCATGGTCGGCATCAACGTGCCGCTGCCGGTGCCGGTCGCGTACCACTCGTTCGGCGGCTGGAAGCGTTCGCTGTTCGGCGATCTGCACGCATACGGCCCGGACGCCGTGCGCTTCTACACGAAGCGCAAGACGATCACGCAGCGCTGGCCGTCGGCCGGCGTGCGCGAAGGCACGGTGTTCAGCTTCCCGTCGAGCCGCTGACGCGCGAGCCGGCTGCGTGCAGCCGGCCGGACGTGCCAAGCCGCAAAGGCCCGCTTCGATCGACGATCGGGGCGGGCTTTTTCATGTCTGCCCGGACAGGGCGGAAGGCAGCAGGACGCTTACGGTGCCGCAACGTGCCACATGTTCTTGAAGTTGTCGCCGTTGCGGTCGCCCTGTTTCATGTCCTTCGAGAAGAAGTACAGCGGCTTGCCCTTGTAGGCCCATTGCGGGCTGCCGTCGTCGCGCTTGACGATCGTGTAGGGGCCGACCGGGACGTCGGTCGCGCTGGCCTTGTACGGCGGCCAGAAGGATTCGCACTGGCCCGTGCAGGCGCTGGTGCCGGCGTTGGGCTTGTCGTGGTCGAACGTGTAGACGGTCATCCCGTTTGCGGCGACGAGCGCGCCGTTTTCTTCCTTCGTGATGGAACCCTGGGCCATCGCCGAAGCGGATGCAATGGCGAGCAGAGCGGAGCTGACGAGCAGCACGGCTTTCATGTGTGCCTCCTGGTTATCCGGTGGGCGGTGCGATCGTGTGCACGGGCGAGCATGCGCAGGGATCGCGATGAATGGTGCCGGAACGCGATGTCGTTGCCGCCCGTGCGAGCGACGCGGGGCCGAAGGGCGGCAAACGGGGCGCCTTCTTCACGATAGGCGGTTTTGGGCGGGGCTGCGAGAAGATCGGGGGGCGTATCGGCCGAAGCGTATGCGTCACACAACGGCGTTGCGATCGCCGCCGAGCCGGTATTCGGCGTCCGTCCCCGTACGCAGGATGTGCGCCGGTGCGTCAGCGTTTCGCGCGATTGGTCAGCGCGACGCCTGCGATCACGAGCGCGCCGCCGGCCAGCATCGACGGCGACAGCGGTTCGCCGAGCAGCGCGACCGACAGCAGCACGCCGAACACGGGCACCAGGTTGGTGAACACGGCGGCGCGGGCCGGCCCGAGTTCGCGGATCCCCTGCGAATACCAGACGAACGCGACCACCGTGCCGATGGCACCGAGGTAGAGCATCGACGCGATGGCCTGCCACGTCAGCGGCGTGCCGCCGTTCGCAGACGGGCTGAACAGGTGCGTGACGATCAGCAGCGCGAGGCCCCACAGTGCCGCGTACGTCGTGGCCGCGAGCGGCGACAGCCCGTCGAGCGCGCGCCGGCCGATTACCGTATAGGCGGCCCAGCTCAGCACCGCGCACAGCATGAAACGTTCACCGGCGCCGAACGTGTTGCCGAGATCGGTCAGTACGCGCAGCAGATCGCCGCGGCTGATCACGACGAGCGCACCGAACAGCGCGACGGCGATGCCGGCCCAGCGCGACAACGACAGGCGCTCGCGCGCGACGACCGACAGCAGCACGGCCGTGGCGACCGGATTCAGCGCGACGAACAGCGCGGTGCGGCCTGCCGGCATCCGCGCGAGCGCAGCGAAGAAGCAGACGTTGTACAGGAAGATGCCGGTCGCGCCGAGGCCGAAGGTCGTCACGATCTGGCGGCCACTCAGTTTCGGCAGCCCGCCTTCGATTTTCCATGTCAGGACGACCAGCAGCAGCGCGGCGATCGCGAAGCGGCCGGTCGCCGCCGAGGTCGCGGACATCGTTGCGGCGAGGATCCGGCCCGCGATGAACGTCCCGCCCCAGAACAGCGCGACGAGCGTGAGCTTGACGTAGATGGCCGCGTGCGGCCGGGTGGCGACGACGCGGGCGGGCGGGGCGGGAGCGTGCATGGGGCGTGGGTTCTCGAAACGAAAGCGTCTGCGGCCATGCGTACGTGACCGAGCGGCGCGTTGGCCGGCCGGCAGACTGATTCAGGGAGACGGGGCTGCTCGCGGCGCCGTCAGCGAAACGCCGGCGCCGACGCGAGCGCGGTCAGCACGACCGGCATCGCGAAAGCGGCGGCAATCGTCTGGAATGCGGTGATGCCGGCCATCAGCGGCGCATCGCCGCCGAGCTGGCGCGCCATGATGTACGACGCCGACGACGTCGGCAGCGCCTGGAACAGCAGCGCGACCGTCAGCGCCGCATCGCCGAGCCCGAACAGGTGGCCGGCCGCGAGCGTGAGGAGCGGCATCGCCATGAACTTGAACGCCGACGCAACGCACACCGGCTGCAGCCATGCACGCGCCGCATCGAATTTCAGCGCCGCGCCGACGCACATCAGGCCGAGCGGCATCGATGCGGCGCCGAGCGCGCGCACGGCCGGCTCGACGGCAGCCGGGAACGCGACGCCACCGGCCTGCATCGCGATCCCGAGCGCGCATGCGACGACGAGCGGATTCGACAGGATCTGCCGTGCGAGCGCCGCCGCACCGAGCCGCGTGTCGCCGTAGCGCGCGAAGACCAGCACGCACATCAGGTTGACGGTCGGGACGATCGCCGCGACGCACACGGCTGCGAGCGCGATCCCTTTCGCGCCGAGCAGCCCGGCGGCCAGCGCGGTGCCGACGTAGTTGTTGAAGCGCACGGCGCCCTGGAACACCGACGTGAAGCCGGCGCCGTCGACCCGGACGAACGGGCGGACCAGCAGAAGAAGCGCTGCGGCGAGTGCGGTCGAACCGACCAGCGCCGCCGCGAGCGGTAAAACGGGCAGCGATTGCAGCCGCGCATTCGCGAGGCTGTCCGCGAACAGCGCGGGCAGCAGCATGTAGTAGCAGAGCCGCTCGGCGTGCGGCCAGAACGCGTCGGCGATGAAGCCCGTGCGTCGCAGGCCGTGACCGAACGCGACCAGCAGCGCGACCGGCGCGAGCGCGAGCAGGATCGGGCCGATCACCGGCGTACCTTCACACCGATTGGCGGGGAAAGGCGGCGGAACGAAGCGGGAATCCATCCGGCGGGCAACATGGCGACACGCAATCGAAAGAGTGACGATGCCGCCAAGTTAACACGCGCAAGCAACAGGAATAATTGTTAATTATCGGGTGTTCAATGAGAAATTCTCATTGATGACGCAGTGATTTCGGCCGCCAGCGCGCGGGCGAAACGTTCGCCCGGGCGCGACTGGTGTTCGAGCAGCACGACCGCGCGCCCCATCTGCGGCTGGCCGAACGGCAAGCGCGTGACCGGCGGCAGGCGTGCAAGCGTCGCATCGGGGAGCGCGACGATCGCCGCGCCGAGCCCGCGCGCCACCATGCGCGCGATCGTTTCCGCGCTGTCCAGCACCATCTCTTCGCGTACGCGCACGCCAATGCGGCGCAGCTCGGCAGCAATCATCCGGCCGGCCCACGCCTGCGCGTCGAAGCGGATGAACGGCAGCGCGTCGAGCAGCGCGCCCGCGTCGCGTTCCGCATGGTCGGGCGGCGCGAGCAGCCAGAAGCGGTCCTCGTACAGCGTGGTCCACGTCAGTTCGGCCGGATGCGGGCGTACCGGGCGCGTCGTGATCGCCGCGTCGAGCTCGCCGGCCGCAACGCGGTTCGCGAGTTCCGCCGACATGCCGGCCGACACGTGCACGCGCAACGACGGATGCGCCGCACGCAAAGCAAGTAGTGCGTCAGGCAGCGGGCCGGACAGCGCGGTCTGGATCGCACCGATCCGCAGGCGGCCGACGAGCTTTTTCTCGTCGCTGAGCGCATCGGGAATCCGGTCGACCATCGCGAGCACCTGCTCGGCCTGCGCGAGCAGGATGGTACCGGCTTCGGTGAGCACCGGCTGCCGGCGCGAACGGTCGAACAACTGCACGTTGTATTCGCTTTCGAGCGTCTTGATCTGCAGGCTCACCGCCGATTGCGTGAGGCCGATGGCTTCGCCGGCGCGCGCGAAGGTCCGGTATCGGGCGATGGCGACCAGCGTTCTGAATGCGCGTAATGACATGGGCGAAGTGGCGTGAGCGGCAGGGCCGGCATGCAGATTGCTCGCGTGACGGGCCGCATGGAGGCGGTGAACCCGGCGAGATGCGCAAGCGGACAATGCAACCGGCCAGTTCGCGGACATCATGCCCGTGGCCGCCGAATCGGGCAACCGCGGCATCGCCGGCGTGCGACGGCCCGGTCGGGCTGCCCGCGGGGACGCTAGTCGGGGCGGTTGCCGCCGGGCGTGTTCCGCCGCACTATCCGAAGCGACGCGAGCGACGCTTGCGCCGATCGTTGAAGGAGGGCCCGACGATGCTGCAGAATCCCGGCGACGTGGCGCGTGCGTGCTACCGCGCATACGCCGACAAGGACCGCGACGCGATTGAAGCGCTGATTGCGCCGGACTTTCATTTCACGAGCCCGCTCGACAACCGGCTCGACCGCGACACTTATTTCGCGCGTTGCTGGCCGAACAGCGCGATGCTCACGTGCTTCGACTTCATCGACGTCGTCGCGCACGGCGAATACGTATTCGTCGTGTACGAGGCCGAAACGCGTGGCGGCAAGCGGTTCCGGAATGCGGAGCGGCTGCGTGTCCGCGATGGCCGGATCGTCGAGGCCGAGGTGTATTTCGGCTGGAACGTGCCGCACGATGTGCGTGACGGCACGTTCGTCGAACCGCGCGGTTGAGCGCGGGCTACACCCACAACCGGTACATCCAGAACGATTCGTCGTCGATGAAGCGCTGCGTGAATTCGTTCGGCGAGAATCCCGTGATGCGCTTGACCTCGCGGCTCAGGTGCGCCTGGTCGGCGAATCCTTCGTCCAGCGCCAGCGTGGCCCAGTTGAAGGGGGCGCCGGCTTCGAACCGGTCGCGCGCCGCGAAGAATGCGCTTTCCGTCCGGACGAGCGCCTGCCATTCGCGCAGCGATCGACCGCTGTATGTCTTGATGCGCCGTTCGACCTGACGCGGGCTGTGCGTGCCGCGCCATTCGCGCGCCTGCAGCGCGAGGCGCTCGACCCAGCTGCGCCCTGCGTTGCGGAGCGACGACAGCGCTGTCGCAGGCCGCAGCGCCTGCCAGCGAGGCGCCAGATGGCGATCGATCGTGGCCAGCACGTCGGCGTCGCGATCCACGCCGATCAGGGCATCGAGCAGCGGATGCCAGTCGTGGCCGAGGCACGCGTGCGCGTCGAGAACGCGGTCGTGGATGTCCGGCAGCGCGATGCCGAACAACGTCCGCGCGGCATCGGCGGTGAAACAGATCATGCCGATCAGCCCGCCCGTCGGCGCCCACGCGACGGTGGGGGCCGAATGGCTGCCCGACAGCGTCGCCGTCGCGCCGAAGGGGCGCCATTGCGAGCCGTCGGGCGAGGGTGCGATGAAGCCCACGTCGAGATCCCGGTACCAGGACACGCAGACGAGCGGTGTGGCCGGAAAGTGCGAAAGCCGTTGCGCGTCGCTCAATGCGACGCCGCGCGTGTCGCACAGGACGATCGCGACCACCGCGCCCTGCAGCGCGGCCGGTGCGGGATGCAGCCGCGCATGCGGCGACCGCCCGCCGCCCGCCACGCGGGGCGCGCGCGCAAGCGGATCGGGACATGACAGCGGAATCGATGGCGGACCGGAGAACATGACGCCGCAGTATAGGGACCGGTCCGGCGCGTGTCGATGTCGTTTGCGTTCAAGACCAGCGGCGCGCCGATGGGGAGAATCCGGCACATGAACACACGATCCTCTTCCCAATGTCCATTTCACGCGGGCACGGCTGCGCCGGCGCCCGTGCTTCATCCACCCGGCGTATGGCCGCCGGGGCCACCCGCCGGCCTGACGGGATGGGGGTTGCTGCGCACGATGTCGCGCGACCTGATCGGCACGCTTGGCGGCTGGCAGCGCACCTACGGCGACGTCGTGCACTTGCGCGTGTGGCCCGAGCATGCCGTGGCCGTGACCGATCCGGCGCTCGTGCGCGAGTTGCTGGTCACGCATCACGATGCGCTCGGGCGCTGGGAGCGCGCCACCCGCGTCTTCGCGCAGGTCCACGGCCAAAGCGTGCTGGTCGCGGAAGGCGAGGCGTGGCGCGACAAGCGGCAGGCGCTGCAGCCGAATTTCATGCCGAAGCCGGTTCAGGCGTTCGTTCCGGCGATCGCGGCCACGGCCGGTCATGCTCTCGCGCAATGGCCCGCGCGCGATCCGGACTGGCCGATCGAAAGCGCGCTGACGTCGCTGGCGATGGACGTGATCATGCGCACGATGTTCTCCGATACGATCGGCGACGATGCGCGCGCAGCCGAGGAGGCGGTGCGCGTGGTGAGCGCCGCGGCCAACGCGGCGTTCTACCAGCCGGTGAACACGCCGAACTGGGTGCCGTGGAAGCACCGCACGGCACGCGCGATGGCGGTGCTCAAACGGCTGATCGACCGGCAACTGCACGCACGCCTCGACCGGTCCGAGCATGCCTGGCCCGACGATCTGCTGTCGCGCCTGTTGCGGCTGCATCGGGCGGATGCGCGGAAATGGCCGCTGCAGGCCGTGCACGACGAATGCGTGACGGCGTTCCTGGCCGGCCACGAGACGACGGCCGGGGCGCTGACCTGGTGGGCTTGGTGCATGGCCGCGAATCCGGCCGTGCAAGCCGCCGCGCGCGACGAGGTGTCCCGCGTGCTGGGTGGCCGCGCGCCGTCCGCGGAGACGCGCTCGTCGTTGCGCTACCTGTCGCAGACACTCGACGAAACGCTGCGTCTGTATCCGTCCGCGCCGATCCTGATCAGCCGTCGCGCATCGCGGCCGATCGCGCTGGGCGCGTGGCAGTTTCCCGCGCGCACGCTGTTCATGCTGCCGCTGCAACTGATGCAGCGCGATCCGCGATGGTTCCCGGAGCCCGGTACCTTCCGCCCGGAGCGCTTCGCCGACGATGCGCCGGCGCTGCCGCGCGGCGCGTACATGCCGTTCGGCACCGGCCCGCGCGTGTGCCTCGGGCAGCATCTGGCGATGACGGAGATGACGGTTGTGGCCGCAATGGTTCTGCAGCGCTACGTGTTGTCGGTGCCGCCCGGCATGGCGCCGCCGCGCGAGGTGCTGAACGTGACGCTGCGGCCGCAGCAGTCGTTGCATCTGGCGATCGCGCCGCCGGAGCTGGCGGCCGATGCGATCTCCAAATGATGGAGGCATGAAAAGTCGATTCGACCCGGCCTGCACCGCGCGAGCGATTGCCGTTCGCGCGATGCGGTGTCATCGAATCGTCGGAATGTGAATGCGTGCCGGCAACGGCTTTCGGTCCCACTGGCGCGGCGTCGCGCAGCACCTATGCTTGAAGGGCCCACGCCGGGCGGAGCCCAAGGAGGATGGTCATGCGCATGCTTCTCAACATACGAATCCCTCACGAACCGTTCAACACGCTCGTGCGCGACGGCAGCGTCGGCGACGTGATCTCGCGAATACTCGAAGCGGTCAAGCCGGAGGCCGTGTATTTCACGGAGCAGAGCGGCCACCGCGGCGCGGTCGTGATCGTCAATCTGGATGACCCGTCGCAGATCCCGGCGCTCGCGGAACCGTGGTTCCTGATGTTGAATGCGGACTGCGAGTTCCGCGTGGTGATGCTGCCGGACGATCTCCGCAACGCGGGGCTCGCGCAACTCGGCGCGAAGTGGAAGTAACAGGACGCCGCGCATGACCGTGCCCCTGCCCGCAAACCGGGCGGGCGGCATGGCGCGGCGTTCGCGCGCCGGCTAGCGCGCAGACTGCGAGGGCTCGACGTTTGCCGCTTGCCTGTCTTTCGGCCGCAGCAGCAACAGCAGCCCGCTCAGCGCAGCCGCGCCGAGGAAAACGAAGAAACACCGCTCGATCCACGTCGTCAGGCCGTCGGACGCCACGCCGCCTGCGTTTCCGGCCGTGGCGCCGGCTTCCAGCAGGAACGTGAAGACCGCCGGTACCGGCGCGGAGCCTAGGTAGGCCAGGAACGCGACCTGCAATCGGCCGCGCGTCAGGATCGACCAGACGTCCTTGCCCATCAGACAGGCGACCAGCACCACGGGCGGCACGAGCACGATCGATGCGGCGCTGATCGCGCACAGAAACAGCCAGCCGATGCCTATGAGCGGAATGAGTGACATGGGTCGGGATTCCTGTTTTCGGGCAATCGTGTTGTCGACCGGGTATCCGCACCGGCACCGGCACCGGCACCGGCAGGGTACGCGGCGCTTGACGGATAGTGCCCGATTTCGCGCCCGTTGCCATCCGTCCTGATCGGGCGCTCACCCGGCCGCATCTTCCCCCAGTGCCTGTATGAACCGCGAAAACAGCTCGGGCTGCGACGAAATTCCGAGCTTCGCGTACAGGTGGCGCCGGTGCACCTTAACCGTTTCGGGGGATATCGCCAGCCGCTCGGCGATCGCCTTCGACGAATTGCCGCGCAGCACCATGCGTGCGATCGACATCTCGCGGTCGGTCAGCACGCCCGCGCCGAAGCGCGCGAGCGCCTGTTCGACACGCGCACCGAGATCGGCATCGGGCGTCGCGCGTGCGGCGTCGCCCACCAGCCGCCAGTGCTGCCGCATCGCCGCGAGCACCCACGGCATCGCGGCCGTCAGCTTGCCGAGCGGCTCGACGTCGAAGCGCGCGGCCGCGCCGAGCGACAGCGACAGCAGCGTGTCGGCGTTCGGCCGCACGAGAATCTGGATTTCGTCGTCGCCGACCGCATCGCGGAAGTAGCTGAGGAAATACTCGCTTTGCCGGAACAGGTCGGGCGCGACTTCCTCGAGCCGGTAGCAGCCGTCGGCGAGCCCGTCGTGCGCGGCCTGCAGGAACGGGTCGAGCAGATAGACGCCGTTCAGGTAGAGCGGCACCGGCGATGCGCTGTCGGTGCCGCCCGCGTCGTATTCGTCGAGCACGAGCGGCACGCCGTCGCGGCCGACCGCGGTCGCGAGCGCGTTGTCGAACGGCACCATTTCATTGAGCAGCAGCACCAGGAAACGCCAGAAGCGCGGCTGGCCGAGATGATCGATTGCGCGGCCAAGCGCCTGGTGCATCGCGATTTCGGAGAAGAGACGATCCATACCACCACCGGAAGGGCGTAACACGAAGGGGGAATAGCGGTCCTGAAATTGGCTTCCTAGACTGCCACGCAATCAATCGGGCCCGAGTATGGGTGTTCAAAAAAGAGCAGCAAAGGAGCACAGGAGAACGAAATGGCGATGATGTCGGAATCGACGGGTAGCCTGCAAGCGGCGCCTGCAACGGAGGACGCGCCGCGCGCGCTGTCGCAGACGCTCAGTGTGCGCGATGCGGTGATGATCACCGTATCGGGCGTGACGCCCGCAAGCTCGATCTTCGTGATCGCGCCGTTCGCGATCCAGCAGGCCGGCAGCGGCGCCGTGCTGTCGTTCGTGCTCGGCGGCGTGCTCGCGCTTGCATTCGCGCTCTGCTACGCGGAGCTTGCCGCCGCGCACCGCAGCGCGGGCGGCGAGTACGTGATGGCCAAGCGCGTGTTCGGCACGCTGCCCGGGTACCTGACTTTCATCACCGTGCTGTCCGTCAGCGTGTTCATCCCGGCCGTGCTCGCGAGCGGCGCCGCGCCCTACCTGAACAACGCGCTCGGCACGCACTTCAGCAACCAGTCGGTCGCGCTGACGATCGTACTGCTCAGCTATCTGCTCGGCATGCTGAACATCAAGACGAACGCGTGGATCACCGGCGCGTTCCTCGTCGTCGAGATCGGCGTGCTGATGCTGATCGCGGGCCTCGGCTTCGGTTCGCCGCATCGCGGTGCCGACGTGCTGATCGCACCGGTCGTCGCGAGCGGCAACGCGCTCGTACCGGCGACGCTCGCGGCCATCGTGCCGGCGATCGGCACCGCGATCTTCTGCTACAACGGCTTCGGCTCGGCCGCCTATCTCGCGGAGGATCTGCGCGGCGGCAACCGCAACGTCGCGAAGGCGGTGATCTATTCGCTGCTCGTGATCCTCGTCGTCGAACTGGTGCCGCTCACCGCGATTGTGCTCGGCGCACCGTCGCTGACGGAGCTGACGAAGAGCGCCGACCCGATCGGCTATGTCGTGCGCTCGCTGAGCAACCCGGCGGTGTCGCGCGTGGTCAGCGGCGGGATCTTCCTGTCGGTGTTCAATGCGATCATCGCGATCGTGATCACGATGGGCCGCCTGCTGTACAGCAGCGGCCGCCACGCGCTCTGGTCGCGCACCTGCAACCGTGCATTCTCGACGATTCATCCGCGCCTCGAATCGCCGTGGCTTGCGACGATCGCGTTGGCCGTACCGTCGGCGGGGCTCGTCTTCGTGTCGAGTCTCGACGAACTGACGGCGTTCACCGTCGACCTGCTGCTGCTGATCTACCTGGTCGTCGGGCTGGCCGCGCTCGCGAGCCGGTTCGTGCGCCGCGACGTCGAGCATCACTACCGGATGCCGCTGTGGCCCGTGACGCCGCTCGTCGCGGTGGCAGGCGCGGCCTACACGCTGTACACGACGCTGGCGACGGCAACGAAGTCGACCGACCTGATCATCATCGCGGGGCTGCTGGTTGCCGCACTCGTGATGTACGTGGTGTGGGCGCGCCACAGCGAAGCGTTCCGCGCGCTCTGAGCACCGGATCAATATCTTGCAACATCGACTGACCGAACCACTGAAAGACTGGAGGAATTGCATCATGCGCACGAGGGATCTCGGCATCCGCATCGGACTCGGCAAGCCGGGCCGCTTCAACGCGATCACGGACGTACCGGGCGTGCGGGTCGGACATTGCACGCTGAACGTCGAGAACGGCGACGCATCGATCCGCACCGGCGTCACCGTCATCGAGCCGCGCGCGGGCGCCGCGCACGATTCGCCGTGTTTTGCGGGCGTGCACGTGCTGAATGGCAACGGCGACGCGACGGGGCTCGAATGGATTCGCGAGGCCGGCCTGCTGACGACGCCGATCGCCTATACGAACACGCACAGCGTCGGCGCGGTGCGCGACGCGCTCGTCGCGAACGAGCGCGAAGCGGCGGCCGGCCGCGTGTACTGGTGCATGCCGGTCGTGATGGAAACCTACGACGGGCTGCTGAACGACATCTGGGGGCAGCATGTGAGCGCCGCGCACGTGCAGCGCGCGCTGGCGGCCGCTCAGTCGGGGTCGGTCGCCGAAGGCGGCGTGGGCGGCGGCACGGGCATGATCTGCCACGAGTTCAAGGGCGGCATCGGCACCGCGTCGCGCGTGCTGGCGGACGACGCGGGCGGCTGGACCGTCGGCGCGCTCGTGCAGGCGAACTACGGCGTGCGCGAGCTGCTGCGCGTCGCCGGCTATCCGGTCGGCGAAGTGCTGCGGCACGTGCATTCGCCGTTCCGCGAACACGACGCCAAAGGCGAGCCGGGCATGGGGTCGATCGTCGTGACGATCGCGACGGACGCGCCGCTTCTGCCGCATCAATGCACGCGCCTCGCGCAGCGCGCGAGCGTCGGGCTCGCACGCGTCGGCGGCGGCACCGAGGATTCGAGCGGCGACATCTTCCTGGCATTTGCAACGGGCAACGAACGCTTGCCGGCAGCGAACTACGGCAGCAAGGGCGCGCCGACCACCGATCTGAAGATGGTCAACAACGACCACATTTCCGCGCTGTTCGCCGCGGCGGCGGAAGCGGTGGAGGAGGCGATCGTGAATGCGCTGGTGGCTGGCAGCAACGTCGAGTCGCGCGGGGCGCGGGTCGAAGGGCTCGGGCAGGCGCGCTTGCTGGATGCGTTGCGCGAAGTGGGCTGGCGGCCGGGGCGCGGCGCCTGAAACGGCAAGCGCCGCTTCAATCGAAGCGGCGTGGGGCGGGGCGGCGATGCGGCGATCGGCCGGGCCGCCGTCCGCCCGCGCATGCGACGCATGCGGTGCGGGCGGCACGGGCCTGGCCGTGACGACGCGGCGTCATGCTCAGCTGCCGAAGTAGATGTTGCAGAAGCTGACGGGGCCGACACAGGCGTTCGGGTCTTCCTGCTTCGTTTGCGCACGATCGACGCGGCCCGCGGCCTTGACGGCTTCGGCGCGGTTCACCTGTTGCTGTGCGACGTCTGCCGGTGCCGGCTGTGCGTGGGCGACAGCAGCGGTGAGCGACAGGGCAACGAGGGCGAGGTGCAGCGGCTTCATTTGAGTTTCTCCTGGGTGAGTGCCAGTCTCGCTGGCAGTGAGGAAACTATAGGCTCGCACTGCTTAAAGATTAATCACCGCGGCTGTAGAGCATATTTCCATCCGGAACAAGGATCCCGTTGCGCGCGCACCCGTTTTCAATGGCGGTGCCGGTTGAACGGCGCATCCTTGTCCAGCAGCGCGCTGCGCATGAAATGCAGGCAGCCGACGATCCGCTGCATGCTTCGGCGCGCATCGGGCACCGCGTACCACGCCTGCAACGTGTGTTGCGCCGTGCGAATCGCGAGATTCACCGATTTCAGCGTGCGTGCATGATGGCCGGGCGTCGGGTCGTCGAAAAAGCGCGGCAATTCGTGCAGTACCGCGTCGATCGAGCCGGTCCAGCGCAGCGTCTGCGGCGGTTTCGATGCACTGAACGCATGCAGTTCGTCGCGCAGGTCGATCACGGCGTGGCCGACCTCGAGCGTCGCCAGCATCCAGCGCATGGCGTCGCGGTGCTGCCGCGTGCGCCTGACGAGCAGCGTGCGCAGCTGTGCCATCAGGTCGTGCGTGCTCGACTGGAAGCGTTGCGCGAGGCCGTCCGGTGCGCCTTCGCATGCGAGCGTGACCTGGCGGCGCAGGTCGTGCGCGATGCGGCCGGTGAGCCACGGCATGTGGGTCGGGAACACGACCGCGAACACGAGCGAGCATGCGAGCATCGCGATGACGATCGCCAGCCCGTTGTTGATCAGCACTTCGGGCGTATAGGCCATCGCGTTGTCCGGTCCCGCGAGCAGACAGAAGAACACCGCGAAGCCGATTCCGTAACCGGACAATCCCGGCCGCATCGCGAGAAACGCACCGAGGCCAAGCACCGGCGCGAGCGTCGCGCACAGCAGCGGGAAGCCGTCGATGTTCGGATACACGTAGCACAGGAACACGTAGCCGACGGCGGTCGCGAACGCCGCGCCGACGCTCATCTGCGCGACGAACTTCGGCGCGCGCGGCGACGTCGAGCTGAGCGCGCATGCGATCGCGGTGGCGATCACGGCTAACGAGCCGCTCGGCCATTCGGACGCGATCCAGAACGCGCTCATCGCGCCGACGGCGACGACCGTACGCAGGAACGCGAAGCCGACGAAAAACGAATTGGTCTTCACCGCGTAATGCGTGACGGAGCGCTCGAACGCGTGATCGTCCTGGTCGAGCGACGCATAGGTATCGGCGTAGCCGAGATATTCGCCGATGAAGCGGTACAGCAGCTCGATCGCGGTATCGAAGTCGAGCAGGCCGCCGGCCGCGTGCGCTTCGAGGTTTCGCCGCGACGCGCGCGCAGCCTTCGGCAACGCACCGTGGAAGCGGTGCAGTTCGAGCAACGCGCCGGTGGCTGGCGCGATGCTGCGCTGGCGTTCGTCGCGCAATGCGGCGAACCGAAGCGCCAGCGCGTCGACGTGCGGTGCCAGCGCGTCGAGCACCGCATCCGAATGATTCGCGCGCAGGCGCTTGACGAGCTGGTGCAGCGCATGCAGCCGTGTGCACGCGTTCATGAACTCGCTGTTCAGCCGCGCGAGCCGGCGGCTGCGCGCGCGAATGTGCGGATCTTCGAACGACGCGAATGCGCGGTTGGCCTCGAAGCCGACGATGTCGTCGACGAAATCGGCGAAGCGCCGCTCGAAATCGCCGCGCGCGACCTCGCCCGAGAGCGCGCCGGCCGTGAACGCCGCGAACGTTGCGTGACGCGCGCTCAGCGAGCGCATCAGCGCCTTCGCGGAACTGAGCGGCAGGATCAGCGCGCTGACCGCGCCCGAGCACGCGATGCCGAGCGCGACTTCCGCGGCGCGCGTGAGCGCGGACTGGAACAGCGTCTGCGGCGTCATCACGGCCGGCAGGCCGATCAGCGCGGCCGTGTAGCCGGCGAGCACGAAGCCGTACCAGCGGAAGTGCCGGTTGCGTACCGCGAGCGCGATGCAGCCGCCGATCCACAGCGTGATGCCGGCCATGTACAGCTCGGGTTGCTGCGCGAACAGCCCGCCGAGCGCGAGCGCGGCGACGAGGCCGGCCGCCGTGCCGAGTACCCGGTAGAAGCTTTTCGCGAACACCATCCCCGACAGCGGCTGCATCAGCACGAACACGGTCGTCATCGCCGTGCGCGGCTGCGACATCTCGAGGCGCATCGCGATGCCCATCGCGAGCAGCGCCGCGAGCACGGTTTTCGCGAGGTGCAGCCAGATCAGCCCGTCGCTGGCGGCCCAGTCGCGCGCCGCGTCGCCGAGCGGATCGAGCCATGCCCTCCATCGTGCCGGTTCGATGGAAGGTCGCTCGATCGCAGGTTGTGGCTTCATGAAAAAAGGGGGCCGGTGCGGGGCCGGGGCAGGTGCCGCGGCGCTTCCGAACGGTCCGTTCGACTGGTGAGGCGCCGATTGTAGGAGTGCGGCGCCCGCGCATTAACGCAGCTGCGGGGAAACGATAGTTGCAGCCGGAGTAACAATCTGTCGCATCCAGTGGAGGAAAATAGCGGCTCCGCTACAGGTCGCTCACAGGAATGGATACCCTACAAAACATGCGGGTGTTTTCGCGCGTCGTCGAGACAGGCAGCTTCACGGCCGCCGCGCAATCGCTGAATTCGACGACAGGCGCGATGTCGCGCGCGGTGTCGGAGCTCGAGGCGCGGCTGCGCACCCGTCTGATGAATCGCTCGACGCGCCGTCTCGCGCTCACGTCGGCCGGCGAAAGCTATCTGCGGCGCTGCCGCCAGATCCTCGCGGACGTCGACCGCGCGGAAGAAGAGGCGAGCTGCGCGCATGAGCGTCCGGCCGGCGTGCTGCGCATGCACAGCTTCGCGAGCGTCGGTCACCACTACGTATTGCCCGCGCTGACGCGCTATCACGCACAGTTCCCGGACGTGTCGATCGAGCTGTCGCTGTCGCAGCGCATGCCCGACCTGTTCGACGGCACGAGCGACATGGCAGTCGTCACCGCGTCGTCGCTGCCCGATTCGGAGCTCGTATCGCACCTGCTCGGCTCGACGTTCAGCATCCTGTGCGCGTCGCCCGACTACGTGAAACGGCACGGCGTGCCGGGCCGCCCGCAGGATCTCGCCGCGCACGCGTGCCTGACGCTGTGTACGCCGGCGTTCCCGACGCACGAGTGGGTGCTCGAAGGGCCCGAGGGCGTCGAGCAGATCCACGTCGCGGGGCCGGTACAGACGAACACGGCCGAATCGCTCGCACTCGCGATCCGCGACGGCATCGGAATCGGCATGCTGCCGCTGTACTCGGCGATCGATGCATTGCGCGACGGCACGCTCGTGCGCGTGCTGCCCGCCCACATCCTGCAGAAGATGAACGTCTATGCGCTGTATCCGTCGCGCCGCTTCGTCGATGCGAAGGTGCGGACCTGGGTCGAGATGTTGCGCGCCCAAGTGCCGGGGATGATCGCGCGCGACGTCGAGATGCTGAACGCAATCGGCCGCGAGCCGCAGGCCGCCTGAACGGCGGGCGCGCATCCGCGTGCTGCCGGTGTTTTCATGCAAACGCGACGTGCGCCACGCCCGTCGACGATCCTTTGCGCGGGCGGGGCGCGTCGTCGCGCCGTCATTGCGCGGGCCTGGCTGCCGCGCCCGATTCGGTTGCCGGCGCACCGGTCGGGCCGTACGCAGCCTGCGCGGCTTTGCGCTCCGCGAGACGCTTCGCCTGCAGCCGTTCCTGCGCGGCCATGATGTCCTCGGGATAGTTGTCGGCTTCGCCGCGCGCCGGGTTGTAGCCGACCGATTCCAGATCGATCAGTTCCTGCAGCACCTGCGCGCGCGTGACGGGCGACGGTGCCTGCTGGGCGAACGACAGGGCCGGTGCGGCGAGCAGGACGGCAGCGGCGGCGGTAACGACGAGCGATTTCACGAGGTTCTCCTGAATACGGGGTGGGTGGCCGGATCGATGCGTGACGCATGCCCCGAGCCTTCGACGCCAGTCTACGTAGCGGCCGCGCGCGCAAAAACCCCGATTCCAGGCAGGCTGCCTTCCAGATGGCACAACATTGCGGCCCGTCGCCCGCGGCGAACGAATCCGTGTGCGAACACGGATTCATTGCAGACGGACAACGGTGCGATGCCGGTCAGAAGCGCGTGCGCATGCCGATCGTGCCGACGACCTGGTTCGCCGTGCTCGACGCGCCGCCCGACGTGTTGATGAACGCCTGGTAGCCGCGCCCGGACGCGTGCTGGACCATCGCTTCCGCGTACAGGTCGGTGCGGCGCGACAGCTTGTACACGGCCTGCAGGTTGACCTGGTGCCACTTCGGATCGGTGCCGTGCTTGCTGTCGGGATTCGACACGCTGGCGTCCGTGTAGACGTAAGCCGCGCCGAGGCTGACGGCCGGTGTCACCGCGTAGCGCACGTTCACGTCGTAGTTGTTGAACGCGATCTGGCCGGTGGAGCCGAACGACCCCGTGTTGTCGTACTGCGAGCGCGTGTAGACGAAGCCGACGGTTGCCGGCCCGAACACGTAGCTGACGCCGCCGCCGTACGAGCGCATGCGGTCCGAGCCGATCGACCAGCCGCCCTGGCTCACGCTCTTCGCTTCGGCCGAATCGGTCGCGCCGGGGCTCGCGCTCGTCGAGCCCTTGGTGCCGTTCATCTGCAGGTACGCGCCGGCCAGCTTCAGCGGGCCGTTCGTATAGCTCGCCGCGATGCTGTACGCGCGGTTGGCGCTGAAGTTCGCCGAGTTCGAGAACGCGTACATCGCGCCGACCTTGAAGCCCGCGATCGACTCGCTCGTGTACTTGACCGCATTGTTGATGCGCAGCGAGTGGTTCAGGTTGTCGTTGTCGAACGGGTGCGCGAAGCCCGCATCGCCGAGGTCGCCGGCCGTCGCGGACAGCGGCGCGACGAAGTCGACCATCGTGTCGTACTGGCGGCCGAGCGTCAGCGTCCCGTAGCCGGCCTGGCTCAGGCCGACATACGCATGGCGGCCGAACAGCTTGCCGTCCTGGCCGAGCCCGCCGTTGTTCACGTTGAAGCCGTTTTCGAGCACGAACAGCGCCTTCAGGCCGCCGCCGAGATCCTCGGTGCCGCGCACGCCGAAGCGGCTGCCGTTGACCGTGCCGCTGGCCATGCGCCACTGCGACGCGCCGTTCACGTTGTTGGTGTACGCGATGCCGGCGTCGATCAGGCCGTACAGCGTGACCGAGCTTTGCGCGTGGGCGAGCGGCGCGAACAGGGCGGCGGTGCATGCGCCGGCGATCAGGGTTTTTTTCATGGTGAGGCTCCTGCGTGTGGGACTGGAAACAAAAGTTCGGCGCAAGTGTAGGGGCGCGGTCGTCCGGTTCCGTGGCGCCGGCGTGCGAGCGCTCCTTTGCGTGTTGCGCAAGAGTCCGTCACATCGTCTTCACAAAGCGACGCAAGGGCCGCTCGCCGGGCGTTCTCGCCGGCTGTCCGCCGCGCCGCGCGGGTTGCCCGAGCGGGGCATGTCGCGCATCGACAACACGCGGGCCGCCAAGGCCGGAGTTGATCGCCGCGCGGCGGACGCGGAAAATGGGCACTCCGATGCCGAGATCCGGAGTCAACCCATGGCCACCTCCCGCCGTCCGTCGTTCAGCTCCGCCCTGTGCTACCGCAATCCGAAAGCCGCGCTGGACTGGCTCGAGCGCGCATTCGGCTTCGAACGCTTCATCGTCGTGACCACACCCGACGGCGAGATCGCGCATGCCGAGATGAAGTTCGGCGATGGCATCGTGATGATCGGCGGCGCATGGGCCGACTTCATCGCGTCGCCGGAAGACACGGGCGATCGCAATACGCAGAACGTCCACGTGCATCTTCCCGACGATGCGGACATCGATGCGCATTGCGAACGTGCGCGTGCCGCCGGCGCGGAGATCCTGCAAGCGCCGGCCGACCAGTTCTACGGCGAGCGTGTGTACCGCGCGCGCGACCCCGGCCGGCATGTGTGGACCTTCGGCCGGCACGTGCGCGACGTGACGAACGACGAGATGAGCGCGGCGACCGGCCTGAAGATCGACGATTTCAGGTAAATGCCGGCGCGCGTCGCCCGTATTCCCATTTCTTAACGTGCGGCCCACCGCGGCCGCCTGACGACCGGACCCACATGAATCTGTTCAACGTACGCCTGCGTGGCCGCGACGGCCTGTTCACGATCGGCCTCGACGGCGGCAAGATCGCGCGCATTGACGCACAAGCGGCGCCGATCGCGCCGACGAACTCCGACGATATCGACGGGAGCGGCCGTCTCGCGATTCCGCCGCTCGTCGAACCGCATATCCACCTCGATGCCGTGCTGACGGCAGGCGAGCCTGCCTGGAACATGAGCGGCACGCTGTTCGAGGGCATCGAACGCTGGGCCGACCGCAAGGCGACGATCACGCACGAGGACACGAAGACGCGCGCGCATGCGGCCATCGGCATGCTGCGCGATCACGGAATCCAGCACGTGCGCACGCACGTCGACGTGACCGATCCGACACTCGCCGCGTTGAAGGCGATGCTGGAAGTGAAGGACGAGGCGCGCGGGCTGATCGATCTGCAGATCGTCGCGTTTCCGCAGGAAGGCATCGAATCGTTCGACGGCGGCCGCGCGCTGATGGCGCAGGCGATCGACCTCGGCGCGGATGTCGTTGGCGGGATTCCGCATTTCGAGAACACGCGTGAGCAGGGTGTCAGCTCGATCCGCTTCCTGATGGATCTCGCGGAACGCACCGGCTGCCTCGTCGACGTGCACTGCGACGAGACCGACGATCCGCATTCGCGCTTTCTGGAGGTGCTGGCCGAAGAGGCGCGCGTGCGCGGAATGGGGGCGCGCGTTACCGCGAGCCACACGACCGCGATGGGTTCGTACGACAACGCATACTGCTCGAAGCTGTTCCGCTTGCTGAAGCGCGCGGGCCTGAACTTCATCTCGTGCCCGACCGAGAGCATCCATCTGCAGGGGCGTTTCGACACGTTTCCGAAGCGGCGCGGCGTGACGCGAGTCGCGGAACTCGACCGCGCGGGCCTCAACGTGTGCTTCGGGCAGGATTCGATCAAGGACCCGTGGTATCCGCTCGGCAACGGCAACATCCTGCGCGTGCTCGATGCGGGCCTCCATATCTGCCACATGATGGGTTACCAGGATCTGCAGCGCTGCCTCGACTTCGTGACCGATCACAGCGCGACGACGATGCAGCTCGGCGACGGCTACGGGATCGCGGTCGGGCGGCCGGCGAATCTCGTCGTGCTCGACGCGGACAGCGATTACGAAGCCGTGCGCCGGCAGGCGAAGGCCACGCTGTCGATCCGCGGCGGGAAGGTGATCATGCGGCGCGATCCGGAGCGCATCACGTACCCGGATTGACGGGGCAGACGGGCCGCGACGGCCTGTTCGGTGCCGAGTATTCGTAAAATGCATGAGTCAATTCGAAAAATACGTTTGTCTCATGAGAGGTGCCGGCCTACGATGCGGTCCTGACGACGGTGCGCGTGATGCGCGCCGTTCTTTCGATCTCCGTTCGCCGACCTCATGCGCCTCGATCTTCCGTCCGCTCCCGCATCGTCCTCGCCACCCGCCAGCCCGTTCGCTCGCCTGGCCGTCGTCACGGTCCTGACCGGCGTCGGCGCGGGCCTCGGCGGCATGCTGCTCGCGCTGCTGCTGCACGCGATCCAGCACATCGCGTACGGCTACGGCGTCGCACACGTGATCGGGTCCGAGAGCTTTCTCAGCGGCGTGACGGGTGCCGATCCGCTGCGCCGGCTGGCGGTGCTGATCGTCTGCGGGATCGTCGCCGGCGGCGGCTGGTGGGCGCTTTACCGGTATGGCCGGCCGCTCGTCAGCATCCGCCGCGCGGTGCGCGCGGCTGATCCGCGGATGCCGTTCGTCAGCACGACGGTGCACGCGCTGCTGCAGATCGTGACCGTCGCGCTCGGCTCGCCGCTCGGTCGCGAAGTCGCGCCGCGCGAGATCGGTTCGCTGCTGGCCGGGCGGCTGGCCCATGCGGCGGGGCTCACGCCCGACGACTGCCGGCTGATGGTTGCATGCGGCGCCGGCGCGGGGCTCGCGGCCGTCTACAACGTGCCGCTCGGCGGTGCGGTCTTCGTGCTCGAGGTGCTGCTCGGCACCTTCGAGCTGCGTGCGCTGGTCGTGGCGGTCGTGACGTCGGCGATCGCGGCGGCAGTCGCATGGCTCGGCCTCGGCAACGAGCACCAGTACACGATCCCGGCGTTCGTGCTGAGCACGCCGCTCGTTGCGTGGTCGGCCGTCTGCGGGCCGCTGTTCGGCTTCGCCGCGTACGGCTTCGTGCGGCTCACGACCCGCGCGCGGGCGAACGCGCCGAAGGACTGGCGGCTGCCCGTGTTCGCGCTGGTCAACTTCGCGGTGATCGGCGTGCTCGCGATGCGGTTTCCGCAACTGCTCGGCAACGGCAAGGGCCCGGCATCGCTGGGTTTCGACGGAACGCTGACGATCGGCCTCGCCGCCGTGTTGCTCGTGCTGAAGGTGCTGATCGAGGCCGGCAGCCTGCGGGCCGGCGCGGAAGGCGGGCTGCTGACGCCGGGCCTCGCGAACGGCGCGCTGATCGGCGTCGTGCTTGGCGGGCTGTGGAGCCTCGTGTGGCCGGGCGCATCGATCGGCGGCTGTGCGCTGATCGGCGCGACCGCGTTTCTGGCTGCGTCGATGCAGATGCCGATCACGGCCGTCGTGCTGCTGCTCGAATTCACGCGCGCGAATCACGACAGCCTTGTGCCAATGCTGCTGGCCGTGGCCGGTTCGCTTGTTGCATACCGGTTCGCGCAGCGGTTGGCCGAGCGGCGGGCGAGTGCGGTGGTGGCCGTGAATACGCCGGTGACGGCGGTGCGCTGACGGGGGCGAGCGGCAAAAGCCGGGGCGCAATGGAACGCAGTGTCCGCAAGCCACCAGGAATTAACAATCTGCATCCGTTCCGAGGCATATCGCTGCGATGGCGCATTCGTGCGGATCAACGAAGCTGTAACGGTCGGAATCGCAAGCAGAAAGGCACTTCGGAAAGGCTGTACGAGATCAATCAATTGCATCCGGACAGGCTCCCGTCGGGGCACTAGACCGATGAACGTGCTGTTTCCGATTGGCCACTCACGCTAGTCTTGCCTGCTCGTTCAAATTCAAACCATCTGAGAGAAAACGGCGAATACGTACAGGTATGGTGTTCATGAGGGCTTGAGCCGCGAAGCCTTGCTCTTTCTAATCTTTATCGAAGAGACCGGCAAGGCATTGGGCGTAGACGATGCCGTCGGCATCGCGATGGTGTTGTTGGGGCAGCGCTTTATCCCGACGCGAGGCAAGTTCGCGAACGCGGTCAAAGGCACGTCCATCGCGTCCGTCGTCGCGCGGCGGATGCTGCCATACGAACTGAAGCACCGGATTTTGCCGACCGTGACCTCGTTTACGAGCCTTATCATGTTGCGCATCAAGTTCACGCAGAATATTGGCGCATTCGTCGGGCGGGCGATTCCCGGAGTCGGTTGGGTGATCCTGGCAACGGATGTCACGCTGATCACTTATCGCACGGTTGGCGCATACAACCGCATGGTGAAGCCCGAGGATCGCCTATATGGCTGACACATGGAAACGTCTCGAAGCATTCATCGCGACCGATATCGAAAAACTGCCGGTCGATCGCATCGAACTGTCTCGGGATACGGATCTTTATCACGATCTCGACCTGGAACCGAGCGACATCGACAGAATCGTCCGGCAATGGGCCGGGACGTTCGGCATCGATCTGTCCGCGTTTGACATCCACTATTACTACCCGTCAGCGAAACTCGGCATCGGGTCGTTTCTCGCAACGGTGGTCAAAGCGCCGTTCAGCACCGAGGCGCGCGAGACGTTGGGTGGCCGGTCACTGACGCTGGGAATGATGGAGGAGGCGATGGAGCGAGGGCGCTGGGAACCTTGATTCGCCACCTCCTGGCCACGTCAAACCCGACTGCCTGAGAGATGGGTATGAATTTTTGTCAGACCATATTGTGGTTTTCTCGACCAAGGTACGCTCTCATGACCTGTCGACGTCGCTAAAATTGCGGCGATATAACGGGGGAAGCCGTTCCCGTGAGAGCGTAGGCCGTTGAGCCTGCAAAAAACAAGAAGATGGATAACGCATGAACATGACCGAAGTGGCTCAGGCGATTCGTGGCGGCCTGATCCAGCAAGATCGCCTGCTCAAGACGAGCATTCCGTCGCTGCCGGAGAACGCGCTTGTTCCGCGCCGAGCCGTGACTTACTCCGAGCTTGGCCGTGACTTCAGTGTCACGCTCGACATGGTATCCACAGCAGGCGATATTGAGCTCAAAACGTTGATCGCTCAGCCGATGACCCTTTGGTTGCAGCAAGCGAACAAGTCTTATTTACCGATCAACGGATACATCCATACAGCTCGTAGACTTGGTGCTGACGGAAGTCTTTCAAGTTACCAATTATCTTTCGCTTCATGGATGCATTTCCTAAAGTTCCGCAGCGATATGCGGTACTGGCAGGACAAGAGCGTTGACGCCATCCTCACCGATGTATTCAATGCGCATCCACAAGCGCGAGGGCAATTCGAATTCGCCTTGCTGAAGACGTTACCCTCGCGCTCGTACTGCCGTCAGAGCGAGACGGACTGGAATTTTGTCCATCGATTGATGGAAGAAGAAGGCTTGTTCGGCTTTTGGCGTCAGGACAACGAGGGGAAGTCGCATAGGTTCGTCGTGACCGACGATATTTACTCGCTTGATGAGGTCTCGCCCAAACAGGTCGGATTCTCGAGGTCGGGCACAAGTAGCGAAACGGGCGCATTTACGCAATGGGCAGGGTCGCGGACGTTGCAGAGTACCGTGTACACGACGCGCACGTTTGACTATAAGGCGCCGTCCTCGTTGGCCAATCCCAAAGGTACGACGTTGCCGACGATGGCCGGTCAAGGAAATTTACCGGAGCAGACTGAAGTCTACGAATATACCGGTGCCTACACATATTTGAACCAGGATCGCGGTGAGCATCTTTCGAGGATTCACCTAGAAGAATGGGAGTCGAGGGCAAAGCGATTCCTTGGTATCGGAGGTGTTCGGACTATCGATGCCGGCCGTCGATTCATACTGACGGGCCATCCTGAGCACGATCATGATCAAGCCGGGCAGCGAGAATTCACTGCGATCAAAGTGCGTCAGTACATTGAGAACAACCTGCCGTTATCGAATCACGAAGCGAACTTTCCGTATAGCTTGCAGAGCGAACTAGCCCAGGCGAAGCTCGAACAAACTGGAGAAGTCGTCACTCACGAAGACGGCTCGGCTGGTTTTTATCTAGTCGAAGTCGAGGCGCAGCGCGTGACGGTTCCGTATAGGAGCCCGTTCGAGCACAAGAAGCCAGAGATGGAGTTAGAGACGGCAATCGTCGTTGGGCCGCAGGGCGAAGAGGTGTACACGGATGCACTGAATCGCGTAAAGGTCATGTTCGTTTGGGACCGACAGAACTCAGGTAACGCAAATGCCTCGTGCTGGGTGAGAGTCGCGCAGTCAGACACAGGCGGCGGTTTCGGAAGCGTGCACGTTCCGAGAGTCGGTGAGGAAGTCCTAGTGGGCTACATAGGCGGAGATTGTGATAGGCCTATAGTCCTGCATCGTGTCTACAACGGTAGCGTTCAGCCGCAATGGCATAGCAATGGCATCTTGTCCGGTTACCGTTCGAAGGAGTATTCGGGGAGCGGTTATAACGAGATGGTCCTTGACGATGCGACAGGACAGAATCGAGCCAGATTGTTCAGCAGTACAGGGAACAGCTTGCTTCACCTCGGATATCTGATCGAGCAAAACGGCAACACACGCGGTGCAATTCTTGGTTCAGGCTTCGACTTGAAGACGGACTTGTCTGGTGCCGTACGTGCCGCGCAGGGGCTGTACGTCACTACGTATCAGAAACAGGCAAATAGCCAGCAGCTCGATGTGAGTGAGGCGCAGCGACAGCTCACTGGAGCTGAGGGTGCCATTGAGGCTATGTCGCAGAACACCAAGCGGAAAGTCTCGGTGTTGGCCGCGAGGCGTTGAAGACATTTACCAACGCGACTCAGGGCACCGTACAGGGCTCACAATCAGGTGGCAGGACCGGAGACGGTGGCAAGGGCAGCGCGAACGCGTTCAAGACTCCCGTCATGTTGTTCGCAAGTCCATCGGGAATTGCGTTATCGACGCCGCAATCGGTGCATATCGCGAGCGATCAGCAAACCAATATCGTCAGCGGGCAGAGTACATTTATCGCCAGTCGAAAGTCGCTGGTGGCGAGCGTTGCGGAGAAGATAAGTCTGTTTGTGCAGAACGCTGGGATGAAACTGTTTGCAGCCAAAGGGAGGGTGGAAATTCAGGCACAGGGGGCCGAATTGGACATGGCGTCGCAGAAGGACCTCTCAATCAAGAGTGTGGGAGGTAAGGTTGTAATTGCGGCGGCACAGGAAATTGGACTCTATGTGGGTGGCTCGTATATTCGCATCACTTCGTCGGGTATCGAGAACGGTACGGTAGGACAGATCAGGGAGCGTTGCTCATCCTGGAACGTTGAAACCGCTGATTCAAAACAGGTACCTATGCCGTCGTTTTCTTCGGGCGAAGTTGCAAACACATATCTCCATTCCCTGTAATTTTATCTGACAGAGTCGCCATGATTATTAGTCCGCCTTTTGTGAATTCGGCTCAGCCTGATAGCGATCCAAACGTCGATCCCGCTCGGGATTCGTTCCCTATGCTGGAGTGTGGTCCTGGAAACGGGGCATTTCCCGTCAGTTTTAATCTCGGATGGCACGGCGGAGCGCATCTGGAAGCTCCGGTCGATAATCAGGGGCATCTACTTCCGGTTAGAGCGATTGCAGACGGTACGATTGTTTTCGTTCGTGCCACGGATACGAAGAACAAACCTGAATTGAACTATGCCGGCGTACGAACTGACGACGGTTGTGTAGTCATTCGGCATGACACGGAGATCGGGGACGGCGAGCAATCAAAGGTCACCTTCTTTTCCGTGTATATACATCTGCAAAGTGTGGAACCACTGACGGCAGGAAAAAAAGTACACCGCAAGGACAAGCTAGGTTTGCCGGGGATTGTGTATGGTCGGCCGGGGCGCATCCACTTCGAAATTGTTTGCGACAGTCAAAACATGACGAAGTTACTCGGACGTACCCCGGGGCCAGTGGGGAGTTCGGGCCGCACTGATGCGATTTATGGGGACATTTGGTTTTATGTTCCGGCTGGAGCGAATTTATATTCGAATGAGCCGCATCCTGCTCAGAGTGATGGTGGTGTTTCGTTAGGTGGAACGGCACCGCAGGTTGCAGTTTCTCAGACGGCGAGTCCGCTTGCTGTACGGATGCGCTATGACAGGGGATGTACCCTGACAACATATCAATGTACCGCCGATGGTAGTTGGGAAGTTTGCGCTGAAACGCCGCCGGAGCAGGATGATGAAGATCATCTTTATAAGAAATCGGAGAAAATCAGCGAAAAATATTCTCAAGGAACACCTCCGTCAATCAGCGCAATATTTGAGGTGTTGCGTTTCGGGCGATGTATAAACGAACAGGCTAGTGCGAATTTTAACCATTGGCGAAAAGTGAATACTCCTGCCGGTCAGGGGTGGATCAACCTCTCTGGCCAAGGGGTGCAGGCATATAGTGATGCGGATTTTCCAGAATGGGCGGGCTGGAATTTTATACAAGACGATTCGACGAAGACTAATCTTTGTGATTCGCCAACCTTAAGGAAATGGTTGCTGGATGCTTCTGGGGAAGCGCAAATTGACCACGCCGGAATGGTGGGGGCGCTGCAGAATGTAGCTCTCAGAAAGCGTCTTACGCAAGTGGTATGTCGATTTTCTACCGAGTGGTCTGCTAGCAATTTGGACGAACTCTACGGTTGGTTAAAGACTGAACATGAGGCGTTGAGTTCACCTCTGTCCGATGACGATTTCAAGTTATTTGAAGGGCATGTTCACGCTTTGGCATTTTGGGAAGAAGTTCAAGGTGAGAAGCCGGCGGCTGATGATTGTTGGCATTGGCCGCCTACGGAGTTTATTCGCCATCTCATGAAATGTAAATGGTTTAGTGAAGGCGAGTTTAAGCAAATTTATCCATCTGCTTCCGCGAGCTCGGTTCAGAGGTACCGAGTAAACATCAATAAGGCTGTGGTTAAATATTGTTTGACGACTACACTCAGGCTGTCTCACTTCTTTGGCCAGGCATCCGTCGAGTCGGGTCAGCTTCGTTATATGGCCGAGCTTTACAATGGTGACCCATTCGAATATTTCAGAAAATATGAAAGAGCCAAGAATTATAAAGGGTGGCTTGGTAATGTGGAGTGGAATGATGGTGGGAAATTCATGGGTAGAGGGTTCAAGCAGCTGACCGGAAGAGGAAATTATTCTAAATATTTTGTTTATCGAGGATGGCTGCAAAAATCCTCCTTCACAGAGGTGTGGTGGACTGATGCTCACTGGTGGGGGTTCACGCCGCCGTATCATCCGGCCCAACATCAGAATTTGCTGCCGATTCAAAATGCAGCGACTGTTTCTCAATTGATTTCGACCTTGAGGCCGGCAATAATTTCAAATCCAAATATTGTATCGGATGATGCCTATGCTTGCATTGATACGGCAGGATTTTTTTGGGCGATAAATTCGCTGCTTGGTATTGCTGACAGGGATGATGCAATAACTTTGACAAATAAGATTAGAGGGGATCATGCATCTACAGCGGCGGATTTTCCTGCTGATGCACATTTTCCTCAAAGGTTGTCGGAGACGAACAGGGTTAAGGGGGTTTTATCTTGAGATCAAATTTTTTGTTTATCGCAGTTCTTTTTTTTGCGGAATTGCGTGGAGTTCTGGCTGCGAGTCCGTCTGATGTCACTGTTTTGGCTAAATCGGGCGATGCTTTTTTTACATTTGTCTGTGAGGTAGATCGACCCGAAATTAAGGTGTTCGCTGGTGATAAGGTTGGCGGAAAGGCGGATGCATTAATTGATCAGGAGTTGGATGATTCAGATAATTGCTCTGGGGCGGAGTGGGGCGTAGATCACCTGGCTGAATCTGATGTAACGCTGGTTATGATTAATCCTGGAAGATTGGGAGATAATGTCCAGATGAATGTCTATACGCTGCAGGCTGGTAAGGCAACATTCGCTGGATATTTGCCCGTCGGGGCAGATTATGTTGGGAAGGCAGAGTATTTCTTTGATTTCGATCAGGCCGATGGGTCGTGGAGAAGGGTTTATAAGGTGGCCGACGGAAGGATAAATTTGCAAAGAGAAATTCATCTTATGCCGTCCGGGAGTGTGTGTGTCGATAAGAGTGGAGTGATAACCACTGATTCCGTATGTGGTGGCCGGAGATTGGCGGCTAGCGCAAAGAAGCCGCTGTGTATTGTGTATGAGAAGCAAGTTGGAAAAATTTCGCCAATCAAGGAATGTTCGCAACTGACTGGCCGAACTGAGTAATTTATAGGATGCAAGGGGGCAGATTTTTCTCGATTTCTATTTCGTGATATTTTTTAACGAAGGGGTGGAGGTGTGCTAAATGCTATTCGAGTGGGGGATTCAACTGACCACGGCGGGGAAGTTATTGAGGCGTCGCGGGTTATGGCAATAAATGGACGGGGGGTTGCAAGAAAGGGAGATAAAATAACGTGCCCTTTACATCCCGACGTTGATCCAAACGTAATCGAAGAGGGCGATCCGAATATCAAGGATCATGGTGTTCCGATTGCGCGACAGGGGCATCTTGGTACATGTGGTTGCCATTTGATCTCAAGCCTTGGCTGACATAACACGGGGTGTGTTGCAGTGTTTTGGATTCCCGTTGAATGTTTAAATTTGATCGTGCAGTAGATCGCCTTTGACACATGCAACGCTTCATTATCGATGAATGGACGCCGGCAAGATCGTATCTCAAATATTCGCGAGTACCTCGCAACCGCAGGATTCGCGCTGTTAACTCGTGCGTGGCAGAGGGAGCCTAGCCAGTACCGGTTCCGTTGCAAGAACAATCACGATTCTTCCCAGTCAGGAGCAAGTCTTTAGCGCCTTATCCGTGGGACGCGAGGCCCACTGCGATGTCGTCAATGCTGGGTTGAGCAGGCGATGACTCGAATCCACGAGACTGCAAGCTCGGCTGGAGGCTGGCGCCTGAGTGGAGTTGCCCCTGTAACTCAGGACACGCGGACACCGTTAGGTTGATGACGCGCCCGCCTGAACTCGCGAGGCGAGCGGTATTTCAGGGTTTTGTGCGGGTGACGCTCGTTGTAATGCTCAAATGCAGCCGCCAGACGTGAGAGCGCCGTTGGCGCGTCGGGCTTGTCCATACAGGCGACGTAATTGTGCTTCATGGTCTTCACGAACGACTCGGCCATGCCGTTGCTCTGCGGTGAACGCACCGGCGTGGGCCTGTCAGTAATTTCGTGTTCAAGGCATATGATTCTTCTCAGGAGAAGATATGCCCCGCAAACCGAAGACCCCGCCGGTGGAGCTACCGACTATTCCCGCTGAACTGCTGGAGCAATTCGGCAGCGGCCCGATGACGGCCGAAGCCATCAATGCCGCGACGCTCGCGCGCAAGAAGGCGCTGATCGAGCGGGCGCTGGGAGGCGAGATGAATCATCATCTCGGCTACGCGCCAGGCAGCGCCAAACCGTCCAGCGTGACGAACCAGCGCAATGGCCGTGGTGCCAAGACCGTTCTGACTGAAGACGGCCCGATTCGCATCGAGGTGCCGCGCGACCGCGACGGCAGCTTCGAACCGCTGCTGATCCCCAAACACGAACGACGCTTCACGGGCTTCGACGACAAGATCGTAGCGATGTACGCCCGAGGCATGACCGTGCGTGAGATTCAAGGCTTCATGCTGGAGCTGTACGGCACCGAGGTCTCGCCCGATTTCATCAGTTCCGTGACCGACGAGGTGATGGCCGAAGTTACGGCATGGCAAGCCCGGCCACTCGAACCGATGTATCCGGTCGTATTCTTCGACGCGCTGCGCGTGAAGATTTGCGAAGACGCCGTCGTGCGCAACAAGGCCGTCTATCTGGCGCTGGGCATTCTGCCCGACGGCACGCGCGACATTCTGGGCCTGTGGATCGAGAGCACCGAGGGCGCCAAGTTCTGGATGAAGGTGTTCAATGATCTGAAGACACGAGGCGTGGCGGACATCCTGATTGCCGTAACCGACGGACTCAAGGGCATGCCCGAAGCGCTGGCAGCGGTGTTTCCAGCCACGACGCTGCAAATCTGCATCGTCCACCTGATCCGAAACAGCCTCGATTACGCGAGCTGGAAAGATCGCCGATCGCTTGCTGCCGCGATTCGGCCGATTTATACCGCCGCGAGTGCAGAAGCCGCGCAGGCCGAACTGGATGCGTTCGCCGAAGGGCCGTGGGGCCAGAAATTCCCGCCGGTCGGCGCAGCGTGGCGAAATGCATGGGATCGCGTGATTCCGTTCTTTGCATTCCCTCCGGGCGTGCGCAAGATCATCTACACGACGGATGAAATACACAAGCCCCCACGCCGTACTTCGCTCGTTCGCTATGTCCGCGCTTCCGGCCACCGTATCGGCGCACTGTCCGATTTGCGGCGCGACTGCTTCCATCGGTTAAACAGTCTCTGATAGGTTCGTTCGGACTGCTCAGCCACGGCTCGTTCCTGCTGGCGGACGCTCTTCAGACTGTAGGCGGTAGCCGAACCTTTCACGGCTGACTGGGGGCGTGCCGCTCACGACGGGAAGACAGCCATGAACCAGTTCGCTATCCTTTATGCGGATCGATTCATTCGATCATCTGTCTGAATCTCAACCCTGCCTTGAACACGGAAATTCTGCCCCCCCTTCGCGCCTCGTTCTCGCGCGACGTCCGTCACTCGTTCCGTCCACGTTCATCGACCTGCCACCCGGTGTCCTGACCTGGCGGCGGCCAACTGGCGAACTCGACGGCCCGATATCGGCTAACGCAATGATCGGCACGGACATCAAAGCAGGCGATACGGTTCTGTGCAAGAATCCGCGCGTTTCCGCGCATCAACCAACAACGACACGCGCGGATGTCCCTATCAGGAAACGAGGAGCTCAAGTTGATCCAGCGCATTTCCCGCTTCTTCACGCAGGTGGTTCACCGCGTGTTGCCCGACCCGTTGATTTTCGCGATCCTGCTGACGATCGTCACGTTTGCGCTTGCGTTCGGCCTCACGCCGAATACGCCCGCGCAACTCACGACGATGTGGGGTTCGGGTTTCTGGAACCTGCTCGCGTTCTCGATGCAGATGGTCATGATTCTCGTGACGGGCCACGCGCTGGCGAGTTCGCCGCCGGTGCGGCGCCTGCTCGTCGCGCTCGCGAGCACCGCGCGCACGCCGGGGCAGGGCGTGATGCTCGTCGCGTTCGTCGGTGCGCTCGCCTGCGCGATCAACTGGGGCTTCGGCCTCGTGCTCGGCGCGATGCTGGCGCGCGAAGTGGCGCGCCGCGTGCCCGGCAGCGACTACCGCCTGCTCGTCGCATCCGCGTACATGGGCTTCCTGAGCTGGCACGGCGGGCTGTCGGGTTCGGTCCCGCTCGTCGCGGCCACGAAGGGCAATCCGATGGAGAAGACCATCGGGCTGATTCCCGTGTCCGACACGATCTTCACCGGCTACAACGCGTTCATCACGATCGGGCTGATCGTGATGCTGCCGTTTCTCGCGCGCATGATGATGCCGAAGCCGGGCGACGTCGTCAGCGTCGATCCGGCGCTGCTCGCCGAGCCGCCGAGCGTCGAGCGCAAGCTCGGGCCCGATGCGACGTTCGCGGAGCGGATGGAGGAAAGCCGGCTGCTGTCGATCTTCGTCGCGGCGCTGTGCGCGGCTTTCCTCGTGCTGCGTTTCGTGCAGAAGGGCTTCGCGCTCGACATCGACACCGTGAACCTCGCGTTCCTCGCGGCCGGCATCCTGCTGCACCGGACGCCGATGGCCTACGCACGCGCGGTGGCCGGCGCGGCGCGCGGTGCGTCCGGGATCATGATCCAGTTCCCGTTCTACGCGGGCATCCAGGCATTGATGGATCACTCGGGGCTGGCGGGCGTGATCACGAAGTGGTTCGTCGATATCGCGAACGTGCACACGTTCCCGCTGCTCGCGTTCCTGAGCTCGGCCGTGATCAATTTCGCGGTGCCGTCGGGCGGCGGTCACTGGGTCGTGCAGGGCCCGTTCGTGATGCCGGCCGCGCAGGCGCTCGGCGCCGATCTCGGCAAGGCTGCGATGGCGATCGCTTACGGCGAGGCATGGACCAACATGGCCCAGCCGTTCTGGGCACTGCCCGCACTGGCGATCGCCGGGCTCGGCGTGCGCGACATCATGGGGTATTGCGTGACGACGCTGCTGTTCTCGGGCGTGGTGTTCGTCGCGGGAATGTATCTGTTCTGATCGAGCGAGGCGCGAGGCGGGTGGCGTGCTCCGCCCGCATCGCGCCAGCCCGAATCCAGTGCGATGTCAGCCGCGCGACCGCGCGTCGGGCCGCTCGTGCCCGTGACGCAACGCGAGGCTCGCGAATGCCGCGACGAGGAGTGCCGCGGCTAGCAGCGTCAACCCGTTCTTCGCATTGCCGGTCGCCTGTTCGATCGCGCCGACAACGGTCGGCCCGACGAAACCGCCGAGCAACCCGCAGGTATTCACGAGTCCGAGTCCGCCGGCCAGCGCGCTACCGGCGAGCCGCGACGCGGGAAACGTGAAGACGATCGACTGAACGACGAAGAACATCGACGCGGCCACGCACACGCAAAGGAGCCCCGCGACTGGCGACGCGTGCGCGGCGCCGACCATCCCGATCGCCATCACGACCAGCCCCGCACACAGCATCCGGCGGGAATGACGCGACTCGCGCGCGAAGCGCGGAAGCGTCCCGGCCCCGAGCGCTGCGGCGAGCCAGGGCAGCGCGGTCAGCAACCCGACCGCGAACGGGGAGAGGCGTCCCGACGCACCGATGATGCCCGGCAGGAAGAAGATCACCGTGTAGATGGTCAACTGGTGGCAGAAGTACACGAAGATCGCAAGCCAGATCTGCGGATCGCGCAGTGTGGCGCCGAACGCATGCCCGCCGTGCGTGGCAACGCCCGCGTCCTGCTCCGCGGCCAGCGTACGTTCGAGCGCGCGGCCCGTTTCCGGAGAGAGCCACGGTGCGGCGCTCGGACGATCCGGCAACCGTGTCCACACGACGAACGCAAGCAGGATCGCCGGAATGCCTTCGACGACGAACAGCCATTGCCAGCCGTGGAAGCCTAGCGTTCCGTCGAGCTCGATCAATGCGCCGGCCAAGGGTCCGCCAACGATGTTTGCGATGCACACGCCGAGCAGGAAGTAGCCGGTTGCGCGCGCACGCTCCTCGCGGCCGAACCAATACGTCAGGTACAGCATCACGCCGGGAAACAGGCCGGCTTCGGCAGCGCCGAGCAGCAGCCGCATCACGTAGAACGAGGTCTCGCCGCTGACGAACGCCATGGCGACCGACAGCACGCCCCACGTGATCATGATCCGCGTGATCCAGAAGCGCGCGCCGACGCGATGCATGATCAGGTTGCTCGGGATCTCGAAGAACGCATAGGTCAGGAAGAACAGCCCGGCGCCGAGTCCGTACGCGGCCGAAGAAATGCCGAGGTCGACTCCCATCGAATGTTTCGCGAACGCGATGTTGGTGCGGTCGAGAAAGCTGATCACATAGGCCGCGATCAGCAGCGGCATGAGTTTGCGGAACAGCAGCCGGTTCAGCGACGCGCTCGCGTCGCTGGCGGCGGAAGGCAGGGCCTGAGCGTGATGAGTGGACATGCGGACGACTCCGGTAAGGGCGAACCGGCGCGCACGGCAAGCACGGTGCGCCGCGTTCGGCAGATGCCGCTGCGAAGCATGCAGCGGATGGGCAGACGACGGAGCCGCGCCGGCGGCGCTCGATCGGAGCGGGGCGATGATGGGCGTCCTGGCGCCGGCCGGCTCGGGCCGGCGCCTTGTCACTGCGCTTGCGGGTTCTGGTGTTGGGGGGCTACCCGGCGATCAGAAATTCACCGCGTCGCCGCCCTTGAGTGCGAGCATCGCGCGCGCCTCGGCCGGCGTCGCGATCTCCAGCGACAGGCCTTCGAGCACCTGACGCATTTTCAGTACCTGCGCGGCGCTCGATTCCGCGAGCTTGCCGGGCGCGATCCACAGCGAATCCTCGAGCCCGACGCGAACGTTCGCGCCCTGTGCTGCGCCGATCGTCGCGAGCGGAATCTGGTTGCGGCCGGCGCCGAGGATCGACCACACGTAATCGCTGCCGAACAGGCGGTCGGCCGTGCGGCGCATGTGCATCAGGTCCTCCGGGTGTGCGCCGATCCCGCCGAGCAGGCCGAACACGCTTTGCACGAAGAACGGCGGTTTCGCGAGTCCGCGGTCGACAAAATGCGCGAGGTTGTACAGATGCGAAATGTCGTAGCACTCGAATTCGAAACGCGTGCCGTTCGCCCCGCAGCGCGTGAGGATCGTCTCGATATCGGCGAACGTGTTCTTGAATACGAGATCGCGGCTCTTCTCGAGATGCTCGCGTTCCCACGGATGCTTCAGTTCGCGAAAGCGCTCGAGCATCGGGTACAGCCCGAAGTTCATCGAGCCCATGTTCAACGATGCGACTTCGGGCTGGAAATGCAGTGCGGGCTGCAACCGTTCGTCGACCGTCATGTGCGGGCTGCCGCCCGACGTGAGGTTGATGACGGCGTCGGTTTGCGCCTTGATGCGCGGCAGGAATTCGGCGAACACGGCCGGATCCTGCGTCGGTTTGCCGTCGGACGGATTGCGCGCGTGCAGGTGCAGGATCGCGGCACCGGCCTGCGCGGCCGCGACGGCGGCCGTTTCGATTTCGTGCGGTGTCACGGGCAGGTACGGCGACATCGACGGCGTATGGATCGCGCCGGTCGGCGCACAGGTGATGATGACTTTGCGAGCGTTTGCCACGGATGGATTCCTTTCGGTGAGCGATGCAGGAGGCGTCACAGCACTTCGACGTTGCCGCAGACGGAGATCGCCTGCCCGGTGATCCCGTGGCCGCCCGGCGAGCACAGGAACAGCGCGGTGGCGGCAATCTCGGCCGGATCGGTCATGCGCCGCAGCGAGATCTTCTCCAGATAGCGCTTCTCCATTTCGTCGTAACCGATGCCGAGCTGCTGCGCACGCGCGTCGATCACGCGGCGCATCCGGGGCCCGCGCACGATGCCGGGCTGAATCGCGTTCACGCGGATGCCGAGCGGGCCGAGTTCGATCGCGAGGCTCTTCACGAGGCCGACCACGGCCCATTTCGTTGCCGCATAGGGGGTGCGGAACGCGTAACCGAGCCGGCCCGCGACCGACGACAGTGCGATGATCGCGCCGCCGTGTTTCGAATCGCGCAGGAGCGGTACCGCGTGGCGCGCGAACTGGAATTGCGCGTTCAGGTTGATCGCGACGGTTTGTTCCCATTGCACGGGGTCGATTTCGTCGATGCCGCCGGTCGGACCGGCGATGCCGGCGTTGTTGACGAGCACGTCGAGGCCGCCGAGCCTGGCCGATACGTCGGCGAACACGCGTTCGACCGCGGCCGGATCGGATACGTCGGCCAGCGTCGCACTGATCGCGCCGGCCCCGGCGCGTGGCGGCCGGTCGGCGAGCGCCGCGATCGCAGCGTGCGATGCGTCGCATACAAGCACGTGCGCGCCGCATTCGGCGAACGCATCTGCGATTTCAAGACCGATGCCCGACGCACCGCCCGTCACGAGGACGCGCAGGCCGTCATAGGGTTTCAGCAGGTCGGAAGCTGTCATGCCGGGTTGTCTCCATCGTTGGTGTTGTGGGATTGCGGCCGCGCGCGATCGGGCGATTGCGGCGCGCAGCCGCTACGGTTTTGCGTTCACGGTTCGCGGAGTCTGTTCGGCCCGCAGCGTTTCGGCGAGATCGTGTGCGGCGCCGCCGATGTCGAGCGCGATACCGGCCCGCACGCCTGCACCGTCGCGCCGTTCGAGCGCATCGACGATTGCGCGGTGCGCATCCATCGAGCGCCGCATGTGCGGAATGTCGAGCGCGACCATGTTGAGGAAGGGGCCGACGCGCATCCACAGGTTCTCGACGATCGCGAGCGTGCTTTCGCTTGCGCCATGCGCGTAGATCGCGCTGTGGAACGCGAAATTGCTTTGCAGGTAAGCCCGCGAGCGGCCTGCCTCGACGTGCGCCTGCATCGTCTCGCAGGTCTTGCGCACGGCCGCGATCTGCGTGTCGGTCATCCGGCCGCACGCACGCTCGGCGATGCAGCCTTCGAGTGCGATCCGCACGTCGCGCAGTTCGTCGAGCATGTCGAGCGTCATCGGCGGCACGACGAGCGCGCGGTTCGGGCCATCGACCAGCGCGCGCTCGGCGCGCAACCGCGTGAGTGCGGCGCGCACGGGCATCGTCGACGAGCCGACGGCCTCGGCGACGCTGCGCAGGCTCAACGCCTGGCCGGGCGCGAAACGGCCGCTCATCAGCGCTTCGCGCAGTTGCTGGTAGACCTTGTCGGCCATCGTTTCCTGTTCGATGGCTTTCAGTGCGGGCGGAACGATACGAGGCGCCAAGACGGGGTTCTCCGAGGTTTGATCTGCGATCTGTGATCACACTTGCGATGTGCGAAGTGTTGACGATCCGAGGAACCGAGTCAAGTCGAACGGGATCGGGGAAAACGAGGGGGAGAGGGATGCGAAGCGGGGAGGCAGGCCGACAGGGCGTCATCCTGTTCGACGTGTGCGGGTGGAGCGATGCACCGGGGCATGCCACGCTGTTCAACGGGCGTACCTGTTACGACCACTGCCAATTCAACGAACCGGGCGCGCGGTATCGTACGGATCGCGGAAATTTCTGTACTGCGGCAAGGAACTGGACGTCGTCGCCAAGCAGCTCGCGTTGCGCCCGAACCGGACCTATCGGAGCGAGACTTCGCCGAAGTCGCGGTAGCGTCCAGACACCGTTGCGCAACGCAACGGCGCACCGTCTGCAATCTCGCGCGCGCTACTCGAGCGTCCGGATCGAGTTACTGATGCCGCGCGCGCAGTCGATCACGGCCGGCGCGAGCTTGCGGCGCGCGTCGTCGAACGTCCAGCGGCTCGTCGGCGCAACCACGTGCACGGCCGCGACCGGCTGCCCCTGGCTGCCGAGCACGGGCGCCGCGATCGACATGTCACCGATGAACAGTTCTTCCTGGTTGGTCGCGTAGCCGTCGAGCCGCGCGCCGTCGAGCAGCGCGACGAGTGCGTCGAGCGCCGTGACCGTACGCGGCGTGTGCGGTGCGCGCACCATGCCGTCGAGCCGCGCGCGCGCGTCGCCGGGTGGCAGCGCGCTCAGGAACGCGCGGCCGCAGCCGGTGCAATACATCGGGATGCGGCTGCCGATCGGCATGTGGATCGGCACGAACTTCGTCGACACGAAACGCGCGACATACACCATCTCGTCTTCGTCCGGCTCCGTGAGATTGGTGGTTTCGCCGGTCACGTTCGTGAGCTCGGACAGAAATGGATTCGCCACGTCGATCAGCGTATCGGCCGCGAGATAGTTGAAGCCGATCCGCATCACGTGCGGCGTGAGCTGGTAACGCCGCGTGACCGGATGCTTGCGAATGTAGCCGAGCTTCTCGAGCGTATAGACCATCCGCTGCGCCGAGCTTTTCGTCATCCCGGCCGCGTCGGCCACTTCCGCCAGCGTCATCGTGCGCCGCTTCGCGCTGAACGCGCGCAGCACGTTCAGCCCTTTCTCCAGCGACTGGTTGAACAGCAGGTCGTTTGACTGATCGGACGATGTTTCCATGGCAAGGGGCGGGATCGATTCGATATCAAATCATAGTGTATCGAATATCGATACTCAAAAATCTTTTTGCGATGTTTTCGATTCGTTTTAAGATCGAGTCATCGTCGCAGTGTCGATCAGCGGCCGGCCGGCGCACCGGATTATCGAGAAGGAGACACCATGGTTCCGTTCATCAAGCGGTTCGGCGCACTGGCCGCCGGTTTCGCCGCCTGTATCGTCCTCTCCGCGGCTTCGGCGAGCGCCGTTGCGGCCGAGCCCACGCTGAAGGTCGGCGCGACAGCCACCGGCGTGCCGTTCACGTTTCTCGACGTCAAGAGCAATTCGATCCAGGGGATGATGGTCGATGCCATCACCGCGGCCGGGAAATCCGCCGGGTTCCGCGTCGACGTGCAGCAGACCGTGTTCTCGGCGCTGATCCCGTCGCTCACCACGCAGAAGATCGACATCATCTCGGCCGCGATGCTGAAGACGCCCGTGCGTCAGCAGGTGGTCGATTTCTCCGACACGGTCTATACGTTCGGCGAGGGCCTGATCGTGAAGGCCGACGACCCGGGCCGCTATACGTCGATGGACGATTTCAAGGGGCAGGTGGTCGGCGCGCAGGTCGGCACCGCGTTCGTCGATGCGCTCAACAAGAAGGGCATCTTCAAGGAAGTCCGGACCTACGATTCGATCGCCGACATCATGCGCGACGTCGCGCTCGGGCGCATCAAGGCCGGCTTCGCCGACCAGCCGATCGTCGCGTACCAGATCGAGCACGGCGTCAACCGCCAGGTACGGCTCGTGCCCGAATACCAGAGCGTCGTGAAGGGGCAGGTCTGCTTCATCGTCCGCAAGGGCGACACCGCGACGCTCGAGCAGCTCAACGGCGCGATCCGCAAGATGAAGAGCGACGGCACGCTGCAGCAGATCCTGCAGAAGTGGCACATGAGCTGAGCCTCCGGCCCGGATTCCCGAACGATTCCGCCCGCGTCGTGCGGGCATCTGCTGCGGCGCGCCGTCCGGACGTCGCATAGGAGACCTCATGTTTTTTCAGAATGCGATCGATTTCCTGCCGATCCTGCTGAAGGGCGCGGTGGTCACGATCGAGATCACGGCATGCGCGTTCGTGCTCAGCTCGGTGCTCGGGCTGGCCCTCGCGTTGCTGAAGGTGTCGCGCAATCGTGCCGTGTCGGCCGCCGGCAGCACGATCGTCAACGTGATTCGCGGGCTGCCGATCATCGTGCAGCTGTTCTACATGTATTTCGTGCTGCCCGATCTGGGTGTGCAATTGTCGGCGTTCCAGGCCGGCGTGCTCGGTCTCGGCATCGCATACTCGGCCTACCAGGCCGAGAACTTCCGCGCCGGCATCGAGGCGATCGACCGCGGCCAGATCGAGGCCGCGCACGCGATCGGCATGCGCGGCCCGATGATCATGCGGCGCGTGGTGCTGCCGCAGGCGTTCCGCATCGCGCTGCCGCCGTACGGCAACACGCTCGTGATGCTGCTCAAGGATTCATCGGTCGCGTCGACGATCACGGTCGCCGAAATCACGCGCGCCGGCCAGCTGATCGCGTCGTCGACGTTCCAGAACATGAGCGTCTATACGCTCGTCGCACTGCTGTATCTCGCGCTCGGCCTGCCGCTGATGTTCGGCGTGAACCGGCTCGGCAAGCGGCTCGCGCTGAGGAGAGGCGCATGATCCGGATCGATTCGCTACACAAGCGGTTTCATCAGCACGCGGTGCTGAAGGGCGTGAGCCTCGACGTGCAGCAGGGCGAGGTCGTGTGCCTGATCGGGCCGTCCGGCTCCGGCAAGTCGACCGTGTTGCGCTGTATCAACGGCTTCGAGACTTACGACGAAGGCGCGATCACGATCGACGGCGTGAAGGTCGACGCGCATTCGAAGCGGATCCACGAGCTGCGGATGCGGGTCGGCATGGTGTTCCAGCGCTTCAACCTGTTCTCGCACCGCACGGCGCTCGAGAACGTGATGGAAGGGCCCGTGCACGTGCGGCGCAGGCCGGCCGCACAAGCGCGCGAGCAGGCCCGCGCGCTGCTCGACAAGGTCGGGCTCGCGCACCGGATGAATGCATACCCGTCCGAGCTGTCGGGCGGGCAGCAGCAGCGCGTCGCGATCGCACGCGCGCTGGCGATGGAGCCGCAGGCGATCCTGTTCGACGAGCCGACGTCGGCGCTCGATCCCGAGCTTGTCGGCGAAGTGCTCGGCGTGATGCGCGGGCTCGCGCGCGACGGGATGACCATGGTGGTCGTCACGCACGAAATGGCGTTCGCGCGCGAGGTGGCCGATCGCGTGTGCTTCCTGCACGACGGCACCATCTGCGAAAGCGGGCCGGCGCGCGACGTGCTCACGCAGCCGACGCATCCCCGCACGCAGGAATTCCTGCGTCGTCTGCTGGCAGCGGACGGCGCCGACACCCCGGATCGAACATGAGCGCAAGGAACGCGGTACCCGGATGGCCCGATTCCCAGTGGCCGGATTCGTTGTGGGCGGCGACCGCCGCACCGGCGCCCGATACGCCCGCGCTCGACGCCTCCGTGTCGTGCGACGTGGCGATCATCGGCGCGGGCTTCACCGGTCTGTCGACCGCACTTCACCTGGCCGAACGCGGCGTGAACGTGCGCGTGATCGAGGGGGCGCAACCGGGCTGGGGCGCGTCGGGCCGCAACGGCGGGCAGGTGATCCCCGGGCTGAAATACGACCCCGACGAACTGGTTCGCCGGTTCGGCGACACGGCCGGCGAGCAGCTTGCCGGCATTGTCGGCGGCGCGGCCGACACGGTGTTCGACCTGATCGCGCGGCACGCGATCGACTGCGATGCGCGCCGCACCGGCTGGATCCAGCCGGCGCCGACCGCCGCGATGCTCGAGACGGTCGCACGCCGTGCGCAGCAGTGGGCCGCGCGCGGCGCGCCGGTCGACGTGCTCGGCCGCGACGACGTCGCGCGTCGGCTCGGCACGCAAGCGTATGCGGGCGGCTGGATCGACCGCCGCGCGGGCAGCGTGCAGCCGCTTGGCTATACGCGCGGCCTCGTGCGCGCCGCGCAGGCGAGCGGGGCGGTCGTACACGGGCTGACGCGCGCCGTCGGGCTGACGCGTGCTGACGGCCGCTGGCGGATCGCGACGTCCGGCGGCGCGACGCTGTCGGCGGAGCGCGTCGTGATCGCGACCAACGGCTACACGGATGGGCTATGGCCCGGCTTGCGCCAGTCGGTGATCGCCGCGAACAGTTTCATCGTCGCGACGCAACCGCTTCCGCCGGATCTCGGCCGCGACATTCTGGCGGGCGGAGAAGTCGCATCCGACGCGCGGCGCCTGCTGCTGTATTTCCGTCGCGACGCGGCCGGCCGGCTGCTGATGGGTGGCCGTGGCCCGTTCGCTGAGCCGCGTGCGACGAGCGACTGGCGTCATCTCGAGCGTGCGACGCTGCTGCTGTATCCGCAACTGAAGGGCGTCCGGTTCGAATACCGCTGGGCGGGGCGCGTCGCGATCACCGCGGATTTCCTGCCGCACGTGCACGAACCCGCGCCCGGCGTGACGATTGCGCTCGGCTACAACGGGCGCGGCATCGCGATGGCGACGACACTCGGCAAGCATCTGGCCGCACACCTGTCCGGCGATGCGCAATTGCCGTTGCCGTTCCGGGTCACGCCGGTCCGCCCGATTCCGTTTCACGGGCTGCAGCGCTTCTATATCGCGGCCGGGGTCGCCTGGTATCGGTTGCTCGACAGCCTGTCCTGACGCAGGCACGAGGGCAGGTCGCCATCCGTCGTCCGATCGGGCAGAATCGACACGCCCGATTCCTGCCGACGGATGCCGCATGACCGACCCGAACGACCCGAACGATCCTCCCGGCCGCCGCGCCTATGCGAGCTTCGCGCAACGCTATGCGGACATCGCGCCGACGAAGGCGCACAACGCGCTCTACGAACGGCCGGCGACGATGGCGCTGCTCGGCGATGTCGGCGGCCTGACGGTGCTCGACGCCGGCTGCGGGCCCGGCATCTGCAGCGAGCATCTGGCGCGCCACGGCGCGGCCGTGCATGCGTTCGACGTCACGCCGGAGATGGTCGCGCTTGCACGAACGCGCTGCGCCGGGCTTGCTGTCGACGTCATGGAAGGCGACCTGGAGGCGCCGCTCGCCTGGCTGCCCGACGAGTCGGTCGACAAGGTGCTGTGCTCGCTCGCGCTCGACTACGTGCGCGATCTCGCGCCGACGCTGCGCGAATTCCGGCGCGTCGCGCGGCCGGCTGCCACGCTGGTGTTCTCGATGGCGCATCCGATGCGAGACTGGATGGACGAACGCACGCGCGGTGACGGCACGTACTTCGACACGTCGCGCTTCGGCTTCCACTGGTCGGGGTTCGGCGAGCCGAGGCCCTACGTCGAAGCCTGGCGGCGGCCGCTGGCCGAGATCCTGAATGCCGTCGCGGAAAGCGGCTGGCGGCTCGACCGGTTCGTCGAACCGACGCCGCTGCCGGAGATGCAGGCCGTGTCGGAACGGCTCCATGCGGAGCTGTCGCTGGCGCCGGCCTTCCTGT
Organism: Burkholderia cepacia complex sp. TUM26381; assembly: GCF_057439935.1. Classification (NCBI taxonomy): domain Bacteria; kingdom Pseudomonadati; phylum Pseudomonadota; class Betaproteobacteria; order Burkholderiales; family Burkholderiaceae; genus Burkholderia; species Burkholderia cepacia complex sp. TUM26381. The sequence continues at coordinate 1,767,672 of NZ_CM172007.1, read as the reverse complement.
GCATCCGCGCGCGCCGCTGATGCGGCGCGGCGCACGATCGGCGCTCAGCGCTGCGCCGGCTCGTCGTTCAGCGTGCCGAGAAACGCTTCGATATCCTTGATGTCCTGCGCCGTCATCGCGGGTTTGTCGCCCGGCTTGCGGTCGAACGGCGCATCGGTCACGTCGACGTTCGCGCGGTATTTCGGCGGAATGTCGTCGTACTCGTCGACCTTGCCGTCTGCACCGCGCGAATAGAACTTCTGCGGTGAGATGCTGCGCTCGTTGTAGAACGCCATCACCTGGTCGAGCGTGTGGAACACGCCGTTGTGGAAGAACACGTGGCGCGTCGCCGAGTTGCGCAGCGTCGGCGTCAGGAACATCGCGCAATACTGTGTCTGGTCCTTCAGGTCGTCGCGGAACGGCCCGCACACGCCGAGATCGTAGAACGCCGGATTGCGGTTCTGCGCCAGGTCCTTGTTGCGCGGCGCGCCGAGCGCCTCGTACTGGTAATCGGTAAACATCGGCGGCAGCCCGTCCTTGCCGGGCTTCGACAGGTGGCAGCCGGCGCAATTCGCCTTGTCCGGATCGTTGAACAGGCGCAGCCCGCGCAGCTCGGCCTGCGTGAGGCGCGCGCGGCCTTCGAGCCAGCGGTCGTACTTGCTGTTGTACGGGTGGAACGACGGATCCTCGACCTGGTAGCGCGCGATCGCGAACATCGCCTCCGACACCGCGAGCTGCGGACTGTCGAACACGCGCGCGCCGAACAGTTTTTCCAGCTGCGCACGGTGCGACGACTGCGCGAGCTTGTGCGCGACATCATCGATGCTCGCGTTCGCCATCTCGACCGGATTCAGCAGCGGGCCGAACGCCTGCTGCTGCAGCGTATCGGCGCGACCGTCCCAGAACATCCCGCCCTGCGGCACGAGCTGCGGTGCGGCCGACGTGCCGGCCACCTTCTGCGCCTTGACGACGCCGGCCGCCGACGCGGCCTGTTGCGCGACGCTCGGCGCGGCGTCGTTTTCACCGGCGTCGGGGCCGATGCTGAAATTCGGCTGGCGGTACAGGTACATCAGCGATGGCGGCGGGCGATACCCCTGCTGTGTCATTGCGAGGCCGCCCGGCTGCACGTCGAGCGCATTCGGCGGGCCGTACGCGTGATCGGGGCTGTGGCACGACGCGCACGACTGCTTGCCCGACGCGGACAGCGACGGGTCGTGGAACAGCGCGCGTCCGAGCTGCGCGACCGCCGACAAAGGTTGCGCAGCGGGTCGCTGCAGGACGACCGGATGCGGATTCGCGCCCGTCCAGTCGGCTACGACGGTGCCGATCGCCGCCGGCACCTGCGCGGGAAACGCGATCGCGAACGCGCCGTAGCCGATCACGGCCGCGCCGAGCACGAACGCCGTGCGGCGCAGCAGGCGGGAAGGGGCGCGCGGCGCGGGGTTGCCGGAGGCGTCGGGAGACGGGAACGCGGGGCGAGCTGTCATGCTGTCGGTCGAAAATCGGGCGCCGCGTGAGGCGGCGCGTTAAACGGAAACGGCCGGCGCACGATGCGCCGGCCATGCGGTCATGCCGTGACGGTCAGATCGACGGTGCAGCGCTCAGCGCGGTGCCCAGCGTCGGGTCGAGGTAGAGCGGCGTCGTGTTCGGCTTCGACGTGAAGTCGAACAGGTTGCGCAGGTCGCCCGCGGTCGCATCGAACGAACCGCCGCCGATACGCTGGCCGCCGAGCCAGTTGTCCTCGATGAAGCGCACGACGGACGACTGGTCGATCATCGTGTGGTCGACGTAGTTCTGCTTCGCGTACGGCGAGATCACGACCAGCGGAATGCGCACGCCCGGGCCGCAGCGGCCGTTCACGGTTGCGCCGTTCACGCCGGTGGTGCCGCCCGTGCCGCACTTGCCGGCGCCGTTGAGCTGGTCGACCGGGTCCGACGATGCACGCGTCGGCGGCGTGTACACGTGGTCGTACCAGCCATCCGAGTCGTCATAGGTGACGATCACGGCCGTGTTCTGCCAGTCCGGCTGCTGCTGCAGGAAGTTGACGACCTTCGTCACGAACGCCTGCTCGTCGAGCGGATCCGAATAGCCTGCATGCCCGTCCTGCGCGGCCGGCGCCTTCAGGTAGCTGACCGACGGGAAGTTGCCGGCCTTCACGGCCGCGAAGAAGTCGTCGGTGTCGTACTGGTGGTTCGCGGGTTCGGCGGTCTTGCCGTCGGCCTGGAGGCTCGACCCGATTGCCGCGACCGAGCTGGGGCGCGTGTGCTGCGGGTTCGCGGTCGACGCGTAGTACTGGAACCAGTTGTGGTGCGGGATGTAGTCGGACGTCGCGGCGTTCACGGCGGTGGCGACCGTGCTGCGCGCGCAGCCCGTCGTGCCGTTGCCGTTCGTCGTCGACAGGTTGAAGCCGCCCATGAAGCCGCCCCACGTGATCTTCGCGCCGTTCAGCAGGTCGCCGATGTTCTTGCCGGCCATCATCGCCTGGTCGGTCGTGCTCGAACACACGTCGAAGCCCGGGTCGACGTCGTTGATCATCGTGAAGCCGCCCTGGCCGTCATTGATGTAGTACGAGCTGGACGCGAGCGTCGACGGCTGCTTCGACGACTTGACGATCTGCATCCCGTTGGTCTGGCCCGCCACGACGTTCAGCGCACCCGGCGTCGACGGACCGTACGACGTCGTGTACATGTTGTCGCTCATCGCGAAGCGTTGCGCGTAGTTCCACAGCGCGGTCACGGTGTTGCCGTCGAAGTAGCCCATCACCTGGCCCTTCGTGCCGAACGCGCCGGCGCCGCCGGACGAGCCCTTGCCCGTGTATTTCGGGAACAGGTCGGCGAGGCCGTTGTCCTCGGCCTGTTCCTCGGCCGTATACGCGTGGTTCTGGTCGGCGGTCGCGGCCTGCGTGCGGTCGAGACGGAACGGGTTCGCGGCGTCGGTGCCGTTGGCCGTGTTCGTGAAGTTCGGGTTCGCAGCAAGCAGCGTGCCCGTCAGCCCGTTCGGCGTCGGCGTGCCGGACTTCGCGTTGAATGCCGGTTCGCCCGACGGGTTCGTCGCGTTCGGGTAGGTGCCGAAGTAGTGGTCGAACGAGATGTTTTCGCCATAGATCACGACGACGTGCTTGATCGGCGTGGCGGTCTGCAGCGCATCTTGCGACGACACGGCAGGCGTCGACGTGGGATCGTCGCTGCCGCCGCAGGCGAACAGCGCCAGCGCTGCGGCTGCGCAGGCGGTGACGAGCATGGCTTGACGGAACATCGGGAAACTCCAGGTAAGGTCTTCGATGGTGGAGAGCGGCCCCGTCGCCGTGTCGGTTCGGCGCGGAGCTCGTGAGAGAGCACGCGCATTGAAACAGCCGCGTATGAAGATATGGGGACGGAGTGTTTTCGCGATGGTTGCGTTGCGGTATCGATTTCATTACGACGCAACGGGATGCGAAAGAGAACGGAAAGGGGCGGGCCGGGTGCCACCGCCGCGTCACATTCGACGGCAGGTCGGGGGCAACTGCCGAAGCCATGCAGGACGGGCGAAACGGCGTGGCGGGCCCATTCGTCCATGCGACGCCGTGCGTCGCTTTTTTGACAATTCGGTTACGCATTCCTACGATGAACGCCTGTCGCGCCCGCCGCGTGATTTCCAACCGTCAATGAGGTTTCAGCGTGCCGATCCCCGTTCTGTTTGCCGTTCTGTGCGCGGCGTTCCTGCATGCGTCATGGAATGCGCTCGTCCGCAGCAGCGGCGACCGGTTGCGGTCGGCCACGGTGCTGCAGATCGCGATCGGGGTGTTCGCGCTGTTGTTTCTGCCGGCCGCCGCGCCGATCACGCCCGCGAGCTGGCTTTACGTGGTCGCGTCGGCCTTGATCCACGTCGTCTATACGTTGCTGCTCGTGCGCGCTTATGAGCACGGCGACCTGACCGTCGCGTACCCGGTTGCACGCGGCACCGCGCCGCTGCTCGTCACGCTCGGCGCGGCGGCGTTCGCGGGCGAGCACCTGAACGCCGGTGCGCAAGGCGGGCTCGTGCTGATCTGTGCGGGGATCCTGGCGATCGGGCTGGAGCGCGGGCGCGACGCGAAGCACCGGGTGACGCAAGTGCTGCCGACCGCGTTCGCGACGGGCGTGTCGATCGCGGCGTACAGCGTGGTCGACGGGATCGGTGTGCGGGAGAGCGGCAACACGGTCGGCTATACCGCATGGATGTTCGTGCTGACGGGCGCGATGATGGCTGCGTACTACCGGCTGCGCGCGGGGCCGCTGCGGCTGACGCAGGACGTCGGCGAAACGGCGAAGGCCGCGTGCGGCGGCGTGTTCGCGGCGCTCGCGTACGGCATCGTGATCTGGGCGATGGATCGCGCGCCGATGGGCCCCGTGTCGGCGCTGCGGGAGACGAGCGTAGTGTTCGCGGCGCTGATTGCGCGCGTCTATCTCGGCGAACGGCTGACAGCGCGCCGGGCGGCCGGGTGCGCGGTGATCGCGGCGGGGGCGTTGCTGATCAGTGCGTTCGAAGCGATGCGGTGAACAACTGCGATGATCACCGGTCCCGGCAATCCGAATGGGGCCGTTGTAGATGCAACATCACTGGAACTGTCGCCGACAAGGATTGCTGAAACGGTCGAAACAGCGTGCCAACGAAATTGCGCCGCTTCGACAATCCGGCTTAATTGAAGATGCCGAGCGCGGGTGCCGCGTAGGTTCCGAGATGAAAAAGGACGACAAACAGCGTCGCAGCAACGAAGGTGACTCCCCATTTGCGCAACGACCAGCGGCGGTAAGCCAGGGCGTTGATTAGCGCAAGGACGACCGAAGGCCACAAGGTCAGCACGAGCAGGCCCGCGATGAACATTGCGTGAGGTGCGCAGTGTTCCATGTCGTTACAGCCGGTCGAACGCGCTGGCGTAGCTGGCCAGTGAATTCGGCTGAACGTGTAAAGCGACAGCCAAGTGACGAGCACACCCCAAAGGAATCCGGGAACAGCGACTGCCAGTCGTTTCATTTAACTTCCCAGAAGAGAATCTCTTTCGAGTCCGCCAGGTCTGAATACCAATTCCCGCGTCTTCCCCGAAGATAATCAACGGGGTTAATCATGCGTCGTACGCCGATGCGAAACCGCCAGAACGACACTGCCGATGGCGTAAGCGTGTCGTTGTTCCACAGGTCGATATGGCCACCGCTCAGTGCATCGGCAGGGTCACCGTCTTGTCGCCAGTAGCCGAAAAAGTAGATGATACCGGTTCGACCTTTTATCCTGTCTTGCCAATCCTGGCCGGTGATGTTTTCCGGCTTGCCCAAACCGAGAAACGGTCGAAGTTTCAACCACGCGGCCAACTCGTAAGCACGCGTCGCGGTTGCCTTGCCATTGAGAATCAGTCGTCCCAGCGTGCGCTTTCCTGGCATGGGTTCCAGAACTTTTTGCGAAAACGACTTCATGTCGCTTCCAATCGAATGAAACGTTACGCTCATCCGGATTGCGCATTGATTTTCGTACTCGCCAGTAGGGTCGTCGTATGGATCTTTGGTCGGGTATGCACGCCAAAGCTCCTGAAACGTCAGCACTTTGAGCGCTACGTCTTTTTGGGATAGCGGTGTGTTGTTCGTACGGACTTTCGTGGGTGAATTTGGCATCGATCACGCCCCGTACTGTTTTGCGATGGCTTCGTCGCCCCAATAGACGACGTAATCGTCCGCTGCGGCGCGGGTGTCAATGCGCGGGAGCGAATCGCTGTCGTTGATGCGGCCGGAATATGTTCTGCCGTCTGCTGTCTCGACGTAATACGGATATCCCGCGACCGTTGACGCGCGCGCCGTACACTTGATCTTCTCATCGAATCGGGGCGGAACGGTCGGGGGAGGTGGCTGCGCGTCGATCGAAGCTGCTAAAGACGTCGAGGTGTTGTCTTCTTCATAGAAAATCATGCTGTCGTCGCCCGCAATGACGTTGTTCCGTCCGCACGGGCAACGTACCGGGTCGCCATTTAGAACGATCTTCCGGCCATGGCAGCTCATACGCTTTGCGCTGCCGATGATCCGGAACGCTCCTTTGCAGTTGCCGCACGTTGCTTCGTCTCCATCTATGGCAACGTGCTTTCCGTTATCGAAAATTGTTGAACTGACGGCTATGACGAATCCACCAGTCGTGGTGCGGTCGCCGTTTCTCACTGCTGTTCTGCGCATGGTCGCGTCCTCTTGAATTAAGGAAGCGACGACAATCGCCGGTAAGAAACAAGTTGTCTATCGGACGTGTACGGTTCTTGAAATACGGATGCCTTTGCCAGACCAGCATAGGCGGCAACGCTGCTGCCGAGCACGCATGTGCCCGTCACTGAAGTAACCTGCAGGCGTACCGGCCCTTATACTTCAACCGGCATCGCACTCGTGCACTTGATCTCGTCGAGGCACACGCTCGAATGCACGCCGTTCACGCCGGGAATCCGCATCAGCGTCTCGAGCAGGAACCGTGACAACCCCTTCAGGTCGTGCGCGACGACCTTCAGCACGTAGTCGATGTCGCCCGTCACCGAGAAACACTCCTGGATTTGCGCGAGCTCGGACACCAGTTTCTGGAACTTCGACAGGTCGCGGATGTGCCCGCGCTCCATCGTCACGTGTACGAACGCGGTGACGCCGAAGCCGAGCGTATCGGGGCACAAACGGGTTTCATAGCGGCGGATCGCGCCGATTTCCTCCAGCCGCCGGTGGCGCCGCAGCGTCTGCGCGGGCGACAGGCCGACGGCCTTCGCCAGATCGAGGTTCGACGCGCGGCCGTTTTCCTGCAGGATCGAGAGCAAATGGCGGTCGATGCGGTCAAGAACCGGTTCAGGCATTTTTGTTTCCTCGTTTGTCTCCTCGATGCAATCTTATCTCATAATGTAGGGTTTGCATGAACGGGTTACGAAACCCGATTTCGCCGTCGCGACGCTAAACTGACGCCGGATTTTCGTGTGCGGCCGCAGCAATGCGGATGCGGCGACAGTCGGCGGCCGGTCTGGCGGGCACGCCGACGCGAATCGGGCGCCGCCACGCGAGGATTGCAGTCCCCCAACCCGGTGGCTCCACGAACGGCCGCCGGCACAGCAAAACAGCGCCCGGCACACCGAGGCGCGCCGCACCCCGCTGCAGGCGGAGGCGGACAGAGTGGAGAAGACATGGTTTCTGGAAACGAGAGCGACGGCCTGCAGCGCGGGCTGAAGAACCGGCACATCCAGCTGATTGCGCTCGGCGGCGCGCTCGGCACGGGGCTGTTCCTCGGCATCGCGCAGACCATCAAGATGGCCGGTCCGTCCGTGCTGCTCGGCTATGCGGTGGCCGGCATCGTCGCGTTCTTCATCATGCGCCAGCTCGGCGAGATGGTCGTCGACGAGCCCGTCGCGGGGTCGTTCAGCTACTTCGCGAACAAGTACTTCGGCCACTTCACCGGCTTCCTGTCCGGCTGGAACTACTGGGTGCTGTACATCCTCGTCAGCATGGCCGAACTGTCGGCCGTCGGGATCTACGTGCAGTACTGGTGGCCGGGCGTGCCGACCTGGGTGTCGGCGCTCGTGTTCTTCGTCGTCATCAACCTGATCAACCTGACCAGCGTCAAATCGTACGGCGAGACGGAATTCTGGTTCTCGATCATCAAGGTGGCCGCGATCGTCGGGATGATCGGCTTCGGCGGCTGGCTGCTCGCGAGCGGCCATGCCGGGCCGGAAGCCAGCGTCCGGAACCTGTGGCAGCACGGCGGCTTCTTCCCGAACGGCGTGTCGGGCCTCGTGATGTCGATGGCCGCGATCATGTTCTCGTTCGGCGGGCTCGAGCTCGTCGGCATCACGGCGGCGGAGGCCGACGATCCGAAGCGCAGCATCCCGCGCGCGACCAACCAGGTCATCTACCGCATCCTGATTTTCTACATCGGCGCGCTCGCCGTGCTGCTGTCGCTGTATCCGTGGGAGAAGGTCGTCAGCGGGGGCAGCCCGTTCGTGCTGATTTTCCACGCGCTGAGCAGCAACCTGGTCGCGAACGTGCTGAACGTCGTCGTGCTGACGGCCGCGCTGTCGGTCTACAACAGCGGCGTGTACTGCAACAGCCGGATGCTGTTCGGCCTCGCGCAGCAGGGCAACGCGCCGAAGGTGCTGTGCTCGGTGAACAAGCGCGGCATTCCGCTCGCCGCGCTCGGCGCGTCGGCGCTCGCGACCGGCGTGTGCGTGCTGGTCAACTACTTCATGCCGGGCAAGGCGTTCGAGGTGCTGATGGGCCTCGTCGTGTCGGCGCTGATCATCAACTGGGCGATGATCAGCCTGATCCACCTGAAGTTCCGCCAGGCCAAGCGTGCAGCCGGGGAGGAGACTTCCTTCCGCAGTCTGGGCTATCCTTTCACGAATTACCTGTGCCTGGCATTCATGGCCGGCATTCTCGTCGTGATGTACCTGACGCCGGATCTCCGCCTGTCGGTGTACCTGATCCCGGTTTGGCTCGCGGTGCTCGCGGTCGGGTATCGCTTCCGTCAGAAGAATGCAGGCTATGCGGTGCGCGACGGCGCATCCGCGCGCTGACGCAGGCCACGACCGATCATTCTTCCAAACGAGACCGACATAGCCATGTTCGAACACATCGACGCATACCCGGGCGATCCGATCCTGACGCTGAACGAGAACTTCCAGAAAGATCCGCGAGACCAGAAGGTCAACCTGAGCATCGGGATCTATTTCGACGCCGAAGGCCGGATTCCGGTGATGGGCGCCGTGCGCGAAGCCGAAACCGCGCTGCAGCGCGAGAGCGGCCCGAAGCCGTACCTGCCGATGGTCGGCCTGGCCGCGTATCGCGACGCCGTGCAATCGCTCGTGTTCGGCGCGGATCACCCGGCCCGTGCGGCCGGCCGCATCGCGACGCTGCAGACGCTCGGCGGCTCGGGCGCGCTGAAGGTCGGCGCCGACTTCCTGAAGCGCTACTTCCCGGATGCGCAGGTGTGGCTGAGCGATCCGAGCTGGGAAAACCACCGCTTCATCTTCGAGCGCGCCGGCTTCACGGTGAACACGTATCCGTACTACGACGAAGCGACGGGCGGCCTGAAGTTCGACGCGATGCTCGCGGCGATCGACGCGCTGCCGGCGCGCAGCATCGTGCTGCTGCATGCGTGCTGCCACAACCCGACCGGCGTCGACCTCGACGAAGGCCAGTGGCAGAAGCTGATCGACGTGATCGAGGCGCGCGGGCTGCTGCCGTTCGTCGACATGGCGTACCAGGGCTTCGGCGCAGGCCTCGACGCGGACGCGTTCGCGGTGCGCGAACTGGCCCGCCGCGGCGTGCCGACGCTCGTCGCGAACTCGTTCTCGAAGAACTTCTCGCTGTACGGCGAGCGCGTGGGCGGCCTGAGCGTTGTCTGCGAGGATGCGGCCGCGGCCGAGCGCGTGCTCGGCCAGCTGGCCGGCGCCGTGCGCTCGAACTACAGCAACCCGCAAACCTACGGCGCGAAGGTCGTGGCGGCCGTGCTCGGCACGCCGGCGCTGCGCAAGCAGTGGGAAGAGGAGCTGTCGGCGATGTGCCGCCGCATCGCGCGGATGCGCCAGTCGATCCACGACGGCCTGCGCGACCACGTCACCGGCGAAGCGCTCACGCGCTACGTGAAGCAGCGCGGGATGTTCACGTACACGGGCCTGACCGAATCGCAGGTCGACGCGCTGCGCGAAGTGCACGGCGTGTACATCCTGCGTTCGGGCCGGATGTGCGTGGCGGGCCTGAACGACTCGAACGTCGGTATCGTCGCGGACGCGATCGGCAAGGTGCTGAAGAGCGGCGTCTGAGCGCGGCGCGCCCCGGCGCGCAACGAATGACGCTGGATGAACCGGCTGTTTCCCGTCACGGGAACAGCCGGTTTGTCATTGCGCGCCGGCAACGTGCGCCGGCCGACGGACGCGATGGCGCTTGCGGCGGTACGATCGCGGCATCGGACGCAACACACAAGGAGCGACATGGGCATCCGGATCATCCAGCTCGGCACGCCGCGCGCGGCCGGCGAGGGCCTGCGGATCGGCACGGTGCGGCGGCCGCCGCGTGGCGTACCGAAGGCGGAATTCGCGTCGCGCAACTACTATGATGTATGGTTGCCGACGCTGTCGCCGAGTGCCGAACTCGTTGCCCAGGCACAGGCCGCCGAAACCGACGCCGAATGGCATGCGTTCAAGCGCCATTTCCGCGCGGAGATGGCGCATGGCGATCCGGCGAAGGTGCTGGACCTCCTGGCGGCGCTGTCCGCCACCACGGCGTTCTCGATCGGTTGCTACTGCGACGACGAGCGCCATTGCCACCGCAGCGTGCTGCGCGAACTGCTCGCGGAGCGCGGCGCGGCGATCGAGCCCGACGCAGGCTGAAACCGCGTCGTCCTGCTGCACCAGGATCGTGCGGTGCAGCGACCCGGTTGACGTGGGTCAAGCGCGCGGCCGCGCGCGCCACTATGCTCTCGTCATGGAGCCATCACGACGATGACAGACCGACAGATGCACATTGTTTTTCCGCCCGAGCCGCCGGAGTATTGCGCGCGCGACCTGGTCGTCGCGTTTTCGGCGCTGGTCGACGGGCGTTGCGTACAGTGCGCGGTCACGGCCGAGGCACTGGAAGATCATTTCGGCGCGCGGTCGCTGCTCGAGCGCGACCTGCTGGCCGCATTCGACGGGCACCGGCGGGCGATCGAGGCGATGGCGCGACGGATGCTCGAGGAAATCGGCGGCCGGCCGGTGCTGCTGCACAGCGGTCACTTCCGGCTCGAAGACTGATACCGCAGGAGGGCGCATGACACTGCAGGGCAACATTCACGAACGCGACTGGTCGGTCGAAGTCGAGACGCGCCCGTGCGAATCGGGCGAGTTCCGCTGCCGCGTGTCGGTCGAGCACGGCGTCGGCGCCGCGCGGTTTCATCACACGTTCGAGCATAGTCACGCGTATCCGACCGAGCGCGAGGCCATGATCGAAGGACTGCGGGCCGGCATGACCTGGATCGAGATGAAGACGTCGCAGGTTTTCAACGTATGAACGGTCCCGCGCCGGCGACGGCGCGGGCGGAGTGTCGGCCGGGCCGTGATCGAAGAATCGCGCCGCGCCACGGGAAACGCGTGCCGCCGCATCGTGATGCGCGCGGCGCATGCAAGGCGGTCGACGAGCGGGCGGCCCCGTCAGGAGACACGACATGGGCGTGGGCATGCAGATCGCCTGCCTTGGATTCACGGGGTCCGCTGCAATCGAAGCCGAAGCCGGCGCACAGCTGGTGCGGCTCGAACGGTTTCGCGCGCTGATCGGCGGCTGCCATCTCGCGATCGAATCGCGCGCGGCGGCCGATGGCGCCCGCCTGTATCACGCGCGGCTCGATCTGGTGATGCGCGACACGGCGCTCAGGCCGCTGCCGCCGTGCGTCGGCGCCGACGTGGACGACGCGCTGCGGCGTGCATTCGCACAGGCCGAACAGGCGCTGATCGCGTGGCAGGCAGGCGGAGCTAGGGTGGCGCTGCGCGACGCCGCGACGGGCGACGCGGCGCGATGACGCCGCGCGGGCGTCCGGCGCGGTGCGTCAGACCCGCGCGAGCGCTTGTGCGTCGATGATGCGCACGCGCTTGCCGCGCGTTTCGACCAGCGCTTCGCGATGGAACCGCGAGAACATCCGGCTGACGGTTTCGAGCTTCATCCCGAGATAGCAGCCGATTTCCTCGCGCGTCATCCGCAGGTTGAATTCGGTTGCCGAATAGCCGCGCGCCTCGAACCGCGACGACAGGTTCAGCAGGAAATGCGCGACGCGCTGTTCGGCCGACATCGTGCCGAGCAGCAGCATCTGGCTCGATTCGCGGACAATTTCACTGCTCAGCATCTGGTAGAGGAAGTGCTGCATCGGCTTCATCTCGCGGCACGCCGCTTCGAGCGCGCCGAACGGGATGATGCACACGACGCTGTCCTCCAGCGCGATGGCGTCGCAGCAGTGCTGGCCGCCGCCGATGCCGTCCATGCCGAGCGTTTCGCCGGCGATCTGGAAGCCCGTCACGTGCTCGCGCCCGTCGCGATGCATCATCACCGTCTTGAACGAACCCGCGCGCACCGCGTAGATGCTCTGGAACGGATCGTCGGTACGGAACAGCGCGTCGCCCTGGCGAACCTGCCGGGTCGTGCAGATGATCGCGTCGAGGCGGCCGTATTCGGCGGCCGTCAGGTGCGGCGGCAGGCACATCGAGCGCATCGCGCAGACCGAGCAGCGCGCGGCCGGATGTTTGGCGGCGTCGGCGCGCGCGACCGTGCGCAGCGGAATCGTTGGCCGGGGTACGACGGACACGTCGGCGGCGAAGGCGGTGGCGGTGGACATGAGTCGCTCCGGCTCGTCAGGGGTGGCGCACGCGTGCGTGCACCAGGGATTCGATCACACGGCATGCGGCGTCGAATTCGACCGTCTTGTCGAAGAAGTAGTCGGCTCCGGCCGCGGCGCATGCCTCTCTGAATGCCAGCGCCGAGTGGTTCGTCAGCACGATCGTGACGATGCGCGGCGCGGCTTTCGACAGCATCCCGATCAGGTCGAGACCACTGCCGTCCGCAAGCCGCAGGTCGACGATCACCACGTCCGCATGACTGCTGCGGATATGCGTCCACGCGTCCTGGCCGTCTTCCGCTTCGCCCACGACGGCGACGCCGCGAATCGCGCCGACGAGCAGCGCGATTCGCTGCCGGACGGCGACGGCGTGATCGACGAGGAACACCCTGAGCGCGGCGGGTGACAGGCTGGCATTCATGCCGGCAGTATCGTGTTGCGCCGCCGAAAATGAAATCGGCCGAATTGGAAGTTCGTGTAGGCCGCTTCGACGCGTTGTAGGGCGTTTCCTACAACGCGTACGGGAATCCGCCGGAGCGGCTTCGATGTTGCGATGCCGCATGCGTGGCTGAAGGAGGGGCGGTGCCCGGTCAGCCGGCCCCGCGCGCGGCGAGCGCATCGCGCGCCGTGCGGCACGCGGCCAGGTCCCACGCGGCACAGCCGACGCTCTTGAACAGCAGTGGCCCGCCGAGTGCGAAGGTGCCGTTCAGCACGTCGGCGAGCGACGCGACCTGCTGCCAGTCGATCTGCGCGACGATCAGGTCGCCGGCTTCGTGGCGCGCGCCGGCGGGATCGTCGACGACGAGCCGGCTGCCACGCACCGTGCTCGCGTCGATCTCGGCGGCATCCGCGGTGAACGCGCCGACGCCCACCACAAGCCGGCCTTCGCGCGCGGCTTCGCGGTAGACGGGCGTGCGGCTCGTCGTCAGCGTGACGACCACGTCGATCGTGTCGGGAATCGACTCGCTGCCGAGCGGCGCGAGTCGCGGCGCCTGCGCGCGATGCGCCGCGCAGAAGGCGGCCTCGCTGTCGGCGCCCGTGCCGCGTACGTGGACGCGCGCTTCCGGAAAGATCGCCGCGAGCGCTTCCGCATGATTGGCGGCCTGCTTGCCGGTGCCGATCAGCAGGATGTCGCGCGGCGCGGCGCCATGCAGCGCCTGGACGCCGAGCGCGGTGATGGCGGCCGTGCGGCGGCCGGTGACCGTCGGGCCGTCGAGCGCGAAGCGCATCTCGCCCGTGGTCGCGTCGTACGCGGTCACCTGGCCGAGGATCGTCGGCAGCCCGCGTGTGCCGTTGCCGGGGCACACGTTCACGAGCTTGTGGCTCGCCAGGTCGCGCGCGCTCGACGGCATCGACAGCATGACGCCGCCGCCCTGCAGGGGGACGACCATGCGCTCGGGGCTGACGATCTCGCCTGCCGCATACTCGGCGACGACTTGCCTGAGCGTGGCGAGCAGCGCCGGGTAGTCGAGCAGCGCGGCCGTGTCGGCCGCATCGAAAACGGGAATCGGGGAAAGGGCGGTCATCGTGTACGTCGCATGCGTCGGTGAGCGTGAAGGGCGGACGCGTGCCGCGCCCGCCACAGGGCTGCCGGATACCGTGACACAGGGCAGTGTGGATCGAATCTATACCACTTTCTGGCGCACCTGCAACCCAGAAAATAAAACGTCTTGCCGGTTTTGGTTCTAATATCTGTCCAGAAGGGCTGCGATGGCACGATACCGGCGCCGCTCCGGTATAGTGCGAACCCATTCCAGATCCACGCCCGTGACCGGGCAGGAGCCAAACGATGATGTCCGCGCGTCCCGAATCACTCGAAGGCGGTTTCCGGCCGCTGCAGATCTACGAGCAGGTGGCCGAGAAGATCCGCGACGAAATCCGCGCCGGGCGCTACGCGGCGGAGTCGCGGCTGCCGTCCGAGCGCGAACTCGCGGGACTGTTCCAGGTCGGCCGGCCGGCCGTGCGCGAGGCGCTGGGCGCACTGCAGAACGAAGGGCTCGTGTTCACGAAGCGCAATTCGGGCACCTATGTCGTCGCGTCGCCGCTCGACGTGCTCGCACAGCGTGGCGACATGCGCGCGGCGTCGGAGGCCGACTTCAGCCCGACGTCGACGCTCGACGTGCGGCTGATCCTGGAGCCTGCGATCGCGCGCCTCGCCGCGGCCCATGGCCGCGCCGATCCCGGCGCCGAGCGCTATCTCGCGCAGATGGAAACCATCACCGACGTCGACGATCCGCACCAGCGCGCGCTCTGGAACGAGAGCGACCGGCTGTTCCACCGGCAGCTCGCGCTGATGACGGGCGATGCGCTGATGGTGAAGATCGCGGACGAAGTCGCGAAGACGATGGACCAGCCGCTGTGGAAACGCCTGAAGGACGACGGCATCTACGATGCGGGCCGGATCCGGCTCTACGTGTCCGAGCACCGGCTGATCTACGAGGCGATCGTGTCGGGCGACGCCGATGCGGCCGCGTTCTACGTCCAGCAGCACATCCTTCGCGTGCGGCGGGACATCGCGCCGAAGTAAGACGAATCCACACCAATTCGCTTTGGTCTTAAATATGACCAAAATGCCAGAAATTATTTTGAAATTGCTTGCGATGTGACCACGCGTGTCCTACATTGGTTTCACTCAAAACCAATCAGGAGACATCATGCGACACCTCGTTACCGCGCTCTCGGTGGCTGTTGCCGCCGGCGCGCTGACTTCCGCGCACGCGCAGGAAGTCGTGATGATCGGCCATTCGGCGCCGCTGACGGGCCCGCAGGCCGCGAACGGCAAGGACAATGAAAACGGCGCGCGGCTCGCCGTCGACGAACTCAACAAGGCCGGCATCAAGGTTGCCGGCAAGGCCGTCACGTTCAAACTGGTTTCCGAAGACGACCAGGCCGACCCGAAGGCCGGCGTGCAGGTCGCGCAGAACCTCGTCGACAAGGGGGTCGTCGCGGTGCTCGGACCTTACAACTCCGGCGTTGCGATTCCCGCGTCGCGTGTGTATTCGACGGCCGGTGTGCCGATCCTGCCGGTCGCGTCGAACCCGGCGCTGACCAAGCAGGGCTTCAAGAACATCTTCCGGATCGGCGCGAGCGACGAACAGCTCGGCGGCACGATGGCCACGTTTGCGGCCAAGACGCTGCATGCGAAGACGGCCGCCGTGATCGACGATCGCACCGCATACGGGCAGGGCGTCGCCGAACAATTCATGAACGTCGCGAAGGCCAACGGAATCAAGATCGTCGACCAGGAATACACGAACTCGTCGGCGACGGATTTTCTCGGCATTCTCACCAAGATCAAGGCCAGCAACCCCGACGTGATCTTCCTCGGCGGCTACGCGGCGCAGGGCGCGCCGATGGCCAAGCAGATGAAGCAGCGCGGGCTGCGCGCGAAGCTGCTCGGCGGCGACGGCATCTGTTCGGCGGACATGGGCAAGGTCGCGGGCGACGCGGCCTCGATCGTCTACTGCGCGCAGGGTGGCGTCGCGCTCGAGAAGACGGCGGCCGGCCGCGAATTCCTGAAGAAGTACCACGACGCGTATCACACCGATACGCAGGTCTATGGCGTCAACTACTACGACGGGATGAAGTTGCTCGCCGACGCGATGGTCAAGGCCGGCACGACCACCGACAAGGCGAAGTTGACCGCGCAGCTCGCGAAGTCGAACTATGCCGGCGTCGCGGGCACCTATTCGTTCGACGCGAACGGCGACCTGAAGGGCGCGCCGACCACCGTCTACGTGATCCGCAACGGCCTGCCGGAGCCGTACGCGAAGTAACTTCGCCACCGGCCTGTCACCGGACGGCGGCCGGCCCGCCGTCCTTCGTTTCAACGCATCCGATTCGACATGAAAATTTCCCGATCCCTTTCCACCGTCGAAGTCCATACGGGCGGCGAAGCGTTCCGTATCGTCACGAGCGGGTTGCCGCGCTTGGTCGGCGACACGATCGTCCAGCGCCGCGCGTGGCTCAAGGAGAACGCCGACGAGATCCGCCGCGCGCTGATGTTCGAACCGCGTGGCCACGCCGACATGTACGGCGGCTACCTGACCGAGCCGGTGTCGCCGAATGCCGATTTCGGCGTGATCTTCGTGCACAACGAAGGCTACAGCGACCATTGCGGACACGGCGTGATCGCGCTGTCGACCGCCGCGGTCGAACTCGGCTGGGTGCAGCGCACGGTGCCGGAAACGCGGGTCGGCATCGACGCGCCGTGCGGTTTCATCGAGGCCTTCGTCAAATGGGATGGCGAGCACGCGGGCCCGGTGCGCTTCGTCAACGTGCCGTCGTTCATCTGGCAGCGCGACGTGTCGGTCGAGACGCCGTCGTTCGGCACCGTGACGGGCGACATCGCGTATGGCGGCGCGTTCTATTTCTATGCCGACGGCGCGCCGTTCGACCTGCCGGTGCGCGAATCGGCCGTCGAAAGGCTGATCCGCTTCGGCGCGGAAGTGAAGGCCGCCGCGAATGCGAAGTATCCGGTCGTCCATCCGGAGATCCCGGAAATCAACCATATCTACGGCACGATCATCGCGAACGCGCCGCGCCACCCGGGCTCGACGCAGGCAAACTGCTGCGTGTTCGCGGATCGCGAGGTCGACCGCTCGCCGACGGGCTCCGGCACCGGCGGCCGCGTCGCGCAGCTGTACCAGCGCGGGCTGCTCGCGGCGGGCGACACGCTCGTCAACGAGTCGATCGTCGGCACGGTCTTCAAGGGGCGCGTGCTGCGCGAAACGACGGTCGGCGACATCCCGGCCGTGATTCCGGAAGTGGAGGGCAGCGCGCACATCTGCGGGTTCGCGAACTGGATCGTCGACGAGCGCGATCCGCTCACGTACGGATTCCTCGTGCGCTGAGCAGCGGCGCCGATCGGCCGCCGTCGCGCGGTTTCCCGGTTGTTGTACCAGGTTTGGCGCGTCGTTCCCGTTGCGGGGCACGCGCCTTTTTTGCGTGTGCGGGGCCACGCACCCGCGCGAGTCTCGGCCGGCACAACGCCGCAGCGGGCCGGCGGGGCGTGCGAGTTTGGTACGATGCACCCTTTTCAGCCGAGCTCCACCCGCGTGAATCGCCGAAACGTGTCGTCAGTGCGTGACTTTTGTGCCAGATGGGCCGCGCGCGCCCAACCCGTCGCGGCTGCCGCCGTCGCGCGGGTCAAGCCTCTCGCCGCCACCGCGTGGCATCATGTCCGCCACCCGACGCGCCGCGGCGTGCTGCTCACGGCCGCCGCCGTGCCGACGCTGTTCGTCGTGTACGTGGTCGTGCTGATCCCGTTCACGCCGGGCATCGGCGACATCCGCAAGGCGCGCGTCGACCAGCCCGCGCAGGTGCTGTCCGCCGACGGCAAGCTGCTGGCCGAATTCAAGCCGTCGAACCGCGAGTGGGTGCCGCTCAAGCAGATCTCGCCGCACATGGTCGACGCGCTGATCGCGACCGAGGATCACCGCTTCTACGAACACCACGGCCTCGACTGGAAGCGCACGGCGTCGGCCGCGCTCCACACGTTCTCCGGCAGCCGCCAGGGCGGCTCGACGATCACGCAGCAGCTCGCGCGCAACCTGTATCCGGACGAGATCGGCCGCGCGCCGACGCTCACGCGCAAGGTGAAGGAAGCGATCACCGCGCTGAAGATCGAAGCGGTCTACAGCAAGGACCAGATCCTCGAGACCTACCTGAACACGGTGCCGTTCCTGTACAACGCGTACGGCGTCGAGATGGCCGCACGGACCTATTTCGACAAGTCGGCCGATGAGCTCGACGTGCTCGACAGCGCGACGCTCGTCGGGATGCTGAAGGGCAACAGCTACTACAACCCGGTGCTGAACCCCGAGCGCGCGCTGCAGCGGCGCAACACGGTGCTCGGCCAGATGGTGAAGTACGGCAAGCTGTCGCCCGCGCAGTTCGCGCAACTGCAGCGCCGGCCGCTGCGCATCGACTTCGAGCGCCAGAAGGAGCCGCCGGGGCCGGCGCCGCATTTCGCGCAGCAATTGCGCAAATGGCTGATCGCGTGGGCCGACCGTAACGACTACAACATCTACTCGGACGGGCTGATCGTGCGCACGACGATCGACTCGCGGCTGCAGCAGATGGCGACGCAGGCGCTCATGCTGCAGGGCAATCAGCTGCAGGGCATCGCGAACAACGCGTGGAGCGGCCGCGACGGCTGCGGCACCGACAACGAGGTGTTCCGCACCTTCATGCGCGAGTCGCCCGAGTACAAGGCCGCGCAGGATGCCGGCAAGGACGATGCGGCCGCGATGAAGCTGCTCGCGGCCGACCGCGGCTTCATGCGCGCGCTGTGCAAGGCGAAGACCGACGTGCAGGCCGGCTTCCTCGCGATCGATCCGCGTGACGGGCAAATCCGTGCATGGGTCGGCAGCCGCGATTTCACCAGCGAGCCGTTCGACCACGTCGCGCAGGCGCGGCGCCAGCCGGGCTCGACGTTCAAGCCGTTCGTCTATGGCGTCGCGTTCGCGAGCGGGATGAAGCCGGACGACACGTTCATCGACCAGCCGGTCGAGATTCCGCTGAAGGGCGGCGAGATCTGGCGGCCGAACGACGACGTGCCGCCGACCGGCAAGCCGATGACGCTGCGCGACGCGGTCGCGCTGTCGCGCAACCGGATCACCGCGCAGGTGATGGAAAAGGTCGGGCCTGGCGCCGTCGCACGGCTCGCTCGCGACATGGGCGTGCGCGAAAGCCCGCTCGAACGCGTGCCGTCGCTGGCGCTGGGCACGAGCCCGGTCACGCTGAAGGAAATGGTCGCGTCGTACGCGACGATCGCGAACGGCGGGCTGTACGTCGAGCCGCAGATGGTGACGCGCATCGAGAACCGCCAGGGCGAAGTACTCGCCGAGTACGCGCCGGCGCCGCCCGAGCGCGCGCTCGATGCCGAAACCGACAAGACGCTGCTGAGCGTGATGCGCGATGTCGTGACGCGCGGCACGGGCGGCAGCATCCGCACGCGTTTCGGGATCCGCGGCGACGTGGCCGGCAAGACGGGCACGACGCAGGACAACGCGGACGGCTGGTTCATCCTGATGCAGCCGGGCCTCGTCGCCGGCGCGTGGGTCGGCTTCGACGACGGCCGCGTGACGCTGCGCAGCGATTACTGGGGGCAGGGCGCGCACAGCGCGCTGCCGATCGTCGGCGATTTCTTCCAGCGCGCGCAGCGCGCCCGGATCGTCGACACGAAGGCGAAATTCGATACCGAGCCGTCGCCCGGCTGGTTCGCGTCGCTGCGCGAGCGCGTGACCGACCTGTTCGACACATGGTTCCCGCCCGAGCAGAAGAAGGCGCCTGCGCCGGTCAGGACGCAGCGTATCGAGCGGCCGGCCGAGGCCGACGAAGGCTCGGCAGCGGCGGCTTCGGCCGCGTCGGCGCCCGAAGCCGTGTCCGGCGGCATGGTCGAGGAATGGGTGCCGGCGTCCGAAGTCGCCGCATCGGCCGCGGCCTTGTCGGCCGGCGCATCGCAACTGCAGCCCGCGCAGCCGCCGACGAGCGCCAGCGTGACGAGCGGGAGCAGCGCGGGCGCCGGTGCCGCGCCTTCCGCCTCACCGGTCCCGCCCCCCGCGCCGTCCGCTCCCGACGCGAGCGGCGCTTCGCAGTAACGAAGCCGTTCAGATTCTGCGCGATGCTGCCGTAATCAAGTTGTCACGACAGCTCGCGCGGTCGCTCCGCGCCTTTCCGATGCGGCTTCCCACCGACTACGTCGCGCTCGCGCGCGACGATCTCTCCGCCGGCATCCCGCTCGGCTTCGATCTCTACGATGCCGACGGCGCTGCGCTGATGCCGGCCGGCACGACACTGAGCGATGCCGCGCAGCACGCTTTCCTGTTCGACCATTTCCGCCCCGTACGCCGGCGCGAGGATGCCGACACCGATCCGCCCGGCGCGGCCGCGCCGGCCACGCGCATGGGCCTGTCGGTGGGCGCCGCGATCGGCATCCGCCGCCGGGTCGGCACGACCCGCGCATTGCAGCGCTGCCGGCTGATCGGCGTCGCTGCGTCGGGCGCGCTGTTCGTCGAACCGCAGCCGGCGGCCGTGCTCGAATTCACGCGCGGCGACGACGTCGAAGCGGTGGCGATCGGCCGTGCCGCGGTGTCCCGTTTCGGCGCAACCGTCGAGTTCGTGCAGGCGTCGGGCGGCGTGCCGTTCATGACCCTGTCGCCCCCCGGGTTCGTCGACCGGTTGCGTACGCGCGCGGAGCCGCGCGTGCCGGTGCGGATCGCGGCCTGCTGCAGCGGCGAAACGGCGGGAGCGGAACGCATCGGGATGGTGCATGACATCAGCCTGAGCGGGCTGTCGATTGCCGTCGACCGGCCGATCGCGGCAACCGGCGAGCCGTTGCGCGTGCTGCTGCCGTTCGAAGCGGACGGACGCGTCGAGCTGCTGGCGCTCGACGGCACGGTGCGGGCCGTCCATGCCGACCCGGCGCTGCCGGCGCTGACGCTGCATCACGCGGCGTTCGGCGAAACCGCTGCCGATGACCGGATCCGCCTCAAGGCATTGCTGTTCGACCGGCAGATGGCGCTGGCGGATACCGATTCCGTACGCTGACGGGCGGGCGGCGCGCGCCGGGTCACGCATTGCGGTATTCGGTGCGCGAACACCGATAATCATCTGATGAATCGGCTTATTCCCGCGAGATTGTACGGTTTCCGTCAACAGTGAATTTGCGATTTAAGTATTTACCCTGATAGCCGAGACTCCTAGACTTCTACTCATGCGCAACGACCCCGAGTCCGAAGCGCCTGACAAAACAATCCTGGAGGTAACGCATCATGAAATCGCTGATCAAGGCAGTTGCACTGGCCGCTCTGGTGGCCGCACCGGTCGTCTCGTTCGCTCAATCGAACCAGCAGCCGCTGACGCGCGCACAAGTGCGCGCCGAACTGGTCCAGCTTGAAAAGGCCGGTTACAACCCGAACGACTGGATGAACTATCCGGAAAACATCCAGGCCGCCCAGGCCAAGATCGCCGCCGCGCAGAACACCGGCGCGCAAGCCGACGCAACGGGTTACGGCGCGAATGCCGCCGCCACGTCGCAGTCCGGCCAGCGCGTGGTCGTGCCGGCCGCCGCCGATCGCTCGTCGGTGTACTTCGGCCACTAAGCAGATCGCTGCATCGCGGTCTTCGGAGTCGTAACCGGAGGCCGTATCGAAAAAGCCCGCACGCTGTCGCGTGCGGGCTTTTTTGCGCCGTCTTCATTGAGTGGCCCAGCGCACATCCCGATCCCTGGTTTCGACGTTTTAATACGGCCGGAAATTAATACCGAGCGACGGGGGGATCATGCGAGTGTCGGTGCTTGCCTGGAAACAGGCGTTCTTGTGGGCGTGTGCGTCGTTTTTCGTTGCGTGGTGGCCATCGAGCGCCGCGGCGGCGGTCACGGCTGCCTATTCGGACCTCGTGTCGGCAGACAGCGGCCAGTGCGTCGCGATCGCAGGCAACTCGGGCGCATCCGGCGCGGGCATCGTGCAGGTCTCGTGTGCGGGACAAGGCAACACGACGTGGTCGTTCGTGCCTGTCGGCGCCAACTATCACATCGTGTTGCAAGGCAGCGGTCTGTGCCTGAACGTACCGGGCGGCTCGCGCACCAGCGGCACGCCGCTGATCCAGTATCCGTGTCAGGGCGACAGCCTGACCAATGACCAATGGACCATCACGGCCGTCGGGGCAAGCTACCGGATCGTGTCGGTCTCGAGCGGCATGTGCGTGAACGTCAATGGCGGCTCGCGCGCATCTGGCGCGCAGTTGATCCAGTATCCGTGCCAGGGCGCCAGCGCGCTGAACGATCAGTTCAACCTGTATCTACCCGTCGCCGCGTTCTCCAACATCGCGTCCGCGGGCAGCGGCCGTTGCCTGACGATCAGCGGCAACTCGACCGGGGCGGGCGCGGCGATCGTGCAAGGCGCGTGCTCGACCCAGAGCAATGCAGGGTGGTCGTTGCTGCCGGCCGGCAGCGGCTACCACGTCGTGTCCCAGCGCACCGGGCAATGCCTGAACGTGGCGGGCGGAGCCGGCGGGAGCGGAACGCCGGTGATCCAGTATCCATGCCAGGGCGATGCTCAGACGAACGACCAGTGGACCGTCGCAGCCGCGTCGGGCTCGTACTACCGGCTCATGTCGGTGGCGAGCGGAATGTGCCTGAACGTGAGCGGCGGGGCGCTGTCGGACGGCGCCGCGCTGATCCAGTACCCGTGCCAGGGCGCGGGTGCGCTGAACGACCAGTTTACGCTTGGCTTGCCGCAAAGTTTCCCGGTCACGCTGCCGTCCGCGTGGAGTGCCGTCATTCCGTTGCCGGTCAATCCGATCGGGATTGCGAACGTGCCGAACGGCAAGCTCGTGATGTGGTCGGCGGACCAGACCCTCAGCTTCCAGAATGACGTCGGCAGCAAGGCTACGCAGACGCAGACCGCGCTGTTCGATCCGGCGACGAACCGGGCAACGCAGTTCCTGGAGACATCCGCGGGCTCGGACATGTTCTGCCCGGGCACCGCGATGCTGTCCGACGGCAGGTTGCTCGTCAACGGCGGCGACAGCAGCCCGAAGACGACGCTGTACGACTGGAACAGCAACACGTGGAGTGCGTCGGCGACGATGAACATTCCGCGCGGCTATCAGGGCGACACGCTGCTGTCGAATGGCTCGGTGCTGACGCTCGGCGGTTCGTGGAGCGGTGGCCAGGGCGGCAAGAGCGCGGAGATCTGGAACGGCGGCAGCTGGACGGTGTTGCCCGGCGTACCGGAAACCGGCATCGTTGGCCCTGATCCGCAAGGCATCTACCGGGGCGACAACCACCTGTGGCTGTTTGCGCAGGGCAACGGCAGCGTGTTCCACGCCGGCCCCAGTGCGCAGATGAACTGGATCTCGACCACCGGCAGCGGCGCAATCCAGTCCGCCGGCACGCGCGGGACCGACCCGTACAGCATCAACGGCACCGCGTCGTTGTACGACATCGGCAAGATCCTGAAGGCTGGCGGCGCGAAGTCGTACCAGCAGAACGGCAGCGCGTCGACTTATGCGTCGAACGCGGTCTACGAGATCGACATCACGCGCGGGCCGAACCAGCCGGTTGCGGTGCAACGGCTGAACGGGATGACCTACCAGCGCGCGTTCGCGAACAGCGTGATCCTGCCGGACGGCAGCATCGTGATGATCGGCGGCCAGAGCTTGCCGATGCCGTTCACCGACACCACGGCGATCATGGTTCCGGAGATCTGGAGTCCGAAGACCCGGCGCTTCAACCTGCTGAAGCCGATGCAGACGCCGCGCACCTATCACAGCACCGCGATTCTGCTGCCGGACGGCCGTGTGTTCGCCGGCGGCGGAGGGCAGTGCGGCAGCGGCTGCGCGACCAATCACCTGAACGCCGAAATCCTCACACCGCCCTACCTGCTCAATGCGGACGGCTCGCCGGCCGCGCGGCCCGCGATCGCGAGCGCGCCTGCGGCGGCGACTCGCGGCGCGTCGATCGATGTCGCGACGCGCGGCCCGGTCGCGTCGTTCGTGCTGATGCGCCTGTCGTCGGTGACGCATACGACGAACAACGATCAGCGCCGCATTCCGCTGTCGATCGCGGCAGTGACCGGAACGTCGTACCGGCTCGCGATCCCGTCGGACGCGGGCGTCGTGCTGCCCGGCTATTACATGCTGTTCGCGCTCGATGCGAACGGCGTGCCGAGCGTATCGACGTCGCTGCAGATCTCGTGACGCCTCCGTCGCGATTCGGGCGGCGGATCGCCGCTTGCGTGGCGGCTGCCGGCATCGTCACGGCAATGTCCGGCGGGCGCGCTGCCGCGGCAGACGACGTCACACGCGGCCACGCGCTTTTCGGCGGCGAGGCGCCGCTGCACGGGCGGCTGTCGACCCATCCGGACAGTCTGCCGCCGCAGGTGGTGCACTGCGCGAACTGTCATGCGGCGGGCGCAGGGCCGGCCGTGCCGAACTCGCTTGCGCCGCGTCTCACGCCCGACGGGTTGACCGCGCTGCGCGCCCGGCGGGGCGGCCCGCCGACGCGCTACGATCGCGACGCCTTCTGCGCGCTGCTGCGCACCGGGCTCGATCCGGCCTATGTCCTGATCAACGTCGCGATGCCGCGCTACACGCTCAGCGAGCGCGACTGCACCGCGCTGTGGCGATATCTGAATGGAGGCGTGACGTGAGCACATTCGATGAGCGTGCCCGGCAACGGCGCGCGTGGCTGGCCGCGCTCGCACTGGCGGCGCTGCGGCCCGGCGCGGCGCGCGCCGCGCCGATCGTCGGCTATCACGGCGGGCGTGTCACGCCGTCGGTACCGGTGCCGGACGTGCCGGTGCGCACAGCGGACGGCCGCGCGACCCGCTTGCACACTTTGCTGAACGGCCGGGTGAGCGCATTGCAGCTGTTTTTCACGAGCTGTTCGTCGACCTGTCCGATCCAGGGAGCCGTGTTCCAGCGCGTGCAAGGGTTACTCGGTTCGAACCGACACCGCGACGTGCAGTTGCTGTCGCTCAGCATCAGCCCGCTCGAGGACACGCCCGCGCGGATGCGCGCGTGGCTCGCGCGTTTCCACGCGGGGCCGGGCTGGATCGCGGCCGCACCGGAGCTGCGGGATGTCGACGTGTTGCAGGCGTTGTTCGGCGGTGGTCTCACGGGACTGGACAATCACAGCACCCAGGTCCAGGTGATCGACCGGCGTGGCATGCTGATCTGGCGGACCTACGAATTGCCGTCGGCCGAATCGGTCGCGGACATCCTGCGGCGCGCATGACCGACGCGCCGGCTGACTGTCCGCCGTACGCGCTGGCATCGCGGACGGGGCGGTCGCGGTACGACGCGAGATTCGCGTCACGGCGGCGCGACGTCCGCCCTGCGGGCCCGGCTCGCGAGCACGGCGGCGACGCCGCCGAGGATCGCGGCCGACGCGAGCGCGAGCCGCCAGGTCGGCTGTTCCGACAAAAACAGCACGGCGCCGCATGCGGCGATCGGCGGCACCGACAACTGGACCGCCGCGGCGCGCATCGCGGTCAGGTACCGCAGCGCGGCGTACCAGATCACGTAGCCGATCCCGGAAGTCAGTGCGCCGGACAGCACGGCGAGCACGATGCCGGCCGGCGTCAGGTGAATGCGGGCGGCGAGCACGACGCTCAACGCGAGCGCCAGCGGCGCGGCCCGCATGAAATTGCCGGCGGTCGCCGCGACCGGATCGGTTGTCCGGCGGCCGCGTATCGAATAGATGCCCCACGCAATACCGGCGACCGTCATCAGCGCGGCGCCGCTCGGCGTCGGCGCGGCCAGCCCCGGCGAGACGAGATACAGCAGCCCGGCCAGCGCCGCGCCAAATCCGGCCCAGCCCAGGGGAGCGAACCGTTCGCCGCCGCGCCATCCCGCCGCGAACATCGTGAGTTGCACCGCGCCGAACAGGATCAGCGCCCCGGTGGCGGCGCTGACGGTCAGGTACGCGAACGAGAAGCACACGACGTACGCGAACAGCATCGCCGCCGCGGGCCAGTCCGCCGGCTGGGCGGGCCGCCGCGCACCTGCGCGCGCGACGAGCGCGAGCATCAGCGCGCCCGACACGAGGCGCACGCTGCCGAAACTGGCCGCGTCGATCCGTCCGGCCTGCAGCGCGAGCCGGCACAGCAGCGAATTCGATGCGAATGCAAGCATCGCGACCGACGTCAGCGCGGCGACGCGCACGCCCGGCCGCATGTTCGACGCGAGTGCGGAAGCGGGCGGACGCATCGCGGGCTCACGCGTGGCCGGCGACGATCAGCACGGCCGCGCCGAACAGCGCGGCGCCGAGCGGCGCGGTGAGTTGCCGTCCCCACACGGCGTTCTTCTCGATGGCCATCAGCGCGGCGAGCGCCAGCATCCAGCCGAGGCTGCCGGCCCCGACGACGAACATCAGCAGCATCAGCGCCCAGCAGCACCCCACGCAGAACAGCCCGTGACTCGCGCCCAGCGCGAATGCGTGTCGCCACGGCGTGCGGCCGCGCCAGTGGCCGATCACGAAACCGAGCGGCGTGCGGCAACGCTCGAGGCAGCGCGCCTTCAATCCGCTGAACTGAAACGCGCCGGCGAGCGCGAAGACGGCCGCGCCGATCAACCAGCCGCGCCACGCAAGCGCCGGCACGTGTGCGACACCGGTCAGCAGCAGCGCGTGCAGGCCGTGCGCGACGAGACCGAAGCCGCTCCATGCCGCGACGTAGCCGAGGCCGACGAGGGCGAGCAGCCACGTGCGGTCGGGGCGGCCCGACACGACGCGCGCGAATGTGTCGAACAGCGTCAGCGTCGTCGGCAGCATCATCGCGAGGATCATCAGCGTCCAGGCTGCTGCGTCGAACGCGGCCGGCAGCCACAGTGCCCCGCCCGGCAGCGCGCGGCACAGCGTGCTGAACGGCAAGGACGACGCGTCGTCGCCGTGTTCGAGATAACGCCCGTACGGGCTGCGCGTCCACGCCCACAGCGTGACCCACGCAAACCCGACGAGGCTCGCGAGCACGAACGGAAACAGGCGCCGGTGCAACCGCGCGGCCATGGCCGTTTATGTACGATCGTGATTCATGCGTCGAACAGGAACGTGCTCTGCAGCGCGTTGTGATCCTTCAGATCGACGTCGATGCCGATCGCCGCGTTCTTCGACCGGTAGACGGGCGCCTTGCCGACGAACACGGGGGCGCCGGGTACCGTCGAGAACACCGTGTCGGCCAGCGTCGTCTGCGCGCCGGTCGGGCCGAGATACGGCTCGAGTTCCGCGTGGTAGTCGGTGCCGATCGACAGCGTGCCGCGGGCGCCGACGACATCGAACGTGATCGGCGCGCGCTCGACCGACACGACCTTGCCGATCAGTTTCGCGAGCTCGGCGATCGGGCCGCCGGCCTGGCCCGTATAGACCTTGAGCAGCGCCTGTTCCTGCGCCTCCGACGCCGTGTCGCTGACGAAGATCGCGGCCGTCCAGTTGCCTTGCAGGATGTTGCCCGGCACGCGGCACACGGCGGCGATCGTGTTGCCGCCGACGTCGACGCCGTCGACGGTGCCCTTGTCGACATGCCAGGCGACGATGGTGTCGCAGACGCCGAAATCCGGATCTTCACCGATCCAGCACGGGCACAGCACGCGACAGTTGCAGACCTCGAGCAGACGGCCTTCCAGGTGATAGCTCATGATTTCCTCCAGGTGAGCGACGGCGCTTGCGCGTTGTGCTGGGCGGAGGAAACCGGCTGACGAAACGTCACGCCCGCTCGGCGTCGCGAACGCGAAATGCGCTGAGGAATGCGGCGGAAGCGAAGACGGGATGGATGCGATAGCGCGGCCTGAAACGGCGTATCGATTTTCCAGTGTAGGCGTGCGGGGCCGATATGCAAGGCGCCGGCTGACAACCGTTCGCGCGTGCGCTAGCATCGCGGACGGTGTCGCCGCGCGCCGAGGCGCGGCAGGGCAACCGGCCCGGCACCGGGTTCCACATTTCAACGAACAACAAGGAGCATCCATGCGTGTCTTGACCGGTCTGCTGTGCTCGCTGGCGCTGCTGGCGAACGTCGCCCATGCACAAGCGAATTGTGCGGACGCGACGGATCAGGCGACGATGACGGCGTGTGCCGATCGCGCGTACAAGAAATCCGACGGGGAGCTGAACCGGACCTACCAGGCTGTGACCGGGCGCCTGCGCGATGCGCGGCCGCTCGCCGACAAGCTCGTGAATGCGCAGCGCGCATGGATTGCGTACCGCGATGCCGAATGCAATTTCTCGAGCGCGAACGCAGAGGGCGGCAGCGTGTACCCGATGGTCGTATCGACCTGCCTCGATGATCTGACGAAAGCGCGCACCGAAACGCTGAAGGGCTATCTGTCCTGCGAGGAGGGCGACCTCGCGTGCCCGGTGCCCGCGAAGTAAAGGGCATGCGCGGGCCCGGCCGGGCCCGCGATACCGGGCTAGACGTCGTCCGTTTCGTCGAGCAGCTTGTGCCGCATCGCGTAACGCACCAGTGCCGCTTCGTGCGGCATCTGCATCTTTTCCAGGATCCGGGTCTTGTAGGTGCTGACCGTCTTCGCGCTCACGCATAGCGCGTTCGCGATCTCGGTCAGCGTCTGGCCGGCGGCGATGCGCCGGAACACGTCGAATTCCCGGTCGGACAGCCGCTGGTGCGGCAGCGTCTCGGCCGGCTCGTTCAGGCTCTGTGCGAACTGCTCGGCCATCGCGAGGCTCACGTAAACGCCGCCCGACGCCACCTTCGTGACCGCGCCGACCAGCTCCGCGCTCGCGCTTTCCTTCGTCAGGTAGCCGGACGCGCCCGCGCGGAACGCGCGCACCGCGTATTGCTGCTCCGCGTGCATCGTCAGCACGAGCACGCGCAGCGCGGGCTTCTCGTCCTTGATCTGCTTGATCAGTTCGACGCCGTTGCGGCCCGGCATCGACAGGTCGAGCACGAGCACCTGCGCGGGCGTCGCGCGCACGAGCGCGATCGTCGACGGGCCGTCGCAGGCTTCGCCGGCCACCTCGAATCCGGTGGCGTTCTGGAGAATGTGCCGCAGACCGTCGCGTACGAGCGTATGGTCGTCGGCGATGAGCACCTTGATCATGTGATGAGCGTTTCCTGTTGAACGGTGCTGAGCGGAAATGCAACGGTAATCGAAAAACCGCGCGCGAGCGCGGTGTCGATCGTCACGGTGCCGCCCAGCATGTGTGCGCGTTCGCGAATGCCGATCAGGCCGAACGATTTGTCCTCGTGGGCCGGACCGCCGGGCGCCGCGCCGCGGCCGTTGTCCGCGACGCGCAGCACGCAAAAGCCTTCCTCGATGTCGAGCCGCAGCGCCACGCGCGTCGCATCCGCATGGCGTGCGACGTTCGTCAGCGCTTCCTGGACGATGCGGAACAGCGTGGTCGCGCCTGCGCTGGTGAACGTGAGGCCGCCGGTTTCGATGTGGCGCTCGACATCGATGCCGTAGCGGTTCGTGAAATCGTTCGCGAGCCATTCGATCGCCGGCACGAGGCCGAGATCGTCGAGCATCACCGGCCGCAGGTCGGCCGCGATGCGCCGCACCGACGCGACCGTCGCGTCGATCAGCCGCCGCATGCCCTGCAGGTGCGACTGCACGCCTTCGCCGGGCTGCGCGTGGCCGGGCATGCGCAATTGCTGCTCGACGACCGACAGGTCCATCTTCAGCGCAGTGAGCTGTTGCCCGAGGTCGTCGTGCAGTTCGCGCGCGATGCGCGTCTTTTCCTCTTCGCGCACGTTCTGCAGGTTCGCCGACAGTTCGCGCAACTCCTCGCGCGACTGCTTCAGCGCGTTCTCGGCACGCAGCCGCTCGGTGATGTCGCGCAGCATCACCGTATAAAGCTTGCCCGACGCGTCGCGGATCTGCGAGATCGACGCCTCGATCGGAAACTCCTCGCCGTTCGCGCGCAGCCCGAACAGCACGCGCTGGCGGCCCATCTGCCGCTCGGACACGCCCGTCACGCCGAACTGGTCGACGTGCTTCGCGTGCGCGGCGCGGAACCGCTCGGGGATGAAGCGCGACAGCGGCGCACCGATCGCTTCCATCGCGGACACGCCGAACACCTGCTCGGCCATCGGATTGAAGATCACGACCGTCTGCTTCTCGTCGATCGTGATGATCGCTTCCATCGACGAACGGATGATGCCCATCATCCGCGCCTCGTTGAGGATGCCGCGGCTGCTCGCGCCGGCATCGGCGGCCGCGCCGGCGCGGCCGCGCACCAGCGCATGGACGAGCACCGCGAATGCGATCGACGCGATCAGCCCCGCGCCGAGCACGGTGCCGGCCGCGCGCTGCGCGCCGGTCGCGCTCGGGCGGCCGTCGGCGGAATAGGCGAGCGTCAGCACGGTGCCGCCGAAATTCAGCACGTCGGTGCGCCGCAGCAGGTCGGGCGATGCCGACGCCTCGTCGGTCGTCGTCTCGAGGCTGCCGATTGCGCGCGAATCGCCGCCTGCGGTCATCCACAGGTCGATCCCGCGTTCCGCGTCGAGCGCGCGCTCCACCAGCCGCCGCGGGCTCAGCGCCGCGAACAGCACGCCGTCGGCACCGGCTTCGCGCGTGCCGGACGGCGTGGCGGCCGCGCGCGGCGACGTGGTCACGGGCAGGAACAGCGTAAGGGTGCGTGCGTCGCGCGAGGTATCGTCGTCGACCGGGTGGACGCCGAGCGCGATGTCGCTGGTCTGAAGCGCGCGCGTCAGCGGCGCCGCGTCGGACGCGCCGAAGCGGACGACCGGCGAGTTCGACGCGGGCGCGCTGAGCGCCGCGGCCGCGAGCGGACCGGGCGGCAACGGCTTCGCGCCGGCGAGGGCGCTGCGGGTGGCGGGCGACAGCGGTGCATAGCCGATCTGACGGACCGGCGAGCGGCCGCTGTCGAGATCGAGCGTCTCCGCATAGCGGCGCCATTGCTCGGGCGTCATGTCCGGGACGAGGCCGAACGCGCCGCGCGCGCCTTCGAGCACGGCGACGCCGGCCTGCAACTCGTGGCGCAGCATCGCGGTCACGTGCGTCGTGCGGCGTTCGAAACGCGTACGGACGGCGCCTTGCCACTGCTCGCGCACCAGCAGCGCGACGCCGAGCGACAGCACGGCGCCGGCGCACAGCGCAACGACGCCGGCCGCGAGCGGCTGGCGTAACATGATCTGGAGGCGCGTGGGCCCTCGGGCGTCACGCGTCGGGGTTCCACTGGCGGTCATTCGATGGCCATTCTGTTGTTCGGGCTGCCCGGGGCACTCGGGCAGCGCGGCAAAACCGGGGAAAACTCGCACCGGCTGCGTGCAACGACTATTTTCAAGATGAAATTGTGCGCGTTTTACACGTTTTTTGTAATGGGGTCAGCAGAAATTGCGGCAAATGGCGTGAAGCAGCGGGCGCGCCGGCCGCGCTTGACGCGCATCAACGCGCGCGTCGGCACGTGGGGCAGACTGTTCGGCAGGCGAGCCGGCATCGGGCCGGCTTGCGGTAACGGGCCGCCGTGGCGCCAGGCGCGACGCGTGCCCGGTCGGAGGGACGGACCATGTACAAGCGGATTTTCGTCGGGCTCGACGGCAGCCCGAGCGCGCGTCTCGCGCTGAACGAGGCGATCCGGATCGCGGCGGCGTCCGGCGGTGAAGTGACCTGCGCGTATGTTGTCGAACATCGGCCGCAACTCGTCGATGTGGACGCAGGTTTCGCGGCCGAGCGCGACGGCGATGCGGCCGCGACCGATGCCGCGACGCCGGTGCTCGACGATGCGAAAGCGGTGCTCGCGCAGCAGCATGTGCAGGGCACCGTGCGCGCGCTCGATGCGTACGGCGAGGACGTCGCGACGGTGCTGATGCGCACGGCGGCCGAAGCCGACGCCGACCTGATCGTGATGGGCACCAGCGGGCGGCACGGCCTGCGCCGGCTGTTGCTCGGCAGCGTCGCGGAATCGCTGCTGCGGGCGGCCGACCGGCCCGTGTTGCTGGTGCGGCACGGCGAGCCGGGCGCGACGGCGGCCGCGTAGCCGTACGCGGTACGCGTCGATGCATGCACTGCCCGAGCAGGACGCAGCTGTATGCATTTGTGCCGCACATCTGCCCGATGAAACACGCGAAGCGCTGGCCGGCGCTTCGCGCGCAAGCGCGGCTGTCGCCGCTGTCGCAGCGCGCCGGAAGCGGGCGCCGCGAACCCGCCCGCAGGACCGGGATTGCACGCGCGAGGTTGCATCCCTGCATGCAGTTCTGGCAGCATCGGCCGGTGTCCGCTTGTTCGCCGCGTGCATGGCCGCGGCGATCGACGCAGGGGCATCCGGCTGGAACCGGTCGCACGGGTAATGACCCGGGCCGGCCGCCGGATGCCGGTTTCCTACCTTACCGACGTCATCCGCCATGCCGATTTCCGCCACCGACCTGATTCGCCAGTTCGACCTGCAGCCGCATCCCGAAGGCGGCTATTTCCGTGAAACCTACCGCGCGGCCGATCCGGTCGTGCGTCCGGCCGACGGCGCGCCACGCGCTGCGTCGACCGCGATCTACTACCTGTTGTGCGACGGCGCGTATTCGTCGTGGCACCGGATCCGTTCCGACGAAGTCTGGCATTTCTACGCGGGCGACCCGATCGAAGTGTGGGTGCTCGACGAGCGCGACGGGCTGACGATCCACCGGCTCGGTAACCCGCTCACGCATCCGGGCACCGTGTTCCAGGCGGTCGTGCCGGCCGGCAGCTGGTTCGGTGCGCGTTGCGCGTCGCCGGAGCATGTTGCGCTCGTCGGCTGCACGGTTGCGCCGGGCTTCGAGTTCTCGGAATTCGAGCTGGCGGATGCGGCCGCGCTGGCCGCCGCGTTTCCCGACTACGCGGAGCATGTCGCCCGGCTCGCGCCGCGTCCCGACGTGTGACTGTCACGGAAGTGCCGCCATCGGCGCAAAGCCCGCGCCGATGGCCGGTGTTCCGCGCGATCGCGGCCAAACCCGTTTAGAATGCGCGTGATGCACCGGTCGGTCGCGGACGTGCCGCGGCGACCGTTGCGCAGCCGTCCGACGGCCTCGTCGCGCGGCCCGCATGTCTTCCAGGAGCGCCGCCGTGTGGCACTTTCCGATTGCTATTCCATCGTCGCTCGGCCCATGGGCCGTGTTCGCGAGCGTGTTGATCACGCAGCTCGGCGTGCCGGTGCCGGCCGTACCGATGCTGATTCTCGGCGGCACGATGGCGGCAATGGGGCAGGCATCCTGGGTCAGCATGTTCGCGGCGGCGATCGGCGCGACGATGCTGGCCGATTCGCTGTGGTTCTTCATGGGCCGCACGCGCGGCCGGCGCCTGCTGAATGGCCTCGTGCGCTTCTCGCTGTCGCTCGACACGACGCTGCGCTTTGCCCGTAACGTATTCGAAAGGTATGGCGCACCGCTGCTCGTGCTGTCCAAATTCCTGCCCGGCCTCGGCCTCGTGTCGGCGCCGCTGCTCGGCACGACAGCGATCGGCGTCGGCGTGTTCCTGTTCTGGGATCTGGCTGGCGCGTCGCTGTGGGCTGCGTTCTGGCTGGTCGGCGGCGCGGCCATTCACGACCAGATCGTCCAGTTCGTGCTGTGGGTGCGCGCGAGCGGCGGCACGATCCTCGACGCGTTCCTCGCGATCTTCATCACGTTCCTGCTGTACCGCTGGGTGCGCCGCGTGCAGTTCCGCCGCTATCTCGCGCAGGTGCGCATCTCGCCGCCGCAGCTCGTCGAGATGATGACGTCGGACGAACCGCCGCTGATCTTCGACGCGCGGCCGAAAGCGATCCGCGAGCGCGAGCCGTACCGGATCGCCGGCGCGGTGCCGGTCGATCTCGATTCGCCGGACCTGCTCGATCCGGAATTGCTGAAACGGCCGATCGTCGTCTATTGCGTGTGTCCGAACGAAGCCACGGCCAAGCGCCTGATCGCGAAGATGCAGCGCAAGAAGATGATCCACAACATCCGGGCGCTGAAGGGCGGCCTCGATGCGTGGGAGAAGCACGGCTTCCCGGTCGAACCGATGCCGGCCGATCTCGATGCATCGCGTTATTTCGTGCGGCCGGATCACGGTGCGCTCGAAGGCGAATATACGGTGCGGGCGACGTTGTCCAAGTGACGCTCGAAAAGGTCATTTCTCACGCCCGAGCGCGTGCCGTGTTGCCCCCACGCCGCCTCGATTAACGGCTTCATAACCTGCACCGCCGCTTCCGGACAGATCGCCGCGCGCCTTTCAGGCTGCGACGATAGCGACCTTATCCGCGACGTCATTTCCCGCAGTTGGTCAGCGGACAGCGCAGACAGGGTTTTCAGTTGTTCACAAAGTTCACACGCTTGCGGATTATCTTGCGCGACGCCGGTGAGCCTGTATCCAGTCGTTTTCCCGGGTGGAACGCCCGCTGCAGTTGCGTCTCGCGCATTGACTGCGCCGATTTTCATTCATGCAGTCATTGAGTATCGTAGACGGCGAAAAGGTGTTGCCGGTATTGCGTTGGGCGTTCGACCTTCGGCCTGATATGGCGTTGCCAATTTGTCGATCGATGATTTGATCGTTGCTCGCGTTAATGCTGAAAGTAGACCCCGCGCAAATTCTTGGTGACAGCGACGTGTAAATGATTGCCTGACGTTCGTCGCTTGAGTTTCATTAATCTGAGATAAACTCGGGCAAGAGCGACTTTACGTCGCCACCGGCTGACCGTCTGTTTTTGTGTCGCTGTCGTGACGGTCGAACCTGAGAGAGAAAACGACAATGGATATCAGACCGTCCGCACTCGGGGACCTGGCATCGCGCGACCTCCGTGAGGCGATCAACAGGGGCGTTTTGCAGCAGGGGCGTCTGTTGATGCTCGATACGCCACTTGGCAAGAACACGCTGGTGCCATTACGGGCACGCGGATCGGCCAGAATCGGGCGCGATTATTCGTATACGATCGACGTTGCGTCGACACGCGACGATACTGCGCTGCTGTCGCTGATGCACCAGCCCGTTACGCTGCAGATTCAGCAGGTCACTGCGCCCTTTGCCGTTCCCGTTTATCGTCCGGTCCATGGTTTCGTGCATCGGGTCGCCTATCTGGGCGGAAACGGTGGACTTTCGACGTACCAGATCGAGTTTTCGTCGGCGCTGGTCTTCCTTGAAAAAACCCACAACGAAGAAGGCTGGCTCGAGAAAGACGCCCGGGAAATCATTTCCGACGTGCTCGATCGGTATCCACAATTGCGCGGGCAGTATCGTTTCGCACTGTCGTCCGATCCCGCCAAGCGTTCATGGTGCAGGCAGAGCGAATCCGATCTTCACTTCGTGAACCGTTTGGCTGAGGCCGAGGGTTGGTATTTCTACTGGGTCCACGAAAGCGGTGACACACCCAAGACGACGCTCGTCGTCGTGGACCGCGTCTCGACACTGCCTGAAGCAAAGCCGGTCGAATTTATCCGCGCAAACGACAGCAACGAGTCCGACGGTTTCGCCCATTGGGCCGCCGTGCAGACGATGCAGAGCACGCGATACATGTCACGTGCGTTTGACTACAAGCGGCCCGCTTCCGATTTTCAGGTTGAGAGTGCACTCGCCGCGACAAGTTTTGTTGTGGACGAGCCTCGTCAGAACGCCGAGCAAAGCGTTCCTGACGCGCCGATGACGGTTTATGAATCGACGGCCTACGGATATTCCAGCTCGGACACGGGTGAGGCGCGCGCGAGGCGGCGCGTGCAGGTATGGGATGCGCGTGCAAGCCGATATTTCGGTGTAGGCGGCGTGCGTTGGCTCGATGCCGGTTCGAGGTTTGTGTTGAACGGACATCCCCGTCACGGAGACGGCGACGCGAAGAAGCGGGAGTTTCTGACCGTTGAGGCGCGCTGGTACATCGAGAACAACGTGCCGGTCGGCCAACAGATCGTCGAGTTTCCGCAAAGTCTTCGCGCAACGCTCGCCGAACAGCAGGCAATTCACCACGAGCGATTCAATACACCCGGACATGAGGCCGATGGCTCGGCAGGATTTTTCGTGCTTGAAGTCGAGGCGCAGCCCGCGACGGTCGAATACCGGAGCCCGCTGGATCATCCCAAGCCGGTCATGGCCATCGAACATGCGCTCGTCGTGACGCCGGACGGTGCGGAAGCGTGGACGAACGACCGGAACCAGATCAGGGTGCATTTCGCGTGGGATCACAAGAATCCGGCGGACACCTTCAATTCGTCGCCATTGCTGTCGTCGCTTCAATCCGATACGGGCAATGGTTACGGCGCGGTTCACGTTCCAAGAGCGCGCGAATGGGTCATCGTCGGCTACTGGAACGGTGACTGCGACAAGCCGTTCGTATTGGGACGTATCAATGGCGGCACGACGCCGTCTCAATGGCATTCAAATGCGTTGATGTCCGGGTTCCAGTCGGAGGGGTTCGGCAAGACCGGCGCCTACAACTCGCTTGTCCATGACGATTCCACGAATCAAAGCGGGACGCGGCTGGTCAGCTATACCGGCAAAAGCTATGCGGCCCTGACGCAGGGCTACCTGATCAAGCACGACGGCAACACGCGTGGCCAGTATCTGGGTGCCGGTTTCATCCTGCACGCTGACGAGTTCGGTGCGGTTCGTGCCAGTAAGGGATTGTCCATCAGCGCCCATTCGAAAGCCTACGACGACGAACAAATGGGCGTGGAAGAGGCGCGATCGCGGTTGCAGCAGGCGGAGATGCTGATCGAATCGCTGTCTAGCGCAAGCACGACCGCTCAGGCGGAATCGCTGCAAACCGGACAGGACGCGCTCAAGACGCTGTCGAAGGATATCCGGCACCCGGTGTCGGGAGATACGTCAGGCGGGATAACGGCGGGCGGTGGCACCGGCAGCGCCAACGGATTTGCGCAACCGAACATCCTGGTATCGACGCCGAAAGACATTGCACTGGTCGCGGACAACTCGGCGCATATCGTGGCGGAGAAAGAGGTCAACGTCGTCAGTAACGAGAATACGTATGTTGCAACGGGGAAGTCGCTCGTTGTGGCGGCCGCGGAAAAGGTCAGCTTCTTCGCGCAGAAACTGGGGGCATTCTTCGTCACGGCGAAAGGTCCGATCAAGCTCTCGGCCAATACGGACGACGTGAACGTCAACGCGGGCAAAGACGTGACCG
Source organism: Burkholderia cepacia complex sp. TUM26381 (assembly GCF_057439935.1). Lineage (NCBI taxonomy): Bacteria > Pseudomonadati > Pseudomonadota > Betaproteobacteria > Burkholderiales > Burkholderiaceae > Burkholderia > Burkholderia cepacia complex sp. TUM26381. Next base: position 1,730,837 of record NZ_CM172007.1, on the reverse strand, counting down.
TGAAGGCCAAGCGCATTGTGCTCGATGCCGACGAAATCATCGTCAAGGCGGGGGGCTCGTACACGAGATGGGTGGCGGCGGGTATCGAAGACGGCACGCAAGGTCCGCGCACGATCAAATCGGCGTCGCTCAGCAGGCAAGGGCCGAGTTCGATTGCGCAGCATATGAACAGCCTGCCGCAGACCAAATTCAACGATCCGTACGTATTGCGCGATCGTATCTCCGGCGAAGTGCTGAAGAATCACCCCTATGAACTGGTGCGGGGCGACGGCACTCGTATCAAGGGAGTGACGAATGAGTTGGGCCACGTTGCCGAACAGAAAAATGAGGATATCGAGACGCTGAAATTGCATGCGCTTCGACCGGAACCGCCCGCGAGCCCGAGCAACGGCTCGGAGTGAGCCCTTCTTGAACGATTCAAACTGATCCAGAAAACTCTATGAGCGACAATCAGGCAGGCAATCAAGGGGGCGACTCGCCGTTCAGCGACGATGCCGAGCAAGAAGTTGTGCGACAGATGGGGCGGACTGCGCCGGACGGCTCGTCGTATGGAACGTTTACGCTCACCCCGGCGAGCGATACGCGGCAAAAGGAGTTGCTTTGCGATGTGCGACCGATTATTCCGGTGATTTTTCTACCAGGTATCATGGGATCGCTCTTAGCGAACAAGAAGACCGGTGAGGAAATGTTCTATGCGCCGAATACGGACGGCATGCTGGGAAATCTCGCAGCACTGCCCGCTCTTATCGGGTTATGGTGTCAAGGGCCCTCTTCGCGACAAACCGATTTCAACCCGGAAAACGCCGCAGTTACCCCGCTCGGGCCGATTAATGTCGGCAAGCATGGCAACAACAACGCGCCCGAGCAATCCATCGACGAAGCAGAAGCGAGGCGACGTGGCTGGGGCTCGATCCATCGCACAAGCTACCACCCGGTATTGGCGTGGCTCGAAGAAACGCTGAATCAACCGAAGATGCTCGGCGAGCCACATGGACCTTGGATCAACCCCGACCCCAACGGCGAGAAGTGGACGCTTTCCCCAGTGATCGGAACCGATCCGGCAAAGTACGGCGCCTTTGGTGGCGGCGGTCCGATTGAACTGGATTCCCTGGAGTTTGCTCATTTCACAAAATTCCGATATCGCGTGTATGCCATCGGCTACAACTGGCTACAATCGAATGACGCTTCCGCGAAACAAGTCGTCGATGGTTCCGATTACGAAGACCCGCAGACCAAGAAAAAGACGCGCCTGATGGGTATCAAGGAGATTATCGCTGAGAATCATAGCGACAAGGCGATCATACTGACGCATTCCATGGGAGGGCTGGTGGCTCGGTTTGCGCTCGCGAATTGTGACGCTGAGAATTTGATTCACGGTGTCTTCCATAACGTTCAGCCTGCAACGGGCGCGCCAATTGTGGCGAAGAGGTTCAGAACCGGTGGTGGAAATGAAGGCGGGATGAACAGCTTCATCAACGGTGCACTTGCTGGACCGACGGCGAAGAGCTTTGCGGGGGTAGCGGCAAATTCGCCAGGAGCGCTGGAGTTGCTGCCAATGCCGGATTATCGCGAAAAGGAGCCGTGGTGGATATTTGCACGAATCAATGGTGATCCTGTCATGCAATTGCCTCAGAATGGAAGTGCGTTCAAGGAAATCTATGCAAATAAAAAATGGTATGGATTGGCGCCTGAGGAAGAATTGCTTGATCCCACCGGGAATGTTAAAGAGCGACTCAATCTGGCGGGTTATGGCCAGACGGTTTACGAGAACTTCGTAACCACTCTGGGCTTGGTAACTGATAGTCAAATCCAAATAACCAACAGATACCACGCACAAACATACGTGTCCTATGGGAATGGTGGATTGCCTCCTGGGATGCCGGAGGATGAAGGAAAGAACGCTGCGGGCAAGCAAAAAATCGAGAAAGGCCAGAAGCTGGGCGAGCTACTTTCATGGGGGAAAGTGGTTTGGACCGGAAATGTGCCGATGGACGTAACAGAGGACGAGTTGCGCGCCGCGACTTTTCTCTCCGACTCGTACAGTGGGAAATACAGCGGGAAAGTCCGTGTGCATTTGGAGGCGCGTAACCTGACCGTAGAGTTTGAGGTGCAGAAGGTTGCGAAACTACCTAACGGGACTGGCGCCGTCTGCATCTCGCTCGAAGATACCAAAAATGGAATTATTCCAGGTGACGGTACCGTGCCTGTATGGTCGGCTCGCAGCCAGGCGCGCGGGGTCAAACCGGGTGTAAAAGGTGACCCAGCCAAGGGTGTGCAGATGGTATTCGAGCAGGGTGGCTATCCTCATCAATTTAGCTACGAGCACCCGTGGGCGCGATGGGCGTTACTCTATAGCATTGTGCAGATCGTAAAAAATGTGAAGGAGCCTTCATGTTGAAATTCGGTGGAAGACTATTTTTATTTGCCATTTGCATATCTGCTTATTCAGTCGCGCATTCTGGGGAATCAAGTATGTCAAATCCTTTGTGGTCCAAGTTGCGGCCATGGTGTATCGGTCGATTCGTATTCGATAGGCCGGTAGCAAGTGAGATATCCAATCAAAAATATCAATATCGCGGGGACGTGCTGGATGCCAGGCGCGGCGTGTCATCTGGTGTTTTCAGGGAACACATTAGCTCTTTGGAAACTAGTCTGAAGTCAAAGATGCGTACTGACCCTGGTGGCGGCAAGGCTGGTGGTCATGCATGGTTAGAGAAAGTGCTTTCACCGACAGCAAGTTCTCGGGTTTTTGTATATCAAAAGATCTCGACCGAAGGTGTGACGTTCGCATATGACACGGAAGGGTATATTTACGCCGATGATGTGCTGTTTCATACTGTCGGTAGAATTGGTTCGTCGGCTCTTGGGCGCGTTGACGAGCTTTATAACGATACTTACAGAAGAGTTGAGGCTCGTGACAACTGGTCTGTTCCGAGGCAGACCGGATTCTGTATCGATAACGGAATTATCACGGGATCGTCAGTCTATACAGAGGAGGTGAGTCAATCCTTTGCGCTGATGCCGGGGCGCCCCGCATTGCTGGTCATTCAGATGCGAAACGCATTGAATTCGGATCAGAAGCAATCGCTGACTAAAACACTTCCCGAGTTGCGAGCGCAACTGGATAGGTTGCCGGGGAGTTATCGGATTCTGCGTGAAGGTAAACGCACGATTGCAGGAATAGAGGCGGAGGAGGTGTTGTTCGCAGTGAAGGCTGGCGATATCACGGCTTATAGGTTCTATTTGTTTGCGCCGGGCAATCCGGGCACGTTGGCCAAACCGAATACGTCGGTTCAATTGCTGTTCGGGGCGGTACGTTCGGATATGGCGCCGGAAGAGGCGACGTCACCAGTAGACGAAACTGGCGCCCTGCAAACATGGGACACGCTGCTGAACAGCCTGCGACTCCGTCCTGGCGCGGTGTGAGCGAGGGCGCCATGCGACGCTACGACATTGTGAAAGGCGACACGACGACGGTCGGTGGCATCGTGCAGGGCGGTGACGGACAGGACGTGCTGCACGGTCGCGAACAAGCGTATGAACACGATCCGGTGTGGTGCCCGGTGTGCAAGACACTCGGCGTGATCGTGTGCGACGGCCCACGTCATTCGAGCACCGGGCCGGATGGCCGACAGTCGGCGCTAAGCGACGATCTCTGTCGGTGCGCATGTCCGACGCCGCCAAAGCTGGTGGCGTCGCAATCGGTCTCGTATATCGAGATCTGAGCCTCCGAACGCGCGTGGCATCGCGCACATTCAAATTCGGCTCCCGGTTTCACGCTTCACGATCTCTACGAAAATCGGCTGGCGTGACGGAGGAAGAGCTACGCGCTGCAAGGTTCCTCGGTGAGAAACACGATGATTCTCACACCAGGACGCTGCGCGTTCGCTCGGGTTCGCGCAACGTCACGGTCGAATTCGAGGTGCAGAAGGTAGCGAAACTACCGCCGGGCAGCGACGCTGCCTGATCCCAAAAAACGGCATCGTGCTAGGTGACGGAACGGTGCCGGTCTGGTCGGCGGAGGCCCCAGCCCGCGGCGCAGAAGGTAGCGCGGCTCACGGCGTACAAATGGCGTTTGACCAAGGAGGCTATGTGCATCAGGAAAGCTATAACCATCCGTGGGCGCGCTGGGCGCTCCTCTACAGCATCGTGCAAATCGCGCAAGATGCCCCGGAGCCGAAATGTTGACGAGAATTGGCCGACTCCTGTTCTTAATGATGGGCGTGTGCGCCTGTTCGATGACCTTTTCAGTGGAACCAACGATGACGAATCCCTTGTTGTCCAAGCCACGCCCGTGGTGCATCGGCCGCTTTGTTTTCGGCCGGCCTGCAGCAAGCGAAATCTCGAATCAGCGGTACGCGTTTCGAGGAGAGAAACTGGAGACGCAACACAATGCGTCAATTACCACATATCGAGCAAAAATAGGCGATTTGGAAAAATCCCTGATCACAAACAAGCGTATCGATCCGAGCGACAATAATAAACCGACGAATCATTCCTGGCTGGAAGCGGAGGTTTCGCCACGAGGCGACTCCAAAGCTTTTGTTTATCAGATGTCACACACCGATGGAATAAAGCTGTCGTTTAAATCTGAGGGTTTCGTTTTTGACGGCGAGGAAATATTTCATACAACCGGATCATTTGGCCCGGATGCATTGAGTAAATTCAAGGGGTTTTATACTGATCTCTATCCGCGCATCAAGTCGCGCGACAACTGGTCGGTTCCAACCGAATCGGGCTTCTGCTTCGATGGCGGAATCGTCACGGGGTCTTCAACCTATCCTGAAGAAGCCAGCCAGTCGTTCGCGCTGATGCCGGGACGGCCGGCATTACTCGTGATCCAGATGCGCAAATCGATGAGCGAGGACCAAGGTCAACCATTGACCAAGACGCTTCCTGAACTGCGCGCGAAGATGGATCAGGTATCGAGCGGCAGCTACCGAATCCTGCGACAAGGCAAACGCACGGTGGCCGGGATGGATGCCGAAGAAGTGCTGTTCGCGCTGAAGGAAGGCGAGATCACGTCCTACCGCTTCTACCTGCTCGCGCCGGGCGATCCGAGCACGTTGGCAAAGCCGCACACGGCCATTCAGTTGCTGCTCGGTGCGAGCAGTCCTGATTTGAAGCCTGACGAAGCGACGTCCCCGGTGGACGAAACTGGCGCCCTGCAAACGTGGGACACGCTGCTGAACAGCCTGCGACTCCGTCCTGGCGCGGTGTGAGCGAGGGCGCCATGCGACGCTACGACATTGTGAAAGGCGACACGACGACGGTCGGTGGCATCGTGCAGGGCGGTGACGGACAGGACGTGCTCCACGGTCGCGAACAAGCGTATGAACACGATCCGGTGTGGTGCCCGGTGTGCAAGACACTCGGCGTGATCGTGTGCGACGGCCCACGTCATTCGAGCACCGGGCCGGATGGCCGGCAGTCGGCGCTAAGCGACGATCTCTGTCGGTGCGCATGTCCGACGCCGCCAAAGCTGGTGGCGTCGCAATCGGTCTCCTGTATCGAGATCTGAACCTCCGAATGCGCGCAACATCGCGCGCATTCGAATTCGGCTTCCGGCATTTCACGTACAACGATTCCTACGAAAATCGGCTGACACGAAACCGCTGATCCTCCCTATAATCCCGCCTGCATATTGTGTGCGCTCGATTGCGCACATTCGACGCGTGTTCGTTCACGCCGAAATCGATTGATCCCGTTGTCGCCCGACACGTGCACAGCCGCGTCACACGGGCCGCTCGGGCGTATTCCGTGAAAGGCCCGATCCGTTTTCCGGATTGTTCCGGGAAGTGCGGATAATCCGCGGCGATTCCGATCGGATTGACGCAATATCCACGTCGTTTCTTATTTGGAAAATGACAGCGGAGATTATTTCGTTTTCGGCAGCCGAAATCGGCATGAACGGTCGCGCATTGACATCGACACAATGACGGCGGCCCGTTCGCGGCTGCCAGGAGACGGATTTGAAACAACCAGAAGACCAGCTTCACCGCGGGCTGGAAGAACGGCACATCAACCTGATGGCGCTCGGCGCGACGATCGGCGTCGGCCTGTTCCTCGGCTCGGCCACCGCGATTCGTACGGCCGGCCCGGCCATTCTGCTGACCTATCTGCTCGGCGGCATCGCGATCTTCCTGATCATGCGCGCACTCGGCGAAATGGCGATCACCAACCCGGTCGCAGGCGCATTCAGCCGCTACGCGCGCGACTACCTCGGGCCGCTCGCCGGCTACCTGACCGGCTGGACCTACTGGTTCGTGTGGATCGTCACCTGCATGGCCGAAATCACGGCGGTCGGCGTCTACATGCACATGTGGTTTCCCGGCGTGCCGAACTGGATCTGGGCGCTCGCGGCGCTCATGGCGATGGGCTCGGTGAACTTCATCGCGGTCAAGCTGTATGGCGAATTCGAATTCTGGTTCGCGCTGATCAAGATCGTCACGATCGTGCTGATGATCATCGGCGGCGGGCTGATGATCGCGTTCGGCATCGGCAACGGCGGTATCGCGACCGGCATCTCGAACCTGTGGTCGCACGGCGGCTTCGCCCCGAACGGGATCAGCGGCGTGATCGCCGCGCTGCCGATCGTGATGTTCGCGTATCTCGGCGTCGAAATGCTCGGCCTCACGGCCGGCGAGGCGCGCAACCCGGAAAAGTCGCTGACGAAAGCCGTGAACTCGGTGTTCTGGCGCGTGCTGATTTTCTACATCGGCGCGCTGTTCGTGATCATGTCGCTCTATCCGTGGGACCAGATCGGCACGCAGGGCAGCCCGTTCGTGATGACGTTCTCGCGGCTCGGCATCCCGGCCGCCGCCGGCATCATCAATTTCGTCGTGCTGACCGCGGCGCTGTCGTCGTGCAACAGCGGCCTGTTCAGCACCGCGCGGATGCTCTACAACCTCGCGCAGCAAGGCCAGGCGCCGGCCAAGCTCGGCCGGGTGAACCGCAACGGCGTGCCGGTGTATGGCGTGATCGTGTCGGTCGCGCTGCTGCTGATCGGCGTGCTGCTCAACTATCTCGCACCGCAGCACGTGTTCACGTGGCTCACGTCGGTGTCGACGTTCGGCGCGATCTGGACGTGGTGCGTGATCCTGATCGCGCAGATGCGTTTTCGCCGGACGCTGTCGGCCGACAAGGTCGCGCGTCTGCCGATCCGCGTGCCGTTCTATCCGCTCGGGTCGTTCGTCGCGCTCGGGTTTCTCGCGCTGGTCGTCGTGCTGATGGCATTCACGCCCGATACGCGCGTCGCGCTCGTGATCGGGCCGGTATGGATCGTGCTGCTCGGCATCGCGTACGCGCTGTTCTACGCGAACCGTCCGGCCGCCTCGGTGCCGACCAAGTCGTAAGCAGGGCGGGCGGGGTGCCGCGCGATCGTTGATCGCGATCATGCACGCACGGGCCGGACGACCTATGCTGAACGAACGCATCGCTTGTCCGCGCTTCGCGTGGCATCCCGCCGATCCCTGCGATCGCGGCGCCTGTCCGGCCGCCGCGCGCCGCTTCCGCGCGAAGCTCCCGTCGTCGTCCGGCGACGACGCGCACGCACGGAGGCCTTCGCCATGCAGCCTGCCCAGTCCATCCCGACGCTCGCGCGGATCGCGCTGGCTGTCGATTCGACGCCGGAATCCCTGTCCGCCGCGCACTATGCGCGCACGCTGATACGCCCGGGCATGCGATTGCGCATCGTCTGCGCGATCGACAACCCGCGTCTCGTCCTGCCCGACATTCCGCGCATCGACGCGTTGCTGACATCCGCACGCGAGGACATGACACGCGAAGCGCAGGCCATCAGCGCGAAAATCGCGGCGCTGTTCGCCGACAGCGGCGTCGAGGTCGAGCAGGTCATCGTCGATACGTCGGTCACGGGTGGCACGGTTGCCGATGCGCTGGTGAACGATACGTCGACGTGGCACGCGGACGTACTGGTGGTCGGTGCGAATCCGCATCACGGGCTGTTGCGGCTCGTCGAAGGCGCGATGTCGGACACGCTGACCAAACGTGCGCGCTGCGCGTTGCTGATCGTGCCGGCCGCCTATGCGCGGCCGTCGGACGGCACGCTGCAGCGGCTGATGTTCGCGGTCGACGGCAGCGAGCCGTCGCTGCACGCGGTGCACGTCGGGCTCGGGTTCGCCGCGCCGACGACGCTGCTGTATGCGGCGTACGTGATCGATCGCGCGGTTCGTCTGACCGATGTCGTGCCGGTGCGCGCGCTCGAGGACGCCTACCGCGCGGAGGGCGAGGATGCGCTCGCGAAGATCGGCCCGCTGTTCCATGCGACCGGGAATCCGACCAAGCGCGGCGTCGTCGAAACGCATCCGACCAGCGACGACGTGGCCCATGCGCTGATGCGCGATGCCGTGCACTGGCGCGCGGAGCTGCTGGTGGTCGGCACGCATGGCCGCCGCGGCATCGCTGCCTGGCTGATCGGCAGCGTGGCGCGGCGCGTGGCGCACCTCGCACAGGTGCCCGTGCTGCTGGTGCGCGGCGCCGGGTGAATCGCGCGTCGATGCGAGCGAAGCGGGGTTGGATTGACCTGCATCAGAAACGGCACGCACATCGCGTGAGACAGTGACGGAACATCCGGCGACGCAGCCGGTCTGTCGTGCAGGTGCGACGACGACCGCGCATGCCGCGCGCGACGATCCTCGTCGCATTCGACGCCGTCACATCATTTTCGGGAGCCGCGCCGCGCGTTTGTCCGGCGCGTCATCCGACCGGGAACTCTCTGGCACGAGGGTAGGCAGCCGATGGCTGCCTTGGAGGACGGGCGGGGTGCAAGTCACCCCGTCCGCTTTCCGCCTGGCTGGCCCCGTCGGATTCATTTCCCCGCAGGATTTTTTATATGGGCGGCCGCAAGGCGCGGCGCGTCATGGCGCGCGGTCGTGTCGATACGAACCGCGGTGAAGATGCACGCAGGCACACCGGTGCTGCATTCGTGCGGCAGCGACGTCGCGGTGCGCGCGGCCATGGCGCGGCCTCGTGCCGCGCGTTGGCTGCCTGCGCGTTCAGCAGGTACGAAGAATCGATCGCAGGTCGTGACGGCGGGCTGCGCCGCGCCGTACCCGCGAACGCGGGCGTACGACATGCAGTGGCGCGCATGCGCTGCACGTGCGACTGCGCAGACGGTTTGCATGCGGCCAGCCGGGGCGCGCCTTGCGACGTGGCTCCGATACGGCCGGCGCGTCGGCTGCGTTTCGCGCGCAGAGTGCCGCCGCGAATCGTTGCAACGCGAGGACCGACCCCGCGACGCTCTGGTACTTTTCGCGGCCGATCTGCCCGTCGAGCGTGACGAGCAACCCGGCCTCGCGTGCGAGCGCGAGCAAGGTGTCGAGGTCGTCGGGCGGGCGGTTGCCGGCCGACCCGGTCCGGGCGGGCAGGGCGCGCGCGTTGCCCGACGCGCGCCGCTGGCCGTCCCGGCCGGTGAAGTTGCGATGTGCCATGGCTGGTCTCCTGCGCCAGAGACCCCGCGTGCCGGCTCGATGGCCGGCTGGGCGATGTCCCGGTATGAACCTCTCGTTCATGTGATCAGTATCGTGTGGCGGTGGCGCGCTGCCAAGCGGCGCGCGCTGAAGTCGCTGTCAGGAAATTGCGCGACCCGTATCGGAATCCGCTGACACGCGCGGCGGTCGATCGCCCGCTTTGGTCGTTCGCTCCGACGAATGAACGGCGTGCGCAGGGCGTCGCTTGACGCATGATTTCGGCCGGTCTAAGTTTCCCACTGCATCGACGCAGCCCGGCACGCCATTCGCGGCCCGGCGCCGGTGCCGCGCCCCGGGGTGGCGTGGCAGGATATCCAGTCTCGTTCGCGGGCAGTTTGCGCCGCGAATCATGCGCGGCCGGTTCGGGGACGGACCGGCACGGCGGCACGCAACGTGCCATTGATCGCGCGCAAACTCGCGCCGGCGCATCGCACGCCGCGCGGCCGACCCGTCTTTAAGCTTCCAGTACCGTCGTTTTTTCCATTCCTCGACTGTCAGGAGTCCGTCGATGTCCAAGGACAATTTGCTCGATTCACTCAAGGAAGCCGCCGAACAGCGCGCGATCGGCGCGGATCAGTTGCGTGCGATGCTCGACGATGAAGTACGCGCCCTGTCGTCCGGGGCGCGCGTGCACGACTACATCCACGTGTTCGCGATCCGGAACCTGCGCGAACGGATGCGCCAGCGGGACGATTTCGACGCCGACACGCAGGCCGGTGCCGCGCCCACGGACGCCGATCCGCGACCGAGCCATCGTCTGTGAGGAGGGGCCGGGCCCGGTGCCCGATGGGCCCGCAGGCCCCGGCCATCCTGACGATCCGCTGACGGCCGTCAACGTCTTTCGTCATACGTTTCACTGAATTGTCACAACGACCTCAAGTAAGCGGCGCGCGTGCCGTTTACCCGGTGAATTGGTCCACCGGGCGTTCGCGCTCCCTTACCGAGTCGTTGCCATGCTCTCGTCCATTCGCGCCCGCATCCTTGCTGCGTGCGTCGCCATTGTCGTATTCGCGCTCGCCGCCACCACGCTGATCAACTATTTCATCGCGCACTCGTACAACGACGACGCGATCGACCGCAACCTGACCTCCGTCGCGAGCGGCCACGTGGTCGGGATCGCCGACTGGGTCGCCACCCGCAGCCGGATGATCGCGTCGCTGCAGGATGCGGCGCTCGCGCCCGATCCGCTGCCGGTGTTCAAGCAGATGGCCACGGCCGGCGGCTTCACGAACGTCTATGCGGGGTACGCCGACAAGGCGTTCCACTTCTCCGACCCGACCGGTATCCCGCCCGACTACGACCCGACCGGCCGCCCGTGGTACAAGCAGGCCGCGCAGGCCGGCAAGCCGGTCGTCACGCCGCCTTACGTCGATGCCGGCACGGGCAACCTCGTCGTCACGTTCGCGGTACCGATCCTGAAAGACGGCGCGCTGAAAGGCGTCGTCGCCGCGGACGTCTCGATGGACACCGTGATCGCCAACGTGAAGTCGATCCGCCCGACACCTGCGAGCTTCGGGATGTTGATCGACAGCAGCGGGCACGTCGTCGCGCATCCGGACGCGAAGCTCACGCTGAAGCCGGTGGCCGACGTGTCGCCCGAACTCGGCACGCTGGGCGCCGCATCGATCGCAGCCGCGAGCGCGCCGGTCGAGGTGAGCGTCGGCGGGGACGCGAAGCTGGTGCGTGCGAAACCCGTGCCGGGCACCGACTGGTACGCGCTGGTGCTGCTCGACAAGACCGAGGCGACGGCCGGGATGCGCTCGCTGCTGACCGCGTCGCTGATCACGCTGGTCGTGATCGTCGGTATCGCGTCGCTGATCATCGGCGCGATCACCGCCACCGCATTCCGCCGCCTGTCGCAGGTGCGCCAGGCGATGGCCGAGATCGGCTCGGGCGCAGGCGACCTGACGCACCGCCTGCCGGCGGACGGCCGCGACGAAGTGGCCGACATCGCGCGCTCGTTCAACAGCTTCGTCGACAAGCTGAACGACGTGATGCGCCAGATCCGCGACGCCAGCGAATCGGTGCGCACGGCCGCGAACGAGATCGCGGCGGGCAACCAGGACCTGTCGTCGCGCACCGAATCGGCAGCGGCGAGCCTCGAGGAAACGGCGGCATCGATGGAAGAGATCACCGCGACCGTCGGCCAGTCGGCGGCAGCCGCCGGCCAGGCCGACGAACGCGCGGCGGCCGCGTCGCGGATCGCGTCGCACGGCGGCGTGGTCGTGTCGGACGTCGTCGCGACGATGGAGAAGATCGAGGAAGCGTCGGGCCGGATCGGCGACATCATCGGTGTAATCGACGGGATCGCGTTCCAGACCAACATCCTCGCGCTGAACGCGGCCGTCGAAGCGGCACGCGCAGGCGAGCAGGGCCGCGGCTTCGCGGTCGTCGCGCAGGAGGTGCGCAGTCTCGCGCAACGCAGCGCACAGGCCGCGCGCGAAGTGAAGGTGCTCGTCGAATCGACGGTCGCGAGCGTGTCGGCCGGGTCCGGGCAGGTGCGCCAGGCCGGCGACACGATGCGCGAGATCGTGTCCAACGTGTCGAACGTGACGACCATCATCTCCGAGATCACGCACGCGGCGAACGAACAGACGCGCGGCATCCAGGAAGTGAACCGCGCGGTGACGCAGCTCGACGAAATGGTCCAGCAGAACGCGGCGCTCGTCGAACAGTCGACCGCTGCCGCCACGGCGCTGCAGTCCCAGGCGAATGCGCTGGCGACGACGGTCGGGCAGTTCAAGGTCGCGTAACGCGGCCAGGCGGGGGCGCGGCCGCGCCGCTCAGGAGCGGCCGCCGTCGCGCATCAGCGCGAGCCGGTTGTAGAGCGTCTTCAGGCTGATGCCGAGCGCCTTCGCCGCGCGCGGCTTGTTGCCGTCGAAATGGCGCAGCGTCGCCGCGATGAAGCGCTGCTGCGCATGATGCAGCGTCGCGCCGAGCGGCAGCGCCATCGCGCTCTCCGACGTGCGGTCGGGCGGTATCGTCTGCTTCGGCAGCGCGACGTCGATGCCGTCGTCCGACAGGATGTACGCGCGCTCGATCGCGTTGTGCAGCTCGCGCACGTTGCCGGGCCACGGGTACGCGCGCAACGCCGCGATCGCCGCGTCGGTCAGCCGTTTGTGCGAGCTGTGCCGCGCGTTCAGCGACTCGACGAACTCCTGCGCGATCGTCTCGACGTCGCCGTCGCGCTGGCGCAACGGCGGCACATAGAGCGCGAACGCGGCGAGCCGGTAGAACAGATCCTCGCGCAGCCGGCCGTCGCGCACAGCTTCGGCCGGGTTGTGGCGGGTGGCCGACACGATGCGCACGTCGAGCGGAATCGGCTCGGTGCCGCCCACCCGCACGATCGCATTCGACTCGATCGCCCGCAGCAGCTTCACCTGCAGCGCCGCGGGCATTTCCGCGATCTCGTCGAGCAGCAGCGTGCCGCCGCGTGCAGCTTCGAAGAATCCTTCCCGCTGCGCGATCGCGCCGGTGAAACTGCCTTTCTCGTGCCCGAACAGTTGCGACTCGGCAATATCGGGCGGGATCGCACCGCAGTTCACGGGCACGAACGGGCCATCGCGCCGCGCACTGAGATCGTGCAGTCGGCGCGCGACGATATCCTTCCCGACCCCGCTTTCGCCGGCAATCATCACGCTGGCGCGGGTCGGCGCGATCTTCTCGATGCGGCCGATCAGCATGCGCATCGCGGCGGAACGGCCGGACAGCCGGCGTCCGTCTGCGCGTTGCTTCGACCGGTTTGCGGTTTCAACCATCGGTATCGGGGGGAACGGCGGGCCGTTTTGAAAATCGGCATCGCACGTTCCGTTCATTGCAATATTTATCATCGACAGCGAAACGACCGCGAAGGTGCCGCTGTATAGAAAATTCCAATGTGTGCGGCGGGGACGGAAGAGGGCGTCCATCGGTCTTTTCGCGTACGGAGCCGTACCGGTGCGTTTTTACAGAGACCCGATGAAAAAGCCGGTCACGGCCGCATTGCGCCGGGAGGGCCGGCGCCGTCGATCGCTGCATGCCTTTTCCATGCCCCGACGGACAACCGGCGCGACGCACCGTCCGGCCATTTGGCGCCCGCGCCGGGCATAGCGTTTGCTGATGCCACCAAGCCCGCCCGGCACGCTCGACGGCATGCCGGATGGCCGACACACGGCGTGACGCCGTGCGACGGGAGCCGGCGCGAGGCAAGGATGCGATGAGGAACCTGACCCGTGAGCTGTTACGGCAGGGTGCATGGGTCGTGCTGGCCGTCGGGCTGGCGTCCGCGCTGCAGGCGTGGGCGATTCGCGCCGTCGGCGAGCACGCGCCGTTTGCGCCGCTGCCTTTCTATGCAGGCGTGGCCGCTGCCGCATGGCTGACGTCGTTCGGCGGCGGCCTGGCCGCGATCGGCGCGAGCGTGGCCGTGATCGGCACGCTGTGGTGGCGCGATATCCCGCCGGCCGCGCTGCTCGTGCACGCCGGCACGTTCGTCGCGACCGGTTTCGCCGAGTGCGTGCTCGTGATGACCGTGAAGCCGCTGCTGGCGGACGATCGCCTGCATGCCATCGATGACGACGGCGACGACGCCGAACGCGCGCCGCATCGCGAACCCGTGCCCGCCGCGCGCGTGCCGGACGACAGTGTGTTGCGCCGGGTGGTCGACGCGTCGCCCGACGCGATCGTCGGCGTCGATGCCGCGCTGCGGATCACGAGCTGGAATCCGGCTGCCCGGCGGATCTTCGGCATCGACGCGGCGCAGGCCGCCGGACGCGACGTCGCCACGATGATCGCGCCGCGCTGGTTGCGGCGGTATCCGGTGCCGGTGTCGTTCGCCGACATGCAGGCGCCGATCGGCCCCCTCGACGTGCTGTGCGTGCGCAGCGGCGGCGGCCGGTTCCGCGCCACCTTCGCTGCTTCGCCGATCGTCGATGCGCACGGCAACTGCACGGGCCTGTCGATGACGCTGCGCGAAGCGCGCGAACGCCGCCGCGGCGAGCGGCGCGACCTGCGCCGCGCACGCGATGCGCGCATGCAGGCCGACGCGTCGAACCGGCTCAAGGACGAGTTGCTGGCCACGGTGTCGCACGAACTGCGCACACCGTTGAACGTGATCTACGGCTGGGTCGAGGTGCTGCGCAACGTCGACGGTCACGGGCTCGCCGAACAGGCGGTCGACGCAATCGATCGCAGCGCGCGGTCGCTGTCGCTCATGGTCGCCGACCTGCTCGACGCGTCGTCGCTCGCGACGGGCCGGCTGCGCCTCGAACGCGTGCCGGTCGATCTCGTGCGGGTCGTGGGCGATGCCGCGCGCGAACTCGACGCAACGGCGCAGGCGAACGGGCTCGAGCTGTCGACCGAGCATGCGATGCCGACCTGCGTGATTCCGGCCGACGGCGAGCGCGTGCGCCAGGTGCTGTCCAACCTGCTGTCGAACGCGATCAAGTTCACGCCGCCAGGCGGACGCATCACCGTGTCGCTGACGCGGGCGGGCGAGCGTGTGCGGCTGTCGGTCGCCGACACGGGGCAAGGCATTGCGCCGGAATACCTGCCGCACCTGTTCGAGACATTCAGCCGGCCCGAGGGCGCGTTCGCGTCGCCGAAACGCGGGCTGGGCCTCGGCCTGTCGATCGTGCGCAACATCGCGCAGTTGCACGGCGGCGACGTCGTCGCGACGAGCGAGGGCGCCGGGCGCGGGACGACCGTGACGGTCACGCTGCCGGCCGGCTGGGACACCGACGATCCGGCCGGGAATTTCGCGCGCCCCGCAGGGGCCTCGGACACGCTGACGCTCGACGGCCAGCGCGTGCTCGTCGTCGACGACGACGCCAGCTCGCGCGCGAGCCTCGCCGTGGCGCTCGAAACGATGGGCGCGCAGGTGTCGACCGCGCAATCGGGACACGACGCGCTCGATGCGGTGGCACGGCATCCGCCGAGCGTCGTGCTGTCGGATCTCGCGATGCCGGACGGCGACGGTTTCTGGCTGCTCGACCGCATCCGCCATTTGCCGGACGGCGGCGGGCATCTGCCGGTCGTTGCCGTCACCGCGCATGCCGGCAACGCCGACCGCCATCGCGTAATGGCCGCCGGCTTCGACGCGTATCTGTGCAAGCCGGTCGACATGCCGACGCTCGCGAGCGTGATCGTCGACGTCGCGCCGGACGATGTGCACGGCGGGAAAGGGCGCGGCTGAGCGCCCGGTCACACTGGAGCAAAGGAGGCCCGATGGATGCAACGAAAACCATGCGGCGCGACGGCACGGGCCGCAAACCAGCTCGACCGAAGCGCATGACGCCGGTCGTGTCGATCGCGAGCATGCTGATGCTGTCGTGTGCAGGGTTCGCGGCGGCACCCGGCCAGGCATCGGCCGAGGAAGGCGTCGGCGCGAAGCTCGCGAACCAGGCGTCGGCGGTCGGCGGCCAGATCCGCGACGCGACGCTCGCGTCCCGTGTGAGGGCGGCGCTCGTCGCTGAACGCGGGCTGGCGTCCGGCGACATCGATGTCCAGGTTCGCCATCGCGTCGCCGAACTCACGGGCAGCGTGCCCGACGAGCGACAACGTGCGACCGCGCTCCGCGTCGCGCACGACGTCGACGGCGTGAGCGGCGTGCGCGACAGGCTGCAGATCCGCCGGAAGTAACGGGATGCGCGGGGCAGCGCCAGGCCGAGCGGGCGTCGCGCGCCCGCGGCCCGGCGTGTCGCCGGGCAGGAGGGCGCGACATGGACACCATCATCGCGGGCCGATTTTCGCGGCTCGAACAGGCGGAACGCTGCGCGGAGCAACTGCGCGGCCACGTCATGCAGCGTGACGACGTCAAGGTTTTCTTTCTCGATCCGCCTGGCCAGCACGCGCTGTTCCGGCTCGGTGGCGATGCCTGTGCAGACACCGCCGCGCGGCCGGGCCGCATCGGTGCGCTGGAAGGCGTGGCCATCGGCGCGCTCGCCGGGCTTGCCGGAGCCGCGCTGCTCGACCTGGGTGGGCTGCATTCGCCGCACGTGTGGATCGGTGTGCCGCTCGTCGGCGGTTACGTCGGCGCATTGTGCGGTGCGCTCGGCAGGATGCGTGGCGATGCGCCCGAGGGCCACGGCGCGCTGAAGCAGCGCGAGAACGGCGTCGGGCTGGCCGCGCATGTGACGCGGCGCACGATCGCGTTCGCGGAGCGGACGATGCTCGCGGCCGGTGCGCTGTCGGTGGAGCGTACCGAGGGCGCGTGGCACAACGGCGCATGGACCGATTTCTTTTCGTCGTCCCGGCGGCCCGCGTGACGGCAACCCGCGCGGCCGGCCCGCTCCGTCGCGAAACCGCGAGGCCCGAATGACAACGAACCGGAAAAGGCGCCACGGTCGCCGCCGGGCGGCAATCGCACTGGCGGCCCTCGTTGGCGCTCTGGCCTTCGCGCGTTCGCACGCGCAGACGCCGCCCGCTTCGTCGGTGCAGGTCGCACCGGGTATCGTCCGCCCCGGCACGACCGCCGACGAGGCCGGCATGACGCAGCGGCCGACCGGCATCGATGCGGAGTTCGTCGACAAGGCCGGCATGCTCGACAAGGTCGAGCGGCAGGCCAGCCAACTGGCGCTCGACCGCTCGTCGAATCCTGACGTGAAGGCGTTCGCGCGCCGGATGGTCGACGATCACGCCCGCATCGCCGGCGATTTGCGGCAGCTCGGCACGCAAAAGGGCGTGCCGGTCCAGGCGCGGATGCTGGTCGATCCGGCCGTCACGGCGTTGCGAACGAAGGATGGTCATGCGTTCGACGCGGCGTATGTTGCGCTGGCGGGCCCGCGTGCGCACGAGTCGGCGATCCGGCTCTACGAAACCGAAGCGCGAATCGGCCGCGACCCGCAGCTGCGCGCATTCGCGGCCGGCACGCTGCCGACGCTGAACGCGCATCTGGCCGCCGCGCGGCAACTCGCGCGGACGATCGCGGCCGCGCACTGACCCGCGTCAACGTTGCCGCTTGCCGTTCTCGGGACCGTCCGGCGACGCCTCGTGCGGCGGCGAGTCGAGCGCCGTTTCGCCTTCCTCGATCAGCCAGTACGGCGCACTGCCGTAATACGCGTGCAGCGCGCCGGCCCAGTCCGGATCGGCCATCGCCGGCCAGCGGTCGCGGTCGAAGCCGGGTGCGTCGCGCACGTGCGCGGTCGCCACCGGCAGCACGAAGCATTTGCGCTCGATGTCGAGCACGAGCGCGTTCCACGGCACCGCGAGCAGCTTGTCGCCGAGCCCGCGCACGCCGCCCGACCCAACCACCGCATACGCGATCCGGCCGGATCGCACGTCGAGCATGATGTCGGCGACGTTGCCGATGTCGTCGCCATCCATCGTCAGCACGCGATCGCCGACGAGCGTGCGGGCCGCCATCACGTCGGGCCCGGGGCCGCTGCCGGCCGCGCCGCGGCGTTCGCCGACGATGCGCGTGTCGTCACGCGGCATTCTGTCCGTTGTCATCGAAAACCTCCTGGTCGAAGCGGCACCGCGGCGGCCCGCGCGAAACGAGCAGGCGCCGGTCAGCGCCGCCGCGGCAGCGACACGTCCTCGAGCGTATTGGCCAGTTCGTCGCGCTCGGGGCCGCCCGCGCGCGTCGCGATGTCGCCGAGCGACACCATGCCGACGAGCCGCAGGCCGCGGTCGAGCACGGGCAGGCGATGCAACTGCACATCGGCCATCCGCTGCTGGACGTCGCCGACACCGTCATCCTCGACGCACCACTGCACGGGCGTGGACGCGACGGCCTGTACGGGTGTATCGGGCGAATGGCCGTGCGACAGCCCGCGTATCGCGAGATCGCGGTCGGTCACGATCGCGACGAGTCCGGTGCCGTCGCAAACGGGCAGCACGCCGATATCGAAGCGCTGCATCAATTCGGCCGCATGCCGAATCGTGTCGGTCGGCGCGACGCACACCACGTCGCGCGACATGATCTCGTTGACGCGATACATGAGCGCCTCCTTTGTGAGCGAGACGATTCGGGAGCAGATTGCGTGCCGCGCGCGCGCCGTGCACGCCGGGCCTCGACGGCCGGGCGACGGAGAAATTTGCCAGCCCGCTTGTACATCTTCCACGGCGGCAGCCATGGGCGGGCGGTGCGGGACGTCAGTGGCCGATGCCCGTCATCACGACGATCACCAGTACCACCGCGCTCTCGATGGCGGCCAGTGCAGCGACGCCGGCGGCGCCGCTGATTTCATGCCATCTGCGTTCAAGGCGTTTCATCGGTTCACTCCGGATTGCTCCGGCGCGCGCATGCGCCGCCGCGCACTGCGGGCCGGTTGCCGCCGTCAGCCGTGATCGCGGGGCGGTGAAGGGACGTGCGGCGCGCGACGGTCCTGCTCGCCGGACGGTCTGGCGGGGTCGATACGGGTCGCACCGCCCACGGCGGGCGGGTCGCTGGCCGGAAACGTCTCCTCGAGGCCTTCGTCGATGCGCTCCTCCGTCTTGTCTTCGGACGGCGGGCGGGACGTGGCGATCCGGAGCAGTCCGGCAGCCGGTGACACGGCGTCGTGGCGGCCGGTGGCGTAAACGGTCATGGTCGAACCTCCTTGGTCGTGACTGCAGGCGCAAGCGCCGTGCCGGCGACGCAGCAGCGGCACGACGCTCGCGCGCCGGGGGCGCCGGGCCGGTACGCAGGCCATGCGTCGCGCGCCGTCGGCATGGACGAGAGGACATCGTGATGCATGCATCCAGGGAAAGGATACGTTACGACGCGAACGTATGCGGCGGCGATTTCGGCCACGTGCGCGGGCGCTTCGACGCGTGGAAGCGCGAATCGCGGGTCTGTCGGCCCGAACGGCGCCTGTTCGACGGCAGGGACGGAGGACGCGAACTGACCGACACCGTCTACGACGGCCCGGAGCGCGCACAGCGGGCGCTCGCCGCGCAATGCGTGCCGTCCGCCCGGTTCGCGGTCGCGGTGCCGCTGACCGCGGACGGCCGCGCGATGTGGCCGGTGATGGCGGCCTACGGCGACTGAACGCGCCGGCCGATGTTCACGGTGCGGCAGCGGGCACGCCGCTTGCGCGCGATCGCGACGCCATCGAGAGGCGCGCCGTCGCGCAGGAGTGACATGAAGATGCGATCCACGCTGCACCGCCCCGAGCCGACGACACCCGACGTCGACCCGGACCCGCCGCCGCCCGGGCACGACGATCCGGTCGATCCGCCCGTGCCGGAAGGGTTGCCGCAAGGCGACCCGCCGTCGCATCCGCCGCCGATGCGGATGCCGGGCGGGAACGGTGCGCCACGACTGCCGCACGAACACTGAAAAGGAGGACCGTCATGGACATTCACGTGCAATCGCCAGACAAGCGCGCGATCGCTCAGGTGCTGGGCCGCTATTTCGAATCGCGTTCGCTGCGCTATCACATCGAGGAATTGCCGGGCGGCGTGCTGCAGATCGGCTTTCGCGCCAGCGGCCGCCCGGTCGCCGTCACCGTTTCGTTCGACGATGCCGCGTACGACACCTACACGCACTGGGACGCCAGCCAGAAACAGCTCGCGCTCGGACGGCTCGCCGACGGCTTCACGCGGATGATGTCGTCGCGCAGTCCGGCCACGCCGGCTGGCGACTATCACGTCGAACGTTTCTGATTCCGCAATCAACGACCGTCTCATGCCGGAATCCGGCAATGTGCCCGCCCACAACGGGCGCTTTGCGTCTGCGCGCGTGTCGCGTAGGATGTCCGTTAATTCAGCGCACGCTACGTTCGCGCAGCAGGCTGCCCGCTGTTGCAGCCGATGAAGCGCGACGCGCTTTCCTTCAGGTTCGTTTCGCGCAACCGACGGAGACCGCCTTGACCACAGTTGCTCGCCCGTTGCTGTCCCCCGGCGCACGCCGGTTCGTATCCGGCCTGTCGGCATGCGCGGCGCTCGCCGCGGCCGGCGCCCGCGACGCGTCGGCCCAGACACCTTCGCCGCTCGGCGAGTGGCAATACTCGGCGGGCGTGCCGCTCGAGAAACTGTTCGACCCGACCATCTCCACCTGGCAGGTCAGCGTCGGCGCCGCGATGACGCTGCAGCCGCGCTATGCGGGCTCCGACCGCTATCGCGTGATGGGCGGCCCGAATTTCGACATCCGCTATCGCGACCTGTTCTTCCTGTCGACGGGCGAAGGGTTGGGCGCGAACGTGCTGCGCGGGCCGAACTGGCGCGTGAGCCTGTCGGTCGGCTATGACCTCGGGCGCCGCTCGGCCGACGATCTCGGCCACCTGAACGGCCTCGACAACATCAATGCGGCACCCGTGATGAAGCTGGCGGCCGATTACGTGATCTCGAAGGAATTCCCGCTGGTGCTGCGCGCGGACGTCCGGCGCAGCATCGGCGGCTCGAACGGCTGGACCGGCGATTTCTCCGCGTACATGCCGATGCCGGGCAGCAACGAAAACTTCTTCTGGTTCGCCGGGCCGACCGTGTCGTTCGCCGATTCGCGTTACATGAACAGCTGGTTCGGCGTAAGCCAGGGCGCCGCCGCGCGCTCGGGGCTGCCGGCCTACTCGTCGGGGGCGGGGATCAAGTCGGCCGGCCTCGGCGTGACGATGGTGTGGTTCGTGAACAAGCACTGGTTCGTCACGATGGACGGCGCGATCGAGCAGCTCGTCGGCCGCGCGGCGCGCAGCCCGATCACGCAGCAGTCGACCAACGGCGTGTTCGACATGTCGGTGAATTACCAGTTCTGACCGGGGCGGGCAGCGGAGGGCAGATGCCGCACACGGCATCTGCCGTCACATTTGATATGATTCGAACCTGTACAAATGTACAGTGATCGATTTCCGTGACGCCTGCCTCGCCGACGCCCCCGGCGTTTTACTACCTGACCAATTTCGAACGCGCGCTGGCCTGGCTCGGCGAGCGTTACGACGACCTGTTCGACGCGCACGAGCACGCGTTCGTCCGGCAGTTCGCGACCTTGCCGCAGGCGTCGCGCGCGCTGCTCGTGCGGATGCTGATGCGCAACGGGTCCGACTTCCGCGCCAGCAAGCTCGTGTACGACGAAATCGGCTGCACGCTCGACGCGGCCGCGCCGCTCGTCGAACTCGGCTGGGTCGACCCGGCGCCCGCACTCACGCTCGACGAATTGTTCGCGCTGTCGACCAAGGCCGACCTGCTGCGCATCTTCCCGGCGCTCGCCGCGCATGCGGGCGAGCGCAAGCCCGAATGGCTCGAGCGGCTGCGGCCCGCGCACGACACCGCGCAGCCGCTCGACGCGTGGTGCGCGCAGGCCGGCGACCGCGTGCTGCGCGTGACGGTCGGCGCGCTGTGCGACCGGCTGCGGCTGATGTTCTTCGGCAATCTGCATCAGGACTGGAGCGAGTTCGTGCTTGCCGATCTCGGCGTGTTCCAGTACGAAAGCGTGCCGATCGCGCCGTCGTCGCGCGCGTTCCAGCAGCGTGGCGACGTCGACGCGTATCTTGCGCTGCAGATGTGCCGCGACGCGCTCGACGTGTGGCCCGACGATCTGCCGTTCGACGACCTGATGCGCGCGATCGACGCGGCCGGCTGCGCACAGCCGTGGCTCGCGACGCGCCGTGCGAAGCTGCTGTTCGCGCTCGGGCAGACCTGCGAGCGCCGTGCCGACTGGGATGCCGCGCTCGACGCGTACGCGCGCAGCGCGTGGCCCGGCAGCCGCCACCGGCGCATCCGCGTACTCGAACGCGGCGGGCGCGACGACGAGGCGCTCGCGCTGGCGCTCGATGCACGCGCCGGTTTCGAGAGCGACGAGGAACGCCAGCGCGTCGAGCGCATGCTGCCGCGTCTGCAGCGCCGCGCAGGCCAGCGCGTCGAACGCGCGGCCGCAGCGGCCGACGTGCCGCGCGAGACGCTCGTGCTCGCCCGTCCCGACGCGTTCGTCAACGTCGAATTCGCGGTGCGTGACCATCTCGCGGAGCCCGCTTCGCCGGTCCATTACGTCGAAAACACGCTGATCAACTCGCTGTTCGGGCTGCTGTGCTGGGAGCCCGTGTTCGCGGCCGTGCCCGGCGCGTTTTTCCACCCGTTCCAGCGCGGCCCGGCCGACCTGCACGCGCCCGATTTCGGCGCGCGCCGGGCGGCTGCATTCGACGCATGCTTCGCGCAGCTCGATTCGGGCGCGTACCGCGACACGATCCGCCGCCATTTCGCGACGAAGGCAGGGCTGCAATCGCCGTTCGTGTTCTGGGGCGTGCTGACCGACACGCTGCTCGACGAAGCGCTCGCGTGCCTGCCGCCCGAGCACCTGCGGCTGTGGTTCACGCGCCTGCTCGCCGATATCCGCAGCAACCGCTCGGGACTGCCCGATCTCGTCCGCTTCTGGCCCGGCGAACGCCGCTACGAGCTGATCGAGGTCAAAGGGCCCGGCGACCGCCTGCAGGACAACCAGACGCGCTGGCTCGCGTATTGCATCGCACACGGCATGCCGGTGCGCGTCGTCGATGTCGAGTGGGCCGGCGAGGGCGTCGCGTACGCCGAAGCGGCAGGGCTGTCCGCATGAGCTACGTCGTCGCGGTGCGGGCGATGTGCGAGTTCACCGCGCGGCGCGGCGACCTCGACCTGCGCTTCACGCCCGCGCCCACGGCGCTCGAAGGCATCGCCGGCCACGGCGCGGTCACGTCGAAGCGCGGCGCGCGCTACGAAACCGAAATCGCGCTGACGGGCACGTGGGGCACGCTCACCGTGCGCGGCCGCGCGGACGGCTACGATCCGGTCGCGAACCGTCTCGAGGAAATCAAGACCTACCGCGGCAGCCTCGACGCGATGCCGGACAACCACCGCGCGCTGCACTGGGCACAGGCGAAGGTCTATGCGCACCTGATGTGCGACGCGCGCGGCCTCAAGGAAATCGACGTCGCGCTCGTGTATTTCGACATCGTGTCCGAACGCGAGACCAAGCTGACGGAAACGCTGGATGCCGGCACGCTCGCGACGTTCTTCGCCGAGCAGTGCGCGTGCTTCGTCGGCTGGGCCGAGCGCGAGACGGCCCATCGCGCGGCGCGCGATGCGGCGCTGCGCGCGCTCGCGTTTCCGCACGGGCGGTTCCGCAGCGGCCAGCGCGAACTGGCGGTCTCGGTCTATCGCGCCGCACGCGACGAACACTGCCTGATGGCGCAAGCGCCGACCGGCATCGGCAAGACGCTCGGCACCGTGTTTCCGATGCTGAAGGCGTGCGGCGAGGGCGAGCTCGACCACGTGTTCTTCCTGACCGCGAAAACGCCCGGCCGCGCGCTCGCACTCGAAGCGGCGACGACGCTCGGCGCCGGCACGCCCGCGCTGCCGTTGCGCGTGCTGGAACTCGTCGCGCGCGACAAGGCGTGCGAGCATCCGGACAGCGCGTGCCACGGCGAATCGTGTCCGCTCGCGAAAGGCTTCTACGACCGGCTGCCCGCCGCGCGCGATGCGGCGATCGAGGCCGGGCTGCTCGATCGCGATGCCGTGCGTACGGCCGCGCTCGCGCACGACGTCTGTCCGTACTACCTGTCCCAGGAACTCGCGCGCTGGTCGGACATGGTGATCGGCGACTACAACTACTACTACGACGGCAGCGCGATGCTGCATACGCTCGCGCAGCAGAACCAGTGGCGCGTCGGCGTGCTGGTCGACGAAGCGCACAACCTGCTCGACCGCGCGCGCAAGATGTACAGCGCGTCGCTCGATCCGTTCGCGTTCGCGGCCGCACGCGAAGCCGCGCCGACGGCGCTGCGCAAGGCATTCGACCGGCTCGCCCGCGCGTGGGGCACGGTCAATCGCGCGCAGACCGAGCGCTATGCGGCCTATCCCGATGTCCCGGGCCCGATCGTGTCGGCCGTGCAGAACCTCGTCGCGGCGATCGGCGAACACCTGACCGACGCGCCGCGCGCGAACGGCGACGCGCTGCTGCGGTTTCATTTCGAGGCGATCCAGTTCGGCGTGCTCGCCGAAGCCTTCGACAGCGCCTCGATCTTCGACGCAACCCTGCATGGCGAGCCGATGCCGCGCCAACCGGCGCTCGACGGGGTCGTATCGGCGAATCGACGCCGCCGCGTCCAGTCGACGCTGTGCGTGCGCAACGTGATCCCTGCCGGTTTCCTGGCGCCGCGCTACGACGCCGCGCGCGCGACCGTGCTGTTCTCGGGCACGCTGAGCCCGTTCCATTTCTACCGCGACACGCTCGGGCTGCCTGGCGATACGGGCTGGCTCGACGTCGACGGGCCGTTCCGCGCCGAACAACTGACGGTACGCGTCGCGAGCCACGTGTCGACGCGCTGGCGCGACCGCGACCGGTCGCTCGAACCGATCGCCGACCTGATCGCGGCGCAATACGCGACACGGCCCGGCAACTACCTCGGTTTCCTGAGCAGCTTCGACTACCTCGGGCGCGTGGTTGCGCTGATGCAGACGCGCCATCCGGACGTGCCCGTGTGGGCACAGGCGCCCGGCATGGCCGAAAGCGAGCGCGACGCGTTTCTCGCGCGCTTCGACGCAGGCGGGCGGGGCGTCGGCTTCGCGGTGCTGGGCGGGGCGTTTTCGGAAGGTGTGGACCTGGTCGGCGAACGGCTGATCGGCGCCTTCATCGCGACGCTCGGGCTGCCGCAGGTCAACGACGTCAACGAGCAGATGCGGCAAGCGATGGAGGCGCGCTTCGGCAACGGTTACGACTACATGTACCTGTATCCGGGCTTGCAGAAGGTCGTGCAGGCTGCCGGGCGCGTGATCCGCACCGAGCATGACGAAGGCGTCGTGCACCTGATCGACGACCGTTACCGAAGGCGCGAAGTGCGCGACCTGCTGCCGCGATGGTGGCGAATCGGGTGACGGTCAAGGCGAGGCCGCCTGCCGCTACAGCACGTTGAGCATCGCGAGCGCGGCTTCCTGCAGATGTGGCAGCACACGCCGCACGGCCGCGTCGGCCGTCTCCGCGCCGATCGGCATGTTCGTGCTCAGCGCGGCGACCACTTCGCCGTGACGGTTCTTCAGCGGCACCGCGATCCCGCGCACGCCGACCTGCAATTGCTGTTCGATCGCCGCGAAACCGGCGTCGCGCGCCTGGTCGACCTGTTCGAGCAGGCGCGCCTTGTTGGTGATCGTGTGCGGCGTGAACGGCGGCAGTTCGGTGTCGTCGAGCCACGCGCGGACGGCTTCGCGATCGGGATGATGGGCGAGCAGCACGACACCGGGTGACGTGAGCGGCGCCGGCACGCGCGCGCCGAGCACGAAGCCCGTCGTCATCACCCGCGACACGCCGTTGCGTGCGATGAACACCAGTTCCCAGCCGTCGAGCACGCTCACGTACGCCGATTCGTTCAGCGACGCGCTCAGTTGCTGCAGATAGGGCTGGACCGTGCGCGGCAGCCGCGCCGAATCGAAGTACGACCAGCCGACCCGCAGCACGCGCGGCGTGAGGCCGTACAGCTTGCCGTCGGTGTACACGTAGCCGAGCGATTCGAGCGTCAGCAGGTAGCGCCGCGCGGCCGTGCGTGTGAGGCCGGTGCGCGCGGCGGCCTGCGTGGGCGTCATGCGCGCGTGCTGGCTGTCGAACGCTTCCAGGATCATCAGGCCTTTTTCGAGGCCGGCAATCCAGTCGCGTCGGTCGAGATCGGGCTTTTTCATCGTCAGGTCGCTGAAGGCTGGTGTGCGGTGAACGCGCAGAATCGGGCGATTATCGCGCAGATCAACCACGCTGGCGAAGCCGCGCTAGAATCGCCGGTCCGACTGGAACAGAACAATGACAATCCGAGAATCCGCCCTGGCCGTGCTCGTCGCGGCCGTGCCGCTGCTTGCCGCGGCGAACCCTGCAACTACCGGCGCAACACTCCCCAAACCGGCCGTCGACATCCGTGCGTGGCCGCGCATGACGTCGCCCAGGTTCGGCTGCTACGTCGAAACGGCGCTCGGCTATCGTGACAAGCGCTTCAATTGCGCGCTGAAGAAGTACCGGAACACCGGCGACGCGTGCAAGAACACGAAGGCGTACTACGAAGGCCCGGCGTTCCCCGACCGGCTCGCGGCCAGCGTGCATCCGCTCGCGACGAAGGTCGACCTGAGCTGGGAGCATGGCGAGCTGCAGATGGTCACGGTCACGCTGAAGGGAACGTGGAACGCGGCAGAGGTGCGCAAGGCGTTCGGGCTGCCGCGCGCGGAGGGGAGCAAGCTGACCGAAGCAGAACTGCGGTCGCAGCCGGGCAACGTGATGGATACGAGCGTCCAGTATCCGTCGGACGCGCTCGATGAAAGCCTCGCGAAACGCCCGAGCAACCCCGCACGCGGCACGACGGCCGTGATGCTTTACGGGTTCGACCACATGGGCGCCGGTGATGTCGATTGCGGGGAGGGCGGGTAACGCGGGAGAGGAGCGGCCGGCGCAATGGCCGGCCGATTGCGGGGGCGCCATGCGACGCTTGCGTCACGTGCGCGGCCCCGTCAGGGATTTACTCGCTGCTCGTCCACTCGACGTTCGCACCGACCGAACGCAGGTTTTCGACGAAATGCGGATGCGCGCGGCGGATCGGCAGCGCATTCATGATTTCCGAACGGCCTTCGATGCTCGCGGCCACCATCAGCAGCGCGATCGCGACACGGATGATGTACGGGCTTTCGACGCGTGCGGGCGTCAGTTGCAGCCCGCCGAACGTGATCAACCGGTGCGGATCGGACAGCAGCACGTGCGCGCCGAACTTCGACAGTTCGCCGGACCAGCCGAGCGCGCCGTCGTAGACCTTGTTCCAGAACATCGCGCTGCCTTCCGCGCGCACGCCGAGCGCGATGAAGATCGGCAGCAGATCGACCGGCAGGTACGGCCACGGCGCCGCTTCGACCTTGGTCAGGATGTTCTGCGTGAACGGCCGGCGCACGCGCAGCGGGCCGTCGCGTTCCGCACGCGACCAGCCGTCGCTGTGCGTGACGTTGACGCCGAACTTCGCGAACGTGCGGTCGATCAGCGGGAAATGTTCGGGCGACGAGTTACGCACGGTGATGTCGCCGCCGGTGATCGCGCCGAGCGCGAGGAACGTCGCGATCTCGTGGAAATCCTCGGCGAAGCGGAACTCGCCGCCGCCGAGCTTGCCGCCGCCCGTCACGCACAGCCGCGACGTGCCGATCCCCTCGATCGTGACGCCGATCATCGCGAGAAACTGGCAGAACTCCTGCACGTGCGGCTCGGACGCCGCGTTCATCAGCGTCGACGTGCCGCTCGCGGTCGTCGCGCACAGCGCGAAGTTCTCGGTAGTCGTCACCGATGCGTAGTCGAACCAGTGATCGTTGGCCGTCAGCGGGCCGTCGGTACGGACGATCAGCGAATCGGGCGTGCGCTCGATGTGCGCGCCGAAACGCTCGAACACCTCGACGTGCGGGTCGATTTCGCGCACGCCGAGCGTGCAGCCTTTCACGTCGTTCTCGAGGCGCGCGACGCCGAAACGCGCGAGCAGCGGCGGAATCAGCATGATCGACGAGCGCATCGCCTCGGGCAGCCGGTGGACGGCCGGATCGAACTTCGTGTTGCGATGGTGGAGTTCGAGCAAACCCGTCGTGAAGTCGACCGACACATCGCTGCCGAGCGTGCGGAAGATGTCGAGGATCTTGCGCACGTCGGTGATGTCCGGCACGCCGATGAGGCGCAGCGGCTGATCGGTCAACAGGGTGGCGCACAGAATCGGCAGGACGGCGTTCTTGTTCGCGGACGGCTTGATGTCCCCGCGCAGCGGAGTGCCGCCGTGGACGATGAGATTCGACATGATATGGGGGCGTATCGGTGACTGACGTAGGCCCATATGATGCCATTGGTCGGCCGGCGGCGTGGAATGTTCAGAGGGGAAAAGGGGGATCGGGGGCGTGCGATTGACAGTGTTTGACGTCGCCCCTGCGCTGCAGCAGGTCGATTGCCTGCCGGCGTGGAGAATGGGCCGGCCGCGAGTCGGGCCGGCCACGCGCTCATTCCGTCACTGCGCCGCGCGCATCCGTGCGGCGACCGCCAGCGAGATCAGGCAGCCCACCGCGAGATAACCGGCGACGAAGTGCCACGACCCGCCCGCCAGGCTGACGAGGCCGACCGCGATGAACGGCGTGAACCCGCCGCCGACGACGCTCGCGAACTGGTAGCCGACGCCCGCGCCGCTGTAGCGGTATTCGGCGCCGAACAGCTCGGTGAACAGCGGCTGCTGGACGCTCACGACCATGTCGTGCGCGGCGTTCGCCAGCAGGATCGAGAAGATCACGATCCACGCGATCGACCGCGCTTCCAGCGCGACGAAGAACGGCACCGCGGACGCGACGCCGATCACCGCGCCGATCAGGTAGATGCGGCGCAGGCCGTAGCGGTCGGCCAGCCACGCGAAACACGGGATCGTCACGCAGCTCACCGCGCCGACCAGCAGGCCGATGTTCAGGAACAGGTCGCGCGACATGCCGAGGTTCGTCGTCGAATAGCTGAGCGCGAACGCGGTGACGATATACATCGTGAACAGTTCGGCGAGCCGCAGCGCGATGATCAGCAGGAACGCCTTCGGATGGCGCGTCAGCGCTTCCAGCACCGGCAGGCGCAGCTTGCGGTTGCCGTGCTCGACCTTCTCGACGAACTCCTGCGACTCGTCCATGTTCTTGCGCACCCACAGCCCGATCAGCACCAGCACGATGCTGAACACGAAGGGCAGGCGCCAGCCCCACGACTTGAACGCGGCCTCGCCGAGTGTGTGGCTCAGGATCGATACGATGCCGGTGGCCAGGACGAGCCCGACACCGTAGCCGACCTGCACGCCGCTGCTGTAGAACGCCTTCTTCTGCTTCGGCGCGCTCTCGACGGCCATCAGCGCCGCGCCGCCCCATTCGCCGCCGACCGCGAAACCCTGGATCGCGCGCATCAGCACCAGCAGCACCGGCGCCCACCAGCCGATCGTCGAGAACGCCGGCAGCAGGCCGATCGCGACCGTCGACAGCCCCATCAGCATCACGGTCAGCACGAGCATCCGCTTGCGGCCGAGCCGGTCGCCGTAGTGGCCGAACACGACGCCGCCGAGCGGCCGGAACAGGAAGCCGACGCCGAACGTCGCGAACGCCGCGAGCGTGCCCATCGTGGGGCTGACTTTCGGAAAGAACTCGGAATTGAATACGAGCGCGGCGACGATCCCGTACAGCAGGAAGTCGTACCAGTCGACGACGGCGCCGACGAAGCTGCCGATCGCGGCCTTGCGGGCCTGGCTGCGCGCGCGGGCGCCGGCGGCGGCGTCGAGGGTGTCGAAGGTTGGGGTCATGGCGGTGTCTCCTGGCACGGCGCATCGTGGAATCGTGGCGGCGCCGCGTCCGATGCTGCATTGAAGTCGATGGGTGAACGGAGAATAGGGCGCGCGCCGCACGGCGGCAATTGGCCAATCGGACAAAATGCGCGATTATCGTTCAAGTTCGTGCGATTATCGAACGCTTTTCGGGTTTGCACTAGGCGGCGCGACGATATCCCGTTCGGCCAGGGTGTGCCGCCGTGAACGATCTGGTTAAAATCTGCAGCATCGACAATTCGCCCGTTCGGGGCGGATGCGCGGCCGCCCCGTCGGCCGCGCATGCCGCACGCGACGGGCGCCTTCCCCATCGACCGCCTGTCCCCGGAGACTGGAATGCCCGGCAATTCCCCCCCCCTGTCCAGCGATACGCCGCCCGTCGCCGATCCGGCCGCCAATCCGCTCGGGATGGCCGGCCTCGAATTCGTCGAATTCGCGGCGCCCGTGCCGGAAGCGCTGGCCCAGCGCTTCGGGCAACTCGGGTTCAAGGCGATCGCACGGCACGTCAGCAAGAACGTCACGCTGTACCGGCAGGGGCAGATGCATTTCCTGATCAACGCCGAGCCCGATTCGTTCGCCGCGCGCTACGCGGAGGAATACGGGATGGGCGTCTGTGCGATCGG
Source organism: Burkholderia cepacia complex sp. TUM26381 (assembly GCF_057439935.1). NCBI lineage: Bacteria > Pseudomonadati > Pseudomonadota > Betaproteobacteria > Burkholderiales > Burkholderiaceae > Burkholderia > Burkholderia cepacia complex sp. TUM26381. The sequence goes on along the minus strand of NZ_CM172007.1, from coordinate 1,700,543 downwards.
GCTGCGCGTGGCGAGCGCCCGGCGCGCGTTCGAACGGGCGATCGAGCTCGGCGCGTGGGCGTTCGAGGGCGAAAAAGTGGGTGTCGGTGAGCTGAAGATCCCGGCGATCCAGGGCATCGGCGATTCGCACCTCTATTTCGTCGACCGCTGGCGCGGGCGGGACGGCCAGCGCGGCGGCGTCGGCGACATCTCGATCTTCGACATCGATTTCCGGCCGATCGACATCGCGACCGCGCATACCGATCTCGACTGCGTGGGCGTCGGCCTGCAGCAGGTCGACCACTTCACGCAAACCGTCGGCGCGGGGCGCATGCAGGAGTGGCTGGATTTCTACCACGACCTGCTGCATTTTCGCGAGATCCACGAAATCGATGCGCACTGGCATGTGTCGGAGGAATCGCGCGTGATGGTGTCGCCGTGCGGCGCAGTGCGGATTCCGGTCTACGAGGAAGGCACGCGGCGCACCGAGCTGATGCACGCATACCTGCCCGATCACCCGGGTGAAGGCGTGCAGCACGTCGCGCTGGCCACCGACGACATCCTATCGTGCGTCGATGCGCTGCGCGCGAACGGCGTCGAATTCATCGAGCCGCCGGCACGCTACTACGACGACGTCGATGCGCGGCTGCCGGGGCACGGCCTCGATCTCGACGCACTGCGCCGCCGCGCGGTGCTGGTCGACGGCGAAATCGGCAGCGACGGCGTGCCGAGGCTGTTCTTCCAGACCTTCGTCAAACGGCTGCCCGGCGAGATCTTCTTCGAGATCGTGCAGCGCAAGGGGCACCACGGGTTCGGGGAAGGCAACCTCGCGGCGCTCGCCCGCGCGCGCGACGCCGGCTGAGCGGTCACGGCGCCCGCGTTACGCGTCGCATCCAGACGTCAAGCGCCGGCGGCCGGCACGCGGTTCGGCGCGGGGTCGTTCGGCTCGCGCAGCACGCACGCGGTGCCGCCGGGCGTGTACATCGACACGACGCAGCGGTTGCACGACGTGCAGCCCGATTGCACGAGCCTGCCGTCGCGCAGTCCGTTGACGAAACCCGGTTCGAACACGAGCGCACGCGCGAGCGCGACCGCGTCGAACCCTTCACGCATCGCCCGTTCGACGTTGTCGCGCGAACGCACGCCGCCGAGATACGCGAGCGGCATCCTGACGGCCGCGCGCACCTGCTTCGAATGCTCGAGGAAATACATCTCGCGAAATGCGCCCATCTTCGGTTCGGTGAGCTTCTGCAGCGTCATCGCGGCCCGCACGATCGCGTTGTCGGCATTCGCACGCGCGTCGCCGGGCAACGGGCTGCCGAACAGTTGCCACACCGATTCGACATTCATTCCACCGCTCAGCACCAGCAAGTGCGCACCTTCCGCTTCGAGGCGCCGCGCGATCTCGCATGCGTCGTCGGCCGTGCCACCGCCGCGCACGCCTTCGGTCACGCCGATCTTGCAGACCACCGCGAGATCTCGACCCACCGCGTCGAGCACGCGGCGCAGCACCTCGACCGGGAACGCTGCCCGGCTCGCCGCGTCGCCGCCGTATGCATCGCGGCGGCGGTTATACAGCGGTGACAGGAACTGGCTCAGCAGGTAGCCATGCCCCATGTGGATCTCGACCGCGTCGAAGCCGGCGTCACGTGCATGCCGGGCCGCCTGCGCGAATTCGCCGGCGATCGTCGTCATCTGGTCACGCGTCATCGCCTGTTTCAGGAAACGGCCGCTCATCACGCCGACCTTGTTGAAGCCGCCCGACGCGCTCAACGGCCGTTTCGTCGACAGCGACGGCAGGAACGTGAAGCAGCCGCCGTGCGTGATCTGCGCGGAAGCGGCCGCGCCGTGGCGATGAACGGCATCGGTCAGCGCGCGAAATTGGCGGACCGTCGGCACGTCGAGCCGTGCCTGGTCGACGAACGTGCGGCCATCGTCGCTGACCGCGCAGTACGCGACGGTGGTCAGCGCGGCGCCGCCTTCGGCAATGCGCTCATGAAAGCCGACGAGCGCACGCGACGGCACGCCGTTCGGCGTCATGCCTTCGTTGGTGGCGGACTTGATCAGGCGGTTGCGCAGCGTCAGCGGGCCGATCTGCAGCGGGCTGAATGCGGTCGTGAGGTCGGCAGATTCCATGAGGGCGCGGGCGTCGGCAATGGGCACGGCGACCATTGTGGGGCGGTGGTGCGGGCTCGCATCGTCCGGGTGGATGAGTCATGGCGCGAGGCGGCGGCAAGCCGGCATCCCGCTGGACATGAACGTCGGCATGCGTCGGCGAAATACCGACCCGAGGCGGCATTTCGCGAAAACAAACGATAGCCTGTCGAGCGTCCACCCGGCCGACCATCCCGCATCAGGCGTCGCGCACGACGCCCGTGCATCGACGCATCAAGCGGCCCGCAGCGGACTCCCGTGCCCGCCCCGTGCGCTTTCCGGATCGTCGTCCCCGAGCGGGATGAACGCCATGATCTCCAGGTCGTGCCCCGACAGCGCCGGCAGCCGGAACGGGCTCGACAGCACGTTCAGCCGCCGCACGCCGACGTCGCGCAGGATCTGCGATCCGATCCCCGTCACACGCCCGTCGCGGCGCACCGTGCCGGATGGCACCCGCATCGCGTCGCCGCGCATGTCGCAATCGAGCAGCACCGCCACCCCGCAACCGGCCGCGTCGATGCGCTGCAGCGCCGCATGCAACGGCCACGAATGCGCGGACGGCTCCGCGTCGAGCAGGTCGAGCAACGAATGGCATTCGTGCACGCGCGTCAGCACGGGCGTCGCGGGATCGGGTTCGCCGCGCACGAGCGCGAGATGCGGTGCGCCGTGCACCGCGTCGCGATACTCGATCGCGCGAAACCGCCCCCACGGCGTATGCAGCGGCCGCTCACCGACGCGCTCGACGAGCGATTCGTGCTCGCGGCGGTAGTGGATCAGGTCGGCGATCGTGCCGATCTTCAGCCCGTGATGCGCGGCGAACGTCTTCAGCTCCGGCAGGCGCGCCATCGTGCCGTCGTCGTTCATCACTTCGCAGATCACCGACGCCGGCGTGAGCCCGGCCAGCGCCGCGAGATCGCAGCCGGCTTCCGTGTGACCCGCACGCACGAGCACGCCGCCCGGGCGCGCGGCGATCGGGAACACGTGGCCGGGCTGCACGAGATCGTCGGGGCGCGCGCCTTCCCGCACCGCCGCGCGGATCGTATGCGCACGGTCGGCCGCCGAAATGCCGGTCGTCACGCCTTCGGCCGCCTCGATGCTGACGGTGAACGCGGTGCCGAACGGCGTGCCGTTGTGATCGGCCATCGGCGGCAGCCGAAGTTGCTCGCAGCGCTCGGCGGTCAGCGTCAGGCAGATCAGCCCGCGCCCGAAGCGCGCCATGAAATTGATCGCGTCGGGTGTCACGTGATCGGCGGCGATCACGAGATCGCCTTCATTCTCGCGATCCTCTTCGTCGACGAGCAGGACCATGCGGCCCGCACGAAGCTCGTCGACGATCTCCAGCGTGCTGGCGAGCGTCATTGCGACTCCGTGGCGTCGAACGCGCGGCGCAGCGCGGCGGCGCCGAACGTCAGCACGCGATCGGCCGCGTCGACGGCGCCGAGCATACTCGCGAAACCGTGCAACTGGCCCGGCCAGCGCACCAGGGTCACCGGTGTGCCGGCCTGCGCGAGGCGCAGCGCATACGCTTCGGCCTCGTCGCGCAGTGGATCGAATTCGGCGCTGACGATCGTCGCCGGGGCAACGCCCGCGACGTCCGGCGTGGCGAGCGGGCTGGCGAGTGGCGACGCGCGATCGGCGCCGTCGTCGAAGTAGTGATGCTTGAACCAGCGCATCATGTCGGCCGTCAGGAAATAGCCGTCGCCGAGCGATTCGTACGAAGGATGCTCGGTCGCGCAATCGACGACCGGATACAACAGCAACTGGTGAGCGATCGCGACGCCCGAGTCGCGCAGTTGCAGCGCGGCGACCGCCGCGAGGTTGCCGCCCGCACTGTCGCCCGCCACGGCCACCGCACCGGCACGCGCGCCGAGATCGCGTGCACTGGCCGCCGCCCAGCGCACGGCGTCGCATGCGTCGTGTGCGGCGGCCGGGAAGCGTGCTTCGGGCGCGAGCCGGTAGTCGACCGACAGCACGAGCGTACGCGCGCGCCGCGCGAGGCTGCGGCACAGGTTCGCGTGCGAATCGATGCCGCACGACACGAAGCCGCCGCCGTGGAAGAACACGGTCAGCGGCAAGGGTCCGTCGGCGTCGGGCCGATACAGCCGTGCGGACAACGGGCGGCCCGATGCCGGGATCTGCCAGTCCTCTTCGGCGGCAATGGTGTCGCCGGGCGCGAAGGCGCCGCCCGCGGCGAGACTCGCGCGGTACGCGGGAACGGTGAGCTGCGCGAAATCGATCGCGGGGGCCTGGGCGAATGCGGCAAGCAGCGCCTGCGCCTGAGGGTCGAGCGGCATGGGAACTCCTGTCTGAATCGGAAGCGGTCTGAATCAGGTAAACCCGTGTCGCGGTTTTCCCTGAGTCCGCGCCGGATGCTTGCCGGCACGGCCTGACGGGCATTCCAGCGCAGCAGGCAGGGCGCCACATCATCCGATTGGACGATGGTTCGTCTGCGCGAATGACCAATTCTCACCATTCAGTGAATCTCCCGATGACGCCGGAATTTAGACGCGTCTTAATCATGGCGGCGCGGGTGGTCGCACCGGAAACATGTCGTATGGAGGATGGAGCGTGCTGATGGAGACGAGATGGGCTCCGCAAGAGAGCCAGGCAACAAGTGACGAGGCCGATATCGGCGTCGCGGATTTCAGCGAGCTGATGGCACGCATTTACCAGGGGCCGCTGGAGACGCCGCCGTGGGCCGGTGCGCTCGAGCTCGTCCGTCGCTGGCTGCAGGCGAACTACGTGACGCTGATCCTGCGCGCGGCCGCGAGCGATCGCCGCGCGCCGCTGTCCGTGCACGCCTCGGAATTCGGCCCGGTCGTGCCGGGCGACGGCGAGGCGTCGTACAACAACTACTACTATTCGCTCGACCCGTTCGTCGGCCTGCCGGCCGATCGCGTGGTCACGGTCGACGACGTGTTCGGCGACACGGGCTGGCTGTCGAGCGAACTGTACAAGCAGTTCCTGAAGCCGCAGGACGTGCGCTATATCCTCGGCGCGGACCTGCGCACGCCGTCGGGCGTCGAATGCCGGTTCCGCGTCTGCCGCAACCATGCGTCGAAGCAGTTCTCCGCGCGCGACAAGGCGATCTGCGCGCTGCTGCTGCCGCACCTGAAGCGCGCGGTGGAACTGCATTCGCGGCTCGATTCGGCCGAGGTCGAACGCTCGATCTACGCGAATGCGATCGACCGCATGCAGGTCGGCACGATCGCGCTCGACGAGAACGGCACGATCATCGACATGAACAGCGTCGCCGACGAGATCCTCAAGCAGAACAACGGTCTGACGATTGCGCGCGGCACGATCGAGGCGACCGACGCGCAGGAGAACCGCACGCTGAAGCGGCTGATCCGCCATGCGGTGATGGGTCACCACGGCACGGCCGCGGCAACCGTCGAGGCGATGCCGATCACGCGCAGCTTCGACAAGCCGCGCCTGGGTCTGCTGGTGCGCACGGTGCTGCTGTCCGACTGGTCGGAAGACAACAAGCGGCGGCCGGCCGTCACGCTGTTCCTGCGCGACCCTGACCGCAAGCCGCAGGGGGCGCAGGAGATCATCCGCAAGCTGTTCGACCTGACCCCGGCCGAGACGTCGCTCGCGCTGCTGCTGACGAACGGGCTGACGCTCGAGGAAGCGGCCGAGGAATCGGGGATCAGCAAGAACACGGCGCGCACCCACTTGCGCGCGATCTTCTCGAAGACGGGCGTCACGCGTCAGGCGACGCTCGTGCGGATCCTGCTCGGGAGTGTCGTGCCGCTCGGGTAAGCCGCAGGCTCGATGCCGACTGATCGGCCAGGGATGCATTCGTCTGGCAATACATCGACACCGGCCGATGCGTCCTGCGCCGAACGGCGGTGACGACATCACGCAAAAGAGGCTCGCGCAACGCGAGCCTCTTCTTCATTCTGCGCCGCCCGAAGCGGGTAGCGGCGCTCAATGCACGCCGATGCTGCCCGCGTTCACGACCCGCGCGTCGAGCGATCGGCCCATGCGGCCAACGCCGGCCATTGCGCGCAGCCGCGCCGGATGAAACCGGCGCCCGTGCGGATCACGAGCGCGCCGATCGCGAGCGCGGCCAGATCGTCGAGGCGGCCGAAACCGACCAGCGCCGCACTCATCGCGAGCGCCGCCAGCAACGACGACAGCGCATCGGTACGCACGTGCCAGCCGCTCGCCTCGAGCAGCGCGGAACCGGTCTCGCGCGCCTTGCGCAGCATCCAGTGCGACAGCACGGCCTTGCCGGCAAGCGCGACGGCGACGAGCGCGAGCGCCGTCGCGCCCGGCTGCACGACGGGTGGCGTCGCGAAGCGGCTCATCGCCTGCCAGATCATCTGCGCGCCGGTCGCGGCGAGCAATGCGCCGAGACCGGCGAGCGCGAGCGGTTCGTAGGTCGGTCGCCGCTCCGGCGGCAGGCGGGCATCGAGCCGGCAGGCAACGAGGATCAGCGCATCGGCCGCGAGGTCGATCGCCGCATGCGCGACGTCCGCGAGCAGCCCCGACGAATGCGCAGCCGATGCCGCGGCCGTTTCGACGGCAAGCAGCAACAGGTTGACCGCGAGGCTGATGGCGAGGGCGCGGGACGTGGCCGCATAAACGTGGGGCGTGGCGCGCGACGTGCGCTGCATGGCGGATTCGTCTGTCGATAGCGTGGGTCAGCCCCGAACGCTACCGGTCGACGGTGGCAGATCCATGACAGCCCAGGGATGCGGCGCGACCGGTCCACGCTGCGCGTGCGCCGGCGCGTTACCGCGCCCGCTGTGCCGCAAGCATCGCAGCACGCGTCACGGCGCGAACATATCCCGACTCCGAGGCATTGTCCGGGATCACGTCGAATGCCACGTGGGGCCGGATTCCCCGTGCTTCGTACGACACGCCTACCGCATCGCGCGTCACATGATTGGCGATGCCCATCATCCAGCCGTTCGGCAACCCTTTGCCGAAGCCGCCGGACAACGCCCCCTGCGTGGTCTGTCCGGCCTGGACCGCGTGCGGCAGCGTGCGCATCATCAGCACGAGGTATTCACCGGCGCTGACGGTGACGTCGCTCGTCAGCACGACGACCGGCTTCGCGTAGCGCACGGCGCCGCCCGGTTCGACGTGGAACGGCTGCGGCGCGACGCCGGCCGCCTGCGGCAGCGCACGCGTATAGGCGAGCCGCTTGCGGTCGGCGAAGCGGGCGGCGATGTCGTGCGCGATCTCGGCCGCGCCGCCCTGGTTGAACGCGAGGTCGAGCACGAGCGCACGCGTCTCCTTGAGCCGCTCGAACACGGCATCGAGCTTGCCGGCCAGCCGGGCCCGATCCTGTTCGATGTCGGTGATCGGAGCGCCCGCGAAGCCGCCCATCCGGTCGATCGCGAGATAGCCGATATTGCCGTCTAGCACGCCCCAGACCACGCTGCCGTCGAATTCGATGCCGCGCGCATCGGCGCGCAGCAAGCCGAGCCGTGCCTGCGTCTGGCGCGCATGCCAGACGCCGAGCCAGGCCGGAAACGGCGTATCGGGCGCCTCCTGCGTCCACGCGTGGCGCAACCGGCGAAACGTCTGCTGCGGCGCGTTTTCGTCGCGCCAGCCGAGCGTGAACGAATCGCTTTCGTCGCCGATGCTGGTATGCGCATCGACCGGTGCGGCGAGCAGCGCGTCGAGCACGGGCGCGAGCGCCGCGTCGCTGCCGGCCGCGGCCGCCTGCGGACGCAGCCGCGCGATGCGCGCTGGCCAGTCGATGTCGTAGTCGGCCGCGAACGAGTAGTAATCGAGCAGCAGGGCCGCGACCGCGTCGTAAGTCGCAAGCGGCGACGACGCGCCGCTGCCCGCCGTGCGGCACGCGTCGGGCAGCGCGGCCAGTGGGCGCGCATGCAGTTGCAGCCCGTCGGGCGAATCGGTGAAGATCATGTCGCCGCGCCAGTGCGCATACATCCCGATCAGGGCGGCAGTCGCCTTCGTGCTCGCGTTGTACGCGGGATCGCGCCAGCACAGGTTGCCGGTGCGCGTCGTGGTGTAGATGACGGCGCCGTGCGGTCCAATCTCGGCGATGGCGCCGGTGCCGGCGAGCGCCCAGATGCCGTGCGTCTGCGGCACGAATGCGTCGTCCTGCAACGCGGCGCGCAGCCTCTCGCGCGGCGCCGGCGGCAGGCCGCCCGGCACGGCGGGTTCGTTGGCGTCGCCGCCGCAGCCGGGCAGCCAGCCGGAAATGCCGAGGCTCCATATCAGGGTCGCGAAGAGGCGCATGTCACGCTCCCGTACCCGGACAGCGATAGACGCTGCCGGTCAGCGTGACGCCGGTCTGCCGCAGGTAGCCGCCGTCGAAGCTGCCGCTTTGCACGCCGCGCTGCGTGAGCAGCACCACGACGTTGCCGCCGAGTTCGGCCGCCCGGTTCTTCAGGTCGTTGCGCGCGCCGGTCTCGAGCGCCGCGTCCGGGATGAAGCCGCCGATCAGGAAGTTGCCGCGGCTGCCGGTCACGTCGCCGAGATGACGGCAGGCGCTGCCGGGGTCGCGCATAACGATGCGCACGTCGCGGCCGGCGGCGGAAGGCTCGGGCGACGCGCACGCCGCCAGCGCGACAGGAAGGAACAGCAGCCAGGCAGGTCTCATGGTTTCGCCGTAACGAATGCGCTCGATCGCGCGACAGCGTCACTTTAGGGACGCCATCCGCGCCGCACATCGGGCGAAGGTCCTGTCGTTGCGGGGGAATGCATGCGACCAAAGTCGCAGACGCGGCAAGCGCCGCCGGGGAGCGCGCGAACGGCGGCTGGCGTTTCGCCGCCACCGAGAGCCGGCGAACCGGCGAACCGGCGGCTGTCAGGATTTCGGCGCCATCAGTCCTTCGCGCCATGCCAGCGCGACGGCCTGCGTGCGGTCCGACAGGTGCAGCTTCGACATCACGTTGCCGAGATGCGTCTTGACGGTCTTTTCGGTGATGCCGAGCGTCGTCGCGATGCGCGCATTGCTGCCGCCCTCGGCCAGGCAGCGCAGCACTTCCAGCTCGCGCGCGGTCAACGCGGCGAACGGGCTGCGCGGCGGCTTGCGCAATGCGCCGATCATGCGCTGCGCGATGCCCGGGTGCAGCGTCGGTTCGCCGTGGACGGCCGCGTGGATCGCCTGCAGCAGACGCTCGCCGCGCATCGATTTCAGCAGGAACGAATCGGCGCCGGCGTCGATCGCGGCGAGCGCCAGCGCATCGTCGTCGGACGAGGTCAGCACCATGATGTGCGTATCGCCGCTGGCCGTGCGAATCGCGCGGATGACGGCGGGCGCGCCCGCGTGGCCCATGCCCGGCATCATCAGGTCGAGCAACAGCACGTCGGGGCGATGCGCGCGCACCTGCTCGATCGTCGATGCGCCGTCGTCCGTTTCCGCGACGATCTCGAACGATGCATCGAGCCGTAGCAGTCCGCGGATGCCTTCGCGCACGACCGCGTGATCGTCGGCGATGAGGATGGTGGTCATGCCGTCTCCATCGGATTGAAATGAACGGTCACGCGCGTGCCGTCCGCGCCCGACACGATGTCGAGCATGCCGCCTGGCAGCGCGTCCGCGCGCCAGCGCAGGTTGCCGAGCCCCATGCCGACGGGCACGGCGGCCGGATCGAAGCCGCTGCCGTCGTCGCGCACGACCCATCGCCAGCGCGGCGGCGGCGAACCGGTCGATGCGCGCCCGGCAGTACCGGGTTCGCACGCGATGTCGATCCGGCGGCAGCCGCTATGACGCAGCGCATTCGCGGCTGCCTCGTGCGTGATCATCAGCAGTTCGTGCGCGGCTGCCGGATGGGCATCGAGCGCGCGCGTCGCGGCTTCCGGCAAGTCGAGCGACCAGTCGATGCCCGAACCGGCCAGCAGGTCGTGCACCGCGTGCGAAACGGCCGCGTGCAGGCCGTCCTCGGCGATCGCGGGCAGGCTGAAGCCGGTCACCACGTTGTCGAGATCCTGCTGCAGATGATCGGCCAGGCGCCGCGCCGCGCCGACGGTCGGCAGCAAGTCGGGGTGGCGCTGCGCCTCGTATTCCAGTTCGGTCAGCTTGAGGCCGAGCACGAAGCTGCGCTGCTTCGCGGTGTCGTGCAAATCGCGCGCAATGCGGGTGCGCTCGACCGACACCGCGAGCGCCTTCTGCGTGCCGAATGCACGCGCGAGCGCATCGGCCATCCGGTTGAAATGCGCGGCCAGCGCGCCAAGCTCGTCGCGCGACGCATCGGCGATCCGCGCCGACAGGTCGCCGGCCGCCCAGCGGTCGGCCGCGGCCGTCATCCGCCGCACGCGCCGCACCAGCAACCAGACCAGCAGTCCCGCGAAGCTCGCGCCCATCGCGCCGAGATACAGCACGGTGCGCATCAGGTCGTAGGCCGATGCATCGTCGGCGATCTCGTAGTGGAGTTGCCAGCCCGGCCAGTAATGCACGCCGATCCGCGCGATCGCGCCGCCGGCCAGCGCGACGCGCGTGACGATCGCCCAGTCGCCGTCGCGATGCAGCATCGTGTCGGGTGCGGCGGAATCGGCCGGGGTCGCCGCGAACGCATCGGACAACAGCGGCGACGCGGCCGGCGACGTCTCGCATCCCGCGCCATCCGGCCGCGCGATGCGCACCTGCAGCCGGCCGGCGCCGAAGAAGCCCATCATCGGCGCGAAATCCATCACGTCGCGCGCGCCGATTCGCGCGATCTGCCAGAACATCGCGTCGGCCGCGGCGCGGCAGGCGACCGGGTCGCGCCAGTCGACGGCGCCGGCCGCGCCGGCCAGTGCAGGGCGGTCGAGGTTGCCGAGAAAGCGGCGGATGTCGCTTTCGGCATGCGTGCGCCACAGCACGCTCGTCAGTACCGACGACAGCACCATCGCGACGAACCCCACGACGATGAACGTCGGCACGAGCTTGACGAACAAGCCACGGAAGCCGATCCGGAATGTGCGCAACGCGGGCTCCTGGTTCTTCTGTTTTCCTGGCGGATGCAGCGGATGGATGCCGACGACACGGCAGGGCAGCGCAACCGGCTTTCAATGGCGCAATGTTGACGGTTTTCGGGGGCGGCTGCAGGGGCGTTTCGCGCCGGGCGGGCGGCTCGGCGCCCGCCGTGCATTCAATATCGGTGGGACCCTTTCACCAGCAGTCCGTCGGGTCGGTGCCGTCCGGTGTCGAGCGTCCCCAGAAGCATCGTGCGCGGAGGTGGCCCCTCCGGGTCGTTGTAATGAACGATGCGTTGCTGGATCCCCGTGATGACGATCACGTGACCGATTTCAGTCTGGTCAGGCCTGTCCAGGAAGTGCCCGGCGGCCCAGATCGGACCGAATTTCGTCAGTACCGTGGCGAGCCATTCGGGCGTAATGGTCGTCGGCTGAAAGAGCGGCACGAGTCCCTCGTTCGCGCACAAGTCGGGGATCCTCGACTGAGGAAGCCCCTGGTCCGCGCGCCAGAGCGACGGTATGCCCACACGCGGCCCGGGGCGGTGGAAGTACGAAACCATGCACGCCGCCGCATACCAGCAGGCGTTGTTCAGTGCTTTGGTTCCTGATTTGGTCTTCTTTACGCCGCTCTGATCGACCATCGGTACGTTCAATCTGACGTCCACCATTTCGGGTCTCCCGGCAGGCGTGATTCCTAAGCGTATGAAGAACCGGGCGTGACGACAACCATTGCGACCGTCGCCCCCATCAATCTCGACATTATAGAAATAATGTCAAATTCAACCGGACGAATGATTGGATATTTAACGGTTTACGTTATATTATTCATCAAATTCCCGACGAAACCCGCCATGTCCGATCTCGCTGCCGACGAACCCCGCCTGACCGCCGAAATCGAGCGTCTCAAGGCCGATTTCCCGAAAACGCGCGAGCTGTATCGCGAAGCGTGCGCGCTGCTGTTCTTCCGGTTCGGCATCACGCCCACGGCCAACCGCCTGTACCAGCTCGTTCGCAAGGGCAGCATGAGCACGCCGACGGCCGTCCTCGGCGAGTTCTGGGCCGAGCTGCGGGAAAAGAGCCGCGTCCGGATCGAGCATCCCGACCTGCCGGCCGATCTGCAGGCGGCGGCCGGCGAACTGGTCGCGGCATTGTGGAACCGGTCGAGCGCCGCCGCGGCCGCCGCGCTCGATGCACTTCGTACGGAAGTCGAGGCCGCGCGGGCAACCGCGCACGCGGAAGTCGCGACGCTCCAGGCCGAACTGGCCCGCACCGAAACCGCGCTGGAACAACGCACGGCTGCGTTGCTGGCCGCGCAGGTCCGCATTCAGGAGCTGGAGCAGGCGAGGGCGGCCGACGATGCATCGCGGCAAGCGCTGCAAGCAGAAATCGAACGCGTGACGGCCGACAACGCGGAAGGCGACCGCGCGCTCGCGCAGGCCCGCGCGGATTTCAGTACCCAGCTCGACCGGCTGCGCGACGATGCGGGCCGCGCCGAGGAGCGCTTGCGTGCATCGGAGAAGCGGGCGCTGCAGGAAATCGATCGCGAGCGGCTCGCGGCCGCGCGGTTGCAGAAGGAACTCGACGCAGCGACGTCGCGCACCGAACAACGCGATGCGCAGCAGCGAAAGGACCAGACCGCGCTGCAGGTGCAACTTGGCGACGCGCTGCATCGATGCGGCGTGCTTCAGGGGCAGCTCGACGGCGCACTGGCGACCGATGCGGCGCGCGGCAAAGAGCTCGATGCGCTGAGGCGGGAGATGACGGTGCTCGCACGCCGGGCGCCGCTGCGCGGCGTCAAGACGGCGCCGGCCGCCCAGCGCGAGGGCCGCAAGGCCCGCACGAGAAAGCGCACCGACGAGGCCTCGCGCTGACGATCGGTCCGCAGGCGTGCGCCGACCGGTATCGACGCACGCCGAACGAGCACGCCGGCCCGTGAGCAGGCCCGACGGCACGCGCCTGAACGCGTGCACGCCCGATTCAACTCAGCTCGTCACATATCGCGACGGCAACGGCGGCGCATCGGCCGGAATCGTCACGAGCGACGTATTCAACCAGCCCTGCGGCGTACCGTTCGACTGCGCATACGCACCGACGTACGGCATCATCCGCGTCGTCTGATAGACCTGCGGCGTCCAGCCGGCCGGCGCGAGGAAGATCGATGTCGCGCGCTTCTCGCTGTACGCGGATGCGCCGTACGTCGAGATGTTCCACAACGTCTGCTGATAGGTCGCGTAGTCGGCGTTGTGACGCGAGCCGCCGGCCTGCCAGCCTTCGAGCTGGATGAACGTGTTGTACGTACCGGCGCCCGCGAGCAGGTTGTTCACCGTGCGCCCGTACAGGAACGACAGGATCAGCCCGCAGTTCGCCGGCGCAAAATCGCTGCCGACGCTCAGGTAGTAGCGGCCCGTCGTGTTCACGACCGAAGCGTAGTGCGAGTTGCCGATATCCGTCGACGTCGCCAGCCCGCTCGCCCCCATGAAGCGGTCGAACGCCTGCATCGTGACGCCCGCCGGCAGGTCGCCGGTCGCGCTGATCGCGACGAGGTGCGAGCCGGCCGCCAGCAGCGTGAGGAACGCGGACACCGTCGCCGCGATCCAGCTGCCTTGCGCATCGACGAACGGAAACGCGCGATAGCCCGTCAACGCGAAAACCGCCGGGTCCGTGCCGGCCTGCCACGCGATCTGCGGCGCCCACATCGTCAGCGGGCCGGCATTCGACGCACTCGATACATACTGCTTCAGCGCATCGATCAGCTGCGCGTCGGCGCCGGGCAGCACGGTGTACGACGCGCCGTTCTGCCAGCGCTGCACCCATTGCGCGACGAAGCCCGCGAGCTGGCCGCCCGTGAAATCCGCGGGCGGCACATAGCCGAGCGGGCCCGTGCTCTGATAGGCGGACTGGATGGCAGCGGCCGTGCGCACGTTGCTGCCGAACATGCTGTTCGCGAAATCCTGACCGTTGTTGGCCGGCGGCGTCGCGAGCTGCGCGAGCGGGACGACCCATGCGCCGTTCGCGGTCGCGACGCCGCGATACAGGTTGAGATTCGCGACCGAGTCGTGACCGGGAAACGTCGCGCCGTCGGCGCCCGCGACGTAGCCGGCCGACGGCGAGACGCTGACGGTGGTCGGCTGCGAGCCGAACGGATGCGTGTACGCAATCGCGAACGAGGCGTCGCCGCCGGCGAGGCTGAACGATCCCGTGCAATCGCCCCAGCTGTTCGAGGCACTGACGGCCGTCGACTGTCCGGTCGCGATCAGGGCTTGCGACGCCTGCGGCGTCGAGCCGCTCTGGCTCGCGGCGCTGCCGAACGCGAGCGTCGTCGACGGGATCGCGTTGACGACATTGATCGTGATCGAGCGATCGGCAATGCCGAAGCTGCGTGCGGACGTATTGGAGGCGCCGGTTGCGGCAAACGACGACGCAGACGTCGTATTGCCGTCGCCGCCACAGGCGGCCAGCGTACCGACGAGCGGCGACAGGGTCAGCGCGGCGCCGCGCTGGATGAAGCGCCGGCGGTTCGGCGCAGGCGGGCGAGCGGGTTTCGAAGCGGTCATGGGGCGTTCCTGGTCACGGGTTCGAGAGGAGGCAACGACGTTCCGGCGCATTGCACACGTGTGCAATGCTGGCCGCCATTTTGCGACCGCCGGCACATACGCCGGGCGTATTTAAGCGGGAAATCGATGAAACGCCTGCGACGAAATCGAGTCGCTCGTGTGACGCCGTGCACGCAACGGGGCAGGGGATTGCCGGCCGGCCATTGGGCGCGCGACGGGGATCGGGTAAAGTGCCGCTCAACATGCCGGTTCGACGTTACTAGACGACCGGTCTAATCGTTGCTACCATACGCCATCATGAATGCATCTTCAGGCGCGGAAGTCCGCCAGCACATCCTGAATATCGCGAAGCCGATCATGCTCCACAAGGGGTTTTCGGCGGTCGGTCTGAACGAGATTCTCGCCGCGGCGGGCATCCCGAAGGGCTCGTTCTATCATTACTTCGGCTCGAAAGAGGCATTCGGCGAAGCGCTGCTCGAATCGTATTTCGAGGGGTATCTCGCGCATCTCGACAACCTGCTCAAGCATCAGGCCGGCACCGGCGCCGAGCGCCTGATGACGTACTGGGGCAACTGGCTGCACACGCAGTGCGCGGACGATCCCGAAGGCAAGTGCCTCGCGGTGAAACTCGGCGCGGAAGTGTCGGACCTGTCGGAAGCGATGCGCGCGGTACTGCGGCGCGGCACCAGCCAGATCATCGAGCGGCTTGCGGGCGGCATCGAAGCCGGGCTCGCCGACGGCTCGCTCGGCCAGGTCGACGATCCGCCGCACGCCGCCGCGATCCTGTACGAGCTGTGGCTTGGCGCGACGCTGCTGGAAAAAATTCACCGCACCCGCATACCGCTGGAAAGGGCCATGGCCGAGACGCGGCGCATGCTGAACCTGCCACCGGTTGCAAACAACGGAGCGCAGTCGTAATCCGGGCGCGCATCGGCGCGCCTTGTTTTTGCCCGTATTCTAGACGACTGGTCTACTCAGACAATCAATGACGAATGCCTTGCTCCGCGTTACGCTGTCCCGATTGCTCCATCCGCCTGCTTGCGACCACGACGGCCTGACCGCTGCCGCTATCGCGGGCGCGCACTTCCTGCTGGTCCATCCCTGATCCGTTCGTGCCCACGAAGCACGTTCATTCCTGTTGACGGAGGCTTACATGCCGCAAAGCAAGACCGCAAACCGCCAGATCATCCTGACTTCGCGCCCGGTCGGCGCACCGACGCCGGGCAACTTCCGCGCCGAAACCAGCACCGTGCCGACGCCCGGCGCCGGCCAGGTGCTGCTGCGCACGGTCTGGTTGTCGCTCGACCCGTACATGCGCGGCCGGATGAGCGACGCGCCGTCGTATGCGCCGCCGGCCGAACTCGGCCAGCCGATGGTCGGCGGCACGGTCAGCCGTGTCGTGTCGTCGAACCTGCCCGCGTTCCGCGAAGGCGATCTCGTGGTCGCCGGAGCCGGCTGGCAGGACTATGCGCTGTCCGACGGACGCGACCTGATCCCGCTCGGCCGCGACTTCGCACATCCGTCGTACGCGCTCGGCGTGCTCGGCATGCCGGGCTTCACCGCGTACACGGGGCTGCTGAAGATCGGCGAACCGAAAGCCGGCGAAACGGTGGTCGTCGCGGCGGCGAGCGGCGCGGTCGGCGCCGTGGTCGGCCAGATCGCGAAGCTGAAGGGCTGCCGCGTGGTCGGCGTCGCGGGCGGCGCCGACAAGTGCGCGTACGTGACCGACTCGCTCGGCTTCGACGCGTGCGTCGACCATCGCGATCCGGCGTTCGCCGCGAAGCTGAAGGAGGCGTGCCCGAACGGGATCGACGTCTATTTCGAGAACGTCGGCGGCGCCGTGTTCGACGCGGTGTGGCCGTTGCTCAACGAGCATGCGCGCGTGCCGGTCTGCGGTGTCATTGCGCATTACAACGACACCGAACTGCCGGCCGGCCCCGACCGCGTACCGCTGCTGATGTCGACGATCCTTCGCAAGCGCATCCGCGTGCAGGGTTTCATCATTCTGGATCACTATGCAACCGGCTATGCACCGTTCCTGAAGGAAATGAGCGAATGGGTCGCGCAGGGCAAGGTGAAGACGCTCGAGGACGTCGTGCCTGACCTGGCCGACGCGCCGGAAGCGCTGATCGGCTTGCTCGCCGGCAAGAATTTCGGCAAGGTCGTCGTACGCGTGGGCCCGGACGAACTGGCCTGATACGACGGCACCGCTTTGCCGCAACACATGGCCGCTCGCCGGCGTCGCACGACACCGGCGGGCGGCTTTTCCGATTCCGTTTCGAAAGGAGTGACACGATGGCGCTTCACGTAATTGCTTCCCTGTTCCTGAAACCCGAACACGCGCAGGCCGCCGAGGCCGAGCTGCGCAGCATGGTCGCCAAGACGCGCACCGAGCCGGGCAACCGGCGCTACGACCTGTTCCGCGAGCAGGACGGCTCGCCGAACCTGCACCTGTACGAGATCTACGACGACCAGGCTGCATTCGACGCGCACCTCGCGAGCCCGTATTTCGGCGAATTCCGCACGAAGTCGGCCGACTGGTTCACGGCGCCGCCCGTCATCAAGGTGCTGTCGGGCATCGACGTGGCAGAGTAAGGACGTAGTAGCAACACCACCGCCGCGGCTCGCCCCACCCGGGCTGCACGGCACCCGTTGCGCACGACGCACCGGCGATGACGACGACGACACGGCGCAGCGCATCGTTCGCGCCGCTTCCCCAATACACCGGCCCGGAGGCTGAATGGTCACCCTCAACATCAACGGCGAAACCCGCACGGTCGACGCCCCCGACGACATGCCCTTGCTCTGGGTGCTGCGCGACGTCGTCGGCCTCACCGGCACCAAGTTCGGCTGCGGGATTGCGCAATGCGGCGCGTGCACCGTGCATCTCGACGGTGTCGCCGCGCGTTCATGCGTGCTGCCGGTCGCAGCCGTCGCGGGCCGCAAGATCACGACGATCGAAGCCGTCGGCGCGACGCCGGCCGGCCACAAGGTCCAGCAGGCGTGGCGCGAGCTCGACGTCGTTCAATGCGGCTACTGCCAGTCGGGGCAGGTGATGGCCGCCACGGCGCTGATCGCGTCGAACCCGAACCCGAGCGATGCCGACATCGATGCGGCGATGGCCGGCAACATCTGCCGCTGCGGCACGTACAACCGGATTCGCGCGGCGGTGAAGCAAGCCGCGAAGGGGGCCTGACATGTCACGCGGACTGATCGAAGCAGGTCGGGCCGGCGCAGGCGTGTCGCGCCGGTCGTTTCTGAAACTCGGCATGTCGCTCGGCGCGGCGGCCGGCGGTGGCTTGCTGCTCGGCTTCAGCCTGCCGGCGGCGGGCGACGACGCACGGCGCTCGGTGATCGGCGGCGATGCGGCCGAACCCGCGCAGCCGGGCGTATTCGCCCCGAACGCGTTCGTGCAGATCGACCGCGCCGGCCGGGTCACGCTGGTGATGCCGAAGGTCGAGATGGGGCAGGGTGTCTATACGTCGCTGCCGATGCTGATCGCCGAGGAACTCGAAGTGCCGCTGTCGAGCGTGACGCTCGATCATGCGCCGCCGAACGAGAAGCTGTTCCTCGATCCGCTGCTCGGCGGCCAGCTCACCGGCGGCTCGACGTCGATACGCTATGCGTGGGAGCCGATGCGCCGTGCGGGCGCCACGGCGCGCACGCTGCTGGTGGCCGCGGCGGCCAAGCAATGGAACGTCGATCCGGCCAGCTGCCGCGCGGCGAACGGCGAAGTGCAGCATCCGCCGAGCGGCCGCCGTGCGTCATACGGCCAGTTGGCCGATGCCGCCGCGAAGCTGCCGGTGCCGAAGGACGTCGCGCTGAAGAAGCCGGAAGATTTCAAGCTGATCGGCACGCCCGCGAAGCGCCTCGATTCGCCGGAGAAGGTCGACGGCACCGCGCAGTTCGGGCTCGACGTACGCCTGCCCGGCATGCTGTACGCGGTGATCGTGAACAGCCCGGTGTTCGGCGGCACCGTCGCGAGCGTCGACGATACGGCCGCGAGGAAGATTCCGGGCGTGCGCCAGGTCGTCCGCGTCGACAATGCGGTCGCGGTGGTCGGCGATCACACGTGGGCCGCGAAGCGCGGCGCATCGGCGCTCGTCGTGAAATGGAACGAGGGCGCGGGCGCGAAGGTATCGACGAAGGATCTGTTCGCGGATCTCGCGCAAGCGGCGGCGACCGGCAAGGGCGCGGTCGCTCGCAAGGAAGGCGACGTCGGCAAGGCCTTCGCGAACGCGAAGACGCGTGTCGACGCCGTCTACGAACAGCCGTTGCTCGCGCACGCGACGATGGAACCCGTGAACTGCACGGTGCACGTGCGTGGCGACGGCTGCGACATCTGGGTCGGCACGCAGGTGCCGACCCGGGTCCGCGACACGGCGCAGCAACTGACCGGGCTGTCGCCGGACAAGATCGTCGTGCACAACCACCTGCTCGGCGGCGGGTTCGGCCGGCGGCTCGAAACGGACATGGTCGGCCAGGCCGTGAAGGTCGGCAAACAGGTCAATGCGCCGGTGAAGGTGATCTGGACGCGCGAGGAGGATGTCCAGCACGACATGTACCGGCCGTGCTACTACGACAAGATCTCGGCCGGCCTCGACGCGAACGGCAAGCCGGTCGCGTGGCAGCACCGGATCGTCGGCTCGTCGATCATGGCGCGCTTCGCGCCGCCCGCGTTCCAGAACGGCGTCGATCCCGATGCGGTCGAGGTCGCGGCCGAACTGCCTTACGACCTGCCGAACCAGCTCGTCGACTACGTGCGGCAGGAACCGCGCCACGTGCCGACCGCGTTCTGGCGAGGCGTCGGGCCGACGCGCGGCACGTTCGTCGTCGAGAGCTTCATCGACGAACTGGCCACCCAGACCAGGACCGACCCGGTGCAATACCGCCGCGCACTGCTCGACAAGACGCCGCGCGCCCGCAACGTGCTCGACGTCGCGACGAAGGCCGCCGGCTGGGGCGCGTCGCTGCCGAAGGGGCAAGGGCGCGGCGTCTCGGTGATGCACGCATTCGGCAGCTTCTTCTCGATCGTCGTCGACGTCGCCGTGGACGGCGGCGAGGTGCAGGTCAAGCGCGTCGTGTGCGCGGTCGATTGCGGGATGTTCGTGAATCCGAACACGATCGAAGCGCAGGTGCAGGGCGGCATCATCTTCGGGATCACGGGCGCGCTGTACGGCGAGATCACGATCGAGGACGGCCGCGTCGTACAGGGCAACTTCACCGACTACCGGATGATGCGGATCAACGAGACGCCGCCGATCGAGGTCCATCTCGTGAAGAGCGGCGAGGCGCCGGGCGGGATCGGCGAGCCGGGCACGGCGGCAACCGCGGCGGCGCTGTCGAACGCGATCTTCGCGGCCACCGGCACGCGCCTGCGCAAGCTGCCGGTCGGCAACCAGCTGAAGACGGCTTGAGGGGAGGCGACGATCATGCGAAACCTCACCCTGAACACGCTCCGCGCGTCACTGCTGGCCCTGTCTGCGCTGCTCGCCGGCACGGCCGCGCATGCGGCACCGACGGCGCCGGCCGACAACGCGCTCGTCGCACGCGGCGCGTACCTCGCGAAAGCCGGCGACTGCGTGGCGTGCCACACCGCGCCACACGGTACGCCGTTCGCGGGCGGCCTGAAGATGGTCACGCCGATGGGCGCGATCTACACGACCAACATCACGCCCGACCCGGAAACCGGCATCGGCGGCTACACGGAAGCCGACTTCGCCGGCGCACTGCGCAAGGGCGTCGCGAAGGACGGTCACAACCTGTACCCGGCGATGCCGTATCCGTCGTACGCGAAGCTGAAGGACGACGACGTGAAGGCGCTGTACGCGTACTTCATGCACGGCGTCGAACCGGTGAAGCAGGCGAACCGGCCGTCCGACATCCCGTGGCCGCTCAACATGCGCTGGCCGCTCGCGTTGTGGAACATGGTGTTCCTCGACACGGCGCCTTACGCCGACAAACCGGCCAAGGACGCGATGTGGAACCGTGGTGCGTATCTCGTGCAGGGGCTCGGACACTGCGGGTCGTGCCACACGCCGCGCGGCGTCGGCTTCCAGGAAAAGGCGCTCGACGAAAGCGGCGCGGCGTTCCTGTCGGGCGCGCCGATCGACAACTGGTTCGCGTCGAACCTGACCGGCGAGCACAACACCGGGCTCGGCCGCTGGAACGACGCCGACGTCGCGCAGTTCCTGAAGACCGGCGCGAACCGGCATGCGACCGCGTTCGGCTCGATGGTGAGCGTGATCAACCACAGCACGCAGGCACTGACCGACGACGATCTGGCCGCAATGTCGCGCTACCTGAAATCGCTGCCGCCCGCGGGCGGGACGGGCGCACCGCCGTACAGCTACGATCCGAAGGCGACACAGGTCGCGCTGGGCCGGCCCGCTGCCGATCCGGGCGCGAAGGTGTATAACGCTTACTGCCTGCATTGCCACGGTGCGGACGGGCGCGGCTATGCACCGCTGCTCGCGCCGCTCGCCGGCAATCCGAACGTCCTCGAGGCCGATGCATCGTCGCTGATCAACGTGACGCTGAACGGCAGCGACACGCTCGTGATCGGCGGCGTGCCTTCCGCGTATCCGATGCCGGCGTTCTCGAACCAGCTGAACGACCGGCAGATCGCCGACGTGCTGACGTTCATGCGCGCCGGCTGGAACAACTGCGCGCCGGCCGTGCAGGCGGCAGACGTCGCGAAACTCCGCAAGGCAACGGCGGCCGCGCGCTGAGCGCGGCGCGAGGCGGACTGACGGCGGGCCCGCGTGCCGGCCGTCGGCGCCGCCGGGTGCGTGCCTGCCCCGGCGGCTTTGCTCTTTCTGTCAACCGGCGCGCGGCCGTTCGCGGTAGCGCGCGTTTTATCGACGCAATGTAGGGGTGTCTGGATGGCTAACGTGACTTATACGGATACGCAACTGCTGATCGACGGCGAGTGGGTCGACGCCGCGAGCGGCAAGACGATCGACGTCGTGAACCCGGCGACCGGCCAGCCGATCGGCAAGGTGGCCCACGCGGGCATCGCCGATCTCGACCGGGCGCTCGCCGCCGCGCAACGCGGCTTCGAAGCATGGCGCAAGGTGCCTGCGCACGAGCGCGCGGCGACGATGCGCAAGGCGGCCGCGCTGGTGCGCGAACGCGCCGACGCGATCGCGCAGCTGATGACGCAGGAACAGGGCAAGCCGCTCACCGAGGCGCGCGTCGAAGTGCTGTCGGCGGCCGACATCATCGAATGGTTCGCGGACGAAGGCCGCCGCGTGTACGGCCGGATCGTGCCGCCGCGCAACCTCGGGGCACAGCAGACGGTCGTGAAGGAGCCGGTTGGTCCGGTCGCCGCATTCACGCCGTGGAATTTCCCGGTCAACCAGGTCGTGCGCAAGCTGAGCGCGGCGCTCGCGACCGGCTGCTCGTTTCTCGTGAAGGCGCCGGAAGAAACCCCGGCATCGCCGGCCGCGCTGCTGCGCGCGTTCGTCGACGCAGGCGTGCCGGCCGGCGTGATCGGCCTCGTGTACGGCGATCCGGCTGAAATCTCGTCGTACCTGATCCCGCACCCGGTGATCCGCAAGGTCACGTTCACGGGTTCGACGCCGGTCGGCAAGCAGCTTGCCGCGATGGCCGGCCTGCACATGAAGCGCGCGACGATGGAGCTGGGCGGCCACGCGCCGGTGATCGTCGCCGAGGATGCGGACGTCGCGCTCGCGGTGAAGGCCGCCGGCGGCGCGAAGTTCCGCAACGCGGGTCAGGTCTGTATTTCGCCGACGCGCTTCCTCGTGCACAACAGCATCCGCGACGAATTCACGCGCGCGCTGGTCAAGCATGCGGAAGGGCTGAAGGTCGGCAACGGCCTCGAGGAAGGCACGACGCTCGGCGCGCTCGCGAACCCGCGCCGCCTCACCGCGATGGCATCGGTCGTCGACAACGCGCGCAAGGTCGGTGCACGCATCGAAACCGGCGGCGAACGGATCGGCTCGGCAGGCAACTTCTTCGCGCCGACCGTGATCGCCGACGTGCCGCTCGAGGCGGACGTGTTCAACAACGAGCCGTTCGGCCCGGTCGCCGCGATCCGCGGCTTCGACAAGCTCGAGGACGCGATCGCCGAAGCGAACCGTCTGCCGTTCGGGCTGGCCGGCTACGCGTTCACGCGTTCGTTCGCGAACGTCCATCTGCTCACGCAGCGGATGGAAGTCGGGATGCTGTGGATCAACCAGCCGGCGACGCCGTGGCCGGAAATGCCGTTCGGCGGCGTGAAGGACTCGGGTTATGGCTCGGAAGGCGGGCCGGAAGCGCTGGAACCGTACCTCGTCACGAAGTCGGTCACGGTGATGGCGGTCTGACGATCGGCCGTCCGTCGCCCCATGCCGCCGTTCCCGCGTCAGCGGGGCGGCGGTTTTTTTTTCGGGCCCGCAACGGAATCCGGCGCCGCATCGAACCGCATTGCGGAGCATCGGCCCATCGCCTATCCTCAGATCAATACAACTACCGGACTGGACGGACGGCAGGGACGCCGGTAGCAGAGCAACGACAACCGCGCGCGAAGCGCGAACCGAGAGGCTGCGCCCGTGACCGGGCGACCGGCAGGCGGTTCCCATGACTTTCCGACACCCGGGCCCGGCCCCAGTGCTTTCCACGCACAACGCAAAACACAAAGCGGGAGCAGTTCGGTCAACCACCACTACGGAGATATCGTCATGGGCAATTCGGTAGCAAATCAATTCGTCGATTGGGGTTCCGAATACCACGCGCCACCCTGGCAAGCGAACGACAACATCGCGATTGCGCCCGGCGCGACGACCGTATTCGATCTCCTGACCGCCGACGGCGTGTCGCCCGCCCTCAACCCGCAATCGCAGGGATCGGGCGCAAGCCTGTTCGTGACGGCCCTGGGCGGCGTGGAAGCGAACCAGGGCGGAAACGGCTACTGGTGGGTGTATTTCGTCAACGGTCAGATGCCCGACGTCTCCTGCGCGGTCTACACGCTGCAACCCGGCGATAGCGTGGCCTGGGACTACAAGCACTACTCGAGCGGCCTGAAGCAGGCCGTTCATCCGCCGCTGGCCTGACGGCTGCGGGCGCGGCACGGGCGGGAAGGCGAATCGTCTTCCCGCGCCTCCGCTTCGTCAGTGCCGCCCGCTGCCGCGATAACTTTCCACTTCGGCGTCGTATGCGGCCAGGAACGCCTTGCCGAACACCGACGCGAAATCGTCCTCGATCGCGAACACCGTGTCGCGATGGGTTGCCGCGTAGCGATCCCACATCCTCGCCTTGTACAGCGACGGCACGCGCTTCTCGTACCAGCGCATCGCGTCGTCGCGCTCGCGCAGCCGCTGCGGCGAAAAGCGCGTGAGCAGATCCATCAGCGCGGCGCGCATGCCGGCGACCATGCCGATCTGGTGCGCGTGCAGATCCTGGAACGCGTCGCTGACCGCGCTCTGCGGCGACATGAAGCCCGGCAGCGGCAGCCCGAACATCTGACGCAGCACCGCGCCGCCGTCGGGCAACAGTTTCAGCGGATTGTTCTCGCGATCGAGCAGCATTGTCATGTGCGCCTTCACCTCGCGCTTCAGGATGCTGCGCGACGACAGCAGTTCGACCGTGCCGTTCGCGAACAGCGCCAGCAACTGGCCGGCGATGTACAGCTGTTCGGCCGACCACTGGTGCGATTCAGCCGCCGTATCGAGCCCCGCGCCTTCGAAGAAGGCACTCAGCAGTTCGTCCGGCGTCGGCGGTGTCGGCCTCGCTCGCTCGGCATGCGGCGCCGGTTCGTCGGCCGGCCGTGCGCCGGTGTGCGCAGCCGCCGGATGCACGCGCACGTGCTGGGCCCACTCGGGCGCGTGGTCGGCCTGGGCCGGGTGCGAGGCGTCGCGCTCC
This sequence comes from Burkholderia cepacia complex sp. TUM26381, assembly GCF_057439935.1. NCBI lineage: Bacteria > Pseudomonadati > Pseudomonadota > Betaproteobacteria > Burkholderiales > Burkholderiaceae > Burkholderia > Burkholderia cepacia complex sp. TUM26381. The sequence continues at coordinate 1,676,106 of NZ_CM172007.1, read as the reverse complement.
GCCTGCGCCCCCGCGCCCGGCCCACCGATACCGCCCGACGACTGCGCGAACAGGTCGAGCGGATCGGTCGACAACTGGTTCAGGTCCCGCGGTGACGGCCCGGACGGTGCGGCCTGCGCGGCCCGGCGATCCGGTTGCGGCGTGTCCGCACGCGCCGGACCGCCCGGCCGGGTGCCGGCATCCGCCCGGGTGCGCGGCGCGAGACGATCCTGGAGCAGCCCCCAGAGCCGGATGCCGGCGCCTTTCGTATCGACGCGCGAAGGCGCCGGTTGCGCGGGGGCGGCGGCCGAGCGCGTGTGCGGCGGGTCCGCCTGCACACCGGTGTCGGGCGCCATGTCGATGACCGGCGCGTCGTCGCCGTCATCGCGTTCCGCGCGCAACACGTAAGGCCCGATGCGAATGATGTCGCCCGTGTTGAGCGGACGCTCCTGCGCATAGCCGACCGGCTCGCGGTTCACCTCGATCGTCGATACGCTGCTCAGGTTCTTCAGCAGGCACGTGTCGTCGCCGACCTGCAGCAGGGCCTGCAAGCGCGAAATCTGCCGGGTGTCGTCGTGCAGCACCAGATGGTTGTCGCTGGCTCGGCCGATGGTGCCGCCCGGCGGATGAAACACGACGGCGTCATAGGAGTCGTTTTCGACCGGCTCGCCGGCATGTTCGATCACGATCAGTTGCATGTCATACGTCGCTCGGTGAGTGAGGCGCGCGCGGAATCCGTCCCGTTCAGGATGTCGACGCGTGCCTGCGGCGCGCGAATTCGAATGCGGGCCCCCAGATCGGATGCCCCTTTTCGGCGGGGGACAAGTCGAAGCGCGGGTTGAGGTCGAGGATCTTCGAGAACTCGGCGCGGCACGGCGCAATGCGGTTCGTCACGCAATAGCTGAACGCAAGGAGCTTGTGCGCGGCGACCTGCGTATCGGTGTCGGCGCCGTCGATCTCCTTCGCGTGGCTCAGGAGCGCGATCGTGCGCCCATAGTCGCCGGCGGCGTACGCGGCACGCGCGCTGTCGACCGTTGCATGCGCGGCCGACTGCGTCGGGGACGTGCTGCATCCGCCGGCCCCCAGCAACCACGCGCCGAGGAAAACAACAATCGATGCACGGCCTTTCATTATTGAAATTAAGAATTCGCGTAATTGGAAGGGGGCGCACAAGCGCTGTTGGATTCTAGTGCCAATCATCGATACCGATGTTGCTGTTACGTTTTGTTTCAAGTGGCCGATCGGATTCCATTAAAGCCTGAAAATAGACTACGAATTTCAGTGCTTGTTAATCCGGAAAAACGACCTATAGTTCGCTGTGTTTTTCGGATTTGTCAGTTGTTTGGCCAGTGCTCGTCAATGCCGGAAAAAACGGGACATCCGTTCAGGCAGCACGAATAGCCTGGCACATCGTCAGGGCCGCGCGACCCTTGTCCGGCGGCCGGCCGGCTCGTGCCTCCGAGCCTATCCGAAAGATATCGACGCAATAGAACCGGGCCGCCCAGACGAACCGGTCTGATTAACTTTTTCCGTCAAATGATCAATATCAATTCAATTACCTGTCATCCCGCCAAATCAACTTTCAAAAACCCTGAATGATTTGACCCGGCTTCCGACAAGAACAATTTGCCGACACCATTTTCAATGGATGGATTTGACAGCCACATAATTACCGGTCAATTAGTTGTCCCTTTTTTAATCCGGTCAACCGGTTTCGCACTCGGAAACCAGCGGATGGCTATTGGGTGGCGAGGGTGGAATATGCAATGGCGGTCGAGCAGTTTCATCGTATGGGGATGCGTCTTGCTGTTTCCGGGGTGCGGCGCGACGGAGCACGCGGCCGCGGTCCCGTATGCGATCACGGTCGACGTGGCGCCTGATGTCAACCCCGACATGAATCGCAAGCCCTCACCGATCGTACTGAAGGTGTTCCAGCTTCGCGCGGCGTCGGGGTTCGACAGCGCGGACTTCTTCTCGCTGCAGGACAAGCCCGAGAACGTGCTCGGCGCGGACCTGCTCGGCACCGACCGCGTGATCCTGCGGCCGGGCGAATCGCGCACGCTGCACTATCGCGGCAATGTCGAGGCCGGCGCGATCGGTGTCGTCGCCGAATACCGGATGCTCGAAAAGAACCGCTGGCGGCTGACGGTGCCGCTGCCGCGCGCGAAGCAGCTCAACCTCTACAAGTTCTGGCAGACGTCGCCGGGCGAACTGAAGCTGTCGATCGCGGTCAGGAACGGCGGCATCGCGCTGAACAATCCGCAGGGGCGCCCATGACCGAACCGACGATGTCCGCGACGCCGGTCGCGGCGCTCCGCCAGCGCGTGGTGTGGACCGAGGGAATGTTCCTGCGTCCGCAGCATTTCCAGCAGCTGGAGCGCCACTGGGAACGCTACGTCGCGCTGCGCTGCCTGCCGCTGCAGGGCTTCTACTGGGGCTTCGACGCGCTGGAACTCGATCGCGAGCAACTGGCGCTCGGCAAGGTCGCGCTGCGTGCCGCGTCGGGCGTGATGCGCGACGGCACGCCGTTCGACCTGTCGCATCCGGACGATCTCCCCGCACCGCTCGACGTGCCGGCCGACGCGAAGGACCAGCTCGTCGTGCTTGCGCTGCCGCTGTGGCGCGGCGGCGGCGAAGAGGTGTCGTTCGGCGCAGGCGCCGCTAACGGCGCAAGCGGCGCAAGCGACGGCGCGGACGTCGCGCGCTATGTCGTGCGCGAATACGAGGTGGCCGACGCGAACGCGGTCGCGCTCGGACCCGCGCTGCTGCAGACGGGCCGCCTGAACGTGCGGCTGATGCTCGACGCCGAATTGACCGGCGACTGGCACGCGCTCGGCGTTACGCGCATCGTCGAACGGCGCACCGATTCACGGCTGCTGGCCGACGACGGCTATATTCCGCCGCGGCTCGTCGCGCAGCGCGATCCGGTGCTGCTCGCCTATGCGCGCGAACTGCACGGGCTGCTCACGCAGCGCAGCGAGGCGCTCGCGGCGCGGCTGTCGGAGCCCGGGCGCGGCGGCGTGTCGGAAGTCGCGGATTTCCTGCTGCTGCAGCTCGTGAACCGCTATCTCGCGCTGACCTGGCATGCGCAGCAGCATGTGTCGACACATCCGGAAGCGCTGTTCTGCGACTGGCTGAAGCTCGCGTGCGACCTGAGCACGTTCACGGCGGCGGGCCGGCGCCCGCAGTCGCTTGCCGTGTACGTGCACGACGATCTGGGCACGAGCTTCGCGGAACTGATGACGGAACTGCGCCGGTCGCTGTCGACCGTGCTGGAGCAAAACGCGATCCAGATCGAGCTGCGCGATGCGGGCAACGGGATCCGCGTCGCGACGCTCGCCGATCCTGCGCTGCGCGATACGGCCGGCTTCGTGCTCGCGGTGCGCGCCGACGTGCCGGCCGACAGCCTGCGCACCCGTTTTCCGGCGCAAGCGAAGCTCGGGCCCGTCGAGCGGATCCGCGATCTCGTGCAGTTGCAGCTGCCGGGCATCACGATGCGGCAGTTGCCGGTCGCGCCGCGGCAGATCCCGTATCACGCGGGCCATACGTACTTCGAGATCGACAAGGGCAGCGACCTGTGGAAGCAGCTGGCGCGCTCCGGCGGTCTCGCATTTCATTTTGCCGGCGAATTCCCCGGACTCTCGATGGAGTTCTGGGCGATACGCGGGTGACGGCGGGGCGACGCGATGAACTCTTCTTCCGATCCGATCTCCGCCGGCGCCGGCGGATTCGTGCCGCCGAATCCGGGCGGCATGCATCCGGCTGCCGCGTCGGGTACGGCCGGGCCGACGGCCACGCAACCGCGCCCCGGCCGCTGGGCCGCGAGCGGCACGAACCCGCTCGTCGCCGCCGCCAACCCGCTGCTCAACCTGGTGCCGCAGATCCGCTCGACCGTCCACCATCCGAATCCCGCGTGGCTGCGCGAGCATCTCGTCGTCGAGATCCGGCAGTTCGAGGCGCGTGCGCAGGAAGCCGGCGTGCCGTCCGAGGCGATCATCGGCGCGCGCTACTGCCTGTGCACGGCGCTCGACGAGGCGGCCGCGCTGACGCCGTGGGGCGGCAGCGTATGGTCGTCGCACAGCCTGCTGGTGTCGTTCCACAACGAGACGTGGGGCGGCGAAAAGTTCTTCCATCTGCTCGAACGCCTGTCGCAGCAGCCGCGCCAGCATCTCGACCTGCTCGAACTGCTGTATTTCTGTCTCGCGCTCGGCTTCGAGGGCCGCTATCGCGTGCTCGACAACGGCCATGCGGAACTCGATGCGCTGCGCCGCCAGCTTGCGCTCACAATCCGCTCGGTGCGCGGCGAATTCGAACCCGCGCTGTCGCCGCACTGGCGCGACGTCGTCACGCGCGACGTCGCGCGCCGCTTCGTCGTGCCGCTGTGGGTGTGCGTGGCGCTCGCGCTGCTGATCGGCTTCGGCGTGTTCGTCGGGCTGCGCATCGCGCTCGCCGGGCATTCGGACCAGCTGTTCGCGTCGATCGACGCACTCCATGTGCCGAAGCTGCAGCCCGCACAGGCGCCACCGCGCCCGGCGCCGGCGCCGCGCATCGCGCAGTTCCTCGCGCCCGAGATCGCGGCCGGCCTCGTGTCGGTGCGCGACGACGCCGATCGCAGCGTGATCGTGCTGCGCGGCGACGGGCTGTTCAAGTCCGGCTCGACGTCGGTGATCGACCGTTACGCACCGGTGCTCGCGCGCGTCGCCGATGCGCTGAACAAGGTGCCCGGCAACGTGCGCGTGACCGGCTATACCGACGACACGCCGGTGCATACGGCGCGCTTCGCGTCGAACTGGGATTTGTCGCGCGAACGCGCGGAAGCCGTGCGCACCATGATCGCGGCGCGGCTCGACCATCCGGAACGGCTCGCGGCGGAAGGGCGCGGCACGCTCGATCCGGTCGCGCCGAACGATTCGCCCGCGAACCGCGCGCTGAACCGGCGCGTCGAGATCACGCTGCTGCCGGCGCCCGGCAGCGCCGCCGTCGGCGCGACGCAGGGGGCGAACTGACATGAACCAGGCTGTCGCGCGTTTCGTCCGGCCATTGCCGTCGCGGGAAATCTGGACCTTCGCCGGTCTCGTCGTGCTCGCGTGCTTCGTGTGGCTCGCGGGCCCGCTGTTCGCGTTCGCCGAGTTCCGGCCGCTTGAAAGCAGCTGGGCGCGCGGGCTGACGATCGCGGTGCTGTTCATCGCGTGGGGCGCACGCGTCGCATGGCGCAGTTGGCGCGCCGGCCGCCTCAACGCACAGTTGCTGAACCAGCTGCGCGAAGCCGCACCGGGGCCGGCCACCGCCGGCGATCCGGCGAAAGCGCAGCTCGACGAGTTGCGCAGCCGCTTCGACGAAGCCGCGACGCTGCTGAAGAAAGTCCGCTTCGGGCAGGCCGATACCGTGCGCCGCGGCCTGCCGCGCTGGTTCGACCGGGTCTCGCGCCAGTATCTGTACCAGTTGCCGTGGTACGTGTTCATCGGCGTGCCCGGTTCGGGCAAGACCACCGCGCTCGTGAATTCCGGGCTCAGCTTTCCGCTTGCCGAGCAGTTCGGCCGCGCGGCGATCCGCGGCGTGGGCGGTACGCGGCACTGCGACTGGTGGTTCACGAACGATGCGGTGCTGATCGACACGGCCGGCCGCTACACGACGCACGAAGGCAACCGCGCGCTCGACGAGGCCGAGTGGAAAGGCTTCGTCGAGCTGCTGAAGAAATACCGCACGCGCCAGCCGCTGAACGGCGCGATGCTGACGATCAGCGTCGCCGACCTGCTCGGCGCATCGGAGGCCGAACGCACGCAGCACGCGATGGTGCTGCGCAAGCGGCTGCTCGAACTGCGCGCGCAGCTCGGCATCCGCTTTCCCGTGTACCTGCTCGTGACGAAGGCCGACCTGCTGGCCGGCTTCGCCGAATATTTCGGAGCGTACGGCCGCGCGGAATGTGCGCAGGTATGGGGCTTCACGTTCCCGCTCGCGCAGAGCGAGGCGCCGGGCTTCGACCTGCGCGCGGCATTCGACCGCGAATACCGGCTGCTGCACCAGCGGCTGAACGACGGTCTGCCCGAGCTGCTCGCCGCGCAGACCGACGCGCGCCAGCGCGAGATGACCTACCTGCTGCCGCAGCAGATCGCCGACTTGCAGGACATGCTCGGCCAGTTCGTCGCCGAAGTGTTTTCGGTGTCGAGCTACGAGCCGATGCCGATGCTGCGCGGCGTCTACCTGACGAGCGGCACGCAGGAGGGCACCGCATTCGATCGGGTGATGAGCGGCATCAAGCGCTTCCTGAAGATCGAGGGCGTGCCGCCGGCCGCGCAGGTCGGCTCGACCGGGCGCAGCTTCTTCCTGAAATCGCTGCTGCAGGAGCACATCTTCCGCGAAGCCGCGCTCGCCGGCAGCGACCTGCGCTGGCACCAGAAGCGGCGCGTGCTGCAGATCGCCGGCTACGTGCTGCTCGCACTGGTGTGTGTCGCCGTGCTGGCCGCGTGGCTGCGCAGCTATGCGAACAACCGCGCGTATCTCGACCAGATCTCCGCGCGCGTGCCGGCCGTCGATTCGCAGATCGCCGGCGCGAAATTCTCCGGTGCGTCCGACATCGCGCGGCTGCTGCCCGTGCTCGACGCGCTCGGCGGCCTCGCGAATGCGGGCGGCGTCGATCTGCAGCATCCGCCGCTCGCGTACCGCTGGGGGCTGTTCCAGGGCGAGAAGATCGACGAGGCCGTCGAGGCCGTGTACCGGCGCGCGCTCGACGACGTGCTGCTGCCGATCGCCGCGAGCCGCATGGAGGCCGCGCTGCGCGACGCACGGCCCGACGAAACCGAATACGCGTATGCGGCGCTGAAGGCGTACCTGATGCTGTACGACAGCGCGCACTACGATCCCGCGTTCGTGCAGGCCGTCGTCGACCTCGAAATGGAACGCTCGCTGCCGCCCGATTTCTCGCCGGCCGAACGCGCCGCGCTGCGCGCGCATCTCGCCGCGCTGTTCGGCAGCCGCGTCGCGGTGTCGCCGTATCCGATGAACGAGCGGCTCGTGGCCGACGTGCGCGACCGGCTGCGGCAGGTGCCGTTCTCGCAACGGCTGTACCGGCAGCTCACGCGCACGCTGCGCCCGGCCACGGCGGCGTTCGACTTCAGCGTCGTCCGCGCGGTCGGCCCCGACGCGTCGCTGGTGTTCCGTCGCCAGAGCGGCAAGTCGTTGTCGGAAGGCGTGCCGGGCCTCTATACGCGCAACGGCTATCGCAACGTGTTCGCGCCGCGTCTGGCCGGCGAGGTCGAAGCGTACGGGCGCGAGGAAGTGTGGGTGCTGAACCTCGGCCTGTCCGAGATCCCCGGGCCGAACGACGCGGCCGCCTGGGCGCGCGACATCCGCCAGCTCTACCTGAACGATTACCTGAAGATCTGGGACGACTATCTCGCGGACATCAAGCTGCAGCGCACGGCGACGCTCGCGCAGAGCATCCAGGTCGCGCGCGCGCTGTCGTCGGCCGATTCGCCGCTCACGCGGCTGATGGTGGCGCTCGCGCGCGACACGGCGCTCGGCGATGCGCCGGGCGGCGCGCGCAATCTCGCGTCGCGTGCGCAGGACAAGGTCGACGAAGCGCGCAGTTCCCTGTCGCAGATCTTCGCGGGGCAGGCCAGCGACGCCAATCCGTCGGCAGCGGCACCCGCGAGCCCCGAACAGGTGGTCGACAGCCATTTCGCCGGGCTGCGCGCGTTCGCCCCGGGTAGCGGCGACCAGGCGCAGGCATTCGACGCGGTGCTGAAGTCGATCGACGCGCTGTACACGTACCTGACGGCCACCGACGACGCGCTGAGGAGCGGCGCGCAGCCGCCGCCGTCGGACGCCCCCGCGCGGCTGCGCGCGCAGGCGGGCCGCCTGCCGACGCCGTTCCGGGAAGTGCTCGACGACCTGTCGAACGTCGCGAACGGCAGCGTCGCGACCGTCGAGCAGCGCAGCGTCGCGCAGCGCGCCGGCGCGAACGTCGGCGACTTCTGCCGGCAGGCGATCGCGGGCCGCTATCCGTTCGCGCGCGGTGCGTCGCGCGACGTCGCGCCGGCCGATTTCGCACAGATGTTCGCCCCGGGCGGGCTGATGGACGATTTCTTCCAGAAGAACCTGCAGTCGATCGTCGATACGACGTCGCACCCGTGGCGCTTCGCGAACCGCAATGCGGACGCCGATCCGTCGGCCGCCGCGATGCTCGCGTCGTTCGAAAAGGCCGCGGTGATCCGCGACGTCTATTTCGGCGGCGGCGCGCGCACCGCGCAGTTGAAGGTGCAGATCCAGCCGCTCGAAATGGACCCGTCGATCACGGAGATGGTGCTCGACGTCGACGGGCAGATCGTCCGCTACGCGCACGGTCCGCTCGTGCAGAGCGCGGTGGACTGGCCGGGCCCGCGCGGCAGCAACCAGGTGCGGCTGCAGGTGTCGGGCCAGGCCGGCGCGTCCGATGGCTTCGCGGCCGACGGGCCGTGGGCGCTGCACCGGCTGTTCGACCGTGCGGCCGTGTCGGCCGGGCGCGGTTCGGACCAGATGATTGCGCGCTTCACGGTCGACGGCAAACCGATCGTGCTGCAGGTGAATGCGGGCAGTGTCCGCAATCCGTTCCGGCTGCCCCAGATGGAGTCCTTTACATGCCCTCCGAAGCCATGAGCCCGACGCCGCCGCTCGCGCGCGCCGACGGCGACGCGCCGGCCTGGTACGGGAAGATTCCCGGCGCCGGCGACTTCGTGAACAGCCGGCTGCCGCATGCGCTCGCGCTGTGGTGGGAACGCTGGCTCCAGCAGGGGATGGCCGCGATGCGCCAGCACGGCACGGACGAGATCGAGCGCCACTACACGGTCGCGCCGGTCTGGAACTTCCTGATCCCGGCGGGCGCCGGCGCGTCGTGCGTGCAGCCGGGCTGCCTCGCGCCGAGTTGCGACCGCGTGGGGCGCTACTACCCGGTGATCGTCACGCTGCCGATGCGCGCGGCCGATTACTGGAACGGGCTGCCCGACGCCGCCGGCGCGTTCTACTGGCAGATCGGCCACGCGCTGCTCGACGCGATCCGCCATGCGCGCGCGCCGGGCGATCTCGATCGGACGCTCGAACGCGTGCGGCTCGCACCGGGCGGCGGCCGTTACGCGGACATCGACGAACGCTCGTCGGCAGCGCTGCCGGCGCAGCCGGCCGCGGCCGCATGGCCCGGGCTGTCCGGCTATTTCGATCCGCACGGCGGCACCAGCTTCTGGTGGACCAACCGCGCCGACGGATCACCGCTGCGCACGCATGCGCATACGGGCACGCCCGACAACGCGCTGTTCCTGACGCTGTTCGGCGGCGGCTAGCGGCCCGGAGGAAGGCCGGCGGGGCAACACGCAGTTTCGAGAGGTGGTGGAGATGAAGGACGCTGGATCGAGAGATCACGAGCACGACACCGCGACACGCGGCGACGCATCCGAATTCACGGTGCGGCCGCTGCCGCTCGGCCATCGCCTCGGCGAGCTTCAGCTCGACGAGGTGCTGGGCATTGGCGGTTTCGGCATCGTCTATCGCGCGTTCGACCGCACGTTGCGGCGCGCGGTCGCGATCAAGGAGTACATGCCGTCGATGCTGGCGACGCGCGGTGGCGACTATACGGTGTCGCTGCGTTCCGAGCGGTTCGCGCAGGCGTTCGACGCGGGGCGCGGCGCGTTCCTCAACGAAGCGCGCCTGCTCGCGCAGTTCGACCATCCGGGGCTCGTCAAGGTCCTGCACTTCTGGGAAAGCCACGGCACCGCCTACATGGTGATGCCGTTCTACGAAGGGCGCACGCTCAAGCAACTGCTCGACGGCGGGATGCGGATCAGCGAGACACAGTTGCGCAACATCGTCGGCGCGCTGCTCGGCGCGCTCGATACGTTGCACCGCGCGCAGTGCTTCCATCGCGACGTCGCGCTCGACAACGTGCTGATCCGCCCGAACGGCAGCGCGATCCTGCTCGACTTCGGCGCGGCGCGCAAACGGATCGGCGACCTGGTCGACGACGGCGCGATGATGATCAAGCCGGGCTACGCGCCGATCGAGCAGTACACCGACGATCCCGCATTCAGCCAGGGGCCGTGGACCGACCTCTATGCGCTCGGCGCGGTGATGCACGCGATGATCACCGGTGAGTTGCCGCCGGCGGCCGTCGTGCGCAGCATCAAGGACACGTACCGGCCGCTCGCGTCGCGCGAACTGCCGGCCGGCGAGGTGTACAGCCCGGCGTTCCTCGCGGCAGTCGATCATGCGCTGCAGTTGCGGATACCGGACCGGCCGGAATCGGTCGCGGCGTTCGCGGCGGAGCTGGGGTTGCGGGGCGTCGACCGGACAGGAAGCGGGTATGGCGCGGCGGTCGTGCCACCGGCGGGCGATGCGGGCAGGGGCGGGGAAGGGAAGGCCGAAACCGCTTCCGCCGCGTCCGGTACCGCATCGACTACGGGTGCGTCGGCGACAGGCGAGGGCGGGACGGCTTCGGGCAAGGCCGATTCCGAGGTGCCGTCGTCGCCACCAGCGCGTCCGGACAACGGGTCGACGCCATCGGAAACCGCATCCGCTTCGTCAGTCATGTCGGGCGCGAAACCTGAGTCGGACGGATCTTCTACGTCGAAGGCGGCGGTACAAGGCGCCGCGATTGGCGCTACGGGGACGCCGGCAGCTTCGGCGGCAATGCATGCGGCGAAGCCTGCGGGATCCAATGCGCCGGACGGAGTTGTCGAACGCGCAAAGGAACCGCCCGCAGCGAGAACCGGAGCACACGACGATACCGGCACGCAACCGGCAAGTGCCGACGCAGGTATCCGCAGGGGTGACACCGCGCCGCGAGCCGGAAATGCCGACGGAAATGCTGCCCCGATTGCCGGAGTCGCTGGAGCGACCGCGCCGCGGCCCGCCGCAGCGGCCGCAGCGCCTGACGGCGCATCACCGCCGACCGGCACCCCGCGTGCGGCGGCAGCCGCCGGATCGCGCAACCGCCGCATCCCGGTCTACGCCGGCGGCGCGCTCGTCGCACTGATCGTGGTCGGCCTTGCCGCGACCTATCTGTCGCGTCCGGCCCGCGTCGCCGACGAAGCCGCGCCCGCCGCGAGCCAGCCGCTGGCCGGCACGTCGCCGCTTGCGAGCACGCCGGGCGCCACGCTGGCCCAGCAGGGGCCGACACCGACCGTCGTGCCGCCGTCGAGCCTGCCGGCCGGTTCGTCCGCGGAGGTTCCGCCGCCGCCCGCCGCTGCCGCGCCGGGCAGTGCGCCCGCCGTCGAAACCGCCACGCCCGCGCCGCAGGTCGCGACGACCGTGACGAACCCGCCTGCGCCGCAAGCCGGTTCGAGTTCAACCATCGCACCCGCCGGCAGCCTCGACGCATCGGAGCGGATCGTCAACGTGCCGCCGTCGGAAGCGGCCGGGGCCCAGCCAACCACGCCTTCGCCCGCGCGCAGGACGCAGGCGGAAGCCGAGCCGGCCGTCGCCGCCGTGAACGCGCCGACGGCCGAGTCGCAGCCGCGTCCGCCGAAGACGCAGGAAACCGTCCAGGTGCGTTTCAACGTGCGGCCGTGGGGCGACATCTACGTGAACGGTGCGCGGCGCGGCGCGAGCCCGCCGCTGCGCTCGGTGTCGCTGACGCCGGGCGTCTATGTGATCGAAATCCGCAACGGCTCGCTGCCGCCGTTGCACCGCACTGTCGCGATCGACTTCGGCAGCAAACCGGTCAACATCGACTATGCATTCGAATGACGTCAGCCAGGCGGCGCTGGCCGCCGCCGAATCTTCCGCGGCATCGCCCGGCGTGCCGGCATCGCCGCACGCCGACCTGATCGGCCGGCTGCTCGCGGACGTCGCGCCCGATGCGCCGTGCGGCGCGAACCTCGAATACGACGCCGAGTTCCTGCAACTGCAGGAGCGTGCGACGCCGCGCGCCGAGCAGCAGTACGGCGACACCGTGATCCCGGCCGAGGCGCCCGACTGGCGTACGGTCGAGCGGCTTGCACTTGCGCTGTCCGCGCGCACGAAAGACCTGCGCGTCGTCGCATATCTCGCGCGCAGCTGGACCGAGCAGCACGGCATTCCCGGCTATGCGGACGCGCTCGCAGTCGTCGCGGACCTGCTCGAACACCGGTGGGACGACCTGCATCCGCGGCTCGATGCGGACGGCGAGCCGGACCCGACACCACGGATGAACGCACTCGCCGACGTGGCCGGCGCGCACGACTGCGCACGCGCGGCGCGCCGCCAGCCACTGTTCGACGGCGGGCCGACCGTGCGCGACGCCGAACGACTGCTCGACGGCCGCGACGAAACCGGCGCCGTCGCAACCGGCAGCCGCGAAAGCCTGATCGCCGCGCTGTCGGCCGCGCGCGACGACGGCACGACGCCGCTCGACGCAACCCGCACCGCGTTGCGATCGCTCGATGCGATCCGTGCGTGCGTCGCGGACAAGCTCGGCCGCGAATGGGTACCCGATGAGGGCGATGCGGAAAAGGCGTTGCGGCGGATCGTGCAGGAAGTCCCGCTGCCCGAGCCGTCGCAGCACGTACCGGAAGGCGCGACGCCCGCACGGCAGGCCACGCCTGGCAGCGCGGCAACCGCTGCACCGGCGGCCACGCCGAACGCTCACGCATGGCGCGACGCCGAGATCACGAGCCGCGACGACGTGCGCATCGGCCTGGACAAGATGTGCCGCTATTTCGCGCAGCACGAGCCGAGCCATCCGGCGCCGCTGCTGTTGCGGCGCGCGCAGCGGCTGCTCGCGCTCGACTTCTACGACATCATCCGCGACCTCGCGCCGGAAAGCCTGCCGAAGCTGGACCTGCTGAGCGGCGAGCGAAGCGAATGAAACGAACCGGCGGCGCCGCCATGCGGGCGGCGGCGGCGACCTGCGCAACCTGATCGATGTAAAGGAGTGGACGATGACGGACAGAACCAAGGCGGCGGGCAGCGGACAGAAATTCATCGCACGCAATCGGGCGCCGCGCGTGCAGATCGAGTACGACGTCGAGACTTACGGCGCGGAACGCAAGGTGCAGTTGCCGTTCGTGATGGGCGTGATTTCGGACCTGGCCGGCAAGCGCGCCGAGCCGCTGCCGGACCTGCCGGAGCGCAAGTTCCTCGAGATCGACGTCGACAACTTCGACGAGCGGATGAAGTCGGTCGCACCGCGCGTCGCGTTCCAGGTGCCCAATACGCTGACGGGCGACGGGATGCTCAACGTCGACATGACGTTCGAGCAGATCGACGATTTCTCGCCGGCCGCGATCGCACGCAACGTCGATGCGCTGCGCCGGTTGCTGGAGGCGCGCACCGAGCTGTCGAACCTGCTGTCGTACATGGACGGCAAGCACGGCGCCGAGCAGCTGATCGAGCGCGCGATCAACGATCCCGACCTGCTGAAAACGCTCGTGCGCGAGCCGCGTGAACCCGCGCAGGGTGGCGATGCGACCCAACCGGAGGCCCGCGATGAATGATCCCGTCCAAGCCCGCGCCGATACGCGCCAGCCTGCGCAGCCGGCCGTCGCGCACGACGAATTCGCTGCGCTGCTGCAAAAGGAATTCAAGCCGAAAACGGCCGAGGCACGCGAGTCGGTCGAGCGCGCGGTGCGCACGCTCGCGCAGCAAGCGCTCGAACATACGGTCGGCATGACGAACGACGCGTACGGCAGCGTGAAGCAGATCATCGCGGAGATCGATCGCAAGCTGTCCGAGCAGATCAACCAGATCCTGCACCACAACGAATTCCAGACACTCGAAGGCGCGTGGCGCGGGCTGCATTACCTCGTCACGCACACCGAGACCGACGAGCTGCTGAAGATCAAGGCGCTGCCGGCATCGCGCAACGAAGTCGCGCGAATGCTGAAGCGCTACAAGGGTGTCGCGTGGGATCAGAGCCCGTTGTTCCGCAAGATCTACGAGGAGGAATACGGGCAGTTCGGCGGCGAGCCGTTCGGCTGCCTGGTCGGCGATTTCCATTTCAACCACAGCCCGCCGGACGTCGAGATGCTCGGCGAGTTGTCGAAGATCGCCGCGGCCGCCCATGCGCCGTTCATCGCCGGGGCGTCGCCGGAGCTGATGCAGATGGATTCGTGGCAGGAATTGTCGAACCCGCGCGACCTGACGAAGATCTTCCAGAACACCGAGTACGCGGCGTGGCGCAGCCTGCGGCAATCGGAGGATTCGCGTTACGTCGGCCTCGCGATGCCGCGCTTTCTCGCGCGGCTGCCGTACGGCGCACGCACCAACCCGGTCGACGAATTCGACTTCGAGGAAGACACCGACGCCGCGAATCACGACCGCTACACGTGGGCGAATTCGGCCTACGCGATGGCCGCGAACATCAACCGTTCGTTCAAGCAGTTCGGCTGGTGCTCGTCGATTCGCGGCGTCGAATCGGGCGGGGCCGTCGAAGGGCTGCCGAGCCACACGTTCCCGACCGACGACGGCGGCGTCGACCAGAAATGCCCGACCGAGATCGCAATCAGCGACCGCCGCGAGGCCGAACTCGCGAAGAACGGCTTCATGCCGTTCGTGCACCGGAAGAACTCCGATTTCGCGGCGTTCATCGGCGCGCAGTCGCTGTACCAGCCGGCCGAATACCACGATCCCGACGCGACCGCGAACGCGCGGCTGTCCGGCCGCCTGCCGTACCTGTTCGCGTGCTGCCGCTTCGCGCACTACCTGAAGTGCATCGTGCGCGACAAGATCGGCTCGTTCCGCGAACGCGACGACATGGAGCGCTGGCTGAACGACTGGATCATGAACTACGTCGACGGCGATCCCGTGAACTCGTCGCAGGAAACCAAGGCGCGCAAGCCGCTCGCGGCCGCGCAGGTGGTCGTCGACGAGGTCGAGGACAACCCCGGCTACTACACGTCGAAATTCTTCCTGAGGCCGCACTACCAGCTCGAAGGGCTCACCGTGTCGCTGCGGCTCATCTCGCGGCTGCCGACCGCGAAGGCGGCGAACGAGTGAGCGGCGGCACGCGCAACGATCGGCATTCATCCTGACATCGCACCGAAACGGAGACGGCAATGGGCGTGGCAATGTTTATGAAGGTGGACGGCGTGACCGGCGAATCGGCGGACGCGCAACACAAGGGCTGGACCGACATCCAGTCGTTCACGTGGGGCGCAAGCCAGCCGGGCGCGATGGCAAGCGGCAGCGGCGGCAACGCGGGCAAGGCGAGCTTCAACGATCTCGTCGTCGCCGCGTACATGGATAAAGGCGCGCCCGCGATCATCAAGAACTGCGCGAACGGCAAGCATCTGTCGTCGGTCGAGATTTCCGCATGCAAGACCGGCGGCACGCAGGTCGAGTTCATGCGCGTGACGCTGCAGGAGGTGCTCGTCACGTCCGCGCAGGTCGCGGGCATCGATCCGGGCGACGTCGCCGACCGGTTGATGATGCACTACGGCTTTCAGGCCGCGAAGGTGAAGAAGCAGTACTGGCAGCAGAACGACAACGGCGGCAAGGGCGCCGAGGTAACGGTCGGCTGGAACATCAAGGAAAACACCGAAATGTGACGGCGCGGAGACGACCATGGACGACCCGCGAACCCGCGACGGCCGGGAGGGCAACCTGCGCGACCGGCTGCAGCCGGCGTTGCTCGACCGGCTCACCGACGACGCGCCGCAGCGCGCAGCCGAAGCGCACGGCGCGCAATGGATCGGCACCGAACGGCTGCGTGCGGCCGTGCTGCGCGATCTCGCGTGGCTGCTCAACACACGCAACGCCGAGGACGGCTTCGTCGACTGGTCAGCGTTCGCGCACGCGCAGGCATCGGTGCTCAACTACGGGATGCGGCCGCTCGTCGGCAAGCCGATGTCGGGCGTCGAGCGGATGTCGGTCGAGGCGTCGATCCGGGACGCGATCGTCCGCTTCGAACCGCGCATCGCACCCGACAGCGTCGACGTCCGCAGCGTGATCGACGCGCCGGACGGCCGCGCCGGCGAACGGCGCCACAACGTGCTGCTGTTCGAGATCCGCGGCACGCTGTGGTCGATCCCGCATCCGCTCGAATTCGTGCTGCGCTCCGACCTCGATCTCGAGACCGGTGCAATGTCGCTGCAATCGGTGGCGGGGGGCTGACGCGATGGATACGCGCCTGCTCGACTACTACAACCGCGAACTCGCGTACCTGCGCGAGCTTGGCGGCGAATTCGCGCAACGGTTCCCGAAGGTCGCCGCGCGGCTGCGGCTCAATGAATCGGGGCCGCCCGACCCGTACGTCGAGCGGCTGCTCGAAGGCTTCAGCTTCCTCACCGCGCGCGTGCAGCTGAAGATGGACGCCGAGTTTCCGCGCTTCACGCAGGCGTTGCTCGATGCCGTGTATCCCGGCTATATCGCGCCGCTGCCGTCGATGGCGATCGTGCGCTTCGCGCCGCTGATGAACGAAGGCAGCCTCGCGCAGGGCTGGCACCTGCCGGCCGGCACCGCACTGCGCGCACGGCCGGTTGCGTCCGAGCAGACCGCGTGCGAATTCCGCACCGCGCACGACCTGACGCTGTGGCCGCTCGAACTGACCGCCGCGACCGTCACCGGTGCGCCATCGTGGCTGCCGCGTGGCGCCGTCGCCGCCCGCCAGGACGTGCGCGGCGCACTGCGCATCCGGCTGAAGGCGCACGGCGGCGCCAGACTGTCGCAATTGCCGCTCGACCGGCTGACGTTCCATCTCGCCGGCCCCGAGCGCGACGCGCTGCATCTGCTCGAACTGATCGCCGCCCATGCGCTCGGCGTCGTGTGCCACGACCCGGGGCAGCCGCCGCGCTGGCTGCATACGCTCGATGCCGATGCGATCGTCCACGAAGGCTTCGATCCGGCACAGGCGATCCTGCCCGACGACGGCCGCAGCTTCCACGGTTACCGGCTACTGCGCGAGTATTTCGCGTTTCCGGCGCGCTTCCTGTTCTTCAGCATCGGCGGGCTGCGCGCCGCGCTCGCGCGTGCGACCGGCGACGAGTGCGAGCTGACCGTGCTGTTCGACCGGCACGACGCGGCGCTCGAAGCGGCCGTCGACGCACGCCATCTCGCGCTGAACTGCACGCCGGCCGTGAACCTGTTCGCGCGCCGCGCGGATCGCATTCCGCTGCAGCCGGGCGCGCGCGAACACCATGTCGTCGTCGATCGCAGCCGGCCGCTCGACTACGAGGTCTATGCGCTGCAGCGGCTCGCAAGCGAACAGCGCGACGATGGCCAGTCGCGCGAATTCAGGCCGTTTCACGCATCGTTCGCCGGCGACGACGGCAATTACGGCGCGTACTACACGGTGCGGCGCGAGCCGCGGCTGGTGTCCGCGCAGGCGCGCGCGAACGGCACGCGCACCGGCTACGTCGGTAGCGAGACCTATGTGTCGCTCGTCGACAGCCAGTGCGCGCCGTACGACGAGACGATGCGCTACCTGGCCGCCGACACGCTGTGCACGAACCGCGATCTCGTGCTGCTGCAGCCGCCCGGAGACGCGAACACGTTCACGCTGCGCGTGTCGGCGCCGGTCGAGCGTGTCGTCGCGATCCGCGGCCCGTCGCGGCCGCGCCCGCCGATCGCCGACGCGCAAACCGCGTGGCGCCTGATCCGCCATCTCGGGCTCGCACGCCACACGCTGACCGATCTCGACGACGACGAGGGCGCACATGCGCTGCGCGAACTGCTCGGCCTGCATGCGGATCCCGCCGACGCCGCGATGCGCCGGCAGATCGACGGCGTGCAGCGCGTCGCGTTCTCGCCGGTATTCCGCCGCCTGCCGGCATCCGGGCCGTTGATGTTCGGGCGCGGCGTGCAGGTCGACGTGACCGTCGACGACCATGCGTTTTCCGGCGACAGCCCGTTCCTGCTCGGCGCGGTGCTCGAACAGTTCTTCGCGCGTCACGTGTCGATCAACGCGTTCGCCGAATGCGTGCTGACCAGCGCGCAGCGCGGCACGCTCGCGCGCTGGCCCGCACGTATCGGCAGGCGGCCGGCGATATGAAGCGCGAACCGCCACCCGGTATGCAACCGGACGCCGAATCCGCACGCCGCGACGCGTGGTGGGCGCGGCTGCGTGCCGCGCCGCACGGCTACGACCTGTTCCAGGCGCTGCGCTGGCTCGACGCACTGTCGCCGGGCCGCGCGCCGCTCGGGCGGGCCACCCGGCCGCGCGACGAACCGGTGCGGCTCGGGCAACAGCCGTCGCTTGCGTTCGCCGCGTCGATGCTGGCCGGCATCCACGACGAGGACGGCGCCGTGCCGCCGCGCATCGCGGTCCACGGTTTCGGGCTGTTCGGCCCGAACGGCCCGCTGCCGACCCACCTGACCGAATACGCGCACGAACGCGCAGCGCAGCACGACGATCCGACGTTTGCCGCATTCGCCGACCTGTTCCATCACCGGCTGATCCTGCTGTTCTACCGCGCGTGGGCCGACGCCCAGCCGACGGTGAGCCTCGATCGCCCGGAACGCGCGCGGTTCGACGGCTATATCGCGAGCCTGATCGGGCGCGCGGCGCATCCCGACACACCTGCCGCGCCAACCGCCGCCGACACGCTGGCGCCGCATGCGCGCTATTTCCATGCTGGCCATCTCGTGCGGCATACGCGTAACCCGGAAGGACTCGTGCAGATCCTGCGCCGGCATTTCGGCGTCGACGCGCGCATCGTCGAGCACGTGCCGCAGTGGGTCGCGATCGAGCGCTCGCAGCGCTGCACGATTCGTGCGACACGGCCGACGATGCGGGTCGGCGCCGTCGCACTCGGCGTCGCGGTGCGCGATGCGCAGTCGCGCTTCCGGATCGTGCTCGGCCCGCTGTCGCTCGACGCGTACCGCCGCTTCCTGCCGGGCGGGCCGCACGCGCGGCAGCTCGCGCAATGGGTGCGCGAATACGTCGGCATCGAGTTCGACTGGGACGTGCAGCTCGAACTGGCAGCCGACGCGGTACCGGCCATCGCGCTCGGCATGCGGCAGGGCATCGGCCGGACTGCCTGGCTCGGACAGCGGCTCGAACCCGGCCCCGCGCGCGATCTCGTCGTCCGCTACGACGTGCGGCGCGGCGGCACGCCCCTTCATCGCGAAACCGCCTAACCGGGAACCGTCATGTCCGATATCGGCCGCGTCAACCTGTTCGGGAAACTGAACCCGTTCCTCTACGAAACGCTCGAGCAGGCGACCGGGTTCTGCCGGCTGCGCGGCAACCCGTACGTCGAACTCGCGCACTGGTTCAAGCAGATGTTGCAGCGGCCGGACGGCGACCTGCAGCGCGTGCTGCGCCGCTTCGGGATCGACGAAGCCGTGATCGACCGCGGGCTCGTCGCCGCGCTCGACAAGCTGCCGCGCGGCGCGGGCTCGGTGTCGGACCTGTCGGTGCACATCGACGACGCGGTCGAGCGCGCGTGGGTCTATGCGACGCTCAGATACGACGCGACGCGCATTCGCGGCGCGGTGCTGCTGCTCGCGATCCTGAAGACGCCGCAGTTGCGCAACGTGCTGGTGGCGATCACGCGCGAATTCGAGCGCATCGTGCCCGACGTGCTCGCCGACGAGCTGGCGTCGATCGTCGAAGGTTCGCCGGAGGCGCAACCGGCTTCGCAGGATGACGACACGGCGTTGCAAGGCGCGACCGCCGCCGAAGGCGCCGCGCTCGCTCGCTTCGCCGTCGACCTGACCGCGCGCGCACGGGCCGGCGAGATCGATCCCGTCGTCGGCCGCGACGCCGAGATTCGCCAGATCGTCGACATCCTGCTGCGGCGCCGGCAGAACAACCCGCTGCTGGTCGGCGAGGCCGGCGTCGGCAAGACGGCCGTCGCGGAAGGCTTCGCGCTGCGGATTGCGGCCGGCGACGTGCCGCCTTCGCTGCGCGGCGTCGCGCTGTACCTGCTCGACATCGGGCTGCTGCAGGCCGGCGCGAGCGTGAAGGGCGAGTTCGAGAGCCGGCTGCGCGGCGTGATCGACGAAGCGATGTCGTCCGAGCGGCCGGCGATCCTGTTCATCGACGAAGTGCATACGCTCGTCGGCGCGGGCGGCGCAGCCGGCACCGGCGATGCCGCGAACCTGCTGAAGCCCGCGCTCGCGCGCGGCCTGCTGCGCACGATCGGCGCGACCACATGGTCCGAGTACAAGCAGTACATCGAGAAGGATCCCGCGCTGACGCGGCGTTTCCAGCTCGTCCACGTGCATGAACCGGAAGAAGCGGCCGCGCTGACGATGTTGCGCGGCCTGGCCGCGAAGCTCGAGGCGCATCACCGCGTGCTCGTGCTCGACGATGCGCTGCAGGCGGCCGTCACGCTGTCGCACCGGTACATCCCCGCGCGGCGGTTGCCCGACAAGGCGATCAGCCTGCTCGATACGGCCTGTGCGCGCGTTGCCGTCAGCCAGCACGCGGTGCCCGCGCCGATCGAGGATGCGCGCCGCCGCATCGACAGCCTGCGTGTCGAACGAGCGCGGATCGGGCGCGAGTGCGCGCTCGGCACCGGCGATGCCGCACGGCGCGATGCGATCGACACCGAGATTTCGGCTGCGCAGGCGGAACTCGACCGGCTCGACGCACGCTGGCAAACCGAGCGCGATGCACTGGCGTCGATCGACGAATCGCGTGCCTTGTTGCTCGACGATGGTTCGTCGCATGCGCTCGATGCGGACGCCCGCGCCGCCGCGCAAGCCCGTCTCGCCGCCGCCCAGCAGGCGCTAGCGGACCTGCAGGGCGATGCGCCGCTCGTGCTGCCCGCCGTCGACACGCACGCCGTGGCGGCCGTCGTCGCCGACTGGACCGGCATTCCGCTCGGCCGGATGGTGCGCGACGAAACGCAGGCCGTGCTGAAGCTCGCCGATACGCTCGGCGAACGCGTCGTCGGCCAGCGCCATGCGGTCGAACTGATCGCCGAACGGATCCAGACCGCGCGCGCGAAGCTCGACGATCCGACCAAACCGCACGGCGTGTTCCTGCTGTGCGGCCCGTCCGGCGTCGGCAAGACCGAGACCGCGCTCGCGCTGGCCGACACGTTGTACGGCGGCGAGCACAACGCGATCACGATCAACATGAGCGAGTTTCAGGAAGCACACACGGTGTCGACGCTGAAAGGCGCGCCTCCCGGCTATGTCGGCTACGGGCAGGGCGGGGTGCTGACCGAGGCCGTGCGCCGCCGGCCGTACAGCGTCGTGCTGCTCGACGAGATCGAGAAGGCGCACCGCGACGTGCACGAGATTTTCTTCCAGGTGTTCGACAAAGGCTGGATGGAGGACGGCGAGGGGCGCGACATCGATTTCCGGCACACCGTGATCCTGCTGACGTCGAACGTCGGCGCCGATCGCATGATGGCGCTGTGCCGCGACCCCGAGCGCCTGCCCGACGTGCAGACGCTTGCCGATGCGCTGCGCGCGCCGCTGCTCGACGTGTTCCCGGCCGCCTTGCTCGGCCGGCTCACCGTCGTGCCGTACTACCCGCTCACCGACGCGACGCTCGCGCGCATCGTCGCGTTGCAGTTGCGGCGGATCGAGCAGCGGATCGACGCGCATCACGGCATCCGGCTGCGGTGCACCGACGCGGCGACCGCGCTGATCGTCGAACGCTGCCGGACCATTGAATCCGGCGGCCGCATGGTCGACGCGATTCTCACGCACACCGTGATGCCTCGCATCAGCCGCGCGATCCTGCAGGCCACGCTCGAAGCGCGCGCGCTGGCGTCGATCGAGGTGAGCGCTGCCGACGGCGAATTCGCTTACCGGTTCGACGAGGAGGCCATGACGTGAATCGCGTATTCACCCTCGACAGCCCGCACGGCGACGACCTGAAATTTCACACGCTCGACGGCAGCGACGAACTCGGCCGGCTGTTCGAATTCCGGATCGAGGCGCTCGCCGACAGCCACAGCCTGTCGCTGAAGGACATGCTCGGCAAGCCCGTGACGGTGCGGATCGAGCAGCAGGACCAGTCGACGCGCTATCTCAACGGCATCGTTGCGCGCGCCTCGCTGGCCGGCCGGCGTGCCGAGCGGTACTACGGCTACGAGCTGATCGTGCGCCCGTGGCTGTGGCTCGCGACGCGCCGCTCCGATTGCCGGATCTTCCAGAACAAGACCGTGCCCGAGATCGTGCAGGACGTGCTGTCGACGTACGGATTTCCGATTGAAAACCATCTCGTCGAATCGTACGTGCCGCGTGAGTTTTGCGTGCAATACAACGAGACCGACGCCGCGTTCGTGTCGCGGCTGATGGAGTTCGAGGGTATCTATTACTGGTTCAGGCACGCCGACGACACGCATACGCTGATGCTCGGCGACGCGATGTCGTCGCATGCGGCGCTGCCCGGTTACGAGACGATTCCGTACATCGCGCGTGACCGTACGGCGATCGCCGACGAGGAACACATCGACGGCTGGCTGCCCGCGCAGGCGGTGAGCGTCGGCAAGCACCAGACCACCGACTACGACTACACGAAGCCGCGCGCCGATCTTTCTTCACAGAAGGTCGATCCGCGCGGCCACGATCACGACAGCTTCGCGTCGTTCGAATGGCCGGGCGGGTATCGCGACGATGCGCCCGGTGCGCATTACAGCCGCGTGCGGCTCGAGGAACAGCAGGCCGAGCACGAGCGGGCGAGTGCGGATACCGACGCGCGCGGTGCCGCGCCGGGGTACCTGTTCACACTTGCGCATTGCCCGCGTGCGGACCAGAACCGTGAATACCTGATCGTGCGGTGCCAGTACCGGTTTCAGGAGAACGCGTATGCGAGCGACCAGGGCGCGGAGGCCGTCGTGCATCAGACGATGATGCTCGTGCAACCGTCGAGCCTGCCTTACCGGTCGCCGCGCGATACGCCGCGGCCACGGACCAACGGGCCGCAAACGGCAACCGTCGTCGGGCCGCCGGGCGAGGAAATCTGGACCGATCAGTACGGGCGCGTGAAGCTGCAGTTTCGCTGGGACCGGTACGGGCAAAGCAATCAGGATTCTTCGTGCTGGGTGCGGGTGTCGAGCCCGTGGGCCGGCGGTGGGTTCGGGGGCGTGCAGGTTCCTCGCGCAGGCGACGAGGTCGTCGTCGATTTCCTGAATGGCGATCCGGATGAGCCGATCGTGACCGGACGGGTTTACAACGGCGAGAAGATGCCGCCGTGGGGGCTGCCGGGGAGTGCGACGCAGAGCGGGTTGCTGTCGAGGTCGTCGCCAGGCGGGACAACCGAGCACGCGAATGCGTTCCGGTTCGAGGACAAGAAGGGCGCCGAGCAGCTGTGGATGCATGCGGAACGGAATTTCGATGCGGAGACGGAGGCCGATCACACGCTGTCGGTGGGGAACAACCATATGCATACGGTCGGGAACGACGAGACGATGCAGGTAAAGAACAACCGGCAGAGGCGTGTGGGGCAGAACGAGACGGTCAATATCGGGCAGAACCGGGTCGCGCAGATCGGCGCGAACGAGACGCATGGGGTGACGGGGAATCGCAGCGTGTCGGTCGACGGGAACAGTTCGCATACGGTGACGAAGGGGAATCACAACCTGGCCGTGGTTGCCGGCACGCATGACGTTTTCGTCGAGGGAAACAGCACGCATGTCGTCGGCACCGGGTCGTATGCGACGAAGGTCAATACGGGAAACCATTCCGTTGACGTCGCCAAAGTCTCGTCACTGGCAGCGGGCCAGTACATCGACATGGGTTCAGGAAAGAGTGGCGTGTCGATCAACAAGGACAACATCGGCGTCTCCATCGGCGGAACCGGAGGCGATACCGGTGTCGGGATCAACGGCCAGGGTGGCGGTGTGGCCATCGCCGGATACGGCAAGGGCGTCAACATTGCGGGCTATGCACCGGGCGTAACGATTTACGGCGAAAACGATCTCAATCTTTCCGGAAAGTCGACCGCCAATCTACAGGCGCCGACGGTCAACATCGACAACGGCAAGGCCAGTTGCACCGTCAATGTCACCGCGACGAGGATTGTCCTGTCGACCGGCGGCGGATCCATCACGCTCGACGGATCGGGCGTGACGATCCAGGGAACGATTGCCCACATCAATTGATTTCGACCGGCAGCCTGCCGGCTGCCCGATTGCATTCGAAGCATGGGAGACATTCGATGGAAAACGAATCGGATCAGATGATGGTTGATGAAACGCTCGAAGCGGAAACGGTCGAGGCATTGCGCCGGTTGTTCGCCAACGATCCGACACCGGATCGCACGCCACCTGCCGACCGCCGCGAATCGTCGACGATGATCGGCGAAGTGACCGATACGCACCATCCCGACGCGATGGGGCTCATTCGCGTGAAGTGGACATCGCAGGACGACGCCACATACGAACGCTGGCTCGACTGTGTGGATGGCATGAAACCGCGAATCGGCGATCGCGTGCTCTTGCAATCGCCGGCGAACTGGCCCGAGTACCTGATCGCCGGGCTGCTGACGCGAAAAGGGCATGGTGAACCGGTCGAACCGGTGGTCGAGCCCGCGATGGCGCTTTCGCTCGAAGCCGACAAGTGCGTACAGATCGCGGATGCATCGGGCTGCCCGCTGCTGCAGGTACGGGCATCGCCGGACGGGCCTGTCGTGACGCTGCTGAACCGGAACGTGAACATCGAAGTCGCCGGCAAGCTGCGGTTGAGTGCACAGACGCTCGAACTGGAGGGCGGGCGAGGCGGTGTCGATATCCGGACCGAAGCGGACACCGTCGTGCGCAGCCGGTACGTTCGCCTGAACTGAGAGGCGGCCTGACGTCATGCATCGTGAATTCTCCGCCATCGAATCGTCGATCGAAGCGTTCGTCGATCAGCCCGACGATCCGACGCTGTTGATCGAGGCAACCGACAACGATGTCGTGCCGGTTCTGAAGATGATGCAGTCGCTCGACGAGCGTGTTGGTGATGCCGTTTTCCTAAATTTTCCGTTTCCTTGCGACTCTGCCGATGCGTATTTGCAGACATGCATGGAGGCGCTTGCACGTCAGATCGACGAAGCGAGCAGCGCGCGCATCGGGCGTGGCGAAACAGGATGGCTGCCGTTGCCACTGACCTGTATCGACCCGAGGCGCGCGCCGGTGATGCGACTGCGCGATGCCGTCATGCACGTCCGCACGCTGATGCCGGAAGGCACCAAGGTCGTCTGGGCATGGTTGCCATCGCCGCTTGGCGATTTCGGCGGGTTCGCGAAGCTGGTGCTGCAATGCCTGGCGCTGAACGGTTTTGAGGAATGGATGGAAGGGCATCGGTTTTGTATCCGCGATGACCGGAAACATCCGTGCCTGATTCCGCTTGCGCGCGACAGAAAGGCCGAGCATGTGCTGATTCTTCCGGTCGATTTCTCGTCAGAGAAGGCAACCCGCCATCTGGTCGACATCGCGAATGATGCCGCTCATCCGATCGAGCAGCGCATGGGTGCCCTGATGCAGATCGCCGGGATCGACCTTGCGCACGGCAGGCTGCCCGATGCGCAGCGCAAGTACTACGCGCTCTTTTCATTTCATGCGGAGCGGAAGGATTCGACAGGTTGCGCTGTCGCGTTGCATGGCTTGGGCGACGTCGCATTGCGCCACGGATCGCCGCGCGATGCGAAGGACTGGTACCTGCGTGCACTGCCTGCAGCACTCGATGGCCGGAATTTGCTGGTCGTGCTCAACGCGCTGATGGCGACAGGTGGCTGTTTCAACCAGCTTGGCGAACATGCGAAGGCGGCGACTTATTTCGGTCTGGCAAGCGATGCGGCCGGCAGGCTGATGCTCGTGCATACGAAGATCGAGGCAATGGAGAAGGGCGGTATCGCGTTGCTGGCATGTGGGCAAGCAGCCGAAGCCGCGAAAAGCTGGATCGCCGCGAAGGGATTGTGCGAGCAGTTCGGCTGCGAACGGCAGCGCATCAGCCTCCTTGATCGACTCGTATCGCTTTATGGAAACGCCGGACTGAAAACCGAGGCGAGGGCGTATGAGTTGGAAAAGGATCCGCGGTACATGGCCCGGTTGCGGGAAGCCATAGCACCGGGCATACGCGACGCGACGGCTGGATACGAGGGAGTAAGACCATGAGTGAAACGGCAAGCCGTTTGACGCGTGCGTCCGAACCCGCCGAGAGCCATACCGTTTCGTCTGAATCGAAGACGGATACCGCGTGCGATTCGCTGCTCGGAACGGTCAAGTCAACCTTCGATCCGTTCAAGCAGACGTTCTCGTCGGAAGGCGGCGCACTCCACCATGTCAGCGAGGCGGTGAATGCGCTTGCCTCCGTACAGGGTATGCCGTCGCAGTTGCTCAACACCGGTATTGCGCAGATTCCGCTGCTCGACAAAATGCCGGGGATGCCGGCGGCGACGATCGGCGTTCCCCACCTCGGCACGCCGCATGCGCATGCTCATCCGCCAAGCAACGGCTTTCCGTTGCCCAGTGTCGGCCTGACGATCGGCAGCGGTTGTTTGAGCGTGTTGATCGGCGGTATTCCGGCCGCCCGTGTGCTGGATATCGGCTATGCACCGACTTGCGGCGGATTGACGCCTTACTTCGATATTCAGACGGGATCGAGCAATACGTTCATCGGCGGAATGCGTGCCGCGCGCATGGGAATCGATATGACGCGGCACTGCAACCCGATGGGGCATGTCGGGAAGTCGGGTGGTGAAGCGGCGAGTGCTGCCGGGAAAAGCGAAGAGGTCGCGAGTGAGGCGGCGCAGGTGACCGGCCGGGCGAAAGCGTTTGGGCGGGCAGGGAAGGCGTGGTCGGTCGGTAACGCGGCAGTCGGGCCGGCGTCGGGGGGGGCGACTGCGGCCGAAGACGCATCGCAAGGGGAGATCGCCGCGGCGGCAATGATGGCTGCGCAGACGGCCGCGGATCTCGTGTTCATGATGCTGAGCAATCTGATGGGCAAGGATCCCGGTGTCGAGCCGAGTATGGGGACGTTGCTGCTGGGGAATCCGACGGTGTTGATCGGCGGGTTTCCGCTACCGGACTCGCAGGTGATGTGGCATGGGGCGAAGCATGGGGTCGGGAAAAGAGTCGAGCCCAAGTTGCCAAAGCGGCCTCAGGAATTGAAATGCGAGTTTCGAGGTGAGCCGATCAATCCCGTGACCGGGGATGTGCGAAACGACTTCGTCGATTACGAAACCAAGGGGGCGATGCAGTTCCGATGGGCTCGATATTACAGCAGTGGCAAGCACGGGCACATTCAAACGCTTGGGCGTGGATTTCGTCACTCGTGGCAACACGAGCTTCACATTCTCCGAACTAGAATTATCTACGTGAACCCCGATGGAACTGAACACCACTTCGACAAAAGGAGCGACGGAAATTACCGCAGCCATGCCCAAGGCTACAAACTTGAGCAACTGGACGATCTACGTTTTATCGTTCGACATCGAGACGCTGGCGATGTCGAATTCAAGAAGGAAACGGAATCGGCTGCCCATTGCATCAAGCACGTCTTCAACAACGTACATAGCATCCTGCACCGGGGTGAGAACGGTCTCCTGAAAACAATCGAACAATTTCACGAGCACGATCAAACCCGGCGTGTCATTGCATTCAAATACGGCGACTTCGAAAGAATCGTCCGTGTCGATCTGATAGACATCGACGGATCAAGCAAGCAGATTGCACGATACGAATATGACGAACGCGACTGCCTGATACGTTCCCACGATGCTCTCGGGGCCGTTTCGACATACGAGTACGAGGAGAATTTGCGAATCGCGCGACTCGTGGACGCAAACGGGTACGCGTTTTCATACCGATACGACAGTAGCGGCCGATGCGTTGAAAGCACCGGGCAGGACGGCATGTGGCATGTACGATTCCAGTACCACCCTGGAAGAACGATCGTCACCGAGGGCAACGGCGGGAAGTGGACGATTCTTTGTAACGAAGCAGGGACGATTACCCGCGTCGTAGATCCGTATGGAGGAGCAACGGAATACCACCTGGACCGTTACGGAAGCGTTGTCAGGGAAACGGACTCAGGTGGCCGCGTGCTGCGCTGGCTCTATGACGCCAGCGGGCACAACGTCGGTCGAATGGACCATTGGGGAAATATCGTCCCGCCCAAGGACGACGCACCGAATTTGCCGAACTCATTGGCTCACCAAGTTCCCGATACCACGATCGGATTGCACTGGGGAGAAGAGGAGACGATCAGTACCGCCGGCAGCATATTATTGCCGCCCGATCTCGACTACGACGGTTGGCAAATAACGTCGGTTTTCGCAACGTCCGAAGATCCGCCGGGAGAGCGGCATGACGCGATGGGGCGATTGGTTCAGCGTACCGATCCGCATGGCCACGTCGAACGCTTCGAACATGATGCCACCGGTATGTTGAAAGCCCGGCACGACCCCGGCGGTGGAACATATCGATATTCGGCCGCGTCGTGGCATCTCCGCGGCAGTGAAACAAATCCGATGGGATCGACCACGTCCTTTCGCTATTCACCGAATCGTAGAATTTCCACGATCGTCGACCCGAATGGCAACGAAAGTGCATACACGTACGATTTCAAGAACCGTATCACAAGCGTCGTGCGTCACGGCACACTGCGCGAGACCTATGTCTATGATGCCGGCGACCGGCTGATCGAAAAACGCGACGGTGCCGGTAACACGCTGCTTCGACTGCAGGTGGGGAATGATGGCCTGTACAGCAAACGGCTGCTTTCGACTGGAGAGACGCATTTCTACGGCTACGATGCGTTCGGCAACGACACGATAGCGTCGACCGACCGATTCGATGTTACGCGGACGTTCGATGATGAGCATCGCCGAACCTCCGATAAACGCGACGGCATGGGTATCGAGCATATCTATGGGGAAGACGGTCTTTCGCGAACCACTTACCTGGGAAAATTCCAGGTCCGCTACGAAATGGTCGGTTCAGGCCGGAAGCGAATCATTACGCCGACCGGGGGCATCCATCATGTATCTCGCGAAGCCGATACGAAGATGCTCGTGCAGTTGGGCAACGGCACGAATTCGGCCTATACCTTTGACGCCGCGGGTCGATGTACGGGAAGACTGATCTGGCCGGAGGCCTGTTCAGTCAGGAAGAATCATGCGAGTTACCAATATAGCGAAACGGGGGAGCTTCTGCGCACAATTGACGGCAGGAGCGGTGTCATCGATTTCTACTACGATGCGGCACACCGCCTGATTGGCGAGAGGCGCGATGGGTGGCCCAGCCGTCAATTTGCATACGATCCCGGCGGGAACGTGCTATCGATGCCGACTTGCTCATGGATGCGCTATTCGGAAGGCAATCGTCTCTCCACCGCGTCGTCCGGCATCTTTCGCTATAACGATCGCAACCATCTTGCCGAACATTTAACGGGTGACGGACGGCGGCAAACGTACCACTACGACGGAATGGACCTGTTGGTCAGGGTGGAGTGGAGTGACAGGCCGCATTCATGGACTGCTGCATACGACGGGCTTTGCCGGCGTGTGGAAACGACCGTTCGCGACCAGCGGACTTCGTATTACTGGGACAACGATCGGCTGGCGGCCGAAATCGGTCCCACAGGCGCAGTGCGAATCTACGTCTACGTCAACGAGGTGGCACTCCTTCCTTTCATGTTCGTCGACTACCCGAACGTCGATGCTGCCCCCGAGACGGGCCGCGCTTACTTCGTATTCTGCAACCAGGCGGGCCTCCCGGAATGGATCGAAGACGAACGCCAGAATGAGGTCTGGCGAGCCGACGATCTTGATCCATACGGCACGATCCGGGTCGCCGATGGGCACTCGATTGAATACGATCTTCGATGGCCGGGACATTGGTTCGATAGAGAAACCGGACTGCACTACAACCGATTCCGATCTTATAGCCCGACACTGGGTCGATACCTTCAATCCGATCCAATGGGGCAGGCAGGTGGTATCAATCTCTATGCCTATCCGGCAAATCCCCTTGTCCTGGTTGACGTACTTGGACTGCACGCGCGGCATGCCCAAACCAACGACCCCGCTCCCAAGGGTCGTGATGCCCGTGGAGGGGAGGCCGAATCGACGGAGCTACATCACGCGGACCCGCCAAAGATTAAAAGGGGCGCAAAGAACAAATACCCGGCGCGAACCAAAGAAGCTCACGATGCCTGCCTGCAGGTGTATGACGCGCTTCTGGATACAGGTGTGTCCAAGAGAAAGATGCCCGGGTCGATCGCGGTCTATACGCACCAGGATGGAACCCGGTCGGTCGGCTTGTCTGGGCAAAAATTTTCAAATGAAGACGCCGCACGAATCCAGGACCATCTCAATCGGGACAGTCCGGGTACCTGGCGAGTTTCCGCGTCAACCGAACCGATGAATACGAACCATTTGGGATCCTCTCCTGAGAGGCCTGGAGGAATAGCCAAGGACAACTGTGCGGAACCGCGAGCCGCCGCTGCAGCTCACCAGACAAACAGCAAAATCACGGGCTTCGATAATGTCAACGGACCATACAATGAAAATCAATGGCCCCTCGACGAAAATCATCCGGGCAAGCAAGAGGTTCCGCAACGATACAAGGATAAGGAAGGCGTTTTCGAGCCAACCCAGATGGAACCGTGCGACAATTGCAGCTTGAATGAGGGAGTTATCAATCGATTTGCCAGAAGAACTTCCCGAGAGGTGTGGCATTAATGGACGACAACAACTGGATCAATGAACTGATCGCCTATATTTCTCGATTCGATTCAGAATATGGCGTCGCAATAAAGGCAGCCAGGGAAAGCGAGATCTCGGCTCTTGAGGACGTTATTGGTGAAAGGTTGCCGGCCGCGCATCGCGCATACCTGATGCATCTGGGAGATAGTGACGGCGGCTTGCTCAACAGGCTACGTGCCGACTCTCGAGCAAGAACAGTCACCACCTACTGCCAAGACCTGCGTGAAGATATCCCTGGCATAAAATTCGAACGTTGCATTCCATTTGCGACTGGCGATGTATTTGAAGGAATAGGATTGTGGGTGGAGCAGGACTCCGTCAATCCACCCGTCGTCTTTTTGAATGACGGCCTTCCTGGTGATATTTTATGCGGAAATCTGCCGTCTTTTTTGTATCAGCGCGCATTCCTATACGAGCGAACAACACTGGATTTGACTGCGCATTATGAAAATTTCAACAGTGAAATCACGATTGACGCGATCAAATCAACCCTGGCCGATATCGGATATTTGGAAGAATGGTTCTCCGATACTCGACTCTATTGCGGGCGCAAGGAAAATTCATTGTTGCTGGCCTACGCAGGCGCACCGAACAACGGCCTGAAGATCGAGATATCGTGCAACAGCGAAATAACGGCGTTCGAGGAAGGCGATCGCATTCTGGAAAAAACAGGCACGGGAAGCTTGAGACGAGTGGTCAAAGAGCCGACGCTTCCGGAAGTTCGCGCTCGTGGCGGGGTCAGGGTGAGAGTGATTCGCGACATCGACATTTGAGCTTCAGTACGGAGTCGAGCGCGTACGAGTTGGAAAGCATTCGCTTGACGCAACTTGGCCGTGTAGTGCCTTGTACAGGTATTGCGCAGATCCCGCAGCTCAACAAGATGCCGGGGATGCAGGCTGCCGTGATCGGCGCGCCCCATCTCGAGCCGAACAAAACTGATTTTACATAACGTGAATTATCAACGTCAAATTGTGTAGTGGCTAGATTGAAATGTCCGCTTTGGGGGTGCGGCGGAATTCTTGGACTATCAGGAGCTAGTCCATGTACTCATACGAAGAACGCATCCGAGCAGTCAAGCTCTACTTGAAGCTTGGAAAGCGCCTTACCGCGACCGTTCGTCAACTAGGCTATCCGACAACGAAATCGCTCGAACGCTGGTATCAGATGTACGAGCGATGTCTGGACTTGCCGAAGGAACGTATCTGCCTGAGGCCCCGCTATTCGACAGAACAAAAAAAGGCGGCCACAGACCACTATATGACCCATGACCAGTGTCTGGCAGCAACGACAAAGGCTTTGGGGTATCCGGGACGCGGAACGCTCGTCGCCTGGCTCGACGAGCTGCATCCTGAGCGAAAGAAACGCGTTCTTGGGAAGGCGTCGGGTATTCGGTATGCACCAGAGCTCAGGCAGACAGCGGTCATCGATCTATGCACTCGACGAGAAAGCGCAGAGGAAGTTGCTAAAAAGATTGGCGTGAGCCGCCCAACGCTGTACAACTGGAGAAATCGGTTACTCGATCAGGAGGCCGTTTCAGCCATGACACGCCGCAACGATCCGCCGCAAACCTCGGAGAAAGCGACGCTGGAGCAGCAGATCGAATCACTCCGACGAGACATTCGAAAGCTCCAGATCGAACACGACATTCTGAAGAAGGCCAACGAAATAATAAAAAAAGGCCTGGGCGTCGACCCGCAACTCCTGACGAATCGGGAGAAGACGGCGCTGGTTGATGCCCTGATGTTGATGTCCACGCAGAACTGACCCACCTGAGGCAGTAATTTTCATCGAATTTTGACCCACGTGATTGAATGCCCTGCTCAATCTTTGAGCAGGGGATACAGAGGTGATCACGGTGGGCATATTGGCCAAGATCAGGCGGATGTATTTCCGCGAGAAGGTCCCGCTGCGCGAGATTGCTAGGCGCACGGGCCTGTCCCGGAACACGGTGCGCAGCTGGCTTCGGCAAACGGATGCCGTTGAGCCGAAGTACCCGAAGCGCGTCAGCCCGAGCGTCGTCGACGAGTGGGCCGCGCAGCTGACGGGCTGGCTGCGGGCGGACAGCCATCGCCCGAAGCGTGACCGGCGCACGGCGCGGTTCATGTTCGAGGCCATCCGCGGCGAGGGCTACGCCGGCAGCTACGGCCGCGTCAGCGCCTTCGTGAGACGCTGGCACGAGGAGCAGGCTGAAGCCCCGCGCAGGAAGGCCTATGTACCGTTGGCCTTCGAACCCGGCGAAGCATTCCAGTTTGACTGGAGCTGCGAATACGCCTTCATCGGCGGGTTGCGGCGACGCCTGGAGGTCGCCCACGTCAAGCTCAATGCCAGCCGGGCGTTCTGGCTGGTCGCCTATCCGACCCAGAGTCACGAGATGCTGTTCGATGCGCACGCCCGCGCATTCGCCGCGTTTGGCGGCGTTCCGCGCCGCGGCATCTACGACAACATGAAGACCGCCGTGGACAAGGTCGGCCGCGGCAAGGAGCGCGCGGTCAACGCCCGCTTCGAGGCAATGTGCGGCCATTACCTGTTCGAGCCGGAATTCTGCAACCGTGCCGCCGGCTGGGAGAAGGGCATCGTTGAGAAGAACGTGCAGGACCGGCGCCGCCAGATCTGGCACGAGGCCGCGCTACGACGCTGGGAAACGCTGGAGCTTCTGAACGAATGGGTCGCGGGCCAGTGTCGTCAGGCCTGGCAGATGCGGCACCCGCAGTGGCCCGAGCTGACGGTCGAGGACGTGCTGCAGGACGAGCGCACCAGGCTGATGCCCAATCCACGCCCGTTCGACGGCTATGTCGAGCAGACGCTGCGGGTGTCGTCGACCAGCCTCATCCACTTCCAGCGCAACCGCTACAGCGTGCCCACCGAGTACACGAACCAGCTGGTGAGCGTGCGCTGCTATCCGGCATATCTCAGCGTCGTCGCCGACGCCCAGGAGATCGCACGCCACGAACGCAGCTTCGAGCGGCACATGACCTTCTACGACTGGCGCCATTACATCACGCTGGTCGAACGCAAACCCGGCGCGTTGCGCAACGGTGCTCCGTTCGTCACGATGCCACAGCCGCTGCAGCAGTTGCAGCGGCACCTACTGAAGCACCCGGGAGGTGATCGCATCATGACGCAGGTGCTCGCCGCGGTGCGCGAACACGGACTCGATGCCGTGCTGCTTGCTGTGCAGGCAGCGCTGGACTCGGGACGCCCTAGTGGGGAGCACGTTCTGAACGTGCTGAGCCGGTTGAAGGCACCCACCACGAGCACCAACCTCGCGACGACGAAACTCCAGCTTACCGAAGAGCCGGCCGCCGACGTGAGCCGCTACGAAACCCTGCGTGCCAACCCACCGGAGGACCGTCATGTCTAACGACATCGCCGCCCAGCTCAAGGGGCTCAAACTGCATGGCATGGCGAGCACCTGGCCAGAGTTGCTGGCGCAGTCGCGTCACACGGAGTTCGACCCGGAGCGCTTCATGAAGCAGTTGCTGATGGCTGAGACGGCGGAGCGACAGGTGCGCTCGATCGCCTATCAGATGACCGCCGCTCGCTTCCCAGCTCACCGCGACCTGAAGGGCTTCGACTTCGCGCAGGCGCACGTCGACGAAGCGCTGGTTCGAGAACTCAGTGACCTGTCGTTCCTCGCAAGCGCACACAACGTCGTGTTCATCGGTGGCCCCGGCACTGGCAAAACGCACCTCGCCTCAGCGATCGGAATTGAGGCCGTGCAGCGCCATGGCAAGCGCGTGCGCTACTTCTCGACCGTCGAGCTGACCAACGCACTGGAGCAGGAGAAGTCCATCGGCAAACAAGGCCAGATCGCCCATAAGCTAATGTACGTCGACCTGGTGATCCTCGACGAACTGGGCTACCTGCCGTTCAGCCAGACCGGTGGCGCATTGCTGTTCCACTTGCTCTCGAAGCTGTATGAACACACGAGTGTCGCGATCACCACCAACCTCAGCTTCGGTGAGTGGGCGACCGTGTTCGGGGACGCAAAGATGACGACGGCGCTGCTGGACCGCGTCACCCATCACTGCCACATCGTCGAAACGGGCAATGAATCCTGGCGCTTCAAGTCCAGTTCTGCCAAGGCGAAGGCAACCAGAAAAAGAGCAGCAAAAGCAGCAGGCAGTGAGGAGTTATCCACACCGGAATAGATGTACTACGCTGTCTCGGGGTGGGTCAGATTTAGATGAAAACGGTGGGTCAAGATTCGGTGGAAATCAACACCCTATGCGCATCACGCCCGGCTTGCCTCCGCTTCCTGATCGATCGAATGACGCAGTGCCCCAGACGGGAACGTCCGCCACGGCGATCGGCGAATCGCCTCCTCGCGACGGCAACGCCCAATCGCCGGACTACCCTCTCCGTCCGCGCCAGCATTCGCTACGGCGCGCGGCCACGCTGCCCTCGATTCGACACCTGCCCGACGCCGATGGTGCGCTGTCGACAGACCTCAGGCACAACTTTGCTCGTCAGCGTGTGTACGACCACGCCGTAGCGATCGATCAACTCAGCATGAATTCCTACGCCGCCCGACGCAGGAAAACGCTGAACGCATTGCCCGGCGCAGAAGCGATAAGCGCGCAGTACGGAATCAGTCTGGCCAGCTACCGCGAAGATCGGAATACGCTTGCGGAACTGCGCTTCGACAGCCCCTACACCGGGAAATATCAGCGCGAATTCCAGTCGGAGCGGTTTCACGCGGATTGCCTTGCGCTTTATGAAGCGCAAGGCGGCAACCCCAATGACAACGTCGTCTTTGTCCATAGCGACGATGCCGCCTGGCAGATGATGAGCCGAGTCGAAACGATAACGGGCCGGGTCGAATCGGCGCGCATGCCCATCATCACGATCGCACCAGGGCTGACAGCGATTCGATGCGGTTCTGCGGACGATGCCGACATTCTGGACAAGTGGACCACGATGATGGGTGCCCGGCCGTCCGCGTATCGGATCGCCAGCCTCACGTGCCCCCTCGTTCGAGACGAGGTCATGGATCCCGGGATCAGCAATCGCCGCCTCCTCGCGCGCCTTCGCAATGAAACGCCCGGGCTTTGCATCGCGGCGCTGCGCGCCATCCCCGAACACCACTCGGCCCATGCGCTCGCACAAACCAGCGCGGCGCTGATCACGGACATGGCCGAGGTTCTCGAACGCAGCGGAAAGGCGGAAGCACTCGAGCACTCAGCGATTCTCGCCAGCGGTCTTCAATCACTGATCGCCATTGCGGAGGCAATGCCGCCCCTCGCCCAGCGCAGCGATCGCTTCGCGAATGCGTACCAGGCCATGATCGAGGAATTGCAGGTTGTCCTGATGGCTGCGCGCCCCTATGGCGAAGCGGATTTCAAACAGGCCGCTCACGACCAGTTCGCAACACGCATGGGCACGGTTGCCGGACAGAACGGCATTGCCGCGCCCGAGATTTTCCTGACCTCGAGCGGCATGGGCGCACTGGCGTGGGCATTCGAGTTGGCCGCGGATCTGAGTGGCCACGACAAAGTCAGACTGGCGTCGTCGGCGCCGACGAAGGTTGCGCCCGATTATTACGAAATCATGCAGTTGCTCAGGCTTGACAATATCGTCGAAGACAGCGATGTCGTAAGCGCGACACTCAATCCCAGCACCACGGAGAAACGCGGCCCCGACGACCAGGAACGCGCGTGGAACGTGCACGTGTTGATCGGGAAACTCGACGGCCTGCTGCACGAGCGGCAGACCGTCCGCGCGGAAACGCCCCTCACGGTTGTGCTCGACACGACGATTGAACGTCGCGGCGACATGCAGGCGTTACTGGACCGCTTCTCGCCCGATATCGCCGCGGGACGGGTACGCTTCTTGATCTGCAAGAGCTACCAGAAGTACGCGAATCTGGCCACGGCGAAGGTCATGGCGGGAAGCATCGCCCTGCTCTCCGCCGACGACGCAACCAGCGACGAAGCCCGGCACCAGTTGCGTCTGCGCGAACGTGCGACCGGCTGGGCCGGCAACGACGAAATGCAACTGCTGATTCACTTCTTGCGCAGCGGCGATCCGCATGAATTCACGTTGTTGGAACGCGCGGCAAGCAACGCCGATTTCGTTCGGACTGCCTGCTTTGGCGCAAGCGCGGAGCACCTGGGATTCGATACGTACGACGAAGGCCTTCCCCTTGCCCGAATGCAATACGCCCAGACGCCCGATCAGTACTTTCGATTCGCCAGCGGCAGGCCGACGGTTTTCACCCGGCCGGGCCACCTCATGGACTCGATTGCGACACGCGACAGCTTCGCCTTCGCGTCGACGACGAAGATCAATGTCGAGTCGAGCATCCGGCTGTCGTTCGGTCTGGAGTCGCGCGGCGAACTGATGGAGATGTTTTACACACCTGGCCTGCTCATGCGCACGCCCCGCAGCGCCTGGGGCACCCTTGAGGCACGCAAGCACGTGATGGCGCTCGTCGATAGCGCAATGAAGGAGATCGATCCGGACGGCGCAGCGCGTACTCCACCGCTACCGCTGCAGGACAAGATCGCACGAATCGGCGTCGCGGAAGCCGAATCTCAGGACATGGAGGCGAGCCTGTCCGCGACGACACAGCGCATGCGCGCAAACCTGCATCGCGACAACGCCCGGAGCAGATTTACAGTCAACCGGATCGCCTCGGTAGTGGAACACATGGCGCGCGTGATCGCATTCGACGAACATTCATTGACGCGATTTCGTACAGGCGAACCAGATCGCAAAATTGCCGACGAGCTGCTCGACGGGCTGATCAATGCAGGAATGCCCGGTGTATCGGAAAGGACGCGCACTCGAATCGTCGCTTTTCGAGCGACGCTCGCAGCGCTCGACTGGACGTCCGACGATCCGTCGATTCGCTTGCGCGGCGTGCAATCGCTGCTGCAGGGGGTGCGCCGGCTCGCCGACGCCGACAAGCGTGCGAAATATCTGGCCGGAATTCCAGACGCCATCTTCAGGGAAGTACCTGACGCGACGCGCGCACAGTTGATCGATCAGATGTTCCGTCCGCTCGATGCTGACTCGCGGCAAGCCTTCCTCGACAGACGCCCCCGTGGCGACGTCGCAAACGCCTGCAAGGCGGCGATG
The DNA here is from genome assembly GCF_057439935.1 of Burkholderia cepacia complex sp. TUM26381. Classification (NCBI taxonomy): domain Bacteria; kingdom Pseudomonadati; phylum Pseudomonadota; class Betaproteobacteria; order Burkholderiales; family Burkholderiaceae; genus Burkholderia; species Burkholderia cepacia complex sp. TUM26381. Next base: position 1,638,503 of record NZ_CM172007.1, on the reverse strand, counting down.
GGCTTGGGTGTCCAATCCGCGCAGGATTGAAGGTGCGAGCTTTTGCGCGTCGAGACGCTTGGCGCGCAAAAGCTCGACTGGCGCGTGTCATCCACTTTTCATCGGCACCGCCACCCGAAGGGGATGAAGAACGCAGCGCCGACCCAAGCGATTCCCACGTGGCCAAAACAAGACTCCCCGCCACCCGCAGCGGGGAATCCCCATCACGTCACAGCTGCTGATTCTGTTTCGTCGCATTTTTCATGCGCATGATGTGCTGCGGCGTTCGTTCAGACATGAACCGCAGCACGTCATCGAGCCGGACATAACCCGTCCCTGCACGGTCGATCTCCGAAAAATGGTCACTGACCAGCCCCCAGCCAGCCGCCTTGGCCTGCTGCTTCGACAAGAGTCCGTCGGGATTGCCGCCGGTGGCGGCGGTAAAACGCTGGGCGACCTGGTTATCGACGTCTCGCGTCACGGAGCCCTCCGATTGCTTGGGCGGTTGAACCCAGCCCTCGGGCGGCGGCGGCGGCTTCGGCAAATCGTCGTAGGCAAGCGCTGCGCCGATGCCCGACATCGAAATGACGGAGGCGGCTACGGTGAAACCAACATAAGTCACGATTTTCATAGCTGTCCTCGGCTTACAGTAAGGAACCGTCCGCGATACGCGCTGGCGACTTGTAATAGCTGTCGATCGCTTGTTTCAGCGGCGCGCGCGATGCCTCGGTGTTGTAGATCATGTGCCCGCCTTCGAACCATTTGACCGGGATGCGATCGCTCAGGTTCACCCCCTCGAGATCCAGCTCGGTCTGGAAACCTGGCGTCGCGATATCTTCATAACCGTGAAGAATTAGCAGTTTGGCATCGGGGTCCGCGGTGAGAACGGCTTGAATATCGGTAATGCTCTGCGGGTAATAGTATTTGCTCCCCGCCCGCTTCCATTTCCAGTTCGAGATCGTCGCACTATTGAGTGGTTCGTAGCTCGACTGGGTCTTGTAGTTGACGAAATCGGGGAAATACGTCTTGAGTTGATTGAGGAAGGCCACGTCGATGTAGCTGTCCGCCGTGAAGCTGTTGCCGTTCGGTACCTTCATGCGCGCATCGTAGCGCCCGAGGTTGTAACCGGGAACCAGCGCGCTTCGGAACGGCCCCGGCGTGTAGTTGAACGCGCTCTTCCAGGTCGACGCGGGAATCCCGGTATAGTCGGCCATCCGGTTCAGGAGCGCTTGTCCGGCCGTGCTTGCCGCGTACGCATTCCATTGGTTGTTCGGCCGGCCGTTGGTGAAATAGGCCCCGTAGGTCGTCTGGAATGTCGCCCTCGCCAGCGTGCGCAGCTCGCCAAGATACTGCTCCTGCGTTTGCGTACCGCGCTTGACGGATTTCTTGAAGTAGTCTGCCGTCATCGCGTAGGACGGGATGTAACCCTCGCAGGTCACCGTCCCGCGCATCATGTCGCAATTGGAGTTGTAATCGACGAGCGGCGAATTGAGGATGAACCCCGCCAGGACCTTGGCCGGCTTGCCCGACGGATCGGGGGCGTAGCCGCTGGTACCCGCCTGCTCCAGCAGATTGGCGACGATCGGTGTGCGGATGCCGCCGTAGGATTCGCCGTACAGGTACTTCGGCGAGCTCTGCCGGTTGTACTTGTTCGTATAGCTCGTGATGAAGTCGGCAACGACCTGGGCATCATCGTCGGTGCCCCATAGATCGCCGTTCTTGAGCGGCTCGATGGCCGTGGAGAGGCCGGTACCTGGCGGATCGACGAAAACGATATCCGACTGGTCGAGCAGCGAAATCGCATTGTCCTCGAACGGGAAGCTGTCGGGCTGTTTCGTCGGATCGGCCATGTTCGGTGCGTCGGATTTGAGCCGTTTCGGGCCCCACGATCCCATGTGCAGCCAGATCGACGCCGAACCGGGGCCGCCGTTCCACAAGAACGTGACCGGGCGATTCTCCTTGGGCAGCGCGTCACGCGTGTACGCCGTGTAGAAGATCGCCGCCTCGGCCTTCTTGCCCGACCCGTTCTGCCGGTAGGCAACGAGGTGCCCGGCGCGCGCAACATACGGCAACACCTTCCCGTTGATCGTGATCGTGTGACGCTTGACCGACGAATCCTCGTTGATCCTGGACAACGCGATCGATCCGTTGAGCGTCGTGTCGTAGGTGTTGCCGTCGTTCAGCACCTTGTCGGCCGGCGCGACTCTTGCAAACACATCCAGCTCGGACTCCTCTGACGCGGTGACCGGCGTTGACGGCGAGGTGACTGTCGTGTTCGCCGCGCTCACGGCAGTGGACGACGGGTCGTCACCACCGCATGCTGCCAGTACTGCCGTGGCGAGCGCAGTGGCCACGGCCCAGACTGGAATTCTTATCGTCATCGATCAATCTCCTGAACAGTTCAATTCATTAGATATGCTTAGAAACACACAACGACTTCGATCAACCCGAACAACCTTGCGTCGCATACCGCGTCATGCCCGATAGCGTCGGCGAGACGTCCCGCCGCCGGCTATCGATTCACAACGTGCCCCGCCTGCTACTTCGCCATCATGACTGCCGCGACGCGTGCCTTCGGAACAACCGGCATCGAGAGCACCGTGTGCGACAGGTCGAGCGTCACCAGTGACGTGCCCTGGTAGCCCTCCAGCTTCAACTTGACCTTGCTGCCCGGCAGTACCGTGAAATCGCGCGGCATCATCTCCAGCGAAAAATCGTAGTCCGTGTTCGGCGCGATCGGTTGTGCGACCTCCAGCCCCTTGTAGAAGCGCGGATTTGCCCAACCGTAGGTCACGTCGTGCCCGTCCACCGACAACGTGGCCTTGATGTTGGTGACGGCCGGCGCAAACCGGCCACGCATCGCGACCCGGATCGCGCCGGCGTAGCGGGTCGCGTTCGCGAGCGATTTCGTCTCGTAAGTCACGGCCGTGGCGTTGCTCAAATCGACCGACGCAGCCGGCGTGCCCTCCGCCGTATTCGGCGTCAGCAATCCTCCCGCCCGTCCGTCGCCGCGCAGGTAGTAGGACGTGTCGGCCGTCTTGGGCCATGCATCCTCCTTGATGAACAGCTCACCCGTCGGAATGCAGTCGCGCGGATTGTGGCCTGAATGGCAGTGGCCGATCAGCGTGTCGTCCGTGTTGTTCGGATCGGGAGGCAGCGTTGCGCCAACCGGGATGTCACCCGCCGGCGTCTCCCGAACGTACGTCGGCTGCGTCTCGACGCCATTGTTGACGCCGAACAGATAGCGTGAGTACCACATCGCGATCTGCTTCTGCCATTCCTTTTGCCACGCGGGATCGTCATGGTTTCGGCTGTGCAGCCAGAGCTGCACCGGCTTCTTCGCGCGATACAACGCGTCGTACAGTTGCGTCGCGTTCTTCGTCTTGACGTTGTTGTCGGCCTGCCCCTGTGCAATCAGCGTAGCGGCCTGAATCCGGTCGACGAGCGACACCGTGTTGCGCGCCTTCCAGAAATCGTTGTACGCATAGGTCGTGTTGTCGGAAGCCGTGACGGCTGCGACGCGCGCGGGTTCGCAGATTGGCGCACGAGCGGACGCCTGCTGGGATTTCATGTAGCTGCCGAGCGATACCGTGTTGTCGATATCCGCGATCACGCCGTTGTAACGGAAATAGTCGTACCCGCTACTGATGCCCTCCACCGGCACGATCGCCTCCAGCCCCGGCACCCCCGTCGCTGCGACCATCGTGGGCAACGTGCCGCCATAGGAAATCCCCTCCATCGCGACGTGCCCGGTCGACCAGGATGCCGCAACCTGTTTGCCCTGCAGGTCGAAACCCGGTGCGACCGGGTCGCCCGTCAACCAACGCACGACGCTCGCCATCGCGTCGCGTTCGGTACGGTCCATCACCGACCAGCAGCCGTCCGACTGGTTGGTGCCGATCGAATCCGCGTAGACGATCGTGTAACCCATCCGCAGATACTCCGCCTCGCCGAGAAACGGCGCGCGCGCCTGCGTCGCGTAAGTCGGATCCGCGTAGTACACCGACGGCCGCACGATGACCGGCGTCTTGAGCCCCTCCGCCACTTCGGCAGGCTGCACGATGCGCAGCGCGATCCGGTCGGGTTTGCCGTCCGCGTCCGTGTCGAACGGAGTCTGCACCATCACGTTCAGCTTCAGTGGCGGCCGCATCGACAGCCAGGGCAAGATCATGCCGTTCTCGACAGTCGGGCCATCGTGTCCCGGATACAGCGCAGCCAGCTTCGGATAGGACAACCCGGTCGGCGAGCGCTCGTACTGCGCGCCGACTTCGGGCACCGGCGTGGGCGGCGTAAAGGGTGCCGGCACGGGGGCCGTCGTCACGGTGCCGGGTTGAGTCGATTGGCCGCTCCCGTCGTTCGATGCGCGCGGCGAAGCCGAATCATCCCCGCCGCATCCGGCCAGCTGGATTGCAATCGGCACCAGCAGACTCAGCAGCCGGGCATTGCTCCCAAAAAAAGGACGATCCCCCGCCCATTGTGTTTTTTTCATGTTCTCCGACACCCTGTTTATTGAGGAAAACTAAACTAATGAGTCGAATTCTTTGTAACACTGTGAAATATTTCAGACCGTATGAAATGACATCCGTATTACGGATGTCAAGGAAATTCTTAAAAGAGTGACAACTTCCATGCCGGAATGCCGACGTGGGGATTACGTCGTTGGCACTCGCGGCACAGGTCGGACCGGCCAACGATGTCGGCGTGCCGTGTGTCCGCACGCGTGGACCATTCCGCTGTCGCGAGCCTTGTCGGACATGGAAAAGCACGGAGACGACCGGGTCGCCGAACGGGAGGGTGTTCGATGAGATCCGCCACCGTGGCGGGTTTCCGGAACCGGACGCAGTGGCCGTCGGCGCCTGTCGCGGCGTGCCGTCAAACCGGAACCGGCACGTTTTGGCGCGCGGTTACTTTCGGCCAGGCAGGCGATGCGGGAGCGGCAGTTTTGCCGCTCGGTGTGATTCCATGCTTTATTTCTCGAATCGATTTAATTGATCAATTCAAAGCCGAATCCGAAATATTTCGACCGGAATTCGAGAAAATTCCGCCTGCACTCGCAATGCATTGACGTTTGCATGTGGTATCCCTGCTATCGTCGCATCAGCCGCATCGTGGATGGCGGCTGATGTCCGCAGAGCCATTTTTCACGGTGAAAAGTCAATTCAGTTGAAGCGGAAAATCGGTGATTTTTCGTGTATCCGGATCATATTGTCGCCGACTCATCCCACCACCCTGCTGCGCCGATCTCCACGCGTCAACACGGAACCCGACCGCCGACGCCATTGCCCATCATCGTGCACCAGCGCTGCGTCTCCTGTGCCGGCGGCGGATACGGCAACCCGGTCCGCGGATTGATCGAGTCAAGCGGATCCGGCCCCGGCGGGCGGTTTGCCGCTCTGCGCGCGGCGGTCTCTGCCATCAGTTTCGCGTTCGCTGCATTCTGTCGAGCAAGGTCTGCCTTCTGCGCGTCGTCCACTTTCTTGGTCATGGTCACCAGCCGCGCGAACTGGGGATCGCGAACGTCCTGCAACGGTGGAAAAGGCGGCGCAACCGGCATGAACAGCAACGGTCCGTTGTATTTCGGAACCGCCAGTTTCGACGGCTTGCCGAAATCCGCCGCCATGCCGATCTCCCACATGCCGGCGTTCATCTCGAGCGCATGCTCGTAGTGCCGGTTCACGTCCGCGATACCGACCGGGCCGGACGGTGCAGGCAACGGCTGCAGGGACGGCGGCAGCGTTTGCCGGGCGGCCGGATAAACCGTGCGGATATAGCTGACCGCGGCGACCGAGTATTGATAAAGCATCGCGTCGTACTTCGCCAGCACTTGCGCGCGACTGAAACTGCCGGGATTCTCGAAAGCGGGCTTGTACGCGGCCAGGCTTTGGAGGTACAGCATGTTGGCGTTTCGCTGCTCCGTCACGAACTGCTGCTCGGGATCGGCCGGAACGGATGAAGTCATCGCGGCGCACCCCGTGAGCAGGCTGACGACGCAAGCGACGCCCGCCGTCGTTCGTGGTGCCGACCGGAATAGACGCAGGATAGTGGCCATCTGGAACGCCTGGAGACGAGTTGGATTGTCATGAATCGGCGATCGGCCGACAACGGCCGGCATTCGCCACGTTCGCCCTATTCTGCCCCGCCCCACGCCGTTCCAGGTGGATTTGCGTCTCGTCCTGGTGGATTTCGATCTCGGGATGTCATCCGGCCACGCGAGGCTCAGACATCCGCCCACATCCTCAACAGGTTGTGATACGCGCCGGTCAGTTGCAACAACGACTCCGCATCTGCGTCCTGCTGCGTCAACCGCTGGATCGCGACATCCATATCCAGTAGCAGGCTCCGCTGCGCATCCTCGCGCACGAGGCTCTCGACCCAGAAAAACGACGCCAGCCGCTCGCCGCGCGTCACCGCTTCGACCTTGTGCACGCTCGATCCCGGGTACAGGATCATGCTGCCAGCCGCGAGCTTGGCGCGATGCTCGCCATACGTGTCGCGCACGACGAGCTCACCGCCATCATAGCTCGCCGGGTCGTTCAGGAACAACGTGGCCGACAGGTCCGTGCGCACACGTTCGCGCGACGCGCGAACGCCGCGCACTGCATTGTCGACGTGATAGCCGAACGACTCGCCGCCGGCATATCGGTTGAACAGCGGCGGATAAATCCGCCTGGGCAACGCCGCCGACATGAACACCGCATTCTGTGCGAGACGGCGAATGATCTCGTCGCCGATCTCGCGCGCGAGCGGATCGTCGCCGTCGAGTTGCCGGTTCTCCTTCACGCGCCGCGATTGCGCACCGGCCGTCGCACGCCCGTCGACCCATTGCGCAGCGCGCAGCCGCTCGACGAGCCGGGCGGCCTCTGCCGGGCTGAACACACCCGGAATCTCGATCATCATCGTGTGGTTTCCTTCGAAATGAATGCGGACACGCGCAGGCGTCAGAACCGGATATCGGCGGTTGCCATCACGGTGCGCCCGGCTCCCGGCACGCCATACAGCTGGAAGCCGTCGAGCGAAGCGCCGATCGCCGAGTAGTAGAACGTGTCGAACAGGTTCTGCACGTTGAGCCCCACTGTCAGATGCTTGTCGACCTCGTAGCGTGCGGCGATCGAATGCAGCCAGAACGACGGTGCCTTTTCGCCGTCCGCGACGTAGACGGGATGCTTGCCGCTCGCGCCGTTCACGGTACTGCTGTTGTTGTTCTGACCGCCGACGTAGCCGTTGTCGGTATAGCGTCGCGTGCCGACGTACTGCGCGCCGTAGCTGACCGACAGCTTCGGCGTGACGGCATACGTCGTCCACAGGTTGAACGTCGCGTTGGGCACGTTGGCCGGCCGCAGCCCGGCATTCGCGCCCTTCGTGATGCGGCCGCGCATCGCGGCGAATCCCGCGAACGCGGACCATCGTTCGGTCAGGTTGCCCGACACGCCGAGCTCGAGGCCGTCCACCCGGCGCGGCGGCAGCGCACGAACGACCGTCGTCGTGCCGTCGCCGTAATCCCACGAATCGGACAGTTCCGTGCGAAACAGCGCCCCCGTCACCGACAGCCGGTGATCGAACAGATCCCATTTCGAGCCGACTTCCCACGTCTGCGCGACGGCCTCCTGCAGGTCCTGGCTCGACGTGTTGCCGTAGATCACGTTGTTGGTCGTCGCGCCCACCGCGGACGGCTGCGCGGCCCGGCTGTAGGTCGCGTAGAGGCTGCCGAACGGCACCGGCTTGTACGTGATGCCGATCCGGCCGCTCAACGCGCCGTCGTTGCTGCGCGCGACCGTGTGCGCGTTCGCCGCGCCGTTGACCTGCTTCAGCGAGAAACGGTCGTAGCGCACCGCGCCCTCGACGATCCACTTCGGCGTGACGGTCACGGTATCGCGCAGGTACACGCCCGCATCGGTCAGCGACGCATAGTCGCCCGCGCCGCCTTCCAGCGTCGGCACGCCGCCCATGCTCGTGCCGTATGCGTTCGTCAGGTTCATCACCGGGTTCACCGACGGCGCGAGAATCGTGCGCGCAAGATCGCCGTAGCGCTCGTGATAGACCTCGGCGCCCGCGACGACGTCGTGATGCAGGCCGCCCGTGTCGAACGAGAGATTCAGGTTGGTTTCGTTCGCCACGATGTCGTAGCGCTTCGACGTGCCGTAGTTGCTGCCGCGCAGCACCGCCAGCGGCGACGCGTTCGCGAGCGGCGCATAGCCGCTGTACGACGCGAGCCCTGCGCCGCTCGTGACGAGCGGCCCGGTGCCGCCATAGCCGTACGACGTGCCGCCGGTCGAATTGAAGCGCGCGGGCGACAGCACGGTGATGCGGTCGGTCTGCTCGAAGCGGCTGAGGTTGGAAATCCGCACGTTGTCGTTGAAGTCGTGCTCGACCTTGACCGTCGCGCGGTCCGTCACTTCGCGATCGGTGAACAGGTTCGGATCGCCGTACCAGCCGTTGCGCGGCACGCCCGGCATCCGCGCGCCGCCGGTGCCGCGCGCGATCGGCACGCCGGTGTCGGGCGTGTTCACGTCGTTCTGGTGCAGATAGTCGATCGTCACGCGCGTCGGCGTGCCGAGACCGAGCGCCAGCGAGCCGGCCACGCCCCAGCGGTCGTAGTCGGTCACCGCTCGGCCGTCGACCGCGTTGTAGTGGCGCATCAGGTTCAACCTGAACGCCGACGTCGGCGTCAACTGCTTGTTGAGGTCGGCCGTCACGCGGCGGTAGCTGGCGGTGCCGAGCGTCGTCGAAAAGTGGTACGCGTCGCCGGCATGCGCGTCCTTGCTGACGAGGTTCACGCTGCCTCCGGGCGCGGCGACGCCGGACTCGATCGTGCCGGTGCCCTTGAACACTTCGACGCGCTCGACGTTGAACGTATCCGTGCGTCCGGCGAGGCCCGCGTCGCGAATGCCGTCGACGGTGATGCTCTGCTCGCCCGAAAAACCGCGGATCGTGAACATGTCACCCCAGCCGAGGTTGCCCTCGCCCGACGTGAACGTGATGCCGGGCACGTTCTTCAGGATGTCCTGCAGGCTCTGTGCCTGCTGCTCGTCGAGCACCTTCTTCGGGATGACCGCGACGCTCTGTGCGATGTCCAGCAGCGGCGCAGTGAACTGGTCCGATTGCAGGAATTCGGTGCGGTACGGCGACGAATGCGCGTGGATGTCGATCGCGGGCAGCGTGGCGCCCGGCGACGACGACGCATCCGGCGCGGCGGCCGGCGTACCCGGCTGCGCATGCGCGGCCGACAGCATGGCCAGCCCGAGCGTGGCACCCAGCAGGTTCGACAGCAAGGCCGACGGCGATCGGCCGGCCCGTTGAAGAGACGACGACATGAATCCTTCCGGTGATGAGAGTAATGAAGAGGCGGGTTAGCGCGCGGCGGCGGCAACCGGATCGTTCGACGCGAGCCCGTCGATCAGCACCTGGAGCTGGCCGCGCGAGCAGCGTTCGATGCGCGCGGCGACGCCGAACACGTCGGCGAGGCTGACGGGCGTCACGACGTCTTCCGGCATCCCGAAGCGCACGATGCGGCTACGGTGCAGCAGCATCGCGCGGTCGCAACCGCGCAACGCGGCGCTGATGTCGTGCAGCACGACGACCGTCACGAGCTGCCGCTCGCGCGTGATGTCGCGCAGCGCGGCCATCACCTGGTGCTGGTGATTGAGGTCGAGCGCCGACAACGGCTCGTCGAGCAGCAGCACTTGCGGATCGCGGGCGAGCGCCTGGGCGAGGCCGACGAGCTGACGCTGGCCGCCGGACAGTTCGTCCAGCGTGCGCAGCGCGAGCGCTTCGATGCCGAGCCGTGCGAGCACCGCGAGGGCCGCGGTGCCGTCATCCTCCGCGCCCGCGTGGCGGCCGGCCGGCATGAACCCGTGCCGCGTCGCACGGCGCGCGACGACGACCGATTCGAGTACCTGCAGGCGCACGCCGGCCGGCAACGCCTGCGGCAGGTACACGACACCGTGCGCGCGCGCATCGCGCGGCCCCGGCACGAACGCCGCGCCGTCGAGCGCGAGCGAGCCCGATGCAGCACGCGTCAGCCCCGCCAGCGTGCGCAGCAGCGTCGACTTGCCGCTGCCGTTCGGGCCGAGCAGCGCGGTGATGCAACCGCGCGGCAGCGGTCCCGCGCCCAGGGACACAAGCACGTTGCGCCGCCCGTAATGCACGGTCAGTCCGTCGATCGTCAGCCCGCTCATGCGTGACCTCCCTGCGAACGCACGACGATGCCGAGGAACAGCGGAATGCCCACGAGCGCGGTGACGATCCCGACCGGGATCAGCACGCCCGGCACGATCAGCTTCGACGCGATCGACGCGAGCGACAGCATCAGCGCGCCGAGCAGCACGCTGCCGGGCAGATAGAACCGGTGGTCCTCGCCGAACAGCGTGCGGGCCAGATGCGGCGCGATCAGCCCGACGAAGCCGATCGTGCCGACGAACGACACCGCGAGCGCCGACAGCACCGACACGCGCAGCAGCGTTGCGAGCCTCACGCGCTTCACGTCGATGCCGAAGCTCGCCGCGCGATCCTCGCCGAGCCGCAGCGCGGTGAGCGTCCATGCGTTGCGCATCGACAGCGGCAACGCCAGCGCGAGCGCCGCGGCGAGCACCGCGAGCTTGGGCCAGTCGGCGCGCGCGAGCGAACCGAGCGTCCAGAACACGAGCCCCTGCAGCGCGTCGGCCGACGCGATGAACTGCATCAGCGAGACGAGCGCGTGGAACGCAAACACGAGCGCGATGCCCATCAACACGACGCCCGTGGTGTTCATCCCGCGCCAGCGCGCGACCGCGTCGAGCAGCAGCGCGGACAGGAACGCGAAAACGAACGCATTCGCCGATACGACCCAGGTTTGCGCAACACCGGGAATCGTCACGTCGAGGACGATCGCGAGCGACGCGCCGAATGCGGCAGCGGCCGACACGCCGAGCGTGTACGGGCTCGCGAGCGGATTGGCGAGGATCGTCTGCATCTCCGCGCCGGACAGGCCGAGCGCCGCGCCGACGAGCACGGCCATCGCCGCATACGGCAGGCGGATCTGCCAGACGATCACGCGCGCGGCCGGATCGGCGCCCGCGCGCTCGACGAGCGTGCGCAGCAGCGTCGCGACCGGCATGCCCGATGGCCCGGACGACAGGTCGAACAGCACCGACACGACGATCAGCAGCGCAACGGCGACCAGCGCGGCCGCGCGCCGCCGCACGAGCCGGCGGTAGTCGCGCAGGCTCGCCGCCTGCACACGGCCGGCTGCCTGGCCGGGCGCGGTGTCCCGAAGCACGGCGTCGCTCATCGTGCCGCCTGCGACGAAGCGGCCGGCAGCGGCGCGTCGACCCACTCGGCGCCCTGCGGCGCGATCGCGAGGAAGCGGCGATGCAGCTCGGCCTGCGTTGCCTTCACATCGAGATCCCTGAACTGCTGCGGATAGAACCACTTCGCGAACGCCTCGATCGCGAGGATGTTGTATGGCGAGTCGTAGTAGTTGTGCGAGATGCCGTGCACGCGGCCGTCGTGAATCGCCTTGATCGCATCGAATCCCGGCCGCGCGGCGAGCTGCGCGAGGCTGGCCGCGGCATCATGCGCGCTCGTCCGTGCGCCGACCCGCAGCGACGCGAGCCCCGGCTTCGTGCGGCTGCCGGTCGCGATATACACGTCGGGCCGCGCGGCGATCGCCTGCTCCATGCTGATGTCGCCGAGCACGCCGGGCAGCAGGCCCGCCGCGATGTTGCGGCCGCCCGCGGCCGTCACGAATTCGCCGAAATTGCCGTTGCCGGCGGTGTGGCAGCAGCCGGCGTCCCACACGCCCGCGAGCAGATCGACGAACACTTTGGGCCGCTGCGCGTCGGGAATCCGGTTCACGACCGCCTCGACATGCGCGAGATGTGCCCGGTAGAACGCCGCGTACGCATCCGCCTGCTCGGGTCGATGCATGACCGCGCCGAGCAGCGCGATGCTCGGCAGCGTGTTCTGCAGCGGATGCAGCCGGAAGTCGACAAACACGACCGTCGTCCCGGTCGCCTCCAGTTGCTTCACGAGCGCGTTGTAGCGGCTCGGCCCGTGCCCGCCGAGGCTGAAGATCGCAAGGTCCGGTTTCACGCTCAGCGCCTTCTCGGCACTGATGCTGTCCTCGGTCGCCTGGCCGATCAGCGGAATCCGGCGGATCTGCGGGAATGCCTGCGCGTATGCATCAAAGGTCTGCGGGTCCATCAGCGGCAGGTCGCCCTGCCAGCCGACGATACGCGCGAGCGGCTGCTTGCCGTCGAGCAGCGCGACGGCCGACAGCAGCCGGCTCTCGCCGAGCAGGATCCGGCGCGGCGCCTGAGCCGGCACGCGAACCGTGCGGCCCGCGAGGTCGGTCACGGTCGCCGGTGCGGGCGACATCGCGGCAACCGGCACACTCGTCGCCGTCACTGCGTGCGCAGCGGTCACGCCGATCACCCATGCGACGGCGCCGAAGCCCGCACGTCGCACCCACGAATGCCTGAAAATTGCCATAATGTCGCCTCTGAATGAGAATCATTGCCATTTGAAGGGCGACACTGTAATCACGGCGTGTAATGGCGATGTGTTGGAAGCACGGCCTTTTGTAATGGAATGTGTTGGCGCGACATTCCTTTCAGATTCATTTCGATTGATCCGGAAGCACCTCCCGATGGACCACATTCTTGTCGTCGACGACGATCCGAACCTCCGTACGCTGCTCGGCGACTACCTGCGCGCGATGAACTACCGCGTCACGCTGGCCGAGAACGGCTTGCAGCTCAGGCAGGCGCTCGGTACGGCGACCGTCGATCTCGTCGTGCTCGACCTGATGCTCGACGGCGAGGACGGCCTCGACCTCACGCGCGACCTGCGCCAGCGCCACGACGTGCCGATCGTGATCCTGAGCGCGCGCGGCGGCCTGCTCGACCGGATCCTCGGCCTCGAGATGGGCGCGGACGATTACCTGCCGAAACCGTTCGATCCGCGCGAGCTCGTCGCGAAGATCAAGGTGGTGCTGCGCCGTACGCGCGCGGTTCCGGGCGCGCGGCGCACCGAGGCATCGTCCCGCGTCAGCTTCGCCGGCTGGCATCTCGATACGCGGATGAAGCAGATGATGTCGCCGGACGGCGTCGTCGTATCGCTCGGCGGTTCCGACTACCGCACGCTGCGCGCGCTCCTCGATCACCCGAACCGCCCGCTGTCGCGCGAGTTCCTGCTCGACCGCGTGTTCGGCAAGGAGCTGGCGCCGCTCGATCGCTCGATCGACGTGTGCGTGAGCCGGCTGCGCCACCACCTGAAGGACGCCGCGCGCAACGCGGCACTGATCCGCACGGTTCGCAACGAGGGCTACATGCTCGTCGCGGACGTCGTGCACGAAGCGTGATGGGCACGCGGCGCCCGGCGCTGCGCATCTGGCCCGACTCGCTGTTCGGGCGGCTCGTCGCGATCCTTGCGGCCGGGATGTTCGCCGGCCAGATGCTGACCGGCACGATCTGGTTCGACACGCACGACAACCGCATGCTGGAAATTCCGGCGCGGCTGTTCGCGAGCCGGCTCGCCGATACGCTGCGGCTCGTCGACGCCGCGCCGGATGCTCAAGCGCGCGACGCGATCATCGCCGCGCTCGGCGACGCACGCTACCGGCTGCGCCATGTCGATGCGCCCTCGCCCGCCGGCACGCTGACGTTCGCGCAGCATGCGACGGCCGGGCTGATCGCCGGGGTCCTGTCGACCCGGCTCGGTGCCGATCCGCCGTTTCGCCTCGTCGATGCCGAACTGCACGACGACACGGGCCGCCATGCGGGCCCGCTGAGCCTGTTCGATTCACGGATGCCGACCGGCGAATTCCACGTTCAGGTCGGCCTGCCGTCCGGCGGCTGGCTTGACGTGCAGGCCGACGAAGGCCAGGCGGGCATGCATGCGATGCCCGCGTCGCTCGTGGCCGACTACCTGCTGCGGCTCTACCTGATCCGCTTTGTCGCCGTCTGCGCGGTTGCGTTCGTTGCCGTGCGCTTCGCGCTGAAACCGCTCACGCAGCTCGCGCGCGCGGCCGAAGCGCTCGGTCGCGACATCCACCGGCCGCCGCTGGCGGTCGACGGACCGTCGGAAGTGCGCAGCGCCGCGGAGTCGTTCAACGCGATGCAGCGGCAGTTGATCGACAGCTTCGCCGGACGCGCACGCTTGCTCGGCGCGGTGTCGCACGACCTGCGCACACCGCTCACGCGCCTGCGGCTGCGCACCGAGATGCTTCCGGATCCCGAATGGCGCGACCGCCTGCGCGGCGATCTCGACGAGATGGAATCGATGGTCCGCGGCGCGCTCGACGCCGTGCGCGGCGTGGAAGTGACGGAGCCGCGCTGCGGGATCGACCTCGACTCGATGCTCGAAGGGCTGGCCGAGGATGCGCGCGACACGGGCCAGGCGGTCGCGGTCCGCGGGCACGCGACGGCGCCGGTCTCGGGCTTCGCGCGCAACCTGAAGCGTTGCCTGCAGAACCTCGTCGACAACGCCGCGCACTACGGCGGCGGCGCACCGGTGACGATCGACGTGCGCGACGGCAAGGACGCCGTGCGCATCGTCGTCGGCGACAGCGGCCCCGGCCTGCCGGACGACTGGCTCGAACGCGTGTTCGAACCGTACCGGCGCGGCGAGCACGCGGACCGCGACGACGGCGGCACCGGGCTCGGGCTCACGATCGCACGCAGCATCGCGACGCTGCACGGCGGCACGCTGATCCTGCGCAATCGCGACGGCGGCGGGCTCGATGCGATTCTCACGCTGCCGCGCGACGCCGCGTAACCGTCACGCATGCGACCGCCTCAACCGCCCGCGTCGCCCCACCGTTCGCAGGTGCGAAGTGGCCCCTGCGGGCAATCGTCGATCGTGTGCGCATCGCTCGTCAGCACGTAGCGGTTGGGCGCGTTGTACGGGTAGCTGGGCGGCAGTTGCAGCGCGACCCACGCGCCCGCATGCCGGCTCCACAGAAACAGCGGGCTGCGCAGCCCGAAATCGCCGACCAGGATCCGGTCGCCGTCCGGTGACACCGACGCCACCTTCGGCGCATCCCAGAAGTCGTTCGGCAACGGCAGCGCGGCCAGCACGGGCGACGATGGCGCGGCCCCATTCGCGACGACGACCCAGCGGCCGTCCCGCCTGACGACAGCCGGACATCGCGCGGCATCGGCGCCCATCGTGAGCACCGCGGTCGCCGGCTCATCGTCCAGACATTGCAGCCCCGGCTGCGCGGCCAGCTCGCCGCCGCCGTCGGCCAGCCGCTCGAGCCGGATGTGTTCGACGGGCGTGTCGCACGGATGCACGTCGCTGATCCAGCGCTGGCCGAGCCAGCCCGTATGCTCGACGAAACAGGTTGCGCCGTCGCCGGACGGGCCGCCGGGCGACGGCACGCGCTCCATCCCGCGGCCAGCGGCATCGGCGAACAGCAGCCCGCCGGTCGTATAGCTGTGGCGCGGAATATTCTTCCCGCCGCCCGTGGTGGCCTGCCAGCGATACGACCTCGCAACGACGCTGCGGACATGCTTCGTACGCTCCGCCATCCGGTTGAGGGTCGCGGTATTGAAAAGCAGCGTAACCATCACGAAGATCGCGCCGTTCAAAACCAGCACGAACCACGCGATCAGTTGACGGTCCTGGTTGACGATCCCGGGAAAATACAGCTGATTGTGACGGGCCGGACGCACGATCCACACCCAGCCGAGCAGCGCGTAAAGGACGATCACGCAGGTTTGCACGCCGATGACGTAAGGATTGCCTGCCTGCGTGTCGATCGTCCCCGTGCGGTCGACGCGGTAGAGCATCACCAGCGTGACCGCCATCGTCGCGAAGGTGAACGCGAACAGCAGGGCCGCGCGTTTCCCGAGGGAAAAGTGACGAGGCGTGATCAGTCGCATGAAGGAAACCGGGCGGTGTGGGTTGCGCGCAGGATGCCGGACCACCCGGATTCTAGCGATTGACGCCCGGAGCGTCACGCGGGCCACGGCGTTGCACGGGCCGCCCGATTCGTTTGTAGAATCGGCCTGTTCGCCGTTGACGAGCCGATCTGCGGCATGAGTCTCGGCCGCCGCTGCGGCCGATATCGGGCAGACGAGCGAAGCGGTCGAACCCGATGGAATGCAGCGGCATTACACGGCGCTTCCGTCCGGCACGCAGCACCACATTGGCGTCGGGCGGCCACCACGACATTCGCGATGCACTACCACCCAGACGACATCCGCCGGCTGTTCCGGAGCATTCCGACGCTGCAGTTGAACCGCCCGGCCCCGGCCGAACGGTTTCTTTCCGCCGCCGTCGATACCGGCAACGAACTCGAACAGGTGTTGCGCGACTACCCGCAGGTCCGCTACCAGCCGCTCGACTTCCACTATTTGTGCCAGCAAAGCCTGTCCGTACTCGACGACGCACTGCTGGCCGACCTGACCTCAGACGCGGACTTCGGGTGGTACGGCGCACAATGGGCCGCGCTGCTGATCGCGTTGTCGGGAGAGGCACGCTACCTGCCGCACCTCGACGACGCCAGGCACCATCGCGGCGTCGCGTGGACGGCCGAGCTGGCCGAGGCCGCGGCGGGCCCCGATGCGGCTTCGTCGGCCTGTCGTTGCTGCCGGTCGATCGTGCTGCTGCGCAATCAGCTGGCCGCATTGCCGCGCGTTGCCGTCCGGTTGAGACCCTGGCTGTCGCCCGAAGCGCTCGAAGCCAGGGCCAGCACCGTTCGCGCCGCGTATCGCAGCGGTGGCGCCGACGCCGCCTTGCCGCTCGCCCGCCGCTGAGCGTTCGATCGAACCCTCGCGCGATCGCGGCCTGAACCGCCACGCGCAGCGCGACGCACGCCCCTTCCCGACTGAATCCCCGCAGTCGACGCACCGCGATTCCGTGCGATTCCGCAGAGGACCTTTCCTGTGCAACGCCTTAATCGACCGCCGCAGGATCTCCAATAATGGCCGCTCGATCCGCCAGCCGCCACACCCGGCCGGCCAAACAACAAAAACTCCTATGCATTCCTACCAGATTCACCAGCATGCCGGCGCACGCGTCGCGGGGACCGTCATTGCCGCATGCCTGACCGGCCTCGCACCGGGCCTCGCGCACGCACAAAGCAGCGTGACGCTGTACGGCCTGATCGACACGTCGATCACCTACTCGACCAACCAGCGCACGCACGGTGCCGGCTCGCCGGGCAGCGGCAGCGTCGCGATGACGAGCGGCGCGCTGAACGCGTCGCGCTGGGGGCTGCGCGGCCGCGAGGATCTCGGCGGCGGGATGGCCGCGGTCTTCGCGCTCGAGAACGGCTTCTCGGGCACCACCGGCAAGCTGTCGCAGAAAGGCGTCGACCTGTTCGGCCGCCAGGCGTGGGTCGGCGTGAGCTCGAAGACGGCCGGCACGCTCACGTTCGGCCGCCAGTACGACCTGATCCTCGATTTCGTGACGCCGCTCGGTGCGTCCGGCCCCGGCTGGGGCGGCAACCTCGCGGTCCATCCGTACGACAACGACGATTCGAACCGCAACCTGCGCATCAACAACGCGGTCAAGTACACGAGCCCGACGTATCGCGGGCTGACGTTCGGCGCGATGGCTGGTTTCTCGAACACGGCTGGCCAGTTCGCCAACAACGCAGCGTGGAGCGCGGGGGTGTCGTATGCGAACGGGCCGCTGAAGCTCGGCGCCGGCTACCTGAAGATCAGCCGCGACCGCAATGCGCCGAATCCGGACGGCGCGCTGAGCACGGTCGACGGTTCGGCGACGATCACGGGCGGCAACCAGCAGATCTGGGCGATGGCCGGCCGTTATGCATTCGGGCCGCACTCGGTCGGCGCCGCCTGGTCGCACTCGACCACCGACGGCGTGACGGGTGTGCTCCAGGGCGGCAACATCGCGCCGCTGAAGGGCGAATCGCTGGTGTTCGACAACTTCACGATCGACGGGCGCTACTTCGTCACGCGTGCGCTGAGCGTCGCCGCCGCCTACACGTACACGATGGGCCGCTTCGACACGCGCACGGGCCAGACGCGCCCGAAATGGAACCAGGTGGTCGCGCAGGCCGACTATGCGCTGTCGAAGCGCACGGACGCGTATCTCGAAGGCACCTACCAGAGCGTGAGCCGCGGCAACGGCAATCCCGCGTTCAACGCGACCGTCTGGACGCTGACGCCGTCGGCGAACAGCAACCAGGCCGTCGTCGCGCTGGGGCTGCGACACAAATTCTGACGACGCGGCGCGTCGCTGCCGAACGGCTCGGCCGGTTGCATCCGGTACGCGTTGCCGGCACCGCCCGATCGTCGCGATCCGCACTTGATAAGGCCGCGCCCGTGCGCGGCCTTATCGCTGTGGCGTCGCGTACCGCACCCGGCAGGCGGGAGCAAGAATGTCTCCCCGAGTGTCGCGTCTGCGCAAAAAATGCGGAGAAACTGGTCACGTTGTGACATTTTTCCTAATCTATTTGCAGCGACACCGTTATTCGACGTTCCGGCCGCAACACACTTTCATCTGGCGCACCACTGGCTTACGAACCTGCATCATGCCGGCGAAGCCGGACCTTTCGCGCCATGACGGCCGGACTGGCGCGTGCAGACGGCACGCGCCGCGCTTTCAACGCAGTCAACCGCTGGAGACGAACGATGAGCAAAATGAACCGATTTGCGGTCCTGGCAACCTTCGTACTACTGGCCGGTTGCCACAACGCGGCGAAAACGCCCGAGAATGCCGGCATGGCGCCGACGCCCTCGAGCGAAGCCGTCGCGACGGTGTCCGCCGACGATCTCGACAATCCGAACAGCCCGCTCGCGAAGCGCAGCATCTACTTCGATTTCGACCAGTATTCCGTGAAGCCCGAATTCCAGTCGCTGCTGCAGGCGCACGCCGACTACCTGCGCAGCCATCCGTCGCGGCGCGTGCTGATCCAGGGCAACACCGACGAACGCGGCACGTCGGAATACAACCTCGCACTCGGTCAGCGCCGCTCGCAAGCGGTGTTCAGCGCGCTCCAGACGCTCGGCGTGCCAGCCACGCAGCTCGAGGCCGTCAGCCTCGGCAAGGAAAAACCGGTCGCGCTCGGTCATGACGAGGACGCGTGGGCGCAGAACCGCCGCGCCGATCTCGTCTATCGTTGATTGGCCGCCGCCGCGACGGCGGCCCACGCATGACGGAAAGCCACGCAGGCCGCTGACCGTCGTCACGGCCGCGCGGTGCCGTCCCGGATTGCCCGGTTGATACGCATCATCGGGCAAGCGCTCGATGGCGCTTCGCGTCGTGCTCAACCCCGGCGTTCGAACTGCCGGCGCAACCGGTACGACATCACCGCTGACGTCGCGATCGAATCGAGGATCGCAACGCCGTCGATGCCGACTACTCCGTCCATGCCAAGCAGGACTGCGCTCAGAAACGCCTATCCGGTCATCGCGCCCGCGCCGATTACCCCCAGCAATACGAGTCGGCATCGTCGTACGCGCATGCCGATCGCGCCCATGATGCCGCCGGCCACGATCGCAGGCAGGACATCGCCGAACCCGAACGACGCGACGCAGATCATCGGCACCCTGCCCGCGCAGAGTGCCCGCGTGTCCCATTGCGGCCCGTGGATGACGGACCACGCAACCAGCATCACGAGCGGCCATGCGAGTGCGGCCATCAACGGGCCGCCGATGGCGAACGACACGCAGCCGAACAAGACCGGACGGGACGTTCGCAACGGCTCGCGAGACGCTCGCTCGGCGATGGCACGCATGGCTGTTTTTGTCGGAATCGGAATGGCGGCGTGCCGGGGTGTATCAAGTCGCCGCGCCATGCCGTCGATCCGGCCCCTTCGCGCGCGACGATACGCAAAAAGCATGGAATAAACGGCCCGTCGAAACGTCTTTTCATCGCGCAGACGCGCGGTTCACGCGAACCGGCCTTTCCTGCGGCCTGCGCGCTGCAAGGAGATTGCAATGAAATCGGCAACGTTGGCCGCGGCGCTGGTCGCGGCGCTGATGCTCGTGCTGTCGGCGGGATGTACGTCGTCGGGCAGCGGCGTGTCGCAAGGACCGGGCATGAGCCGGTACGGCGGCGGCTCCGGAGGGAGCGGAGGCGGTGGCGGTGGCGGCGGCTACTGAAGCGCCGCAGCAATAGACGGGGCGACGCATCGCGCGCAAGCGCCGGAAACCGGCTGCCTCGCGCGCGACACCCCGCCCCGCGGTACGACTTAACGCATCGCCTTCACGTCGGCCGGCGTGACGCTCGCGGGCTGGCCGCCCCACGTCGCGCGCAGGTAATTGGCGAGCTGCGCGAGTTCATCGTCGCTCAGCGTGTGCGCGAAGCCCGGCATCGGCTGCAGGTTTTCGAAGCCGGCGAACTTCTGCTCGCCGATGCCGTCGAGCATCGCGACCAGCAGGTTGCGCGGATCGCCCTGGCGCACCGTCGAGTTGCCGTTCATCGGCACCGCCACGTGCGGCTTGCCTTCGCCGTTGAAGCCGTGGCAGCCCGCGCACACCGCGAGATACACCGAGCGTCCGGCCGCCAGCTGCGCGGCATCGGCCGACACCGGCTTCACCGGTTCCGGCGCGGGCGGCTTGTCGCCAAGCAGGTACACCGACAGCCCGCGCAGGTCGTCCTTCGTCAGGTACTGCGTGCTCAGGTGCACGACCGGATACATCTCGCCGAACGCGGAGCCTTGCGGCGCGATGCCGACGCCGAAGAACGTCTGCAGGTCGGTGCCCGTCCAGCCGCGCGCGGCGAGGCCGGCCGGCGTGATGTCCGGCGCGGCCACGCGGCCGAGCGCGGCACCCGCGAACGGCTTCGCACCGTCGAGCTGGCCCGTGAATGCGCGCGGCGTGTGGCATTCCGCGCAGTGGCCGAGCGCACCCGCGAGATAGCGGCCGCGCTGCCAGTCGGCGGATTGCCCGGCCGACGCATCCGGCAGGCTGTCCTTCAGGAACACCATGTCCCAGAAGACCATGCCGAAGCGCAGGTTGTACGGGAACTTCAGGTCGTGCGCGCGGTTTTCCTGTGCGACCGGCTTGACCGTCATCAGGTACGCATACATCGCGTCGGCGTCGGCGCGCGTGAGCTGCCGGTACGACGTGTACGGCATCGACGGATACAGGCGCTTGCCGGGCGCCTTGCCGTCGTGCAGCGCGGCGTAGAACTCGTCCGCGCTCCAGTTGCCGATCCCGTGATCCTTGTCGGGCGTGATGTTCGAGCCGTAGAACGTGCCGAACGGCGATTCGAGTGCCGCGCCGCCGGCGAACGGCGCGCCGTCCTTCGCGGTGTGGCACGCCGCACAGTCGGCGGCCTTGACGAGATAGCGGCCGCGCGCGACCTGGTCGGCGCCGGGCGCGCCGGACGCAGCGTTCGAGGCCGGTGCGTCGTGGCCGCCGCATGCGGCGAGCAGCAGCGCGCAGGCCGCTGCGAGTGCGGGCAGGCCCGCAGCCCGCGCGACGCGATGAGCGAGTGTGCGTTTCATGCGGCGTCCTTCACGAGTCCCGGCGTCGTCAGCACCACGTCCTTGACGGCTTCGTAGTAGCGGACATAGCCCGTGCAGCGGCAGATGTGCGCGTCGAGCGCGTCGGTGATCGTGCGTTCGACGTCGGCCTTCGCGATCGGCTCGCGCTTCAGGCGTTCGATCAGCACGGTCGCCGCATTGACGAAGCCCGGCGTGCAGTAACCGCACTGGAAGCTGAAGTGCTCGAGGAATTTCTGCTGGATCGGCGACAGCTCGACCACCTCGCCCGCTTCATTGCGCTTCGCGTGGCCTTCGATCGTGCGGATCGAGCGGCCGTGGAAGAAGTGCGCGCCGGTAATGCAGGTGCGCATTTCCTCGCTCGTGCCGTCCGGCTTGTCGACGATCACGACGCACGCGTGGCAGATGCCCTGCCCGCAGCCGAGCCGCGAACCGGTGAGGCCCGCGTACTCGTGCAGGAACTCGATCATCATCAGCCCTTCCGGCACCTGCATCGGGCCGACGGACTTGCCGTTGATGTTCACCGACAGCGGCTTCTGCTGGAAGCGGACAAGCGGACGCTCGACGGCGGCCGGCGCCGATGCCGGCGTAGCCGGCGCGGCAGGAACGGATGCCGGTGCGGCCGAAGCCGCCGCCGGCGCGGAAGCGCCGGTCGCAGCCGCGCTGGCGCTCGCGGCCGAAGCCGCGGTTTGGGCGGTCGTCATGCGAGCACCTCCTGAATCTTTTGCGGGGTCACCGGCAGGTCGGTGAAACGATGGCCGATCGCGTGCGCGATGCCGTTCACGATCGCGCCGACGACGGGAATCATCACCACTTCGGCGACGCCCTTCGGCGGATCGGTCTCGGACAGCGGCGGCAACACGTCGCCCGTCTGCGTCCACACGGCGACATCCGACGCGCGCGGCAGCTGGTAACGGTTGAAGTTCCACGTGCCGTTGCCGGGGCCGTCCTCATAGAGCGGCAGGTACTCGTGCAGCGCGTGACCGATGCCCATCGCGAGACCGCCCTGCAACTGGCCCGACACGAGCTGCGGCGAAATCTGGTTGCCGCATTCCATGATCGAGTGGTGCGTGAGCAGCTCGACCTTGCCGGTCGCTTCGTGCACGGCCAGCTCGACGAGCGTGCCGACCGCCGTGTAGTACGTGACGGCCGCGTTGTTGCGGCTCGTCGGCGGGATGAACACGCGCTTGCGGTCCAGCACGCGATAGCCGTTCGCGGTCGGCGCCAGCGTGACGCGCATCGCGGTCGCGCCGGCCGGCGCGGCCGTGCCCGGCACCGGGCCGTTGTCGGCGCCCGTCTTCGGCGCGCCGACGCGCAGCGACAGCGCGTCGATCGGCAAGCGCTCGACCGCACCGCCCACTTCGAACTCGGCTTCGGTCCACTGCCAGCGGTTGAACACGTGCACGGCGGCGCCGGTCGGCAGGCCGAGCGCATGCGCCTGTTTCGCAAGCTGTTCGAACGTCAGCGGCTCGAGGCCGTCGGCGGTCAGCTTGCCGTCGACCCAGCGCGCGTCCTCGATACGGATCGTGTACGGCGCGGCCTGACCGCCGCCGAGGCCGCGCGTCCAGATCGACATCGCGGCCGGCCACAGGCCGTAGCGGAACACCGCACGGGCGGCTTCGCGCGTGCTGTGCGTGAAGTAATATGCCGAGTTCGTCGCGCTCGACGGCGACGCATAGCCCGGCGACCAGCGCGGGTTCGCGCTCAGGCGATCCTGGTCGGCCTGCGACATCAGGTACGGATCGCCGCTCGTCTCGACCGGCAGGTCCGGCCATTCGGTCTGGGCCACGAGCACGTCCGTCGCCGGACGGCCGAGCCATTTCGCGACCGCGACGGCCTGCGACGTCGACATCCCGGTGCCGATCTCGGCCGCCGTGTGCCGCAGTGACACCTTGCCGTTCTCGTCGAACTCGACCTTCGCGAACGACGCTTCCGCGCCCGTGCCGAAATCCTTCTGCACGCACGCGAAGCCGACGCCGTAGCGCTTGCCCGGATGCGCCGCCTCGAATTCGGTCTTGCGCGCGGCACGGCGCGTCCACAGCGGATGCTGCTTCGCGCGCTCCAGCACTTCGTCGACGCGCAGCGCGCCGGCGGGAATCGCACCCTGCGTGTTCTTCATCCCCGAACGCAGCGCGTTGCGCAGACGGAAATCGATCGGGTCGATGTTCAGCTGCGCGGCGATCTCGTCGATCGCCATCTCGGTCGCGGCCATGCTCTGCAGCGTGCCGTAGCCGCGTGCCGAGCCGGCGTCGATCGCGCGCGTCGCGATCGCGACCGAAGCCAGGTCGCTCTTCGGGAAGTAGTAGATCGATTGCGCGGCCGTGGCGCCGACCATCGCGACCGACGGCGAGAAGTTCATGCGGCCGCCGCCGTTCGCCTCGAAGTCGCCCTTGAACGACTGCAGCAGGCCCGTATTGCGGTCGACCGCGATCCGGTAATGCATCTTGAACGCGTGACGCTTCAGCGACGTCTGGAACTGCTCGTAGCGGTCGTTCGCGAAACGTACCGGGCGGCCGTCCGCGTACAGCGCGCAGACGAGGCCGTAGAACGGCACGTTGAAGTGATCCTTCGAGCCGTAGCCGACCGTGTAGCACGGATGCACGAACAGCTTCTTCACCGGGAAGCGGCATTTCGCGACCATCGCGGCCGCGTTCTCCGACACTTCGAGCGGCGACTGCGTCGGCACGACGAGGTGCAGCGACTGCGTCGCGGCGTCGTACCAGCAGTTCGCGTTGTCGGGCTCGAGCGCGGCCGTATCGACCGACTGCGTGTTGTATTCGCGGTCGAACACGAGCCAGTCGGCCGTCGGATGATCGAGCTCGCTGGCGATCTGCCCGGCCAGGAACATGCCCTGCTCGTCCAGCTTGCCGTGTTCCTTGCCGTCCGGCCAGACCGGCAGGTGCTTGCGCATCATGCTCGGGAAGATCGGCGCGTCCTTCAGGCTCGAATAGACGTCGTCGTCATAGGCCGTCTTGCCACCCACGCGCACGTAGCGGAAGGTACCCCACGGATCGCGCTCGAGCGGGCCCGTGACCGCGCCGTAGCGGATCACGTCGTCGCGGAACTTCAACGCGTTCTTCGCGAAACGGAAGCGCGCGAAGTCGTGATAGATGAGGATCGCGACCGCATGGCCGAGATACGCGGGCGTCTTGCCGGCCGGCAACAGCATGTCGTCGCCGTAGAACGCCGGGAACGCGACGCCGTCGCGCGCGAGATCGTCAGCCGTGACCACGCGGTCCGGCTTCAGGTCGTCGCCGAGCAGCGACAGGTCGAAGCCTTCGTACGTGCGGTCGGCCTGCGTGACGCGCAGGATCAGCGCATGCGACTGCTGCTGGGGCCAGTGCGGCATGTCGGCCGCGCGCACGTCGCGGGCGAACACTTTCGAGCCCGTGACCTTCGCGATGCCGTCGATGCGGAATTGGGGGATGCCGGTGACGCTATCCCATTTGACGGGGGTAAGGAGTTTTTCTTCGAAGAGCGCCGCGAATGCGCGGCTGCCCAGGGGCGCGACATACACTGCGACGCCCGCCAGCACGCTGGCTTTCAGAAAACCCCGCCGTGACAGGCCGTGGTTTTTCATTGGGGGGAACCTCCTGATGCGGCTCGGACGGCGATAGGGTGTCGCGGCGTTCGGAGCGGCGCGCATTCTGGCATTGTTTTAGATATATCGCCTATAGTATTTCTCGCATGAAATACTTATTGAATTTCTTATAACGGGATTCAGCCGGGCTGCGGCGGGCGGTCGCGGGCAGCGATTCGTCTGCGTTTAACCCGGATTCGCACGGGCTTTGGCCGTGTCGACCTCACCCGACGAGCACGCGCGCCACGCATTGCAGCCGGTCTCCGGTCGGCCCTCGCGCATCGTTCCGTTCGCAACGATGCTGCCCTCGCGCCGTCGAATGCGCAAGCCTTTCGCAGGCGTGGTTTACGACTAGCGCGCGGCGCGGCCGGCTGCCCCGCGCTGTCTATTTTTCATGGTAATGTCGTGCGCATCCGGCTCGGCCGGTGCTTCCGCCACGTGCCGTGCGGGCGCCGCCAGCCATCCCGACAGCGTGTCGAGGTCAAAAACCATGGCAGTCAGGGCATCTCTCCTGAACTCCGTTCTCGCCACTCCTCCCTCCGGCAACCACCGTGTGACGGCTGCGCTGCGTCCGTCGATGCTCGTGACGCTGTTCGAGGACGTGCGTCCGATGGCGCTGTCCGGGCTCGCGAGCGGCTTCGTCGCGGCCGTGGCGCTGATCCGGCTACAGCAGCTGTGGTGTCTCGCGTGGCTGATCGTCGACGTCGGCCTGCTCGTCGCGCGCCTGTCGATCGCACGGGCCTACGCGGTACGGCGCAACGCCGGCGACGACCGCGCCGAATTCTGGGCGGCGCGCTATGCGCCGGTATCGCTCGTCGCGTGCTTCGTGCTCGGCCTCGGCGTGATGGGCTGCGTGCAGGCCGTCGACGTCGAGCTCGGCACGCTGTCGGTGATGGTTGCGGGCGGCGTGTTCGGCGGCATCGCGTCGCGCAATTCGGCGCTGCCGCGGCTCGCGATGACGCAGGTCGCACTCGGCGTGCTGCCGATCGGCGTCGGCGCACTGCTCGCTCACCGGTCCGGCGCGTGGCTGCTGCTGCCGCCGCTCGCGATCTATCTTGCGGCCATGCGCACGGTCGTCCAGCGCCACTACCGCGTGCTCGTTGCGCTGATCGCCGCACGCCAGCGCAACGCCGAACTCGTCGCGCGCTTCGACGCCGCCCTGACCTACATGCCGCACGGCCTGTGCATGATCGACGGCGACAGCCGCGTGATCGTCGCCAACCGGCGCACCGCGCAACTGTTCGGCTCGCCGCGCGAAATCATGCTCGATACGCCGCTGCCGGCCGTCGTCGCGGCGCTCGGCACGAACGCCGTGACCGATCCCGGCGGCCTCGGTCTCGCCGCGCAGTGCGACGCGTGGCTGAGCCGCAACGAACCCGGGCCATTCGACATCGCGCTCGTCGACGGCCGCCAGCTCGAACTGACGCGTCACCGCGTGCCGGACGGCAACGCGGTGATCATCGTCGAGGACGTCACCGCGCGCCGCCAGACCGAACAGCACATCCGGCACCTCGCGCGGCACGACGCGTTGACGGGTTTGCCGAACCGCCACGAACTGCATGCAGAGCTCAAGCGGATGCTCGCGCGCCGGCCGCGCCTGCCGAGCCCGGCCTTCGCCGTCATGTATCTCGACCTCGACGGTTTCAAGTCGATCAACGACCGGTGCGGCCACCAGGCCGGCGACGAAGTGCTCACGCAGGTCGCCGAGCGCCTCGGCAAGACGCTGCCGCGCGGCGAGTTCGCCGCGCGTATCGGCGGCGACGAGTTCATCGTCGCGATCGACGACACGACGATGCAGGCGTGCTCGATCCTCGCCGCGCGGATCATCCGGCAGATCTCGGCGCCATACACGCTGTCGATCGGCGAGACCGTCTGCATCGGCATCAGCATCGGCATCGCGCTCGACGACGGGCACGGCTCGCCCGACGAACTGATCCGGCAGGCCGACAGCGCGCTGTACGACGCAAAGTCGGCCGGCAAGGGTATCTACTGCTTCTATTCGAGCGGCAGCCGCCGCATGGCGCCGGCCGCCACAAACTGAGCCCGCGACACTCGTGTCGCCCACTGCCTCTCCGTCTTTTCCCCGCCTGCCGCATCCTCCTGACGATTCAGTTTCGCAACGCTTTGCGGGTTCGCACGTGGCGCCGCACGTTCGCGTGTCACGTGACGTGTTCCGTAACACCGCCGTTCGCCACGCATCACGTTGGCCGCAGAAGCCCGCACGATCGACGCAGCGCAAGGCTTTTCATGGTTGGCACTCTTATTGCTCTCTGTCAGGGAAACAGGTTGTCAGGGAGACCCAACATGAATACCGTCGAAGTCCTCAGCCGCAGCGATACCATCGACGAACTGGACGTGATCGACGGCGCATCGCTGATCCGCCGGCTCGTGTCCGAACGCCGCATGCCGGTCACGCGCGAAGCTGCCTGCGTCGACAATCCGCCGCTGACGCTGTACGGCGCGTTTCGCCAAGGCATCGCCGATCACGGCACGCGACGCGCAAATCCGTATCGCGCCGGCAGCCGTTTCTGGGCTCTGTGGGAAGAGGGGCGTCTCGAAGCTGAAACATCGGGACGGTAAACCGGTTACGCGCGCCGGCCCTGTCGCAGCAAGGGACCGGCGCGAAATTCGGCACACGAATGCAGGCGGCCCGCGTGCCGGCATGTGTTCACAGCTGCAACATCCGCGTGGTCTCGCGTGCCGTTCTCGCCGCTCGGGGCGAGAAGGTTGATCCGGCCGCCATGCCTTGTCACGTGATCTGCTGAACCCATTGCCTCCGCCAATCCGGCGCTTCGAACGGATCGGAAAAATACTGGGTCTCGCGAACGACCTTGCCGTCGCGGAACACCATGATGCTGACCGTGCAAGTCGGCCGGCCGTTATAGGTGATCGCGTATTCCGTGACCCATAGATTGCCTTCTCCTTGAATTCGCCTGACGTCGAAACCTGCCGGTTTGCCGGGATGATGACCCCGCAATGCCTGCAGATTCATTCGTCCCAGGATGCGTTCCCCTGATTGCGGATAGTCACAGACGACATCGTCATCGTAAATATCGTGTTCCGCGTCGAGATCGCCGGCCGCGGACGCTTGCCAGTGCGCATTCAGCGCTTCGCGTATTCCCTCTTCCTGCATGGAATGCCTCCGGATACCGTTTCACGCGTGTCGTGGAACACACCCGCCGCCTCCCGTCTCGATGACGTCGAGACTCCACATTGGATGTGCTCTTGAGTGTCCTGGCTCGGGAAAGCAGCGGCCGCCACGTCCTCATGATAGGTAGTGGCCCGCCAGGGCGCGAATGCGCGATCAGATGTCGCGCGTCCGCGGGATGACAACCGCCTGGCCATGCAGTTTGCCGTCCGCGTCGAGAAGTTGCCACAGGGTCGCTTCCTCGATGATGAAGCGCTGGCCTGACTTGGTGACACGCACGCCCTTGTAACCCGTCTCGTAGCCCAGCCGCTGTACGCGTGCCAGGAATTGCTGCCGCTCCTCGCGATTCGGGGCCTCCGCGGAGAGTCGGGACGGAAGTCGGGTGATTTCATCCCAGCTGTATCCAAAGCGACGCTGCGCGGCCTTGTTGCCGTAAATGAAGAGCGGGTCCGAGTCGGTGTTGTGCGCGAGTACTGCGAACGGGGCACGCTCGTAAAGCCACGCGGTAGCTTCGTCCGCCGGCACGGCCTCGGGCACCAGCGGGAGACCAAGCAGCCGCGTGTAGCTGTCGGCAAGGAGCTGATAGAACGCTGAACTGCTGTGGAGTGGAATGATCCGAGACATGTCAACGGAGATCGTTGGTCGATGCAATGGGCGAAGACGCTCAGGATATAGCATCTGCAGGTGACGTTTCCTGGTCACCCTGCGTCCACCGGTGGCGTGAGCGGTGTTTGAACAATCGACGGTCAAGCCGAGCGATGCGGACACGCCGCTGTCCGACGTACGGACGCGACCAAGGACCGCTTGTGCGCGCGACCTCCCAACTGCACCACCTCCGTCATGTTCGACACCAGGTGGTTTTGCAACCACCCGGCTCGAACGCGGCCGCATCTTGTTATGTCGACACGACGCCCTTGAAAGGCTGCGGCACCCTGCCCGCCTCCTGACGATCGATCATCCAGCCCGGATATGCGGGCGGTAACGCACTCACTGCGTCCAGACTCGCAAGCTCGTCCGCGGTCAGCACGACATCGACCGCGCCGAGATTGTCTTCGAGCTGCTCGACCCGTTTGGCGCCGACGATGACGCTCGTGACATGCGGTTTCGCCAGCAACCAGGCAAGCGCGATCCGGGCAACCGAGACCCCGTGCGCGTCGGCGATGGAACGCATCGCGGCAACGCACGGCCACGCTCGCTCGAGGTCGACCGGCGGAAAGTCGAAATGGCTGCGTCGCGCGCCTTCCTCGTGGGGCGCACCGGGGCCGAACTTCCCCGAAAGCAGCCCGCCGGCGAGCGGCGACCAGACCAGGAGGCCCATCTGCTCGTCGATCGCGAGCGGCACCAGTTCGCGCTCCACGTCCCGTCCGGCGATGGAATAGTAGGCCTGCAGCGTCTCGAAGCGCGTCGCATGGAGCCCCTGGCTAATGCCCAGCGCCTTGCCGATTTTTCCGGCGCGCCAGTTCGAGACGCCGACATGGCGAACCAGCCCCTGGCGCGTCAGATCGTCGAGCGCCCGCAGTGTCTCTTCGATCGGCGTGACGGAATCGCTGGCGTGTATCTGGTAAAGGTCGATATGGTCGACCTGGAGGCGTTCCAGGCTGCGCTGCACGGAATCCATGATGTGACCGCGCGACGCCCCCTGATCGTTGGGCTTCGGGCCCATCGCGCCGGCCGTCTTGGTCGCCAGCACGATTTCGTTGCGCGGGACGCCGAGGTCCCGGAGCGCCTGTCCGACGAGGCGTTCGGACTGACCGAACGAGTAGATGTCGGCGGTATCGATGAAGTTGATTCCCGCCTCCAGCCCACGGGAAATCAGCCGGGTCGCGTCGCGCCGATCCAGTGCGCCGATCGCCGCCCACATGCCGGCATCCGCGTTGCCACCGAGTGTCATCGTGCCGAGGCACAGCTCCGAGACATACAGGCCGGTGCGGCCCAGTCGCTTGTATTTCATGATCGATTTCCTTCAGGCTCGGCTGGAAAAAAATGCGGCGTCGTCCGGTCCGGTGCACGGTGCACGGTGCACGGTGCACGCCAGGACTTCCGTTGATTCAGGACTGCCCGGCCCGAAACTGTCCCGCGATCGTCGCAACGCGTGCGCCATAGCGGCGTGCGGTCTCGAGATCCCCCGGCGACATCTCGTCCGGCGACGCGTCGGCCGGCGTCTGCGCCATCGGCGCGATATAGGAGCCCATGCGGTTCAGGTCGTCGCGCGCCGACGCCTTCAGGTTCGCCGGCTTGATGTCCATGCTCACCCAGATACCCCCGTGCTGCCCGGCCAGCAAAACGAAGTATTCGAGCGTATTGAGCTTGTCGCCGTTGATGCTCGCGCTGTTGGTAAAGCCGCCGAAGATCTTGTTGCGCCACGCGCCGTCGAACCAGGCCTTCGACGACGCATCGGCAAACTTCTTGAACTGCCAGCTGGGCCCGCCCATGTAGGTCGGCGAGCCGAACAGGATCGCGTCGGCGCCGGCCAGCGTGTCCCACGCGCCGTCCGCGAGGTTGCCGTCGGCGTCGATGGCGACGAGTACGGCGCCGGCGCCCTCGGCGACCGCCGCGGCCAACCGTTGGGTATGTCCATAGCCGGAGTGGTAGACCACGGCTGTCTTAACCGGAGAAGTGAGTTGCGTCATGGTTGCGCCCTTCCGTTGAGGTTGTCGTCGGGTGACGACGTCGGAAAGCACTCTACTGGGTCACAACTGAGTTATAAATGACGATCGATTGAACGTTCTGTTACTCCGTGGGTGAACAATGCAAAACCTCGATGCGCTTTTGATCTTTGCGCGTGTCGCCGAAATGACGAGCTTCACGCGGGCAGCCGAAAGCCTGGGCATCCAGAAAGGACGTGTCTCGATGGTGATCCGGCAACTCGAGCGCGACGTGGGCGTTGCGCTGCTGCATCGAACGACGCGGAGCGTGCAGTTGACCGACGACGGCCGCGCGTTCTATTCGCGCGCACGGGACCTGCTGGCCGACGTCCAGGCGCTGCAATCGATGTTCTCCGGCGACAGCACACGCCTCCGGGGACGGTTGCGCGTCGACATGCCGACCGAGCTGGCACGCAGCGTCGTGGTGCCCGCGCTCCCGCAACTGATGGCGGCACATCCGGAGCTGGAACTGGAGCTGTCGAGCACCGACCGGCGTGTCGACCTCGTGCAGGAAGGATTCGATTGTGTGATCCGCATGGGTCCGATCGTGGACGAAACGCTGATTGCCCGGCCGTTGGGCCGGCTGCGCATGATCAATGCGGCAAGTCCCGATTATCTGGCGCGGCATGGCGTGCCGCATACGCTCGACGATCTGCTCAGCCAAGGGCACTGCATGGTCCACTACTCGCTGACGCTCGGTGCCAGACATGCCGGCTGGGAATATCCGAGCGGCGACGGCTATGCGACGCTTGCGCTGCCGAGCGCGATGCAGGTCAACAACGTGCAGACCTATCACGCGGCCGGGCTTGCCGGCATCGGGTTGATCCAGGCCGGCTATTCAGGGGTCGCGAATTACGTCGCCAGCGGCGCGCTGGTGGAGGTGCTGCCCGACCTGCGTCCGGAACCGCTCGCCGCGTCGCTCGTCGTGGCCCATCGGCGCAATCTCTCGCCGCGCGTCCGGGCGTTCATGGATTGGATCGAACCGGTATTGGAACCGTATTTCGATTGAGGGCGTGAGAACGGTCGAGGTTGCACGCGCCCGGCGCGCCGCGCGGCCGTCGTTTCCCGATAAGATGGCAGATTCCGTTCATCGAACGACGCTGCCATGACCGCCTCCTCCTCACACCGAAATCCCATTCACTGCGAAATCGATCTCGACGCGCAAGGCAAGCACGCGGGCTACCTGCGGCTGCCGCACTCCGTGCACCGCTCGGCATACGGCTGGCTGCCGATCCCGATCGCGTCGATCCGCAACGGCGACGGCCCCGTCGCGCTCGTGATGGCCGGCAACCACGGCGACGAGTACGAAGGCCAGATCATCGTGTCGCAACTGATGCGCGAGATCGAACCCGAGATGGTCAGCGGGCAACTGATCCTGCTGCCGATGGCGAATTTCCCGGCGGCGGATGCGGGCCTGCGCGTGTCGCCGCTCGACGAAGGCAACCTGAACCGCAGCTTCCCCGGTGACCCGGCCGGCACGCCGACGCAGATGATCGCCCATTACATCGAGCATGCACTGCTGTCGCGCGCGCAGTATCTGGTGGACCTGCATTCGGGCGGCAGTTCGCTGCTGTATCAAGGCGGCAACATGCTCGCGATCGATCCGCTCGACGCCGACGAAGCCGCGAAGCTCAACGGGCTGCTGGTCGCGTTCGGGTTGCAGAATGCGCTGCTGCATGCGCCGAATCCGGTGCATTCGGCGTCGGCCGCGCGCCGGCAAGGCGCGATCTCGATCGTGACCGAACTCGGCGGTGCCGGCATGGCCGATCCGTCGCTGATCCGGCTCGGCCGCCACGGGCTGCTGCACTACCTCGGCTACATCGGCCTGCTGCACGGCGCGCTCGTGCCCGACGCGCCGCCAACCGTCACGCGCTTCATGCGCGTCGACGGCGATCGCCATTTCGTCTATGCGTACGAGCGCGGGCTGTATGAGCCGCTCGTCGAACTCGGCGATCAGGTGAAGGCCGGGCAGCCGGCCGCGTGGGTGCATTTCCCCGATACGCCGCTGCGTGAACCGGTGCTGCATCGGTTCAAGGGCGATGGTGAGGTGGTGTGCAAGCGCGTACCCGCGCAAGTGCAGCGTGGGGATTGCATGTTTCAGTTGGCGGAGTTGTCCACGCCGCCGCGTGTCATCGCGTGATGAATCCGGTAGACGCGTTCGGGAAGATCGGCGTTCGAGGGAATCATTTGACCGGGCCTTCCACTTCCCGACCGCTTCGCCATTGAGGAAAAAGGCCGGCTCGGTCCGTCACTGCCCCTTGTCCATCTAGACACGCACCCGAAGGATTGGAAAGCATCTTCCCGGAATGACGGTCGACGCTTTCTCTCCCACTTTTTCCGCACCCAGCGACAAATAGAATGGCACGGCATTCGGATCTGCTTCGATCACGAAGCACCTGATTCCCCTTTCGGCGGCGTCCTTCCTCAGTTCGGACCATAACGCACGGGCGACGCCCTGCCCCATATGGTCAGGATGAACGAATAACCACCCGGGGGTAGGCTCATCGGAATCCATCAAGGCTCTCATCCAGAACCCGATTATCTGCTCGTCGGTTTCGGCGACGTAGGCCATTGAGCCTTCGATCATCTCGGGCGTAATCGTAAGATCGGCCTGCCACAGATCCAGCCATTCCCTGGGGTAACCCCAGTGCGCCTTCGAAAGAAAGGCGAGCTGCGTCAGTTGGCCTGCATCCGAAGAGCGGCCGGCGCGTATCACAAACCGTCGGTGCGTCGAATCTCCCATGTCGCGCATTCTAGCGGGCAACATCCGGAAGCGCATCGTGGTCGTGCCCGGTGTTTGCGCGACGAGGTTTCAGGAATGGCCCCGCCTCATCGCCTACGGGTCGGCCGCGGCCGCGGTCGCGGTCGCGCGTCATCGCCAACAACGGGCCGAACCCGGTCGGTGCCCGCTGCGGCCATTCGCGGCCGGCACAACCCGCCCCGCGAACGCTATCGACAACGCTTCGCAACCGTCGTGCGCCGGCGCCAGCCCGTATTGCAAACACGCTGACCGTCAGTCGGACGACACGGGCAACTCGTTTCCCTGCGCAGCACCGCATTGATGGCAATGCGGGAAGAAGAAGAAATTCCGGCCACCGCATTCGCATACATTGAAAAGCCTCAATCCGCAATGGACGCAGAACGTGGAGTCGTCGCCGCCGAGATTCCATTGTTTGTCGCATGACGGGCAGCGCTTTTTTTCGAGTGACCGCACGGCTTTTTCGTATCCGATCGTGCGCGCACGCTCTCCCCGATCCTGCTGCAATTCGAGCCGTTTGCGTTCGGCATAGCGCTGAAATGCCTTCATCATGTAAAGGCCGGCGAATACCGTGAGCGCAATGCCGACCAGGACCCGGACATAGCCGCCGAAATTCGGCAGGTACGGGACCAGTTCGATGAAAAACGCGCTCAGTGCAAACAGGCCAAAGCCATACACGAAAGGCCAGTAGCGCATCTTGCGGTAGCGTATGAACAGCCAGATCGCAACCAGCAGTATCGGTAACGTCAGCGCAAGCCGCAGTCCGAACACCTGCATCTCGTAATGCCGTGTTGCCGCGTCGAGGCGCCGTTCGGCCGCCGCGTCCGCTTCGGCGATTTGCGTGTCTACTTGAGTCTGCTGCGACGTCAGTGCCCGTTGCTGGTCGCCGATCGCATCGATCTGACGCTGCCAGCTGACCACCACGGCCTGGAGCGTATCCAGCTTGTGCGTTCTCGCCAGAATGTCCGGGTCCCGCGCACTGTCTCCCGTCACCGAGCGGGTTGCCAGCCAGTTGCGGAAACTTTCCTTCTCGGCCGCGTACTCCTTCGCGGCGCGGCCGCGCGCGACTTCCATGGTGTCGACCTTCTCGGCAAGCGCGTCGTGCTGCGCCTGCAGTTGGCGCCGCGCCGCGTCCAGCCGCGCTTTTGCCGGCGCATCGGCGAATTGCTCGATGACGGGCGAGCCCCCGCTCGGGGCGAACGCCATGTCGCGGATCACGAGACTGCCGAGCATGTTCAGAAAGACAGCGAAGACGATCGCAATCACCCATGAGGCGAGTCGCAGGAGCCGCGCTGGACTGGTCAGGCCGTCGCCGGAAGTCATCATTGTTTTTTTCCTTGGTTGGAATGGTTTCCATTGCCATCAATCGCGATGCGACCGTCGATTGTCTCTTTCTCGCCGATTACAACCCGACACTGCCCTGATGCCGCATGCCGCCCCGTCGCCGCCGCTTGCATGCGCTGGATCGAGGGCCAGAAACCGGACGTTCGAAAACGCCTGCGGTCAGCCCATCGACTCCGCTCCGGGCGGAGCAAGCTCCGTCGGCACAACATTTCCGGGATGAAAACCGGTTGCACGTGACAGCGCGATGCGACGCTGAACACGCATCCGTTGCAATTGGGAGCGGATTCGCGCAAGCCGACTCGCGTCTGCCGGGAACTTTACCGCAGACTTGCCGGGCTGCCGCACGAACGCGCGCTTCCGCTGCCGGCCGGGAACGTCAACGTCATATAGAATGGTGCGCTTTGCCTGCCCTCCTATGTGGTTCAAGAATCTTCAGCTTCATCGTCTTCCGGCACCTTGGGCCGTTACCCCCGACCAGATGGAAAAGTGGCTGGCGCCTCACGCGTTCCAGCCCGGCAACAGCGTCGACATGCAGAGCGCCGGATGGGCGTCGCCGCGCGACGACGGCGCGCTCGTGTATTCGATCAACCGGCAGATGCTGCTGGTGTTTCGTGCCGAAAAGAAGCTGCTCCCGGCGTCGGTCGTCAATCAGGTGACCAAAGCACGTGCGGTTGAAATCGAGGAGCAGCAGGGCTTCAAGGTAGGCCGAAAACAGCTGCGCGAACTCAAGGAGCAGGTTGTCGACGAACTGCTGCCGCGCGCGTTCAGCATTCGCCGCGATACCCGCGTGTGGATCGATACGGTGAACGGCTGGCTCGTCATCGATGCGGCGTCACAGGCGCTGGCCGACGACGTTCGCAGCCTGCTCGTCAAATCGATCGATCAGTTGCCGCTCGCCGGCGTTCATGTGGCGCGTTCGCCGGTCGCCGCGATGACGGATTGGCTGCTGTCCGGCGAGGCGCCGGGCGGATTCACCGTGGACCAGGATGCCGAGTTGCGCTCGAGCGGCGAAGGCGGCGCCACGGTGCGATACGTCGGCCACGCGCTGGAAGCGAACGACATGCGCCGGCACATCGAAACCGGCAAACAGTGCATGCGCCTCGCGATGACCTGGGACGACCGAATCTCGTTCGTGCTGACACCGTCGCTGACAATCAAGCGTGTCACGCCGCTCGACGTCATCAAGGAAGCGACGGATCCCACCGCGCAGAATGACGATGAACGCTTCGACTCGGATGTCACGCTGATGACGGGTGAATTGGGGCGGATGCTGACCGATCTTGTCGAGATCCTGGGTGGCGACCGGCACGAATCGGTTCATCAGGCGGCAGCAGCCTGATCGCCGTCGTCGTCGAGGATCATCGCCCCGCGACGGCGGGGCTTCGCGCCGGCGCGACAATTCGATCAGGACCGCCGCCACCGAGGCGGCGGGTCGCGGCCGGGCGCTCGCGCCCCTGAAGAGACAGTCTCGAATCGGCATGGCCGGCGGACCATCGAAACAACAACACCCTGCCGATCCGCGGCGTTCATATGCGTCGCCCGCACGCCGAACGGGCGCTGCTCCCCACCGCCCCGTTCTCCTCGCCCTACCCCGCGCCCCCTGCAAGCCTTCTGACGCTTCCCGCGAAATCCTTATCGAAATTGCTTCGTTCGCCTTTGCCGGCCGCGCCGCTAACGTGTTCAAAACGGCGGCGGCCCGCCAACCGCATCGCAGGATGCGCAGCGGCCGCCGCCATCACGACAACAATGTCGCGATAGCGGAACAGACCGGACGGGCCGCGTGCCCGCACCCCGCCAGGAACGTCCGCATCGTGCGCCCTTCGCGATGCCCATGGCCACGAACGACCGCATCATCGATACGACGCCGCTCGACGTCCGCGCGCAGCCGCTGATCGACGCGCTGATCGACGAGTATTCGACCCGTTACGACGCGTACCGCCCCGACAGCCGCGCGTCCGCCCGCGACGAACTCGCGCGCTATCCGGCCGAACTGTTCGCACCGCCCGAAGGCGCGTTCGTGCTGCTGCTGCGCGACGGCGAAACGGTCGGCGGCGGCGCGTTCAAGCGCTACGACGCACAGACCGCCGAGCTCAAGCGCATCTGGACACACGGCGACCTGCGTCGCCAGGGCCTCGCACGGCTCATCGTCGCGGCGCTCGAACTGCGCGCCGCGCAGCAGGGCTACCGCCGCCTCTACCTGACCACCGGCTTTCGCCAGCCCGAAGCGTGGGCGCTCTACGACCGCACCGGCTATACGCGGCTGTTCGATTCGTCGATCGACCCCGAAGCGTATTTCCACCTGCGGTTCGGCAAGGATCTCGTCGATCCGTCACGCACGTCGACGCTCGCCGACCTGTGGGCACCGGTGCCGGAACCGGCGCTGCCGCGCTGACGGCGCAACGCCCCGCATTTCACCTCGCACCCTCCGCTTTCCACGACAGGACGTTTTCATGCAACGAGCCGTATCGCTTTCTTCCCGTGCCGCGCGCACGCTGGCCGCCACGCTGATCGGCCTGACCGCATTCGCAGCCGCGGCCACCGCTGCGACGTTCGACCTGAGCCCCGAACAGCGCGGCCGTCCGCGCGGCACGGCTGACGCAGCGGTCGAACGCGCGGTGCCCGCATCGTTCAAGTTCGCCGAACCCGGCACGCTGACGATCGGCATCGCGCCGAGCCTGCCGCCGATCAGCTCGTATGCGACCGACGCACGCACGGTAATCGGCTTCGACGCCGACATCGGCCAGCTCGTATCCGACAGCCTCGGCCGCAAGCTGAAGATCGTCGCGCTCGCCTGGGCCGACTGGCCGCTCGCGCTCGAATCGGGGAAAGTCGACGCGGTGATCTCGAACGTCACCGTCACCGAGGAACGCAAGCAAAAGCTCGATTTCTCGACCTACCGCAAGGACCAGGTCGGCTTCTACGTGCGCAACGACAGCAAGATCCAGGCGATCCGCGAGCCGAAGGACGTCGCGGGGCTGCGCATCGTGACCGACGCCGGCACCAATCAGGAAAAGATCCTGCTCGCCTGGGATCGCGAGAACGTCGCGCACGGGCTGAAACCCGTGCAGATCCAGTACTACGACGATCAGGCGATGCGCATCGTCGCCGTGCAGTCGGGTCGCGCCGACGCGGTGTTCAGCGTGAACTCGGTGCTCGCGTACCAGAGCGCGCAGCAAGGCAAGACGCGGCTCGTCGGCGCGATCAGCGGCGGCTGGCCGCGCACGGCCGACATCGCGATCGCGACGCGCCGCGGCAGTGGCCTGGCCGATCCGCTGACCGTCGCGCTGAACGGGCTGATCAAGACCGGCCGCTACCAGCAGGTGCTCGACCGCTGGAATCTCGCGTCCGAGGCGATCGACCAGTCGCGCACGAATCCGCCGGGGCTGCCGAAGAGCTGAACGCCGCGCCCGCCCACCGTCCATCCACGCTTACGCAGGAACGCCGCCCATCATGTCTTATTCGCTTTCGCTGCTGGACAAGAGTCCGATCGCCGACGGCGCGACCGCCGCCGACGCGCTGCGCTTCACCACGACGCTCGCGCAGCGTGCCGAACGGCTCGGCTACGAACGCTTCTGGGTCGCCGAGCATCACGGCACGCCGGGCTTCGCCAGCTCGGCGCCCGAAGTCGTCGTCGCGCACCTGCTCGCGCATACGTCGCGCATCCGTGTCGGCTCGGGCGGCGTGATGCTGCAGCACTACAGCCCGTTCAAGGTCGCCGAGACGTTCAAGCTGCTGGCCGCGCTCGCGCCGGGCCGGGTCGATCTCGGCATCGGCAAGGCGCCCGGCGGGTTGCCGCTGACCACGCGCGCGCTGCAGTGGTTCCACGACAAGGCGCGCAAGCCCGACTTCGCGGGCCAGCTCGCCGAGCTCGACGCGTTTCTCGGCTGGGGCGTCGAGGAAGATCATCCGCTCGCCGGCGCGGTCGCGATGCCGGTGCCGCCGCAACTGCCCGAACGCATCCTGCTCGGCGGCTCGCCGGACAGCGGTGCGCTCGCCGCACGCAACGGCTGGCGCTTCTGCTACGCGGGGCATTTCAACGGCGACGACGCGAATCTCGAACGCTCGCTCGATGCGTATCGAAGCGCAGGCGGCACGAAACCGCTCGTCGCACTGTACGCGGTCGCCGCGCCGACACGCGACGCCGCCGAACAACTGATCGGGCCGCTGAAGATCTTCAAGCTGCAGTTCGCGGGCGGCCAGAGCTTCAACCTCGCCAGCGCGCAGGCGGCCGCCGAGTTCGCACGGCAAAGCGGCGCGTCCGACTACCGGATCGACGAGTTGCGCCCGACGGTCCTGGCCGATACGCCCGAGCGCATCCACCGCGCGCTCGACACGCTGAGCCGGCGGCTCGACGTCGACGCGTTCGTGATCGATTCCCCGGTGACCGACTACGCGGCGCGGCTGGCATCGGCCGAATGGCTCGGCGGCGCGCTGTCGGCCACGCCATTGCAGGCGGCCCTCGCGGCCGACCGCTCCTTCTCCCCTGACCAGAACGCGTGACGCTCCCATGACGACCCGACGATCGATCCCCTTCGGCCTGATGCTGCAAGGCGCAGGCAGCCACATGAATGCATGGCGGCATCCGAGCAACCCGCCGGACGCGAGCATCAACCTCGATTTCGCGATCGGCGTCGCGCGCAAGGCGGAAGCGGCCGGCATCGCGTTCGCGTTCGTCGCGGACGGCCTCTACATCAACGAGAAGTCGATCCCGCACTTCCTGAACCGCTTCGAGCCGCTGACCGTCCTGTCGGCGCTGGCGGTCGCGACGAAGAAGATCGGGCTCGCGGGCACGATCTCGACGTCGTACAGCGAGCCGTTCACGGTCGCGCGCCAGCTCGCGTCGCTCGACGCGATCAGCGGCGGCCGCGCGGGCTGGAACGTCGTGACGACGCCGCTCGAAGGCACCGCGAAGAATTTCGGCAAGGCGCACCCGGATCACGAACTGCGCTACGAGATCGCCGACGAGTACCTCGACGTCGTGCAGGGCCTGTGGGACAGCTGGGACGACGACGCTTTCGTGCGCGACCGCGCAACCGGCCGCTTCTTCGATCGCGACAAGCTCCACACGCTCGATCACCACGGCCGCTTCTTCCAGGTCGCGGGCCCGCTGAACATCCAGCGCTCGCCGCAGGGGCAGCCGGTGATTTTCCAGGCCGGTTCGTCCGACACCGGGATCGGCCTCGCAGGCAAATACGCGGACGCCGTGTTCACGCATTCGCCGTCGCTCGAGGAAACGGCCGCATTCACGCGGCGCGTGAAGCAGAGTGCGATCGAACACGGCCGCCAGGCCGACGACGTGAAGATCTTCCCCGGTGTCGGGCCGATCGTCGGCCGCACGGCCGCCGAAGCGGAAGACAAGTACCAGGCGATCCGCGACCTGCTGACGATCGACGAGGCGCTCGCGTACCTCGGCCGCTATTTCGACCACCACGACTTCACGCAGTACGCGCTCGACGCGCCGTTCCCGGAACTCGGCGAGCTCGGCCGCAACAGCTTCCGCTCGACCACCGACCGGATCAAGGCCGACGCGAAGCAGAAAGGCCTGTCGCTGCGCGAGACGGCACTCGCGGTCGCCACGCCGCGCCCGAACTTCATCGGCACGGCCGAGCACGTCGCCGACGAACTGATCCGCTGGCACGACGCGGGCGCCGGCGACGGCTTCATCCTCGGTTTTCCGGTGCAGGCGCAAGGCGTCGACGATTTCGTCGAACTCGTGATTCCGGCGCTCGAGGCGCGCGGTCGCTACAGCCGCGACCTGCCCGGCTCGACGCTGCGCGACCACCTCGGCCTGCCGCGCAAGGCGAGCCGCCACGCGACGCCCGGCGCCGCGCACGAAACGGCGGCCGAAGCACACGCGTGACGCCACCGCGCCGCCCCTGCGCGGCGCGCCTGCCCGACAGATTCGAGGAATTCCAGAAAACATGAGCGACACGACCCATCTCGGCGGCGCGCTGCCGCCGCTCTCTTCCCCCGTCGCGCGCGACGCCGGCACGCGTTTCCGGATCGTGCCCGCACGCCACCGGTCGCGCACGGCCGGCACCGTGCTCGCGCTCGTGCTGATCGCGATCACGCTGCATTCGATCCTCGGCAACCCGCAATGGGGCTGGCCGGTGTTCGCCGAATGGTTCCTGTCGCCTCCGGTGCTGTCGGGGCTCGCGCGCACGCTGGTGCTGACGCTGCTCGGCGCGGTATTCGGCCTCGTGCTCGGCGCGTTCGTCGCGCTGGCCCGGCTGTCGCGTTCGCGGCTGCTGTCCGCAAGCGCATGGACCTTCGTGTGGCTGTTCCGCTCGATACCGCTGATCGTGCTGCTGCTGATCCTGAACAACCTCGGCTACCTGTACGAGCATGTGCGGCTCGGCGTACCGTTCACCGGCATCGTGTGGTTCGAGACGCCGACGACCGACCTGATCAGCCCGTTCCTCGCGGCCGTGCTCGGCCTCACGCTGCACCATGCGGCGTTTTCCGCCGAAGTGATCCGCGGCGGCATTCTCGCGGTCGACCAGGGCCAGCTCGAAGCGGCGGCCGCGCTCGGGCTCCCGCGCGGCCGCCAGACCACGCGAATCGTGCTGCCGCAGGCGATGCGCGCGATCCTGCCAACTGCGTTCAACGACCTGATCATGCTCGCGAAAGGCACGTCGATGGTGTACGTGCTCGCGATGCCGGAGCTGTTCTACACGGTCCAGGTGATCTACCGGCGCAACCTCGAAGTGATTCCGCTGCTGATGGTCGCGACCGTCTGGTACCTGATCATCCTGACCGTGCTGTCGGCGATCCAGGTGCAGGTCGAGCGGCACTATGCGCGCGGTGCGTTGCGCAATCCGCCGCCGTCGGTGCTCACGTTCGCGCTCGCGCGTATCGGCGTGCTGTGGCAGCGTGTCATCCCGCGCCGCGCCGCATCGATCGCACCGGCCGAAAGCGATGATGCGTATGCAGGTGCCGGCGCCGCTACCGCCGCGTCGCGCACCGGCGGCGAAGTGGCCGTGCACGGCGTGTCGAAGCAGTTCGGCATGCAGCGCGTGCTCGACAACGTCTCGTTCGTCGCGCCGCGCGGCAGCGTGACCGTGATCGTCGGGCCGTCGGGCTCCGGCAAGTCGACGCTGCTGCGCACGATCAACCATCTCGAACGCGTCGACGACGGCTTCATCGACATCGACGGCGAACTGCTCGGCTATCGCCGCGACGGCGACGTGCTCTACGAGCTGAAGGAGCGTGACGTGCTGAAGCGGCGCACGGCCGTCGGCATGGTGTTCCAGAACTTCAACCTGTTCCCGCACCTGACGGTGCTCGAAAACCTGATCGAAGCACCGGTCGCCGTCGGCGGCGCGACGCGCGACGCAGCCGAACGCACGGCGCGCACGCTGCTCGCGCGTGTCGGCCTCGCGGATAAAGCCGATGCGTACCCGCGCCAGTTGTCCGGCGGTCAGCAGCAGCGCGTCGCGATCGCGCGGGCGCTCGCGTTGCGTCCGAAGGTGCTGCTGTTCGACGAACCGACTTCCGCGCTCGATCCCGAACTCGTCAACGAAGTGCTCGACGTGATCAAGGAACTCGCGCGCTCGGGCACGACGCTCGTGATCGTCACGCACGAGATCGGCTTCGCCCGCGAAGTCGCGGACACCGTACTGTTCATGGAGCGCGGTCGCATCGTCGAGGCCGGGCCGCCGGCCGTCGTGCTCGACGCGCCGTCGCATCCGCGCACGCGCGCGTTCCTGTCGCGGGTGCTGTGATGCGCATCGCCACCAACCTGCGAGGGC
Organism: Burkholderia cepacia complex sp. TUM26381; assembly: GCF_057439935.1. Lineage (NCBI taxonomy): Bacteria > Pseudomonadati > Pseudomonadota > Betaproteobacteria > Burkholderiales > Burkholderiaceae > Burkholderia > Burkholderia cepacia complex sp. TUM26381. The sequence goes on along the minus strand of NZ_CM172007.1, from coordinate 1,595,895 downwards.
CCGCGCGATGACCGACCGGCGCCAGTTCATCACCGCCGCGCTGGCTGCGGCAGCCGTCCTGCCGTGGCAAGCCGCGCACGCCGCTGCCGCAACGGCCGATCTCGACCCGCGCCAGGCCGGCCGCCTGCGTGCCGGGCGCGACGACGCGGCAATTCATGCGGCAAGCGGCTACCACTGGGTGCGCGACGGCGCGTTCACGGTTGCGATTTCACCGCATGCGCCGCCCGTATCGACCTACGCGACCGACGCGCGTACCGTGGTCGGCGCCGATCCCGACTATGCGCAGCTCGTCGCTGACGCACTCGGACGCACGCTCGTGCTGGTACCGATCGCATGGGCCGACTGGCCGCTGGGGCTGGCGTCCGGCAAGTACGACGCGGTGATCTCGAACGTCGGCGTGACCGAGAAGCGCAAGGAGAAATACGACTTCACGACCTACCGGCTCGGGTTGCACGGCTTCTATGTGCGCACCGGCAGCCCGATTGAGAAGATCGCCGGGCCGAAGGACGTCGCGGGCCTGCGGATCATCACCGGCGCCGGCACGAGCCAGGAGCGCATCCTGCTCGAATGGAGCAAGCGCAACGTCGCGCAGGGGCTGAAGCCGGCCGAACTGCTCTATTTCGACGACGATGCCACGGCACGTGTCGCGCTGATGTCGGGCCGCGCCGATGCGGAGCTGAACCCGAACGCGTCGCTCGCGTACGAGGCCGCGCGCAGCGGCAAGATCCGCCGCGTCGGCGTCGTCAATGCGGGCTGGCCCGCCAATGCCGACGTCGCGATCGCGACGCGCCGCGGCAGCGGGCTCGCACCGGCGCTGACGCTCGCGACGAATGCGCTGATCGGCAGCGGCCGCTACGGGCAGGCGCTCGCACGCTGGGGCTTGCAGAGCGAGGCCATCGCGCGTGCGGAAACCAATCCGCCGGGGTTGCCGTCGTTCTGAAGCATGAAGGCAATCGCCCCCGCATGCCGCGATGGACATGCCGGGGCGATTCAATCGACAGCTTGTCGATTTACGCCGGCACCGCCGCCCGATACCGGTCGAGTTCCGCAATCTGCGCGTGTATCGCCGGAATCAGGTCGCGCCCGTAGGCCAGCGCATCCGCGAGCGGATCGAACCCGCGAATCAGGAACGTCGATACGCCGAGCCGGTAGTACGCGCCCAACGCCCGCGCAACCTGTTCCGGCGTGCCGACCAGCGCGGTCGAATTCCAGCGCGCGCCGGTCAGGTTCGCGACGCCCATCCACAACCGCTCGTCGAGCACGTCGCCCTGTGCGGCGGCCGCCATCAACCGCTGCGAACCCGCATTCTGCGGCGCATGGCCTGCGATCGGCAGGCCATGCGCGAGCCGCGCCGCGCGCACGCGCTCGCGGATCGCCTCGGCCTTCTCCCATACGGCGGCCTCGGTATCGGCAACGATCGGCCGGAACGACACGCTGATGCGTGGCGCACGCCCGAACGGCGCGGCGGCGGCCCGCACGCGCGCGATCTGCTCGCGCACCGCGTCGAGCGGCTCGCCCCACGTCATGTAGACGTCCGCATGCTCACCCGCGACCGTCAGCGCAGCCGGCGACGATCCGCCGAAATAGATCGGCACATGCGGCCGCTGCGCGCCCTTCACGAGCGGCGACGCGCCGCGCAGCCGGTAGAACGCGCCGTCGTGATCGACCGGTGCATCGGCCTGCCAGATCCGCTTCAGCACGTCGAGGTATTCGCCGGTGCGGCGGTAGCGCGCATCGTGCGGCACGAAATCGCCGTCGCGCTGCAGGTCCGTATCGTCGCCGCCCGATACGACGTTCAGCGCGAGCCGGCCGCCGCTGAACACGTCGAGCGTCGCGATCTGCCGCGCGGCGGCCGACGGCACGATCACGCCCGGCCGGTGCGCGAGCAGGATGCGGATACGCTCGGTCGCCGCCGCTGCGAACGACGCGACGATGAAGCCGTCCGCCGCGTTGCTGAAATGGCCGACCAGGATCTGGTCGAAGCCCGCTGCCTCGTGCGCCTGCGCGAAACGGCGCACGTAGTCGGGCTGGACGGCCGCGCCGCCCGGTACGTCGACCTCCGCGCCGGGTGTCGCGGTGATCATGCCGATGATGTCGACTGGCATGTCGGGATGTCCTCTTAGCGTTCGATGGGGAATCGCGGCAATGGCCGCACGCTCATTGCGCGGCGGCCGTCTTCTGCGCAGGCGCCGCGAACGCCCCCGCATACGAGCGGTCGAGCAGCTTCGACGTGTCGTACGCAGCCGGAATCACACCGGCCTTGTGCAGGAAGTCGGCCGTGTTCTGCGCGTCCTTCGCGGCCGTTTCGTCGACCGGGCCCACGCGCTGCTTCGCGTTGTTGAGCCAGCGGTACGCAACGTCGGGTTCAAGCTTCGCGCGCTTCGCCCACAGGTCCGCGTACTCGCGCGGATGGCTGTCGACCCACTGGCGCGCGGCCACCACGCGCCGCAGGAAATCGGTGATCTCGGCGCGCTTGCCCGACGCCGCCTGCTCGTTCGCGGCGACGAAGCTCAGCGCCGGCATCAGCCCCTGCGCGGTCGTCACGGGCCGCGCGCCTTGCCGCAAGGCGAGCGTGCTGACGAACGGCTCCCACAGCGACACGGCGTCGACCGAGCCGTTCGCGAGCGCGTTGGTCGCATCGATCGGCATCAGGTACGCGAACTTCACCGAATCGGCGCGCAGGCCCGCGTGTTCGAGCGCGCGCAGCACGAGCTGCTGGCTCCATGCGCCGCGCCAGACCGCGATGGTCTTGCCCTGCAGATCGGCCACGGTACGCACCGGCGAATGCTTCGGCACGAGGATCGCGACGCCGTCGAGGCTTTGCCGCGATACCGCGACGACCTTGACCGGCGCGCCGCGCGCGGCCAGCGTCAGCAGCGCGGAATCGCCGAGGAAGCCGATGTCGATTGCGTTGCCGTTCAGGCTTTCGGCGACGGGTGCGGCGGCCTGGAAATGCTTCCACTCGATCGTGTACGGCAGGTCCTTCAACACGCCGGACGCCTCCATCGAGGCCTGGATGTTGAAGTAGTTCTGTTCACCGACGCGCAGCGTGACGGTGTCCTTGGCAATGCCCGGCTGCGCGGCAAGCGCCAGCAAGAGCGCCGTGACGATTCGGCTCAACAACGTGATCTCCCGGAAGGTTGGCAGGCTGCCGCGCGATGGCGGCGCCCTTTGTCCGCCGTGCGCGATGGCCGGCGAAACCGATGCAACCGATGCAACCGATGCAACCGATGCAACCGATGAAGATACGTCGATCCACTTCATGAGACAAACGCAATATTCTTCTATGGAAAGATGCAAATATTTTATGAAGCAACCGACCACGCCCTCGTGCTCGCCACCGGCCTCCGTCACGTGTCGTTCGAATGATTCCTCGATAGATATTTCGTGCGCGAAATAAATCCCGGACTATATTTCGCATACGAAACAACTACCCGGAACGAGGACGCCCATGACCGCCCAACCCATCGAGTTTTCGGCCGCCGACGGCTACGTGCTGCACGGCACGCTGTGGTCGCCGGACGCCGCGCCGCGCGCGCTGGTGCTGATCCATCCGGCGACGGCCGTGCCCGAGCGGCTGTATGCGGGCTTCGCACGCTTCCTGACCGAACGCGGCTTCGCGGCGCTGACCTACAACTATCGCGGCATCGGCGCATCGCGGCCCGCGCGCCTGGCCGCGCTGCGGTCGCGCATGCGCGACTGGATGGAGCTCGACGTGGGCGCCGCGACCGCATGGGCGCGGCAGGCGTATGAAGGGTTGCCGCTGCTGGCGGTCGGCCATAGCGTCGGCGGGCATGCGATCGGGCTGTCCGCAAGCACGCCGCATCTGCGCGCCGCCGTCCTCGTCGCCGCGCATGCGGGCAGCACGCGGCTGATCGCGCAGGCGGCCGAGCGCCTGAAGGTACGGCTGATCCTGCGTGTGCTCGGACCGCTGATGTCCGCGCTGCTCGGCTACGTGCCCGGCAAACGGCTCGGGCTCGGCGAGGATCTGCCGGCCGGCGTGTTCCGCGAATGGAGCCGCTGGACGACGCTGCCGCACTATTTCTTCGACGATCCGACGCTCGGCGCGGCCGAACGTTTCTCGAAGCAACGGTTGCCCATCCTCGCACTCGGTTTCAACGACGATCCGTGGGCCAACCCGGCCGCGATCGGCCTGCTGGTAAGCTATCTGACCCGCGCGAAGGTCGAACGCCGTCAGATCGATCCGCACGCGGCGGGCAGCGGCCCGGTCGGGCACATGGGCTTCTTTCGCAGCCGGCCCGGCACCGTGCTGTGGCCCGACGTCGCCGACTGGCTCGCGCAGGCGCTCGACACGCCACGCACCGCGGGCCGTCCCTCCCTTTCCATTGCAGCCGGGAACCCAGCTTGAGCGAAGACCGACGACTGTTTTTCATGTTGAACATCGGCCAGCGGCGCGTGCAGCGCTGGATCGACCGCAAGGCCGAAACCGAGACGCGCGCGAGCGCCGCGCAGGCCGGCGCGTTGTTCTGTCTCGCGAAGCAGGATGGTGCGCTGATCGGCGAAGTCGGCGCCGCGCTACAGCTCGCGCCGTCCGCGATGACGGGCCTTGCCGACCGGATGGCGAAAGCCGGCCTCATCACGCGTCATGCCGATTCCGACGACGGCCGCGCAACGCGGCTGTACCTGACCGACGAAGGCCATGCGGCGCTCAAGCGAGCGCGCGTGCTGCTGCGCGAACTGAACGGCAAGCTGTGCGACGGGTTTTCCGACGACGAACTCGATGTCGTCGCGCGCTGGCTGCACGCGTTGCAGGAGCGGTTTCCGGCAGAGCGCTGAGCGAAGGCGGCAACATCGTGTCGTTGCCGCCTTCGCTGACACCCCGCGAAAGTTGACATGCGTGCCGCCGCGCAAGCAACGCGGCGGCACGCACACCGCAACGCGTCAGGCAGCCTGCGGAATTGCAGCGACCACGGGTTCCGCTTTCAGCGCCGCGACCTTGCCGATCGTATCGACGCAGGCATGCGCGAGTTCCGCGCCCTTCACGAGGAAGTGCTCGTGGAAGTAGGCGACATGCTCGGCGCCGTGGAAATGATGCGGCGTCAGCACCGCCGACAGCACCACCACGCCGGTTTCGAGCTGCACCTGCATGAGGCCGGAAATCACCGCTTGCGCGACGAAGTCATGGCGATAGATGCCGCCGTCGACCACCAGGCCGGCGCACGCGATGGCCGCGTACTTGCCGGTTTTCGCGAGCAATTTGGCATGCAGCGGAATTTCGAAAGCGCCTGCCACTTCGAAGAAATCGCAATCCGCCTGGCTCAGGTTCGCGTTGGCGAGCCCGTCGACGAACGCGTTTCGGCACTGGTCGACGATCTCCTTGTGCCAGCACGACTGGACAAAAGCGATACGCGGCGCGGCAGTTTGGGAGGGGGAAGCAAGTTGGGTCATCGATGGGTCCTGTGTGAGTTGAATGGGCGCACAGGGACAAGCCGCGTACCTTGCGTACGCAACGAACCCCGCTCTCTCTCATCCGGACTTTAACCGTCGGCCCCGGAATCAAACCGGGTCTGCTGACCTTGCCGGACACATGCGTGCCGGCAAGCGCTCGCGGGCTACGCGCAATCGCGCGATTACCGCCGGTGGGGAATTTCACCCCGCCCTGAGAACGTTCGCGGCACATTGGCCGCGCCGGAAATCTATCACACTCTCGACGTGCAGGCGCATGGACATCGCCGCTCGCCTCATGCGCTCGGCGCACCCCGTCCCACGTTTCCCGCCATCGCCCCTCCGCTCCAGCCGCCCTTTTCACCGATCCGACAGAAACCCGACGGGAACCTGCCATCCGGCTTGGAATTTGAAATGATATAACATATCATTTCGGGTGCTCGTCCGCCCGACGCTGTTCCACTGTGGGTGGCCGGGCCTCGCCGAGCCATGTTCCAACGGGTCACTGCGCGTCATTGACGCAACAATATATCGTATCTAGCGGTGACCCGTATCGCTCGTTATCCGATCCGATTCCAACCGATTCACCGACCATGCGCGACCTCCCTCGTCTACCGCTTCGCCCGCTCTCGTCTCTTTCGCTGATGCTGTTCGCCGCCGTCGCCCACGCGCAGACCGATACGCCCGCGTCGTCGAATCCGGCACCGGCCGCCGCCCCGCTCGCGCCGATCTTCGTGACCGCGAACCCGCTCGGCGACACCGAGCCGATCGCGCCGACCGTGCAGCTTTCCGGCGATGCGCTGACGCGCCGCCAGGCCGATTCGCTCGGCGAAACGCTCAACGGGCTGCCCGGCGTGTCGACCACGACCTACGGACCGATGGTCGGCCGCCCGATCATCCGCGGAATGGACGGCGACCGGATCCGGCTGCTGCAGAACGGCGTCGCGGCCTACGACGCGTCGTCGCTGTCGTACGACCATGCGGTGCCGCAGGATCCGCTGTCGATCGAACGCGTCGAAATCGTACGCGGCCCGGCCGCGCTACTGTACGGCGGCAACGCGGTCGGCGGCGTGGTCAACACGATCGACAACCGGATCCCGCGCGAAGCGATCCAGGGCGTGACCGGCGCGCTCGACGCGCGCTACGGCGGCGCCAATTCCGTGCGCGCCGGTGCCGCGCAAGTCGAAGGCGGCAATGGCCGCTTCGCGTTCCACGTCGACGCGTTCGACCGCGAAACGAGCAAGCTGCGGATTCCCGGTTACGCGCGCAGCAGCCCGCAACGCGCGATCGACGGCCCCGACACGCCGCAGCCGGAAGGCAACGTGCCGAACAGCGACGGCCGCGTGCATGGCGGCGCGCTCGGCGCGTCGTACACGTGGGCCGACGGGTTCGCGGGCCTGTCGTACAGCGGTTACGAATCGAACTACGGCTCCGTCGCCGAAAGCGACGTGCGGCTGCGGATGCGGCAGGAACGCCTCGCGTTCGCGTCCGAGATCCGCAACCTGAGCGGGCCGTTCACGCAGCTGAAATTCGATTTCGCTTACACCGACTACCGTCACAAGGAAGTCGACAACGGCGAAACGGCGACCACCTTCCGCAATCGCGGCTACGAGGCGCGCATCGAGGCGCGGCATCGCAAGATCGGCCCGTTCGAAGGCGCGATCGGCGTGCAGTTCGGCCAGAACACGTTCTCCGCGCTCGGCGACGAAATGCTCGTGCCGTCCACGCGCACGAACAGCGTCGCGCTGTTCGGCCTCGAGGAATGGCAGGTCGTCCCGGCGCTGAAGCTGAGCCTCGGCGGCCGCTTCGAGCATGTGAAGGTCGATCCCGATCCGGCCGGCGTCGAGAAATTCGCGGGCGCGCAGCCGCGCGACTTCAACGCGGGCAGCCTGTCGGCCGGCGCGCTGTTCTCGCTGACGCCGGTATGGTCGGTCGCGGCGAACGTCGCGTACACCGAACGCGCGCCGACCTTCTACGAGCTGTATTCGAACGGCCCGCACGATGCGACCGGCCAGTTCCTGATCGGCAACCCGAACGCGTCGAAGGAAAAAGCCGTGTCGACCGACCTGTCGCTGCGCTATGCGAGCGGGCCGAACCGCGGCAGCGTCGGCGTGTTCTACAACCGCTTCTCGAACTACCTGACCGAGTACAACACGGGCCGCGTCGTGAACGACGACGGCGAACCCGCCGCACCCGGCACCGACGGCTCGCTCAACGAGGCGATCTATCGCGGCGTGCGCGCCGAGTTCTACGGCATCGAGCTGGACGGCAAATGGCGCGCGTTCTCGCGACGCGGCCATACGGTCGATCTCGAACTGACGGCCGACTACACGCATGCGCGCAACGTCGACACGGGCCAACCGCTGCCGCGCATCGCCCCGCTGCGCGCGACGCTCGCGGCCGACTACGGTTACGGCCCGTTCGGCGCGCGCGCGCAGGTCACGCACGCGTGGTCGCAGCATCGCGTGCCCGACAACGACTTCTCGACGGACGGCTACACGTCGCTCGGCGTGATGCTGACCTACAAGTTCCGCGTCGGCCCGACGCACTGGCTCGCGTACCTGCGCGGCGACAACCTGACGAACCAGGAAATTCGCTACTCGACGTCGGTCGTGCGCGGCTTCGCACCGCAAGGCGGCCGCAGCGCGATGGCCGGGTTGCGCACCACGTTCTGACCCCACACGGCTCGCGGCGCCCGCCGCGAGCTTGTCGGGCGCGCCGACATGGCGCGCCCGCCTCTGTTAATCCTCCCATCGCGCCAATCGAGCGGCGCACGCCGAGCACCCGCATCGGCGTCCTTCCGGGATTCGTCGAAAACGAAATTCCGTTATTCATCCATAAATCGAAACAAAATCATCAGACGATTATTGGTTAAAAGACGTTTCTTGTTTCACCAATAAAACCGGTTTCAAATTCCACGTATAAACCCTTTAATTACGGGCGACCCAAGGCTTTTTGATCGAGATCAAGAACGCCCAGCTGGCAACGGTTTCAGCACTAAAAAAATTAATATCAGGGTTTTCGAAGGGTAAAGAAATATCCCGTATACCCGTTAATGCCGGCACGAGCCCGTATCTGGTCGAACAATAAATTCCATTTGCCAACCACTCGCGCAGAGGCACAACGTGAAAATCGCCAGAATGAGCATCAAAACAAAACTCCTTGGCGGCTTCGGCTTGCTCGCCGCGGTCGTCGTGATCGTGTCGGGCATGGCCCTCAAGGCACTGTCCGATACGAATGCCGAGTTTTCCCGCTACATGAACGGCATCAGCGCGCGGGCGAACCTGTCCGCGCAAATCCGCACCGCAGTCGACCGTCGCGCGATCGCCGCGCGCAACCTCGTGCTGGTGACCAAACCGTCCGACGTCGAGGTCGAACTCGCCGAAGTGAACCAGGCGCACAAGGATGTGCAGGAACATCTCGCGAAGCTCAAGGACATGATGGCGAACGCGACCGACACCTCCGATCGCGCACGCGAACTGGTGGGCGACATCGTGCGGATCGAAGGCAGCTACGGGCCGGTCGCGCTGCGCATCGTCGGGCTCGCGCAGGCCGGCAAGAAGGACGAGGCAACCGCCGACATCGACGACAATTGCCGCCCGCTGCTCGCGCAGCTGGTGCGCGCGACCGACGCATACGCAACCTATACGCATGAACGCGAACTCGCGATCGCGCAGCAATTCGCGGACCGCTACGTGATGGAGCGCAACCTGCTGGCCGGCATCTGCCTGATCGCGGTCGCGGTCGCGGTCGCCGGCGGCCTGTGGCTGACGCGCAAGATCACGGTGCCGATCGGCTCGGCGGTGGATGTCGCGCGCACGGTGGCGGACGGCGATCTCGGCAGCCGTATCCAGGTGAGCGGCAACGACGAGACGCGCGACCTGCTCGAAGCGCTGCGGACGATGAACGAGCGGCTGATCGGCATCGTCGGCCGCGTGCGCGATTCGTCGAACAGCATCGCGCATGCGGTGAGCGAAATCGCGTCGGGCAACCTCGACCTGAGCCAGCGCACCGAGGAACAGGCCGCGTCGCTGCAGGAAACCGCGGCGACGATGGAGCAGTTCACGTCGACGGTGCGGCTGAATGCGGAAAACGCGCAACAGGCGAGCACGCTCGCCGCGAATGCGTCGGACGTCGCGCAGCGCGGCAGCTCGGTGGTCGGCCGCGTGGTGGATACGATGACGGAGATCGGCCTCAGCTCGTCGAAGATCGCCGACATCACGGGCATCATCGAAGGCATCGCGTTCCAGACCAACATCCTCGCGCTGAACGCCGCCGTCGAAGCGGCGCGCGCGGGCGAACAGGGCCGCGGCTTCGCGGTCGTCGCGAGCGAGGTGCGCAGTCTCGCGCAGCGTTCGTCGACGGCGGCGAAGGAAATCAAGGAGCTGATCTCCGTGTCGGTGCAGACGATCCAGGACGGCTCGGCGCTCGCGGGTGAAGCCGGCAAGACGATGTCCGACGTCACGCAGGCCGTCGCGCGCGTGACGGACATCATGGGCGAGATCGCCGCTGCGTCGGCCGAACAGAGCCGCGGCATCGACCAGGTGAACCTGACGATCACGCAGATGGACGAGACGACGCAACAGAACGCGGCGCTCGTCGAGCAGGCTGCAGCCGCATCGAAGTCGCTCGAGGCGCAGGGCCGCGAACTGTCCGAAACGGTCGCCGCGTTCCGGATGCCGTGCGGGGCACACGCGGCGGCGTCGGGCACGCATCCGCAGGGAGCCGACATGCGGCACTGGCAACCGGCCACCGCGTAACGAAACGCGAAAGAGACGACGATGCGCACGCTGTTCCGCTCATCCGCCTGCATCGTGCGTACGTGCACCGCACGATGCGCGGCCACGCGCGGGACGCGGTTCGGCAGCGCATCGTCGCCATCCGGTGCGCGAAGGATCACGCGCGCACAACGACGCGCAGCGCCGGTCCGCGTCGCGCGTTCGCGGCCCACTTTCAGGTAGATCGCGCATCGGCATCGGCGCGCCCGGCATCGGCTTTCATTGCCGCCGATCCCCATTCCGTCGTGCGCACATGCACGTCGTCGCGGACGATCGCACGTCATGCGTCCGCACGCTGCCTTGCGTCGCGCACGCTGCGTTCGCAGCGACGCGCAAGTTTCGATCCTGCCCGCATTTCGTGCGTTGCCACACCGGCGTCATGGAAATCGCGCTGCATTCGCACTCGCGACGTTCGTCGATACAGACTTTTAAAACGAACGAATGACGAGTATGCTTAAAAAAGCACCCCCCGTTCGGACGGCGAATCGCGTGCCCTGACTCCCGTCCGTTCGCATTGCGGCCCCATCGCATCGCGCCCCGCGCGTCGATGGCGGCGTCTGCTTCTCGCGCCTCGGCCGCACGAATCTTTCCCCAACAATTATCAGGAGAGCTAGTGAGCCGACTCGTCGTCGTATCCAATCGCATCGCAGACCCCCGTAAAGCCGCGGCCGGCGGCCTCGCCGTTGCCGTGAAGGACAGCCTGCAGGAAACCGGCGGCGTATGGTTCGGCTGGAGCGGCAAGCTACGCGGCGGCGACGATCAGCCTACGCATGGCGACGACGTGCAGATCCAGAACGTCGGCGGCATCCAGCTCGCGACGATCGACCTCGATCCGCAGGATTACGACGCGTACTACCTCGGCTATTCGAACAACGTGCTGTGGCCGGTGTTTCACTACCGGCTCGATCTCGCACAGTTCGACCGGCGCTTCGCCGACGGCTACCGGCGTGTGAACCAGTTGTTCGCGCGCAAGCTGCGCACGCTGCTGCGGCCCGACGACACCATCTGGGTTCACGATTACCAGCTGATTCCGCTCGCCGCCGAGCTGCGCGCGATGGGCTGCACGAATCCGATCGGCTTCTTCCTGCACATTCCGATGCCGCCGCCGCCGATCATGGCCGCGATCCCGGAACACGAATGGCTGATGCGTTCGCTGTTCGCGTACGACCTCGTCGGCTTCCAGACCGAATCGGATCTGCTCCACTTCGAACATTACGTCGAAGCGGAAGCGGGCGCGGCGCGGTTGCAGGATGGCCGGCTGCACGCGTTCGGCCGCACGCTGTCGGCCGGTGCATTCCCGATCGGCATCAACGTCGACGAATTCGAATCGCTCGCGCGCGATCGTGACGGCATCGACATGTTCGACCGGATGCGCGACGAATATTCGCGCCGCCAGTTGCTCGTCGGCGTCGACCGGCTCGATTACACGAAAGGGTTGCCGCAGCGCGTGCATGCGTTCCGCCAGTTGCTCGAACAGTATCCGGAGAACCGCGACCGCGCGACGCTGATCCAGATCGCTGCACCGAGCCGCGAGGATCTCGGCGCGTACGACGACCTGCGGCGCGAGATGGACAGCCTGTGCGGCGCGATCAACGGCGACTACGGCGAGCTCGAATGGATGCCGATGCGCTACATTCACCGCACCGTCGCACGCAAGCGCCTGCCGGGCCTGTATCGCGCGAGCCGCGTCGCGCTCGTCACGCCGCTGCGCGACGGGATGAACCTCGTCGCGAAGGAATTCCTCGCCGCGCAGGACGCGGCCGATCCGGGCGTACTCGTGCTGTCGCGTTTCGCCGGTGCGGCCGAGCAATTGAAGCCGGCGCTGCTCGTCAATCCGTACGACACGCAAGGCACCGCGCAGGCGATCCAGCGCGCGCTCACGATGCCGCTCGAGGAACGCCGCCAGCGTCACTCGGCGCTGATGGCGATCGTGCGCAAGACCGACGTGCACTGGTGGCGCACGCGTTTTCTCGACGCGCTCACCGAAGCAGCCGAAGTCGCGGCCGCGACCGAATCCTGACGCGCCGACGCGCGCTTACGCATCCGTCGCCGCGAATTCGAGCGTCGCGCCGTTCATGTCGCACACGTCGACCGAAATCGGGATGCCCGCGCGCATGCTCTCGGTCACCACGCAATACGCATCGAACCGGTCGAGCACGCGCGTCGCCGCCGCGAGATCGGCCCACGTCTTGCCGATCGACAGCCGCACGGCCATCGCCCCCACGCGCACCCGCCCTGCTTCGTTCTGCACCATGTCGACGTCGATATGCGCGGCAATCGGCTGTGGATCGACGTGCTGCTTGTCGAATGCGAACAGCAGGCTCGCCGACAGACAGCTCGCAACAGCCGCGGCCAGCAACCGGATCGGGTTCGGCCCGCATCCTTCGCCGAGCGGCGGCGGTTCGTCGGTGAGCACCGGCGCCAGCGTCGTGCCGGCAAACCTGACTTCGAAGCGGAAACGCGCCTGCTGCGCGACATCCACCGATACGTGCGCGTCGCTCATGGCGACTCCGTGACTGGAAAGAGGGAAAGAAAGCGCGGCGCATCGACAGGTCGACGCGCGCCGCCCGCAGGTCGGCGCAGCGCGTTCAGCGATCGGGGTCGCGCGGCCGGCCGTACGCGACGAAATCGCGCTCGACCGCAGAAGCCTGCTCCGTTTCGATGGCGCCGCCGCGTGCGCCCGCTTCGTCGGGGGGCGCCGACGGGGCCGACGACGCGTCGACGCGCCCGTCGATCAGCGCCTGAAGCGCGTCGCGTTCGAGCACCTCGCATTGCAGCAGCCGTTGCGCGATGCGTTCGAGTGCATCGCGGCGCTCGCCGAGCGTCGCGGCCACCCGCGCATGCGCATCGGTCAGCAGCGTGCGCACTTCGTCGTCGATCATCCGTGCCGTGTGCTCGCTGCAGCGGCCGTCGCCCGCATGCCAGGCGCCCGGCATGCCCTGGCGCGCATCGCCGTCGTCGAACGTCGCGAGTCCGATCTTCTCGCTCATCCCGTACTGCATGACCATGTGACGCGCCATCGCGGTCGCGCGTTCGAGATCGTTCTGCGCGCCGGTCGATACATCGCCGAACACCAGCTCTTCGGCCACGCGCCCGCCGAGCAGCGCATCGATCCGGTCGAGCAGTTCGCTCCGGCGCAGCACGTAGCGATCCTCGGTCGGCACCTGCTGCGTATAGCCGAGCGCGGCGACGCCGCGCGGAATGATCGACACCTTCTTCACCGGGTCGCAATGCGCGCGGCTTTCCGCGACGAGCGCGTGACCGGCTTCGTGATACGCGATGGTCAGCTTCTCCTGCGCGTTCATCACGCGGCTCTTGCGCTCGAGGCCCGTCAGCGCGCGGTCGATCGCCTCGTCGAAATCGGCCATGCCGATCGCCGGCTTACCGAGTTCGGCCGCATGCAGCGCGGCCTCGTTGACGACGTTCGCCAGATCGGCGCCGACGAAGCCCGGCGTACGCGACGCGAGCTCGCCAAGGTCCACGTCGGCTGCGAGCTTCACGCGCTTCACGTGCACGCCGAGAATCTGCCGACGGCCGTTCACGTCGGGCCGGTCGATCGCGATGTGGCGATCGAAGCGGCCCGGCCGCAGCAACGCGGGATCGAGAATCTCCGGCCGGTTCGTCGCGGCCATGATGATCACGCCGGAGCCGGCCTGGAAGCCGTCCATCTCGACGAGCAGCTGGTTGAGCGTCTGCTCGCGTTCGTCGTTGCCCGACATCGGGCCGACGCCGCGCACCTTGCCGAGCGCATCGAGCTCGTCGACGAACACGATGCACGGCGCCTTCTGCTGCGCCTGCTCGAACAGGTCGCGCACGCGCGCCGCCCCCACGCCGACGAACATCTCGACGAACGCCGAGCCGCTGATCGAGAAGAACGGCACGGCCGCTTCGCCGGCCACCGCACGCGCGAGCAGCGTCTTGCCGGTGCCCGGTGCGCCGACGACGAGCACGCCCTTCGGGATCTTGCCGCCGAGACGCTGGTAACGGTCGGGATTGCGCAGGAACGCGACGAGCTGCTGCAGCTCGGCTTTCGCTTCGTCGATGCCCGCGATGTCGTCGAACGTGATGCCGGTTTCCTGCTGCACGTACACGCGCGCGCGGCTCTTGCCCATCCCGGTGAAGTCCTGCAGCCCGCCGCGCCGGCGCAGCATCATGTTCCACACGAACACGAACAGCACGAGCGGCAGCAGCCACGACGCGAGCGCGGCGATCCAGCCCGTGTCGGGCGTGCCGTGATAACGGATGCCGGCGGCGGTCAGCGTGTCGGTCAGGTGCTCGTCGGTCACGCGGTTGGTCGTGAAGCGCCACGGCGCGCCGGCCTGCTGCACGGCTGCGGCCTCGGATGCCGGCAGCATCGTGCCGGCCCGCGGCATCTTCAGCGTGCCCGAGATCGACGCGGGGCCGACCTCGAGATCGTCGACGAGCCGCGCGGCGACGAGCGTGTGGAAATCGCTGTACGCGATCGATGCCGACGACGGGTGCAGCATCAGCAACTGCGCGGCGAACAGCACGAAGAAGCCCGCCGCGATCAGCAATCCCGGGTAGTCGAATTTCCTGTCCATGGCATCGGGCCAGCCTCGTGTGCTGCGCGGCGTGCGCTCACGCGGGCACGCGCGCGCAACCGGCACGCGGCATCGGCGGCCCTGCGAAAACGGCATCCATCCGCGCCATCGTCGCCTCGCTGTGTCGCCTTGTTTCGTCGCATCGACGACGCCGCGACGACACCGTCGGCCGGCGCCGCCGGGCGATCCTCGCCCGGGCGGCACGCCGCGACGCGCCGCCCCTGAATCCAGTCTAGCTCGCGCAAAGGCGTCGCGCATTGCCCGCCGCGCGAGTCGATTCGTCCGACAAACGGCTTTCATTCGCGGCACTCGCCGCGTTATAGTCGCGTTCGTGACATTTTTATGACAATTCGATCGCCGGCCTTTCCGCGCCGCGCCCGGCATTGCATTTCGTCACGCATCGCGGCAGCCTGAGCGACGCCGCCGCACATCGAACGATACCGCCCACCCGCCCATTCGAGGAGCCCACGACGTGACCGACACCCCCGATCGCCCCGACGACCTTCCCGCCGATCCCGACCGCCGCCGCGTACTCGGCGGCCTCGCCGCGCTCGGCGCCGGTGTCGCGCTCAGCGGCTGCGAAACCACCGCCGGCAGCGCGCCGCGTTCGGCCGCCGACCTGCGCATCGACGAGGCGTTGCGCCAGCGCGTACGCCACATCGTCGTGATCTATGCGGAAAACCGCAGCTTCTCGAACCTGTACGGCGATTTCCCCGGCGTGCAGCACCCGCTCAGCGAAGTGCGGCCCGAACACGCGCAACAACTCGATCGCGACGGCAAGACGCCGCTGCCCGTGCTGCCGAAGATCTGGGGCGGGCTCGTGCCGCAGGCGCAGGAAGTGGACGGCAAGCGCTATGCGATCGCCGAGCGCGACATCGACAAGCTGCCGAACGCGCCGTTCCGGATCGCGGACGCCCAGGGCAAGCCGCTGCCGAACAGCGTGATCACGCGCGACCTGTGGCACCGCTTCTATCAGAACCAGATGCAGATCGCGGCCGGCCGCAACAACCAGTTCGCCGCGTGGGCCGATTCGGGCGGCCTCGTGATGGGCCATTACCGCAATTCGGCCGATTCGCTGCGGCTGTGGAATCTCGCGCGGCAATACACGCTGTGCGATAACTTCTTCATGGCGGCCTTCGGCGGATCGTGGATGAACCACATGTTCCTGATCTCCGCGCAGCCGCCGCTGTATCCGGACGCGCACAAGCATCCGCATGCGGCGAAGCTGCTGTCGAAGGTCGAAGGCAACGATCCGGCCGGCACGCGCCTGAAACTCGCCGACGATTCGCCTGCGTCCGCACTCGAAGGCCCGCCGAAGTTCGCGGGCGACGGCCCGCTGACGCCGGACGGCTACGGCGTGAACACGATGGCGCCGCCGTACCAGCCGAGCTACGTGCCGCCGCCCGATCCGGGCAACGCGGCGTATGCGGACCCGGCCGACCATCGCGTGATGCCGCCGCAGGGCTATGCGACGATCGGCGACCGCCTGTCGGAAAAGAACGTCGACTGGGCGTGGTACAGCGGCGCGTGGCAGTACGCGCTCGAACATCGCGATACGGGCACCGTGCCGGATTTCCAGTACCACCACCAGCCGTTCAACTACTTCGTGAAATACGCGCCGGGCACCGAGGCCCGCCGCCAGCACCTGCGCGACGCGGGGCTCGGCGACGCGCCGTCGACCAACCATTTCATCGCCGACATCGACGCGGGCCGCCTGCCGGCCGTCACGTTCTACAAGCCGCAGGGCAACCTGAACATGCATGCCGGCTACGCGGACATCGAATCGGGCGACCGTCACATCGCGACGGTGATCGACCATATCCGGCGCGGGCCGCAATGGGAAAACACCGTGATCGTGATGACGCACGACGAGAACGGCGGCTGGTGGGATCACGTCGCGCCGCCGGTAGGCGACCGCTGGGGCCCCGGCTCGCGGATTCCGGCGATCGTGATCTCGCCGTTCGCGAAGAAGGGTTTCGTCGATCACACGCTGTACGACACGAACTCGATCCTGCGCTTCATCAGCCGCGTGCACGGACTCGCGCCGCTCGACGGCGTGGTCGTGCGCAACCAGGCGTTCGCCGCGCGCGGTGCGACCCCGCCGGGCGATCTCACGAACGCGCTCGACCTCGGGTGACGGCCGGTTGGTCGCGCGATCGGTGATTGCGTGACCGCTTGAACCGACGACGCCCCGGGCAATGCGATCGATTGCCCGGGGCGTCTTTCGTTTACGGCACCGCTACGCGGCGCTGCGCAATGCGTCCCGCACGGCCTGCGCCGCGTGACGGCCGGCCTGCCGGCCGAAGAACGTCGAGTCGGCCAGCGACAGCCCCGAGCTGTACCCGGCGCCCCAGCGCGGCAGCCCGCACGTCGTCCGGCCGGCCGCGTAGAGGCCCGGCACCGGCGCGCGCGCCGCATCGAGCACCTGCCCGGTCGGCAGCGTATCGAGCCCGCCGAGCGTGAAGTGCGGATAGAACGCGTAGTCGATCCGGCAATCGAGCGCGACGAACGGCGGCTCGATCAGCGGCTGCAGCCATTTCTTCGCCTTGTGGAACAGCGGATCGGCGCCTTCGGCCGCATGGCGGTTGTAGACGTCGACGGTCGCCGTCAGCGTGCCGGCCGGCATCTGCAGGTCGCGCTCGACTTCCTCCCACGTTTCCCCGGCCGCCGCGATGCCGATTCGCGCGATCGCGGGCGGCGCCTCGTAGGTCGCCTGATCGACGAGCAGGTAGATGCGGTCGTCGGCCTGATGGAACGCGTGATGGCCCGTGCGGCCGTGATAGCCGTCCTCGTTGATGAAACGCTGCCCGCGCGCGTTCACGAAGATCCCCTTGATCAGCGCTTCGGGCGCATAGAACGGCAGGCTGACGAAGCCCTGGTCCATGTGGATCGCCGCACCGCCCGCGCTCTGGCCGAGCAGGATGCCCGAGCCGTCGTCGCCCGGGCTGCCGATCGGCTCGTCCGAGCGCAGGAACTGCGGCGCGTGCCGGCGCACCATGTCGCGGTTCATCGCGAAGCCGCCCGCGCACAGGATCACCGCACGGCGCGCCCGCACGAACGCGGTCTCGCCGTACGCGCGCAGCACGGCGCCGCATACCGTGCCGCCGTCGTCGACGATCAGCGCGATCGCGCGCGTGTCGTAGCGCGTGGCCACGCCGAGCGCCGCGACGCGCCCGGCCAGCACGCGCATCAGCATCTGCCCGCCGCCCCAGCCCGGCCATTGCGGCGTGTGGCCGCGCGGGCACGGCTTCGCGGCTTCGCTGAACGGCCAGGCTTCCTCGCTGCCCGACCAGATCAGGCAGTCGTCGGTTTCCGGTTCGACGATCCGCTCGGCGATGAACGTGTTCTTGTAGGTCAGGCCCTGCGCGACGAGCCAGTCGTGGTGCGCAAGGCTCTCGTTCGCATAGACGCGCACCTTCGCCTCGTCGGCGTCGCGGCCGCCCGCGAGCATCAGGTAGCGGTACAGATCCTCGGTGTCGTCGGTGAAGCCGGCCTGCCGCTGTGCGGGCGTGCCGCCGCTGCCGCCGAGGTAGATCTCGCCGCCCGACAGCGCGCTCGTGCCGCCGTAGCTCGACGCGCGCTCGACGATCAGCGTGTCGGCGCCGGCGCTCGCGGCCTCGATCGCCGCGCACGCGCCGGCCGCGCCGAAGCCGACGATCACGACATCGTGTTCGGCATCCCAGCGAGGCACGTCGCGCAGGTTCAGGGGGTGGTTCAGGGAATAGTCAGATGACATGAGGAAGGCGTCAGCGTGAAGGGAATCTGCGGAAAGCGGCAGTCGTGGCACGAGCCCGCCGGCACACGGCGTGACGCGGAGCAGCGCGGTCGATACGAACACGCTGCGATGCGAGCGCAGCCGCGTGCGGCGTCTTGCGCGGTGGAAAGCGAACGGCCGTCGAACGGCGTGAAGCCGAACCGGCCGCGCGATCCGGTAGGACACGCGACGATTGCGTCGCGGCCTCGGCGCACCGTCACGCCGCGACGGCGCCATTCCTGCGCGGCGCGTGGCCGCGCCGGCGTCACATGCCGCGCAACGCGGCGAAACCGAAGTGCGACGGATCGATCGGCACACACCCGGTCGGCAGGCCGTTCGGATCGACCGAACGGCATTGCAGGATGCCGGCCGCATACGGCGGCGACGGGACTTCGTCGGCGCCGTATCGCGCCATCGCGATGGCAGCGAACGTGCCCATCGCCAGTACGCACAGCTTGCGAGTCGTCAGTCTCATGATCGTCGTCCTCTCCGGTTGGCCGCTGGTGCGGTTCGTGTCCGGCGCGCATCGCTTGCTGCGCCGGATGACTGCACGGTAGCCAGCGCCCGGCCGCAAGCCATCGTCCATTTCGACTAGGGGCAAACGCTGAGCGGATGCGGCATCGCATGCCGCGCTGCACCACGACGGTCAGCGGAATTTCGCGCAGGAAGGAAACACGGCACGCCGGACGCCTTTCTCGACCGGGCGGACCCATCGTCAGACGCATGCGTGATCTGGTTCGCCGCATCGCACCATCAACACGCGATCGCACGATGCGCGGCGGTCGACCCCGGTGTTTTCCCCGACCCTCGCCCTGCTCCGTATGGATGATGAGTCGCGACCGGTCCGATGCGAACCTGCGCATCGACGTCGCAATGCCGTCGCGTCCGCACTCGCGGCGCGGCTGACTCTTTCCGTTTTTCCACGGGAGCACTGCATGACCGATTCGAATCCCCGCCACGCGCTGTACGACCTGGCGTGCCGTTACGCGCAAGCCGTCGACCGGCGCGACTGGCCACGCCTCACTTCCCTCTTCACCGCCGATGCCACGCTGGCCGGCCCCGGTTTCCGCTTCGACGACCGCGATGCGATCGTCGCGGGCATGCGCGTGATCGAGCGCTACGACGCAACCCAGCATCACGTGCACAACCAGCTCGTCACGCTCGCCGGCGGCGAGGCCGATGTCGAGACCTACGGCATCGCGTGCCACGTGTACGTGCGCGACGGCGTGAAGCGCAAGCTCGACTGGGGGCTGCGCTATCGCGACCGCTGCGTGTTCGACGGCGGCTCGTGGCGCTTCGCCGCGCGCACGCTGCACGTCGACTGGTCCCAGGACCTGCCGCTGGAGGGCTGAACGATGCGCACCTCTGCTCCTCTCGCCGGCCGCACCGCGCTCGTCACGGGCGGCGCGGGCGGCATCGGCGCGGCCTGTGCACAGGCGCTCGTCGCCGACGGCGCGGCCGTCGTGCTGATGGGTCGCCGCCGCGATGCGCTCGAGCGCGCACAACGGCAACTGACCGATGCGACACCCGGCAGCCGCGTCGCGATCCATGCGGGCGACGCGGGCGACGAAGGCGACCTGCAAGCCGCGCTCGACTGCGCCTGGGCGCTCGACAACCGCCTCGACATCGTCGTGCCGACCGTCGGCGGCGCCGGCTTCCGGCCGCTGCTGCTGCACGATACCGACAGCTTCCGCGCGGAAATCGACCTGAACCTGCACAGCGCGTTCGCCGCGATCCGTCATGCCGCGCCGCGGCTCGCCGACAGCGGCGGCGGCGCGATCGTCTGCATCTCGTCGACAGCCGCGCAGATCAATTTCCGCTGGCTGTCCGCGTACTGCACCGCGAAGGCCGCGCTCGAAGCGCTGGTGCGCGGCGCGGCCGAGGAACTGGCCGGCGCGAAGATCCGCGTGAACGCGGTACGCCCGGGCCTCACGCGTTCCGAAGCCACGGCGCCGATGTTCGACAACCCGGCGCTCGTCGACAGCTTTCTCGAACAGATTCCGCTGGGCACGCTCGGCGAACCCGACGCGATCGCGCACGCGGTGCGCTATCTCGCGGGCCCCGAGTCGGGCTGGGTGACCGGCCAGAGCTTCGCGGTCGACGGCGGCCACGAACTGCGTACCAACCCGCGCGTCGACGACACGATCGCGCAGATCTACGGCACGGCCGCGCTCGATGCGATCAAGGCCGGCCGCGCACCGGGCGCCGCATGAGCGCCCGCCTTCCCTCACCCACCCCCACAAAGGACACCGACCGACCATGAATCGAGTCGCAAACAAGGTCGCGCTGATCACCGGCGCGGCAAGCGGCGTCGGCCGCGCGGATGCACTGTTGCTCGCCGCCGAAGGCGCGCGCGTCGTCTTGACCGACATCGACGAAGACGCGGGCCGTGCGCTCGCCCGCGAGATCGGCGACGCAGCGCTGTTCGTACGTCACGACATTGCCGACGAAGACGGCTGGCAGCACGCGATCGCATCGACGCTCGACCGCTTCGGCCGCCTCGACGTGCTCGTCAACAACGCGGCGATCTGCCCGGTCGGCTCGATCGAGGACACCAGCCTCGACACGTGGCGGCGCGTGATGCGCACCAATGCCGACGGCTACTTCCTCGGCTGCAAGTACGCGATCGGCGCGATGAAGGGCAACGACACGCCGGGCTCGATCGTGATGATGTCGTCGGTTGCCGCACTCGGCGGGCTGCCGATGATGTGCGCGTACACCGGGTCGAAAGGCGCGGTGACGGCGCTCGCGCGCAGCGTCGCCGTGCACTGCAAGCGCAGCGGCTACCGGATCCGCTGCAACTCGATCCATCCGGACGGGATCTGGACGCCGATGACGCAGGCGCTGATGCCCGACCTTGACCCGGTCGCGCTCGGCATCGGCAGCGATCCGATGGCGCGCATGTGCGACCCGCAGGACGTCGCGAATCTCGTGCTGTTCCTTGCGTCCGACGAATCGCGTTTCGTCAACGGTGCGGAACTGCGGATCGACAACGCGCAACTGGTGTCGTCGCTGTGACGCGCCCCGGCACTTTCCCGTTCGAAGGAGTCCCCAGATGATTTCATTCACCGGCAAGACCGTGCTGGTCACCGGCGGCGGCGCGGGCATCGGCCGCGCCTGTGCGGAAGCGTTCGGCGCGGCCGGCGCGCGCGTGGCCGTGGCCGAAATCGACGCGGCGCGCGCGCAGGACGTGCGGGCCGCCCTCGAAGCGGCCGGCGTCGATGCGCTCGTCGGCACCGTGGACGTCACGCGCCGCGACGAGGTCGATGCATTCGCGCGGACGATCGACGCACGCTTCGGCGGCCTCGACGTGCTCGTCAACAACGTCGGCGATTTCCTGCAGATCGCGAAACCATTCGAGGATTGCACCGACGACGACATCGAGCGGCTGTTCGACGTGAACCTGCGCCAGGTGTTCACGGTCACGCGCGCGATGCTGCCGTTGCTGCGCCAGCGCGGCGCGGGCAGCAGCATCGTCGGCGTGTCGTCGATCGAAGGCTTCCGCGCGATTCCGAACTGCGCCGTGTACGCATCGTTCAAGGCCGCGTTGACCGGCTTCACGAAAAGCCTCGCACTCGAACTCGGGCCGGCCGGCATCCGCGTGAACCAGATCGCGCCGGAAACCACCGAGACGCCGCAGGTGCCCGTCACCGCGATGGTCGCGGCCGAACACCACAGCCACATCCCGCGCTGGATTCCGCTCGGACGTTTCGGCGCGGCCGGCGATATCGCGGGCGCCGCGCTGTACCTCGCGAGCCCGCTCGCCGCCTGGGTCACCGGCACGACGCTGCACGTCGACGGCGGCGCCCTCGCCGCAGCCGGCTGGTATCGCGACCCCAACGGCTTCTGGACCAACATGCCCGTCGTCACGGGCAACGGCTTCAATTTCTGAACGGCGCAACGCACGCGCGCCACTTCATCCGTTCAATTTACGCGGCGCGTCTGCGCCGCCACCGGAGACACCATGAAGATCCTGATCGTCGGCGGCACCGGCCTCATCGGCGGCCATGCCGCGCTGCACCTGCAAGCGCAGGGCAATCACGTCACGCTCGCCGCACGCAAGCCGCCTGCGGCCGGCAGCGCGCTCGCGCAGTTCGACGTGCTGCAGCGCGACTACGTGGCCGGCAACTTCACGCGCGACGATCTCGCGCCATTCGACGCGGTCGTGTTCGCGGCCGGCAACGACATCCGGCACCTGCCGCCCGGCACGGACGAAGCCGCGCACTGGGAACGCGCGAATGTCGACGCCGTGCCGCGTTTCTTCGCGCTCGCCCGCGACGCGGGCGTGAAACGCGCGGTGCTGGTCGGCAGCTTCTATCCGCAGGTCGCACCGGCGCTCGTCGACACGGTGCCGTACGTGCGCTCGCGCCATCTCGCCGACGAACGCGTGCGCGCGCTCGCGACGCCGTCGTTCGCGGTATGCAGCGTGAATGCGCCGTTCGTCGTCGGGTCGGTGCCGGGGCTGCGCAACGAGATGTTCGCCGCGTACACGGGCTATGCGCAGGGGCAATTCGCCGGGCTGCCGGTGTACGGCCCGGCCGGCGGTAGCAACTTCATCTCGACGCAATCGCTGTCGGAAGCGATCTGGGGCGCGCTGCAGCGCGGCGAAGCGGGCAAGGCCTACCTCGTCGGCGACGAGAACCTGAGCTTCGCCGACTACTTCGCCGCGTTCTTCCGCGCGGCCGGCAACCCGCAAGACGTCCCGTCGCTCGACCAGGAGCATCCGCTGCTGCCCGATATCGCGATCTACACGGGGCGCGGCAACGTCGTGTCGTACGAGCCCGATGCGGCGGACCTCGCGCTGCTGCGCTACCGGCGCGGCGACGTGCAGCGGGCAGTCGACGAAGTCGTCGCGCATTGCGGCGCGCAGTAAGCAACGCGGATGCAAAAACGTCCCGCCGCCGGCAATGCATGCCGGCGGCGGGACGTCAGGAGCGATGCGTCGATACGCCGACGCGGATCGTTACGCGCCGAGGCGCTGCTCGATCTTCATCATCGTATCGGTCATTTCAGCCGGCAAACGCAGCTTCAGCGTATCGAACAGCGCTGCATGCAGCTTCAGCTCCTCGCGCCATTCGTCGGCGTTCATCGACGTCACCGCGTCGAACTGGTCGCGCGTGAAATCGAGGCCGTCCCAATGCAGGTCTTCATACGCAGGCGACACGCCGAACGCATGCTCGCCGCCGCCGCCGGTGCCTTCGAGACGATCGAGCATCCACTTCAGCACGCGCATGTTCTCGCCGAAGCCCGGCCACACGAACTTGCCGTTCGCGTCCTTGCGGAACCAGTTCACGCAGTAGATCTTCGGCAACGTCGCCCCCGTGGCTTCGAGCTGCTTGCCGAGTTTGAGCCAGTGCGCGAAATAATCGCTGACGTTGTAGCCGCAGAACGGCAGCATCGCGAACGGATCGCGACGCACGATACCCTGCTGGCCGACCGCGGCGGCCGTCGTTTCCGAGCCCATCGTCGCGGCCATGTACACGCCTTCGATCCAGTCGCGCGCCTCGGTCACGAGCGGCACCGTCGTCGAGCGGCGGCCACCGAAGATGAACGCGTCGATCGGCACGCCGGCCGGATTCTCCCAGTCGCCGTCGATCGACGGGCACTGCGCGGCCGGTGCGGTGAAGCGCGAGTTCGGATGCGCGGCCTTGCGGCCCGTTTCCTTGCCGATTTCCGGCGTCCACGGGTTGCCTTGCCAGTCGGTCAGCTTCGCGGGCGGTGCGTCGGTCAGCCCTTCCCACCACACGTCGCCGTCTTCCGTCAGCGCGACGTTCGTGAAGATCACGTTGCCGGTCAGCGTCGAGATCGCGTTCGGGTTCGTCTTCACACCGGTGCCCGGCGCCACGCCGAAGAAACCGGCTTCCGGATTGATCGCATACAGGCGGCCGTCGCGACCGGGTTTCAGCCACGCGATGTCGTCGCCGATCGTCGTGACCTTCCAGCCGTTGAAACCCTGCGGCGGGATCAGCATCGCGAAGTTGGTCTTGCCGCAGGCGGACGGGAACGCGGCCGCGACGTGATACTTCTTGCCAGCCGGCGACGTCACGCCGAGGATCAGCATGTGTTCCGCGAGCCAGCCCTGGTCGCGGCCCATCGTCGACGCGATGCGCAGTGCGAAGCACTTCTTGCCGAGCAGCGCGTTGCCGCCGTAGCCCGAGCCGAAGCTCCAGATCTCGCGCGTTTCGGGGAAATGCACGATGTACTTGACCGGATTGCACGGCCA
Source organism: Burkholderia cepacia complex sp. TUM26381 (assembly GCF_057439935.1). NCBI lineage: Bacteria > Pseudomonadati > Pseudomonadota > Betaproteobacteria > Burkholderiales > Burkholderiaceae > Burkholderia > Burkholderia cepacia complex sp. TUM26381. Next base: position 1,571,172 of record NZ_CM172007.1, on the reverse strand, counting down.
CGGCACGTCCTGCTGGCCGGCTTCGAGCGGATGACCGACGCTGTGCACGCACGGCACGAATTCGCCGTCCTCGCCGAGCACGTCGTATACGTCGCGGCCCATGCGCGTCATGATCCGCATGTTCACCGCCACGTACGGGCTGTCGGACAGTTCGACGCCGACGTGCGCGATCGGCGAGCCGAGCGGGCCCATCGAGAACGGCACGACGTACAGCGTGCGGCCACGCATCGAGCCGCGGAACAGCCCGTTGAGCGTCTCGCGCATTTCGGCCGGCTCGATCCAGTTGTTGGTCGGGCCGACGTCGTCGCGCGAAGCGGCGCAGATGAACGTGCGATCCTCGACGCGCGCAACGTCCGACGGATCGGATTGCGCGAGATACGAGTTCGGGCGCTTCGCCGGGTTCAGGCGCGTGAGCGTGCCCTGGTCGACCATCGCCTGGCACAGCGCGTCGTTTTCTTCCTGCGAACCGTCACACCACACGACGCGCTCGGGCTCCGTCAGTGCCGCGATGCGCGACACCCAGTCGATCAGCTTGCGATGTTTGACGAAAGCCGGCGGAGCGATCAGCGGGCCGTGTGTTGCTTCGGCCATAGTGTTTTGCGACATGGGAATGTCTCCAGATTATTGGGCGGGGATGGGGGGTGCGGGGCGAGCCCGCGAGATGGGGTATGCGATTGGAGCGCAGGAGGAGACAGCACGCAGGACGGGACGCGCGAGCGGAGCGCGCGTCGATGCCGCGATGCGTGCGAGAGAAGGTGAAGTCTCGTTAGAGGGTGCGAACGCGAGTTTCGCCATGCAAGCAACCTGCCATACAACTCCATTCCGGCCAGCATACCATCGCCGTTATTGGACGGACGTTGCGTTGCAACAAGAAACAACTGTGACCGCGGGCCGGCACGCCCGTTGCGAGCCGGTCTTTTTCGACGGCGCCGTTGCGCGCGCTTTGGGGACGAAACGGCCGGAACGTCCGCCGGCCGTGGGTTTCGCGGGCACGGCAATTTCGCTGTGCCGTCCCCGCGTGACGCAAACGCGAATGCGCGCCGGGCGAATTCACGTTTTCGCTACTCAGGCAAACCCTGAATTAGGTTGCGTACACAAACATCCGGATTGAATGCCCGATGCACGCCCCCGCTCAAAACGGTGCGCCGGGCAATCCGGGGTAATACGCGCCCGCCGCCATCCCGCCGTCGACGGCCAGTTCCGCGCCGTTGCAATACGACGCCTCGTCGCTCGCGAGGAACAGCGTCGCGCGCGCGATTTCTTCGGGCAATCCGACGCGCTGCTGCGGCACGTTCGCGTAGTGCTTGTTGATTTCCTCGAGTGGCGCGCCGGTCGGATTCGACATCGCGGTGTTCACGCCGCCCGGATGGATCGAATTCACGCGCACGCCCTGATGGCCCAGTTCGAGCGCCGCGACCTTGGTCAGCCCGCGCACGCCCCATTTGCTCGACACGTACGCCGCCAGCGCATTCACGCCGCGCAGCCCGTCCACCGACGAGATATTGACGATCGACCCGCTCTTCTGCGCAATCATGCGCGGCGCAATCGTGCGGATGCCGACGAACGTGCCGACGAGATTGATCGACACCGCGCGTTCGAAATCGCGTTTCGACAGCTCGGTGATGCCGCCGAACGTCAGCACGGCCGCGTTGTTGACGAGCACGTCGATGCGGCCGAACTGCTCGACGGTCGCCTCCGTCACGCGCACCCAGCTCGCTTCGTCGGCCACGTCGAGCCGCATGAAGCGCGCCGCGTCGCCGAGTTCGCGCGCGAGCGCTTCGCCTTCCGCGTCGAGCACGTCGCCGATCACGACGCGCGCGCCCTCTTCGACGAACAGCCTGCACGTCGCCGCACCCATGCCGCGCGCGCCACCCGTGACGATCGCCACCTTTCCTGCCAGTCGACCCATGTCGTTCTCCATTCGATTCCGGTTTGCCGGCCGCCTTGCGCATGCAAGCGCGCAGTTGCCGAATTCATGATTGGTTGGTACCGGCTGTGCGCCATCAGCCCCAGTAGGCCTGCCCGCCATCGAGCGGCAACGTCGCGCCCGTCAGGTAGGCGGCATCGCGACTCGCGAGAAACACGATCGCGCGCCCGATGTCCTGCTCGCAGTCGCCGACGCGACCCAGCGGAATCGTGCGGAAGAATGCCGCGGCTTCCTGCGGATTCGCCTCGACCCAGCCTTTCAGGCCCGGCGACAGCGCATGCGGCGCGACCGCGTTCACGCGGATGCCGTCCGCGCCCCATTCGCATGCGGCCGCGCGCGTCAACGCACGAATCGCTTCCTTGGTTGCCGCGTATGCGCCGTACCCCGACGCATCCCAGCGCACCGCGGCCGACGACGCGAAGTTGACGATTACGCCGTCGCCCTTCAGATGCGGATGGCACGCGCGCATCATCCGCAGCGTCGCGATCGGCCCCGATTCGAGCCCCGCCATGAAATCCGCGTCGGTCACGTCGAGCAGGCGGCCGAGCGGCACGACCTGCGCGTTGTTGACCAGGATCTGCACGCCGCCGAGCCGTTCGGCGACAGCATCGACGCACTGTGCGATCTGCGCGGCGTCCATCACGTCGCACACGAACGGCTCCGCCACGCCGCCGCGCGCGTGGATCGCCTCGCAAGTGGCAAGCAGCTTGTCGCGCGTGCGGCCGACCACCGCGACGTGCGCGCCTTCGGCCGCGAGCGCATGCGCGACGCCCTGGCCGACGCCCTGCCCTGCGCCCGTCACGAGCGCGACCTTGCCCTTCAGGATGCCCATGCGCGCTCCTTAAGCGACGATCGCCGGATGCGCCTGCACGGGCCCGCCGAGCAGTTCGCGATACGACGGCGGCTGCTTGCCGTCGAGATCGGCAATGCCGTACTGCAGCGCGGCTTCCGCACCGACGAGCACTTGCCCCGACAGCGCCATGCGCTGCGGATCGCCGTGAATCGCGTGAATCACGCGCCCCGTGAACTCCGGGCTTTCGGCGACGAGCGAGAACTCCTGGTACAGATCGGGGTGTTCTTCCCACACGCGCGTCGTGCGCTCGGTGCGCAGCGGGCCCATCCAGATCGACACGGCCGCGACGTCGAACGGCTTCAGGTCGACGGCCATGTCCTTCGCGAACTTGTCGACGCCGGATTTCTGCGCGCCGTACGCCGCGCCGTGCATGTAGCAGCTCGCGCCGAACGACGACGTGAACGCGATCAGCCCGCTGCGGCGCTTCGCCATCAGCGGTGCCGCATGCCAGCTCGCGACATACGCCGAGCGCAGCCCGACATCGAGGATGTTCACGAGGTCGAGCGACTTCTCCCAGAACGGGCCCGGCAGGATCAGCTGGTCGTGCAGGTAAGTCGCGTTGTTGACGAGGATGTCGAGCCGCCCGCAGTCGCGCTCGACGCGTTCGAACAGCGCCTTCACCTGGGCGTCGTCCGCGTGGTCGCAGGCCACCGCGATCCCTCGGCCGCCGAGCGCGTCGATCTCGCGCGCGGTTTCGTGGATCGTGCCGGGCAGCGGCGCATCGCCTTCGTTCTGCGAACGGCCCGTCACGTAGACGGTCATGCCGGCCGCGCCGAGCGCGCGCGCGATGCCCTTGCCCGCGCCGCGCGATGCGCCCGTCACGACGGCGACCGGCGCCTCGTGGTTCTGTGTCATGTTCGATGTCTCCTGTGGAATGTCCGCCACGACCGTGGCAATCGTGCGCGTCAGGCGGCCGGCGGCTGCGCGCCGGCGAACAGCACGCCGGGTGCATCGCCCTCGTAACGGACCGACAGCGTCGACGTGACGACGCAGCGCGTGGCCGCGATCTTCCATTCGCCGTCGACCTTCCGGTACGCGTCGTCGTAGTACGCGCCGAGCTGCGTGAGCGTGCGCGCGTGCGTGTCGATCATCTGGTAGTGCAGGCCCCACGTGCCGCGCGCATGCGTGTCGTCGAGCACGGCGATGTCGGGATTCACGCCGTGATGCATCTCGACGATGTGCGGATGGCAACCGAGCTGCTCGAACACGTCGACGAGCGCGTCGCGCGTGTCGAACGTGCCGATCCGCCCGTAGTCGATCTGCACGGGGCCGGCCACGAAGCAATCGCGCATCCCTTGCGGATCCTTGCGGTCGCAGCACGTGAAATAGCGCGCCTTCAGCCGGCGGATCGCGTCGGCGTCTTCGAGCCGGCGCACGCGCGTTTCCAGCGATTCGATGAGGGTCATCCCGTCTCCTTGTTCGGTGCTGGCGCGGTTCGAAGGCCGCGTCGATGCCACGTTACCGCCGCGCGATGCATCGGCCATCACCCGTTCGGATTAAGCCGGCGGTTCATGTGTATTCCGCTTTCGTCCGAACAGACGATGTGATGCGGGCGGCTTCGTTCCTACCATCGAACAACACCACCACGAGACACGGCGATGGACGACACGACCCGCACGCTCCACGAGTACGAGCAGATCCGACAATTGAAGTACCGGTATTTCCGCGCGGTCGATACGCACGACTGGGTGCTGCTCGCGGCGTGCCTGACCGAGGACTGCGAGGCGCGGCTGTATGGCGGCCGTTATGCGTACGACGGCCGCGACGCGTTCGTGTCGAGCCTGCGCGAGCTGATCGGCAAGCCGACTTTCCTGACGATGCATCACGGCCATCACCCGGAACTCACGCTGGTGTCAGCCGATCACGCGTGCGGCGTGTGGTTTCTCGAGGATCACGCGATCAATCTCGAGGACAACTACCTGTTGCACGGCACCGCGTTCTACGACGACCAGTACGTGAAACGCGACGGCGTGTGGCGCATTCACGCGACGCGTCACGAGCGGCTGTTCGAAACCGTCACGTCGCCGATCCCGCCGTCGCTCACGCTGACCGCGAACCGGTTCGCGCCGGGCGCGCATCAGGCGGCCGGATCGACGGCAACCGCTTCCTGAACCCCGGCGGCAACGCCGCCGATCCCGTCATTCCCTCTGGAGCCGGAACAATGGAGAAAGTCATTTACGTGTTGTGGCGCGATACGCAGGCCGCGCCCGATCGGTGGAACCGCACGGTGCGCGCGCAGCTCGCCGACACGCTGCTGTCGCTCGGTGCGCACGGCGTGCAGGTGAACGTCGTCGATGAAGATGTCGCGCCGGCCGCCGGCCTGAAGCAGACCAACACGCACCCGGGCATCGACGGGATCGTCGCGGTGTGGATGGACAGCGCGAACGCGAGGTTCCGCCAGCCGTTCGACGAGGCGGTGCGCGCGGCGGTCCCGCACATGGCCGCGTACCTCGTCACCGAGTCGCAGCCGATTCCGAACACGCGCTTCCCCGCGCGGCCCGGCGAACGCACGACCGGCTTCTCGCAGCTCGCGTTCCTGAAGCGGCCGCCGCGTCTCACGCACGAAGCGTGGCTCGACGTGTGGCACGGCCATCACACGCGCGTCGCGATCGATACGCAGGACAATTTCCTGTACGTGCAGAACGTCGTCGTGCGTGCGCTCACGCATGCGGCGCCCGGCTACGACGCGATCGTCGAGGAATGCTTCCCGGCTGCCGCGATGACCGATCCGCACGCGTTCTTCGATGCGGTCGGCGATGAGGAGAAATTCCAGCGCAACGTGGCTGAAATGATGGACAGCTGCGGGCGCTTCATCGATTTCGACAAGATCGACGTGGTGCCGACGAGCCAGTACGTCGTGAAGGCCGTGCGCGGATAACGCGCCAGGATCGAGCGGATAAAAAAACGCCAGCCCCGGGGGGCTGGCGTTGTGCTTCGGTTCTGACGACGATCAGAACTGGTTCATCGTGTTGTCCTTGCCCGCCGCCTTGAGCGCCGCGTCGCCGCTGAAGTATTCCTTGTGGTCGTCGCCGATGTCCGAACCGGACATGTTCTGATGCTTCACGCAGGCGATGCCCTGGCGGATTTCCTTGCGCTGCACGCCTGCCACGTAGCCCAGCATGCCCTGGTCGCCGAAGTATTCCTTGGCCAGGTTGTCGGTCGACAGTGCAGCCGTGTGGTACGTCGGCAGCGTGATCAGGTGGTGGAAGATGCCTGCTTCACGCGATGCATCGGCCTGGAACGTACGGATCTTCTCGTCGGCCAGTGCCGCCAGTTCCGTCTGGTCGTATTCCACGCTCATCAGCTGCGCACGGTCGTAGGCCGACACGTCCTTGCCTTCTGCCTTCAGCGCGTCGTACGCCTGCTGACGGAAGTTCAGCGTCCAGTTGAACGACGGGCTGTTGTTGTACACCAGCTTCGCGTTCGGGATCACCTTGCGGATCTCGCTGACCATGCCGCCGATCTGCGCGATATGCGGTTTTTCGGTTTCGATCCACAGCAGGTCGGCGCCGTTCTGCAGCGACGTGATGCAGTCGAGCACGCAACGCGCTTCGCCCGTGCCGGCGCGGAACTGGAACAGGTTGCTCGGCAGGCGCTTCGGACGCAGCAGCTTGCCGTCGCGCTTGATGACGACGTCACCGTTACCCAGTTGGTCGGCCGACAGCTCTTCGCAATCGAGGAACGCGTTGTACTGGTCGCCCAGGTCGCCCGGCGTGGCCGTCACGGCGATCTGCTTGGTCAGGCCGGCGCCCAGCGAGTCGGTACGGGCGACGATGATGCCGTCGTCCACGCCCAGCTCCAGGAACGCGTAGCGGATCGCGCGGATCTTCGCGAGGAAGTCTTCATGGGGCACCGTGACCTTGCCGTCCTGATGGCCGCACTGCTTCTCGTCCGACACCTGGTTTTCGATCTGGATGCAGCAGGCGCCCGCTTCGATGAACTGCTTGGCCAGCAGGTAGGTTGCTTCCGCGTTGCCGAAGCCGGCGTCGATGTCGGCGATGATCGGCACGACGTGCGTCACGTGGTTGTCGATCTTTTCCTGGATCGCAGCCTTGGCCGTCGCGTCCTTCGCCGCATCCAGCTCGCGGAACAGGCCGCCCAGCTCACGGGCGTCGGCCTGGCGCAGGAACGTGTACAGCTCGCGGATCAGCGCGCTGACCGAAGTCTTTTCGTGCATCGACTGGTCCGGCAGCGGGCCGAACTCCGAGCGCAGCGCGGCGACCATCCAGCCCGACAGGTACAGGTAACGGCGTTCGGTGCTGTTGAAGTGCTTCTTGATGGAGATCATCTTCTGCTGGCCGATGAAGCCGTGCCAGCAACCCAGCGACTGCGTGTACTTGGCCGGGTCGGCATCGTACGCGGCCATGTCGGCGCGCATGATCTTCGCGGTGTACTTCGCGATGTCCAGGCCCGTCTTGAACTTGTTCTGGGCACGCATGCGAGCGGCGTACTCGGGGCTGATGGCATTCCACGCGGTGCCGTGGTTTTCCTTCAAGCCAGCCACTGCCTTGATGTCGTCTTGGTACTGGGACATGTCAATCTCCTGGGAACGAAGCGCATTTGAGTAAAGGGTTCAGCCTGCCCGCTTCGTGTGACGAAGCGAACTGCATGGACTCAATATTAATCCTGTCCGGTGCGCTTTCGGACAAGTCTTATATAAGACATAAGATATAAATTTTCCTTGTTTTTCAATGAGATAGCCGATCGATTTTGCGATGCAAAACAAGTTTTCAAGCGGCGAAAAGGAGACGCGACGGGAATTCCGCGCGCATTTCGCAATGTGAAAAGACCTTTCGCAGTTGGAGAAAGGCCGGGCGCGGCGGCGCCTGCATTCGCCACATCGCATGACAAAACGTCTATACTTGGACAATCCATCGACAGCGAGCCGGCAGGCTCGCGCCACGTGCGCCGCGATGCGCCCCCCCTGCCCGGAGCGACATGAACGACACTCCCGTTTTCGACACGCTGTGCGATCTGCTGAATACGTCCGGTGCGCGCTTCCGCGTGCTGGAACATCCGGCGGAAGGCAAATCCGACGTGATCGCCGCAATCCGCGGCACGCGCCCCGAACAAGGTGCGAAGGCGATGCTCTGTACGTTCAAGGACGGCGGCGACACCGCCGCGCTCGCCGTGATCCCGGGCCATTTGAAGATCGACTTCCGCAAGGTTGCCGATGCGGTCGGCCGCCGCAAGGCGACGCTCGCGTCGCCCGATGTCGCGGCCGCCGTCACGCGCTGCGTGATGGGCGCCGTGCCGCCGTTCGCGTTCGACGCGAACGTGACGCTCGTCGTCGATCCCGCGCTGGTCGAGCGCAACGCCGAAATCGCGTTCAACGCGGGCCGCCTCGACCGCTCGGTCGTGCTCGACTCGGCCGACTACGTGCGGATCGCGCGCCCGCTGCTGGCCGACATCACGCGGCCGGAATCGACGGACCAGGACAACGCATGAGCACGAACCGCAAACCGCCGCTGACGGAACAGGCGTCGCTGATCGAGCAGGTGCAGCACATCGCCGAAGGGCTCGGCGAGATGTTCGCGCCGTTCACCGAGGTCGTCGTGCACGACCTGCGCACGCCCGAGCACGCGATTCTCGCGATCCACAACAACCTGTCCGGACGCGCGGTCGGCGATCCCGCGACCGAGCTCGGCCTCGCCCGCATCGCCGACGACGATTTCCCGCAGGTGCTCGCGAACTACCCGAACCGCTTCGCCGACGGCCGCACCGCGAAAAGCACGTCGATCGGCATCAAGGATTCGACCGGACGCTACGTGGCCGCTCTGTGCCTGAATGCCGACGTCACGTTGTTCCGCGGCTTCCAGGGCATGCTGAACCAGTTCTGCCGCACCGACGGCGAGACGGTCGTCGACACGCTCGACCCGGCCGGCGCGGACGCGATCCGGCAGCGTATCGACACGTTTGCGACGCGCCTCGCGACGACGCCGCGCGAGCTGAAGACCGACCAGCGCCGCGAGCTGATGCAGACGCTGAAGGCCGACGGCTTCCTCGAGGTGCGCCGCGCGATGGAAATCGTGTCGCAGCATCTCGGCGTCTCGCGCGCGACCGTCTACAACGATGCGAAGTGATGCCGGCGCGCGGCTTTCCAGTTGACTGACCTTTCCGACCTCGAGCAACCATGAACTCTCCGACTCTCCCCACGTACGACGACGTCGCCGCCGCCGCGGCCCGGCTCGAAGGCCATGCGCACCGCACACCGGTGATGACGTCGCGGACGGTCGACGAAGCGCTCGGCGCGCAGGTGTTCTTCAAGTGCGAGAACCTGCAGCGCATGGGCGCATTCAAGTTCCGCGGCGCATTCAACGCGCTGTCGCGCTTCAACGCGGAACAGCGCCGCCACGGCGTCGTCGCGTTCTCGTCCGGCAATCACGCGCAGGCGATCGCGCTGTCGGCACGCATCCTCGGCATTCCCGCGACGATCGTGATGCCGCAGGACGCGCCGGCCGCGAAGATGGCCGCGACGCGCGGCTATGGCGGCAACGTCGTGACCTACGACCGCTATACCGAGGATCGCGAGCAGATCGGCCGCGATCTCGCGGAAAAGCACGGGCTCACGCTGATCCCGCCCTACGACCACGCGGATGTGATCGCCGGCCAGGGCACGGCAGCCAAGGAACTGTTCGACGAAGTCGGCCCGCTCGACGCGGTGTTCGCGCCGCTCGGCGGCGGCGGGCTGCTGTCGGGCACCGCGCTGTCCACGCGCGCGCTGTCGCCGCACGCGACGCTGTACGGCGTCGAGCCCGAAGCCGGCAACGACGGCCAGCAGTCGTTCCGCTCCGGCGCGATCGTCCGGATCGACACGCCGCGCACGATCGCCGACGGCGCGCAGACGCAGTACCTCGGCAACCTGACGTTCCCGATCATCCGCCGCGACGTCGACGACATCCTGACCGCGACCGACGCGGAACTGGTCGACTGCATGCGCTTCTTCGCCACCCGTATGAAGATTGTCGTCGAGCCGACCGGCTGCCTGTCGTTCGCCGCCGTGCGGCGGATGAAGGACGCGCTGCAGGGCAAGCGCGTCGGCGTGGTGATCAGCGGCGGCAACGTCGACCTCGAGAACTTCTGCGCGCTGGTGTCGGCACCGGCATGACGCAGGCGGCGCACATGAATATCCTGTCATCCGTGCGCCGATGCGCCTTCACGACGCGTTAAGTTTCGCGCCCTAGACTGATTAGGTTGTCCCGCAGTCAGTCGTGAAGGAGCCACCATGAACACGCACGCGATCGTCGCCGCCACCCTGGCGGCCGCTTCCCTTTCGGCGCTCGCTCAACCGGGCATGACGTCGCCCGGTTCCCCCGCCACCGCTTCGCGCGATGTCGTCGCGCAGGTCACGCACCGTTCGCCCGGCGCGCTGCCGCCCGCCGGCTTCGTGCTCGCGAAGATCGATCAGAACAATACGCCGCCCGATCGCGGCGGCGACCCGGGCGGCCGCACGCACGCCGGCACGCACATGTGACGGCGCGCGCCGGGCGCCGCTGCCGCGCCCGGCCGCCGGCATTCAGAACGACGGCAGCGACGGATCGCGTGCGGCGAGGATGTCGTCGGTGCGCCGCTGCAGCGCGCCGTCGATCGTCTCCGGTTGCGGAATCAGCCAGTAGCGCCCTGCGCGGATGCCGTCGAACACCCGCTCGGCAAACGCGTCGGGCGTGAGCCCGTGCGCGTTCAGCATCGAGCGCATCGTGTCGACGAAACCCTGCACCTCGGGCCGGTCGTGCGCGGCGCCGAACGGATCGTTGAAGATGCCCGACTGCACGGGGCCCGGCGCGAGCAGCGACACGCCGACTGGCGCGCCGAGCATCTTCAGTTCGCCGTACAGCGATTCCGTCAGCGCGACCACCGCGAATTTCGTTGCCGAATACGGCGACATCAGCGGGCTCGGCAGGAAGCCGCCGACCGATGCGGTGTTCACGACCCGCGCCGGCACGTTGCGCTCGAGCATCCGCGGCACGAAGCTGCGGATCCCGTTCAGCACGCCGTGCACGTTGATCGCGAAGCTGCGCTCGAAGCGTTCCGGCGTGATTTCCCAGCTGAAGCCGGTCGCCATCACGCCCGCGTTGTTGAACAGCAGGTCGACGCCGCCGAAGCGCCGCCATGCGGCTTCGGCCAGCGCGTCGACCGCTTCCGGCCGGCTCACGTCGGTCGGCACGCACAGGACGTCGGTATCGAGCGTCGCGGCGAACGCGTCGAGTTTCGCCGGGTCGAGATCGGCCAGCACGACGCGCATGCCGAGCGCCGCGGCATGGCGCGCCAGCCCGCTGCCGATGCCGCTGGCCGCGCCGGTGATCACGGCGGTGCCGCCGTCGAAGCAAATCGAATTCGTCATGTCAGTCAGCGTCCTGTGGGGTCGATGAGGGGATGCGCATACTCGGGAATCACCGGTGGCGGCAACGATGTGCGGCCGTCGAGCGAACGCACCGCGAGTTGCTGCGCGAGCGGGAAATGCAGGCTGTGCGTGACGAGGCCCGTGCGTTCGCGCGCCGGCAGGCTGCACAGCGCGAGGGCGGTTTCGGCGAGATACGCGACGTCCTCGGTCGGATAGCCTTCGGGGATGTAGCGGGCCGCGCCCGGCGTGCGGATCGCGGTGCTCGGCGCGACGAGGTTCACCGCGATGCCGTCGGCTTCGAGTTCGGCCGCGAGCCCCTGCGTGAAGCGCGACAGCGCGGCCTTCACCGCCGCATAGACGGTCGCGCCGCCCGCGCGCGAAAAATCGTCGAACGGCCGCAGCGGCGGCAGCGCCGTCACCGAGCCGACGTTGACGATCCAGCCCGCGCCGCGCGCGCGCATCAACGGGATGGCGGCCTGCGCCAGCGCGAACGGGATGCGCAGATAGTGCTCGATCGTCGTGTCGAACATCGTCATCGGCATCGCGTCGACGCACGCGTAGTCGGCCACGCCCGCGTTGTTCACGAGGATGTCGAGGCCGCCGGCGGCCTGCGCCGCGCGCCCGACGAGCGCGTCGCGCTCGGCCGCGTCCGACAGGTCGCCCGCAAGCGCGATCGCACGGCCGCCGGCCTGTTCGATCAGCGCAACCGTTTCGGCGAGCGTGCCGGCGGTGCTGGCCGATTGCGTGAGGCTGCGCGCCGTCACGACGACGGTCGCGCCTTCGGATGCGAGGCGCTGCGCGATCGCGCGGCCGATGCCGCGGCTCGCGCCCGTCACGAGCGCGCACTTGCCCGCGAGGATCCGGGATGGGGTGTCGGTCATGATGTCTCCAGTCATTTCGATGCGTGTTGTTCAGCCCGCGATATCCGCAACGTGCAGCACGAACTTGGTTTTCGCCTCGCCCGTTTGAACGAGATCGAGTGCGCGGGCCGCCTGTTCGAGCGGGAAACTGTCGAAGCGCGGCACGCGCAACGCGCGCCGGCCGAGCCGTTCCGCGATCGACGCGAGCGTGGCGCCGCTCGGCATCCGGCTGTAGGTCAGCGCGACCTGCAGCCCGCGGCGCGCGGCTTCGGCGCCGGTCGCGGCCGACCGTTCGGCGTCGCCGGCCGCGAGCGTCATGATGTTCACGAGCGTGCCGCCCGGTGCGAGCAGGTCGAGCGCATCGGGCAGCGTGCCGCCGCCGACCGCGTCAAGCACGAGGTCGATGCCGCCGGGCGCCCACGTGCGGATGGCGGCGTCGATGTTCCCGGCGCGATAGTCGATGGCGATCTCTGCGCCCAGCGATTCGACCGTGTCGCGGTTGCGCGCCGAACACGTTGCCGCGACCCGCGCGCCGGCCTGCGCCGCCAGCTGGACCGCGAACGTGCCGACCGCACCCGCGCCGCCATGCACCAGCACGGTTTGTCCGGCACGCAGCCCGCCGTCGTCGAACAGGCCGGCCCACGCGGCCAGCGCGGGGGTCGGCGTCGCGGCCGCTTCCGCAAGACTCACCGCGTCGGGCAAGCGCACGACCGAGTCGTGGCGCACCGCGACGTATTCCGCATACGCACCCCAGCGCCCCGCGCCAACGTCGGTCTGCGCGAACACGCGCATGCCGGGTTCGAACCCGGCGACGCCGTCGCCGACCGCTTCGACGATTCCCGCCGCATCGAAACCGATCACGAACGGGAACGTGTACTGCATGAACGCGCCGAGAAAGCCTTCGCGGCATTTCCAGTCGGCGGGATTGACGCCCGCGTACGCGACGCGGATCAGCACGTCGCCGGGGCCCGGTTTCGGCGCCGGCACGTCGGCCAGCCGGAAGGCGTCGGAATGACCGACGCGGTCGATCAGAAGCGCTCGCATCTTCGTGTCTCCAGTGGTGTTGTCGGTTGGGTGTGCGCGGCGCTTCACGCCGCCGTGTCGGCCAGCAGGCTCGACGCGAGCGGACAGAACGCATGCGAGATCGCATCGACCGTCCAGTCGGGGCTTTCGGCATCGAACCGGCGGTCGACCCAGCCCCAGTGATACGGATGCAGCAGGTACTCGCCGAGCAGATCGTCGACCTGCGCGAATTCCTGTTGCCACACGTGCGTCCAGGCGCCGGGGGTTTCGATCCGGTTCAGGCGCCAGTTGCGGATGCCTGGCATGAACGCGGGCATGTGCAGCAGTTCGTGCTCGAGCGAGGCAACCTGTGCTTCGCTTGCCTGCGGGCGTACCCGCAACATCAGCGTGCGCCACACGCCGTCGCGTAACGCGGGTTCGCGCAGGCCGCCGCCGATCGCGCGGCACGCCGCGCCGTCGAGGCGCGCAATGCCGGGCAGTTGCGCCAGTGCGGCGAAATCGGCTGCGGAATCGGCGGATCGTTCCTCGCGCAGCACATCGAGCGTGTAGTCGCCCGCGCCCCAGCAGCCTTCCAGATTGCGCGCGAGCGTCACGCGTTTCGCGCCCGGCAACGCCTGCGCGGCCTCGCGCAATGCGTGCTCGATCGCTTTTGCAGCGTGATCCGTCAAAACGAATACCTGCGCGGTGTCATGCCGCATGGTCGGCCTCCGTCAGCGCGGGCAGCGGCGTGTCCGCGTCCGTCATCACATGGCGGCGGCGCGCATCGCACAGCCCGTCGACCGCCATCCAGAACGCCACCACGTCGCCATCGGTCATCGCGCGCATCCGGTAATAGGAATACGCATCGTCGACCTGCCACGTCAGCCACAGCGTGCTCGGCTGCCCCGGCACCGCGACGGGCGGCGACACCCAGCGGCCGGCCGCCGTCAATCCGCGTGCCGCATGGCCCGGCAGATAGCGGTCGCGCAGCAGCGCGAGCACGTCGGGAATGCGCTCGGGCGCGAGCGTGATTTCGTCTACGATCTGGATCATTCGCGTATCGTCCGTGGTCGTTCGGGTCGGGATGGCTGGCCGGCCTACGCCGTTCCGGCGAGGCCGAAGCCGGCCGGCGTGGATAGCATTCTTGCGTGGGGGCAGCTCAAGAACCCCTACCGGCCCGCTCACCGGCCCCTGTCGCAGCGATCAGATCGGGAGACTCATGAAACAGCGTGTATTGCCGGCGAGCGGACGCGTGCTGCCGGGTCTCGACGCGCGCCTGCTGAGCGAACTCACGCGCAGCGGCGCGCCGCCGGCCGACCGCACGGCGCAACCGCAGCAAGCGGCGACGACGCCGGGCGGCTTCGTCGCGCTGTACCGCGACGCGATCGTGCGGCTCGAGGCGCAGGTCGCGCGCGGCAACGGCCATCCGCCGATGCGCAAGCAGGAAGTCGACCTGATGTGCCGCTGCCTGCTGAGCTGTGCGACGCTCGCCGACGCGATCCGCTGCGCGCGCGACTTCTGCGAGATGCTGACGCCGCGCGCCGGCGTGCTGTCGCTCGCGGTGCGCGACGGCCACGCGACGTTCCGGATGGACTCGCTGCGTCGTACGCGCAGCCCGGCCGCATGCCTCGTCGACTTGACCGGCCTGTTCTGCTATCTGCAGCTGTTCGGCTGGCTGATCGGGCAACCGCTGCGGCCCACTGGCGTGTGGCTCGGCCATCCGCGCCGCGACGACGCGGTGCCGCTGCTCGGGCTGTTCAACGCGCCGGTCGACGTCGGCCGGAAAACCTACGGCTTCGCGTTCGACGCGACGCGGCTCGATTGCCGCGTGATCCGGCAGCCGGGCGAGCTCGACGCGTTTCTCGTCGACTTTCCGTTTCGTCTGATCGATGCGGCGCCGGCCGTCGTGTCATGGGCGCAGCAGGTGCGCGGTTTTCTCGATGCGGCGCTCGCGCGCGAACAGGCGCTGCCGGCGCTCGCGGAACTGGCCGCGTGGCTCGGCGTCAGCGACGCGACGTTACGGCGGCGGCTCGCGGCGGAAGACAGCGGCTATCACGTGCTGCGCGAACAATGCCTGGCCGATGCGGCACGGCGATGCCTGCACGAGACGGACTGGCCGATTACGCGCGTGGCCGCGTATCTCGGCTTCGGCGGCGAAGAAGCATTCCGGCGCGCGTTCGTGCGCTGGACCGGCGTCGCGCCGAGCCGGTTCCGGCGCGAGCGCTGGGCGCCCGATCACCCCGATTCTTCAGACGAAAAACACGACACCGGCGCATAAGCGAAAGGATTCGGAAAGCAGTTGCCGGGTAATGACGTTTTTTCGCATCCCCGCGCGGCGCGGCAATTGACGCGCCCGAGCGCACGCCATTACCCTTGCGCGCTGATGGTTCCCGGAGACGGGATCAAAAGGGAACGCAGGAGGGGCAACGCCTCGAAACTGCGGCTGCCCCCGCAACTGTGAGCGGCGAATCCGTGCCACTGCATGCCACTGGGAAACCGGGAAGGCCTGCACGGATGACGACCCGCGAGCCAGGAGACCTGCCATCGACCCGAGGTCCAGCAGCCGCACCGGGCGGGGTGTCCCGATGCGCAAGCACCGCCGTTGGCGGTCGCCCGTTGCATGGACGACCCGACCTCAGGATCCGTCAGATGCCCTTCGTTCCCGAATCCGCTTCCCAGCCGGAAGCGTCGCACCGACACGCCGTCGGCATGCACAACCTGCCCGCCCTTCGCTCGCGACCGCCGTACGCGCAACACGCCTTCTCCCGCTGTCTCATGAACATTCGCCATCTGCTCGCCACGTCCGCCGCCACCGCGCTGCTCGCCCCGATCGCCCATGCCGCCGGCGACACCGCGCTCCAGCAGCCGCCCCAGCCGGTGGAAAGCGTCGACCTGCCGACGATCAGCGTGACCGACACGCGTCGCCTGCCCGAATCGTTCGACGGGCGCTATGCGACGACCCAGGTCCTCACGCGAACCGACCTCGACCGGCTGTCGCCGAGCGACCCGAGCATCACTCAGGCGCTTGCGACGCTGCCCGGCGTGACCGTTTCGCAGAACGGCGGCCCCGGTTCGTCCGCATCGGTCAGCATCCGCGGCTCGTCGGCGAGCCAGGTCGCCGTGTTCATCGACGGCATCCGCATCGGCTCGCCCACCACCGGCATCGCGCCGTGGGCCGACCTGCCGACGGAAGCGTTCGAACGGGTCGAAGTGATCTCGGGCCCGGCCGCCGCGTCGTTCGGCGCCAACGCGATGGGCGGTGTCGTGCAGCTGTTCACGCGCCGCTCGTCGAGCCAGCCGAACCAGACCACCGTGTCGTTCGGCGGCGGGTCGAACAAGACGTTCGACACGCAGTTGCGCACGTCGGGCACAGTGCCGTCGACCGGGCCGCTCGCCGCGCTCGGCGGGCTCACCTACTCGCTCGGCCTGCACACGTACAACACGGCCGGCATCGATTCGACGCGGCCGGTCTTGCCGTATCACGAGGACGGCCGCAATCCGTATCACGCGCAGGATCTCGATGCGCGCCTCGGTTACGCGCGCGACAACTGGTCGGTCTCGACGTTCGCGCTGTATCACCGCTCCGACCTGTCCTACGACAACAGCGGCTATCCGAACCGCCAGCTCGATCACCAGCTGACGACCGGTCTCGCGTTCCATCTCGACATCACGCCCGATACGCAGTTCGACCAGTCGTTCGGTTATGCGAACGATCGCCAATTCCTCTACGCGAGCGATCCGGCCATCCCGACCGACCAGATCAATTCGCAGCGCATCAGCACGTCGACCTCCCTGACCCATCAGGAGCGCGGGTTCCACCTGTTCGGCCTGCCGCTATCGGGCGAGAGCAAGCTCGGGTACGACTTCACGCGCGAACAGGCGTTCCTGCCGATCGACGCGCCCGGCGGCATACCGACGCGCAACGACTCCGCGTTCTCGCTGCATCAGTCGGCCACGCTCGGCAGCGTGACGCTGTTCCTCGCGGGGCGTCGCGAGATCATCGCCGGGCAAGGCGTGAACACCGGCAATGTCGCGCTGTCGTGGGCGATCACGCCGGTCTATACGGCGCGCGTGTCGTACGGCAATGCGTTCCGCCTGCCGAGTTTCAACGACCTGTACTACCCCGGCTACGGCAATCCGAACCTCAGCCCGGAACGCAGCACGTCGGTCGAGGCCGCGCTCGACGCGAACACGTCGTACGGCACGTTCACCGCCGCGATCTACGACACGCGCGTCAGCAACCTGATCGCGTACAACCCGGCGACGTATTCGCCGATGAACATCGGCCGCGCGCATATCCGCGGGATCGACCTGTCGTACAAGGGGACGATCGGCCGCTACACGCCGGTGAGCGTCGCGATCGGCCTCCTGAATCCGCAGGACGAGACCCATGACAGCTGGCTCAACCGCCGGCCGCGCCAGACGGTCAGCCTGAACGTGGACCACACGTGGGACGAACTGCACCTGCACGCGCTCAGCACGGGGGCGTCGCTGAACTACGGCGGGACGACCTTCGACGATCCGGTCAACACGACGTACCTGCCGTCGTACCTGACCGTGAACCTGCGCGCGTCGTACCGGATCAATTCGCACCTGACGGTGTCGGCCACGCTGTCGAACCTGTTCGACCGGCAATACATGACCGCGTACGGCTACAACACGCTCGGGCGGACTGCGTTCGGCAAGGTCAGCTACACGTTCTGACGGCGCGTCGCCTCGGCGCCTGCGTCGCGGGCGCCGGCACGCACGGGAAATTGACATCGCAGCAAAACCTAATAGAATTAGGTTTTTGACTAACCTGCATAGCATCCGTCATGGCACGTGCCGGCATTACCATGGACAAGCTCGTCGAAGCCGGCGCGCAGCTCGCCGATGAAACCGGCTTCGAACAGCTCACCGGCGCAGCGCTCGCGCGGCATTTCGACGTCAAGCTGGCCAGCCTGTATTCCCATATCCCGAGTTTCGACGACCTGAAGAGCCGGATCGCGCTGTTCGCGCTGCAGGAGCTCGCCGATCGCGCGACCGACGCACTGGCCGGCCGCACCGGCAAGGACGCGCTGGCCGCGCTCGCGAACGTCTATCGCGACTATGCACGCGCGCATCCCGGCCGCTTTGCGGCCGCGCGCCATCCGGTGAGCGCCGAGCGCGCCGCCGGGAGCGCGGGCGGCCGGCTCGTGAGGATGACCTCGGCCGTACTGCGCAGCTACGACCTGCCGGATGCCGAGCAGGCCCATGCGATCCGCCTGCTCGGCGGCTTCTTCATGGGCTACGTGACGCTCGAAGGCGCCGGCGGCTTCTCGCACAGCGCGCCGGATTCCGATGCGTCGTGGTCGCGCAGCCTCGATGCGCTCGACGTGATGCTGCGCCACTGGCCTTCGGCCGCATGACGCGCCGGCTGGAATTCAAGCGATGAAAGACAAACCTGACGGCGTCGTACTGGCGAGCCGTGTCGTGCCTTTCCCGGCATCGATCAGCGACGAAGCGCGAAGCGCGTTGCAACGACTCGTCGGCAACGACGGCGTGCCGCTGAATGCGCTGCACGTGATGCCGGCGCTGGACGATCGCGACGCGTGGATGCGCGTGAAGGCGGCCGCCGATGAGCACTACGCGGCCGCCGTCGAGAAGCTCGCCGGGTATCTGCGTTCGAGCGTCGAGACGATCCGCGCCGGCCACGCGGACGTGCATGTCGCGACGCCCGAAGCGCCGGTGTCCGATGCATGCGCCTACATCGACCTGCACGGCGGCGCACTGATCGTCGGCGGCGGCGCCGCGTGCCGCGCCGGCGCGCAAATGCAGGCCGACCGGCTCGGCATGCGCTGCTACGGCGTCGACTACCGCATGCCGCCCGGCCATCCGTATCCGGCCGCACTCGACGATTGCATCGCGACCTATGCGCACGTGCTGGCGCGCCACGCGCCGGAAAACGTCGTGATCGGCGGCCGCTCGGCCGGCGGCAATCTCGCAGCCGCGATGGTGCTGCGCGCCCGCGACGAAGGCTTGCCGCTGCCGGCCGCGCTGGTGCTGCTGTCGCCGGAAGCCGACCTGACCGAATCCGGCGACAGCTTCGAGACCAACCGGCTCGTCGATGTCGTGCTGCCCGCGTCGCTGATGCCGAACAACCTGTTGTACGCGAACGGCGCCGATCTCGCGCATCCGTACCTGTCGCCGCTGTTCGGCGATTTCGCCGCCGGCTTCCCGCCGACGTTCATCCAGAGCGGCACGCGCGACCTGTTCCTGTCGAACGCCGTGCGCCTGCATCGCGCGTTGCGGCGCGCGCAGGTGCCCACCGAGCTGCACGTGTTCGAAGGGATGCCGCACGGCGGGTTCATGGGTGCGCCGGAGGACATCGAGCTGAGCCAGGAGATCGCGCGCTTCGTGCATGCGCATTTGCCGGCGCTGCCTGCCGCAAGCACTCGCTAGAACGGCGCCCCGCGTCAGGACCCGAGCAGGCCGCGCACACCCGCGACCAGCTGGATCGCGCCGAATACCGCGATGACGGCGGCCGACACGCGCGACAACCCGTGCATGAACGCGAACGACAGCTTCGTGCGCAGCGCCGCAGTCGCGCTGCTCAGGCACAGCCACCACGTGGCGGAACCGATGAACACGCCGGCGACCATCCACGCCACGGCCGGCCACATCGCGCCTTCCCGCGCAGCCTGCAGCGGGCCGAGCGCCGCGAAAATCCCGATGAACGACACGATCGTCATCGGGTTCGACAGCGTGAGGCCGAACGTCGTCAGGAAATCGCGCAGGACGGTCGTGCGCGGCAGGTCGCGTTGCACCGCCGACGCGGCCGGCGCCTGACGCCCGATCGTCCACGCGAGCCACACGAGGAACGCGCCGCCGCCAATTTTCAGGCCGACGGTCAGCATCGGGAATGCGGTGACGATACCCGCGATGCCGAGCGCACCGAGCAACCCGTAGATCGCATCGGCACACGCGGCGCCGATGCCCGTCGCGAACCCCGCCTGAAAGCCGCGGCTCAGGCTGCGCTGAATGCACAGCATGCCGATCGGGCCGACCGGCACCGCGATCGACAGCCCCATCACGACGGACTTGATGAACAACATTGCCTGCTCCTTGCGACATCCCGCGGGTTGAACAGGCATCGTAGGGAAAGTCCGGTCATCGCTGAATGCGGTTTTTAAGGAAAAATGGGGGCTCCACCTTAAAAAATCCCGCCGCGATGGATGATCTGGACTGGAAGGTACTGGCGCTGTTGCAAGCGAACGGCCGCATCAGCTATACGGAACTCGCGCGTCAGGTTCACCTGTCGGTGCCGGCGGTGACGGAGCGCGTGAAGCGCCTCGAGGCGTCCGGCGTCGTCGAGGGTTACACGGCCCGGATCAATCCGGCCGCGGCCGGCTACCCGGTGAGCGCGCTGATCGGCATCACGGTGCCGCAGCCGGCCAAGGCGAAATTCCTCAAGCTGCTGGAGTCGATTCCCGAAGTCGTCGAATGCCGTCACGTGACGGGCGCGGATTCGTACGTGATGCGGTTCGTCGCAACCAGCATGACCCATCTCGAACAACTGATCGAGCGCATCAACCTGTACGGCGAAACGCGCACGTCGATCGTCATGTCAACGCCCGTGCCGGTGCGCGGGCTGGCACGGCCGCCGTCGAAGGTCGACGGCACCCGCGCCTGACCTGTCGATCGACACGGTACGGCCGGCCTCGTCGCGACCGTCGCGAGTGGCGATGACCGGCCGATCTCCGGCCGGCGGCCGGCCATCCGACGTGCCCGGGACGATCGGCACGCGCCGGTTACTTACCGGTTACTTACCTGCTACTTACCTGTTACTTACCTGTTACTTACCTGTTACTTACCTGTTACTTACCTGTTACTTACCTGTTACTTACATGTTACTTACCGGTTACTTGCCGGTTACTTGCCGGTTACTTGCCGGTTACTTGCCGGTTACTTGCCGGTTACTTGCCGGTTACTTGCCGGTTACTTGCCGGTTACTTGCCGGTTACTTGCCGGTTACTTGCCGGCGACGCCGCCGGTCACGCCACCGAGCAGGCCACCCACCAGCGACGTAACGGGTGCGAGCGGATTGCCCGCGCCGCCCGACGCCGTACCGCCGCCCGTACCGGCCCCGGGCCCGTTCACCACGGTCGCCGGTATGCCGCCGACGACGCTGGTCACCAGACCGGAAACCGGCACGCCGCCGTTCGCGCCTTTCGGACTCACGAGACCGCCTGCATTGGTCACCGTGTTGCCGAGCGCGAAAGCGACCTGTCCGAGGGCGCCGACGATCGGCTGCGACGACGCGGACGTCACCTTGACGCCTGCCGACGTGATCGCTGCACCGACTTGCCCGAGCAGGCCGGCAACCGGCTGTCCGAGGCCCGTCGCCGTGCCGACCTGCTGCGTAAGCTGGCCGGTGGTCGTGACGAGTGGCGTGATCGCGTTGCTGATCGCCTGCGTAGTCTGTTGCACCGGGCCCGACGACAGGGTCGCGCCGAGTGTTGCGCCGCCCGCCTGGAGACCGCCGGCCACCGTGTCGAGCAAGCCGCCGACCGGCGCCGTGACGGGCGCCAGCGGCGCGAGCGGCCCGGTGCCGAGCGCCTTCACGGCCTGGCTCAGGCCGGTGACCGGGTTACTCGTCGAACCGACGATGGAACCGAGGCCGGCAACGGTCGTGCCGACCGGATTCGACGCGATGCCGATCTGGCCGATCCCGTTGCTCACCGCATTGGAGGTATCGCGAATGATCGTGCCGGCGCCGATGACCGTGTTGCCAAGCCCCGCCGTCACGTCCTTGCCGACGGGGGGCGTCACGCCTTTGATCGTCGTGCCCGCTGCCATGACGACGCCGCCGATGGAACTGATGATGCCGTTCGTGCCCGGCGTACCGCTGCTCGAACCGCTGCTGCTGGTGCCGCTGCTGCTGGTGCCACTGCTGCTGGTGCCACTGCTGCTCGTGCCACTGCTGCTCGTGCCGCTGCTGCTCGTGCCGCTGCTGCTCGTGCCGCTGCTGCTTGTGCCGCTGCTGCTCGTGCCGCTGCTGCTCGTGCCGCTGCTGCTCGTGCCACTGCTGCTCGTGCCACTGCTGCTCGTGCCACTGCTGCTCGTGCCGCTGCTGCTCGTGCCGCTGCTGCTCGTGCCGCTGCTGCTCGTGCCACTGCTGCTCGTGCCACTGCTACCGCTCGTGCCGCTACTGCTTGTGCCGCTGCTACCGCTCGTGCCACTGGTCCCGCTCGTGCTCGTCCCGATGTTGTTACCCGGCAGCGTCGGCGCCGTGATGTCGCCGCCGCCGCATGCCGCCAGCGCACACGCCGCAGCGATGGCCGCGACCGCAACATTTGCATTGATGAAATGATTGTGCATGGAAATCCCCGTCCGTTTTTTTGCTCGATCCTTCCAGCAAGCATCTACCGTGCCATCGCCCTCAGGATCTCTGACGATCCGGCCATCGCATCGGATCGCGCCGTCCCGCCGCGCCTCACGCGGGTGACGCCCGGCACCGTCGCCCGCTCGATCCGCGCACGCGCACCTTACGTTCCGGTAAACCGTGCGTAACACGCATCCGGCGTTACGTAGCACCGCGCGACAAATGACCGGGCGCGACGTCGCCGCTCTCCTTCGCGCACACCCAACGGTGCTATCGTCGATACCTGCCCCGATATCCCCGCCATCGGCGCCACCGGCGCCCCGATCCCCGGACCAGACAGACGATGAACAATCCGCGAGAAATCCTGACCGCCGCCGAGATCACCGCAATGGAACCGGAACATTCCGTCCATCCGTTGAACGCGAATGCCGCGCGCCTGAAGCGATCTCTGGGTGATGCGACCGGGCTGACGCAACTGGGCTTCCATCTGATGACCTTGATGCCGGGGCACGAATCGACCGAATATCACCGGCACCTGTACGGGGAAGAATGCGTCTACGTGCTGTCCGGAAGCGGCGAAGCCACCATCGACGGCCAGACCTGCCCGGTCGGCCCGGGAGATTTCATGGGATTTCCGCGCGGCGGCCCCGCGCACACGATGCGCAATACCGGCGACGCGCCGCTTGTCTATATCGTGGCCGGCGATCGTCCGGAGCACGACGTGTGCGACTACCCGAATCTCGGCAAGCGGTTGTACAAGGCGGGCGCCAACAAGGTGTTCGTGGATCACGACGCATGACGTCACCCGTCACGGCCGCTTTACGAGCTTTACGAGCTTTACGAGCTTTACGAGCTTTACGAGCTTTACGAGCTTTACGATCGTGAGCGTGCCGTTGACGTCTTCAACCCGGACCCTCACCTTGTCGCCCGCCTACAGCGGCGGGATCATGCCCGCATCGCCGACCTTGAACGCCATCGTCATCGGCGGCATCCCGACGTTGTCGAGCGTGCCGTGCTTCAGCGTCACCCGCCCGCGCCCGGCGTCGATCTCCTTGACCTCGGCGTCGGACAGCTTCGCATCCGGCGCCGATATCGACGTATCGCCCATGTTCGTGCCGGACATGTCGCCGCCCGCGAACACCGGTGTCACCACGAAGACCATCGCGCACCGCGCGCCGACGGCTTGAAAGCACGTCTGCACCGCTAGCCTTCCATCGGGCCGGGCACGTTTCGCTGTACGCCGGCGCGGCGCGTCACACGATCAACGTGACACCGGCCCACGCGATCAGCACGACGCCCAGCACGCGGCCGATGCGTTCGCCGCCGGGCAGGACTTTTTCCGCGAACACGAACAGCGACAACGCGGCGATCCACACGACGTTCATCACGCCACCGACGAACAGCAACGCCATCAGCAACCAGCAGCAGCCCACGCAAACCACGCCGTGCCGCACGCCGAGCAGAAAACTGCCGGCCACGCCCGGCCGCCAGTGCGCGACGAGGAACGCGGCCGGCGCACGGCATTGCCGCAGGCACGCGCGTTTCAGCGGCGAGAATTGATAGAGCCCGGCCAGCGCCAGCACGATCGCGGACAGCACCGCGCTCTTCGACCACAGCATCATGGCGGAGATCAGCCCGGCCGGCTGCAACATCGCCTGCAGCAACGCCGCGCCGATCGAGAACGCGAGCCATGTCGTCAGATAGCCGGCCAGCAGCGACACCGACGTCAACGCCGAGCCCGCCTCCCCGCCGCCGCGCTGCCGCAGCACACGCCGGTACAGCATCACGAGCGGCGCGGCGCCGGGTGTCATCATCGCGATCATCATCACCCACCACATGACGATCACGGTCGGCAGCGACGGGTCCATGCTGCCCATGCCGCCCGCGAGCCGATGCGGAAAGAGCGCGACGGCCGTCATGTCCAGCGCCGACATGCCGGTTCCCGCACCCGTCCACAGGTAGAACCAGCAGATGCCGACGAGCACGGCCATGCCGAGCAGCGTGATGACGCGCTCCCGCCCGAGCCAGGTGTCGAACGGGGTCATGCCGCGACGCGATGCCGGATCAACCCGTGGTTGTTCAGGTGCAGCCGCGCGAACTGCGCATAGGTGCCGTCGAGATTCAGCGCGATGTTGCCTTGCGAGCGGCCCGTGCCCGAACCGATTTCGGCCAGCTCATACTCGAAACCGTTCGGCAGGTCGATCCGCACGCGGTGCTCGGCGCCCGTCACCGGGTTGCGGATCGGTTCGCCACTGGCGTCGAACACGCCTTCCACGTGAATCTGGCCGCGCCGCGCATCGACATCGACGTCGAAATCGATCTTCGTGAAGATCGGATCGAACGCATGCTCGAGCGTCGACGCATACACCGAGAACATCGTCGCGAACGGATCGGTATCCTGACCGGTCATGATCTTCAGCACGGCGTCGCGCTGCGCCGGACTGGCGCGCTCGTCGACGATCGGCTGGCACTTGCCCCGGCCTTCGTGCACGGCGCCCGGCCACTGGAACACGACCGCGATCCTGACGCCGTCGAGCACCACGTCGCCGTAGTGACCGCTGTCGATCGACAGCGCCCCCATCGCTTCGCAATTGCCGTGGGTCGGCAGTGCATTGAACTGGCACGGGCAACCGTACGAGCAATTACAACTGATCATTTCGGTACCCTGAATCTCCCAAGGCGTCATGGCTCCACCTCGCGCGTTTCAATACATGAACGCTTCGAATCTAGTGCACGGTATCGGGGAAATCAAAGCACGGATGGCAGCGTGAAAACCCGGCGTGCCGGCCTTACGCAAGACATTGCGACGCATGCCCGCAAGGCGGCGCCGGCGATCGTCCCGGCGCCCGGATCTCACACGAACAGCGACGCGACGATCGCACACCACACCAAACTCGCGCCACAGAGAAACACGCGCCGCGCGACGAACATCCGCGACTCGTCGTCGGGCGTTTTCATCGGCGACGTCGCGAGAAACGGCACGCTGGCGAGGCACGCGAAGCCCGCGAGCGCGGGTAAGATCACGACGTAGTCGCCGAACCGCCAGGGCAGCGCCTCGTGCCAACCCCAGTAGCCGAGAAACAGCATGCCCAGCGAAAACATCGTCGCGGCGGCCGAACTCAGCGCGACCACCGATCCCGTCGGAAATTGCATGGGCGTCTCCCCTCGCGCAGCGCGCGATGCCGGATCATTATCCCGGCACGAAAGGGAAAAACACAACGATTGCCGGTGTGCGCGAGCCCGCTGCGCCGAGCCGCTCAGCTACTCATCTCGCCGAGGATCGTCATGATCTCCTCGGCCAGCAGCAGGCTCGCCAGCCCCCGGCCGTGCTTTTCGCGGCGCACGAGCGCGAGCACGTTGCGGCTGAACGCGCGATCGCGGATCGGCCGGTACGTCAGGCTCTCCTGCCGGTATTCCTCCGCGATGTCGAATTTGCTCAGGAACGCGATGCTTTCGCTCGCGGCAGCAAGCCGCTTCATCGTCTCGATCGAATTGGTGCGGAATGCCGGCTCGACGTCGATCCCCGCCTCCTCGAACGTATCGGCGACGATGCCGTGCATCAGCATCGCGCGATCGGCAAAGATCAGCGGATACGACGCGCAGTACGCGAGCGGAATCGATTCCATTCGCGCGAGCGCATGCTTCGGCGACATCACCGCGCCGAGGCTCGTATCCATTTCCCACAGGCTTTCGAGCTGCGGCGACGGCGGCAGGTTGAAGCCGAGGCCGAGATCGGCTTCGCCGCTGGCGAGCGCTTCGGCGATCTCGCGCACGGACATCACCCGAATCGAAATCCTGACGTGGGGATGCTGTGCGCAGAAATTCGCGGCCGCAGTAGACGCGATGCCGCTGGCCAGGCCGGTCACCGTCGCGACGATCGCCTCGCCCTTCTGCAGCGTGTTGAGATTGCGGATCTCGGCCTCGACCTGCCGGTACTCCGACATCGTCCTGCGCACGTGGGCCAGCAGGATCTCGCCGGCCGGCGTCAGCCGCAGCCCGCGCGGCAGGCGCTCGAACAACGGCTCGCCGATCTCCTCCTCGAGCAGCAACACGTGCTTGTTGATCGCGGACGGCGCGACGTGAAGCTTTTCGCCGGCCGCGCGAATCGAGCCGCACCGCGCGACTTCGTCGATGTAGCGCAGCAATCGTGAATGGAGCATGGCACCGGTCTCCTGGAGTCGGCCAAGCGTACTCGAAAAGCGCACGCTCCGCGCAAAAAACGCTGCTTTTTAGAAACGGTGAATTCGGTTTTCATGAGTCCTGTCGCGTTCGTGGGCCGACGGCACCGCCCGGCCGGTACGCGCACGCTGCGGCGACCGCGTTTGCTGCGGCGCAAAAGCAGGTTCAAACCAACCGATGAAAGCGAGACAAGTCATGTACCAAGCAGTCAGCGAGAGAACGGCCGGCACCGCCGGACAACGCGACCAGGTGGCCGCCCACTACGACCAGGTGCGCGCGATTTTCGACATTCTCAACGGGAAGAAGGAAGCCGATCTCCTGCTGAAGAATCTGAACATCCTCGACGTGCACAGCGAGACGGTCTATCAGGGCTCGATCCTCGTGTACGACAAGCGCATCGTCGCGCTGAACCCCGACGAAACCGCGATCCGCGTGCGCGAGGTATTCGATGGCGAAGGCCTCTACGCGATTCCCGGGCTGATCGACGCGCACATCCACTTCGATGCGCAGCTCGCGCATCCGGCCGCGTTCGCCGAGGCGATCGTGCCGTGCGGCACGACGACGATCTTCTCCGAATGCCTCGATTTCGTCAGCGCCGCCGGTGCCGAGGCCGTGCCGGCCACCGAGCAGTTGTTCCGCGATCACGACCGCCTGCCGTATCGCGTGTTCGCGTTCGCGCCCGGCAAGAAGACCTCGGTCGACGTGACCGACGCACTGCTGAAGATGGATCCGGTGATCGGCCTCGGCGAACTCGCGCATCTGACCTACAGCGTGGGCAACGACGACGACTTCCGCAAATCGGCGCTGGGCCGCGCGAAAGGCGGTTTCATGAACACGCACTGGGGCGTGACCGCGCTGTCGGACATGATGCTGAACTACATGCCCGCGATCGGCGCGTTCGCGAACCACGACGTGTGGAAGGAAGACGACATCGAGAAAAGCGTGCGCTACGGGCTGCAGACGCAGATCAAGTTCGGCGTCGGCAGCCCCGAGGTGATCAAGATCATGCTGCGCGCGATCGTGAAGCGGAAATGGCCATCCGAGAACTTCCAGCTGTGCGCGGACAACATCTCGGTGGACCGGCTGCTGACCAAGGGCCACATGGACTGGATCGTGTCGCTGTGCGCCGAGATGGGCATCGATCCGATCCAGGCGATCAAGATGGCGACGCTCTACACGGCGCGCGCATTCCGGATGGACAACCGCTTCGGATCGCTGACGCCGGGCCGCTTCGCCGATATCGTGCTGACCGACAGCCTGTCGAAGATCAACCCGCGCTACGTGTTCAAGGACGGTGAACTGGTCGCCCGCGACCGCAAGCTGCTGAAGCAGGCCGACGTCGACTACTCGGGCATGGTGAAGCAACCGGTGCCGGGCCTCGGCGACCTGACGCCCGCACAACTGGATCTCGTGCCGCTCGAGGTCTCCGAAGACGGCACGCAAGCGAAGGTCTACCTGTTCGACGTGTACGGGCGCGGCCACGAGAAGTTCTTCCAGGAAGTGTGGGTGCCGTTCCGCGACGGCAAGGTCGTGCCGGAGGTGGCGGGCGTCACGCTCAACCGCATCGCAGTCGTGCAGCGCTATGCGAACGGCAAGCGTCACGTGGTCAACGGGCTGTTCAAGGGCGTGTCGATCGAGCGCGGCGCGGTGGCGACGTTCTGGCCGGCGCCGAAGGCGTACTTCGTCGCGGTCGGCCGCGACAGCGACGAGATGTGCCATTGCCTGCGGCAGGTCGATTCGTACGTGGGCGGCTGCGTGGTGACCGACGACCGCGCGGTGAAAGCCGTGCTGCCGCTCGACATCTACGGCGTGATGGCGAACATGAACCTCGCCGACCTGCTCGGCGCGACGCGTTCGATCGACCAGGCACTCGAAGCGCTCGGCAACCGCAATGAGGGCGAACCCGTGGTGAACAAGCTGCTGACGCTGTTCATCTCGCTCGACCGCTTCGGCTTCATGGCCTGACGCCGGCCTGCAGGAGGAGACGACCGGCGGGCGCCCACGGGCCCCGCCGGCTATGGGAAGCGCGGATGGCACCGGCACTTTCGCCCGGTTACCTTCGTGCGTGCCCGCCCACGACAGCGCATCGCGCCGCCGGCCAACCGGCGCCCCGACACGCGCGGCAACACGAAGACCACCAAGGGACCACCATGGCGCACCATGCAAGGGAAGCGGAAGTCATCGATACCGGCAGCCTCACCCGGCGCTGGATCACCTATGTCGTCGGCATCTACATCCTCACGCTCGGCATCAGCTTCGCGATCCGTGCCGGCATCGGCATCTCGCCGCAAAGCAGCCTGACGCGGACGATGACGCTCGTCTACCGGCCGCTGAGCCAGGGCACGTACAACTTCATGCTCGAGCTGTTCATGCTGTTCCTCACGTTCCTGGTGCTGCGCAAGGATTTCCGCGCCAGGCACCTGGCGTCGCTGATCCCGGCCTTCGTGCTGGCCAGCTGCCTCGACCTGAACCTGATGCTGACGCGCTCGATCGGCTTCCAGGACTACCTGCCGAAACTGGGCCTGCTCGCGTTCGCGGATGCGCTGCTGGCGTTCGGCTTGTTCCTGATGATCCGCGCGAACCTCGTGCTGATGCCGATCGACATGTTCGTCAACGCGATCTTCGAGCGCACCGGCTGGCGCTGGGGCGACATCAAGACGAGCTTCGACTGCACACTGCTGCTCGTCAGCGCGGCGATCGGTCTGGCCTTCCTCGGCAAGCCCGAATTCATCCGGGAAGGCACGTTCATGAACGCGATCCTGGTCGGGCAATACATCAAGCTCTATTTCTTCCTGTTCCGGAAGGCCAGGGGCATGACGGCGTCGCTGCAACGCCGCTCGCTGGAGCACCGCGCCCACTAGCGCCCTTCGCTTCGCCCGGTGCCGCGGCGCAGCCGCACACCGGTTCCTGCGCGGCTTGCGCGCCGCTCCCCGCCTTGCATCCCGGCACCGACGCTTCGTTCGCGGCGCCGGCTTCCGCTCGCCGTCAGAAAGAGTGAAGAGAACCCATCATGCCGATCAAACGCATTTGCATCGCCACGCTGAACCGGATGGTTCGCCTGGCCGCCCCCGTCGCCGCATTGGCGATCTGCACACACGCGCACGCGCAATCGACCGTGCAGCTGTACGGCATCGTCGACGCGTGGGCCGGCTACCAGCGCGTGCCCGGCAACCCGGGCACCGCGCAACAGGGCGGCGGCGGGCTGTCGACGTCGTTCTGGGGATTCGGCGGCCAGGAGGATCTCGGCGGCGGCTACAAGGCCGTCTTCGCGATCGAAGGCTTCTTCCGCCCGCAGAATGGCCGGTTCGGCTCGTTCGACGGCGACCCGACGTTTTCCCGCAACGCGTATGTCGGCATCGGTTCGCCATATGGCGCGCTCGCGCTCGGGCGGCAGAGCAGCCTGCTCTACCTACAATCGGCGAAGTTCAATCCGTTCTACGCGTCGTTCACGTTCTCGCCGACGATCGTGCAGCTGTATTCCAGCCTCGGCACCTACCCCGGCTTCCCGACCGACCAGGGCATACCGGGCGGCACGTCGTGGAGCAACGCCGTCCAGTATTCGACGCCTGACTTCGGCGGGCTGAGCGGCGCGGCCATGTACGCGCCCGGCAACCAGCCGGGCGAGAACGGCGCGAAGAAATTCGCGGCGCAGGCGCAATTCACGCGCGGCGCGCTGGCCATCGGCGCCGTCTACCAGTACCTGAACTTCAGTTCCGCACCGGGCGATCTCGGCAAGCTGCTGAAGGGCTTGCGAAGCCAGACGGCCGCACAGATCGGCGCATCGTACGACCTGCGTGTCGTGAAGCTGTTCGGCGAATACACGTATCTCGGCAACACGCTGGCAGGCGGAAACTTTCACGTGAACCTGCTGCAGGGCGGCGTCACGATCCCGGTCGGCATCGGCCGGATCCTGGCGTCGTATGCGTATTCGCGCGACAACAGTGCGCTCGACCAGGCACGCAGCACGGCGTCAGTCAGCTACGACTATCCGCTGTCGAAACGCACCGATGTGTATGCGGGGTATCTGTACGATCGCGTGTCGAACCTGTCGGCCGGTTGCACCTACGGCGCGGGGATCCGCACGCGGTTCTGACGGTTCCGGTGGCATGGCGCCGCCGGCGCAGCACGTGATTGCACCGCGCCGATCCGCGTTGTCACGGATTGACAGCGATCGCGTTCGACCCGCTCGGCGGCGGCTAACCCGGCTTCTTCGCGGCCTGCGCAACGGAAATCCAGCCGACCACCGCCGCGGCGACCCAGCAACAGGTGATCATCAGGTCCAGATCCATCAAGCCTTCGAAGTTCGTGCTGTTCTCGAAACTGCAACGCTGATAGCCCCTGACCCACATGCAGCCGCTGATCAGTTGCTGAATGTGCATGTAGATGCTGTACACGGCCACGGCTGACGCGATGACGGCGACCCGCAGGCTGATGCTCTTCTTCATGGGCGCTGAACGCGTGGATGGACTCACGCCGATCTTAAGCCAATGACGATGCACGATGCAATCGATCGGTTATCGACCCGATTGACCGCCCCGCGCGAATGATGTGCGGTCTTGGTCAACCGTCGACCGACCTGATCGTCCTCAGGCAATCCGCTGCCAGTTGCTGATAAATCCGCGTCCCGTTCGCCTTCGCTTCGATCTCCGCATCGCTCAGCCGCCGCACGACGCGCCCCGGCATGCCGGCGAGCAGCACGCCGCGCGGCACGTCGTAACCGGCCTTCACGAACGCGCAGGCCGCGACGATCGTCGTCGCGCCGATCGTCGCACCGTCCATCACCACCGCGTTCATCCCGATCATCGTGTCGGGTTCGAGCGTCGCGCCATGCACGATCGCGCCGTGGCCGATGTGGCTGTTCACGCCGAGCCGGCACGTCTCGCCGATCCCGACATGCAGCACGCAGCCGTCCTGCACGTTGCTGCCGTTCTCGACGACGATCGCGCCGAAGTCGCCGCGCAGGCTTGCATGCGGGCCGATGTAGCAGCGCGCGCCGATCGTCACGTCGCCGATCACGACCGCACTCGGATCGACATACGCGGACGGATCGACGCGCGGCCGCATCCCGTTGAATTCGAACAACGGCATCGTCAGAGCGCCGCGACCGCTTCCGGCACGAGCGTGAACAGGTCGCCGACCACGCCGTAGTCGGCCACGCTGAAGATCGGCGCGTCCGGATCCTTGTTGATCGCGACGATCACCTTCGAATCCTTCATGCCGGCCAGATGCTGGATCGCGCCCGAGATGCCGACCGCGATGTACAGTTGCGGCGCGACGATCTTGCCGGTCTGGCCGACCTGGTAGTCGTTCGGCACGTAGCCGGCGTCGACCGCCGCGCGCGATGCGCCGAGTGCGGCCTGCAGCTTGTCGGCCAGCGGTTCGAGCACCTTCGTGTAGTTGTCGCCGCTACCGAGGCCGCGCCCGCCCGACACGACGATGGTCGCACTGGTCAGTTCCGGCCGGTCCAGCTTCGTCACTTCACGGCTCACGAACTGCGACTGGCCTGCGTCGGCCGCTGCCGCGATCTTCTCGACCGTCGCATTGCCGCCTTCGGCCGCCACCGGATCGAAACCCGTCGCACGCACCGTGATCACCTTGACCGGATCGCTCGACTGCACCGTCGCAATCGCATTGCCCGCGTAGATCGGGCGTTCGAATGTATCGGCCGACACGACGGCCGTGATCTCGGAGATCTGTGCGACATCCAGCTTCGCGGCGATACGCGGTGCGATGTTCTTGCCGCAGGCGGTCGCGGGCGCGACGACATGCGAGTACGCGTTCGCGACGTTCATCACCGTCGCTTCGACGTTCTCGGCCAGACCGTCTGCCAGGTGCGGCGCATCGGCCAGCAGCACCTTCGACACACCGGCGATCTTCGCCGCTGCGTCTGCCGCCGCTTGCGCATCGTGGCCAGCGACCAGAACATGCACGTCGCCGCCGCCCGCTGCGCCAAGTGCCTGGGCTGCCGCCACGGCATTCAGCGTCGCGGCCCTGATCGATGCATTGTCATGCTCGGCAATTACCAGAATCGTCATTTCGTTGCGTTCCCTGTTACAGCACCTTGGCTTCGGTCTTCAGCTTCGCGACCAGCGTGTGCACATCCGGCACCTTCACGCCGGCCGCGCGCTTCGGCGGCTCGTTCACGTTGAGCACCTTCAAACGCGGCGTCACGTCCACGCCAAGGTCGCCGGGCTTCACGATTTCCAGCGGCTTCTTCTTCGCCTTCATGATGTTCGGCAGCGTCACGTAGCGCGGCTCGTTCAGGCGCAGGTCGGTCGTCACGACTGCGGGCAATTGAAGCGACAGCGTTTCCGCACCGCCATCGATTTCGCGTGCGACCGTCGCACGGCCGTCGGCGATCGCCACCTTCGACGCGAACGTCGCCTGCGGCAAGCCAGCGAGCGCGGCCAGCATCTGGCCGGTCTGGTTCGAATCGTCGTCGATCGCCTGCTTGCCGAGGATCACCAGTTGCGGCTGCTCCTTGTCGGCCAGCGCCTTCAGCACCTTCGCGACGCCGAGCGGCTCGACCCCGTCATTCGATTCGACGAGGATCGCGCGGTCCGCGCCGATCGCGAGCGCCGTGCGCAGCGTTTCCTGCGCCTGCGCCACGCCGACCGATACGGCGACCACTTCGGTCACGACACCGGCTTCCTTCAACCGCACGGCCTCTTCCACCGCGATCTCGTCGAACGGGTTCATCGACATCTTCACGTTCGCGATGTCGACGCCCGTCCGGTCGGATTTCACGCCGACTTTCACGTTCGCGTCGACCACGCGTTTCACTGCCACGAGCACTTTCAACTGCCTGTCTCCTGTTCCGTTGCGCGTACCGACTCGCGTTAGCGCGCGGTGTACCCGCCGTCGATCACGAGCTCCGCGCCCGTCACGTAACGACCGGCCGGCGACACGAGATACAGGATGCCGGCCGCGATGTCGCGCGGGCTGCCGATCTTCGCCATCGGCACATGCGTCTGCAGATAACCGAACACGTTGTCGGGGTCCTGCCCCATCTGGCGGAACGCGTCCTCGAGCATCGGCGTGCGGATATAGCCCGGATGCACCGAGTTCGCGCGGATGTTCTTCGCCGCGTACAGCATCGCGTCGACCTTCGCCATCATCCGCACCGCGGCCTTCGATGCGTGATACGCGGGCACGTCGGGGCCGCCGACGATCCCGTACATCGACGACAGGTTCACGATCGACCCGCCGCCGGCCGCGTCGATATGCGGAATCGCCGCGCGCGTGCACAGGAACACGCCGTTCACATTCACGTCCAGCACGCGCTGCCACTGCGCGAGCGTGAGCTCGTGCGTCGGCACGTTGTGCCCTTCGATGCCCGCGTTGTTCACGAGCACGTCGAGGCGCCCGAAGCGCGCGACGATCTCGCCGAACACGCGCGCCACGTCGGCCTCGTGCGTCACGTCGAGCGACCAGAACGCCGCCTCGCCGCCCTGCGCGCGGATTTCCTCGACCAGCGCTTCCGCCGGCTGCGACAGCACGTCGAGAATGGCCACGCTCGCGCCGGCGGCGGCCAGCGTGCGCGCCGTCTCCGCGCCGATGCCGCGGGCGCCGCCGGTGATCGCGGCGACCTTGCCGCGCAGGTCGAACAGTTCTTCGATGAGTTTCATGGTGTCTCCGTAGGTTCAGAGGGGCCGCTCGCCTGCGCGGCGGCCTTGAGGGGCATCCGGCGTTATCGCGTATTCCGCGTCGCCAGAAAATCGAGGCATTCCCGATTGAAATAATCGGCGTGTTCCACCATCACCCAGTGGCCGCACCGGTTCATCAGCACGAAGCGCGCATCGCGGCAGCGTTCGAGGAAGGTCAGTGCGCCGCCAACCGGATTGAAGCGATCGTCCGTACCCCAGAATCCGAGTATCGGGCAGCGCAGGTCGCCGAGCGCACCGGTCAGGTTCGGCACGCTCATCGTCGACAGCACTTCGGTCGGCTGCTCGACGCACACCTTCATCCGCTCGGCGACGAGCGCGTCGGTGACGATCGCCGGGTCGTGCACGAGCAGCGTCAGCAGTTCGCGCATCGTGTCGTCATTCATCTGGCGATTGGTGAACAGCTTCACCATCCGCTGGATCCCTTCCATCCGGAAATAGGTTTCGCGATCCTCGACGCCGCCCGGCGCCATCATGATCAGCCCGTCGATTTCGTCCGGATAGTCGAGCGCGTACTTGAGCGCGATCGCGCCGCCGAGCGAGTTGCCGAGCAGCACGGCCGGTCCGATCCCGAGCGCGGCCAGTTGCGCATGCAGCGCGTCGACGAAGAAATCGAGCGTGTAGGCGACGTCGGACGGCTTCGACGATTGCCCGTAGCCCGGCAGGTCGACGACGATCGCGCGATAGCCGGCCGCCGCGAACGCCGGGACGTTGTGCTTGAAGTTGCTGAAGCCGCTGGCGCCCGGGCCGCTGCCGTGGATGAACACCACGGGCCGACCCTCGCCCGCCTCGAAATGGTGCAGGCGCATGCCGCCCGGTACGTCGGTGAAGATGCCGGCCGGCGGCGTCGTGAGGGTCGTCATCGCGGGTTGTCTCCTTCGTCGTTCGATGGATGCCTGCCACGATGATTGCGCCGCCAGCCCCGGCCGGCATCATCCTTTCAGACTACGAAGCCGCGCGCGCTTCTTCCTATCATCGGCCCACCGAAACGGAGGCAACGATGAACGGATTCGACTACAGCGGCAAGACGGTGCTCGTGACGGGCGGCACCAAGGGTATCGGGCGGCGTATCGCCGAGGGGTTTCTCGCGGCAGGCGCACGCGTGTTCGTGTGCGGGCGCAGCGCGCCCGACACGCCGCCATCGGCCAATGGCCGCACGGCGGCCTTCGTCGCGGCCGACCTGCGCGACATCGAGCAGGTCGACGCGATGCTCGCGACGATCCGCGCGACGGCCGGCGGCCTCGACGTGCTCGTCAACAACGCGGGCGGCTCGCCGTTCGCGCTCGCGGCCGATGCTTCGCCGCGCTTCACCGAATCGATCGTGCGGCTGAACCTGATCGCACCGCTGCAGCTCGCGCAGCGCGTGAACGCGATCATGCAGCCGCAGCCCGAAGGCGGCGTGATGCTGTTCATCGGGAGCATCAGCGCGTCGCGGCCGTCGCCCGGCACGGCCGCATACGGCGCCGCGAAAGCGGGCCTCGTCAACGCGGTCACGTCGCTCGCGGTCGAGTGGGCGCCACGCGTGCGCGTCTGCGCGATCAGCCCGAGCCTCGTGCAGACGGAATCGGCCACCGAAGGCCACTACGGCAACGACGATGCGCTCGATGCGATCCGCGCGACGATTCCAGCCGGACGGCTCGCGACGCCCGACGACGTTGCATCCGCCTGCCTGTTCCTCGCGTCGCCCCATGCGTCGTACACGTCGGGCGCGAACCTGCGGCTCGACGGCGGCGGCGAACGGCCCGCGTTCCTGTCGGCCGCGCAGGCCGACGCACGCTGAAACACGCCATGCAAGCGGTGCGGGGGCATTCGTTTCCAGTCCTAGGGAAGTCATCTAGTTCATTTTGACGATTCCCTGCTACCGCGATCTCCCTACTCTGCCTCTCACGACAACGCACAGACGACCGTCGTCGATACCCCCAAGAGGAGACACCATGCATCAACGGATTTCGCGCCGTACCGACAAGCGGGCAACCGCCACGCTGTCGACGCTGGCCGCCGCACTGCTGACATGCGCCGTTCCCGACGCGCATGCAGGCAGCACGATCGGGCTGGGCGCCGACACGACGCTGGACTACACGTTCACGCTCAGTTACGGCCTCGGCATGCGCACCCGCGCACCGAGCGGCAATCTGCTGACGCCGGCGAACATCAACGGCGACGACGGCGACCGCAACTTCGCGAAGAACAAGCTGATCGAGAACCAGGTCAGCCTGCTCGGCGAAGTGAACCTGAAGCACGACGACTGGGGCGTGTTCGTGCGCGCGAGCACGTTCTACGACCAG
This sequence comes from Burkholderia cepacia complex sp. TUM26381, assembly GCF_057439935.1. Classification (NCBI taxonomy): domain Bacteria; kingdom Pseudomonadati; phylum Pseudomonadota; class Betaproteobacteria; order Burkholderiales; family Burkholderiaceae; genus Burkholderia; species Burkholderia cepacia complex sp. TUM26381. The sequence continues at coordinate 1,534,718 of NZ_CM172007.1, read as the reverse complement.
GCCTATCACCGCCCGAACTACAACGATGCGCCGGGCACCGTGAACCAGTCGGGCCAGTACAACAACTTCACGAGCGATGCGCGCTACTGGTCGGGCGGTCACACGACGCTGCTCGCCGCGTATGCGTACAACACGTTCCATATCGGCTCGACGAGCCTGAACGTGAAGGTCGGCGACCAGGTCGTCGCATGGGGCGAGAGCCTGTTCTTCCCGAACATCGCGGGCGCACAGGGCCCCTCCGACGCGACCAAGTCGTACATGGCGGGCGCGCAAGTGAAGGACATCCTGCTGCCGGTGCCGCAGATCTCGACGCAGTGGCAGGTCACGCCGAACTTCAGCCTGCTCGGCTACTACCAGTTCTCGTTCCAGCAGAACCGGCTGACCGCGCCCGGCACGTACTGGAGCTACTCCGACGTCACGGGCCCCGGCGCGCAGTACATCATCGGCCCGGGCGGAATGATCATTCCGCGCGGCCCCGACGACAAGCCGAGCGCGAGCAACCAGTGGGGGATCGGCGCGCGCTTCCGCGTGCTCGGCGACACCGAGCTCGGCCTGTACTACCTGCACTACAACGACATGAACCCGAGCGTCGTCACCACGTACTTCCCGACGCTCCAGTACCAGCAGACCTACTTCAGCAACATCAAGCTGACCGGCGCGAGCTTCTCCACGCAGGTCGGCCCGGTGAACGTCGCGGGCGAAGTGTCGTACCGCCAGGGCGCGGCCGTGCTCGTCAATACACCGACGGGTGTGCAGTCGACGCGCGCGAACGTGCTGCAGACCAACCTGTCCGGCATCTACTCGATCGGGCCGAGCTTCCTCGCGAATTCGCAGTCGCTGACAGGCGAAATCACGTACGTGCATGCGGGCGGCATCTCCGAGCTCGACGGCTCGACGACGCTCGCGAATTCGCGCAACGCGCTCGCCATGGAGATCGCGTGGACGCTCAGCTACAAGAACGTGTTCAACGGCTGGGATCTCGACGTGCCGCTGACCTACGCGCACGACCTGACGGGCACGTCGCCGCTCGCCGGCGCGCTCGGCTCGCTGACGGGCCAGGGCGACCACCGCGTGACGGCCGGCGTGACCTTCACGCGCCTGAGCAACCTGCAACTGTCGCTCGTCTACGCAAAGTTCCTCGGATCGCCGAACCCGGTCACGCGCCCGCTCGCGGATCGCGACTACGTGCTGGCCACGGCGACCTACCACTTCTGAGCGGCCCGGCCGCTCGTCACTCAGCAAGAGGATTGTCATGAAGAGAATTCGTCTCCCCCTCCTGCGCGCGTCGGTGATGGCCGCGTGCGCGCTCGCTGCGACGGCATCGTTCCCGAAGGTCACGCCGGACGACCTGAAGGCGCTCGACGGCACGCTGACGCCGATGGGCGCGGTGCGTGCCGCGAGCAAGGACAACAGCGTGCCCGACTGGTCGGGTAAGTGGCTCGGCACGCCGCCCGACGTGCAGTACAAGCGCGGCGGCCGCTACCCCGATCCGTACGCGAACGAGAAGCCGGTCGCGACGATCACCGCGGAAAACATGGCGCAGTACGCGGAGCACCTGACCGACGGCCAGAAGGCGATGTTCAAACGCTATCCGGCGACGTTCAAGATCATCGTCTATCCGAGCCACCGCGACTTCCGGTATACGGACGCCGTCTACAAGGACATCCGCACGTACGCGCCCGATTCGACGATGACGTCCGACGCGAACGGCCTCACGAACGCGCCGCCGCAGGCGCCGTACCCGATCCCGAAGACCGCGGCCGAGCTGCTGTGGAACCAGCGGATGTCATCGGCAATCGGCACCGAGCAGGCGATCTATGACCAGGCGGTCGTCTACTCCGACGGCAACATCGCGTGGGGCAAGGTGCGCTACGACATCTACTCGCCGCGCAATGTCGGCAAGTACGACGTGAAGAGCGACCTGAACAACCGGACCTACGCGCGCGTCGCCACGGAGCTGCCGCTGTCCGACCGCGGCTCGATCACCCTCTCCTTCACGAACTGGGACAAGGCCGGCGCGGACAACTCGTCGCGCACGTGGATGTACAACCCGGGCACGCGGCGCGTGCGGCAGGCGCCCGAGTACGGCTACGACCAGCCGATGGGCCCGGGCGGGTTCCGCACCGTGGATGACGACCGTCTCTTCAACGGCTCCGGCGACCGCTACGACTGGAAGATCCTCGGCAAGCGCGAGATCTACGTGCCGTACAACGACTACAAGGCGATGGACAGTTCGGTGAAGTACAGCGACCTGCTGGGCAAGAACCACGAGAACCCGGCGTATATCCGCTATGAACTGCATCGCGTGTGGGTGCTGCAGGCGACGCTGAAGAGCGGCTATCGCCACCAGTACGCGAAGCGCGTGCTGTATCTCGACGAGGATACGTGGATGACGCCGCTCGCCGACAACTACGATGCGCGCGGCCTGCTGTGGCGTACCAACGTCGCGACGTCGCTGTATGCGTTCGATGCGAAGACGTTCTACCCGGGCGTCGTGTTCTATCACGATCTCGTCTCCGGCGCATACATGGCCGACCGCCTGACGAACGAAGGCCCGATGCCGAAGCTCGACAACAGCCCGCAGTTCAACGAGGCGTACTTCTCGCCCGACGCGATCCGCAGTTCGGGTAACTGACGTATCGACTGACGCGGCACGCCCGCGCCCCCGCGCCGGAGCCCGTGCTCCGGCGCACGACGCCGCCCGCGACGGCGGCCTTTTCCATTCGAGGGCCCTTTCATGTCTTCCCGCCTGCATACGACGCTCGGCGACGAACTGTACGCCGCGTGGCACGCGCGCGCACCGGTCGCGCCGCTGTCGAACCGTCCGCGCCGGCTGTCGCTCGACGACGCCTACCGCATCCAGCAACGCTTCATCGAGCGTCGCATCGAACAGGGCGAAGCGGTCGTCGGCAAGAAGATCGGCGTGACGAGCCAGGCCGTGCAGGACATGCTGAACGTGCGCCAGCCCGATTTCGGCATCCTGCTGTCCGGCATGCATTACGCGGCCGGCGAGGCGATTGCCGCCGACTCGCTGATCGCGCCGCGCGCCGAGGGCGAGATCGCGTTCATCCTCGCGCACGACCTGCGCGGCCCCGGCATCGACCGCACCGACGTGATCGCCGCGACGGCCGCCGTCGCACCCTGCTTCGAGATCGTCGATTCGCGCATCCGCGACTGGGCGATCCGCATCGAGGACACCGTCGCCGACAACGCGTCGTGCGGCGTGTACGTGCTCGGCGATGCGCGCGTCGACCCGCGCACGCTCGATCTCGCCGCGTGCGAGATGACGATCGACAAGAACGGCGAGCCCGTCGCGCAAGGACGCGGGGATGCGGCGCTCGGCCACCCCGCCGACGCGGTCGCGTGGCTCGCGAACACGCTCGCCGCGTACGACGTGCCGCTGCTGGCCGGCGAGATCGTGCTGTCCGGCTCGCTCGCGAAACTGATTCCGGTCACGGCCGGCGACACGCTGTCGATGCACATCTCGGGCATCGGCAGCTGCGATGTCCGCTTTATCTAAAGGAAGAATCCTGATGAAGAAAATCAAATGCGCACTGATCGGGCCCGGCAACATCGGCACCGACCTGCTGTACAAGCTGCGCCGCTCGACGGTGCTCGAACCGGTGTGGATGGTCGGCGTCGATCCGGCATCCGACGGCCTCGCCCGCGCGCGCGAGTTCGGCCTGAAGACCACCGACAAGGGCGTCGACGGGCTGCTGCCGCACGTGGCCGCCGACGACATCCGCATCGCTTTCGACGCGACGTCGGCGTACGTGCACCGCGACAACTCCGACAAGCTCACCGCGCTCGGCGTGAAGATGATCGACCTGACGCCCGCCGCGATCGGGCCGTACTGCGTGCCGCCGGTGAACCTCGACGCCCATCTCGACAGCGCGCAGATGAACGTCAACATGGTGACCTGCGGCGGCCAGGCGACGATCCCGATGGTGTACGCGGTATCGCGCGTGCAGCCGGTCGCGTACGGCGAGATCGTCGCGACCGTGTCGTCGCGCTCGGTCGGCCCCGGCACGCGCAAGAACATCGACGAGTTCACGCGCACGACGTCCGGCGCGATCGAACAGGTCGGCGGCGCTCGCAAGGGCAAGGCGATCATCGTGATCAACCCGGCCGAGCCGCCGCTGATCATGCGCGACACGATCCACTGCCTGACCGACGGGCCGCCCGACGTCGACGCGATCACCGCGTCCGTGCATGCCATGGTCAAGGAAGTGCAGCGCTACGTACCCGGCTACACGTTGAAGAATGGCCCGGTGTTCGACGGCAATCGCGTGTCGGTGTTCATGGAAGTCGAAGGGCTCGGCGACTATCTGCCGAAGTACGCGGGCAACCTCGACATCATGACCGCCGCCGCAGCCGCCACGGCCGAGCGTTTCGCCGAACAGATGCTGGCCGCGACGGCCGCTACCGCTTGAGTCGAGGAGTCACACGATGTCACTTGCAGGCAAGAAGATCACCGTCCACGACATGTCGCTGCGCGACGGGATGCACCCGAAGCGCCACCAGATCACGCTCGACCAGATGCGCAACATCGCGCGCGGGCTCGACGCGGCCGGCGTGCCGCTGATCGAGGTCACGCACGGCGACGGCCTCGGCGGCGCATCGGTCAACTACGGTTTCCCCGCGCACACCGACGAGGCGTACCTGAGCGCCGTGATTCCGGAACTGAAGCAGGCGAAGGTGTCGGCGCTGCTGCTGCCCGGCATCGGCACCGTCGAGCATCTGCGCATGGCGCACGAACTGGGCGTCGGCACGATCCGCGTCGCGACGCACTGCACCGAGGCCGACGTGTCGGAGCAGCATATCGGCCTTGCGCGCACGCTCGGGCTCGATACGGTCGGTTTCCTGATGATGGCGCACATGTCGTCGCCGGAGCAGCTCGTCGTGCAGGCGAAGCTGATGGAGTCGTACGGTGCGAACTGCATCTACATCACCGATTCGGCCGGCCACATGCTTCCCGACGACGTGACCGCGCGAATCAGCCAGGTGCGCGACGCACTGAAGCCGGAGACGGAACTCGGCTTCCACGGCCACCACAATCTCGCGATGGGCGTCGCGAACTCCGTCGCGGCGGTTGCCGCCGGCGCGAACCGGATCGACGCGGCCGCGGCCGGCCTCGGCGCCGGCGCGGGCAACACGCCGATGGAAGTGTTCGTCGCGGTGTGCGACCGGATGGGGATCGAGACGGGCGTCGACGTGTTCGCGATCTCGGACGTCGCCGAGGATCTCGTCGTGCCAATCATGGATGTGCCGATCCGCCTCGACCGCGATGCGCTGACGCTCGGCTATGCGGGCGTCTACTCGTCGTTCCTGCTGTTCGCGAAGCGCGCGGAGGCGAAGTACGGGATTCCGGCGCGCGACATTCTCGTCGAACTGGGCCGGCAGCGGCTCGTCGGCGGCCAGGAGGACATGATCGAGGATGCGGCGCTGACGATGGTGCGGGCACGGGAGGTGGCGGCGTAATCACGCGGCTTCATCGCCGGTCGTACGGGACGGGGCACATGCCCCGTCTTTTTTTGAGGACGGTTGTTGCGCCGGGCGGCGTGTCGCTCGAACGGTACCGTTCGATCTGCGCCGCCAGCTGGCTGGCGCCCCGCCGCCCCGCTTACTTCTTGATCGCATTCACCGCACTCTTGAATGCGGTGCCCGCGGTGAACTTGACGGTCTTCACGGCCGCAATACGGATCTCTTCTCCGGTCGACGGATTTCTGCCCACTCGGGCCGCGCGCTTCCCTTGCCTGAACGAGCCGAAACCGACCAGCTGAACGGCTGCGCCGGCCGCGACCGCGCCGACGATCGTATTGATCACCGTGTCCACTGCTTCAGTGGCCGCGACCCGGTTCAACCCGGTGGAAAAAACCACGGCGTCAACCAATCCTTGTTTATTCATCAGTGGCTCCTGCGTCAAAAGAAAAACCGGTATTCGTGTTACCGGCCTTGTTGTATTCGCGATGTCCTGCTGCGGTTCGCGTAGCGCGTGCCACGGCCGGCCGTTCGAAACGGCGCAAGACCCGCTGCGACTGCCATCATCGGCAACCCGGCAAGGCTGCACCGAAACGGCGCATCGCACGTCGTCCAACCGGACCATATGACAACGATTGCAATCCGTCTGTCAGGTACCCCGAGGACACCGTCCGGCCTGCTTCGTCAGTGTCTCTCCGGTATTGCGCGACAGCGCCCGATCCGGAAAATGGTAAATGTTCGTCCATATCGGCTGCGCATGAAATCCATCGCATAAATGGCGCTGTATGAGCGTATACGCCGATATCGACATGCATCCCGGCGCATAACCCTGACTTATACGGCTTGGCGTATACGCATGATGCCCTTCGTCCAATGGCTGATCAGAAGCAACAAATTTACGATTCAACCTCATTCTGACGAGGCAATTCAGAAGCGGATAAATCACGCGGTTTCATTTGGCCTCGATCGCGCCTCACACCGCCGTCCAATCGAATTCCCCTTCTTACCCCGGGCAATGCATTACTCGAAACCAGTCAGCCCGCCATCAATCAATACAGGAGACCTCATGAAGTCATTCGCTCGCCGTGCGTCGCGCACGTCCGTCAAGCTGATCGCCGCAGCCGCCTGCGTGGCGGCCACTGCGCCCGTCCATGCACAGTCGAGCGTGTCGCTCTATGGTCAGGTTGACGAATGGGTCGGCGCAACCAAGTTCCCCGGCAGCGACCGCGCATGGAACGTGAGCGGCGGTGGCATGTCGACGTCGTACTGGGGCATGCATGGCGCCGAGGATCTCGGTGGCGGCTACAAGGCGATCTTCACGCTGGAAAGCTTCTTCCGCGCGCAGAACGGCCAGTACGGCCGCTTCCAGGGCGACACGTTCTTCGCGCGCAATGCGTACGTCGGCATCGATTCGCCGTACGGCACGGTGACGGCAGGCCGCCTGACGACGCACCTGTTCCTGTCGACGATCCTGTTCAACCCGTTCTACGACTCGTACACGTTCTCGCCGATGGTGTATCACGTGTTCCTCGGCCTCGGCACGTTCCCGACCTACCCGAGCGATCAGGGTGCGGTGGGCGATTCCGGCTGGAACAACGCGGTGTCGTATGCATCGCCTTCGTTCGGTGGACTGAACTTCGGCGCGATGTACGCATTCGGCAACCAGGCCGGCGACAACGGCTCGAAGAAATGGAGCGCTCAGTTCAACTATGCGAACGGCCCGTTCGCGGCAACCGCCACGTATCAGTACGTGAACTTCAACAACGGCCCGCGCGACCTGAGCGCGCTCGTCGCCGGGATGAAGAGCCAGGGCATCGCGCTGGTCGGCGCAACCTACGACCTGAAGCTCGTGAAGCTGTTTGGCCAGTATATGTACACGAAGAATGACCAGGTCGCCGGAAGCTGGCATGTGAACACTGCGCAAGGCGGCGTGTCGGTGCCGCTCGGCGCGGGCAACGCGATGGCCTCGTACGCGTATTCGCGCGACGCAGGCGGCCTCGACCAGACGCGCCAGACCTGGGCCGTCGGCTACGACTACCCGCTGTCCAAACGCACGGACCTCTACGCCGCGTACATGAACGACCGCATCAGCGGCCTGTCGAACGGCAACACGTTCGGCGCGGGGATTCGCGCGAAGTTCTGATCGCAGCGCTGTTCCGAACGTCCGGAAACGTGGGTCACGCGCGCTGCGTCATCCCGGTTCCGGGCACGTCGAATGCATCCGCGGCAATCTCGCTGCGCTTCGGTCAGCTCAACTACGCCGACGTACCTCCTTCGCACGGCGTAGCTGCAGCATTTTCCCTTTGAACCGCAGCACCGCAGCACCGCAGCACCGCAGCACCGCAGCACCGGCAGGATATTCCAGCATGCTGGCCATGCCGCAAGCCAGGCCGCAACGCATGACGGGCACGTGTCGCGTCTTTCGACGTGATCGGTCATGACGGCAGGCACACCGTTTGCATGCCCTCGCGCTCGTCTGCTGACACCACGCTGTCAGCAGACGGTATCTAAGCTCGATGGACCGAAACCCGAGGAGCACCGCCCGTGGCTCATACCGGAGGACTCGCCGCACTGGCCGAGCGCACCGCCAAACGGCGCGGCCTCACGCTCCTGACCCTCTGCCTCGCCGTGCTCGTCGCACAGGTCGACACGGCCGTCGTGAATCTGGCGACGCGCGCGATCGGCGACTATTTCCACGCCGGCGTCGGCGCGTTGCAATGGGTCGTCGACAGCTACAACCTCACTTACGCGGTGCTGCTGCTGACGGGCGGGCTGCTCGCCGACCTGCACGGCCGGCGCCGCCTCTTCATCGCCGGTACCGCGCTCTTTACCGTCGCGTCGCTGGCGTGCGCGCTCGCCCCGTCGGTATCGGTGCTGATCGCCGCGCGCGCGCTGGCCGGCGTCGGCGCGGCGCTGCTGCTGCCGGCCTCGCTTGCGATCGTGCGCGTCGTGTGGCGCGATCCGGTCGAGCGCGGCCGCGCGCTCGGCATCTGGGCCGCGTGCAACGGCGTGGCGATGGCGATCGGCCCGACGCTCGGCGGCGTGCTGATCCGGCACTTCGGCTGGCGCAGCATCTTTTTCGTGGTCGTGCCGTTGGGCATCGCGGCGATGCTGTTCGCGATTCCGGCCGTGCCCGAGTCGTCCGATCCGCGTGGCCGGCATGTTGACGGTGCGGCGCAAGTCGCGGGGGCGCTCGGGCTCGGCGCGCTTGCGTATGCGGCGATCGTGTTCCGCGATTCTGCGGCCGCGTGTGCGTTCGCGGGCTGCGTTGCAGTTGCGTCGTTCGTCGCCTTCGCGGCGATCGAACGCCGCCGCGGCGAAGCCGCGCTCGTGCCGCTCGACCTCTTCCGGATCAGCGCGTTTCGCGGCGCGATCGCCGCGACCACCGGCATGACGTTCGGCATGTACGGCGTGCTGTTCCTGCTGCCGCTGACGTGGCAGAGCACCGGTCGTCTCGATTCGACCGGCGCGGGCCTTGCACTGCTGCCGATGGCACTCGTGTTCATCGTCGTGTCGCCGTGGTCCGGCCCGCTGTCCGAGCGCCTCGGCACGCGCACGACGACGGCCGGCGGCGTCGCGGTGATCGCGAGCGGGCTCGCCGTGATCGGCGCATCCTCCGGTTCACCGGGCCTGCTCGACGCCGAGATCGGCCTCGCGTTGACAGGGCTCGGGATGGGCATCGCGACCGGCCCGCTGATGACCATCGCGGTCGGCACGGTCGAGGCCGCGCGCTCGGGCACCGCAAGCGCGCTCGTCAACGTCGCGCGGATGACCGGCGCGACGCTCGGGATCGCGGTGCTCGGCACGCTGTTCGCGGCCGCGCACGGCGGCGCGGCAGGCTTGCGCGCGGCGATGTTCGTCGGCGCGGCCGTGCAACTGACGGGCGCGGTGGTGTCGGCGGTCAGCGTGCAGCAGGCAACGTGACAGGCGGCGTTCCTGCTGGGTACGGCGCTACCGCACTATCCGCTCAGTGATGTTTCCCGCCGTGCTTGCGCGCCCGGTGCTCGGCGCGTTTCTGCAGCAGCGCCGGCATCAGCTCCTCGATATATTGCCGCGCCTGTCCGCGCGTGACGATCTCGCTGAAGCGCTGGTGCGCCTTGTCCTGGCCGACCAGCTCCGCATGCGCCTTCCTCAGGATGTGCAGATACGCGATCAGGCTCGTGCCGTCTCGCACGGGCAGCGCATCGCGCGGGTCCGGGGTCGTACTCATGTTCCGATCCTTTGCGGACAATCCGTCCGGCACGTTGTCGTCACGAGCGCCAGCAGGTCGTTGGCGAGCCGGTCGCGGTCGGTCAGCGGCGCACAGCCGAACAGCCGCTCGAGCGTCGCGGCGACCGACGCATGGTCGTACGGCGTGTGGTCGACCTGCCCGGCCGCGACCCACGGCGAAATCACGATCGCCGGCACGCGCACGCCATACACGTCGAAACCGAAGCCGCTCGCGTTCAGCGTCTCGGCCGCGCCGTCGTTCGGCGGCGGCGCGGCGCCCGGCCGGACCGAATCGTAGAAACCGCCGTGCTCGTCGTAGACGATCACGAACAGGCTGCTGTTCCACACCGGCGAATTGCGGATCGCGTTGTACACGCGCGCAGCGAGCTGGTCGCCGCCGGCCAGCCCGTCCATCGGATGCTGCGAACTGCCGTTTTGATAGGTGCCGTGCACGATGTCGCCGTAGCCGGGCTCGATGAACGTGTAGCGCGCCGTGTAGCCGGCCGCGAGATCGGCTTCGAAGTGCGCGAGATCGTCGACGTCGAAGAAGCTGATGCCCTTCAGCGACGCAACCTGCGGCACACGGCCGAGCGGGTCGCCGGTCTGGTCCTGGTAGATGCGCCAGTTGCCGTCGCCGAGCGCGCCGAAGATCGAGCCCTTCGGATAGGGAAAGCCGTCGAATGCGTCCCATCCGCCCATCTCTTCCTTGGTCGGCGAATGGTCGAGCCCGGCCGACGACGCGCCGTGCAGGAAGAAGCGGTTCGGCCAGGTCGGCCCCGGCATCGACGCATGCCACGCATCGCACAGCACGAACGCATTCGCGAGCGCGTACAGCGACGGCGCCTGCGTCGCGACGTTGACGCCCTGCATGATCTTGCCCGCGTCGGCCGGCTGCGGCGGCGTGCCTTCGGAATGCGACGTCGCGTAGTTCGACACGAAACCCGTATTGCCGACCGGCGGATAAGCCTGCCCTTTCACGAACGGCACGCCCGCGCCGCACAGCTGCTCGAGCACGTCGGTGAATTCGTGGCATGGATCGGTCGGCATCCGGTCGGGTGCGCCGCCACCGAACGGATAGACCGCGCCGCCATACGCGTTGCTGTTGCCCGGCGACGCGGCGACGATGTCGGCGATGCCCGACAGCGCGAACAGGTGATCGAAGGAACGGTTCTCGAGCATCAGCACGAACACATGCTGGATGCGGTCCTGAACGGACGGGGATGCGGGGGCTGCGTCTGCACTCATGGCGCCTCCTGGCGTCGCGTGACGAATGTCCGGCTGGCACGGTCGTTGGCCCGCTGAAAGCCACTGAAGGGATTGAAAGCCACACGCGCGGGCCGCGAATTGCCGACGAGTGTACGACCGCGCCGCCCCGCGCGTAAAGCGTCATACGAACCGCGTCACCGCGTGTCGGTTCAGCCCTCGACCGGCGCGGTTTTCAGCGTGACGACATCGCGCCGTGGCGGCGCGCCGAACATCCGCGCGTATTCGCGGCTGAACTGCGACGCGCTTTCGTAGCCGACGCGATACGCGGCCGTTTCCGCGTTCGCCGCGCCGGTCACCATCAGGTGCCGCGCTTCGAGCAGGCGCAACTGTTTCTGGTACTGCAGCGGCGTCATCGATGTCAGCGCCTTGAATTGCCGGTGAAATGCCGACGGGCTCATCTGCGCGACGGCGGCGAGCTCCTCGACGCGAATCGCCTCGGCAAACTGGCCGCGCAACGCATGGATCGCCGCGACGACGCGCTGGGCGTGACCGTTGGCGAACACGACGCGCGAGACTTCGCCGCCGTGCGGGCCCGCGAGCAGCCAGTAGCAGATCTCGCGCATCACGAGCGGCGCGACGACCGGAATCGCGGCCGGCGTATCGAGCAGCCGCATCATCCGCAGCACGCAATCGGCGAGCGGCCCGCCGAAATCGGTCACGCACACGCCATGCCCGATCGGGCCGGCCGCCTGCGGCGGCGCATCGAGCCGTTCGAGCACGTCGCGCATCATCGCGAGATCGAATTCGAGCACGATGCCGAGGAACGGTTCGGTCTCGCTGGCCTTCACGATGCGGCTCGTCGCCGGCATCTCGACGCTGACGACGAGCGCGCGGCCGGGCCCGTAGTCGTAACGCCGCCCGCCGAACGTGGTCCACTTCGCGCCTTGCACGACGACGCACAGCGCGGGTCTCATGATCAGCGGCGCGGGCAGCCGCTCGCGGTTGGAACGCAGCAGGATCAGCCCGTCGATCGCCGTCTCGAACCGGCGTTCGTCGCCCTGCTCGCCGGTCAGGCGCGCGACGCGTTCGACCAGTTCCTCCGACATGGTGCAGCCCTCCGTATCCCGATGTGCGGATGGTACACGCGGCACCGCGCGCATCGGGGCGGCCGGGCAGGATCAGGCAAGAATGCAGCCGGTTCCGGCATTCATCGGGGACGACGGCCGCCGTACGCTTGCGGCTGTCCGTCACCGACTTCGACCAGGAGCACAGCATGACTGCAGTACATTCCACCGGTACCGCCCGGAAAATCGCCGTCGTCACCGGCGGCAGCCGCGGGCTCGGCCGCAACACGGTGCTTCACCTCGCGCAACGCGGCGTGCGCACGATCTTCACCTACCGCTCGAATCGCGCGGAAGCCGATCGCGTCGTCGCGCTGGCCGCCGACGCCGGGCAACCGGCGCTCGCGCTGCCGCTCGATACGGGCGATACCGCCACGTTCGGCCGCTTCGCCGAACAGCTCCGCGACGCGCTTTCAGGCTGGGGCGCCGACCGCTTCGACTTCCTCGTCAACAATGCGGGCACGTCGCATCACGCGCCGATCGCCGAGACGACCGAAGCCGATCTCGACGCGCTCTATCGCGTGCACTTCAAGGGGGTGTTCTTCCTCACGCAGACGCTGCTGCCGCTGATCCGCGACGGTGGCCGCATCGTGAACGTGTCGTCGGGCCTCACGCGCGTCGCGGTGCCCGGCAGCGCGGCCTACGGGTCGATGAAGGGCGCGGTCGAGGTGCTGACGCGCTATCTGGCGAAGGAGCTCGGCCCGCGCGGCATCGCGGTGAACGTCGTCGCGCCGGGCGCGGTGGCGACCGATTTCAGCGGCGGGATGGTGCGCGACAATCCGGAGGTCAACCGGCGCGTCGCTGAATGGACCGCGCTCGGCCGTGTGGGCGAGCCTGACGACATCGGGCCGATGATCGCGTCGCTGCTGTCGGACGACAACCGCTGGGTCAATGCGCAGCGCATCGAGGTGTCGGGCGGGATGGCGCTCTGAGCGTTGACTTTCGCCGGGCGGCCCGATACGATCGATGCACTTTCAAGACGCCCTCCCGGTCCGCCGGGAGGGCGTTTCGTTTTGGTTCACCAACCAGAAGGAAACGACTTGAAATGAACCCGATCGACCCCGCCCTCGCCGCCCGCCCGGACGGCCGCCACGAGGGCCTCGGCTACCTGCAGCACGGCACCGGCCCCGAATGCGTGATGGTGCTGCACGACTGGCTCGGCGACCATACGAACTACGCGGCGCTGCTGCCGTATCTCGACGAAACGGCCTTCACGTACGTGTTCGTCGACCTGCGCGGCTACGGCGCATCCCGTCACCTGAGCGGCGCATATACGATCGACGAAATCTCGGCCGATTGCCTCGCGCTCGCGGATCGCCTCGGCTGGCAGCGCTTTCACGTGATCGGCCATTCGATGACGGGCATGGCGACGCAACGGCTCGCCGCCGATGCGCCATCGCGCATCAAGAGCGCGATCGCCGTGTGCCCGGTGTCGGCGGCCGGCAACCGCCTGCCCGGCGACGCACGCGCCTTCTTCGCGAGCACGACCGTCGACGACGACGCGTTTCGCCGGCTCGTGCGGTTCGTGACGGGGGGATTGTCGGCGCGCTGGGCCGACCTGAAGCTGCGGCAGAACCGCGAGCGGGTGGCGCCCGGTTGCCGGCTTCCGTATCTCGACATGCTGACCGGCACGGATTTCGTCGATGAAGTGCGCGGGCTCGACACGCGTTTTCTGGCGATCGTCGGCGACAAGGATCCGGGGCTCGACGCGCCGGCGATGCAGGCGACCTTTCTCGCATGGCATCCGAACGCAAAGCTCGTGACGATACCGAATTGCGGGCATTACCCGATGCAGGAATGTCCGCCGTACTTCGCGAAGGTCGTCGAGGATTTCCTGCGGGACGCGGCTGCCTGAGCGTTGCGCACGCGCGGCGGCCGGTAAAGGCGGGACTGGCCGCCGCGGCGCGATGGCGCCGCCGGCGACCGACGAACGGTACGCAGCGTGCCGTTCATCCGGTTCGTCCGGCCGTGTGGCCGGACAGGTTTCGACCGGGGGCGCGATGTGCCGCGCGCCGGCCGTCGCCGCTTAACGACGCGGCTGGCCGCTTCGCGGCGGACGCGGGGAATTCGCGTCCTTGTGACGGAAGTTGATACGGCCCTTCGTGAGGTCGTAGACCGACAGTTCCAGCGTCACGCGGTCGCCCGCGAGAATGCGGATGTGGTTCTTGCGCATGCGGCCCGACGCGTACGCGCCAACCACGACGCCGTTTTCCAGCGTCACACGGTATTTGCTGTCCGGCAGCACTTCGTCGACGATCCCGTCGAGTTCCAGCAGTTCTTCTTTTGCCAAACCAATTCCTCCAGACAAGGTGATAGACCGCGGCCGCGGCGATCTGCCCGGCGCCGCATCCCGCAACGGGACGGCCGCCGGCAGGCTGCCGGGGATCGGTTCGTTCAGACGGGCCAAGGGCCTGTCTTGCGATCGGAGCCCGGCGCGTTGCGGCGTTCGGGCGGTCGGTGGCGGCGGCGGGATGAGCGCCGCGCAAGTCGGGACCGCGCCAGCTACGACATGGCGGCGGTCTGCTCAGGTTGATGCGTTGAAGCGGTGATGCGCTCGCGAAGCAGCGTGCGCTTCGCAAGGGCGTTGCGTCGCATGCGGGTTACGCATGCGATGAGGGAGGCGTCACGACCGATGCATCGAGAATGTCGCGATGCATCGGTCGTGCGCATCGGAACGCGCAGGCCGCCGTCATGCGGCGCCCCGCGCGATACTCCATCCGGCCTCGGCCGCCGACCGGCGACCGCTGCCGATGCGGCTTACTGCGGCGTGATGTTCGACGCTTGCAGACCCTTCGGGCCACGCTTCACTTCGAAGCTGACCTTCTGGCCTTCGGCCAGGGTCTTGAAGCCCGTGCCGCGAATTTCCGAGAAATGGGCGAACAGATCGTCGCCGCCGTTGTCCGGGGAAATGAAACCAAAGCCCTTGGTTTCGTTGAACCACTTGACGGTACCGGTATCCACAAATACTTCCTTAATACAAACGATTGAACATGCGCCCTCGACGGGCACAGAAAGAATCAAAGAGGGAGAGACCAACGACTGCCGCACAGCGTGCGGCGAATGATGAGCAATCGAACTTCTTGACGACTTCGGTCTAGGACACTACGCGGGAGTGGGCGTTTCGTCAAGTCATTTTGGTGCGACGCACAAGCGAAGGTGCCGCCGCGCCTTGTACGGCGGGGGTTGCCGGCCGATGCCCCCCGTTTCGATGCGCCCCTGTTTTTCGGCCGGCCTGCCCGTTTTTACTGCGGCTCGAACACGTGATGCAGCGCCGGCGGCTCGCCGCCTTCCCGAATCCGCATCTCGAACGCCTTGCGCGCGACGCTCGTCGGCCGCACGTCGGCGGCGTCCAGGTAGAACTGCGAATACCAGTCGCGCATCTGGTACAGCGGGCCGTCGCCTTCGCACAACAGCGGGTTGTCGATCCGCGTCTTGCTGTGCCAGATGTCGACGTCCTCGTAGAACGCACGCTGCGCTTCCTTCACGTACGCGTTCGCGATCTCCATGTTCTGCTCGTCGGTCAGCCCGGCCACCTTCTTCACGATCACGCCGTAACGCAGCTCGAAGCTGTTCATGTCGATCGGCACGTGGCAGTTCAGCAGCACCGAGTGGATCGGCTGCCCGTTGCTCTGCCCCGTCATCTGCGTGATGTGCACGGCCGGCCCGAAATAGGTCGACAGCGCGGTCAGGCTGTCGCCGCCGAGCTTCTCGCTGCGGCCGACCATCAGCTGCGTCGCCTTGTGGTCCTCGAACAGGTTCGCGAAATAGTCGATCGGCGCGTGGTGCACGGTCGCGAAGTGAGCGACATCCGAGATGTTGTCGACCAGTTCACGGCAGTTGGCCTGGATCACCATCTTGTCGACGACCCAGTCCGACCATTCGTCGGAGAAGCACACGTCGAGGCGCGGAATCGCGACGTCGGCCGGCGGCGCATTGCCTTCCGGGTCGTTCCACACGAACAGCAGGTTGTTTTCCTCGCAGGTCGGCCACGCGCCGATGCGCGCCTTCGGCGGAATCCGCTTGCAGTACGGGATCGACGCGCACTGCCCTTCGCCGCTCCACGCCCAGCCGTGGAACGGGCACACGAGGTTGTCGCCTTCGACCGTGCCGAGGCTCAGGTCGGCGCCCATGTGCGGGCAGTACGCGTCGACGACGTTGACCTTGCCGGTCGAATCGGCGAACGCGGCAAGCTTGCGGCCGAAGACGTTCAGCGTATGCGGCTTGCCGTCCTTGTAGTCGCGGGCGAGCCCGAGGCAGTGCCAGCCGCGCGCATAGCGCTGCGCGAGCGGCTGGGCTTCGATCTTGTAAGGGCGTGCGGACATGTGGGTTGACTCCTTCTTTGGGAGAACGCGCGGCGGCCGGCCGCGCGCGGGGGAAATGGGGCGCCGTTCAGCGCATCGGGTTGCCGGGTTCGAGTGCGGGCGACGGCTTCAGCGGCGCGGGCGTCGCCTGCAACGGCTGCGGCTGCTTCGACACGCGGCGCTCGGCACGCTCGACGCCGAGCCACGCGGCAAGCGCGGGCAGCAGGAACACCGCGCCGAACAGGTTCACGAGGAACATGAACGCGAGCAGCACGCCCATGTCGACCTGGAACTTCAGTGCGGAGAACGCCCACGTGCCGACGCCGATGAACATCGTGACGGCCGTGAACAGCGCCGCGGTACCGCGCTGGCGCATCGCGTCGGCGAAAGCGTCCGGCAGCGTCGCGCCGTGGCGGATGTCGTGCTGCAGGCGCTCGTACAGGTAGATCCCGTAGTCGACGCCGACGCCCACGCCGAGCGTGATCACCGGCAGTGTCGCGACCTTCAGCCCGATGCCGAGCCGCGCCATCACCGCATTGCACAGGATCGACACCAGCGTGAGCGGCACGATGATGCAAAGCACCGCGCGCCACGAGCGGAACGTCACCGCGCAAAGCAGCGCGATCGCCCCGAAAATCGACAGCAGCATCGCGACCTCCGCGTCGCCGACGGCCTCGTTGGTCGCGGCCATCACGCCGACGTTGCCGCCCGCGAGCCGGAACGCGACGTTCGGCGTCGGGTTCTCGGCCGCGAAGCGCTTGATCTCGTCGACGATGTGCGCGATGGTCGTGCCTTCGTGGTTCTTCGTGTAGATCAGTACCTGGATCGCCTTGCAGTTCGCGGTGTTCATCCCGTTGTCGGGGTCGAACGCATTGGAACCCTGCGTGAGCCCGTCGCCGGAACGCGGCAGCGCGGCCCAGCGCGGGTTGCCTTCATTGAACGCGGCGATGAACACCTTGCCCTGCGACGACACGCTCGTCACCGACTGCACGCCGGCCACGCCGCGCATGTTCATCTCGAACTTCTCGATCGCGCTCATCACCGGGTAATGCAGGCACGCGTCGTCGAAGCCGGTCGTCTCGACGATCACCGACAGCACGTCCACGCCGATGTTGTACTGGTGCGTGATTGCCGCGTTGTCGATGTTGTAGCGCGAGTTCGTGCGCAGTTCGGGCGCGCCCGTGCCGATGTCGCCGATTTCCAGCTTGCGCGACTCGAGCGTGCCGTAGGCGAGCAGCGCGAGCGCGACCGCGAACACGCCGAGCGCCGGCGCCGGCCGCGCGAACACCGCGAAGCGCGACCACATCGGGCTGCCGCCGGCCGCCGCCGTGCGCTGCGCGCGCGCCAGCGTGCCGCGTTCGAGGCGCGTGTACGACAGCAGGATCGGCAGGAACACCTTGTTCGTGACGATCATCAGCAGCACGCCGAGGCAAGCGGTGATGCCGAGCTCGCGCACGATGTCGATCTTGATCCGCATGATCACCATGAAGCCGAGCGCGTTGGTCAGCAGCGCGACGGTGCCCGGCACGAACAGCTTGCGGAACGCGTCGCGCGCGGCGTCGACCGACGACGCGCCGCGCACCAGCGCCTGCTTCCACGCATTGGTCATCTGCACCGCGTGCGAGACACCGATCGAGAAGATCAGGAACGGCACGAGGATCGACATCGGATCGATGCCGAGCCCGAGCAGCGGCAGCGAACCGAGCAGCCAGACGACCGGCAGCAGCGCGACGACGAGCGCGAGTACCGTGGTCTTCAGCGAGCGCGTATAGGCAAACAGCAGCGCAGCCGTCACGAGGAACGCGAGTGCGAAGAACGCCATCACGCCCGCGATGCCGTTCTCGACGTCGCCGACCAGCTTCGCGAAGCCGATGATGTTCACGTCGATGCCCTGCTTCGCATACTTCGCGCGGATCTCCTCGAGCTGGCGCGCGACCGCGCTGTAGTCGAGCCGCTTGCCGGTCGCCGGATCGGTCTCGCGCAGCTCCGCGCGGATCAGCGCCGACTTCAGGTCGTTGCCGACGAGGCGCCCGATCTGCCCCGAACGCGCGACGTTGCGGCGTACTTTCGCGAGATCGTCCGGGTTCGCGCTCGAGAACTGGCCGGGCACGACCACGTCGCCGCGGAAGCCGGCCTCGGTCACCTCGGTGTAGTGGACGTTCGGCGTGAACAGCGAGAACACGCGCGAGCGGTTGACGCCGGGGATGAAGAACACGTCGTCGGTCGCATGGCGCAGCCCGTCCATGAACGTCTGGTTGTAGATGTCGCCGTCGCCCTTCCAGCGCAGGCTCACGAGGATCGTGTTCGCGCCGGGGAACGCACCCGCATAGCGTTCGAACACCTGCATGTACGGGTGCTGCATCGGGATCATCTTGTTGAAGCCCGGATCGAGCTTCAGGCGCGTCGCGGACAGTCCGAGCGCCAGCGTCACCGCGACGCACAGCAGCATCAGCAGCTTGCGTTGGCGGATGATCGTATTGGCGCAGCGCTCGACGAACGTCGCGAGGCGCGACGCAGGGACGGCTTCAGGGGGGCGTGACTGGTCGTTCATGGAATTCTCGTGTCGGTACGGACTGGCGATGCGAAACGAACGGAAGCGTGCGGAAACCGGCGGCCGCGTCTGTCGCGGCCGCCGCGGCCGCGCGTCAGGACGGCGACGCGGCGAGCGGCGCGACGCCGGATTCGCCGCCGAGCAACAGCGCACCGTGACCCATGTCGAGCACGGCCGCGAGGCTCTGCACGCCGCCGAGCTTGCGCACGTCGAAGGTCAGCCCGCCGTCGCGCGATGCGACGATCGCGCCGCCCTGGCCGACCAGCACGAGTTCGCCGTCGGCAAGCTGGGTCGCGCCGAAGTACGACACCGGCACGTGGCTGTCGACGTGCGTCCAGGTCGCGCCGTGATCGGTGCTGCGCACGACGTTGCCGCGCATCCCATACGCGACCCAGTCGCCGTTCGCGAGCATCAGCGCGCCGAACAGCGAACCCGCATACGGTGACGCCAGCTTGTCCCACGTGGCGCCGTTGTCGCTCGAGCGCAGCAGCGTGCCGCTTTCGCCCGCGATCAGCAGGTTGCCGTGGCCGTCGCCGACGATCGCGTTCAGGTGGCGATCACCGGCCGGCGTCTTCACGGTCTGCCAGTTGACGCCGGCGTCGTCCGAGCGCAGCAGTTGGCCGAAGCTGCCGGCCGCGAACAGCGGGCCGTCCGCGGTGCCCCATATCGACAGCAGCGGGTCCGAATGTTCGTGGTCCATGTGGACCTCGCGCCAGTGCACGCCCGCGTCGTCGCTGCGGACAATCAGGCCGTCGTGACCGACCGCGATCCCGAGCGTCGGCGTGATGAAGCGCACCTGCGTGAGGGTCGATGCCTGGTCATGCGCGATCGACGCCGGCCGCCAGTGCGCGCCCGCGTCGTCGCTCAGCAGGATCACGCCGCGTTCGCCGACCGCGACGATGCGCGTCGTGCCGGCGCGGGCGAGCCCGTTGATCTGCAGCCGGTCCGCGTGGATCGCGGTGGCCGGGAACGCCGGCAGCGGGCGCGGCGAAAACGCGAACAGCGCGGCGCCGAGCACGAGCGCCGACATCGCGAGTCCGGGCAAGGTTCGTTTCATGCTTGTCTCCTGTGTCTGCGTTCGACGGCGGTTCGCGCCGAAGCGCCAGCCGCCGCCGGCTGCAAGTCTCCGGGCCGCCGGTCGTTGCCGCGGCCTCGAATGGTCCTGACTGGATGGCCGCGTGTGCGGCGCGGCCTGCCCGCGTACCGCTACGCGCCGACTTCGAACAGCGCAGCGGCACCCATCCCGCCGCCGATGCACATCGTCACGACCGCGTGCCGCACGCCGCGCCGCGCGCCTTCGAGCAACGCGTGCATCGTCATGCGCGTGCCCGACATCCCGAACGGGTGGCCGAGCGCGATCGCGCCGCCGTCCACGTTCAACCGGTCGTCGGGAATGCCGAGCATGTCGCGGCAGTACAGCGCCTGGCACGCGAACGCCTCGTTCAGCTCCCATAGCCCGACGTCGGCCACCGTCATCCCGAAGCGCGCCAACAGCTTCGGAATCGCGAACACCGGGCCGATGCCCATTTCGTCCGGCTCGCAGCCGGCCACCGCAAGGCCGCGGAACGCGCCGAGCGGCGTCAGCCCGCGGCGCACCGCTTCGCTGCGCGACATCACGACCACGGCCGCCGCGCCGTCCGACAGCTGCGACGCATTGCCGGCCGTCACGAACTCGCCCTGCTCGACGACCTTGCCGCCGCTCCACGACGGCTTCAGCCCCGCGAGCCGTTCGGCCGTCGTGTCGGCGCGCACGCCTTCGTCGCGTGCCGCACGCAGATCCTCGTGGCCGGCCGGGTTGCCTTCCTTGTCGAACAGCGCGCGCCGCACGTCGAGCGGTGCGATTTCCGCGTCGAAGCGGCCGGCCGCCTGCGCGTCGGCGGTGCGCTGGTGGCTCTGCAGCGCGAACGCGTCCTGCGCGTCACGCGAGATCCCGTAGCGGCGCGACACGATCTCGGCCGTTTCCATCATCGCGATGTACGCGGCCGGCTGGTGGTCGAGCACGGCATGCGAACGCGCGCGATAGGCGTTCTTGTGCTTGTTCTGCGTGAGCGAGATCGACTCGACGCCGCCGGCGACGACGATCCGCGCGTCGCCCGCGCCGATGCTGCGCGCGGCGCTCGCGATCGACATCAGGCCCGACGAACACATGCGATCGATCGCCATGCCGGGCACCGAAGCAGGCAGCCCGGCCGCCGCGGCCGACAGGCGGCCGATGTTGTAGCCCTGGGTGCCCTGCTGCGCGGCGCAGCCGATCAGCACGTCGTCGACGTCGACCGGCGCAACGCCCGCGCGTTCGAGCGCGGTGCGCACGACGTGGCCGCCGAGCGCGGGCGCTTCCGTGTCGTTGAACATGCCGCGAAACGCCTTGCCGATCGGCGTGCGTGCGACGGAAACGATGACTGCGTCTTCCATGTGCTGGCTCTCTGAATCTAGAAGTAGTAACGGCTGATCGTGTCGGCGACGCAGCCGGGCTTCGCTTCGCCGTCGATCTGGACGGTCACGCGAACCCACGCCTGCACGCCGCCTTCGAGCGGCTCGACGCGCAGCAGCTCGCCGACGCCGCGCACGCGCGCACCGACCTTCACCGGCGCCGGGAAACGGATCTTGTCGCAGCCGTAGTTGACGCCGAGCCGCGCGCCGTCGATGCGCACGATCTGCGGCAGGAAGTAATTGACGAGCGAGAGCGTCAGGTAGCCGTGCGCAATGCACGCGCCGAACGGGCCATCCTTCGCGCGCGCCGGGTCGACATGCACCCACTGGTGATCGCCCGTCGCATCGGCGAAACCGTCGATGCGGCGCTGGTCGATCGCGAGCCACGCGCTCGCGCCGAGCGTGTCGCCGACCGCGGCCGCGAGTTCGCCGGGGTGCGCGAACACGCGCGGCGTCGCGAGCACGGGTTCGAGGGACGTGTCCATCATGCGTGCTGGCTGCTGACCGACAGCACTTCGCCCGTCATGTACGACGCGTAATCGCTTGCAAGAAACACCATCACGTTCGCGACCTCCCAGACTTCGGCGGCGCGCCCGAAGGCTTCGCGCGACGCCAGTTGATTCAGCAGATCGGCCGGAGCCGACTTCTTCAGAAAATCGTGCATCGCGATGCTCGGCGCGACCGCGTTGATGCGCACGCCGTACGGCGACGCCTCGAGCGCCGCGCAGCGCGTGAGCGCCATTACGCCCGCTTTCGCGGCCGCGTAGTGCGCCTGTTCCGCCTGCGCGCGCCAGCCGAGCACCGATGCGTTGTTGACGATCGCGCCGCGGCCTCGGGCCTGCATGTGCGGCAGCATCGCGCGCGTCATCCGGAACGTCCCGGTAAGGCTAATGTCGATCACGCGCGACCATTCGGCATCGTCCATATCGACGATGCGGGTCGACCCGCCGAGTCCGGCGTTGTTGATCAGCACGTCGACGCCGTCGAGCTTGTCCTGCGCGTCGGCGACGAGCGCCTGCACGTCGGCCTCGACCGCGACGTTGCACAGACGGCCGTGGATCTGTTGCAGCCCCGTTTCCGCGCGCAGCGTTTCGACAGCCTGCTCGAGGCGCTTTTCGTGGATGTCGGAGATGAACAGCGCGCGGCAGCCTTCCTCCGCGCAGCGGCGTGCGGCCGCGAAGCCGATGCCGGCACCGGCGGCGGCCGTGATCAGCACCGATTTGCCGGCGAGCAGCTGGTGGCCCGGCACGTAGGCCGGTGCTTTCTGGATCTGGGGTTCGTTCATACTGTGCCTCGTGGTTCTCTGGGCATGCCGAGCCCGCGCTCGGCCATGATGTTGAGCTGGATTTCGTTGGTGCCTGCGTAGATCGTGTCCGCGCGGGAGAACAGGAACACGCGCTGCAGATGGGTGAGCTTTTCGTCGGCCGGATCGATCACGTTCGCGCGCGGGCCGAGTGCGTCCATCGCCAGTTGGCCGAGGTCGCGGTGCCAGTTCGACCAGAAGTACTTGTAGATCAGCGCCTCGCGGCGCAGCGGCGCGCTCGCGTCGGCGTCGTCCGCGCCGGACAGCATCCGCAGCGCGTTGTAGCGCATCACGCGCAACCCGGCCCATGCGCGGCCGATCCGCTGGCGCAGCACGGGGTCGCGATCCGCGCCCGATTCGCGCGCGGCGTCGATCACCCATTCGAGTTCGCGGACGAACTGCATCTGCTGGCCGAGCGTCGACATTCCGCGCTCGAAGCCGAGCAGCGTCATCGCGATCCGCCAGCCGTCGCCCGGCGCACCAACCAGGTCGCGCGCTTCCGCACGCGCGCCGTCGAAGAACACTTCGTTGAATTCCGCACCGCCGTTGAGCTGCTTGATCGGGCGGATCTCGACACCCGGCTGGTCGAGCGGCATCAGCAGGAACGACAGCCCCTTGTTGCCCTTCGACTCGGGATCGGTGCGCGCCAGCACGAAAATCCAGTCGGAATCGTGTGCAAGCGACGTCCACACCTTCTGACCGACTACGCGCCAGGTGCCGTCCGCGTCCTGTTCCGCACGCGTACGCACGTTGGCCAGGTCGGAGCCCGCGCCCGGCTCCGAATAGCCCTGGCACCAGAACTGCGTGCCGGCCAGGATGCCGGGCAGGAAGCGCACGCGCTGGTCGTCGGTGCCGCACGCGACGAGCGTCGGCCCAAGCAGCCCTTCGCCGATATGGCCCATCCGCCCGGGGCCGCCCGCGCGGGCGTATTCCTCGTGGAAGATCACCTGCTCGGCGACCGAGAAGCCACGCCCGCCGGCGCTCACCGGCCAGCCGAGCCCGGTCCAGCCGCCCTTCGCCAGGGCCTGCTCCCACGCCTTGCGCAGTTCCGGCCATGCTTCCTCGTCGCCGGGGCCGCCGCGGTATTTCAGGCACGCGAATTCGCCGGTCAGGTGCGACTGCACCCAGTCGGCCACTTCGTGCCGTAATTGCTGTTCGCGCGTTTCGCTGTTCATTGGAGTGCTCCTGCGCGCGCGGCCGACGGACGGGACGCTGCCGCAACCGACGGCGCGTGCGTGTCGTCGTGCTGCGAGGCACCGTCGTCGATCGCATGACAGGCGATCCATTCGAGCAGTTGCGGCGTGCCGCCGAACTGCGCGCCCGACGCCTGTGCACGCTTGAAATAGAGATGCGGGTCGTATTCCCACGTGAAGCCGACGCCGCCGTGCAGCTGGATCGCTTCCTGCGCGCAAAACGCATACGCGTCGTTCGCGGCGGCTTTCGCAGCCGCGATGTCGGCGCGCAGCGCGACGCCCGGTGTTGCGCCCGCTTCGGCGTCCCACGCATGCGCGGCGCCGAGCACGGCCGAGCGCGCCGATTCGATCAGCACCATCATCTGTGCGCAGCGGTGCTTGACGGCCTGGAACGATGCGATCGCACGACCGAACTGCACGCGCTGGCTCGTGTAGTCGAGCGTCAGGTCGAGGCATTGCTGCGCGCCGCCGAGTTGTTCGGCGGCCAGCGCGAGCGCCGCGAACCATGCGGCGCGTTCGAGCACCCGTGCAGCAGCGGCGCCGCTGGCGAACAACGCGTCGCGGAGCAAGCGCGTGTCGTCGAGCGCCACGCGAGCGATCGGCCGCGTCGCGTCGAGCGTGTCGAGCGGCGTGACGGTCAGGCCCGACGCCGATGCCACGTCGATCGCGAACACTCCGATCGCCTGCCCTTCGTTTGCGATTCGCGCGGGAATCAGCAGCAGGTCGGCGCGCGCACCGTCGATCACCTGTTCGATCGTGCCGGACAGCGCATAGCCGCCCGCCGCTTCTTCCGCAACGACCGGCAGTCGCCCTACACCGGCCGGCAAGTCGAACGGCAGCGCGAGCGTCGCGCTGCACGTGCCGCCGGCGATGTTCGCGAGCCAGCCGTTCGCCAGCGGCGTGTCGCAGCCGGCCAGCGCGGTCGCCGCGAGGCACGCGGTCGGGAAATACGGCACGCACGCGACGCGCCGGCCGAGCTGTTCCATCAGCACCGTCTGCTCGACCGCCCCGAGCCCAAGCCCGCCGGCCGCTTCCGGCAGCGCGAGCGCGTTCCAGCCCAGTTCGCCCGCGAGCGTGGCCCACAGCGCGTCGTCGCGGCCGGCCGACTGCTCGAGCGCGCGGCGCACGTCGGCCGACGCGCTGCGTTCGGCGAGCACGTCGGCGGCCGCGTCGCGGATCATCGCCTGTTCGTCGGTGAGCGCCAGATCCATCTGTCAGCTCCCGTACACGCGCTGCGCGGGCCGTGCATCGGCGAGCAGCTGCGCGACCGCCGGGCCGACCTCGGCCGCCGCCCAGCGCGCGCCGCGATCGACGCTCGGTCCCGTGCGCCAGCCTTCCGCGACCGCGATCATCCCGCCCGCGACCTCGAACACCTGGCCCGTCACGTCGGCCGACAGCGTGCTGCCGAGCCACACGACCAGCGGCGCGACGTTGGCCGGATCGAAATAGTCGAAGCCGCCGTCCTCGGGCTTCTTCATCATGTCGGCGAACACGCCTTCGGTCATCGACGTGCGCGCGGCCGGTGCGAGCGCATTCACGCGCACGCCGTAGCGCTGCAGCTCGGCCGCCTGCATCAGCGTGAGCGCGGCGATGCCGGCCTTCGCCGCGCCGTAGTTCGACTGGCCGATCGAGCCTTGCAGGCCGGCGCCCGAACTCGTGTTGACGATCCGCGCATCGACCGTGCGGCCCGCTTTCGCCGCATCGCGCCACACGCGCGCCAGCACGCTCGACAGGCAGAAGTGGCCGCGCAGGTGCACGCGCATCACGTCGTCCCAGTCGGTTTCGGTCATGCTCGTGAACATCTTGTCGCGGCAGATGCCCGCGTTGTTGACGAGCACGTGCACGTCGCCGAACGCTTCGCGCGCCGCGTCGACGATCCGCTGCGCGGTGTCGGTCTGCGTGATGTCGTCCGAATTCGCGAGCGCGCGGCCGCCACGCCTGGCGATCTCGTCGCACACGGCCTGCGCGGCGTCGTGCCGGACGTCGTTGACGACGACCGCCGCGCCTTCGGCCGCGAATGCCAGCGCGTATTCGCGCCCGAGCCCGCCGCCCGCGCCGGTGATGATGACGGTGCGTCCGTTACAGATTCCCATGCTTGTGCCTCGTGGATCGTGAAAGTGACGCGCTCACAGGCGCTCGATGATCGTGACGTTCGCGAGGCCGCCGCCTTCGCACATCGTCTGCAGCCCGTAGCGGCCGCCGGTGCGTTCCAGCTCGTGCAGCAGCGTCGTCATCAGGCGCGCGCCGGTCGCGCCGAGCGGATGGCCGAGCGCGATCGCGCCGCCGTTCGGGTTGGTCTTTTCAGGCGGGAAGCGCGTGTCGGCGAGCCACGCCTGCGCGACCGACGCGAACGCCTCGTTCAACTCGACGACGTCGATCTGCGCCAGGTCGAGCCCGCTCTTCTTCAACGCGGCCCTGGTTGCCGGAATCGGCGCGGTGAGCATCCACAGCGGATCGTCGCCGAGCACGCTCAGGTGATGGATGCGCGCACGCGGCGTGAGGCCGTAGCGCTTCAGTGCATCTTCCGACACGATCAGCAGCGCGGCCGCCGCGTCGCAGGTCTGGCTCGCGACGGCCGCCGTCAGCGAGCCGCCCGGCGTCAGCGGTTCCAGCGTCGCCATCTTCTCCAGCGACGTATCGGGGCGCGGCGTCTCGTCGTGCATCACCCCTTCGAGCGGCACGATTTCCCGCTTGAAATGGCCGGCCTCGATCGCCGCGACCGCACGGCGGTGACTTTCCAGCGCATAGCGCTCCATCGCGTCGCGCGACAGGTTCCAGTGCTCGGCGATCCGCTGCGCGGCGACGAACTGCGACACCGGCGCATCGCCGAAACGTGCGCGCCAGCCGGCGCTGCCCGAGAACGGGTCGGTGAAGCCGAACGGTGCCGCGCAGGTCATCGCGGACGAGATCGGGATCTGCGTCATCGTCTGCACGCCGCCCGCGACGACCACGTCCTGCACGCCGCTCATCACGGCCTGCGCGGCGAAGTGCACGGCCTGCTGCGACGACCCGCACTGGCGGTCGACCGTCACGCCCGGCACCTGCAGCGGCAGCCCGGCTGCGAGCCAGCAGGTGCGCGCGATGTTGCCCGCGAGCGGGCCGATCGTGTCGACGCAGCCGAATACCACGTCGTCGTATTCGTCGGCCGGGATCGCGTTGCGCTCGACGAGCGTCTTCAGCACGAAGCCGCCGAGATCCGCCGCATGCACGTGCGCGAGCCCGCCCTTGCGGCGGCCGGTCGGCGTACGCAGCGCGTCGACGATATAGGCTTGTTTCATTGGTTGGATTCCTCGAGGTCGAAGGTCTGCGCGGGGCCGATCGGCAACGCGTCGCCGAGGATCGCGTCGGCCACGCGGGCCTTGTGGAACGCGCTGTCGCCCCAGCTTCCGGAGAGCGCCCAGATGCGCTTCATGAAGATCTGCAGGTCGAGTTCCCACGTGTAGCCGATCGCGCCGTGTACCTGCATCGAGTGGCGCGCGGCCAGTTGCGCGGCCGACGTCGCCGCAAGCTTCGCGTGCGACACGAACACCGCGCGCTGCGGGTGATCGTCGGCGATCGCCTGCGCGGCGCGCGCGACCACCGGCCGCGCGAACTCGTAGCGGATCGCGACATCGGCAAGCAGGTGCTTGAGCGCCTGATACGAGCCGATCGCCTTGCCGAACTGCTTGCGCTGCGCGCTGTAGTCGATCGCAACGTCGAGCACGCGCTGCGTGAGGCCGAGCAACTGCGCGGCGACCGCGAACGCGCCGTGATCGAGCGCGCGGTTCAGCAGCGGTGCGGCATCGTCGGCCGTCGCGATGCGGGTCGCCGCCGACGGTTCCCAGTCGAGCGTGAACAGGCGCCGCGACGGGTCGACGCTGTCGACCGCCCGCCATGCGCACTGCGCGGGGTCGACGCGGTGCAGTTCGCCGCGGTGTTCGCACAGCAGCGTGTTCGCAACGTGCACGTCGGCCGCGTACGGGTTCACCGGATGTACGAGCGCGACGCGCGCGCGCCCTTCGGCGATGTCGCGCAGCAGCGCGTCGCGCCAGTCGCTCGCGGGCAGCCGCGCCAGTACGCCGGCCGACACGAGCGCCGTGTCGAGCAGCGGCTCGGGGCTGCCGAAATATCCGTAGGCCTGCGCGAGCAGCGCCCATTCCACTTCCGTCAGGCCGAGGCCGCCCTGCACCTCGGGCACCGACACGGCGGTCAGCCCCTGCGACGCGAACAGCGCCCACAGGTCATCCGAGCGCCCGGTCGGCGTCGCCCAGAGCTCGCGGATCAGCTCGGGCGTCATCTCGGTCATCAGCAGGCGCTTCACGCTGTCCGCGAGCGCTTCCTGGTCTTCATCGAATACGAAATCCATGGGATGTCCGTTCAGTGAGGGGGGCGCCGGCGCCGTTATGCGCGCGGCATGCCGAGCATCCGTTCGGCGACGATGTTGCGCTGGATCTCGTTGGTGCCCGCGTAGATCGTGCCGGCCTGCGCGAACAGGAAGCCGTCGAGCCAGTGGCCGAGCGTCGCGTGCTGCGCGGGCGTCTGCGGAACGACCTCGCCGTGCGCCCCGAGAATGTCGAGCGCGGTCTGGTGCATGCGCAGGTCGAGTTCCGACCAGAACACCTTGTTGGTGCTCGATTCCGCGCCGATATGGCCGCCCTTCAGCAGCCGGCTCGCGGTCGCATAGGTCGACAGCGCATAGGCCTGCGCATCCATCCAGGCCTGCACCACGCGCTCGCGCAGCGTCGGGTCGCGATCCGCGCTGTCGCGGTGCGCGAGATACAGGTCGCGCAGTGCCTGCGCGGTGCGCTGAAAGCGCGCGGGCGAACGCAGCATCAGCCCGCGCTCGAAGCCGGCCGTCGCCATCGCGACCTGCCAGCCCGCGCCTTCGGCCGCGAGCCGGTTCTCGACCGGCACGCGCACGTCGTCGAAGAAGATTTCCGCGAAACCCGTCTGCCCGTTGAGCTGCCGGATCGGCCGCACCGTGATGCCCGGCGCGGACAGCGGCACCATCAGGAACGTGAGGCCATGGTGGCGCGACGATTCGGGATCGCTGCGGAACAGCCCGAACAGCCAGTCGGCCCACACAGCGCGGGTCGACCAGATCTTCTGGCCGTTCAGCACGTATTCGTCGCCGATACGGGCTGCGGTCGTGCGGATCGCGGCCATGTCCGAACCGGCATTCGGCTCCGACCAGCCTTGCGCCCACACGTGCTCGCCGGCCGCCATCGCGGGCAGGAAGCGCGCCTTCTGAGCGTCGGTGCCGAAATCCATCAGCGTCGGGCCGAGCAGGAAGATGCCGTTCTGGTTCACGCGCATCGGTGCGTCGGCACGCCAGTACTCTTCCTCGAAGATCAGCCACTCGATCAGGTCGCAGCCGCGCCCGCCCAGCTCGCGCGGCCACGTGACCATGCTCCAGCGGCCCGAGTGCAGCGTGCGCTCCCATTCGCGGTGCGCGGCGAAGCCTTCCTCGGTGTCGAAGCTCGGCAGCCGCTCGCGCGGCACGTGCGCGGCGAGCCATTCGCGGATTTCCGCGCGGAACGCCTGCTGTTGCGGCGTATAGGTCAGGTTCATGCGCGTGCCTCCCCGGCGGTTGCCTGCGCGTCGAAACGCGCATCGCGCTTCTCGACGAACGCGGCGCGCGCTTCCGTCGAGTCGTTCGTCATGTACGCCTGCAGCGTGAAGCCCTGCTCCCAGCGGTACTTGTCCTCGAGATTTCCGTCCTCGACGCCGTTCAGCGCCTCCTTCGCGAGCCGCACCATCGCCGGGCTCTTCTCGGCGATCTTGCGGGCGATCGCGAGCGCCGCGTCGCGCAGCGTGTCGCGCGTGACGACCTGCTCGACCGCGCCGAGCCGGTACGCTTCGGCCGCGTCGATCATGTCGCCGGTGAAGTACATCGCGCGGACCTTCTGCACGCCGAACAGCCGCTGCAGGTGCGCGCCGCCGCCCATTGCGCCACGGTCAATCTCCGGCACGCCGAAGCGCGCGCAATCGGCCGCGACGACGATGTCCGCCGCGCCGCAGATGCCGATCCCGCCGCCGAGCACGAAGCCGTGCACGGCGGCGATCACCGGCTTCGGGTTGCGGTGCACCGCGCGGAACGTCTCGTAGTTGCCCGCGTTGACCGACACGATCCGTTCCGGATGCGCGGCCAGCTCCTTGATGTCGACGCCCGCGCAGAAGCCCCGGCCCTCGCCGCGCACGACGATCACACGCACGTCGTCGTCCGCGCCGAGCGCGTCGAGCGCACGCGAGAGCGCATGCCAGCCCTGCGCGTCGAGCGCGTTCACGGGCGGCTGGGCGATCACCAGTTCGGCGATGCCGTCTGCGCGATCGATCCGGAACGGCATCGCGCCGGCCGGTTGATTGGATGCTGTCATCTCCATTGCCTCCCTGTGATGTGTGTCATGCGGCCTGCGCCGCTGCCGCGCCGCGCAACGCGGCCAGCGCATCGATCCGCTCGCAGGCTTCCGTGACGATCCGCGCGATCAGCGCGTCGCACGACTCGATCGCACCGATCATCGCGGCCGCCTGGCCGCTCGGCAGCACGCCTTCATCCGGGCGGCCCTCGACGATCGCGCGCTGGATCAGGAACGGCGCGTTCGCGGCCATCAGCGTCTGGCTCGCCGTGTAGTCATGCGAGCGCAGCGCCTTGATCGCGAGGCCGAGCATGTCGCCCGTGCTCAGCCCGTTCTGGCGCCGCCATGCCTCGGCGGTCTTCAACGCGAACCACGTGCGGCGCAGCGGGCCGAAGCGTTCGAGTTTCAGCAGATACGGGTTGTCGATCATTCGTTGCGGCAGCCCGTCGAGCGCGTCCGACACGCGGATGCGCGCCGGGTCGCCGACCGCGACGTAGCGGTCGAGCGTCTCGCGCGGCACCGGCGATTCGGCGCTCATCAGGAAGCGCGTGCCCATCGCGATGCCGGCCGCGCCGTACGCAAGCGCGGCAGCCAGTCCGCGCCCGTCGAAGAACCCGCCGGCCGCGACGACCGGCACGCGCACCGCATCGAGCACCTTCGGCAGCAGCAGCGTGGTCGGCACCGAGCCCGTGTGGCCGCCGCCTTCCGCACCCTGCACCGTCACGATGTCCGCGCCGAGTTCGACGGCCTTCGCCGCATGCTTCGGCGCGCCGACGGTCGGCATGCAGACGATGCCGGCGTCCTTGAAGCGGCGGATCGTCTTCGCATCGGGCCCGCGGCCGTAGCTGACCGCGCGCAGCCGGTGCTTGATCGCGAGATCGACCACCTGTGCGGCGTTCTTCTGGAACATGTGGAAATTGATACCGAACGGCTTGTCGGTCAGCGACTTCACCTTCAGGATCTCGGCCTCGACCTGCTCCGGCTCGATCGTCGCGCCCGCGAGGAAGCCGAAACCGCCGGCGTTCGCGGTCGCCGCGACGAGCCGCGCGTCGGCCACCCAGCCCATCGCGGTCTGCACGATCGGGTAACGGCAGCCGAGCAGGTCGCACAGCGGCGTATGCAGCGGGCTCTGAAGCGTCGTGCTCATGCGGCGGCTCCGTTGACGGCAACCGGGGCCGCCGCGTCGCCGCGATCCGCGCCGTTCGGCTGGCGCTGCGAGCTGGCCATGCTGCGCGCGTCGTAGCCGCCGAGACGATCGCCACTGACGAGTTCGTTGTGCGCATGCGCGAAGTGATGCCACGCGAACGCCGCATCCATTGCCGCGCGCTTGCCTTGCAGTTCCTCGACGTGGTTCAGCGCCTGCTTGGTGAGCGTGAGCCCGAGGCGCGGCATCGTCGCGATCTTCGCGGCGATCGCGTAGGTCGCGTCGCGCAGCCGCTCGCGCGGCACCACGCGGTTGACCATCCCCATCTGGTACGCGCGCTCGGCCGGCATCCGCTCGCCGAGGAACAGGAATTCCTTCGCGATGCGCGGGTTCAGCTCGTAGGCATGCGCGAAATACTCGACGCCCGGAATCCCCATCCGCACGACCGGATCCGCGAAGAACGCATCCTCCGACGCGACGATCAGGTCACACACCCACGCGAGCATCAGCCCGCCCGCGATGCATGCGCCCTGCACCATCGCGATCGTCGGCTTCGGCAGGTCGCGCCAGCGCCGGCACATCCCGAGGTATACCTCCTGCTCGCGTGCATACAGGAATTCGCCGCCTTCCTTGTCGACGTGGTCGTACCACAGCGACGCGCGATCGAACGATTCGTGGATGTCGCGGCCCGGCGTGCCGATATCGTGGCCCGCCGAGAAATGCTTGCCGGCGCCCGCGAGCACGATGGCCTTCACTGCGTCGTCGTGCGCCGCGCACCGGAACGCCGCGTCGAGCGCATACGTCATCTTCGAGTTCTGCGCGTTGTGATACTCGGGGCGGTTCATCGTGATCGTCGCGATGCCGTCCTCGACCGCGTAGTCGACGACACCGTCGCCGAACGTCATCTGGGTCGCTTCCATGTCGGATCTCATCCCCGGCGCGGCGCCGGATTGTTGCGCACGATCGTCGCGCGCAGGTTGTGCGGATCGAGCGCGCGCACGATGCGCAGGTCCTCCGCGTTCGGCGGCGCCGTCGTGCCGATCTCGGGTGCGGCGATCAACGGGAAGCCCGTTGCGTCCTGCACTTCGTCGAAGCTCACGCCGGGGTGCAGCGAACGCACAAGGATCGCATGGTCGGGGCCGCCGAAATCCATCACGCACAGGTCGGTGACGATGCTGCGCAGGTCGACGAAGGTCTTCATCCCCGGCAGCCGGCGCGCCGGGTTGTAGCCGACCGTGCACACCATGTCGACTTCGCCGTCGACGAACGTGCGCTTGCCGTGGCCGCTGACGAAGAACGAGTTCGCGTGGTTCGTCGTGTTGCCGGGGAAGCCGCGCGCGCCGAGCAGCTGGGTTTTCGGGCGGTCGTAGTCGTCGCCGAGCCACGAGATGTTGGCCTGGCCGAAACGGTCGATCTGCGTCGGCATCACGAGCGCATGGCGGCGGCCGTGCCACAGGCAGTCGAACACGCGCTCGTAGGTCATCCAGCCGCTCGCCTTCACGCGATAGCCGTCGGGGCGCGGGCCGAGCGGCACCGGCTCCTCGACGAGATACGCTTCGCCGTCGGTCAGCATCAGCCCGCTGTTGTACGCGAGCCGCGCGAGGCCGGCCGCGAGCCGCGGACCCGTGCCGATGCCGGTCGCCAGCACTTCGCCGTCGTCGCGCCAGAGTCGCGCGGACGCGACGATCATCAGTTCCGCGAGGGAATGGTCGAGAGATTCGCTCACAGGCGCTCCTTTACAGAATCGGCAACGGCAGCGTCGTCACGTGCGACAGCCCGCCGACGCCTTCGAGGTACTGGCGTTCGTCCTGGCCGACCACGTCGCGCAGGTACGCCGCCGTTTTCGCATCGTCTTCCGCGCTGGCGCAGTACGCGCGCAGGTGCGGCAGGTCCCAGCCGTAGGCCGGCCCGCACGACGTCGGGTGCGCGCCGCCCGGCGCGTGCACGACGCCGTTGACGAGCGAGCGCTCGAACGGGTTGCGTTTGGCGGCATCGAGGTCTTCGCTCGCAAGCGATGCGTCGACCGTTTCCGACGACACGTAGCAGCGCCGCGCGGCGCGCGCCATCCACGCATCGAAGAACGGATCGGGGCCGTCGATGCGCGTGTTGCCCATCCGGTCGGCCGCATTCACGTGCAGCAGCGCGACGTCGAGTTCGATCGCCGGCATCGCGAGCAGCGTCTCGCCGTCGTCGTACGGCGATTGCACCGTGCGCAATTGCGGCGCGTGATCGAGCAGCGCGGTGCCGAGCCCGGCGCGCGTCGGCAGGAACGGCAGGCGCGCGGCCGCCGCGCGCAGGCCGAGCTGCAACATCCCTTCGTCGAGTTCGAGCACGTCGATACGGCCCTGTTCGCGGGCGCGGCGGAAATGCGGCTCGAGCGGGATCACGTCGAGCGACACGAAGCCGAACACCGCCTTGCGCACCTTGCCGGCCGCGCACAGCAGGCCGACATCGGCGCCGCCGTACGCAACGATCGTCAGGTCCTTCAGGTTCGAGCGCGCGATTTCGCGCACCAGCGCCATCGGCTTGCGCCGCGGCCCCCATCCGCCGATGCCGATCGTCATGCCGTCGGCGAGTTGCGCGACCACGTCGCGCGCGGACATCGTCTTGTCGAGAGGTTTCATCGTCATCGTGCTGGCTTACCGGTATCCGATGCTGAAATCGTGGCCCCACTGGCTCACCTTGGTGGCCTCGAACACCGCGTGCTTCGACCAGTCGACCGTGAGGCCGCCGAAGCCGTATTCGAGATCGAAGCCGCCGGGGGTCTTCATGTAGAAAGAGATCATCTGGTCGTTGCAGTGGCGGCCGAGCGTCGCGGACATCTTCACGTCGTGCGCGGCGACGCGATCCAGCGCGCGGCCCACTTCGTCCATCGAGTCGACTTCGGTCATCACGTGCACGCAACCCGACGGCACGGCCATCTCGAACAGCGCGAGGCTGTGATGGCGCGCGTTGCGGCAGTGCATGAAATGGATGCGCTTTTCCGGTTCGGCCGGATCGGGCGTGAACTTCACGCGGTAGATGTCGGACAGCTCGAAGCCGAGCACGCCGCGCACGAACGC
Source organism: Burkholderia cepacia complex sp. TUM26381 (assembly GCF_057439935.1). Lineage (NCBI taxonomy): Bacteria > Pseudomonadati > Pseudomonadota > Betaproteobacteria > Burkholderiales > Burkholderiaceae > Burkholderia > Burkholderia cepacia complex sp. TUM26381. The sequence continues at coordinate 1,500,382 of NZ_CM172007.1, read as the reverse complement.
GTCGGTCGCATCGAACTGCGGTGCGGGCAGCACCGCGTGGCCGAGCCCCATGTCGCCGGTGACGAACCGTGCGACGCCCAGCGGCGACACGAAGCGGCGGAAGTCGCAGCGCGCGCCCCAGTACAGCTCGTGGCGGTTGCCGGACGGGTCGCTACACCACGCCATCGCCTGCACGCGGCGCAGCGCGGCTTCGTCGCGCGTCGCGCGCACCGGCTCGACGCCCGCGCGCTGCAGTGCCGCCAGCGCGGCGTCGAATGCGGCGCCGTCGGGCAATTCCCAGCCCGACGCGAAATAGCGGTCGGTCGCGCCGGGGACGATCACGTAGCGGAAATCACGCTCGTCCATCTTCAGGTACAACGCACCGTCGGGCGCATCGAGCGCCTGCATGCCCAGCACGTCTTCCGCGTAGCGGCGCCACGCATCGACGCGCGTCGCCTCGACGACGACGTAGCCAAGCGCACGGACATCGATCATGTCGGCCTCCTCCTGGTTCAGAATCCGTTGTTCGTGTAAGGATTCTGGCCGGTCGGGGGTGGCGTTACATCGTCTGTTGGGACGAGAGAAGCGGCGGGAAAAAGCCGGGGTGGCGGCGCGAACGGTGTGCCGGACGGGGATCCGGTGGCAGGGTGCGGCGCGAGCGGCTGCCGCGAGGTCGTACGGTCCGGGCATCGGCCGGATTGCGTCCCGGAAGACGATCGCGCCCTTGTTCCCAATGTGAACGAACGGGCTGCCACCGCCGGCGCGGCCTTGTCGCGGCTGCCGGGCCGGAGAATTCACCGCAGGCACTTTTGTTAAACTTCGCCGTCCAACCGCCTCTTTCACCGATGACGAAGTACGCCCCTTCCTCCCCAAGCCAGCGTGTATTCGGACTGGATGTACTGCGCTCGGTCGCCGTCCTGCTTGTGCTGGCCTGTCACACGGTCGCGCATGGCACACCGCCCGCGTGGCTGAAGTGGTATTTCTGGGCTCAAGGGACCATCGGCGTCGAGATCTTCTACGTGCTGAGCGGCTTTCTCATCGGCAGCATACTCATCAAGTCATACAAAACCGGCAAGCTCCGGGCGCCGCGCGACATTCTCGATTTCTGGAAACGTCGTTGGGCACGAACGCTGCCGCTTTATGCGTTCTTCCTGCTCGTCTATCTTCGGTTCGACTACCACGGCCCGGCCACCCTCGACGTCGCGTGGCCGTTCTTCCTGTTCCTGCAGAACCTGGCCTGGCCGATGGCGCCGTTCTTCGAGCACTCGTGGAGCCTCGCCGTCGAAGAATGGTTCTATCTGCTGCTGCCGTGCGCGTTTCTTGCCGCGCTCACGGTACTCAGGACGAACGGGCGTGCATTGCTCGCGACCTGCGCCGCATTCATCGTGCTGCCGCTCTGCGCCCGGATCTATTTCGGCTGGCACGCGCAATCGCTGGCCGATGTCGATCGTTACGTGCGATCCATCGTGATCTGCCGCCTCGACTCGCTGTTCATCGGCGTCATTGCCGCCTATCTGCGCATCGAGCGGCCCGCGATGTTCGCCCGTTTCGCGAAGTCCTGGAAAATGCCGCTGGCGTTGTTTGTCGGCCTGACGTTCTATTTCGCGTTCGGTGCGCCCTATCTCGCCGGCAACGGCCTCCTGCGTGTGATGTTCTTCCCGATGCTGTCGGTCGTCATCGCCGCGCTGCTGCCCGCAGCGATGCAGGTTCGCACATCCGGCAGCCGTCTGTTCGACCGTTTCATCGGCTGGACCAGCAAGATTTCGTATTCGCTGTATCTCGGTCACATCTGCATGCTGACGCTCGGGCTCGGTCTCTTTGCCAGTCGCGGCATCTCCATTGACGGGCAACTCGCGACGGCCGCGCTCTACATCACGCTTGTCTGCCTGTACTACGCATTCGCGACCCTGACCTACACGTTCATCGAACAACCTTATATTCGCCTTCGAGACAGATCGATGGGGAACACCGACGATCGCAGCGGCGCGGTTGCGATCACGAGCGACAAGCAAACGGCCCGAGCCGAACCCGAGAAAGTCGCCGGATACCATTGATGCGTCGCATACGGAAACAGCCGCCGGCCGCGCAGCTTGCCGGCGGATCCGATGGCGGCTCCCGGATTGCGGGCAACCGCCGGCACGGCCTTGCCGGCAATACCGTACCCGGAAAGTACGGCGACCGCGCATCCGCTCAGAACCGGTACGAAATCCCGATCTGCAAGACCGGATACCACCGATATCGCGACATCACCTGTCGCAGTTCATCGAGCCCGCTCGCGACCAGGACCTGACTCTTCGCCGGCCCGGCCGCGGCAGCCAGTTCGGGCGACAGCGTGTACGAGCACTTCGGGATCCCGTACGCGACACCGATATCGGCGACGAATCCAAGCCCCTTCGACGCCGGCCGGTGCCCGTAGCCGATCCCGACATACGGCATCACGGTCGGATAGCGCGCTTCCGCCACCGCGTACATCCCCGGCAGCGCCGGATAGCGCTTGCCGCCGAACACGTAGGTCCCGTTGGTCGGCACCGACACGCCGCGCAGCTCGTCGTCGTTGAAGCGCAGCCCGATCGTCGCCCGGAAACCGCTGCCGTGCCACGGAAAGATGTCCGCGTACAAGCCGCCCTGGCGCAGTTTCAGGTCGTCCTGATAGCGATTGCCGGCCACCGTGAAGTCATGCGAAAGGTCGATCGCATTGAAATCGGCATGCGCACCCAGCATCGAATTGAAGCTCACGGCAGCCCCGATGCCGACGCCTTGCGTGCCGCCCTGCAGGTAAATTTCCTGCGCGTGCGCGCTCGCGACGAACATCACCGCGACCGCTGCCCATTGGTTCACTGTCGTTTTCACGGGCGCCTCCCCCGACTTGTGCCGGGTGCGACGCGTCGCGCCCGCGGCCTTCGTCGCGATGCGCGGTGCGAACCCCGGCACGACACCTTGCAAGCACGCTTGCTGTTCGACGGATCGGGAACGCGGTGCGCCGTGCGCATGACCGATACATCATGCGCGGCGCATGCGCCGTGACACGCGGCGCCCGCGACCCGATCCGATTCCCCGTTTGTTTCGATGTCGCTCCACGCCGCCGATGCACTGATCGTTCTGGCGAGATTCGTCTGCACAGGCGGCACCGGGTCAATCGCAAGGCACGTGCCATATAACGCAAACCCACGCGTGGCAAGCGTCGCGGGTCAACACGCGCGATCGCACAGCGCGAAACAGGGGGAAATGTTTCAGGAACGCATCGATATTCGGCGCGCAAGCCTGCCGCGCGCGATTGTGTGCGCACGCATCGATATCGCGATGCGCGCAGAACAAGGCCGGGCGGCCGTCAGCGCGGGTTCGTCACCGTTACCGCCGGGCACACGTGGCGGCATGCATCGAAGAAGCGTTGCAAAGGTGCGACCTCGCACGGAGCGCGTGCGAGGTCGCTGCGCAAGCTTGCCCGGCGAGTCAGGGTGAATACGGATGCCGGTGTGTTCTCATGCAAACGCAATCGCGGCATGCAGATTTACCGAATTTTTGTATTCGCATCCGAACATAGTGCCTTGGTACAATCCATTGACCAAGACAGGTTGATTTAGAAATCCACACCGCCACCAAAAAATTGCGGGCGATACATTTCACCTCGCATATCCGGGAAAACCATCGGAAATTAATAATATCAATCGACTATCGGGGGAATTGTGAAACAAATAGCACTTATTCTATTGGCTGCAACCCTTGTAATCGGTTGCAATTCGAAGCAATCCGACAACAGTGCTCCGTCGTCAGCGGCGAGCCCCAGTACGTCAAGCGACACCTCCACGCCACTGCAACCGTCTCCAGCTGTAGCTCGTGTGCCGCAGCCCCCTTCACACAACTATGCAATGAGCCAAGATGGCACGTATGGTTACGAGCCTGCGCTTAGTGAAGATGACGTACGGGCAGGAAAAGCGGCGAAGGCGCTTGTCATGATGCGCTACGTCGGCGTTAGGGATGGCAACTATATTCTGCTCTTGGTCGACGAAGACAATCCGAACATTTCTAATCGTATTACTTGTTCGGCGCCCTGTAATTTTGCCAAGTCGCAAACCATGGCCGGCGACTCGATTCTGAAAACCGAAACTATACGGGTTGTACCTAACTCCCTGATCGGTGCGATGATCGAAGATGCAATGGCAGGGCAACTAACACCCTATGGTCAACGCACGCCAACATCGAATCAAGCTCAACAGTCGGCAATGCCCGCACTCTCGACACCATCAACCCTGCCTGCCGCTCAGCCAGTGGCAAGCCAATCTGCAAGCGACGCAACGACTTCCGCTCTGCAGCAAACAAGCTTCGACTGTACAAAAGCCAAGTCCATTCCAGAATTTCTCATCTGCCACGATCCGGATCTCGCTGCGTCCGACCGCGATCTTGCCGCGACATACCAACAAGCAAAAGATGCCGTCGTCGACAAGTCGGCCTTCGTGGATCGAACACGCAAACAGTGGAACTTCCGCGAGAAGAATTGTCGCGACAAGGAATGCCTGACATCGTGGTACGCCTACCAGAAACGCGTGCTAACGAAGATCGCGCAAACCGGCGACGTTAACGTCCAAGACAACTGAGGCGACTTGGGTGACTCCAAAGCCCGCTTGTCCGAGCGGGCATTTTTGTCCGATATCCAGTGCCGTGCTCACGGCACCAGGAATCACAATCCTGTATTCCATCCCCATCCGGAAAGGCCTCCGATTACCGCGCGGATCCTCGCAACACCCAAAATTTCGTCGCCCGATGACAGCCTGCCAGCGGATGATAGAATCGTCCGTCCATACCCTCTGGACGGACACAATGCAAAAATTGCAGTGGTCTAGCGGAATCGATAACGAAATCGAATTCTGGTCGAAGTGGTTGGAGACAAAGGGCGGTGCGTGGCCAGAAGACTTTCAGTTCCGCATCAACCCCGACACCGAAGTACATCAGTGGATGGCCGCACTGCTGAACGGCATCCCGAATCCGAAGATCCTCGACGTGGGCGCCGGCCCGATGACGGTGCTGGGCAAGAAGATGAACGGCCTGCCGCTGGACATCACCGCCGTCGATGCGCTGGGTGACCTGTACAGCCGCCTGAATTTCCCCTCAGGGCTTCCCCTCATCAAAACCCGGCAGTGCGAAAGCGAGTGCCTGACCACGATGTTCCCGGCCGACACGTTCGACCTGACTTATGCGAAGAACACGCTTGACCACAGCTACAATCCGGTCGAAGCGTTTCGGCAGATGATCGCCGTGACGAAACCCGGTGGCTTCATCGCGACCGAGCATGCAGCGAACGAGGCGCTGAACGAGAACTGGGAAGGCTTCCACCAGTGGAACTTCCACGTCGTCGGGCGCGACTTCAAGATTTCGGATCGAACGGATACCTTCAGCGTCTCGCAGGCGATCGAAGGCATCGCGCAGATCGTTGAACTGTCCCCGGATCATTCCGACTACATCGGTTGCGTGATCCTGAAGCTTTAGCCGATACATCAGTGACGACCCATCAGAACAACACGGGTGCGCAACCGCGCACCCCGCTTCCCCGTGACTTCAACATGCCGAGCGACGTTCCCTATCTGAACGGCTTGCGCGGCATTGCCGCAACCTGGGTCGTCATCGCCCACTGCATGATCTGGGGCGGGTGGACGCTCACCGCGATACCGGACCCGAAGATCGCCGTCGATCTGTTCATGACGATCTCAGGCTTTCTGATGGCCTACAACGCCCGCCGACGAGAGTCGATCGAGCCCATGACGCACCCCGCCACCTGGGCCCGGTTCTATATCCGCCGGTACTTCCGCATCGCACCGGCCTATTACCTGTCGCTCGCGTTCGCGGTCCTCGCATCGGCGCCCTTTTTCGACGGCTACAAGGCACTCCAGTCGATGAACCCCGGATTCTGGGGAAGCGGCGGCATTTACGATCCGTACACGATCAGGTTCACCGCGGCCAATCTGCTCGCCCATGTCACGTTCGTTTTCGGAGCGATACCGAAATACACGTTTGCGACCATGCTGCCCGACTGGAGCCTCAGCCTCGAGATGCAGTTCTATCTCGCGTTCCCGCTGCTCTATCTGCTGATGCGGAAAGTCGGCCCGCTGACGGCGTCGATCGTACTGGCCGCCCTCGCGCTCGCGGCAAGCCACGCGCTCGCCGGCGTGTTTCCGGAGCCGGGCTTCCTGCCGTTGAAGCTCTCGCTGTTCGTGACCGGCATGCTGATCGCCGAGATTCCGTTCGGCACGGACAAAACCGCCACGATCCTGATCGGCATGCTGGCGTTGCTGCTGCCGTTCGCTCAAACGTCGAGCTACGCTGCCCAGTCGTGGCTCCTTCCGGTCATTTCCGCGTCGCTATACGCGCTGACGGTCAACCGGAAACCGGTGTCGTCGCTGCTGCAACCCGTCGCGAACCGCCTCGGCGGCCGGCATGCCCATGCGCTATCGGATGCCTCGTACGGCATGTATCTTTTTCACGGCTTCTTCATCGCGTTGACCGGATTGGTGCTGTCGGGCGAGTTTCCCCGCCTGGCGGCACACGGCAACATCAGGACGATCGTCCTGTTGGCCGTTGCGTTGCCGGGCTCGCTGCTGGTATCCCCGCTCATCCACCGCTTCGTGGAGCAACCAGGTATCGCGCTGGGCAGAAACGCAGCCGCATTCCTGTCGCAGCGCACCTCGGGATCGCGCTGAGTCGGCGACGGAAGGCATCGGTCCGGTCATGCCGGCGTGCGCCGCGATACCGCAGGCATGACCGGCCCGCCAATGCAAAGGCCGCTCGCAACGAGCGGCCCGTCCGGCACGATCGGTCGGCCGCGCGACAGCTACAGCCCGTACCCCCCGGAAACATTCAACTGCTGCCCCGTCACATAATCAGCCCGATCCGACGCCAGGAACACGGCCGCCCGCCCGACGTCGTGCGCCTTCCCCCAGCGCTTCAGTGCGAGCATCTTCTGCGTCTCGTCGATCCACGCCTGGTCGAACTGCCCCTGTTCGAGCAGCACCGGAAACATCCCGGCCTCGATCACGCCGACCAGGATCGAATTCGCGCGAATGTTGTAACGCCCTTCCTCGCGCGCCAGCCCCTTGACCAGCGCCTCGTTCGCCGCCTTCGGCGCGACCGACAGCCCGTCGCGATCGGGCCAGCGCAGGTGTCCGGCCGAGCCGAGCGTCACGAACGACCCGCCGCCCGATGCGCGGAAATGCGGCAGCGCAGCCTTCGCGGCCACGAAGAAGCCGATCGTCTCGACATCGATCGCGCGGCGCCAGTCGTCGTGCGTCATGTCGCCGATATGGCGCTGGTTCACGAACGGGCCGGCGGCCCACACGACCGTGTGCACGCGACCATGCGCGTCGATCGCGGCCGCGAGCGCGGCATCGACCTGCGCGGGATCGGTCACGTCCACGCAGTGCGTGGTGGCCGCCGCGCCTTCGCCGCGAACGTCGCGCGCGACGCGCTCGGCGACGTCGGCCTTGCTGCGATAGCCCACCGCGACCGGTACGCCGGCGCGCGCAAATTCGAGCGCGACGCCCTGCCCGATCCCGCCGCTACCGCCGAACACGAGTACCGCGCCCGGCGGAAATCCGTTGTCGTTCATGCGTTCATCCCGTTCATGTGTCGCTTCATCGCTCAGGCCGCCGCCTCGGTCGCTGCGCGCAGCCGGTACTTCAGCACCTTCCCCGCCGCGCTCGTCGGCAGTTGCTCGACGAACGTGAAAAAGCGCGGCACCTTGTAGTTCGCCATGTTGCTGCGCGCCCAGTCGTTCAGCGCATCGGCATCGGCCTGCGCGCCCGGGCGCAGTACGACATACGCGTGACCGACCTCGCCGAGGCGCGTATCGGGCACGCCGACCAGCGCGACCTGCGCGATCGCCGGATGCGCGGCGAGCAGCCGCTCGATCTCCGCCGGATAGCAATTGAAGCCGCCGACGATGAACATGTCCTTGATGCGGTCGGTGATCTTCAGGTTGCCGTTCGCATCGACGCAGCCGAGATCGCCGGTATGAAGCCAGCCATCGGCATCGACGGTCTCGCGCGTCGCGTCCGGCTGGTTGAAGTAACCGCGCATCACGTTGTAGCCGCGCACCCAGATTGCGCCGGTCTCGTCCGGCCCGAGCGGCACGCCGCCCGGCCCCGCGATGCGCAGCTCGACGCCCGGCATCGGCCGGCCCGACGTATAGGCAACCGTCTCCGCATCGTCGCCTTGACGGCACAACGTCGCGAAGCCGCACGATTCGGTCAGTCCGTAGCCGGTCAGCACCGTCTCGAAGCCGAGCTCCGCACGCATCCGCTCGATCAGGCTCGGAGCGATCGCCGCCGCCCCCGTCACCGCGATCCGCAGCGACGACAGGTCGCGCGTCGCGCGATCGGGCGCGTCGAGCAGCGCGTAGTACAGCGTCGGCGGGCCGGGCAACACCGACACGCGGTCGTCGGCCACGCGCCGCAGCACGTCGGCCGGCTGGAACACGAGATGCGGCAGCACGGTCGCGCCGCTCGACAGCGCGGCGAGCCAGCCGGCCTTGTAGCCGAACGTGTGGAAAAACGGATTGACGATCAGGTAGCGGTCGTCCTGCCGTACACCCGCGATCGCCGCCCACGCCTGCGCGGCGCGCAGGTTCTGGCCGTGCGCGGTCATCACGCCTTTCGGGCGGCCCGTCGTGCCGGACGTGAACATCAGGTCCATCACGGTGTCGGGCGTGACCTGCGCCTCGCGTTCGCGCACCGCGGCAAGCGGCACCGCCGCGCCGCGTGCGAGAAATGCGTTCCAGGTCTCGTCGCGCGCGCCTGAAGGCGGTTCGCCGTCGAATACGACAACGCGCTCGAGCATCGCAGGCCGGTGCGGCGCGAGCATCGCCGGATACGATTCGCCGAGGAAGGTGCCGCAGCAGAACAGCAGCCGCACGCCGCCGTCGTGCAGGATGCCGCCGACCTCCATCCCCTTCATTCGCGTATTGACCGGCACGAGAATCGCGCCGACCGTATGGATCGCCAGCGCCGCGACGATCCATTGCGGCAGGTTCGGCGCCCAGACCGCCACACGGTCGCCGGCGTCGATACCGCTCGCCAGCAGCGCACGGGCCGCATCGAGTCGTGCGGCATCGAGTTCCGCGTAGGTCAGCCGGCCGTGCTCCGACTCGATCGCCGGATGCGTGCCGTGGCGCGCGGCAGCCCGCGCGATCAGCGCGGGCGTGGTCAGGATTTCGTTGTCCATCGTCATAGATCAAGGTTGCCGTGCGCGCCGCCGGCGCGGCACGGCTCAGTCGGGAAACACCACGCGCAGCGCATCGCTCGCGGGCCGCGCGCAACAGGCGAGCGTCCAGCCGGCCGCAATCTCGTCGTCGTCGAGCACGTGGTTGCTGTCGAGCACGACCTCGCCGCGCTCGATCCGGCACATGCACGCGCCGCATTGCCCCATCCGGCAGGAATTCGGCGCAGGGACACCCGCACGCAGCATCGCATCGAGCAGCGTTTCGCCGGGCGCACTGTCGAACGCGAATGCGTCGCCGTCGAGCACCGTCTCGATCGCCGCGCCGTCGCCGGACGCCGCCGTTGCCGCGGCTTGCGCCGCGGTGTCGGCCTGCGCCGGCGCATCGGGCAGCGACGCGAATCGCTCGACATGCACGCGCGCACGCGGCAACCCGAGGCCGAGCATCGCGGCCAGCGCGTTCTCCATGAACAGCGCGGGCCCGCAGATGAACGTCTCCTGCTGGCTGAACGGCCGCGCGAGCTCCTCGAGGTGACGCTGCTGCGGAATCCCCTGCACGCTGTCGAGCCAGTGGATCACGCGCACGCGGCCCGGATGACGCTGCGCGAGCTGCTGCAGCTCGTCGCGGAAAATCACCGAGCGTTCGTCGCGGTTCGCATAGATCAGCGTCAGCATCCCGCGCCCGCGCACGAGCGCCGATTTCAGGATCGACAGCACCGGCGTGATGCCGCTGCCGCCCGCGAACAGCAGCAGGTCGCCGTCGAGCGTGCGTGGCGTGAACACGCCGGCCGGCGGCAGCACGTCGAGCGCGTCGCCTGCCTTCACGCGGTCGCACAGCCAGTTCGACGCGCGGCCGTCGCGCACGCGCTTGACGGTGATCTTCGGCGCCGCGTCGATGCCGGGTGCGCTCGACAGCGAATAGCAGCGCGCGACGGTCGCGTCCGCACACGGCACGTTCAGCGTCAGGAACTGCCCGGGCCGGTACGTGAATGCATCACGTAGCCCGGCCGGTACGTCGAACACGAACGAACACGCGTCGTCGCTTTCGGCAATCACTTCGGCCACGGTCAGCCGGTGGAAGCGTGGATCGCTCATGGCCAGATCCTTGCGTCACGCGGCCACACGGGCCACCGGCGCGCCGGGCGTCGTATACGCGCCGTCGAGATAGACGAGCGGATCGACGTCACCGCTCATCAGCACCTCGCGGATGCGCCCGATGAACACCGTATGCGTGCCGTATTCGAAACGGCCGTCCTGCTCGCACACGAGGCTTGCCTGCGAATCGCGCAGATACGGCACGCCGTGCGGCGACGTATCCCAGTCGCCGGTCGTGAAGCGCGCCTCGCCCTTCAGGCGGCCGCTGCAGTCGATCGCGATGCCTTCGTGCCGCGCGGACAGCACGTTCACGCAGAACGGCGCGCCCGCATCGAGCGGTGGATACAGCGACGCGGTGCGGTTGATGCAGATCAGCAGCGAAGGCGGATCGGTCGACAACGAATCGACCGCCGTCGCGGACATCGAGTAGCGCCGGCCGTCGTGCGTGCTACTGATGACCGTGACGGAGCGCGCGAGGCGGCGCATCGCGAGCAGCATGTCGGTGCGCAGTGGATGGTTGGTGAGATCGCTCATGATCGGACTCCGTCAAGTTCAGTCGTGGATGGCCGGGCCTGCCGGCCTCCGGCCTCGGCTGCGCGAGCAGCCAGGTGGTCGGCGGCGAGATACCCGAAGGTCATCGCCGGACCGAGCGTCGAGCCCGCGCCGGGGTAGCTCGTGCCCATCACCGATGCGCTGGTGTTGCCGATCGCGTAGAGGCCGTCGATCGGCTCGCCATCGGCACGCAGCACGCGGGCGTGCACGTCGGTGACGAGCCCGCCCTTCGTGCCGATATCGCCCGCATCGACCCGCGCCGCGTAGAACGGCGCTTCGTCGACCGGCCCGAGACACGGGTTCGGCGTATTGCGCGGATCGCCGTAGTAGGTGTCGAACGCGTTGTCGCCCTTGCCGAACGCTTCGTCGACGCCGATGGCCGCGTAACGCGCCATGTCGCGCAGCGTGTCGTGCAGGCCGGCCGCGTCGACACCGATCTTCGCGGCAAGCGCATCGATCGTGTCGGCCTTCACGAGTACCTCGCGAAACGCTTGCGGAATCCGCGCATCGGGCATCATCGACGCCGGCATGACCGGCCCGCACGGATACTTGCGGCGAAAGCGCGCGTCGAACACCATCCACGCGGGCACGGTCACGCCGGTGCGCGCATGGTCGCGATACATCGCGGGCACGAATTCCGAATACGGCGCGGCTTCGTTGACGAAGCGCTTGCCGAGACCGTTGACGATCACGCAGCCCGGCAGGTTGCGTTCGACGAACAGCCCGCGCTGCTTCTCCTCGCCCGCGACGCGGACCGTCGGCACACCCCACACGTGCTCCATCAAATCCAGCGCGCCGCCGAGCCGGTGGCCTTCGGCGATCGCGTCGCCGGTGTTGGACGGCGGCGTCGCGCTCCACTGCGCCTGGGTCGGCTGCGGCAGGTAGCGCTCGCGCATCGGCTGGTTGCGCTCGAAGCCGCCCGCGCCGAGGATCACGCCGTGCCGCGCGGCGATCGTCACCGGCTGCCCGAAGCGTTGCGCGCGCACGCCCGTCACGCGGCCGTCCACATCGAGCAGGTCGCGCATCGGCGTGTCGAGCCACACGGGCACGCTGCGGTCGAGCAGCGCACGACGCAAGCCGCCGATCAACGCGTTGCCGAGCGTCAGGCGCCGGTCGCGCCGCGTGCGTCGGCGCATGCCGAAATCGAGCCAGTAGCGGCCGAACTGCCTGATCGTGAGCGTCATGAAGCCGGGGCCGCGCGCAAACAGCGTGTGCGCTTCCTTCGACGTCACCGCGAGACGCCCGAAGATCAGCGTGCCGGGCGACGGCGGCCGCAGCCGGTCGAACTCGTCGCCGAGCAGCCCGCCGTCGAACGGCATCGGATCGAGCGCGCGATAGCCCGGCATCGCGCCCGGCAGCTTCTGGAAATAGTCCGCGTATTTCGGCAACGCCTGGAAGCGCACGGGTGTCTTCGATTCCAGATAGCGCAGCATCTCCGGCGCGCGATCGAGATACGCGTCGAGCCGCTCGGGTGTCGACGCGCCGGCCACGCACGCGTCGACATAGCCGCGCGCGGCTTCGCGCGAATCGGTCGCACCGAGTTCGGCGATATGGTGGTTGCACGGAATCCAGATGCCGCCGCCCGAAACGGCCGACGTGCCGCCATACAGCGCCGTCTTCTCGATCACGACGACGGACAACCCGTGGTCGGCCGCGCGGCACGCGGCGAGCAGCGCGCCCGCGCCCGAGCCGACGACGACCACGTCGAACGTGTATTGCTGTGCTTGCGTGTCGTTCATCACGGCCTCGTCAGATGAAGAAGTCCGTGTTTTCGCGGCCGAGCATCACCGCGCCGAGGTTCTGGCCGAAGCGGTCCACGTTGTTCGCGTAGTGCGCGCGGGCCGCATGCAGATCGAGGAAGCGGCGCACCAGCGGATTGCGGTGATAGATGCCGTTGCCGCCCGCATAGCGCAGCAGCGTATTCGCGGCCTGCGCGCAGCGCTCGGCGACCTGTGCGGACTGGTAACGGAAATGCACGCGACGCTCGATCGACACGGCCGGCCCGCCGGTCACCGACGCCATCAGTTCCGCGAAATTGCGCTTGAGCAGCACCTTCATCTCGTCGATCGCGACGGCCGCGTTCGCACACGCGTTCTGCGCGCCCGGATCGTCGGTCGTCTTCGCGCCGCTGTTCGCGGACACGCGCGTTGCCGCATAGCCGGTGAAATCGTCGAGCGCGCCCTGCAGCGCGCCGATGCACGACGTGCACACCGCGCGCACGAAGATCTGCGCGAACGGCAGCTTGAACAGCGGCGCGTCGTTGAGGGCGAGACCGGGGCTCGTGCCCATCATCCCGTCGATCGCCTTGTGCGTGCGGTACGCAGGCACGAACGCGTCGTCGACGACGATGTCGTGGCTGCCGGTCGCGCGCAGGCCGAGCACGTCCCAGTCCTGCTGGATCCGGTAGTCGGATTTCGGCAGCAGGAAGGTCCGGTATTCAGGCGGCTGGCCGGCTTCGGCCGGCGGCACCAGCGCACCGAGGAACACCCATTCGCACAGTTCGCTGCCGCTCGAGAACTTCCAGTGGCCCGACAGGCGGAAGCCGCCGTCGACCGGCGTCACGCGACCGACCGGCATGTAGGTCGACGCGATCAGCGTCGCCGGATCGTGGCCCCATACGTCCTGCTGCGCGCGTTCGTCGAACAGCGCGAGCTGCCAGTTGTGCACGCCGACGACGCCGTACACCCACGCGGTCGACATGCAGCCGCGCGCGAGCGCCATCTGGATGTCGAAGAAGGCCTGCGGATCGAGCTCGTGGCCGCCGTAGCGCTTCGGCTGCAGCACCTTGAAGAAGCCGGCGGCCTGCATGTCGGCGATCGTCTCGGCGGGGATGCGGCCCTGCGCTTCCGCCTGCGCGGCGCGGCCGGCCAGTATCGGCGCCAGTGCCTCGGCCCGGGCGATCAGCGTGGCAGCCAATGCGTTCGAATCGTTGTCGCGATGCACGAATGTCTCCTGTGGAACGGGGGCTGCGCCGTGGCACCCGCCCCGCTCTCGTTCAAAGTTGTTCGGCGCGGCCTGGCCGCGGGCGATGCTCGCCACCACCGATGGTCGGCTTCGCGCGACCGCGCCGCATCGTCCGACCGGACGGGACGACGGGCGCGGCCTCATGCATCACGCGCAGGCGCGTTCCTTCTCGCGGTTGAAGAACGGGATCACGTGCTCGCCGATGTTGCGGATGGTCTCCATCTGCGCTTCATGCGGCACCGTGCCCATCTGGCACAGGAACAGCACTTCGTCGACGCCGGCCTCCTGCAGGCGGCCGACATAGCCGATGCAGTCGTCCACCGTGCCGTACGCGTGGTTCGGGTTCATCATCGCGAGCGCCGGGTCGGCGAAGTTCACGACGACTTCCTCCGACGCGAAGCGCGAGCGGATCACCATCTCGCCGGTGTCGGCCTGCACGAGATCGTCGCCCCACTTCGCCGGGTCCGGACGCTCGCCGCCCGTGTACCAGTACGCGAGCGATTCCATGAAGTAGCGCTGGCCGCGGATGCCGATCTTGCGGGCCGCCTGGCCGTCGGCCATCACGACCGTCGGGCACAGCGCCGCGAGGTGCTGGGTCGGGCGGAAGCCGACCTGGTCTTCCGGCTTGCGGTTCGCCCACGCTTCACGGTAGACGGCGTTCTTCTTCGCGACTTCGTCGGGGCCTCCGAAACCGAGCACCAGCGCGCCCATCCCGCGCTGGCCGGCGCGCAGCAGCGCATCGGTGTTCGTACACGCGAGGTACATCGGCGGGTGCGGATCCTGGAACGGCTTCGGGTGGATCGGGCGCTTCGGGATCTTGATGTACTTGCCGTCGTGCTCGATCTCGTCCTGCACGAACATCTTCGGCACGAGATACATCGATTCGTCGATCATCGGCTGCAGTTCGTTGAGGTCGTAGCCGAACGCGCCGGCTTCCTGCTGGCTGCCGCCCTTGCCGACGCCGAAATGCACGCGGCCGCCCGACAGGATGTCGAGCAGCGCGACGCGTTCCGCCACCTTGATCGGGTGGTTCATCGCCGGCGGCAGGCACACGACGCCGTGGCCCAGGCCGATGCGCGTCGTGCGGCCGGCCAGGTAGGCAAGGAAGGTTTCCGGCGCGCTCATGTGCGCATAGTTGGTCAGCGACGTGTGCTCCACGCACCAGATCGTGTCGAAACCGACCTGCTCGGCGAGCAACGCCTGCTCGACCGTCTCCTTGAACACCTGGTGGTCGCCCTCGCGCGATGCGTCGGTGGTCTGGGCTTCGTAGATGAGGGAAAACTTCATTGCGTGCGTCTCCATGTATGTTGGACGAGTCGGGGTCGTGCGGCCCGCCCGCACGATACGGACGAATAGCGACGGTCCACGAATGGGAGTGTCGGCGCGCCGGCTGGCGTGGGCATCATCTGTTCGGAGTATCTGTATGCCGGCGGGGACAGAGGGGTTTCACCGTCATCCGATCGGACTGCGTGACGGCGCGAGCGACGCGCTAGCATCGACCGGCGGCGCATTGCACGCCGCCCTCATCAAGACAAGGGAGAACCGGAATGAAGGTATCGATGCTGCTGTATCCGGTCGACGACATCGACACGGCGCTGCCGCTGTTCGTCGACGGACTGGGCCTGAACGTGAAGTTCCGCGACGGCGACCGCTATTGCGCGCTCGACGGCGGCCCGCTGACGATCGCGCTGGTCGCGGGCGACGAGCAGATCGTCGAGCGCGCGGCGCTCACGCTGCGCGTCGACGAGGACGACGACCTGTATGCGGCCATGGCGCGGGTCGTGAAGGCCGGCGCATCGGTGCGCGTGCCCGTGCAGGCCGGGCCGCACGAATACCGCGCGGTGCTGGAGGACAAGAACGGCGCGCTGCTCGTGATTTCGCAGAAGCGGTCAGCCTGACGACGCGCGGCGCGGGCACGCCGCACGCAACACAGGCGCAAGCGGCGTTACGCGTCCGCGCCCGACGCGCGCAGGTCGCTGGTTTCGAGCAGCTCGAGCAGCGTGCCGGCCGGCTGGCTCAGCCGCTTCGCGGCGAGCGCGATGAATTCGACGTCCGGCAGCACGGGCAACCCGTCGCCGTTCACGGGTGGCGCAAGGCCACGCGCGGACAGGTATTGCGACGTCGCGGTCAGCCCGAGCCCCGCACGGGCGGCCGCGATGCAGCCCGGCTGGCTGCTGCTCGAACACACGACTTCCCAGCCGATCCCCTTTTCCGCGAGCGCATTCAGCACCACCGCGCGCGTGACGCTCGGCTCGGCCACCAGCACGAGCGGGAGCGGCCGCTCCAGGTCGACGACGGTGCCGGGCCGCGCGACCCATTCGAGCCGTGCGCGCAGCAGCGGCGTGCCGCGCCGCTCGCCGAGCCGCCGCTTGCCGATCATCAGATCCAGCGCGCCTGCATCCATCAGTTCGTAGAGCCGGCTCGTCATGCCGGTGGTGATTTCCAGCGCGACGTCGGGATGCGCAGCGCGGAACCCGGCAAGCACGTCCGGCAGCGCGACGAGCGCGAGGTCGTCGGACGCGCCGAGCCGCACACGCCCCTGCAGCCGCGGCTTGCGGAACTGCGATTCCGCGCGGTTCAGCGCCTGCAGGATCACGTTCGCATGCACGAGCAGCGCCTCGCCGTCGGCCGTCATCGCGATCGAATGCGTGTCGCGCACGAACAGCCGCCGGCCGACGCTCTCTTCGAGGCGACGGATGTGTTCGCTGACGCTCGACTGGTTGAGCCCGAGCTGCCGCCCCGCTTCGGTGAAGCTGCGGCAGTTCGTGACGGTCGCGAAGGTCTTGAGCCAGACGGGATTGAGCATTCCGCATTGTCATCGGCAATTCCGATGACAGTCAATGTCTTGAGGCGGCTTCCCGATGATCACCGGAATCGGTACCATCGAGCGCTTGAAGTCCGGTAGGCGCCGCGCGACCGCGCACCGGCGCACCTGCGCCGGGCTTTCGCACCACCGATTTCGCCATGTCCCGGGAACCCACACACTCCGCGCTGCTCTGGATCGTCGCCGCTGCATTCTTCATGCAGTCGCTCGACACGACGATCGTCAACACCGCGCTGCCTTCGATCGCCCAAAGCCTGCATGCGTCGCCGCTCGCGATGCAGCCGGTCGTGGTCGTCTACACGCTGACGATGGCGATGCTCACGCCGGCGTCCGGCTGGCTCGCCGACCGGTTCGGCACGCGCCGCGTGTTCTCCGTCGCGATCCTCGTGTTCGTGCTCGCGTCGATCGGCTGCGCGGCGTCGCACACGCTCGGCCAGCTCGTCATTGCGCGCGCCGTGCAGGGCATCGGCGGCTCGATGCTGCTGCCGATCGGGCGGCTCGCCGTGCTGCGGCGCGTGCCGGGCGAGCAGTACGTCGCGGCGATCGCGTTCGTGTCGATCGCCGGCCAGCTCGGCCCGATCGTCGGGCCGACGCTCGGCGGCTGGCTCACGCAGGCGATTTCATGGCACTGGGTGTTCATCGTCAACGTGCCGGTCGGCGTAGTCGGTTTCATCGCGGTGCAGCGCTACCTGCCGCACGACCAGGCGACGCAGCCGCCACCGTTCGACTTCGTCGGCTGTGCGCTGCTGTCGGTCGCGATGATCGCGCTGTCGCTCGCGATCGACCCGCCCATGCCCGCGCATCGCGCCGCGTGGGCGGTCGGGCTTGCCGTGGCCGGCCTCGCGAGCGCGCTCGCGTACCTGCCGCATGCGCGGCGGCGCGCGCAACCGCTGTTCCGGCTCGGGCTGTTCCGCGAGCCGAATTTCGGTTCCGGGCTGCTCGGCAACCTGCTGTGCCGGATCGGCACGAGTTCGGTGCCGTTCATGCTGCCGCTGCTGATGCAGGTGCAGCTCGGCTATACGCCGCTGCAATCGGGGTTGATGATGCTGCCGGCCGCAATCGCAGGCGTGATCGCGAAACGCTGGATCGCGCCGCTCGTGAAGCGCTTCGGCTATGCGGCGTTTCTGGTCGTGAATACGGCAATCGTCGGCTGCGCGATCGCGGGATTCGCGCTGGTGTCGGCGCGGCCCGCGCCGGTGCTCGAAGGTGTGCTGCTGATCGTGTTCGGCGCGGCGAACTCGATGCAGTTCGCGGCGATGAACGGCGTGACGCTCAAGGGGCTCTCGCATGCCGACGCCGGCAGCGGCAACAGCCTGTTCACGATGATGCAGATGCTCGCGATGGCCCTGGGTGTGTCGATCGGCGGCGGGCTCGTGAACCTGTTCGCCGCCTATTGGGGCTCGATGGCGCACGGATTCATGCTGTCGTTCGCGTGCATGGGGGCCGTCACGTTGCTGTCGTCCGCCGTGTTCCGGCGGATCGATACGGCCGCACCGCCGACCCATGCGGCGGCACGATCGTCCGCGTAAGCGCGGCCGTCAGTTCACCTGACGGCGTTCGACCACGCGCTTGAGCACCCAGCGGATCGACGAACCGTCGGCCGGCGGCTGCGCGACGTGGTATTCGTCGATTTCAAGCGTGTACAGGTAACCGGGCTGATAGGCGAACCCTTCGATGCCCGCGTACCACAGGCTCCACGGCTCGCTCGGGCTGCTGCGCACCTGCAGGCACTCCATCGGCGCGACGCCCATGCAGCGCGCGGACTGCGGCGCGACATAGACGGTCCTGGTCACCGGCTTGCCGTCGGCCGGGCGGGCCGCATTCGGTGCCGTGGCGGCCGCGTCGGTCTGGCATCCGGCGAGGAGCGTGCTGCCGGCAATGACGGCCGCGCCAAGCAGCGTTCGGGTCTTGTGAATCATCTGATGTGCCTCTGGAAGCGTTGGAGGGCCGATTAGACGCCCGGCGCGGCGAGAAAGTTCACAATTACCTTACAGAACGTGCCCGCCCCCCTCATTTATGGGATGTCGCGCCTATCCCGATACGTTACCGTGTTCCGGTGCCGCCGCGCGTATCGCCGCCGGTGGCCGAACGTGCACGCCAAGCGCATCGCGACCCGGCGGCCGAAACAGGAGACAACCCGAATGACCACGGCGCCCCCGGCCCTGCCGCCGAACCTTGCCCAATCGAAACTGACGCTCGAGCAGTTCGACGCTTTGCTCACGAAAATCTACGAAGGCCCGCTCGAGGACGTGCCGTGGGGCGCCGCACTCGAGCAGATCCGCGTGCACCTCCACGCGAACTACGTGACGATGATCCTGCGCTGGCCGGCCAGCGGCCATACAGGGCTGATGATCAACGCGTCCGAGGAGAGCGCACCGCTGACGGGCGTCGCGTCGTACAACAACTATTACTACGCACTCGATCCGTTCGTGAACCTGCCGGCCGATCGCGTCGTCACCGTCGACGAACTACTCGGCGTCGGCGTGTGGCGCAACAGCGCGATGTATGCGGAATTCCTGCAGCCGTTCGACGTCGGCTATCTGATGGGCGCCGACCTGCGCACGCACGACGGCGTCGAGTGCCGCTTTCGCGTCTGCCGTTCGCATCGCGGCCACGCGTTCTCCACAGCCGACAAGGCCGTCTGCAACGCGCTGCTGCCGCACCTGAAGCGCGCGGTGCGGCTGCACGCGAAGTTCGGGATGGTCGAATCCGAGCGCACGCTGTATGCCAGCACGATCGACCGCATGCTCGTCGGCACCGCGATTCTCGACGAGCGCGGCACGATCATGCGGACCAACTCCGTCGCGGACGAGATCTTCGCCGAATGCGACGGCCTGCGCGTGCGCGGCGGCACGCTCGAAGCGTCGTATCCGCTGGAGGACCGCAAGCTGCAGAAACTGATCCGCCAGGTGCTCGCGGAACGCACGGGCGTCACGCCGTCGGTCGCGCACGCGATCGCGGTGCCGCGCCCGTCCGGCAAGCCGCGGCTCGGCGTGCTGATCCGTGCGGTGCCGTTGAGCGAGTGGTCCGAGGACAACCCGCGCCGGCCGGCGTGCGCGATCTTCATCCGCGATGCCGAGCGCAAGTCGCAGGCGTCGCACGACATCGTGCGCAAGCTGTTCGACCTCACGCCGGCCGAGACCGCGCTGGCACTCGCGCTCGTCAACGGGCAAACGCTCGAGGAAGCGGCCGACGAACTCGCAATCAGCAAGAACACCGCGCGTTCGCACCTGCGCGCGATCTTTTCGAAAACCGGTGTCACGCGGCAGGCCACGCTGGTGCGGATGTTGTTGAACAGTGTGCTGTCGCTGGGGTAACGGGCGCTTCGTCACCGGCCAGTCGATCGCCTCCGACGGCGGTTTCACCGTGCGGTGATCGTGTACCATCGGCGCTTCCCGATACGCATTGACGCGCTGCCGTCGTCCGCCCGGCCGTGCCCGCGCGGTTCGTGCAGCGCGCCTCCCTTCGCATGCCCTCACCCGTTCCGTCCGACGCCGCGCTGCGCCCGCTGCCGATCGATACGCTGACCGTGCCGGCCTCGCTCGACGGACGCACCGGCTCCAACCGTTCGGGCAGCGCGCATCCGCAGATCGCCGCGACCAACGATCTCGACGCCGTGCGCGCCTGGCTCGCGCGCTTCGTCGACACACCGACCACGTTCCAGAACTACCGCAAGGAAGCCGAGCGTCTGCTGCTGTGGGCCGTGATCGCGTGCGGCAAGCCGCTGTCGTCGCTCACGCACGAGGATCTCGTCGTCTACCGGCAGTTCCTGCTCGCGCCCGCGCCGGCCGACCTGTGGTGCGCAAACGGCGGCCGCAAGCATCCACGCGACGATCCGCGCTGGCGGCCGTTCTACGGGCCGCTGTCGGCGGCCAGCCAGCGGCAGGCGCTGGTGATCCTGAACGTGATGTTCTCGTGGCTCGTGCAGGCCGGCTATCTGGCCGGCAACCCGCTCGCGTTGTCGCGGCAACGGCAGCGCCGGCCCGCACCGCGCGTCACGCGCCATCTCGGGCAGCCGCTATGGCAGTCGGTCAAGGACGCGATCGCCGCGATGCCGCGCGACGATGCGCGCGCGTGCTTCCATGCGGATCGCGCACGCTGGCTGTTCACGCTGCTGTATCTCGGCGGGCTGCGCATCACCGAAGCGGCCGATACGACGATGGGCCAGTTCTTCTGCCGGCGCGACGCGAACGGACACGACCGCTGGTGGCTCGACGTCACGGGCAAAGGCGGCCGGCAGCGGCTCGTGCCGGCCACCGGCGAGATGATGGCCGAACTGTCGCGCTACCGGCGCGCGCATGGCCTGCCCGCGCTGCCGTCGGACGGCGAGCCCACGCCGCTCGTGCTGCCGGTCGGCCAGGCGCGCAAGCCGCTCACGCGTGCGGCGCTGCACAGGATCGTGAAGCAGGTGTTCCGGCACGCGGCCGACCGGCTGCGTGCGAACGGCGAAGCCGGCGCACACGCGGCTCGGGTGCTCGAACAGGCGTCCGCGCACTGGCTGCGCCACAGCGCAGGCTCGCACATGGCCGACGGCCGCGTCGACCTCCGGCTCGTGCGCGACAACCTCGGCCACGTGTCGCTCACGACGACGAGCCAGTACCTGCACGCGGACGACGACTGGCGGCATCGCGAGACGGAAGAGAAACACCGGATCGGGTGGTAGCCGGCATCCGCACCACGCCGTACATCACGCCCGGTCAGTACACGCCCACCCAGTGCCCGGGCACCCACGCCCAGTGATTGCCGGCCCAGCGGTAATGGCCCTTCGCCCAGCGATAGCCAGGCGCGGGCGGCGGCGGCGCCACTTCGACGAGCGGCGCCGGCTGCGGCGGCCGCACGGGTTCGACCACGCAGGCGGACATCAGCACGGCACTCGCGCTCACCAGCACGGCAAGCGAAGCGGATCGGATCTTCATCGTCAATTCTCCCTGTTGTGTGTGTAATCGGTCGGCGGGCACGAACGCGGCATGCGCCGCGTCACGCAGTCCCGTGAATCAGGCCGCTCATCGGCCGCGTCGCGCCGCTTTCCGCGAACAACGCGGCTGCGGTGCGGCGTGGATCGAGACGCAGGCTTTCGGCAGCCGCGCCCGAGATCAGCGCGTCGAGCGACGCAGTCGGCTTCAGGTCGCGCCCTTCGTACAGGTCGCCCGGCCGCAGCCCCGGCCAGTCGGCGATCACGCGGCCGCCGGCGACCGCGCCGCCCGCGAGCATCGCAACCGATGCCTGCCCGTGATCGGTGCCGCCCGTGCCGTTCACCGCGGCCGTGCGGCCGAACTCGGTCGCGACCAGCACCGTGGTCTGCTGCCAGACGGGCCCGAGGCCGTCGCGCAGCGCGGCGAGCATCGTGTCGAGCGCCTTCAACTGATTCGCGAGCCGCGCGTTCTGCGCGCTGTGCGTGTCCCAGCCGCCCGTCTCGATCATCGCGATCCGCGGGCCGTCGTCGCGCGCGAGAAACGTCGCGGCGAGCTTGCCGACCCCGGCCGGGTCCTGGCGCGCATGCGCATCGCCGGCGAGACCGCGTGCCTCCATCGCCGACTGCCACAGCGGGCCGAGCTGCGCGTCGGCTTCGTAGAGCGCGGACACGCGCGCAAGCAGGTCGTCCGGCGCGGCCGGCAATCCGGACGGCGCATACGACGCGGCCTGCACGGTGCCGCGCAAGGCGAGCGGCACGGTCGGCGCAAATGCAATGGCGCTGTCGCGCGTCGCCGGCAGCAGCGCGGCGAGCCGGTTCAGCCAGCCGTCCCTCACCTGGTAGGGTGCACGGCCGCCGGTTTCAAGCACGTTCTGGCCGTCGAAATGCGAGCGGTCGCGATACGGCGACGCGATCGCGTGGACGAACAGCGCCTGCCCGTCGCGGTACAGCTGCGCGGTCTGCGCCAGCGACGGATGCAGCGCGAACGTGCCGTCGAGCCGCGTCGCGGCCGTCGTGTCGATCGCCAGCGGGCCGCGCAGCGACGCATACGCGGGCTCCGCATACGGGACGACGATGTTCAGGCCGTCGGCCGCCCCGCGCTGGATCACGAACACGAAACGCCGGTCGGTCGCGACGTTCGCGAACACGATTTGCGGTGCGACGAGGATCGCGCCCGCGCCGGCGGCGGCTACGCTCAGGAATTGTCGGCGGGACAGTGCCATGGTCATCTCCGTTGGAAATCGGGCGAAACGAGCAGCAACGCGAGCGACGTGGTCGCACTCTCCGCACGCGACAGCGCAGTCGCGGTCGGCGCGCTCATCGAACCGGCAAGCAGCGTGCCGCCGAGCGTGCGCGGGTCGAGCCGGTCGCCCGTGCGCGCGGCGAGGCGCTGGGCGATCTCGACGCGGCGCACGAGCGCGTCGGGCGCGGCCCAGCTCGCGGCGACGTCGTCGTAGCCGGCCGGCGAGCCCGGCCGCCATACCGGCTGGCCGAGCTGCGCGAGCAACGGCGCGGCCTTCAGGTCGCCCGTATCGCGCCAGCCGAGCCCGCGCAGCGACGACACGGCCCACTCCCACGGCGTCTTGAACTTGCGGTTGACCGGCGACCACGCTTCGGGCGCATCGACAAGCGCGCGATAGACGGTCGGCAGATCGCCGCCGCTCGCATCGAACGCGCGGGCCAGCCGGTCGGTCAGCGCGGGCGGCGGATTGTCGGCGACGAAATGACGGGCGAGCTGGAACGCGATGTGCCGGCCGGTTGCGTCCGAGCGTGCGAGGTCGTGCAGGATCGCGCGCGCCTGCGCTTCGCCCGGCTGATCGTAGGTGCGTCCCATCACCGTGCGCGAGCCCGGTTCGTGCAGCTTCGGGCGGAACACAAACGCGCCGGGCGCCGCATCGCCCGGCTGCGGCCCGCGCCCGCCGGCGATGCTCCAGCCGGTCAGCGCACGCGCGAATTCCGTCACGTCGGCTTGCGTGTAACCGGTGCGCACGCCGAGCGTATGCAGTTCCATGATTTCGCGCGCGAGGTTCTCGTTGAGCCCGCGCTTCGCCGACGGATTGCGCGCTTCGGCGCGCAGCGCAGCCGGGCTGTCGGGGCCGACCGAGCGCGCCTGGTCGAGAAACACCTGCATCGCGGGATGCTGCTCGACGGCGACGAGCATGTCCTCGAAGCGGCCGAGCACGTGCGGGCGGATCGCGTCGCGTTCGAACGCGCCCGCATACGCGGCCACCTGCCCCTTGTCGACCGATACCGCGAAATGGTTCGCCCAGAAATGCACGAGACGTTCGACGAACGGCGCGGGCGTGTTCAGCGCACTGTTCATGCGTGCGGCGACGGCGCTGCGATACGCGTCGTAGCCGTCGCGCCGGATCGATTGCGCGGTCGCGCGCTTCGCGGCTGCGTCGTCGCCCGTCATCGCGTTGCGCGCATTCGCGAAGCGCGTGGCGAGCGCGATCGCGTCGGGCTCGTCGGCCCACGCGGCAGGCCGTGCGTCGTAACGGTCGAATTGCGCGACGAGCGCCGCCTTCGGGTCGGCGGGCGGCGCTTCGTCGGCCCGCGCGCCGAGGCCGAAGCGGTTCAGCGCGATCGCGGCTGGCGTGGTGTCGTTCGGGTGGTCCATGACGGGCTCTCTTGCGGTGCGTACCCACGTTCAACGCGGGAACACCGGGAAATCCGTCGCGGAAACGAAAAATAATCTTGATCGGCGGAAGTCGCGCAGTGCGATCGCGTCGGTCATCGATGGACAACGACCGCACGATCGACCGGAACCGGCGCACGCATTGCGCGTGACCGACAGCACTCGACGGCGACACGCAGCTCGCGTGTCGCCCCCGGCGCGAGGATTTACTGGCTCGCCGGCGCGCCCTGCTTCTTCTGCAGCTTCGGCGGCAAACGCCAGTTGCCGCTGCGCTGCAACCCGTCGACGAACTTCGCGCGCTCGTCGGGCGCCAGCGTCGCCGCGAAATCGACGACGCTGCGCTCGACCTGGGTACGCATCGCCGTATCGGCCGCGCGTGTGCGGTCAAGCGCGGCGTCGATCGCCGCGCGATCGAGTTGCGGCGCGGCGAGCAGATCCAGCACGGTGATCCGGCCGTCGCGCCCTTCCCGCGCAAAATCGCGGCCGTCCTTGCGCGCCGCCTTCAGCGCGGCGGCGAACTCGCGCTGCCGCGCGTCGGGCAATTCGTCTGCCGCGAATCGCAACGCGGTGCGCGATGCCGGTGCGCCTGCCGCATGCAGGTCGCCATGCGTCGAGAACCACTGATAGGCGCCGCCGCCGATCGCGCCGAGCATGAACACGTTCAGCACGACCGAGCCGACGAGGATGAATTTCCAGCCGCGTTCAGTCATTCGTCACTCCAGTCCACGCTCGGACCGCCGAACGTCGTCGTCAGATAGCCCGGTTCGTGCTGCGACGTCGGTGCGCTGCCGAGCATCAGCATCGACACGGCCACCGCGCCCGCGAGCGCACCGGCCAGGCCGACACCGGCGAATGCCGCACCCGACCACCACACATTGCCACGCCGGCGCGCACGCTGCGGCGCGGGCGCCGTCGCGACGATACGCTCGACCAGCGACGGAGCGGGCGGTGCGACCGTGTCGTACGCGAGCCACGCATCGAGGTCGGCCGCGTCGTCCAGTGCGAGCAGCGCTTCACGCGGGTTCGCTTGCGCCCACGCCTCGGCGGCCGCGCGCTCGCCGGCCGGCCAGCGCCGCGCGTCCGAGCCGTACGCGGCGACGATGGTACGAAATCGTTCGGGTGTCATCGCTTGTCCTCGCTTGGTGGGTCGCCGGCCAGTTGCGCGCGCAGGTTGCGCCTCGCGCGGGCCAGCAGGCTTTCCAGCGCATCGACGGTGATGCCCATCAGGTTGGCCGCTTCCACATTCGACATTTCCTGATAGTACTGGAGCACGAGCGCCTCGCGCTGCCTCGGCGGCAACGCAGCCAGCGCCTGCCGCACGCGCGCGTCGCGCGAACGCAGTTCCGCATGCGCGGCCGGCTCCGGTTGCGTGTCGGGCACGTCGGGCAGCGTATCGACGGGCTCCTCGCGCCGGCCGCGCAACCGGTCGTAGCACAGGTTCAGCACGACGCGATGCAGCCACGTGTCGAAGCGCGCCTCGCCTTCGCGCCAGCGCGGCGCCTGGTTCCAGATTCGCAAGAACGTCTCCTGTGCGACGTCCTCGGCTTCGTTCCGGTCGCCGAGCATGCGCGTCGCCAATGCGAGCAGCCGCGGCAGCTTGCGCGCGACGAGCACGCGCACGGCCGACGAATCGCGCGCGCCGACGCGCGCGACGAGTTCCGCGTCCGGATCGCGGTCGCTACGGTCGTTCAACGCCGCCTGCTCCGTCGCGCGGCGCGCGGGCGCCGCACTGTCACGGCAGGTGTACCCGCCGCCCGGCTGAAGCTCATCGTCGTGCTCTCCTTGCATGCGTCGGGCCATCACCGGACGGCGCCACTCCGACTGTTCGCCAACGCCGTGCGCATCGCGCCCTGCGTCGCACACGGCGTCGGCCATGTCCGTGTCATCGACATCCGGTTCGCACGGCATATCGATCCTGTCTGCCGGCCGCGCGACCGTCGGCCGGCGCGCTCAATATACGACGACCGGCGCCGGCCGGTAATACACCGGACGGGCCGGCACCACGACGCAGCCGGCCAGCACGATGGCTGCAACCGCCAGTATCACGATGGTTCGGAAAGGCATGGCTTCGACTCATGAGGTGGCGTGAAGAATCCGCCGCGCCGGCAACACGTGCCGCGCGACGGCGTACGCATCAGGCCCAGTGACCCGGCACCCAGCGCCAGGCCGGGCCGCGTGCGGCCCAGTGCCCGGGCACCCAGTGGTAACCGACACGCACCATTTGCCAGTGGCCCGGAATCCAGACGTAACGGCCCTGCCGCCAGTGCCAGTGCCCCTGGTCCCATACGTAACCCGCGCGCGGCGCCGGCATCACCTCGACGCGCGGCGGCGGCGGTGCGTAAGGCGCGACGATGACGGCCTGCGCGAATGCGGCGGAGGCCGCGAGCGCGGCCACGCATCCGGCGGCGAATCGCAATGGCACAGAAAGTTTCATGAAAGACTCCGAAGTAACGGGCATCGACCAGAAGCGGCCGTTCATGCGTTAAACGGCGCGGGCGAAAAAATTCCGTCGCGGAATCTGCAAATAAATCTCGTGAGGATCGAACGGAGGTCGAAGCGGGCCGGCTGCCGCGATGCGCGACCCCGCGGTTGCCGTCCTGTCACACCGCGGCAAAACTGCCCTTCGACAATGCATGCGACCGGGATCCCGCTCGTTTCCGGCCCACGCCCCGGCCGTGCTCTCGCATGGCCGCGCGGTTCCGCATCTCGCGTCCCCATCAACGAAAACACCGACCATGTCGAACCAGGACACTCTCCCCGATCAGCCGAACGAGCCGGCCGCCTCCGTGTCGCGTCGCGGCTTCCTGAAACTCGCCGGCGTCTCCGGCCTCGCCACCGCTGCCGGCGGCCTCGCGGCCGCCCGCGCCGCCACGTCGACCCCGGACGGCACACCGGAACAGGTTCACCTGACGTGGGGCAACGACCCCACGTCCGACGTCGTGATCTCGTGGGCGTCGCTCGCATCGGCCGTCAATCCGCGCGCCCGCATCGTCGCCGACGGCGAGCCGGCGCGCACCGTGCACGGCGTCCAGCGCCTCTACACCGACGGCCTGAACGGCGAGACGGTGTTTGCGTACCACGCGCGCGTGCACGGGCTGAAGCCGAATACGCGCTACCGCTACGAGATCACGGCCGACAACGACAGCAATGCCGCGCAGCCGTTCTCCGCGAACTTCTCGACCGCGCCGCGCGGCCGTGCGCCGTTCCGCTTCACGAGCTACGGCGATCTCGCGACGCCCAACGGCGCGTGGGTGCTGTCGTCGCCGCAGAGCCGCTTCGCGGTGCAGGCCGTCGAGCAGTTCCAGCCGCTGTTCCACCTGCTGAACGGCGACCTCTGCTACGCGAACCTGAACCCCGGACACCAGCCCGAGGTGTGGCGCGATTTCGGCAACAACAACCAGACGTCGGCCGCGAACCGCCCGTGGATGCCGTGCCCCGGCAATCACGAAATCGAGTTCAACAACGGTCCGCAGGGGCTCGACTCGTATCTCGCGCGCTATACGCTGCCGGAGAACGGGACGCACTTCCCCGGCCGCTGGTACAGCTTCCGCGTGAGCTCCGTGCTGTTCGTGTCGCTCGACGCGGACGACGTCGTGTACCAGGACGCCGCCGCGTTCGTCGGCGGCCCGGCGCCGCTCGTACCGGCCGCGAGCACCGGCCGCCCGCCGATCGAGCCCGGCACGTCGTTCTACGTGCGCGGCTACAGCAACGGCGAGCAGACCCGCTGGCTCGAACGCACGCTCCGTCATGCCGCGCATGACGACGACATCGACTGGATCGTCGTGCAGATGCACCAGGACGCGCTCAGCTCGTCGAAGACGGGCAACGGTTCCGACAAGGGCATTCGCGAAGCCTGGCTGCCACTGTTCGACCGTTACGGCGTCGATCTCGTGCTGTGCGGCCACGATCACGACTACGAGCGCAGCTATCCGGTACGCGGCTGCAATCACCGCGCGGGCGTCGACGCGACGACCGGCGAAGTGGTCGAGACGCTGCAACCGCGCCCGGTCGGCTCGAACGATCCGGACCGCACGAAGTTCGACACGAGCCACGGCACGATCCATCTGATCCTCGGCGGCGGCGGCACCAGCGCACCGCTGGACGTGTACGGCGAAAACCCGTCGACCGGCTTTGCCCAGGCGAAGGTATTCACGAAGCCGAACCGGCCGGTGCCGGGCACCGCGCCGAACACGTTCGTGCGCCAGCCGGCCGACGCGCTCGAGGATGCGATCTGGTCCGCGCGCCGCGACACGGGCACCGGCTACGGGATTGCGGTGTTCGACCACGATCCGGGCAAACCGGGCGGCCATACGACGATCACGATGCGCTACTACCACGCGCCGGGTGCCGACCAGCACCCGACCGCGCAGTACGAGCTGTTCGAAACGATCGAGCTGAGCAAGAAGCGGCACGAGCGGTGATTGGGCCGGCGCCCGCTGCGGCGGGCGCCGGTTGCCTGGCCGTCGACGGACGGGATGCGGTGGCCCGGGTTAGACTGCCCGCCTCGCACACCGGCCCATGCAGATGAGCTTCGAATACCGCATCCACACGACTCCGTCGGCCGCCGCCTTCCATGCCATCGCGAATGCGCTGCGACAGGCGCATGGCGACATCGACATCGATCCCGCCCGACACCGGCTCGAGGTTCGGGCGGACACCGGCGGCTGGCCGCCGATCGGACTGTCTGCCGACGAAGACGGCTTCTTCCTGGTCACGACGCTCGGGCCAACGCGGAACGCCATGCTCGACTCGATCGGACATGCGCTGTCGGCGATCGGCGCAGTCTGGCGCATCGATGACGCATGACCCGCGGCCCCTTCCAGCGACTCGCCTGACCCGGCCGCACACGCCGCTTCGCTCCAGCGTCGACGCCCGCCGTTCGGCCCGCGCGGCTCCGCCCCTATAAGCTACGCATATCCGGACGCGACAGGTCGTGTCCGCACCTGCCTCGTCCGTGCGCCAAGATAACGCGTAAACCCTTATTTTTACTTAGTCTATTCTCAACCTAAACTGTGTCTATAGTTTGTAGACAATGAAATCATGTCGAGACAGAAGCTTCAGACTGCCGCGCCGGATGCCGAATCCGGCGGTTCGGCAGATCGCAAGAACATCATGGCGGAGACACTGCGGCGGCGCATCGTGAGCATGGAGCTCGCGCCCGGCGCCGTGGTAGACGAGCTCGCGCTCAGCGAGGAGTTCGGGCTCTCGCGCCCGCCGGTACGCGAGCTGATGCGCCAGATGGCGGCGGAAGGCTATCTCGAGCTCGAGCCGAACCGGCCGGCCCGCGTGTCGCCGATGGGTTATCAGTCGCTGCGCAGCTTCTTCCTGGCCGCGCCGCTGATCTACGTCGCGACCACGCAGCTGGCGGCAAGCCACGCGACGGCGGAAGAAGTGGAACGGCTGAAGGCGATCCAGGCGCAGTTTCGCGCGGCGATCGAGCAGAACGATCTTCAGGCGCGCGTGCTGCAGAACGACGCGTTCCACTTCGAGATCGGCCGGATCGCGCGGAACGCCTACTTGATGCCGAGCCTGCGCCGGGTGCTGATCGACCACGCGCGCCTCGGCAAGATTTTCTACCGCTCGCCGACGACGAGCGACATGCAGCAGGACCTGGAAAAAGCGGTGGAGCAGCATGACGAGATCATCGAAGCGATTGCGCAGCGCGACGCGCAGCGCGCCGGTGAACTGGTCCGCAGCCACATGGAGCTGTCGCGCCGCCGCATGGCCGAGTACGTGATTCCCGAAGGCCTCGACGTACCTATCCAGTTTTAATCACCGCGCAAGACGGTGCACGTTCGATCGTGCGCCGCTTCTTCATGGTTACGATTAGTACTCTTTACAGATATTGGATTCAGGAATGCAGAATGTTACATCGCTTCCCTCCGACGACAGGATGTGCGGCTGGTATCACACCAGCCGGCAGCGCCAGCCCAGGCCGTCGCACAGCGGGGAATCCGGCGCACGCTGGGCCGTCGTCGGCGCCGGTTTCACCGGCCTCGCAGCCGCCCGCCAACTGGCACTGAATTTCCCGGATGACGAGATCATCCTCGTCGATGCGCAGGAAGTCGGTTTCGGCACGTCGGGGCGCAATGCCGGTTTCGCGATCGACCTGCCGCACGACATCGGTGCCGACGACTACATCGGCGACATTCCGACTGCCCGTACGACGCTGAAACTGAACGTGCTCGGCCAGACGATCCTGCGCAGGCTCGTCGCCGAGCACGGCATTGACTGTGCGATGAGCGCGTCCGGCAAATACCAGGCGGCCGTCGAAGCACGCGGCATTGCCGTGCTCGACGCGTACCGCCGCGGCCTCGACAAGCTCGGGCAACCTTACGAGATGATCGAAGGCAAGCATTTGCCCGGCCATATCGGCACGTCGTTCTACCGGAAAGCACTGTTCACGCCCGGCACCGTGCTGATCCAGCCATCGGCGCTCGTGAAAGGACTGGCCGACTGCCTGCCGCCGAACGTGACGCTGTACGAGCACACCCCGATCACCGACGTCGAGTACGGCGAAAGGATCGTGCTCGC
Organism: Burkholderia cepacia complex sp. TUM26381; assembly: GCF_057439935.1. NCBI lineage: Bacteria > Pseudomonadati > Pseudomonadota > Betaproteobacteria > Burkholderiales > Burkholderiaceae > Burkholderia > Burkholderia cepacia complex sp. TUM26381. Next base: position 1,469,683 of record NZ_CM172007.1, on the reverse strand, counting down.
ACATCGCAACGGCCGGATCACGGTCGACAAGCTGGTGCTCGCGAACAACGCGTTCGGCATGCATTTCGGCTTTCTGCAGCACACGATGCTGCCCGTGTTCCTGTATGCGAGCCTCACGCGGCCGCTGACCGGCGCCGAACAGGCGCAACTGGGCGGCAAGCCGTTCTGGGGCGTGATTCCGGCCGACCCGTACGGCAGCACGCTGCGCCGCACGCACGACAACCGCATCCTGGTGCGCAACAGCTTCAGCTTCAACCCCGACGGCCGCCCGCGGGAGAAATACCTGCCGCGTTTCGCCGACCGGCATCGGCTGTCGTTCGACCGCCGCTTCCCGATGCTGCCGGAAGTCGAGTTCGAATACACGTGGAGCGGCTCGCTCGCGCTGTCGCAAAACCACAAGGGCTTCTTCGGGCAACTTGCGCCAAACGTCTATGGCGCACTGTGTTGCAACGGGCTCGGCATCACGCGCGGTACCGTGACGGGCACCCTGCTCGCCGACTGGCTGGCCGGCAAGCGCAGCGACCTGATCGATTTCCTGCTGGAAACGTCGGGACCGAACCGCACCCCGCCGCAACCGTTCCTGTCGATCGGTGTCAACGCAACCCTCTGGTGGGGCCAACGCAAGGCGGGACTCGAAAGCTGAACCGGCTGAGACGAACGTAGCACCGGCAAGAAGCCCCTGGAAAATCGATACAGATTCACGCATTACGCTTAGTACACCACATCAATAAATCGCGCGATCGTATTCCGCGCTCAATTTCATGGAAGGAGACAGGCAATGTCAACGAATCGCAACTCCATCGAGGATGTCCCGCTCAATGGATTCCATCAGCTGCTCACGATCCGCTCGGGCGGCGGCTGGCTCATGGACGGCTATGTGCTGAGCATCATCGGCGTCGCGATGGTGCAGTTCTCGGCCGCACTCAGCCTGACCAACTTCTGGCAAGGCATGGTCGCCGCATCCGCACTGATCGGGATTTTCTTCGGTGGCTTCCTCGGCGGCTGGCTCAGCGATCGGCTCGGGCGGCAAAAGCCGTACTTCTTCGGCCCCGTCATATTCTTCGTCTGCTCGCTTGCGCAGCTCTGGGTCCAGTCGGGCGAAGCGCTGTTCGTGCTGCGCTTCCTGATCGGCATCGGCGTGGGCATCGAATACCCGGTGGCCGGCTCGCTGCTCGTCGAGTTCATGCCACGCAAGTATCGCGGGCCACGCCTCGCGATGCTGACGATCATCTGGTTCTTCGGCGCGGCGCTCGCCTATATCGTCGGCAACATCATCCTCGGCAGCGCCGGCCCCGACGCGTGGCGCTGGGTGCTGGCCAGCCCGGCCGTGATCGGCCTCGTCCTGTTCGTCGTGCGCATCGGCACCCCCGAATCGCCGCGCTGGCTGCTCAGCAAGGGCCGCATCGCCGAGGCCGACGATGTCATCCGGAAAGTCTACGGCCCGTCGTTCTCGGTGAAGAACCTGCCGGAAGAACAAGCCGGGAAGAAGATCTCGCTGTGGGCGCTGCTGCACTCGGGCTACGGCAAGCGGATGCTGTTCGTGTCGGTGTTCTGGAGCTGCTCCGTGATTCCCGTGTTCGCCGTCTATTCGTTCGCGCCGCGCGTACTCGAAGCGCTGCACCTGACCGGCAAGTGGGAATCGTTCGGCTCCGTCGCGATCACGCTGCTGTTCGTGGTCGGCTGCATCGTCGCAACGCGGATCATCAACGAACTGGGCCGCCGCGCGATGGTGATCCACAGCTTCCTGTGGTCCGGCCTCGCGCTGCTGGGCCTCGGTGCGTGCGCCGGTGGCTCGGCCGTACTGATCCTCGTGCTGTTCGGCGCGTATGCGGTGCTGATCGGCGGCGCGCAGGTGCTGCAGCTCGTGTACCCGAACGAAATCTTCCCGACCGACATCCGCGCGTTTGCGGTCGGTATGGGCGCGTCGCTGTCGCGCATCGGCGCGGCCATCGGCACCTGGCTCGTGCCGATCGCGCTGCAGACCGTCGGCATCGGCAACACCATGTACGCCGCTGCTGCCGTCTCGTTCGTCGGGTTGGCCGCCTCGCTCGCACTGGCGCCCGAGACGCGCTCGCTCAGCCTGCAGGAAGCCGCGTCGCTCAACCACTGACCCCGTCACCCGCGCGCTGCCGCGTTCGCGGCCGCGCGCCTTTCGTCAACCCGACTGTTTCCATTTCCGCGGAAGAACATCATGAATTTCGAAGGCATCTACACCCCGGCCATCACGCCCCTGAACGACGCCGGCCAGATCGACAAGACCGCATTCGCCGACGTGATCGAATCGCTGATCGCGGCCGGCGTGCACGGCATCATCATCGGCGGCTCGACCGGCGAGTACTACGCGCATACCGCACAGGAACGCTTCGACCTCGGTGCGTGGGCGCGTGAAGTGATCGGGTCGCGCGTGCCGCTCGTGATCGGCACCGGCGCGGTGCGCACCGAAGATTCCGTCGAGTACGCGAAGGCAGCGAAGGCCGTGCGCGCCGACGCGATCCTGGTCGGCTCTCCGCCCTATGCGCTGCCCACGCAGCAGGAGAACGCGGCACACGCACTGGAGATCGATCGCGCAGCCAACCTGCCGATCATGCTGTACAACTACCCGGGCCGGATGAGCGTGTCGATGGGCCGCGAGTTCTTCCGCACCGTCTGCGACGCATCGAAAAACATCGTCGCGATCAAGGAAAGCTCGGGCCAGCCGGGTCAATTGCACATGCTGGTACGCGAGTTCCCGAACATCAGCGTGTCTTGCGGCTGGGACGACCAGGCACTCGAATTCTTTGCATGGGGCGCACGCAGCTGGGTGTGCGCGGGCTCGAACTTCCTGCCGGCCGAGCACATCGCGCTCTACCGGGCGTGCGCGATCGAAAAGGATTTCGACAAGGGCCGCCGGATCATGTCCGCCATGATGCCGCTGATGGATTTCCTCGAAGGCGGCAAGTTCGTGCAATCGATCAAGTACGGCTGCGAACTCGCGGGGCTGCGTGCCGGCGGCGTACGCGCACCGCTGCGCGCGCTCGACGAGCAGGACAAGCAGGCGCTGGCCGCGATCGTTGCCGGCATCAAGCGTGAAGTCGCCGCCGTCACCGGAGGCAACGCCTGATGGCCGACCTGCTCAGTGCGTCCGAATACGCGGCGCTGGCCGCGGACCTGCGGTTCCCGACCGGGCCGTTCATCGATGGCGCATTCCGCGCGTCCAGCACCGGCGACGCGTTCCCGACCGTCAATCCGGCCACCGACGCCGTACTCGCCCACATTGGCGCGTGCAACGCCGCCGACGTCGACATCGCGGTCGCCAATGCGAAGCAGGCATTCGACGACGGCCGCTGGCGCAAGCTTGCGCCGTCACGCCGCAAGGCCGTCCTGCTGAAGTTCGCCGATCTGCTCGAGCAGCATGCGCACGAACTCGCGACGATGGAAAGCCTCGACAGCGGCAAGCCGATCCGCGAGTGCCAGAACACCGACGTGCCCGAGACGATTCATACGATCCGCTGGCACGCGGAGCTGATCGACAAGATCTACGACAACACGGCCCCTGTCGGCAGTCATGCGCTGGCGCTGGTCGTGCGCGAACCGATCGGCGTCGTCGGGCTCGTGCTGCCGTGGAACTTCCCGCTGCTGATGCTCGCGTGGAAGATCGGCCCGTCACTCGCGGCCGGCTGCTCGATCGTCGTGAAACCGGCAAAGGAAACCACGCTCACCGCGCTGCGTGTCGCGGAACTCGCGCACGAAGCCGGTGTGCCGGCCGGCATCTTCAACGTGCTGCCGGGCGGTGGCAAGGAAGTCGGCGAGCCGCTGGGCCGGCACGCGGACGTCGACATGGTGAGCTTCACCGGCTCGACCGACACCGGGCGGAAGTTCCTCAAGTACTCGGCCGAATCCAACCTGAAGCGCATCGTGCTAGAGTGCGGCGGCAAGAATCCGGCGGTCGTGCTGCCCGATGCGCCCGATCTCGACGCGGTCGCGCAGCACATCGTCAACGGTGCGTTCTGGAACATGGGTGAGAACTGCTCGGCGTCGTCGCGGCTGATCGTCCACGCCGACATCAAGGACGACCTGCTGCAGCGGATCGGCGTGCACATGCGCGAATGGACGATGGGCAACCCGCTCGACCCGGCGCACCGCATCGGTGCGATGGTCAGCAAAGCCCACTTCGAGAAAGTCCGTTCGTACCTCGTGCAAGCCGAAGCGGAGCGCCTGCGCGTCGCATTCGGCGGCCGGACCGGCGACGGTATTTTCGTCGAGCCGACGGTGGTGGACGGCGTGAGCCCGCATAGCCGGCTGTTCCGCGAGGAGATCTTCGGCCCCGTGCTGTCGGTGACGACGTTCACCGACATCGGCGAAGCGATCGCACTCGCGAACGACTCGGTCTACGGGCTCGCCGCATCGGTCTACACCGGCAACCTGAACCACGCGATCCGGCTGTCGCGCGACATCCGTGCGGGTGTCGTGACCGTCAACTGCTTCGGCGAAGGCGACGCGACGACGCCGTTCGGCGGCTACAAGGAATCCGGGTTCGGCGGCCGTGACAAGTCGGTCTGGGCGCACGACCAGTACACCGAGATCAAGACCATCTGGATCGACGTCCCCGCGGCCCCCGCGTAAACGCGCCGCGTTGCATGGCCGGTTGCGGCCGCCGCCTCGTGTGGCGAACGCAACCGGCTTGTTCCGTTTGCGATCGCAGCACGCGCGAACGGCCCCGTATCATCCGAAATCGAATTGGCATGTTGAAACAGGCAGGAAGCATGAAACGCAAGAACAAGGCAACGCTCGCCGGGCTCGGCGCGGTGCTGTTATGGGCCTCGGTGGTCGCGCTCGTCCGCGGCGTCAGTGAAAGCCTCGGCGCGACCGGCGGCGCCGCGATGATCTATACGGTGGCGTCCGTGCTTCTGCTGTTCACGGTCGGCTTCCCCGACCTGAGCAAGTTCCCGAAAAGCTATCTGCTCTGGGGTGGCCTGCTGTTCGTTTCGTACGAACTGTGCCTCGCGCTGTCGATCGGCTATGCGAGCAACGGGCAGCAGGCGATCGAAGTCGCGATGGTCAACTATCTGTGGCCGAGCCTCACGCTGGTCGCCGCCATCGTATTCAACAAGCAGCGCGCAAACCTGCTGGTCGTGCCGGGCGTCCTGCTGTCGATGCTCGGCATCTGCTGGGTGCTCGGCGGCGACCAGGGCCTCGATCCGGCCGGCATGCTGCGCAACGTCGCGGACAATCCGCTGAGCTATGGCCTCGCATTCATCGGCGCGCTGATCTGGGCCGGCTATTGCACGGTGACGGCCCGCCTCGCCGACGGCAAGAACGGCGTCACGCCGTTCTTCATGCTGGTCGCCGCCGTGCTCTGGATCAAGTTCGCGATCGAGGGCGGCGGCGGCATGACGTTCAGCGTTCACTCGGTCCTGTATCTCGTGCTGGCGGCGTCGGCGCTGGGGTTCGGCTATGCGGCCTGGAACACCGGCATCATGCACGGCAACGTGACGGTCATCGTCGGCGCGTCGTACTTCACGCCGGTGCTCGCCGCCGCGCTTGCCGCGACGCTGTTGCACGCGCCGCTGTCGGTCGAGTTCTGGCAAGGCGCATTGATGGTGTGCGGCGGGTCGATCCTGTGCTGGCTCGCGACGCGCGGCCGGCGCCGTGAAACGGTCGAACCCGTTCGGGTCGGCAAAGAAGCCGAGGGCAACTGTCACGGGTGACGATGCACGGCGCTTTCGGCAAGCGCGCCGGACGATTGCCGGCTGTCCGCCGCCGCGCGCTAGCGTTGCGACTCCAGCGCAATCCGCGCGGCCAGTCCGGCCAGCACGGTGCCCATCAACCAGCGCTGCGCCGACGCCCAGAACGGTCGTCCCGCGAGAAAACCCGCGATCGAACCGGCGGCACAGGCGATCAGCGCGTTGACGCTGACGCTCACCGCGATCTGCACGCAGCCGAGCATCAGCGATTGCGCGAGCATGCTGCCGTGTCCCGGCGAAATGAACTGCGGTAGCAGCGACAGATACATCACCGCGATCTTCGGGTTTGCGAGGTTCGTCACGAAGCCCATCGTGAACAGCCTGGCGCGGCTGTCGTGCGGCAGTTGCCGGACCTGGAACGCAGAGCGCCCGCCCGGCTTCAGCGCCTGCCACGCCAGGTACGCCAGATACAGCGCGCCGGCAAAGCGCAGCGCATCGTATGCATACGGCACGGTCATCACGAGCGCGGTGATGCCCAGCGCCGCGCACACCATGTAGAACACGAACCCCAGCGCGACACCGCCGAGCGACACCAACCCGGCGCGGCGACCCTGGCAGATCGAGCGCGAAACCAGGTAAATCATGTTCGGTCCGGGCGTCAGCACCATGCCGAGCGACACGAGTCCGAACGCAAACAGGGTGGGCAAGGCCGGCACGGCAATCTCCTTCGACACACGACGAACAAGGTGCGATCAATGTATTGCATCTTTGTCATCGCCGGCATGAATAAAATGCAAGTCGCGCATGAACGGCGTTCATCGTGCCAGCTGGTTGTCAGCTGCCCTTTTTCGCGCGCGTCCGGATTGCCCTTCCTGCGTTCGCACGTTGTGCGTCGACGAGCCTCACGAACGCGTCGGTGACCGCGTTGCCTGCGGTGTTCCACGACAGCCGCACGGAGCGATGCAGCCTCGGCGACAACTCCAGCACGCGGCCGCCGAACGGCGTGTACGTGAGCGTGATGCGCGGAACGATCGACACGCCCATGCCGGCCTCCGCCATCGACAGGATGGTGCGCATCTCGACCACGTTGAATGCGGCGCGAAGCGGTGCGCCGCCGCGCGCGAAATAATCCGCGATCACCGGCCCGCACCCGGCCTTCGAGAAAATGAACGGTGCCGTGGACAACTGCCTGGCCGACACGCGCTTGCGGTCGGCAAACATGCCGTCCGCGGCCACCGCGACGAAATCCTCGTCGAGCAGTGCCAGGTTGTGCGCGAACGTCTTCGTGCCGGCCACCACGCCGACGTCGGCCGTCCCGTCGTCGATCCACCCTTCGACTTCGCTGTCCGTGCCTTCGAGCAGCACCGCCGATACGCCCGGATGCATCTCCTTCAACGCCTCGAGCGCGGGCACCACGAATGCCAGCGAGACGCTCGGCAGCGACGCGACCACCAGCCGCCCTTCGAGCTTGCCGCGCGACAGGCTGAACTGCTGGCGCAGCATCTGCGCTTCCCGCACCACGCTCTGGACGTACGGCCACAGGCGTTCGCCCGCCGCCGTCAGGACGACCGGCTGCCGGTCGCGCCAGAGCAGCTTGACCTCCGTGAGGTCCTCCAGCTCGGTCAGCGCATGACTGATCGCGGACTGGCTGCGGCTGAGCCGGTCCGCCGCGGCCGTCAGCGAGCCGAGCTCGACTACGGCCGCCAGGGCCTGCAACTGGGCGAGCGTCATCGGGTTTCCTTGTTCCGGGACCATGTACACCGCGCATGACGCGGGCTTGCGACGTGAATTATATTGAACCGGTGCCTCGTTCACCCGGAGGCCACACGCACCGCGCAGCGCGCGCCGGATGCCCGGCGCAACGCTCAGGTAAGATGCGTCCTCGAACCGTCGCTTCGATTGACTGCGCATCAGGCTTGCACGACAGGCCGTGCCATGCGTTCGGATCACCGGTTCACGCCAATCCAGAACAACATGCGTGCAGGATCGCAACGGGCTGCGTCGACCGCGCTCGCTGCCGGATCTGCCGCGACATGCCATTCCATGATGCATTTCAATCTGACTGAAGGTGTGCTGGTCTCCAGCCTGCAGGGGCTCACCTCGCTCGAGCTGGCCGGCATCGCCGTCGCGCTGCTGCTGGGCGGGATGGCCAAGGGCATCACGGGCATCGGCGTGCCGTTGATCGCGATGCCGATCCTCAGCCAGTTCCTGCCGATCCGGCACGCTGTGCTGCTGCTGTCGATGCCGATCATCCTCGGCAACATTCCGCAGGCGCTGGAAGGCGGCCAGGTACTCGCCACGGCGCGGAAGATCGCCGCACCGATCGTCGGCACCGTGATCGGCAACGTCGTCGGGGTGGCGATCCTGCTGTCCCTCAATCCCGGTCACGCGCAGGCGGCATCCGGCGCATTGCTGATCGTGGCCGCGACGCTGATGCTCGCCGCGCCGAAACTCAACCTGCCGCCAGCGTGGCAGAGGCCCGTCGGTTTCGCACTCGGCTTCGGCGCGGCGCTGATGGAAAGCATCGCATCGGTTCCCGGCCCGCTGCTCGCCACCTACCTGATTTCATCGGGCGCGACCGGGCGTGTCTTCACGAAGCAGATTGCGATCATCCTCGTGGTGTCGATCGTCACGCTGATCACGACGTTCAGCGGCGCCGCGCACGCGAGCGGCGCCGACCTCGCGATCTCGGCGGCGGCCAGCCTGCCGGCGATTGCCGGCATGTGGCTCGTTCGCCCGCTGCGGGACAAGATGTCACCGAAGCTGTTCCGGATGGTCGTGCTGCTGTTCGTGCTCATCGCGGCATCGCAGATGATCTGGAAATCGGGCGTGTTCCGGCACGGCGGACCGTCTGCCGTCCAGACGGGCAGCGCGCACGCGATCAAGCAGTAGCCGCATGCCGCACGCGCGTCGATCGCGCATGCGTTCTGAAAGCTGCAACGCGTAGTATTCGCGGACCCGGCGTATCGCCCCGCCCCAAGGTGCGGACGATACGTGTCAGGCTTTACTACGCGCACGCTGATGCCGACATCGGCGCTGCCACGTTTTCAGAGGCAAGAAATGGAAACCTATGTGTTGCTGGGCTGTGGATTCGGCCTCGGCCTGTTGATCGCGATCTGGGGAATCTGGTCGCTCAGATAAGCCGCCAGGCCCCGTTCATGCGCAAGCCATCCGTAGGGCAACGGATGGGAAACTGTAGTTTGCAGCCATGGCTTCAATCTTGTTGCTTCGCACTCCGATCCAGTTGTCCCGCAGCGGCCGTTACACACGCCGCTCCGTGTTCGACAGCACGCGCGACCGGGTTTCGCCGAATCGCACGCATTCGGCCTTGAGCCAGTCCGAAAAGGCGGCGGTACGCGGATCGTCCGGGTTGCGCGACAGCAGCATGTAGCGTGCCGGCGCACGCACGTGCGCGCCGAACACATCGACCAGCCGTCCGCTCGCAATCTCGTCATGCACGAGCGCCGAGCGCCCCATCGCGACACCCTGATGGTTCAACGCGGCCGTGATCGCCAGGCTGGAAAAATTGAACTGCGGCCCGTCCAGATGCGCGATCCACGCCGGCCGGACGGCCTCCAGCCACGTGCGCCACTCGACGAACTCGGGCGCGCCGCCCCACGGAGCGGCATCGTGCAGCAACACGACGCCGTCCAGCGACGCCCCGCCGGCGAACGCCGGATGCTGCGCCAGATACGCCGGCGTGGCGACCGGAAACAGGATTTCGTCGAGCATCGCCTCCGCATGCAACCGGCCGTATTGCACCGGGTCGTAGCGCACGGCGACATCGATGTCGCCGGCCTCCATCGCCTGGCGGTCCAGCACCTGGAATTCGGCCTGTACGCGAACCGACACGTTCGGCTGCTGCCGGTGAAATCCGGTCAGGCGCGGCATCAGCCATTGCAACGCAAACGACGGCAGACAACTGACCTGCAGCGGTGCGTCCGACATGCCGAGCGCCTGCAGCGTGCGATGGATGTCGCCGAACGCGCCCGACATCGTCCCGAGCAGGATCGCGCCCTTCTCCGTCAGCCTCAACCCGCGCGCCTGGCGCACGAACAGCGGATAGCCCAGCCGGTCCTCCAGATTCCGGATCTGCTGGCTCACGGCGCTTTGCGTCAGGTTGAACGCGTGCGCCGTCTTCGTGAAGCTCAACAGCCGGCCTGCCGTTTCAAAGCAGAGCAGCGCACCGAGGATCGAACCGTCCAGTCGCATGAATATAAGTCAGGCTAATGTGTTGATTAGAAATCGGCGCTTTTGCGCCGTTGACCGGAATCGTAGCATTTCGGTCCTGTATCCCGATCAACGAACCCGAGGCCGATCCGTGACCGTTACGCTTCAACCTGCCGATCTATTAGCCAGACTGCAATCTCGCCACCCGCTGCTGTGGCTGAACCCCGTGACCGGCCGCCCGTTGCCGCCGGACGCGCCCTCGTTCGACGCCATCGCTGCGGCCGAAGCGAGGCTGGCGCGCTGCGAGCCACTGATGGCCGAGCTGTTTCCGGAGCTCGCGGCCACCGCGGGGAAAATCGAATCGCCGCTGATGCCGGCGGACGGCTTGCAGCGCGCGTTGTCGCACGCGGCCGACGCGCACGGCGCCTGGTTCATCAAGCGCGACGACGCGTTGCCGGTCGCCGGTTCGATCAAGGCGCGCGGGGGCTTTCATGAGGTGCTCGCGCTCGCGGAGTCGATCGCGATCGACCACGGGCTGCTCGCCCCCGCGGGCGACCGGCGGATCCTCGCATCGGCCGCTGCGCGCGCGTTGTTTGCCACGCATACCGTCATCGTGGGCAGCACCGGCAATCTCGGTCTGAGCATCGGCGTGATGGCCGCCGCGCTGGGGTTCGAGTCGGTCGTCCACATGTCGACCGATGCGAAGCCGTGGAAGAAGGCCCGCTTGCGAACACGCGGTGTCAGCGTGGTCGAGCACGACGGCGATTACGCGCAGGCCGTCGCAGCCGGCCGATCGCAGGCATGCCATCAACCGCGCAGCCATTTCGTCGACGACGAAGGCTCGCTGATGCTGTTCCTCGGTTACGCCGCGAGCGCCCGGCACCTTGCGGCACAGCTCGCCGAATCAGGCCGCCGCGTGGACGCCGCACATCCGCTCTTCGTCTATCTCCCGTGCGGTGTCGGCGGCGCGCCGGGCGGCATCACGTATGGCCTCAAGGCGCTGTTCGGCGAGCACGTGCATTGCTTTTTCGCCGAGCCCGTCGCGGCGCCATGCATGCTCGTCCAGCTGGCCGCGGACTCCGGCAAGCCCGCGTCCGTCTACGACGCGGGCCTCGACAACCGGACCGAGGCCGACGGGCTGGCGGTGGCGCAAGCGTCGCATCTGGTCAGCCCGCTGATGGCGTCGCAGTTGTCGGGCGTCTTCACGGTCAGTGACGACCAGCTCTACGCGCAGTTGCTCGCGGTTCAACGCGCCACGGGGGTGGAGCTGGAGCCGTCGGCCGCTGCCGCCGTCGGCGGGCCAGGCTGGCTGGCACGCTCGCCGGCCGGCCGGGACTACCTGCGCCGTCACGCGATCGACCTGCACGCGTCGACGCACATCATCTGGGCGACCGGCGGCTCGCTCGTTCCGCCGGAAGAACACCGCCGCTTCCAGTCTCATGCGAAGGCGCTCGCCGTGCCCGGCGCCTGAGGCGTTCCGCCCCGCGCTCTGCCCCGTTCCCGAAGACCGGTTAGACTGTCCGGATGGAACAATGCCGTTATTGCCAGAGAATCCGCGATGAATGGGATTGCCATGGAGACGAATGTCGCCAGGCAATCGCCAAGGCGCTGCGCCGGCAGCGTGCGGGCCTGCCGATGGTGCCCGACCGCATCCGCAACGAGCTGCCGTCCGGCGCCCCGACCCAGCAGGTGATCGCCGTCCTGTCGCGACAGCGCCTGCGCGCGCGCCGCGGCAACGAGGAACGCCGGGAACGCAAGGAAATCGACGACGACGGGGTCTGATCCGGCCGTCCCGCCGCCCGGCGCGCCCTCTTCGCCGACCCTTCGCCGACCCTTCACCGACTCTTCGCCGACCCTTCGCCGCCCCTTCGCAGACCCTTCGCAGACCCTTCGCCGACCCTTCGCCGACCCTTCGCCGCCGGGCGCTCGCCCGCGCGCCCCATCTGCGTTTCCCTTCCGCGCCCGCCCTTGCAATCCCCGCAACACGGATTAGGGACAGAAGACGTTTATCTCGAAATTATTACCTCGAGCGCAACGATCTTTCACCAAAACTCACGTTTACCCTAGGTCGCCCGACGCCTACGATGTAATCAACCGCTTACGACATGGTGTCGAACGCGGAAAGCCAACAAACATCGGAGGTCATCATGAAATCGCTCGTTTCCGCAGTCGTTGCCGCCGTCGCCCTGTCCGCCTCGTTCGGCGCATTCGCACAAAGCACCGTGACCCGCGCCCAGGTGCGCAACGAACTCGTCCAGCTCGAGAATGCCGGCTACAAGCCGAGCCAGTCGAGCCCGTACTACCCGGCCGACATCCAGGCCGCGCAAGCCCGCGTGCACGGTGTCGACAGCACCGGCTTCGGTTCGCAGCCGGCCGCGGCGGTCGAGGGCGGCGCACCGGTCGTCAAGGCGCAGACCCCGCGCGACTCGGTCTACTTCGGCCACTAAGCCTGCCGCTGCGCGCCCCGCGCGCAGCCCGCCCTTGCAACGAGCCCGTCCCGTGACGGGCTCGTTGCGTTTGCACGGCTCGCGTGGCCGGCCCGCCGTCACCGGCTGCCGCCCGATGCCACGCGGCCGGTTTCGCTCATTGCGTGGCCGCCGCGGACCAGATCCTGATAGCGCACGCACGCGCATTGCGCGGACGCCTTCGCCGCGTACATCGCCGCATCGGCCTTGACGAGCAACTCCTCGGCCGACGCACCGTCAGCCGGAAACTCGCTGACACCGATGCTCGCGCCGACGGCCAAGCGCCGTTCGTCGAATTCCAGTTCCTCGGCCATCACGATCTCGATGCGCGACGCGACATCGCCGATGACCGCCGGTGAACGCACGTCCGCAATCAGCACGATGAACTCGTCGCCGCCGAGCCGCGCGACCATGTCGCCGCTGCGCAGCACGTGGCTCAGCCGCTTCGCGACTGCCACGAGCGTGCGGTCGCCGGCCGAGTGACCGTGCTGGTCGTTGATCTGCTTGAAGCCGTCGAGATCGACGAACATCACGGCCAAGCCCTCGCGCACCGCGGCCGCATGCCGGATCGCGGCGTCGAGACGCTCCATGAACAGCAGGCGGTTCGGCAGCGCGGTCAGCGGATCGTGACCGGCGAGGTGCGTGAGCTCCTGCTGCTTCGCGCGCAGCATCGCGACCTGCGTGCGGATCTCGACGCGCATGCTGTCGAAGCAGCGCGCGAGCACGCCGATCTCGTCGGCACGCGCGACCGGCAATTGTTCGGCGGCCGGATCGTCGAACACGTGCGTCGCGGCGCGCGCGAGCGTCTGCAGCGGCCGCGTGATCGCTCGCGCGAACAGGATCGCGAGGATCACCGCCAGCAGGCTCGACACGAGCACCATCCTGACGATCCGTTCGCCGAGCACGCCGGCCGGCGAGAGCACGTCCGCGAGCGGACGCGCCATCCCGAGCACGACGAAGCGGTTGCCCTCGTCGTGCCCGAACGACGTGCGCGCGAACGCAAACATCTGGCCCGGCGCCTCGTCCGGCTGCGCAAGGCCGTTGAGCGTCACGTTCGCTCGCGCGTCGTCGAACAACGCGCGCGTGGCGGCGAAGCGATCCTGCATCAGCACGCGCCGGCCGCGATCGAAACCGAACGTCTGCGCCGGATCGGGATGCACGAGGAAGTCGCCCCACTCGTTCGCGAGATAGACCGCATAGTCTTCCGGCAGGTCGCGTTCGAGCCGGTCGAACACGCGCGACAGCTCGACGTCGACGACGAGCGCGCCGACCGTCCGGCCCGACGTGTCGACGACCGGCGTGCCCACACGCAGGATCGGCAACCCTTCGGCCGCGTGCGACCCCGTCTCGTGGTTGATCACGATCGGTGACAGGTAGATATGGCCGGGCGCCGTCGCAAGCGTGTCAAATACGTAGGAGAACTGGCCTTTCTCCTGGAACACGCTTTCGGGCAGCACGACGATGCCGCTCGCATCGCGATCGACACGAATGCGCTCGATCCCGAAATGCCCGCTCGCGATCAGGCGGATCTGCAGGTATTCCGGGTGATTTCTCATGAAGCTGTAATACACCTGCTCGAGCCGCGTGCGGGGCGCACGGTCCGGGTTGTCGCTCCCCGCGACGAGCGCGGACGACGGCAACTGCGCAAGCACGAGCGCATCGTCGGCAACGTCCGACAGCGCGGTCGTGAAGCGCTGACCGAGCAGCTGCGTCGACATCAGCAGACTGTGCTGCGCTTCCTGCACGAGCATCGCACGGTTGGCGCGATACGCGTAGTAGCCGGTCGTGCCGGACGCGATCACGCCGATGCAGGCGAACAGCACCGACAGTTTCGACGTGAGCCCGAGCCGGATCATTTTCCGAACCGCTCCGGCCGGTCGCCCGACACGATGCGGCTCCACAACGATTCGCGGCGCGCGATGTTTTCGACCGGCTGGAGCCACACGAGGTGCTGGTGCCCGGTGTCGAGGCCTGGCGGCGGCTCGAGCGTATTCGCGAGCCCCTGGCGCTCGGTCAGCAACGCGCCGATCGCCGGTTCGAGCATGTAGTTGATCCACGCGAATGCAAGCTCGGGCCGTTGCGCGCCGCGCGTGACGGCCCAGCAGTCGAGCCACGCGAGCGCGCCTTCCTCGGGGATCACGTAACCGACGTCCGCGCCCGCGCGCCGCAGCAGCTCGACCTGCTGCGTGCCGTAGTTGCCGAACATCAGCGCCGCGCGATGCTGGACGAACAGCGCGGTCGCCTCTTCGGGAAGCGTGTAATACGTCAGCAGGTTGCGGCGCAGGTCGATCAGCTTGCGCGCGACCTCGAGCGTCTGCGCGGACGACAACCGAAACGGATCGGGATAGCCGAGCGCGAGCGCGGTGAACGAGAAATTGTGCTGTGCACTGTTGAAGTCGAGCACCTTGCCACGGTAGCGCGGATTCCACAGCTCGCGCATCGAGCGCGGCGCGGCCGGCACCTGCTTGCGGTCGTAGATCAGCCCCATCGACGAATACGTGAACGGGATCGCGTAGGTCGCGCCGTCCTGCACGAGCCCGCCGATCGTCGCGAGTTGCTGGAAGTTCGGCAATTGCCGTCGCCGGTTCGGGATGCGCGACAAGTCGATCGGCGCGAGCAGGTGTTCGTGTGCATAGCGCTGGATCTCGGCCGTATTGGCAGCCAGCACGTCGTACGGCGGAGGCGCGGCGCTGTGCATCCGTGTCCACAGCGCTTCGTCGGAATCGACGAACGTCACTTCGACACGCACGTGAAACTGCGCCTCGAATGCGCCGACGATGTCGCTGTCCGCATAACCGGGCCACGCGAGCACGCGCAGCACGGTGTCGTTGACGGTTTCGGGAGAGGCCGCGAAGGCCGGGAGAACGGGCGCCAGTAAGCCCAGCGTCAATATGATGAGCAGCCTGCGCACGGCGCCGCGTGCATGCGCGCGCGCACCGATTCCCCTGACCAATCGGACCCCGTGTGAATCGCCCGGCTGCATTCGACTGTCCCTTTTCGAGTCGATGCGATATCCCGCAACAAGACCATAAAACATACGGTCGCGCAATCGGAACAAGCCGCACACGGTGCGTGCGTTCACCTGCGCCGGTGGCTGAATGCGACGCAGTTACACGCGCCCGTCTCTCCGTCTCCGGCCGCGCAAACGAACGTCAGCGCCAGGCCTGCGTGAACTCCGCGATCACGCGCGACAGGTGCGCGCGCATCGCTTCGCGTGCACCGCCTGCGTCGCGCGCCATGATCGCCGCGAAGATCCGCTGGTGATCTTCCTGCGATGCCTCGCGCAGCGCAGTCGAGTGAAAATGCTCCTCGATCTTGTCCCACAGCGGGTCGCTGCGCGCGCAGTCCCACATCGCCGTGACCATGTGCAGCAGCACCGTGTTGCCGGTCGATTCCGCGATCCGCAGGTGAAACTGGCGATCGGCCGCGTCGTACGCGGCCTTGTCGTCCATCCGCTCGCGCATCGTCGTCAGCGAGAAAAACAGCCGGTCGAGATCGGCGTCCTTGCGTTCGGTCGCCGCCAGCGCCGCGACTTCCGCCTCGATCAGCCCGCGCGCGCGCAGCGTCTCGATCGGCCCCGGGCCGCGCGGCACCTCGAACGTGACCGGTCGCGCGGCATCGGCCGCCGACACATAGATGCCGGAGCCGATCCGCACCTCGACGATTCCCTGCACCTCGAGCGCGATGATCGCCTCGCGCACCTGCGTGCGGCTCACGCCGAACTGGTCGGCCAGGCTGCGCTCCGACGGCAACCGCCCGCCGGCTTCGAACGCCCCGGCGGCCACCATCGCGTGAATCTGTCGCGCAAGACCGATGTAGGAGCGGTCCGCGGCATCGGTGTCGCGGCTGGCAGGCAGGCTGGAAAGATCGGTCATCGAAAGACTCGCAACGGGCTGGCTGGCGCCGTCGCGGCGCCGGATCGACAAAATGGTACACCAATTCCGGCCCGCATCCGGATTGGCCCTTCGGCCGGTGTTGCAGGCTCGACCCGGAAGCGTCGCGCCGGCCCTTACCGGTCCGGACAACTGGTAAACCACTATCCAACATAACTGGCATACCAATCATAATCCGCACACACCGACGACGGGCCGGCACGCTGCCGCCCGGTCGTCCGTGCATGAACCGCCCAGCCAGGAGCCGCTCCAGTGAAGATGTCTTTCCGTTGGTACGGCGAGTCCGATCCGGTCTCGCTGCAATACATCCGCCAGATCCCGGGCGTCACGCATATCGTGTCCGCGATCTACGACGAACCGGTGGGCGAAGTCTGGCCCGCGCACAAGATCGATGCGCTGAAGGCGACGATCGAACGCGCCGGCCTGCAGTTCGAAGTCGTCGAATCGGTGCCCGTGCACGAGGACATCAAGCTCGGCAAGCCGGGCCGCGACCGCCTGATCGACCACTACCGGCAGACGATCCGCCATCTCGGCGCGGCCGGCATCCGCGTCATCTGCTACAACTTCATGCCCGTGTTCGACTGGACGCGTACCGAGTTGTCGAAGACGCTCGGCGACGGCTCGACCTGCCTCGCGTTCAGCACCGACGCCGTCGACCGGATCGACCCGAACGACGGCATCGCGCTGCCCGGCTGGGATTCGAGCTACCGGCCGGAACAGCTGCAGGCGCTGCTCGCCGACTATCGCGACGTCGACGAAGCCGCGCTGTGGGCCAACCTCGAATACTTCCTGAAGGCGATCATCCCCGTCGCCGAGGAAGCCGGCGTGAAGATGGCGATCCACCCCGACGATCCGCCGCGCCCGATCTTCGGGCTGCCGCGCATCGTGAAGAACCGCGACGATCTCGCGCGGATCGTGCGCATCGTCGATTCGCCCGCGAACGGGCTGACGCTGTGCTCAGGCTCGCTCGGCGCGGGCCCGCAGAACGACGTCGAAGCGCTGGTGCGCGAGTTCGGCGCGATGGGCCGCATCCATTTCGCACACATCCGCAACG
This sequence comes from Burkholderia cepacia complex sp. TUM26381, assembly GCF_057439935.1. Lineage (NCBI taxonomy): Bacteria > Pseudomonadati > Pseudomonadota > Betaproteobacteria > Burkholderiales > Burkholderiaceae > Burkholderia > Burkholderia cepacia complex sp. TUM26381. The sequence goes on along the minus strand of NZ_CM172007.1, from coordinate 1,452,438 downwards.
TGAAGGTCGACGCGAACGGCGATTTCGAGGAAACCGCGCACCTGTCGAGTTGCGGCTCGCTCGACATCGCCGCGATCGTGAAGGCGTACCACGACACCGGCTTCACCGGCTACGTGCGCCCCGACCACGGCCGCATGATCTGGGGCGAAACCGGCAAGCCCGGCTATGGCCTCTACGATCGCGCGCTTGGCGCGGTCTACCTGAACGGCCTGTGGGAAGCGCTCGCGAAGTTCGACCGCACGCCGCAAGCAACGCCGTAATTCGCCCTTCGAGGCGGCCGGCGCTGCGGATCGCCGGTCGCCCGTCACGACATTCCGCGCGGAGACACCGCATGCCACGCATCCGATGGGCCATGATCCTGATGTGCTTCCTGGCCAACGTCATCAACTTCATCGACCGCGCGAACCTCGCGATCGCGGCGCCCAGCATCCGCGCCGACCTCGGCCTCGACGCGGTCGGCATGGGCCTCGTGCTAAGCGCGTTCTTCTGGACCTACGCGTTCCTGCAACTGCCGGCCGGCTGGTTCATCGACAAGGTCGGCGTGCGCGTGAGCCTCGCGCTGGCGGTCGGCTGGTGGTCGGTGTTCACCGTCGCGACGGGCGCCGCGCGCGGCCTCGCGCAACTGGTCGGCGTGCGGCTGATGCTCGGCGTCGGCGAAGCGGCCGCGATCCCGTCGTTCGCGAAAGTCGCGTTCAACTGGTTCCCGCGCAGCGAGCGCGGCCTGGCAAGCAGCATCTTCGACAGCGGCTCGCGCGTCGGCTCCGCACTGTCGCTGCCGCTCGTCGCGTGGCTGATCTCGATCGTCGGCTGGCGCGGGTCGTTCGTGATCACGGGCGGCATCGGCATCGTGTGGGCGCTGGCGTGGTGGTTCGTCTATCGCGACCCGGAACGCTACCGTGCGATCGCGCCGGATGCCGTCGATGCGCTGCTCGCGCAACGCAGCACACCGGTCGTTGCGGCCGCAACCGACGGCCCCAGGGTGTCGTGGCTCGACCTGTTCCGCTACCGCACGGTGTGGGGGATGATGATCGGCCTGTTCTGCCTGAACTTCGCGATCTACTTCTTCATCACGTGGTTCCCGAGCTACCTGCTGCAGTCGCGCGGCTTCTCGCTCGCGTCGCTCGGCACATGGGGCATGCTGCCCGCACTGCTCGCGATTCCCGGCGGCTGGCTCGGCGGCTACGTGTCGGACAGCCTGTTCCGGCGCGGCTGGAGCGCGACGGCCGCGCGCAAGACCTGCCTCGTGCTCGGGATGCTGATGTCGTCGTCGATCGCACTGTCGGCATTCGTCGAAAACGTGTGGGCGTGCCTCGGGCTGTTCGCGCTCGCGTATGCAAGCCTGTCGTTCGCGGGCGCCAACGTGTGGACGCTCGTCGGCGAAATCGCGCCGACGCCCGCGCACGTCGCGTCGATCGGCGGCATCCAGAACTTCGCGGGCAATCTCGCGGGGATCTTCATCACGACGTTCACCGGCGTGATGCTGTCGATCACGAAGGGTTCGTTCGTCGTGCCGCTCGCGGTGGCCGGCGTGCTGTGCGTGGTCGGCGCGCTGTCGTACCTGTTCATCGTCGGCAAGGTCGAGCCGCTGCCGCCGCTGCGCGGCCGCGAGAACGGGCGGAATGCGGAGCCGAACGCGGCGTGACGCAACAGGACAGCGCGGCTGACGCGCGCCGCGCTTTCCTTTTCGAAGCGCGCATCGGACAATGACCCGCGCCCGCCGGCGCGGCGCCACTCCGGCCCGCGCGCGGCGGCGACGCCCTCCGTCCACGCCGATGAAACGCTACGAAACCCTCGCCCACACGATCGCCGACGAGATCCGCAACGGCAACCTTGCCGTCGGCACGCGCCTGCCGTCGCTGCGGCAGATCATCGCGCAGCACGGCGTGAGCCAGTCGACGGTGTTCCGCGCGTATTACCAGCTCGAACAGTGGGGATTGATCCGCGCACGCGAACGCTCGGGCTACTACGTCGCGCCGGGCGCAAAGCCGGCGGCGAGCCCGGCGACGAAACGACGCGCGAGCCGCGCCGGCGCCACGCGCAAGGTCGACATCAGCAACCTCGTGTTCTCGGTGCTCGACGCGGCCACACAACCCGGCATCGTGCCGCTCGGTTCCGCATTCCCGGCGCCGCAACTGTTTCCGCTGCCGCGCCTGGCGAAATCGCTCGCACAGGCCACGCGGCTCGTGAGCCCGTGGAGCACGGTCGTCGACCTGCCGCCCGGCAACGAGGCGCTGCGCCAGCAGATCGCCCGGCGCTATCTCGCCACCGGCATCTCGCAGCCGATCGACGAGATCGTCGTCACGAACGGCGCGCTCGAAGCGCTGAACCTGTGCCTGATGGCGGTCACGCGGCCCGGCGACGTCGTCGCGGTCGAAGCGCCCGGCTTCTATGCGGCGCTGCAGGCGATCGAACGGCTCGACCTGCGCGCGGTCGAGATTCCCGTCGATCCGCGCACCGGCCTCGATCTCGATGCGCTGGCGAACGCGCTCGACCGGCACGACATCCGCGCGTGCTGGTTCATGACCAATTTCCAGAATCCGACCGGCGTCACGCTGTCCGCCGACAAGAAACGCGCACTCGTCGACATGCTCGCGGCGCGCGAGGTGCCGTTGATCGAGGACGACGTGTACGGCGAGCTGCATTTCGGCCCCGACTATCCGCTGCCCGCGCGCGCGTTCGACCGTCACGGCCTCGTGATGCACTGCAGTTCGTTCTCGAAGACGCTTGCGCCCGGCTACCGGATCGGCTGGGCCGCCGCCGGCCGCTTCGCCGAGCGGGTGCAGCGGCTCAAGCTGATGACGACGCTGTCGGCCAGCATTCCCGCACAGGCCGGCATCGCGAACTATCTCGAACACGGCGGCTACGACCGGCACTTGCGCAAACTGCGCGGCGCGCTGCACGCACAGCTCGACCGGATGGACGACGCGCTGCGGCGCTGGCTGCCGCCCGGCGTCGAGTGGGTGCGGCCCGACGGCGGGTACTTCCTGTGGCTCGCGTTTCCCGATCCGATCGACGCGATGGAACTGCATCGCCAGGCGATCGCACGCGGCATCAGCTTCGCACCGGGGCCGCTGTTTTCGGCCGCGCATGGCTTCGAGCGCTGCGTGCGCGTGAACTTCGGCCACCCGTGGAGCCGCGACATCGAGCGCGCGATCCGCGTGCTCGGCGAACTGGTCGCGCAGCCGTCGGTCCGCAAGGCAGGCTGACCGCCCACGGTACGTGAGGTGCGCGCCGCCTGCGGCGCGGCCATGCAGGCAATCCGCGGGCGGGTTACATTGCTGATCCCGCCGCTCCTTCACGATTTTCCATGAGCCAACTGCCTTACCTCGATCACGATGCACTGTTGAAACTGACGGCCGACGCGGCACACGTCACGCAGTCGTGCACGTGCACGAAGACCTCGCTCGCCGGCTGGACGACCCTGCCGCTGTCGCTGCAGGATGCGCAACTGACCGAGGTCGCCACGCTCGTGCCGCCCGGCGATGCCGAACCGACCTATGCGGAATATCATCCGGCCGGCACGCGCTATGCATCGGACGACGCGCCGATCGCGCTGCGCCATTTCCCGTACAACCGCTGCAGCGTCAGCCGCTGCCGCTCGTGCAGCCGTTTGTTCCTGCGTTACCAGGAGGGCGGCGGTTACTTCATCGACCAGCGCATTCGCGCGCTCGATCCGGCGCTCGTCGTCGACGCCAGCGTTTAACCGCGCCACGGGCAGGGTCGCATGCCCGCCCCTCCGCGCCGGCGCCTGCGTGTCGCCGGCCATCTGCTGCGCCTTTTTCGTTCCGATCTGCTGCTTGTCCCGCCGCACCGCGTTCCCTACGCTGTCTTCCGTTGCCTGACACCCGTCGCAACGTCTCTTTGCGCCGCGCGCAATCCACGCCGCGGCGCCTCTCGCGTATCACGTCATGTATCGATATACCGATTTCGACCGGGCGCTCGTGCACAGCCGCGCTGCCCAGTTCCGCGACCAGCTCGAGCGCTGGCAGCACGGCACGCTGAGTGAAGACGCGTTCCGGCCGCTGCGGCTGCAGAACGGCTGGTATGTGCAACGCCATGCGCCGATGCTGCGCGTCGCCGTGCCGTACGGCGAGCTGTCGAGCGCGCAGCTTCGCGTGCTGGCGCGGATCGCGCGCGACTACGACGTGCCCGACGATGCAACCTACCGCACCGCATGCGACGCACAGGCAGTGCTCGGCACGTTGCGCCTGCCGACCCGCAGCGCGCACTTCACGACACGCACCAACGTGCAGTTCAACTGGATTCCGCTTGCGAAGGCGGCCGACGTGATGGACCTGCTTGCGACCGTCGACATGCACGGCATCCAGACGAGCGGCAACTGCATCCGCAATATCTCGTGCGACGAACGCGCGGGTGTCGCGCCGGACGAGATCGCCGACCCGCGCCCGTTCGCCGAAGTGATGCGCCAGTGGACGACGCTCCACCCCGAGTTCGCATTCCTGCCGCGCAAGTTCAAGATCGCGATCACCGGTGCCACCGAAGACCGCGCGGCGACCGACTGGCACGACGTCGGGCTGAAGCTCGTGCGCGACGACACGGGCGCGCTCGGTTTTCGCGTGAGCGTCGGCGGCGGCATGGGCCGCACGCCGATGATCGCGACGCTACTGCGCGCGTTCCTGCCGTGGCAGCACGTGATGAACTACATCGAGGCGATCGTCCGCGTGTACAACCGCTACGGGCGCCGCGACAACAAGTACAAGGCACGCATCAAGATCCTCGTGAAGACCGAGGGGCAGCGCTACATCGACGACGTCGAGGAGGAGTTCCGCCAGATCGTCGTCCTCGACGGCGGCCCGCACACGATCCCGCAGGCCGAGTTCGATCGCGTCGCCGCGTCGTTCGTCCCGCCGCGGCTCAAGGCGCGCACGCTGGACCTGTCCGATGCGAACGCACGCGTCTTCGCGCAGGCGGCCCGACATCCGGCGTTCGCACGCTGGCTCGCCCGCAACGTCGCCGCGCATCGCGACCCGGCGCTGCGCATCGTCACGCTGTCGTTCAAGCGCCGCCTGCAGGCGCCAGGCGATGCATCGCCCGATCAGCTCGACGCGCTCGCCGAGCTTGCCGACCGCTTCTCGGCCGGGGAAGCGCGCGTCACGCACACGCAGAACGTCGTGCTGCCGTGGGTGCACGTCGACGACCTGTTCCTGCTGTGGGAGAACGCACGGGCGATCGGGCTGGCCAGCGCGAACGTCGGTCTGCTGACCGACATGATCGCGTGCCCGGGCGGCGATTTCTGCGCGCTCGCGAACGCGCGCTCGATCCCGGTCGCCGATGCGATCACCGAGCGCTTCCAGGATCTCGACCTGCTGCACGACATCGGCGACATCGACCTGCACATCAGCGGCTGCATCAACTCGTGCGGCCATCATCACAGCGGCCACCTCGGCATCCTCGGCGTCGACAAGGACGGCGCGGAGTGGTACCAGGTCACGCTCGGCGGATCGGACGGCTCGACCGCGAGCGGCCCCGCGCAGCCGGGCAAGGTGATCGGCCCGTCGTTCTCGGCGGACGAGATCGTCGATGTCGTCGATGCGCTCGTCAACGCGTACCTCGACGCGCGGATCGACGCGAACGGCCGCAGCGAACGATTCATCGACACGGTGCGCCGCATCGGCGCGGAACCCTTCAAGGCTGCCGCGAACCACGCGCGTCATCCGGTGGAGCACGCATGAATCAAGCGACTTCGAACACGCACGCGCGCCTCCGCCTGCTGACACCGGCCGAACACGCGGGCGACACGCCGCCGCCCGACGATGCGACGCTGACGATCGGCAACGACGAGGAACTGCCGCCGCTCGCCGCGCGGATCGCGCAAGTCACGCGGATCGACCTGCAGTTTCCGTCGTTCACCGACGGCCGCGCGTACAGCCAGGCGTACCTGCTGCGCAAGCGCTACGGCTTCGCCGGCGACCTGCGCGCGACCGGCGAAGTACTGGTCGACCAGTTGCTGCTGATGGAACGCACGGGGTTCTCGAGCGCGGTGCTCGGCGACGACACCGATATCGCGGCCGCCCGGCGGCAGCTCGACCGGTTTCCGGGCTTCTACCAGCGCGATGCGAGAACGGCGATGCCGCCGCAGGACGCGGCGGCGCAGGCAGGAAAATGAAACGGGCGGCTCGCTGGCCGCCCGTACGATGAACCGGAAGCTAACCGGCCCGCGCCCGCCGTCACGCGGGCGCCGCCAGCGGTCAGCGCGCCGCTGCCGGCTTGCCGAACGCGCCGAGGATCTTCTTCTCGAGCGCGATGTAGTCGCGGCCGAAGTGGTGATCGCCCTGCGTCTTGATCACGTCGGCGCCCGTATTCGTGAGCGCCGGGCACATCGTGTCCTTCTCTTCGGCCCCGTAGAAGCACTGCACCAGCTGCGGCGGCACCTGCGCGATTTCCGGCGCGACCTTCAGCGCCTTGTCGCTCGCGGGCATGCCGAGCCAGCCCGTCACGCGGATCTGGAAATCGGCGGACGGCGCGAAGCCGAGCAACGACATCACCGCAACCTTGTCGCGCAGGTCGGCCGGCAGCCGGTTGTACGCGAACGGCATCACGTCGGCACCGAACGAGTAGCCGACCAGCGCCACGCGGCCCGCATGCCAGCGCGCCATGTAGGTGCGCATCACGCGCGCCAGATCGCGGCTCACTTGCGCGGGCGGCTTCTCGCTCCAGAAGTAGCGCAGGCTGTCGATGCCGACCACCGACACGCCGTCGCGCTGCAGCGCCTCGGCGATCGTCTTGTCGAGATCGCGCCAGCCGCCGTCGCCGGAGATCACGATCGCGAGCCGGTCGCTGCCGCCCCTGGCGGGCAGCTCGACGAGCGGCAGATCCGACACGTCGAGTTCGTCGCCGCTGCTGGTGTCGCGCAGGTGCGACGTAACGAGCGACACGAGCTTCGCGGTGTCGCCCGCGGCGGCCGTTTCGACGAAGCCCGGCATCGCGCGGCGCACGATCGTCGGATCGGGCGGGCACGGCTTGAAGCGCGGATCGAGCTTCACGCCCGGACCGACCGAAACGACACCGGCGATCGTGTTCTCCGGCGCCATCGACAGGATCTGCTTCGCGATCGCGCCGCCCTGGCCCACGCCCGCGACGATCGGCGTGAAATAACGCGACGACTGTGCCAGACGCTCGAGCTGGTGGCTGACCGCCTCGGCGTCGCCGTCGAGGTGGTGGCAGGTCTCCTGCTTCGCAGCGAGATTTGCCGCGTAACGTTCGGAATCGACGCCGACCGTCATCGCCCCGGCTTTCGCGAGCGCATCGGCTGCCTGCTGATCGGCGGCATTCCAGCCGGCCTCACGCGAGAACAGCACGACGAAACCGCGCAGCGGCCCGCTCGGCTTGGTCACGGTAACGGGGCCGTAGCGGCCGCCCGACACGGTTTCGGCTTTCCCTGCGGCCGGCTGCGCGGCGCACGCGGCGCCGGCCAGCATCATTCCCGCGCAGGCGGCTGCCGCCCGCGCGATTCCCTTCGTCAACATCATGAACGCCGACCTCCAGCCAGCAATGACAGATCCGCCAGCGTGACAAACACGCCGACCGAGCCCGAGGCCGCGAGGTAACGCGGCTCCCAGTGCGGTTCGAACTTGCTCTTGAAAGCGCGCAAGCCGCGGAAGTTGTAGAAGCGGCCGCCGAAGCGCCAGACCATCAGGCCGAGCCGGTGCCACGGCGACGGCATCTTCGCCGCCCCCATCCCCGAGAACGGCGCGATGCCCAGGCTCAGCTTGCGGTAACCCGCTTCCTTCAGATGCAGCGCGAGCTGCGTGAACAGATACTCCATCGCGTACGGCGACGCGTCCGGCAGATGGCGCATCACGCCGACCGTCGCCTCGGTGTTGAGGTCGGTCGTCATGAACGTGACGAACGCGATCGGCTTGTCGGCCTGCCGCACGAGCATCACCGACTGCGTCGCGAGATAGCCGTCGTGGAACGCGGCCACCGAGAAACTCTTCTCGCGCGCATCGCGGCTGTCGAGCCAGCCGTCGGAAATGCCGCGCAGCGCCGGCAGCGCGGCCGGCACGTCGCCCGGCGCGATCACCTCGATCGCCAGCGCGTCCTTGTCGCCGCGGCGCAGCGCGTAACGCAGGTGCGAACGGTTCGAACCCTTCAGGTCGAACTGGTCGAGCGCGATATGTGCTTCCTCGCCGAGCTTCATCAGCGTGAGGCCCGCATCGAGATACAGCGGCAGCGCGTTCGCGCGCACCTGGTAGAACGCCGCGCGACCGCTGTGCGCGTGAGCGAGCGCGATGAACTTGCTGATCAGCGCCGGCCATTCTTCCCGCGGCCCGACCGGATCGTGCAGCGCGGCCCACGTGCGGCCGTTCTTCGCGTACATCAGGAAGGCCTGGCGCGATTCCGAGAACAGGAACGACTTGTCGCCCATCAACGCGAGGCCCGCATCGCTGCACTCCTGCGCGCGGATGATCCGTTCGGCGTCGAACAGGTCCTGCGGCACCGGCTTCACGAAGCGGCCCGGCGCCGGACGCAGCAATTGCCACAGCGCGAACAGCGCAACGAACACGCCGGACGCGAGCGTGGCGCGCAGCGCACGCGGCGCGCGCGCATCGAACGAGAAATGCGACCACAGCTCGCGCGTGTACGGCACGTCGCGGAACGCGAAGAACAGCACCCACACGGCCAGCATCAGTACCATCGTCACCGACACGAACCAGCTCACCGTGAAGCGCTCGGCGAGCAGCGACGAATGGCGGTTGAAACGGCGCCGGCTGACGAGCAGCAGCACGAGCAGCGTCCCGAGCACGCCGGCCTCGACGAACGCGAGGCCCTTCGCGAGCGACAGCGCGAGGCTCGCGAGCGTCAACGCGAAGGTCATCCACCACGCGCCGTCGAGCCGCCGCAGCAGCCCGCGCGCGACGAACAGCAGCGCGACGCCGAGCACGCTGCAGATCACCTGCGAGCCTTCGAGCACCCACAGCGGCACGATGTGGCGCAGGATCGCGATCCGGTGCCAGAACGCGGGGGTCGCGCTCGAGATCACCAGCATCCCGCCCACTGCGAAGGTCACGAGGCTCAGGAACACCGGTGCGAGCTGCGACACGCGCACGGCCTGCCGCGTGACGAGCCGGCGCCGCAGCGCGCGGCCCTCGAAGCCGGCCAGCAGGCCGGCCGACAGCACAAGCGGCACGCCGAAGTAGATCGCGCGATAGGCGATCAGCGCGGCGACCATCGCGTGCGCGGGCACTTCGCGGCCCAGCGTGAACACCATCGCGGCTTCGAACACGCCGATCCCGCCCGGCGTATGACCGATCATCCCGAGCAGCAATGCGGCCGCGTAGACAGTAATGAAGGTCGGGAAGCCGACCGGCGCGGCCGGCAGCAGCACCCACAGCGTCAGGCCCGCGGCCACGACGTCGAGCACCGCGTAGACGACCTGCGCGACGAGATCGCGCCGCGCGGGCACGTCGAACGACAGCCACTTGAAGCGCGTGACGACCGGGCGCGCGGCGTTGCCGCACATCACGACCATCGCGGCCAGCACCACGAGCAGCGCGGCGCCGGTCCACGTGAGCACGCCGGGCGCGACGTGCAGCATCGCGGCGAGCGCCTCCGGCACGCAGACCATGCCGACCGCCGTCATCAACACCATCGCGAGCGCCAGCGTGCCGCTCGTGAATACCGTCATCCGGCCGATCTGGGCGGGCGTGACGCCCGACACGCCGTACACGCGGGCGCGGACCGCACCGCCCGTCAGCGCGCCGAAGCCGGTGGCGTTACCGAGCGCGGATCCGGCAATCGCGCCGATCCACAGCGCGACACGCGGCACCTTCGCGCCGACATAACGCAGGCCGACCGCATCGCGGGCGACGAGCGCGAGATAGCTGAGGGCCGTCGCGGCCAGCGACGCGCCCCACTCGCCGACGGACATGTGACGCAACTGGCGGATCACCGACCGGTAGTCGACGGATTCCGACAGATGCTGGAAAACCACGATCAGCAGCAGGCCGATGCCGAGCGCGAGCAGCGGCGACAGCACGCGCTCGTTGCGGATCAGCGCCCGGGCACGGGCGATCGCCGCCGCGGCACGGCCGGGCGAACCTGAGTGGCGGGAAGACATAAGTTGTTCAGTGGTGATGCATAGCGTGTCGCGGCGCAAGAGGGCCAGGCGGCGACGAATCTGGTTGTTCTGCGTGGGCGGTCGGCCGAAGACGGAGGCAGGCGGCGCCTGGATCAGAACTTACGAGTATACGGAATTTATATTACAGAATCTTTCAGGTTCGCATTGTGCGGTTTTGTGGCTCGCCGGGCGCGTCAACAACACATAAAAATCGTGCGGCCGACAAACGCAAGGTGCGCATCATACCGGGAACGCAGGCAGTTTTTTCATCGGACGAATGACTTGTGATGCATTTGGGAGAAATCTACCGGGCGCGGCCCGGCGGTCGAGGACGAAAACGTGATGCGGCGGGACTTCGCCGGAATCGGGACGGGTTGATTCGGGCCGCTCTCCGCGCCTTGCGTCGGCGCGACGACATGCCCCCATTTCGTCCCCCGCTCACGCTCCCCCAACGCAATCGCCTTGTAGTCGTCAGTCGGATAGCACTCCGTCCGGTAAGCGCCCCATGCCGGGTCCTCGAGCACGCGATTGACCTCGCGCAGCCGCGACGCCGGCAGCCGCAGCACGACGATCTGCTCGATCCCCATCGTCACGGTCCCGCTCGCCACTTCGACGCACGGCGGCGGATAAATTGCTACCGTCAACCGGCCGATGCGATTACGTCGCGTCCGCGCCTTCTCGCTCCCGCAGCACGTCGATGAACGCACGCAGCTTGGCCGGCACGTGCTTGCGGTTCACGTAATACAGCCACATCGGCGGCAGCGTGCGGCACACGCCCGGCAGCACCTCGACGAGCCTGCCGTCGCGCAAATCCTGCTCGATCCGCTCGCGCATGAACGCGAACGCAATGCCGACGCCCGCGCGTGCCGCATCGATCACTGCATCGGCATCGTTCGTCACGAACACGCCGTCCGGATCGAGATCGACGTCGCGCTGCCCGTCGTGCAGCAGCCACTTGTGCAGGCGCCCGCTTTCCGAGAACCGGAACCGGATGCACGCATGCCGTTCGAGCGCCGCAATCGACGCCGGCACGCCATGCCGCGCCAGATAACCGGGCGACGCAACCAGCGCACACGACAGCGCCGGCGCGATCCGCACGCCGATCATGCCCGGCTGCAACCGGTCGGCCAGCCGGATCCCCGCATCGAACCCGTCCTTCGCGATATCGACCAGTTCGTTCTCGTAGCGGATTTCGAGCCGGACTTTCGGATAGCGCTCGCGGAACGTGGCGAGTACCGGCGCGATCACGCGTGCGCGCGCCAGCGGCAACGCGGTCACGCGCAACACCCCGCTCGGCTCGCTGCGCGCGTCCTTCAGCTCGTCGCGCGCCTGCATCACCTGCCGGTACGCAGGCTCCGTCTGCCGCCAGTAGCGCTGCCCGGCTTCCGTCAGGCTCACGCCACGCGTGCTGCGGTTGAACAGCTTCACGTTCAGCTCGCCCTCGAGCTGCCCGATCGCGAGGCTGACGGCAGCCGGCGTCAGGCCAAGCGCGGCGGCGGCCCGCGTGAAGTTGCCGGCCGTCGCGACGGTCATGAACACGTGCAGCCCGGCCATCGGATCGCGTCTGCCCATCATTAAAAAAACTTGAAACTCCTTCGAGCGGAACACGGATTCTCCCATATACCGCAACTGCCTACACTGGCGCTGTCGTCCCACCGGAGCCCCGCATGAACCCGCTCGCCGCCGCGCTGCCGCTCGCAGCCGCCCGCCGCACGATCGATGCCGCCCTCGCGCATGCCGCGTCGCTGCAAGTCGCCGGCGTCGCCATTGCAATCGTCGATGCCGGTGCAAACCTGCTCGCATTCGTGCGCACCGACGATTGCTTCCTCGGTGCGATCGATCTCGCGCAGCGCAAGGCGCTGACGGCTGTCCGCTTCCGTGCATCGACCGGCGCACTCGGCGCGATGTCGGGCGACGGTCCGCTGCGCGGCATCGAGCACAGCCACGGCGGGCTCGTCACGTTCGGCGGCGGCGAGCCGCTCTTCGATGGCAACGGGCGCTGCGTGGGCGCGATCGGTGTCTCGGGCGGCAGCGTCGACGATGACACCGCGATCGCGCAACACGGCCGCGACCGCTTTCCGGCAACGCTCCACCTCCAAACCAAAGGGTAAGCACATGACACAGAAACGCATCCTCATCACCGGCGCAGGCACCGGCTTCGGCCGCGAAGTCGCGCTGCGCCTCGCCGAGCGCGGTCACGACGTGACGGCCGGCGTGCGCGTCACCGTCGAGATCGATGCACTGACGGACGCCGCCGCGCAACGCGGCACCGCACTGCGCGCGATCAAGCTCGACGTCACGTCGGCCCATGATCGTGCCCGCGCGGCCGAACTCGACATCGACGTGCTCGTGAACAACGCGGGCGTGGGCGAAGCCGGCGCGCTGGTGGACCTGCCGGTCGAGATCGTCCGCGAGCTGTTCGACGTCAACGTGTTCGGGCCGCTCGAACTCACGCAGCAGATCGCACGCGGCATGCTCGCGCGCCGGCACGGCAAGATCGTGTTCGTATCGTCGATCGCAGGCCTGATCACCGGCCCGTTCACGGGCGCCTATTGCGCGTCGAAGCACGCGGTCGAATCGGTGGCCGAGGCGATGCACGCGGAACTGGCGCAGCACGGCATCCGCATCGCGGTCGTGAACCCCGGCCCGTACAGCACCGGCTTCAACGACCGGATGATGGAAACGACGCGGCGCTGGCGCGATCCGGCCGTGCATACCGTGACGCCCGAGCGGCTGACGTTCCCGCTCGAACAGCACGACCCGGAAGAGATGATCGCGAAGATGATCGACGTGATCGAAAGCGACGGCGGCGCATTCCGCAACCTGCTGCCGCAGTCGTCGGAAGCGTTCGTCCGTGCCGAACAGGCGCGCGCGTGGGACCGTCAGCAGTGATGTAAACCGGCGGTGGCCGGCGGTTCACGCAGGAACGCGATGCCCGCCGCCCGGCGTGACGCGCGCCGCGTTCGCCGTCGCAGCCCTCCCGACGGCCTGGACCGCCGCACGCCAACCCGTCGCCGAAGCCGGGCCCGCATGCCGGCGGGCCGCGTCAAGCCGCGCCGCCCGCGCTCAGTACACGTCGCGCATGTAGCGCCGTGCCTTCGAAAGCCGCGCGACGTAGTCGTTCGCGGCCTCGTCCGACATGCCGCCGTGTTCGGCAACGACGGCCTTCAGCGCCGTATCGACGTCCTTGGCCATCCGGGCGGCGTCGCCGCACACGTAGAAGTGCGCCCCCTCCTCCAGCCACGCGAACAGTTCCGCACCCTGCTCGCGCATCCGGTCCTGCACGTAGATCTTGTCGGCCTGGTCGCGCGAGAACGCGAGATCGAGCCGCGTGAGGAAGCCGCTGTCGTGCATCGTGCCCAGTTCGTCGCCGTAGTAGAAGTCGGTCTGCGCATGCTGCTCGCCAAAGAACAGCCAGTTGCGCCCGCGCGCGCCGCGCGCCTGCCGCTCGTGCAGGAAGCCGCGGAACGGTGCGACGCCGGTGCCGGGGCCGACCATCACGATCGGCACGTCGCCGTTCACCGGCGGCCGGAAGTGCGCGGACTTCTGCACGAACACGGGCACGCGGCCGTCGTCCGCGCGATCGGCGAGGAACGTCGACGCAACGCCTTTGCGCGCACGCCGGCCGTTGTGATAGCGCACGGCCGACACGGTCAGGTGAATCTCGCCCTCGTGCGCGCTCGGGCTCGACGCGATCGAATAGAGGCGCGGCTGCATCCGCTTCAGCATCCCGACCAGCTCCGTGCCCGACAGCTCGACCGGGAATTCGTGCAGCACGTCCGCGAGCTGCTGCCCCCACAGCCATTGCTTCAGGTCGCCCTTGCGCTCGTCGCCGAGCAGCGATTTCAGCGCGCCGTTCGCACTGCGCGACGCAATGAACGCGAGCGTGTCCGGATGCGGACGCGTGATGTCGAAGTGACGCGCGAGCGCATCGCCGAGGCGCACGTCGCCGACGCCCGCGATCGACACCGGCGCATCGGCCTTCAGCGCGGTGACGGAAAGCAGCTCGTCGACCAGCTCCGGGCAGTTGGTCGGCCACACGCCGAGCGCGTCGCCGGTTTCGTATTCGAGGTTCGCGCCTTCGGTCGACAGCGACACGTAGCGCGTATCTTTCGCGGCGCCCGGACGGTTCAGCCGCAGGTTCGCAACGAGCTTCGACGGCGCCGGATGCGCCTTCGTCGGCAGCAGCCCCGACGGGCTCATCCCGCCGGACGGCACCGCGTGCAGCGCGGCATCGGCCTCCTTGATCCGCGCGACGACGCGCTCGAGCCACTGGTCGGCATCACGCTGGAATTCCACGTCGCAATCGACACGCGCGCACAGGCGGGCCGCGCCGAGCTCCGCGAGCCGCGCGTCGAGCCGGCGGCCGTGGCCGCAGAACTGGTCGTAGTTGCGATCGCCGAACGCGAGCACCGCGAAATGCACGCCGTCGAGGCGCGCGGCACTGCCGGCCTGCAGTGCATCCCAGAACTCGGTACCGTTGTCGGGTGCATCGCCGTCGCCGAACGTGCTCGTCATCAGCAGCACGTATTGCGCACCGGCGAGCGACGCAATCGGATAGTCGGACATGCACGCGGTGCGAATCTCGAAGCCCGCGTTCATCAGTTGCGTCGCGTAATCTTCGGTCAGCGATTCGATGTTGCCGGTCTGCGACGCCCACAGCAGCACGACCTTCGGGCGCGTGCGCACGATCCGCACGCCGCCGGACGCGGCCGCGTCGGCCGGCAGCGCGGCCGCCGCGGCCACCGGCGAATGCGCAGGCAGCGAACGGCTGAACAGGCCCGCGAGCATCCCGTCGAGCCAGAACCGCACCGGCGGCGTCAGCGGGGCGGCGGCCGGCAGCACGGGCACGCTGCCCTCGCGCCGGCCGGCGCTCGCCTTCAGCCCGCTGACGAGGCCCGCCACGTACAACCGTTCCGTGTCGGTCAACGGCGGCGGCGCGAGATCGGCGACGCCGAGCGCGGCCGCGAAAGTGTCGATGTCTGCCATGTCGGATTCCTGTGAAGCAGTGGCCTGCACCGTCGCCGGCGCGGGCCGCACGTCGTCGGCGCATGCATCGGGTTGCGCCGTTTCGTCGTCGGCGGATGCGAACGCGTCCGTGTCGACGCGCCGCAGCGCGACCGCGCAATATTTCAGTTCGGGTTGCTGCGATTCCGGGTCGATCGCGTCGTTCGTCACCGCGTTGATGCACAGGTCGTCGCCGTACACGTCGTTCCAGTGCATCGGGGCGAAGCAGTTGCCGCGCTGCACGCGTTCGGTCACGACGGCCGGCAATACCGCACGGCCGCGCGCCGAACGGATCTCGACGCTGTCCTTCGCGGCAATGCCGAGCGCGCTCGCATCGTCCGGGTGCAGCTCGACGAACGGGCGCGGGTTCAGCTTGTTCAGCATCGCGACCTTGCCCGTCTTCGTCATCGTGTGCCATTGATGCTGCAACCGCCCGGTGTTCAGCACGATCGGGAACGTGTCGTCGGGCAGCTCGGCCGGATCGACGTGCGGCCGCGCGAAGAAGCGCGCCTTGCCCGACGGCGTCGGGAACGCGATGCGCGGGGCATCGTTGCCGTCGGCGGCCGGGCGCCGTGTCTGGCTCACGCCGTCGTTCAGGTAGCGGACCGGGTGCCGCTCGCGCGCGGTGCCCGGCGCGACCGGCCATTGCACCGGGCCGTCGCGCAGCGCCGCGTGGCTCGCGCCGCGCAGGTCGTAGCCGGTCGCCGGATTCGAGAACCGCACGATCTCGTCGAACACGTCGGCCGCCGACGCATAGTCGAATGCCTCGCCGAAGCCCATCGCGCGCGCGACTTCCGCGACGATGCGCCAGTCGGGCAGCGCGTCGCCGGGCGGCGCGACCGCCGCACGCATCAGCGTCATGTTGCGCTCGGAGTTGATCATCACGCCGTCGCCTTCGGCCCACAGCGCGCCCGGCAGCAGGATGTCCGCGTAGCGGTTGGTCTCGGTGTCGAGGAACGCGTCCTGCGCGATCACGAGTTCCGCGGCCTGCAGCCCGGCGATCACGTTCTGCCGGTTCGGCACGGTCGCGACCGGGTTCGTGCAGACGATCCAGCACGCCTTGATGTCGCCGGCCGCCATGCGTTCGAACAGGTCGACCGTGCCCTTGCCGGTGTCCTTGCGCAGCGTGCCGGCCGGCACGCGCCACAGGTGCTCGACGAAGCGCCGGTCGTCGTCGGACAGCACCGAGCGCTGGCCTGGCAAGCCCGGACCCATGTAGCCCATCTCGCGGCCGCCCATCGCGTTCGGCTGGCCGGTCAGCGAGAACGGGCCGCTGCCCGGCCGGCAGAGCTTGCCCGTTGCAAGATGCAGGTTGCAGATCGCGTTGGTGTTCCACACGCCGTGCGTGCTCTGGTTGAGCCCCATCGTCCAGCAGCTCATCCACTCCTGCGCGTCGCCGATCCATTGCGCGGCCGTGCGCAGGTCGGCTTCCGCGAGCCCCGTGATCGCCGCGACGCGCTCGGGCGTGTAGTCGGCGAGAAACGCGGGCATCGCGTCCCAGCCTTCCGTGTACGCGTCGATGAACGCGGCATCGGTGCGGCCGTTCGCATGCAGCAGGTGCAGCAGCCCGTTGGTCAGCGCGAGATCGGTGCCCGGCCGGATCTGCAGGAACAGGTCGGCCTTGTCGGCGGTGCCGGTGCGGCGCGGATCGACGACGATCAGCTTGGCGCCGGCCTTCACGCGATCCATCATCCGCAGGAACAGGATCGGGTGACAGTCGGCCATGTTTGCGCCGATCACGAAGAACAGGTTCGCGCGATCGAAGTCCTGATACGACCCGGGCGGGCCGTCCGCGCCGAGCGACTGCTTGTAGCCGGTGCTCGCGCTCGCCATGCAGAGACGCGAGTTCGACTCGATGTTGTTGGTGCCGACGAAGCCCTTCGCGAGCTTGTTGACGAGGTATTGCGCCTCGATCGACATCTGCCCCGACACGTAGAACGACAGCGCGTCGGGCCCGTGCGTATCGAGCACCGCCCGCAGGCGGCGCGCGGTTTCGGCGATCGCGTCGCGCGCCGGCAGCGGCACGAGGTCGTCCTCGCGTGCGCGGCGCACGAACGCACGGTCGAGCCGCCCGGAGCGGCGCAGCGCGACGTGCGCCGACGAACCCTTCGTGCACAGCCGCCCGAAGTTGGTCGGATGGTCGGAGTCGCCGGATACCTTGACGACTTCGCCATCCTCGACGTGCAGCACCATGCCGCAGCCGACGCCGCAGTACGGGCACACGCTCTTGACGGGGGTGGCGGTCATGCGCGCTCCGGGACGGTCAGGCCGCGATCCACACGAAGCCGTCCTCGACCCGCGACGGATACGCGCTCACCGACTGCTCGGGCGCTTCCAGGCATTCGCCGGTGCGCAGGTCGAAATGCTGCTTGTACAGCGGCGACGCGACGACGACACGCTCGCCGAGGCTGCCGATCAGCCCGCGCGACATCACGGCCGCCTGCGATACCGGATCGACGTTGTCGATCGCGAACACGCCGCCGTCGGCATGCGCGACGTGAAATACCGCGACCTGCTCGCCGTTGACGAGCGCGCACACGCCGGTGTTCGGCACGATGTCGTCGAGCGGGCACACGCGGGTCCAGGACAGCGGAAGACGATCGTTCATGATGGGCTCCTTGAAGTGATGCGGGTATCGGTCAGGCGGTTGCGGGTTCGGTCACGGCTTGCGTCGCGCTTTCCGCGACGACGGGAATCGGTACGGGCTTGCCGCCCGCGCGCTCGCCGGGCGTCGCGGGCCGGATCTGGCCGCGCGTCTCGACGAATTCGATCGTCGTGTCCGGCGCGTCGCTGTTCACGAAGTGGCGGAAGCGCTTGCGCGTATCGGGATCGGTGACGGCCTTCTTCCATTCGCACTCGTAGGTGTCGACCACGTGCTGCATGTCGGCTTCGAGTTCGGCGCCGATCCCGAGCCGGTCGTGCACGACGACGTCGGTCAGGTAGTCGAGGCCGCCTTCGAGGTTGTCGCGCCACACGCTGGTGCGCTGCAACCGGTCGGCCGTGCGCACGTAGAACATCAGGAAACGGTCGATGTAGCGCAGCAGCGTCGCGCGGTCGAGATCGGACGCGAGCAGTTCCGCGTGGCGCGGCTTCATCCCGCCGTTGCCGCACACGTACAGGTTCCAGCCTTTTTCGGTCGCGATGATGCCGACGTCCTTGCCCTGCGCTTCAGCGCACTCGCGCGTGCAGCCCGATACGCCGAACTTGATCTTGTGCGGCGCGCGCAGCCCCTTGTAGCGATTCTCCAGGTCGATCGCGAGGCCGACCGAATCGTCGACGCCATAGCGACACCACGTCGACCCGACGCACGACTTCACGGTGCGCAGCGCCTTGCCGTACGCGTGCCCCGATTCGAAGCCGGCCTCGATCAGCTCCTCCCAGATCGACGGCAGTTGCTCGACGCGCGCGCCGAACAGGTCGACGCGCTGGCCGCCCGTGATCTTCGTGTACAGGCCGTACTTCTTCGCGACCTGGCCGACGGCGATCAGCCCTTCCGGCGTGACTTCGCCGCCCGGCATGCGCGGCACGACCGAGTACGTGCCGTCGCGCTGGATGTTCGCGAGGTAGTAGTCGTTCGAATCCTGCAGCCCCGCATGTTCCTTCTTCAGCACGAACTCGTTGAAGCACGACGCGAGGATGCCCGCGACGGCCGGCTTGCACACGTCGCAGCCGAGCCCGTGGCCGTGCTTCGCGAGCAGTTCGTCGAACGTCGTGATGCGCTCGACGCGGATCAGGTGGAACAGCTCCTGGCGCGAATGCGGGAAGTGCTCGCACAGATGGTTGTTGACCGCGAGGCCCTGCTTCTTCATCTCGGCCTTCATGATCTGCGTGACGAGCGGCACGCAGCCGCCGCACGACGTGCCGGCGCCCGTGCACGTCTTCAGCGCGCCGAGGCTCGTCGCGCCGTCCGCGACCGCCGTGCAGATCTGCGACTTCGACACGTTGTTGCACGAGCAGATCTGGGCACCGTCCGGCAGCGCGTCGACGCCGATCGCCGGCTTCGCGACGCCGTCCGACGACGGCAGGATCAGGAATTCGGGCGACTCGGGCAGCTCGATGCGGTTCAGCATCATCTGCAGCAGCGTGCCGTACTCGGCCGCGTCGCCGACCATCACCGCGCCGTGCAGGAACTTGCCGCAGTCGGACACCACGAGCTTCTTGTAGACCTGGCGGCGCTCGTCCGCGTACTGGTAGGTGCGGCTGCCGGCCGTCGTGCCGTGCGCGTCGCCGATGCTCGCGACGTCGACGCCCATCAGCTTCAGCTTCGTGCTCATGTCGGCGCCCGCAAACGCGGCGCCGGTTGCGTCGTTCGCGTCACCGGCGAGCTGCTTCGCGACCACACGCGCCATGTCGTAGCCGGGCGCGACGAGGCCATACACCATGCCGTTCCATGCCGCGCATTCGCCGATCGCATAGATGTCGGCATCGCTCGTGCGGCAGGCGTCGTCGATCGCGACGCCGCCGCGCGGGCCGGTGTCGAGCCCGCATGCGCGGGCCAGTTCGTCGCGGGCACGGATGCCGGCCGAGAACACGATCATGTCGGCGTCGAGGTGCGTGCCGTCGGCGAACGCCATCCGGTGCGTACCCTCCTCACCGTCGACGATTTCGAGCGTGTTCTTGCCCGTATGCACGGTCACGCCGAGCGCCTCGATCTTCGCGCGCAGCATCCGGCCGCCGCCGTCGTCGACCTGGACGGCCATCAGCCGCGGTGCGAATTCGACGACGTGCGTGTCGAGCCCCATGTCACGCAGCGCCTTCGCGCATTCGAGGCCGAGCAGCCCGCCGCCGATCACGACGCCGCGCTTCGCGTGCGTGCCGCACGCCTGCATCGCTTCGAGATCCTCGATCGTCCGGTACACGAAACAGCCTGCGCGATCGTGCCCCGGCATCGGCGGCACGAACGGGCGCGAGCCCGTCGCGAGCACCAGCTTGTCGTAGGCCAGCGTTTCGCCCGACGCGAGCGTGACCGTATGCGCGGCGCGGTCGATCGATGCGACCTGCGCGTTCAGGCGCAGGTCGAACTGCGGATGACGCTCGAAGAAGCCCGGTTCGACGAGCGACAGGTCGTCCGCCGACTTGCCCGAGAAAAATTCCGACAGGTGCACGCGATCGTAGGCCGGACGCGGCTCCTCGCCGAGCACGGTGACCTGCAGCGCGCCCGCCGCACCGGCTTCCGCCGCGACGCATTCGAGGAGCTTGTGGCCGACCATGCCGTGGCCGATGACGATGAGTTTCATGGTGACGATTCCTTCGGTCGATCAGTTCGCGGCGTTGGCGGCGGCCAGCGCGCGGTCGCGCAATTCGGCTTCGCGCGCCTTGTGTTCTTCGCTGAAGCGCACGGCCATCGCGCACAGCGCGGTGGCGGTGACGGCGAGGCCGAGCATGCTCAGCGTCTGCTGGACGTCGCCGACGCCCTTCAGCAGGAACGCCGCGGCCACCGCGCCGACGTTGCCGCCCGCACCGACGATCCCGGCGACGCCGCCGAGCGCCTTGCGGTCGATGAACGGCACCAGCGCGTAGGTCGCGCCGCACGCCATGTGCGTGAACAGGCCGAAGGTCACCATCGCGACGAGCGCGATGCCGACGCTCTGCGCATGCGAGAACCAGATCAGCCCGAGCCCTTCGCCGATGATCAGTGCGCACAGCAGCGTCGCGCGCACGTCGTGCGGCGCGCGGCGATCTTGTCGGACAGCCAGCCGCCGAGCGCGCGGGCGAACAGCGCGAGCAGCCCGAACAGGCCGACCGCGAAACCGGCGTCCTTCAACGACAGGCTGAAGTGATCGACGTAGTACAGCGCGGCGATGTTGTGGATGAACACTTCGACGCCGAAGCACGCGCCGTACGTGACGAACAGCATCCACACGCGATAGTTGCCGCACGCGGCGAAGAAGCTCGCCCAGCCCCCCTTCTTGCCACTGTCGACCGTCACGCCTTCCTTGCGCAGCGCAACGATGTCGCCTTGCGGGCAGTCCTGCGTGAAGCGCCAGTACGCCCACGCCATCACGAGCATCGCCACGCCCGGCACGACCAGCGCCATGCGCCACGACGAATCCTCGCCGAAGCCGAGCATCAGGCCGGCGGCGACGAGCAGCGGCATCAGCGCCTGCGTCGCGCCCGCCCCTGCGTTGCCCCAGCCGGCCGTCGTCGCGTTCGCGGTGCCGACCACGTTCGGCGCGAACATCACCGACGTGTGGTACTGCGTGATCACGAAGCCCGCGCCGATCGCGCCGATGCCGAGCCGGCAGATCAGGAACGACAGGTAGTCGTGCGTGAACGACACCGCGAACACCGGGATCGCACCGAGCAGCAGCAGACCGACATACACGCGGCGCGGGCCGAAGCGGTCGCACAGCGGGCCGACCAGCAGCCGCACGGCAATCGTCGCGGCCACCGCGGCGATGTTGATGTTGGCGACCTGAGCCGCGGTCAGGTGGAATTCGCGCGCGATGAGCGGCATCAGCGGCGCGCACGCGAACCATGCGAAGAAGCACACGAAGAACGCCATCCACGTCATGTGGAACGCGCGCATCGGCGCGGTGCGGAAGCTGAAGAGATCGATACGGGTAGCTTTGTCGGTCATGTCATCCGCCAAACGAAAAACGGCGTCCTGCGCACCCGGTCTCGTCGAGACCCGATGCGTAGGACGCCGTTGCCCATGAAGCCCGTTGCCGGGCGCGTCTGTAATCGGTACTGCGAGCGAATCGCCATTGATCCGCCCGGACCAGCTTACGCAAACGCCGTGCCATGTCATCGAAAATCCGGCTCACAGCCCCGCCGTACAAGGCTCGCGGCGAGTGTATGGCCCGCTGCGGCACACGACGCACGATGCGCCGAGATGCAGCGAGGCACAGATGTGGTGCGCTGCAGCACTGTCGCCGTGCGACATCGCGGTGCGCGCTGGCGGGGCACGATGCACACCGATGCGGCATTGCGGACGGCCGCACGCCGCGGCCGGCTGCATACGTGCGGCCGGCGCGCGGTGCGTCGCGCCACGCGGCCACCATGTGTTGCCCGGGTTGGCCCGGATATTGCTCAACCTCATCCATCACACCGGCAACGGCGCCGGTGGGCAGTCCCCGCAAACCCTGCCCGCCCTTCACGGCGGGCCCGTCAGGACAACGGTGTCCCCCCGTGCGCGGCACGGCCGGATGCCGGTGCGTTTCGACCGCCCGCCGCCGCCGCGCAGACAACGCGTTAGCAGACCGCCGCACGCTCGCGATGCGGCACAGGAACACGACATGACGACTGGCAAAGTCACGCTGCTGGGCGCCGGCCCCGGCGATCCCGATCTCCTCACGCTGAAGGCCGTGAAAGCGCTGGCCGCCGCCGACGTGCTGCTGCTCGACGATCTCGTCGCGCCCGGCATCGTCGAACTCGCCCCGCAGGCGCGCGTGATCCGCGTCGGCAAGCGCGGCGGCTGCCGCTCCACGCCGCAGGCCTTCATCGAGAAACTGATGCGCCGCTACGCGCTGCGCGGCGCACACGTGGTACGCGTGAAAGGCGGCGACGCGCTGCTGTTCGGGCGCGCCGGCGAAGAACTCGCGACGCTGCGCGCAGCCGCGATTCCGGTCGAGATCGTCAACGGCATCTCGTCGGGATTCGCGGCCGCCGCGAGCCTCGGCATCTCGCTCACGCACCGCGAGCACTGCCAGGGCGTCACGTTCGTCACCGCGCACCGCCAGGACCACGGCGAACCCGACTGGGCACGGCTCGCGGCCACCGGCACCACGCTGGCGATCTACATGGGGATGAGCCGCGTCGACAGCCTTGCGGCGGGCCTGCTCGCCGCGCTGCCCGCGTCGACCCCGGCGGCGGCCGTGCAATGGGCCGGCACGCCCGACGAACGCCGCTGGACCGGCACGCTCGGCACGCTCGCACACGGCATCGAGGCCGCGCGGCTCGGCAGCCCGGCCGTGATCCTCGTCGGCGGGGCGATCGGCGAAGCAGCCGTGCAAGGCACGGACGCCGCCACCGAAGCGGCGTTTTCGAGAGCCGCGTGACATGCCCGGCATCGTGCGGCTTCGGCCGCTTCCCGTTCCCGTCACCACCGGCCGCGCGTCCGGCCTGCATACGTCGTCAGCAACTTGCACCGAAGCCCCATTGCCCCTGTCGCCCGCCTCATGAGTTCGCCTGCCCTGTCCGCCCGCCTGCGCGTGCTGCTCGTCACCGACACCGACAAGCCGATCGGCGAGCTCGGCGACGCGCTCGCGCGCCTCGGCTACGAGATGCTGAACGACGTCGCGACGCCCGCGCGCCTGCCGGCGGCCGTCGAGGAACAACGCCCTGACGTCGTGATCATCGACACCGATTCGCCGTCGCGCGACACGCTCGAGCAGCTCGCGGTCATGCACGCGACCGCACCGCGCCCCGTGCTGATGTTCAGCCACGACGCCGACCAGGAACTGATCCGCGCGGCGGTCGGCGCGGGCGTCAGCGCGTATCTCGTCGAAGGCTTGTCGGCCGAGCGTCTCGCACCGATTCTCGAAGTCGCGCTCGCGCGCTTCTCGCACGACGATGCGCTGCGCCGCCGGCTGGCCGACGTCGAGCGCGAACTCGCGGAGCGCAAGCTGATCGACCGCGCGAAACGCGTGCTGATGGACCAGCGCAAGCTGTCCGAACACGACGCGTACGCGGCGCTGCGCAAGCGTGCGATGGATCAGGGCCTGCGCATCGTCGACGTCGCGCGACAACTGCTCGACGCTTCACCCCAGTCATGACTGCCATGGATACCTCACCTCCCGCCGCGCCGGAACGCGCGCATCTTCGCCTCGGGTTCGTCGCGCTGAGCGACGCGGCCCCGCTGATCGTCGCGCAGCGCCTGAACCTCGGCGCGCGTCACGGCCTCACGCTCGAACCGAGCCGCCAGCCGTCCTGGGCCGCCGTGCGCGACAAGCTGTTGAGCGGCGAACTCGACGCCGCGCATGCGCTGTACGGGCTCGTCTGCGGGTTGCAGCTCGGCATCGGCGGCCCGCAGGCCGACATGGCCGCGCTGATGGTACTGAACCGCAACGGCCAGGCGATCACGTTGTCGCGCGGGCTCGCCGACGCGTACCGTGAAACCGCGAGCGTGCGCGCCGCCTTCGCGACGCTCGGCCGCAAGCCGCTCCTGGCGCAGACGTTCCCGACCGGCACGCACGCGATGTGGCTGAACCACTGGCTCGCGTCGCATGACGTCGATCCGCTGCGCGACGTGCGCAGCGTCGTGATCCCGCCGCCGGAGATGGTCGCCGCGCTCGCCAGCGGCGAGCTCGACGGCTTCTGTTCCGGCGAGCCGTGGCACGCGGTGGCCGACGCATGCGGCGCAGGCCGGACCGTCGCCGTCACGAGCGAGATCTGGCCCGATCATCCGGAGAAGGTGCTCGCGACCCGGCGCGACTTCGTCGCGCTGTATCCGGCCACCGCGCGCGCGCTGATCCGCACGCTCGTCGATGCGTGCGCGTGGCTCGACAGCGCCGCGCACCGCCGCGAGGCGGCCGACTGGCTCGCGTCGCCCGATGCGCTCGGCGTGCCGGCCCGGCTGATCGCGCCGCGCCTGCTCGGCGATTACGGCGCGGGGCCGTTCGCCGCGCCGCCGCTGCCGATCCGCTTTCACGACGGCGGCACCGTGAACCGGCCCGATCCGCGCGAAGGCCAGTGGTTCCTGTCGCAATACCGGCGCTGGGGCATGCTCGACGGTTCGCACGACGACGCGGGAATCGCCGCGGCGATCGCGCAGACCGCGTTGTATGATGCAGCGGTCGCCGAAGGCAGCGCAGCGGGTCCGTCGCGGGCCTGATGCGTGCCGTGCGGTGCGGCAGGCGCGTGCTCCCGGGCCGCGCCATGCCGATCCGGGCCGCCCGGCGGCGGCCTGCGCCGCCCGTGCGACACCGCCTTGCCACTCCGCCCCCGCTCAGAACCGATGTCGAAACGAACGCGCGCGCCGCTCGACGTGCTGCTCACCGAAATCCGCGCGTGCCGTGCCTGCGAAGCCGACCTGCCGCTCGGCCCGCGCCCCGTCGTGCGCGCCCATCGCGACGCGCGCATCCTGATCGTCGGGCAGGCGCCGGGCGCGCGCGTCCATGCGAGCGGCATCCCGTGGGACGACGCGAGCGGCAAGCGGTTGCGCGGCTGGCTCGACGTCGACGCCGAGACCTTCTACGACGAGACGCGCTTTGCGATCGTGCCGATGGGTTTCTGCTACCCGGGCCGCGGCGCGAGCGGCGACAACCCGCCGCGCCCCAAATGCGCGCAACTGTGGATCGACCGGCTGGTGGCCGAACTGCCGTCGATCCGGCTGACGCTGCTGATCGGCCAGTACGCGCAGCGACATTTCCTGCGCGATGCGCGCAAGGCCACGCTGACCGACACCGTGCAGGCATGGCGCGACTACGGCCCCGATGTCCTGCCGCTGCCGCATCCGTCGCCGCGCAACCAGGCATGGTTCAAGCATCGCCCGTGGTTCGACGCCGAGGTCGTGCCCGAGCTGCGGCGCCGGGTCGCGCCGCTCGTGCAAGGCTGACCGCACGACCGCGGCCGTCCCCGTCGCGCCCGGTTCGCTGTACCATCGCGGCTCAACCGCGTCACGAACAGCAGAATCCTTCATGCCCTCCATCGCCCCGCCGCGCCTGTACGGGATGCCCGAACGCAGCGACCGGCTCGACTTCTACATCCGCGACCAGGCCTCGCGCCAGGCAATCACCGAGCCGCACCGGCACGCGTATTTCCAGATCCAGTTCAACCTCGGCGGCGACACCGAACAGCGGATCGGCGGCGTCACGCGGCCGTTTCCGCGCGGCGCGCTCGCGTTCGTGCTGCCGCACCGCGAGCACCTGATCCCGCATCCGGAAGGCGCGCATTTCATCGTGATCAACTTCAGCCAGGCGTTCCTGCGCGCCGATCTCGACGTCGATCCGCTCGATCTCGAGGACGTGCCCGCGCACCGCTTTCCCGAGTTGACGCCGTTTCGTTTCCAGGAGCATCTCGATTTCATCCTGACCGGCGACTCGTATGACGAAGCGCGCCGCCTCGCGCTGTGCATGCTCGACACCGATCGCGTGCGCACGTTCGGCTCGACCACGTTGCTGCGCGGCTACCTGCTGCAGCTGATCGGGCTCGTCTGCACGCAGTACGCGGGCGCGCTCGACAAGCTCGCGCAGCGCGGCGCCCAGCGTGCGGGCCGGCGCGATGCGCTCGCACGCGTGCTGCGCCACGTGCGAGCGAACCTGACCCGCGAGGACCTGACGCTCGCCGCGACCGCCGAGGCCGCGTTCCTGTCGCCGAACTACCTCGCGCACCTGGTCCGCAAGGAAACCGGCAGCACGTTCACCGATCTCGTGACCGAGCGCCGGATCGCGCTTGCGCAGTCGCTGCTGGCCCATACGAGCCGGCGCATCGCGGACATCGCGCGTTCGGTCGGCTTCCGCGACGAAGGCTATTTCGCGCGGCGCTTCCGCGCGCGGGTCGGCCTGTCGCCGAAGGCCTACCGCGACGCGAACGCCTCGCTGCCGGA
This sequence comes from Burkholderia cepacia complex sp. TUM26381, assembly GCF_057439935.1. Classification (NCBI taxonomy): domain Bacteria; kingdom Pseudomonadati; phylum Pseudomonadota; class Betaproteobacteria; order Burkholderiales; family Burkholderiaceae; genus Burkholderia; species Burkholderia cepacia complex sp. TUM26381. Next base: position 1,425,862 of record NZ_CM172007.1, on the reverse strand, counting down.
CAGCGACGACACGCCGCCGGCCGCGGACGCGTAGATTTGTCCCGGTAAAACGCAGTTGCGTCGCATCCGGGCGCACGTTCGTCGGGTATCGTTTCACGCATGCCGGCCCGTGCGCCGGCCTCCGTCTTCCTACCGAACGAGGCCATCCGATGTCCGCCTATGTCATCGACGCTGCCGAGCGTCCTTCCGTCGAAGTCGAACAGTCGTCCGCGCGCTTTCCGGTGCGCCGCGTATTTTGCGTCGGCCGCAACTACGCCGACCATGCCCGTGAAATGGGCGCCGATCCCGACCGCGAACCGCCGTTTTTCTTCACGAAACCGGCCGATGCGATCGTCCCGGCCAGCGGCACGGTCACCTATCCGCCGCTGACGAACGACCTCCATCATGAAATCGAGCTGGTCGTCGCGATCGGCAAGGACGGCCGGTCGATCGACCCGGCCGACGCGCTGTCGCACGTGTGGGGCTACGGCGTCGGCGTCGACCTCACGCGCCGCGACCTGCAGGCCGAAGCGAAGAAGCTGAGCCGTCCGTGGGACTGGGCGAAGGGTTTCGATGCGTCGGGCCCCGTGACCGCACTGCGCGCGGCATCGGCCACCGGCCACCCGGCGGCGGGCCGCATCTGGCTCGCGGTCAACGGCGACACGCGTCAGCAAGGTGACCTGGCCGACATGATCTGGGCGGTGCCCGATGTCATCGCGTACGTGTCGCGCTCGGTCGAGCTGAAGGCCGGCGACCTGATCTTCACCGGCACGCCGGCCGGTGTCGGTGCGCTGCAGCCGGGCGACCGCGTGACGGGCGGCGTCGACGGCGTCGCGACGTTCGAATTCGTGGTGGGCGCCAAGCCGTAATGACGCGTGCGCGGCGGCTGCCCGTCCGGGGCCGCCGTGCGATATCCCGATGCAGGTCAGCCGAAACGGCGCAGGAATGCGTCGGCGACGGCCGGCGGATTCAGCGCTTTCGCCGAGGCGTTTTCCAGCGCCCTGGCTGCGTCGTCGCTGATCGACACGAACAGCGTGATCGCCGCCCGCTCCTCGCCCGTGCCGAACAGGCCCTCGCGGTCGAGCAGCCGCAATCCTTCGATCATGTCGGCGTGCAGTTGCCGGGTGAACTCCGCGAATCGCGACTGCGCAAATTGCGGGCTCAGCACTTCGTCGGCCAGCCTGCCGCAGATCGCATTGAACGGCGACGCTTCTGCCGCCTCATAGGCCCATTCGGCAGAACCCCACCTATACCAGGGCGCCGGATCGTCGTCCGCGATCGCCCGTTGCGCGCGGATCCGGCGCAACCCTTCGATCGAATTGGCCGCCGGCACCACCGTCATCGCGCCACTGTCCGTATACAGCGCGAACACGTAGAAATGCTCGTCCGGGTGCAACGCCCGCAGTGCCTTGAAGGTCGCCCGCGCGGCATCGGCAATGTCCCGCTGGAAATCTGAAAAGTCGCTCATCGCATCCTCGTCCAGTCACCCTTCGCGCGCGTCGGGGAACATGGCTCGCGGAGGGTGCGTCGTCTCCCGGTATGCGACGGATTGTCCGTCATTCGGCCGCGACACGGTACCGGGCCGCACCCGCGGTCATCGCGCGGCGTCCCGTGCATCGAACGCCCGCACGCAAAAAGCGGCCGCCAGCGCAATCGCCGCCGACAGCAGCATCATCGCGAGCGGCACATAACCGGCGTTGCCGGCGGTCAGCACCGCGCCCGTCAGCGACGACAACGCGGCGCCGCCGGCGATCGTCATCGCGCCGGCCAGCCCCGAAGCGCTGCCCGCCAGCTCCGGGCGCACCGACAACGCCCCCGCGTGGGCGCCGGGATTGGTCAGCCCGTTGCCGATGCCGACCAGCACGCACGGCCCGAACCATGCAAGCGCATGCGTCGCGCCGCCGGACATCAGTGCAAGGCCGATCAGCGGGCCCGTACACGCGACGATCCGTCCGCACAGGATCGTCGTGGCCAGCGCGTAGCGGCGCGCGACGCGCGCGGCCAGAAAGCTGCCCCCGACGAACCCGGCCGTGATCGTCCCCATGTAGACGCCGATCTCCGCCGGCGCAATGCCGAACACCGTTTTCGCGGCGAGCGGCGCGCCGGCCAGGAACGCGTAGAACGCGCCCGTCGAAAACGCCATGCAAAGCGCATAGGCCCAGAAACGGCGCGCGCGGAGCAGCGCCGGATACGCACGAAGCTGCTGCCGGAAACTCGACGAGCGGTTCGCATGGGTTTCGACGAGATCGAATGCGCACCAGCCGAACAGCGCGATGCCGGCTGCGCCGAGCAACCCGAAACCCGCGCGCCATCCGGCCATCTGATCGAGTGCGCCGCCGAGCGTCGGGCCGAGCATCGGCGCGAACGCGGCGGCCATCGCCGCATAGCCGATCCGGCTCGCTGCGCGCGCGCCGCCGCCGGTATCGCGGATCGTCGCCATCGACACGGGATAGACCGACGTGATCGCCGCCTGCATCAGGCGGCATGCGAGAAACATGCGGATATCGGTCGTCAATGCGCAGCCGAGCGAGCCGAGCGCGAACACGCCAACGCTCGTCAGCACGATCGGCCGCCGCCCGAACCGGTCCGACAGCGGCCCCGTCACGAACTCGAGCGACGCGGCCACCGCCGCGTAACCGCCGAGCGACAGTGCGACGAGCGCATAGTCGGCGTGCAGGTCGCGCGCGATCGCCGGCAATGACGGCAGGAACAGGCTCAGCGGCAGTACCGAGAGCGCGCACAGCAGGATCAGCGTCGCATGTCGCGGCGACACCGGTTCGGACACGGGCGACAGGTTCGATTGCAAGCGGATGGCCCTCCGCGCACGCGCCGCATGGCCGTGCGCAACGCAAAAAAAAGCCCCCGAACGAGTCGGGGGCGCATGGGTGCCGGCGCGGTGCCGCTACCGGACCCTGCGCCTGTGGACTACTACGATGAAGCAAGCCGTTTTCATGCCGAATGACTCCTGAATGCGTGGCTGGCTGCCAGCGATACCGGACGATGTTAGGCGGAGGGCGCCGGCCGCGTCAACGCCCTAACGCGCGCGCACCGACACGAACTTCCGCGCGTTGTTGCGCTGGATCAGCACGGCGATCACGCTGCCGCCGCTCGCTTCGAGCGACTGCACGTCGTCCGGCGTCTCGAGCAGCGTGTCGTTGAGCTCCAGCACGACGTCGCCCGGCTGGATGCCCGCGCTCGCCGCCGGGCCGTGCACCGCGTCGACCATCATCCCGACCGCAAGCCCCGTCGAACGGCGCTCGTCGTCGCTCAGCGCGTGCATCGTCAGCCCGAGGCGATCGCCGCGGTCGCCGGCGGCCGGCCCCGGCCGCGCAGCAAGCGCCGGCGCGGCCATGCCCGCAGCCGCACCCGCGGTGCCGGCCGCCTCGTCGGCGCCCGTAATCGTCAGCATCACCGGCGCGCGGTTGCGGATCACCCGCAGCGGCGCCTTTTCGCCGGGCGGCAGCGCGGCGGCCAGGTCGTTCAGTTCGGCCGAGCGGCCGATCGCCTTGTCGCCCAGTTTCACGATCACGTCGCCGGGCTTCAGTCCGGCGGCCGCAGCCGGCGAGCCGGGCGCGACACCGTTGACGAGCGCACCGGCCGGACGCGGCAGCCCGAACGCCGCGGCCAGCCCGACGCCGACGTCCTGGACGTCGACGCCGAACGCATTGCCGGGCGACGCGCCCGGCGCCGGCGCCTGCTGCGCGTGCATCTGGGCCTGCTGTTGCGCCTGCAACTGCGCGCGCACCTTTGCCGCGAACGCGATCGGGATCGCGAACGTCGTGGTCGCGTAGCGGTCGGCGCCCGTATAGACCTGCACCGCGATGCCGATCACGTCGCCCGCGCGATTGAACACGGGGCCGCCCGAGTTGTCCGGGTTCGGCGCGATGTCGGTCTCGAAGAACGGAAACGCGCTGCCGTCCGGCAGCCGGTGCGACGTCGCGCTGACGATGCCGGCCGTGACCGTGTTGCCCGATCCGTCCGGCGCGCCGATCGTCATCACCGGTTCGCCCGCGCGGACCTTCGATGAATCACCGACGCGCACGAACGGCAGCTTCGTCGCGTTGACGCGCAGCACGGCGACATCGCTTTGCGGATCGACGGCCAGCACCGTCGCCTTGAATTCGCGGCGGTCGGTCAGCCGCACCGTCACGTCGGTTGCTTCGTCGACCACATGGGCCGACGTGAGGATCAGGCCGTCGGCACTGACGATGAAGCCCGAGCCGCTACCCGATACCGCGCGAGGCGCCGTGTCGGGCGCCGGCGCCTGCGGCGCCTGTTGCCCCGGTGCGGGCCCCTGCGCCGGCGGCGGCGCGTCGTGCCGGAAGAATGCGGCGAGCGGATCGTCGGGATCGAGGATCGCGAAGGACGGCCCGCCGGATTGCTGGTCGGGCGCGGTGGCCATGATGGTCACGACCGCCGGGCCGTAGCGCTCGACGATCGCCGGAAAATCGACCGGCATCGCATACGGCACGGCGGGCACCCTCTGCTTTATCGCGCGTGGCGCGGCAGGCGGCGCGACGGTGGCGGCAATGGCAGCCGGCGGCGGCAAGAATCCGGCAAACACGCCCCCGATCAACGCGGTGCGAAGCACGGCGCGAGCAAGCGTCTGGCAAACCACGGTGCACCTCCCCCGGCAGTCGCGGCGCCAACTTGCGCGAAACGCGCAGGCGCCCGACAAGCACCGGTACACGCATCCATTTATAGCCCACGCGCCGGTTGGAACATACGAATCGAAACCCGTATGCCGGCGGGAGGCGGCAGGTGCGAAGCCGCGATGGCGGTCGTTTCGAACAAAGTCGGCGATTCGTCAATCCGCACAAATCCGATCACGCGGCCTGCGCCGGCGTTGACCGGACACGAGAGACCGGCGCAGCCGGCATGCGCAGAATGCCTCGCCGCCCTTGGCGGAACAGCATCGCCACACGCGGGTTACTTGACGCACCAGTAGCGCGCCGCGAATTCCTTGTTGATCGTCACCGAGACCATCCCGTAAGCGCCGCGCGGCGGCTTGCCGTCCGTGCATGCGGCGCTGTCCGACACCCAGTACACGATATTGCCGCGCTTGAACGACCAGTCGGTGCTCACGCACGGATCCGTTCCGCCCGTTGCTTCCATGCCGCCGCGCACTTCGACGTCCGGCTTCTGGTCGACCGGACGCGGCGTGTTCCAGGCACGGTAGCGCAATGCGCCATCCGCAACGCGGTCGATCACGACGTGATGCTTGTCGGTATCGCAGATGAAGCCGTCGCTCGTGGGTTGCGCGTGTGCGACGGCCGCCGCCAGCGATGCGCAGGCAACGGCAACGAACAGGAATGATTGACGGAGCGTCGTCATGAGCGGTCAGCGGGAAGTTCGAATGGCGGAACCATACCGTCACGCGTCACCCGCGTCCACCCGCTCCGCAATCGCCGACAATATCCGCAACATCGGCTCGAACGCATCGGCCGACGTATTGCCGAAACCGAGCACGAGCCCGTTGCCCGCCCGCCCCGCATCGATCGAAAAGCCCGACAGCGGAAACGGCCCGATCCCGTGTGCGCGCGCCGCGTCGACGATCGCGCGGTCGCGATAGCGCGCCGGCAGCCGCAGCGCGAGATGCAGCCCGCACGGGCCGCCCTCGACCTGATGCGGCACGCTCAGGTTGCCGTCGAGCGCCGCAAGCAGCAATCGCCGCCGGTCGCGATACAGCCGGCGCATCCGCCCGAGATGCCGGCCGTATTCGCCCGTCTCGATGAAATCGGCGAGCGCAAGCTGCACGTGCCGCGTCCCGCCGCGCAGCATCTCCGGCAGCACCGGCCGCACGGCGGCCAGCAACGCCTCCGGCAGCACGAGAAAACCGATGCGTAGCGCCGGAAACATCGTCTTGCTGAACGAGCCGAGATAGACGACCGGCGAATCGGGCGCGAGCCCGTGCATCGCGCCGATCGGCTCGCCGGTGTGACGGAATTCGCTGTCGTAGTCGTCTTCGATGATCCATGCGCGATGGCGACGCGCCGCATCGATCAGCGCGAGCCGGCGCGAGATCGACAGCACGGCGCCGGTCGGGAACTGGTTCGACGGCGTCGTGTAGACGAGGCGCGGCGTCCGTTCGCGCCAGTCGTCCTCTTCCGCGCGCAACCCTTCCGCGTCGACCGGCATCGGCACGACGTCGAGGTCGGCCGCCTGCATCGCGGTACGCGCGCCGCGATAACCGGGCTCCTCGACCCACACCGTATCGCCGGGATTCGTCAGCAACTGCGCGCACAGCGCGATCGCGCCCTGCGCGCCTTCCGTGATCACGATCTGCTCGGGATCGCAACGCACGCCGCGCGTCACGGCCAGGTGGCGTGCGATCGATTCGCGCAGCGCGGGCTCGCCGAGCGGATCGCCGTACGCCAGCAGGTCGCGGCCGGCGCGGCGCAGCGCGCGGTCGATCGCGTGCCGCCACGCGTCCACCGGGAAATGCGTCAGCGCGGGCACGCCAGGCCGGAAACCTTCCGTTTCGCCGGTGCCGACAAGGCTCGGGCGAATCCGCGCGAGCCGCTGCGCGACGGCCGGCGGCGCGGCACGCCGGCGCGGCGGTGCGGGCCGCGACAGCCCGACCACGCGCGTGCCGCGCCGGTCCGACTGCAGGAAGCCCTCGGCGACGAGCTGTTCGTAGACGGCGGCCGTCGTGTTGCGCGACACGCCAAGCGTCTCGGCCAGCGCGCGCGTGCCGGGCAGCCGCGTGCCGGCCGGCATCGTGCCGCCGAGAATCGCGTCGCGCACGCGGCGCAACAGCTGGCGCTGCAGCGACGGTGCGCCCGGCGTGCGCGCCAGCGGCGCATCGAGCGGCAGCAACGGCGCGTCGCCGGGAGAAAAGGCAGTCGTCATCGGAACGTCGCAGCGTGAAAGTGTCGGAATCCGGCGCACGGCGCACGGCGGGCGGCGGGCGGCGGGCGGCGGGCGGCGGGCGGCCACATATCGTGGCACCATAAATTTACCGCTCTCTGGCGCTTCTCATGGTACCTCGCCGGGACTACGATCGTCTGCATGCCGGCATGTCGCCGGCCGCCAACCGAAGCGAGATCGACCTTGTCCACGCTCACCAACGCTTTCCAGCAATCCATCGGCCAACCCGTTCCCGACTGGTCCGCGCGCCCGCGCCCGGAGCGCATCGCGCTCGAAGGCCGCTACTGCCGGCTTGAAGCGCTCGACGCCGAGCGCCATGCGGCCGACCTGTATGCGGCCTACTCGCAAGCGCCCGACGGCAGCGACTGGACCTATCTCGCGCACGGCCCGTACGCCGACGAGGCGAGCTACCGTGACTACGCGCGAGGCGCGCAGGCGAGCCCCGATCCGCTGCACTACACGGTGATCGATCGCGCCACCGGCCGCGCGGTCGGCACGCTCGCGCTGATGCGCATCGATCCGGCCAACGGCGTGATCGAGGTCGGCTCCGTCACGTTCTCGCCGCTGCTCAAGCGCACGCCGGTCTCGACCGAAGCGCAGTTCCTGCTGATGAAGTATGCGTTCGACACGCTCGGCTACCGGCGCTACGAATGGAAGTGCGACGACCTCAACGAACCGTCGCGCAAGGCGGCCGCGCGGCTCGGCTTCCGTTACGAAGGCACGTTCCGGCAGGCGATCATCTATCGCGGCCGCAACCGCGACACCGCGTGGTTCTCGATCATCGACGGCGAATGGCCGGACGTCCGCGCCGCATTCGAAACGTGGCTTGCGCCCGGGAACTTCGACGCTGAAGGCAACCAGCGCCAGTCACTCGCCGCGATCCGCCACGCACAAGCCAGCGAACGCGATGCGGCCAGCCGCGCGAACGACGCCACGCGCGTCACGGTGCGCCCGCTCGTTGCGGCCGACGAAGCCGCGTGGCGCCCGCTGTGGCAGGGTTATCAGAAGTTCTACGACACGGCGCTGAGCGACGCGGTGTTCGCCACCACGTGGGCGCGCCTGATGGATCCCGCCGAACCGATGTTCGTGCTGGGCGCATTCGACGCATCGGGTGCACTGGTCGGGATCGTGCACTCGATCTACCACCGCTCGTGCTGGACGGAAGGGCCGTACTGCTACCTGCAGGACCTGTACACCGCCCCCGACGCACGCGGGCAAGGTGCGGGCGGCGCGCTGATCGAAGCCGTGTACGAACGGGCGCGCGAAGCCGGCGCGAGCCGCGTGTACTGGCTCACGCACGAGACCAACACGACCGCACGTGCGCTGTACGACAAGCTCGCGAACAATGGCGGTTTCATCCAGTACCGGCACGATCTGAAGAAGTAACGCCGTCCCGCTACCGGCCGGTGTTCAGCCGTGGACATCGGCCGGATCGCGTGCGTCGCCGTCCCCCGGCGCGCCGTCACGCGACGCGCCGGCCACGCCTGGCACCGAGGCCGGGCAGATCATCTCGTCGCCATTGGCCGGCACGGGCCGCCGCACCGGCCGGAACACCGGTTCGCCGGCCTCGATCGGTTGCCCCGAGATCGCGCAGCGACCGGGCTGTAACGCGACGCGCAAGCGCCAGCGTTGCTCGCCGTAGTGGCAACGGCCGCTCTCGACCCAACGAATCAGCAGGCCGTCGTCGCCCGCCTCCAGCACCGTGACGAACAGTTGCGGACGCAACGGCGAGACCGCCGCCTCGGCGTGCTCGGGAATCGGCGCACGGCCGATCGTCACGAGCGGATGCGCGACGCCGGCGCCGCGCGACGGCATCGCATCGTGATCGTCCAACGCCGGTGCGTCGCACGACAGGTCTTCTTCGCAGATCAGGCTTTCCATGATGTTGAACATGCTTGACGGATTTCCGTGCAGGTTGAACGGCGCCGGCGCCGCGCTCAGCGCCGGCCCATCGGCTCGCGCAGCAAGGACAGGCCGATCGCCGCGCCGGCGACGGCCGCCGCGAGCATCAGCCCGATGCCGCCGGACCAGCCGAATGCCCCGACGATCGCGCCAATCGTCAGCGGGCCGATCACCTGGCCGAGATAGTTGCCTTGCACGACCCAGCCGATGCTGAGCGGCGCCAGCGACGGCGACGGTGCGGAGCCCGGCGCGCAGGCCAGGATCGTCGCGGGCAGCATCCCGGCGATCGCCGAGAACGCGAAACCCAGCGCGACCGCGAGCGGCGCGGGGGTCGCCGCGCTGAACAGCCCTGCGCCGGCCGCGCCGATCGCGATCGACGTCGCGGCCATCACGATCCCCGGCCGCGCACCGCGCGACAACAGCCAGCCGGCGGTCAGGTTGCCGGTCACGCACGCGGCGACGATTGCCGCGCTGATCAGCCCCGCCGCGCCCACCGCAACGCCGAGGCGCTGCATCAGGAACACCGGCAGGAACGTCATCACCGCGAAGAACTGCACGTTGTAGGTCGCGAAGCCCAGTGCGAGGAGCGTGGTCGAGCGCGACGCGAGCACGTCGCGCAGCGCAGGCCCGATGCGCGTGGCGCTTGCCTGCCGCGACGGGACATCGGCCGAGGTGGTGACCGGCACCGCGGCCGCCGCGACGAGCGTGAGCGCCGCGGCCGCCAGCCAGCCGTTGCGCCAACCGCCGAGCAGCGGCCCGACCAGCATCGACAGTGCCATGCCGGCCGGCATGAACGTGCTCCACAGGCCGAACGCGAGATTGCGCCGCTCGGGCGGCGTCACGCGGTTCAGCACGGCCGGTGCGGCGACCACCACGATCACGAAGCCGAGCCCTTCCGCGAAGCGCGTGGCCAGCAGCAGCGCGAAACTGCCGGCCCACGCGCCCGCGATGCTCGACAGGCCGAGGATGACGAGGCCCGTCATCAGCAGCAGCCGGTCGCCCCAGCGCCGCACCAGCAGGCCGGCGGCGATCCCGCCGAACACGCCGACGAACGGAAACACCGACATGATCCCGCTCAGCGATGCGAGCGAGCCGCCGAACTCGTGCTGGAGCGACGGCAATGCGATCGTCGCCTTGCCGACATGCAACGCCGACACGATGCTGGCCAGCACGACGTTCGCGACGGCGGCCCGGTAGCTGCGCGACGGCCGCATGGCGGCATCGGCCGCGACAGGCGCTTCGGTCATCTTCACCTCCGTTGAAACGGCCGCGTGCAACGGGATGTCCACGCGTTCGCAATCGGACTGGCGCACATGATACAAATTGAAGTTAACTTCAAGTAAAGGGGTAATGTGCGCAACGCTCCATTTCAGCGATCGCAGCAATGGCCCGCGCGACACGCGGCGGCATCCTGATCTAAGCTGTCGGCCTTGTCCCGACAACGCTGCGCGCCCACCCATGCCGACCGCCTCCCCCGCCCCGGTCACGCTGTTCCCGCTCGACGAAGCCTGGTCGGCCTTTCCCCGCCGCAAGGCGGCCGTGCGCACCTTCATCGCCGGCTACTGCGCCGCGCGCGACCGGCGCGACGCACCGCTGCGCGACAGCCCGGACGGCCACGTCGTGCAGTTCGACGGCGGCATGGGCCGGCCTTTCGAGCACTTCGTGATCGAGGGTGCGCCCGTGTCCGGCGACGGCCCGTTCGCCGTCGGCGCGTGGATCACGCGCTACGGCGCCGCCCCGCTGCCGCCCGCGCTGCGCGGCAGGACACGCCGGCTGTCGGACGAGCATTTCATGGCCGCCGATATCGGCGTGCTGTCCGGCGACGACGCACTCGCACATGCGCTTGCCTGCGATACGCCGGGCGGCGTCGACGCGTTCAACGCCAGCGACGCATTCCCGCCGTTCCAGCCGAATCCGGCCGCGTTCCTGTTCGCGCACCGGCTCGACGGGCAGATCGCGGCCACCGCACGCTACGGCTTTGCGTCGCCGCGCGATATCGTGGTCGATCGCGTCGGAACCGCGGACGCATTCCGGCGTCGCGGCCTCGCAACGCAACTGCTCGCCGCGATCGTCGCGCACGCGCGGCAACGCGGCGCACAGCGCGTGTGGCTCATCTCGACCGAAGCCGGCCAGCCGCTGTACCGCGCCGCCGGCTTCACGCCGCTCGCACCGGTCTCGGTGGACGAAGTCTTGGCCTGAACGCGCATCGAATCGTGCCGCCGATCGTGATGCGTCTCGCGATTCGTCTCATTCGCTGAGACGAATGTCCCGGCGTCTCAGCCGATTCACCGTTTCGCAGTCGCAACAAACATGACGCGCGCAACCCGCCGGATTGCTTTACGTCAACGAAAGCCGGCGTGTTGCGCCGCACACTTCACACGCTGACCGAGCGCCGCATCCCGTCCCGATTCACGCTGGCCCCGTTCCTGCATACCGGTCGATCGCGCAATCGCGCGACGGGCGCACCGGCAGCCACGCCTCGCGCCCGACGACAACCCGACGGAGACAGCAACGTGAGTACACCGGCACCGAACACCGCCCCCCGCATGAAAGCCGCCGTCTGGCATGGCCGCCAGGACATCCGCGTCGAAGAGGTTCCCGTTCCGGAGCGCCCGCCCGCTGGCTGGGTCACGATTCGCGTGCACTGGTGCGGCATCTGCGGCTCCGATCTGCACGAATACGTCGCCGGGCCCGTATTCATCCCGGTCGACGCGCCGCACCCGCTGACGGGCCTGAAGGGCCAGTGCATCCTCGGTCACGAGTTCAGCGGCGAAATCGCCGAGCTGGGCGCGGGCGTCTCCGGCTTCGCGGTCGGCGATCGCGTGACGGCCGACGCGTGCCAGCATTGCGGCACCTGCTGGTATTGCCGGCACGGGCTGTACAACATCTGCGAGAACCTCGCTTTCACCGGGCTGATGAACAACGGCGCGTTCGCCGAATACGTGAACGTGCCGGCCGAGTTGCTGTACAAGCTGCCCGACCATTTCCCGACCGAAGCCGGTGCGTTGATCGAACCGCTCGCGGTCGGGCTGCATGCGGTGAAGAAGGCCGGCAACATCGTCGGGCAGACCGTCGTCGTGGTCGGCGCGGGCACGATCGGCCTGTGCACGATCATGTGCGCGAAAGCCGCGGGCGCCGGGCGCGTGATCGCGCTGGAAATGTCGGCCGCGCGCAAGCAGAAGGCGCTGGAGGTCGGCGCGAGCGTCGTCATCGATCCGAAGACGTCCGACGCGATCGCGGAAGTCAAGGCGCTGACGGGCGGCTACGGCGCCGACGTGTCGTTCGAGTGCATCGGGCACACGGCCACCGCGAAGCTCGCGATCGACGTGATCCGCAAGGCCGGCAAGTCGGTGATGGTCGGCATCTTCGAGGAACCGACGCCGTTCAACTTCTTCGACATCGTGTCGACCGAGAAGGAAGTGATCGGCTCGCTCGCGTACAACGGCGAATTCGCGGATGTCATCCGCTTCATCGCGGACGGCCGCATCGACGTGCAGCCGCTCATCACCGGACGCATCGCGCTCGGCGACATCGTCGCGCACGGCTTCGAGGAACTGGTCAACCACAAGGACCGCAACGTGAAGATCATCGTCCAGCCGGCCCTCTCCTGACGCCGCGCGCGGTGCGGTATCGATTCGCACCGCGTCCCCCTCTGGTCCGACGTTGAGCGTCGCCCGCGCACGGGCGACGCGCCTGCCTGCCGACGCTTTCCCGCCACCACCCATCTCCTTGCCGCCATCGCCGGACGCGGCCGTCATGCCGATCTCCGTTGCGAAACGGCATCCATGAACATTCGCAATCCAAACCATTCACCGCTACGTGCCGCACGCCTGGCGCACGATCAGGGTTTCCCCGGGTCAAGCGCGATTCTTCCGGTGTCGACAGGAAGGTGGCGCAAGGCGATCCGGCGCCACGCGCGATCCGGCTTCCCGGCCGCGATCGTTGCCGCCCCGCGACGGCGGAACACCTGTTGAACCTCGCGGCGCAATCGCGCCGACAGGCCGAGAATACGGGCCTTCCCGGGATAGCTTGCAAACAGGGTGTGTCATGAATCTCTCGTTCAATCGGGAATGCGCAAACAACGTTCGATCGCTGACGATCCAGCAGAAGACGCATATCGGCGTTGCACTCGTCACCACGCTGCTGGCCCTGCTGTGCGGCACGATCATCTGGGGGAGTGTCCGGCAATACCGGCAGGAAAACGCCGATCTGCAAAGCTTCGAATTCATCCACGGCGCGATGGCCGCCGCCAACATGATCTCGGCCGAGCGCGGCCCGACGAACGACCTGCTGGTACGCCTGCAGCGCGACGATGCGACGGAGCTGCGCAACCTGCGCGCGGCACGCGATCGTTCCGACCAGGCACTCGCGCGCTTTCGTACCGCGATCGGGCAGGCCGCCGCGCTCGACGACCGCGAGCGCAGCAACCTGCTGCGCGCGCTCGACGCGATCCGGATCACGCTCGCCGATGCCCGCGCGGAAGTCGACGCGCTCGACGCCCGGCCGCTCGCATCACGCACCGTCCACGCGATCCAGCATGCGCAGGCGCGCCTGTTCCGCGTCGTCGACGCCGTGTCGCTGCTGATCGACGGCGCGATGACCGATACGGCGATGGGCGACCCGCACACGTCGGGCGCGATCCTGCTGGCGCGGCTCCTGAGCGATCTCCGCGAATACGCGGGACGCACGGGCTCGCTGCTCGTTGCGCCGATGTACAGGCGGCGGGCGCTCGACCGCCCGCAGTTCGCGGACATCATGCGGATGCGCGGCCGCATCGAGCAATTGCGCGCGCGGATCGACGGCGCGATCGGCGCGCAGCTTGACGATGCCGGCGTCGCCCGCGCGTACGCGCAGCTCAACGCGGCGTTCGACGATCGGCTGCTCCCGCTCGTCGACACGGTCGTCGCAAGCGGCCAGACCGGTGCCTACCCGATGAGCGCCGCCGATTTCTCGAGGACGATCGTCCCGTACTTCCAGCCTTGCGAACTGCTGCGCGACCGCGTGATCGACTTGGCGCGGCGGCGCGCCGTCTCGGACCGGAACACGGCCCGGATCAAGGTGGCGATGTCGGCGATCGCGGCCCTGCTCAGCGTCGCGATCCTGCTGTCGCTCACGCGCGGCACGCAGCGGCTGCTGTCCGAGCCGCTCGATACGCTCGGCCGCCGGATCGTCGCGCTCAGCGACGGCGATACGACGCACGTCGCGATGCCGCGCGGGATCGGGCCCGAGATCACCCGCATCCACGACGCGCTGGAGGTATTGCGCAATGCGTATGTCCGCCGCGACATGCTCGAACGCCAGCGCAACGACATGCTGACGCTGTTCTCGCACGACATGCGCGCGCCGCTGACGTCGCTGATCATCCTGATCGACGCGCAGGAACACCGTGCGGGCGATGCGCAGACGAAGCGACAGTGCGCGAGAATCGGCAAGCTCGCGCGCCACACGCTGGCGATGGCCGACGGTTTCGCGCAGTTGTCGCGCGCGGAGGCCAGCGAATACGAGCGCGTGCCGGTCAACCTCGCCGACCTGATGAACGAGGCGCGCGACGCCGTATGGCCGATCGCGCACCGCAAACATATCTCGATCGACGACGTGCCACGGCGCGACGACGCGATCGTGCCGGGCGACCCGGCCCTGCTGTCGCGCGCGCTGATCAACCTGCTGGACAATGCGATCAAGTACAGCGCGCCGCTCACGAGCGTCGAATGCCGGGTCGAACCGGGCGCCGACGGCAGGACCGTACGCTGCACGATCCGCGACAACGGATGCGGGATCGGCAGCGCGGACCAGGCACGGCTGTTCGAACGCTACCGGCGCTTCCGCACCGCCGGACAACCGGAAACCAGCGGCGTCGGGCTCGGCATGGCGTTCGTCAAGGCGGTCGTCGAACGGCACGCCGGCGAGATCCGCGTGCAGAGCGCCGTGCTGCAAGGCACCACGATCACGATCACGCTGCCGGCGGCGGTCAACGCGTGACGCCGCCGGCGCCGGCAACCGGCGGTTGCGACACCGCAGCCCGGCGCGATTCTTCGATATACTGGACCGAACCCTTTTCGGGGCAACCGGGGGCAACCACACCTTTCGCGCGTTCGCCCCAACCTGCGTGGAATTGCGACCCGTGAAACCGCGAGCCGGACTGATTCTCGAACTCTTCGTCAACCTCGTGCTGCCGTGGGTGGCCTATCGGGTCGCGCATCCGCATTTCGGCGAAACCGGCGCGCTGTACGCGTCGGCGATTCCGCCGATCATCTGGTCGATCATCGAATTCATCCGCTCGCGGCGCGTCGACGCGGTGGCGGCCATCGTGCTGCTCGGCATCGCTCTTTCGATCGTCGGAATGGCGCTCGGCGGCAGCCCGCGTACGCTGCTGATGCGCGAATCGCTCGCGTCGGGCACGATCGGCGTCGTGTTCCTGCTGTCGCTGTTCCGTGAACGCCCGCTGATCTTCTATCTCGCTCGCGCCACCGTGGCCCGCGAAATGGACGGCGGCGCCGCCCATTTCGAAGCGGTCTGGGACGCGCAGCCGGGGCTGCGGCAGATGCTGCGGCTGATGACGTTCGTCTGGGGCGCCTTCATGACGCTCGAAATGCTGTTGCGCTGCTGGATGGTCATGACCTGGCCGGTCGAGCGCGTGCTGGTCGTGTCGCCGGTCATCGGCTACACCGTGTTCGGCTGTCTGCTGGCGTGGACGTTCTGGTACCGGCGGCGGATGCGCGTGCGCAACAGCGTCGACATTCCGGGCCGCAACGGCGTCACCGAGACCGCCGGGCGCTGACGCCCGGCAGGCCGGCCGCCCGGCCATCGCCGGCCCGAGGGCGTGTCACGGCCGCTGCTGTATGATGCGCGGCGTCTCATCCGACAAATGCCTCTCCTGTCATGTCCCTTTCGCTCCTTCCGTGCGCCACGATCTGGATCGCCCTGTTCGCGGCCGCCGCATTCGCCTGGCATCGCCCGCTGCATGGCCTGAGCATCGGCCTCGCCGCGCTCGGCTATGCGGGCGCGCTGGCGTTCGGCCAGCTCGCGCCGGTCACGCTGGCACCGCTCGCGCTGCTGGTTGCGGCGGCCTGGGGCGTATTGCCCGAACGCCCGCTCGCGGTGCGCATCGCCGCGCACCTCGTCTTTGCCGCGCTCGCGATCGCGCTGAGCCTGCACCTGCTTCCCGGCTTCCACAATCCGCGCGTGATCGCGCCGACGCGCTTCACGCCGGACGCCGTACCGTTCACGATGTACCTGAATTTCGACAAGCCGCTCGTCGGCCTGTGGCTGCTGTGGGTGCTGCCGTGGGTCGCCCCCGACGTCGCACTGTCGCGCGCGCTGCGCACCGGCGTGGTCGCGGCCGTCGCAACGGCCGCCGCGTGCCTGGCGGGCGCACTCGCGATCGGGATGGTCGGCTGGGCGCCCAAGTGGCCGCCGTCGGGCTGGCTATGGCTCGTCAATAACCTGCTGCTGGTCACGCTCGCCGAGGAAGCCCTGTTCCGCGGCTACGTGCAAGGCGGGCTGACGCGCGCGCTCCGCGCCTACGCGTGGGGCCCGTGGGCCGCGCTCGCGACGGGCGCGGTGCTGTTCGGAGCCGCCCATGCGGCCGGCGGCTGGCAATGGATCGTGCTCGGCACGGTGGCCGGCGTCGGCTATGGCCTCGCGTGGCGACGCGGCGGCCTGCTCGCCGCCGCCACCGCGCATGCGGGGCTGAACGTCGTCCATTTCGGGCTGTTCACCTACCCGATGCTCGCCGCCGCGCACTGAGCGCGGCGCGAGCGTCGCCCGCGCGGCCGCTCAGTTGAACCCGGCGACCGCGTGCGGCACGTATGGACGTTCGAGCGTGGCGATTTCGTCGTCGGTCAGCTGCAGCTCGAGCGCGCCGAGTGCATCGTCCAGTTGCTGCGGCTTCGAGATGCCGACGATCGGCGCGGTCACGCCGCGCTTCTGCGCGACCCACGCCAGCGCAACCTGCGCCCGCGGCACGTTGCGCGCGGCGGCAATCGCCGCGACGGCCTCGACGACCGCCTTGTCGGCTTCCGCCGTCGCGTCGTACAGCCGCAGGCCGACTTCGTCCTTCTGCTGGCGTTCCGACGATTCGTCCCAGTTGCGCGTCAAGCGCCCGCGCGCGAGCGGGCTCCACGGAATCACCGCGATGCCTTCGTCCGCGCACAGCGGCAGCATTTCGCGCTCCTCTTCCCGATACAGCAGGTTCAAGTGGTTCTGCATGCTGACGAAGCGGGTCCAGCCATTCTGTTTCGAAATATGCAGCGCCTTCGCGAATTGCCACGCGAACATCGACGATGCGCCGATATAGCGTGCCTTGCCGGCCTTCACGACGTCGTGCAGCGCCTCGAGCGTCTCCTCGATCGGCGTGCCGTAGTCCCAGCGGTGGATCTGGTAGAGGTCGACGTAGTCGGTACCGAGCCGCTTCAGGCTCTGGTCGATGTCGGTCATGATCGCCTTGCGCGACAGGCCGGCGCCGTTCGGCCCCGGTCGCATCCGGTAGAACACCTTGGTCGCGATCACGACGTCGTCGCGCTTCGTGAAATCGCGCAGCGCGCGGCCGACGATCTCCTCCGACGTGCCGTCCGAATACATGTTCGCGGTGTCGAAGAAGTTGATGCCGGCTTCCACCGCCCGCTGGATGATCGGGCGGCTCTCCGCTTCCGGCAGCGTCCACGGGTGCGTGCCGCGCAACGGCTCGCCGAACGTCATGCAACCCAGCACCAGCTTCGACACGTCCAGCCCGGTCGACCCGAATTTCACGTATTCCATTGCACGCCTCGCCACTCAAGTTGGGTTTGCGGCGACATGCGCATCGCGCATCCGCCGGACGTCGCATGGTATCCCGCAGGGCACGAACGCGTACGGCACGCGCACGCGCGCAGGCTGCGTGAAAGGATGAACCGGGACGGCCCGTTACTTGGCCTGGTCGGCGATCGGCTGCAGAAACGCGGAGAAGCCGGTCAGCATGATCTGCACGCCGATGCACAGCAGCAGGAACGCCGACACGCGCTTCGCAACCTTGGTCCCTTCGCTGCCGAGGTAGCGCGCAAGCAGCGCGGAGCGGCTGTAGACCTGCCAGATCACGACCGCGACGAGCACGGAGACGGCGATCGACACGATGCTCGACAGCATGAACTCCGACAGCTTGTGCGTGCGGTTCGCGTTCAGCGCGATCGCGGTCGCGATCGAGCCGGGCCCGACCGTCAGCGGCACCGTCAGCGGGAAGAACGCGCGCGTCATGATCGCGTTCGCGTCGATCGGCTTGACCGGCGTGTCGCCGCCGCCCGGGCCGTCGGGTTCGTTCAGCATCTGCCAGCCGGCCACGGCGACCGCGAAGCCGCCGCCGATCCGCAGCGCTTCCATCGAGATCCCGAAGAAATGCAGCACCGGCGTGCCGGCGAAGAACGCCACCAGCAGCACGACGAACGAGTTGAACGCAACCTTCCTCGCGAGCAGGTCGCGCTCATGCTCGGTCAGCGCCTCGGTCCGTTCGAGAAACAGGAATGCGATACCGATCGGATTGATGATGCCGATCAGGCCGGTGAAGCCGAACAGGATCTCGGAGATAAGGCGGTTGACGATCATCGGGCGAAGCATCGGTCAGGGCTGGGCCGGCAGCGCGCCGGGGGTCACGCATTGTAGAGCAAGCGCCCGGGCCCGAGACGCAAATTGCGGCCGGGCCCGGCTCGCCGTCGATCGTCGTCGTCCTGCCTTACTCGGCGCCCGCCTCCCAGGCCGGCGGCCGCTTCGCGAAAAAGGCCGCGAAGCCTTCCTTCGCCTCCGGCGTCGCCCGCATGCGGGAGATCGTCTGCGCGGTGAATGCCGCGCGCGCGTCCGACGGCGGATACTCGCCGATCGCGTCGAAAAAGCGCTTGATCTCCATCAGCGCGTTCGGGCCGTTGCGGCCCAGCTCGGCGAGCGTCCGGTCGAGCGTTTCGTCGAGCGCATCGAGCGGCACGGCCTGGTGGATCAGGCCGATCGCGACGGCTTCGGCGGCGGCAAGCTGCGTCGCGGTCAGCGCGAGCCGGCGCGCCTGGCGCTGGCCGACCGCCTCGACCAGATACGGACCGATCACGGCCGGCAGGATCCCGAAGCGGGCCTCGCTGACCGAAAAGCGCGCGTGGTCGCTTGCAATCACGATGTCGCAGGCCGCGCACAGGCCGACGCCGCCGCCGAACGCGTGGCCCTGCACGCGTGCGACCGTGGGTTTCGGGCACTGCCGGATCGCGTGCATCATCGCAGCAAACCGCTCGGCGTCGCGCAGGTTCGCGGCTGCGTCGTTCGCGCTCGCACGCTGCATCCACTGCAGGTCGGCACCCGCGCAAAATGCACGGCCGTCCGAACGCAGCACGATCGCGCGCACGTCGTCGCGCCGGCCGAGCGTCGTGAACGCATCGGTCAGCTCGGCGATCATCGTCTCGTCGAACGCGTTCAGCACGTCGCCGCGCTGCAGTGCGACGGTCGCGATGCCGCGCGCATCGACCGTGACGGCCAGGGTCTTCAATCCATCCATCGAACAGGTTTCCTCGGGTAGAACGGCAAACATCGGGCTCAGGCGGCCTGGCGGCGGTCGATCACGCGCCGCGCCTTGCCGGTCGCGGTCGCGGGAATCCCGCCGGCCGCCAGCACCGTCACGCCGGACGACACGCCGACCATCGTCTTGATCCGGTGCTGCAACTCGCGCGCAAGCGCCGCGCGATCGCCGTCGGTGACGGACGCCGCCATCTCGGAGCGCAGCTCGACCGCGAGGTCGAGACGGTCCATGTGACCGTCGCGCGACAGCGTGATCTGGAACTGGCCCGACAGCTGCGGCAGCGCAACGACGATCTCTTCGATCTGGCTCGGGAACACGTTCACGCCGCGCACGATCAGCATGTCGTCGGAGCGGCCCGTGATCTTCGCGAGCCGGCGCATCGCGCGTGCGGTCGGCGGCAGCAGCGCGGTGAGATCGCGCGTGCGGTAGCGGATCACCGGCATCGCCTCCTTCGTCAGCGACGTGAACACGAGCTCGCCCTGGCTGCCGTCGGGCAGCACTTCGCCCGTGACGGGATCGATGATCTCCGGGTAGAAATGGTCTTCCCAGATCACCGGGCCGTCCTTCGTCTCGACGCATTCGCACGCGACGCCCGGGCCCATCACTTCCGACAACCCGTAGATGTCGAGCGCATCGATGCCGACGCGCGTCTCCACTTCCTCGCGCAGCGCCTGCGTCCACGGCTCGGCGCCGAAGATGCCGATCTTCAGCGACGACTCGGCCGGGTCCATCCCCTGCCGCACCATCTCGTCGATCAGGTTCAGCATGTACGACGGCGTGACCAGGATGATCTTCGGCTCGAAATCGCGGATCAGCTGCACCTGCTTCTCGGTCTGCCCGCCCGACATCGGCACGACCATGCAGCCGAGCCGCTCCGCACCGTAATGAATCCCGAGGCCGCCCGTGAACAGGCCATAGCCGAACGCGTTGTGCAGCGTGTCGCCCGGGCGGCCGCCGGCCGCGCGGATCGAGCGCGCGGTCACGTTCGCCCATGTATCGATGTCGCGCGCGGTGTAGCCGACCACGGTCGGCTTGCCGGTCGTGCCGCTCGACGCATGGACGCGCACGACCTGCTCGCGCGGCACCGCGAAGAGCCCGAACGGATAGTTGTCGCGCAGGTCGTTCTTCGTCGAGAACGGGAATTTCGCGAGATCGGCGAGCGATTTCAGGTCGTCCGGATGCACGCCGGCCGCGTCGAACGTGCGGCGATAGTGCGGGACGTTGTCGTACGCGTGGCGCAACGACCACTTGAGGCGCTCGAGCTGCAGCGCCTGCAGTTCGTCGCGGCTGGCGGTCTCGATGGGCTCGAGGGCGGCGGCGGGATGCGTCGGGTGAGTCATCGGGGTGCTCCTCCAATGGAGTGATGTCGTTTTCGTGTTCGGTGTGAGCGGGGCCTGTTCCCGCCAATGCAAGTCCGTGATGAGCGGGAACAGGCCCTGGCGGTTAGGACCGGAACGTGCGGCCGGCCGCGTGCAGCGCGGCGAGGCGCGGCGACACGCGATAGCGGTCCTCGCCGTAGCTCGCCGCCAGGTTCGACAGCACGCGATGCACGCGGCCGATGCCAATCGCATCGGCCCACGCGAGCGGGCCGCACGGGTAGTTCACGCCCTTCTCCATCGCGAGATCGAGATCGGCGGGCGAGCACACGCCCTGGTTCACCGTGTCGGCCGCCTCGTTCGCGAGCATCGCGACGGTGCGCATCGCGACCATCCCCGGCACGTCGGCGACGCCGACGACGCGGAAGCCCGCTTGCTGGAACAGGCCGACCGCGTCCGCATATGCCGCGTCGCTGCACTGGAGCGCGCGCGTCAGCGCGACGAGCCCGGCCTGCGCGTAATCGCGCGCAAGATCGACGAGCACGAGATCGGCCACGCCCGTTTGCGCGGCACGGGCGGTGGCCGTCCGGCCGTCCGTCAACGCGATCGACGCGCGGCCGGCCGTGGCGAGCAGGTCGTCCGGCTGCGCGCCGGCCTGCCGGGCGCCGACGATACGTTCGGCGAAGCGTGCATGCAACGCGGCAGCCGGACCGTCCTGCGCAAACAGCACGACGTCGGCCGGCGCGTCGCGCGGCGGTTCGAGATCGGGTGCGGGCGGCGGCGCGCCGTCTGCATACGCATAGAAGCCGCGCCCCGACTTGCGCCCGAGGAAGCCCGCATTCACGAGTTCCTGCTGGATCAGCGACGGCGTGTAGCGCGGATCGTTGAAATACGCGCGGAACACCGATTCGGTGACGGCGAAGTTCACGTCGTGGCCGATCAGGTCCATCAGCTCGAACGGCCCCATCCGGAAGCCGCCGGCTTCGCGCATCACCGCGTCGATCGAGGCCGGCGTGC
The DNA here is from genome assembly GCF_057439935.1 of Burkholderia cepacia complex sp. TUM26381. Lineage (NCBI taxonomy): Bacteria > Pseudomonadati > Pseudomonadota > Betaproteobacteria > Burkholderiales > Burkholderiaceae > Burkholderia > Burkholderia cepacia complex sp. TUM26381. Next base: position 1,404,256 of record NZ_CM172007.1, on the reverse strand, counting down.
CGCCCTGCTCGTTCAGCACACGCAGCGCCTCCGCGTAGTACGGCCGTGCGACGCGGTTCACGATGAAACCCGGCGTCGATTTCGCCATCACGGGCCGCTTGCCCCACGCGGCGGCAGTCGCATGGAGCGCCTGCGCGACACCGGGCGCGGTCGCGAGCCCGCTGACCACCTCGACGAGCGCCATCAGCGGCGCCGGATTGAAGAAATGCAGGCCGGCGACGCGTTGCGGCACGCGCAGCCCGGCCGCGATCGACGTGATCGAGATCGACGACGTGTTGGTCGCCAGCACGCACGCGTCGTCGACATGGCGTTCGAGCGTCGCGAAGATCTCGCGCTTCACGTCGAGCCGCTCGGCCGCCGCCTCGACGATCAGCGCGGCGCCCGCGAAGTCGCCCAGCGCGCGCACTGCACGGATCCGGTTGCCGGCCGCGTCGGCCTGCGCCGGTTCGAGCCGGCCTTTCTCCGCGAGTCGCGCGAACTGCGCGCGAATGCCGGCGAGCGCCTTGTCGCACGCCGCTTCGTTCAGGTCGTACAGCAGCACCGTGTGGCCGGCCGCGGCTGCGACCTGCGCAATGCCTGCGCCCATCGCGCCGGCGCCGATCACGCCGACGACGGACGACGGCGCCAGCGCGCCCGAGTTCACCGATTGTGCAGAGGAAACAGCCATCGCTTGCGATCCGTCATGAAGTGGAAGTGCGGCCTATTATAAACCGACCGGTCGGTAGATTTATGTCAGGGCGAGCCCGAATTTGTCGTGCAAGAGCGCATTACGGAAACTGCAAAGGTAAAAAATTGGAAGATCAGGGCACTTTTTGTAAACCGAAAGGTCAACGTAAGCATTCGAATATGAGATAGTGACCCCCGAACGCCTGATAAAATTCGACAAACCGCCGGATTTCAGGGGGAAACCGCGTGTCACGCCGCCACCGCCGTCCACCGCCCGCCGCCCTCTCCGGGGCGGAACCGAGCCTCCGGCCCGCGCGTCGTCGCGTGTGCTTGCCTCGCCGTCTGCGGGCAGCTGCATCGAACCGTTTCATCCAGCGACGGGCTTCAGCCCGCCCGCGCCCCTCGCCGCCTCACGGCAGCGAACCCAGGGCAGCACCGTTGCGTGCTGCCGCCCTTCGGTTTCATCGTCCTCGTTCGGCGGATAGTACGGCCGGGCTTCGTCAACCCGTGACGGCGCGTCGCGCGCCGCCACTCGCATAAGGAAACCCTCCATGCCGCTCTCGTCCAACCAGCTCCCGCGCTGGACCCTCTGGGCCCCGCTTGCCGCCTGGCTGGTACTCGCGCTGTCGCGCGTCGTGCCGGCCGAAGGTCTCGTCATCGCGGTGTTCGCTGTCGCGCTCGCCGGCGCCGTGTTCGCCGCCGTCCACCATGCGGAAGTCGTCGCGCACCGCGTCGGCGAACCGTTCGGCACGCTCGTGCTCGCGGTCGCCGTGACCGTCATCGAGGTCGCGCTGATCGTGTCGGTGATGCTCGGCGCGGGCCCCGAGAAATCGGGCCTCGCACGCGACACCGTGTTCGCCGCCGTGATGATCATCTGCAACGGCATCGTCGGCATCTGCCTGCTGGTCGGTGCGTGGAAACACGGCGAACAGGACTTCCAGGGACGCGGCGCGAGCAAGGCGCTCGCGGTACTCGCGTCGCTGTCGGTGCTGTCGCTCGTGATGCCGAACTACCTGAGCGCCGCGCCGGGCCCGTTCTTTTCGAAGTCTCAGCTCGCGTTTGCCGGCGTTTCGTCGCTCGTGCTGTACGGCGCATTCGTGTTCGTCCAGACCGTGCGCCACCGCGACTACTTCCTCGCCGCGCACGACAGCGCGAACGAGTCGGTGCACGCCGCGGCGCCGAGTACGCGTACCGCCATCATCAGCATGATCCTGCTGTTCGTGAGCCTCGTCGCGGTCGTGCTGCTCGCGAAGCTGCTGTCGCCGGCGGTCGAGCACGCCGTGCTGAAGCTTGGCGCGCCCGAAGCCGCGGTCGGCATCGTGATCGCCGCGCTCGTGCTGCTGCCGGAAGGGCTCGCGGCCGTCACCGCCGCGCGCGCGAACCGGCTGCAGACCAGCATGAACCTCGCGCTCGGTTCGGCGCTCGCGAGCATCGGGCTCACGATCCCGACCGTCGCGGCCGTGTTCATCTGGGTCGGCCAGCCGCTCACGCTCGGCATCGGGCCGATGGAAACCGTGCTGCTGGCGCTGACCTTGCTGGTCAGCACGCTGACGCTCAGCCAGGGGCGCACGACGGTGCTGCACGGCGTCGTGCACTTGTCGCTGTTCGCCGCGTACCTGTTCCTGTCGATCACGCACTGACGCCCGAAAACGCGCGGCCCGGCGGATCACGCCGCCGGGCCGCGTTTTTTTACGCCCCTTCACCCACGTTCGTTCACGTCACGCCATCGTTACCGGACCGGAATCACCAGATGCTGGCCCGCCAGGATCAGGTTCGGGTTCGCGAGGTTGTTGCGGCGCTGGATCTCGCGATAGCGCTGGCCGCTGCCGAGCTTGCTCGCCGCGATCAGGTTCAGCGTGTCGCCCGCCTTCACCACATACGTGTGCTCGCCCGATGCGGCCGCGGTCGTCACCGCCTGGTCGCTGACGAAGTACTTGCGCAGCAGCTCGAGATACTGCGGCGACTGCTTGAGCTTCGCGATCGCGGCGTTCAGGTAGATCAGCAGGTCCTGGTCGTCGGCGCGCACGCCGATCTTGTACGCGATGTTCGAGCCGTCGAGCTTGGTCACCGCGAATTTCAGGTCGGTGCCCTTGATCGAGCTGACCGCGAACGGGTAGTCGTAGATGAACGCGTCGACCGTATGGCCGTCGAGGCTCTTCGCGATGAACGCCGGATCGGAATCGTCGACTTCGACGAAATGCACGTTCGGGTACTGGCGCGTGACGAACGCGCGCACATCGGGGTCGCCCTTCAGGATGCCGACCGTCTTGCCGGCGAGATCGTCGGTCGAGCGGATCGCCGAGCCTTGCCGCACGATCAGCGAATAGCCGAAATCGTCGACGTACGGCACCGAATAGACGACGCCGGCCGGCGCGTTGTCCGGGAACGTCAGCCCGTCCATCGCGACGTCGACCACGTGGTTCCCCTTCGCATCGGTATCGAGCAGTTGCTTCGGCACGCCCGGGTACGTGTCGACCTCGTGACGCGTATCGACGACGACCGGCTTGCCGCCGTGCGAGAACGACGGATCGGCGAACAGGAGCCGCGCGAACTCGACGTTGAAGCCGTGCGGTGCGCCCTTGTCCTCGCCGAAGAACGGCTCGCTCGGGTTCTGCACCGAGATCCGGACGATGCCGTTTTCGGCAATCGATTTCAGCGTGCTGGCCTGCGGCGTGAAGCCGGCCGGCAGCACATTGGCCGACGGCGGCGTCTGCGCGGGCTGGCCGTTGTCGCCACTTTGCGCGGCCGTCGTGGACGGCGCCGCATCATGCGCGGGAATCAGCGTCGACAGGCCGCCCTGATGCACGATCCATACGCCGACGAGCACGACCAGAAACGCAACTGCGCCAAGAAGTTTTTTCATGGTTGAGGGCCTGCGGGAAGTTATTGTTGTTTCGACGGCAACTGCGCGGGGTTCGCCGCGTCGAGGCCGGGGGCGTGGCCGCCGTTCATCACCGCCTGCTGCTGCGCCTGCTTGACCTCGGGGTTATCCATCAGCGACGTCTCCATCTCGGAGAACGCCTTGTTGACCGAGCGCATGACCGAATCGACGGCCACGTCGGTCTTGATCTGCTCGAACGTATCGGACGCCTGCCGGCCCGCGAGCTTGTTCATCTGCTGCGCCGCCTGCGACATGTCCCACATCGCCTTCGCGCGGTCGATCGCCGACGCGAAGTTCTTCAGTTCGGCCTGCACCTGCTTGTAGCGGCCTTCGCGGAACGCGAGCAGCTGCTTCATCGTGTCGAGCTGCGACCGGAAGCGCGGCGCGTCGTCCGGGTACTGCTTCTCGAACAGCTCCGTCTTGTTCTCGAAGTTCTTCACCTCGGTGCGAAACGCGGTGATGCTGTCCGCGAACTTCTGCGCGGCCTGGCGCTTTTCCGCGAGCTGGTTGATCAGCGTCTCGATCGGATTCGCCTGCGCCTCCTCGACGATCATCTTCACCTTCTGGTTCGCGAACTTCATCGCGACGACCGGCGCGAAATAGATCGCGCCGAGACCGATCACGCCCGCCGTGACCAGCGCAATCACGCCCTTCAGGATGAACAGCGCGGCCGGCGCCGCGATCGCGACGCCGGCAATGATGATCGCCCACTTGACCAGCTTGACCTTGCCACTCCCCGAACTGCCGTTTGCTTCATTCGAAAGCTGCGACATGAGTTTTTCTCCTTGAACCTCGAACCGAACTGCGTACGTGTGCTTTTTCAAGCTCAATCGAAATGCTTCGGACTCCGGTGCCGCCTGGCAGTCAGGAAAGCCGGCGGCGCAATACAAGGACGGGCGCGTGCGGACGTCACGAGACGCCGGTGTAGGCGCCGGTCGGGATGCGGTGATCGGGGGCAGCGTGCGGCGGGGCGATGCGGCAGGCCGGATCGGCGCCGTTCATCGGCGCGGCCAGCGCGCGGACGGGAAAGTGTACCGAGGCACGGTACGAAACGGGATGACGGATACGTGACGCGACGGGCGTCGGGTGAAGCGTTGTTCCGGCGTGCGGACCGATACCGCGCCGGTATTCCGGTACGAGGGCGTAAAGGCTCATCGTTGTTCTTTTGCGTGTCGCGGGTGCAGGAACCGCGCGGCCGGCGCGTCCCGCTCCAAATGCACGGACGTATCCTGCGCCGACCGGCATGCAGCGTCAAGCGGTCGCCGCAGTGCGTTGCCTTTCGCAATTGAAAACGTGCGCGCGACGTCAGCTTTCAGAATCGCAAGGATTCCGGCGGTACCGGGACGCGCCCTACTCGATGAGGATTGCTTGTCGTCACGATGCGACCGGCTTCCGGATCGAAAGCTTGTTACGTAGCGGCATCGAAGCCGGTGTCTGCGTGAAATCCGTAAAGCGCAGCCGCGTTGTCGACCAGGATCGCCCGGGCAAGCGCATCGTCGGCCGTGCAATCGTGCAACCAGCCGAGCAGGCGCGCCTAGACGCCCGCGTCGTCTGCGCTCTCGGTCAGAAACCGCTCGACCATCGCGTTGAACACCGGCAGCGCCGGATTGTCGTTGTCCGCTCGCCACGCGAGATACAGCTCGGCCGCCACGTTCACGCCCGCCAGCGGCCGGAACACCACGCCGTCCACGTGAAGCTCGCGCGCCGACGCCGGCACCAGCGCCGCGCCGAGCCCCGCGCGCACGAGGCCGAGGATCGTATGCGTCTGCCCGACGTAATGCAGGTAGTTCGGCAGCCGGCCTGCGCCTGCGAACATCCCCGAGATCATGTCGTGGAAGTACTTCCCCTCGTTCGGCGAATACGCGATGAACGGTTGCCGGTCGAGCTCGTCGGGGCCGATCTGCTCGTAGGCGGCAAGCGGCGCGCCTTCCGCGACCGCGACGAGCATCGGCTCGCGCTGCACGAGCCGGTATTCGAGCGGCTGGCGCGCGGCGCGCTGGCGCACGAAACCCGCGTCGAGCATCCGCGACGCGAGCGCATCGATCTGCACGGTCGACACCATCTCGCGCAATTCGACGTCGACGTCCGGCAGCGCATGCGCCGCGTGTGCAAGCAGCACCGGAATCATCCGGTACGCGCTGACGGCCGTGAAACCGAGCGTGATGCGGCCGGCCCCGCCGTGCGCGACGCGCTGCGCGGCCTGTTCGGCCCGTGCCGAGAATTCGAGGATGTGCCGCGCGTCGCGCAGGAAGCGCTCGCCGGCCGCGGTCAGGCTGACCTGCCGGCTGCTGCGCTCGAGCAGCGCGATGCCGAGCGCGTGTTCGAGCAGCTGGATCTGCCGGCTGAGCGGCGGCTGGGTCATGAAGAGCCGTTTGGCCGCGCGGCCGAAATGCAGTTCCTCGGCCACCGCGACGAAGCAGCGAAGCTGGTGCAGTTCAATCATCCAATTCTTGAATCAATCGATAGTCTTTTGATGTTAGACCCATATCGATGCGATTCCTATACTCGGTTCCACCTGATGCGCGGCCCACGCCGCACACGACGACCGAGACCTTCATGACCATCGACATCCTGCTGACCCAGCCGCTCCCCGACACCATCGACGCCGAACTGTCCGCCCGTTACGCGGTGCACCGGTTGTATGCGGCCGAGCAACCGGACGCGCTGCTCGATCGGGTGGCTTCGCGCATTCGCGGGGTCGTGACCGGCGGTGCGAACGGCCTGTCCGCCGCGCTGATGGACCGGCTGGGCGCACTCGAAATCGTCGCGATCAGCGGCATCGGCACCGATGCGGTCGATCTCGACCGCGCCCGGTCGCGCGGCATCCACGTGACGACGACGCCCGACGTGCTGACCGACGACGTTGCCGACATGGCGCTGGGGCTGATCCTGATGACGTTGCGCGACCTCGGCGCCGGCGAGCGGATCGTGCGTGCCGGCCGCTGGGGCAAGGCAGCCCAGCCGCTCGCGACGCAAGTCACGGGCAAGCGGCTCGGCATCATCGGGCTGGGCCGCGTCGGGCGCTCGATCGCGCAGCGTGCGCAGGCGTTCCGGATGCCCGTCAGCTACTTCGGGCCGCGCGAGCATCGCGACAGCGGCTATCGCTACGTGCCCGACCTCACCGCACTCGCGCGCGACAGCGACGTGCTCGTGATCGCGGCATCGGCCGATCACGGCAACGTGCTCGTGACGGCCGACGTCCTCGCCGCACTCGGCTCCCAAGGATTCCTGATCAATGTCGCGCGCGGCAAGCTGGTCGACGAAGCCGCGCTCATACGCGCACTTGCCGACGGCACGATTGCCGGCGCCGGACTCGACGTCTTCGCGAACGAACCGCACGTGCCGGCCGCGCTGCTTGAACTCGACCGCGTCGTCGTTCAACCGCACCGCGCGAGCGCCACGCATGAAACGCGCGAAGAGATGGGCCGGATCGTGCTCGCCAACCTCGCCGCGTGCTTCGCTGGCCAGCGCCCGCCGACCAGCGTCACCGGCTGACCGCCGCGCGGCCGCACGGCCGGCATCCCCGTTACGACAACCGATGCTTCCGCGCGACGGAGGCCAGGAGACACGCATGTCCAATCGATCCAGCGGCGCCGCCCTCGCCGCGTCGCCCGCCGCCTCGCGCACGATCGGCCGCGTCCGCTATGCGGTCCTCGCGCTGATTTTCGCGGTCACCGTCATCAACTATGCAGACCGCGCGACGATGTCGATCGCCGGCACCGGCGTCGCACACGACCTCGGGCTGACACCCGTGCAGCTCGGCATCGTCTTCTCGGCGTTCGCATGGGCTTATGCGATCGGCCAGATTCCGGGCGGCTGGCTGCTCGACCGCTTCGGCGCGCGGCGCGTGTACGGCCTGAGCCTGCTGCTGTGGTCGGTATTCACGATGCTGCAGGGCACGGTTGGCGGGTTCGCCGTGCAGGGCGCAGCCGCGACGCTCGCGCTGTTCGTCATGCGCTTCATGCTCGGCCTCGTCGAATCGCCCGCCTTCCCGGCCAATTCGCGGATCGTCGCGTGCTGGTTTCCGACCGCCGAGCGCGGCACCGCGTCGGCACTGTTCAATTCCGCTCAGTACATGGCCGTCGTGCTGTTCACGCCCGCGATGGCCTGGCTCACGCATGCGCTCGGCTGGGAGCACGTGTTCCTGTGGATGGGGCTGCTCGGCATCGCGCTCGCCGCGCTGTGGTTCGCCTGGTATCGCGAGCCGCACGGCCACCCGCGCGTCACCGATGCGGAGCGCGACTACCTGCGCGCACACGGCGCGCTCGTCGATCTCGAGGCGAACCGCGTGCGCCAACGGCCGCGCGTGTCGTGGCACGACGTGTCGCAACTGTTCCGCCACCGGAACCTGTGGGCGATCTATATCGGCCAGTACTGCATCACGGCGCTCACCTACTTCTTCATCACGTGGTTCCCGATCTACCTGATCAAGGGGCGCGGGATGACGATCATGGAAGCCGGCTGGGTCGCCGCGCTGCCGGCGATCTGCGGGTTCACGGGCGGCGTGCTCGGTGGCGTGCTGTCGGACTGGCTGATCCGGCGCGGCATGCATCCGTCGAAGGCGCGCAAGACGCCGTTCGTCGCGGGCATGGCGATGGCGACGCTGCTCGTGCTCGCGAACGGCGCCTCGTCGAACGCGGTCGTGATCGCACTGATGACGATCGCGTTCTTCGGCAAGGGGCTCGCGGCGGTCGGCTGGGCCGTGCTCGCCGACACGGCGCCGGAAGGCATGGTCGGATTGAGCGGCGGCGTGTTCAACGGTCTCGGCAACATCGCCGGCATCGTCACGCCGCTCGTGATCGGCTACTTCGTGGCCAGCACGGGTTCGTTCGCCGGTGCGTTGTGGTTCGTCGCCGCGCACGGGCTGATCGGCATTGCCGCGTATGCATGGCTCGCCGGCCGCTTCGAGCGGATTCGCATCGTGCCGGCCGCATGAACGCCGCGGCGGCGCGAAGGCGCGCCGTCACGCGCGCTTGCGGCCGCCCGGTGTCTGCTCGATCGTCAGCCGGTCGAGTTCGCGCAGGTCGTGTTCCAGCGCAGGCGTGAGCGTCGTGCGCAGGTGGTCGAGGAACGTGCGGATCTTCGCATCGAGATAGCGACGCGTCGCATAGACGGCATACACGCTCACCGTCTGCAGCCGGTACTCGGGCAGCACGCGGATCAGCCGCCCTTCGCGGATGTCGTCGAGCACCGTGTACAGCGCGACGCACGCGATCCCGCGCCCGGCACGCACCGCGACGCACAGCGCGTCCGGCACGTTGACCTGGAACGGCGCCGGCTGCAGTTCGTAGACGGTTTCCTCGCCGTCGCTGCGCTCGAGCCGCCATTCGCTGGCCGGCGAGGCAGGCGTGTCCAGACGCAGGCACACGTGGTTCGGCAATTCGTCGGGCGTCTGCGGCGTGCCGTGCCGCGCCAGGTATTCGCGCGACGCGACGAGCACGCTGCAGCTCGTGCCGCAGGTCTGCGCGACGTAACCCGAATCGGGCAGTTGCGACGCCGTCACGATCGACACGTCGTAGCCCTCCTCGACGAGATTCGGCATCCGCTGCGCGAGCGTCAGCTCGACCGACACGTCGGGGTTGTCCTCCTGGTAGCGGACGATCGACGACACGACGTGACTCTGCCCGAGCCCCGTCATCGCATGGAGTCGCATCTTCCCGCTCGGCCGGAGCAACGCGTTGCGCGCCTCCGCGTTCGCGTAGTCGATTTCCGCGAGGATCGATTTCGCGCGCTCGAAATAGCGCTCGCCGCTTTCGGTCAGGCCGAGGTGGCGCGTCGTGCGATGCAGCAGGCGCGTCTGTACGTGCGCTTCGAGGTTCGAGACCGCGCGCGACACCTGCGCGGTGGTCGCGTCGATTTCCTTCGCGACCGCAGTAAAACTGCCGGCTTCGACAACGCGCACGAACAGGCGCATGTTTTCGAGCATGTCCATTGGATTGGCTTGGGGAGAGTCGGTGGGGAGGCGTCGGCGGCGCTCGCGTCAGGTGGGGAACGGAACGCAGCCGCGAACCACGTCGAATCGATCACCGAGCCGGGGGACAGGCAGGAGAGCGGACATCGCGGACGTGGTTCTGGCATGACGGGGGATTCAGTGGCCCGAATTGTACGCCGCTGCAGACAATTTTGCGCGCGTGCCCGGCCTCCAGGCTTTCATCCGATGAAAGGTTCTGGAAAGACTCGCGCGTCGTGCGCATGCAACGCGTTGATGCGATGCGACAATTTGTATCACAACACGATATAATCGCGTTTTCGTCGCCGCACGCCCCGCGCCGTCATTTTTACCGCTTACCCGTCCATGTCGTCAGGCTCCTCTCCATCGCGCCGCACGTTGCAGCAATGGCTGCACAGCTTCATTCCCCATCCGATGTCGCTTGGCTGGCGCGAACGCCTGCGCTCGTGCACGGGCGCGCTCGTCGGGATCGCGACGGTCGGCGTCACGATGCGGCTGCTGCCCGGCGTGCCGGGCCTCGTGCCGCTTCTCGTCGCGCCAATGGGGGCCTCGGCCGTGCTGCTGTTCGCGGTGCCGGCGAGCCCGCTCGCACAGCCGTGGTCGATCATCGGCGGCAATCTCGTCGCGGCGACGGTCGGCGTGGCCTGCGCGCAATGGATCGCCGATCCGATCACGGCCGCCGCGGTCGCGATCGCGTGCGCGATCGGCGGCATGTTCGTGCTGCGCTGCGTGCACCCGCCATCGGGCGCCGTCGCGCTCACGGCCGTGGTCGGCGGCCCGGCGATCCATTCGCTCGGCTTCAGTTTCGTGCTGGAGCCGATCGCGCTGCAATCGGCGATCCTGCTGTCGGCCGCGCTCGCGTATCACGCACTGACCGGGCACCGCTACCCGCACGGCGGCGTGCGCCCCGAAGCGAAGCCGCAGGCGGGCGGCGCGGCACCGGCGCGCGGCGGCTTCACGCGCAGCGACCTCGACGCAGTACTGAAGCGCCGCAGCGAATGGCTCGACGTCGATCCGGACGATCTCGAATCGCTGCTGCGCGAAACCGAGATGCAGGCGTATACGCGCACCTTCGGCCAACTCACGTGCGCCGACCTGATGACGAAGAATGCGATCGAGGTCGCGCCGTCGACCTCGGTAACGGCCGCGCTGACGCTGCTCGACCGCCACCGCGTGAAGGCGCTGCCGGTGGTCGACGGCGAAGGCCGCCTGGCCGGCATCGTCACGCGCGCCGACCTCACGCGCCAGCTGCGCCGTCCGACTCCGCTGTGGCAACGCCTGTCCGCGCGGCTGCCGCAGTCGCTCGGCGGTCAGCCCGCGAGCGTCGCCACCGTGATGACGCGCGACGTCGCGTGCGTGCCGGAAACGATGCCGATCACCGCGCTCGTGCCGCTGTTCACGCATTCGGGCCACCACCACATTCCGGTCGTCGATGCGTCGCGCCGGCTCGTCGGGATCATTACGCAGACGGATCTCGTGACGGGGCTTTATCGGCAGACCCAAATGCTCGAGGCCGCGTAACGTGCGTCATGCACCGTAACGGCTGACACAACGCGGAATGCACTCATTCCGCCCAAGCTCGGCCATTTATATCATGTTGTGATATATTTTGCGCTACCGAAACAGACTGACCGACCGACCCCGATGAACGATACCCGACGCGCGCTGGCGAAAAGCGATTTCCAGCAATTGTCCGAGTTCCGCTACCAGATGCGCTGCTTCGAGCGCTTCTCCGAACGCGCCGCGCAAAGCGAAGGCGTGACGCCGCTGCAATACCTGCTGCTGCTGCACATCAAGGGCTATCCGCATCGCGAATGGGCAACCATCGGCGAAATCGCGGAACGCCTGCAGGCGCAGCACCACGGCGTCGTCGCGCTGGTCACGCGCTGCGAAGCGCTCGGGCTCGTGAAGCGCAAACCGAGCGAAGCCGATCGCCGCCAGGTCGAGGTCCACCTCGAGCAAGCCGGCGAAACGCTGCTCGCCCGCCTCGCAGCCATGCATCGCGCCGAGCTGAAGTCGCTCAAGGACGCGTTCCAGGTTCCCCAGATCGATTACTGACCCTTGCTCTTTCCACTCCGATGAACGCACCACACAAACGCGATTTTTCGACCAACGAACGCCTGCCCAGGATCGCGTTGCTTGCCGCCGGGATCGGCCTGCTCAGCACGCTCGCCGCGTTCGTGCTGTTGAGCCTGATCCACCTGTTCACGAACCTGTTCTTCTTCCAGCAGTTCTCGTTCGCCGACCGCTCTCCGGCAAACAACACGCTCGGCGCATGGGTGATCGTGATTCCGGTGATCGGCGGGCTGATCGTCGGGTTGATGGCGCGCTTCGGCTCGGAGAAGATCCGCGGCCACGGCATTCCCGAAGCGATCGAGGCGATCCTGTTCGGCAAGAGCCGCATGTCGCCGAAGGTCGCGATCCTCAAGCCGCTGTCGTCCGGCGTCGTGATCGGCAGCGGCGGCCCGTTCGGCGCCGAAGGCCCGATCATCATGACGGGCGGCGCGCTCGGCTCGCTGATCGCGCAATGCGTGCACGTGACCGCCGCCGAGCGCAAGACGCTGCTCGTCGCCGGTGCGGCCGCCGGCATGACGGCCGTGTTCGGCACACCGGTCGCCGCGGTGCTGCTCGCGGTCGAGCTGCTGCTGTTCGAATGGCGTCCGCGCAGTTTCCTGCCGGTCGCGCTTGCCTGTGCGGTGGCCGGGTTCGCACGCGCGGTGTTCTTCGGCGTCGATCCGCTGTTTCCGCTGACGACGGCCGCGCCGACGCCGGTCGCGCTGCTGTCGTGCATCGTCGCGGGCCTGCTGTCGGGCATGCTCGCATGCGGCCTGTCGGCAGCGCTCTACCGCGTCGAGGACACCTTCGCGAAGCTGCCCGTGCACTGGATGTGGTGGCCTGCGCTCGGCGCGATCGTGATCGGCATCGGCGGCTGGCTCGAGCCGCGCGCGCTCGGCGTCGGCTACGACGTGATCGGCGACCTGCTGCATCAGCACATCGCATTGAAGATCGCGCTCGCGCTGCTGATCGTGAAGGCCGTGATGTGGGTGATCGCGCTCGGTTCGGGCACGTCGGGCGGTGTGCTCGCCCCGTTGCTGATGCTCGGCGCCGGCCTCGGCACCGTGCTGTCGCCGATGCTGCCTGGCGGCGATCCGGCGCTCTGGCCGCTCGTGTGCATGGCCGCGACGCTCGGCGCGACGCTCGGCGCCCCGCTCACCGCGATCGTGTTCGCATTCGGCCTCACGCACGACGCCAACGCGCTGTTGCCGCTGCTCGCGGCGACGCTCGTCGCGCACGGCTTCGCGACCGTCGTGATGAAGCGTTCGATCATGACGGAGAAAATCGCCCGCCGCGGCTATCACATCTATCGCGAATACGGCGTCGATCCGCTCGAGCGTCATGACATCGGCGAAGTGATGACGTCGGCCGACGTGCTCGTCGCGATCGACGGCGCCGCGACGCTCGATACCGTCGAGTCGCAGTACTTCGGCGCGAAGCAGACGCATCGCGCGTACCCGGTCGTGCAGAACGGCCGCCTGCTCGGTCTCGTCGATCGCGCGACGCTCGATGCGCAGCGCGCGCAGGCAGGCGCCGACGCGCCGATCTCCGGCGCATTCGCCAACCGCGCGCCGTCCGTCGCACTCGCACACGAAACGTGCCGCGTCGTCGCATCGCGCCTCGCGATGCTGGGCCTCGAACGCCTGCCGGTCGTCGACAACGAGCAATCGCTGCGCATCACCGGCATCGTGTCGCGCAGCGACCTGATCAAGCCCGCACTCCAGCACTTCGACGACGAACACAAGCGCGAGCGCTTCCGCCCGATCGTCCCGGCCAACCTGCGCGACGCAGGCACCCGCAAGGCCGGCTGACGCCACCCGCGTGCGCGGCACCCCGGCCGCGCACCGCTTGCTCATCCCGCCCCACCTCGCTGCACGATGCGGCGCGCCCGTCGCGCGCCGCATCGCATGCGGTCGCGTCCCGTGTTTAAAGTTGGTTAACAATTCGACCGACGAAAGTTTGTCATCATGGCTGCCATGCGACGGGGCCATCAATCAGCCATTCCACTTCGCCATCAAATAAAGAGCCGCGGCACGGCATGCACACCCGTGCCGTTTGCCGCGGCCGTCACGACACCACACGACCGGGCAGCGCGCCGACCGAGCAACGCATGACGTCGAGCCGCATACGACGCATGCCGCATCGCAGCAACGCTGCACAGCACCTGAGCCGCCATTTGGCAAGCGCGTTAACAACTTGTTTCGGAATAGCCGGAACCGTGCGTGCCCGATGCAATCTCACTAGCACGCAGTACTGCTGCGCATCCCACTCAATCAATCACGACTCGAGGGAGATAACGTGAACGCGAAATACTTACCGCTCATCGCATTGACCGTGGCATTTTCTGCTCACGCAGCCGATTCTGCCCTGCAGAACGTGGGACAAAGCCAAAAGCCCGCCGACCAGGTAGCGCAGTGCATCGCCAAGACGTGGGCCGACAAGTCGCAACAACAGGTGACGTCGCAGTACGAACTGGCGAACGGCCTCGCAATGGCCGTCTATGCGCCGGGCCAGCAGCCGCCTAACGGCGCTGCCGCCGTGGTGCGCCCGGCCAATGCCGGCAACGCGAAGACCTGGGTCGGTTTCCGCGGCGGCGATGCCTCGTCGGCCGGCGACATCAACGCCTGCCTGTAACGAGAACAGGCGCTCCGGATGGCCTTGCGCCATCCGCTTGTGACAAGCCCCGCTTCGGCGGGGCTTTTCTTTTGCTGCCGCCTGCGCTTACAGGTAGCTGCAGACGTAATCGAGCGTCTCGAGCACTTCGATGTCGAAGCGGCTCTTGCCCGGCACCGAGAACGACTCGCCGGCGCCGTAGGTCTGCCATTCGCTGCTGCCGTCGAGCTTCACGCGGCACTTGCCGGCCTGCACTTCCATCAATTCGGGAGCGTCCGTGCCGAAGTTGAGCGCGCACGGCAGGATCACGCCGAGCGTCTTGCGCGTGCCGTCCGGGAAGAGCACGGTATGCGAAACGCACTTGCCGTCGAAATAGACGTTCGCGCGCTTGACGACCGATACGTTGTCGAATTGGGTTGCACTGGTCATGTGATGCCTCTGATTGCTGGATGCCGGATGGCGATAGTTGTCGGCGGCCGGCCGGAGCGGCTGGCCGGCCGATATCATACCGGCTCGCGCGACGCGTGCCGGAATGGCACGCCGCCGGCCGCGTGCCGAGCGCCAAACAATCAGGATGACTATGCGATCGCCGGCGAGCGGCGGCTCAGCGCAATCCCTTGCGGCGCGCGGAATCGCGCAGGCAGTCGAGCAGCATCGCCGCGGCCGGCGTCAGCGGGCTGTCGCGGCGCGTGACGACCTGCACCGAGACACCCGGCAGGCGCTCGCGGATCGGCAGCACCGCGAGCTGGTCGCGCGCCCACTCGCCCTGCAGCAATTGCTCGGGCATCGATGCGATCAGGTCGCAACCGGTCATCAGGCTGTGCGCGAGCCCGAAGCTCGGGCATTCGACGACACGCGCCGGCACCGGCAGCCCGTACGCAACGAATGAATTGAACAGCACCTGGGTGGAGCTTTCCGGCGACGGATTCATCAGCCAGTCGGCGTCGACGAGATCGGCGAGCGACGTGGCCGACGCGAGCGGATGCCCCTTGCGCGCGACGATCAGCGAGCGGCTCGCATAAAGCTCCGCGTGATCGAACTCGGCTGCCAGCAGCTCGGGCACGACGACCGCCACCGCGAAATCGAGCGAGCCGTCGTGCAGGCGCGGCAGCGCGACGCCCGGAAACCCTTCGATCAGGTTGACGCGCGCCACCGGGAAGCGGCGCCGGAACGCACGGAACGCGTCGGGCAGGATCGTCACCGCTGCCGCCGGCGTGATCGCCCGGAACCCGTCATCGCGCCCTGCGCCTGCTCGATATCGTCGCGGGCGCGCTGCATTTCGGCGACGATCAGCCGCGCGCGCACCTGCAATTGCTGGCCGAACGCAGTGAGCTGCACGCCGCGCGCGGTGCGCACGACGAGCGATACGCCGAGCGCGATCTCCAGCTCCTTGACCGCCTTCGTCAACGCCGCCGGCGACACGTTCAGGCGCCGCGCGGCCGCGCGGATGCTCCCTTCTTCGGCAACGGTGACGAACGCTTTCAGCTGATGGTATTTCATGGCGGCAACGCGTGATCCGTGGAAACCCTGTGCGTCGCGACGTGTGCCGCCTCAGGGTCTTCCCGAGCGGCAACCGATGGTGTGCACCAAAGCAATTTATCAGCTTCTGGTACGCAAAAGAAATTTATATGCTTGCTCGTCATAGGTGCGTCAAACGCCCCATCGACCCCACAGGAGACACCATGCCGCAAGCCGTGAACCCCGTCATCCCCGGTATCGCCGCGATCGCCCCCGAGCTGGTCGAGGTGCGCCGCCGCATCCACGCTCATCCCGAGCTTGCGTTCGAAGAGACGCTCACCAGCGATCTCGTCGCCGAGCTGCTCGCCGGCTGGGGTTACGAAGTGCATCGCGGCATCGGCAAGACGGGTGTCGTCGGCGTGCTGCGCGAAGGGCAAGGCACGCGCACGGTCGGCCTGCGCGCCGACATGGACGCGTTGCCGCTCGCGGAAGCCACGGGCCTGCCGTACGCGAGCCGCCATGCGAACAAGATGCATGCATGCGGTCACGACGGCCACACCGCGATGCTGCTGTGCGCGGCGCGCCACCTCGCGGCGACGCGCCAGTTCTCCGGCACGCTGAACCTGATTTTCCAGCCGGCCGAGGAAAACTTCGGCGGCGCGAAGGCGATGATGGACGACGGCCTGTTCGACCGCTTCCCGTGCGACGCGATCTTCGCGATCCACAACATGCCGGGCCGCGCGGCCGGCGACATGGCGTTCCGCACCGGCGCCGCGATGGCGTCGGCCGACCGCGTGACGATCACGCTGCGCGGCGTCGGCGGTCACGGCGCGATGCCGCATTTCGCGCGCGATCCGATGTCGGCCGCGGGCAGCATCATGGTCGCGCTGCAGACGATCGTCGCGCGCGAGGTCGATGCACAGCATGCGGCCGTGATCACGGTCGGCAGCGTGCAGGCCGGCGAGACGTTCAACATCATTCCCGAAACCGTCGTGATGAAGCTGTCGGTGCGCGCGCTGAACGCCGACGTGCGCGCGCTGCTCGCACGCCGCATCGAAGCACTCGCGAAAGGCCAGGCGGAAAGCTTCGGCATCACCGCGGAAGTCGACTACGACTACGGCTACCCGGTGCTCGTCAATCACGCGGAACCGACCGCATTCGCGGCCGACATCGCGCGCCAGATGCTCGGCGCCGACCGTGTCGAAACCGACGCCGCGCCGCTGATGGGCAGCGAGGATTTCGCGTTCATGCTCGAAGCGCGCCCCGGCTGCTACGCGTTCATCGGCAACGGGATCGGCAGCAAGGGCGGCTGCATGGTGCACAACCCCGGCTACGACTTCAACGACGACATTCTCGCGATCGGCGCGAGCTACTGGGTTCGCGTCGCCGAAGCCTGGCTCGCGGCCTGACGGCCCTTCACCACGCAGTTTCGCGCTTACCGGGGGAACCCCATGGAAACGTCCGCCCTTCCGTTCACCGGCACGCCGGTCGATGCCCGCGCCGCCGCCAAGAAACGCCGGCTGATTGCGGCCGCCGCCGTCGGCAACGCGCTCGAGTTCTACGACTTCACGGTCTACAGCTTCTTCGCGATCCTGATCGGCAAGCTGTTCTTTCCCGTGCATTCGTCGTTCGGGCAGCTGATGCTCGCGGTCGCGAGCTTCGGCGTCGGCTTCGTCACGCGTCCGCTCGGCGGGCTCGTGATCGGCATGTATGCCGACCGTGCCGGCCGCAAGAAGGCGATGATCCTCACGCTGCTGCTGATGGCGCTCGGCACGGCAGCGATCGCGGTCGCGCCGACCTTCGCGCAGATCGGCATTGCCGCACCGATGCTGCTCGTGCTCGCCCGCCTGCTGCAGGGGTTCGCGTCGGGCGGCGAAGTCGGCGCGTCGACGACGCTGCTGCTCGAACAGGCGCCGCAGCACCGTCGCGGCTTCTACGCATCGTTCCAGTTCTCGAGCCAGGGGCTCGCCGCGCTCGCGGGCGCGCTGACCGGCGTCGCGCTGACGTCGACGCTGACTGCCGCACAGCTCGAAAGCTGGGGCTGGCGCGTGCCGTTCATCATCGGCACGCTGTTCGTGCCGATCGGTTACTGGCTGCGCCGCACCGTCGAGGAAGTGCCGGCTACCGCACCGGCGGCCGCGCACGACGAGCCGGTCGCATCGCTGCCGCTCGCCGACGTGCTGCGCCATCACGGCAAGGCCGTGTTCGCGGGGCTCGGCGTAACGATCGGCGGCACGTCGATCCACTACATCATCGTGTTCTACATGGCGATCTACGGCGTGCAGGTGCTGCACCTGCCGACCTGGCTGTCGATGACGGCCGGCTGCGTCGCCGGTGCGATCCTGATGCTCGTGACGCCGATCGGCGGCCACCTCTCCGACGTGTACGGTCGCAACCGGATCGTCTGGTGGACACGCATCGTGCTGATGGTCGCGATCTATCCGGCGTTCATCGCGCTGAATCGCTGGCCGGGTGCCGCATCGCTGCTGTCGATCATCGCCGCGCTGTCGATCGTGCACGCGATCAACATCGGCGCGACGGGCGCGATGCTCGGCGAACTGTTCCCGCGTGCGGTGCGCGCGACCGGCGGCGCGCTCGTGTACAGCGTCGGCGTCGCGATCTTCGGCGGCTTCGCGCAGTTCTTCGTCACGTGGCTGATCGCCGCGACCGGCAATGCGAATGCGCCCGCGTGGTATGCGATCGGCTGCGGCGCGATGACGCTGCTCGCGATTCGCTGCATGGATGAAAAAGCCGGGAAGGCGCTCGACTGAGCGGTGAGCGATGCGGCCGCGCGCCGCAAACGAAAAAAGGCACGGGTGCGACCACCCGTGCCTTTTGCGTATCTGGCGTTGCCCCGCTCAGAACGTATGCATCATCCCCACATACGCACCCGTCTGCGACTCACCTGCGAGCGGGCTCGTGCCCGACGTCGCATCGCGCGGCGTCGCCAGCAGCGAGAAGTTCGAGTTGCCACCGTTGCGCACATACGCCACCGTGCCGTACAGGAACGTGCGCTTCGACAGGTTGTACGTGGTGCCGAGCACGTACATCATCGCGTGGCCCGACGGATCGTGCGACGCATCGCTGCCGCCGTCGCCCACCTTCACGTAATAGCCGCCGGCCGTCACGGCCCATTGCGGATTCGCCGCATAGGTCGCGCCGAGCCAGTAGTGATCGGCGCGATCGGCGACGCCGGCCGGGCTGTCCGGCGCCTGGTAGTGCGTATACGCGCCCTGGATCTTGAACTTCGACACCTTCACGTTCGCCCCGACGAAGTACTCGCGCGACGCCGTGAAGATGTTGCTGAACTTGCCGTTGTTGTCGCGCAGTTCGTCGTACATGCCACGCACGTCGAACACCGGCGAGTGGTACGAGATCATGATCCCGTCCGAGCGGCCGAAATCGTCAGCCGCACCGTAGTTGAAGCCGCGCGACTGGTTGCCGAACGCATACTGCGCCTGCACGTCGAAGCCGCCGATCACCGGGCTGTGGTATTCGATGTTGTTGCTGCTCTGCTGCCAGTTGCGGCCGCGCACGAGCGACGCGGACGAAAACGCCTGCTGCACGAACGGATCGAATTCCCACACGCCGTCGCTGTCGATGAACAGGTTGCGGCCGGCCTGCAGCTGGCCCCACGTGTCGCTCTTCAGCCCGACATACGCGCGCCGCGACCACATGCGCCCGCCGCCCGTCGTGCCGTTCATCACCTGGAACGCGGTTTCCAGGTTGAAGACGGTCGACAGCCCGCCGCCGAGATCCTCGAAGCCCTTCAGGCCGAACATGCTGGTACCCCAGTCGCCGCCTTCCGCGCTCCAGCGCGACTTGCTGCCGTTCGGCGTCGCGATGTGGTTCAGGTATTCGATGCCGCCGTCGATCCGGCCGTACAGCATCACACTCGTCTGTGCAAAAGCAGCCGCCGGTGTGGCAGCCGCGATCAGCCATGCGAAATGTTTAAGTCGCAAAATGATGCCCCCTCGGAGTCTCGACCTTCCCGCGCGCGCCCCATGCGCGCGCCCAGGGTCTGTTTATCCGCGATCGATCGAATATCGACCGGGGCCCGCTGCGCACAGTGCAAGCAGGCCGCCCGCGATCGCGATGTTCTTGTAGAAATGAATCATGTTGTCGATCTGCTCGCCGCCCGTCATCGTCCAGTAGTGGTGACCGATGATGCCGGTGCCGATCGTATAGAGCGCAAGCAGCAGCGCAAGCGGGCGCGTCTGGAAACCAACGAGGATCGCGATCCCGGCGAACAGCTCCATCACGACGGAGATCGCGGCGGAGATGATCGGCGCGGGCGCGCCTTCCGAACCCATGAACGCGATCGTACCGGAAAAGTCGACGATCTTCTTCCAGCCGAACATCACGAACAGGATCACGAGCAGGATCCGGGACAGCAGCAGCAGCACATCGCGCTGGGACGCGAGAAACGGTTGATTCGGTGTCATGGTCTCGATCAACGAAATCGATGCGCGGCCTACGCGCACCGGATTGCCAACGAACCAGGACGGGCGGCCGCCTGCGCCGCCCGCCCCGCTCTGCAACAACCGGCATCGGGCCCGCCCGATGTGCTGTGCGCCTCCTCTGGGTGGTCGCCCTGCTTTGTCGCGCGCCGCATCAGCGCAGCTTCGCGACGTCCTGCTCGGTCACCTTCGCGGCCGGGTTGCCGAACTGCCCGGTCAGGTAGTTCGTCAGCGCGGCGATCTGCGCATCCGACAGCTCGTGGCGGAACGCCGGCATCCCGACGTCCTCGCTGCCGGCCTTGCGCTGCACGCCGTTCAGGATCACCTGCACGAGGTTGGTCGGATTCGGTGCGCCGACCGCCGAGTTGTGGAACAGCGGCGGGTAATAGCCGTCCGGCGTGCCCTTGCCCTGCATCTGGTGGCAGGTCGCGCAGTTGCCGAGGTACAGCCGTGCCGGATCGATGCCCGACGACGCGAGCGCGACGCCACGCAGCTTCAGGCCGTCCTCGGCCGGCTTGCCCCACGACGAGCGCGACTGCTTCGCGTCGCCGCTGGCCACCGCCGGCACCGTGCGGATGTACGTCGAGATCGCGCCGATGTCGGCTTCCGTCATCTTCGAGAAGCTGTGCTCGATCGCCTCGGCCATCGGGCCGGCCGCCTGCGCGAGGCCCGGCACGCTGCCGGTGCGCAGGTACTGGACGAGCTGCTGCTGCGTCCAGCCGCCGATCCCCGCGTTCGGGTCGGACGTGATGTTGTAGCCGTCCCAGCCCGCGAGCACCGAACCCGACAGGAAGCTGCCGCCGGTTTCATCCAGCGACTTCTCCTGCATCGCGATGCCGCGCGGCGTGTGGCACGTGCTGCAGTGCGCGAGGCCCTGCACCAGATACGCACCGCGGTTCCACTCGGCGCTCTGCGCCGGCTTCGGCTGGTACACGCCGTCCTTCAGGAACAGCCAGTTCCAGATCTTCAGCGGCCAGCGCATGCTCAGCAGCGCGGGGATCTCGTTCTTCGGCGGCGCCTGCTTGACCGGTTCGACGCCGTGCATGAAGTACGCGTACAGCGCCTGCACGTCGTCGTCGTTGATCTTCGCGTACGACACGTACGGCATCGCCGGGTACAGGTTGTCGCCGTTCTTCGAGACGCCGTGACGCACCGCGCGCTCGAAGTCGTCGAAGGTCCAGTTGCCGATACCGGTATCGGGATCGGGCGTGATGTTGCTCGTATAGATCTTGCCGAGCATCGGCACCGGCATGCCGAGACCGCCCGCGAACGGCTTGCCGCCCTTCGCGGTGTGGCACGCCATGCAGTCGCCCGCGATCGCGAGGTATTCGCCGCGCTTGACCTGCGCAGGATCGGCCGAATCGGCCGCGCGGACGAGCCCCGGCAGCGCGAGGCAGCCGGCGAGGAGGAAGGTGAGAGTAGATTTCCGCACGGTCAGACTTCCTTCTTCAGCGTGTCCGACATCCGCAGCGCAAGCGCCGCGATCGTCAGCGTCACGTTCACCGTACCGACGGTCGGCATCGTCGAGCTGCTCGAAATGAACAGGTTCGGATGGTCGAACGTGCGGCAGTCCTTGTCGACGACCGAGTCGCGTGCATCCGCGCCCATGATCGTCGCGCCCGTGATGTGGTTGTTCGGCGCGAACTCGTCGTTGAAGACGACTTCGGTGCCGCCGAGCACCTTCGCGGCCGTCGCGTAGACCTCGCGCGTGTGCACGGCGCCGCGCTTCACGTAATCGTCGATCGCATACGTGATCTCGGGGCGCGGGATGCCGACCGCGTCGGTGGCCGTCTTGCTCGGCACGATGCGGTTCTCGGGCTGCGGCAGGATTTCGTGGAAGCAGTCGAACTGCACGTAGCGCGCGGAACGGTCGCGGATCTGCGCGTCGAGCTCCGCGGGCTTCATCAGCTTGCCGCCCTTGAAGATCTTCTGCGTTTCCTGATTGATCCGCGACATGTTCGACAGGTGGATCTTCTTCGCGGCTTCGGTCGCGCGGAACGGGCCGTCGCGGAAACCGATCAGCGACGTCATTTCCTGCGGGCCGCGGCCCGGCCACAGCTTCTCGTTCGCATAGAACGACACGCCAGTGCCCGGATGGTCCATCAGGTTGCGGCCGACCATGTCGGAGCTGTTCGCGACGCCGTTCGGGAAATCGCGGTTCGCGGACATCAGCAGGATCTTCGGCGTCTCGATGCCGTTCGCGGCGATCACGAAGTACTTGCCCTCGACGCGATGGTCGGCGCCCGTCTTGTCCTTGTAGATCGCTGCGACGATGCGCTTGTCCGTCCCGGTCTCCAGCTTGTAGACGACCGCGCTGTCGATCAGCTTCGCGCCGGCCTGCTCGGCCTTCTCGACGTGCACGATGCCGTTGTACATCGCGCCGATCGGGCAGATCGGCATGCAGTTGTTGTTCCCGCAACAGGTGGGCCGGCCGTCGTACGGGCGGCTGTTGCGCGCGACGGGCTCGGTCACCACGTGGAACTTCGGGTCATAGCCGTTGAGCGCGCTCTTGATCGTCTGCTCGTTGAACGACAACGGCAGCGGCGGCATCGGGTACGGCTCCTTGCGCGGCGAGTACAGGTCTTCCTCGGGGCCCGGGCCCCACACGCCGAGTTCTTCCTCGGCGCGCTGGTAGTAATGCTCGATGTCGTCGTACTGGATCGGCCAGTCGCGGCCGACGCCGTACACCGTCTTCATCTTGAAGTCGTTCGGGATGAAGCGCCACGCCGACGCGGCCCAGTGCCACGTCGTGCCGCCCACCGCGCGGATGTACTGCGAGTTGAACTTGTGCTCGCCCTTCAGGATCAGGTAATCGTTCGGCGGGCCGTATTCCGGATGCGGCGCCCATGCGCTCGACGGGTACGGCGCCATGAAATCGGTCTTGTCGACCTGATTGCGAAAGCGCTCGACGATTTCCCAGCGCGGCATGCGCGGGCCGGCTTCCAGCAGGATCACGGACTTCCCGGCCATCGCGAGCTGGTGGGCAACGATCGCGCCTGCGACACCCGATCCGACAACCACGACGTCGGCTTTTTGCGTATCGGTATCGGCCATCAGGCTTGCCTCTCGATCGGTTTTTCGGCCCAGAAGCCGGGTTTGTTGGGGCAATACGAAGGAATCACGAGCGTATCGGATACGACGCTGAACATTAATGCTTCTTCGTAGGTAATCACGACGTTATCGACAATGCCGAGATACCACGCTTCAAGAATCTTCAGCGCGAGTGCTTCCTGATCGGGATTCAGCGAACCGGACGCGAGTGCGCCGGCGAGTTGC
Source organism: Burkholderia cepacia complex sp. TUM26381 (assembly GCF_057439935.1). Lineage (NCBI taxonomy): Bacteria > Pseudomonadati > Pseudomonadota > Betaproteobacteria > Burkholderiales > Burkholderiaceae > Burkholderia > Burkholderia cepacia complex sp. TUM26381. Next base: position 1,380,897 of record NZ_CM172007.1, on the reverse strand, counting down.
GGCAGGCTGTCGGCCGTCTTGAACGAGCCCTTCTGCAAGGCCTGCAGGAAGCGTTCGCCGAGCACGCGGCTCAGCCCCTTCTTGCCGGTCAATGCTTCGGAGAGCGTCATGAACGTATCGAGCGGCGCAGTGCCGGGATCGTCAGCCAGGGCCTGCAACGCCAGCGAGCCGGTGAGGCCCGCCGCCGTCAGCGCCAGTGCGCCCTACAGCCATTGACGCCGCGTGATGCCGCTTGCGGCTGCGTCGCTTTCACGACGCGAGTGGGGAGTGTTGTCGTTGTGCATGTTTCCTTCTCTCGAACACCGGATTCGGGAAAACCACGCTTGATATTTCTCAAACATTGGCGCGGACCTGAAATGTACGCGCACAAATCGGATCGAACAATCTTTTTATAGTCCATTAAATGTTCCGCAATCCGAGACAATCGACATTTCGCTGCATTTTTGTGTCGTTGACGCGACAAATCTGCGGCACCGGCACCAGTGTCGCATGCCGGCGACAGACTGCGTGCCGCGATGCGCGTGCATGACCGTCGGTTAGAATCGCGTGCAATCAAACAGAAAGCTTCCCTCCGAGGGCAATCGAGCGATGAAGCAGCACGACAAGCACAACAAAGAAACGCATCAACCCGGCCACACCACCCGGCTGCTCTGGCGCATCGGCGCCGTCGCGCTGCTCGGCGGCGCCGCGGCGCTGTCGCTGCATGCGGGCGCTGCGCGCACGGTGAGCGTGTCGCCGCAAGGCACCGTCACCGAAGTCCGGCAGAGCGTCGTCAAGTTCGACGAGCCGATGGTCGCGTTCGGCTCGGCCTCCGCGCCGAATCCCGCGCGCGTGACCTGTAACGACTCGACGGCCGCGCGCGGCCAGGGTCACTGGCTCGACGACAAGACCTGGGTTTACGATTTCGAAAACGACCTGCCGCCCGGCGTTCGCTGCTCGGTCGCGCTCAACGACACGTTGCGCTCGGTCGCCGGCAATGCGGCGAGCGGCCCGCGCCGCTTCACGTTCCAGACGGGCGGCCCGTTCCCGGTGTCGGTACGCCCCGGCTCGCGCGAGATCGAGGAACGCCAGGTCTTCGTGATGAAACTGAACGGCCCGGCCGAGCCGCGCTCGGCGCTCGCGAACATCTGGTGCGAGGCGGCCGGCATCGGCAACCGCATTCCCGTCACGGCGGCCGACGACGATACGCGCAACGCCCTGCTCGATCATTTCGGGCTGAAGAAGGAAGCCGCGCGCGTGCTGACGCTGTCATGCTCGCAGGCACTGCCGGCGAGCGCGAAGATGCAGCTCGTGTACGGCAAGGGCGTGGCGAGCCCGAGCGGCATCGCGAACGAAACCGAACGCCGCTTCGACTTCACCGTGCGCGCACCGTTCGCCGCGAGCTTCTCGTGCGAACGCGAGAACGCGAAGGCGCCCTGCACGCCGCTCCGTCCGCTCACGCTGTCGTTCAACGCGCCGATCTCGCGCAAGAACGCCGAAGCGATCAAGCTGCGCGGCCCCGATGGCTCGTTGAACCCGACTTTCGCGGCCGACGATCACAGCGAGGAAGTGACGACCGTCACGTTCAACCCGCCGCTGCCCGCGCAGGCCGCCCTGACGATCGAACTGCCGTCGGGCCTGCGCGACGTGACCGACCGTGCGCTGTCGAACGCCGACCTGTTCCCGCTCGCGACGCGCACCGCGCCGATGCCGCCGCTCGCGAAATTCTCGTCGGGCACGTTCGGGATCGTCGAGCGCTTCGCCGAACCCGATACGCCCGCGCTCGTACCCGTCACGCTGCGCAACGTCGAGGCCGACCTGCATATCGCGGGCCTCAACGCGGGCGGTGCGCAATTTGCCAACCTGAAGGTCGAGAACGACACGGCAATTCGTCAGTGGATACGCACGGTCGACCGCTTCGACAACTGGTCGATGACGGCCGGCTCGATCGACAGCCAGATTCCCGGCCTGCTCGACCGCAAGGGCCAGCACCCGGTCTTCGTGCCGCTCGAGGCCGGAGAAAAGCAACCCGCGCCGAAGAACCGCCGCATCGACGTGCGCTCGCTGTCGCTGCTCAAGGGCGAGCCCGGCGCGCAGACGCTGACGCTGCCGAAGGCCGATCCGAAGACGCTGCGCCCGTTCGAAGTGGTCGGCGTGCCGATCGACAAGCCCGGCTTCTACGTGCTCGAACTCGCGTCGCCCGCGCTCGGCCGCTCGCTGCTCGCGAAGCCGTCGAGCATGTACGTGCGCACCACCGTGCTCGTCACGAACCTCGGCGTGCACCTGAAACAGGGCCGCGAGAACAACCTCGTATGGGTCACGACGCTCGACAAGGGCAAGCCGGTGCCGAACGCGCAGATCCGCGTGTCGGACTGCAACGGCGATGAAATCGCGTCCGGCAAGACCGACGCGCAGGGCCTGCTGAAGATCGACGGGCCGTTCGAGCCGAAGCGCGCGTGCAGTTCGTCGGAGCAGCGCTTCGACGACTACTTCGTGTCGGCACGGGTCGACGATCCGAAGACCGGCCCCGACATGGCGTTCGTCAGCTCGGGCTGGAACCGCGGGATCGAATCGTGGCGCTTCAACGTGCCCACCGACACCGACAGCGCGCCGACCGTGCGCGCCCACACGGTGTTCGACCGCACGCTGCTGCGCGCGGGCGAAACCGTGTCGATGAAGCATTTCATCCGCGCCGAAACGCTGCAGAGCCTCGCGTTCCCGTCGCAATACCCGACGCGCGTGACGATCCGCCATCTCGGCACGGGCCAGACGTACAAGCTGCCGCTCACGTGGGCGGCCGACCATAGCGCGGACACGCAGTTCACGCTGCCGGCCGCCGCGAAGCTCGGCGAATACAGCGTCGAGCTCGAAGGCGGCCCGGAAGATGCACCGACCGCCACCTACTACAGCGGCAGCTTCCGCGTCGAGGCGTTCCGCCTGCCGGTGCTGAAAGGCTCGATCGGTGCGCGCGACGCGCAGAAGAGCCCGCTCGTCGCGGTGAAGGAAGCGCCGCTCGCGGTGCAGATCGACTACGTGTCGGGCGGCGGCGCATCGAGCCTGCCCGTGCAGGTATCGGCGCTGATGAAGTGGGCGTCACCGCCGTTCGCGGATCGCTTCGAGGATTTCAGCTTCACGCCGTATCGTCCCGACGCGAGCGACGGCAACGCCGACGACGATTCGCAGGACGGTGACAACACGTCGTCGTCTTCGAACAACGACCCCGATGCGACGAAGCTGATCGCCGACAAGCTGCCGCTGACGCTCGACCGCAACGGCGCGGGCTCGGTCACGCTCAAGGGCCTGCCGGATGTCGACGCGCCGAAGCGCATCGCGCTCGAAGCGACGTTCGCGGATCCGAACGGCGAAGTGCAGACGATCCGCGGCGACACGATCCTGTGGCCGGCCGCGGTGGTGGCCGGCATCAAGGCGGGCCGCTGGGTGTCGGTAGGCCAGCGCGTGCCGGTTCAGGCGCTGGCGGTCGACCTGCAGGGCAAGCCGCGCGCCTCCGTGCCGATCGAAATCAAGGGCGTCGCACACATCACGACGTCGTCGCGCAAGCGGATGGTCGGCGGCTTCTATGCGTACGACAACAAGAGCGACACGCGCGACCTCGGCGTGCTGTGCTCGGGCAAGACCGACGACAAGGGCCGCATGGCCTGCGACGCGACGCTCGAACAGGCCGGCAACGTGCAACTGATCGCGGTCGCGAAGGACGGCGACGGGCGCACGTCGAACGCGTCGACGTCGGTGTGGGTCACGCGTGAAGACGAACTCTGGTTCGGCGGCGACAACACCGACCGGATCGACGTGATTCCGGAGAAGACTTCGTACGAACCGGGCGAAACGGCCCGCTTCCAGGTGCGGATGCCGTTCCGCTATGCCACCGCGCTCGTCGCGGTCGAACGCGGTGGCGTGATGGAAACGCACATCGTCGAACTGAACGGCAAGAACCCGACCGTCGACCTGAAGGTCGGCGAATCGTGGGGGCCGAACGTCTACGTGTCGGTGCTCGCGCTGCGCGGCCGGATCCGCGAGGTGCCGTGGTACTCGTTCTTCACGTGGGGCTGGAAAGCACCGGTCGAATGGGCGCGCGCATTCTGGCGCGAAGGCCGCCACTATGAAGCGCCGACCGCATTCGTCGACCTGTCGAAGCCCGCGTTCCGCTACGGCCTCGGCGAAATCAAGGTCGGCACGGGCGTCCACCGACTCGGCGTGACCGTGACGACCGACGCGACGCGCTACACGGTGCGCAGCAAGGCGCAGGCGCACGTGAAGGTCACGCTGCCGAACGGCCAGCCCGCACCGGCCGGCACGCAAATCGCCGTCGCGGCCGTCGATGAAGCGCTGCTCGAACTGATGCCGAACAACAGCTGGGACCTGCTCGACGCGATGCTGCGCCGGCGCGCGTACGGCGTCGAGACGGCCACCGCGCAGATGGAAATCGTCGGCCGACGCCACTTCGGCCGCAAGGCCGTGCCGGCCGGCGGCGGGGGCGGCAGCGCGCCGACGCGCGAGCTGTTCGACACGCTGTTGCTGTGGAACCCCCGCGTGACGCTCGACGCGAACGGCAGCGCGACCGTCGAGGTGCCGCTGAACGACGCGCTCACGCGCTTCCGGATCGTCGCGATCGCGGCGGTCGGCCCCGACCGTTTCGGCACGGGCAGCACGTCGATCCGCAGCACGCAGGATCTGCAGCTGATCTCCGGCCTGCCGCCGCTCGTGCGCGAAGGCGACGCGTTCCGCGCGCAGGTCACGCTGCGCAACACGACCGACCGCGCGATGCAGGTCGTCGTGACGCCGCGCGTGACGGGCCTCGAGGTCGCACCGCAAACCCTGTCGCTGGCGGCCAATACGGCGACCGAGGTCGCGTGGACGATCACCGTGCCCGAGCAGGCACTCGACGCGGCCGGTGCGCTGAACTGGCGCATCGAAGCGGCCGAGCAAGGCGGCAAGCGCGCGTCCGACGCGCTGGCGGTCGCGCAGAAGGTCGTGCCCGCGCTGCCGGTGACCGTGCAGCAGGCGACGCTCGCACAGGTCGACGGCACGCTGACGGTGCCCGTGTCGGCCCCGGCCGGCGCCGTGAACAACGCGCAGGGTTCGCCGCGCGGCGGCATCGCCGTGTCGATGCAGTCGAAGCTCGCCGACGGCCTGCCCGGCGTCCGGCGCTGGTTCGAGCGCTATCCGTACCGCTGTCTCGAACAGCAGACGTCGCGCGCAATCGGGCTGCGCGATCCCGCCCAATGGCAGGCGCTGATCGCCCGCATGCCCGTCTACCTCGACAGCGACGGACTCGCGAGCTACTTCCCGCCGTCGTCCGACGATTCGCACCACGGCAGCCCGACGCTGTCGTCGTACCTGCTCGTGGTGTCCGACGAAGTCAGCCGCCTCGATCCGCGCTTCGCGCTGCCGGAAGACCTGCGCACCCAGCTCGAAGCCGGGCTCGCGCGCTTCGTCGACGGCCGCATCGAGCGCAACGCATGGGCGCCGCGCCAGGACCGCGATCTGCGCAAGCTGGCCGCCATCGAGGCGCTGTCGCGCTTCGGCGCCGCACAGGGCCGCATGCTCGGCTCGATCGAGATCGCGCCGAACCAGTGGCCGACGTCGGCGGTGATCGACTATCACGCGATCCTGACGCGCGTGAAGGACATCCCGCAACGCGACGAGAAACGCGCACAGGTCGAACAGATCCTGCGCGCGCGCCTCACGTACCAGGGCACGCAGCTCGTGTTCTCGACCGCGCGCGACGACGACCTGTGGTGGCTGATGACCAGCAACGAGACCAACGCCGCGCGTCTCGCGCTGGAATTCGCGGGCGACCCGGCATGGAAGGACGAGATGCCGCGCGTGACGGCCGGCCTGCTCGCGCTGCAACGCCAGGGCGCGTGGCAGACGACGACGTCGAATGCGCTTGGCCTGCTCGCGATCGAGCGCTTCTCGCGTACCTACGAGAGCACGCCGGTCGCCGGCGCAACGAAGATCGCGCTGGGCGGGGACGAGCGCTCGATCTCGTGGTCGCAGGCGCAGGCGCTGGCCGACACGCCGGCATCGGCCACGGCCGCCACCCGCGCCGCCGCCGCACGCAGCGTGATGCTGCCGTGGCCGCGCGCGTCGCAAGCGCCGGCCACGCTGTCCGTCACGCAGGACGGCACGGGCCGCCCGTGGGCGACGGTCGAGAGCCTCGCGGCGGTGCCACTGCGTTCGCCGTTCGCGGCCGGCTACCGGATCACGAAGACCGTCACGCCGGTGTCGCCTGCCGTCAAGGGCGTGCTGACGCGCGGCGACGTCGTGCGCGTGCATTTGGACATCGATGCGCAAAGCGACATGACGTGGGTCGCCGTCAACGATCCGATCCCGGCCGGCGCGACGATCTTGGGCTCGGGCCTCGGCCGCGATTCCGAAGCGGCGACGCAGGGCGAGAAGACGCCGGACGGCGCATGGCCGGCGTTCATCGAGCGCGATTTCGACGGCTACCGCGCGTACTACGACTATCTGCCGAAGGGCAAATTCTCGGTCGAGTACACGGTGCGGCTGAACAACGTCGGCACGTTCGGGCTGCCGCCGACGCGCGTCGAGGCGCTGTACGCGCCGTCCGTGTACGGCCTGTGGCCGAACCCGCCGATGACCGTGAAGGCGGCCGACGCGAGCAAGTAACGAGTCAGTGATGATCGATCTGGCATTGCCGCGGCCGGCGCGTTTCGCCGGCCGCCTGTTCGTCGCCGTCGTGCTGGCCGCGCCGCTGGTCGCGCATGCGTTGCCCGGCTACGACGACGTGCGCCGCAACTGGCGCAGCTCCGACTGGGTGCTGCTCGCGCGCGACGGTACGCCGCTGCAGCGTACGCGCGTCGACCTCACCGAACGGCGCGGCGACTGGGTGTCGCTCGCTGATGTATCGCCCGCGTTTCGCGAGGCGATCGTCGTGTCCGAGGACAAGCGCTTCTACGAACACAGCGGCGTCGACTGGCGCGGGATCGCCGGCGCCGCATGGGGCAACCTGTGGAACGAGCGCACGCGCGGCGCATCGACCGTCACGATGCAGCTCGCCGGGCTGCTCAGCGATTCGCCGCGCCGCTCGGGCCAGCGTTCGCTGCCGCAGAAGGCCACGCAGGCGATGAACGCGCTGCTGCTCGAACGCGGCTGGCGCAAAGACCAGATCCTCGAGGCCTACCTGAACCTGGTGCCGTTCCGCGGCGAGACGGTCGGGCTCGGCGCACTGTCGCAGGTGCTGTTCGGCAAGGCGCCGTCGGGCCTCGACGCGCGCGAAGCCGCGATCGCGGCGGCACTCGTGCGCGCGCCCAACGCAGCACCCGCGAAAATCGCCGAGCGTGCGTGCCGGATCCTGCGCGACATGCACGCCGAGCAGGCGTGCGCATCGCTCGACGGCTATGTGCAGCTCATCGTCGCGCGCCCGGCCAACGCGGTGCGCGACGACGGCGCCGCCCTCGCCCCGCATTTCGCGCGGCGCATCGCGGCCGAGGTCAAGCCGGCGGCCGGCGCGCAGGTGCGCACGACGCTCGATGCGCCGCTGCAACGCTTCGCGCGCGACACGCTGGTGCGCGCGCTGACCGAACTCAACGCGCCCGCGCACCGGCGCAACGTGCAGGACGGTGCGGTCGTCGTGATCGACAACGCGACCGGCGAGATTCGCGCGTGGGTCGGATCGTCGGGGGCCTTGTCGAGCGCGCGCGACGTCGATGCCGTGCTCGCGCCGCGCCAGGCCGGCTCGACGCTCAAACCGTTCCTCTATGCGCAGGCGCTCGACGAGAAACGGCTGACGGCCGCGTCGCTGCTCGACGACGCGCCGATCAACCTCGCCGCCGGCGGCGGGCTGTACATTCCGCAGAACTACGACAAGGATTTCAAGGGCTGGGTAAGCGTGCGCAGCGCGCTCGGCGGCTCGCTGAACGTACCGGCCGTGCGTACGCTCGTGCTCGTCACGCCGCACCGCTTCGCGCGCACGCTGACCGCGCTCGGCCTGCCGCTCGCGCAGGAAGGCGATTACTACGGCTTCAGCCTCGCGCTCGGCAGTGCGGACGTCACGCTGCTGTCGCTGACCAATGCGTATCGCGCGCTCGCGAACGGCGGTGTCGCGCGCCAGGTCGTCGACCTGCCGGCCGCTGCACCGGCACCGGCGTCCGGCGCGTCGGCACCGGCGCGTGCGCGTGCAGACGGCGGCACGCGCGTGTTCAGCGAGGCAGCCAGCTTCGTCGTCACCGACATCCTGTCCGACAACAACGCGCGCGTCCGCACGTTCGGCTTCGACAACCCGCTCGCGACGCGCTTTTTCTCGGCGGTGAAGACCGGCACGAGCAAGGACATGCGCGACAACTGGACCGTCGGTTTCACGTCGCGCTATACGGTCGGCGTATGGGTCGGCAATGCGGACGGCTCGCCGATGTGGGACGTGTCGGGCGTCACGGGCGCGTCGCCCGTGTGGTCGGCCGTCGTCGGCTACCTGCACCGCGACCTGCCGAGCCGCGCGCCGCGCGCGCCGGCCGGCGTCGAGACGCGCCGCATCGCGTTCGAACGCGACATCGAGCCGGCGCGCAACGAGTGGTTCCTCGCCGGGACGGCGGTCGACACGATCCGGCTCGCGGCGCCCGTCACGCCGGGCAAGGACGGCGCGCGTGCGCCGCTGACGATCGGCGCGCCGACCGACGGCACGATCTTCGCAATCGACCCGGACATTCCGCCGAAGAACCAGCGCATCTGGTTCGAGCGCTCGGCCGGACGCTCGACGAAGTTCGCGTGGCGGCTCGACGACAAGGTGATCGGGCATGCCGACCGTATCGCTTGGCTGCCGTGGCCGGGCCGGCACCGGCTCGAACTCGTCGATGCGCGCGGCAACGTCGCGGATACGATCAGCTTCGAGGTGCGCGGCGCGTTCGCGAAAGCGGCCGCGCGCAAGCCCTGAGCGGCCAAGCCGGCCTGACTGGCCGGCCTGCCTGTCGTTTGGAGGGTATGTCGGAAACGGCGCGCCGGCTCGCTCGTGGACGGCACGTTCTCCGGTCGTTTTGATCGTCCCGCGACACAACCCATCGCGAAGGGGACTGAAGGTTTCCGGCGGAGCCGGCAAACGGGCATGCAGCCCGCAGATCCGGAATCTAGAATGTGAACAGCGCCGCGTCCCCGGGCGCATCTCAGCTGCTTCCCTCTCCCGGAGACCAGCGACCATGAACATCCGCCCGATGCGCTTCACCCGCCCCGCGCTGGGCGTCTTGTGCGTTGCAACGCTCGCCGCCCTCCAGGCGTGCAACGGCGATGCCTGCTTCGGCGTCGACGCGTGCTTCAACAACAACACGCAAACCGTCGCGCTGTCGGGCACGGCCGCGACGGGCGACCCGCTCGCCAGCGCGCAGGTGACGGTCAGTTGTGCGGCAGGCTCGGCGACGACGCTGACGGACGGCGGCGGCAACTATCGTGTGACGGTCAACGCCACGCTGCCGTGCGTCATCACCGTGGCGTCGGGCGGCACGAGCCTGCATTCGCTCGCCTATGCGGGCGGCACCTTCAATACGACGCCCGAGACCGAGCTGATGCTGGTCTATCTCGCCGCGCAGCTCGGCACGAACACGGCCGGGCTGATCGGCAATTTCCAGGGCAACCTGCACGATCAGCAGGTGATGAACGATCCGAACGCGGTCCAGGCCGCACAATCGGCCGTGGTATCGAACCTGCAGCAGCGCTATGCGGTCACGCTCGCGTCGCCGGCGTTCCTGACGACGTCGTTCGTGGTCGGGCAACCGGGTGTCGACAGCGACCTCGTCGCGCTGGCCAAGGCCGGCGCGATCGATTCGAACGGGCAGCCGGATCCGGCTGCCGTATCGTTACTGGCGCAGGCCGGCGCCGCGCATCCGCTGTAAGACCCGACTTGATCGCGGACGATCTCGCGGATATTTCAGATTCATCGTCGCTGTAACTGCCAATCGGCGGGAATTCATCCGGGAATCCCGTTCACTGCGCCAGATCGATGCATGCCGCCGCGATTTAAATGGGTCACGTATCCGGCTTATTTTCATTCAAAATCCGATCGCCGGTCTCCGATTGACTGAAATGATCGACATCGAACATATCCGCCTTATTTTTTCTTGAATTGAAATAAAAGGCGGTTTGCCACCATTTCCTAAACAATCAGCGTTAGACCACACATTTCCCATCCGACGAACAATTGGGTAGAGTGCCCACCATCTGACGACGCAGGCACTTCATTCGCCTCACGTAGCGCAATACCCTTCCGAGTCACATGAATACGAAAGCAAAGATTCTAAATTACTGGCGCGCCACTGAAATCTTCAATCCGCAATCCGTTCCCGATATTGATCTGAAACCCGGCAAGCGAACGAAGCAGACAGACAGGGTTACGCCGGAAGACAATCTCGCGCCCTGGCAACCCGGATTCAAGCGCCTTCCGGCCGCGGAGGAGGACAGTGTATGGCGCCACGACATCTACGGCGGTGTCTATCTGGTTCGGCGTGTACGCGAATTTCTCGAATCGATCTTCGGGAAGGATCCGCAATCATTCGACTCGCGGCTGGACAGTCTTTCCGCATGCTTCCTGATTCGTGTCGATCATGACGGGCGTCCGCTCTTCGACACGTTCGTCGTGTCCGCATGCGCGTGGGCATGGGGACGCACGATCACACAGGGCCCGGATTCGCCGGGCTGGCTCAATGGATTCGAGCTATTCGCCGATGACTTTCTGATCAGGTTGCGCCAGATATTCGCCGTTCCTGACGACGACGAGGAAGGTAAGGCGCTACTCGCGCAGAAAATCGACGTCGGGCGCAAGCTGACGTTGGGCGACGTCGACGCCATCACCGAATTGCTGTTCAAGGAGATCGGTCTGACGAAAGAGGTGCCGGACGAGCGTGCCCGCATCCAGTCGCGACAAGTCGCGACGAGCAAGGAATATCAGGTCGACCGCGCCGACTTCCTGAACAGCTTCTTTGTCGACGACCTGAAGCGGGTCGCCGACGCCTTCGAGCGGAACGACACGGGAGCCGCTTTATCGTCCTACCTGAGCCCGGATAGCGAGATTGACAACGCAGCACGCAACGACACACGGCAATCGGTCGATGCGATGTACGACGCCCTGTCGCCCGACCGCTACCCGTCCGGGCGCTGGCCGGCGAACGGGCACCACCCGCTGGTCTTCAGTCAGCAGTTCGCGATCAATCGGATGACTCGCGAACTGGACGGCGGCGCCGGCATATTCAGCGTCAACGGACCGCCCGGCACGGGCAAGACCACCTTGCTCCGCGATCTCGTCGCGCACATCGTCGTCGAACGGGCTGAAAAGCTTGCTTCGCTGCGCAGACCGGAAGACGCGTTCAACGGCATCGACGGCTGGGGATCCGACAATCGTCAGCGAACCATCCATTTATGGAAGCCGGAGTTCTCGGGCTTCGAGATCGTGGTGGCCTCCGCCAACAACGGCGCGGTCGAAAACATCACCCTCGAACTACCGGGAGCCGATGCGATTGACGACATCTGGAAACCGAGCATCAACTATTTCCCGGATCTCGCCGCGCGCGCGCTCGGTGACGACAAGCCGGTATGGGGCTTGCTGGCGGCCCGTCTCGGCAACAAGACGAACCGGATGGCGTTCCTTCGCGATGTCTGGTGGGACGAAAAAAAGGACGAGCGTCGATCGAACGACGAACCGGCGAGCGAAAAAGGGCTGCCGGGCCTGCTGACCTGGCTCGGCGATCACGCCAGACGCCGGCCGTCGATATGGCGCGAGTCGGTCGAGCGCTTCCGACGAGCCTGTTCCGATGAATCGAAACTGCGGACACAGCGCGAAGACTGGGCCCGGCAAGCCGACCTGCTTCATGCCGCGCGGTCGCGCCTGGGTGCGCTGCGCGCACTTGCACGGGACCGCAATCAGGCAACAGCGAACGCGGCAAACGCGCACGAAGTCGCACGAACACGTCATACGGCAGCGATCGAACGGGCAAGACAGGCGCATGCTCAAAAAATCGATCACCTGCATGCCCGCCCGGGCTTCATCGAGAATTTGTTCAGCTTCGGTCGCGCGCACCGGGACTGGCGAATCAGATTTCTCGCATGCGTCGATACCGAAAAACAGGCCGGCGATGCGATGGACGCCGCCGCCGGCATCGTGGATCAGGCCAATGTCGCGCGCCAAGGCGCGGAACAACTCGAACGCGAGGCCCACGCCGAAATCACGCTGCTTGCGGACGACATCACGCGACTCGATGCCGGGCTCGTCCACGCACGCGCGATCCTGGGCGACCATTTCGTTGATCGCGATTGCACGGACCACAACCGCGAACTGTCGTCGCCTTGGACCGACCGGGCCTGGAATGACGCCCGGGCGAAAGTGTTTCTTGAAGCGCTGAATCTGCATCAGGCGTTCGCAGCCGAAAACGCCCATATCTTCCGGTCCAATCTCTTCGGCATGGTCGACATCCTGCAAGGTTCCGTACCGGGAGGCGTGTCCCGCCAAGCCGTGAAATCCGCGTGGCAAACGCTTTTCACCGTGGTGCCGGTCATATCCAGCACGTTCGCTTCGTTCGGTCGCCTATTCACCAATCTTCAACGCGAGGAAATTGGCTGGCTGTTGATCGACGAAGCCGGACAAGGGCTGCCGCAGGCCGCCGTGGGTGCGCTCTGGCGTGCCAGGCGGGCCGTCGTGGTCGGCGATCCGCTTCAGCTCGAGCCGATCCTGCCACTGCCGTTCACCTCGCAACAGGCGTTGCGCACCCGCTTCGGTGTCGATGCGACGTGGACGCCCGGCCGCCAGTCGATCCAGCGACTCGCCGACCGGATCTCGACGGTCGGCACCTATCTTCCCGATCACGAAGGCAACGCGCTCTGGGTCAGCGCCCCGCTTCGGGTTCATCGTCGCTGCGACTCCGCCATGTTCAATGTCGCCAACAAAATCGCGTACAACGGGATGATGGTATTCGGCACCGTCACGCGCGCGAAACTTGCTCTTCCCGACACGACTTGGATTCATGTCGAGGGACGCGACGCGCATGGGCACTGGATCCCCGACGAGGGGCGTGTCGTCGCCACGATTCTCGACGACATTCATGCGCACGACGACGTCTCCGGAACGATCTACGTCATCTCCCCGTTCCGGGAGGTGACACAAGGTTTGCAAGACACGCTCGGCAATCGATACGGGAATGTCAAGATCGGCACGATCCATACGGTGCAGGGCAAGGAATCGGATGTCGTCCTGCTCGTACTGGGCGGCCATCCGGAGCGCCACGGCGCGAAAGCATGGGCATCGGAGAAGCCGAACCTGCTCAACGTCGCAGTCAGCCGCGCCAAACGCATACTCTATGTGATAGGCAATCGCGACGCGTGGCGAGACTATCCGTTTTTCAGCGAATGCGCAGTCACGCTCGAACATCGGACGACGTGGCCGGGCGTCGCCCGGCACGGCACCACGATACTGCTGCGCGACGAGGCATAACGAATGGACAACGTGATGGAACGTGCCACGCATCGTGCCGAATCAAGCGATACGATCGACGCCGACACCTATTTCCAATGGCTCCGACTCGCAGGCACGGCACGTGACGCCGGCACCGACGTCATCGGCGCACTGCGCTCGGCGGGCACACCGAAAGCCGATGCGGACGCCATCGCATGCGGCCTCACCCTGCCCGACGGCATACGTTCCGCACCGGCCGTTGCCACACCTATCGTGTCCGACGGGCTTCCCGACCACGGGATCGTCGAACGCCGCAGCATCACGCAGCGGGATAGGCGCGCTTCATCGCGTGTCGGATACGGACGCCGGATCGCCGCCGGCGCGGCAGTCATTGCCCTCGTAGCCGGCGCGACCCTCGCGCTGATCCATCGCCCGTCCACACGGCCCGCGGAGGCACCCGGCCGGCCCGCCGGCCAGCGGCACGCGGCAACGACCATCGAAAGCCACCCGGCACCGATCGCACTTCAGCAGCGCGACAGCGGCCGCCCCGAGCGATCGGAGTCGCCGCCGACGCTCACGGAGCGCGCGCGATCGCAATCTCGCCCCACACCGCTCAAGCAAACGGTCAATGCGCCCGTGCTCGATACGCGGCCACCGATGCAAATGGAGGCGCCTCGTCCGGAATCCTGTCCGCCGGGAGTCGATCGTCTCGGGTGTCCGGGCGCGTCGCGCCAGACTGAGCACGAATCGCCGTGCCCCAACGGCCTCAGCCGCATCGGATCGTCATGCGTGCCGGCTGCCATACCGCAGCACGCGCACGCGATTCCAACCGGTTTCGGATGGGAATGCGACGCCGGCTTCATTCAGACCGGTGGAAGCTGCGCACGACTGCGCGTGCCACCCAACGCGCATGTCGATTTCACCGGGCGCTCGTGGGAATGCGATTCGGGTTATGAACGTGTCGGCGAAAGCTGTCGTCCATCGTGACCATGCATACGTCCCGGTCGTGACATCACGACCGCACAACGCAGCCTTGGCAGGCATGCGCGCATAGCGTCATGCATTCAGTGGCGGCGCCACCTTCCGGCCTGCTACGCCGCTTCCCCGCTCCCGCACACGACGGGCGCGGCCTGCTGCTGCGACAGGTACCGCAACAGCTTCGTCACCATCCATACGACGATGAACGACAACGCGACGAAGAACACCGCGAGCGGCGTCAGCACGTGAATCGACACGAACCCGGCCAGCCCCATCATCGCGGACGACACGAGCAGCAGCGCGCAACCGAGGATCGCGCTCGTCAGGCCGGCGATATGCGGAAACAGCGAATTGCCCTTGGCCATCAGCGTCGGGTACATCGCGCCCGCGCAGAAACCCATCACGAGCACCGGCGTCGCGAGCGTCCACACGCGCAGGCCGACGGTCAGCGCCAGCACCAGCATCGCGACCGATGCGCCGGCCATCACGCGCGCGCCGATGCGCAGCCGCTGCTCGGCGCTGGGCAGCCCGCGGCCGTGAATCCGGTTCGACAGGCCGCCGAGGAAATACATGAGCCCGATCCCGAGCGCGAGATAGCCGAAGAAGGTTGGCGGCTTGTGCAGCGTGGTCTGCACCATGAACGGCCCGACGATGTTGAACACGAGCAGGATGCTGTAGCACAGCCCCTGCGCGAGGAAGCAGCTCTGGAACACCGGGCTCGCGAGCACCTTGCCCGCATTCGTCATCAGCGTGCGCGGCTCGAGATGCACCGGCTTCGGCAAGGTTTCACGGTAGTGCCACAGCAGCGCCCACATCGCCAGCGAGTACACCAGCAGGAACACGAGGCACGCGCGCCAGCCGAACCATTCCTGCAGGTGCGCGCCGATCACCGGCGCGATGATCGGTGCGAGCCCCCACGCGATCGACATGTACGTGAACGCATGCATCAGCGCCTGGCCCGAGAACGAATCGGTGATGATCGCCTTCGCGAGCAGGTTGGTGGTCGCGATCCCGAAGCCCTGCAGGCAGCGCGCGAGCACGAACGTTTCCAGGTTCGGCGCGCCGAGCGACAGCACGCAGCCGATCGTGTAGATCACGAGCCCGAACGCGAGCACCCGCTTGCGCCCGTATGCGTCGGCGATCGGCCCGAAGATCAGCTGGCCGAGCGCATAGGCCGCCATGTAGCCGGACACGCTCGACTGGATCGCCTGCGGCGTGGTCGCGAACGACCGTGCCATGTCGGGCAGCGCCGGCACATAGATGTCGATCGCAAGCTGGCCGGCGGACGAAAACAGGCAGATCAGGAACAGCAGGAAGCGCGGCGAATTCGACTCGCGCGCGGGAGTGGACGTGGCGTTCATGACGACTGGGAAGGATCTCGGGCAGCAGTGTCGCACCGTCAATGTTCGAATTGCGAACATGCGTGCGATCGTGGCGAATTCCGTATTGTGCCTGTTGTTGCATCAGGCGACAGGATTCCCCTGGCGCAGGCGAGGTTGAATGCCGATTGCGGCACATCCTGAAAGACGCTAGCCGGGATGCATCCGTCATCGTGACGGCCCGGCGCCACGCGCGCCCGACCTCGCCGCCCGACGCGTTTCGCGTCACTCGCCCTTCCCGTCCGACCCGCCGGCACGCGCCGGCGGTTGTTCACCGTGACGGCCGGATCAGTACTGCGCCTGGTCCGTCG
This sequence comes from Burkholderia cepacia complex sp. TUM26381, assembly GCF_057439935.1. NCBI lineage: Bacteria > Pseudomonadati > Pseudomonadota > Betaproteobacteria > Burkholderiales > Burkholderiaceae > Burkholderia > Burkholderia cepacia complex sp. TUM26381. Next base: position 1,364,845 of record NZ_CM172007.1, on the reverse strand, counting down.
GATTCTTGAACAGCTGCTTCATCTCCGGCGACAGCGGATAGTTGAGGCTCACGCCCTTCGGCGGAATCGGTTGCGTGAACCACCGGTCGTAAAGCTTCTCGGCCGCGCCCGACGTCTGCATCTTCGCGATCACGCCGTCGACCACCTGCTTGAACGCGGGATCGTCCCTGCGCATCATGCACGCGTAGTTTTCGTGGACGAGCGGCGTGCCCGTGACTGAATACGCGCCCGGGTTGCGGTCCTTCGCGATCTCGCCGTACAGCAGCGGCTCGTCCATCACGAATGCCACCGCGCGCCCGGTCGTGACGTTCATGAACGCTTCGGCGTGATCCTTCGCGCTGATGATCGTCATGTTCATCCCTTTCTCTTCGTTGAGCTTGCGCAGCAGGCGCTCGTCCGACGTGCCGGCCGTCGTCGCGACCGTCTTGCCGGCCAGGTCCGTGAAGTCCTTCACGCCCGAATCCTTGCGCGTGCTGAAGCGGATGCCATAGAGAAAAATGCTGTTCGAGAACGCGGCCTGCTTCTGCCGTTCGAGCGTGTTCGTCGTCGATCCGCATTCGAAGTCGATCGTCCCGTTCTGCAGCAGCGGAATCCGGTTCTGCGACGTGATCGGAATTTCCTTCACCGCGAGGTTCGGCAGGTTCAGGTCCGTCTTCAACTGATCGATGATGCGCGACGCGATGTCCCGCGAGTAGCCGATGTTCTTCTGCTGATTGTCCGAATACGAGAACGGCACCGATGACTCGCGAATGCCCAGCGACACGATGCCCGTGTCCTTGATCTTCTTCAGCGTACCGGTAAGGGCCTCGGCGTGCGCGGCGCCTGCCAGCGCACAGGACAGCGCGACGGCCAGCCAACGGAAACGGCGATCCATGCTTGTCTCCCGACGAAACGTTGAGCGAAGCACGATCGTACGCCCGACAATATTCGCGTCACATCAGGGGAAGCGTAAACAACCTTCCACCGCGGCCGAATCCTGAAAGATGTTTTCCGTACCGCGCAAACCGGCCCGCGCGGCACGTTTCACCCGACCGGGCCGCGCGCCGGCTCGACCCCACCTTCTGTGCCGGCCGTTCCAAACGCGCGTTCATGCTGCGAAGCAGCAACGTAATCGTTTGCGCCAACCCCTGTTTTTCTCGTGAAACCTGCTCAAGAAGCCGTCGCGCACGCCGTTACCCAGTGCATGGCGCGTCGCAGCAACCTTGCTGCAACCGTCAGACAAAAACGACAAGGTCCGGGTCAGCCGGACCAGCGCCACCGCCGGCACGACGGTTATCTACGAGGATCGAGTTTCACATGAGAGCCAAACGTTTCAATTTTGCGCTGGCGCGCTCCGCACACGCGCGCATGCTCGCCGGCATGCTATCCGCCGCCGCCCTCCTGCCTCTCGCCGGTTGCGGCGGTGGAGGCGGCGACGGCAGCAACCCGTCTTCTTCCAACGCGGCGCCCGCACCGGCGCCCGCGCCCGCCCCGACGACCCCGCCCGCCTCGACCGGCAGCAATGCATGCACCACGCAGCAGGCTGCCGTGCAGATGGCCGCACAGGCCGCGCCCGTCGAGCCGCCGGTCGATCACATCATCGTCAAGCTGAAGACGCTGACCGCCACGCGTGCGATGGCCGCCATCGACAACGGCACGCGCCTCGACGCGGTGATCCAGCGGTCGATGACGCGCTGGACGGCGCCGGTCGCCGGCAGTGCACGCGCCTATGCGAGCACCGTGGCGCAGGCGCCGGTCAACGTACAGGTCGAACGGACGATCTCGAACGGCGCGGCCGTGCTGTCGCTCGGCCAGCGCATGGCGTCCACCGACGCCGCCGCGCTCGCGCAGGCGTTCGCAGCCGACGGCGATGTCGATTACGCAGAACCGGATCATCCGATGCAGATCCGCGACACGCCGAGCGACCCGCTCTACAGCCAGCAGTGGTACCTGTCCGACCCGACCGCCGGCATCGACCTGCCGCCCGCCTGGAACGTGACCAAGGGTTCGCCGACCGTCGTCACGGCGGTGCTCGACACCGGATACCGGCCGCACGCCGACATCGTCGGCAACCTGCTGCCCGGCTACAGCTTCATCACCAACGTCAACACCAGCAACAACGGCCTGTCGCGCGGCCCTGACGCAACCGATCCGGGCGACTGGGTCACGCAGCAGGAACTGAGCAACGCGAGCGGCCCGTACTATCAATGCGAGAGCCAGCCGAGCGACAGTAGCTGGCACGGCACGCGCGTGATGGGTGTGATCGGCGCGACCGCCAACAACGGCACCGGCATCGCCGGCGTGTCGTGGCTCGGCCGGATCCTGCCGGTGCGCGTGCTCGGCAAGTGCGGCGGCGTGACGAGCGACATCGCCGACGGGATGCGCTGGGCAGCCGGCATCCCCGTGAACGGCGTACCGACGAACCCGACGCCTGCCAAGGTCATCAACCTGAGCCTCGGCGGTGTCGGCGCATGCAGCACGACGTTCCAGCAGGCGATCGACGACGTGACCGCGAAAGGCGTGACCGTGGTCGTCGCGGCCGGCAACGACGGCCTGTCGACCGGGCTCGACCAGCCCGCGAACTGCCGCGGCGTGATCAGTGTCGGCGCGACCGACGCGACCGGCCGACGCGCATCGTTCAGCAACTTCGGCGCCGATGTGTCGCTGAGCGCGCCGGGCGTCAACATCCTGTCGACGTCGAACACCGGCACGACGACGCCGGGCTCGGACACCTACGGCCTCGCGAACGGCACCAGCCTCGCGACGCCGCAAGTGACGGGCGTCGCCGCACTGATGCTGTCGGTGAACGGCAACCTCACGCCCGCGCAGATCCAGCAGAAGCTGCAAGGCGGCACGCGTGCGGCGAAACTGGCAGCGGGCACGTCGTGCACCGCGATGCCTGCGGGCTCGGGCATCCTCGATGCAGGCGCCGCCGTGGCAGCAGCCCACTGACGCCGGTACGCCGCGTCGACTCGGCCGCGCGCATGCCAACCTGGCCTGCGCGCGGCCGTTTCTTCGTTGGCGCGACGGCGCGCCGGCGAGCGCGCATCGGCCCGGTTACGCTTCTCGAAATAACACCTGACAAAAGGGTTGACGCTTCGCACAGCGAGCCATTACCATCGCTCCCGTCTAATTACATGGAGTGTTCTGTGAACACCGATGCGAGTTGTAGTTGGTGCTTGGCCAACTTGACTGCTGCCTGAGGAAAACGCGCAGAGCCTCGTCTTCTGCCGCATCCCGGGAAGCAGGATGCGGCGTCCTTCCGGCCTGAATACTGGCCCGATCTCCCGCCGAATTTTTCGATGTTGTCGAATGCACGCGACGCGCCGTCGCGCGCGTGCATTCGTGTTGCGCGCAGCGCCAGCCGCGTGCACCTTCCGTTCGCGTGCCGTCCGGCCGCGCGCCTCGTTGCGCGTGGCGCAATCGATCGCCCGTGCCGATTATCCGCAACCGACAGGAGTGCAGATGAACTCAGACGACAGTAGTCGATTACCGCTCGCCGGTGCGACGCTGCGCATCGACACGCCGACCGCATCGCGCGCGCCGGCGAGCGTTCCCGCCTTTACCGATCCACAGCCGATCGCGCCTGACGCGACGCGGCGGGGAGCGCTCGTGCGTCGATAACGTCACGGCCGCTCCCCGCCCGCCGCCTCGTGCGCAAGGAGCGACTCATGACAACACGACACAACACATCGCAGAAGAAACAGCGCGGCTTCATCAAGACCGGCGCCGGCCAGCAGAACGCACCGCGCATCATGCGCGCCGCGCAGGAAGCAGCCCGTCCGCTCGAAGACACGCTCAAGGCGCTGCACACCAGCACGCGCGGCCTCACCTACGACCAGGCCGCCGACCGCCTGCAGCACTACGGCCCGAACGAAATCGCGCACGACAAGCCGCCGCACTGGACCCGCCAGCTGCTGCTCTCGTTCCACAACCCGTTCGTCTACGTGCTGCTGGTGCTGGCCGCCATCAGCTTCTTCACCGACGTCTACTTCGCGGCGCCCGACGATCGCGACTACGTCGGCATGACGATCCTGCTGACGATGGTCACGATCAGCGCGCTGCTGCGCTTCGTGCAGGAATTCCGTTCGCTGCGCGCCGCCGAGAAGCTCAAGGCGATGGTCCGCACGACGGCCACCGTGCAGCGTGCCGTGACCGACACGTCCGAGCCGACGCGCCGCGAGGTGCCGATGCGCGAAGTCGTGACCGGCGACATCGTGCACCTGTCGGCCGGCGACATGATCCCTGCCGACGTGCGCCTGCTCGCATCGCGCGACCTGTTCATCAGCCAGGCCGTGCTGACCGGCGAGGCGCTGCCCGTCGAGAAGTACGACACGCTCGGCGCGGTGGCCGGCAAATCCGCGAACACGCGTGCGGCCGGCGCGGCAAACGATGTGTCGGCGTCGCTGCTCGATCTCGAGAACGTGTGCTTCATGGGCACCAACGTCGTCAGCGGCACGGCAACCGCCGTCGTCGTCGCGACCGGCGAGGATACGTACTTCGGGTCGCTCGCGCGCAACGTCGTGAGCCACAAGCGCATCGAGACGAGCTTCGACCGCGGCGTCGCGAGCGTGAGCTGGCTGCTGATCAAGTTCATGTTCGTGATGGTGCCGATCGTGTTCATGATCAACGGGCTGACCAAGGGAGACTGGCTGAGCGCGCTCACGTTCGCCCTCGCGGTGGCCGTCGGCCTGACGCCCGAGATGCTGCCGATGATCGTCAGCGCGAACCTCGCGCGCGGCGCAGTTGCGATGGCGCGCCGCAAGGTGGTCGTCAAGCGGCTGAACTCGGTGCAGAACTTCGGCGCAATGGACGTGCTGTGTACCGACAAGACCGGCACGCTCACGCAGGACAAGATCATCCTCGAACATCACCTCGACCTGTCCGGTCACAAGAACGAGGAAATCCTGCGGCTCGGCTGGCTGAACAGCTTCCACCAGAGCGGCCAGAAGAACCTGATCGACATCGCGGTCGTCGCACGCGCCGACGAGATCGGCGAGCGCGTGAAGCCGCAGGGCTACAAGAAGATCGACGAACTGCCGTTCGACTTCGTGCGGCGCCGCCTGTCGGTGGTCGTCGAGGACAAGCACGGCACGCACCAGCTGATCTGCAAGGGCGCGGTCGAGGAAATGCTGGCGGTGTCGACCCACGTGCAGGATGAGGACGGCATCCGCCCGCTCGACTTCGTCGCGCGCAAGCGGCTGCTCGAACAGGCCACCGCGTACAACGAGGACGGCTTCCGCGTGCTCGTACTCGCGACCCGCACGATTGCGCGCGGTGACGAACGCGCGCAGTACCGCACTGCCGACGAACACGATCTCGTCGTGCGCGGCTTCCTGACCTTCCTCGATCCGCCGAAGGAATCGGCCGCGCCGGCACTCGCCGCGCTGCGCGAGAACGGCGTCGCGGTCAAGGTACTGACGGGCGACAACCCGACCGTCACGATGAAGGTGTGCCGCCAGGTCGGCCTCGAGCCCGGCAAGCCGATGCTCGGCGCGGAAATCGAAGCACTCGACGACGAAACGCTCGCCAAGGTCGTCGAACGCACGACCGTGTTCGCGAAGCTCACGCCGCTGCAGAAGGCGCGCATCGTCAAGGCGCTGCAGGCGAACGGCCACACGGTCGGCTTCCTCGGCGACGGCATCAACGATGCCCCCGCGCTGCGCGACGCCGACGTCGGCATCTCGGTCGACAGCGGCGCCGACATCGCAAAGGAAACCGCCGACATCATCCTGCTCGAAAAGAGCCTGATGGTGCTCGAGGAAGGCGTGATCAAGGGCCGCGAAACGTTCGGCAACATCCTGAAGTACCTGAACATGACCGCCAGCTCCAATTTCGGCAACGTGTTCTCGGTGCTCGTCGCCAGCGCGTTCCTGCCGTGGGAGCCGATGCTCGCGACCCAGCTGCTCGTGCTGAACCTGATCTACGACACGTCGCAGATGCTGCTGCCGTGGGACAAGATGGATCCCGAGTTCCTGAAGAAGCCGCGCAAGTGGGAAGCCGGCAACATCAGCCGCTTCATGCTGTGGGTCGGGCCCACGTCGTCGGTGTTCGACATCACGACGTACATCCTGATGTGGACCGTGTTCGGCGCGGGCGCGCTGTATCACCTGAACGGCGGTACCGGCGGCCAGATCGTGATGAACTCGGGCTGGTTCATCGAGAGCCTCGTGTCGCAGACGCTCGTCGTACACCTGCTGCGCACGCAGAAGATCCCGTTCCTGCAGAGCACGGCGTCGCTGCCGGTGCTGCTGTCGACCTTCACCGCGATCGCGATCGGCTGCTGGCTGCCGTTCTCGCCGTTCGCGGAGGCGATCGGCTTCATGCACCTGCCGGGCACCTACTGGCTGTGGCTCGCCGCGACGATGGTCGGCTACATCGTGCTCGCGCAGATGGTCAAGACGATCTACGTGCGCCGCTACAAGCAGTGGTTCTGATTCCGTCCTGAATCTGTACCGATTCCGACCGGATGACGACGCGCCGGCCCGCACCACGCTGCGGGCCGGCACGCTCACGACGCTCTACGGGTAATGTGATGAAAAGAATCCTTCCGCTCGCCGCCGCGAGCGCACTCCTCGCGCCGATCGAAGCCTTTGCCGCCCATCCGCTCGTCAGCGACGACACCGGCACGCAGGGCAACGCCAACTGGCAGTTCGAGTTCAACGGCGAGGAAACCTCGAAACAGGAAGACAGCGGCCGCCACCAGTTGTGGAACGCAACACTCACGCGCGGCTTCGGCGAACACGTCGACGTGTACGTCAACGCGCCGTACACGCATCTGCAGACGCGATCCGACGAGAACGGCGCCGGCATCGGCGATGTCGAGATCGGCATGAAATGGCGATTCGTCGAACGCGGGCCGCTGTCGTTCGCGCTGAAACCGAAACTGACGATGCCGACCGGCAACGACAGCCGCGGGCTCGGCACGGGCCGTGTCGGCACCGGCGCGACGCTGCTCGTGCAGGCCGACGCCACGCGTGTCTCGCTGCTCGCGAACGCGGGCTTCACGTACCAGCCGAATCGCCAGGGCGACCTGACGTCGGTCAGGGCCGTGTCGGCCGCGGCGATCTACAAGGCGACCGACCGGCTGCAACTCGTGGCCGACATCGGCACGTCACGCAACACCGAACGCACGGCCGGCGCGAATCCGGCGTTCGTGCTCGCGGGCGCGATCTATTCGCCGACGCGCTGGCTCGATCTCGACATCGGCTACCGGCGCGGGCTGAACGACCAGACCTACCGTCATTCTGTGATGGGTGGCGTGACTGCCCGCTGGTGATGTGCGGTCCGGCGCGGCGGACGCGCGTGGCCAGCACACGACGGGCCGCATCGGCGGCCCGTTTTTCATTCATCGGGCGTCGTTCGCCCCGAACAGTTGCGCGCACACCGCGCGCCCTTCGTCGGTCAACGCGGCGCTGCCGGTGCCGTCGTCGTTCAGCGTCGTTGCGCTCAGCCCTGCCGCGTCGAGCTGCGTCAGCACGCGGCGCAGCGTGCTCATCGGCAATTGCGTGCGCTTCGCGATCTTCGGCAGCGACCAGGTCTTGCCGGCCGGATCGTTCGCGGCCTCGTTCAGCGTCGCGAGCGTCGCAACGAGCGCGGGATCGAGCGGGGAATCGTCGGATTCGGAAGTCATCGGTTCGGGTTCGTCGGCCGGCGCCGGGCCGGCCTTCATTCGGAAAAGGGAATCGCAACCACTATACGCCGCGTCACGCGCCCTTGAGCGCGGTGCGCATGAACGACACGAAACGCGCGGTGACGGGATCGTCGCGATCCGACAGCCATGCGAGCCCCACGCGCCACTTCGCGTCCCGGCCGTCGAGCGGCATCACCGTCGCATCGCGCAGCAGATACTGCGCGCTCGACGGGATGAACGCGACGCCGACGCCGGCCGCGACCGACGTCAACACCGACTGCACGTCCTCCGCCTGCTGCATCACGTGCGGCACGAAGCGGCGCTCGACGCACCATCGGTCGATCTGCGCGGCCAGCCCCGGGCCGCGCGCCCGCTGCAGCGCGATGAAGCCGATCTCGTTGAGCACGTCGAGGTCCGCCGGCACGCGTTTGAAGCCGAGATGCGGTGGCACCGCGAGCGCGAGCGACTCGTCGATCACCTTGAACGACGACAATCCTTCGTCGGAAGGCAGGCGCAGGAAACCCGCGTCGAGCTTGCCCGCGCGCAGCCGGCGCGTCTGCTCGGACGACGACAGGTCGCTCAGCGTGACCGCGATGCCCGGATTGCGACGCCGAAACTCGGCGATGAGCTTCGGCACCAGCGTCAGCACGGACAGGCAGATGCCGAGCCGCAGATGGCCGCGCTGCCCGCTGGTCGCCTCCCGCGCACGCGCAAGGATCTCGTCGGCATCGCGCACGAGCGCCTGCGCGTCGGGCAGGAAGCGTTCGCCGAACGGCGTCAGCTCCGCGCCGTGGCGGCCGCGCTCGAACAGCTTGCCGCCGAGGCTCGCCTCGAGCGCGCCGATCTGCTTGCTCAGCGCCGGCTGGCTCATGTGCAGCGCATCGGCCGCGCGGCTGAAATGGCACAGCTCGGTGACCGTCAGGAACGTGCGAAGCAGTTTCAGTTCCATTCCTGAAAGGAATCGTATCGATTGAAATATTCATTTTACCGATTGAATGCGATGCCGTTCAATACGGGCATGCCCTTCCCGGAATTCACCGTCATGCCTGTCGATCAAGCGGCCGATTGTGTCGCCGAGCCATCTTGCGATGTCGAAAACACCAACGAACATGCGGCCGCGGCCGATGCCCGCGCACCGAAGCGTCATGCCGAACGCACGGACGGACGCAGCCGCCGCTTTCGTTTCGGCGATGCGCTGAATGAAGCGCCGCCGCGTGCCGTGACGGGTTCGATCGCGATCAGCTTCGCGGTCGTGTCACGGCGGAACTGGCCGCGCTGAGCGGCCCGCCTGCCCGGTCTTCGCCACACGCGCACCGCCGGTCGGCAGCACGAAAACGCCCCAAATCCGCCCGCATCACGCGTCATTGCGACTCATCCCATCGTCATCGCCACGCGATCGACCGTATAATTTCCCGCACCCGCCGACCGCCCATGCATTCCGCGCAGCCGCATTGCGCGTGAAAAGGAGACTTTCGCTTGACCGGCCTCATCGCGCGCCTGCCTCGCGCCCGGACCACCCTGATCCTCGCCCTCTCGTTCCTGTTGCTCGCGTTCGCCGCGAATGCGTCCGCGCAACGCGTGCAGCCGCATCGCACCGTCCATGCACAAGCGCATGCGCACACGAAGGCCGTCAAGAAGAAGCCCCACCGCAAGAAAAAGGCCGTCAAGCATCGCCGCCCTCGCGTCACGCATCAGGCAGCCAAACGGCACGCGGCACCCGCGCCACAGCAACGGCGCGCGAAACGCCCGGCCGCCGTGCGGCCGCGCCCGCCCGCGAAACCGAAGCTGCTCGCCAGTTGCGGCTACACGCCGCGTGCAGTCGGATCGCTGCATTCACGCGCGGCCTACGTGCTCGACGTCGATTCCGGCACACCGCTACTGGCCCGCAACGCGCGCACCGTGCGGCCGATCGCGTCGATCTCGAAGCTGATGACGGCCGTCGTCGCGCGCGACGCCGATCGTCCGCTGAACGGCGTGCTGCGCGTCACCGCGCACGATCGCGACACGATCAAGTTCACCGGCTCGCGCCTGCAGGTCGGCTCGGAGCTGTCGCGCCGCGACATGTTCCATATCGCGCTGATGTCGTCCGAGAACCGCGCGGCGGCCGCACTGAGCCGCGACTATCCGGGCGGTCGCGCCGCATTCGTCAACGCGATGAACCGCGAAGCGCGCCGGCTCGGCATGCGCCATACGCACTTCCGCGAGCCGACCGGCCTGTCGCCGCACAACGTGTCGACGGCGGAAGATCTCGCGCGGCTCGTCGGCGCGGCCGCACAGGATCCGCTGATCCGCTATTTCTCGACGGACACGTCGACCACCGTGCGCCCCGGCGACGGCGAACTCGTGTACGTGAATTCCGACCCGCTCGTCCGCTACCGCCGCCTGCCGATCCGGTTGCAGAAAACCGGCTTCATCAACGAATCGGGGCACGGCGTCGTGATGCGCATGCGCGTGAAGGGCCGCCGCGAAACGGTCGTGCTGCTCGGTGCGCCGACGCGTGCGGGCGTGTCGAGCGACGCACTCAAAATCCACCGCTGGCTGTCCTGCTCGATCCAGTAAACGCGCGCGGGCAGCCGGTGCGTTCACCTGACGGGAGCGATGCCATGCAGGACGAATACCGCTTCAATGCATTCGGACGGCTGCTCGCCGTCGTGCGTACGAACGGCCGCTGGGCCGTGTTCGATCTCGGCGTCGAAGGCAAGCGGCGCCCGGCCAACCTGCAGATTCCGTCCGCGCTCGCCGCGGACGAACTCGCGCAATACCTCGGCGACCTGCTGCACGAGAACGCGACCCCGAGATACAGCGAAGTCGTCCCGGTCGAATCGCGCCGCGCGTAATCGCACGTCGGACCACACCGCAATCCGGTGGAATATTAGACAGTTAAACTTGCAAGTTTAACTGTCGTACTCTATGATTCGCCGCATGAACCCGCCACGCAAACCCGGCGTTTCCGCCGACATCGTTGCCGCCGACCTGACCCTCGCCGTCGGCCAGCTCATCCGGCGGCTGCGCTCCGAGATCGAATCCGAAGGGCTCGGCATGTCCCAGACCAGCGCGATCGCGCGGCTCGAACGGCACGGGCCGATGACGACCGCCGATCTCGCCCGCGCCGAGGCCATGAAGCCGCAGTCGATGAAGGCGATTCTCGCGAGCCTCGAGGAAGACGCGCTCGTCGAGCGCGAACCCCACCCGACCGACGGCCGCCAGATCCTGTTCAAACTGACCGCGGCCGGCCTCGACGCACGGCGCAAGCGCAACGCCGCGAAACACAAGTGGCTCGGCGCGGCGATCGAGAAGCTCGATCCGGAAGACATCGACAGGCTTGCCGCCGCGATCCCGCTGATCCGCCGCATCGGCGACCAATGAATCCCGCCGGCGCGCCGCGTGGTAGCCGCGCGCCCGGCTTTCCCCGCCCTTTTCCACGGAGCCCATCATGAGCGCAACCCGCCTCGACACGAACACGGCCCTGGTCGTCATCGACCTGCAGAAAGGCATCGTCGCCCTCCCCACGGCCCACCCGGTCGCACCGGTGATCGCACACGCCCGCACGCTGCTCGACGCCTTCCGCAGCCGCGGCCTGCCGGTCGTGCTCGTCAACGTCGCCGGCGGTGCGCCGGGCCGCACGCAGCAGCAGGCGCGCCTTGACGCGCTGCCCGCCGACTGGGCCGAACTCGTGCCCGAACTGAACCAGCAACCCACCGACCACGTCGTGACGAAAAAGACCTGGGGCGCCTTTACCGGCACCGGTCTCGACGCGCACCTGAAGGCGGCCGGCGTCACGCAGATCGTGCTGACCGGCGTCGCGACGAGCATCGGCGTCGAATCGACCGCACGTCACGCGCACGAACTCGGCTACAACGTGACGCTCGCCGTCGACGCGATGACCGACCTCAACGCAGATGCACACGCGAACAGCATCGAGCGCCTGTTCCCGCGCCTCGGCGAGACCGGCACGACGCAGGACATCGTCGCGCTGCTCGACCGGCGCGGCGCGTGAGCGACACGCGTACGCAGCCGGCGCCAGGCCACGCGGCCGGCCGGCTCGATCCGTCGATCTGGAAGGTCAGCACGGTCGCGACGCTCGGCTCGCTGCTGTCGCAGCTCGACGCGACGGTCGTCAACGTGTCGCTGTCGAGCCTCGCGACCGACCTGCATGCGAGCCTGTCGACGATCCAGTGGGTGACGAGCGGCTACCTGCTCGCGCTGACGCTGGTGCTGCCGCTGAACGGCTGGCTGGTCGACCGCATCGGCGCGAAGGCGCTGTACCTGTGGTGTTTCTCGGCGTTCACGCTCACGTCTGCGCTGTGCGGGCTCGCGTGGTCCGCGCCGTCGCTGATCGCGTTTCGCGTGCTGCAAGGCGTCAGCGGCGGGCTGCTCGCGCCGATGGCGCAGATGATGATCGCGCGTGTCGCCGGCCAGCAGATGGCGCGCGTGATCGGTTACGCGGCGGTGCCCGTGCTGCTTGCGCCGATCCTTGGGCCCGTGGTCGCCGGCGCGATCCTGCAGCATGGGTCGTGGCGCTGGCTGTTTCTCGTGAACCTGCCCGTCGGCGCGCTTGCGCTCGCACTGGCCGCGCGCTTCCTGCCCGGCGACCGCGACGACGCGCAACCGCGCGAACTCGACTGGGTCGGTCTCGCGCTGCTGTCGCCCGGCCTCGTGCTGTTCCTGTACGGCGTCGAACGAATCGGCTCGGCCCTCGGCATCGCCGCGGTCGCCTGCTCGGCGCTGCTGCTGGTCGTGTTCCTGCGCTTCGAGCGACGCAAGGGTGAACATGCGCTGATCGATCTCGCGCTGTTTCGCTCGCGCGTGTTCGGCGCGGCGGCCGGCACCCAGTTCCTGTCGAACGGCGCGATGTACGCGGGCCAGATGCTGATCCCCGTGTTCCTGATCCAGGCCTGCGGGCGCTCACCGGGCGAGATGGGCTGGCTGCTCGCGCCGCTCGGGCTCGGGATGCTCGTCACCTATCCGTCGATGGGCGCACTGACGAGCCGCTTCGGCGTGCGCCGGCTGGCCGCTGCCGGTGCATTGCTGGCGCTGTTCGCGACCTTGCCGTTCGTGTTCGTCGCGCTGACCGGCTACGACCCGCTGGTGCTCGTGCCCGCGTTGTTTCTGCGCGGCATGGGCCAGAGCGCGATCGGCGCACCGTCGATCGCCGCCGCGTATGCGTCGGTCGAACGCCGCAACCTGCCGATGGCGACCACGTCGCTCAATATCGTGCAGCGCCTCGGCGGCCCGACGTTCACGACGGTGTGCACGCTGTTTCTCGCGTGGCGGCTGCAGGCCGAATCGGTATCGCCCGGCGGCACGCCGGCCGTCGCGTATGCATGGGCGTTCGGCCTGCTGTGCGCGCTGCATGCGGCAAGCTGCGCGACGACGCTGCGGTTACCGGTGTGGTCGGCCGGCGCCGGTGGTCGGCCCGACGGTACCGCGCGGGCCGGCTCGCACTGAACAGCGGGAGCGCCGCGTGCGCGGCCTCCCGCTACGGCAGCCACATCGGCACGATCGACACCACGAGCAGCAAGCCCAGCCCGGCATTCAGGCAGCGCCACTGCCGCTCGGTGCGCAACACGCGTGCGAACAGCAGCCCGGCGAAACACCACAGCGACAGCGACGCCATCGCCGCCACGCCGAACGCGAGCCCGAGCAGCACGCCGAGCCGCGCCGGCCCGGACGCGAGCGCAGCGAACGACGCGGCCGCACCGAGCGTCATCGCCCAGCCCTTCGGGTTGTGCCAGAGCATCCACACACCGCTGACGAATCCTTGCGGCCGCTGCACGGCAGCATCGAGCCGCGGCTTGCCGCCGCGCCCGATACGCACGGCCAGCCACACGAGGTACAGCGACCCGACCGCCTTCATCGCAAGCTGCAACGTCGGCAGCGCGAGCAGCACACTGCCGAGCCCGGCCGCCGCGGCCGCCGCCATCGACGCCAGGCCGGCCGCGATCCCGGCCATCAGCGGCAGCGAACGCCGGTAGCCGAAATGAGCGCCCGAGGCGGTCGCGAGCGTCGTCGCGCCGCCGGGCGTCACGGTGGACACGATCACGAACAGCATCAGCGGCAGGTAGTCGTGAAGCGGCACGGCAGCTCCGGTAGTCGTCGTCGAAGCCCCGTTTTACCTGCGATGCACGCATGACGAAAGCGAAAGCTTTTTATGCCTGCCATTAGCATTCATAATGCGACGCATGGCACGCAATCTCGACATCGCGCTGCTGCGCGCATTCGTCTCGGTCGCCGATCATCGCAGAATGACGGCGGCCGGCCACGCGCTGCACCTGACGCAGGGCGCGATCAGTCAGCAGGTCGCACGGCTCGAAACGCTGTCCGGCCCGCTGTTCGTCCGCGAGCATCGCAACCTGCTGCTCACGGCGGCCGGCGAGCGGCTGCTCGAACAGGCGCGCCGGCTGCTCGCGGTCCACGATGCGCTGCTCACCGACCTGACGGCCGGTGCGATGGAAGGCGCGGTGCGTCTCGGTGCGCCGCAGGATCTGGTCGGCACCTGTCTCGCACCGATCCTGAAACGCTATGCGCAGGCGCATCCGCAGGTTGCGCTCACGCTCGTGTGCGCGGCGTCGCCGGAATTGCGCCGGGGGCTCGCGCAGGGCGACCTCGACGTCGCGCTGATCGAGGCGCCGGCCGGATCGGCGCGCGGCGAGTGCATCGCCGTCGACCGGCTGGTCTGGGTCGGCGCGAAAGGCGGCACCGCGCACCGGAACACGCCGCTGCCGGTGTCGATGGTCGCGCAGACCTGCGCGTTCCGCCCGACGGTGCTCGACGCACTGCGCGGCTGCGATCGCGCGTGGCGCACCCTGTTCGAGAACGGCAGCTTCGACGCAACGGCCGCGACCGTGCGCGCCGATCTCGCCGTAACCGTCTGGCTCGCGTCCACCGTACCGGCCGATCTCGACATCCTGCCGGCCGGCAACGGCCTGCCCGCGCTGCCGAACTTCTCGATCAACCTGCATGTGCCGCGCGGCCAGCACACGCCGGCCGCGGCGGAACTGGCCCGCTACCTGCGCAACGGTTTTGCGCGCTTGCGCACGGCCGCGTAGCGCCGGTTCGCGCTACACCGTGCCCGGCTCCTGCGGCGCAGGCGTGGTGCCCGCCGCTTCCAGCGCCTGATGCAGCGTCGCAAAGATGCATGCCGCGCCGACCACCTCGGTGATCCCGTGGCGATCCATGTCCGCGCGCAGGTAGCGGTTCACGCGCCCGAACAGCACGCCGATCCCGCGCGCATGCAGCGCCCTGACGAGATCGGTGAGGGTCCGCGCGGCCGAATAGTCGACGTCGGTGATCGCGCCCGCATCGACGACGAACCAGCGCGGCGGCACCGGCGCCGCCTCGACGAGTTCGGTCACTTCGGCGGCAAACAGGTGATCGTTCGCGAAGAACAGGTCGGAGCCGAACCGGTAGACGATCAGCCCCGGCGCCGTCATCGCGCCGCGTCGCGCGGGCACCGGCTGCCAGCGCCCGTTGCCTGCGACGGGTTCGAGCACCATCGTATGCGGCTGGTAGCTGTGACGCACGTGCCGCATCAGCGACAGCGCGACGGCCAGCAGGATGCCCTGCTCGACGCCAACCGTCACGACGGCCGCGGCCGTGATCAACGCAAGCGTGAATTCACCGGGGCTTTCCTTGCGGATCGCCGCGAGACTGCGCACGTTGATCAGCCCGAGCGCGATCGTGAACACGATGCCGGCCAGCACCGCATGCGGCAGATACTGGAGGTAGGTGCTGAAGAACAGCAGCACGACGGCCACCACCGCGGCGAACGCGAGATGCCCGATCTGGCTGCGCACACCCGCGCCGTCGGCCATCGCCGTCTGCGTCGGGCTGCCGTTCACGACGAACGCGCCGCCGACCGCGGCGGCCGCGTTCGCGGCCGCGAGACCGAGGATGTCGGCATTGGTGTCGACGTCCTCGTCGTACTGCTGCGCGAACACGCGCGCGGCCGCCGCGCTCTGCGCGATGATCATCACGAAGCACGATGCGGCGACCGGCACGAGATCGAGGAACTGCTGCCACGTGACGGAGGGCCAGCGCAGCGGCGGCAATCCGCCCGCGACGGGCCCGAGCACCGCGATGCCGTGCGCGGCGAAGCCGAACGCATCGCTCGCGGCGATGCTGCCCGCGACCGCGATCATCGGCATCGGCACGCGCGGCAGGAACCGCTTGCACGCGAGAATCGCGACGACGACGAGCGCCGCGAGCGCGAGCGTCGGCCGGTTCGTATGGACGAGATGCGTGACGACGTAGTCGAGTTGCGCGAGGCTACGCGACGCCGGGTACGGCACCGACAGGCCGAGCATGTCGCCGAGCATCGCGATCGACACCTGCACGCCGACGCCGGCCAGAAAGCCGACCAGCACCGTGCGCGACAGGAAATCGGCGAGAAAGCCGAGCTTGAAGATGCGCGCGAGCAGCAGCATCGCGGCCGTCAGCAGCGCGACCATGCCGGCCAGCGCCGCATAGTCCGCGCTGCCGGCCGGCGCCATCGACGACAGCCGGCTCGCGAAGATCGTCGCGGTCGCGGAGTCGGCGGCGACCACCAGATGGCGCGACGCGCCGAAGCACGCGAACGCAACGAGCGGCAGGAACACCGTGTACAGGCCCGTGACGGCCGGCATCCCGGCGATGCGCGCGTAGCCGAGCACCTGCGGGATGTCCATCGACGCGAGCGAGACGCCCGCGAATACGTCGCGGATGGCCCCGGCGCGGCGGATCGGGAGAATGCCCTTCAGCAGCCGCACGCCTGACGAGCGGCTTTCGTTGGAATCTTGCATGCGTGAAATGCGTGAGGTCGATGTGACGGGGTTCGCGAAGTCGTTCGCGCATCGTGCCCCGGGCGGCCCCGGCATGGCAAGTGCGCGAAAGCGCCGCGTGTCGCTCACCGCTGGCTGACAGGCCGCACGCGGGCGCGAGCGACGCCCCGGCAACGCATGCGACGTCCGCATGATGGCACGGATCGCCGATCGAGCGCATCGAAGCGCGAAGGCCCGCTGTAAAGGCTGCGCGCCGATCGCAGGCAGGCGCGCGATGTATCCGGCAAGCGACTCGACACCGGCCTGAGGTGACGCAGATTCACTGCGCGCCCTCACCTGAATGCAGAGGACACCTGCACAAGGGTGAGCCTATTCGGGAGCCGGTCGACGCGGCATTCACGGCATGCGCCCGGAACCCGATGGCACAATCACGGTCCCTTTCATGTGCCCTTCACCGGGCGCGCGCCGCGTCGCGGCGCCGATTCAACGCACCAGAAGGCCCCTGTCTGCCGCCATGACCCTGAACGAATCCTGGTTGACGCCGCTCGTCGGCATCCTCGTCCTGCTCGCCGCCGCCGGTGCGATCACCGTCGCCGTCCACTTCCTGCTGTTTCGCG
The DNA here is from genome assembly GCF_057439935.1 of Burkholderia cepacia complex sp. TUM26381. Lineage (NCBI taxonomy): Bacteria > Pseudomonadati > Pseudomonadota > Betaproteobacteria > Burkholderiales > Burkholderiaceae > Burkholderia > Burkholderia cepacia complex sp. TUM26381. The sequence goes on along the minus strand of NZ_CM172007.1, from coordinate 1,347,857 downwards.
TGGTTGCGCGCCTCGCGCGGCTGTCCGCCACGCGCGTCGACGACGCGCTGTTCGAGTTCGGCGCATTCAAATGGCTGAACCGCATCGTCCCGTTCGTCGTGGTCAAGCTCGGGCTCGGTGCGGTGCCCGGCATTCCCGACACGGCCGCTCAGGCCGCCGACAAGGTGCTGTTCGCGCTGATCGTGTTCCTCGTGACGATGACCATCAGCGCGACGTTGTCGGCGCTCGAACACGCGCACCGCACCTATCAGCGCGACCAGCCGCGCCTGTCGCTGAAAGGCGCGATGCAGCTCGTCAAGCTCGTGATGTTCATCACGGCGGCGCTCGTCGTGATCGGCGACGCAACCGGCAAGCAGATCGGCCTGCTGCTGTCCGGCATCGGCGCGATGTCCGCGGTGCTGATGCTGATCTTCAAGGACACGCTGCTCGGCCTCGTCGCCGGCGTGCAACTGTCGTCGAACGACATGCTGCGGATCGGCGACTGGATCACGATGCCGTCGGCCGGCGCGGACGGCACCGTCATCGACATCACGCTGAACACCGTCAAGGTCGCGAACTTCGATCACACGATCATCACGGTGCCGACGTGGAAGCTGATCACCGAGAGCTACCAGAACTGGCGCGGGATGACCGAAGCGGGCGGCCGCCGCATCAAGCGCGCGCTGTTCGTCGACGCGACGAGCGTGCGCTTTCTGTCGAACGACGAAATCGAACGGCTCGAACGCCTGACGCTGCTGAAGGACTATCTCGAGGACAAGGTCGACGCGATCGAGCAATGGAACGGCTCGCTCGGCGCGGCCGGCGACTGCGCGGCGAACCGCCGCCAGCTGACCAACCTCGGCACGTTCCGCGCGTATGTCGCGAACTACCTGAAGGGCCATCCGCGCATCCGCCGCGACATGACCTGCATGGCGCGGCAGCTGCCGCTCACGGCCGAAGGCATTCCGCTCGAGCTGTACTGCTTCACCGACACGACGTCGTGGGTCGACTACGAAACCATCCAGTCCGACCTGTTCGATCACCTGATCGCGGTGCTGCCGGAGTTCGGGCTGCGCGTGTACCAGCACCCGTCGGGCTTCGACATGCGGCAGATGGCCGTCGCCGCGAAGGCCGGGTTGCAGGCGCCGCAAGCGGGTTGATGTGCGACGCGGCGGCCGGTCACCGGCCGCTGCCCTTCGCGACAACGCTCACCGCGCCGCGCACTCCGACGCGAGCCGCCCGAGCACCTTCAATGCGTCCTCGATCTGGCGCGACCACGGATAGCTGTAGTTGAGCCGGATGAAATGCCGGTAATCGGTGCCCGCCGAGAACATGTGGCCGGGCCCAACCGTGATCCGCTGCGCGAGCGCGAGCGTGTACAGCTTCATCGCATCGACCTGCGGCGGCAGCTCGACCCACAGCACGTACCCGCCCTGCGGCTGCGACAAGCGCGTGCCTTCCGGGAAGAAGCGCCGCACCATCGCGCTCATCAGGCTCGCCTGCTGTGCGTACTGCTTGCGCATGCGCCGCAGGTGGAAATCGTAGCCGTCGTATTTCAGGTACTCGGCGATCGCCAGTTGCTCGATCGCGGGCGTCGCGAGCGTATTCAGGAATTTCAGTTTCTCGACCTGGTCGCGGTAGCGGCCCGGCATCGCCCAGCCGATCCGGTAGCGCGGCGACAGGCTCTTCGTGAACGACGCGCAATGCAGCACGAGCCCGTCGCGGTCGAACGATTTCAGCGCGCTCGGCGTCGTGTCGCCGAAATGCAGCTCGTGATAGACGTCGCTCTCGATCGCCGGCACGCCATGCTTCGCCAGCAGCTCGACGAGCGCGCGCTTGCGCGCATCGGGCATCTGGAAGCCGAGCGGATTCTGGAAATTCGGCATCACCATGCACGCGGCGATGCGCTCGCGTTCGAGCACCCGCTCGAGCGCGTCGAGATCGATGCCGTCGCCCGGGTGCGTCGCGACTTCCAGCGCACGCATGCCCATCCGCTCGATCGCGTGCAGCATCGCGTAGAACGTCGGCGATTCGACGGCAATCGTGTCGCCCGGCTTCGCAACGGCCTGCAGGCACAGGTTGATCGCCTCGGTCGCGCCGATCGTCATCACGATCTCGCCCGGCTCGACCGGGATCCCGCGTTCCGCATAGCGCCGCGCGATCTGGCGGATCAGCTCCTGGTTGCCGGGCGGCAGATCGTCGATCACGCCCCAGCGCGTGCGGCGCCGGCCGATCGCCTGCGCATAGCGCGCGAGGCGCTGCACCGGAAACTGCGACGCGTCGGGGTAAGGCGAGCCGAGCGGGACCGCGTCGTCGCGCGCGATCGAGCGCAGCGTCGACAGCACGAGCCGGCTGACGTCCACGGCCGACGGCTCGGCCGTCGGCGCGGACGTGTGCAGCTCGGCCTCGGCCGGCGCCGACGCGCGCGCCCGCACGAAATAGCCCGACTGCGGCCGGCTTTCGATCAGCCCGCGGCTTTCCAGCACGAGGTACGCGCGCAGCACGGTCGTCACGCTCAGCTGCTGCTGGCGGCTCGCCTGCCGCACCGACGGAATCCGCTCGCCCGGCCGGTACACGCCACGCTCGATCTGCGCCTGGAGATCGTCGGCCAGTTGTTCGTAACGCTTCACGCGCCTCCCTTTCAACTTCCCTTCAACAACACAGTTGCGATCCGCACTGTATGAATGGCCGCAACTGTACTCTTTTTTGAAGTGAACAGGTGTACACACAGCCGGACGGGTGCCGCGCGTACTCTGCAGCCATCGCCTCCGACACCCGCATCATGAAAAAGAAATCCGCCACCGCGCGCATCGAACCGTACACCCACCCGGCCGCCGGCTGGGGCGCGCTGAAAGCCGTCACGATCAACCTGATCAAGGAAAAGGTCGCCGGCGGCAATTACCGTACGCTGCTGCGCCAGAACCAGCCGGACGGCTTCGACTGCCCGGGCTGCGCGTGGCCCGACCGCCAGCACGCGTCGACGTTCGAATTCTGCGAGAACGGCGTGAAGGCCGTGGCCGCCGAAGCGACGAGCAAGCGCGTGACACCCGACTTCTTCGCCGCGCATACGGTCACCGAGCTGCTCGAACAGTCGGACTTCGAACTCGAACAGCACGGCCGGCTCACCGACCCGATGGTGTACGACGCGCAGACCGACCGCTACGTGCCGATCGCGTGGGACGATGCGTTCGAGCTGATCGCGCGCCACCTGCGCGCGCTGCCCGACCCGAACCAGGCGGCGTTCTACACGTCCGGCCGCGCGAGCAACGAGGCGGCGTTCCTGTACCAGCTGCTGGTGCGGCTGTACGGCACGAACAACTTCCCCGACTGCTCGAACATGTGCCACGAAGCGACGAGCCGCGGGCTGCCGGCCTCGGTCGGCGTCGGCAAGGGCACCGTCACGCTCGACGATTTCGAACATGCGGACACGCTGCTGATCTTCGGCCAGAACCCCGCGACCAACCATCCGCGGATGATGGGCGAGCTGCGCGAATGCGCGAAGCGCGGCGCGACGATCGTGTCGATCAACCCGCTGAAGGAACGCGGCCTCGAACGCTTCGCCGATCCGCAAAGCCCCCTCGAGATGCTGACGATGTCGGGCACCAAGATCGCGTCGACGTTCATCCAGCCGACGATCGGCGGCGATTTCGCGCTGATCAAGGGGATGGCGAAGCGCGTGCTCGAACTCGACGACGCCGCGCGCGCCGCCGGTGCGCCGCGCGTGCTCGACACCGCGTTCATCGGCGAACACACCGCCGGTTTCGATGCATTCGCCGACGACCTGCGCGCCGAAAGCTGGTCCGCGCTGACGGCCGAAAGCGGCGTGCCGTACGAGCAGATCGACGCCCTCGCGCAGCTCTATGCGCGCAGCGAACGCGTGATCGCGACATGGGGCATGGGCATCACGCAGCACAAGCATTCGGTCGCGACCGTGCAGATGCTGACCAACCTGATGCTGATGCGCGGCAACATCGGCCGCCCCGGCGCCGGCCTGTGCCCGGTGCGCGGCCACTCGAACGTGCAGGGCAACCGCACGGTCGGCATCGAGGAAAAGCCGTCGCAGGCGTTCCTCGACCGGCTCGGCCACGTATTCGACTTCGAACCGCCGCGCCATCATGGCTACGACGTCGTCGAGACGATCGAAGGGATGCTCGAAGGCCACGTGAAGGTGCTGATCGGCCTCGGCGGCAACTTCGCGATGGCGACGCCCGACACGCCGCGCACGTGGGAAGGCATGCGCCGCTGCGACCTGTCGGTGCACATCACGACCAAGCTGAACCGCAGCCACCTGATCCACGGCCGCGATGCGCTGATCCTGCCGACGCTCGGCCGCACCGAGATCGACCTGCAGGACAACGTCGCGCAAGGCGTGACGGTCGAGGATTCGATGAGCATGGTCCACGTGTCGTACGGGATGAACAAGCCGGCGTCGCCGAACCTGATGTCGGAGCCCGCGATCGTCGCGCATATGGCCCATGCGCTGTTCGGCAGCGGCAAGATCGACTGGCTCGCCTACAAGGACGACTACGCGAAGATCCGCGACGCGATCGAAGCGACGCTCGACGGCTTCTACGACTACAACACGCGCATCGCACGGCCGGGCGGCTTCCACCTGCGCGTCGCGTCGCGCGACCGCGAATGGCTCACGCCGACCGGCAAGGCGAACTTCATCGCGCACGCATTGCCGACCGACACGCCGATCCAGCGCGCCCGCGCACTGCACGGCGAACGGCTGATGACGCTGATGACGACGCGTTCGCACGACCAGTACAACACGACCGTCTACGGGCTCGACGACCGCTATCGCGGCGTGTTCGGCCAGCGCCGCGTGGTGTTCGCCAACCGCGACGATCTCGCGATGCTCGGCCTGAAGGCCGGTGAATGGGTCGACATGGAGACCGTGTGGCACGACGGCATCGAGCGGCGCGCGGACGGCTTCCTGCTCGTCGAGTACGACATCCCGCGCGGCTGCATCGGCGCGTACTACCCGGAAACCAACCCGCTCGTGCCGCTCGACAGCGTCGGCGACGTATGCAACACGCCGACGTCGAAGTCGGTGCCCGTGCTGCTGCATCGCGCGGCCGCGCCGGCGTCGATCGCCGCCTGACGGAGCACGACGATGATCGTTCGGCCGCGCGAGCACTGGCTGCGGATGCTGCTCGTCTGGAACGGCTCGGTGCTGCCGACCATCCTGCCGCAGCTCGTGCTGACGCTCGCGATCAGCCTCGTCGCGGTGTGGGGCGGCGGCCGCGTGCTCGGCGAGAAAGTGCCGCTGAACCCGACGCCGTTCACGCTGATCGGGCTCACGCTCGCGATCTTCGCGGGGTTTCGCAACAACGCGAGCTACGAACGCTACCGCGAGGGCCGGCAACTGTGGGGCGGCGTCCTGACCGCCACGCGCACGCTGGTGTCGCAGGCGCTCTGCTACGGCGCCGTCGATCGTGACGACGCATCGCGGCGCGCGTTCGTGCGCCAGGTCGTCGCGTTCGTCTATGCGCTCAAGCATCAACTGCGCGGCACCGATCCGGCCGCGGACCTGCGCGGGATGCTCGACGATGCCGCCCATGCGCGCATCGCCGGCTCGCGGTTCCGCCCGGTCGTCATCGTGCATGCACTGCGCGAAGCGTTCGCCGCGCGCGCCGATGCGGGCCGCCTCGCCGACACGCGCCTGTGGATGCTCGACGCGCGCCTCGACGATCTCGTGTCGATGGTGAGCGGCTGCGAGCGGATCGCGTCGACGCCGATCCCGTTTTCATACGATGTGCTGCTGCACCGGACCATCTATGCGTACTGCGTGCTGCTGCCGTTCGGCCTCGTCGACTCGATCGGCGCGGCGACGCCGTTCGTCACCGTGTTCGTCGCCTATACGCTGATCGCGCTCGACGCGATCGCGCATGCGATCGCCGAGCCGTTCGGCGACGGGCCGAACCATCTCGCACTCGATGCGATGACGCGCCAGATCGAGCGCACGCTGCTCGAACTGAACCGCGAGCCGCTGCCGGCCGAAGTGACGCCCGGCCGCGCGTATCGCCTCACCTGAGCCGCCGCCCCGCTCAGTCGCCGCGGCCGCGCAGGAAGCGGCCATGCTCGGCGGCGGCGTCCGCGATCCGCCGCAACAGCACGACGCCACGCAGCAACGCGGGCGCGGCATCGCCCTCGCGAACGGCCACGCGCCGTCGGAGCACACGCGCCGCCGCATCGCAAGTCCGGTCGAGCTGGGCGAATTCCGCCCGCGCGACGCGCCCGCGCACCACGGACACCGCACGGCGCGCGGCCGGCTCGCGCGATGCCAGTTCGGCAAGCGACAGCAGGCTGTCGCCGATTCCCCAGATCGCGAGCAGGTCGCGCATGTCGCGCTCGATCAGCGTCTGCGGCAGGCTGCCCGCGAAGCCGAGTTCACGCGCGAGACGGTCGGCCGTCCGGCTCAGCCACGCGCTCTCCGACCACGCACGCGGGTCGCGCGCGATGCCGGCCAGATCGCGGCGCACCGCGCGATGCAACCGCCGCCGGCTGGTGGCGGGATCGCCGGGAAACACCAGCGCGAAGATCAGCGCACCGAACGCGATGCCGAGCAGCGTGGCGAGCGCGCTGTTCAGGAACGCGGCGTCGCCGATGCGCGCGGTGTTGTCCGGCGACGTGAAATTCCAGAAGAAGATCGCAAATGCGCTGCCCATCGCGGCCGTGCGCGGATGACGCATCGCGATACCGGTGCCGATCAGGAACACGCCGAGGATATAGGCCAGCATCTCGAAGCCCGACACCGCCGGCAGCAGGATGAAATTGCAGACCGCGCCCGCGACCGCCGCGCAGGCCGTGCCTTTCAGGAAGCCGACGGCCGCGCGCACCGAATTCGGCCGCGTCGAGAACAGCGCACCGACCACGGCCGTGATCGCGACGAAACCGGCGCCCGACGGCCATGCGGTGACGATCCAGATCGCCGACGCGGCCAGCACCGCGATGAATGCGCGGATCCCGTTGTGCCATGCGAGCACCGGATCGTGGTGGAACGCATAGCGCACGCGCGCAGGCGGCGGCTCGGGCCGGTCGAGCAGCGCCTGGCTCGCGAACGCGCGCTCGAACCCGGCGAGCAGCGCCGCCAGCCGGTCGAGCGTCAGCAGGCGCGACGTATCCGGGCCGACCGGCGCGGCGGCCTCGGCGTGCAGCGCGTCGTCCACGCGTGCGCGCAGCGCCGCCATCCCGTGTCCCGCGTCGCCCGATGCGGCAATGCCGTCGAGCGCGCGCGCGACCTCGTCGACCAGCGGATCCGGCGCATCGCCGGCACGCGCCGCGTGCTCGCGGATCGCCTGCCCGGCGGCCTGCGCAGTCAACACGCCCAGCGCCGCCGCGCGCAGATGGCCGATCGCGTTGCGCACCGGTGGTGCGCCGGCCGCCGCATATTCGGCTGCCGTGTCGAGTTCGAGCGCGTCCACGAACAACCGGTGCACGGCCGCGCCGTTCGGCTCGCGGCGCAGCGCGCCCGCGCCGACCGCCACCGCGCGATCCAGATAGCGGGCGAGCCGCGTCCGGACGTCCTTCAGCGGTGCGCCCGGCGCAAACACCGTTTCGAACAGCGCGCCGCACAGGATGCCGACCACCACGTACAGGAACCGCGCGACCGCGATATCGAACGCATGCAGCGGCGCGGACACCGCGTCCATCGCGATGATCGCGGCCGTATAGCCGGCGAGCACCGCCGCATACGCGCGGAAATTCCGCTGGAACGTCGCCACGCCCGCACAGAGGCCGATCCACGCGGCGAGCGCCGGCAGAAACAGCTCGGGCGTCTGCGCGAACGCGCCGGTCAGCACGAGCGCGACGGCCGCGCCGATCGCGGTGCCGAGAATCCGGTACTGGCTCTTCGACAGCCCCATCCCGCGGCTGCCCTGCGCGACGATCCACACCGTCGACGCCGCCCATTTCGGATCGTCGAGATTCATCCGGAACGCGATATAGAGCGCGAGCAGCGACGCGGCCGTATTGCGCAGTGCGAATGCAAGCGCACCGGGCGGCAACGCCGGGCGCGCGTCGCGCAGCGCGGCCCGGACAGCCGCGAGCGGCGGCATGCTGGGAAAGGCGAATTTCATCCCGCGAGCATACGGTTGCGCGCCGGCCGCCACTACGGGGCAGCGGCAGGATGCGTTATTGCACCGGGCAGGATAATCGGCGCGACCCGCAGCGATCCGGCGCGCGACGGTAAGATGCGCGCAGGCCGAACCCCGATACGCCCTGTATGGACCTCGAAAGCATCCGGATATTCTTGCGCGTGGTGGAACGCGGCAGCTTCACGGCCGCCGCCACGCAACTCGACATGCCGCTCAGCCGCGTGAGCCGCAAGGTCAGGCAGCTCGAGGACGATCTCGGTGTGCAGCTGCTCTACCGCACGACGCGCCGCGTGTCCGTCACCGAAGCCGGCCGCGACTATTACGAGCGCTGCCTGCGTGCCGAGGAAATCCTGCTCGACGCCGACCGCCAGGCCCGTGCGCTGCGCACCGAGCCCGAAGGCACGTTGCGCGTGCTGGTGCCCTACGCGATCGGCCTGCTGGAACTGGAGCCGGCGCTGGCCGAGTTTCGCCGGCGCTATCCGCTGGTCCAGCTCGTGCTGATCTACGACAACAGCGCACTCGATCTCGTCGAACACGGCTTTGACGTCGCGCTGCGCACGGGCGTGCTGACCGATTCCGGCTATGTCGCGCGCTCGCTCGGCTGGTCGCACGCGAAGCTCGCGGCCAGCCCGCACTATCTCGACCGCACCGGCCGGCCGCGCACGCCGCAGGATCTCGCGGAGCACGACATCCTGTTCGTCGGCCGCGACACGCCCGGCCTGACGCTGCGGCTCACCAACGCAGCCGGCGACGTCGCAGAAGTACCGGTGCGGCCCGTGCTGATCTCGAACGAATCGGTCACGGTACTGCGCCAGGCCGCGAGCGGCGGCGGCATCGCGCTGATTTCGACGCACTTCACCACGCGGCGCCTCGAGAACAACGAACTCGAAATCGTGCTGCCCGACTGGCACCGTACCGACGACGTCGAGCTGCACGCGCTGTACCCGAAGCGCGCAACGCTCGACAGCAAGGTGCGCGCATTCGTCGAGTTCCTGACGGAAGTCTTCACCGCGTGGCGAGCTGCACCGTAACCGGCACCGTACGACCAGCCATCGATGCACGTCGACCGCATTATTGCGCCGCACGAAAGGAATTAATGACCGCGCGAGCGTTGATCGCCGCTCGCCGCGTCGTTAGCCTGTGCCCATGAAAAACCACCGCACACGCGACGGCAGCCACGTGCCCGCTGCCCGCCGGCGCGTCACGCGCGTCGCGCCTTCCTGACCGGCCTGCCCGCGCCCCGGAGCCCGTCACGGCTTCGCCGATCCGATTGAACGCCTGAACCGCACGCTGCGCGCGGACGGCCCCTGTTTGCCGGGCCGCCCGCGCGCGGTGCGTGTCCGTCCGCTGCGCGGCCCGCCCGCGCAGGCGCCGCGCGCGTGTGCGCGCCCGCCGCTGCGCGCCGCCCGGCCCCCTTTCATCACGCAGGAACACCATGCCATCTCCGTCACCCCAGGCGCCGCTGTCGGGCGCCAAGCTCGCGATCGGCACGATCGCGGTCTCGCTCGCCATGTTCATGAACGTGCTCGACTCGTCGATCGCGAACGTCGCGATCCCGACGATCTCGGGCGACCTCGGCGTGTCGGTCGACGAAGGCACGTGGGTGATCACGATCTTCGCGGCCGCGAACGCGGTGTCGATTCCGCTGACGGGCTGGCTGACCCAGCGCTTCGGCCAGGTGCGCCTGTTCGTCACGTCGATCCTGCTGTTCGTGTTCGCGTCGTGGCTGTGCGGGATCGCGCCGAACCTGCCGACGCTGCTCGCCGCGCGGATCCTGCAGGGCGCAGTCGCGGGCCCGCTCGCGCCGCTGTCGCAGGCGCTGCTGCTCGGCGCGTGGCCGCGGCAGAAATCGTCGAGCGCGCTCGCGCTGTGGTCGATGACGGCGCTCGTCGGCCCGATCGCGGGGCCGTCGCTTGGCGGCTGGATCACCTACGACTACAACTGGTCGTGGATCTTCTACATCAACATCCCGGTCGGCTTCTTCGCGGCGGCCGTCACGTGGTTCGTGTTCCGCGACCGCGAATCGGCCACGCGCCGCCTGCCGATCGATACCGTCGGCCTGCTGCTGCTCGTGCTGTGGGTCGCGTCGCTGCAGATCATGCTCGACAAGGGCAAGGACCTCGACTGGTTCAACTCGCCCGTCGTCGTCGCGCTGGGCATCGTCGCGCTGATCGGCTTCGCGTTCTTCCTCGTGTGGGAGCTGCACGAGGCCAACCCGATCGTCGATTTGCGGCTCTTCACGCAGCGCAACTTCGCGGGCGGCACGATCGCGATCTCGGTCGCGTACGGGATGTTCTTCGGCACGCTCGTGCTGCTGCCGCAATGGATGCAGGGCTACCTCGGCTACCGGGCGGTCGATTCGGGGCTCGCCACCGCGCCGCTCGGGCTGTTCGCGGTCCTGCTCACCCCGGTGATGGGGCGCCTGCTGCCGCGCACCGATCCGCGCTACATCGCGACGCTCGCGTTCGTCGGCTTCGCGGTCGTATTCATGATGCGCACGACCTTCTACACCGACGTGTCGCGCTGGGATCTCGTGCTGCCGACGCTGCTGCAGGGCATTCCGATGGCGATGTTCTTCGTGCCGCTGACGTCGATCATCCTGTCCGGGCTGCCGCCCGAAAAGATCCCGGCCGCGGCCGGCCTGTCGAATTTCGGCCGCACGTTCTGCGGCGCGGTAGGCACGTCGCTGATCAGCAATGCGTGGAACGACCGCACGATCCTGCATCACGTGCGGCTCACCGAACAGGCGAGCGTCACCAACCCGGTTTTCACGCAGCAGGTCGACGCGACGCGCTCGCTGCTGCACATCGGCCCCGATTCGGCGCTCGCGTTCTTCAACGCCTCGGTCGATTCGCAGGCGGCCGTGATGGGATTGAACGACATCTTCTTCGTGTCGGCGATCATCTTCATCGCGATCATCCCGCTCATCTGGATCACGAAACCGTCGCGCTCGGGCGGCGGCGATGCCGATGCGGCGGCGGCCGGCGCGCATTGATCCGTACCCGCTTCGGCCGGGCCCGGTGTTCTGCACGCCCGGGCCCGCGCCGCCCCCCCGCCGACGTAATAAAGACTTGCAATCGATACAGGCGGAAACGTCAACAGCCGGTGCCCGCCCCGCGTTTTTTCCTCATGCGCCCACGATCCGGACGCGCAACGACAGGAGAAAACACCATGCGAGCCCTTACCCGCCAAATCGCGATTGCCGCCACCCTGATGTCGGTGCTGACCGGCACCGCGTTCGCCGACACGCCGTGGCAACAGGCGCATCCGCGCCGCGAAGAGGTCAACCAGCGCCTCGCGAACCAGAATCGCCGCATCCATCACGAAGTGAAGGAAGGCGAGATGTCGCACGCCCAGGCAGCACGCCTGCATCGTGACGACCGCAAGATCCGCCAGGAAGAGCGGGACATGGCTGCGCAGGATCGCAGCCACATCACGAAGAGCGAAAAGCACGTGCTGAACCAACAGGAAAATGCGGTCAGCAACAAGATCGGCCAATAACAGCGACAACACCGGCAAGCGCCCATTCGCCATCACCTGAAACGCCCGCTGCCGCGATGCGGTAGCGGGTGCTTGTGCTTGTTGTGTATCGAATCGTTTCAACGCGCCAACGGCTTCAAATGCTGCGGGTATACTCCGTCGTCAGCCGCCTGTCGCATCGTCGTCCGTCAAAAAACGGCCCGATTCCGGGCGGTTTCGTCGCGAAGCTTCGCGTTTCGCCTACCCCGCGCCCCAGCCTCGATACGAGACACACGACGACCGACCATGAAACGATTCCTGCTGCTCCTTCCCGCCGCCCTGCTCGCCGCCTGCGGTTCCGCGCCCTCGTCCGATTCGGCTTCCTCGGGTGCCGCGCCGATGATCTACGTGTCGTCGCAACGTCCGGCCTACGCGATCGCGAACTGCCTCGACAGCCGCCTGTCCGGCACCGAACAATCGCAGCACAACGGCGTGACCGACATCTCCGTCGGCTCGAATTCGTACTTCGTCACGCTGACGCCGTCGGGCAACGGCTCGGTCATCAAGGTCGTCCGCGGCTCGGGTAGCGAGCCGGCCGAGGAAGCGATGCGCTTCGCGATCGCACGCTGCGCGATCTGACGCCCGCCGGTGCCGGGCGCCCGCCCGGCCCGCCGCTGCGCGCGAGCCTGCGCGTACGCCGAATATTTTCATCCGGGCGCCCGTCGATGAGAGAATCGCACCACGATTCCTTTTCGATGGAGCCCGCATGAAGCACCTGCTGTCCCGGTTGTTCGTCAGCGCCGCGCTCGTCGCGCTTGTTCCGGCGCTGCCGGCGCAGGCTGCCACGCCGCCCGGCATCTTCGTCGTCGCCACGCAGCTCGGCGAATTCACGACCCTCGACCCGAGCGGGATCTACGAGCTGGTGCCGTCCGAATATGTCGCGAACACCTACGAACGCCTGGTGCGCGTCGACCTGAAGGACCCGACACGCTTCGACGGACAGATCGCGCAATCGTGGACCGTCGGCGCCGACGGCACGACCTACACGTTCAAGCTCCGCCCCGGCCTCACGTTCCATTCCGGCAACCCGGTGACCGCCGACGACGTCGCATGGTCGCTGCAGCGCACCATCCTGCTCGACAAGGGGCCGGCCGGCGTGCTCGCCGATCTCGGCCTCACGAAGGCGAACGTGATGCAGAAGGTGCGCGTGGTCGATCCGCAGACCGTCGTGCTCGAAACCGACCGCAAGTACGCGCCGAGCTTCGTGCTCAACGTGCTGAGCGCGTGCCCGGCCTCGGTGTTCGACAAGAAGCTCCTGCTGTCGCACCAGCAGGGTAACGATTTCGGCAGCGGCTGGCTGCGGACCAACGATGCGGGCTCGGGCCCGTACCAGCTCGTCAAGTGGACGCCGAACGAGACCATCGTGCTGCAGCGTTTCGAGAAGTACCGCACGCCGTACCCGATGAAGCGGGTCGTGCTGCGCCACGTGCCCGAAGCGTCCGCGCAACGGCTGCTGCTGGAGAACGGCGACGCCGACGCCGCGCGCAACCTGAGCCCCGACAGCCTCGCCGCGCTGACGAAGGCCGGCAAGATCAAGGTCGCGTCGTGGCCGGTATCCGCGCTGCTGTACCTGAGCCTGAACACGAAGAACCCGAACCTCGCGAAACCGGAGGTGCAGCAGGCGATGAAATGGCTGGTCGACTACGACGGCATCCAGCGCAACATCGTCAGCACGACCTACAAGGTGCACCAGACGTTCCTGCCCGAAGGCTTCCTCGGCGCGTCGAACGCGCGGCCGTACAAGCAGGACGTCGCGAAGGCGAAGGCGCTGCTCGCGAAGGCCGGCTTGCCGAACGGCTTCGACGTGACGATGGACATGCCGAACGACTATCCGTACCTCGAGATCGCGCAGGCGCTGCAGGCGAACTTCGCGCAGGGCGGCATCCGCGTGAAGCTGATCCCCGGCGATGCGAAGCAGGCGATCGGCAAGTACCGCGCGCGCCAGCACGACATCTTCATCGGCGAATGGTCGCCCGATTACATGGACCCGAACAGTAACGCGCGCGGCTTCGCGTGGAATCCGGACAACTCGGATCAGTCGCCGACGAAGATGCTCGCGTGGCGCAACAGCTGGGACATTCCGCAACTGACGAAGGACACCGAGGCCGCGCTCGCCGAGCCGTCGCCCGCGAAGCGCGCGCAGCGTTACGAGGCACTGCAGAAGGCCGTGCTCGCGAACTCGCCGTTCATCATCATGTTCGAGAAGGTCGTGCAGGTTGCGACGCGCCCCGGCGCGACCGGGCCGGAGATCGGGCCGATCAACGACCTCGTGTCGTACCGGACGCTCGCGAAGTAATCGCGGCGGCCCGCGCACCCGGCCCTGCCGGAGCACGGGTCATCGCCGCCGGCCGCCACGCCGGCGCTGCGCCGTGCGACGGCCGCGATCTACAATGGCCGGCGCCGCGCCGGGCACACGTAACGGGGAAACAACATGCATTCGAGCGAGCACGCAGTCTGCGTCGCGATCAACGACAACAACCGCGCGTGGTATGAAATGCTCGTGCCGTTCCTGCTGTCGCTGCGACAGACCGGCTACGACGGGCGGATCGCCGTGATCGGCTACGGGCTGTCCGAACGCAAGCGGCAGATCCTCGCCAGTCAGTCGGTCGACGTGATCGACGCGTCGGACGCGTATGCGCTGCCGGTCGGCCGCTTCATCGAGGCCGCCGAATATTGCGCGCGCCATCCGCAGATCCGCAAGCTCGCGCTGTACGACGCCGATATCTGGTTCTGCGCGCCACAATTCGACCTGTTCTCGCAGATCGGCGATGACCGGATCCATGTGTGCCCCGACCCGCTGTTCTGCACGTTCGTCGTCACGCCGCTGATCGGCGAGCGGCGCGACCATCACTGGCGTCTCGTCGTCGATGAAGTCAACGCACGCCACGGCGGCGCGCTGCAGGCCGGGCTCGTGGCCGGAACGGCCGATGCCTGGGCGCGTTATGCCGATCACCTGCGCGACTGCATGGCCCGCATCGGTACCGATTTCCAGGAATGCTTCGGCATCGATACGACCTTCCTGCATCTGTGGAGCGCGCAAGGCGAAACGACGCTGCTCGACCCGGTCCAGAACTTCGTCAGCAAGTACGGCATTCACGAATCGTTCGATGCGGGCAGCGGCAAGACGACGCTCCGGTATCAGGGCGAACCGATCCGCGCACTGCACATGACCGGCGATATCCGCTTCCTCGACCGGTGGCGCTACTACACGAACCACATCGACGCCGCGCTGCGCGACGGCACGCCGTTCGCGCTGTCGGACGGCACACCGGCACCGTCCGACGCCGTCGCCGCACGCATCGCCGCGGCGGACTACGTGCAATCGGCCGGGCTGGCCGTGTCGTCCGCAGCGATCGAGGCCAGCGCGGGCGCGTACCTGCAGGCGATCGACGAACCGGGCGGCACGATGCTCGTCGGCAGCGGAAACCACGAAGCGGTATTCACCGCGACCCGCGACATCGCGCGGCTGAACGTCTACGTCACGCACCCGTCCGGCTCACCGTCACCGCTGCAGTGCGAAGTGCGGGTCGACGGGCAGGCCCAGCGCAAGGGCACCGAACTGATGGCGCATTTCTCGTATCAGGTAGCGGCCGGCGCCGTCATCACGCTGCGCTCGACGAGCCTCGGCGGCCAGCAGTGCAACGCGATCTGGCGGCTGCGCGAAGCGCCGGACATGCAGCAGTAGGCACCGGGCCGCTGCCGGTCAACCGAATGCCGCCCACACCAGGTAGGCATTCAACCCGACGATCACGACCGTCGCCGCGCCGGCGACGATCCGCAGCGGCATCCGCATCGCGTAAGCGCCCATCACGTCCGCGCGCGCCGACAGCATCAGCAGCGCGATCATCGGCATCGGCAGCACGAAGCTCAGCACGACCTGGCTCGCGACCATCGCACGGGTGACGTCGCAGCCGAGCGCGACCACCGCGAATGCGGGCGCGATCGTCACCGCGCGCCGCACCCAGACCGACATGCGGCGGTGGATGAAGCCCTGCATCACGACCTGCCCGGCCATCGTGCCGACCACCGAACTCGATACGCCCGACGTCAGCAGCGCGACGAGAAACAGCGCGCCGGCCGCCGGACCGAGCACCGGGATCAGCGTGTGATACGCATCGCCGATATCGGTCATGCCCGGCGCACTCAGATGGAACGCCGACGACGCCATCATCACCATCGCGAGATTCACGAATCCGGCCAACCCGAGCGCCACGACGACCTCGCGGTTCGAGAACCGCACGAGTCGCCGCCGCTCCGCGTCGTCGCGCGGCGCGGTGCGATCCTGCGTGAGCCCCGAATGCAGGTACAGCGTGTGCGGCATGATCGTCGCGCCGATGATCCCGACCGCGATCGTCAGCGCCGCGTGATCCGGAATCTGCGGGACGACCAGATGGAACGCGGCCGCGTGCCAGTCCTGCGGCGCGATCAACAGTTCGCCGAGATAGCACGCGCCGATCACGCCGACCAGCGCCGCGATCGCGGCCTCCAGCGGCCGGAAGCCGCGCTTTTCGAGCGCGAGGATCGCGCAGGTCGCCAGCGCCGTCGCGATCATCCCCGCGAACAGCGACAGGTGGCACAACAGCCCGAACGCGAGCGCGCCGCCGAGGAATTCGGCAAGATCGGTCGCCATCGCGGCGATCTCGGACGCGATCCACATGCTCCACACGACGGGCGCGGGGAAACGGTCGCGGCACAGCTCGGCCAGATTGCGGCCGGTCACGATGCCGAGCTTCGCGGACATCGCCTGGAACAGCATCGCGATCGTGTTCGCGGCCAGCACGACCCACAGCAGCCGGTAGCCGTACGCGGCGCCGGCCTGGATGTTGGTCGCGAAGTTGCCGGGATCCATATAGCCGATCGACGCGATCACGGCCGGGCCGACGAACGGCAGCAGCGCGGCGACGCCGGTGCGGCGCCCTTCCAGCGCGGCACGCGTCGCGCCGTCGATACGCTCGGGAGACGGGCCCGGCAGCACGAGGCCGCCGGCAGGTTTGCTCGGGACGGGAAGCATGGTGGAGTTTCCGTTCGAATGAGGAAGACCGATTCGGGAGCGGGCGCCGCGGCCGGCATGCCGCCTGCCGGTCGCGGCGCTGCACTGCGCATACCGCGTTACAGCGGCACGACGTCGGGACGATTGCGCGGAAACTGCGCGATCACGTCGGGCGCGACGTTCAGATGCGCTTCGACGAGCTTCGGCGGCGTATGCGCGAGCCAGTCGGACAGCGACACCTCCGCGTAGCGGTCGGTCTTGAAGATCTCGAGGAACACGAGATCGGTCTGGCCGGTGTTCTGCACGTAGTGCCCGAGACTCTTCTTCACGTAGCCGACGTCGCCCGCGCGGAAGTCGGCCGTCTGCGCCTTCGGCCCCGTGTCGAACACGGTCATCCGCGCTTCGCCCTGCAGGTAGTACTGCCATTCGTCCGCGTTCGGGTGCCAGTGCAGCTCGCGCATGCCGCCCGGGTGCACGGTGACGAGCGCCGCCGCGACGGTCGTCGACACGTTGAAGTTGGTGCTGTCCGCGATCCGCACTTCGCCGCCGCGCGTCTTCCTGACGGGCTTCATGTCGCCGAGCGAGAAGATGAACGGATGCGGCGGCGCCCCGGCCGACGCAGCCGACGCGCGCTGCGCTTCCGCGAGCGGGCCCGGTTCGTCGCCCTGGAAGATCCACAGGTTGTCGAGCGGAACGTTCCTGAACGCATCGGCCGGCACGCCGAAGTTGAGTGCGAGCACGTCGGGCGGCGTATGCGCGATCCAGTCGGTCAGCAGCAGCGTGTTGAATTCCGATGCGCGGCCGTTATCGAACGCGAGCAGGAATTCGGCGCCGTCGGTGCCGAGGCCCTGCAGCGAATGCGGCAGGCCGGGCGGGAAATACCAGAGATCGCCGGTCTTGACGTCCTGCACCGACGGCCGCCCCAACTCGTCGAGCACCGTGATCCGGCAGCGGCCGTCGAGCATGATCGCCCACTCGGCCTGCTGGTGCCAGTGCATCTCGCGAATGCCGCCGCGCGTCAGGCGCATGTTGACGCCGGAGATGGTTTCGGAAATCGCAAAATCATCCTGCGTGACTTCGCGCGCCCAGCCGCCATTCTGGATGCGTTTATGCGCATTATTGAACGACGCCCAGAATAACGGCATCCCGTTGATATCGGTGGCCGGCGGATTTTGAAAGGACGGAAATTGATTGGCGATGGCCGGATTTTTAGGACCCGGGTCGGTCACGCTCTGGCGATTGAGTGCATTCACCGCACCTTCCGGCGGGCGGTCCGGATTACCGAACGAGGCGGCCTTGGCCGACACCGCGATGCCTGCCGCAGCAATGGCGCCGGCCGTACCTGCCAGCATTTTGCGTCGAGAAAGATTCGTCATGGTTTCCTCTTCATTCCTGCAACCTTGAACACTTCCATTACGGAATACCTGCCGTTTTTCGATTATCGAAAATCAAGGATCCCGTGACTCAAGTTAAATCCAAATCATCACAAAAATTAAATGAATTATTAACCTGAATTAATGATTTAATCTGATTTACTTTAATTTTGTAATTATTGCGTTGCAGCGGGAGGATGAGCGATAGCGACGGAAGATCGAAACATGCGCGCCGATGCAACGCCATTGATTCGCACGACTGATCAAATCGGCGCGCCATGCTCGCCGGAACACAAAAGTTGCCGTTCTCCACCGGCCCGGCGGCCACCCGCCCCTATCACCTATCCTCACACCATAGTTTTTATCCGCTGGCGCGAATGATTTTGGTTTTGTTAGATGGATGACATTCGCTCATTCGACGACAACGATCTAACAGCCGATGACCTGCGCGTTCGCCCATACCGTCGAATCCCGCTATGCCGAGCTGACGCCGACCGCCAAGCGCATCGCGAGCTACATGCTCGCGAACCTCGACCGGCTCGGGCTCGAGACGGCCGACCAGATCGCGCAGCAGGCCGGCACCAGCGGCATCTCGGTCGGGCGCTTCCTGCGCAGCGTCGGCTATCGCAATCTCGACGACCTGAAACGCGAACTGCGCGGCGGCGGCGACCGTCCGTGGATGATCACCGACCGGCTCGACGAGTACCGCCGCGTCGCCGGCACGCCGCCGGCCGAACGCAACGGCAATAGCGACGGCAACGACGGCACGCTCGCGTCGTCGCTCGAGCGTGAACTCGACGCGATCCGCCACGTGTACCGGCTCGCCGAAGGCCCGGTGTTCGCGCAGGTCGCCGACCGGATCGCGCAGGCCGACGCGGTATTCATCCTCGGCATCCAGTCGACGCGCGGCATCAGCAACGCATTCAGCAGCTACCTCGAATACCTGCGCCCTCGCGTGTTCTATTCCGACGGCCAGTCGGGCTCGTACGTCGATTCGCTGAACTCCGAATTCGAGCGGCCGTACTGCATCGTCACCGATACGCGCGCATATTCGCGCAGCGCGCGCCGCTATTGCCAGGCGGCCGCCGAGCGCGGGCAGCCGTACGCGCTGGTCACCGACCTGTCGTGCCCGTGGGCGCGCGACTGGCCGGCCGACCTGCTGCAGGTAAAGACCGACGTCGGCCAGTTCTGGGATTCGCTCGCGCCGCTCACCTGCCTGTTCAACCTGCTGATCACGGCCGTGGTCGACCGCCTCGGCCCCGCGATCGACCGGCGCGTCGCGCGTAACCGCGAACTGCAGCACACGTTCGACCAATTCGAATCCTGAGCGAGCCCGACCGAACCCGAACCGCCGATGAACGACCACCACCTCGTCGAAATCACGCCCGCCACGCATCACGTCGACATCGATCTCGTCTACGCGACCGATCGCAACCTGACCGGCAAGCAGATCTATCGTCGCGCGCACTGCCTGCTGCTGGCGCCGGCCGAAGCCGCACTGCGCCGCGCGGTGAGCGTCGCCGCGCAAGCCGGCTTCACGCTGTGCATCTACGACGCGTACCGGCCGCCGCAAGCGCAGCTGGTGCTGTGGGATTTCCTGCCCGACCCAGACTTCATCGCCGATCCCGGCGGCGGCTCGAATCACAGCCGCGGCACCGCGCTCGACCTGACGCTCGTCGATGCGAATGGCGAACCGCTCGACATGGGCACCGGCTTCGACGAGATGGTCGCCGCATCCGGCCACTTCCACGCGGGGCTGCCCGAAGCCGTGCAGCGCAACCGCCTGCTGCTGCTCGGCGTGATGCACGCGGCCGGCTTCGCACACGTCGACGACGAGTGGTGGCACTACGAACTGCCCGGCTCACACGCGTTGCCGCAGATCGACAACGCGGCAAGCGGCCCGTGGCGCCTGATGTGATGGCCATACGCATTCCCCTCACCGTTCACGTTCGACGACTTCAACGACACATGGAGCGCAGATGAAACCCCTGACATCCCGGCTCGTCGCGGCGCTGGCCGCCGCATCCGTTCTCGCCGCCGTCCCGCTTTCCGCCGCGCGCGCGGAAACGCCGAAGGACCTGTTCGTGATGGCCACGCTGCTCGACGAATTCACGACGCTCGATCCGGGCGAGATCTACGAACTGGTGCCGGAGGAATACGTCGCGAATACCTACGACCGGCTCGTGCGCGTCGACCTGCGCGATCCGTCGAAATTCAACGGCGATGTCGCGCAGTCGTGGACGGTGAGCCCCGACGGCCTGACCTATACGTTCAAGCTGCGCCCCGGCCTCAAGTTCCACTCGGGCAACCCGCTGACGGCCGACGACGTCGCCTGGTCGATCCAGCGCGCGGTGCTGCTCGACAAAGGGCCGGCCGCCGTGCTGACCGGCATCGGCCTCACGAAGGCCAACGTCGCGGCGAGCGTGAAGAAGCTCGACGACCAGACGGTGTCGGTCACGACCGACCGCAAGTACGCGCCGACCTTCGTGCTGAACGTGCTCGGCTCGTGGCCCGCGTCGGTGCTGGACAGGAAGCTGCTGCTGTCGCATCAGCAAGGCACCGACTTCGGCAATGCGTGGCTGAAGACCAACGAAGCCGGTTCCGGCGCGTACAAGCTGGTCAAGTGGACGGCCGGCGACAGCATCGTGCTGCAGCGCTTCGACGGCTACCGGCTGCCGCTCGCGATGAAGCGCATCGTGCTGCGCCACGTGCCCGAAGCCGCGAGCCAGCGCCTGCTGCTGGAAAACGGCGACGTCGACGCGGCGCGCGACCTGAGCCCCGACGATCTGGCGTCGGTCGTGAAATCCGGCAAGGCGAAGGTGTCGGCCTCGCCGCAGGCCACGCTGCTGTATCTCGGCCTGAACACGAAGAACCCGACGCTCGCGAAACCCGACGTGCAGGACGCGCTGAAATGGCTCGTCGACTATGCGGGCATCCAGGGCAACGTCGTGAAGACGACCTACAAGGTGCACCAGACCTTCCTGCCCGAAGGCTTCCTCGGCACGCTGAACGCGAACCCGTACAAGCTCGACGTCGCGAAGGCGAAGGCGCTGCTCGCGAAAGCCGGCGTGCCGAACGGCTTTTCGGTGACGATGGACGTGCGCAACGACTATCCGTACACGGAAATCGCGCAGGCCGTGCAGGCGAACTTCGCGCAGGCCGGCATCAAGGTGCAATTGATCCCCGGCGACAACAAGCAGACGCTCGCGAAGTACCGCGCGCGCCAGCACGACATCTACATCGGCGAATGGTCGGCCGACTACATCGATCCGCACAGCAACGCGCAGGGTTTCGCATGGAATCCGGACAACGCCGACAAGTCGAGCTATAAAATGCTGGCCTGGCGCAACAGCTGGGACATCCCGCAACTGACGAAGGAAACCGACACCGCGCTCGCCGAACCGACCGCCGCGAAACGCGCGCAGCTGTATCAGACGATGCAGAAGGAAGTGCTCGCGCGCTCGCCGTTCGTGATCATGTTCGAGAAAGTCGCGCAGGTCGCGACGCGGCCCGGCGTGAGCGGGCTCGAAGTCGGGCCGATCAACGATCTCGTGTCGTACCGCAACCTGAAGAAGCAATAAGATTCGCCGCATGTCGACTCCCGCCTCCTCCCTCGAAGCACTGCGCACGCTGCCCGCGCGGCGCCCGGCCGTGCGCTGGGCACTGCGCGGGCTGCGCTGGGCGCTCACGCTCGCCGTCACGTTCGCGGGGCTGCTCGCGCTGACGTTCGTGATCGGCCGCAAGGTGCCGATCGATCCCGTGCTCGCGATCCTCGGCGATCGCGCGTCGGCCGAGGCGTACGCGGCCGAACGCATCGCGCTCGGGCTCGACAAGCCGCTCGTCACGCAATTCCTGATCTACGTGCGCGACGTGCTGCACGGCAATCTCGGCGTGTCGCTGCTGACCGCGAACCCGGTGCTCGACGACATCAAGCGCGTGTTTCCGGCCACGCTCGAACTCGCGACGATCGCAACCCTGATCGGCATCGCGATCGGCGTGCCGCTCGGCGTCGCGGCCGCCGTGAAGCACAACCGGCCGATCGATCACATCGCGCGCTTCGTCGGGCTGATCGGCAATTCGGTGCCGGTGTTCTGGCTCGGGCTGATGGGCCTGCTGCTGTTCTACGCGCGGTTGCACTGGGTCGGCGGGCCGGGCCGGCTCGACCCCGTGTACGACGGGATGGTCGACCCGCGCACCGGCAGCCTGCTGATCGACTCGGCGCTCGCGGGCGAGTGGGACGTGTTCCGCAACGCGGTATCGCACATCGCGCTGCCGGCCGCGATCCTCGGCTACTACTCGGTCGCGTACCTGAGCCGGATGACGCGCTCGTTCATGCTCGACCAGTGGAGCCAGGAATACATCGTCACCGCGCGCGCGAAGGGCTTGTCCGAGCGGCGCGTGATCTGGCGGCATGCG
This sequence comes from Burkholderia cepacia complex sp. TUM26381, assembly GCF_057439935.1. NCBI lineage: Bacteria > Pseudomonadati > Pseudomonadota > Betaproteobacteria > Burkholderiales > Burkholderiaceae > Burkholderia > Burkholderia cepacia complex sp. TUM26381. The sequence continues at coordinate 1,325,478 of NZ_CM172007.1, read as the reverse complement.
TTCGGCAACATCATGGTGCCGCTGCTCACCGTGATCGCGCTCACGTACAGCAACCTGCTCGAAGGCTCGGTGCTGACCGAGATCGTGTTCGCGTGGCCGGGGCTCGGCTCGTACCTCACGGGCGCGCTGCTGAACGCCGACATGAGCGCGGTGCTCGGCGCGACGCTCGTGATCGGCGCGATGTTCATCACCGTCAACCTGCTGACCGACGCGCTGTACCGCGTGTTCGATCCGCGTGCGCGCTGAGGGCCGCCCCGACATGACCGCTTCCACCCCGCTTCTTTCATCGCCGATGCCGAAGGTCGTCCAATCATGAACGCCGAGCGCCTCACACTGCGCGCGTGGCTGCTGTCCGATGCGCCCGCGTCGCGCTCGCAGGCCGCACTCGGCCTTGCCTACCGACGCTGGCGCCGGTTCGCCACGAATCCGCTCAACCTGTTCGGGCTCGCGATCCTCGTCGCGCTGATCGCCGTTGCGATCGTCGGCCCGCTGATCATGCCGCACGACCCGCTGCGCCAGGTCCTGTCCGACCGGCTGCTGCCGCCCGGCTCGCCGTCGCACTGGTTCGGCACCGACCAGCTCGGCCGCGACATCCTCTCGCGGCTGATCGCCGGTTCGCGCCTGACGCTCGGCATCGCGCTGCTCGTCGTCGTGATCGTGGTGCCGATCGGCCTCTTGATCGGCACCACGGCCGGCTATTGCGGCGGCTTCGTCGACAGCGTGCTGATGCGCATCACCGACATCGCGCTCGCGTTCCCGAAGATCGTGCTCGCGCTCGCATTCGCGGCCGCGCTCGGGCCGGGCGTCATCAACGCGGTCGTCGCGATCTCGATCACCGCGTGGCCCGCGTATGCGCGGCTCGCACGCGCGGAGACGATCCGCATCGCCCAGGCCGATTACATCCACGCCGCGCGGCTGCAGGGTGCGTCGGGCCCGCGCATCCTGCTGCGCTACATCATGCCGCTGTGCATGTCGTCGGTGATCGTGCGCGCGACACTCGACATGGCCGGCATCATCCTGACCGTCGCAGGCCTCGGCTTTCTCGGCCTCGGCGCGCAGCCGCCGAGCCCCGAGTGGGGCTTCATGGTCGCGTCGGGCCGCAACGTGCTGCTCGACGCATGGTGGGTCGCGACGCTGCCCGGCATCGCGATCCTGCTCGTGAGCCTCGCGTTCAACCTGCTCGGCGACGGGTTGCGCGACGTCTTCGATCCCCGTCATGGAGCGTGACATGCCGATGCATTCCACCACCGCGCCCACGCCGCTCTGCGAGATCGACGGGCTGAAGATCGGCTTTCGCGGCCATGACGGCGTCGTCACCGACGCCGTGCGCGACCTGTCGCTGACGCTCGCGCCGGGCGAGCGGCTCGGCATCGTCGGCGAATCGGGCTCCGGCAAATCGCTGACGGGCCGTGCGCTGCTCGGCCTGCTGCCTGACGCCGCGCGCTGGTCGGCGCGCACGATGCGCTTCGCGGGCCACGACCTGCTCGCGATGTCGCCGCGCGACCGCCGGCGGCTGTGCGGCAGCCAGATGGGCATGATCCTGCAGGACCCGAAATATTCGCTGAACCCGGTGATGACGGTCGCGAAGCAGATGGGCGAGGCGTTCCGGCTGCACGAGCCCGGGCTGCGCGGCCGCGCGCTGCGCGAACGGATCGTCGATGCGCTGTCGGCCGTGCAGATCCGCGACCCGGCGCGCGTCGCAGACGCGTATCCGCACGAGCTGTCGGGCGGCATGGGCCAGCGCGTGATGATCGCGATGATGGTGTCGACCGGCCCGCGCCTGCTGATCGCCGACGAGCCGACGTCCGCGCTCGACGTCGCGGTGTCGATGCAGGTGCTCGCGGTGCTCGACGCGATGATCGCGCGGCACAACACCGGCCTGATGTTCATCAGCCACGACCTGCCGCTCGTGATGTCGTTCTGCGACCGCGTCGCGGTGATGTATGCGGGCCGCGTGGTCGAAACCTGCGCCGCGCGCGACCTGCGCGACGCGTCGCATCCTTATACGCGCGGGCTGCTCGCGGCGAACCCGCCGCTCGCGAACCCGCCGGACGAACTGCCGGTGCTGCGGCGCGACCCCGCGTGGCTCGAGCCCCTGCAGCCTGCCGTCACGCCCGCCGACCGACAGGAGGCCGCACGATGATCGACGTCGATCACGCATCGATCCGTTTCCCGACCCGCACGGGTCACGTCGACGCCGTGCGCGACGCGAGCTTTGCCGTGCGCGACGGCGAAGTGTTCGGGCTCGTCGGCGAATCGGGCTCCGGCAAGTCGACGCTGCTGCGCGCGCTGACGGGCCTCGTGCCGCTCGCATCCGGCAGCCTGTCGATCGATGGAAGGCCGGTCGGCGGCACGCCCGATTGCGCGTTCCGCCGCCACGTGCAGATGGTGTTCCAGGATCCGTACGCGTCGCTGCATCCGCGCTTCACGGTCGACCAGACGCTGCGCGAGCCGCTGTCGATCCATGCGATCGGCGACGCCGATGCACGCATCGCCCGCGCGCTGGCCGAGGTCGGCCTCGGGCCCGCGTTCCGCTTCCGCTATCCGCACCAGTTGTCGGGCGGCCAGCGGCAGCGCGTCGCGATCGCCCGCGCACTGATCGTCGAACCGCGGGTGCTGCTGCTCGACGAGCCGACGTCCGCGCTCGACGTGTCGGTGCAGGCCGAGATCCTGAACCTGCTGCGCCGCCTGCATCGCGAACGCAGCCTGACGATGATTCTCGTCAGCCACAACCTCGCGGTGATCGGTTTCCTGTGCCAGCGCGTCGCGGTGATGCAGCACGGCGAGATCGTCGAGCAGCTCCGGATCGAGGACGTGCGCGCGGGGCAAGTCGCACGCGACTACACGCGCACGCTGCTGAATGCGACCGAAGGCTACCGCCGCCTCGACCCGGTGGCCGGCGCGCCGGCGGCGTGACATCTGCGCGACGCGCCGGCGTGCGATACTCGGCACGCCACGCGCCGGCTTGCCGCCGCATGGAACCCTTGTGCGCCGCACGGGTCAACTTCCTTTCGTCAACAGCACAGCAATAGGGAGGCGTTCATGCTGCAATTCATCGAAACCCTGGTCGTCGGGCTCATCGTCGGCCTCCTCGCCCGCGCGCTCAAGCCCGGCGACGACAAGATGGGCATCCTGATGACCACCGTGCTCGGCATCGTCGGCTCGCTGGTCGCCGGCTACGTCGGCCGGGCCGCCGGCTGGTATGCGCCGGGCCAGGGCGCAGGCTGGATCGCATCGATCATCGGCGCGATCGTGCTGCTCGTTGTCGTTGGTGCGATTCGCAAGCGCGCGGGCTGAACACCGCACGCATCGTTCCAATGCAAAACGGCCGCTCGTCACGAGCGGCCGTTTTGCTTTCCGGGCGGCGCCAGAGCCGTTGCCTGCGCAACGGACTCGGCGACCGTTCGTCCTGCGATCCTATCCCGCCCGGCATTTTCCCGACTTGCGGTTGCGCAGATCCGGCCTACATTGGTTGAAGCAATCCGCAGTCATTTGCTTATTGCCTTTATTTCCATTTCTTGATTCAAGAGGTCCGATGGTTTTGCCGTTTACGCATATAGCATCGCAGCGTTAGACGGACTGCCACCCGAGCGGCCCCGCTGCGACGCGCTTCCTCTCTGGAGCCTGTCATGAAGCATCGCCTGTTCGCCGCCTCGTTCGCCCTGGCTGCCACGCTTCTGGCCTCGTCCTCGTCCTTTGCCGGCGGCACGTCCGGCATCATTCACTTCTCCGGCATGATCGTCGAGCCGCCCTGCTCGTTCGCACTCGACACGGCCGATATCGCCCGTCCGCACGTGCGCCCCGACTGCCCGCGTCCTGCGAGCGGACAAGTCGCGTTCGTCGACGCGGCCAGCCTGCGCACGATCAAGACCACGACCTTTACTCAGGCCTCGCGCGCAATCGTTTTACCTGACCGTCCGGGCAGCGATCATGCCCCGATGATCGCCGTCGTGACCTACCAGTAGAGCCCGCTGCCGCACGCCCGTCGCCGAGGCCGCGCGTCAGTCGCGATGGCGCGCGATCCAGTCGCTGAACGCGCGGATCTTCTGCTGGCTGCCGAGGTTTTCGGGGTAGACGAAGAAGTAGCGTGCGCCCGTCTCGAGCACGATGTCGAACGGCCGTTCGAGCCGGCGTGCGCTGACGTCGTCGTCGACGAGCGTCACGTCGCCGATCGCAATGCCGAAGCCCTGCATCGCCGCATTCGTCGCGAGATCGAGCGTGTCGAACGTCGGCCCGCGCGCGGGATCGACGCTGCGCTCGCCCGCGTGATCGAGCCATGCACGCCAGTCGCGATGGTCGCGCGTCGGATGCAGCAGCGTATGACGCGCGAGATCGCCGAGCGCGTCGAGCGGCGCCGCCTGACGTAGCTCGGGCGCGCAGACGGCTGTCAGCCGCTCGTCGAACAGCGGCAGCGCGACGACGCCCGGGCCCGGCGACGTCCCGTAGACGATCGCCGCATCGAACGGCTCGGTCGAGAAATCGACGACGTGCTGCCACGTGGTCGTGATCTGCACATGCAGATCGGGATGCTCGCCCTGGAAGCGCATGATGCGCGGCAGCATCCAGCGCATCACGCAGGTCGGCACCTTCAGCGCGAGATCGGTACGCTGTCGCGTCAGCCGCATCGAGATGTCCTCGATCCGCGCGAAGCTCTCGTTCACGACCGGCAGCAGTTGCTCGCCCTCCGCCGTCAGCGTGAGCCCCTTCGCATGCCGCTTGAACAGCGGAAATCCGTAATGCGCCTCGAGCGTCTGGATCTGCCGGCTCACCGCGCCCTGCGTGATGCACAGCTGCTCGGCCGCACGCGTGAAGCTGCGGTGGCGAGCCACCGTCGAGAAGATCTGCAGCGCGTGCAGGGGCGGAAGTCGGCGCATGGCGAACGGGATACAGGGAAACGGCGCGGAAGGACCGCGCGCCGACGCCGGCGCGCGCTGACCGACACGATAAGCCAAACGCCGGCTTTGCGCGAGACGCCGGGCGCTCAGGCCGTCGCGGCCAGTGCACCCGCCGCGATGCGCGCTGCCGATGCGACGACGTCCGCGCGAACCGCCGCATCGGCCTGCTGCTGCGTGAACGACACGGCCATCACGATCGGCGCACGCGACGGCGGCCACAGCACCGCGATATCGGTCGTCGTGCCGTAGCCGCCCGTGCCGGCCTTGTCAGCGACGCGCCAGCCCGGCGGCACCCCCGCCGCGATGCCGGTCGCGCCGCGCGCGCCGCCGGCCATCCATTCCGTCAGCTGCGTGCGCTGCGGCTCTTGCAGTGTCTTGCCGAGCAGCAGCCGCTGCAGCGTGTCGACCATCGCGACCGGCGTCGACGTGTCGCGTTCGTCGCCGGGCGCGGCCTGGTTCAGTTCGGGTTCCCAGCGATCGAGGCGGAACGTCGTATCGCCGCTCTCGCGCGCGAACGCCGTGACGGCCTGCGGGCCGCCGAGCACGCCCATCAGCAGGTTGCCCGCGCCCTTGTCGCCCGCTTGCAGCATCGCCTCGCACAGCTGCGCGATCGTCAGGCCCGTGTCGACGTGGCTTTCCGTGACCGGTGAGCCCGCCACGATTTCATAACGGCGGTAGAGGATACGGCGCGGCAGCAGCGACGCGTCGAGCGAACCGCGCGCGAGCATCGCGGCGGCCGCCATGACCGCATACGTGCCGCACAGCGGGAAGCGTTCGCGCGCGTGATGAGCGATGCGCACGCCGTTCGACGTATCGAGCGCGGCGACGCCGAGCCGCCCGTTCGACGCCTTTTCGAGCGCGGCCAGTTCGGCCTGGGCGGCATGGGCGCGCCCCTGGTCGGCGACCGGTGTGGACGTGCAGGCGGCGACGAACGGCGCGGCAACGGCGGCAAGCAACAGCGAGCGGCGTGTCGGAGAGTGTTCCATGGATAAGATGTGTTCGGTCGGAAACGGTGGCACGAAGCAACGCGGGCGCGCATCGGCGAAGCGCCCCCGTTCACGCCGACGGCCGGCCCGCGACGGCCTTCGCCGCGCATCCCCGAAAGACGCCCGTCGGCCCCGCATGAAGCGCGGGACGCGCATGAACAGACCCTAGCGTAGCAGCGACCGCCGCCACGTTCCAGCAAAACGGCCCTGCGTCACCCTTGCGACGACGGCAGGTACGGCATCGGATTCACCGGCTTGCCGTCGCGCCGCACCTCGAACAGCAGCGCGACGCGCGAGTTGTCGAGGTCGCCCATCTCGGCGATCTCGTCGCCCTGGCGCACGATGTCGCCCGTCTTCACGAGCAGCTTGCGGTTGTGCGCATAGGCAGTCAGGAAATCCGCGTTGTGCTGGACGATGATCAGGCTGCCGTAATCGTTCAGGCCGGTGCCCGCGTACATCACGCGGCCGTCGGCCGCGGCGCGGACCGGGTCGCCCGGCCGGCCGGCGATCTGGATGCCGCGGTTCTGCCCCGGCCGGAAGCCGTCGACGATCTTGCCGTTGGCCGGCCACTTGAGCGCGACGCCGCCCGCATGACGCTTCGTTTCCTTGACGACCTGGCGATCGTTCGTGCTCGATGCGGTGGTCTGTGAAGCGGCCTGGCTACCTGCGGCCCCATTGCCCGCGGCAGTTTGCGTGCCTGCCGCGCCGGCCGGCGGCAGCGGCTGCTGCTTGACGATGCGCAGCACCTGCCCCATCCGCAGCCTGCCGTTCGGGGCCAGCTTGTTCCAGGTGCGCAGGTCGGCCACGCTGCAGTTGTTCGCTGACGCGATGCCCGTCAGCGAATCGCCGCGCTTCACGACGTACTTCTGCGCGACGAGAATCGGCGCCGGCGGCATAGTGTTTGCCGACGGCGCAGCAGGCTGGCTCGAATCGGACGGCTGTCCCGCCAGCGTATCGCTCGGCGGAACGGACTGCGTGCTTGCACAACCGGCCATGACGAGCACGGCGGCCAGGCCCGACAGCCGCGCCGCATTGCGGTAAATCTCGCGCGTTTTCATGGACGATCCGACTCCGGTTTGACAATCTTTCAAGCATCTCAAAAACGGATCGGCCGACGTGTAACCGGATGCAAACAATGATGACAAACGATCACGAACCGGATGCCGGCCGGCATTCGATACCGGTAATACGGTCCGATTCAGAAAAACTTGATGGTCTTTTTGCAGGAAGGCGGAAGAATTTTCGTCGCTGAAAACTATGACAGATTTGTTTCAATAGGCGCGAGGCCGCACTCAACGCAACCATCCGACGAATTCGGAACAGGCCCACGCGACGCCGATGCACAGGAACAGCAGATGCAGCGCGATCTTGAACGACACGCCCCACGACGAATCGATCTGCATGACGGGCTCCCCGGTTGATGTGCGTCCATGATCGGCCATCGATCGCGCCCCTGAAATGCGGAACCGGCGAATCGGGTCTCAGGCTGCGCCTGAGACCCGGGCGGCGGTTCCTGCTAACTTATCGGCCATTCCACCGCCATCGCCCCCTGCCCATCATGCGCTTCGACCTGACCGACCTGCGGCTCTTCCTGAACATCTGCGAAGCCGGCACGATCACGAGCGGCGCCGAGCGCACGCACATCACGCTGCAGGCCGCGAGCGAACGCATTCGCGGCATGGAAGACGAGCTCGGCGTGCCGCTGCTGCACCGGACCAAGTCCGGCGCGCAGGCAACCGACGCGGGCCGCGCGCTCGAACACCACGCGCGCACCGTGCTGCAGCAGATCGACCACATGCGCGGTGAACTGCAGCAATACGGCCAGGGGCTGCGCGGCCATATCCGGCTGCTGTGCAACACGGCGTCGCTGAGCGAATACCTGCCCGACGCACTGGCCGACTACCTGCCGCACCATCCGAAGCTGTCGATCAGCGTCGAGGAGCGCTCGAGCCAGGAGATCGTGCATGCGCTCCGCAACAAGACGGCCGAGATCGGCATCGTCGCCGATTCGGTCGGGCTCGGCGGGCTCGAACAGAAGCCGTTCCGCGAGGACTGGCTGATCGTCGTCGTCCCGGCCACGCATCCGCTCGCGGCGCACGACACCGTCGCGTTCGACGACATCGCCGGCGAAGACTTCATCGGCCTCACCGACGGCAGCGCATTGCAGGTGCATCTCGCCGATCAGGCCCGCGCGCTCGGCAGGCGGATCCGATACCGCGTGCAGTTGAAGAGCTTCGACGCGATTTGCCGCGTGATCGCGAGCGGCGTGGGCATCGGCATCGTGTCGCGGCATGCGGCCGAGCGCGCGATGCAGACGATGGACGTGCGGCTCGTCGAGCTGTCCGATGCGTGGAGCCACCGGAAACTGACGCTCTGTGCGCGGTCGTTCGATACGCTGCCGAAGTACACGCGGGAATTCGTCGCGTTCTTGTCCGGCGAGACAACGTCGCCGTAACGCGCGCCGCATCGTCGATACACGGAGACCTGACCATGACCGAAACCGATCTCGCCACCCGCTATCGCGCGTATATCGATTGCCTGAACCGGCAGGACTGGGCGGCGCTCGGCGAGTATGTCTCCGACGACGTGATCCACAACGACCGGCCGCTCGGCCTCGCCGGTTATCGCGCGATGCTGGAACAGGACTACCGCGACATTCCCGATCTCCGCTTCGAGATCCGGCTGCTCGCGTGCGACGCGCCGCACGTCGCCTGCCGGCTGCGCTTCGCCTGTTCGCCGCAGGGAACGTTCATGGGGCTCGCCGTCGATGGCCGGAAGGTCAGGTTCGCCGAGAACGTGTTCTACGCGTTTCACGAAGGCAAGATCCGTCAGGTCTGGTCGGTGATCGACAAGGCGGCGATCGAGGCACAGCTTTAGCCCCGTCGCAGCGACCGCTTGCCGGCCCGGACCGGTGCACCGATATCCGGCCTGATACGGCCTGATCCTTATGGATAACGTTTTCTCTCGTCATCCTTCGAAAGCGCGCCGCCAATCAGTCTTGCTGCCTGCCGCAGCTGCACCCGCATCCCGCGCGATGCCATCTCATTCATTGAGAGAATTCCGCGCGATTTCCGTGCAATCTTGATCCGCATACCCGTTTCACCATTCCCACTATCCGGGTTTTCACCGGCGCATCCGGCGTGAAAGTTCGTTGACATCGCGTCGCTCGATGCCTAAATTTGGAAAACGTTTTCCAATGCTTCAGCGCGACGCCGGCCACGGCCCGTGCAGGGGGAACGCTTGCCCGCTCGAGTTGTGATTCAGGCCGTCCGCCTTCAGGGATCAGGGTTGCAAGGCGGAGGTCAGGTACGGGCATCGAGCGCGGCAACGGCCACATCCGCCCGTCCTTCATCACTATTCGAAACTGGAGACACAATGCATCCGCGCAGCAGATTCGCGCTCGGCGCCGCGTTCAGCGCCCTTTCCGTCCTGTTCGTCAGCGCATGCGGCGGCAACGACGTGACCGACACGCCGGCGGCATCGCCTACGTCGCCCGCACCGTCGACGCCCACGCTCGCGTCGAATTCGCTGCAGGCGCTCGTCTACGGTGCGCCCGACACCAGCGTGCCGGCCGGCACCGGCATTCCGGTCACGATGATGGGCCAGATGCGCGCGCTGTTCGACCTGATCCGGAAATCGCCCGACTTCACGCAGGTCGTGATGGATCTCGGCGACGGCACGCCCGTCCACGTGCTCGATACGAATACCGGCGACAAATTCCTGCCCGGCAAGCTCGCGCTCGGCCTGTCGTACATCCTGATCGACATGAAGTCGAAGAACGACCCGCAATACGCAAGCTACCTCGCGACGTACCAGACGATCACGACCGCGATGATGGCGCAGTCGGGCAGCAACTACACGTATGCGAACACGTCGTGGGGCGAGTACTACTATCTCGTCGCACTGAACAACCTGAAGGCGCACGGGATGCTCAACGAAGTCTTCAGCGACGCGATGCTCGCGACGCTGCAGCAGCGCCTGACCTTCTGCGACATGTTCGGCCCCGATGCGAGCGGCAAGACCAGTACGTGCCCGGCCGCCGGCACGCCGATCGATATCGCATCGCTCAACACTGCGCAGAATTACTATGCGGTGTCCTACGGAATTGCCGGGCTGCGCCAGAAGCTCGGCTGGAGCAGCCCGTCGTTCGCCTCGAAGACCGATCCGTCCGTGGCGACGATGGGCGCGCGCGACGCGCTGCTGTACACGCTGACGAACCACATCCGCAACGATTCGTCGGGCGGCTTCTCCGACGAAGCGTCGAACACGCACACGACCTACTACGACCAGGCGCGCTTCGACCGCTACAGCACGCTGCTGATCGGAGAGGTGGTCGAGCGCACGTTTGAGATGGACAACGTGGCGAACCTCACGCCCGAACTGAAAGGCTATCTGCGCAAGTCGGTGGACCTGATCCTGCCGCAGCTGAACGCCAACGGCCAGGGCTTCAACTACGGCCGCTCGATCGGCCCGTACGGCGATTCCGCGTTCATGGAAGTGCTGACGGCCGCCGCCAACGCGGGGGTGCTGACCGACCAGGAGAAGCAGGTTGCGTATGCGTTCATCTACCAGGCCGCGCATCGTTTCGACACGTACTGGTACGACCCGTCGCTGCCGACGCCGTCGGTGAACATGTGGGTCAAGGGCCGCGGCACCGACGCGTATCGCGGCAAGCCGCGCGTGATGGGCGAGAACTTCAGCCTGCTGCACCAGTACCTGTACGTGAATGCGTGGTGGAACAAGCTCGGCTTCGGCGGCAAGGCGCCGATGGCCGATGCGGACTACGGCGCATGGCTCGACGCGCTGCCGCGCTACACGCTCACCTGGTACAACCAGCCGACCGATGCCGCGCACCCGTACAGCGCGGCGCTGCTCACCGTGCGCGACGGCCGGCGCGTGATCAACCTGAACCTGAGCCAGGCACCCGACTACAACTCGTTCACGCCGTACTACCCGGTGCCGTTCTCCGACAAGCTGATCTACGGCACGACCGACCTCGGCTACGCGCTGCTGGTGCCGCAGGTCACGTACAACGCGAAGAGCTACATTCCCGTCACGTACTACAAGAACCTGAGCGTGCAGCAAAGCAACGGCCAGGTGGTCGTGTCGTTCGATACGACGAAGTTCCGCCTCGCCTCGAAGAATGCGGCCTACACGACGGATCTCGACCTGCAGGTACACACGGTGCTGACCTTCGCGCACGGCGCGGTCACACGCAGCGATACGCTGAGTTCGGGCACGCTCACGGGCAACCTCGCGGTCGAGACGGACTTCACGTCGTTCGCGGATTTCGCGTCGACGCAGGCCAACGGCGACGGCGTATCGGTCACCTATGCGAACAGCCCCGCGACCGGCTATGCGGCGTCCGGGTTCGACACCTGCGCACTGTCCGCCTTCGACACGGCGAACGGCACGACGAACCCGCTGTCGACGACGCCGATCGGCCAGCTGCATTCGAACTTCGCGTGCACGACGAAGCCGTTCGCACTCGGCGCGGGCGCGACGCGTACGGTCGGGTGGACGCTGAAGTACGCCGATCCGGCCTGAGCCGTGTGATCCACGCCGCGTGAACGCGCCCGAAGCCGGTTGCCGAAACCGGCTTCGGGCGCTTCACAACCCGGCAGGCGTCACACTCGCCCGGAATACCCGTTCACAGCCACCCCGAAACCGCCATATACGCGCCGAGCGCCATCAGCCCGACGAAGAAGCAGCGCTTGAACGCCTTCTCGCTCATCACGCGCCGCGCATACTGGCCGCCCACCATCCCGGCCAGCGCCGGCACGAGCGCGAGCGCCGACACGCCGAGATCGACCGTCTGCAGCGCGCCCGTCACGCGCAGTTGCAAACCGAGCACGATCGTCGACGCGGTGAACGACAGCCCGAGCGCCTGGATCAGGTCGTCCTTCGACAGCCGCAGCGCCTGCAGGTACGGCACGGCCGGCACGACGAACACGCCGGTCGCGGCCGTCACGACACCCGTCAGGTAGCCGACCACGGCCGACAGCCATTTTTCATGGCGCCCCGGCGCGGGCAGCCGCGCGGCAGCGAGCCCCCACAGCCCGTACAGGATCAGCACCACGCCGAGCGCCGCGTGCGTCCAGGAACTGCCGGCCGCGAGCGCGGGCAACCCGCCCGTCAGCGTCCCGATCGTGAGACCGGCGAGCAGCGGCCACAGCCGGCGCAGCAGCGGGCCGAACGACGGGCCGAGCCACAACTGCCACACGTTGGTGATGAACGACGGTACGAGCAGCAGGCTCGCCGCGGCCGACGGCGGCATCGCGAGCGTCAGCAGCCCCATCGCGATCGTCGGCAGCCCGAGCCCGATCATGCCCTTGACCGCGCCGGCCAGCAGGAAAACCAGCACGATGATCGTCAGCGTATGAATTTGCATGGAGGCGGTTCCATCCGGTTGAGTACGGCGCCGATGGTGCCGCCCCGCCATGCTGCCCGCCATCTGGCTTTGCCTGAGGCTGGCTAGGGCCCGCCGGACGGGCCTGTCAGGCCCGTCGATCCGGCCCCGTGAATCACCCCCGTCCCTGCTCGCTGTCGAGGTGCGCCATTTGAGCGGCCGGATAGCGCTCGCCGGCAGCCGCCCCGGCGGGCACCGCCGCTTCGATGCGGGCGAGATCATTGACCGTTAGTTGCAACTTAGTCGCCAGCAAACCATCCTGCAGTTGCGTGCGCTTGCGCGCGCCGACCAGCGGCACGATGTCGGCGCCGCGCGACAGCGCCCACGCGATCGCGACCTGCGCCGGATTGCTGCCCTTCTCGTCGGCGATCGTGCGCAGCGCATCGACGAGCGCGAGGTTGTGCTCGAGGTTCTCGCCCTGGAAGCGCGGGCTCGCCGCGCGGAAATCGCGCTCGCCCTGCCGTGCCGCGCTCCAGCGCCCGCCGAGCAGCCCGCGCGACAGCACGCCGTAGGCCGTGACGCCGATGCCGAGCGCGCGGCAGGTCGGCAGGATGTCGGCTTCGATCCCGCGCGACAGCAGCGAATACTCGATCTGCAAGTCGGCGATCGGTGCGACGGCCGCCGCGCGGCGGATCGTGTCGGCGCTGGCTTCGGACAGCCCGACATGGCGCACGTACCCGGCCTTCACGAGATCGGCGATCGCGCCGACCGTGTCCTCGATCGGCACGGCCGGATCGACGCGCGACGGCCGGTAGATGTCGATGTAGTCGGTGCCGAGCCGCTTCAGCGAATACGCGACGAAGTTCCGGATCGCGTCGGGCCGCGCGTCATAGCCGGCAAACCCGCCGGCCGGATCGCGCAGCGCGCCGAATTTCACGCTGATCAGCACCTGGTCGCGTGCCCGGCCGCGCAGCGCGTCGCGGATCAGCATCTCGTTGTCGCCCATCCCGTAGAAATCGCCGGTGTCGAGCATCGTGATGCCGTGGTCGAGCGCCGCATGCAGCGTCGCGATGCTTTCGTCGCGGTCGGCCGGCCCGTAGAAGTCCGACATTCCCATGCAGCCGAGTGCGATGGCCGAAACCTGCGGGCCGGTGCGGCCCAGTTGACGCGTGTCCATGTCCGTTTCCTTCGAGTGGTGAGTGGATGGAGCGGATTCTGGTCGCTTTGCCGCGCGCGATAAACGCGAAACGTTCCACCAAACCATTCGACGCTGATTAACAATGGAGACTGTCTTCCATCACTGCCAAGGTTCTCGCCCGCATGGATCATCTGCAAGCAATGCGCATCTTCGCGCGCGTCGCCCATCTCGGCAGCTTCACGAAGGCGGCCGAGCAACTGCAACTCCCCCGTCCGACCGTCAGCAACGCGGTCCAGTATCTGGAAAAGCACCTGAAGATCCGCCTGCTGCAACGCACGACGCGGCGCGTCGCGCTGACCGCCGAAGGCGCGACCTACTACGAGCGCTGCGTGCGACTGCTCGCCGATCTCGACGATGTGGAAACGCTGTTCGAGGACGCCGGCACGTCGCCGCGCGGCGTGATCCGCGTCGACCTGCCCGAGCGTTTCGCGCTGAACCAGGTGATCCCGGCGCTACCGGATTTCCATGCGCGCTACCCCGACCTGCGCGTCGTGATCAGCACGACCGACCGCTTCGTCGATCTCGTCGCCGACGGCATCGACTGCGCGGTGCGGGTCGGCGTGCTGTCCGATACGTCGCTCGTCGCGCGGCGCGTCGGCGAGATGGCCCAGATCAACTGCGCGTCGCCCGCGTACCTGGCGCGCCACGGCACGCCGCGCTCGCCGGACGAGTTGCCGGACCACGTCGCGGTCGGCTATTTCTCGAGCCGCACGGGCCGCGAGCTGGACTGGGAATATGCGGACATGGATTCGGGCGACGTGCACACGGTGAAGATGCACAGCGTCGTGTCGGTCAACAGCTCGCAGGCGTATCTCGCGTGCTGCGTCGCGGGCCTCGGGCTGATCCAGGCGCCGCGCGACGGGCTCGCGCCGCTGCTCGCCGACGGCGCGCTGGTCGAGGTGCTGCCGGAATGGAATGCGGGGCCGCTGCCCGTATCGGTGGTGTTCCCGACCGGCCGGCACCTGGCGCCGCGCGTGCGGATCTTCGTGGACTGGCTCGCGGAAACGCTCGGCGGCATGCACCGGGCGGACTGACGCGGACCGGTGCCGGGGCGCCCGGCCCCGGTCACCGGCCGGTCGAAACGATCAGAACTTGTGGCGGATCGCGGCGCGCACCGCGAACTGGTTCGACGACGCCGACGGGCCGTCCGTCCCGACGACGTAGCCGCCGTCGGCCGCCGTGCCCGTCTTGTCGCCGGCCACCTTCTGCCACGCGCCCTGCAGGTACACGTCGGTGCGCTTCGACAGGCTGTAGTCGGCCATCAGGCCGACCGTGTGGTACTTCGGTTTGAACGAGCCGGCCGCGGCATCGAACTTGCCGTCCGTGTACACGTACTGCGCGCCGAGATAGAAATCGGGCGTGAGCTGGTACTTGCCGTTGATCTCGAAGTTCTGGAACTTGGTCGCGGTCAGCCCGAGGCCGGCGAACGTCGACGCCGGCAGGTAGACGGTCGACACCGGGTTCTTCACGTCCGTCTTCGTGTAGACGAAGCCGACCGTCGCCGGGCCGAACGTATAGTTCACGCCGCCGCCGAAGATGCGCAGGCGATCGGCGACGAAGTTCGCGTCGTCGGCCGAGATCGCGCCCGCGCTGCCGACGCCCGGGTTGTTCGCCTGCAGGTATGCAGCGGCGACCTGCAGCCCGGCCAGCGAATACTGCGCGCCGATGCTGTACTGGCGGTTGTTCGAGAAGCCCGTGCTGTTGCTGAAGCTGTACGTGCCGCCGAACGTCAGGCCGTTCCAGTCGGGGCTCGCGTACTTGACCGTGTTGTTGACGCGGAACGAGTTGTCCGTGTTGTCGTTGTCGAACGGGTGCGAGAACAGCGTGCCGCCCCAGTTGCCGTTCGCGGTCAGCGGCGCGAGATAGTCGACGACGGAGTCGTACTGGCGGCCGAACGTCAGCGTGCCGAAGCGCGACTGGCTCAGCCCGACGAACGCCTGGCGGCCGAACATGCGGCCACCCTGGCCGAGCCGGCCGTTGTTCACGTCGAAACCGTTTTCCAGCGTGAAGATCGCCTTCAGCCCGCCGCCGAGATCCTCGCTGCCCTTCAGGCCCCAGCGGCTGCCCTGCGCATAACCGCTCGCGAGCTGGTAATTCGTCTTTCCGACCCCATTGACGTTGACGTTGTTCGTGTAATTGAAGCCTTCGTCGATCAGGCCGTACAGCGTCACGCTGTTCTGGGCAAAGGCCGGCGCGGCGAAGGCAGCGAGCGCGGCGGCAAAAATGACGTGCTTCTTCATGACGGATCTCCGGAGCCGAGGGCCGGGCAGGCCGAGCGCCCGGCGAATGTTTGGTCTGTTCTATGTGTGGCCCGCAGGGCGGACGACGCGGTGTGCGGCCGCGTGAGGACAAAATGGTGTCACGTCGGAAACCGTCCGTCCATCGGGGGTTGATCACCGCGCGCAAAGCGTTGCGCTCGTCCAACTGCTCCGTTGCGCCGACAGCCTGACCGGGCTTATCGGCAGCGGCGGGCCGGCCCGCCATCCGCGTAAACCCGGCCGGTGTCGCATCGGTGGCACAATGCGCATCCGTTCGCCATTTCTTCACGAAGTCATGCTTCACCCCGATTCATGCGCGGCATGGGCCGGCCGCGCCCGCGGCCCGCGCCGGGACGCGATCCGATGACCGCGCCTGCCCGGGCCGGCCGCTACGCCGAACTCGATTTCTTCCGCGGCCTCGTGCTGCTCGTCATCGTCGTCGACCACATCGGCGGCAGCATCCTGTCGCGCGTGACGCTGCACGCGTATGCGCTGTGCGATGCGGCCGAGGTGTTCGTGTTCCTCGGCGGCTTCGCGACCGCCATCGCGTACAACTCGCTCGCCGAGCGGCACGACGAGGCCGCCGCGCGCCAGCGCTTCATCCGGCGCGCGTTCGAGATCTATCGCGCATTCCTCGTGACGGCCGGCCTGATGCTGCTGATCACGGCCGCGCTGAACGCGTTCGCGATCGACGGCCCGAACATGCCGACCAACGATCTCGACGGCCTGCTCCACAAGCCGCTCGCCGCGCTGCGCGACATCCTGTTGTTCCGCCGCCAGCCGTATCTCGCGTCGGTGCTGCCGATGTACGCGTTCTTCGCGCTGCTCGTCCCGCTCGCCTTGCCGCTCGCACGCACGCAGCCGTGGCTGATGCTCGCGTTCAGCGGGTCGCTGTGGTACGCGGCGCCGCACGTCGCGCGCTTCCTGCCGACCGTCGAAGGCGCGCCGTGGGACTTCAATCCGTTCGCGTGGCAGTTCCTGTTCGTGCTCGGCGTGATCGCGCGCTGCCAGCCCGTCTACCAGACGCTCGCACCCAAGCCGCAAGGCTGGCTGCTGACGGCCGTGTCGCTCGCGATCGTCGCGGCCGGCGCGTACTACCGGCTGCGCATCGAGCCGTTCCCGACCGATCCGTCGATCAAGCAGAACCTCGGCGCGCTGCGGCTCGTGAACTTCCTCGCGATCGCGTGGCTCGCCGCCAAGCTCGTGCACCTCGGCTGGATGAAGAAGGTCGCGCACGCGATGCCGTGGATCGGCACGATCGGCCGGCAGGGGCTGCTGTGCTTCGTCGCGGGCACCGGCATCTCGCTCGCGGTCGATTCGCTGCTCTACCAGGCGACCGAAGGCTATCTCAACGTGCCGCTCGGCCTCACCGCCGACGTCGTCGCGATGGGCCTGCTGTACCTCGTGGCCAAACTCTACGGGCCGCTCGTCGCGCGGCTGCCGTTCCGTTCGCGGCGATGATGCGCCGCACCGTCACGCGCCGCTGCTACGATAGCCGGCGCCTCTCCTGAAACGCTTCGCCATGCGCCGACTCACCCTTCCGTTCGCCATCGCCCTGATCGCCGGCTCCATCGCCGCGGCCCGCGCCACGCCGGCCGCGCCGCCGGTCCAGCCCGCGCCGCCGCCGGCCGTGCAGACCGCGACGACGCCGTCGTCGATCCAGGAACCGCCGGTCAATCCGGGCAGCAGCGTCGTGCTGCGCACGTTCCGGTCGGCCTCGCTGAAGCGCGACTGGTCGTATACGGTCTACCTGCCACCCGGCTACAACCCGGAAGGCGCGCGCTACCCGGTGATGTACCTGCTGCACGGCAATGCCGGCAACGCGAACGACTGGGTCACGCAGGGCCGGCTGCAGGCGACCGCCGATACGCTGATCGAGCGCCGCGAGATTCCGCCCGTCGTGATCGTGATGCCGCAGGGTGGCACCGACTGGTACGTCGACCGCAAGGAGAAGATGCAGAGCGCGTTCCTCAACGACCTGCTGCCCGAGGTCGAGGCGCACTTCGCGGTGTCGAACCAGCGAGCGGGCCGTGCGATCGGCGGCGTGTCGATGGGTGGCTTCGGCGCGCTGCGCTTCTCGCTGCTCGAACCGGGGCTGTTCTGCGGCGCGATGCTGCTGAGCCCCGCGATCTATGCGAACGAGCCGCCGCTCAATTCGGCCGCGCGCTACGTCGGCGTGTTCGGCGACCGGCAGTTCGACTCGCGCGTGTGGCACGAACTCAACTACCCGGCGCTGCTGCGCGGTTATTTCGCGCGCAGCTGGCGCGTGCCGATGTTCATCGCGGCCGGCGACGACGACCTGACGATCCAGGCCGAATCGAGCGTGCTGTACACGCACCTGCGCCGCGCGCAGAACCCGGCCGAGCTGCGCATCGTCGACGGCGGGCATACGTGGGACGTGTGGCGCGGGCTGCTCGGGCAGGGGTTGAAGTACGCGCTCGAGTGCGTGAAGTGACGGCAGGCGGGCGTTGCGCCGCCCGTTTTCGTCTGGCGGGCCGCTCACCGGCCGGTAGCCGTCGAGCGGCATGCGCGCCGATACGCTGCCCGCGTCACGCAGGCACGCAGGCCGCCATCAAAGCCACGTCCCGCCCTGCCGCTCGCTCGGCGCCTCGTTGAGCGCATCGAAGTCGTGGATCCAGTCCAGGTGATGCAGCACGCTGTCGCGTTCGGCCAGACGCGCGTTGCGCGCCTGCGCAGCCGGCCCGTCGGGCAGGTGCAGCACGTCGGCCGCTGAAATCGACGCGTACTGCACCTTGCGCGTGCGGCCGCGACGCAACTGCTCGTATGCTTCCTGCGCTTCACGCCAATTCCCCGGCCCTGCCTTCGCGAGTTGCGCCGCCAGCACCACCGCATCCTCGATCGACTGGTTCGCCCCCTGCCCGTGGTGCGGCACCAGCGCGTGCGCGGCATCGCCGATCAGCGTCACACGCCCGCGGCTCCAGCGGCCGAGCGGCGGACGGTGGAACAGCCCCCAGCGCTGGCTGACCGGCACCGCGGTGATCATCTGCACCACGGCCGG
This sequence comes from Burkholderia cepacia complex sp. TUM26381, assembly GCF_057439935.1. Classification (NCBI taxonomy): domain Bacteria; kingdom Pseudomonadati; phylum Pseudomonadota; class Betaproteobacteria; order Burkholderiales; family Burkholderiaceae; genus Burkholderia; species Burkholderia cepacia complex sp. TUM26381. The sequence goes on along the minus strand of NZ_CM172007.1, from coordinate 1,306,773 downwards.
ATGCCAGCCCCCGAACGCGCGCAGTTGCTCGCCCTCCTCGGCCGGCATGACCCAGTCGCGCGACGGCCACGGTGACGGATGCCGCTCGACCAGCAGGAAATTCTGGTCGCCGTTGTCGCCGATCGGATAGTGCAGCAGATGCCCGTGCGGCCCGACCCAGAACTGGATCGTCTCGGGATCGGGCAGCAAATCCATGCGCGCGGCCGGCACCACGCCGCGAAAACCCGAACAGCCCGAGTACAGCGCATCGTCGTAGCCGAGCATCCAGCGTCGCGTGATCGAACGCGCGCCGTCCGCGCCGATCGCGAGATCGGCTTCGATGCGTGCGCCGTTGTCGAACGACAGCGTGACGCGCTCGGGATGCTGCGCGAGATCGACCAGCCGATGGCCGAGATGGATGCGTTCGAGGCCGACCGCCTTCGACAGCACGGCCTGCAAATCCGCGCGATGCACGCCCCAGTACGCGCCGCCGAATTGCCGGCGGTAATCGGGAGTGCCGCGATGATGGCCGATCACCGCGCCGCTGCGCCCGTCGCGATAGACGAGACCCGGGATGTCCGCGCATACCGCATCGAAGGCTGCGCGCAGCCCCATGCGTTCGTAGAAGCGCGTCGCATTGGCCGACAGCGCGACGGCCGCGCCGACTTCGCGCAATTCATGGGTCTGCTCGTAGAGTTGGGCGTCGATGCCGTGCTCGCGCAATGCGAGCGCGAGGGTCAGGCCGCCGATGCCGGCGCCGACGATCGCAATCTTCAGGTTCGTCTGCATGATGAAGATGTCTCCGATATTCCTATGTGGGGTCTGCGACTTGCGCAGCGGTCATGTCGAATGCATGCGCCGTATCGGTATTTTCAGGAGTGGACTTTCATCCCGCAATAAAATGAAATGAATCTGCTTCATCACCAAATGCAATGAATCGGGCCATGCGAAACCGATGGAACTGAGCGAGATCGACCTCAACCTGCTGCTGCTTTTCCAGCGGCTGATGCAGGAGCGGCGCGTGTCGAGCGTCGCCGAACAGATGAACATGAGCCAGCCGGGCGTCAGCAACGCGCTCGCGAAGCTGCGCCGCCGGCTCGGCGATCCGCTGTTCGTGCGCGGGCCGGGTGGTGTCGTGCCGACGCCGTTCGCGCTGCGTCTGGCGGAACCCGTGTCGCATGCGCTCGCGACGCTGCATGCCGCGCTGAATCCCGAGACCGGTTTCGATCCGTTGCGCGCCGCGCGGACGCTGACCATCGGCATGACCGACATCGGCGAAGTCGTGTTCCTGCCCGCGCTGCTCGAACACCTGTCGCACGCGGCACCGGGCATCGCGCTCAATACCGTGCGCGACACGAGCGTCAACCTCAGCGACGAAATGGCCGACGGCCGCGTCGATCTCGCGATCGGCCTGCTGCCGCAGCTCAAGGGCGGGTTCTATCAGCGCCGGCTGTTCGATCAGCGCTATGTGTGCCTGTTCCGGCGCGGGCACCCGCTCGAGGACGCGCCGCTGACGGTCGACGCGTGGTGCGACGCCGAGCATCTGGTGGTGGTGTCGGCCGGCACCGGTCACGGGCAGGTGGACGAATGGCTGAAGCGGCGCCGCGTGAAGCGCCAGGTACGGCTGACGGTGCCGCATTTCATGAGCGTGGGCTACATCCTGCAGCGCACCGACCTGATCGCGACGGTGCCCGAGCACCTCGCGCTGCAACTCGCCGCGCCGTTCTCGCTCGGCTGGCGCGCGTTGCCCGTCACGCTGCCCGGTGCGCCGATCCATATGCTGTGGCACACGCGGGTCAATCAGGACGAAGGGAACCGGTGGCTGCGCGACGTGGTGGTCGATCTGTTTGCGGAAACGGGCGCGCACGCGAAGAAGCGTTCGCCTGGCCGGAAGAAATAGCTGCGGTTATCGCGCGGCCGGGTGCGCTTGCGATGTCGCTTGAATCCGTATGCCGCGCATTTCGTCTACATTGCCGAAGTGGCGATGACACCGGTCGTCGCCCGCATCACCCGTCACTCAACCAGCAGGAAATCAAGCCATGTCTGTCTCGAAGCAATTCGCAGCCGTCACGGGCGCCGGCTCCGGCATCGGTCGTGCAGCGGCCATCGCGCTCGCTGCCGCGGGCTTCACCGTCGCGCTGCTCGGGCGCAACGCGGCATCGCTGCACGAAACGCAGGATGCGATCCACGCCGCCGGCGGCGATGCGCAGGTGTTTCCCGCCGACGTGACCGACGAAGCATCGGTCGACCACGCGTTCGCGCAGATCGCGCAGCAGTTCGGCCGGCTGGACGTCCTGTTCAACAATGCCGGGCGCAACGCCCCCGCCGTTTCGCTCGACGAATACGACTTCGACGTGTGGAACAGCGTCGTCGCGACGAACCTGACCGGCGTCTTTCTGTGCGCGCGGGCCGCGTGGCGCCTGATGAAAGCGCAAACGCCGCAAGGCGGCCGCATCATCAACAACGGCTCGATCTCGGCACACGCGCCGCGCCCCGATACGATCGCGTACACGGCCACCAAGCACGCGGTGACCGGGATCACCAAATCGCTGGCGCTCGACGGCCGCCGCTACAACATCGCGTGCGGCCAGATCGACATCGGCAACGCGGCCACGGCGCTGACGGACCGGATGACGCAAGGCGTCCCGCAAGCGGATGGCAGCCTGGCACCCGAGGCACGCATGGACGTCGCGCATGTCGCGAACGCGATCGTCCAGATGGCGAACCTGCCGCTGGACACGAACATCCTCACCATGACGATCATGGCGACCGCCATGCCGTTCGTCGGTCGCGGATAAACCGGCGCTGGGGCCCGCGCCGGAAGATGTCGCCAGGAACCTGGCGCGATGCCTCCCGGCGCTCGACTCGCTGCGCCGCTCAGGCCAGCGACTGCGTACGCTTCCGGACTTCGCGCTGGTCGATGCCCAGCCGCGCGGCAAGCCAGTCGCAGATGAACTCCTGCCCGAGCGTCGGATTGTCGACCTGGCAGTGCGCGGCGCCCGTTTCATCCGGATCGAACAGCCGCAGCGTCGCGTCGACACCCTGCGCCTTCGCATAGTCGTAGGTATCGGTTGCCGTCTTCAGGCCGAGCCAGTCCTCGGTGCCCTGCAGCACCAGGTACGGCACCGAGATTCGATCGATCACGCCGGCGAGACGGAAATCCCGCGCCTTGTCGACCACACCCTGCGGCGTCGCGCAGCCGAACACCCATTTCAGGTGCCGCCAGATGAGCCGCTCCGGCGTCTCGAGCCAGCTCGCGAACAGTGCCCCCATGTCGAACATCACCGAATCCGAAACCGCCGCGACGATGCGCTTCTCGAACGACGCCGCGCGCGCCGCATAGACGCCGCCGACGCTTGCGCCATACAGTGCGATCCGGCCGGCATCGACGTCGCGGCGCGTCAGCAGGTAATCGACGCACGCGCCGACCGGCACTTCGGTATCGGGCCGGTTGACGATGCCCTGCCGGCGCAGCGTGCCGCCCTGCCCCGGCAGATCGACCAGCAGCAGCGACATGCCGCGCGTGAGCGCGTGCTTGGGCATCTCGTGGAGCAGTTCGTCCTTGTACTCGTCGAGCCCGCCGAACGCAATCACGGCCGGCGAACGCACGCCGTCGCCCGCGCACGGGATGAAATACGCGTCGAGATGCGCGCCACCCTCGTACGGGATCCGCACGATCTCGCCGGCCGGCGTCAGCCCTTCGAGATAGCGATGCGAACAGCGTTCGACGCTGTCGAACGTGTCGCGCCGCCGCGCGTCGTCATGCGCGAGGTAGAACTCCGACGACCGGTAGTAGTTGGCCGCGCGCAGCCAGTTGCTGCTCGCGGTGCGCAGGAAGCCGCGCTCGAATGCGTCGAGCGCGCGCTGCTCGCTGGCCCTCGCGAGGAGTTGCCATTCGCGATACCAGCTCTCCGTGTCACCGGGCGTCATCCGCGACGCCGCGCGAAAGCACTCGCTGATCAGGCTCGCACCTTCCTGCGCACCGCCGAGCGTGCGCGCGAACTGGAAACTCAACTCCGGCTCGCCGGGCCATTGCACCCAGCCTTCCGCGCGATACGCGCCATTCATCCGGTCGTCTTGCAGATTCATGTCAGCCTCTCCGAAATTACCGATACGTAAATTTCTGGTCATGCCAATGCGCTACCGCTTGTGCCTCCATTCATCATGCATGCAGCATCGCGCGCCGACAGCCGGGACGAGATGCGTTGCGTTCAGTTCTTGAATTTACATATACGTAAATACAGAAACCGAAAAAACGAGGCATCGAAGGTGCCCCGCTTTCGTCACGTCAACACGCCGGAAGTGTACGCCTCGATGCCGGCCAGCGACAAGCCTCGCACATTTCATCGGCCGGTTTCGTGCCGATGCGGTATATTTTTATTACGTATCAGTAAAATCATTCTCCCCGGTGAACGTCAATGAGCAAGAAATCCCGCGTCGCGTCGCTCCTGTCGGCACTGCCGCTCAAGCCTCAGCGTCGCGAGCACCTGCAGGTTCCCGCCGACCAGATCGGGCAACGGCTGCGCGCGCTGCGCCAGTCGCGCGACCTCACGCTGAACGAGGCCAGCCGGCTGACCGGCGTGCCCGCGGCGACGTTTTCGCGCATCGAGACCAACAAGATGTCGCCGACCTTCGGCGTGCTGCACCGGATCATCGAAGGGATGGGCTTCGACTGGCGCGACGTGCTGACCCACCACCCGCGCCATCGGGCTTCGCTGAGCGTTTGCCACGCGGGAGACATCGTCACGACGCGGATTGCGAACATCCCGTACACATACGCGCTGCTGCATCGCGACAGTTCAGCCGGGATGATCACGCTGCGCATGCAGGTCGACGCGCGCACCGTGGACGAAGCCGGCGGGCTCGCCGGTCATGAGGGCGACGAGTTCTGCTATGTGCTGTCGGGCGAACTGGCGCTGCATTTCGAGCACGGCGAGCCGACACGGTTGCGTGCCGGGGAAAGCGCGTTGTTCTCTTCGCACCGGCCGCATGCGTACGTGGCGCCGTCGCCGGACGGCGCGACGCTGCTCGTCGTGCTGACGCCGCCGGGCCACACGCCGCAGCAGCCCGCATCGCCTTAGCTCACCCCTGCAACGCACGGTCCACGCCCACCCGGTTCCGTCATCGCCTTTTGGCTTTCTTTCCAAAGGCCGGTGGCTTGCATATGACGAACTGACGGCGGTCCTTGCCCCGGATCCAGAGCGGCGCGTTACCGCGCCCGCTCCACTCCTTGCCGCTCGCCGGATCGCGATAGCGCGCCGGCAACGCTTTCACGATGTACGAGCCACGGCGGCCGTTGCGGCCGACCAGGTCGCGATGCTTGATCGCATAGGTGTCCATCAACGAGTGAACCTTCTCGATCGCATCGATGCGTTCGCGCTCGCGGGCGCGCTCGATTTCCTCGTCCAGTTCGGACAGCTCCACAACGAGCTGCGCATAGGTCTTGCTCACGCTCATCTTCCGCTTCCTGCCACGCATCCACATGCAAATCGACATGATTCGCATGACTAACCGACTGTTTCGTCACGACGCACGAGGCCGGCATACCTGATCGACCGGCGACGCGCTCTGCGCATCGGCGGCGCGACTATCCCTGGCGCACCGGCACCGCATCGACGCCCCCGCACCGGCACGATCGTCCGCCTGGTCCCCGCCCACTGCGGACATTCGGGTGCACAATCGTGCCCGGTGTTTCAAATATCAACTGATATCTGGAATGCGATCGTAATGATTTCCATCTCAAATATCAACTGATATCCTTTCGGCCATGATCACGGCACCCCTTCCCCCGCGGCTGACCCGCGAAGAAAGTCGACTGCAGACCCGCGCGCATTTGCTTGCCGCGGCGAAGCGGCTGTTCGTCGATCGCGGTTTCGGCGCGACGTCCCTCAGGGATATCGCGGCCGAGGCCGGCTACACGCAGGGCGCGTTCTATTCGAATTTCGCGAGCAAGGAAGCGTTGTTCGTCGAACTGATGCAGTCGCGCTCGACGGCGCAAGTGGCAGACATCGCCCGGGCGCTGAGCGACCCGTCCGCGTCCGGGAACGACATACTGGATGCGCTGGAAGTGTGGTCGCGGACCGTCGATGCCGAGCCCGAGTGGTCGGTGCTGGGCGTCGAATTCAAGCTTCACGGGCGTCGCAATCCCGATTTTGCGAAGGCGGTGCAGGCATTACTGGATGCCCACCGCGATGGCCTTGCCTGTTGCATCGAACAGATTTTTGCCCGGTTCGGGAAAGTGCCGCCCGAGTCGCCGACCGTCCTGGCCGTGTCGTTCATGGGGCTCTCGCAAGGGTTGTCGCTGCACGAGTCGATCCTGTCGGAGGTGCCGATCGGGCACATGATCATGGTGTTCCTGCGCAGCCTGCTGGCGTCGGCCGAGCCCGTGCGTTCCTCGGCGAGGCCACGGGCGCAAAAGAATTGACCGGCTCCGCGATGGAACCGGATGGTGCGTGATGCGGCGGCACGATGCGGCGCCGCATGCCAATGCGCGGCGTTACGCCCGCACGATATCTTCGGCGCAACGATCGACCGTTTCGTCGCGATACTGTTTACCGGATGAAAAATGACCGACGTACCTTACTTCTCGCAGTGGGAATCGAGGATGCTGATCGACAAGTTTCTGTCCGGCGCGCTGCGTTCGGAAGACGATCCGCTCTGGCGCGAGTCGGGCGCCCGCAGCCCCGAAGAGTACGCGCAATGGAGCCCGCACATCTGCGGCATCGCATGCCTGAAGATGCTGCTCGCGCAGCGTACGAAGCGCGTGTTCCCGTTGCTCGAACTGGTCCACGACGCCGTGACCTTCGGCGTCTACCGCCCTGAACTGGGCGATGGCGGCAAACGCCTGCTGTACCGACCGTTCGTGCAATGGCTCGGCGAGCGTTTCCAGATGCGAGGCAGCGTCGTCGAGCATACGGAATCGGCGGTCCTTGAAGCAAGGCTACGCGACGGACACAGGCTGATGGCGTCGGTCCATCCGGGAATCCGGCATCGGGATGTCGAGCCGCCGGCGCGTGGCGGCCATCTGGTGCTCGTGCTTGGCGTCGACGCACAATCCGGCGACTGGATCTTTCATAACCCGTCAGGATTTGAACGGGACACGCAGGAAAACGTGACGATGCGGCGCGAAACCTTCGATCGCTACTTTGCCAATCGAGGAATCCTGATCGCCCCACCGGATTGAATGCCCTCACACATCCGGATCCGGAATCCGCGCCGACTGAATCACGACCAGCGTATCCCCCGCCTCGATCCTGCACGGCGGATCCTCGTAGAACGAATAGATCTTCCCGCAGCGATCGAGCCCGACCACGATCGCACCCGGCACGACGTTCGTCAGGCACCCGATCTCCTGCGGCAACGCTTCGCGCTCCAGCAGCGTCGCACGCCCGCGCGTCGACAGCATGTCGTTCACGAACGGCACGATATAGCGGCTGTGCACCGCATCCGCGAGCAGCAGCGCGCCGATCTTCGTCGACGACACGATCACGTCCGCGCCGGCCTGCCGCAGTTGCCGCTGGTACAGGTTTTCCTGGATCCGCACGACGATCTTCGTATCGGGCGCGATGCTGCGCACCGACAGCGTCAGCAGGATCGCGGTCGGATCGTCGGTCACCGAAATGATCACGGCCTTCGCCGCGCGCACCTGCGCCTGCTGCAGCAGATCCTCATGCGCAGGATCGCCAAGCAATCCCGTCACGCCGAGCGACGTCGCGGCCTCGAGCGCCTGCTGCTGCGAATCGATCACGATGACCGTCGCGGGATCGACGCCGCTTTCCAGCAACTCGCGCACCGCGATCGACCCCGACAGGCCATAACCGCACACGACGATGTGATCGGACAACTGCTTCTGCAGGCGCTTCATGCGGAATTCCTCGATAACGCGCTGGATCACGAACTGATACGCCGTGCCCAGGAAAATGAACCAGATGACGATACGGATCGGCACGATGAAGAACGCATCGAGCAGGCGTGCCCGCGCGGTGACCGGCACGATGTCGCCGTAGCCGACCGTCGCGACGGTGACCATCGTGAAATAGACGAGATCGGCGACGGTCATCGGCGTGCTCTTGGTCGAATCGCGCAGGCCGTCGCGATCGAGATACAGCACGATGAACGCGAGCGTGCACAGCAGCACGACCGCGCCGATGCGGAACAGCAGCGTGCGCCGCGGCGACGTCGCGGGACGCGTGAACAGCGTACGCGTACGCGGCGCCTGCCACGGATTGCGGGCACGACGCAGGCGTAAGCGCAACGAGCGGCGCTGGTCGGATGGCGAAGCCAACGGGGAGTCTCCTGAAGAATGCGGGCTCGATTTTACGACGGGAACGCGCGCGCCCGGCCGTCACAGCATGCTGCGCGGCCGCACCATCGTTCCGTCGACGAAGCGCCGCGCGCGAAACGCCGACAGGTCGAGCGACGGCGTCCCGGTATCGATCCATTCGGCGAGCAGCCGGCCGACGATCGGCCCCATCGCGAAACCGTGACCGCAGAACCCCGTCGCGATCGCGAGCCCCGACGGCGTGCCCGGTGCATCGATCACCGGGATGCCGTCGGGCAACACGTCGATCAGGCCGGCCCACGCCTCGACGATCTGCGCGTCCTTCAGCGCGGGAAAGATCGCCTTGAGCTTCGCGAGTGCGCGCGGCGCGTGGGCGCGATTCGGCTGCGGCTGCGGATCGCGCGGCTCGACCGGCCCGGTCGCGCCGCTGATGCGGGCAAGCGCGTCGCGCCAGGCAGACGCATTCAGGTGCAGCCGGAATTTGTCGCGCTGCGACCAGAACTCCGGCCAGAAGAGACTCAACCCGCGCAGGTGGCCGAGCGTCAGATCGACGTCGACCTGCATGTCGTCGGCGAGATTGATCGCGCCGTTCTCGCGCTGCCGGATGCCGAGGCCGTGCCCCCAGACCGTCGCCGCCGACACCGGCGGCACCACATTGGTGCGCATGCAGGTGCCGCGCACGGCCTGCTGCGGCAGCCGGATGCCGACGCCGTCGAGCAACCGGAAACTGGTCGCGCCGGCCGCACAGATCGCGCGCCGCGTACGGATCGTGCCGCGCTCGGTCACGACGCCGACGACCGCGCCGCCGGCCGTCTCGATCGCCGTCACGCCGCAGCCTTCGAAGAAACGCGCGCCGGCCTCGGTCGCGCGCGCCGCGAACGCGGCGGCCACGCGACGCGGCTCGGCCTGCCCGTCGGTCGCGGTGTACAGCCCGCCAAGCGTGCGTGCCTGCGACGAAAGGCCACGGACGCGCTCGTCGATCTGCGCGCGCGTCAGCGTGCGCGTATCGAGCCCATGCTCGCGTGCGACGGCGAGCCACGCGTTGAACGACGACCAGTCCGTTTCGTTGTCCGCAATATAGAGACAGCCGCCCTGCCGCCATTCGAGATCGAAACCGAGGGTTTCCTCTAACCCCTCCCAGATCCGCATGCCCGCCATCATCAGCGGCACCTCGGCGGCTTCACGGCCCTGCTGCCGCACGAAGCCCCATGCGCGCGTCGACTGCTGCCCGGCGATGCGCGACTTGTCGAGCACGACGGCCTTCAGGCCACGCAGGCCCAGGTAGTACGCGGCCGCGCAGCCCATGATGCCGGCGCCGGCGATCACGACGTCGGCTTCGGCCGGGAACGCCGTTTCGGCGCGGGTCAGGGCATCGTGCAACGGATAGGTTGTCGTCATTGTTTCCTGTCAGTCGTTAATGCGTTCGAGATGCGGGTGCTTGCGGTAACTTCGTGACACACCTTTCACACAATCGCACCTTTCACGACACTGAATGACGACCATTTTGCGGTAAAGTTATCTTTTGCGCGCGTGGCCGGTCGGCTCGCCATTGGACGTCATGAAGACTGTCCGTCGAGACTGCCGCAAGGCGTCGTTCTGAACGTCACGATCCGTTCCCGTAGCATGACCACTGAAGCAATCACCACGGATTCCCTCGCGGTTGCCGAGCGCGTGCGCGAGCTGATGACCCGCAACGGCATCGGCAAGCGCCAGCAGACCACCGAGCTGTGCCGCATCCTCGACCTGAGTTTCTCGCAAGGCCACCGCAAACTGCGCGGCAGCAGCCCCTGGACGCTCTCGCAGATCAAGAAAGTCGCCGAAGCGTACGGCGAACCCGCCGCCCAGCTGTTCGGCGCGCAAACGCTCGACCCCGGCATGGTCGGTGCCTATTCCCAGGAAGCCGTCCTTTATGCGGGCGTCGCCGAGATCCCGTGTACCGCGTGGATCGGCGCGCCGCTCGAAGCCGGCGCGCGTCCCGAGTTCGTCGCGTACGAACAGAACGGCCGCTGGCGCGTGCTGCGTCATACCGGCGTGCTGTACCAGAACGCGTACGACGTGCACAAGATCGAGATCTATCCGCGCCGCGCGGAGAGCGACAAGCTCGTCGTCGCGGTGATCGACCCCGATCGCGTCAGCGCGACCGAGCTGTGCCGCTATCTCGAACGGCAGGGTTTCGCGACGGCCGCGTTCGACGGTCTCGCGCCGTTCGTCGACGCCCTGCAGGGCCAGGCCTTCGACGCCGTGCTGACCGAATGGCTGTTCGACGACAGCACGGCCGCGACCGCGATCAAGGCCGTGCGCACGTCCGACAACCCGGGCGCGCCGATTTTCGTCCTGACGGGCGACCTGCTCACCGGCCGCGCAAGCGAAGCCGACATCAGCGAAGTCATCCGCGCGTTCGACGTGGTCTGTTACGAAAAACCCGCGCGCATGGCGATCCTCAGCGCGGATCTCGCGAAACGGCTCGCGCGCGGATAATCCCCGCCGGCCCGCCTCACCTCAGGGTGGCCAGCGGGCGCGCAATGCCGCTGGCATGGACAGGTTCCTCAGTACAATAGCCGGACCTGTTCACGCCCGCACCGGCATCCGCCGCCCGACGCCATGGCCCGCCTCATCCCCGACGACTGGAAAAGCCTCGCCGCGACCGGCGCGGCCGAACGCGAACGCGAAACGCTCGCCGCGCTCGAACACGCACTGCCCGACAGCTACACGGTGTATCACGGCGTCCACTGGACGCGCGCCGATCAGGCGTTCTCGGTGTTCGGCGAAGCGGCGTTCGTCGTCGTGAGCCCGGCCGGCCGCGTGCTGCTGATCGAGCAGAAGGCCGGCTTCCTGCGCGAAACGCCGAAGGGGCTCGTGAAGGTCTATCTGCAGAAAGAGCGCAATGTCCCGATCCAGCTCGCGCGCACGCAGGAAACACTGCACCGGCGGCTGACGGCCGCGCTCGGCGCGGGCGTCTACGGGGTCGAGGCGCTGCTGTACTGCCCCGACTACTCGATCCGCGACGCGTCGATCGCCGGCGTCGCGGCCGACCGCATCGTCGACGCGTCGCGCAAGGCGCAGCTCGCGCAGGTCGTCCTGCAGATCCTGCCCGAGGACGACGCACACTTTCCGAACGCGCCGAAGCTCCACCATTTCCTCGCGGACGAGCTCGCGCTCACGCCCGACACGAGCGCGCTCGTCGGGCAGGCCGGCACGCTCGTCACGCGGCTGTCCGGCGGGCTCGCCGAATGGGCGCGCCAGCTTGAGTTCGCGCCGTTCCGGCTGCGCGTCACCGGCACCGCCGGCTCGGGCAAGACACAGCTCGCGGTGCAGGCGATGCGCGATGCCGTCGCGGCGGGCAAGCGCGTGCTCTATGTGTGCTTCAACCGGCCGCTCGCCGACTACATCGCGCGCATCGCGCCGCCCGGCGCGAAGATCGCGAATTACCACCAGCTGTGCGACTGGGTCGCGCGTGACGGCGGCTATGTGCCCGACTTCCAGGTGCCCGGCGAATTCGAGCGGCTCGAAGCGCGTTTCGCGGAAGCGCCGATTCCCGAGCACTGGCGCTTCGACGTGCTGGTCGTCGACGAAGGGCAGGATTTCCATGCGCCGTGGGCGGCCGCGCTGGCGCGCGTGCTCGCGCCGGACGGCGCATGGTGGTGGCTCGAGGATCCGCTGCAGAACCTGTACATGCGCGAACCCGTCGCGCTGGCCGGCTGGGTCACGCTGAAGGCGCTGACGAACTACCGCAGCCCGCGCGACCTGCTCGAATTCGTGCGCGACGTCGTCGGCCGGGTCGAGCCGCTCGCGGCCGAGCTGCGCGCGGGCAGCCCGTTCGACGGTTCGGATCCGTCGGTGTCGGCATACGGGGACGATGGCGCGTCGGGAGACGCATTGACGGAAGCCTGCATCGACGCGACCAAGCGCGCGATCACGCACGCGCTGTCGCTGGGCTTCCGCAAGCAGGACATCGCGGTGCTGTCGTATCGCGGCCGCGAGGGCTCGGTGCTCGCGCCGCTCGACCAGCTCGGTCCGCACCGGATCAAGCGCTTCACCGGCAAGTACGACCTGTTCGGCAACCCCGAATATCGCGAAGGCGACGTGCTGCTCGATTCGATCTACCGCTTCAAGGGCCAGTCGGCGCCGTGCGTGATCCTCACCGAAGTCGACTTCGACACGCTCGACGCGCGGGCCGCGCGCAAGCTGTTCGTCGGTGCGACGCGCGCGACGATGAAGCTGCTGATCGTCGCGTCGTCGCGCGCGGCCGCGCAACTCGCGGCGGTCTGACGCGGCGAAACGGTTCGCCCGGCCCGGGGACACTATTCGACGTCATGATGGCCGACACAATCGGGCACATTTCTTTCTGCCCCGGCCCCTTGTCCAATCGCGCTTCGCCCTGTTTCGGCAACACCTGATGGTTTGTCCGCTTGCAGTCGGCTTTTACGATGCCAGGCTATTCGTTGCAAACGGAAGAGTCCATGGCCGACGTAAAGAAGGTGCCTTACTACAAGCCGAAAAATGGGTGGTTCGGATCGGAGTTGAAGGAATACAAGGGTTCCCAAGGATGCATTCCGCTTGATACTCAAAGAGGCGTATCGATCGACAGGCTCGCACCGGGGGAAAAGCCTCCACCACCACCTCCTCCTCCCAAACCGATTTCCAAGCCCTCGAACGCGCCGAAGCCCCCTCCAGCACCTCAACCGCCGCCGCAAGCCGACCAGACAATAACCAAAGGATCACCGCGGCAGGCGGAATCGGAAGTTTGCGATAACCCGCCACCTTTCGATCTCCAGGACGTACCAATCGCGATGGACAAATTGGGCTGGAAGGTTTCAGCCAAACTTGCGCGAATCTGGTTTGCGGGTGCTGCGCACATTTACAACAATGATCCGATATCAATTCAACCGTTTAATCTTAACGACGTCACTCTCGATTGGACGCTGAGATTCGGAAATGTCAAAAGGAAATTTGAAAATCTTATTTCGAACGACATTTATCGACAGAAAGCAATCGATTTGGCAAGAAACAAGATTCTCGCAGAAATAGAGAAACGATTTTTGGAAAACCGGGGAGCAAATCTCAACATCAATACCAGCCAATCCATAAATAATATTCTTCAATTTCACAAGAACTGGCAATTTCAGATCACGTCGATCAGCAGCTGGGACACCCTGGAAAACTTGGCCCCACCGATCTTACAGGCGCACTGGCAAATTTCAATATTTATGTCGCCATAGGAAATGCTGAAGTATCTGGTGAAAAATATTTCAGATATGAAAAAACAAGCAATTTTTACTGCATCGAGGCAACCGGAAAAATTACGCACGTTTATGCCTACATAAAAGACAATTATTCATTTAATGGTAGACAATATTTGGGACATTGGAACAAACACGGCGTTATCGTAGCGCCAGGCTCACTACTTTTTGAATCCAGCATCCCAAAACGCAACTCTGACATTGACATCTGGGTAAAGAGCATCAACAAGCCCGTTGACACACGAGGAAGCATGATTGGAAAATTCAGAGAGCCAGACGTTTACTTCCCCGTACACAATGCGGATTATTGCCGCTGGCGCGAAAAGCATCATCGAGGAAGTGATTTCATGATATATTCAAAACCAGTTTACTTGAAATTGAAAAAACCAATTGAATTTAAACTTGGCGAGATATGCAGACTCGAATCATCAGATACATTGGCCTAGCGCTCGTCATTTATCTTGGCATTGGATTATTCTTTCACTTCAATCGCCCAAGCTATGGACGTTGCGGTTTTTACACCAATGAATTAAATGGCGGAAGCAAAATCATCCGCGGAACGACGTATTTTGTGAAGCTATGCGGTACAGACATCGAGAACGGAACCGAAATAAAGCTTCAGATTTTTGACGCCGCTGGAGAATTAATCGCCCTGAGATACTTTTCCTACTACATCAACTCAGCGACAGAGCGAAACCTAGCCGACACCAGGGATTCAATTATTTACTACGATAGTTCCAGCAATGAAGTAATGAGATCGGTCCCAATCCCCCCCACCAGATGGGATTGGATTCTTGCCAGATTGCCTTTATTTTGAAGAAATTCCAGCATATTTTTATAAAAAAAGCCCCGCTGCCGGGGCTTTGTATTCTTTTCTGATCTCGCGACCAGATCATCCGCAAAAATACAGGCCAATCCGCGAGGTCGATCGCACCACCCGACCAACCCGCTACGACTCGCCTCGCGCCTGCGTTGCTCAAGCCACCCGGAACGCCCCCACCGCACGGCGCAACCCGTCAGCCTGTTCCTCGAGCGACGCAGCAGCAGCCGCCGCCTGCTCGACGAGCGCCGCGTTCTGCTGCGACACCTGATCCATCTGCGACACCGCGCGGTTCACCTGCTCGATCCCGTCGCGCTGCTCGCTCGATGCGGCCGCGATCTCCGTCATGATGCCGGTCACGCGTCCGATCGCCTGCTGGATGTCCTGCATCGTCGCACCGGCCGTGCCGACGAGCCGCGAGCCGATCGCAACGCGTTCGACCGATTCGCCGATCAGCGTGCGGATTTCCTTCGCCGCGGACGCCGAGCGTTGCGCAAGTGTGCGCACCTCGCCTGCGACCACGGCAAAACCGCGGCCCTGCTCACCTGCGCGCGCAGCTTCGACCGCCGCATTCAGCGCAAGAATGTTGGTCTGGAACGCGATGCCCTCGATCGTGCCGATGATGTCGGCGACCTTCTGCGAGCTCTGGTCGATCTCGTTCATCGTGCCGATCACCTCGCCCACCACCGTCGCGCCGCGCGTCGCGATTTCGCTCGCGCTGTCCGCGCAGGCCTGCGCCTCGAGCGCGTTGTCGGCGTTCTGCTTCACGGTCGCCGTCAACTGCTCCATGCTCGCGGCCGTCTCCTGCAGTGCCGACGCCTGTTCCTCGGTGCGCTGCGACAAGTCCGTGTTGCCGGCCGCGATCTGGTGCGTGGCCGTCGAGATCGCCTCGGAACCCTGGCTGACCTGGCGCACCGTGTCCGCGAGGCTGCGCTGCATGCCCGTCACGCCCTTCACCAGCTCGGCCATTTCGTCACGCGACGACCAGCGCACTTCCGACGTCAGGTCGCCGTCCGACAGGCGGCGGAAATGCGACAACAGGCGATTCACCGGTTGCGTGATCGCGAAATGCAGGCCGATCGCACAGCCGAGGCACGCGGCCAGCCCGAATGCGATGCCCGCGATCGCGCCCATACGCATCCAGCCGTAATAGGTCTGCGCGGTGTCGTAGACGTCCTTGCCGCGCGCGACCTGGTACGCATCGAGCGCATCGGTCGCCTGCGTGAGCGCGACCGACAGCGGCGGCGCGACCGTCATCAGCAGCCGGTCGGCCTCATCGCGCCGGCCTTCGCGGATCGCGTCGATCATCGGCTTCAGCGCCTGCCCGATCAGCGCCTGGCGCGCGGCGTCGAGGCGGCTCGCGAGCGGGCCCTCGTCGCCGTCGCGCGGCATCGCCGCGTAATTGCGCCAGGCGGTGTCGGCCTTCGCGAGATAGCCTTCGGCCTTTTTCACGAGATCCGGCACTTCCGGCGCTTCCGGATGCAGGAGCGCGCGGTCGAGCGTCGTGCGCACGATCGTCAGGTTCAGGCTCGCCGCGGACAGCGCGGTCTTCGCAGCCAGTTGCTGCGTATAGGCCTCGTCGAGTGCGCGGTTCGAGCTTTGCATGCCGGCAAGGCCGATCAGCCCCGACACGACGAGCAGCGCGGCAACGAGACCGAGCGTGGAGAAGATCCGCGTACGGATCGAGAAACGGGAAAACAGGGCGTTCAGGTTCATGACGGCACGTGAGCGATGAAAAATGCCGCGGCAATCGGTCCGCAGCACTCTGTATTACGGTTTGCCTGCAAAAAACTTGAGTCCGTCCCTGCTTTCCGTCTGATCACGGTCAATTTTTCCTGCCGGCAATCTCCTGTTACGACTGCAACAGACTGAGTCTGAGCAGAAATTGACTAGTCAAGTATATGTGGCTATATTTCGGCTCAATTCCCTGCCACGGCAGATATCTCGATGACAACCAACACCCTCCTCACTCCGCCGGCCGCCGAAACGGCCCGCCGCGACGCGCCGACCGGGCTGATCATCGCCGCGCTGCTGCTCGTCATGCTGCTGTCCGCGCTCGACCAGACGATCGTATCGACCGCGCTGCCGACGATCGTCGGCGAGCTCGGCGGGCTCGACCAGTTGTCTTGGGTCGTCACCGCGTACCTGCTGTCGTCCACCGTCGTGCTGCCGCTATACGGCAAGCTCGGCGACCTGTACGGCCGCAAGATCGTGCTGCAGGCGGCGATCGTGCTGTTCCTCGCTGGCTCCGCACTGTGCGGCGTCGCGCAGGACATGACGCAGCTGATCGTGCTGCGCGCGCTGCAGGGGCTCGGCGGCGGCGGCCTGATGGTCGTCACGATGGCCGCGATCGGCGATCTGGTCCCGCCCGATCGCCGGGCGCGCTACCAGGGGATGTTCGGCGGCGTCTACGGCCTCGCGACGATCGTCGGCCCGCTGCTCGGCGGTTTCCTGGTCGAGCACCTGTCGTGGCGCTGGATCTTCACGATCAACCTGCCGCTCGGCTTGCTCGCGCTCGCGGTGATCGGCATGGCGTTCCGGCCGCACACCGCGCACGTGAAGCACCGGATCGACTACATGGGCGCCGCGTTCCTCGCCACCGCGCTGACCTGCGTGATCCTGTTCACGAGCGAAGGCGGGTCGCTGCTGCCGTGGACGTCGCCGCAACTGTGGATGACGCTCGTGCTCGGCCTCGTCGCGATCGGCGGCTTCATTTATGAAGAGCGCCTCGCGGCCGAGCCAATCATGCCGCTCGCGCTGTTCCGTCAGCGCACCTTCGTGCTGATGAGCCTGATCGGCTTCGTCGTCGGCATCGCGCTGTTCGGCTCGGTCACGTTCATTCCGCTGTACCTGCAGGTCGTGAAAGGCTCGACGCCGTCGCAGGCCGGCATGCAACTGCTGCCGATGATGGGCGGGATGCTCGCGATGTCGATCATCAGCGGCCGGCTGATCTCGCGCCTCGGCACGTATCGCCCGTTTCCGATCGCGGGCACGCTGATCGGCGGCATCGCGATGGCGCTGCTGTCGACGCTGTCGCTCGACACGCCGCTGCACACGATGTACGCGTACATGGCGCTGCTCGGGATCGGGCTCGGCATGGTGATGCCGGTGCTGACGCTCGCGGTGCAGAATACGGTCGAATTCCGGCACATGGGCGTCGCGACGTCGGGCGTGACGCTGTTCCGCTCGATCGGCGGCTCACTCGGCGTCGCCGCGTTCGGTGCGCTGTTCTCGCACGGGCTGCAATCGCGGATCATGCAGGCGCTGCCGGCCGGCACGGAATTGCCGCCCGCAATGGGCCCGGCCGCCGTGCACCAGTTGCCGGACGCCGTGCGCGACGCGTACCTGCATGCGTTCGCCGGATCGCTGCATGTGGTGTATCTCGCGGCGGCGGCCGTGATCGCGATCGCATTCGTGCTCGCGTGGTTCGTCGAAAGCGCGCCGCTGCGCAAGGATCACTGACCAGCAAGGTGGCGGCGCGCCGGTATCGTCACTGCGAAGCACCGGCCCCGCCGCTGGCCGTCACGGCACCAGCACCACGCCCCCCGTCGTCTTGCGCGACTCCAGCAGCCGATGCGCATCGGCCGCCTGTTCGAGCGGCAGCCGCGCGCCGATCTCCACGTGCATCCCGCCCGCGAGCCGTTCGAGCGTCGCGCGCGCCGCTTCCCGATAACCCGCCACGTCCCGTGCGATGAAGCCGAGCACGCTCGGCCGCGCGAGCGCGATCGAACGGACCGGGCCCAGTTCGTCGAGATCGAAGGTCTGCCGCGCGCCGATCGCGGCCACCTGCCCGATGCTCGCGACCATCCCGAACGGACGGATCGCACCGAGCGTGCGCGTCAGCACGTCGCCGCCGATGCCGTCGATCGCGTAATCGACGCCCGCGCCGCCGCCGAACGCGCGCGCGGCCGCGACGAAATCCTGTTCGCGATAGTCGACCACCGCTTCGGCGCCGTGCGTGCGCACGAGCGCAGCCTTCGCGGCCGATCCGACCGTACCGATCACCCGTGCGCCGAGCGCGCGCGCCCACTGCGTCGCCAGCAGCCCGACGCCGCCAGCCGCCGCATGGACGAGCACCGTATCGCCGGCGCCGACCTGCCGGACGCGATGCAGCAGGATGTAGGCGGTGATCCCCTTCAGCAGCCCGGCGGCAGCGGCTTCGTCGCTCAGACCGTCGGGAATCGGCAGCACGCGTTCGGCCGGCATCGTGCGCAGGCTCGCATAGCTGCCGGTCGGCATGCCCGCATACGCGACGCGCTGGCCGGGGACGAGATCCGTCACGCCCGGCCCGACCGCGTCGATCACGCCGGCCGCCTCGACACCGAGCGCATCGGGCAGCGCGGGCAACGCGTGCGCGCCCGTCCGGAAATAGATGTCGACGAAATTCACGCCGATCGCGGTCTGGCGAATCCGCACTTCGCCGGCGGCAGGCGGCGCGACGGGCGTATCGACGCGGCGCAGCACGCCGGCGTCGCCGTAACGGTCGATCCCGATCCGGATGGCGTTGGCTGTTTGGGTCATGACGTTCCTCGCTATCGAATGAAGTGACACGATCATCCCATCGTGCATAATCGAACGGAATTCACGTTGATCGCCCACTTACTGTGCAAAAATCGACCGACCCGATTGCCGCTCCCCCCTCCGCGCTGCCGATGAGCTGGGATGACATCCGCTACTTTCTTGCGGTGATGCGCAGCGGCAGCCTGTCTGCCGCCGCCCGCGCGCTGCAGGTCCAGCATTCGACGGTCGCGCGGCGCATCGACGCGCTGGAATCCTCGCTCGGGGTCCGGCTGTTCGACCGGCTGCCGCGCGGCTGGCCGCCGACCGACGAAGGACTGCACCTCGCCGAGCACGCCGCGCGCCTCGAAGCCGATGCGCATGCGTTCGCGCGCGCCGCGCAGGGGGCGGCGGCGCTCGACGGCGTGGTGCGCGTGTCGGCGTCGCCGGTGTTCGCCAGCCATTTCCTCGCGCCGCGCCTGGCCCGCGCGCAGCGCGCGTGGCCGGCACTGCGCATCGACCTGATGGGCGAAATGCATGCGGCGAACCTGTTTGCGCGCGAAGCCGACCTCGCGGTGCGGCTGTCGCGGCCGAGCGAACCGGGGCTCGCCGCACGCCGGCTCGGCACGATGCGCTTTGCGCTGTGTGCCGCACCGGAATGGGCCGACGCGCCGCCCGACACCTGGGCGTTCGTCGGCTACGACGACGCGCTCGCGCAAACCCCGCAACAGCAATGGCTCGAACGCTTCGCGGCCGGACGGCGCTTTGCGTTCATCGCCAACGACCTCGCCGCGCTGCATCGCGCCTGCGCGGCGGGGGCCGGTGTCGCGCTGCTGCCGCGGTTTCTCGTCGACGATCCCGTCGGGCACGCTGGCGCGCCGCTCGTCGAGCTGACCGACGCGCCGCGTTGCGACATCGAGCGCGAGATCTGGCTCGTCGTTCACCCCGACGTGCGCCGGTCGCCGCGCGTGCAGCGCGTCGCCGATGCCATCGCCGATGCGGTTCATGCGGCGGACGGACGGCTGTAGGCAACCCGCGCCGCACTCCGTCGAACGGCTTTGCCACACGCGCCGGCGGGCGGCATAGTAGCGATTTGCGTTCGTCCGCCCCGCCGCCATGTCCACCGCTCCCGCCTGCGTCGTTCGCGACGCAACCGACGCCGACCTCGACGCGATTCACGCGATCTATGCGCACCACGTTCACCACAGCGTCGCGTCGTTCGAGGAAACGCCACCCGACGTCGCCGAGCTGCGCGCACGCCGCGACGCGGTACTGCGCCACGGACTGCCGTATCTGATTGCCGAATGCGACGGCCGCGTGGCCGGCTATGCGTACGCGACGCCGTACCGCACGCGCAGCGCGTACCGCTTCGCGATCGAGGATTCGATCTACATCGACGATGCGCAGCGCGGGCGCGGAATCGGCCGCGCCCTGCTCGCGGCGCTGATCGCGCGTTGCGAAGCCGGCCCGTGGCGGCAGATGATCGCGGTGATCGCCGACGGCGGCACCGGCGGCTCGACGTCGCTGCATCGCGCATTCGGTTTCGAACCGGCCGGCACGCTGACAGCGGTCGGCTTCAAGCATGGCCGGTGGATCGATACGGCGCTGCTGCAGCGCCCGCTCGGCGACGGCGCGCGAACGCTCCCCGCCTCGCCCGCGCCCGCCGCGTCGCGCTAGAATGGCCGCATGTCAAAACAGACTCATTCCACGCCCGACGAGGCTGCACCGGATTCCCGCAACGAGTACACGGTCGACGAACTCGCGCGCGTGTCCGACACCACCGTGCGCAATGTCCGCGCGTACCAGGATCGCGGCTTGCTCGCGCCGCCGGAAAAACGCGGGCGCGTCGGCATCTACGACGACACGCACGTCGCGCGCCTGAAGCTGATCAACCATCTGCTCGCACGCGGCTACACGCTGTCGAACATCCAGGATCTCATCAAGGCGATCGACGAAGGCCACGACCTGCGTTCGATCCTCGGCCTCGAAAACGCGATCGGCGGCCGCTGGTCGCACGAGCTGCCGAAGACCTATTCGCTCGCCGCGCTCGCGCAGATGTTCGGCCCGCAAGCGACCACGCAGCTGTCGCGTGTGACCGAGCTCGGGCTGCTCGAACGGCGCGGCCTGTCGTTCGTCGCGAAGAGTCCCGCGCTGCTCGAGGCGGCCGCCGCGATGACGAAGGAAGGGATTCCGCCGCGCGAGCTGCTCGACGTGATCAGCCTCGCTCGCCCGCACTTCGACGCGATCGCGCGGCTGCTCGTCGATCTCGTCGTGAAGCGGCTCGACCGCTACGACGCCGGCACGCTGCCGCCGGCCACCGACGTGCCCGAACTGGTCGACGCGATCTGGCGCCTGCGCCCGCTCGCTGCCGTGTTCGTCGAAGGCGAGACGAACCGCGCGCTCGAAACCGCCGCGAGCGCGTATCTCGGCGGCCGCGTTGCAACGATCCTCGACAAGAAGCTCAGCGATGAAGCGGCGCGGCAGTCCGGCGCGCCGGATACGTCCGATACATCCGATACGCAAGGCGACGGCGACCACACCTAGGGCGGCTGCCGTCTCGTTCATGACCGGCAATGCTTCGTGTGCGGGCGCCATCGACGACGCGACGATTCTTTCGATCGAGCGGTAACAGCCACGCCCCGAAGATGTCTCGCATGGCGTTCGTTCGACGATGCGTTTCCCCCGCCGGATCACCCGCACCGCCGCCGTCACGCATGCGTCGACTGTTCGCGACAACGCGCGCGGTCCGGACAGGGGAAAGACCAGCAACCGTTGCAGGTGGCAACCACCGCTTGCGTCGGTCGGCGAACGGCCGGACGCGCCACCCGTCGCCCCCTCCTGCCAGACGGGGTCGCATCGCTGCGCCCTCGATAACGGGCCGTGCTGTGAAACAGTTACAAGATAACGGTTGACGCGAGCCCCGCCCGGCGGTTACCGTATCGTCCGAAGTTCAAGAAGTCCGATTGCTGTTCATCAATTGATCGCTCCTCAGCGGTATTCGTTGTCCTCTCCCTCCTTGACGCTTCACGCGCTCTTCAACAGAGCAAATCTTTCTATTTTTTCTCAAGGAATCTTCATGGATACCGGTATCGTCAAGTGGTTCAACGACAGCAAAGGCTTTGGCTTCATCACCCCGGACAACGGCGGCGACGACCTGTTTGCTCACTTCTCGGAAATTCGTGCCGACGGCTTCAAGACGCTGGCTGAAAATCAAAAAGTGAGCTTCGAAACGAAGCAAGGCCCGAAGGGTCTGCAAGCGGCCAACATCACGCCGCTGTAAAGTTTGAAGGACCCGGCCTCCCGCGACGGACGCCGGGTCGCAGCGACACCCCCACGGAGCCTCGCCTCCCAAAGTTGGCGCGATCGCCTTTAGCTGCATCGGTTTGTTCAGCAGCTTGCCAAGCGCCACACGCCTCGTTGCACTTCATCCCCCCTCTGGCCGCAACGCCTGATTTTCGTTTCTCGACTGCGTCGGATTCAGCTCGCAATGGCTTTGAATCGGCCTACCCGTGCGCATTTCGCACGGCACGCGCGCACTCGAACATCATTAAAATTAAAAATGCAAAACAATCGAATTCAACAGTACAACGGCTATGCCGTCCACCCGTCGGCGCATCGCTTGCCCGATGGCAGTTTTTCATCCAACCTGCTGCTCGAACGCAGCGGTAGCCCGCGCAACGAAGGCCGCTACCAGTTCTATTCGCTCGATTACTTCGCGAGCGAAGCGCTGGCGCTGGAGCATTCGGCACGCTGGGCACACAACTGGGTCGATGCGCGCGGCTAACGGCAGCGCCCCGGTACCGGCACCCGCCGCCTGTGAGTCATCGGTGCGCACGCGACCAAGCGTGTCCCGACATCGCGCGCAACCGATTCGAAACCTTCCGGTTCGAGCGGCGCCCGATTCGAATTTTCGAATGGCCCCTTCGCCGGCGTCGTCACGCCGCGCCATCTCCGCGTCGAAGTTGACGACGGACTTGCGTTACCGGAGCCGACCAGCATGAAAACCGGCGGGCAACCTGCCCGCCGGCCTCTTGCATTGCACGCCCGCTCACCTACTTCAACGCGCCCGCCACCTTCTTCTGCCGCCACAAGCACAGCAGATCGCACGCGACATGCGCGGCCGCGATCGCGGTGATGTCCGCGTGATCGTACGCCGGCGCAACCTCCACCACATCGGCCCCGACCAGATTCACCGCCCCGAGCCCTCGCACGATCGCGAGCGCCTGCGCGGACGACAACCCGCCCGCGACCGGCGTCCCCGTCCCCGGCGCAAACGCCGGATCGAGGCAGTCGATATCGAACGTCAGATACGCGGGCCGCGCACCGACGATCTCGACGATCCGCTCGACCGCCGCGCGCGAACCATGGTCATGCACCCACGCGGCATCGAGCCGCTCGATTCCGAGAAAATCGTCGTTCCACGTGCGGATGCCGACCTGCACCGACGTCGCGGGATCGATCAGCCCTTCCTTCACGGCCTTGTAGAACATCGTCCCGTGATTGAGGCTGTCCGGCTCGTCGTCGGCCCATGTATCGCAGTGCGCATCGAAATGGATCAGCGACAGCGGCTTGCCGTAGCGCTCCGCATGCGCGACCAGCAGCGGATACGTGATGTAGTGATCGCCGCCGAACGTCAGCATCTTCGCGCCCGAACGCAGGATCGTGCGCGCATGCTCGATGATCGCGGGCTTGATCGACAGCGGGTTGTGCGCGTCGAACCAGCAGTCGCCGTAGTCGACGGCCGCGAGATCGTCGAATGGATCGAAGCCCCACGGATACGGATTGAGCTCGGCGAGTTGCACGCTCGCCGCGCGGATCGCGGCCGGCCCGAGCCGTGCGCCTGACCGATAGGTCGTCGCGAGATCGAGCGGCACGCCCGAGATCGCGACGTCGACGCCGTCGAGCGCACGCGAATAGTTGCGGCGCATGAACGACAGCACGCCCGCATAGGTGTTTTCGATCGAGGAACCGTAAGGCGTCGTGCGACGGATCGCGCCGTCGCCGTGGAGAAGTTCGGTCATGGGTCGGACCTGTTTTCGTGGGGAGCCGGCACCGCCCCGCTTTCGACGAGCGCGCGGGCCGGGCACGGCATGGATTCATCGGGCACGCACCGGCGTACGCATCCAGTCGCGCGGCCGGGCGGAACATCGACAACGGCAATACCGCGGCGATCATAGCAAGCCGAATTGAAGTCGTTGCCCCGGTTCAGCCGGGGCAACGCGCGGAGAAATCCGCCGGCGGCATCGTCATCCGTCGCCATCGATGACTAGAAGGATTCGCCGGTTTTTGCGTGCCCGTTCTTCCGGATAATGGCCGGCAGCCGCGCCCTCGACGGCGCGCCGTCCACCGCAGACAACAACAATCCGGAGACACCCGCCTTGATCGCCACGCTTCCCGCCACCTACCGCCGGCTCTGGCCGCTCGCCATCGCCGCCGCGCTGCTGTACGGGCTGTCGCTCGCCGCCGCGCCCTATCCGGGCCAGGCCGTCGCGAAAGCCGCGATGGGTATCCTGCTGCTCGCCGCGGGCAGCACCTGCGGCGCGCCGCGCGAACGCGCGTGGCTGTGCGCGGCGCTCGCCACCGCAGTGCTCGGCGACGTGCTGCTCGCGCTGCCGGACTGGCCGCTGTCGTTCGTCCTCGGTCTGGGCGCGTTCCTGCTCACGCACGTGTGCTACTGCGTGATCTTCATGCGCTGGCGCGCACGGCCGCACGGCTGGCGCATCGTCGCGCTGATCGGGCTGTGGATCGCCGCGCCGGCTTTCTATGCGGCATTCTTCCCGCACCTCGGCGAGCTGCTGGCGCCGGTCGCCGTCTACATGCTCGTGCTGTGCGTGATGGCGAGCTTCGCGCTCGCGGCCCGCACGCACGGCGCGCTGGTCGCGATCGGCAGCCTGATCTTCGTCGGCTCCGACACGCTGATCGGCGTCGGCCGGTTCCTCGGCGGCTTTCCCGGCATCGACTACCTGATCTGGGGCCTCTACGCGCTCGCGCAGGTCACGATCGTGGCCGGGGTTTTCCATGAGACGGCCGCCCGATCGATCCGTCCCTGATACTGTTTCAAACAGACCGCCGCGCGCCGGCGGTCTCGTCCAGCACCTGTCTCGTCCTGCCGACGGCCCTTTCCGCCCATCCCGCATCGCGGAAAGCAAACCGTTCCAAACCCCGCTCAGCCTTTTCCCGTCTGGCTTCCGGCCCTTAGAGCGCCGCTTCTAGCCTCTTGCGGTTTCCGGGTTCACCCACTATCGTTACATCAAACAATGTAACATTCGAAAATGAGCCAAATCGGAGACACCCGGATGAATGCTCGCACGTTGCCTTTCGGTCCGCCCGGCCACGACGGCCAGGACGAAACCATCGACATCGCCATCATCGGCACCGGCTTCGCCGGTCTCGGGATGGCAATCCGCCTGCGGCAAACAGGCGTGACCGACTTCGTCGTCCTCGAGAAGGCCGCGTCGGTCGGCGGCACGTGGCGCGACAATCATTACCCCGGGTGTGCATGCGACGTGCAATCGCACGTCTATTCGTTCTCGTTCGCGCCGAACCCGCGCTGGACGCGCATGTTTGCGCCTCAGCCGGAAATCCGCGCGTATCTGGAAGACTGCGTGCAGCGCTTCGGCGTCGGCCCGCACCTGCGCCTGAACCACGAGCTGCAGCGCGCCGAGTACGACGAAGCCGCGCAGCGCTGGCGCCTCACGTTCGCGAACGGCAAGCGGCTGTCCGCGCGCGTGCTGGTGTCGGGGATGGGCGGCCTGTCGCGCGCCGCGCTGCCGTCGATTCCCGGCGTCGAGAATTTCCAGGGCCGCGCGTTCCATTCGCAGCAGTGGGATCACGACTACGCGCTCGAAGGCAAGCGCGTCGCGGTGATCGGCACCGGCGCGAGCGCGATCCAGTTCGTGCCGCAGATCGCGCCGCGCGTGAAGGAACTCGCGCTGTTCCAGCGCACGCCGCCGTGGATCATGCCGAAGCCCGACCGCAACCTGACCGGGCTCGAGAAGTGGCTGTTCCGCACGCTGCCGTTCACGCAGAAGGCCGTGCGCAGCAGCATCTACTGGATGCTCGAATCGCGCGTGCTCGGCTTCGCGATCCATCCGTCGCTGATGAAGAACGTGCAGAAGCTCGCGCTGCGCCACATCCGCAAGCAGATTCCCGATCCGGAGCTGCGCAAGACCGTCACGCCGGACTACACGCTCGGCTGCAAGCGCGTGCTGATCTCGAACGACTACTACCCGGCGCTGTCGCGCAAGAACGTCGACGTGATCACGACCGGCATCGACCACATCGAAGCCGACGCGGTCGTGACGACCGACGGCAAACGCCATGAAGTCGACTGCCTGATCTACGGCACCGGCTTCCAGGTGGCCGACCCGTATCCGCGCGGCGCGATCGTCGGCCGCGGCGGGCTCGACATCGTCGACGCGTGGCGCGACGGCGCGCATGCGTATCTCGGCTCGACGCTGCCCGGCTACCCGAACTTCTTCATGATCGTCGGCCCGAACACGGGCCTCGGCCACAACTCGATGGTGTTCATGATCGAGTCGCAGATCGAATACATCCTCGGCGCGCTGCAGGCAATGCACCGCGAGCGAGCGGATGCGATCGAGGTGCGCCCGCTCGTCGAGGCGCAGTTCAACAGCGACCTGCAGGGCAAGCTGAAAAAGGCGATCTGGTCGACGGGCGGCTGCAAGAGCTGGTACCTCGACCCGCGCACCGGCAAGAACACGACGCTGTGGCCGGGCTTCACGTGGCGCTTCCGCCAGGCGACCGCGCGCTTCGCGATCGCCGATTACCACGCGTATCGCGCGCCGCAACACGACACGACTGCGCGGCCCGTCGCCGCGCCCGCCGCTTCCGCATCGACGTCCGCCGAAGCGGCCTGAGCCAGACAAGGAGCCAACGACATGAGAGATTTCGCCAACAAGGTCGCCGCGATCACGGGTGCCGGCTCGGGCATGGGCCGCTCGCTCGCGATCCAGCTCGCGCAAGCAGGCTGCCACGTCTCGCTCGCCGACAAGAACGGCGTCGGCCTCGCCGAAACCGAACGGATCGTCCGCGCGATCGCGCCGAACGCGCGCGTATCGACGCGCGTGCTGGACGTCGGCGACCGCGACGCGATGTTCGCGTGGGCCGACGACACCGCGAAGGAACACGGCAAGGTCAACCTGATCTTCAACAACGCGGGCGTCGCGCTGTCGAGCACGATCGAAGGAATGGAATACAGCGATCTCGAGTGGATCGTGAACATCAACTTCTGGGGCGTCGTGCACGGCACGAAGGCGTTCCTGCCGCACCTGAAGGCCTCGGGCGACGGTCACGTGATCAACACGTCGAGCCTCTTCGGGATCTTCGCGCAGCCGGGCATGAGCGGCTACAACGCGACCAAGTTCGCGGTGCGCGGCTTCACCGAATCGCTGCGCCAGGAACTCGACATGATGAAGTGCGGCGTGTCGGCGACCTGCGTGCATCCGGGCGGCATCCGCACGAACATCGCACAGGCGAGCCGCGTGTCGAAGAACATGGTCGGCTTCATGGTCGCGAGCGAGCAGCAAGGCCGGGACACGTTCGAGAAGTTCTTCATCACGACCGCCGACGATGCCGCGCGCACGATCCTCTCGGGCGTGCGCAAGAACAAGCGCCGCGTGCTGATCGGCCGCGACGCGAAGGCCGGCGACTGGATGGCGCGCGTGCTGCCGTCCGCGTACCAGGCGCTCGTCGTGCTCGCGACGCGCCGCGAGGCCGCTCGCGCGCGCCGCGATGCCGCACGCGGCACGCCGGCGCCCGCACCGCTGCACGCCACCTACAACAATGCAGGCAATCAGGGAGGAGAACAATCATGACGACCCCGAACATGATGCCCGTACGGCGCGACATCCGTTTCGCGCTGCCGCCCGAACGCGCGCGCGACTGGCACGTGCAGGGCGTGCCGGTCACGCACTTCATGAATGCGCTGTCGCTGCTGTTCCCGGCCGGCGAACGCTTCTTCATGGATTCGGTGCGCAACTACCGCGACCGGATCGAGGATCCCGAGCTGAAAAAGCAGGTGCTCGGCTTCATCGGCCAGGAAGCGATGCACACGCGCGAGCACATCGAATACAACGACCTGCTGCAGTCGTCGGGCCTGCCCGCGCACAAGCTCGACAAGCGCCTGTGGACGATCCTCGGCTGGTTCAAGAAGGTGCTGCCGCATTCGATGCAGCTCGCGATCACGATCGCGCTCGAGCACTACACGGCCATTCTCGCGAACCAGCTGCTGTCGGGCCACGAGCACCGGATCGACGGCTCGGTCGAAGGCTATCAGCAGATGTGGATGTGGCACGCGATGGAGGAAACCGAGCACAAGGCGGTGTCCTACGACGTGTGGACCACGGTGATGAAGCCGGGCCTCGGCAGCTACCTGCTGCGCACCGGCACGATGCTGACGACCACCGTGTTCTTCTGGACGATCGTGTTCGACTTCCACGTGCGCCTGATGCGCGCGCACCGTCGCGAACACGGCAAGTTCGGCGGCATGTGGCGCCTCGTGAAGTATCTGTACGGCCCGAAGCACGGCGTGTTTCCGAGCATCGCGCGCGAATGGCTCGACTACTTCCGCCCGGGCTTCCACCCGTGGGACCACGACAACCACCAGTACCTGCAGGGGCTCGACACGCTGCTCGAGAACATCGACGCGACCAACGCGCGCTACGCCGCGCAAGCCGCCCCGCGTCGCGTGCCGCTGCACCCGGTCCCGCAGGCATGACGCCATGGCGCGCGCCCACGAGATGCTGACCGTCCAGTCCGGCGACGTGAAGCTCGCCGTCTACGTGAGCGGGTCGCGGCGCGCGCCGCCGCTGATCCTCGTGCACGGCTACCCCGACTCGGCGGCCGTGTGGGCGCCGATCCGCGCGCGGCTCGCGAAGCGCTACCGCGTGATCGCATACGACGTCCGCGGCGCCGGCGCGTCCGATGCGCCGCGCCGCCGCGCCGACTACACGCTCGAGCGGCTCGCCGCCGACCTGAAGGCGGTGGCCGACGCGACCTGCGGCGGCCGGCCGTTCCACCTCGTCGGCCACGACTGGGGCTCGATCCAGTGCTGGGAGGCCGTGACCGACCCCGCGTTCCGCGGCCGGATCGCGTCGTACACGTCGATCTCGGGCCCGTGCCTCGATCACGTGTTCCGCGCGAAGATGCGGCTCAAGCAGAGCCTGAAGTCGTGGTACATCGCGTTCTTCCACCTGCCGCTCGTGCCGTCGCTGGTGTGGCGGCTCGGCGGCGCGGCGCTGTGGCCGCGCTGGCTGCAGCTGACCGAACGCGTGCGCGCCGAGCGCGATCCCGTGCAGCTGAAGAATGCGTTGAACGGGATGCAGATGTACCGCGCGAACTTCCTCGCGCGGGCACGCAAGCCGCGCGAACGGTACGCGCAGGCGCCGGTGCAGATCCTCGTGCCGGTGCGCGATCGCTACGTGACGCCCGAGATGTCGGTCGGCCTCGACCGCTGGCTCGGCGACCACGTGCGGGAGGAAATCGACGGCAGCCACTGGATCGTGCTGCGCCACCCCGACATGATCGCGCAGCGGATCGACCGCTTCGCCTCCGCGCAGGAGCGGCCGGCGGTCACGACCGCCGCGGTTCAGCGCCCCGTCGGTGCCGGCAGGCGTCTGAACAGCGTCTCGTAGTCGACGACGAGACCATCGTCGTCGATGTCCATCTCGGCCGTGAAATTCCGGAAGATCCCTTCGTAGCGGTAGCGCCGGCCCGGCTCGATGCACGCGTAGGCCTGCTTGACCGGCGTGACCATCAGGTCCGGCGTCGAGATGTACGCGACATCGATCGGCCGCCGCTCGCCGCGCGCGAGCCCCAGGCGGCCGATCGGCAGCGCATTCGTAAACGGCGTCGCCGCGATGTCGATGTCGATGCAGCCGTCGAGCCCGGGCAGCGCACGGCCTGAGCCGTCGCGCCAGTGGCCGGCGCCGTCGCTGCGCAACTCGAGCGTGCCGCCGCCCATCACCTTGAGCACCGCGTAGGCGACACGCCATTGCGCATCGCACTCGACGCGATACGCGAGCCCATACGCGCGGCCGTACCGCTGGCCGACCACCGCGCTTTCGACGACGATCGCGCCGCCGCTCCGGTCGAACGTCAGATGTTCGACCCCGTCGCCCTCAAGCGACGCCCAACGCACTTCGCGCATCCTTTCGCCTCCCGGTTGCCCGATGTCAGGCATCGTCGCACGAATCCGCCGACGGAAACGCCGGCGAATGCACCCATTCGCTGGTCACGCCGATTTCGCATCGGAAAGCATTCACGCAGCGCCGGTCAAACAGCGGCGCCGCGCCTCATTCCCCACCTCGGTGCATCCACGACAAATCCTGACTATCCAGAATTCCCTATTCCGGTGCATGGCATTGTGTCCTATGCTCGCGGCTCGTCCTGTTCCGCCGCCATCATGCCTACCGCCCGCCCCGTCCCGCCGTCGATCGACCTGCGTATCCTGCTGCGCGGCATCGGGCAGGTCGTGCTGCAGGCGAATGCGCTCACCGGCGCGCTGCTGCTCGCCGCGCTGGCGCTGACCGACCTGCGCCTCGCGAGCGCTGCGCTGGTCGGTTCGGCCGCCGCCAGCATGACCGCCGTGCTGACGGGCGCCGAGCGCCGCGACGTCGAACAGGGGCTGCACGGCTTCAACGGCGCGCTCGCCGCGCTGATCGCCGTACTGTTCGCGCCCCATCAACTCGCCGCCGTCGCGCTGGTGCCGCTGGTCTCGATCGGCGCGGCACTCGTGCAACGCGCGATGCGCGGGCCGCTCGCCCGCTGGCGCCAGTGCCCGTATTCGAGCCCGTGTCTCGCCGTCACCGCGCTGTGGCTGCCGTTTGTCGCGCTGCAGCATGCCGACGGCGCGACGGCCGCCCCCGCGCTGACGCTTGCTTCCACTGCCGACGCCCTCCTTTCAGGCGTCGCGCAGACCACCTTCGCGCAAGGCGCCTGGGCCGGACTGCTGATCGTCGCCGGCGTCGCCATCGCGTCGCGCCGCGCGGCCGCGTTCGCGCTCGGCGGCGCGATCGTGTCGACCGTGCTGCTGGTCGCGCTCGGCGCGAACGGCGCCTTGTTCGCCGACGGCCTGCTCGGCTTCAACGGCGCGCTCGCCGCATTGGCGCTGATGCCGCGCGGCCCGCGCGCGGCGCTTGCAGCCGCCGCCCTCGCCGCGCTGATCCAGTGGCTCGCGATGCGCGCGGGCCTCCCCGTGTTCACGGCCCCGTTCGCGCTTGCGTCGTGGGTGACCGTAGCCGTCGCGCGCCGCTTCACCCTCGGAGATCCCGATGTCGTCATTCGCACACCGTCCTGATGCCGTGAAACCCGGCGGCCCGATCTCGGACGCCGAACGCGCACGCCGCGTCGACCTCGCCGCCGCCTACCGGCTCGTCGCACTGAACGGCTGGGACGACCTGATCTACACGCACCTGTCGGCAACCGTGCCCGGCGAGCCCGGCCACTTCCTGATCAACCCGTTCGGCCTCACGTTCGACGAAGTGCGCGCGTCGAACCTCGTGAAGATCGACCTGGCCGGCAACCGGATCGGCGACAGCGAGCATGCGGTCAACGTGACGGGCTTCGCGCTGCATGCGGCCGTTCACGCCGCGCGCGCCGATGCCGTCTGCGTGATGCATCTGCACAATACGGCCGGGATCGCCGTGTCGATCCAGCGCGACGGGCTGCTGCCCGCGTCGCAGCACGCGCTGCGCTTTCACGGCGACCTCGCGTACCACGACTACGAGGCGCTCGCGTTCTCGCCGGCCGAAGGCGCGCGGCTAACCGCGAACCTCGGCGCGAGATCCGCGATGCTGCTGCGCAATCACGGCACGCTGACGGTCGGCCGCACCGTGGCCGAAGCCTATGTGCTGATGGATACGCTGATCAAGGCCTGCGACATCCAGGTGCGCGCGCAAGCAGGCGGCGGGCCGCTCGTGCTGCCCGACCCGGCGATCGCGGACCGCACCGCCGAACAACTGCGCGACGGCGGCGCGATCGAAGGCGAACTGGAATGGCCGGCGCTGCTGCGTCGCCTCGACCGGATCGATCCGTCGTATCGCGACTGACCTCGCAGCTGCATTCAACCGAATCGTCCAATCCCAACCGGAGCATTTGTCATGCCGACTTTCAATATCCAGCTGTTCGAAGGCCGCACCGTCGACCAGAAGCGCGAATTCGTCGAAGCGATCACGCGCGTCACCTGCGAGACGCTCGGCTGCGCGCCGGGCTCGGTCGATATCATCCTCACCGACGTGAAGAAGGAGAACTGGGCGACGGCCGGCAAGCTGTGGAGCGACGAACGCTGAGCGTCGACGGCGGCGCCGCTTCGGCACCGCCCGCCCCGCACTGATTCACACGCTGCGGCGCCCGCGACGGGCGCTGCACGCGGCCGCCCCGGGCCGCCTGCGTTGTGCGCCCGCACATCGCTTTGTCACGCAATCGGCGCCATAATGCCGGACAGACGCAGCAGCCAATGGCCACCCGACGAGGAGACCGCCATGGAAGCGAAGAACGAGGAAGTCGTCGCACACCTGCTCTCCGATGTCGTCGAATTCGCGCGCGGGCGCCTGCCCGAAGCCACCTTCCGGATCGTCGAACCCTTCCTGCGTCACTACTACGATTTCGTCGACGCCGACGATCTGCAGAACCGCAGCATCGCCGACCTGTACGGCGCCGCAATGGCGCACTGGCAGACCGCCCAGAAATTCGTGCCCGGCAGCGAACGGCTGCGCGTGTACAACCCGATCCTCGAACAGCACGGCTGGCATTCCGATCACACGGTGATCGAGATCGTCAACGACGACATGCCGTTCCTCGTCGACTCGGTGACGATGGCCGTCAACCGCCTCGGGCTCGCGCTGCATTCGGCGCTGCACCCGGTGTTCCGGATCTGGCGCGGCGCGGGCGGCGGCATCGAGCGCGTCGACGCGGGCGGCGCGACGCCCGGCGACGGCCAGTCGCAACTCGCGTCGTTCATCCATTTCGAAGTCGACCGCTGCGGCGACGCCGCGCTGCTCGACACGTTGCGCGAGGACATCGCGCACGTGCTCGGCGACGTGCGCGCATCGGTCGAGGACTGGCCGAAGATCGTCGACATTGCCCGCGCGACGATCAAGGAGATGAAAGCGCGCGAATCGACCGCGGAAGACATCGAGGCGCGCGCGTTCCTCGAATGGATGGCCGCCGATCACTTCACGTTCCTCGGCCAGCGCGACTATGCGCTGGTCTCGGACGGCACGGGCTTCGGCCTGCGCGGCATCGAAGGCTCGGGCTACGGCATCCTGCGCGAATCGCTGCGCCCGTCGGGCGCACCCGATGTGACGCCGCTGCCGCAGGCCGCCGCCGACATCATCACCGGCGCGTGGCCGATCTTCCTGACCAAGGCGAACTCGCGCGCGACCGTGCACCGGCCGGGCTATCTCGACTACGTCGGCGTGAAACTCGTCGGCGCGGACGGCAAAGTGACCGGCGAACGCCGCTTCATCGGGCTGTACACGTCGACTGCGTACATGGTGTCGAGCGCCGAGATCCCGATCGTGCGCCGCAAGTGCGCGAACATCGTGCGGCGCGCGGGCTTCCTGCCGAAGGGGCATCTTGGCAAGACACTCGTGACGGTGCTCGAAACCTATCCGCGCGACGAACTGTTCCAGGCCGACGAAGACCAGCTCTACGACATCGCGCTCGGCATCCTGCGGCTGCAGGAACACCAGCGCACGCGGCTGTTCGTGCGGCGCGACCGGTTCGACCGCTTCGTGTCGTGCCTCGCGTTCGTGCCGCGCGACAAGTACAACACCGACCTGCGCCGCCGCATCGCGAAGCTGCTGGTCGACGCGTTCAACGGCGTGAACGTCGAATTCACGCCGCTGCTGTCGGAATCGGCGATCGCGCGCATTCATTTCGTCGTCCATGCCGAACCGGGCACGATGCCCGACGTCGACACGCGCGAGCTCGAAACGCGGCTCGTGCAGGTCACGCGCCGCTGGCAGGACGATCTCGCCGACGCGCTGCTCGACGCATTCGGCGAAGAGCAAGGCAACCGCCTGCTGCAACGCTATGCCGATTCGTTCCCGGCCGGCTATCGCGACGACTACCCGGCGCGCACGGCCGTGCGCGACATCGAGTTGATCGAGCGCGTGAAGGACACCGGCCAGCTCGCGATGAACCTGTACCGCCCGATCGAGGCCGAGCCGCGCGCGTTCCGCTTCAAGGTCTATCGCGCGGGCGACCCGATCGCGTTGTCGCGCAGCCTGCCGATGCTCGAGCATCTCGGCGTGCGCGTCGACGAGGAGCGGCCGTACCGGATCCAGACGCAGGACGCGACGCACGCGTGGGTACACGACTTCGGTCTTGAACTCGCCGACGATACCGAGTTCGACATCGAGCGCGTGAAAGACCTGTTCGAAGACGCGTTCGACCGGATCTGGAGCGGCCGGATCGAGAACGACGATTTCAACCGTCTCGTGCTGCGTGCGCACCTGAGCGCGCGCGAAGTGACGATCCTGCGTGCGTATGCGAAATACCTGCGGCAAGTCGGCTCGACGTTCAGCGACGCGTATATCGAACGCGCGCTGACCGGCAATCCGGCCATTGCGCGGCAACTCGTCGAGCTGTTCCTGCTGCGCTTCGACCCGGCCACCGGCGACACGCGCGACGTGCAGGCCGAACGGCTGCTGAAAGCGATCGAAGGCGCGCTCGACCAGGTGCCGAACCTCGACGAGGACCGCATCCTGCGCCAGTTCCTCGGCGTGATCAACGCGACCGAGCGCACGAACTACTTCCTCGTCGACGCGAACGGCGAATCGAAACCGTACCTGTCGTTCAAGTTCAATCCGGCGAAGGTACCGGGCCTGCCCGAACCGAAGCCGATGTTCGAGATCTGGGTGTATTCGCCGCGTGTCGAAGGCGTGCACCTGCGCGGCGGGCGCGTCGCGCGCGGCGGCCTGCGCTGGTCGGATCGCCGCGAGGATTTCCGCACCGAGGTGCTCGGGCTGATGAAGGCGCAGATGGTGAAGAACGTCGTGATCGTGCCGGTCGGCTCGAAAGGCGGCTTCGTCGTGAAGAACCCGCCGCCGCCGAGCGATCGCGAAGCGTGGATGCGCGAAGGCATCGCGTGCTACCAAACCTTCCTGCGCGGCCTGCTCGACCTGACCGACAACCTGGCCGGCAACGCGATCGTGCCGCCGCCCGACGTGGTGCGTCACGACCCCGACGATCCGTACCTGGTCGTCGCCGCCGACAAGGGCACGGCCACCTTCTCCGACTACGCGAACGCGATCTCGCACGAATACGGCTTCTGGCTCGACGACGCGTTCGCGTCCGGCGGCTCGGTCGGCTACGACCACAAGAAGATGGCGATCACCGCGCGCGGCGCGTGGGAATCGGTGAAGCGGCACTTCCGCGAGATGGGCATCGATACGCAGACGACCGACTTCACCGTGGTCGGCGTCGGCGACATGTCGGGCGACGTGTTCGGCAACGGGATGCTGCTGTCGCCGCATATCCGGCTCGTCGCCGCGTTCGATCACCGGCACGTGTTCCTCGACCCGAACCCCGATCCTGCGACGAGCTTCGCGGAGCGCGCACGCCTGTTCGCGCTCGAACGCTCGAGCTGGGCCGACTACGATCCGGCCGCGATTTCGTCGGGCGGCGGCGTGTATCCGCGCACCGCGAAGACGATCCCGCTATCGCCGGCCGTGCAGGCCGCGCTCGGCATCGACGCGCACGCGCTGCCGCCGACCGAGCTGATCCGCGCGATCCTGCAGGCGCCGGTCGACCTGCTGTACAACGGCGGCATCGGCACCTACGTGAAGGCCGCGCGCGAAACCCACCTGCAGGTCGGCGACCGCGCCAATGACGCGGTGCGCGTGAACGGCGCGGACCTGCGCTGCAAGGTCGTCGGCGAAGGCGGCAACCTCGGCTGCACGCAGTTCGGCCGCATCGAGTTCGCGCAGCGCGGCGGCCGCATGAATACGGATGCGATCGACAACTCGGCCGGCGTCGATTGTTCGGATCACGAAGTCAACATCAAGATCCTGCTCGGGCTCGTTGTGTCGGACGGCGAAATGACCGAGAAGCAGCGCAACGCACTGCTCGCGGAAATGACTGACGAAGTCGGGCTGCTCGTGCTGCGCGACAACTACTACCAGACGCAGGCGCTGTCGATCGCGGGCCGCTATGCGGTCGAACTGCTCGACGCCGAAGCGCGGCTGATGCGCTGGCTCGAACGCGCGGGCCGGCTGAACCGCGTGATCGAATTCCTGCCGACCGACGACGAAGTCGCCGAGCGGCAAGCCGCGAAGCTCGGCCTCACGTCGCCGGAGCGCGCGGTGCTGCTCGCGTACAGCAAGATGTGGCTCTACGACGCGCTGCTCGAATCCGACGTGCCCGAGGATCCGCTGGTGGCCGCGATGCTGGTCGACTACTTCCCGAAGCCGCTGCAGCAGCGTTTCAGCGAACCGATGGGCCGCCATCCGCTGCGCCGCGAGATTCTCGCGACGCACCTGACCAACGCGCTCGTGAATCGCGTCGGCTGCGCATTCGTGCACCGGCTGATGGAGGAAACCGACGCGAAGCCGGGCGACATCGTGCGTGCGTGCATCATGGCGCGCGACGTGTTCGATCTCGATGCGGTATGGCGCGACATCGACGCGCTCGACAACCGCGTGGCCGACGACGTGCAGGCGCGCATGTTCGTCGACGTCGCGCGGCTGCTGGAGCGCGCGGCGCTGTGGTTCCTGCGGCATCTGCAGTCCGGCGCGGTGGCCGATGGCGGCGTCGCCGAGCTGATCGCACGCTGCCGCGACGCGGCAGAGCGGCTGGCGCCGCAACTGCCGTCGCTGCTGCCGGCCGACGATCTCGATGCGCTGTCCGAGCGGCAGCGCGTGCTGGTCGAAGCCGGCGTCGACAGCGCGCTCGCGGTGCGCGTCGCGAGCGGCGATATTTCAGCGGCGCTGCTCGACATCGCCGAAGTGGCCTCGACCAGCAACCGCAGCCTCGAACTCGTCGCGGGCGTCTATTTCTCGCTCGGTACGCTGCTCAATTACGGGTGGATCAGCGAGCGCGCGGCGACACTGCCGACGCCGACGCACTGGGACATGCTGGCGCGCGCGGCCGCGCTTGCGGAAGTCGCGCGCCTGAAGCGCACGCTGACGACGAGCGCGCTCGCGGAATCGCCGGATTCGACGACGCCCGAGACGATCGTCGGCGCGTGGCGCGAACGCCGCGAGAGCGCCCTTGCCCGCTACGAGCACCTGCTCACGGACCTGCGCGCATCGGGCGGTGCGAGCCTGGCGGTGCTGCTCGTGGTCGTGCGGGAAATGGCCGTACTCGAACGCGCGTGACGGGCGTCACGAACGCGACGGATCAGACCGTCGCGACCAGCAGCGCTTCGGCGTTGTTCGGCGGCCGCAAGCCGTCCGTGCGATCGGCGAAGTAACGGCGCGTCAGGTCGGCGGCCGACACGTGCGCGGCCTTCGCAAAACCGGCCGCCAGCGCAAGCGCCTGGATCTGCGCCGGCATGAAGAAGCTGATGAACGGCGTACCGCTCGCACGCGCGCCCTTCGCAGCCATTTCCAGCCCCGGACGCACGTCCGGGTCCGCGTGTTCCAGCGGCAGCAGGAACGTCATCGCGAGCGTCGAGCCCGGCGCGAGCGACGCGACTTCGCGCAGCGCGGCCGCGTTCGCCTCGCGCGTCAGGTACATGCTGACGCCGGTGGACACCACGACGGCCGGCTTGCCGGCATCGAAGCCGGCGCCGACGAGCGCGTCGCGCCACGACTGCTTCGCCTCGAAATCGACCGGCACGAACCGCAGCCAGCCGGGCACGCCGTAGCCGAGCTCGGCCAGGCGGCGCTGCTTCCAGGCCTGCGGCGCCGGCGGGTCGACTTCGAAGACGGTCACGCGCGACGCCATCTCCGGCCGGCGCTGCACGAAGCTGTCGAGCCCGGCGCCGAGGATCACGTACTGGCTCACGCCGCGCGCGGCCTGCTCGGCCACGAGATCCTCGATGAAGCGCGCCCGCGCGACGATCGACGCGCGAAACGGCCGCGTGAATTGCGGATCCATGTCGCCGCGCTGCTGCCAGCCCGGTTCCGGCGCGAGCAATCGAAGCCCGACTTCGTCGGCGAGCACATGCGGGGGGGCGTCGAGTTCGACGTGCAGCGCGCGCCACAGCGCGACGCGGGCGGCCGTGCTGTCGGGGGCGCCTTCGCGGAGGTCGGTCATGCCGGCCTCACGCGCCTTGCTTGCCCGGCGCCTGCAGGCGCCACACGCGGCCGTCCGGGTCGCGCACGGTCATGTCGCGCGTGCCCCAGTGAGTATCCTCGAACGGCGTGACGACCTCGACGATCGGCTGCGGCTGCACCGCCTGCTCATCGGGCACCTTGAGCACGACCTGCATGGCCGGCGTCTCGCCCGGCGGCACTTCGGCGATGAACAGGAACGGACCGTCGCCGCTGCGCAACTGGCCCGAGTGGTGATCGGTTTCGAATTCCAGCTTGAAGCCCAGCGCCTGGAAGAACTTCGCCGACTTGCCCCAGTTGTGCGTCGTCAGGTACACGGCTTCGATTCGCTCGGATGACATGTCACTCCTCCTTGGTGGACGGCGCCGCGCCCGGCGGCGGCGCGGCCAGGTACGCGCGCAATGCATCGGCCACCAGCGCGGACAGCGACTGCTCCGTTTCGATGGCGCGATGCTTGACCTGCCGGATCAGGCCGAGCGGCAGGTACACGTTGAATTGCTTCACTTCTTCGTCGGTCATGAATACTAGTATGCTAGCAATCTAGCAAATGTCAACCGCGCCTGCGGCGGAATGGATCGATTGCATCGAGGCGCGGCCCGCAAGCGGGCCGCTTGCGCGCATCGTGCGTGCGCGTTACCGCGCGGCGCGCGCGGCCAGCCGCGTGAACAGCGCGTCGAGATCGAAACCCGCCGTATTGATGCCGATCGTGTCGCGCAGGCACGCGCCCCACTCGGCTGCGTTGTCGAACGTGACGGTGCGCCCGGCGCCCGCCGCGTCGCGCAGCGTCAGCGCCGTGTTGAGCAACGCCGCACGGCCGTCCGGCAGCACGCGGCATGCGATCAGGTCGTTCACGAAGATCGATTCGGGATACGTCGACGTGAACCAGTTCGCGGCGTCGTAATCGATCCATTCGGCCGGCTTCAACGAGAAGCGGTAGGTCGTCTGCCAGCCGTCGGGGATCTCGAACTGCATGTCGAATTCGCCGTCGACCGGCGCGTCGACCACGCGGAACGCGCCATGCGGGGTCAATTGCCGCTCGCCGGGCACGAAGCGCAGCGGCGCGGTCAGCGTCGCGCTGCCGAAGCCGATGTCCGCGAGCCACGCCGCGCCGTCGAGATCGATGCGCAGCAGCATGTGCGTCTGCGCCGTGACGATCTCGGGCGGCCGCATCCAGCGCACGCGCGCGATCAGCGGCGTCACGCGAAAGCCGATCGTCGTGAGCGCGGCATGGAACAGCTTGTTGAGTTCGAAGCAGTAGCCGCCGCGGCGGCGCTCGATCACCTTGTCGACGATCGCGGGCAGGTCGAGCGCGACGCGTGCGCCGGTCAGCGGATTGAGGTTTTCGAACGGGATCGCCTGCGGATGCAGCAGATGCAGCCTGCGCAACACGTCGAGCGTCGGCTCGACCGGGCCGTCGTAGCCGATGCGGGAGAAATAGCGCGAGAGGTCGAACGAGTCAGTCATGAACCGGCACCGATAAAAGGGACACGCCACGATAGCATCGCGCGACATCCCCATGTTGTGCGGCGCGATCGTCCGTCGCCGCGCGCGATGCCGGCACCGCATCGCGCACACCTGCACGGCGTTACGGCAGCAGCTTCAGCGCGGACGCGGCGACCGACGGCACCGAAATGCCCTGGCTCGTCGCGAACTGCACAGCCTGGCTGAGCGTCGCGGCAAGCGACTGCAACTGGCCCGGCGCGCTTTGCGCGATATACGACGCGGCCTGCATGTTCTGCGGATTCAGGCCCGACTGCAGCAGCGACGCCGCACTCGTCGAACCGAGATTGCCGAGCCCCGACTGCAGTTGCGAATACTGCGTGAGCCCCTGCCCGAGCGACGCGAGGCCGTTGCTGAACGCCTGCTTGTCGACCGGGCCGTGCGTTGCGCCGCCGCTCGCGAACGCCTGGCCGAGCGCCTGCGACACCGACTGCTGCGCGCCACCCATCTGCGACAGCGCGGCCGGCGTCAGCGCATCGCCGCCGGACAGCTGGCTCGCGGCTTGCTGCGCCTGCCCGGCCGCACCCGTCAGCCCCATCGCCGACGCGAGCGACGACTGGCCGGTCAGCACCTGCTGGTTCGCGCCGACATACGCCTGCAGCAACTGCGCGACACCGCCCTGCGCGGGCGCAGCTTGCTGCTGCCCGCCGGCGCCGCCGAGCAGCGATGCGCCGATCGATTGCAGGTCGAGCTGCGCGTGTGCGGCGCTACTGATCAGGATGCCGAACGCGATGCCTGCCGAGGCCAGGTGCCGGCCCGTCGCGCGAATGTGCTTCATGTGTTTCCCTCGTGCCCGAATTGTCGAGGCGATATTGTCGAAGCGCGTCGCGCGCCGCCGCAACGACTGAAACACATCGAAACGAAATCAGGCCACGCGACCGCTTGCAATTCGGCGACCAACGGACACCGGCGCGCAGATTCGCGCGCGTTTGCCGCGCGATGTCATGCACGTCCTGCGATTCGTTCTCCGGTTGCATCAATGGAGGCAGGTTCCGGCATGCGCCGGCGGCACAACGCATCGCCTCAAAACGAAACGGGCGGCTCGCCGCCGCCCGTTTCGCCCGCCTGCTACCGGCTTCCCGCCGGTCGCGACGTTACGCTGCCATCCACGCCGGCAACCGCTGGCTGACCCAGTCGGCCGCTTGCTCGTAGCCGCGTGCGAGCTGCAGCACGGCGAGAT
Organism: Burkholderia cepacia complex sp. TUM26381; assembly: GCF_057439935.1. NCBI lineage: Bacteria > Pseudomonadati > Pseudomonadota > Betaproteobacteria > Burkholderiales > Burkholderiaceae > Burkholderia > Burkholderia cepacia complex sp. TUM26381. Next base: position 1,266,032 of record NZ_CM172007.1, on the reverse strand, counting down.
CGGCGCGCGGGCGTCCGATCAGCTGCATCCCCATCGGCAGCCCCGCGTCGTTGAAGCCGACCGGCACGTTGATCACCGGGCAGCCCGCCAACGTCCACGGCACGACCGTCTCCATCCAGCGGTGGTAGGTGTCCATCGGGCGGCCCGCGATTTCTTTCGGCCAGCGCTGGTCGACGTCGAACGGGAACACCTGCGCGGTCGGCGCCGCGATGAAGTCGTAGCGGTCGAAGAAACGCAGCACGGCCTGATGCCACGCGGTGCGCTCGACGCTCGCGTCGAACACGGCCGCGCCCTGCATCGCGAGCAGCCCTTCGACCTCGTAGATCGCCTCGGGCTTCAGCAGCGCGCGTCGCGCCGGGTCGCGATAGTGCGCGAGCAGCCCGCCGCCCGACAGCAGGTGCCGGTGCGCGAGCCACAGGCGCCAGATCCGGTCGGGCGCGAACGCCGGCAGCGCGGCATCGACGTCGCAGCCGATCTCGCGCAGCGTCGCCAGCCCCTGCTCGCACTGCGCGAGCACGCCGGCCTCGGTCGCGAGATAGCCGTTCCAGTCGCCGACCCACGCGATGCGCTTGCCGCGCAGGTCCGCATCGAGCGGCTGCGCGAACACGGCCGGATCTTCCGCGAGCGACAGCGGATCGTTCGCGTCGTAGCCGGCCTGGATCGCAAGCAGCTGCGCGACGTCGCCGACGGTGCGGCCCATCGGCCCTTCGATGCCGAGCTGCTGCATGTACACGTCGACGCCCGGCCAGCGCGGCACGCGGCCCTGCGACGGACGAAAGCCGTAGATGTTGCAGAACGCGGCCGGATTGCGCAGCGAACCGCCGAAATCGCTGCCGTCCGCCACCGGCAGCATCCGCGCCGCCAGCGCCGCCGCCGTGCCGCCGCTGCTGCCGCCCGCGCTCTTCGTCAGGTCGTACGGATTGCGCGTCGCGCCATAAACCTCGTTGAACGTGTGCGAACCGAGCCCGAACTCGGGCGTATTGGTCTTGCCGATGAAGATCGCGCCGGCCGCGCGCATCCGCGCGACGCCGACGGAATCGGCCTGCGGCACGTTCTCGCGGAAGATCGGCGAGCCGTAGGTCGTCCGCAGCCCCTTCGTCATCGCCAGATCCTTCGGCGCCTGCGGCATCCCGTGCATCCAGCCGCGGTACTCGCCGCGCGCCAGCTCGGCATCCTTCTGCGCCGCTTCGGCGAGCAGCGCATCGCGATCGCGCAGCGCGACGATCGCATTGACCGCGCCGTTCACGCGCTCGACGTGGTCGAGATACGCGCGCATCGTCTCGACGCACGACACCGCCTGGCTGCGGATCGCCGCGGCGAGCTCGCTGGCCGACAGGCGCACGATCGGATCGACGGAAATGGAAGCGGAGGCGAGAAACTGCGGGGCGCCGTGCGGCATGCGGGGTCTCCTGGAATCGGGATGGAATGGCGGGCCGCGTAGCGGCGGCGATCGCTCCCGGGCCGGCCGGGAGAGGCCGCGCCGCGGCCGATGTTCTACTCTACGCGACGCCGGATCGGCGACCTCCGATATTTTCCGTCGCGATTCATTGCGGATCCGACTAAATCGGGGCAGCGCCTACCGGACCGCTCACGCCGTTCCGGCCGATGAAATCGTTTATGCGCATAAACTAAAATTTCTTATATTTCTAATAGGCGCGTCACGCGGCCGCACGCGTTAACGCGATTTTTATGCGGCCGCCCGATTTCTTTAGATGGCTCGATCCGGCCGCACGCTACGCTGGAAGCATCTCGTTCCCTGGACATCGTTCATGCTCAAGCTGCTGGTTCCGGTCGGTCACTCGCCCCGCTCGCTTCAGGCGGTTCGCCACGCGACATTCCTCTATCGCGAACGATGCGCGTCGGAGATCGTGCTGATCAACGTGCAGGCGCCGCTCGAATCGACGCGGCTCGAGGCCTATTACCCGCTGTCGCGGCTGCGCTCGATCGAGGAGAAGTTCGCGTCCGACGATCTGGCGATGGCGGAACGGATTCTGCGAGAGGCCGGTGTCAGATACACCGTCGTGATGAAGGTCGGCCCGGTGGCCGACACGATCGCGACCGCGGCAGCCGAGACCGGCTGTGACGAGATCGTGGTGGTCGCGCCGCGGCACGATCCGCTGCATGCGCTGATGTCGGTATTTCGCCGCAGCGTGATGAGCCGGCTGGTGCGCATTTCGAACGTGCCGGTGACGGCCGTGCAATGACGGGCATCCGGCACGGCGGCGCAGCTGACGCCGGCCGCCCGACGGGCCCGCAGCCTTGCGCCCGCGACCGTCGAACGTGCGACGAAGGATGAGGGACGAGGGACGTGCGGGCGCCGTGCATCGCACGCGTACCCGCCATCGTGCAGCGCTCAGTCGATGACCTTGCGCCAGAACACGAAATACGCAGCAGCCGACGACGCCACCAGCAGGATGGCCCATAACGGAGCAAGACTGATCAGGACGGAAGAGACGTTCAACATTTGGATTCCTCACTATTTCGACAGCGATGTTCAACACGCACCTGCTTGCCGGAACCGATGCATTCATCCGCCATCGCGTTCCGTCAAATCATGTATTCATGCTATCGCTTTGAACGCCCGCACAACCGTCTCCGCCTGACCGTACCCTGACATTCGTCAAACTCGCGCGAATCGCGCGCCGGGCCGCGCCCCCTCCTTTCCACGCAAAATCCGGAAAACAGGACGGGATCACCCCGCCCGCCCCGCCACCTTTTTCAGCAGACGTTTACCGGGGGAAGCCCCAAGTGCTTCGTCAAACGTGTCCGCGTTACGCTTGGGCAACGAGGAGACGAACCATGAGACGAGCCGTACATATCGCTGTTTTTGCGCTGCTGGCCTATCTCATCGGCGATCGCGCGATCCTGCATGCGCAGGGCCGCGACGCCAGCCCGCTCGCGTGCGAGCAAGGCGCAGCGCAGGTCAAGGCCGACGCGCTTGGCCGCGGTTTCGGCGAAGCCGCCGCCGGCAGCCAGAGCGAGGCCTTCATGTCGGGCTGCCTGGTGACCGGTCGAGGCAATCAGGACGTCGCGCTGGCGAACCGTTGACGGGAATCCGGTGACGTGCCGGTCGCGTTCAAGTCGAAACGGCCGAACCGAAGCCGCGCGCGCCCGCGTCAATTCCCGCTGTTGACCGTCATTTTCCCGATCGACGCCGCGACGGACGTCACGGTCCGGACACCGTTCACGCTGAACGTCTGCTCGCGGCCTGTATCGTTGGCGGGAAGACGCATCGACAGTTGCGCCATCAGGCCGTCCTTGCCGTACTGACCAAACCAGTCGATCAAGCGGCCGATATAGCACGTGCCGCCGACATGCACCGGCATGTCGCCGACGATCTCGTACGAATAGTGGCCGGGCCCATAGTTCGAATACGCGGCGCGGTCATCGCCCTGCACCGTGGACGGAACCGGGCACAGCGGCTTGCCGGCGCCCGCATCGCGCGCCTGGCTGTCGCTCACATCGCGCAGCGCCTGCTCGAGCGCCATCTGCAGCGGGCCGTCGAGCATCGTTGAACCCGTCTTGCCGTCCTTGTGCTGTTCGATCGGCACCGACAGGCGGTAGCGGTAATGCACCGTCAGCATCGGCACCTGGTCGACGACGGTAAACGGTCGCAGCAAGTAAAAATCATCGACGCCGTAGTGACTGTCGCGATACAGCGCATAGACGCGCCCGCGCAAGCGAATCCAGTCGGCCGCCTGATTCGCGCCGCGGCCATTCGTCGTGTACAGGCTGCGCTCGATCGCCCCGTTCGAATCGCCGGGCACCTCGAACTTGCCGCCGTTACGGCGCAGGACGTCGACCGACGACCACAACCCCGTTCCGTTCGCCGCCGACTCGATCACCAGATCGCGCTGCCCGTTGCCATCCAGATCGATCAGCGTGTAGGACGCGCTCGCCTCCGTGTCGTCGCCATCGACGTGCGACGCCTTCAACGCCTTCCATTCGTCGGCTGTCACGCCGTCGGGCCGGGTCGTCGGAAACGCCGCGCCCTGCCCGTCATCGGACGCGCTGGAAAACCGCGTGACTGCCGTCCTGATCCGCAGCCGTGCGATCACCTGCTCGACGGGCGAGTTCGCATCCGTTCGGCGCGCCTGATCGACGCGCGTACGCAAATCGTCGAGCGCGGCCTTGTCTTCGGCGTCCGGGCGATAGGCGAGCACCACGGCCAATTGCGATTGCAGGTCGCCGATCCGCGTCAGATAGCGTTGCTCGATACAGCCATGATCGGCGCCGCATCGATCGCGCGTCGTCAGCCAGCCGCGTTGCGCGGTCCGCAACGCAGCGCGTTGATCCTGAGGCAACACGCCGGACAACTTCCGGTAAAAGGCCGACAGCCGGCCGTCGTCCAGATGCAGGTCGTTCGACGCGCACACGGCCTTTTCCGTCGGGCTGGATGCCTGCGCACAGTCGAGCCCTGCCGCGAAAGCGGGGAATGCGTGCGCGAGCAGCACGAGCAGCCACGTTGGCCGCAACGGCGCTTCAACGCGAAATTTCACAAATGGGTTCTCGACGGTCATGGCGCGCTCGCGGATCGAGGCCCTGCCGGCCTCCAGCGCGGATTGTCCATCAATTGCCCGGCGGGCGAAACAGCCGGCAGAAACCGGCTCATGCCGCCGCGCCGGTCGGCGACAGCGCATTCGATTTCCGCTACAGTGGCTTGCCCGGCGCCCGGCCGCCGCGTCGCGATTCCGCTTCATCGACAACGACATCCAATCAAAAGATGCGTCATCCGAACACCGAACTGATCCAGCGTTTTTACACGGCCTTCCAGCAGCGCGACATCGACGCGATGCTCGCGTGCTATGCGGACGACATCGTCTTCAGCGATCCGGCGTTCGGCGAACTGCGCGGCGAACGTGCATGCGACATGTGGCGCATGCTGGTCGCGCGGGCGCAGGAGTTTTCTCTGACGTTCGGCGAGGTCGCGGCAGACGAACACACCGGGCGCGCAGAGTGGATCGCGCACTACCGGTTCACCGCGACCGGCCGGATGGTGGTCAACCGGATCGACGCGCGGTTCCGGTTTCGCGACGGACGCATCGTCGAGCATCGCGACCGTTTCGACCTATGGCGCTGGGCGCGTCAGGCGCTCGGGCTGAAAGGCGCGCTGCTCGGCTGGACGCCGTTCATGCAGCGCGCGATCCGGGCGCAGGCCCGAAAGAATCTCGACGCGTATCGGGCCAAACGGAAGTAAGCCGCGCACCGCTATGGCTTCATCGTCGCGTCGATCAGGTCGTAGGCCATGTCCGGCAACACGCCGTCCGGGTTCTTGAGGCGGTTCTGGCGATACCAGCTTTCATCGGCTTCGGGATGCGGACCGGCGAGCCCGACGCGCCCTTTGCCGTAACGGTAGGTCGCGGCCGCGATGTCGTTGTTCGGATAGGTCGCCAGCACGACGCCGCCGGAGCCGGCCGGCACGGCCGGGAGCATCGCGCCGTCCTGGTAATAGATCCAGCGCTTCTTCCCGCGCCATACGACCGGCGTCACCGTGTCGGCGATACCGTGAAGCGTCGAGCCCGGCCGGTCGACCTCGGAGTCGATGTCGCCGGCGACCAGCCGGAAACCCCGTTCGCCCGCCAGGTACGCGCCCATGCAGAGCCCCAGGTATCGCCCGCCGTTCGCCACGTACTGCCGCACGGCCTTGATTGAATTGCGCCCGATGCTGGTGGCCGCGCCGGGGATATCCTGCCCGCCGCCGGGTTGCACGTACAACGCGGCACCGGCCAGCGCCGCAGGCGTGATCTTGAGCCGTTCCGCCGGCCCGACGTAGATCACCCGGAACCGGTAGTCCGATTCCTGCAAGCGCGCGGCAATGGCCTCGGGGCAGCCGTCGCACGCCGCAGGGCCGCGATAGACCAGTGCAACGGGCCGGCTGGCCGCGCCACGCGATGCGTCGCCGGTCGCCGCCGCATGCACGACCGACGACGCGACGAGCAACAGCATCAGGACTATCGAATCTCTGGAACGCATGTTCTTGACCGTCGGAGTAAGAGGGATCGCGACCGCCCGGGACGAATCGACGGGCACGCACCCGTTTCCGCCCCGTGCTGTTGAAACCTGATCGCAAGCCGGGTGACAGGAAGCGTAGACGTGCGAGCGCGCCTCGTGTGTACCGTTTCCTGCGGACTTGTGCAGAAATGTGCGGTGCCTGTCACCGGATCCGGCCCCCGCAAGCCACCCACCGGGCCACGCCAGACAAGGCCGGCTGCGCGATGCCGCCACGATTCCCGGCCCCACGCGCATCAACTCTTATATAAGACATAAGACATTTGACGTTCCAGACCATTGAGATTAGAATCCCGCTCAAAGCAGTGCCTGGAATAGCCCCGGAGTGCCGGCAAGGCCTTCCCCTCAAACGCAATATCAGCAGGTCTCCCCATGCTTGAAAACTTTCGTGCTCACGTGGCCGCCCGCGCCGCGCTCGGTATTCCTCCCCTGCCGCTGACGGCTCAGCAGACCGCCGAACTGGTCGAATTGCTGACGAACCCGCCGGCCGGCGAAGAGCAGACGCTCGTCGACCTGATCACCCATCGCGTGCCTGCCGGCGTCGACGAAGCCGCCCGCGTGAAGGCCGGCTTCCTGGCCGCCGTGGCCAAGGGCGAGACCGCCTGCCCGCTGATTTCGCGCGCGCGCGCCACCGAACTGCTCGGCACGATGCTGGGCGGCTACAACATCCAGCCGCTGATCGAGCTGCTGTCCGACGACGCAGTCGCGGCAGTCGCAGCCGACGCACTGAAGAAAACGCTGCTGATGTTCGACCAGTTCCATGACGTGAAGGAACTCGCCGACAAGGGCAACGCGCACGCGAAGGCCGTGCTGCAGAGCTGGGCCGATGCCGAATGGTTCACGAGCCGTCCGGAAGTGCCGCAAAGCCTGACCATCACCGTGTTCAAGGTGACGGGCGAAACCAACACCGACGATCTGTCGCCGGCCCCGGACGCCACCACCCGCCCGGACATCCCGATGCACGCGCTGGCGATGCTGAAGAACGCACGCCCGGGCATCACGCCGGAAGAAGACGGCAAGCGCGGCCCGGTCAAGTTCATCGAATCGCTGAAGGAAAAGGGCCACCTGGTCGCGTACGTGGGCGACGTGGTCGGCACCGGCTCCTCGCGCAAGTCGGCCACCAACTCGGTGCTGTGGTTCACCGGCGAAGACATCCCGTTCGTCCCGAACAAGCGTTTCGGCGGCGTGTGCCTCGGCAGCAAGATCGCCCCGATCTTCTACAACACGATGGAAGATGCCGGCGCGCTGCCGATCGAACTCGACGTGTCGCAGATGGAAATGGGCGACGTGGTCGAACTGCGCCCGTACGATGGCAAGGCGCTGAAGGACGGCAACGTGATCGCCGAATTCCAGGTCAAGTCCGACGTGCTGTTCGACGAAGTGCGCGCCGGCGGCCGCATTCCGCTGATCATCGGCCGCGGCCTGACCGCGAAGGCGCGTGAAGCGCTCGGCCTCGCGCCGTCGACGCTGTTCCGCCTGCCGCACCAGCCGGCCGACAGCGGCAAGGGCTTCTCGCTCGCGCAGAAGATGGTCGGCCGCGCATGCGGTCTGCCGGAAGGCCAGGGCGTGCGCCCGGGCACGTACTGCGAACCGAAGATGACCTCGGTCGGCTCGCAGGACACCACGGGCCCGATGACCCGCGACGAGCTGAAGGACCTCGCGTGCCTCGGCTTCTCGGCCGACCTCGTGATGCAGTCGTTCTGCCACACCGCCGCGTATCCGAAGCCGGTCGACGTGAAGACGCACCAGACGCTGCCGAACTTCATCAGCACGCGCGGCGGCATCGCGCTGCGCCCGGGCGACGGCGTGATCCACTCCTGGCTGAACCGCATGCTGCTGCCCGACACCGTCGGCACCGGCGGCGATTCGCACACGCGCTTCCCGATCGGCATCAGCTTCCCGGCAGGTTCGGGCCTGGTCGCGTTCGCGGCCGCCACCGGCACGATGCCGCTGGACATGCCGGAATCGGTGCTGGTCCGCTTCAAGGGCAAGATGCAGCCGGGCGTCACGCTGCGTGACCTCGTCAACGCGATTCCGCTGTACGCGATCAAGCAAGGCATGCTGACGGTCGCCAAGCAAGGCAAGAAGAACATCTTCTCGGGCCGCATTCTCGAAATCGAAGGCCTGCCCGACCTGAAGGTCGAGCAAGCGTTCGAGCTGTCGGATGCATCCGCCGAACGTTCGGCTGCCGGTTGCTCGGTGCACCTGAACAAGGAACCGATCATCGAGTACCTGAACAGCAACATCACGCTGCTGAAGTGGATGATCGCGCAGGGCTACCAGGATCCGCGCAGCCTGCAGCGCCGTATCGCGGCGATGGAACAGTGGCTGGCCGACCCGCAACTGCTGTCGCCGGATGCCGACGCCGAGTACGCGGCCGTCATCGAGATCGACCTCGCCGACATCCACGAGCCGATCGTCGCCTGCCCGAACGACCCGGACGACGTGAAGACGCTGTCCGACGTCGCAGGCGCGAAGATCGACGAAGTGTTCATCGGTTCGTGCATGACCAACATCGGTCACTTCCGCGCCGCGTCGAAGCTGCTGGAAGGCAAGCGCGACATCCCGGTCAAGCTGTGGGTCGCGCCGCCGACCAAGATGGACCAGAAGCAGCTGACGGAAGAAGGCCACTACGGCGTGTTCGGCACGGCCGGTGCGCGTACCGAAATGCCGGGCTGCTCGCTGTGCATGGGTAACCAGGCTCAGGTGCGCGAAGGCGCGACGGTCATGTCGACGTCGACCCGCAACTTCCCGAACCGCCTCGGCAAGAACACGAACGTGTACCTCGGCTCGGCGGAGCTGGCGGCCATCTGCTCGCGTCTGGGCAAGATCCCGACCAAGGAAGAGTACATGGCCGACATGGGCGTGCTCAGCGCGAACGGCGACCAGATCTACAAGTACATGAACTTCGACCAGATCGAAGACTTCAAGGAAGTGGCCGACACCGTGCAGATGTAATCACGCAGTCGGGCTGCGGCGGGTGGTCGACGTCGCAGCACCGCGCAATGGCGCCGCAGGCCGAATGGCCGCGGCGCCATTTTTTTATGCGGCGTCGCCGCCTGGTTCGCGCCGGATCACCAGTTCGTTGAAGCCGGTGCCCGCGTCGGGTTCGCGCGAGAAACGATGCGCAGGCAGCAGCGCGAGCAGGATCTCGGCCGTCGTGCGTACCACGCAGCCGCTCGCCACATGGCCGCCCGTTACGCGGCCGTCCGCATCCGAGACGGACATGTGCAGGTGTGCGCCGTCCGGCGACACCGAGCCGGCCAGCGTCAGGATTTCGAGGTCGCCGCGCAGCTCGGCCGGCTGGTCGACGCCGGCGAAGCGCAACTGCGCGACGCTCAGGCTGCCGATGCCCTGGATCACGAAGGCGGCGTGCGCGCCGTGCCGGCGCAATGCCGCCTCGATGGCGCCGCGCAAGTCGTCGCCGGGGGAAAGACGCAGGGGATGGGCTTGCATGGTCGAGAACCCGTGGTGGACCGTGGTATCGGCAAAGCGTACGTTCGCCCCGTGAATCCGGCAAGTCATCCAACTCTGAAACGGCCGCGCATCGACCTCACACGGTAAAGCGCTCGCTCGCGAACTGCGCATCCGGCACCCCCGCTGCCGTCGCCGCCTCGCGCGCGCCCTGCACGAGCGGCGGCGGCCCGCATACGTAGATATCCGGCGGCGCCCCCGCCCGCGCAAGCGCCGCGCGCAACGCATCGACCGGCGTACCGCGATACCCGGCCCACTCCCCATCCGGCCGCCATACACACAGATCGACGCGCAACTGCGGCAGCTCGGACTGCAATCGCGCCAGTTCGTCGAGCATGAACAGTTCGCTTTCCTGATTGACGCCGAAGAACAACCGCGCGTCCGCCATCTCCTGATAGTCGGCCATGCGCCGCAGCATCGACAGGATCGGCGCGAACCCCGTGCCGCCCGCGACGAACCAGCGCGGCCGCAGGCTGTCCGCGAACAGCCCGAAGCCGCCCATCGGCACGCGCACGGTCAGCGGATCGCCCGGCCGTGCATGCTCGCGCAGGTAGGTCGAAAACCACCCGCCCGGCCGCAGCCGGACCAGGAATTCGAGGCGCCCGTCCCAGTTGCTCGTGTTCGCCAGCGAATACGGGCGACGCAGGCCACTGCCCGGCACCTCCAGCTCCGCGAACTGGCCGGGCTCGAACTCCACGGCCGCACCGGATGCGTCGTCGGGTTCGACCTGCAACTCGACGCGCATCGTGTCGGCCGCGATCGTCTCGAGCGCCGCGATCCGCGCGGCACGCACGGGCACCGGATGCAGCAGCACCTTGGTCCGGTCGTACGGTGCGGCGATGCGCAGATCGCCACGCGGCGTGGTCCGGCACAGCAGGACCGCGCCGCGCTGCCCGGCCGGCAGCACGCCCGCGGTGTCGGGCTGCATCTCGTACGCGCCGTCGACGACGGTCGCCTGGCACGCGCCGCAACTGCCACGCCGGCATTGCGACGGCAGCGTGATGTCGGCGTCGGCCGCCGCCGACAGCAGATCCTGTCCGGCATCGCACCCGAAGCCGAACCGCTCGCCGTCGCGTGTCGTGATCTCGATCCGGTAGGTCATCGAACGATCCCGCTCAAGCGGCGTTGCGCGCCAGCGACGCGGCCAGGTCGGACCCGGCGTCGCCGATCGGCTGGATGCCGAACTGTTCGACCAGCACCGCGAGCACGCCCGGCGTGATGAATGCCGGCAGCGTCGGCCCGAGGCGGATATTGCGCAGGCCGAGCGCGAGCAGCGTCAACAGCACGGCCGCCGCCTTCTGCTCGAACCATGAGATCACGAGGGACAACGGCAGGTCGTTCACGCCGCATTCGAACGCGTCGGCGAGCGCCGTGGCGATCCGGATCGCCGAATAGCTGTCGTTGCACTGCCCGACGTCGAGCAGGCGCGGAATGCCGCCGATGTCACCGAACGCATGCCGGTTGAACCGGTACTTGTTGCAGCCGAGCGTCATCACGACCGTATCGCCGGGCGCCTGCTCCGCGAACTCGGTGTAGTAGTTGCGGCCCGGCGCCGCGCCGTCGCAGCCGCCGATCAGGAAGAAATGGCGGATCTGTCCGGCCTTGACCGCCTCGACGACCTGGTCCGCGACGCCGAGCACCGCATGCCGGCCGAACCCGACCGTGATCGATTCCTCCGGCGCCGTGGCCGGGAAACCGGGCAGCGCCTGCGCTGCGTGGATCAGCATCGAGAAATCGTGATGTTCGAGATGGCGCACGCCCGGCCAGCCGACCGGCCCCGTCGTGAAGATGCGCTGCCGGTATTGCGGCATCGGCTCGATGATGCAGTTGGACGTCATCAGGACCGGACCGGGGAAATGCGCGAAATCGCTCTGCTGGTCCTGCCACGCGCCGCCGTAGTTGCCGACGAGATGCGGAAAGGCCTTGAGCATCGGGTACGCGTGCGCCGGCAGCATTTCGCCGTGCGTGTACACGTGGATGCCCGTGCCGGCCGTCTGTTCGAGCAGCGCATGCAAGTCGCCGAGATCATGGCCCGACACGAGGATCGCCTTGCCCGCGACCGGCGACACGCGCACGGCCGTCGGTTGCTGCGCGCCGAAGCGGCCGGTGTTCGCGCTGTCGAGCAGTTCCATCACCGTCAGGTTCAGCCGGCCGAGTTCGAGCGCCTGCGCGAGCAGCGCATTCACGTCGTCGGGGTCGCTCGCGAGAAACGCGAGCGCCGCCTCGACGCCTTCGTAGATGTCGTCGCGCTCGTAGCCGAGCACACGCGCATGATGCGCATACGCACACACACCCTTCAGCCCGTACAGCACCAGCGCACGCAGGCCGACGATGTCCGCGCCGACGATGTCGAGCCCGTTGTCCACGCCGACGGAGGCGGCCTGCTCCAGCAAGCCGGTCAGATCGGCCGCCGGCTGCCACGTCGCCGGCCCCTGCGGGGCAGGCACGATCGCTCCCGCCGCCCGCGCATGCGCTTCGCATGCGGTCTTCACGCGGTCGCGCGTCTGCGCCGCTTCACGCAGCAGCGTGACGAAGCGCGCCGCGTGGAAATTCACGTTGGTCAGCGTCGTGAACATCGCGTACAGCACGAACCGGTCCGCGTCGCGATCGGGCGCGCCCGCCGCACGCGCGATCGCGCCGTATTGCGCGATGCCCTTCACTGCGTGGACCAGCAGGTCCTGCAGGTCGGCCGTTGTCGCATCCTTGCCGCAGTTGCCTTTCGCCGATGCGCAGCCGGGCCGCGCGCCGGTCCGGTCGGTCTGTTCGCATTGATAGCAATACACGCTGCTCTCCTTTCTCGATCATGGGGACGCGGGTCGGCGCGACGGCGGCGGAACGCAGGTTCCTGGCCGCCGGGCATCCCGCCCGCTTCAAGATGCTTTTCGTGTGCATCTTTGTTCATGATGTTTCGGCGCGCTTTTCGTGGCCGTGATGCAGATCAAGAAACGGAACGTGTGCGGGTGAGGCAACTTGTCGCTACGACCGCTCGCCGGTTTCGGTCGTGTGTTCGTGTTTGCTGTCGTTGCCGGCATCCGCGCATTCGATGCCCCAGTCGCCATATCGGTACCAGTCGTCGCCGAGCAGTTCGCTTGGGTGCTGCGTGCGGCTGGAGCCGTTGCCGCAGCGCATCGCGTGTGTCGGGCAGTAGTTGTCGCATCCCCAGCAAATCCGCTCCGGATGCACGGGATGCAGCGGAAATTTCTTGGCCATGATGTGTCGTCTTCCCGGTGTCGTTTGATCCGCTACCGTTCGACTCTAGTTCAGCGGCACACACGGGCCATGCGGCATTCGTTCGCACCGGCCGCAGCGTATCGGCTAGGCATGCGCGGGCGATTGGTCTAGTCTGCACGGTATTCCGCGACGCAAGCCGCCTACCCGACCGCCTCCGATGACCTCGACTCCGAACCGAAGCGCCCGCCTGCGCGGCGGCCTGTTTGGCCTGCTGATCGGCGACGCGCTGGGCGTGCCGTACGAATTCCACGACGCCGCGTCGATCCCGCCGCCCGCTGCGATCGACATGACGCCGCCGCCCGGCTTCGCACGCGCGCACGACGGTGTGCCGCCCGGCACCTGGAGCGACGACGGCGCACAGGCGCTCGCGCTGCTCGACGCGTTAGGGCACGACCGCGACCTGAATCTCGACACGTTCGCCGGCAACCTGCAGGACTGGTTCCATCGCGGCGCATTCACGCCGGACGGCCGCGTGTTCGATGTCGGCCTGCAGACGCAGCGCGCGTTCCATGCGCTGGCGGCCGGCGCGGCGCCTTCAGCCGCCGGGCCGGCCGACGAGCGCGACAACGGCAACGGTTCGCTGATGCGCTGCTTTCCCGTCGTGATGGTCGCCGCATCGCGCGATGAAGCGATCCGGCTCGCGTGCAGGCAGAGTGTCGTCACGCACGGCCACGTGCGCTCGCAGCTTGGCTGTGCGCTCTACAGCCTCACTGCAATGGGAATCGTCGAAGGTCAACCCGCGCCCGATGCGGTGCGCGCAGCCGAAAACGAACTGCTGATGCGCTACGAAGGCACGGCCGACGAAATCGAGCTGAAGATCGTGCTCGACGGCCGCTTCGACGCACCGCAAGGATCGGGCTACGTGGTCGACAGCTTCTGGTCGTCGATCCATTGCCTGCTGTCGACAGGCAGCTACGAGGACTGCGTGAAGCACGCGATCGCGCTCGGCAACGACACCGATACGACCGCGGCCATCGCCGGCAGCCTCGCCGGTGCGCTGTATGGCGAACCGGCATTGCCCGATCGATGGGTCGCGACGCTGCGCGGGAAGGAGCGGGTCGAGGGCTGGCTCGCGAAGCTGTGAGCGACATGCACGGCCGCCGGCCGTCCGTTGAGTCGAACCTGGCGAGCCCGATCCGGCCGCCCCGAACCACTGCATCAACCTGAGAGGATGCTCCGATGCTGCGTGCAATCAATCCCCCCGGCGCCACGATTCCCGGCATTTCGCAGGCGATACTCGTCGAAGGCGGTCAGCCGCTGTATCTGTCCGGACATGTGCCGTTCGATGCCGAAGGCGCCGTCGTCGGCGCCGATCATGCGACGCAGCTCGATCAGGTGTTCCGGAACATCGCCGCTACGCTTCGTGCCGCGGGCGTCGGCTTCGAGTCCGTCGCGCGGCTGACGATCTATGTCCGCGATTTCGACTCGAGCCTGTTGCCGCAGATTCGCGAGGTGCGCGACCGCTGGGTCAATACCGCATGCCCGCCCGCGAGCGCGCTCGTAGGCGTGGCGTCGTTGTTCCGCACGGATGTGCTGGTCGAAGTGGATGCATTCGCGATCGTTCCCGCCGCGAAGTCATCCGGCTGAGGCGCAACGTCAGCGGCGATCGCTCGCCAGCAGCCCGTACAGCGCGCTGTCCGACACTTCGCCGCCCACGATCCAGCGTTCGCGCAGCAGCCCTTCCCTAACGAAGCCCAGCCGTTCGAGCAGCTGCGCCGACGCGACGTTGCGCGGATCGATGTCGGCCTCGATCCGGTTCAGCTTCAGTGTGCCGAACGCGTGGCCGATCACGGCCGTCGCCGCTTCGCGCATGTATCCGCCGCGCCAGAACTTGCGCCGCAGGCTGAAGCCGATCTCGGCACGCCGGCATTGTTCGTTCGCATGGAACAGCACGCATTCGCCGAGCGCTTCGCCGGTTTCCCGCAGTTCGAGCACGCAGATCAGGTCCTGCCCGCTCGCGGACGTCGTCAGGTTGCGCGCGACGCGCGCCGCGGCCTGTTCGATCTGCGTCATCGGCGAGAACGAGAAATAGCGCATTGCCTGCGCGTCCGACCAGATTTCGAAGAACGCCTGCGCATCGGTTTCGCGAAGCGGCCGCAGGACGAGGCGGGAGGTATGCAGCGTGACGGGTTCGAACAGGGGCATGGCAATGGTCTGACGAAATCGGGATCGTGAATTAGAACACGCAAGCTGACCGTCAACAATCGCGCCCGTTCGCGGCGACGGATCGCCCCAAAACGAAAAAGCCCGGGGAACATCGCCCGGGCCTTTCCCTTCGCTTCATCCGGCGTTGCGGAATGTGCTTACGCCTCCAGCGCCTCCAGCACCTTCCCCTTCGTCTCGATCCCGACGAAGTGCACGGTCACCGCCGCGATCAGCGGCACGATGCCGATCAGGTAGAACGCCGGCGCGAGGTTTCCGCCGATGATCGCGTGCGGCACGACCATCGGCGCGACGAACGACGCGATCTTCAGCCACGCGCTGCCGAGCCCGCAGCCCGACGCGCGGATGCTCGTCGGATACTGCTCCGGCGTGTAAACGTACGCGGTGATGAACCCTGACGCCATCAACCCGAGCGACAGCGAACAGAAGATCGCGACGACGTACACCGACGACGCGTGATAGATGCCCGCGAACGCCAGCGACAGCGCGCACAGCACGAACGACCACACGATCACCGGCTTGCGGCCGAGCTTGTCGACCAGCAATGCAGAGGCCAGCGACCCGAGCACGCCCATCACCGAGCCGATCACCGCGAGGTTCAGCGCGAGCTGCAGCGGCGCGTGATAGAAGTTCTTGTAGATCGTCGGCAGCCACGTCGACAGCCCGTACTGGATGAACCCGCAGGTCGCCCACAGCGTCGCCACCGCGAGCGTGCGCTTGCGATACGCGGCGCTGAACAGGTCGCTCATCTTGCGCTTCGGATGCTGGCGCACCATCTCGTCGAACGCGGCCGCCTGCGTGACGGGCGGCAGCTCGCCGCGCACCGACGCTTCGAACACGCCGACCGCACGCCCGGCTTCCGGGAGCCGCCCGCGCGACGCGAGCCAGCGCGGCGATTCCGGCACGAGGCGCGTGAGCACGAGCGACAGGATCAGCGGCAGCCCGCCGACGAAGTACATGATCTCCCAGCCGAAGCGCGGCACGAGCCACGCGCCAAGCGCCATCGACACGAGCAGGCCGATCGGGAACACGATCTCGTACAGCAGCACGAAACGGCCGCGGCCATGTGCACGCGTGATCTCGTTGATGTACGTCGCGGCGACCGGCAGCTCGCCGCCGAGCCCGAGCCCCTGCAGGATCCGCAGCAGCACGAACACTTCGAAGGTCGGCGCGAAGCCGCACGCGATGCTCGTGATGCCGATCACGGCCGAGCTCCACGCGATCGCCTTCACGCGGCCGTGCTTCTCCGCGAGCGCGGGAAACAGGAAGGCGCCGATCAGCTGGCCGATCGCGCCGGACGCGATCAGCATGCCGATCTGCGTCGGCGACAGCCCCCATTTGTGGATCAGCAACGGCAGCGTCGCCGCGATCGTGATCACGTCGAAGCCGTCGAAGAACGTCGCGGTGCCGATCAGCACGCGCGCACGGATCTGCATCGAGTTGGCCGGAAGCCGCTCGAGCCGCGCGATGATCGCGCCGGGCGTGGAGGCGGCAGCTTCCATCGTGGCGCGACCGGCCACGACGTTGTCGAAAGTGCTCATGCGGGGTGTCTCCTGGATCTTTTTGCCGTATTGGCCGTCAGGCAAGCGCTTTGGTCGTGTCTGCCAGGGCTTCCGTATCCACTGCCCGGCCCTGGTTCATCCACTTGCGCGCGAGCTTCAGCTCGCGTGCGTTGTTCACGGCGATGACACCTCTCACATGCCCGTCGCCCACAAAAAACAGCGTCGCACGGCGCGCGGCGAGATCGCCGCGCACGACGAGCTGCGCATCGGCCGGCAGATCACCGAGGATCTGCAGGTTCACGTCGTACTGATCGGACCAGAACCACGGAATCTCCGCGTACGGTGCGCGCACGCCGAGCACGGCCTTCGCCGCCGCGATCGCCTGGTTCTGCGCGTTGGCCCACGATTCGAGCCGCACGCGCCGCTTCAGCCAGCCGTTGTGGTGGTTCGCGACGTCGCCACACGCGAAGATCGCCGGGTCGCTGGTCGCGCCGTATTCGTCGACGACGATCCCGTCGTCGACCGCCAGCCCCGCGTCGCTCGCGAGCGACGCGTTCAGTGCGAGGCCGATGCCGGCCACCGCGAAATCGGCGTCGATCGTCGTGCCGTCGGCCAGCGTCGCACGCACCTTCGATGCGTCGTCAGGCTGCGCATCGAGCGACGCGAGCGCGGCGCCGGTCCGCACGTCGACACCGTTCGAACGATGCAGGTCGAGCAGGAAATCCGACACGATCTGCGGCACCGAGCGGCCGCACAGCCGCGGCGCGCCTTCGACCACGACGGCGTCGACGCCGAGCTTGCGCGCGGTCGCCGCGACTTCGAGGCCGATCCAGCCGCCGCCGATCACGAGCACGCGCCGGCTCGCGCGCAGCTGCTCGCCGAGCGCGGCCGCTTCGTCGAGCGTGCGCAGGTAATGCAGGTTCGGTGTATTGACGATCGCATCGGGCAAGCGGCGCGACGTGCCGCCGGTCGCGATCACGAGCCGGTCGTATTCGATCTCGCGGCCGCTCGCGGTCGCCACCACGCGGCGTGCGCGGTCGATCGTGGCCGCGCGCTCCGGCTGCCATGCTTCGACGTTCAGCGCGTCGAATTCGTCGGGACGCACGACGCGCACGGTTTCGATGTCGGCGTCGCCGGCCAGTACGGCCTTCGACAGCGGCGGACGCTCGTACGGCAGATGCGCCTCGTCGGCGATCATCACGAGACGGCCCGCGTAACCTTCCGCGCGCAGCGTCTTCAGTACCCAGCCGGCCGCCTGGCCGCCGCCGATCACGACGACCGTACCCGGCGCAGGCTGCGCGGGCGTATTCGCTTCGGTCATGATTTGCGCTCCGTCATGAACTTGCCTTCCGGCGCCTTCGCGTCTTTCTGCCGGCGCGTGTTGCCGTCGAGGCCGCCGTCGACGGCCCATTCGGCGAACACGGTCGGGCCCGGCTCGAATTCGCGCGGCTGCCACTCGGGCGTCAGCATGTCTTCGTCCGCGTAGTACTCGATCAGGCCGCCGGCCGGATTCTGGAAGTACCAGAAGTACGCGGACGACACCGGATGGCGGCCCGGGCCGAGTTGCGTTTCCCAGCCGCAGCGGTCGATGTGCATGCCGCCGCCGAACACTTCGTGGATGTCGCGCACGGTGAACGCGACGTGGTTCAGGCCGCGTTTGCCGTTCGGCAATGCAAGCAGGAACAGGTCGTGATGGCCGCCGTGCGGCGCGCAGCGCATGAATGCACCGCGGCCCGGGTAGCGATCGGACGTCTCGAAGCCCAGCAACTCGTGATAGAACTTTTCCTGCGCGTCGAGGCAGTTCGTGAAGAACACGACATGCCCGACCTCGACCGGCTCCGCACGTGCATAGATCGGGCTCGGCTGGTCGACGCGCAGCGTCTGGCCCCACACGTTCGACGGCGAGCCCGTGATGTCGAGTTCGCGCTTGCGCGTGACTTCGACGCGGATCGCCATCCCGTTCGGGTCGATGCAGCCGACCGCATCGTCCTGTGCGTAATAGCCGGGCTGACCGGCGAGCTTCGTGCGCAGCGCATCGAGTTCGGCCTGCGTCGGCACGCCCCACGTGACTTCCCGCAGCGTCGGGCCGGCTTCGAATGCCGGCGGCAGCGCCGGATCGTCGGCCTTGACGGCCAGCACGGTGCAGCCGTTCAGCGTCTCGAAACGCGCGCGCGTGTCGTCGTGCGCAACTTCCTTCATCCCCCAGTCGGCGAAAAAGCGCCGGCAGGTCGCGAGGTCGTCGACGCCGTACGTGATCTGCTCGATTCCCAAAATGCTCATTGCGTCATTCCCCTTCGCTCAGTTCGCCCACGGCAGCGGCGCGTCGTTCAAGCCCCAGTAGAGGCTCTTCTGCTGCATGTACTCGCGAATGCCGAGACGGCCCTTCTCGCGCCCCATCCCGCTCTCCTTCCAGCCCGAGAACGGCGTGGAAATCGAAAACAGCTTGTACGTGTTGATCCACACCGTGCCCGTTTCGAGCGCGCGCGCGATGCGCCAGGCGCGCTTGTAATCGCGCGTCCAGATGCCGGCCGCGAGGCCGAACACGCTGTCGTTTGCCTGCGCGATCAGCGACGCTTCGTCGTCGAACGGCATCGCGACGAGCACGGGCCCGAAGATTTCTTCCTGGCAAATGCGCGCGCTGTTCGGCAGGCCTTCGAGAATCGTCGGCTGATAGAAGAAGCCGTGCTCGCGCCCGTCACCCGACGGCCGCTCGCCGCCGCACAGCAGGCGGCCGCCTTCCTCGAGGCCCAGTGCGACGTAGCGCTCGACCGATTCGCGATGCTTCGCGGTGATCAGCGGCCCCATCTGCGTGTCGGGCCGCGTCGGGTCGCCCACGCGCAGCTTGCGGGCGCCGGCCACCAGGCGTTTCATGAATTCGTCGTACACCGCGCGCTGCACGAACAGCCGCGAACCCGCGATGCACGCCTCGCCGGACGAGCTGAAGATGCCGTACAGCACACCGTTGACCGCGTGATCGAGATCGGCGTCGTCGCACACGATCGTCGGCGACTTGCCGCCGAGTTCGAGCGACACGGGCATCAGCTTCTCGGCCGCGATGCGCGCGATGCCGCGGCCCACTTCGGTGCCGCCGGTAAACGACACCTTCTTCACCAGCGGATGACGCACGAGCACGTCGCCGATCACCGAGCCCTTGCCCGGCAGCACGCTCAGCACGCCCTTCGGCACGCCGGCTTCCTCGCAGATGCGTGCCAGCGCGAGCGACACGAGCGGCGTGACTTCGGCCGGCTTGAGCACCACCGCATTGCCGCCCGCGAGCGCCGGCGCAAGCTTCTGCGCATCGGACGCGATCGGCGAATTCCACGGCGTGATCGCCGCGATCACGCCGATCGGCTCGTACACGCTCATCGTCAGGTAATCGCCACGCGACGGCGTCAGTTCTTCGTCGAGCGTTTCGAGGCACGCCGCGAAATAGCGGAACGTGTTCGCGGCGCTGGCCACCAGCACGCGGGTCTCGCCGATCGGCTTGCCGTTGTCGCGACGCTGCAGGTTCGCGAGCGCCTCGTGGCGCTGCATGATCAGGTCGGCGATGCGGTACAGCACCTGCGCGCGCTGGTGCGGCTTCAGCCCGGCCCAGTCGGCGCGGCGCCACGCGGCGTCGGCGGCCTCGACGGCTTCGGCCGCGTCTTCCGCATTCGCGGTCGACACTTCCATGTTCAGCGACTGGTCGGCCGGATAAATGCTCGCGTAGGGCGCGCCACGGCCGCGCCGCCACTCGCCGCCGATCAGGATGGTGCCGTCGGGTACGAGGCTCGTATCGAAAGGAGTCATGTCACAAGTCCCACAAATCTGTCTCTGCACATCCGCCCTCGCCGTGGCGCGGGCGGACGGTCCAAGGCCCGGTCAGATCACGCAGCGGGCCGCGCGGTTGCGCAGCGCGCGGATCGCGCAGTACGCCGTCAGCGCGGACGTCTTCGGGTTGTCGGGCAGCGGCTTGCCGCTCATTTCCAGCGACATCTCGCCGAATGCGCCGCGCGCGGTGATGCGGTGCACGTTGCGCTCGACCGCCGGATCGGCGATCAGGCGCACGTGGGTCGCGTCGAGCCCGAGGCCCGCGAGCGCGACGGTGGCCGCGACGTTCGCGTTCTTCGGATACAGCCGCGCGGCATCGCGCGCGGTGCCCTCGAAGATCACCATTTCCTCGGTCATCGCGCGCAGGTCGCACAATGCCTCGGCGGGCGTACCGAGCCAGCCGAGCGGCGGCTTGCGGCCGACGTACAGCACTTCGTCGAGGCCGCCCTGCTTCGCGGACGCCAGCGCATCGATGCCGCCGATCGCGCCGGACAGCAGCGTGACCGTCGCGCCGCCTTCGTCGGCCGCCTGCGACAGCACGTCGAGCAGCGCGAGATCGGACAGTGCGCCGATCGATGCGACTGCGCAGTCGGTGCCGGCCTTCAGCAGCGGCACGACGTGATCGACGAGCGCGCTGTGGCCCGCGCATTCGAGCGCGAACTCGGGGCGGCGGGCCAGTGCGTCGACCGACGACACGACCTCCACCGCGCCGCCGAGCACGCCCTGCACCGCCGCGCGCTGGTGTTCCGGCACGATCACGTGCGCGACACGCAGCGACGCATCGTGCTCGACTGCGCGGTACACGGCCGCGCCGATCGCACCGAAGCCGATCATCGCGACGTCGACGGGTGCGTGGGCGTTACGCATACTGGCGCTCCGTCGGCGCTTCCTTCTTCACCGGCGGGCCGGCGAAGTTCGACGCGAACGAGCCGACCGACAGCATGTCGACCTCGACCATCACCGGCCCTTCCTTCGCCATCCCTTCGCGCACGATCGCTTCGGCGTCGTCGAGCGACGTGATCCGGTAGTGCGTGAGGCCGAAGCTCGCGCAGAACTGCGCGAAATCGGGCTGGTGCAGCTGCACGAAGCAGCGGCGGCCGCCGTAGTGCGCGTCCTGGATGTTGCGGATCACGCCGTAGCACTGGTCGTTCATCAGCACGATCATCACGTTCGCGTTTTCCTGCACGGCCGTGACGAGTTCGCCGACGTTGACCATCAGGCCGCCGTCGCCAACCAGGCAGACCGTCTTCGCCGCTGCGCCTGCGAGCGCCGCGCCGATGCCCATCTGGATGCCCTGGCCGATGCCGCCGCCGAGCGCATGCACGCCCGAGCGCGGCTCGAAGATCTTCAGCAGGCGGTTGCCCCACGTGCTGTTCGAGATCGTCACGTCGCGCACCCAGTTGTAGTCGCGGCCGACGGCGCCCTGCAGCGTGTCGACCAGCTTCTTGTAGGGCCCGAGGCCCTCCGCCACGCTGGCGACGGCCTGCTCGCGCGCGGCCGCGAGATCGGCCGCGAATTGCGGATCGACCGACAGGCGGCCTTCGAGGCGGTCGGCCAGTTCGGCCAGCACGCGCTTCGAATCGCCGTGCACGAACAGCTCGTTGCGATAGCCGCGGTTGTCGGCGAGCGCCTCGGCATCGACGCGGAACAGCGGCTGCGGCAGCGCGAGCTTGTACTTCAGCGTCTCGTTGCCGCGCAGGCGCGAGCCGACGACGACGAGCGCATCGCAGGTCTTGTAGAACGCTTCGACGGACGCGTGCACGTTGAACGCGCCGAGGGTCGCCGGATGATCTTCGGGCAGCACGCCACGGCCCTGCACGCTCGTCACGACGCCGAAGCCGAGCTTCACGAGGCGTTCGACTTCCTCGCGAGCGTGGCGCGCACCGCCGCCGAGCCACAGCAGCGGACGACGTTTCGCCGCCAGCGCGTCGGCGAGTTTCGCGACGCGCGCGGTGTCGTGCTCGCGCACCGTGACATGGGCCGGCGCGAGATCTTCCGGCCATTCGATTTCGGCGGCCTGGATGTCGATCGGAATCTCGACCGACACCGGGCCCGTCGGCGCCGTCTGCGCGATGCGCACGGCTTCGCGGATCGTCGGCAGCACGGTTTCGACGGTGCGCACGCGGAATGCGGCCTTCGAGATCGAGTCGAGCATCGACAGCTGGTCGGGGGCTTCATGGATGTACGCCAGATCCTGGTCGAGGTAAGGCGTTTCGATCTGCCCCGTCACGTGCAGCAGCGCGGTGCCGGCCGTCAGTGCCTCGACCATCGCGCCGGCCGCGTTGCCCGCCGCCGTGCCCGTGCTCGTGAACGCGACACCGAGGCCGCCCGACACGCGGGCCAGGCCGTCGGCCATGTTCAACGCACCGGCTTCACCGCGCGCGCCGACATACCGGATGTTGCCGCGCGAGTTGATCGCGTCGAGGATCGGCATGTTGTGGATCGAGATGACACCGAATGCGGTTTTCACGCCGCACTGCTCGAGAAAGGCGGCAATCAGCTCGCCAACCGTGGTTTTTTTAGACATGGCGTGCAAAGCCTCCAGAAACGTCGATATGGCTGCCCGTCGTGTACGACGACAGATGCGTTGCGAGATAAAAGAGCGCCCAGGCGGCCTCGTCAGGCTTGCCGAAGCGGTTCAGCGGAATGTTCTTCTTGCGGGCGAGCGCGCCCGTCCAGTCTTCCCAGCTTTCGCCGGGCTGCGCCTGCGTTTCGTAGCGGCGACGCCACTGGCCCGACTCGACGATGCCGATCAGGATCGAGTTCACGCGGATGCGCTGCGGCGCCAGCTCGGTCGCGAGCGACTTCACGAGGCTCAGCACGCCCGCGCGCGCCGACGACGTCGCGACCATGTGCGGCTCGGGCTGCAGTGCGAGCAGCGAGTTCACGCACGTGATCGTCGGCGCCTGCGCGTCGCGCAGCAGCGGCAGGAACGCACGCGTCGGGCGGATGATGCTGAAATACTTCAGCTCGAGTTCTTCGCGCCACGCGTCGTCGGTCGTGTCGGCGAAGGTCGACACGCGGCCCTGGCCGGCGTTGTTGACCAGCATGTCGGCACGGCCGAAGCGTGCTGTGACCGCTTGCGCGAACGCGGCCACGTCGGCTTCGTCGAGCACGTTGCAGCGCGTAGCCAGCAAGTGCGCACCGTCGTACCTGTCACGCAGCATCGCTTCGGCGCGCTCGAGGCGGTCGCTGTCGCGGCCGCAGATTGCAACCGACGCACCCGCCTGCAGGAACCGTTCGGCCGTCGCGAGGCCGATGCCGGACGAACCGCCCGTCACCACCGCAACCTGCCCGGTCAGATCGATCTGAATCATCGGAGTCCTAAAGCCTTCAGAAACGTGTGCTCGTCATCCGAGCGGTAATTGAGCCGCCGCGACAGTTCCGCCGCCGCGCGCTGCACCTTGTCGATCAGCCCGTCCGCGATCAACGCCGCGTCGATCTCCGGGCGCGGCACCGTCACCGTGATGCACGCGACGATCCTCTGCGTCTCGTTGCGCACCGGCGCCGTCACCACCGAGATCCCGCGCTCGAACGACGAATTGCTGACGCCGTAGCCGCGCAGCGCATCCTCGCGGATCATGTCGTACAACGCGTCGACCGTTTCCGGCGTCGCGCTCGTCATCCGGTTCAGCGCGCCTTCC
The DNA here is from genome assembly GCF_057439935.1 of Burkholderia cepacia complex sp. TUM26381. Taxonomy (NCBI): domain Bacteria; kingdom Pseudomonadati; phylum Pseudomonadota; class Betaproteobacteria; order Burkholderiales; family Burkholderiaceae; genus Burkholderia; species Burkholderia cepacia complex sp. TUM26381. Next base: position 1,242,199 of record NZ_CM172007.1, on the reverse strand, counting down.
GGATACAGTGCGTGCAGTTCCTTCAGCGACAGGTCGCCCATCAGCACGTGGCCGTGGGTCGTCGCATGCGCGGGCAGGCGCGTGCCGACGTTCACGCGAATCGAGCTGAACACCGGCGACTGGCTCTGCGCCTTCGCGACGAACACCACGTCGCGGCCGTCGCGGATCACGATGTGCGTCGTGAAGCCGGTCGCATCGCGCAGGCTTTCGATCACCGGCAAGCCGAGATCGGTCAGCTCCAGCGAGCTCAGGTATTCGAAGCCGAGCCGCAGCACGGCGATGCCGAGCTTGTAGTTGCGATCCTTGTCCGCGCGCTCGAGAAAGCCGAGCGATTCGAGCGTCTGCAGCAGACGGAACACCGTCGTGCGCGGAATGCCCAGCCGTTTCGACAGTTCGGGCGCGCCGAGCACGGGCTCGCGCGGCGAGAATTCGGCGAGAATCCGCAGCCCGCGTTCGAGGCCCGGCACCACATAGTTGGCTTCGGCCTTCGCGTTTTCGGATTCGCTTTGTTGCAGCGGTTCGCTCATGATGCCTCCCGCCGGGCCGCCCCAAGGGAGACATCCGCCCCCTTGGGGGGCAGCGAACGAATGTGAGCGTGGGGGTTTTTCATCCCAGCCCCCGCTGTTGGTCGCACTGGCGGCAGAAGCCGTCGATCAGTGCGGAATAAACGGCCGGCGCTTCCACGTAGCCGGCATGACCGGCTTGCGGAATCACCTGCAGCGCGACGTGCGCGGCCGCGGCGATCCGCTCGCACGCGGCGGGCGGCGTGATCGCGTCGTTCGCACCGACGGCCACGGCCGTGCGGCCGCGGAAGCCGGCGAGATCGGTCGCGAGGTCTGCGTTCGCGAGCAGATGCGTGGCCTGCGCGTAGCCGGCCGGCACGATGCGCGCCATGTTCCAGCGCACCCACGCCTTCGCCTCCTCGTTCGCGAAACCGGACAGCATGTTGCCGCTGCGCTGCTCGGCGAGCCCGGCCGGGCCGAGTTCCGCGAGCATCGCGAGCCGCGCGTCGCGGCGCGATTCGCGCGTTTCGGCCGGTGCGCTGCCATAACCGCCAGCAGGCGACACCAGCAGCAGGCCGGCGATCCGCGCGGGCATCACGCGGGCGAGACCGCCCGCAACGATCGCGCCGAGCGAATGACCGACCAGCACGCAGCGTTCGATGCCGAGTGCCTCGAGCCACGCGTTCAGCGATGCCGCGTAATCGGCGGCAGCCGGCGACGCGCCGTGCACGGGCGTCGACACGCCGTAACCGGGCGCATCCCATGCGAGCACGCGCCGCGATGCGCCGAGCGTGTCGAGCTGGCGGACCCACGATGCGGCGCCCGAGCCGATCCCGTGCAGCAGCACGACGGGCAGCGTGCGGCCCGCATGCTGCGCGCCGGCCTCGCCTGCGCCGGCTTCACGGTAGCCGATCGTGCCCGCCGCGCCGGCCGCGCAACGCTGCTCGGGAAACTGCCCGAGCAGCGCGGCGAACGCCGCGGTGCGGTCGCGTTCACGTTTGTCGATGACACTCATTGCTTCACCCGCTCCGTTTCAACGCTTGATCTTCGCGAGCGGCGAATCGGGCGGATACGTCGGCGTGATCGGCTTCGGCGAACCGAGCATCACGCACATCAGCGCATCTTCCTCGCCGATGTTGATTTCCGTGCGATACACGCCCGGCGGCACCGAGATCAGGTCGCGCTCGCCGAGGATCGCTTCCCACGTCTCGCCGTCGCGCTCGCAGATGACTTTCATCTTGCCGCGCAACACGAAGAAGATTTCCTCGACGTCCATGTGGATGTGGCTCGGGCCGATGTTGCCGGCCGGGATGACCATCGTCGAGAACGTGAAGCCGCCGGCCGGCACCGTGTTGATGTCCTTCGCGACGCCCGTGCCGCCCGTGCCGACGTAGCGCATCTGCGCACGGCGGTACTTCGGGTCGTAGTCGGCCTGGAACTTCAGCGCGTCCCAGTCGTAACGGCGTGTCGCGTAGCGCGCCACGCGCCCTTCCATCCAGTCGTTGAAGCTTGCGCCTTCCGGCTGGTCCCACGACTTGCGTTCGAGATCGGCGTCCGCCATCGTCCTCTCCTTCATTCAGTGTGAAAACATCAATTCATTACGAAGCCGCCGTTCACCGGCAGCAATTGACCCGTCACGAAGCGCGCGCCGTCCGACAGCAGGAACAGTACGGGGCCCGTCACGTCTTCGGGCACCTGCGCACGTGTCAGCGCGCGGCCCTGCATGTAGAACGCGTGGCGCTCGGCCGGTACGTAGGCGGTCGCCTCGACTTCGGTGAGCCCCGGCGCGATCGCGTTGACCGTCACGCCGTGCGCGCCGAACTCGCGTGCCTGCGCATGCGTCATCGCGATCACCGCGCCCTTGCTCGCGACGTACGCGAGCAGCTTCGGCGCGCCCCACAACGCAGTGTCCGACGCGAGGTTCACGATCGCGCCGCGGCCCGACCGTGCGAGGTGCGGCAGCGCTGCATTGCTGACGAGCCACACGCCGCGCACGTTCACGTTCATCACGGCGTCCCATGTCGGCACGTCGAGCTCCGTCGACAGCTTGCCGCCCGAGTTCGTGATCGCCGCGTTGTTGATCAGTGCGTCGATGCCGCCGAGCGCCGCCGCGCCCTGCGCGACGAAGGCGTCGATGCTGGCCGGATCGGCCAGGTCGAGCGCGAAGAAGTGCGCAGCGTGGCCGGCTTGCGTGAGCGCTGCGGCCAGCGCGCGGCCCTCTTCGACGAGCACGTCGCCGAACGCGACCTGCGCGCCGGCCGCGACGAGCGCCTTCACGAACGCCGCGCCGAGCCCGCGCGCGCCGCCCGTGACGAGCACGCGGCGCCCCGGCAGCGACACGACCGGAGCGAGCTCAGCCATTCGCGGGCTCCGAAGCGGCGTGAGCCGCGCGGTGCGCGTCGAGTGCCGACAGGTGTTCCTGCGCACGCTGACGCAACATCCGGCGCACGCGCGTGATGCCGACGTCGTGCTGGTACAGGTATTCGTGATCGCGCGCGTGCGGCGCGAGGCTTTCGAGGACGTAGCGGTCCTGCTCGAGCACGTCCCAGTGCAGGCCTTCGAGGCGGTTGCGGTACATGAAGCGCCATACGTCGCGCTGCCAGCCGCTGACCTTGCGCGTACGCCAGAAGTAGACCTGGCAGTTGTCGCCGTCGACCGGCGTCGCGAAGCCGATGATCCCGAAGTTGCCGCCCGGGCCGAACTTCTGCTTGTACGGAATCGCGAGGCGCATCCACAGGCAGCCCGTTTCGCCGAGTTCGACCCAGTCGAAGTTCACGTCGCGCTGGCCGATCTTCTCGAACATCAGGCCCGTTTCCGTCTTGCGCACGCGCATGTCGGCCTGCTTGTCGCCTTCGGCCATCGAGTGCGACGTCGCGTGCAGGTACGCGCCGTGCATCGGATCCATCACGTTGTCGATCGCGTACTGGTAATTGCACTTCCAGTTCGACACGCACAGGAAGTGCCCGTACTCGTCGGCAACCAGTTCTTCGGGCAGGTTCAGCGGCGCCGGCTCGCCGTGCGCTTCGTCGCCGAACCACAGGAAGATCGCGCCGGCCTTCTCTTCGACCGGATACGACTTCACGCACTTCGTGCCTTCGAGCGGACAGTTCGAGACGGCCGGCACGCGGTTGACCGTGCCGCCGCCGTCGATTTCGACGCCGTGATACCAGCACGCGATGTTGCCGCCGAGGTTCCAGCCAAGCGACAGGCGCGCGCCGCGGTGCGGGCAGCGGTCTTCCAGTGCGTGGACCTTGCCGTCGTGATCGCGCCACAGCACGATCTGCTCGGACAGGCGCGTGAGGCCGACGGGCGCATTCGACACCTGCCAGCTCGGTGCAACGGGATACCAGTAGTTCTTGATGCCGCGGTCGAGATAGTCACGGACCGGGTCGTGTTGGACTGCGTGTTGTACGGGGGACGTCATCAGTGTGCTCCGGATGCGGTTGTCGTCGGGTCGGCGGTCACGCGCGCGGCGCGCTCATTCCGCGAGCGCGGCCATTTCGGCGCGGAAACGTTCGGCACTCCACGCCGTGCCGTCCGGCGCGCGGAAGCCGATGCGGTTCAGGCCCGCGACGACGTCGTCCAGCTCGGTTGCGCCGGCTTCGAACACGCGTTCGAGCGCATCGCCGAGGTCGTTCTCGTACTGGGTCGGCGCGGCCTTGCGGTTCTGCCAGACCTGGTTCTCGACCTGGCCGGGGATCTCGATCTGCCCCTTGCCCGCGACGTTGTTCGGCTGCGGCGCCACCCACGGCTTCAGGAAGGGATTGAAGTTGACGGTCGCTTCTTTCATGTCATTCCACCTTGATCTGGATTTCCTCGCCGGCGAGGCGCACCGCGTACTGCTTCAGCGCGCGTCCGCCCGGACCCTTCAGGCATTCGCCCGTCTTGATGTCGAACACGGCCTCGTGCAGCGGGCATTCGACGGTGCCTTCATCGACGAACCCCTGCGTCAGCAGCGCGTACGCATGCGGGCACACGTTTTCGAGCGCATACACGTCGTCGCCGACGCGGTAGATCCCGATTTCCACGCCGTCGGTCCGCTTGAACTCGATCGGCGTGTCTTCCGACAGCGCGCCGGCATGACCGGCGCAAATCCATTGTTCAGACATCTCACACCCTTCCTTCTGATCGACTCTCGGTTTGTTCCATACCCGGAACAGCAGTTTATGGATGGTGATTATAGGAGTGACTTTCCACGAGTAAAACAAAAAGCTGCATGTCCTAGGGAAAATACTGACCGGTGGGTCGGGGATCGCGCCCGACCGCCTTATCAAATGTAATTTTTCTTTGTATGGCGGGGATTTACCGGGTTTGTCGAGGCGCCGCGCACCACTGCCGGGCATCGATCCGGCACCCATCCGTCCCGAAAAATTTATTTTTGATCCGGCGCTTGACGCCTCTATACTCCATTCCATCAGAGGCACACTGTTCCTTATATGGAACATAAAAATGCCCACCGGATAGCGGACAACCGCGCGACGGACGACCGTCCGCGTGCATGCCGCCACGGCACGTTTTCATCAGGTTGGAGATTCAGGAGATCAAATGGTCAAGCATGCGGTAGCAGCAGCAGTGATCGGATTGGGCGCCGCGTCGGGCGCGTGGGCGCAGAGCAGCGTGACGCTGTACGGCAGCCTAGATGCGGGTGTCGCTTACGTGAACAACGTCGGCGGCCACGCGAAATGGGCGATGATCCAGGGCAACACGCAGCCCGACCGGTGGGGCCTGAAAGGCAAGGAAGACCTCGGCAGCGGCCTGTCGGCGATCTTCCAGCTCGAAAACGGCTTCTATACGAACAACGGCCAGTTCGCGACCGCGAACACGATCTGGAACCGCGCGGCGTACGTCGGCCTCAGCTCGGAGCGCTACGGCACGCTGACGCTCGGCCGCCAGACGCCACTGACGTTCGACTATCTCGATCCGCTCAGCACGGCCTACCTCGCGATGAGCTGGTACGCGTTCCACCCCGGCAACATCGACGGGCTCGCCGCGACCGGCAACGTGCCGTACAACAACGCGGTCAAGTACCGTTCGCCGACCTTCGCGGGCTTCTCGGCCGCGGCCACGCTGGCCTTCGGCAACACGACCAACTTCTCGACCGGCAAGTCGGTCGGTGTCGCGCTGAACTATGCGAACGGGCCGTTCAAGGCGTCGGCCGTGTACTCGAACGAGCACGACCGCTCGATCCTAATCAGCCAGACGGGCATTACGTCGTTCCAGGGGCAGAACACCGCGAACGGCTACCTCGCGAACAAGGTCGAGAACATCGGCGCGGGCGCGTCCTACCAGTTCGGCGACTTCCTCGTGCATGGCCTCTACACGCGCACGAAGATGCAGTCGAACGGCTATTCGGATACGTTCCAGAGCTACGACGCGGGCGTGAACTACCGCAGCAGCGCGTTCAATACGATCGCGGGCGGTGCGGCGACCACGACGCTGGCCGGCCGCCGCTGGACGCAGGTCGAGCTCGGCGACATCTACGCGTTGTCGAAGCGCACGCAGCTGTATGCGAACGTGCTCTACGAACACGGCTCGGGCGGCGCCCAGGCCGCGTTCTTCACGGCCGGCGTGTCGAGCACCGCGAACCAGGTGATCGTGCTGACCGGGATCCACCACTCGTTCTGAGCGATGCAGGGCATTCGGTGCCCGACATGAAAAGAGCGGCCCGCGGGCCGCTCTCTTTCCTTTGCGATGCCGCGTGCCGCGGCCCGTCCGACGCGCCGGCGTCAGAACATCGCGACCTTGTGGCGCGCATGCGCGAACGTCGGGTCGCTTTCGAGCGGACGGTAGTTCAGTCGCTGCGACAGATCGACCGCCGCCCCGCACACGGCTTCGACGAGCCGCTCCTTCTCGCGGGCCTCGCCGATCTCCGAGCGCGGCACCGTCGCGGTGATCGCCGCGACGATCGAGCCTGAATGATCGCGCACGGGTGCAGTCACGGCCGAAATGCCGCTCTCGAACGCCGCCTCGCTGACCGCATAGCCGAGCCGCGCGTAATGCCGCACGCGTTCGTACAGCTCGTCGACGCTGCCCGGCGTGCGCTCGGTGAACTGTTCGAGCTTTTTCTCCGGATAGAGCTGGCGCAGCGCGTCGCGCGTGAGGTCGCCCATCAGCACGTGGCCATGCACCGTCGCATGCGCGGGCAAGCGCGTGCCGACGTGCACCTTCACCGAACCGAACATCGACGCATTGCTCTGTGCCTTCGCGACGAACACGACATCGCGCTGATCGCGAATCAGCAGATGCGTCGACAGGCCGGTCGAATCGCGCAACCGTTCGAGCACGGGCGTACCGAGATCGGTCAGTTCGAGCGAGTTCAGGTATTCGAAGCCGAGCCGCAGCACGCCGACGCCGAGCCGGAAATAGCGGTCGCCGTTCACGCGCTCGAGGAAACCGAGCGCCTCGAGCGTCTGCAGCAGGCGGAACGTGGTCGTGCGCGGAATGCCGATGCGCTTCGACAGTTCGGGCGCGCCGAGGACGGGCTCGCGCGCGGAGAATTCGGCGAGGATCCGCAGCCCGCGTTCGAGCCCCGGCACCAGATAGGACGAAGCGCCGCCGGACGACTCGTCGTCGCCGGGCGTCGCCGGATCGGGTGCGTCGCTCATCGTTGTCTTGACCATGTGGACATGGACGGAAGGAAATCAGTCACGAAACGGGTCATGGATCATCGTGGATATTCAGTCATGCTACCTCAGCGCGCGCCCGGGCTCGCACCGGTGCGCGTCGCCGCGATGCAGCATGGGCATCCACGCCTCCATGAGGCGTCATTCAAGGTCGAGAGGATAGCAGCGTTGGAGCGCGACGCCATGCGGAAATCGCCGAACGTCAGGCCGGCGGCCGCGCGGCGCGGCACGGATGCGCGGCACACGGCCGGGCAACGATGCCCGGCGTGGAACCCGACGCCTGAGCGGCTACAGGCGCGACAGATAGACGCGAATGTTCGTGCGGTCGTACGTGAAGCCGCCGGCCGGATCCGGCTGCAGCACCCGAGCCAGGTCGACCGTATGCAGCCATCCCGCGCCCAGCAGGCCGCCGTTTATCCCGCGGATCCGAGTGCCGCCGACGGCGATCGCCGCGTGAAAGACATTCGTGCCGCGCGCGAAGCCGACCGCGGTGCCCGCCGGAATGCTCGCGCGCCCGTCCCACTGATCGCCGGTCTCGAAGTTGAACCGCGTCCTCCACAGCTGACCGATCGTATCGAGCAGCGCACCGGGCGCGATCATCGCGTCGGCGCGCAGCAGATACCGGACATAGGCCGCGGCGTCGTAGCAGACGCCGCGGGATACGTACTCGTCGATGTTCGCCATCCCGAACATCAGCGCCTGCGCGTGTTTTTGCCGTTCGGCGGTACCGGATTGGGCGACATGCCCGCCTAGCTGGGTCAGTTGCATGGAAGCTCCTTTTAGGGGAAGCAGAACGTCATCGTCCCGCCAATGCAATAACCTCATATCTTATTACGATATCGGCCGACGTCGATCCGGCTCAGAACGTCATCGCGCGCGCCGCGGACGCCGACGCCGGCGCGGCGGCGTCCGCATCGGGATTCGGCGCGAGCCGCAGGCGCACGCGCAACGGTTGCAGCATGTCGCGCGGCGGCGGCTCGGCGAGCGGGCCGGCCGTCAGGAGCTGCCGCAGTGCCGCGTCCGCGTCGGGATCGCCGAGCGACGCGAACTCGACGCGCGTGACGACGCCGTTCGCGCCGATCCACGCACGCACGACGATCGCGGGCGGCGGCGCATCGGCGCGCGCGTTCAGCACGCGTGTCTCGAGATAACGATGGAGCCGGTCGGCCGCCTCGCCGTCCGCTTCGAGCCACGTCTGGAACTGCTGCCCGGCGAGCTGGCCGTAGCGGAGCCACGTTGGCGGCACGTCGGCCGTCTGCGCGAACGCCGGCGCAACTCCCAACGCCAGTACGGCGGCAGCCACGATCGCGCGCAGCCATCCGGATGCGCCCCGCCTTTGCATTTGCTTCATCCCGCCTCCCGTTTCGACGTTGGGTCCGCCCGTCCGATCTCGATCGGCAGATACAGCCGCGTGCCGCCCCGCTGAACCAGCAGCGCGACGTTGCCGTGCGCGGCGTCGATCCCGGCCATCAGCGCACCGATGCTCGCGACCGGCGTGCCGTTGACCGACAGCACGATATCGCCGGGCTGCAAACCCGCGCGAGCGGCCTGGCCGCTCGCCTGCTCGACGACGAGTGCCTGACCGACGCCGAGCCGCAGGCGCTCCGGCTCCGTCGCCGCACGCAGCGCGAGTCCGAACCGCGCCGGGCCCTGCTCGGCACCGGCCGGCGCCGTGCCGCTGTCGACCGCGGCGACCGTCGCGATCACATGCATCGCCCGGCCCGCGCGCCACACGAGCAGGTCGGCCTGCCGCCCCGCCCGCATGCCCGCCACCGTGCCGAGCAGATCCGCCGATTCGGCGACCGGCCTGCCGTCGACCGCGAGCACGACGTCACCTGCCTGCAGGCCCGCGTGCGCGGCCGGGCCGTCCGGCTCGACCATCGTGATCAGCGCGCCATCCGGGCTCGCGAGGCCGAACGAGCGCGCGAGCGCCTGGCTCACTTCCTGCACGGCCACGCCGAGCCGGCCGCGCGTGACCTTGCCGGTACGCAGCAACTGGTCCTTCACGTCGAGCGCGATATCGATCGGAATCGCGAACGCGAGCCCCTGATAGCCGCCCGTCTTCGAGAAGATCATCGAGTTGATCGCAATCACGCGGCCGCCGAGATCGAACAGCGGGCCGCCCGAATTGCCGGGGTTGATCGGCACGTCGGTCTGGATGAACGGAATTGCCTGCTCGCCGGGCAACGAGCGCGACTTCGCACTGACGATGCCCTGCGTGACGGTGTTCGCGAACCCGTACGGCGACCCGATCGCCATCACCCAGTCGCCGACTTCGGTGCGCGCCGGATCGCCGGTCGCGACGACCGGCAGGTTGTGCGCGTCGATGCGGATCACCGCGACATCGGACACCGGATCGCTGCCGATCACGCGCCCCTTGAACTGGCGCTTGTCGGTCAGCTTCACGTCGATGCTCACAGCGTCGCCGACCACGTGACGATTGGTCAGGATCACGCCGTCCGCACTGACGATGAAACCCGAGCCGAGACTCACTTCCTCCCGGTTGCCGATCACGCGCCGCGCGAGAAACGGTGCGAGCGGATGGTCGGGCGCGATGCCCGGCGGCAGCTGGATACCCATCTGCGTGACCTCGCGCGTGACGCTGATGTTGACGACGGCCGACCCGACACGCCGGACCAGCGCGGCGAAGTTCGGCAGCGCGACGGTCGGCGGAACGGCCACCGCCTGCGCGGGCCGCTCGACGGACTGTGCCGCCGCGCAGGCGCTTGCGCCTGCGTACGCGATCGCGAGCGCCCCCGCGATCGCCCGCAGCACCGCCGCCCGCCCCGTGTGCCCGCCCGCTGTCATGGTGCCGCTCCTCGTCGGTTCGCGCCGGCACGCCGCCGGCTCATCGATGCCTTTGCCGCACTGGCGGCCGCCTCCGTTACCTCGGCGGCACCGCAACCGGCGCATCGGGCCGTTGCGGCGTCACCGACCGGCCCCAGTTCGAGCCGAAGCGGTTCCTCTCGGTCGACAGGTTGAACGTGCCGAGACGGTTCGACGGCTGTTTCGACAGCCGCTCCGAATCCGTTTGCGAGGCGCCCGCCTGCGCGTCGGCTTTCGGCTTCAGTTGCTCGCTCAGGCAGTCGTACGACAGCGCGCGCCGGCCGTCGACTTCCGCATCGACGCACACCGGCTTCGCCGCCGAACCCGGACCGGCCGGTGCGGACCCACCCGGGCCCGCGCGGCTGCCCTGCGCATGCGCGCCGGCCGCCAGCAGCACGCAGACGATCGCCGCGATTCCGCTTCGTTGCATCTTCATCCGCCCCTCCATCCGTGACGACTCCATCGCGGGCATGCCGTCAACCGCCCGCACCCGACACCGGCGCGCGAGCCAGGAAGCGCGCGAACGCCGCGCGGTCGGCAGAGCTGACGGCCGGCTCATCCGCATCGGCATGCCGTGCCCACGCCTCGCGCATCCCGTCGACCGGCTGCCACGCGTGCACCTGCGCGCCGGTTGGATACGGCGTGACGAGCGGTTCCCGGTAGTCGACGCGGAACAGCGGCGGCGCGTCGTTGCCGGCCGTCCACAGCTCGCCGGCGTCGCGCACGCTCGCGTCGAACCAGAAACGCACCCAGCGCACCGCGGGCGGGCGCGCCTCGGAGCCCGATGTATCGGCACCGGGCGCTGCAGCGCCCGACGCAGCGGCGCCCGACGTATCCGGCACGCGCAGGAAACCGGCCAGCACGAGCAGCAAGGCCGCGAGATCGTCGTCGCGCAACATCCGGTACGACCAGAGATCCGCGACATCCGCGCACGAGATCACCGCGATGAAGCGCCCGATCGTCAGCGCGGGCCACACGCGGCGCATCAGCGCGTAATGGCGCGACCACTGCGCGATGAAACGCTCGCGATGACGGGCCGCGACCTGCACGTCGCGCGAGCCGCGAATCGTCAGCTCCTCCGGCTGGTACTGGCGCGTCGTGAGCACGCACTGCGCGGAACATCGCGCGCTCCGGTGCCGCGCATACCCGCCCGCACCGGGCAGCGGCTCCAGCGCACCGAAACACAGCGGACAATGCGTCGGCCACTCGCCGGGCCGGCCCGGCCACGGGTTCGCCTTCGGCATGCGCGGACGATCGGCGGCCGCGGCCGGGCGCCGCCGCCCGGGCGTGCGCGCGTCGGGCGCCGCGATGCGCGGCGTCGAACGGACAGTTGCCATGAGCGTGCCTACCGGGCCGACGCGAGCGCTTTCTTCAGCGCGTCTTCGTTGATCGGCGCGTTCGCGGCGAGCTTCGCGAGATAGGTTTGCGCATTCTGCTGCGTGCGCTGCGCGCGCAGCATCGCGCGCAGTTGCTCCTTCACGTCGGCCAGCGGGCGCGGCGCGGCCGCGCGACTGTCGATCAGCTTCACCACGTGAAAGCCGGCCGGCGTGCGGACCGGCGCGGACACCTGGCCCGGCTTCAGCGCATCGGCCGCCTGGCGGACCGCCGGCACCATCAGCTGGTCGGGCACGAACCCGAGGTCGCCGCCATTGGCGGCGCTCGCCTTGTCCTGCGAATTCGCCTTCGCCAGCGCCGCGAAGTCGCCGCTGCGCGCGCGGTTCGCGAGATCGGCCGCCTGCTTGCGCGCCTTCTCGAGCGTCGCGCCATCCGCGTTCGGCGGTACCGCGATATAGATCTGCGCGACGTGCAGCGCGCGCGGCGCGGTGAACGCGGCGCGGTTCGTGTCGTAGGCGGACTGGAGCTCCGCGTCCGACGGGTAGTCGGCCGGCGGCGCATTCACCGACGCCAGATAGCTGCGCACGACGATATCGCGCTGCGCCTGCTCGACGGCCGCCTGCACCTGCGCCTGTTTGTCCCAGCCCTTCGATTTCGCCTCGGCCAGCACGGCTTTCTGCGCGAGCGTCGAACGCACGACCTGGTCCAGCGCCGCGGGATCGGCCGCAAGGCGCTCGCGCCCTTCGGGGCTCACCGACTTCAACAGCCCCGCGATGTCGGCCTGCGTTACCGACGTCTGTGCGGCATTCGCGATCACGTCGTCCTGTGCGTGCGCAACCAGCGGCGCACCCAGCACGAGACTGCCTGCCACCATCGCCCGCATCTTCATCTTCGTCATCATCGTTCGATTGCCCTCTGGATTGTTCTGGATACGCGGATGCCGCGTCAGCGCGAACCTGTCAGCGTCACGCGCAGCACCAGCGGTTGCGCCATCCCGCGCGGCGGCGCAATGCCGACCGTCCGGCCGACGAGCGCCGCATGCAGCGCGGCATCGAGCGCCGGCTGCCCGCCCGCCCCGCTATCGACGCGCGTCACGCGCCCGCGCCGGTCGAACCACGCGCGCACCGGCAGCACGGCCCCGTCGCCGCCGGTCCCGGCCTGCGCGTCGGCCCAGCGCTCGACGCCGGCACGCAGATCGCGTGCGGGTGCGTCGTCGCCATCGAGTACCGCGTGCAGCCACGGCGCGACGCGTTGCGCATACGCGCCCCACACTGCGGGCGCATCGCCGGCGGGCATCGCGCCGGATCGCTTGCGACCCGGCAGCCACGCGCACAGAGCGGCGGCGATCCGGCCGGCGGCGATCACGATTGCGCGGCGGCCTCGAATCCGGCCGTTGCGACGGCGGCCGATTCGCGATCCTGACTGCCCGCCGCCGTACGTGCGGCCGCCTCCTGCTCCGCCATCGCCGGACGGTTGCGCAAGTGCAGCAGGAATTCCTGGATCAGGCGATCCCACAGCTCGATCGTCGAGCGCAGGTAGCGCTCGGACACGCCGCCCGCGACGACCACGTCCATCTCCAGCGCGAGAAACGGCCCGTGGCTCGCGAGACGTGCGAAGCGCTTGGTGCGGTTCCAGTCCGCAACGAGTTCGATCGGCAATTCGCCCTGCACCTGCAGCACGCACGACAACGTGTAGTCGATGTACGGCAGCGCGGCGGGCGCCACGTCGCTGCCCTGCGGCGCGAGCGCCGCGGCCGGGTTGCCGAAGCGCACCGCGAAACCGATGCCCTGGCTCGCGCTCATGAGCTGCACCGCGCCGTTCTGTTCGGCCGCCGTCACGCGGTAACCCGCGCGGCGCAGCACGTCGGCCAGACGGTCGGCGCTGATCGCTTCGATCGGCGCATCGTGTGCCGCGCGTTCGTCGCCGGCGTTCGGTTGTGTGTCTTGCATGTCTGTCTTCCTCGTAATCGGCGAATCGATGAAATCAAGCGAGATGCCGGGCCGCACGCTCACGGTGCGCTCGCCGCCGAAGCCGCCGCAGCAGCAGCGGCCGGACGCGCGGCCGGATCGTACTTGCCCGCATACAGCGCATCGCCGTAGCGTTGCGCGAGATCGTCGTACTTCACGCGCGCCGACTGCGCGAACGGCTGCCGCGACGAGAAGAACGTGCCGATCCCGACGTGCTCGTACGCATCGAGAATCTCGTGCCCCACGCGATACAGCTCGGCATTGTGGGCCTGGCAGGTTTTCAGTTGCGTGTCGCGCGCAGCGGCGTCCTTCTGCAGTTGCGTGTGCTGCGTATCGCGGGCGCGCGATACGGCGAGCAGGTCCTCATAGGACGACTTGTATTTCGCCAGCGACTTCGCGTCCTGCTCCCGGCCGGCCCGCTCCTGCGCGAGCGCACGCTTCGCGGCCGCCTCGGCGCCCGAATCGCCGCGCGCCGCCGCCAGTTGCCCCTGCATCGCCTTCAGTTGCGCGAGCGCGTCGTCGCGCTGCTTCTCGGCCGCCGCCTTGTCGCTTTGCAACTGCGCCTGGTTGTCCTGCAACTGGCGCAGCTCCTGCACGGTGGTGCGCAACTGGCTGCGCAGCTTGTCCTCGATGCCCTGCGCGTGCGCGCCGCCGGCCGCGAACAGCAGCGCGCCGGCCACGCCGGCCGCCAGCATCGTGCGAGTGATCGTGTTCATTCGCGGCTCCGGTCAGAAGCGAGCGTTGAGCTCGATCTGCAGCACGTCGATCGATACCGGCGGCCCGTACACTTCCTTCGAGCTCAGGTAGCGGGCCGACACCCATGTATCGCGCGCGACCGCATACGCGGCGCCGATCACGTAGCCGCGCGCGTTGGTGCCGCCGAGATGGAAGTCGGGATCGTTGAACGCGTCGAGCACGGCGTCCGGCTGCAGGTACTTGTACGCGATCGAGAAATTCCACTGGCCCTTCTCGCGCGGCTCCGGCTCGCCGACCGTCGCCTTCGCGAGGAAGCCGTTCGGGCCGCTGCGATAGTCGGCACGTGTCGCGTTCACCGTCGTCGATTCGTAGTTGTTGACCGGCAGCGACGCCGCCGCAAACGCCTTGTTGTCGTTGTACGCGAGGTTGCGCACGTATTCGCCGTCCAGGCGCAGCTTGAAGCGGTCGGCCACCACCGTGTCCCACTGCGCCTTCAGGTCGAGCAGCCGGTAGTTGTACGCGAGCCCGAAGAGTTGCGGCTGCGGCGTCATCCCCGGCGCGAGGTTCGGGTTCTGCACGATGTTGCGCAGCGCGATCAGCGTGTTGCCGCCCTGCATGAACGCCGGCGCCTGGTTGTCGGTGCTGCAGTTCGTCGCGCCGAGATACAGCGCGCACGGCGACGACAGCGTGCCGCGCATGTTCTGGAAGTCGTAGTACGCGACCGCACCGCGCAGCCGGTTCTTCGCGTCGATCTTCCAGTCCGCGCCGAACTGCGCGCCGAACATCCATTTCGTGTCGCTGCCGGCCTTGTCGGTGCTGTTCGACGGGAAGTTCTCGCTCGTGTACTGGATCGGGAACACGCCGAGCGTGCCGAACAGCGTGACGTCCGGATTCCACGGCAGCGCATGGCGCAGGTTCGCGGCCAGCCCGTCCATCATCAGGTCGTCGGAGAACACGAGATCCGACTTGAAGAACGGATTGTCGAAACGGCCGGCCGTCAGGTTCAGCCACGAGGTCGGCTTGTATGCGAAGAACGCCTTGTTCAGCCAGATGTTCTTCTTCCCCCAGCCGCCGCCGGCAGTCGACGTCGTCGATACGGGCCCGTTGTCGTTGCCGCTCGCGAGCTGGAGGCCGGCCGTCATGTCGTCGGACAGCGTCGCGGTCACGCCGAGCCGCGCACGGTAGCGTAGCAGGTTGTTGCGGTTCTGCGTGGTGTTCTGCGTCGGCAGCTGCGTCGTGTTGGTGTTCGGGTTGATGTCGAACCCGCCGCCCTGGTTGATCGCCGCGAAGTTCGTGACGTTGTTCGCGTTACGGCTGCCGTAGAAGTGATACTCGTCGCGCACGCGCAGGTCGCCGTCGAGCTTGATGCGCGACACCCAGTCGGGGAACGTGTTCGGCTGCGCCCAGTTCTCGGACTTCGCCTGCGCGATCACTTCCTGCTTCACCTGGTCGCGGATCTGGTCACGCACGAGCTGCGGCACATACGGCACCGCGACGTCGCCCGGCTGCGTCGGCGGGTTGACCACGCCGCCCGCCACGACCGGTGCGCCCGACGCGCGGGCCGCCCTGGCCTGCGTGGCTTCGGTACGCGCCTCGCTGATCAGCTGGTTCGCATTCTGCTGCGTGAGCACGCCGCGCTTGACGAGCAGGTTGATCAGGTTGATCACCACGCTTTCCGTCGGCGCGGCCTTCCCCGATGCCGCCTGCGCCTCGAGCGACTGCCCGTGCGCGACGGATGCGCAGGTCAACCCGAGCATGACCACGGCGGCACTGACACGCGAGCGCCTCATCTGCACTCCTTCATTGCCGTCATGCTCGCCGCAATTTCTCTTCTTCCGAATCATTCCAGCTCTCCGCGTATCTACTGTATTTTTCCTGGCACAGCCCTCTCGCCGGACCCGCCCCGTGATTCCCGTACCGCCCCCGTCTAGCTCCGTCCGGTCAAAGTCACCCACTTCGGATAACGCACGCCGGGAGGCGGTGGTTCGTCGATCTTGCCGATCGACTCGATCGACGCGACGATCGCCGCATCCAGCCTCGGATCGCCGGTCGATTGCGTAATCTCGACCTTCGTGATGTGCCCGGCTGGGTCCAGCCACAGATTCAGGCGGACCGTGTACCGATTGCCGCCTGCCTCCTGCACGTGCTTGTCCTGCTGAACCGCGTGTTGAAAGACGCTGCTGAGATACTGCGAGTAACCGTCACTGCCAAACGTCCCGCCGCCCCCACCACTGCCGACCATCCCCGAGCCGTCGCCCGCGCCGATGCCGAAGTTGTCGCTGCCGGCCTGCGCATCGGCATTCATCGTCATCTGCTTCGGCTGGTTGTCCGACGGCTTCGGCGCCTCGGACGGCTTCGGCGCGATCGTCGGCCGGTCGACCGGCGTCTTGACCTCTTCCTTCACCTTCTCGGGCGGCGGCTTCTGCTTCGGCGGCGGAGGGGGCGGCGGCAACGGGATCACCGTCGTCACCTGCGGCGCGCTCACGCGCTTCACGCCCGCGGTATCGCCCGCGAAACGCCAGATCAGCGCGGCCAGCCCCGCGAGCACGAGCGCGATCGCAACCGGCTTCACGAAGCGGCCGGGGCCTTTCTGCGGCGGGCCGCCGTTGTAGGTCATTTCCATCGCGCTAGCCGCCCTGCTTCGCCTTGCCGGTCACGAGCCCGACCTGCGACAGGTCGAGGCGGCGCAACAGGTCGAGCACGTCCATGACCTTCTGGTACTGCACGGCCGCGTCGCCCTTCAGCACGATCGGGAATTCCGGATTGGTCGCCTTCTCGGTGCGCAGCCGGCTTTCGAGTTCGTCCATCGTCACCGGATACGCGTCGAGGAACACCTGCCCCGAATCGGCGACCGTGATCGCCTTCGTCTTCGGCTTCGCGAGACTCGCGGACGAGCTCGCCTTCGGCAGGTCGACCTTGATGCCCTGCACCGACGCGGTCGTCATGATGATGAAGATGATCAGCAGCACGTACGCGAGGTCGAGCATCGGCGTGATGTTGATGTCGTCGTACGGCTTGTCGTCGTCCTGAACCTGCATGGTGGTCTCCTGCGTGCGGTCAGTCGGCCAGCACCGCGTGATCGGGCGCGCGGTGGGCTTCGGCGAGGCGCGTGACGAATTCGTCGACGAACACCTGCATGTTCGCGGTCACGTTCTTGTTGCGGATCAGCAGGTAGTTGTAGCCGAACAGCGCCGGAATCGCGACGAACAGGCCCGTCACCGTCGCGAGCAGCGCGGCCGCGATACCCGGTGCGATCGCGTTCACGTTCACGTCGCCGGCCGCCGCGATCGCCGCGAACGTGATCATCACGCCGACCACCGTGCCGAGCAGGCCGAGGAACGGGCCGCCCGAGATCGCGATCGTCAGCAGCACCATCGATTTCGACAGCTTCTGGTTCTCGCGCACGAGCGTCGCGTCCATCGACGCACGGATCGCCTCGATCGATTCGGACGTGATCACCGTGCGGCCGTTGCCGTCCACGCGGCTGTGGATCTCATGCACGCCGGCCTGGTACAGGCGGTACAGCGACGACTGGTACAGCCGGCGGCCGTCGACGCTCGCTTCGTCGACATGCGCGAGACCGACCAGGTGACGCCCGGCCACTTCGCGGAAGCGCTGCACGAAATACAGGTTCGCCTTGTCCACCGTGCCGACGTAGCGCGCCTTCGTCCACATCACGACCCACGACACGAGCGCCATGCCGAGCAGGATCGCGATCACGACCCACGCATCGACGGTCACCGACTGCACGATCACGCCGAAGTAGCCGAACCCGAAGCCCGACTGCTTTTCATCGGCGCCGTACGCGACGAGCTTCGATTCCGAGCCCTGCGCGAGCGCGTCGACGGCGATCGCCGCCGGCGAACGCGCGATCTTCGACAGACGCAGTTCGTCGAGCGCACCCGCATACGCGGCAAACCCGGCCGGTGCGCCGGCGGCGTCCGCACCGACCGTCGCCGCGCCGTTCAGCGCCGGCAGCGTCGCCGCGACCTGCGCGGCCTGCTTGCCGTTCACGTAGACGGTCAGGTTCTTGCCGTCGGCCGTGACGGCGAGATGGGTCCACTGGTTCGCCGCGACCGGCGGGACGGCCGGCGTGCGCACCGGCGCCGGATTGTTGGCCGCGCCGTCGGCTTCCGCGAACGGCACACCGTTGTCGAGACCGATCAGCAGCGCGTTCGCGCCGTCGCGGTGGCTGTACACCAGCGTGTTCGCCGCCAGCGCCGACGGCTTCACCCACACGCTGAACGTGAAGCTGCCACCGGCCGGCACATTCAACGACGCGCTCGCCGGCAGCGTCAGCGACCCCGTGCCGTCGAACCGCGCGCCCTTGCCGACGATGCCGTCCTCGACCGTGCGGAACGACGCGTTCGGCGCGTTGTTGCCGTAAGCAGTCGCATCCTTCGGCGGAGCGCCCGCCGCGCCGTTGAAGTGGTAGACGAGCGTGTAGTCCGCATCGAACGTCTCGGCCGGCTTGCCGCCGTCCGGCGCCTTCTTGTTGCCGTAGTACATCCAGATCGACTCGGCGGCACCGGCCGGCATCTTCGGCACGTCGACCCAGATGAGGGCGACGCCGAGCACCGGATCGTATTGCTCGACATGGAAATTCAGCGGCGTCTTGTCGTCGGCGGCGACGAAGCGGATATCCGCGCCGTTGTCGGCCAGCCCGTCGAACTGGAAGTTGCCGGCATGCAGGCGGATCAGCAGCGGCACGCGGCCGGCCGATTCCGCGAGGTTCGCGCCTTTCGCGCTCGCGTCGATCGTGATCGCCTTCCGGTACGACCAGTCGTTCTGCCACCATGCGTTCGCGATGCCGGGCAATACGCCGAGCATCACCGCCAACAGGAAAAACAAGACTCGCTTCACGATCCACTCCCCGAATGGGCGGGCGCCGCGCTCGTCGCATCGCCCCGCCACGATCAAAAAAACCGTCAGAACCCCAGCCTTACGTAGAAATCGAACCGCGGGCTGTACTGCCGCGTATAGACGCCCGCCTTCAACGGCCAGCCCGCCTCGAAATCCGCGCTCGCGTACTTCATGAGCTGCAGCCGCGTGCCGACGCCGACGCTCATCAGGTTGAAACGCGCCGTCTGCTCCGGCAGCGGGCTCAGCAGCCACAGGTGCGCCGCGTCGAAAAATGCGTGGAAGCGCCACTCGTTCAGGCGGCTGCCGACCGCGCCACCGAGCCACTTCGCGACCGACGGGCTGCGCAGCTCGACCGACGCGATCACGCCGCTGTCGGCCGTGTTCTCTGCCTGCATGTAGCCGCGCACGCTGTTCATCCCGCCCGCGGCGAACTGCTCGCTCGACACGAGCGGCGAGTTCGAGATCTGTGCGTTCACGTGCGCATTGGCCTGCATGTCGTTCGCGAAGCGCTGCGTGTGGTTCACGTCGAACTTGCCGTACACGAAATCGGGCGTCGCGTTGTAGCGCTTGTTGTCCCAGGCGCCCCAGTCGCTGCCGAGGCCGCGGATGTTGGTCGTCAGCGACGCGGAGAACGACGTCTGCGAGTTCTTCAGGCTCAGCTGGCCGTTGTACGACAACGTCACCGGCACGTACGTGAGCGGCGCCTTCGAACCGCCCTGGCCCGGCAGCGACACGTCTTCGTCGTAATGCTTGCGGTCGATCTCGATGCTGACCGAATGCGCGTAGGTCTCCGACGCCGGCAGTGAATAGATCGCGGTGAAACCGTACGTGGTGCCCTTGCCGAGCACGTTGGTGTTGCCGACCGACGCCACGTTGCTGTCCGAATGCACGACCGTCGCAAGGAAGCTCCAGCGCGAATCCTTGATCGGCGCGAGATACGAGAACGCGTAGACACGCGCATCGTTCGGATGCTGCGGCGCGATCACATAGGTGCCGGAAATCACGTGGCCGAGCTGCCAGAGATTCGAATAGCTGAGGCTCGCGGTCGTGCGCAGCGTCGACGTGCCCGGGCTGTTGTCGTTGTTCAGTTCGAGCGAGCCGTGCAGCGGGCTGCGATCGTCGACCTTCAGGTCGACGTCGACCGTCTGCGGCAGCGCGCCCGGTTTCAGCACCGGGATCACCTGGCGGTCCGCCGAGCGGTTCAGGTCGGTGAGCTGCTGCTGCGCCTGGTTGAAATCGGGCACCTGGCCTTCGGCGAGCGCGGGCACCGCGTCGCGAATGTTCTGCGGCGAGTTGTACTTCGCGCCGTCCACGCGCAGGCGCCCGACCTTTGCCTCGGTCACCTTCAGCAGGATCACGCCGTTCTTGACCTGCTGCTGCGGCAACTCGACGACGACCGACTGGTAGCCACGGTCCTGGTACGCCTTCTGCAACGCATCGCGCGCCGCGTTCACGTCGGCGAGCGTGCGGCCCGGCCCTTCGAACGGATACACGGCCTTCTCGATCTCGAGCGTCGGCAACATCGTGTTGCCGCGCACCACGAAGGCGTTCACGTCGAACGACTGCGGAGCGGCCGGCGCCGCCTTCACGGCCGGCGCGGCTTCCTGCGCATGAATGCCCGGCGCGACGCTCAACCCGCCGGCCAGCACCGCACCGGCCAGGCATCGGCAATTCAGCCGCCATCGTTCGCGTGACTTGCGGTCTACTCTCGGCGGCATGCGCCATTCCCCTTTTGTTGTTCCGGATCGCGGCGAAGCGGCCTGCACCCGCCGCTCGCTTCGCTATCAGTTGCCTGTTTCACTTTGATGACGATTGATTCGCCATCCTTATCATGATCTGCGCAATGCTTTTCCCGAATCCCGTACCCGGTGCGTTCGACCGCATCTACCGGAAAGGACGAAGCGAATCCGGAAAACCCGCAACTTGCGATGCGCATCGTCACGACCGGCCGCCCGACGACGCATCGGCACTGTTGCGTCGATCGGCGACCGCCGTCGTGCGCGGCGTACGAGTCGCCGCTCTCACCTATCTAGACGGAACCGGGCGCGCATTGCCGCAAACTTTTTTTCGCAGGCCGCCCGGCTCGACGCCGGAAACGGGACAAGGCCGCCAGCGGGCGGCCTGCAATGCGCGCGCAACGAGCACCCGCGCGCATCGCGCGGGACGTTGTGCAGGAATGTGCGTGGCCCCCGTTTCGTGTGCGTATCGTCCGCCGTGGCCGTCAAGGCGCCCGCACGTCGCGCGCATGCGCGATCGCCGGCAAACGAATTGCCGCTCCGAAGGCGTCGCGCCAGGCGCGCCCCCTGTGACGGCACGACAATCCTCGGGTTTCAACCGGGAAGTTTTTGTGACATTCCGCTGAAGATATTCACGAAACGCTCGCGAGACCGTTTCCGCACGCCGGGTTTGCGATGCGGCGCCGTGCAACGTATCCCGGTCATGCGAAATCCTGCGGTTTGCGGCGGCCCGCTTCGTCCTAGCTATTGGGTAAAAACATCAACGACGGGATCGATCCATGTCATTCGCCACGATGTTCGCGAGGTGGCTCGCCGCTCGGCTGTCCGGCCATACCGCGACCGCCGGCCGGCAACCTGACCTGTTCGCCGGGGCGCGGCGTCCATTGCGCTGGCGCGCGCCCTGGCTGGCCTGGCAACTGGCGTCGTGGTGCGTGCTCACGATACTCGCACCGCCGATCTGGACGATCGGCACGCTGCTGCTGATCAATGCGTCGAGCGACCAGCCGCTGTTCTGGATGCTCGCGATGGCAATCGTGCCGGTCGCCAACGGCGCCGCGATCGTCGCGACGAACCAGCGGCATCACCGCACCCCGTTCACGCGGCGCACGACGGTTGCGCTGTACCTGTTCTTCGTCGCGATGGCGGTCGGCTGCGCGCTGTTCGTCCTGCTGCTGTGGCGCTCGCATACGATCGCTTCGCTGGTCGGCCCGCTTGCCCTGACAGCCGACGGCACGCATCCCGCCACGCTCGCGTTCTGGGTGGCCGGGCTCACCGCGATGTTCGGCGTCACGTCATCTGCGCATGCGAGCATCGCACACGCGTGGCTGGCGTTCGAGCCCTGAGCGCCATCGCGCCGCGATAGCAGGAGCATGCGCATGCATCGACATGGAAGATCCGGAAGGGCGCGGCGGCCGCGCGAACGCGGCATCGCGATCGTGACGGTGCTGCTCGTCGTCGCACTGGCAGCGACGCTCGCGGCCAGCGTGCTGTGGCGCCAGCAGGTCGCGACGCGCGACGTCGAGAACCAGCGGCTGGCCACGCAGACGATGTGGGTCGAACGCGCGGCGGTCGAATGGGCGCGCGCCACGCTGCGCGCGCAGAGCGCGACGTCGAACGTCACGTTCGTCGGCCAGCCGTGGTCGTCGCCGGCCGCCGACGTGCAGCTCGCCGACCTGCTGCCGCCCGATGCCGCGGCGGTCAACGCGGAACTGTCGCGCGCGTGGGTCTCGGGTCATGTCGAGGATGCGCAGGCGCGCTTCAACCTGACGAACCTCGTGATGCGCATCGCGCCCGGCAAGCCGTGGCAGGCCAACGGCGAAGGCGTGCTCGCCTACCGGCGGCTGCTCGGCCAGCTGTCGCTCGATCCCGGGCTCGCGCAGCAGACGGCCGACTACATGCTGCGCTCGCTGCGCGACACGAACGGCCCCGGCGGCTGGCCGCTGCAGCTCGTTTCCATCGACGATCTCGCGCGCGTGCCCGGCTACGATACGCATGCGATCGAGACGCTCGCGCCGTACGCGACGGTCCTGCCGGATCTCACCACCGTCAACGCCAATACCGCGGCCGAGCCCGTGCTCGTCGCCGCGATCCCGACGCTGTCGCCCAGCCAGGCCAAACGGCTCGTCGACCGGCGCGGCACCGCGTATTTCGTCAGCACCGGCGACGTCGCCGAGTACCTGCTGCCCGCGCGCGGCGGCAATCCGACGCTGCCGGACGGTTCGGTCGTCGGCGTCAACAGCACCTACTTCATCGTCCATTGCCGCGTGCATTCGCCGCGCATCAACGCGCGCGTCGACACGCTGATCGCGCGCTACGGCAGCGGCAATTTCACGTGGACCTCGGTGATCTGGGTTCACCGCCTGACGAGCTGAGCGCGACGCCCGCGCGCCGCGCCGCCGGCTAGTTCAGCGACGATTCGCTCAACGCAACCGCACGCATGCCCTGCGTCGCCGCGCCGTCGAACGACAGCCGCGTGAGGCTCGTCTCGCGCACCTCGCCGAGCAGCCGGTTCCAGTCGTCGATCGACACGAGCAGCGCGATCGGCCGGTTGTACTTGGTCACCATCACGAGCGCTTCGCCCGCGTGCCGCAGCGCCTTCGACGGATTGCTGCTGAAATCGCGCGTCGCCATTGCGATCGTGCGCAGGCTGAACACGTTCGCGGCCGGATCGCCGCCGTCGTCGTGCAGCAGGCTTTCGAGCGTCGCCGCGCGCAGCAGCGCCTGCGATTTCGCGGACAACCGGTTGTCGCGGCGCCTGCGCCGCTCGCTGCGCGGATCGACGTGCACGGCCAGCATCCGCACGATCTGGCCGAGCGTCGCCGCCGGCAACTGGTCGTAGCGCCGCCACCAATCGGGCGGCAGCGCGATCATCATCCCTGCGTAGGTGGCCGCGACGCCGTCGGCGATATGCGCCGGCACGCGTTCCGCGTCGCGATCGTCGAGGCCGAGTGAGCCGGCGACGACACGCGCCATCACGCTGAACGCGTTGTACGCGAGTGCCGCGATCCCGCTCGCGAGCAGCGACGCGCGCGCGGGCACGCCGCCGAACGGCATGCCGTCGAATACGGCATCGAGCGGCAACGGCAACGCGTCGCGCCAGCGGCGGCGCGCCATCTGCATCACCTGGCACGCGTCGAACTGTTCGGCCGGCAGGTTGGTCAGCACCGCGACCGTCGCGCCGTCATCGGGCGCGTGGCGGCGCCATTCGATCCGCCTGAGCGTACCGGCCGTATCGCCGTCGCCCGCCGTGCCGACCGCCTGCTCGCGCACGTCGCCGCCGTCCAGCGGACCGGCATCGCGCCAGCCGCCGGGCGGCCGGCACGCAACCGCGGCGCCGTCATCGCGCAGCACGAACGCGCCGCCGCGGCGCGGCCAGCCCGACACGATCGCATCGGTATCGAAACGGCCGTCGACGATCCACAGCTCGCCGGGCCGCACCGTTTCCAGCAGTGCGCCGACGAACGCACGTTCGTGCGCACGGCCGCGCTCGACCGGCAGCAGGTCGACGATCATCGCGAGATCCGGATCGTAGACCGGCAACACGCGTGCGCCCGTCACGCCGATCGCCGCGTCGCGCACCGGATCGTCGCACGCGCGGCCGCAGCCGCAACCGGCTGCGGCGGGCGCGCAACCGGCGCCGTCCAGCACGCGCAGCCGCATGCCGCCGGACCCGCCCGCCCGTTCGTCGGCCCGCGCCGCCGCGACAGGCAGCAGCAGATCGGCGCTGTCCCGGACGAGCGCACGCCCCCAGCCGGCCCGCCATCGGCTCATGTCGTCGTGCAGCGCGGCCACGGCGGCGGCGGATGCGGACGACGCATTTCCCGCCGCTGGCTGCTGTACCTGAGGCATCTGCATCTGCGTCTGCGTCTGCGCGGCCAGTGCCGCGATCGCGTCGACCGCGAGCGCGAACAGCGTCTCGCGAATCGACTCGTCGTCGAGCGCTTCGTCCGCGTCGGCCGCCGTGTCGATCCAGTCGTCATGCAGCGCGCACTGCAGCACGAGCCGCGTCATGATCGTCATCGGGCTCTGTTCGACGAAGCGTTCCACGATCGTGCGCATCATGCGGTCACTCCCCACTGTTCGGCCAGGCCAGCCGGCTGGCCGGCGTCGCGGCGCATTCGCACTTGACGGGCCGTGCGCGACACCGCAGCATCGTGGGCGACCCGATCCGCGCGACGATGCGCCGTCGCGGCGGTCCGCCCGCAATCGATGCACGAGGCACCGGCATGTACGTAGATCCACGCGTGGCGCACGGTCGCGCCCGGTTCGACCTGAGCGGCTCCCCGCGGCTCGTCGCCGACGAGCGCCGCTGGGAAATCAGCGACGTCGTCACGCGCGGCATCGACGATTTCACCGGCGTGCGCAACCGCCGCAACCTGCTGCGGCTGCTCGAGCGCCAGATCGCGCCGAAGCTCGCGCGCCTCGGGCTCGAGCCGTACGTGGGCGCACTGGGTCACGTGGAAGGGCTGTTCGTCAATTTCTCGACGATGAGCGCCGAGCACGGCCTGCGCGAATTCCAGCTTCAATTGACGGTGCCCGATCTCGTGCTGCGCAGCTTCGCGTCGAACGCCATCCGGCCGCACGCGGTCGCGCGCTGCATGCAGCGCAACGGGGTGATGTCGCTCGCGGAAATCGAGCATGAGACGCGCATCGCGTTCGTCGCGGCGCGCGTGATGCGCTCGCTGGCCCTCGCGGAAGGCTGGCAGCAGATCGGCGTGCCGACGCCGCACGGGCTGTTCGTCGGTACGCTGACCGACGCGCACGACGTCGCGATGAATACCTATTTCCGCCCTGGCGACAACGATCGTCCGTCGCGCTGGAGCGGCTTCTCCGCCCTCTTCTCGACGATGCCGGACTGGCGGCCGGAACAGGTCCGGCACGGTGGCGAACTGCTGCATTGGATGGTCAACCATATTGTGGCCCTGCAAGAATCCGCACCGTTCGTCGAACGTTTTCCCTTTCTGCGCGAGCCGCTGCGCGACGCCGGCGATCCGCTCGACGCCGCATGGAGCGGCGCACGCGCCGGCCTGCAGCACGGGTCGCCATCCTGAATCGTGCAGCCGGGCTTTCGTGGCCCGGCCGGCGCAATCTCGCCGCGCGCCGGCCGCCGTGCGTGCACGGCGATCCGGAAGCCCATTCCGGCTCCCGTTCCCCGGTCTCCCTGCCGCGGCCCCGCTTTGCGGCCGCGCTTCATGGCCCCTCTTCACGGCCCCTCTTCACGGCCCCCTCGCTCTCTCATATACAAGGTCGAAGCGGGTGCGCCTAACCCGCAGACTTTCTTGAAACGCCCGCCATCCCGTCAATGCGTGCGCGTCGGCCCGCCCGGCTCGCCAGGTTCCTGGCGGCCGACCAGCTCCAGCACGGCCCACATCCAGATCAGTTCGCGGACCGTGCGCGCATGCTCGTCGCTCTGCGCGCGCCAGCGCCCGAAGGCGTCGCGCTCCTGTTCCGTCGTGTCGCCGGCGCGCAACCACAGCAGCCAGCGCACCGCGCCCTCGCGGATTGCGTCGGCGCGCGTGTTCGCGTCGCCGGAATCCGTATCCCGTTGCGATTCGTTCATGATCACGCCACCGCCCGAAGCTCATTCGACACACCTTCCCCGCACCGCGCATCGCTGCGCGGACGGGGCGCTTGCCACCCACGCCTCGGGTCCGACGACGCCCCGCCGGGCCGTCACGAAAGACGGCCCGGCGTTTGCCGGCCCTCATGGATAAAGTCGTATCGAAGGGCCGTAACCCGCAGCGCGGGCAGCCCCGGCACCGGCGATGCAGCCGCCTGACGGAGAAAGGGAGAACGGAAGGAAACGGAAGACGCGGGAAGCCGCAGGAAGCCGCGTCAGCTCAGCAGCACGATGTTGCCGGGCAGGCGCGTGATGTGCGCGCCGTACAGGCGGCCGACCATGTCGATCACGTCGTCGAGCCGCGTGATCGGGAACTGCGCCTGCATCCGGTTCGCGCCGAGCGACGCGCTGCGCAGGATGACCTTGCCGTGCCGGTAGCGGTTGATCTCGTCGACGACGTCCGACAGCGGCACGCCGTTGAACACCAGCATGCCGCGCCGCCACGCGCTGACGGCGCCCGGATCGATCCGCGACACGGGCTGCACGCCGCGATCGTCGTAGACCACCTGATCGTCGGCGTTCAGCGTACGCGCACCGCGCGGATGGTTGAGCGCGACCGTACCGGACAGGCAGGTCACGCAGACCTGCGTGCCGGTGCGCCGCACGTTGAAACGCGCGACCGTCGCCTGCATGCGGCCGCCGCCCGCGACCACCGTGACGGGCTGGATCGGCGTCGCGCGGCCGGCCGGCGGCGCGACCGCGTCGATCTCCGCCTCACCCGCGACGACTTCGACGCCGTGCGGCGCATCGCTCGCCGGCAACACGTCGAGACGTGTCTGCGTATTCAGTTCGACCGTGACGCGCGACGACAGCGCAACGCTGCGCTGCTCGCCGGTGCCGGTATGGTAATCGGCCACCATGTCGCCCAGCGAAGGCCACAGCTGCATCGGCGGGCGCAGCGCGAGCCACGACGCGCCGGCCGCGACCGCGAAGCCGATGAACGCGCGACGCCCGGTGCGCATCGTGCGCTCGCGCTTTGCAACGTTTGCCCAGGCAGCGGCCGTGCGCTCCTCGTGCGCGAGTTCGGTCGCGGCCGTGCGCAGCGAACTCCAGGTGTCGCGCAGCAGATCGGCGGCTTGCGGACGATCTGCGCACCAGCGCTCGAACGCGTCGGCTTCGGCCTGGCTCGCGTCCCCCGAGCGCAGACGCAGCAGCCACGCACTCGCTTCGTCGAGTTCGTCGTGGGCAGGTTGGGCCTGGGCTTTCGTCATCGTCCGGATGCTCAAAATTTACGCGGGCCGCCTCGCGTGCCCGAGTACGGATCACCGTCTTCCTGCATGCGTTGCAGGCAGTACTTCATCGCCGCGCTCAGTTCGCTTTCCACGAGCCGCAGCGAAATGCCGAAATGCTCGGCGATCTCGCGGTTCAGCAGGCCGTCCACGCGGGCGGCCAGCAGGATCGCGCGGCGCCGCGGCGGCAGGCCGCGCAGCACGTCCTTCAGCGTCTCGACCTTGCGGCGCGCCGCGACGATGCGCTCGGGGTCGGCCAGCTCGTCGGGCATTTCCAGCAGCGTCTCGACATCGTCGTCGTGCAGATGACGCCGTTCGCGGCGATGCTGGTCGATTGCAACATTGTTCGCCATCCCGAGTATATAGGCGTCCGCGTTCGTCACCTGCGTGGAGACGTTCGCATTCTCGAGACGCAGCCAGGTTTCGTGCAGCGCGTCGGCGGCGCCGTCCTTCGACCCCGTCACGCGCTCGAGGCGCCTGACGAGATACGCATAGCGCGTCGCCAGCAGATTCCGGAGCCCGCTGCGGTTGCTGTCGGACATGGCGGCCTAGCCCCGAACCGCCGGCTGCGGCGCCGGACAGCGGAAATGCACGCCGTTGCCGGCCGGCCGCAGCAGGATCGTGACCGGCTGCGGCAGGTCCGCAGGCGGCGCGTCGTCCAGCTTCAATGCACGCAGCGCGCGCATTACCGCCGCGTCGCGGGCGGCCGAACCGCTCGATGCCACCATGTTGACCGCCACCACCGCCCCCCTGTTGTCGATGCGCACCTGCGCGACGAGTCGATAGCTGCCCGGCACGGCCGCAGGCTGCGCGCAGAGCGCATCGATCAGATGCGCCTGCAGCAGGCCCGCGAACGCGCGCCGATCGCCGAAATCGCCGATCCCGTCGATCGGCAAGGCCGCATCCGGCGGCCTGTCGGCCGTCGCGGGCGCCATCTCGGCGGCCGGCTGCGCGACGATGATCGCTTCGTCCGGACGCGAGAATTCCGCACGCAACCCCGTTCCGGCCAGCATCCGCTCGAGCGCGTCGCGCGGCGCGAATTCACCCTGGACCGGCGCACTCGTGCGCCCGTCGAGCAGCGGCGCCGGCGCCAGCACGATCAGCTCGGTGAGCCGCGCGAAGTCCTGCAAGGTCTTCGCGAGCGGCTGCGCGGGCAGATCGAAATGCACCGCGCTACCCGGCTGACGGCCGATGGACCCGGGCTCCTGCGCGTGCACGCCGCGCATGCACAGCACGACGAACGCGAGCCACGCAACGAGCGCCAGGACACCGGTCGGCGCCCGTGAACGAGTCATGAATGCCTGGACGGAAGTGGAGTTGCACGTTGCCGTGCGGAACGCGCCCCCCCGTGAGCGGTTCCGCGGCAAACGAACGTCAGATTGTGAGCGGGCACTATGACAGTCAGGTGAACCGTGCCGCGAAGCGATTCAATACTTTCCCGAGTGTCGTGCGGTACGCATTCAACGCACTGTTTGCGGCTGCAGCAGCACCGAAACCGTCGTCACGCCGGGCTTGCCGTCCGCGCTCGCGTGACCACTCACGACGCGCACGTGATGCGTGCGGCGCATGCGGTCGAGCCAGTCCATCCACGCAGCGAACGAGACGCCCTTCGCGTCCACCTGGATGCCTTCGCCGAGCACCGCCACCTGCGCCTTCGCGATCCCCGCCTGCGCGAGCGACGCGGCCAGCGCTTCCCGCAATGCAGCACCGGCCGGCGGCCGGATCGCGGCGGCCGCGCGCAGCCGTCGTGCCTCCGCGAGTTGCCCGCCGGCTTCCGCAACCTGGCTCTGCAATGCAGGCAGGTTTGCCGCAATGCGCGCGCGGCCCGTGTATGCGGGCTCCCACATCACGTTGTAGACCAGTGCCGCGAGCAACACGGCACCACCCGACGCCAGCAGCGCACGCTCGCGCGGCGCACGTCCGTCGAACCACTGCGTCAGCGCGGCGCGGGCCGCGTGGAACCGAGCATCCACTTCGCCTCCTCCTCGTTGACCGTCACGCCCTGGGCCTGCAGGCGCCGGCGGAATCCGTCGCCGTCGACGGCGGTACCGGGACGGAAGGCGATCGCCAGCGTGCCGTCGCGATAGTCGAGCGTCGCGATCGCATCGGACGGAATCGGACCGAGCGCGCGCGACAGCGCCGCCGACAGCACCAGGTAATCGTTTGCGCGCAGTTCGCCCGCCGCCGCACGCAGGCGTTCGAGCCCGGTGCGCATCTGCATCGGCGGGTCGAGCATCACGGTGGTTTCGGGAAAGGCGGCTTTCACGCGGGCCGTCAGTTCCGCATTCAACGCATCCTGACGATGACGGAGCTGAAACCATTGCACGTTGATCGTCGCGATCGCGACGGCGGCCGATGCGATCGCCAGGCCGGCAGGCACGCGCCAGCGGCGCCATCCGCCCGTGTCAGCGCGTGCGGTGCGGGCGAATTCGAACTGGCACAGGTCGAACCTGCAGTCGTACGCGCCGCGTGCAAGTGTGTCCCACCGCAGCGTGCGTGCGGCGAGCGGAAATGCGGAATGTCCGGACATGCGAGCACGCAGGTCCGATGCGGCGGTGGAAGCACCTTCGACCTCGTCGTGAACGTCGACAACCAGCGCGTGCACTCGCACGGAATCCTGTTTCGACAACTCGACAATCGTCGCATCCAGTGCGGACGCACGCGTTTCAAGGCCGAACCCCGACGCTCCCCGCCTGACGGCCAGTTCGAGCCGGAGCGGGTGGCCGGCCGCATCGGTATCGGCTTCGCTCGATGCGGGCGGACAGACGATCAGTACGTCCGCTTCACTGCGGCCGGCATCCACTTCGCTCAACGCCGGTGGACTGACGAGCCGCGCATCGGCTTCACTGCGCATGAGCACCGTCGCTTCGCCGTCTTCGTCGCCGTTCGGTAATGACAATGCTCGCGATGGGGGCGACGTTGCGGGCTCGGGCAACACGGTGCCCTGCTCGCCGCCATCCGCATGCTCACGGTCCGCCGTCATCAAGCAGTGAATCAACGGCACCGCACGCACGCGCCGATGGCCGGCATCGTCGAACCAACCGACCACTTCGCGGAACCGCTCGCGATCGACGACCGCCACGGGCCGCGCCGTATCGCCGCTTGCCGCCGGGCCGACGGCGACGTGACTTCGCTGCGCATCGCCGATCAGATACTCCTCGATCGCATGCGGCAGCACGCGCCGCAGCTTCGTGCCCGTCACGGGCGGCAGGTTCACGTCGACGAGCAGCGTATCGCGTGCGGCGAGCACGAGCACGGTCGACGCGGCCTTCGGCCACGCGTCGCGCTTTGCCCGCCCTCCGCGCACGCGTTGCCCGCGCCGGTCGAACAACGCGTACGGCATCTCGGTTGCTTCCCACCCCGACGCATCGAACGTGCCGATCGACGGCAACAGTACGACCAGGCTCGTCATCGCGCCTCCCGGGCGCTTCGCACGCCGCTCATGGCCGCCTCACGACGAAGTTGCCGATGCCGGTGCCGACGACGGCCATCCGCACGTCGCCGGACCACAGCGTGATCGTCACCGGCACGTCGATGCTTTCGCTGCCGAGCACGATCCGCGACGGCGTTTCGCCGCCGCCGGTATAACGCACCGACACGCCCGTCACCTCGGCGCCCCAGCGGCGCGCGCGATACAGATCGTCCGTCATCGGCGCCCACGCGCCACTTTCCGTGCGCTGCACGAACCGGTACCCGCCGCCCACCGGCTGCCACGCGATCGGCATCGAGCGCACCTGCGCTTCGTCGCCGGCCGATTCGAGCAGGTTCGCGAGCCGCTGCGCTTCCTCGGCCAGATCGGTGCGGCGATTGCGCGTCGGCGCGAGCGTGACGACCGCGACCAGCAGCCCGACGATCAACAGCACGACGAGCATCTCCAGCAGCGTGAAACCCGCCGCGCGACCACGCGTGAACGGGCGCCGTCTCCTGGCATGCGCGATCGTCATGCCGTTACTGCCACGAACCGATATCCGCATCATTCCCCTCGCCGCCCGGCTTGCCGTCCGCACCGTAGCTGAACACGTCGATCGCACCGTGCGCGCCCGGGTTCAGGTATTGATACGCGTTGCCCCACGGATCCTTCGGCAAGCGCTCCAGATAACCGCCGTCCTTCCAGTTGTTCGGCACCGGATCGGTCGCCGGCTTCTGGATCAGTGCGGCAAGCCCCTGCTCCTGCGAAGGATAGCGGCCGTTGTCGAGGCGGTACAGGTTCAACGACTGCATCATCGTGCCGATGTCCTGTTTCGCGGCAATGCGGCGCGCCTCGTCGGGACGGCTCATGATCTTCGGCACGATCAGCGCCGCGAGAATCCCGAGGATCGCGACGACCACCATGATCTCGATCAGCGTGAAACCGCGTCGCTTGCGACGGCGCGCATGCAGCATTCGGACTGCTTCGTGGTGCGTCATCATGCATTCACCCTTGCGTCAAAGAATGGAAGCTGTTCCCCGTTCATCGAACCGACCCGTCGCCATGAAACCGCTCGCCCTGCTCCGCACCGTTCCGTCCCGCATCGATCCGATGCCGCTCGCCGCGACCGTCGCCGCCGCTGCGGCGCTCGTCGCCGTCTCGATGTGGGCCGCACGCGTGCTGAACGCGCCCGATGCACCGCCGCCCGCCCGCACCGCGCCGCCCGCACCTTTCGACGTGACGGCCGGCGCGCAGCTGTTCGGCGCCAAACCCGACGACGGCCGCGACACGATCCAGCTGCTCGGGGTGCTCGCGTTCGATGCACGCCGCGCGGCCGCGATCGTCAGTGTCGGCGGCGAAGCGGCGCGCGTCGTACGGCTCGGCTCGGCGATCGGCGAAGCCGCGAAGCTCGCGGAAATCCGCGCGCGCTCGATCGTCGTCGACCGCAACGGCCTGCAACGCGAGATCGCGCTGCCCGCCGTGCAAAAGGCAAACGCGTTCGTGCGCTGAAACGCGCCTCACTGCACCATGTTGTTCAACTCGATGATCGGCATCATCACCGCGAGCACGATCACGAGCACCACGCCGCCCATCGCGAGGATCAGCAACGGTTCGAGCAGGCTCGTCATGAACATCGTGCGGCGCTCCAGCTCGCGCGATTCGCCTTCGGATGCGCGATCGAGCATCGTCGTCACGTCACCCGTCGCCTCGCCCGAACGGATCAGGTGCACGAGCACGGGCGGGAACGTCTTCGTATGGGCCAGCGCGCGTGACAATGCCGAGCCTTCGCGCACACGCACGATCGCATCGTCGACGTTCGCGCTCATCGCACGGTTCGACAGGGTTTCGCCGGCCGCCTGCAACGCACGCAGGATCGGTACGCCCGCCGCAGTGAGAATGCCGAGCGTGCTCGCGAAGCGCACCGTGTTGTAGCCCCGCACAAGCTTGCCGGCGAGCGGCGCGGTCAGCAGCCAGCGGTCAAACCTGAGCCGCGGCCCGTCCTGCGCCAGCACCTTGCGGATGGCGAAGACGATCGCGACTGTCGCCGCGAGCGACGCCCACCACCAGTGCCGCACGAAATCGGACAACGCCAGCATGACGACCGTCAGCGTCGGCAACTGCTGCTTCGTGCTGGTGAACACGTTGGCCACCTGCGGCACCACGTAGCTCAACAGGAACGTGACGATGCCGAACGCGATCAGCGTGACGATGCCCGGGTAGGTGAATGCAAGCAGGATCTTCTGTTTCAGTGCGTTGCTCTGCTCGATGTAGTCCGCGAGACGCGACAGCACGATGCCGAGCTTGCCCGTGTGCTCGCCGGCCGCGACGAGCGCGCGGTAGATCTCCGGAAAATCGCGCGGATGCTGGCCGAGCGCATTCGCGAACGAATGGCCGCCGACGATTTCCGCACGGATCGACGCCATCAGCTCGCGCACGTATTCGCGCTCGGCCTGCTCGCTCAGCACCGACAGCGCTTCGTCGAGCGGCAGCCCCGCGACCAGCAGGCTCGCGAGCTGGCGCGTGATGATCGCCTGCTCGCGCTGCGACAGCTTGCGACCGAGCGACAGCCGTTGATGACGTTGGCCGTGCAGGCGTTGTGCGGCCAGTTCGACGACGAGCGGCGTAAGGCCCTGCGTACGCAGATGGCTGCGGCCTGCGCGTGCGCTGTCGGCTTCGAGCACGCCTTTCAGCGTGCGGCCGGTGGGATCGATCGCTTCGTAGCGGAATGCCGACATGTCAGTACCCTCGTGTCACGCGTGCGGGTTTTTTCGGCGACATCGTGCAATGTGGCCGACGGAGTCGCCGGGGAAGACTACGGAGCGAACCGGCGCAATTTTGTGACGGATGTTGGGCTACCTTTTAGGGCTCCGGCGGGCCTTATTACCTTTGGTCGTTTTTTTATAGGGGAAAAACGATTTCATTTTTATCAATGCCTAAAATTAATCACCATTCATTCAGCCGCCACGAATCGAATGGCATTTAATGACTCGATGCGCTCAATTCCATAAACATCCTGACCGGATACCTCATTCACACGCGGAGGAAATGTTCCGTAGCATTCGCCACGAAACTGACTTGGAGTTGCGATAGTGACAATCCGCGCAACTTCAGATCCGTAAAGCAAGGCCCTGCCGAGGCACACCCTCGTCTTCCCGACATCCGGGAACCGTCCATCGCGCCAATCGACGGTAAATCGTTGCTCCGCCCACCCCGATAACGCACCGGCAATATCGCCAAAAATGTTCCGTACCTTTCGTTATTAAAAATTCACACGCGTCATACGGATTTCCCCCTACATTTACCCGGCGGTCAACACGGTATTCAAACCGCAGCAGCAGGCTTCCCGTTTATCTTCGTCCAAGGAAATTTCTCATGAAATCCAGCAAGCGCAAGATCTGTCAAGTCCTCGCTCTCGTCGTTTCGGGCATGGGCGCATCCCTCGCGATGGCCGCAGGCCCGGTGATTCAAGGTGGCGGTTCGTCGCTCGTCGCTCCGACGATCGGCTCGGTCAGCAACCCCGCCAGCGAAATCGGCCTGTTCGGCACGTCCGAAGGCACGTTCACGTACTTCTCGGTCGGCTCGGGCGCCGGTCAGAACGCATTCCTGAACAACCAGCCGACGTTCTTCGGCTCGGGTGTCTCGGGCACGGTTCACTTCGCCAACAGCGATGCCGCGCTGACGACCGCTCAAGTCACGGCGTACAACAACACGGGCCTCGGCACCACGAACGGTCCGCTGATCCAGATCCCGTACATCGTGACGGCCATCACGGTGCCGGTCGTCAACGCGCCGGCCGTGTCGAGCTCGGTCACGCCGCAAACGACGCCGGGTCAGGCACACAGCATCGCGCTGAACGACAACGATCTGTGCGGCATCTTCTCGGGCAAGTTCACCGACTGGAACCAGGTGATCAATCCGGAAACGGGTTCGGCCTACACGACGACCAGCTCGCCGATCAAGGTTGTCTACCGCTCGGACAGCAGCGGCACGTCCGAACTGCTGACGCGCCACCTGGCTGCTGTCTGTACGACGGCCAACACCAAGGCCGGCGTGACGTTCATCGATTCGCTGACGTTCGCGAACACGAGCGCCTTCCCGTCCGGCGTGCCGTCGAACTTCGTCGGCGCATCGGGTAGCGGCGGCGTGCGCGGTTCGCTCGCAGCGCTGTCGGCGGCGGGTACGGCCGCTGTCGCGTACCTGAGCCCGGACTACACGAACACGTTCCTCGCGTCGCAAAGCTCGGTCGTGACGTCGTCGGGCGCGCTGCAACTCCCGATCGCCAGCCTGTACAACACGACGGCCAAAGCCTACTACGCACCGACGTATGCGAACGCGACGACGGCGATCGGTACGATTACCGCTCCGTCGGGCAATGCTGCTGGCGATCCGACCCAGTGGGTTCCGGTTTCCGGTTCGGCGTATGCTGCCCTGGCCAACCCCGCTTCCGGCTATCCGGTCTCGGGCACGAGCCAGATCATCCTGAGCCAGTGCTATTCCAACGCTGCGGCGGGTACGGCTGTTCATGACTTCCTGAACAACCACTTCACGAACGCCAGCTACGCGTCGGTCGTCCATGGCAACGGCTTCGACACCGTGCCGTCGGGATTCCAGACCGCGATTTCGTCGAACTTCCTGAGCAACTCGAGCAACAACTACCTCGACATCAACGATTCGGCCGTCTGTGGTGCTGGCGGCTATGCCGGCCGGTAAGCTGAATCGCTCCTGAATCAACGTCCCGATGAACCGTCTCGAGTAATCGAGACGGTTTTTTTTATTCAACACGCCGACCATGCGCGACACCGTCACGCTGGAACCTCACGTACGTCATGCCCCGAAAGGTGCGCGAACATCCGTCGGCATCGTGAAAGCCCTCCATGAATTTCATCCGACGAAAAATCTGTCAGGCGCTGGCTCTCGTCATTTCGGGCATGAGCGCAGAACACGCATTCGCTGCGGGCCCGGTCATTCAGGGCGGTGGTTCGTCGCTCGTCGCGCCGTTGCTCGGCAGCACCGCGAACGCAGCGACTGAAACCGGCTTGTTCGGCACGTCCGAAGGCACGTTCACGTACTATTCGGTCGGCTCGGGTGCTGGCCAGAACGCGTTCCTGAGCAACCAGCCGACATTCTTCGGCACGGGTGTTACGGGCGCAGTTCATTTCGCGAATAGCGACGCCGCACTCACGACTGCTCAGGTCACGGCATACAACGACACGGGTCGCGGCACCACCGACGGCCCGCTGATCCAGATCCCGTACGTCGTGACGGCTATCGCGGTGCCGGTCGTCCGCGGCCCCGCCGTGACGAGCTCGATCACGCCGCAAACAACGCCGGGGCAAGCGCACAGCATTGCACTGAACGACAACGACCTGTGCGGCATCTTCTCGGGCTGGATCACCGACTGGAGACAAGTGATCAACCCGGAAACCGGCGTGCCCTACACGACGACCCCCACGCCGATCAAGGTCGTCTATCGCCAGGACGGCAGCGGCACGACCGAACTGCTGACCCGCCACCTGGCTGCCGTTTGCACGAGGGCAAACACGAACAACATCGGCGTCACGTTTGTCGATTCCCTGACGTTCGCAAATGTGACGGCCTTCCCCACAGGCATGCCATCCAACTTCATCGCAGCGTCAGGCGATGGTGGTAT
Organism: Burkholderia cepacia complex sp. TUM26381; assembly: GCF_057439935.1. NCBI lineage: Bacteria > Pseudomonadati > Pseudomonadota > Betaproteobacteria > Burkholderiales > Burkholderiaceae > Burkholderia > Burkholderia cepacia complex sp. TUM26381. The sequence continues at coordinate 1,205,742 of NZ_CM172007.1, read as the reverse complement.
TCGTGCGTCACTTGCATCGCTGTGGTCGATGGGCACCGCGGCCGTCGCTTATTTGAGCCCGGCCTATGCGAACACGTATTTGGCACCATCCAGTTCGGTCGTAACGTCGTCGGGTGCGCTGCAGCTTCCGGTCGCCAGCCTGTACAACTCGGCGGACAAAATCTACTACGCACCGACGTATGCAAACGCGACGAAAGCGCTCGGCACATTCTCCCCACCGCAAGGAGCCACTGGCCAGGATCCCACGTTGTGGGCCCCTGTTTCCGGCAACGCCTACAAAGCCCTTGCCAACCCGCTTTCCGGCTATCCGATATCCGGTACGAGCCAGATCCTCCTGAGCCAGTGCTACACCAGCGCAGCGACAACGACGGCCGTTCACGATTTCCTGAACAACCACTACACGAACGCCAGCTACGCGTCGGTCATTCATGGCAACGGCTTCGATACCGTACCATCAAGCTTCCGGAGTGCCATCGTTGCAAGCATCCTGAGCAACACAAGCGGAAACTACATGGATATTGGCAACCCGGAAGTCTGTGGCTCGTCGGGGGGCCTGTATTCCGGCCGGTAAAGACCCCCCTCCATCCAGGCGTTGTCGGATAGACCACCTCAAGCGATCAGGGTGGTCTATCTTCTGCTTGCCCTACGTACCGCTTGATCTCAGAACCGGCCCAATTTCCCTAACTCCTCCTTGCTGAGCAACGTCTTCTGCGTCGCCCCCGCCGCCCCGAATCCCAGCAGCGAAACCGAATTCGACGAGTCGTAGCCGACCTGTTCCGATTTGCGCCGCTTCGATCCGCCATCCGGGCCGTTGTCCCCGAAACCCTCGACCTGCACGCTGATCGTCCAGCGACGCGGCGCGACGCCCGATGCGTTGTTCTTCGCGATGTCCTGCGCGACCTGGCTCGCCGCCGATGCCGCCGAACTCGCCGCCGTCAGCGCCCCCGTGTTCACGGCCTGCACGAGCGGAATCCCGGTTGCCTTGCCCGTCACCTGGATGTTGTCCGCGTTCACCACACGCAACGCCGCAACGTTCAGGTTGCCCGCACGAATGCCGGCGTCGCCCGCATCGACGGTCCCTCGCGGCGCGATCAGGTTCACCGTGCCTTTCGGCGCACCCGGTATGCTCTGCAGCGTCGCGATACCCGCACCCGTCACCTGCCCGCGCGCATCAACCGTGCAGTAATGGTTCGCGTCACAGACATACTGCGGCGCCGGCGTGTCCGCCGACGTCTTCGCGCCCTTGCCCGCGTTGATGTCCCCGTTCGAACTCCAGATCGTCATGTTGCCGCCCTGCTCGGTGAAGATCCGGCTCTGCGCGAGCAGCACACTCTGGTCCGTGAAGATGTCGACGTTCCCCTTCTCGAGCGTCAGGATCCCCATCGTGCCGGGGCCCGCAACCACGTTCCCGGTGCTGTCGACGATCTGCGGCGGCGCCGTCGTGCTACCGACGAGCGCCTGTCCGCCCGGCCCGAGGATGGTCACATCGCCGCCTTGCTGCGTCTGGATCGTCGTGCTCCGGATGTCCAGATTGCCGGTGCTGACCTGCTTGTTTGCACCGTTCGACCCGCCGCCCAGATTGTTGGCCGTATAGCCGAACGAGGCCGGGAACAGCTTGTTGATCGCTTGATAGCCTCTCGCGTACTGCCCGCTATACGGACTCGATGGATCGTTGAAGTCCGCACCGACTTGCGCGAGCACGCCAAACAACACCTGCTCCGCGAAGCGTTGCTGCACGTACGACGGCAACGCCTGGAATTGCTTCCACGCTTCGTCGGCGGTCAACCTGCCAACCTTCGCCAGCGCCGCATCCTTGTCTGCCTGCAGGCCCGTATCGACGCCAAGCCCCGCGTCGTACTGCTCGATGAATGCAATCAGCGCTGGCGTTGCACTCGGCACCCCAGCAACCGAGCTGCCCGGCGCGATATAGGTCGAGACGAAGCCGGGAAGATCGACGCCGGCGCCCACGCCGAACAGCACGTTGACGTTCGCGCTCTCGTGCGGCAGGTTCGGATTGTTCGCGTTTCCGACTGCATCGATACCCGTGAAAACGTGCGCGATTCCACCCGTGTCGGCTTTCTGGTTATACAACTCGGCTTGACTCGTCAACGGGCCGATGTTGCGTCCCGCCTGAACATCGAACCAGCCTGGTCCGCCGATCGCCAGCACCGGAACAGCGCCGCCGTTGGGAGGAATCGGTGTGTCGTAGATGTCACGGCCGGCCACGATGCGCGTCGCATCCGAGCTGCGCAGGTTTTGCCCCCAGAACGCGAGGTTCACGATGTCCTGTCCAGCCTGCACGAGTGCCGGCTTGTCCACCGACAACGTGACAAGATTCCTGTAGAAGTCGTCACTATAGCCAGGAGAGTCGACTGTGCCGTTGACGATGCTGCCGTTCAGACTGTAAAAGCGCGCAGGTTGCACGTCGGCATCGTGAAGCGCGTTCGGTGCATGTGCGGCAAGTGTCGTATTCGTCAACAACGGGATATTTGGCTTCACTGACGGATTCGTCGGCGAAGGCGTCTGCGACGGATCGGCGTCGGACAGACCGAATGTATTGGGCAATGCGACGTTGGCGAGCCCGGCCGATACGTTGGACAGATATACCGACTGGTTCGCGACCAGATTCAGTTGACCCACCGCCGACGGAAAAAGCGCGCCGCCCGATTGAATCACGATCGATCCGTCGAATGCAGTCAGATTCACACTGGCCGGCAGTACGCCATTCGCGCCGGTCAACATGCCGCCAAGCGTACCCAGGCGAACGTCGCCGGTCGTCGAAAGCACATTGACTGCCGAAGCAGATGAAAAGCCCTGGTTGTCAGGATATTGACCGTAGCTGGAAAGATTGACGACGCCAGTCGGCTGCCCCGCGCTCGACGTGAAGCTGCTCGAATAAGACGGATTCAGTACCGCCCCGACATTCACACCCTGGCGCGCGGCAACATCGAATGTCCCGTCCTGAGTCGCAAGCACGGTCGACACCGCGATGGGTGATCGCCCGACCGTCCATGACGTTCCGGAAATGTCTGACCCGATGCTTCCGCCAGCCGAGATCGTCCCTGTTCCCTTCGCGACGAAGTAATCGCCGCTCAGAATGTCGCCGCCAGCGTGTACCGTCAGATTTCCGCCGCCTACGGTGACGGGCTTGCCGCTTCCGTTCAGGTACCACGTGGTCGGCAGCGACACGGCCAGATCCGAAATATTGCCACCCGCGCTGATCGATACGTTACCGCCAACGCTCATGACGCCTTGGTCAAATGCACCGAAATCGATCGAGGTTCGGCGCAACGGAGCAAGGACGAAATTGCTATCCGCGGTTTTCGCTCCGGTGATCTGCATCCACTGCCACCAGTACTGGCTGATGCTGTTGCCAGCCCCGCCAGTTACCGCTCCGGTCGTGTCGATCACGTTCTGCATGCCCTCGATGTTCCCTTGGGCATGAATCGTGATATCACCGGCCGAATCGGGATTCACTGCGGGTGTCACCAGAATGTCCTGCAAACCGCCGACACTGGCATGGGCAATCGCAGTCGACGTACCCACCGATGGCGCCCCTGCGGCAGGCGCGCCGGCCGTATAGATCACGCCGGGAATGATCAAGGTTGACGCATCAGCCGTCTTGCTCGTATCGAACAAGGACACATCGTTGCCGGCCGCCACGTCGATCGATCCCGTGCCGGTACGGATCGTTACCGGTTCGACGAGTGTCAACCCGTTGCTGCCGACATAGCTGGTATGCCCGCTCAACATCACGTTGCCGGTACCGTCGGAGCCCGCTCCAGCATTGACGAACGTCGAAACCGGCTGCAACGCGAGCGGGTTCGCGCTCTGCGTGTCTGCACCCGACACGATGCGGTATGTCGAGCTTTCACCACCGAGCAGCGTCGCGAAGGCAACCGGCAGCGGGTTGTTTGCACTCGGCACGTTCGCGACCGTGTTGCCTGGTAGTGGACCGATGTTCACAACGCCAGTGTCCGGCACCGCGCCTGGTGAAACAGGCGCGTAGAACATGTTGTAGGCGCCTCTCGTCGCTCCGATAACGCTCTTGATACTCGTGAGAGTATTAAGGTAACCAGAATAGACAAGCACGTAGTTGGCGTAATCAGCCAAATAGGCAGCTTGCTCGGCAACCGACGCGTTTGCCACTGGCTTTGTTGGCGGCGTCGGCGCAGCAGGCGTGCCGAATCGGGCGGCAGTAGCGGGATTGTATCCGTTACCCAGATAGGCGGTGCCGGCTCTGGGGCCCGATAAATCGGGCCCCCAGTAGGCAATCAGATAGTTCGTGTATGTCGAGAAACCAGATGGCACCAACGGCGCAGTCACCGACGGCGTGACCGGCAGAATCTGTGCGACGTACTGCGGGAGGCCGATGCGCGCCAGGTCAGCCTGCCATGCGCCTGCATACGACAGATAGGTCGAATAGTAGCCAGCGGTTTGCCCCATCAACGGTGCGCTCAGCGCCGCGTTTGGATCAAGGGAAGTCAGGCTCGCCGTGGCGCCGCCCCTAAAATTCACCGTCACTTGGGTCGGGTCATTGATTGCCACAAGCTGGTCGAACGTCTGCTTTGCTCCCGCGTAGGTCCCGGTCGGGGTAACCGGCCCCGACCCACCCAGAATCGACGCGACCTGGCTCTGGTAGAACCCGTCCGAAATGCTTGCGTACGCATCGAAGTTGTTCGCCGCACGGAACGTCAGCGTCGGCGCAATCGTCGACTGATAGCGGAAATCGGGCGTGATGCTGCCGCTGTTGTTCGGCGCGCCCGCACCAAGATTCCAGTTCGACAACACCGAAATATTGCCGCCGTTGACTGCGCTCCCCGGATTGTCGAGTTCGATACCCGGCACGACGCTGAATTTTTGCAGCGGCGCGCCGGCAAACTGACTGGCAACGCCATCCGGCCCATGCTGAACAAACGCCATCAACGTGCCCGGCGACGTTCCGGTCCCGTTGGCGCGATAGCCATAGAACGCGACATGATCGGCGTTCGCGGTCCCCGGCGCGAAATACGCGCCTGTCAGCCCGGTAAAGCCGCTGCCGGAAACTCCGTTGCGCAGCTGGTCTTCGGTCACCGCCGTCGTCTGTCCGGTCGCGCTGTTGGTCAGCGTTCCGCCCCCCGTGCCACTCGGTGCGTAGCTGTACGTTACGGGGTTGCTGCCGGGTACCGTGAAGGTGCCCGCAAGCAAATGGCCACTGCCGTCGTACCAGCCGGCCGGATCGATGAGGCCGTCGAAATGCTGCGAACCGGTCGTCGCATCCGCTGCGCTCCACACGGCGTACGCCTCAACCGTGGTCTTGCGGGAACCGCGCACGCCTGCTCCCGATTGCGCGGGCGCGTCGAAGGCGACGTTGACCGTGCCGTCCCGCAGCAACGGCGCACGGAAGCTGACGGAGCCGTCGAGCGTGCCGCCCGGCGTCCCGCCGGACACGTCGATCGACGCGTTCGAGCCGAGCCGTATCGAGCCGGACTGCGCAGCGGACACGTTCTCGTAACCGTAAGTCGCGTTGTACGGATTGGCCGCGGCCGGATCGAACGTCGCACTCGTGCCGACCGTGACCTTGCCGCCACGCTGGCTTGCGTTGGTTGCCTTCGCCAGCAGCGAACCCTCGATATCGACACCGCTCTTGCCGAACAGGCTGATCTGCCCGCCGGCCTTGCCCGACGCATCGATCTTCCCCAGCACGTTCACGTTGCCGTTCGCGGTATCCGATGCATTGCCCGCGCCGCCGTCGGCAGTCAGCGATACTGACTGCGCGACCAGCGCATTACCGGCCGACAGCGTCAGGTTGCCCGACTTGGTATGAATGTCGATTGACTGGTTCACGCCGCTCGATGCGAGGGTCTTCGCCAGTGAATCCAGATCCGCGGCACCGGCCGTGTCGAGCGCCAGCGAGCCGCCCGCATAGCCGTTCGTCGCACCGCCCTTGATCGTGCCGTTCAGGTTCACGACCTGCTTCGGCGCCGACAGCGTCAGGCTGCCCGCCGCGCCGCCGCCTTTCGCGCCCGAGAAATCGAGCGTCGCGCCCGGCTGCAGGTCGACCGTCCCCGCATCGGCGGTCAGGACGATCGAACCGGCCGGTGCGTACTGCGTCACGTCGAAGAACTGCTTCGACACGCCCGCGGCGCTGACCGTCGAGCCGTTGCCGATCGTCAGGTTACCGGTGGTCGCCTCAAGGCTCACGTTGCCGGCCGGCGCCGCGATCGTCGCGCCGTTGTCGGCAAGCGTGCCGCCGACGAATTTCCATGCGCCGCCGACCGGCGTCTTCGTCAGCGCGGAGCCCGCCGCGCCGTTCAGCGTCAGCGCACCGGTCGTCTTCACGGTCGACGCAGAACTCGTATCGGCCAGGTACACGGGTGCATTCAGCGTCACCGGCAACACACCGAAATCGAACGTCCCCGTGCCTTGCCCGACGATGCCGCCCGTCGCCGTCAGGGTTGCCGACGAGAATCCGCTCAACGTCTTCGTGCCGGTGCCGAAGTCGATCTCTTTCGCGTTGACCGTCAGCATGCCGCTGCCCGGCACGACCGTGCCGTTGGGCGCGCCCGTCTCGTTCGTGAACGCGATCTGCTGCCCGTTCAGCGTCACACGCCCGCCGTCGCTCGTGAACGTGCCCGCGCTCAGGTCGATGCTCTTGCCGAACGTCGCGTTCACGTCGCCGACGAAGCCCATCGCGCCATAGCTGCGCAGCGACACGAGATCCGCGTTGGCGAGCTGCGCAAGTCCGGCCTGATCGATCACGAAGCCCGGCAGGCTTGCCGCGGCAGCGCCGCGCGCATTCGTGAACGTGATCGCCGAACCATCCACCGTGATCGCTTTCGCGGACAGCACCGCGCTCGGGTCGACCTTCAGGCTGCCCGACGAATCGAGCATCAGCGCCTGGCCGCCCGACAGCGTCGCGCCGGCACCGACCGTCAGCAGCCCCTTGCCGGTGCCGCCCGTGCGCGTGAGCGGCGCCATCGCGCCGTTCGACACGCGCAGCAGCGCGCCGTCGCCGGCAATCGCGATCGGCTGGTCCTTCGCCGCCGGGTAGTCGCCCGCCGCCGCGATCGACGCGCCCGCATCGACACGCAAGCCGTTCGCCGCATTCGGATCCGTGCCGCTCGAATCGGTCTTCGTCACGAGCAGGATCTCGGGCCCCTTCAGCGACGAGCTTGCGTCGTTCGATACCACCACGCTGTTCGCGATCGGCGTGATCGTCACGCCCTTGGTCGTCGCCGCACGCGTGCCGCCGATCAGCAGGCTGCCGGCATTCAGCGAATCGAGCGCATCGCCGCCGATCTGCAGATAGCCGGACAATGCCGCGCTGCCGTTGCCGGTGATCTGGATGTCCTGCGACGCAATGTCGACCTGGGCCGGCGCGCCACCGGCCCCTGCCGCCGCGTTCAACGTCGCCCCGAGCGTGAGCGCCTTCGTCGCGGCCAGCACGAGCTGGCCGCCGTCCACCGGCAGCGGCGGCGTCACGTTGCCCTGCTTCGCGGCCTGCGCGGCGAAGAAGTCGTTCGCGCCCTTCAGCGTGTATTGCGAATACTGCTGCCACGTCGCGCCCGACTGCACATTGAAGAGTGTCGGCGTCGCATTGCGGCCGCCCGTCACGGCATCGGCAAAGTACCCGGCCGTCATGACGGTGCCGTCCGGCAGCACCTGCGATGCGCCCGGCACGACGTTGCCGGCCGTCGCCGACACGGTCACGCGATACGCGCCCGGCAGCGTCGCGTACTTGCCCGGCAGCAGCGTGTAGTAACCGGGCGCGAGGCCCGGCACGCCGGACAGGTACACGGCCTTGCCGATCGCGTCGTTCAAGCCGGCCTGGCCGACGCCGAGCGTCGCGGTCCTGGTCGTCGACGTCCCGTTGCTCGCGACGTCCGGCTGCACGGTCTGCGCGAACAGCGGATCGTATGCGGCAACCGGCGACTGCTTGCCCGGCACGATCGCATAGACGTTCCCTGCGCCGGCGTTGACCGGCACCGCCGTCGTGCCTTTGCCGCTCGCGTAGCTCAGGTTGTATTGCGACAGCACATCGCGCGTGCCGCCCGTGCCCGGCACCCATTCGGCCGCCTGCAGGTCGCCGCCGCCCGACAGGTCGATCGTCGCGCCCTTGTTGAGCGCGACGCTGGTGCCGTTCACGCCGATGTACTTCGCGGGCGGCGCCTTCAGATCGGCGGCCGTCGTGCCGGCGATCGGATTGAACTGCCATTCAACACCGTCGATCGTCGCGCCGTAGGGAATGATCGACCCGCCGTTCGAAACCGACGTCACGCTGCCGTTCGCGAACGTCACCGAATCGGTCGCGACGAGCGGCAGGTTGCCGAACTGCTTCTGCGTCGCGCTGTTCGTCGGGTCGCCGACGCCGAATACCAGCGTGCCCGACGGTGCGCGCACGGTACCGCCCTGGACGATGTTCGTTGCATCGACGAGCAGCGTGCCCCCCGCCGACAGCGGCGTGCCGGACGAGCCGGTCGTGCCGAACGAGACGGTGGTCGGCATGCGCTTGCCCGTCACCGGATCGACGGGCCCCACCGCATCGACGATGAACGTGCTGCCGGTGGCCGGGTACAGGCTCGCCGCGTTGAACGTCACGTTGCCGGGCGTGTACAGCATGCCCGGCGACAGCACGGCGCCCGACGGATTGGACGAGCTCAGGCGGATGTCGCCGCTGCTGGTGAAATTCGCCTGACCGACGTTGTTGAGCTGGAACTGGTTGCGCAGGTCGACGAACGACGCATTCACGTTCAGCGTCGCATCGGAACGCGTGGCGACCGGCGTGAAGGCGGGCGTGGCCGAGGGCGCCATCGGGCCGACCAGTGCGACATAGGGTGCGCCAATCGTCACCGACGTGCCCAACGCATGCGCCGGCGGCTGTGCGAGCAGATCTGCAAGCGCCGAGCTGCCGCCCGCCGGCTTCGCAGGTGTCGACAGCAGCGTCGACAGCTGGTCCATCCCGATCGCCGCGATCCGGCCGGTATTCAGCGTCACGGATTCGGGCAACGTCAGGTTCACGTTACCGGCAAACGCGATCGGCGGCACCGTGAACGGGGATGGTGTGCCATCGCCCAGCACGAGATTCGCGATTCCCGAATCGTTCAGGCGATCGGCGGCAAACTGGATCACGCCGGTCGGTTGGCCGGTCGGCAACCCGGTGGTCGGGTCGACCGGCGTCGAAAAGTCCTTGCCCGGGGCAAGCCCCGCGGGCAAGAGCATCCCGCTTTGCTGCACAACAAGCGCCGTCGCACCGGGTGCGCTGTTGTTCGCGCGCGGCAGGATCGCCAGCGTGCCGCCACGGGCTTGCGACGCGCCGCCACGGCCGAACAACGCCCCGTCCGCGAAGAGGCCGTACGCAGGCGACAGCGTGATCGAGCCGGCATCGCTCCACACGGGCTGCGACGCATAGGTGCCATTCGCCTGCAAACGATCGAAGTTCGCCGACGTGCCCGACACGTCGATCTTCGACCCGGCTTGCGTCACCACATAGCCCGCATCGCTCGACAGCGTCACCGCCCCGCCCGACAGAACCTTGCCGGTATTCGGCACGACGGCCGTTCCGCCGATCTTGACCGGGGCGGCGAGCGGATTGGCGAGCGCGACACCGGATACGTCGAGCGTCGCATCGGCACCGAGCCAGACGGACCGGCTGCTGCTCGGCGTGAAGACATTGAATTGGCCCGGCTGAGCGGTCGTGGTGCCGGTGTCGGCGCTCAACACGATCGACCCGCCCGGCGCGACCACCGAGCCGAGCACGGTCACCTGCTTTGGCGACGCCAGCACGATGGCCGCACCGGCATCCGCGTTGATCGATGCGCCGGACGACAGCGTTACCGCACCGGTCACGCCCGGATACGACGGCACCGTACCGTCGTTGGCCGCCGTCAGCCACGACACGGCGCTACCGCCGGTCAGCACGAGGCCCGCCGGTTGCCGGTGATATGCATCGAGCTGGCCGACGGCCGTCAGACCGCCCGTGGACAGGTTCGCGCCCGTACCCGCCTGCTGGAGCGCCAGTGCGTCGGGAAGCAGGTTCTTTTGCGTGAGCGCAACCGTTGCGCCCGGCGCGACGGTCGCGTCGTAGTACGCGTTCAGCACATACTTGCCGAAGCCCTGTTGCGCAAAGAAGTTCTCGGGCAGATACACGTCCCACGGCGCCGCAGCCCCTCGGTCGCCACCGATCCGGAAGCCGAGCGCGCCCAGCGTCATCGTCCCGCCACCCGAGAAACCATCGCTCAGGATCGTGCCGCCCATTGCGATCGTGCCGGCAGTCGGCCGGGTGCCCGGCAGGTTCGCGCCGCCGTCGTTCGTATGACCGAATTGGGCGCCGCCTGCAGGTATCGCATAGGTCTGCAACGCAACGTTGCCGCCGCGCCCGGCCGCTACGCCGTTCTGCATCAGCAACTGGCCGTTCGCGAGCATTTCGCCGCCGCCCGATACATCGAGCACGCTGCCCGGTTGCAGCAGGATCGAGCCCGTCGCATCCACGGCATTGCCGTTCGCGAAAGTCGTCCCCTGCATCGCCGACAGCGAAATGCTGCCGCCGTTGATGAACTGGCTGTTGCCGGGCGTCGTGCCCGGCGCGGCCTGCACGTCGTTGTTCACCCATTGGCCGGCCGCGCTGATCACCCCTTGCGGACCGACGACGACATTGCCGCCGCTCGTGATCGAAATCGAGCCGGACGGCACGGACAGCCGCCCCGCGACATTCACGTTCGCGCCGGCCGCCGGGCTGTTGAGCGAAATCGATCCGCCCGGCTGCAGGTTCAACTGCGTGCCCTGCGCCACCACGATCCCCTTGCCCGCGTTCTTGTCCTCGGTCACGTTCAGGTTCGCGAACCCGCCGTTGTTCAGCACCGCGACCGGGACCACGCGCGTTGCCTGCAGATTGTTCGGATCGTTGCCGGACAGGGCCTGCGAGGCGTTCTTGTCGAGCGGCGTATCGATCGAGAAACCCGGCATCAGCGCGCCCAGTTGCGGCGCGTTGTCCTGCAGGATCGTCAACCCCGAGAGCGCATTGAGCGGCAGCGATGCGGTGTTGGCAGCACTGTTCCACGTCATCCCGGCCAGCGCATTGCCGGCCAGCTTCGGATCGGCTCCCAGGTTGAACGTGCCGCCGGACGGCAGGCTGTTGCCCTGCATCTGCTTCGCGCCGCCGAATGCCTGCGCGCTGATGTCGCCATCGAGCACCAGCGCCTGCGATGCGAACAGGTCGAGCGTGCCCGCGTTGCCGCCGACGATGTAGTCGGACTGGTAGGTGCCGCCCGTCTGCAGCGGGTTGAACCACGACTTCGTCACGCCCCAGCGCGGATGGCTCTCGACGAACTGCCCGGCGATGCCGACATAGCGGTCGTACGGGTTCGCCTGCCCGATCGGCACGATCGCGCCGTTGGCGTCGACGAGCCGCGTCGTGTTGACCATCCCGCCGTTGTAATGCACGTACCCGCCATTCAGGTTCATCGACGAACCGGTCGCGGTCATCACCTCGTTGCCGGACAGCGTGATCGTGCCGCCGTTGGTCAGCAACTGGTCGACGGTCCGCGGAATCAGGTTCACGTAACCCGACAGGTTCAGGATCGGGCTGCCGACCCACTGCACGCCGTCGCTGCGCGTGCCCGTCAGCGTGCTGTCGACGACCACGCCCTTCAGCCCGAACAGGAAACTGTTGCGCAGCAGCGGCGAATCGGCCAGTTCGTTCTGGCCGATCCGGTCGACCGTCACGAGCGTCTGCGAAATCGGCGCCAGCACGTTCGCCAGCCCCGATACGTCGATCGTCGCGCCATCGTCCACGTAGATCCGGCCCGGCACCGCCGTCTGGCCCGGCACCTTGTTCGTCACGACCGACGGCGCATAGGCCGTCACCGACACGTTCGAGCCGGGCGCCTCGATCAGCGAGCCGCCCTGGAACCACACGGAGCCGGCCGTCATCGCGATGCCGCCCGGCGTGAACGTCGTGCCCGGCGTGGAGGTCGCGGTCTGGCCATTGTTGTCGGGCAGCACGGTCGTCACCGATCCCGGGCCGAAGCTCAGCAGGCCGGCGCGGCGCACGTCGAAGACGCCGTTCAGCACCTGCCCCGGATACGGATTGCCCAGCGGATTGTTCGACGCATACTCGTCCGCCGTCGAAATCGTGATCGTGCCCGGCGTGTTCACGCTCGTCGTCACGCCCACCACGCCGTTCTGCGCAACACGGCTGCCGAGCAGGTTCACGTTGCCGCGCGCGGCCTGCACGATACCGGTGTTCGTCAGCGTGCCGGCCGGTGTGACGTCGACCGACGCACCGGTAGCCGGATCGACGGTCACGATCTGCCCGCTCAGCTCCGGCAGCAACACCTGCGGATTGATCGTTTTGCCCGAGTTCGGCAGCAGGCTCACCCCTACGCCCGCCGCCAGCACGACCTGCCCCGACGTCGCCGCAATGCTGCCCGCGTTCGTCACGTTCGGTGCGGCGACCAGCACAAAGCCGCCGTCGCTCGCCGTGCCGTTGGTGTGCGTCGTGATCGACGCCCCTTGCTCGATGGTCACATCGCCCGGCGGCTGGTACGCGCCGGTCTGCAGCACCTGATTGCCGAGCCCGAGCACCTCGTTCGGCTTGCCCGTCGCCCCCGCCACCCCGCTCGAACTCCCCGACTGCGGATAAGCCAGCCCGCCCGTCGTCCCCGCCGGCAGGCTCAGGAACTGCTGGTTGCTCGCGACGATGCCCGCGGGCGTCGGCACCAGCTGGTTCTTCATGTCGAGCAGGTTCAGCGACGACGCGACCAGCGAATGCACGTTGACCTGCGACCCGGCACCGAACAGCACGCCGTTGCGGTTGATCACGTACACCGCGCCCTGCGCGGTGATGTTGCCGAGAATCTGGCTCGGCCGCCCGCTCGGATCGTTGATCCGGTTCAGCACGGCCCAGTTGTTCGTGCCGTTCGTCTGCGTGCCGGCCGACTGGTCGAAGTTCAGCGTCGTCTGCCGGCCGACGTTCATCGTCTCCCACGTCAGCACCGCGTTCTGTCCGGTCTGCTTGACGTCGACGTTCACGTGCCCGTTCGCGTCGACGTTCTGCGTCGGCGCGTTCGCGTTGAACCACAGCACGGGATTGTTCGTATCGGCCGTCGCGCCGGCCGCCACCTGCAGCCCGCCCGGCGCCAGCCCGTTCGGCACGGTCGACGGCAGCTTCGCCGCCGCCGCGGCCGCGTTCTGCTGCGCGGCGATCTGTGCGGCGATCGCATGCGCGGCGTAACCGAGGTTGCGGATCGACGGCTGGCTCGCCTGCAGCGCCTGCTGCGGCGACACGCCGAGATTCGGCATGCCCGGCGCACCGCCGGCGCCGCCCGCCCCGCCACCCGATGCGCGCGGCGTCGCCGCGCCGAGGTTCATGATCCCCGCCGCCTGCACGTGCGCGGACGCGCCCGCCAGCAGCATCAGCGCCACGGCCTGCACCAGCGGCCGCAGTTCCGATTTCAGGATCGAGCGCGAACCCGTCGCGTCAGGTTGTCGTGCCGTGCGTGCGCGTGCTGCCATTCTTCACCCCGAATCCTATGAAATTGCGCTGGACGACGATCGCGCCGAAAGCGGCGTCGATCCGTTGCCATGTCTGGTCGTTGCGCCCGGGCCTGAACCCGGGCACTGAATCACAAGAACATACGAAGCCGCGATGGCAGCGGCGTGGCGGGTGCTACGGACCATTCCGGCCGCGCATGAAAGGTCCGTAGCTTTTGTCACAGTCGGCCGGTCACGCGGTGTCGCCATGCGCGCGGATGCGGGCCGCAAGCGCGTCCGCCACGCGTTCGACCAGCGCCGGCCAGTCGCCGGGCCGCCCCTGCCGGAACAGCGTCGCGGCCGGATACCACGGGCTGTCGTCGCGCGCGAGCAGCCAGCGCCAGTCCGGCACGCGCGGCAACAGCACCCACACCGGGCGCCCGAGCGCGCCGGCCAGATGCACGACCGACGTATCGACGGCGATCACGAGATCCAGCGCGTCGACGAGTGCGGCCGTTTCCGCGAAATCCGTCAGCTCCGCCTCGAACGACAGCACGCCGCTTGCCGCGAATGCATCGGCATCGCGCGCGCGGACGCCCACCTGCAGGCTCACGAACGTCGCGTCGAGTTCGACCAGCGGCGCGAGCGCGGCGAACGTCATCGACCGGTTTTCGTCGTTGGCATGATTCGGGTTGCCCGACCATGCGAGCCCCACGCGCAGCCGTCGCGACGGCGCGCGCGCATCGAGCCGGTCGGTCCACGCGGCACGCCGCAGCGGGTCGGCATGCAGGTACGGCACGTCGGCCGGCACCGTATCGAGCGTCGTCCGGAATGCGAACGGCAGGCTCATCATCGGGCAATGGAGATCGAACGCCGGCGCAGGCTGGCCGTCGGCGACGACACGGCTCACGCCACGCAAGGCGCCGAGCAGGCCGGCCAGCGCGGCCGGTGCGTCGATCAGCACGGTCGCACCGCGATCGTGCGCCAGACTCGCGTAGCGGCAGAACTGCAGCGTGTCGCCGAAACCCTGCTCCGCGTGCAGCAGCAGCGTACGCCCCGCGAGCGGTTCGTCGCCGGTCCATTGCGGACGGTCGGCATGGCGCCGGTGCAGCATCACGTCGGCGGCATCCCAGCGCGATTCGTGCTGCCGCCAGCCCGCGGCGTAGTCGCCCATCGCCAGGCGGCAGAACGCTTCGGACCGGCGGGCGATACCGTGATTCGGGTCACGCACCGTGGCCAGCGCGAAATCGGCGAGCGCGGCGGCGTAGTCGCCGAGCTGCTGGCGTGCGACTGCGCGCGTATAGATCTCCTGCGCAGTCCGTCCCGGCGCACCGGCCGCGGCGGCGTAACTCGCCAGCGCATCGTCGTACCGGCCGAGCAGCTGCAACGCGATCGCGCGATTGCACAGCACTTCCGCGTGCGGGCCGTACGCGTCGAGCGCACGATCGTAATGCGCGAGCGCTTCGTCGCACGCGCCCAATGCGCGCAGCGCGCCCGCCCGATTGCGCAGCGCATCGAAATCCGCCGGTACGCGCGAAAGGGCTTCGCCATATGCGTGCGCCGCTTCCTCATGCCGCCGCAGCCCGAGCAATGCATTGCCGCGGCCGATCCACGCGCCCACGTTGTCGCGGTCGCGCGCCAGCAGCCGGTCGCAGCGCTTCAACAACTCGTCGCGCAAATGCAGCAGGTCGAGCGCCACGCAACTCACGAACAGCAACTGCACGTCGTCCCGCAATCGCGCCAGCGCTTCGTCGAGGCACGCGAGCGCTTCGGCCGGCCGCCCCAGTTCGATCAGCGTATAGCCGCACGCATAGACGAGATCGGGGGTCTTGCCGCGCACCACCATCGCGAGCTGAAAGCAATGCAGCGCCTCGTCGCCTCGACCGAGCGCGCGCAGCGCATGGCCGCGCTCGGCGAGCGCAGCCGGATCGTCCGGATCGATCCGCAATGCGCGCTCGATGCTGATCAACGCATCGGCGGGCCGGCCGAGCGCGCGCAAGGCTTCGCCGCGCCGTACCCACGACACCGCGCGGCCCGGCTCGCGCGTCAGCGCGAGATCGTAGGCGCCCACGGCTTCGCCGTGCCGGCCGAGCGCATGCAGGGCATCACCGCGCGCCGCGTGCGCCGGCGCATGGCCGGGATCGCGCGCGAGTGCCTGTGCCGCGGCGTTGAGCGCCTCGCGATGCCTGCCCGCACCGGTCAGCGCCGCCGCATGATTCACGAAATTCCACGGCTGATTCAGCCCGAACCGCATCGATCGCGCGATCAGCGGCTCCGCGCGCGCGGGTTCCCCGAGCTGAAGATGCACGAACCCGAGCAGGTGCAGCGCCTCGACGTGATCGGGCATCATCGCCAGCACCCCGGCGTAGAGTTTTCCCGCTCCGGCGAAGTCGCGCTGTTCGAGCCGCGCGCGCGCATGGCGCAGCGCATCGTCGATCGCGGCCCGCAGCGGCGCGGCACCCGCGCCGAACGCCGGTGCCTGCGCCGTGCTCATCGCGACGCCCCCGCCACCAGCGCCGGCAGCGCATCGCGCATCCGCTCGACGACTGGCGCCCATTGGCCGCCCTCCGGCTGGCGAAACAGTCGCGCGCCCGGATACCACGGGCTGTCGTCGCGATCGAGCAGCCAGCGGAAATCGGGCGTGTGCGGCAGCATCACCGCGAGCGGCCGGCCGAGCGCGCCGGCCAGGTGCGCAACCGACGTATCGACGCTGATCACCGCGTCCAGCGCCTCGACCAGCGCGGCCGTTTCCGCGAAGTCCGTCAGTTCGTCGCCGACGAAGCGGATCGCGCTCGCGTCGAGCGCCGCCCGATCCTCGTCGCGGATCACCTTCTGCAGGCTGATCCATTCGTAGCGGTCATCGAGCAGCGGCGCCAGGTCCGCGAGCGTGATCGAGCGGTTGCGGTCGTTCACGTGCAGCGGGTTGCCGGACCACACGAGTCCGATCCGCGGCCGGCCGGCGAAGCCCAGACGCTCATGCCAGTGCGCGACACGCGCGGGGTCGGCCCGCAGGTACGGCGACCCCGCCGGAATCGACGCCAGACCGGTGCGGAATTCGAGCGGCAGGCTCAGCAGCGGGCAATGCAGGTCGAACGGCGGCAGCGGATCGCCGCGCGCGACGAGCACGTCGACGCCGTCGAGCGTCGCGAACAGCGCCTTCAGCTCGACCGGCGCCTCGACCACGACGCGCGCACCGAGCGCCTTCACGAGCGGCACATAGCGGCAGAACTGCAGCGTGTCGCCGAGCCCCTGCTCCGGATACAGCAGGATCGTCCGGCCGTCGAGCGGCATCCCGTGCGTCCAGCGCGGCTGCGCGAAATCGCGCCGGCTGCCGTCGAGCTGGCTGTCGCGCCAGCGCCATTCGTACTCGACCCAGCCGGCGTCGAAATCGCCGATCGACAGGCACAGGAACGCACGCATGCAGTGTGCGTGCGCAAAATCCGGATCGATGTCGATCGCGTCCGCATACGCGCGCAGCGCGTCCTCGTGCCGCCGCAATGCGCGCAACGCGTTGCCGCGGTGGAAATGCGCGAGCTTGTCGCCCGGCGTCGCGGTAATCACGCGCGTGAAATCGTCGAGCGCGTCGTCGTAGCGATGCGTTTCGAGCCGGACCCGCGCCCGTGTGAACGACGCGGGCGCATAGTGCGGATCGATCGCCAGCGCGCGATCGCACAGGTCGTGCGCGTCGTCGTGACGGTCGACCCGCATCAGCGCGCTCGCGTAGTTGCACAGCACGCCCGTGCTGCGCGGCTCCACGTCGAGCGCGCGTGCATAGCTGTCGACCGCGTCCGCATAACGGCCCAGATGGCTCGCCGCATTGCCGCGATTGGCGAGCGCGCGCGCATGGCGCGGATCGATCGCGATCGCACGGTCGCAGCGCATCAGCGCCTCGTCGTGCCGGCCGAGCTGTTCGAGCGCGATCGAGCTGTTGAAGATCGCGTCGACGAACGCGGGGCTCGCCGCGATCGCCGCATTGAAATCCGCCAGCGCGTGGTCGGGGTCGTGCAGATCGAGATACGCGACGCCGCGCAGGAACAGCGCTTCGGCGCTGCCCGGCCGCAGCGCGAGCGCGTGACCGTAGCTGTCCGCCGCGTCGCGAAAGCGGCCGAGTTCGCGTAATGCCAGCCCGCGCCCGCGCATCGCGTCGAACGTGCGGCCCGCGAGCGCGATCGCACGGTCGCAGTCGGCGAGCGCATCGTCGAAGCGGCCGAGCGCGCGCAGCATGTCGCTGCGCTTCACATGGCCGTCGGCGAAACCGGGCGTCAGTTCGAGCAGCCGATCGTAGACCGCACGCGCTTCGTCATAACGCGCGAGCTGCGCGAGCAGCCCGGCCCGCTGGAACAGCACGCGCTGATGCACGGGATTGATCGCGAGTGCCTCGTCGAGCCGCGCAAGCGCATCGTGCTCGCGCCCGAGCCCGGCCAGCACCGCCGAGTAGTTCGCGAGCGCGAGCGGCACCGGCTGGCGTTCCACCGAGCGCCGCATCAGCGGCTCGGCATCGTCGAGCCGCCCCTGCTGGAAGCGCACCGCGCCGAGCAGGTGCAGCGCCTCCGGATGCTCGGGATCGAGCGCCAGCAGTTCGGCGTAGGCGTTCTCCGCATGCTGCAGCGCGCCCTCGTGATGCGCCTTGCGCGCTCGCACGAGCAGCCGTTCGAGCTGCGCGGTATCGGGTAGACGGCGCTCCGGCGCGACCGGCGCGCCCGCCAAGGTCGTCCCTTCCCCGTTCGGTGTCATCGTGTGGCCCCCACTGATCGCTGTTCGTAGTGCGTGTCGTGTCTAACGTGTCGTCGATTCGAGCGCGGCACGCACCGCGTCGATCGCATCCGCCCAGTTGCCGGGCGCGGACTGGCGAAACAGCCGCGCGGACGGATACCACGGGCTGTCGCCGCGCGTCCGCATCCAGCGCCAGGCCGGCGGGTCCGGCAGCAGCACCCAGACGCGCGCACCCAGCGCGCCGGCCAGATGCGCGACCGCGGAATCGGCCGCGATCACGAGATCCAGCGCACCGATCAGCGCACCCAGATCCGCGAAGTCGCCGAGTTCGTCGTCGACGCGGCATACCGGCGCGTCGGCCAGCAGCGCTGCGTCGCGTTCGTTCATGGACGTTTGCAGGCTGATCCAGTCGACGTCGAGATCGAACAGCGGCGCGAGCCGCGCGAAATCGATCGACCGGCCGGCGTCGTGCCGGCGTGCCGGCTCGCCCGCCCACGCGAGCCCGACGCGCAACCTGCGTCGTGCGCCGAGCAGCGTGTCCCACTGGCGCGTGCGCTGCGGGTCCGCATGCAGACAGGCGGCGGTGCCCGGAATGGCGCCGGCTTCGGAGTGGAATGCATGCGGCAGGCTCGGCAGCGGCACCTGGCAGTCGAACGCGGGCAGCGGCTCGCCGCGCGCGATCACGTGGGCCGCGCCGTCGAGCGACGCCATCAGCGTGCGCAACGACGGCGGCACCTCGAGCACCACGCGTGCGCCGCGTGCCGCGACGAGCGGCACGTAGCGGCAGAACTGCAGCGTGTCGTCGACACCCGGCTCCGCATGGATCAGGATCGTCTTGCCGTCGAGCGGCTCGTCGCCGCGCCACACCGGTTGCGCGAACGGCCGTGCATGCCGTGCGAACGGCGCATCGCGCAGCCGCCATTCGTACGCGCGCCAGCCGTGCGCGAAGTCGCCTTCCATCAGGAGCAGCGATGCGCGCGCGCAATGTGCGCCGGCGAAATCGGGTTGCAGCGCAATGGCGCGGTCGTACGCGGCGAGCGCGTCGTCCACCTGCCCCAGGTCGGCCAGCAGGTTGCCGCGGGCCAGCCAGTGCGTCGCCACGTCGGCGCGCAGCGCCAGCGCGCGATCGAGCGACGCGAGCGCGTCGTCGTAGCGGTGCAGATCGCGCAGCACGTTGCCGCGGTGCGTCCACGCTTCGGCGAAATCCGCGTCGAGCGCGAGCGCCGCATCGTAGCTGGCGAGCGCCGCGTCGAAGCGCTGCAGGTCGCGCAGCGCCGTGCCGCGATTGCATAGCGTGTCGGCCGAACGCGGCTCGAGCGCCAGCGCCCGCTCATAGCTGGCGAGCGCGTCGTCGTGACGCTCGAGCTGCAGCAACGCGTTGCCGCGGCCCGCGAGTGCGCGCACGTGATCCGGATCGCGCGCCAGCACGCGTTCGCAACGCTCGAGCGCCTCGTCCGCGCGGCCAAGCCGTTCAAGCACGGCCGCACTGTCGCAAAGCGCGTCGAGTCGCGCGGGATCGGCTGCGATCGCCTCGTTGAACGCGGCAAGCGCTTCGTTGAGGCGATCGAGTTCGGCAAGGGTACGGCCGCGCTCGGCCATGATCGCGGCGATGCCCGGCCGGATCGCTTGCGCGCGATCGAAACAGTGCAGCGCATCGGCCGTGCGCCGCATCTCGCGCAGCACGAGGCCGCGGTTGAACCACGATTCGAACGAGTGCGGATCGACCATCAGCGCGCGGTCGTAGGTATCGAGCGCGTCGTCGAGGCGGCCGAGCGCGCGCAGCGCCCCGCCGCGATTGCACAACGCGTCGAGCCCGAGCGGCGACACCGCCAGCGCGCGGTCGAACGATACGAGCGCATCGTCGTAACGGCGCAGGCCGATCAGCGTGTTGCCGCGGCGCACGAGCGTCTGCACGTCGTCGGGCGCCGCTTGCAGCGCGGTCGCGAAATGCCCGAGCGCCTCGTCGATGCGGCCGCGCTCGCCGACGATCGCGCCGAGGTCCGACAGCGCGCGCACGTCCGGCGCGACCGCGATCGACTGGCGCAGCAGCGCTTCGGCATGGTCGGCCGCGCCGCACTGGAACTGCAGCACGCCGTACAGGTGCAGCGCCTGCGGATGATCGGGCGCCTTCGCGAGCACCGCGAGATAGTCGCGCGCCGCGTCGTCGAACTGTCCGGCGCTGTGCCGGTGTTGTGCGCGGCTCAGGATCGCCGCCGCTTGCCATTGCCCGGGCGCGTCGTGTCCCGACGCGCCCGCCTGTGCATCATGCCGGTGCTCGACCGTCACGTTCGCCCCCTTCCCGTTTGCCGATGCCGCCGCTGACCCGGTCGATGGAACCGGTCGCGGCGGTCATGCTCGTGACGAGACTAACGGACGGCCAATAACAGACGTATGACGAAAGTTACGGACCATTTTGCCCGGGGACGGAACGGCTTTCCCCGCGGGGCCGCGTACGCCGGACGGCATCGCGCGGTCACTGGCCGATCGGGATCGTCCGGACGTACTCGACCGCCGGCGCACCCATCGTGACCGCGAAGCGGATGCCGCGCGGCACCGGCACCCCGATCGACGTCGAATTGCTGATGCCGTGCTGCGCGAGAAACTGCGCATAGGCCTGTTCGACGACGGTCTGGCTCGTCGTCCAGCCGCCGGGCGGAATCCACACGGAAAGCTGCATCGTCCGCGCATCGTTGCTGACCACCACACGCGCGAACGCATCCATGTGCTGCAGCGCGTCCTCGACGTCGGCCAGCGACGCGAGCGGCTGCGACGCGCTGCGCACGAGCTCGCGCCCCTTCAGCTGATAGCGCACGACCTGCATCTGTGCCGGTCCGCCGCCGACCCCGAGATGGCGCACCATCACGAGTTCGTTCGGCCGGATGCGCAGCGGCGGCCCGAACACTTCGTCGGGCGTCACGAGGTTCGTCAGGTCGAATTGCAACTGGGAGAAGTAGCGGCCGAGCAGACGCGTTTGCGCCAGATTCGACGCGATATCGTCGCGGCCGCGGATCGTCGCGTCGAGGCCGCGCCACGACAGCAGCGCGATCACGGCGAGCAGCGCGATCGCGACCAGCATCTCGATCAGCGTGAAGCCGCGCGCACGCGCGGCCGCACGCGGTTCAGCGGCGCGCTTCATTCTGGATCACCGTGACGACTTCGGCGAGCACGTTGCGGCTCGACGCGGACGGATAGACGCTCACCGTCACGCGCCGCACGAGCGGGCTCGGCAGCGCGGCCACCGACTGGCGGCACACGAACCGGTAGCGCCCCTGCGGGCACGCGAACGTGTTCGTGCCGACGGACGGCCAGGTCGATGCGATGCGGATCTCGCCGAGCGCGTTGTCGGCGCTCCATAACGCGAGCAGGCGCATGCGCGCCATGTCGGTATCCGACGCGAGCGCGCCGATCGCACGCATCACGGCGCCCAGCGCGACGGCCACGATGGCCAGCGCGATCAGCACCTCGATCAGCGTGAATCCCCGTTCCGGCGCCCGCACCGGTCGCAATCCGCCGCGCGCATGGCGGCGGTAGTCGGTTCTGTCGTCGCACATGACCTGCATCATTCTTGTCGATGGGTCGGCGTCCGGCGTTCGAACCGCGGCGCAGGCCACGTCGCCGGCGCGCTGGACGCCGTGCACGGACGTTAAGCGCGACGTATGGCACGCACGTGTCGAATGGTACGGACCATTTGGCACGGCAAGCGCCGGCGCACCGCACGCGGCGGCGCGCATCGCGACGGGCGGATGACACGAAAGCGGAAAACGATCGGGACGGCAGGGGTGAAGACGATCCTCGGGCGGGATCGCCGCGACGGCGTCAGGCCGTCACGGCGGCGTCATATTCGGCGCGGGCGAGCTGCCCGGCGGCGTATGCCTCGGCTTCGCCGCGAAAGCCTTCGCGGCTGAACGCCACGACTTTCACGCCGACGCCGGTCGCCCGCTTCACCGTCAGCGCCCATTGCCATCCGCCGTCTTGCTCGAAGACGTGCAGCGAGGGTTCGAAGGAAGGGTCGAGTACGGTCACGCGTTTTGCTCCTGCCCCCTTGCGTGCCGCATCGGCAACGCTCAGGGCATGTCGAAAGGATCGCGCCGGTGTGCCGACGCGTTTCTGCCATTCGACAGTCTAGTCAATTATTGTTGCGACGCACCATCAGAGGTTTCACTCATCTATCGGAACCGGGTGGTCGATGAAATTTACCTGAAACCCATACGGGACGGGCGTCCGGGCCATGCCGGGCGGCACGGAATCGCATTCGTGCGGCAACGTGCCGCACACACGGGCGATTGCTTGCATCGACCTTTCGTGGATCACGAAAACAGGGAGCGATCTATCCGGCCGCCGCCATCACGCGCCGGAAGGTCAGGTTGACCCGCTCGCCCTGCACGCCCGGCGCCTTCGGCACGCGGTGCTGCCATTCCGCCTGCGTGCGGCCGCGCATCACGAGCAGGCTGCCATGCACGAGGCGATACGCGTGCGTGACGCCGGTCGCGCGATGGCGCAGATCGAACACGCGCATCGCGCCGAGGCTCACCGACGCGATCACCGGCGCCTCGCCGAGTTCCGGCTCGTTGTCCGCGTGCCAGCCCAGACTGTCCAGCCCGTTGCGGTAGCGATTGAGCAGCACGCTGTTGAAGCGCGCGCCGCACGTCGCCTCGACCGCGCGCTTCAGGTCGAGCACGGCCGGCGTCCACGGCGCGGGCACGTTGCGGATCCCCGAATACACGTACACCGCGTCCGGCTCGCCCTGCCACGCAGTGAGTCTCGGCAACGGAATGCGCCCGCGCGGCGTGCGGATCGTGTCCTGCCGCCAGGCGACTTCGCCGATCAGCGCGGCGAGCGCGCGATCGGCGTCGGGCGGCGCGAGCCAGTCCGGGTACCAGTCCACGTCGGGCGCGGGCGTATCGGCGAAGAGATCGGGCGTCGACATGTCGGAAGGAGCGGGCGATGAACGGAGCGAACGATGCATGTCTGCATACTAGCCAACGGCGCCGCGCGCCGCCATGCGCTGTCATTCGCCGATGAAAGGAAACCGCCGAGCACCGCGATGCGCAGGCGCGCATCACGCTATCATCGCGGCGTGTCGCGGCATGCCCCGCCGAGGGGCGCCGCATTCTTCCGCCACGCGGGCCGGCGCAACCCGGCCGCTTTCTTCCCGGATCCCATCATGACGACGCTCTCCGATTCCGCCCTCGATCAACTGTTCCTCACCGCGCGCACGCACAACGCATGGCAGGACAAGCCCGTCGACGACGCGCTGCTGCACCGGCTGATCGACCTGACGAAATTCGGCCCGACGTCGGCCAACTCGAGCCCCGCGCGCTTCGTGTTCGTCAAGTCGCCCGAAGCGAAGGCGCGCCTGAAGCCCGCGCTGTCCGAAGGCAACCTCGCGAAGACGATGGCCGCGCCCGTCACCGTGATCGTCGGGATGGATTACGCGTTCTACGAACACCTGCCGCGCCTGTTCCCGCACGCCGACGCACGCAGCTGGTTCGCCGGCAACGAAGCGCTGATCCAGGCCACCACGTTCCGCAACGCGTCGCTGCAAGGCGCGTACCTGATCCTGGCCGCGCGCGCGCTCGGCCTCGACGCGGGCCCGATGTCGGGCTTCGACGGCGCGAAGGTCGATGCCGAATTCTTCGCGGGCACCGCGATCAAGAGCAACTTCCTCGTGAATCTCGGCTATGGCGATCCGGCCGGCCTGTTCCCGCGCAGCCCGCGCTTCGATTTCGACGATATCGCGCGCATCGAGTAACGGCGGCCTCCGGGCCGCGGGCTAGCCGCGCGTCAGCCGGATCAGCGTGATCTCGGACGGCACGCCGAAGCGGTTCGGCGGCCCCCAGTAGCCGGTGCCGCGGCTCGTATAGAGCCACATGTCGCCGAAGCGGTTCAGCCCGCCGATCACCGGCTGCTGCAAGCGCACGAACGGCGGCCAGGGCAGAAACTGGCCGCCGTGCGTATGCCCCGACAACTGCACGGTAAAGCCCGCGCGGTTCGCCGCCTCGGCGCTGCGCGGCTGGTGCGCGAGCAGGATCTTCGTGCCGACGTCGCGCGGCGCGCCCGCCAGCGCCTGCGCGGGGTCGCTGCGATGCGCGGGATCGAACCCGCCGGCCGTGAAATCGGTCACGCCCGCGAGCACCGCGCGGGCGCCGTCATGCTCGATCAGCACGTGCTCGTTCAGCAGCACCGTCAGCCCGATGCGGCGGAATTCGTCGATCCACGCATGTGCGCCCGCGTAGTACTCGTGGTTGCCCGTCACGAGGAAACTGCCGTGCCGCGACCGCATCCGGCCAAGCGGCGCCGTGTGGTCGCGCAGGCGCTTGACCGAACCGTCCACCACGTCGCCCGTCACGACCACCAGGTCGGCGTCGAGCGCATTGACCGCGCGCACGATCCGTTCGATATACGGCCGCTTGATCGTCGGCCCGACGTGGATGTCGGACAGCTGCACGATCGTCAGCCCGTCGAGCGCGGCCGGCAGCCCCGCCACCGGAATCGACACGCGCTTGACCGCCGCCGTGCGGCGCGCGCCGGCGAACCCGATCGCGGCGACGAGCACCGCGGCCGCCAGCACGCCGAGCGCCGTGTCGGGCGCCGCGCCGCTCCAAGCGCCGTCGTGCCCGAGATGCCGCCACGCGATCACGCCGAGCAGCACGAATTCGCGCAGGAACGTCAGCACCAGCAGCGACGAGAAGAACCCCATCACGAGCGCCCCGGCCCAGCCGACCAGCGTCGCGGCCCAGCCTTCGTCGAAGCGCCGCGAAAACATGCCGACCGGAATCAGCACGACGAAACTCGCCAGCACGAGCGCCGCGATCGTGCGCGCGACCGGCGACGCGAACGCGTCGGGAATGATCCGCATCCCGACATACAGATGGAACAGCACGCCGATTGCAATGAACCGGACAAAGAAACTTCGCATGGAACGCTCACCTTCGTTGCGATACCGCTTCCGCGACACGCGTCGCGCGGGGCCGTGATGCCCCGTGCCGCGCGTCGCGCCATACGCACGATGGTACACAGATCCCGGCCGCGACGACCGGTCGCGCCCGCCGGTGGAGCGTCGCGCGGCTTCGCGCGATAATCCGCCATCCTCCCGCCGCCACGCCCATGCGCTTCGATCTCGTCGACCTCAAACTGTTCACGCACATCGCGGAGGCGCGCAGCCTCACGCGCGGCGCCGAACGCGCGCACCTGTCGGTGCCGGCCGCGAGCATGCGCATCAAGAACCTCGAGGAACAGGTCGGCGTGAAACTGTTGAGCCGCACGAGCCAGGGCGTCACGCTGACCGCGCCGGGCGAAACGCTGCTCGCGCATGCACGCCGCGTGCTGCGTCAGCTCGAACAGTTGACCGGCGACCTGCAGGAATACGCGTCGGGCGTGAAAGGTCACGTCCGCGTCTACGCGAACACCACGGCGATGAGCGAGTTCCTCCCGGGCGTGCTGCGCCGCTATCTCGTCGATCATCCCGACGTGACGATCGACATGCAGGAGCGGCTGAGCCCGGACATCGTGCGCGCGGTGCAGGAAGGCGCGGTCGACATCGGCATCGTCGCCGGCGACGTGCGCACCGACGGCCTGCAGGCGATGCCGTACCGGCGCGACCGCCTCGTGCTCGCGACCGCGCCCGGGCACCCGCTCGCCGGTCTGGCGTCGACGCCGTTCGTCGCGACGCTCGACCACGACTTCATCGGCCTGCCCGAGGCCAGCGCGCTCCACACCTTCCTGAAGCGCGCGGCCGCCGACGTGCAGCGCACGCTGCGCTGGCGCATCCAGGTCAGCAACTTCGAAACGGCCTGCCGGATGATCGAGGCGAACGTCGGCGTCGGCGTGCTGCCCGAAGGCACCGCGCGCCGCCATGCGAAGACGATGGCGCTGTGCGTCGTCGCGCTCGAGGACGGCTGGGCCGAGCGCCAGCTGCAGATCTGCGTCGCGGATCTCGATGCGCTGCCGCGCTTCGCACGCGATCTGGTCGACCTGCTCGTCGCGGACGCGCACGGTCAGTCGAACTGACGGATTCATCCAGGTTCGACGCGCAATCGGCGGCTTCCGCGCCGATTCCATCGCACCGAAACGGCAAATTCCGCCCCCCTTCTTTCATCTGACGATCCTTTACAGTCCGTTAGCAACCCTACGCGAGCGGGCGCTGGCAGAATCGCGGCGATCAGGCGGCATCTGCCGAACTCGCGGACGGACGAAGCGGCATGATCGCCGGCGCCGCACGGGCGGCCGCAGCCCGCGCCGCCCCTGCGCACCGGATGGCTGGCGATCCGCATCGCGCTGATTTATTATCGGCTCCGTATCCCGGAATCGTCGTCGCGGCGACGATCCGCATTGCGCCGCGCCCGGCATCCACCCCCAACGTCGAGCTCGTCACACCATGAGAAAAACAACGCCGCGCGCGCCCCTGCGCGTCGCCGCCGTCCTGGCGCCCGCCCTGCCGCTCGCAGGCTGCGCATCGCGCGGCGCACCGTCGTACGTGCTGTTCGGCGCGTACTTCCCGCTCTGGCTCGTCAGCGCGATCGTCGGCGTCATCGGCGCGATCGTCGCGCACCGCGTGTTCGTCGCGACCGGCTGGGCTTCCACCGTGCCTTACCAGCTCGCCGTCTGCACCGCGATCGGGCTCGTGGTCGCCGTGATCGTCTGGCTCACCGGCACGGGGCCGTTCGCATGAAGGCCGCCGGACTCCCCCGCCCCTCCGCGAAAGGCCGCGCGATCGCGCTCGCAATCGTCGCGCTCGGCATCGCCGCGCTCGTGTACGCGTACTGCCGCACGACCGCCTATCCGTCCACCGACGACGCGTCGATCGACGCGGACGTCGTGCATGTCGCCTCGCCGGTCGGAGGCCGCATCGTGCAGCTCGCGGTGCACGAGAACCAGCGCGTCGCGAAAGGCGACCTGCTGTACGAAATCGATCCCGTGCCGTATCGGCTGACGGTCGCGCAGGCGCAGGCCGACGTCGAACTCGCGCGCGCGTCGCTCGACACGCGCCGCCGGTCGCTGATCGGCGAGCGTTCGAACGCGGCGGTCGCCGCCGAGCAGGTCAAGCGCGCGACGCAGAACGCGGATCTCGCGACCCGCGACGTGAACCGGCTCGCGCCGCTCGCCGCGCAGGGTTACGTCAGTGCGCAGCAGTTCGACCAGGCGAAGGTCCGCCAGCGCGACGCGTCCGTCTCGCTCGCGCAGGCGCAGGAGCAGCAGCGCGCGTCCGCGCAGACGATCGGTGACGAAGCCGATGCGATCGCGACCCTGCATGCGCGCGAAGCCGCGCTCGCCCGCGCACAGCATGCGCTCGACGATACGGTCGTGCGTGCGCCGCACGACGGGCTCGTGACGGGGCTGAGCGTGCTCCCCGGCGAAACCCTCGCGCCGAACCAGTCGATCTTCACGCTGATCGACGCACGCGAATGGTTCGCCGTCGGCAATTTCCGCGAGACGTCGTTGAGCCGCATCGCGGTCGGCGATTGCGCGACCGTCTATTCGATGATCGACCGCAGCCGTCCGCTGACGGGCAAGGTGGTCGGCATCGGCGCGGGCATCGCGGACAGCGCGCGCATCAACCTGCCGCGCTCGCTGCCGATCGTGCAGAACTCGGTGAACTGGGTGCACGTCGCGCAGCGCTTCCCGGTGCGCGTGAAGCTCGACGAACCCGACGCGAAGCTCGTGCGTGTCGGCGCCAGCGCGATCGTCGAGGTCCGGCATGGCACTGCCTGCCGCTGACGTTCGCGCACCGGGCCCGCGCGAAGTCCTGCGGCTGCTCGCGCCGTTTCCGGGGCGCATGGCGATCGCCGTGCGCGTCGCGCTGATCTGCGCGCTGACCGCGCTCGTGACGGCCGCGTACGGCACGCCCGAAGCCGCGCTGTCCGCGTACGTCGTGTTCTTCATGATCCGTGCCGACCGCGTGACGAGCGTCGTGCTCGCGGCCGCACTGCTGCTGATCGTCACGATCGTGATCGGGCTCGTGCTCGGCATCGCGATCTTCAGCATCGACTATTCGATCCTGCGGGTCGCGTGCATGGCCGTGCTGTCGGTCGCCCTGCTGTACCTGACGTCCGCCAGCAAGCTGCGCCCCGTGGGCGCGATCCTCGCGATGATCGTCGGCTTCGGGCTCGACCAGCTCGGCCTCGCACCGTTCGGCGAAGCCGCGACCCGCGCGCTGCTCTATATCTGG
The DNA here is from genome assembly GCF_057439935.1 of Burkholderia cepacia complex sp. TUM26381. Taxonomy (NCBI): domain Bacteria; kingdom Pseudomonadati; phylum Pseudomonadota; class Betaproteobacteria; order Burkholderiales; family Burkholderiaceae; genus Burkholderia; species Burkholderia cepacia complex sp. TUM26381. The sequence continues at coordinate 1,177,409 of NZ_CM172007.1, read as the reverse complement.
CTGACGATCGCGATCCCCGTCGGCGTGGCGATCGTCGTCAACCTGCTGATCGCGCCGTCGCCGCGCAAGCTCGCGCACGCGCAGCTCGCGAAACGGCTGCGGCTCGCCGCGCGACGACTGCGCGGCGACGACGACGCGCGCGCCGCGTTCGACGCGAGCCTGCGCGAGGGCGACAAGCAGTTGCTCACCTGGCTCAAGCTGTCGAAGCTCGAAGGCTCGTCGGCCGCCGCCGACGTCGTGGCGCTGCGGCAGGCCATCGCCTCGAGCACCGCGCTGATGGTCGGCGTCGCGCTGGCCGATCGCGAACCGGACGCACGGCTGCCCAATGCGTTCGCCACGCCGATCGCCGCGACGCTCGACGACATGGCCGCCATTCTCGAACGCGGCGGCTATCCAGTCGACGTGACGCTCGCGCTACCGCCCGCCGACGCGCTGCCGCCGCTCGCACGCATCGCCGCAACCGATCTCCAGGCCGCGATCACCCGTTTCGCGGAGCCGGACGCGACGGCCGATGCAGCGCCTGGCGCGCCTGCGGCCGCACCCGACGCACCCGCCGCACCCGACGCGCCGCCGGCACCGGCACCGCGAGGCGGCTTCTTCCTGCCGGACGCGCGCACCAATCCCGACCATATCCGCTATGCGCTGAAAACGACCGCCGCAGCGATCTTCTGCTACCTGCTGTACTCGCAGCTCGACTGGTCGGGCATCCATACCTGCGTCGTCACCTGCTACATCGTGTCGCTCGGCTCGACGGCCGAGACGGTCGAGAAGCTCACGCTGCGGATCTTCGGCTGCATGGCCGGCGCGCTGCTCGGCACCGCCGCGCTCGTATTCGTCGTGCCGGCGCTGTCGTCGGTCGGCCACCTGATGGCGCTGGTGTTCGTCGGCGCGTGGCTGTCCGCGTGGATCGCATTCGGCTCGCCGCGCATCGCGTATGCGGGCTTCCAGATCGCGTTCGCGTTTTTCCTGTGCGTGATCCAGGGCGCCGGCCCCGGCTTCGACCTGACGATCGCACGCGACCGCACGATCGGCATCCTGCTCGGCAACGTCGTCGTGTATCTCGTGTTCACGCGCATCTGGCCCGTCAGCATCGGCAAGCAGATCGACGTGGCGTTTGCCGCGCTGCTCGATCAATGGCGGCGCATCGCGCAGATCGCGCAGCCGGCCGAGCGACGCACGCTCGCGGCCGAAGCGTTCGCACGCCACGGCGCAATCGCGCAGGAACTCGGCCTGGTCCACTACGAACCGTCGTGGGTGCGGCCGGCCGCGACGTGGCTCGCCACCCGGCGGCGCGCGCTCGCCGAACTCGGCGCGATCGAAGGCCCGCTGTTCCTGCTCGCCGAACGCCAACCCGGCGACGCAGCGATCGGCGCGCAACTCGCGCGCGTGACCGAGCCGCGCGACGACGAAGCCGCGCGCTCGCCGAACCCGGCGCCCTTGTCCCCGGCGCCCTCGTCCCCGCCGCCGGCCGCCGCCCCCACCGACCCCGCACGCGACGCGCTGCTGAACCTGATCGACACGCGGCTCGCGCATATCGCCGACACCGCCCGTCAAGCCACACCGAAGGAGCCTGCCCCCCATGCGTCGACCTGAACCGCCGGCCGCCTCGATCGCCGTAGCCGCCCTCGCGACCGCCGTCGCGCTGGCCGGTTGCGCGACGTCGTCGATCAATCTGGCGCCGGAGGCATCCGACCGCCCGTGGCAGCCGCAAACGTCGGCCGCGGGCGACATCGTGCCGGGCCCGCCGCGGGCGTCCGCGCAACGCGCGCACGACTACACGCTGCCCGCGTCGCCGGCGCTCGCATCGGTTTCGCCGCCGGCCGAGCTCGATGCCGCGCATCCGTACACGCTGGCCGAGCTGATCGACCTCGCCGAATCGTCGAACCCGCTGACCCGCATCGCGTGGAACGATGCACGCAACGCGGCGCTCGCGGTCGGCCTGGCCAAGTCCGCCTACCTGCCGCGCCTGTCGGCAACGGCGATGGGCGCGTACCAGACGAGCCACGGCTCGACGTCGACGATCCTCGGCGATTCGTCGAGCAACACCACCGTGCACGGCACGATCTCGGCGCTGTCGCTGCAATGGCTGCTGTTCGATTTCGGCGGCCGCGCGGCGCGTGTCGAAGCGGCCGAACAGGCGTCGATCGCATCGAACGTCGCATTCACGGCGGTGCACCAGCAGGTGATCCACGACGTGACGGTTTCGTACTACCGCTACGAAGCCGCCCGCTCGCGCGCTGTCAGCGCGCAGCAGGGTCTCGCGAACGCGGATGCGATCCTCGCGGCTTCCCGCGCGCGGCTCAAGCACGGCGTCGGCACGGTCGTCGAGCTCGCGCAGGCGACGCAGAACCGCGCGCAGGCAAACCTCGCGCTCGTGCAGGCGAACGGCGCGGAAAGCGACAGCTACCTCGCGCTCGTCTCCGCGCTCGGCATCTCGCCGCTGTCGAAGCCGACGATCGCCGCGCTGCCGAAGCGGCCGCTGCCGCCCGCGCTCGGTTCGTCGGTCGATGCGATCGTGTCGGACGCGATCGCGCGCCGCCCCGACCTGCAGGGCGCGTTCGCGCTCGAGAAGGCCAATCGCGCGAAGATCAAGGCGGCGGAAGCCGCGTTCATGCCGAAGATCTTCCTGTCCGCGTCGACCTCCTACGCAAGCGGCGGCACGGCCATCTCCGCGCTGCCCGCGATCGGCGACCAGGCGCCGACCGTCAACCTGAACGGCAGCCGCTACGGCGGTGGCGTGTTCCTCGGCGTGACGATTCCGCTGTACGACGGCGGCCTGCGCTCGGCCGTGCTGATGCAGGCGCGCAACGATGCGCAAAGCGCGTCCGCGCGCCTCACGCGGACCAAGGAGGAAGCCGTGCGCCAGGTCGTCGCCGCGCAGAACGCGGTACAGACGAGCCTCGCGTCGCACGATGCCGCGAAGGCCCTCGTCGATGCCGCGCAGACGAGCTACGACGCGGCGCTCACCGCGTACCGGAACGGCGTGGGCTCGGTCACCGACGCGACGATCGCGCAGAGTCAGTTGCTCGCCGCCCGGAACGCGGAGGTCGACAGCTATGCCGGCGCGCTGTCGGCCGCCGCCGCGCTCGCGCTCGCGACGGGGACGATCGGCTCGGCGCAATAGCGCAGCCGCCGCAAGGCGGTTGACGCAGGCGCGCGCCGCCCACTAGAATGCCGCCCATTCTTCCTTCAGGAACCATCGTGGACAGTTGCAGCACTCCGTTGCGTGCGCCGCTTGCCGCCTGAACGCCTGTCCGACGCAGTTCTCCTGCCCCGGCTCGCGTTCCGCGAGCCGCACGCCTACCCGTTTCACACTGAATGACGCATTCGCGCGGTAAAGTACCGCGCGATGACGGCTATCGCCGCGTCGCCCCCGGCCTTGCGCCGCGGCGACGCAGGCCGGCATGCGCTTCTTGCACGGCAGGACAACCATGACTTTCGATTTCGCACTTCGTCTTTTCACCGCGTTCGCCTGCGGCGTCGCCATCGGCCTCGAGCGCCAGATGCGCCAGCGCACGGCCGGCCTGCGCACCATCACGCTCGTGGCGAGCGGCGCATGCCTGTTCGTCACGCTCGGCGTGCTGACCGGCAACGGCGTCGCGGGTGTCACGCAGATCGCCGCGTACGTCGTGTCGGGCGTCGGTTTTCTCGGCGGCGGCGTGATCATGCGCGACAAGGGCTCGATCCAGGGCATCAACACGGCCGCGACGCTGTGGTGCTCGGCCGCCGTCGGCGTGCTGGCCGGCTCCGGCCATTACGTGCCTGCGCTCGCCGGCACGGGCGTCGTGCTGCTCACCAATACCGTGCTGCGCGGCGTCAGCCAGACGATCAACGCGACGCCCGTATCGAACGCCGATCTCGTGCGCGAATACCAGATCACGGTGATCTGCCTCGCCGCCGACGAAGTGCATATCCGCACGCTGCTGTCGAACTCGATGTATGCGAAGCCGCTGTCGTTCCAGAGCCTGACGAGCGAGGACGTGCCCGACCAGCCGGACCGGCTGAAGGTGACCGCGACGCTGAAACTGCATCCGAAGGATCAGCAGAAGCTCGAGCAGATCGCGAGCCGGATGAGCATGGAGAAAAGCATTTCCAGCGTGAGCTGGACCGCGAAGGAAGCGGAGCCGATGATGGAATGAGCTGGCGTGGCGGCTACCGCATCCGGCGCCGCCGTCGCGTGCGTCAGGGTGCTTCGATGAGCCCCGCAGAGATCGACTTGACGACCGCCTGGACCTTGTTGGTCGCGCCGAGCTTCTCGAGGATGTTGTTCACGTGGAAGTTGACCGTCCGTTCCGAGATGCTGAGGATCTGGCCGATTTCGCACGCGGTCTTGCCTTCGGCCGTCCAGCACAGCACCTCGCGCTCGCGCGCGGTCAGCGTGACGCCCGCCGCGGGCGACAGCTTCGGCACCATGAAGCGGCTCATCAGCGAATGCGACAGGTTCGCGAGCCAGTTCGTCTGCAGCGTCAGCATGTTGATCTCGGCCGGCGTCAGCCGGTCGGCATGGCGTGCGATGCTCAGCAGACCGAACGCACCGCGGGCCGCCCAGCTCGACTGCGCGACGCCCACCGACAGCCCGAAATCGCGCGCGTCCTGCCACAGCGGGCACGGGTCGATCCGGTCGACGTCCGGCCAGACGATCATGTTGGTGCTGAGTGCGCCGTCGCGAACCGTCGAATCGATCTCGATGTAGTTCTGCGCCTGGTAGTGCGCCATCCAGCCATCCGGATAGGTATTGAAGATGGCGACCGCCGGCTTCGAAACGGGCAGCGGTACGCGAATGCCGTAACAGCAGTATTCGAATCCCAGCCGCTTGGAATAGGCGGCGATCCGCTGGAAGAGTTGCTGCTCGTCTTCAGCGGCGCTGAATTGTTGGTAGGCATCCTGCCAGCGCAGTTCCATTCGTTCTCCGACAACGTCACGCTGTCATACTTGTCAGGTTCCAGCACCCTATCGAGGCTGATACATTCCGCGCATGACTTCACCTTTGCTGCACCCAGTCCCCGGCCCGTCTCCGGACGGCTACGTGCGCTTGTCAGAAGGCGCACTGGCCGTGCTTGTGCTTGACCATGTCGCAAGCGGCCTCGATGCATCGCTGCTTGCCGAACTGCGCGACAACGCGATCGACGCACGCCTCGCCGGCTATACCGAATGGCATCGCACGGCCAGTGCCGGCGTCGCTTACGTGACGGTCGGCTGGGACTGGTACCTCGAACGCGCGACGGGCACGTTCGTGATTGCAGGCGGCGACGTCCGCAGCAACGTGATGGCCGTCGACGCCAAGGGTGCCGACATCGGCATGTTCCGCACGGCCGCCGCGCTCGCGGCACGGCTAACCGGCATCGACTGGCCCGCCGCGGTCGCGTCTGCCCTGCTCGGTCGCAACGACACCTATCATGCCGGTCCGACGCTCCAGTGACAACCGGCCGCGCAATCTTCCGATCATTTCGCAAGACTGGCGCTCTTTATAAGCAAAAGCAGCCTGGTTTTCAATCCCGCCGGTCAAGAAACCGTTACCACGCCGCAAATGGCGTGTTTGTCCGCCCGAACCTGTAAGAGTTACTAGTTACAGCCCCCTCGTCCTGCGCGATGTAATGCACGCATACAAAAGTACAGATCCGAGGACACCATGCGGACCTTCGTTCACGAGGAAGGGCGGTTGCCACACGAACTTGCTGCGGATCTAGGGCGCTATCGGCGCCGTGTGTTCATCGAACAGCTCGGCTGGGCGCTCCCGTCGGCGAACGAAAGTTTCGAGCGCGACCAGTTCGATCGCGACGATACCGTCTACGTGTTCGCGAGGAACGCGGTCGGCGACATGTGCGGATGTGCGCGCCTGCTGCCGACGACGCGCCCGTATCTGCTGAAGTCGCTGTTCGCCGACCTGATCGCCGCAGACATGCCGCTGCCGCAATCGGCCGCCGTCTGGGAGTTGTCCCGGTTCGCGGCGACCGACGACGAAGGCGGGCCGGGCAACGCCGAGTGGGCCGTGCGCCCGATGCTCGCGGCCGTCGTCGAATGCGCGGCGCAGCTCGGCGCGCGGCAGCTGATCGGCGTGACGTTCGCGAGCATGGAGCGGCTGTTCCGCCGGATCGGTATTCACGCGCACCGCGCAGGCCCGCCGAAACAGGTGGACGGTCGTCTGGTGGTCGCGTGTTGGATCGACATCGATCCGCAAACGTTTGCTGCGCTAGGAATCGAGCCGGGGCAGGCCGCCCGGCAAGCTATCGCCGCCTGAGCCGGAACGCGCGTTTCGGTCCGGGCGGCATCGTAACGAAGGAGAACCAACGTGGACCAGTCTCAGGTCTTTCGCGCGATGATGCCCGGGTTGACGAGCGCCAGTGGCGCCCGCATCGCGGTCGCCTATCCGTCGTTTCCCAGGCCGCTGCCGCTCGTCCGGCTCGACCGCCGCGGGCTCGTGTTTCGTGCCGCCGGCGCCGCGCCGCTCGTCTGCGGGCTGCCGCGCCCGGCAACGCTGCTGGTCGCGGACGAGCCGCTCTGCTCGCTGCGCCTCGTGATCCGCGGCGTCGCCCCGGCCGGCGACGGCCGGCACGACCTGACGATGCAGCCGTCCGGCGCCGCCGGCGACGAATTGCTGTGGCATGCATTGCGCGATCGCGAGCCGTACCGGCACATTCAGCATCCGCTCGCCCCGGTCGACCTGCCCGCCGCCGACGGCGAACCGCATGCGGCGGTTGGCGACGCCGGATCGCGCCCGTCGCGCAGCGCGGCTTTCCGCCTGCCCTGCCACAGCGACGCGCTGTTCTTCGCGGACTGGCTCGAATATCACTTCGACGAGCTGCGCGCGCTGTCGCAACAGCACGGGCCGCAACTGCAGCTCAATCAGCTCGAACGACAGGTTGACGACGACGAGGTCGGTGTGCGCTTCGTCTACGACATCGACGGGCATGCGACGCGCCACGCGCTGACCGACTGCGCGCGCGAGGCCTGTGCATGGATCGAGACGGAGATGCGCAGCAAGTACGCGCTGCCCGTCGCGCAGGAACGGTTCGGCGCGTTTGCCGCGCACGCGCGGCCCGGCGGTATGTGAACGAGGCAACGACCGCCAGTTGCATGAATACAACGAGGGCTTGCAAACGTCCGGGTTTTCCCTTAAATTTACGTCTGTCTCCTCCATGTCTCCAAACATGGATTCAGCCCGCTCAAGCAGCGGGCTTTTTTATTGCCTGCGCGGATTGCGGGGACACATCGCTCTTCGCCTTTGCTACCCGGCAAGCTTGCATTCCGACACGCCATCATCCGGACCGACCGGATATCATCGGCGGGTCTGCCACGCTCCCCCGAGGCCATCTTGCACGCCCATCTGCGCATTGCCCGCCCGGTCGGCAACCTCGCCCGCACCGAACGCATGTATCGCGACGCCCTCGACCTGTCGGTCCTGGCGCGCTTCGAAGACCACGACGGCTTTTCCGGCGTGATGCTCGGACGCGAAGGCCTCGACTATCACTTCGAGTTCACGCACTGCCCCGACCATCCGATCGCGCCGTCGCCGACGCCCGAGGACCTGATCGTCTTCTATCTGCCCGATCGCCCGGAATGGGAAGCCGCATGCGAGCGCGCCACCGCGCACGGCTTCATGCCCGTGACGTCGTTCAATCCGTTTTGGGAAATCTCCGGCCAGACCTTCGAGGATGCCGACGGCTACCGGATCGTGTTGCAGAACGGTACGTGGCGTTGACGGGCGGATACGCGTGAACCGCTACGCGCCGGCGTTCCCGCCGGGGCGTGCGACATAGACGACGTGCCGTCGCAGCGCATGCCCGTCCGGTAACGCAGGATGGTCGAAATCGCGTGCCGGCTGGCGCAGCATGCCGAGCCGCTGCATCACCCGTTGCGATCGCAGGTTGGTGTCGGCCGTCCACGCGAAGATCTCGCCGAGCCCGATCCGGCCGAACCCGTCGGCCATTGCGGCGGCTGCCGCTTCGGCAACGTAGCCATGCCCCCACGCGTGGCGTGCCTGCCGCCACATGATTTCGACGCACGGCGCCATCGGATGCGTTGCGCGTGCTTCGCGCGACAGGCCGCACAGGCCGATCAGCGTTGCGTCGGCGCGGCGCTCGACCGCCCAAACACCGAAACCGTGTGCGTCGAAATGCGCGTCGAAGCGTGCGAGCACGTCACGCGCCTCGTCGGCCGGCATCGGGCCGCGCGCAAGCCACGCAGTCACGTCCGGATCCGCATGCATTGCCGACAGCGCTTGCGCGTCCGCCGGTCGCCAGCGACGCAGCGTCAGGCGCTCGGTTTCGATCTTCGATGGCGTGGTGGTCATGGGATTGTGGAACGGACTCGCGGCGAATGAATCGCAGATGACGTCACGAACCCGGAACTGGTACGAGCGAAGGGGAAATCGCGATCGTCGCTTCTACGCGCGACGATCGGACGAACAGAGGATGGGAAATGGGCGCGAGTGCGCCCGCTCCCGTTACTCGTTTTCCTCGAAGTAATGCCCGAACTTCGTCTGCTTCGTGCGGATATAACGCTCGTTTTCCTCGCGCACGGGCACCGCGAGCGCCACGCGCTCACAAACGGGAATGCCGTGCTTCACGAGCGTGTCGAACTTCTTCGGGTTGTTGCTCATCAGCCGCACCGACGTCACGCCGAGCATGCGCAGAATCGCAGCGGCCGAGTCGTATTCGCGGGCGTCGTCGGGCAGGCCGAGATCGAGGTTCGCTTCGACGGTGTCGCGCCCCTGCTCCTGCAGCGCATAGGCGCGGATCTTGTTGCTCAGGCCGATCCCGCGGCCTTCATGGCCGCGCAGATACAGCAGCACGCCGCGGTCTTCGGCCGCGATGTAGCGCAATGCGAGATCGAGCTGCTCGCCGCAATCGCAGCGGTACGAGCCGAACACGTCGCCGGTCAGGCATTCGGAATGCAGCCGCGTCAGCACGGACTGCTCGCCGGTCACGTCGCCCATTACGAGCGCGAGATGTTCGGCATCGCTGCCCGATACGCGGAACGCGTATGACGTGAACGTACCGTAGCGCGTAGGCAGCGACGCGGTAGCGACGAGCGTCACGCACTCGTCGGCCTGGCCATTGCCCGGCGTGGGCGATTGGGGACGCGAAGACATCATGAATTCAATCGAAACGTTCAGGAATGTAGGAGTTGTGTGGATAGTGCGTGACGGGAGTTTACCGCTAATCTGGAAACGTCACGCGACTGCCACTGCCTGCCCGGCTATACTGGGCTCATCGGGTGTCGCGCACCAACGCCCAGCCTTCCCTGTATCGACCACACGGAGAAAGCGAATGAGCACGACTGTCGCGCAGATTCTCAAGGCCAAGCCGGATTCGGGCCGCACCATCTACACCGTCACGAAGACCGATCTCGTTTACGACGCCATCAAGCTGATGGCGGAAAAAGGCATCGGTGCGCTGCTGGTCGTGGACGGCGACGACATCGCGGGCATCGTCACCGAGCGCGACTACGCGCGCAAGGTCGTCCTGCAGGACCGCTCGTCGAAAGCCACGCGCGTCGAGGAAATCATGACGGCGAAAGTGCGCTACGTCGAACCGTCGCAATCCACCGACGAGTGCATGGCGCTGATGACCGAGCACCGGATGCGCCACCTGCCCGTCCTCGACGGCGGCAAGCTGGTCGGCCTCATCTCGATCGGCGACCTCGTGAAGAGCGTGATTGCCGATCAGCAGTTCACGATCAGCCAGCTCGAACACTATATCCACGGCACGCCGGCGGTCACGTCCGCCTGATTCGCCCCAGCAAAAAAGGCCCAAACGCATAAGCGTCTGGGCTGAAAGCCGCCGACATGCGGCGACGGAGGTTCTGCTCCTGCGGGCGAACGACGCGCGCAACTGGCGCGCGTCTCGTCGATTCAGTGGTGCGCTCGGGCAGACCGGGGGACGTTCGATCAGTTACCGAAGTAAACCGAGTTCACGGGGTTCGGCGTTTCCCGCGTCATGCGGCGGCCAGCTTGCCCGGCACCCGTTGCCACGGCACCGTAGCCGCTCGTGTCGGCTTGCGCGAGCATCGGCTGGTTCGGCTGAATGCGTTGTTCGGCTGCCTGGATGTTGTTCGGGTACTGCGAATCGCTCGCCAGCGGCTTGTAGCCGTTCTGCTCGAGTTGCACGAGTTCGGCCTTGACCTGGTCGCGGGTCAGCCCCTGCTCGGACTGCGCAAACGATGCGATCGGGGTGGCAAGGACGGATGCGGCGATTGCTGCGTAGATGATCGACTTCATGATTTACCTCCGGAATATGTTCTCTTTTGACGTCGCCCCGGCAGTGACTGTCTGAAGCGATTGAGTCCAGTGTAGTGCTCGCCATTCCAAGGGGAAACCCTTAGTTTGAACATACAGCGTTGCAATATTGGCAAATATCGCCCACGGTTTCCGAACCGGGCCGCCACTACTTACGTCATCTGCACAACAATCGCTGACGAAACGCCAACAGCCGGATCACATATCCCGAAAGTTGTGTTGTAGAATCGTAAGGTTTTATTCGCCAGCCGATATTCCATCCACCATGTACGCGCTCACGCCCCTTTCGGTTTCGCCGTCCGGCCCCGCCGGCGTGCGCGCGCACGCCGGCCATCCGGCGCACCCCCTCGCTCGACGCACGGCCCAGGCGCCGCTCGCCCCTGCCCGGCGCCTGATCTGACCGTTCGGTCTCCACCCGGAGCCAGGTCAGACAGGCTCCGGGCGATCCTCATAGGCACGCCACGCCTGCCCCTGCCGATCATTTGGAGAACTGCCATGAAACAACGCCTTTACCAGCTGACCGAACTCGACGTCGCTCGCCTCGAAAAGCACGCCGAGCACAACCCGCGCTTCCAGACGATGCTCGACACGCTGCTCGAACGCGCCGATATCGTCCAGCCCGACGCCATCAAGGCCAACGTCGTCACGATGAACTCGCAGATCACGCTGCTCGACGAAGCCACCCAGGAACAAGCCACCTGGACGATTGTTTATCCGGACGCTGCCAATCTCGAACTCGGCCGCCTGAACGTCTTCTCGCCCGTCGGCATGGCGCTGCTGGGCACGCAACGCGGCCAGATGGTCAAGGTGACGCAGCCGAGCGGCGCCGAAAAGCAGATGAAGGTCGCTGCCATCGTGTTCCAGCCGGAAGCCAACGGCGAATACACGCGCTGAGCCGCCGGCCGGCCAGCGCCGCGCCAGACGCGCGCCACACGCAAAAAAGCGAGGCACGGGCCTCGCTTTTTTGCGTCCGGACGATCCGGATGACCGCCATCGCATTTCGTAGACGAAAAAAAAGGCGCCCGAAGGCGCCTTTTTCGATGCTGCGAAGCGGGTTGCCCCGCCCGTCACGCTTAGAAGCGGTGACGCAGACCAACCGTTGCTGCGGTTTGGTTGATCGACGAGCTCGATGCCGTCGTGTTGTCGCCGTTGTAGATGCCCGTGCCGACGATGTTGTTGCCCTTCGCGCCACGCTGGTACACAGCTTGTGCGTAGACGTCGGTGCGCTTCGACAGAGCGTAGTCAGCTTGCACGCCGAACTGGTTCCAGTGCGAGCTGCCGTTGTTGACCTTCGCGTTCGTGTACGTGTAAGCAGCACCCAGGCCGAGAGCCGGCGTCAGGTTGTACTTTGCGTTGACTTCGTAGTTGTCAGCGCGCAGCGTGCCAGCACCGTTAGCTTGGTTGTCGATACGCGATTGCGTCCATGCAGCGCCGACTTGTGCCGGGCCGAATGCGTAACCAGCAGCAGCGCCGTACGTACGGACACGACCTTGGCCGCCGATCGTCGATGCGCCGTTGGCGTTCGTACCGTCACCCAGGTTTGCTTGCGAGTACGCTGCACCCAGCTTCAGGCCTTGGAACTGGTACGACGCACCAGCGCTGTATGCGCGGTTGTTGCCGAAGTTCGTGTTGTTCGAGAACGAGTACGTACCACCGAACTGCAGACCAGCGTAGTTAGCGCTCGTGTACTTGATCGAGTTGTTCAGTGCGACGTCGCCGTTCGTGCTCAGACGATCGTTGTTGATCGGGTGCGCGAAGTACGTGCCGCCCCACGAACCCGTTGCCGTCAGCGGTGCCAGGTAGTCTTGCGTTGCGTCGTACTGCTTACCCAGCGTGACCGTGCCGTACTGGCTCGACAGGCCAACGAAAGCCTGGCGGTTGAACATGCCGCCGTTGCCGTTTGCGAACTTGCCGTTACCGATGTTGAAACCGCTTTCCAACGTGAAGATTGCCTTCAGGCCGCCACCGAGGTCTTCCGAACCGCGCAGACCGAAGCGGCTTTGGTCGATACCCGAGCCCATCGACCACAGCGACTTGCCGCCGACGTTGCTTTGGTAGGTGATGCCTGCGTCCAGCACGCCGTACAGCGTGACGCTGCTTTGCGCGTGAGCGACGGTTGCGAACGATGCTGCAGCTGCTGCAACGATCAGAGTCTTGTTCATTCGTGGAGCTCCCTTCTAAAAAGAGGCAGGTCTCGCGACCTTGTTCATAAACGGTCTTCAACCGCCCGGGAGTGCCATCGGTCCTGCTGGCTACGCCCGGATAGTTGCCCGTTTGGGAACCGTGAGTTTAGGGGTGTACCCTAGGGGAGCGATCCGCAAATAAAGAAATAAGCTTTTCCAGAACTAGAAATAATGAAAGTGGGGCCGCGTCATAAGTATTTGTTTTAACGATTATTTTTGACTTCTTGACGAGGGCTTTTTGGAGGCATTCATCGCATCATTCTTTCATGTCATCGTCTTGACGGTTGCATAGAAACAACAAACGGATTCGATCCGGCACCCCAAATCGGCAACTTTTACCCACTCCTGTCTCAAATATTAGGCGCCTCGCGCCTAAAACGCACCTGCCGCCCCGTAAACATGGCGTGGCATCCGGGCCGCCGGCGATCTCCCCGTCAGCCGACGGAAAGGGAAAGGCGGCTTGCGCCCGCCGTGACACGCGGTAACAGCCTTAACGGCCCGCGTAACCCGGCAAGCACACCGGCAGGCTAATGTAAGGCAGCCTCGAATACACAACAGGACACGCCATGAACCGACGCTCGTTGCTGCGCGCCATCGGATTGACCGCCGCCTTCGCCGGCACCGGCTGGCTGCGCGCCGCCTCGGCCCAGCCCGCACCGCCCGTGTACCGGCCATCCGGCCCGAACCGCGTGCCCGGCGGCCCGCCCTACGACGATCGCCCGGGCTTCGCGCCGCCGGCGGCGCGGCACGACCGCCGCCCGCCGCCGCCGCGACAGCACGGCTATATATGGGTGGATGGCTACTGGCGCTGGCAGCGTGGCCGCTATATATGGGTGTCCGGCCGCTGGGTCGCACGGCGCCCCGGGCGCCGCTGGGTGCCTGGCTACTGGCGCCGCCAGGGGCGGGTGTGGGTCTACGTCGACGGTTCGTGGCGGTAAATGCCCGCACGGCTCCGGTCGATGACAGTCCGGAGTCCGGCGGGCGCGAACCCGCATCGTGCGCACGGCGGAATCTCGATGTGCGGCCAGTGCGCCCTGTCGGCACGCCGCCAGCGACGCTTATCCTGCCGATGTCATTCGGATAACGAAATCACGCATGGCGATGCGCACGCATCCGTTCATGCGTCACCCGGCGGTGCGCATCTGCAGCCCATCCCCAATGGATGGGCCGGTGCGCGCACCGCGCTCAGCGCCCGCCTCCCTCCTGCTCGCGCGCACGGCGGCGCGCCGCGCAGATCGCGCGATGATGTTCGTCGGCCCACCGGATCATCGCCTGCATCGGCGTCAGGAACGAACGCCCGAGGTCGGTCAACGCATATTCGACGCGCGGCGGCACCTCGGCGAACAACGCGCGACTCACGAAGCCATCCTGCTCGAGCCGCTTCAGCGTACGCGACAGCATCTGGTTCGACACATCGCCGATCGCCCGGCCGAGTTCGTTGAAGCGCATCGTGCCGCCCGCCAGCGCTTCGAGCACGAGCAGGCTCCACTGGTCGCCGATGCGGTCCAGCACATCGCGGATCGGGCACGGCTGATCAAGTTCGACGGTATCGTCGGCGGACGGGAGCGGCATGACGGGATTCTCTTTCACGGGCAACGCACGGTCATCGCGGTGTGACCTGTTCACACCGCGGTGACTTCTTGTGACGGGTTCGCGGCAACTGTACCATTCGACCGGCCCGACAGCCGCCCGGATTCGCCAGTTCAACGAAGCATGACGATGCCGCGCAGGATCAGCCGCGACACCGGCACGGACTGTTCGGCGACGCCTTCGCGCCGAGACGGCATGTGTGCCGCAGCGACTCCCGCCGGTCGTCGCGAGCGGCGCAATCCGCAGTCGCGCATCGCGCGCCCATCCACGAATCGTCAGACAAGGAAACCGCTACATGTCATCGTTCCGCTCCCCCGTTCGCGCCGTTGCCGCATGCGTTCTGCTGGCCGCATCGACAGCCGTGCTGGCTGCCGGCCCGGCCACGCGCGACCTGGCTGCCGAGGAAGCCAACCGCCAGCTCGTGCTGACGTTCTACGACCGCTTCTTCAACAAGCACGAAGCGGTCGAGGCCGCGGCTGTCGTCGCGGACGACTATAAACAGCACAACCCGCACGTGCCGGACGGCAAGAAGCCGTTCGTGTCGTACTTCGTCGGCGCGTTCCAGAAGAATCCGGCATCGCGCGCGCGCATCGTCCGCAGTGCGACCGACGGCGATCTCGTCTACCTGCACGTGCATGCGACCGAGCGTCCGGGCGATCGCGGCGAAGCGGTGGTCGACATCTTCCGCGTGAAGGACGGGAAGATCGTTGAGCACTGGGATGTCATTCAGCCGGTACCCGAAACGTCCGCGAACCGGAACACGATGTTCTGACGCGCGCCCGGCAAGTGTCGATGCAACATCGGCCGCCCGCCGGGCAAGCGCGAATGCCCGGCGGCAACGAAGTCCCCTACAATCGGGCTTCGCCGCCGCGCCGGCCTCCGTCTCGCATGACCGCACCGCCGCCCGCCGTGCCGCCGCACGCGAAGCACGGCCCGCGCGGACGGCCGTTCGCGAAGACGGTGTCAACGATGAGCCCCGCCCATATTTCCCTGAGCAACGCCGGCGACCTGGTCGCCAGCCTCGGCAGTCCGCAGTTTCCCGCCCGGCTTTGGGCGTGGCTGCGCGAAACCGTCGATCCGCAATCCCATTACAGCGTCGCGACGCGTTACCGTCGCGACGCGCCATCGCAATCGGTCGACAGTGTCGACGTGCTGTTCTTCGCCGGTGGCGACGATCCCGACGGCACGCGCCACGCGCTCGATCTGTATACACAGGGCGACTGGCGATCCGACACCCTGCTTCCGCATATCGAGCGCGTCACCGATTCGCAGCTCGTGTTCTCGTGCAACGAGGACATCGATACGGCGACCGAGTACGGCCGCCAGTTCGCGCTCGGCGAGCTCGGCGAAGACTGCACGCTACTCGGCAGCGAGCGCGACTACGTCTATGCGTTCTCGCTGTTCCGCCGGCGCGGCCAGCCGTCCTATACGCTGGCCGAACTGGCGCTGCTGCGTCAGCTCGGCGATTTCGTGCTGCCGCTGCTGATCCAGCACGCACGGCTCGCACGCCTGACGCCGCGCTCGGACGACGGCGCGCTGCTGCAGCGTTTCGAACAGCGGCTGTCGGCCAGCGGTGCGGCGCTGTCGCAGCGCGAGCGGCTCGTCTGCCGCGCGGTACTGCAGGGGCAGCCCGTCCCGCAGATCGCCGACACGCTCGCGCTCAAGCAGAGCAGCGTGCGCACCTATCTCGGACGCGCGCTCGCAAAGCTCGGCGTCGCGAACCGGGCCGGACTCTTTGCGTGGTGCGTGACAGAAGAAGCGGCGCCGGAAGACCGCGGCCGCTAGACGGCGCCGCGGCGACATTCCTGCAACCACCGCCCTTTTGTCGCGCGTTGTCCTCAAAACAATGACAGACAGCCCGCTCTCCCGCTCCTAGTATCTGACTCAACCGACGACAGGAACGCGTCGGATGCCACGGAGACACGGAATGCCGAATACCGGATGGACGCCGGCCCGCGCGGCCGCGAGCGCGTCGCCCATCGCCACGCCGAGACGGCTGCATCGGCGAAACCGGCATGACGCCCTGGCAGCCGTTGCCGGTCTTCGCCACCGCACATCGCCGCCCCTGCCGCGCAGCGCCGGCACGTAACACCCCGCCCCCATTCCAACCCGACCGGGTTCACGCGGACGGACGAGCCACACGGCTCGCCCGCCGGACACGTGCGCCCGTCGATCCCCCATCCGGAGGAGACACATGCAACACGCCGATACCGTCTATCTGAACGGTCTGCTTTACACGGGCGACGCGCAGCGCCGCTTCGCGCAGGCGCTCGCCACGAAGGACGGCAAGATCGTCGCGGTCGGCCGCGACGACGACATCCGCCCGCTGGCCGGCCCCGCCACGCGGAGGGTCGATCTCGCCGGCCGGCTGATGCTGCCGGGCCTCATTGACGGTCACGTGCACCCGCTCGAAGGCCATCAGATCCTCGGTGATTTCGACCTGTCCGGCATCAACGATCCCGACGCGATCGTGCAACGCATCCGCGCGTGCGCCGACGCGACGCCGAACGAGCCGTGGGTCTATCTCGGCGGCGCGAACCTCGCCGCGTTCGGCGCGTATCCGACCCGCGAGCTGCTCGACCGGATCGTGCCCGATCGGCCGCTGCTCGTGGTCGGCTTCGACGTGCACAGCGGCTGCCTCAACACGAAGGGGCTCGAAGCGGCCGGGATCCAGGCCGACACGCCCGATCCGTCCGGCGGGGTGATCGAGCGCGATGCATCGGGCGCGCCGAACGGTGTCGTGCACGAAGCCGCGTTCTACCGCGTGTGCCCGATCATTCCGCAACTGAGCCCGGCCGGCTACCCGAAGTCGCTTGCGAAAGCGCACGCGATGGCGCACGGCTACGGCATCACGGGCTGGTTCGATGCGCGCGTCGAGGAGGCCGAACTCAAGGCCTACGCCGCCGCGCAGCGCGCCGGCACGCTGAAGGTGTACATGAGCGCAGGCCTCTACGCGAACCCGCGCCGCGACCCGCGCGAGCAGATCGAACGCTTCGTCGGATGGCGCCGCGAATACGCGTGCGACAACCTGCGCCTGCATACGGTGAAAATCTTCGTCGACGGCGTCCCCGAGTCGAAAACCGCTGCACTGCTCGAGCCGTACGCGGGCACCGACGACTGCGGCCTCGCGCTGTGGAGCCAGGACGCGCTGAACGAAATCTGCCTGCTCGCCGATACGGCCGGCTTCGACCTGCACTTCCATACGCTGGCCGACCGCGCGGTACGCATGACGCTCGACGCGCTTGAATACGTGCAGCGCTGCAACGGGATGCGCGACCGGCGCGCGCAGCTCGCGCACCTGCAGCTCGTCGATCCGGCCGACATGAGCCGCTTCAACCGGCTCGGCGCCATCGCCAGCGTGCAGACGCTGTGGACGGCCGCCCGCGAGGAACAGCAACAGCTCTACCGCGACCTGCTCGGCGCCGAGCGCACTGCACGCAACTATCCGTTCCGCAGCCTGCGCAACGCGGGCGCGATGCTCGCGGCCGGCTCCGACTGGTCGGTCAGCACGATGGACCCGATGCAGATCATCCAGACGGGCGTCACGCACCTGCTGATCGACCAGCCCGAGAGCCCGCCGTGGAATCCGCACGAGCGGCTCGACCTGCTCACGATGCTCGAGGCCTATACGGTGAACACCGCGTATGCGCTGCGCTTCGACGATTGCACGGGTTCGCTCGAAGCGGGCAAGGACGCGAGCTTCGCGATCCTCGACCGCAATCCGTTCGCACACCCGGTCGAGACGTTCGCGCACACCCGCGTGATCGAGACGCGCTTCCGCGGCGAAATCGTGTACGCCGCGCCGGGCTGGGCGGACTGACGCGCGAACCGGCTAACCGTCAGGCCACGCCGAGCGCCAGCACCTGTTCGGTCGTCAGCACGTCGCCGAACGTGTCCGACAGTGTGGCCAGCGTCGCGCGATGCAGGTCGCGGTGCGGCACGGTGCCGCCGTCTGCGACATCGATGTCGCGCGTCGCACAGGCGTCGTCGACGACGATCACCCCGTAGCCGAGCGGCACCGCGTCGCGTGCCGCGCCGGCCACGCATGCATGCGTCATCAGGCCCGTGACGATCAGCGTGTCGATGCCGGCCGCCTTCAGCCGCGCATCGAGGTCCGTCGTCGGGAACACGCTCACCGACGTCTTCCTCACCACCGCGTGATGCGGGGCCGGCTGCAGGTCCGCGTGGAAGCCGGAACCGTCGCTGCCGTCGGCGAAGACCGGGCTGTCGGCCGTATCGACGTGCTGGACGTGGAATACCGGAATGCCCGCTCGGTCGGCGAACGCGATCACCCGCTGCGCATTGCCCAGCGCACGCGGCCCTTCCGGAATCGGCAGCCGGCCGCTGAAGTATTCGTTCTGGAAATCGATCACCAGCAGCGCGGTACGGGCGGCATCGATCGACGTCGGCGCGGACGCGCCGGCCAGGGTACGGATGGTGGGATGTTGCATGGGTCGCTCTCTTTCGGTTGGCACATTGAATGGAACGGCGCGCCGGGCCTGCCGGCGCCGCCGGACACGGCCCGCTACTTCCCCGGCCGCGAGGCGCCAGTGTCGGGCCGCGCGGCGTTGCGCGACAGCGGCGCGCAGGACAACGTCCGACAGGATCGGGCCAACGTGCGCAACCGCCTAGGACAGCGCGGCCGTACGGACGCCCGGCCGCGTGCGGCCATATGCAACCATCATCGCGAAGCTGAGCAGGAACCCCGCGCCGCCGATCAACAGCAGGCCGGTCTCGCCGAACACGGTCAGCAGGTTCGTCAGCGCGCCCGTGACGACCCACGCGACGGCCATGACCGAACCCGCGACACCGAGCGCCCAGCCCTGCCGGTCCTCGCTGACGGCATCGGAAAACGCCGTATACATCGTCGTGTACGCCACCATGTCGAAGCAGCCGACGACCATCGCGAGTCCCCACAGCACCGGCTCGTGCGGAAACAGCGCGGACAGGACCTGGCCCAGCCCGGCGACGAGCAGGCCCGTCTTCGCGATATCGATCACGCGCCACACGCGCAGCATCAGCCGTACGACGAACAGCAGGCCGAACACGAAGCAGACGCCGATCACGCCGCTGAACAGCCCGAGCCGCGCGCTCGTATAACCGAATTTCGCCTGCAGCAGCAGCATGATGGTCTGCAGGTAGAGCCCGTAGCCGACCTGCATCAGGAAGAACACCACCGACAGGAACGCGACGTTGCGCTGGCGCGCGGCCTCCCGGATGATCCGCAGCGGCAGCAGCGGATCGATGCGCGTGTCGCCGCGCGGCGCGGCCGAATCGCGATACGACGCCCAGGTCCAGAACGCGCAGATCAGCGACAGCGCGGCGACCAGCACGAACGGCGTGCCGTAGCCGAACAGCGGCGAGATCGTCCGGTCGGACGTCACGCCGCCGAGCACCGGGCCGACGATCACGCCCGCGCTGAACGCAAGCGACATGATGCTCATGTTGTACGCCTTGGTCTCCGGCGTGCTGAGATCGGTGATCGCCGCCTGCGCGATGCCCTGGCAACCGGCCATCAGGCCCGTGAGCCCGCGGCCAGCCAGCAGCATCGCGATGCTTGCGTGCCACGCGCCGGCCGCCATCATCGCGTAGCCGACCGCCAGGCCGAGCACGCACAGCAGCAGCATCCGGCGGCGGCCGTAGCGGTCGGACAGCTCGCCCATCAGCGACGAGCCGAAGAACATGCACAGCGGGTAGATCCCGTAACCGAGACCGAGGTAGAAATTGCGCGCGTGCGCGCCGGCGTCGGCCGGCAGGATGCCCGCGTGCGGATCGCTGAAGATCGCGGACATCATCGGATAGACGAGCCCGAACCCCATCGCGTCGAGCGCGATGGCGAGCAGGCAGGGGCCGAGCAGCGTGTAGTCGAGTCGAGACATGGGGGCCTTCCGGACAGCGTGGATGATCGCCCAAGCGTAACGACCGGGCGGCGGCCGCGGTAGGCCGCCGCCCGCGATGCTCATCATCGGCTGTGCCGATACCCGGCGTGCCGCCTGTGCCGATGGGTCGCCGGCGCAACCGCCCGGCCGGCTACTTCGCGCTCAGCGGCTCGCCCTCGAATTGCCGGCGTGCGACCACGCACGGCGCACCGTCATGCATGAACACGCTCGCGAGCAGCCCGAACGACGCGGCGAACAGCACGTACCACGCGGGGGCGACGGGCGATCCGCTCGCGCGCGTCAGCCATGTGACGATGAACGGCGCGAAGCCGCCGAACACCATCACCGCGACGTTGTAGGCGAGCGCGACGCCGGTCGACCGCGAACGGGTCGCGAACTGCTCGGCGAGCGTCGTCGGCGCGGGGCCGTAGCAGATGCCGATGATCGTGCAGATCACGAGCTGCATCACGAGCAGGCGCCCGATGCCCGGCGCGGCGGCCAGCCACGAGAACAGCGGATACGTGACCGTCAGCAGCGCGAACGTGCCGGCGATCAGCACGGGCCGCCGGCCGATGCGGTCGGATACGATCGCCGCGACCGGAATCGTCACCGTCAGCAGCGCGACCGCCACCATCTGCACCTTGAACACCTGGTCGAGCGGCAGCCCGAAGGTCTTGTGCACGAACGTCGGCATGTTCACGAGCATCACGTAGAACACGGCGGTCCCGGTGATCGTCTGCCCCATCGACACCAGCACGCCGCGCAGGTTCTCGCGCAGCACGCGCGACACGCTCGCCGGCGGCTCGACGGTCGACTTGCTCGCATCGAGGAACGCCTCGGTCTCCTCCATGTGCCGGCGGATCCACAACCCGACCGGCCCGATCAGCAGCCCGAGCGCGAACGGCACGCGCCAGCCCCAGCTGTGCAGCGCCGCATCCGACAGCGACTGCGTGGCCCATGCGCCCATCGCCGCACCGGAAAACACCGCGAGGCACTGGCCGATCAGCTGCCACGATCCGTACAGCCCACGCCGGTTCGCGGGGGCGCTTTCGACGAGGAACGCGGTCGCGCTCGCATATTCGCCGCCGGTGGCGAAACCCTGCAGCAGCCGCGCGACGACGATCAGGATCGGCGCCGCCGGGCCGATCGCCGCATACGATGGCGCGAACGTGATCAGCGCGATCGACAGCGTCATCAGGAGGATGATGAGCTGCATCGCGGCCTTGCGGCCCTTGCGGTCCGCATAGAGGCCGAGCAGGATGCCGCCCACCGGGCGCATGAAGAAACCGACGCCGAACGTCGCAAGCGACATCAGCAGCGATGCGTACTGGCTCTCGGCGGGAAAGAACAGCCGCGCGATGATGCCCGAGAAGAAACCGTAAACGATGAAGTCGTACCACTCGAGGGTATTGCCGACGACTGCGGCGATCACCTGCCGCTGCCGCGAGTTCCGACGTGAGTCGCGCATGCTTTTCTCCTGCAGTCTCGTGGTGCCGCGCCGCATGCCTGCCGCGTTCCGTGGCGGGCATGGGCGAACCGGCCGTTCGCATCGCCGGTCGATGCGGGCACGCACGGCAGACCTTCCCGGCCCGCGCGCATGACCGGCGTGAATCGATCATAGGGATGCCGAAAATCCGCATCAATTAATGCCCGCGCCAGATGATTAGCCGGAGATTAAATGTTCCCCGTCCGCCCTCCGCCGCGCGAAAAACCCGGTTTTTCGCGCATTGTTGCGGCCCGGGTTCTGCGGCAGAATCGTCGGCCGCCCTTCCCGTCGCCCGCATCATGCGCAACCGCATCAACGAAGAGATCACGTTCCGCAAGCTCGAAGTTCTGCTCGCGTTCATGGAAGCCGGCAGCCTCGCGAAGGCGGCCGAGGCGCTGGGCGTGAGCACCGTCAGCGTGCACCGCGCGCTGCATACGCTCGAGGAAGGCATGCATTGCGCACTGTTCCGCCACGAGGGGCGGAACCTGATGCCGACCGATGCCGCGCAGGTGCTCGCCGAAGTCGCCGGCGAAGTGCTCAAGACGATGACGAACGGCATTCGTTCGACGCGCGAGGCGGCCGGCTATGGCGCGGGCCAGTTGAAGATCGGTTCGCTGTATTCGCTGACGATCCGCACCGTGCCCGAGGTCGTGATCGCGCTGAAGGAGCGTCGCCCCGAGCTGCAGGCCGAACTCGTGCTCGGCTCGAACGCCGACCTGCTCGACAAGCTCAGGCAGGGTGCGATCGACGCGACGCTGATGGCGCTGCCCGAACCGGACGCCGAGATCGAATCGATCGCGCTGTTCGAGGACGAGATGTTCTTCGCCGCGCCGGTCGATTCGCCGTATGCGCAACGCGACGCGATCGATCTCCACGCGTGCGGCGGCGAGCCGTTCGTGTCGCTCGGCGAAGGTTTCGCGACGCATCACGGCTTCACGGAGGCATTCCGCACGGCAGGCGTCACACCGAACGTCGTGATGCGGGTAGGCGACATCTTTTCGCTGATCAACCTCGTGTCGGGCGGCGTCGGCTGCTCGCTGCTACCCGGCCGCGTGCGCGACCTGTTCGCGCACAAGATCGCGCTCGTGCCGCTCGCCGGACCGACGATCCGCCAGACGATCGGCCTGAGCTTCCTGCACCGCCGCGAACGGGATCCGAACCTGCTCGCGCTCGCGACGGTCTGCCGGCTGACGGTCAAGGCGCCGACCGCGCGTTGACGCGTCGGCCGTTTCTCCGTCCTTGCAGCGCGCGTACCGATCGCATCGCTGCGCCATACGGCTGCGCAAGCCGTCCCCCCGGGTTCTCGTCCGTTTGGATGGCACGAAGCACACGCTTTGTTGCGATCATGGCCGTCATTCATCGCGCGGCACGCATACGTGCGTCCGCCACGGAGACGACATGAACGATCCACTCCCCGGCCCCATCGACCAGATCGGCTACGTGGTCGCCGACCTCGACCGCAGCATCGCGCGCTGGCGCGCCCGCCACGATGTCGGCCCGTGGACCGTGTTCCGCAACGTGCGCCTCGACGGCCGGTATCTCGGCGAACCGGTGACGGTCACGATGGACGTCGGCCTCGCGTATCGCGGCGATCTGCAGATCGAGCTGATCCACGTCACGAACGACACGCGGTCGCCGTACCGCGATGCGCACGGGCAGCCGCTCGTCGGCCCGCATCACGTCGCGTGGGTCGTCGACGATCTCGATGCGGCAGTCTCGCAGCTCACGGCGCGCGGCCTGCGCGTCGTGTTCGAAGCGCACAACCCGGCCACGCGCGTCGCGTATCTCGACGACGCCGACGATCCCGGCGTGCGCGTCGAAGTGATCGAAGGCGCGGGCATGCGCGACATGATCGTGCACGGCATCGCCGAAGCACACACCTGGGACGGTACCGATCCGGTTCGCATCATCGACGCGGCGGCCGCCTCCGCGTAAGCGAGCCCGCGCGTCCCCTCTCACTCACAGGAGCAAACAGGATGAAACGACTCGAAGGCAAGGTCGCGCTGATCACCGGCGGCGCCCGCGGCCAGGGCGAAGCGGAAGCGCGCCGGTTCGCCGCCGAAGGCGCACGCGTGGTGATCGCCGACGTGCTGGACGACGCCGGCCGGCGCGTCGCGGCCGAACTGGGCGACGCCGCGCGATTCCAGCATCTCGACGTCACCCGCGAAGCCGACTGGCAGGCAGCCATTCAGGCCACGCTCGCGCAGTTCGGCCGGCTGGACATTCTCGTGAACAACGCGGCGATCCTGAAGCTCGTGCCGATCGAATCGTGTTCGCTCGACGACTATCGCAAGGTGATCGACGTGAACCAGATCGGCTGCTGGCTCGGCATGAAGTCGGCCGTGGCCGCGCTGAAGGAAGCAGGCGGCGGCTCGATCGTCAATGTGTCGTCGACGGCCGGGATGGAAGGTGTCGCGGGCGGCAGCGCATACGTGTCGAGCAAGTTCGCGGTGCGCGGGATGACCAAGGCTGCCGCGCTCGAATTCGGCCGCTATGGCATTCGCGTGAACTCGGTGCATCCGGGCGGCATCGATACGGTGATGGCACGCCCGCCTGAGTTCGCGGATTTCGATCCGTCGTCGATCTACAGCGGCCTGCCGATCGCGCGCATCGGCAAGCCCGACGAAGTGGCCAGCCTCGTGCTGTTCCTCGCGTCCGACGAATCCGCGTATTGCACGGGGTCGGAATTCATCGTCGACGGCGGGATGCTCGCGGGCAGCACGTTTCACTGATCCACCGCGCACGCCGGAAACGGAAACGACAACGCCGCCGGCGGCTTGACCCGCATGGCGGCGTTGTCGTTTCGGCAAGCGTAGCGAGAGACAACCCGCCACGCGCCGCTCAATATCCCTTCGGCTGAATCGCCGGCGCACCGGCACCGCGTGCGCCCGGCTTGCCGCCGCGCACGAAGCGGCGCCCGTGCGGGCCGTACACGCCATCCGGCTCCGGATACAACGTCAGCAGCACGAAGTACAGGATCCCGCCCACCGCCAGCGACACCGGCACGCTCAGGTCGAGCCCGTCCGCGAGGTGGCCGAGCGGCCCGACGAACTGGCCCGGCAGGTTCACGAACGCGAGCCCGATGAACGCAGCCGGCAGCCATGCCCCCATCGCGCGCACGTTCCAGCCGTGCGTGAACCAGTAGTGCCCGCCGTGCAGCCCGCGGTTGAACACCTGCAGGTCGTCGGCGAGATAGTAGCCGCGGCGCGTCACGTAGCCGATCACCATGATCGCCATCCACGGGCAGCTGAACGTATCGATCAGCGTCGAGAATGTCGCGACGCTTTCGACGAGGTTGAACCAGAAGCGGCCGACGAAGATGAACGCGATCGCGATCGTGCCGATCAGCAGCGTCGCACGCACGCGGTTCAGGACGCGCGGGAACATGCTCGACACGTCGAGGCCGGTGCCGTACAGCGCGGTCGTGCCGGTCGACATCCCGCCGATGATCGCGATCAGGCACATCGGCAGCAGGAACCAGCGCGGCGAGATCGCAAGCAGCCCGCCGACGTAGTCGTTCGACGCGATGAACGCGGGCGCCTTCGCCGCGATGATCGTCGCGGTCGCAAGGCCGAAGAAGAACGGCACGAACGTCGCGACCTGCGCGGCGAATACGGCGCCCATCACGCGATGCTTCGGCGTGTGCTGCGGAATGTAGCGCGCCCAGTCGCCGAGCGTCGACGCGAACGATACGGGGTTGCTCAGCGCGACCAGTACCGCGCCGACGAACGCGGCCCAGAAACCCGCGCTGCCCAGTTGCAGCGTGCCCGCATAGTTCATGTCGAACAGGCCGGCGAACGCGAACAGGCCCGCGACGAACAGCACGCTCGCGGCCCACACGGCGATCTTGTTGACCCACAGCATGAAGCGGAAGCCGTAGATGCAGACGATCAGCACGAGCACCGCGAACACCATGTAGGCCGCGCCGAGCGTGAAGCCGTTGACGGGCACGCCGACCATGTTGTGCGCGCCGCCGACGAGCGCGTCGCCGGAACTCCACACCGCGAGCGAGAAGAACGCGATCGACGTGAGCAGCGCGAGGAATGAGCCGACGATCCGGCCGTGGATGCCGAAATGCGCGCCGGACGACACCGGGTCGCTCGTGCCGTTGCGCGGGCCGAACAGGCTCATCGGCGCGAGGATGCAGGTGCCGGCGAGCACGCCGAGCACGATCGCGCAGACGCCCGCCTTGAACGACAGCCCGACCAGCACGGGAAAGCTGCCGAGCACCGATGTGGAAAACGTATTGCAGCCGCCGAACAGCAACCGGAACAGATCGATCGGCCGCGCGTAGCGCGATGCATCGGGAATGCGCTCGAAACCGAACGACTCGACCTGCGTAATCCTGCCTTCACCCATTTGTCTCCAACTCCTCTGGTGCGCCTGTACGGCCCGGGGCTGCGGCCATACGACACATCGTCATCGATTCGCGGCCACTCTAAACCGGATCGCGCGGCGCAAATATCACGCATTCGAGACGTTTACGACGAAGGAGAGCAATGTTTCCCGGCAGCGAGGCGGCCGGGCCCCGCGCCGCCCATGCAGCGCGGGCGATGCGAAGTCAGTGCGCCGCCTCGGCCGACGGCGCGCGGCATGCGATCAGGCCCCGCTGGACCGCCGGCCGTGCGGCGATGTCGGCCAGCCAGCGCTCGACATGCGGAAAACCGGCAACCTCGAGATCGAGCTCGGCCGCCGTGCGCAGCCACGGAAACGCGGCGATGTCGGCGATCGAATACCGCGACGACGCGAGATACGCCGATTCCGCCAACCGGCGGTTCACGACCCCGTAGAGGCGCGTGGCCTCCTTGCGGTAGCGGTCGATCGCTTCCGCATTGACCGTCTTCGATGCATGCAGGAACCACCACAGCTGGCCGAACATCGGCCCGATTCCGCCGATCTGGACATGCAGCCATTGCTGGACCGCCGTGCGCTCGGCCAGCGTTTCCGGATGCAGACAGCCGGTCTTCTCGGCGAGATAGCCGAGGATCGCGCCGGATTCGAATACGGCCAGCCCGGTATCGTGGTCGACGATGGCCGGGATCTTGCCGTTCGGGTTGATCGCGAGGAACGCCGGGCTGCGCTGCTCGCCGGCGGACAGGTTCACGTGCACGAGGTCGTGCGCGATCCCGGCCTCTTCCAGATAGATCGCGATCTTGTGCCCGTTCGGCGTATCGGCCGTATGGAACGTGAGGGAGTGATTCGAGGTCATGTCGGTCCTTGTCATCGGATTATCATTGCAACTACAATCGTTGCAATTGCAATCCTATGCCGGAACCGATGGCGCCGGCGACATGCCAGTACTCGAAGGAGGGACATGCAAACTGCGCGACCCGGTCCGCCCGTGCGGACGCCCGACACCCGCCGCGCCGCGGCGGCCTGCCTCGAACGGCTCACGGCACGGCGGCTCGCGCCGCCAGGCCATGCGGTGTCCCCGCTCGGCGCCATGCGCGCGGCCGCGGATTGCCTCGAACGCGATACGGCGACGTCGAAGCGCGTGTGGATCGTCCGCGCCGATGCACGCGAGTCGTTCGCCGACACGCGCGCGCATCGCCACATCAGCGCGTGGCCGCTGCGGTTTCTCGATCCCGGCAAGCGTTTCGAGCGGCCGCTGCTGTACCTGCTGCACGCGCGTGCGATCGACCGGCTGCGGCTGGCCTCGATCGAAACCGTCGATCGCGGGATCTTCGTGAACGATGCCGAAACGGCCGCGTCGTCCTGGCCGAAGGGCGTGACGCCCGACGTTCCGCACTGGCTGGCCGCGAACCCCGCCTGCACGCCGTACGACCCGGCGTCGGGACACGAAGCGATCGCGATCCTGCGCCACGCGCTGCACACGCTCTATGTCGCCGGCCAGCCGGGGTTTTTCTACCTCGCGGGCCATGACGACTGTGTGCCCGATGCAAAGCCGCTGTCGGCGACCGCAGCCCGCGACGCGTTCAACGGCATGGTGCGGGCCGGCCGGCGCGCGGCAGCCGGCGCGGCCGCGCACATCCGGCTATGCGGCGCGGGCAGCACGCTCACGCACGTGATGGAAGCCGCCGACCTGCTGCACGACGAATGGCGGATCGACTCGACGATCTGGAGTTGCCCGAGCTACACGCAGCTCGCGCGCGACGGTCGCGCAACCGACCGCTGGAACCTGCTGCATCCGCACGACGAACCGCGCGTCGCGCACGTGCGGGCAAGCCTCGGCGAAAGCGGCACGCCGGTGCTCGCGGTGACGGGCTATGCGCGGCACGTCGCCGCGCAGATCGGCGCGTTCATCCCGGCCCGCTTTACGGCGCTCGGCGCGGATACGGCCGGCCCCGGCACACGGGCACCGAATGCGCGGTGGATCGCCGCGGTCGCGCTCCGCCTGCTGGCCGACGACGGTCGCGTGCCGGCCGACTGGGCCGCGCAGGCGATGCACCGCTATGCGCGCGGCTGAGGCGCGCCGGCTGCCGTTACTTCGCGTCAGCGGACGCGTCGCGCGCCGCGGCGGTCGCGCGGTCGAGCGCGGCGGCCATCGCCGCCTGCTCCTTGCCGGCGAACTGGTCGAGAAAGAGCTCGGCGACCGTCGACTGGTACACCTTCCACATCTTCTTGCGCAGCGTCCGCCCCTTGTCGGTGATGCTCGCAAACGCCGCGCGGCCGTCGTCTGCGGACCGCGCGCGCGTCACGAGCCCTTCCTGTTCGAGCCGGTCGACGAGCCGCGTCAGGTTGTAGCGCTCGATCGCGAGCACATCGGCCAGTTCGTGCATGCGGCGCGTGCCGTCGGGCCCGCTTTCGAGCCCCCACAGCGCGTCGTACCACGCGTACGCGGGCAAGCCGGCCGCCGCGAGGCGGCGCTCGATCTCGCGAATCATCGTCCGGTGCGCGCGGACGAACGAGAACCACAGATCGGGTTCGGTTGCGCTCATGTCAGGTCGTTCCTTTCGTTGAATTGCAGTTGCAATTAAATTTTACCTCGATAACAATGGTCTTCATACGATTGCAATTGCAACCATTTTTGCCCGCCGATCGGCGGGCGTTCCGTCGCGCGACGCGGCGCCACGACCGTCGCCCCGCGCAGCCTGATGCTTCTGGAGACACTGCATGACCGCACCCCTCGCGTTACCCGACATCGATCCGCAGGAAACCCGCGAATGGCTCGATGCGCTCGAATCCGTGATCGCACTCGAAGGCCGCCCGCGCGCGCACTACCTGCTCGACCAGCTCGCCGATCTTGACGCGGCCCGCCACGGCGACCTGCATGGCCGCGTGACGACCGCCTACGTGAACTCCGTGCCGCGTGAACGGCAGCCGGCCTACCCGGGCGATCTCGCGCTCGAGCGCCGCCTGAACGCGATGATCCGCTGGAACGCGATGGTGATGGTGCTGCGCGCCGGCCGGCATTCGAACGTCGGCGGCCACATCGCGACCTACCAGTCGGCCGCGGTGCTGTACGACGTCGGCTTCGACCACTTCTTTCGCGGCCGCACCGATACGTTCGACGGCGACATGGTCTACATCCAGGGGCATTCGGCGCCCGGCATCTACGGCCGCGCGTATCTGGAAGGCCGCATCACGGATGCGCAGCTCGACAATTTCCGCCGGGAAACCGGCCGTGAAGCAGGGCGCGACGGGCTGTCGTCGTATCCGCATCCGCGCCTGATGCCGGAGTTCTGGCAATTCCCGACCGTGTCGATGGGGCTCGGCCCGCTCACGGCCGCGTATCAGGCGCGCTTCATGCGCTACCTCGAGTACCGCGGGCTGAAAGCGCATCAGGGCCGCAAGGTGTGGGCGTTTCTCGGCGACGGCGAAATGGACCAGCCCGAATCGCTCGCGGCCATCTCGCTCGCCGGGCGCGAACGGCTCGACAACCTGATCTTCGTCGTCAACTGCAACCTGCAGCGTCTCGACGGCCCCGTGCGCGGCAACGGCAAGGTCATCCAGGAACTCGAAGGCACGTTCCGCGCGGCCGGCTGGAACGTCGTCAAGGTGATCTGGGGCGGCGGCTGGGATCGCCTGCTCGAACGCGACACGACCGGCCTGCTGCGCCAGCGCATGATGGAGTGCGTCGACGGCGACTACCAGACCTTCAAGTCGCAAAGCGGCGCGTACGTGCGCGAGCACTTCTTCGGCAAGTATCCGGAACTGCTCGAGCTCGTCGCCGACCTGTCCGACAACGACATCTGGAAACTGGCGCGCGGCGGTCACGATCCGGAGAAGGTCCACGCGGCCTATGCGCAGGCGATGCGCGCGGACGGCCGGCCGACCGTCGTGCTCGCAAAGACCGTCAAGGGCTTCGGGATGGGCGAAGCCGGCGAAGGCCAGAACGTGAACCACCAGTTGAAGAAGATGAGCGCCGATGCGGTGCGCGCGTTCCGCGATCGCTTCGCGCTGCCGGTCAGCGACGCGCAGCTTGACGAACTGCCCTACCTGAAGCCGGAACCGGGCAGCGCGGAAGCACGCTATTTCGCGGCGCGCCGCGCGGCGCTCGGCGGCCACGTGCCGGCCCGCTTCAGCGCCGTGCAGCCGCTGCCGGTGCCACCGCTCGCCGCGTTCGACGCGCAATTGAAGGACACCGGCGAGCGCGGGCTGTCGACGACGATGGCGTTCGTGCGCATCCTCGGCACGCTGCTGAAGGATCCGCAGCTCGGCAAGCTCGTCGTGCCGATCGTGCCGGACGAATCGCGTACGTTCGGGATGGAGGGCCTGTTCCGCCAGATCGGCATCCACTCGCATCTCGGCCAGCTCTATACGCCGCAGGACGCAGGCCAGCTCAGCTACTACAAGGAAGCGAAGGACGGGCAGATCCTCCAGGAAGGGATCAACGAGTCGGGCGCGATCGCGTCGTGGATCGCGGCCGGCACCGCGTACAGCAACCACGGGCTGCCGGCGATCCCGTTCTACATCTTCTATTCGATGTTCGGGCTGCAGCGCGTCGGCGATCTTGCCTGGGCGGCCGGCGACGCCCGCACGCGCGGCTTCCTGCTCGGCGCGACGTCGGGCCGCACGACGCTGATGGGCGAAGGGCTGCAGCACAACGACGGGCATAGCCAGGTGCTGTCGTCGGTGATTCCGAACTGCGTGTCGTACGACCCGACCTATGCATACGAACTCGCGGTGATCGTGCGCGACGGGCTGCGGCGGATGTTCGCGGAACAGGAGGACGTCTACTACTACATCACGCTGCTCAACGAGAACTACCCGCATCCGGCGCTGCCCGATCACGCGGAGGCCGGCATCCTGAAGGGGCTCTACCTGTTGCGCGAAAGCGCACCGCGCACCGCCGATGCACCGCACGTGCAGCTGATGGGCAGCGGCGCGATCCTGCGCGAAGTGATCGCCGCCAGCGACCTGCTCGCGCAGGACTTCGGCGTGTCGAGCGACGTCTGGAGCGCGACGAGCCTGACCGAGCTGCGCCGCGACGGGCTGGCCGCGGAGCGCTGGAACCTGCTGCATCCCGATCAGGCGCCGCGTGTGCCGTATGTGCAGCAATGCGTCGATGGCCGCACGGGGCCTGTCGTCGTCGCGACCGACTACATGAAGATCGTCGGCGACCAGATCCGCGCGTTCGTCGACGGCCGGCGCTTCGTGTCGCTCGGCACCGACGGCTTCGGCCGCTCGGATACGCGCGAGGCGCTACGCACGTTCTTCGAGGTCGACCGCCACTTCATCGCGATCGCGGCGTTGAAAGCGCTCGCCGACGATGGCGTGATCGAGCGCGCACGCGTCGGCGAGGCCATCCGGCGCTACGGCATCGACGTAGACAAGGTCGACCCGGCGATCGTGTGACCCTGCAGCGCGCGACAGACACCGTCCTGCCGGCCTGCCGCGCGCCGCTGCTCGCGCTACGGCTTCGACTGCGCAAGCGGGGCTTGTGCGCCTTGCCCGGTACCCGACGGCCAGCCGCCTGCGAGCGCCTTGTACAGCGCGACCGTCGAGGCCGCGCTGCGCATCCGCCCGTCGGCCGCCGCATCCTGCGCCTGCAGCAGCGTCCGTTGCGCATCGAGCACTTCGTAGTAGTCGATCGCACCGGCCGAGAAGCGTGTCTGCGCGAGCTGTGCGGCGCGCGCGCTGTCGTCCGCCGCCCGCACGAGGTGCGCGGTCTCGTCACGCGTGCGGGCGGCACGCAGCAGCGCGTTCTCGGTTTCCTCCAGCGCGCCGAGCACGGTCTGCCGGTACTGCGCGAGCTGGCCGGCCGCTTCCGCGTCGCTCGCGGCGATCCGCGCACGCACGCGGCCGACGTCGAGGAACGACCAGTCGATGCCAAGCGCGATCAGGTTCGTATCGCTGCCCGCGCGGAAGAACCCGTAACTGCTCGTCGCACTGCCGAGCAGCCCCGACAGCGTGAAGCGCGGGAACAGGTCGGCCGTCGCGACGCCGACGCGCGCGGTCGCCGCGTGCAGCCGCGCCTCGGCCGCCGCGACATCGGGACGCCGGCGCAGCAGGTCGCCCGGCGTGCCGGGATCGATGTCGGCGTCCAGCGCCGGCAGCGGCGCCGATGTGCCGGCTTTCGGCAGATCGAAGCGGCCAATCAGCGCATCCGGCGTCTGGCCGGTCAGCACCGCGAGCCGATGCTCGTCGACGCCGATCGCGGCTTCGTACACGGCGATCCGCGACGTCGTCGATTCGTACTGCGCACGCGCACGCGCCGCGTCGAGTTCGGACCCTCTTCCCGCGCCGACGCGTGCATTGATCAGCGCGAGCGTCTGCTTCTGGTTGTCGGCGTTCTCGCGCGCGATCCGCAGCCGTTCCTGCGAGCCGCGCAGATCGACGTACGTGCTCGCCACCTCGCCCGCGATCGCGACGCGCACCGCGCGCACGTCGGCCGCGCTGGCCGCCGTTTCCGCACGCTGCGACTCGATCGAGCGCCGCACGCGGCCGAACAGGTCGAGTTCCCAGGCGGCATTGATCCCGACGTTCGACGTCGGCGTATTGCGCTGGCTGCGCGGCGCGCCGAACGCCTGGTCCTTGCTCATCAGCTGATGGCCGATCTGGCCGCTCGCGGTGATGGTCGGATAGCGGTCGAAGGTTGCCTCCGACAGCAACGCGTTCGACGCGTCGTAACGCGATACCGCGACCTGCAGGTCCTGGTTGGCCGCCAGCGCCGCGTCGATCAGCTGCGTCAGCGCCGGATCGCCGAAGCCGCGCCAGAACGTGGCATCGGCGGCGGCCGACGCATCGGGCGGCATCTCGGCCGGCGACGCGTCGCGCTGCGGCGCCGGATGGCCGTCACGCGCGAACCGCGCGGCCGTGGCCGTATCGGGCCGCTTGAAATCGGGGCCGACCGCGCACGCGGCGAGCGCCACCGACATCGCGAGCGCGGAAAGACGGAAAGCGGCGCTCATCGGTTTTCTCCTTCGAGGGTGCCGTGCTGTTCGCTCCAGACGGCCGGCGTGCCGCCCGCGAGCTTGCGGATCGCCACGTAGAACACGGGCGTCAGGAACAGCCCGAACACCGTGACGCCCAGCATCCCCGCGAACACGGTGATGCCGGTGGCCGCACGCACTTCGCTGCCCGCGCCGCTGCCGATCAGGAGCGGCACCGAGCCCGCGATGAACGCGACCGACGTCATCACGATCGGGCGCAGCCGCAGCTTGCACGCTTCGAGTGCCGCCTCGATCACGCCCTTGCCCTGGATTTCGAGCTCGCGCGCGAACTCGACGATCAGGATCGCGTTCTTGCACGCGAGCCCCATCAAC
This sequence comes from Burkholderia cepacia complex sp. TUM26381, assembly GCF_057439935.1. Classification (NCBI taxonomy): domain Bacteria; kingdom Pseudomonadati; phylum Pseudomonadota; class Betaproteobacteria; order Burkholderiales; family Burkholderiaceae; genus Burkholderia; species Burkholderia cepacia complex sp. TUM26381. The sequence goes on along the minus strand of NZ_CM172007.1, from coordinate 1,144,365 downwards.
ACGACCAGGCCGACCTGCACGAACACGTTGTTGTCACCGCCGGACAGCCATACGCCGAATAGCGCCGCGCACATGCACACCGGCACGATCAGGATCACCGCGAGCGGCAGCGTCCAGCTCTCGTACAGCGATGCGAGCACGAGGAACACGAGCATCACGGCAAGCGGGAATACCACGATCGCCGCGTTGCTCTGCGTGACCTGCTGGTAGCTGAGGTCGGTCCATTCGAGCGTGATGCCCGGGGGCAGCACCTCCTTCGCGATCTGCTGGAGCTTCGCGATCGCCTGCGACGACGACATCACCTTCGGATCGGCGTCACCGATCAGGTCGGCGGCCGGATAGCCGTTGTAGCGCACGACCGGATCGGGACCGTACGCGGGCCCCACCGTCACCATCGAGCCGATCGGCACCATCTCGCCCCTGGCATTACGCGTGCGCAGGTTCGCGATGTCGGCGGCCGTCTGCCGGTGGCCGGCATCGGCCTGCGCCATCACGCGATACACGCGGCCGAACACGTTGAAGTCGTTCACGTACATCGAGCCGAGATACACCTGCAGCGTATTGAACAGGTCGGTCAGCGCGACGCCCTGCGCCTTCGCCTTCAGCCGGTCGACCTTCACCTCGAGTTGCGGGATGTTCGCCTGGTACGAGCTGACCGGATAGCTCATCCCCGGCGTCTTCGCGACGGCGGCCTGGAATGTCGTGAGCGCCTTTTGCAGTTCGCCGTAGCCGAGCCCGCCGCGATCCTCCAGGTACAGCGAGTAACCGGAACCGTTGCCGAGGCCCTGGATCGGCGGCGGCATCAGCGCATAGGTAATGCCGCCATTGATCGCCGCGAAGCGTGCGTTCAGGTCCGCGTTGATCTGCGCGGCGCTGCGGTGGCGCCGGTCGAACGGCTTCAGGATCACGTACGAGTTCGTGATGTTCGGCGTATTCACGCCCTGCAGCGCATTCAGCCCCGCGAATGCCGGCACCATCTCGACCCCGTCGGTGCCGAGCGCGATCTTCGTCATCTGCTCGGTCACCGCGCTGGTGCGCGCGAGCGACGCGCCTTCCGGCAGCTTCGCGCCCGCGAACAGGTACAGCTTGTCCTGCACGGGGATGAAGCCGCCCGGCACCGCGTTCAACAGCAGCGCGGTCGCCGCGAGCAGCGTCGCATAGACCGCGAACACCACGCCGCGCCGCTTCAGCGTGCGACCCACGACGCCGTGATAGCGGTCGGAGCTACGCTCGAAGAAGCGGTTGAACGGATGAAACAGCCAGCCGAATGCGCGGTCGAGCCCGCGCGTCAACGCATCCTTCGGGGCGCCGTGCGGACGCAGCAGCTTCGCGGCGAGCGCCGGCGACAACGTCAGCGAATTGATCGCGGAAATCACCGTCGAGATCGCGATCGTCACCGCGAACTGCTTGTAGAACTGGCCCGTGACGCCCGACATGAACGCCATCGGCACGAACACCGCACACAGCACGAGCGCGATCGCGACGATCGGCCCCGACACCTCGCGCATCGCCTGGTGCGCGGCATCGCGTGGGCTCAGCCCCTGCGCGATGTTGCGCTCGACGTTCTCGACGACGACGATCGCATCGTCGACGACGATCCCGATCGCGAGCACGAGCCCGAACAGCGTCAGCGTGTTGATCGAATAGCCGAGCAGGTAGAGCCACGCGAACGTACCGACGACCGACACCGGCACGGCGACCAGCGGAATGATCGATGCGCGCCACGTCTGCAGGAACAGGATCACGACGAGCACGACCAGCACGACGGCCTCGATCAGCGTGTGCTGCACCGCGCGGATCGACTCGCGCACGAACACCGTCGGGTCCCACACGGGGCGGTACGCGACGCCGGGCGGGAACCGCTTCGACAGCTCGTCGAGCTTCGCATACACGGCCTTCGCGACGTCGAGCGCGTTCGCACCCGGCGACAGGAAGATGCCGACCACGGCCGAATGCTTGTCGTTGAAGTACGAGCGCAGCGTGTAGTCGCCCGCGCCGAGCTCGATGCGCGCGACGTCGGACAGCTTCACGACCTGGCCGTCGTCGCCGTTGCGCAACACGATGTCGCTGAACTCCTGCACCGTGCGCAGGCGGCCGCGCACGTTGATCGACACGAGGAAGTCGTTTTTCTTCGGCGACGGTTCCGCACCAAGCTGGCCCGCCGACACCTGCACGTTCTGCTCGCGCACGGCCGCGATCACGTCGCTCGCGGTCAGCCCGCGCGACGCCAGCCGGTTCGGGTCGAGCCACAGCCGCATCGCATAGTCGCCGGAGCCGTACACGCCGACGTCGCCGATGCCGGTGAGCCGCGACAGCTCGTCCTTCACGTGCAGCGTCAGGTAGTTGCGCAGGTACAGCGAATCGCGGCTGTTGTCCGGCGAATAGAGGCTCACGTACATCAGCGGCGTCGGCGACTGCTTCTGCGTGGTCACGCCGTACTGGCGCACCTCGTCGGGCAGGCGCGACAGCGCCTGGCTCACGCGGTTCTGCACGCGCACGGCGGCCGTGTCGGGATCGACACCCTGCAGGAACGTGACGACGACCTGCAGGCTGCCGTCCGACCCGGCGACCGACTTCATGTACATGATGCCTTCGACGCCGTTGATCGCCTCTTCCAGCGGTTCGGCGACCGATTCGGCGATTTCCTTCGGGTTCGCGCCCGGGTACGTCGCCCGCACGACCACGCTCGGCGGCACGACTTCCGGGTATTCGCCGGCCGGCAGCATCGGAATCGAGATCAGGCCGATCGCGAAGATGACGATCGACAGCACGACCGCAAAGATCGGCCGGTCGATGAAGAATCGGGAGAAATCCATTACCGTTCTCCCGTCATTGCGCGGCAGGCGCGCCGGCATCGGCCACGGCCTGCGTGCCGTTGCCGCCGCCCGCATCGGCGCGCGCGGGCAGCGCCTTCGGCTTCACCTGCGCACCCGGATAGTAGATCCGCTGCACGCCGTCGACGACCACGCGATCGCCCGCCTGCAGCCCCTTCTCGACGATCCGCTCGCCCTCCAGCTCGCGGCCGATCGTCACGTCGCGGCGCAGCGCCTTGTCGCCGGGGCCGATCACGTACACGTACTTGCGGTCCTGGTCGGTGAGCACGGCCTTGTCGTCGACGAGCAGCGCATCCTGGTCGCGGCCGCTGACGAGTTGCACACGTGCATACAGGCCCGGCGTGAACGTATGGTCCGCATTGGGCAACCGCACGCGCGCGCGGATCGTGCCGGTTTGCGGGTCGAGCCGGTTGTCGAGGAAATCGACGGTGCCCGCATGCGGGAAGCCCGTTTCGTTCGCGAGGCCCACACGCACCGGATCGGCGCCGATCGCGCGATGCTTCGGATCGGCACGGCGCGCGTTGTAGCGCAGGTAGCTCTGTTCGTCGCAGTCGAAGTACACGTAGACCGGATCCTGCGACACGACGGTCGTCAGCAGCGTGTCGTCCGCGCGCGCGAGGTTGCCGACGGTCGCGACCGCGCGGCCGACGCGGCCCGCGATCGGCGCGCGCACTTCGGTGAAGCCGAGATTGAGCTTCGCATCGGCGACGGCCGCATCGGCCGCCTGCAGATCCGCACGCGCCTGTTCGGCGGTCGCGCGCGCATTGTCGAGTTCCTCCTGCGACGTCGCATGCGCATCGATCAGCGTCTGCACGCGCTTGAGCTGCACCTGGGCAAGGCTCGCGGCCGCGCGGGCGCGCTGCTGCTGCGCGTTGGCGCGGTCGAGCGCGATCCGGTATGGACGCGGGTCGATCTCGAACAGCAGCGCGCCCTGCGCGACGAGATCCCCCTCCTTGTAGGCGACACGCTGCAGATAGCCGCTGACGCGCGGCCGCAATTCGACCGCGTCGACCGCTTCGACACGCCCGTTGAACGCGTCCGCGAGGCGGACCGTGCGCGGCGCGACAGTCGCGACACCGACTTCGGGAAGGGGATGGGCCGACGACGTGTCTTTGCCGTCGTGACAGCCCGACAACGCCAGCAACAGTGCGCAGGCGGCGCCCAAAGGCGACGTCCTGCGTAGGGATAAGGAGAGCATGATGCCTCGCGACGGGTTAAACTGCCGCGTAGCATAAAAGTTGAAGTTAACTTCAAGTCAAGCTTTCCCCGGAGAACGTCATGGGTACCCCGGAAGAACCGAAATGGCCGCTGATGTCGATCCGCGAAGTGGCCGCGCGCAGCGGCGTGCCGGCGTCGACGCTGCGGTTCTACGAGACGCGCGGGCTCATCAAGTCCCACCGGAACGGCTCGAGCCATCGTCACTATTCGCGTGCGGTGCTGCGGCTGATCGCGTTCATCGTGTTCGCGCAGAAGATCGGCTATTCGCTCGACGAAATCGCCGAACAGCTCGTCAGCCTCCCCGAGGACACCGCGCCGAGCAACAAGGACTGGCAGCGGCTGTCGCGCGGCTGGAAGCAGCGCGTCGCGAACCGGATCGAGGAACTGCAGCGGCTCTACATCAACCTCGACGAATGCATCGGCTGCGGCTGCCTGTCGCTGAAGCGCTGCAAGCTGACCAATCCGGAAGACCGCGCGGGCCGCAACGGGCCCGGCGCGCGGCGCTGGCTCGGCGACAAACCGCCGGCGGATCCCGAATGACGGACGCACCCGCGCCCGCCGCTCGCGCGGTGTCCGTTACCCGACGCGCCAGCCACCGTTCGCCGCGATCGTCGCGCCCGTGACGAACGACGCGCGCGGCCCGGCGAGCCACGCGACCGCATCGGCGATGTCGTCCGGCTGCCCGGCGCGGCCAACCGGCGTCTGCTCGCGGATCGCCGCCGCGATGGCCGGTGCAACGCCACCGTCGCCGAAGAAACGCGTATCGGCGATATAGCCGGGCGCGACCGTATTGACCGTCGCGCCGCGCGGCCCGAGCTCGCGCGCGAGCGCAGCGGTGAACCCTTCGACGCCGGCCTTCGCGGCCGCATACGCGAGGCCGCCCGGCAACAGGCTGCCCGCGCGCGCCGCGATCGAACCGATGTTGACGATCCGCGCGGCGTGGTCGGCCAGGTGCGGCAGGACGGCCATCGTCGTCAGGAACAGGCTTTTCAGGTTCGCGTCGAGCACCGCGTCCCACACGACCTCTGCTTCGCCCGCCTCCGTATCCGCGCCGACGCGGCCGGTCAGCCCCGCGTTGTTGACGAGCACGTCGATGCGCGGCCAGCGCGCGACGATGGCGGCCACCGCCGCTTGCGCGTCGCGCCTCACGCTCAAATCACCGGCCTGCCCGATTGCCGCACGGCCGAGCCGCGCGACGGCCGCCTCCAGCCGCGCCACGTCGCGCCCGACGATCGCGACCCGATACCCGTCCTGCACCAGCCTGCTCGCGATCGCGAAGCCGATCCCGCCCGACCCGCCCGTGACGATCGCCGTACGTTGCTGTTCGCTGCCCGTCATGACCTGCCCTCCTGACTATCGACGATGGATGACAAGGACATTCTGGGCAGCGCCGGGTGATAGGTAAAATACGAATTCAGTGATCCACTGATACATGGAAGGTATCGCATGATCGATCTGCGCCAGTTCAGGCAATTCATCGCCGTTGCCGAGACGCTCAGCTTCCGGCGTGCGGCCGAGCGGCTGCACATGGCACAGCCGCCGTTGAGCGCCGCGATCCGCAAGCTCGAAGACGCACTGGGCGTCGCGCTGCTCGAACGCGACAACCGCGGCTCGCGGCTCACGCCGGCCGGCGAAGCGTTCCTGCTCGAAGCGCGGCGCGCACTCGAACAGGCCGAACGCGCGGTGGCGGTGGCCCGCCGCGCGGGCGCCGGTCTCGGCGGCACGCTGCGGCTGCGCTTCGTCGACAGTACGGTCAACGCGCTGCTGCCGCTGATCCTGCGCGCCTTCCAGGAACGGCATCCGGGCGTCGATTTCCAGCTGGAAGAAGGCACGACCGCCGAACAGGTGCTCGCGCTGCGTCAGGACCGCACGGACGTCGGCCTCGTCGTCCTGCCGGTGGCCGATGCCGGCGACGTGCGCGTCGAGCCGCTGCTGCGCGACCGGATGGTGGCCGCGCTGCCCGCCGGCCACCGGCTCGCGCGCCGCAAGCGCATCGCGCTCGCCGAGCTGGCGGACGAGCCGTGGGTCATGTTTGCCGCGCACCACGGACCCGGCATGCATGCGCTGATCGCGACGGCCTGCGCACAGGCCGGGTTCGCGCCGCGGGTGGTGCAGCAGCCGCGCCAGATGCAAACGACGGCCGGGCTCGTCGCAGGCGGCATCGGCGTCGCGCTGATGCCGCGCCTGTTCGTGCCGATGCAGCCGCAAGGCATTACGTTCTGCGAACTGAAGGATGCGGGCAGCCCGCTTGCGTACGAGCTGGCGATCGCGTATCGCACGCCGTCGCCGCTCGTCGATGCGCTGCGCGAGACCGCGCGAAACGCGGTGCGCGAACTGGGGCTGGTTGCGGCGACGTGACCGCGCGCATCGCGCGCGCGGCGCTCAGTCGCCGATGAGGTTGAACGCGACGGCGAGCACGGCTTCCCGGAATGCATCCGGCCGCGTCGGCAGCGACGTGAACTCCAGCATCGTGTGGCTGTACGACACCGTCGTGCCGACCGCGCTCGCGATCATGAAGAACAGCACGTTCGGATCGACCGGGCGGATCGCGCCGGCCTCGACCGCGTCCGCCAGCAGCGGAAACATCGCATCGTGATACGGGCGCACGATCCGCTCCTGCAGCCGGTCGAGCCGGCCGCCCTCCTCGGTCGCCGCCGTCGAGAAGAACATGCCGATGTCCGGCTCCGCAAACTCGTGATCGACGCACAGCTCGAGCGCGCGCCGCACGCGGTCGCGATGCGGCAGCGATGACGTGCGCAGTGCACGCAGCGCATCGAACAACGGTTCGGCCAGCTCGACGATCTGCTCGACGACAGCCAGCCACAACGTTTCCTTCGTACCGAAATGATGGGCGATCAACGCCGCGTCGATGCCCAGTTCGCGCGCGACTTCGCGCACGCTCGTCGCATCGTAGCCACGCTTCGCAAAGGTTCGGCGCGCGGCCCGCAATATCACGTCCGGACCGACGGACGCCTCCGCCAGCGGCCGCCCGCGCGTACGCCGCTTCGACGGCACGCGCTCAGTGACTTCAGCCACGTTTTCCTGCTCCCCTTGAATGGTTCGATTGCCCGTGTTCGGGCCCCGGTTTCATTTCCCCGGAATTGGATGGCCTGCCCTACTCCGTTGACACGCGGAGCCGGGAAGCGCTACGATCATACCTTATTCATCACGTGATGATTTATCCATGACTACCCCTACACGCATCGTCATCGTCGGCGGCGGGATCGCCGGGTTGCAGCTCGCGACCCGCCTGGGCGAGCGTCTCGGCCGGTCCGGGCGTGCGCAGGTCACCATCGTCGACCGCAGTCCGACCCATATCTGGAAGCCGATGCTGCACACGATCGCGGCCGGTACGCGCGACGTCCAGCAGCAGCAGGTGATCTTCCTCGCCCATGCCCGCGACCACGGCTACACGTACCAGCCGGGCGAACTGAAGGGGCTCGATCGCGCGCGCCGCCGCGTGCAGCTCGGCGAGATCCGCTCGCAGGCCGGCGACGTGGTGATCGACGCGCGTGAACTCGAATACGACGTGCTGATCCTCGCGCTCGGCAGCCAGGCCAACGATTTCGGCGTGCCGGGCGTGCGGGAGCACTGCTACTTCATCGACAGCCAGCAGCAAGCCGAGACCTTCAACGAAGCGTTGCGGATGCGCGTGTTCCGCAGCATCGCGCGCGACGAACCGTTCCGCGTCGCAATCGTCGGTGCGGGCGCGACGGGCGTGGAGCTTGCGGCGGAGCTGAGCCGCCTGCTGGAAGTCGCGCAGGCCTATGGCGACGAGACGGTGCGCGAGCGGCTGCAGCTCACGCTGCTCGAAAGCGGCCCGCGCATCCTCGCCGCGTTTCCGCCAAGAATTTCGGCATCCGCGCAGCGGCGGCTCGAACAGATCGGTTTTCACGTGCTGACGTCGACGCGCGTGACGTCGGCCGATGCGAACGGCTTCCACTATGGCGACGGTTCGTTCGCCGCAGCGGACCTGATGGTCTGGGCGGCCGGCGTGAAGGCGCCCGATTTCATGCAGGCGCTTGGCGGGCTCGACACGAACCGCGCGAACCAGGTCGTCGTCGGGCCCACGCTGCAGGCAACGGGCGACGAACACATATTCGCGATCGGCGATTGCGCGAGCCTGCTGCCCGACGGCCAGGAACGGCCGTTGCCGCCCACCGCGCAGGTCGCGACGCAGCAGGCCGAGCATCTCGCGAAGCACCTGCCCGCGTGGCTCGACGGCACGCCGATCCCGCCGTTCGCGTTCCACGATTTCGGCGCGCTCGTGTCGATCAGCGATTACGACGCGTTCGGCACGCTCGGGCAGTTCGGGTTCTTCCGCGGCGGCTTCATCCAGGGGCGTTTCGCGCAGTTCAGCCACCTGATGCTCTACCGGCGGCACCAGCAGGCGCTGCACGGTTTTTCCAAGGCGACCCTGCTGTGGATCGCCGAGCGGATCAACGGCTGGGTGCAGCCGCGCATCCGCCTGTCGTGATGCCGCGCGTGGCGGCACCGCGTTACGTTTCGAGGAAAAGAAACATGAACAACCCTGCAGCGCCCTGGCTCATGACCGTCGCCGCGATCGGCAGTTTCGACATGCCGTCCGTCTCGTGGGGCCTCCCGCGGCGGCGCACCATCACCCGCGACCGGCTGCCGTCGTGGGACCCGACGAGCAAGCCGACCATCAGCGTGCTCGAGCGGCCCACGGCCGACACCGTGATGATTTCGTGGCGCGACGCGTGCACCGGGCATTACGGCTACCAGAAGTGGCGGCTGTTCACGACGCGCAAACGCGGCGTGTGCGCGCTGTCGGGGCGATCGATCGAGGCCGGCGACAGCGTCTATGCGCCGCAGCTGCTCGGCTCGACACCGGGCAACGCCGCCGCGATGGTGCTCGCGGCGTGCATCGACGAGGCCCTGGCGGCCTGACGTCAGGTCGACGTTGCCTGACCGGCGCCATAGGCCGGATCGCTGTTCTGCCGTTCGAGTTCGGCGTCGAGATGCGCGGCATGCGCCTGCGCTTCGGACTCCGACATCAGCTCGCCTTCCCACTTCGCGACCACCGCGCTGGCAATCGAATTGCCGACCGCGTTCGTGGCCGAGCGGCCCATGTCGAGGAACGTGTCGACACCGAGGATCAGCAGCAGCCCGGCCTCCGGGATGTTGAACTGGTGCAGCGTCGCGGCGATCACGACGAGCGATGCGCGCGGCACGCCGGCCATCCCCTTCGACGTCAGCATCAGGATCAGCAGCATCGTGACCTGCGTGCCGAGCGACAGGTGGATGTTGTAGGCCTGCGCGATGAACAGCGACGCGAACGTGCAGTACATCATCGAGCCGTCGAGGTTGAACGAATAACCCATCGGCATCACGAAGCTCGAAATCTTGCGGCGCACGCCGAAACGGTCGAGTGCATCGAGGATCTTCGGGTACGCGGCTTCCGAGCTCGCGGTCGCGAACGACAGCATGAACGCTTCCTTGATCAGCACCAGCAGCTTGAACACGCGGCGGCCGAGGAACAGCAGCCCGGCGGCGACGAGCGTGGCCCACAGCAGCACGAGGCTCACGTAGAAGTCGCCCATGAACACCGCGAACTTCAGCAGGATCGACAACCCGTTGATCGCGACGGTCGACGCCATCGCAGCCATCACCGCGAGCGGTGCGAGCTTCATCACGTAACCGGTGATCTTCAGCATCACGTGCGCGAGCTGGTCGATCGCGGCCACGAGGATCTTGCCGCGCTCGCCGAGCGCCGACAGCGCGACGCCGAAGAACATCGAGAACACGACGATCTGCAGGATCTCGTTGTTCGTCATCGCCTCGGCGAACGATTTCGGCACCATGTGGCCGACGAAATCCTTCAGCGTGAACTTGGATGTCGCGAGATGCGCGGACGCGCCGATGTCCGGCAACGGCAGGCCGAGATTCTCGCCCGGTCGCAGCACATTCGCCATCAGCAGCCCGAGCAGCAGCGAGATCAGCGATGCGGTGACGAACCAGCCGAGCGCCTTCACGAACACGCGCCCGACCGACGACGCATCACCCATGTGCGCAATGCCGACGACGAGTGTCGAGAACACCAGCGGGCCGATCACCATCTTGATCAGCCGCAGGAACACGTCGGACACGAGCGAGATGTAGCCGGCGATTTCCGCGGCCGACTGCTTGTCCGGGAACTGCGTGAAGATCAGGTAGCCGATGAGGATGCCGGCCGCCATCGCGAGCAGGATCCAGCCTGCCGCAGACATTCGTTTGTTCATAACGGGATTCGCCGCACGGTGAAGGGGTTGACGGGTGAGAGACGCGCGCCCCGTGCCGTGCCGCGGCACGCGCGTGGCAAGCCGGTCAGGCTTGCGGATGTCCGCGAACGGACGCGCTGCCGCCGCAGCGGCATTCGCGGGAAGGCGAACGCCGGCAGCAGCGGTTCGGCATGAAACGATCCGGTCAGTAGCCGATCGCCGAGCCGGCCGGACGGCGCGGGTCGTTGTAGCCGTAGATGAAGCCGGCACGCACGTTGCCGGACACCGACGAATCGTTGCCGGAACTCTGGCGGCTCGCCGCTTCGGTGCCCGGCAGGCCGACCATGATCAGCTCGGCGGCGCCCCACGGCGTCTGCTCGACCATCTTGTAGCCCATGTTGCGCAGGATCGCGAGCGTGTCGGGCGACAGGCCGTAGGTTTCGTAATAGACCTCGTCAGGCAGCCACTGGTGATGGATGCGCGGCGCGGCGACCGCGTCCTGCGGCGTCATCCCGTAGTCGATCACGTTCAGCACGGTCTGCAGCGTGATCGTGATGATGCGCGAGCCGCCCGGCGAACCGACCACCATGAACACCTTGCCGTCCTTCTTCACGATGGTCGGTGCCATCGACGACAGCGGACGCTTGCCCGGCGCGATCGAGTTGCGCGTGCCCTGCACGAGGCCGAACATGTTCTGCGCGCCGACCTTCACGGTGAAGTCGTCCATCTCGTCGTTCAGGAAGAAGCCCGTGCCCGGCGCGATGACCACGGCGCCGAAGCGGCCGTTGACCGTATAGGTCGTCGACACCGCGTTGCCGTCGTGGTCGATGATCGAGTAATGCGTCGTTTCCGGTTTCTCGTGCACGCCGACACCGGGCTGCACGTCGACCGACGGCGTCGCCGTATCGGCATGGATGCTCTTGCGGATCTGCGCCGCGTATTCCTTGCTCGTCAGCTTCGCGACCGGGTTGTCGATGAAGTTCGGATCGCCCAGCAGCGTGTTGCGGTCTTCATACGCGTGACGCATCGCTTCGGTCATGTAGTGAACCGAAGCGGCCGAGTGGTAGCCGAGCTTGCGCAGGTCATACCCTTCGAGGATGTTCAGCGTCTCGCACATCGTCACGCCGCCCGAGCTCGGCGGCGGCGCCGACACGAACTCGTAGCCGCGATACGTGCACGTCAGCGGCGCCATGTCCTGCGCGCGGTAGGACGCGAAATCGGCCGCCGTGATCACGCCGCCGCCGCGCTTGGCCGCTGCTTCGACGATCTTCGGGATCTCGCCGTGATAGAACGCGTCGGGCCCCTGCTCCGCGATGCGCTCGAGCGTGCGCGCCAGGTCCTTCTGCACCAGGCGATCGCCCGGCTGCAACGCCGTGCCGTCCGGGCGCAGGAAGATGCGCGCGGCTTCCGGATCCTTCTTGAAGCGTTCGACCGTGGTGTCGAGGATGTCCGTATCGCCGCGCGTCAGCACGAAGCCGTCGCGCGCGAGCCGGATCGCCGGCGCCATCACCTGCTTGCGGGTCAGCTTCCCGTACTTGCGTTGCGCGAGATCGAGGCCGGCCACCGTGCCCGGCACGCCGACCGCGCGATAACCGTACAGGCTCTGGTCCGGGATGACGTTGCCTGCCGCGTCGAGGTACATGTTCGCGGAAGCCGCGGCCGGCGCAGTCTCGCGGAAATTGATGAAGCGGTCGCGGCCGTCGGCCAGGTGGAGGGTCATGAACCCGCCGCCGCCGATGTTGCCGCAGCACGAATTGGTCACGGCCTGCGCATAGCCGACCGCCACCGCCGCGTCCACTGCGTTGCCGCCTTCCTTCAGGATGTCGACGCCGATCTGCGACGCGAAGTGCTGCGACGACACGACCATGCCGTTCTTCGCCTCGACCGCCGGGTCCGATGCGGCGAACGCGCACGCGCTCATGGCCGACAACAGGGTGAGTACTACGAGCCGCCTCATGACGGAATCCTCCAGACAAATAAACCGGGCCGTGCCGGGATGCGCCGCTGCACGACGGCATGGCGGCGCCGCCAATCCGAAATGTAATAAACAATACATCTCGACGAGGCCGCGATCATAACACTCGCTTTTTTGCATCAAAACCTAGGGTTATTACTGAATATAAAACGAATGCACGTAAAAACGGTTCTGCTCGAATGTTTGTTTCATTACATTCATGAGTGAGCCGATTGGCCGTGCGATGCGGCCCTCTAATATCGGGACGTACGCGGCCCGCCGCCCGTCGATCGGCTAACATGCGTGGAGTCGCCGGCAGACCTGGGTCTGCCGTTTGTCATACAGATAAGAGAGCTGGAGTGCCCGATGGGGACGAGCATCAGGGCGTTGCTGTTATCCCAGATGGATAGCTTCACGCCGTCGGAACAGAAGGTTGCGCAGGCGTTGCTGGATCGCTATCCCAGTCTCGGGCTGGGGCCCATCGCGCAGTTTGCGAAGCAGGCGGAAGTCAGCGACCCGACCGTGTTCCGCTTCGTCGTCCGGATCGGTTTTCCGAACTACTCGTCGTTCCAGCAGGCGCTGCACGACGAGATCGACACGGCGATGAATTCGCCGCTCGCGCGGATGGATGCGTTCCACTCGGAAACGGGCATGCGCGACAGCCATGCGGCGATTTTCCAGCGGCTGTCCGAGTCGCTCGCGACCACGATCGAAGGGCTCGACGCGGCCGCGTTCGACGCGGCGGTGGCGCTGCTGGCCGATCCGGACGTACGCGTCTTCTGCGGCGGCGGACGCTACACCGCGCCGCTCGCGTCGCTGTTTTCTTTCACGCTGGCCTATGCGCGGCCGCATGTCCACTCCGTCGAGCCGAACGTGAATCTCGCGTCGGTCGCACTGGCCGACATGGGGCGCGGCGACGTGCTGGTGATCTTCGACTTTCGCCGCTACCAGAAGGACAGCATCCGCTTCGCGCAGGCCGCGCACCGGCTCGGCACGCGGATCCTGCTGATCACCGACGAATGGCGATCGCCGATCGGCGCGTTTGCGGAAATCGTGCTGCGGATCCAGGGGCGCCCGTTCGCGATGCTGCAGACCAACGTGCCGGCGCTGGCGCTTGCCGAAGCGCTGGTGATCGGCGTGACGAACCGGCTGCCGGAACTCGCGCGGCAGCGGATGGAGAAGATCGAGCAGCTCAATACGGGCGGGATCGAGCAGGACACGAATCAGCGGGACTTGCCCGAATGACGATCGCTCGCCATCCAGGCGCAGGCGTCAGCTCTCGACATCCTCGAGACTGAACACTTCCGTCTTGTCGTTGTACGAGAAGACTTCGCCGTAACGGCCCCAGTCGATCACCGCGTCGAGCGTTTCCTCGGCCGCTTCGTCCGACAGGAAATCCTCCAGCTCCTGCTCGAAGCGCACGCGCGGCGCGCGGTGGCCCGGGCGCTCGTTGAGCACCTTCCGGATCCGCGCAGCGAGCGGCACGTGCTTCAGCAGATGATCGGCGAACATCAGCTTGCGCTCCTGCGTGCCGAATTCCGCGAACACGCGGGCCGGCGGCGTCAGGAACACGTCGCCTTCGCGCACGTCCGCGAAGCCGAGGTACTGCAGCACTTCGGCGATCGGGAACAGGTCGTCGACCTCCAGATGCAGCGTGCGCGCGATTTCCGGCATGTCCGCGCGGCCGTGGTACGGCGCCATCGCGAGCGTCTCGATCAGGCCCGCCATCAGGTTGGTCGACACGCGCGGCATCCAGCTGCCGAGTTCGAGCCCCTTCTTCGTCGCCTCGTTGGTCTGGCGGGCCGTCATCTTCGCGTAGATGTCGTCGACGAGCTTGCGGAAATCGGTGTCGAGCCGGTTGCGCGGATGCTTGAACGGCACCTTGATCTCGGCGATCACGCGGCCCGGGTTCGACGACAGCACGAGGATCCGGTCGCACATGAACACGGCTTCCTCGATGTTGTGCGTGACAATCAGCACCGACTTGATCGGCATGCGGCCCTGCGTCCACAGATCGAGCAGGTCGGTACGCAGCGTCTCGGCCGTCAGCACGTCGAGCGCCGAGAACGGCTCGTCCATCAGCAGGATCGTCGGATCGACGACGAGCGCACGCGCAAAGCCCACGCGCTGGCGCATGCCGCCCGACAGCTCGCGCGGGTACGCGTTCTCGAAGCCATCGAGACCGATCAGGTCGATCGCGGCCAGCGCGCGTTCGCGCCGCTCGCGTGCGCCGACGCCGAGCGCTTCGAGGCCGGCTTCCACGTTCTGCAGCACCGTGAGCCACGGGAACAGCGCGAAGGTCTGGAACACCATCGCGACGCCGTCGGCCGGGCCGTTCAGCGGCTTGCCGAGGTAGGTCACTTCGCCGCCGGTCGGTTCGATCAGCCCGGCGATGATTCGCAGCAGCGTCGACTTGCCCGAGCCGGAACGGCCGAGCAGCCCGACGATTTCGCCCTCGCGCAGCGACAGGTTCGCGTCGTCGAGCACGAGCAGTTCGCCCTGCGACTTGTTGAAGCCGCGGTTCACGTGCTCGACGCGCAGGATTTCTTCGCCGAGGCGCGGCGGCTGCAGCGGCTGGGACGTCTTGACGGGGGCGTTGATAACGGTCGAATTTTGCATCGCGCTTACTCTCAATCGAGCCGGAGCCGGGATTCCGCATAGGCGTACATCGGACGCCACAGCAGACGGTTGAACAGGGTGACGAACAGGGACATCACGGCGATGCCCAGGATGATCTTCGGGAAATCGCCGGCGGCGGTCGTCTGGGCGATGTACGCGCCGAGGCCGTGCGCGACGACCTTCGTGTCGCCCCACTGCACGAACTCGGACACGATGCTCGCGTTCCACGCGCCGCCCGATGCGGTAATGGCGCCCGTCACGTAGTACGGGAAGATGCCGGGCAGGATCGCCTGCCGCCACCACTGCCAGCCGCGAATCCGGAAATTCTTCGTGGCTTCCTTGTAGTCGTTCGGATAGGACATCGCACCCGCGATCACGTTGAACAGGATGTACCACTGCGTGCCGAGCACGATCAGCGGCGACAGCCAGATGTCGGCGTTCAGGTGGAAGTGGACGATCACGATCACGAACACCGGGAACAGCAGGTTCGCGGGGAACGCGGCGAGGAACTGCGCGAGCGGCTGGACCTTCTCGGCCAGCTTCGGACGCAACCCGATCAGCACGCCGAGCGGCACCCAGATCACGGACGCGATCGCGATCAGCACCAGCACGCGCAGCAGCGTGATGAGCCCGAGCACGAGCACGTGGCCGACCTCGCCCATCGTCACGCCGGTCGCGACGAAGCTGACGACGCGCCACACGACGTACACCGTCAGCAGGATCACGAATGCGCCCCACACGATGTCGCCGACGCGCGACGAACGGCGTGACGTCGCGCCGCGCGAGCGCGTGCCCTTCAGCGCCGGCAGGCGCAGCGGAATCCGCGCGGCCTGCGACAGCAGCCAGCCCGCCGGCACGAGCAGCTGATGAATCAGGTGCGTGCGGCGCATCATGTCGAGCAGCCAGGATTGCGGCGCATCGCCCGACGCGGTGTTTTCCATCCGGAACTTGTCGGCCCATGCGACGAGCGGGCGGAACAGGAACTGGTCGTACGCCAGGATCACGACCGACATCGCGACGATCACCCAGCCGACCGCGCCGAGGTTCTTGTCCGAGATCGCCTGCGCGAGATACGCGCCGATGCCCGGCAGCGTGATGGTCTGGTTGCCGACGGTGATCGCCTCCGACGCGACGACGAAGAACCAGCCGCCCGACATCGACATCATCATGTTCCAGATCAGGCCCGGCATCGAAAACGGCACTTCGAGCTTCCAGAAGCGCTGCCACGGCGTCAGGTGAAAGCCACGCGACACTTCGCTCAGGTCGCGCGGCACCGTGCGCAGCGACTGGTAGAAGCTGAACGTCATGTTCCACGCCTGGCTCGTGAAGATCGCGAAGATCGCCGCCAGCTCCGCACCGAGCACGCGGCCCGGGAACAGCGCGAGAAAGAACGTGACGGTAAACGAGATGTAGCCGAGCACCGGCACCGACTGCAGGATGTCGAGGATCGGGATCAGCACCATGCCCGCGCGGCGGCTCTTGGCCGCGAGCGTGCCGTAGACGAGCGTGAACGCGAGCGACGCGACCATCGCGGCGAGCATCCGCAGCGTGGTGCGCAACGCGTATTCGGGCAGGTTCGACGGATCGAGCGAGATCTTCTGCGTCTGCAGCACGCCGATCGGCGCCATCGTCTGGTGAAAGCCGACGATCGCCATTGCAAGCAGGCAGATGATCAGCGGAAACGCGACGGCATCCCAGCGGTTGGGCAGCACGCGCCACGCCGAGGCGTTCGCGGTGCGGTTCGGATCGAAACTGATATCCATCGGTAGCGTCTTGTGTTGAATTGAAAATCGATGGGGCCGACCGCTTGTCTCGCGGCCGGGCGTCGCACCCCGGCGCGAATCAGAACAGCCTGTGCAGCACCCAGTACAACGTAGCCGACAGCGCGATCGATGCGGGCAGCGTGAGCACCCACGCGAGCACGAGGTTGCGTACCGTATCCCAGCGCAGGCCCGCGCCGCTCGCCGTCATCGTGCCGGCCACGCCCGATGCGAGCACGTGCGTCGTCGATACCGGCAGCCCGTACGCGTCGGCCATCCCGATCGTCAGCATCGCGACGGCTTCGGCCGATGCGCCCTGCCCGTACGTGAGATGCGACTTGCCGATCTTCTCGCCGACCGTCACGACGATCCGCTTCCAGCCGACCATCGTGCCGAGGCCGAGCGCAATCGCGACCGCGACCTTCACCCACGTCGGGATGAATTTCGTTGCGCGGTCCATCTGCTGCCGGAACGCTTCGAGCGCGCTCGCGTCCTCGACCGGGAACGCCGGCGCCTTCGCTTTCTCCATCAGGCGGATCGCCTCGGACGCGACGTACATGTTGTTGCGCACGTTGTCGACGAGGTTCTGCGGCACGCTCGAAATGCCGCCTGCTTGCGCGACCTGGTCGGCGATCGTGTCGGTGAGCTTGCCGAGCGCGGGAATCGTCGCGGGCGTCAGCTTGTGCGTGCGCACGTACGCCTCGACATCGGCACGCGGGTGGGCGGACTGCACGGCCGGGTCCGCGTACTTGACCAGCGTCGTCGACGCGTGGCGCGCAACCGCGACGAACGTGCTCGTCTGGTCCGGCGTCACGGCCTTGTTCAGCGCGTAGGCGGTCGGCATCACGCCGATCAGGATCAGCATGATCAGGCCCATGCCCTTCTGACCGTCGTTCGAGCCGTGCGCGAACGACACGCCCGTGCAGGTCAGGATCAGCAGCAGGCGAATCCAGAACGGCGGCGGCTGGTTGCCCTTCGGCCCCTGGTACAGCGCCGGCACGCGCACGAGCGCCTTCAGCAACAGCAAGACGAGCGCGGACAGCACGAAGCCGATCAGCGGCGAGAACAGCAGCGCCTTGCCGACGCCGAGCGCCTGGTTCCAGTCGACGCCGCTCGTGCCCGACGGGCCGCTGACGATCTGGTTCATCAGGCCGACGCCGATGATCGAGCCGACGAGCGTGTGCGAGCTCGACGACGGCAGGCCGAAATACCAGGTCGCGAGGTTCCACGTGACGGCCGCGATCAGCAGCGCGAACACCATCGCGAAGCCCGAGCCGCTGCCGACCTGCAGGATCAGCTCGACCGGCAGCAACTGCAGGATGCCGAACGCGACGGCGCCGCTCGACACGAGTACGCCGAACAGGTTCCAGAGGCCCGACCAGACGACCGCGAGGTGCGGGTCGAGCGAATGCGTATAGATGACGGTCGCGACCGCGTTCGCGGTGTCGTGAAAGCCGTTCACGAATTCGAAGCCGAGCGCGATCAGCAGCGCGACGATCAGCAGCAGAAACGGGAGGGCCGAGCTTTCCTTGACGGGGCCGAGATCGGCACCGAGATGAATGCCGACATAGACGATGCCGCAGGCAATGATCAGAAAGAACAGCGCGAGGCTGACGGTGCGCGTGCGATGACTGGCCGCACCGCTGGTTTCCGTTGCCGCGGGATTCGGCATGAAGGGGCTCCGGAGAGGTGATTCGGAGTGGCAGGCTATCGGGCGGTCGTGACGCAAATGTGACGTGTCACTTACAGGACATTGACAGCGCATCCCGCTCGCATCCCGCATTGCCCCGGAAGCCGCCGACACGGGTGTTCGACCGCGTAACGCGTAACGCGCGGGAATAAATCCGCCGCTTCGGCGGTATGGCATGCGAAGGCGCCGGCTTATTCCAGGACGATCCGGCCGTCCGGTTTCGTCATACGAATGCGAGGCTCCCATGTCTTCATCGACCCCTACCCGCCCGTCGCGCCGCAAGGCCTTGCAATGCCTGGCCTTCGGCGGGCTCGGCACGCTGTTCACGCTGTCGGGCGGCATCCTGACGCCGTTCGACCTCGCGCTCGCGCAGACCGGCGACGCGCCCCCCGCGGGCAAGCCGCTGTTCGTGCAGATCAGCGACACGCACATCGGCTTCAACAAGGACGCGAATCCCGACGTATCGGCCACGCTGAAGCAGACGATCGACCTCGTCAACGGGATGCCCGCGCTGCCCGCGCTGGCCATCCATACGGGCGACATCACGCACCTGTCCAAGCCCGAGGAATTCGACCACGCGTCGCAATTGCTATCCGCGCTGCGCGTGCCGGAACTGCACACGGTGCCCGGCGAGCACGACGTCACCGACGGTTCGGGCGCCGAATATTTTGGCCGGTTCGGCAAGGCTTCGGACAACCGCGGCTATTACAGCTTCGATCACGCGGGCGTGCATTTCATCGCGCTCGTCAACGTGATGCATTTCAAGCCGAACGGGCTCGGCAGCTTCGGCGACGAACAGCTCGCGTGGCTCGAACAGGATCTGAAGGGCCGCTCGTCGAGCACGCCGATCGTCGTGTTCTCGCACATGCCGATGTGGACCATCTACGAGCCGTGGGGCTGGGGCACCGGCGACGCGCCGCAGACCATGGCGCTGCTGCGCCGCTTCGGCTCGGTCACCGTGCTGAACGGGCACATCCACCAGATCGTGTCGAAGGTCGAGGGCAACGTGACGTTCCACACCGCGCGCTCCACCGCGTTCCCGCAGCCGACGGCCGGCAACGGCCCGGGCCCCGTGCCGCTCACGGTGCCGCACGACCGGCTGCCCGCGATGCTCGGCGTGACGACCGTCGAATTCGCGGGCCATCCGGTCGCGTCGTCGCTGCACGACGCGACGCTCGCCTGACAAACATGAGGAGACCGACATGATCCGCTTCAAGCAACCCGGAATCGTCGCGGCGCTGATCCTGTGCGCGGCTGCCGCCGCCACGCCGCTCGCCGCGTTCGCACAGGGCCCGGACGGCGCGCAAGTGACGATCCGCAATTTCATGTTTTCGCCGATGTCGACCACCATCAAGGCCGGCACGACGATCACGTGGAAGAACCTCGACGCGGAACCGCACACCGTCGTCAACGATGCCGGCATCTTTCACTCGAAGGCACTCGACCAGGATGAGACGTACTCGTTCCGCTTCGACAAGCCGGGTGTCTACAAGGTGTTCTGCGGAATTCACCCGTACATGAAGGAGACGATCACCGTCGAATGACGCGGCCCGCCACGTAACGCGTGGGCGAACGGCGGGCGGCATCCGCCTACAATGACCGCCGTCCCATTCGCCCGCGTGGCAGACGGAGCCGCCCATGCCCAGGATCGACCTCAGCACCGTGCCCGAACGCCGCGGCAGCGGCTATCCGCGGCCGTTCGACGCGCCGTGCGCGCAGCGCATCCGCCAGCGTCTCGGCGACGCCGGCGGGCTGCGCGATTTCGGCGTCAACCTGATGCGCGTGCCGCCCGGCGGCTGGTCGGCCCAGCGCCACTGGCATGCCGACGAAGACGAATTCGTCTACGTGCTCGAAGGCGAGCTCGTGATGATCGAGGACGGCGGCGAGACCGTGCTGCGCGCAGGCGACTGCGCGGCGTTTCCGAAAAACTCGGGCAACGGCCATCACCTGGTCAACCGGTCGGACGCCGTCGCCGTCTATCTCGAAGTGGGTTCGCGTTCGCCGGACGACGTGATCACCTGCCCGGACATCGACATGATGAGCCCGAGCCGCGACGGCCGGTTCCTGCACAAGGACGGCACGCCTTATCCGGATGCGTGACGCCGGCCGTGTCAAAGGGTCGGAAGCGAACGGCAAAGCAAACGCAAGCCACTGTTGCGCAGCAGGCCGCCCCGCGCCGTCGATCGCCTAAACTGAATCGAACTGTTCGGATCCGACCCACCGTCACACGCAGCGAGGCAAGCCATGACCGCGAGCCAGCCGGCACGAATGGACCTCCCCGGGCAAGTCGTGCTCGTGCTCCAGGGCGGCGGCGCACTGGGCGCCTTCCAGCTCGGCGTCTTCCAGGCGATGGACGAAGCCGGGATCCGGCCCGACTGGGTGGTCGGCACGTCGATCGGCGCGATCAACGCGGCGCTGATCGCCGGGAATCCGCCGGAACGGCGCTACGAGAAACTGTCGGCGTTCTGGCATCGTGTGACCGAACGGACCCGCTTCGACGTCCCGCCGCTGCTGCCGGGCTGGGACCGGACGCTGGCCGAGCTGATGATCATCGGCGGCGGCATCGCGGGCTTCTTCCAGCCCAATCCGGCGTCGTGGCTCGGGCCGATGGCGCGCCTCGGCGTCGATCGCGCGTCGTATTACCGGATCGCGCCGCTGCGCGACACGCTCGCGTCGCTGATCGATCCCGAGCTGCTGAACGCGGGCCATCCGCGCCTGACCGTCAGCGCGGTCAATGCATGCACGGGCACCATGCGCTATTTCGATTCGCGCGACACGCGGCTCGGGATCGAGCACGTCATGAGCTCGGGCGCGCTGCCGCCCGCATTCCCGGCGATACGGATCGACGGCGCGCCGTACTGGGACGGCGGCGTGTATTCGAATACGCCGGTCGAGGTCGTGCTCGACGACAACCCGCGCCGCAGCTCGATCATCTTTTCGGTGCAGATGTGGAATCCGGCCGGCCCGGAGCCCGAGAGCATCTGGCAAGTGTCGGAACGGCAGAAGGACATCCAGTACGCGAGCCGCACCGACAGCCACATCGCGCGCCAGCAGCAGATTCACCGGCTGCGCCACGTGATCCGCGAACTGGCGCGGCACGTGCCGGAAGCCGACCGCGCGTCGCCGGCCGTACGCCGGCTCGCCGCGTGGGGATGCGAGACGACGATGCACCTGGTCAAGCTCGCCGCGCCGCGGCTCGACGGCGACAATCAGCTGAAGGACATCGATTTCACGCCGGCCGGCATCGCGGCCCGCCGGCAGGCCGGCTATGACGCGACGAAACGGGCGATCGCCGCGCGTCCGTGGGACTTGCCGATGGACCCGACGGAAGGCTTGACGGTGTTCGATCCGGACGCCGCACCGGTCGCTGAAAAAACGGCATGACGCGCGGGTGGCGCGGCCGCGCGCCGACTGCCCCGCACGGTCAGGCGCGCGCGGCCCGGAGATGCGCGCGGCCGGCTTCGCTCACTTCGACCTCGGCCACGCCGCCTGGCGCGTGGTGGCGGACCACGTAACCGCGCGCGCAGGCCTCTTCCCACACCGGCAGGCGTGGGCACGACGTGCGCCACGCATCGATCACCTCGTTGTACGGCCGCGCGCCGGGCCCGATCCATTCGAGCAGGTCGAGAATCAACGGCTCGATCGATCCCGCCTCACGCGCGAGGACGTCCGGGTTGACCACGTGAATCGGCTGTCCGGCCGCATAGGACACGATCTGGTCGAACACATCCGAGAACTGCGTTTCGTATTCGTCTTCGGTCACGTAGCCGATATGCGGCGTGCACACCACATTGGGCAAACACAGCAACGGATGCCGCGGATCGCGCAGCGGTTCCGTCTCGTACACATCTACCGCCGCCATTCCGGGCCGGCCGGCCTGCAACGCCGCTTCGAGCGCACCCGGTACGACGAGGCCCGCCCGGCTCGTGTTCACCAGCAGCGCACCGGGTTTCATCCGCGCCAGATCCCCGGCCGTCACGATGCCGCGCGTGGCCGGCACGAGCCGCATGTGCAGCGAAAGCACGTCGCAGGTTTCGAAGAAGGTGTGCTTGTCCGGCGCCGTGTGCCAGCCGTCGTCGCGCGCACGCTGCAGCGACGCTTCGCGCGCCCAGACCAGCACGTTCATCCCGAACGCGGCGCCGTATCGCGCGACCTCCGCGCCGATCCGGCCGTAGCCGTATATGCCCAGCGTGCGCCCGCGCAGCGTCCGTCCGACGCCGGTCTGCCAGTTGCCGGCCTGCAACGCGCGCATCTGCTGCGGAATCTGCCGCATCGCGGCCAGCACGAGGCCCCATGTGAGTTCGGCGGCCGCATAGGACGGCGTGCCCGCGTGCTGGTTCGACGACACGATCACGCCCTGCGCGGTGCACGCATCGATGTCGATATGCGGATAGACGCTGCGCTGGCTGATCAGCCGCAGCTTCGGCAGCCGGGCGATGAGCGGCGCGCGAATCTGCGTGCGCTCGCGAATCAGCACCAGCACCTCGGTATCGCGCAGGCGTTCGGCCAGGGCGTCGACGTCCTGCACATGGTCGTTCCAGATCGTGACCGCCTGCCCGTCCAGCTTGCTGAAGCTCGGCAGCGTACGCAGCGTGTCGAAATAATCGTCGAGGATCGTGATGTTCATGGGGGCGCTCCCGGGGATGCCGTCATCCTGAACCGCGAACGCCGCGCAGGGAAATGAATTTATCTTGCCGATTCCTGCATTTTTCTGATCGATCGCCTTTGGCCGTGCGCGGACCGCGCATGCACGCTCATTGTCCTGCCGCACGCATGTCCGGCGCCGTACCGGCGACGACCGGGCACGATTGCGGCAATGCCTGCCCGAACAGCACGGCCAGCCCGCAAGCGGACGTGAACATGCCGAGACCGTCGTGCCCGACGCCCGGCACTTCGACGACCTGCTGCGCGAGATCGTCCGGGTGACGCTTCTTCAGGTAATCGAAATACGCGAGCCCGCGCGCGAGCCGGTACGGGCCCTGCGCCATCGCCGCGCACGAACGGTCGATGAAATGCGTATACGGATTCGTATCGACCTGCCCGAGCAGGTACACGACACGGCGCGCAACGTAACGCGTTTCGAGCTCGCGCGCGTCCTGTGACGCAACGTAAGGCGGCGCCGACTTCAGCCCGTATTTCCATTGCGTCGCGCGCGGGCAGGTACCGCCCGCGATCGCGTCGGCATTCGGCCGTTCATCGTCGAAATACAGATAGCTCGACGGGTTCGCGACCACGTAGCGCACGGCGATGCCGGTATGCGCCAGCGCGTCCCCTTCGCGCCCGGCCACGGCATAACGCTGCAGCAACTGCGCGCCGGCGGAGTGGCCGATCACGACGACCGTTGTCAGGGACGGGTACAGGCTGCGGTCGGCGAAATGCGCGAGCAACGCGTCGAGCGCCGCGAACGAGCTGATCGGGCCGGGCTGGCGCGCGGGTTCGCCGCCCTTCCATCCTTCCTGCGTCCACGCCAGCGTCGATGCGGGCAACGAGAACGCGCGCGTATCGGCGCGCGTCAGGAACTGCGGCGCGACGACCATCGTGCCGTTGCCGGACGCACCGGCCTGCTCGACGACCTTGCGCCCCGACGCATAGTAAGCGTCGGCGTTGCGGAGCGTGCCGTGAATCACGATGAACACGCGCGTGACGTCGGGCGCGGCGTGGTCGAGTGGATGGTCGGCGTAGACCGGCAGCGCCGCGCTGCCCTGCGGCGTCTCGACGGCCACGCGCTGGTCGGCGACGGCCTTGACCGGTGCTTCGAGACGTTCGCGCTGCGTGGGCGTAGCGGCTTCGGCCGGACTCACACTGCCCGACAGGCCGATGACGGCACAGGCTACCGAGAGCGGAAACGCGAATGACAGCGTCCGGGCGGCCGACCGCGCACGCGCGGGCCGGATGCTTGCAAAGGCAACGGAAATGAGGGACATGGCGGCGGATCGGGTTTCGGATATGACTTTAACGGCGATGGTCGCAGAATCCGTCGCGCGCTGCCGGCCCGTTGCGCAATACGGCTCAGTCGGCCGGCTCGGAAACCCGGCCGGCGTCGGCCCGAACTTCGCGCGCGTCGCCGCGCGGCGTGTTCCGGCCCTCTGCCGCCGGCGGCAAGCCGCCCGCCGCCACGGCAAGCAACGGGCGCTCGGGATGCACGAACAGCCACAGCACCGCGCCGCAAGCCGCCGCCGCACCGATCACGAACATTCCGCTGCCCCAGCTGCCGGTGACCTTGACGACGAGCGCGAGCGTCATCGGGCCCGCGACGTTCGACAGTGCGCCCCACACGTTGGTCCAGCCCGACATCACGCCGGCGAACGGCCGCCCGAGATCCTGCGCGGCCGACCATACGACGACCTGCACGAACCCGACGGCCGCAAACGACACGCACAGCAGCGCGATGACCGCGGCCATCGCCTCCGCGCGCGACGCGGCGACCAGCGCCAGCGCGCTCACGACGAATCCCGCGATCGCGACCGGCGTGCGCGCCCAGTAGATCGAGCCCGTTTTCCTCAGCAGCCGGTCGCTGACGGCGCCCGCGACGAATACCGCCACGAACACGGCAACCCACGGCAGCGACGCGTACAGCCCCATCGCCTTCAGCGACAGTCCGCGCGCGCGCATCAGGTAGGTCGGCAGCCATGTCGTGTAGAAGCTCTGGATCAGCACGAGCAGGAAATACTGAATGCCGAAGATCCAGAAGCGCCCCAACCGCAGGCAACGCATCAGCGAACCCGACACGGCCGTGTGGCCGGGCGGCTGGCCGGCCGCGATGTAGTCGGCTTCGGCCTGCGTGATGAGCGGATGCGACGCCGGCGCATCGCGGTAGCCGAACCACCAGATTGCGCCGAGCAGCAGGCCGAGCGCGCCGAATCCGTGGAAGACGGCATGCCAGCCGAAATGGACGATCGTCCAGGCCGTGAGCGGCGCCGACACGATCGGGCCCAGATACAGGCCCGCGAGCAGCACCGCGTTGCCTTTCGCGCGCTCGCCGGCCGGAAACCAGCGCTTGAGCGCGACGACGCTGCTCGACCAGTCGGCCGACTGCGCGCCGCCGAGCACCAGCCGGCAACCGAACAGCCAGGCGAACGAACTGCCGAACGGCGTGACGATCATCATCAGCGACCACAGCGTGCTCGTGCCGAACAGCACACGGCGCGACCCGAAGCGTTCGGCCGCGCGTCCGGCCGGAAGCTGGCCGATCGCATAGGCCCAGAAGTAGATCGTCAGGATCATCGACATCTCGACGATCGACAGGCCGAGCTCTCCCTGGATCGTCGGCGCGGCCACGGCCATCGCCGCGCGATCGAGCGTCATCACGAAGGTCAGCGGCGCGACCAGAAACGCGACGATCTTCCAGCGCAGATGGTTCACGTGGCGCGGCATCGTGCGGCTCCCGAATCCGGCGTCAGGCGTCGTGCGGGCCCGACGCCCGGCCCGGCTCGCGCTGCATCCGCTGCACGAGCGCGGCCAGCTCGCCGATATGCGTGCGCACGGCCTGCTTGCCCGCGCGCGCCCATGCATCGAACGTCGTCATGCCGCTCACCGCGCCGACGAACGGCACGCCGGCGCGCTCGGCCGCCTGCGCGTCCACGGCGTGGTCGCCGACGTAGATCGCCGCGCGGGCCGGCAGGTCA
Source organism: Burkholderia cepacia complex sp. TUM26381 (assembly GCF_057439935.1). Lineage (NCBI taxonomy): Bacteria > Pseudomonadati > Pseudomonadota > Betaproteobacteria > Burkholderiales > Burkholderiaceae > Burkholderia > Burkholderia cepacia complex sp. TUM26381. Next base: position 1,118,444 of record NZ_CM172007.1, on the reverse strand, counting down.
AGCCGCGCGAGTGCCTGCACGAGCCCTTCGGGATCGGGCTTGTGACGCTGCACGTCTTCGCCGCCGATCAGCACGTCGACCAGCGATTGCAGGCCGTTGCGTTCGAGAATCGCCTCGATCCGGTAACGAAACTTGGACGACACGATCGCGACCGCGAGCCCCTGCTCACGCAACTGCGCGAGCAGCGGCGGCACCTCGGGATAGATGCGCGTGCCGGCCACCATGATCTCGTCGGCGCGCGCGACGAAGTGCCGCGCGAATGCGTCGGCCCGCGCCGGCTCGGCTTCGCCCGTCAACGAATGGAACATCTGCGGCAGGGTCAGCCCGATCACGGCGCCGATCTGCGCGGGCGTCGCGCCGGCGGCGCCCAGCCGATGCAATGCGTATTCCGTGCATTCGATGATCGCGGCGGACGAATCCGCCAGCGTCAGATCGAAATCGAAGATCACGGCCCGAACAGACATGAAATGACTCCGCAAACAGAAAATGGATCGCGCCCGACGCGTGACGCGTGACCCGGAACGATGTTGCGACGCGTACCCCGGCGCGGATCGATCAGCGCGCTTGACCGGATTGCTCGCGATCGGCCGCGTCGAGCCCTTCCGGGTCGCGCTTCGCCCACTGTCTTGCCCACCCCAGCAACGGCTGCAACGCCGCTTCGAGCCGCCGGCCTTCGGCGGTCATGCAATAGCCGCCCTCCCCATGCTCGACGAGGCCGGACGCCTTGAGCTCGGCCAGCCGCGTGTTGAGCAGGCGTGCGTTCGTTTCGCAGGCTTCCTGCAACGCGCGAAACGTGAGCGGCGCGCCCCGCAGTTCCCACAGGATGCGCAGCGCGGTACGGCGCCCGAGCAGATCCAGCACGACCATGATGGGCCGCCCTGTCGTCGATCCGCGAACGCGTTGTCCGATTTTGGGTGTGGTCATGCTTTACTTTTTAAAGCAATCGACGGGCAGAGTCAATTGCCTGAATGGTGCGTCGCCTTTGCTTTACTTTTTAAAGCACGGCGCCTACGCTGTCACACAGGCGCTTGAAGCGCATGCGGCACCGATCCCCTCTTGAGCGACGGCGCGTGTGTTGCGTTTCCGCGATTTTCTCGTGGAGGATTGACCGTGATAACCGAAATCGTCTTCTTCAAGCTGCAACCCGATGTCGATGTCACGACGCTGGAAGCGCGCTATGAAAGTACCGCGGCAAAGTGGGCGCAGAACCCGGACCTGCTGCACAAGTGGTACTTCTACGACGCGGCCACGCACGAAGGCGGTGGTGTGTACGTGTGGCGCACGCGCGAAGCCGCCGCGCACTGGCACGGCGACGAATACAAGGCGATGGTCGAGCGGGTGTACGGTCACCCGCCCGTGATACGCGTGCTCGATACGCTCGCGCATGTCGATGCGACGCAAGGGCGATACGAGATCGTGGGGAAGGCGCTGCCGGGCTGACGTGTTCGGCCGCCCGGCACGGACCGTTCCGGGCGGCCTTGTGCGGTTGCAGGACGCCCGATCTACGCAGGAAGTTCACGCGTCGCGCAATGCACGCCGCCTCCCCCCGACGCAATGCCGAGAATATCCACCTGAACGATATCCCGCGAACCCGCATACGGCTGGATCGCCGTCAGCGCAGCGGAGTCAGCAGAAGCATCGTTGAATTTCGGCATGATGATCGCGCCATTGCATGTGTAGAAATTGATGTAGCCGGCCGCGAAGTTGGTCATCTGGCGATTGGTCAGCGTCATGCCATTCGACGTTCCATAGTTTGCCGGCGTCGTCAGCTCGATCAACTGCAGCGTCCTTCCGCTTGCATCGGTCTGATTGTTCAGGCGCCGCCAGTTGGCCTCGCTCAGCGCCCGTTCTCCCATCGAATTCGACGCGTCGTAGCAGTATGCGACGACACCGGGCGATAGAAACTTGGCGTAGAAATCGACGTGCCCGTTCGTGATGTCGGTCTCGCTCGCCGGCGTCGCGGCGCCACCTTGCCCACCGGCGCCGCAACCTTGCGGAAAGATCGCCGTTCCCGGAATCCAGATGATCTTCTGTACGCCGAGCGTACGCTGCAGTTCCGCCAGCACCGTGTCCTTGGCCGTCGGCAGCAGTGTCGCGTTGGCAACGACACCCCCCGGAATATTGAACAGTTGCGGATTGCGGCTGACGTGCAGCACCGCCGATTCCGTCAGGATCGCCGTCGCCTCCCCGTCGAATTCGATCGCCCCGCCTTCGAGCGTCAACGTACTTTGTATCAGCGTCGCGTTGTTCGCCTGCGCCATCCATCCCGCCAGCGCACGATCGTTGGCGAACGGCTGGAAGAATTTGCCCGCCTTGGACTTGTTGCTGCCCGCCGCAACGGCAGGCGGCACCGTCATGCCCGCATTGAGGTTCAAGCCGTCCGTGTTCGCATTACCCCAGCCGTTGAAGTTGAAGTTCACCGCACACAGCGCATTGCCATTGGCCGTATCCTTTACGAAGACACAGCCGGTGTCGCGCGTCCACAGATCGTCGAAGCCGTCGGCCCGCGCGATCAGGTTGACGCCGCCCGCGCCTGCGCCGCGTGCCAGGTAATTCGCGTGGATCGCGGGGTTCGCGTCGCTTGCCGTCGCCAGCAACGCCTGCGCGGCGCTCAGGTCGACCGGCAACACCAGCATGTTGACCGGTTCGTAGGTGCCGATCGCCTTCGCGACATCCATCAGGTCGGCACGAACCCGGTCGATACCCGCATCCGTGCTCTGCGCGGTCAGCGGCGTCCAGATGCCTTCCGAACCCGACGCGAATGCCATGTACGTCGCCGCGTGCGGCGCATCCTCGCCCGGCATCAGGTATGCCGCCGGGTTTGCCGCCTGACGCGACGACGCGCGAATGGCCGCGGGACCTGCCGACGCATCGTCGCCGCCACACCCCGCCAACGCGCCCATCCAGGATGCACCGAGGAGGGCCGCCGATCCCCTGATGAAGTCGCGACGCGTGAGTGCCGAGCGATCGGTTTCCGGGCATGACGGTCGGGTGAATTTGTCTTTCATTGCATCTCCATGAGCCAATGAGCCAACTGGATGGGGCCGGACGACAACGCACCGTTGCCGACCGGTACGACAGCGCGCTGTCCGGCGCTAGAACGAGTAGATGAACTGCGTCGCAAGCAAGTCGTTGCTTTTGCCGTACGAGCCGTCGTTTCTCAGGAACACCTTGTTGTTGGCCCAGTCGTGCCGATACTCGACCTTCACCGTGATCTGTGCGGTCGGGAAAAACAGCAGGTCGAGCGCGACGTCCTGACGGTTCGAACCCTTGCACTGAAGACCCATGCCACCACTTGCCTGCGAATTGGCGAAGCAGTCCGCGCCGATGCCGAAGCCGTTGTACGGGTCGCGCCCCTGACCATTCAGCGCGATGCCGCCGCCACCGCCGCCGTTCTTGCTGTCGGCGAGGAAGTCGTAGCGGAGCGTCACGCCCATCCTGCCGACGCCCGGCAAGCTGAACTTCCGGTGCGCGAGCAGCGAAATGCCATACCATTGCGCCTGGCCGCCGTTGAACGCCGCGTTCTGCTGCTGACCGTAGTCGATTTCTGCGTTGTACTGAACGTCTGCGAGCTGATAAGTCAGGTCGGCTTCCGAGAAGAAGAATGCGCCGAAGCCATTGGGCGCCTGACCGCCGATGCCATAGCTCATTGCACCGGTCGCGGGATTGACTGCGCTCGGCAACGTCTGCCGCCCGATGTTGAACGACGCCCCGATATCGAGCGCGCTGGACCACGCATAGTCCGCGCGTGCCGTGAAAGTCGGCACCTTGTTGCTGATCGTGACCGGATCGCCCAGCGCGTTGGTTCCCGTCTGCGTAATGGCGCCATTGGTCCGGTACTGTTCGTTACCGAGCAGGAACTTCCACGTCCACTTGCCCTTCGTATAGTTCGCCCCGAGGCCGACATAGCTGCCCGGGTCGGAAAAGTCGTACAGCAGGTTGTGAGTCAGCGTAAGCATCTGATTCGACTGCTGGACCTCGTAGCCGCCGAAGCTGGACATCAGGCCTGCAACGAATGTCGTCGTACCCGTGAGCGGAACGGTGACGACCGCCGTATTCAGGATGTTGTTGCCGATCTGGCCACGCTCGTTCTGCATCAGCGTGATGCCGTTGCCCCGGTTGGGCATCAGCGTGATTTCGGCCGACGGCGCCATTGACCCGACACCGAAGGTTTTCTTGATGTCCAGGTACAGGTCGCCGAACGTGCTGTTGAAGTAACCGCCGGTATTTTCGTGATTCGCGAACAGGAACGACGAACCGCCCTGCGCGCGGTTGTACACATAAGTCGGGTCGATGTAGCCCGTCACGGAGAGACCGGCAATCGGGCCGGTGTTCGCTGCGTCCTCGAGCGAGTTCACCTTGAGTTGCTGAGTGGCAAGCTGTTGCTTCATGGCCGTGACGTCGTCGTTGGTGAGCGACGCCTGCGCGCTGCCATAGTCAGGCGACGACGGATCGACCGGTACAGGTGCGGCGATTGCCGGCCGGTCCGACGGACGCGCCTGCAATCCGGCCATCTCCTTCTTCAGTACGTCGAGTTGCGCCTGCAATACCCGGATCCGGTCGGCCATGGTGTCGGCCACGGCAACACCGGGCAGACAGCCCGCCACCAGCAAACCAATCAGCTTTCTTCTCATACGAAGTCTCCATGTTTTTCTATTGCAGCGATTGCCGCCTTGGCCGGGCTGTCGCACACCGGCGGGCGGCAGGCGCACGCACGAACGCTCCCGTGCGAGGCGCACGAGGCAGCTCACAAGGAGTACGGTGTTCGGGGAATGCGCCTGCTCGCTATCGGTGCAGGCAACCTGGCATGACGGCGGTTTCAGTCCGCGCGGCACGCGGCGCTTGCCGGCGCTGCGCTGTTCGACGCCATCAGCGCCCTGCCTTCAGCTGTGCCCAGAGGCGATTCTCGAGACGGACGATCTCGATCGGCAACGGTTTCATCAGCGTCATTTTCCGCAGCACGTCATCGGGGGGATAAACGCTCGGATCCTGCGATACGACGGGGTTGACGAGTGGTCGAGCGGCACGGTTCGCGGTCGGATAGAACACTTCGTTGGTAATCGCCGCATTGACCTTCGGGTCCTCGATATAGTCGATCCACTTCATGGCCGCCTCGGGATGCTGCGCGTCCTTCGGAATCGCCATCATGTCGAACCACAGCAGGCCGCCTTCCCTGACGTTCGAAAAGCGGATCTCGTAGGATCGTTTCGCGTCTGCGGCGCGCCGCCGCGCAATGCCGACGTCGCCCGACCAGCCAATTGCGACGCAGACATCGTTGTTGGCGAGATCGTTGATGTAGCCCGACGAGTTGAACTGCGTGATGTACGGACGCACCTTCTTCATCAAATCGAACGCGGCCTGATAGTCCGCGGGATTCGAACTGTTCGGGTCCTTGTGCAGGTACTGCAACGCGGTCGCGAACGCATCGGCGGCCTGATCCAGGAACGAGACGCCGCACTGCTTCAGCTTCGACACGTTCTCCACGTCGTACACCAGTGCCCAGCTGTCGACCGGCGCGTTGTCCCCCAGCGCTTTCTTCACTTCCTGGACGTTGTAGCCGATGCCGTCCGTGCCGAACGCCCAGGGCACGCCGTATTGCGCGCCCGGATCGACATCCGCGATCATCTTCATCAGCACCGGGTCGAGATGCTTCAGGTTCGGAATCTTCGACTTGTCGAGCTTCTGAAGCATGCCGGCCTGGATTTGCCTCGCCATGTACAACGACGACGGCACCACGATGTCATAGCCGGAACTCCCGGCCAGGAGCTTTGCCTGAAGCGTGTCGTCACTGTCGTAGTTGTCGTACCGCACGTGAATGCCGGACGCCTTTTCGAAGTTCGGGATCGTGTCCCTGGCGATGTAGTCCGACCAGTTATAGACATTGAGTTCGGGAGCCGCCGCGATCGCCGGCAGCGAGCAGCACGGAAGAAGCCCCGCAATTGCAACCAGAGCAACGCCCGCGACCTTTGGGCGAAGAGGACAGAAGCGCATTGCTGTTTTCCTTGAAGGTAATGGATCGGCGTGAACGTTGACGGCAAATTGAAAGAAGCCGGTCGGCGATCGGCGCGCTCCGTACGATTCGTCGCTGCTCACGCAGTCGCGAATCCGTACCGACGCAAGCACTGCGCCGCGGCATACGGGCTCCGTCGATGCTTTCTCCTGCATCGCAATCCGATGACAATTTGCTTTCTACTCCGATATAATCGGACGATATGAATGGCGACGGTATTGAATGAAAGCCGTTGCCCGTCAGGTATCGCTGCACTCGCCTTGCCGACGAGTGAGCCATTGTGGGTAGAACAATTCCTGGTGAAAATTGATGTTTTTTGCTTGATTCGATCAATTTTCCTCATGGCTCCACGGCAGCCGACACGTGCCGTGCCACGCGTCTCGCGCCGATCCGGATACCGTCCGGAATACCGACAACCGCCGATCGATCGGTGCGCAATCCGGGCCGGATACGGGGCGTTCTCCCGCGTATCCCGATGCAGCCCTTTGAAACCTGGTTGCAAGTCCAACGCCACGCCAGTGCCCAAACCCGACGCGGCCGACTTGCCGATTCACGCGGTGACGCGCGCCCGCGGCGCCCGCTGGCCGGGCATCCCCCCGTCAACGGCCCTTCGCGCACCCACGCATCGCTCAAGCGCGAAAGTGCGGCCCGTCGTCCCTATCGACACCCTATCAACCCCATAGCCAACAGTGCCTTCGCGCATATCGTCAAATTACGATATAAGATTCGCCCATCGACGATACCTGTTTGCCCGACCGAAACGCCAAGCTCTTCCATGCCGACCGAACTCGACATCGATGCAATCCTGAAAGCGCTCTCGAACCCCGTGCGCCGGGAAATCCTCGTCTGGCTGAAAACGCCCGGCGAGCACTTCCCGCAACAGACGCTGCCGTACGAACACGGCGTCTGCGCGGGCCAGATCGACGCGCGCTGCGGGTTGTCGCAGTCGACCGTCTCCGCGCACCTCGCCACGTTGCAGCGCGCGGGGCTCGTGACGTCGACGCGGATCGGCCAATGGGCGTTTTTTCAGCGCAACGAGGCCGTCATCGACGCATTTCACGACGCCCTGCGCCGCGAACTCTAGCCAACGGCCGAACCGGCCATGCGGGGCGCCATCGCACATGACGCGACGGCTTCCCCGCCTTTCGTGAAGAGGTTATCTGCCATGCCCACGCTGTTCGATCCCGTTACCCTCGGCGACCTGACCCTGCCGAACCGCATCGTGATGGCGCCGCTCACCCGCTCCCGTGCGGGCACGGCGCGCGTGCCGAACGCGCTGATGGCGCGCTACTACACCGAGCGTGCATCGGCCGGCCTGATCATTACCGAAGCGACGTCGGTCACCCCGCAAGGCGTCGGCTATGCCGACACGCCGGGCATCTGGTCCGACGAGCAGGTCGAAGGCTGGAAGCAAGTAACGCAGGCCGTGCATGCAGCCGGCGGCCGCATCGTGCTGCAGCTCTGGCACGTCGGCCGGGTCTCCGATCCCGTCTTCCTGAACGGCGACCTGCCGGTCGCGCCGAGCGCGATCGCCCCGGGCGGCCATGTGAGCCTCGTGCGTCCGCAGCGCCCGTACGTGACGCCGCGTGCACTCGAACTCGACGAAATTCCGGGCATCGTCGCCGCCTACCGCAAGGGTGCGGAAAACGCGAAGGCAGCGGGCTTCGACGGCGTCGAAATTCACGGCGCGAACGGCTACCTGCTCGACCAGTTCCTGCAGGACAGCACCAACCGCCGCACCGATGCGTACGGCGGCCCGATCGAGAACCGCGCACGCCTGCTGCTCGAAGTCGTCGACGCAGCGATCGACGTGTGGGGCGCCGGCCGTGTCGGCGTGCATCTCGCGCCGCGCGGCGACGCACACACGATGGGCGATTCCGATCCGGCAGCGACGTTCGGCTATGTCGCACGCGAACTCGGCCGCCGCAAGATCGCGTTCATCTTCACGCGCGAATCGTATTCGGGCGACCAGTTGAGCCCGCGCCTGAAGGAAGCGTTCGGCGGCCCGCTGATCGCGAACGAACAGTTCACGCTCGACACCGCGCAGGCCGCGCTCGAGAACGGCAGCGCCGACGCGATCGCGTGGGGCAAGCTGTTCATCGCGAACCCGGACCTGCCGCGCCGCCTCGAAATCGGCGCACCGCTCAACCAGCCGGTGCCGGAGACGTTCTATGCGGAAGGCGAAACGGGTTACACCGACTATCCGGCGCTGAGCGACGCGGCCTGACGGCCGGGCAGCACGTGTTCAGGCGCGCACGTCCGCGCGCATGAACACGCGCTGCGTTTCGTCGAGGCCGAGTGCGACGTGGTGCGCGCGGATCGCGCGCAGTGTGTCGTCGAGCGACGCGTCGTCGACGATGCTGAAACCAAGGCGCGCGTAGTACGGCGCATTCCACGGCGCGTCTCGGAACGTCGACAGCACGACCTGCCCGACGTGCTCCTGCGCCGCGCGCGCCATCACCTGCTCGATCAGGCGCGCGCCGATCCGCTGTCCGGCATGCGACGGCGCGACATCCAGCTCCTCCAGATACAACCGCTGGGCATCGAGCAGCCGGTAGAACGCGAACCCGACGCACGTGCCCTGCGGATCGACCGCGACATACGCGCGGCCATCGTCGATGCGCACGAGCACCGCAGCCGCATCGGTCGGCTCGCCGTCGGCGATGTCGGTCATGCCGATCGCGCGAAACCGCTGCGCGGCGGCAACTTCCACAGCGGCCATCGCGGCCGCGTCTTCCTGCGTGGCAGGGCGAATCAGGATCGATGCAGTCATGACGGCAATTCAGGCAGGCAGTCTGGAACGGCCGTCACTATAATCCAGACTTCATACGTTTCGGACGTCCCGTCCCCGAGGCTCGCCATGACGTTGTCCGCACTCGCCGTCTTCGCCTTCGCCCTGCTCGTCACCGCCGGCACGCCCGGCCCGAGCGTCGCCGCGCTCGTCGCACGCGTGCTGACGAACGGCGCGCGCGACGTCCTGCCGTTCCTCGCGGCGATGTGGCTCGGCGAAGCGATGTGGCTCACGCTGGCGGTCGCGGGGTTGTCCGCGTTCGCGCGCACGTTCGCGGCGGGCCTGATCGTGCTGAAGCTGCTCGGCGTCGCCTATCTGCTGTTCCTTGCGTGGAAGATGTGGGCCGCGCCGACCGATACGGGCGCGGACAACCTGCCGCGCGGCCAGTCGCCGTGGCGCATGTTCGTCGCGGGCATGCTGGTTACGCTCGGCAATCCGAAGATCATGGTGTTCTATCTCGCGCTGCTGCCGACCATCGTCGACCTCACGCACGTCGGTATCGTGGCGTGGGCGGAACTGGTCGGCACGATGCTTGCGGTGTTGATCCTGTGCGACTGCTTCTGGTCGCTGCTTGCGTCGCGTGCCCGTGCGTTCCTGACGTCGGCACGCGCGAAACGGATTGCGAATCGTACGAGCGCGGCAGCGATGGCCGGCGCGGCAGTAGCGATCGCGACGCGCTGATGCGTTATCGCGGCATAGCCGTGGAATCCGGCAATGGCTGGCGTGAGAGAAACGTCACTCTCGCGAGCGTGGGTCTTCCCCCAAGTCACGCAGGCGCTTCTTCAACCGTTGATTGTCTGCGAGCAATGCGACCAGTGCGACAAGCGTCGCAACGGGGAAAAACCAGTCTCCTGAGTAGTGCAGCAATGCCCACGCCATAGCCGCAACGACAACAGCCGCGGCGATCAGACCGGTTCTGTCTCGCAATCTGCTCACGCTGCCCCCTCCCGATCGCACGTGCGCGGATCACGTACGTCACACTGTTTGGCATGGGTCGAAGCACCTCCGGATACCGTTCGATCATGCGATAGACATCTTGCGGAACCGCAAGGCCGCGACGGCCCGCCCAGATGCGAATGCCATCGACAGCAGCCATGCCGTGCTTATCACACACCAGCGATGCATCTGCCGCAACGATCAGACTACCGATGACCGCACCGACGTAAAAACTCGCCCCGAGCGCGGACACGGCTGCCAGCAGTTCCAGCCCGGTGGTTGCGCCGATCAGCTCGCCGACCGTGGCAGTCGGACCCAGCGTCTTGAGTGCGCCAAGAATGGTCGCGAGCAGTGCCAACTGCCGTTTGCTGCACAGCGAACAGGCTTGCCGGCGCAGGCAAACCGAGTGCATCCATGTTGTCACGGAATGCCCGATAGAAATTCTTGCATTGCGTCATTCAAAATCCCCCCGAAAGCGTGGTGATTCTAGTCATGACGCGACACGCGGACGATCCCGGCGGATTCATCCAGCCGGGGCAAGACCTCCCTTCAGAGCTTCGCCCCCCTGCCACCACAACCGTTCGCCGCCCCGACGCAAGCACGCCAGCATGCGTGGCGATTCGTTTCGAAGCGTTGCGAACGGATCTGCTAGTCGCTCAGCAACACTGTACACAGCCACCGATTTTCGTCACGATACGGCGAATTGCGACGGCAGTCCGCCGTGCCCTTGCCCCGGGGATCGACATGAAAACCTGGCTGTCGGCTGTCCTGCTCTGCCTGTCCACAACGATCGCGCATGCGGCCGGCGTCAAGTTCGTCACCATCCCGGCCGACGCGGCCGGCCCGGAGATGCGCGTGGGCGTGTGGACGCCCTGTGCTGCGGCGCCACAACCCCTCTCGATCGGCCCATTCGTGCTGAACGGGTCACGCGACTGCCCGACCGTCGGCGACAAGCTGCCGCTCGTCGTGATCTCCCACGGCCACGGCGGCTCGCTCCTCGGCCATCACGACCTCGCCGAAGCGCTCGCCGACGCAGGCTATGTCGTCGCGGCGATCAACCATCCCGGCGACACGTTCTCCGACATGAGCCGCGCCGCCGACCTGCAGGAATTCGTCGAACGCCCGGCCGACATCAAGCGCCTGGTCGACTACATGCTCGGCAACGCGCCGGATGCCGCCCGAATCGATCCGGCACGCATCGGTTTCTTCGGTTTTTCGCGCGGCGGCTATACGGGCCTCGTGCTGGCCGGCGCCAATCCGGATTTCGTGCACGCGTCGGTAGCCTGCCCGGACCCGACCTGGCCAATCTGCAAGCAGATCCGCGACGGCGATGTGCCGAAGGCGCCGCTGACGCACGATCCGCGCATCAAGGCCTACGTGCTCGCCGATCCGTTCGATGAATTCCCGACCGCCGCCACGCTGAAAGACGTCCATGCGCCGATCCAGCTCTGGGCATCCGAGTTCGGCGGCGACGGCGTCGAGCCGGCATCCGTCCCCGCGCTGGCCGGCCTGTTGCCGCAGCGGCCTGAATTCCACACCGTCCCGAACAGCGCGCATTTCGCGTTCATCGCGCCGTGTTCCGACGCATTGACACGCATTGCGTCGCGGGTCTGCGTCGATGCGAAGCCGTTCGATCGCGTCGCCTTCCACAGGACGCTCGACGCAAAAGCACTCGCATTCTTCAACGCGAACCTGCGCTGACTAACAGCGAAACGCCTTGCGCCAGACGCCCGGTTCCGGCACCGGGTCGTTGCACGCGATCAGCGCACGCACCAGTGCCCAGTCGTCGTCATCGCAGAAATCGAGCAGCATCGCGCCATGCGGGCCGCGCTGCTCGCGCAGTCGTTCAGTCAGCCGCGCGTGAATGCCCTGCACCTTGCCGTCGCCATGCGCAACCACCGACGGATTCGCGCCCATCCCCGTCCCGCTGCAAAAACTGATCGCCCACCTGCCGCTGTCCGGCAACGGCAGGTGCGTCAGCAGCGTATCGATCGCGCGCCACTTCCACGCGATCGACGCAGCCACCGGCACACGATATTCGTCCTGGATCACGAACGCGCCGTCGGGGTGGTCGATCGAAAACGTCGCGTTGTCGGGCCACGCGGTCAGGTCGATGCCGAGCGGCCGGCCGCTGCGAAAGCGCCGCAGCAGCACGATCGCGCCGCGCACGTCGCCGAGCGCGGGCAGCGTGCCGCCCGCATGCCAGCGCAACCGCGGATGCCGCGCACGATGCGCGTCGAACGTCGCATCGAAACTGCGCGTACACGCCTGCGCCGGCCACTCGTCCTTCACCGACATCACGATGCATTCGCGCGGATGCGCATCGAGAAAGCGCGTACAGGTTGCCAGCACGTCGTCGAACGTCATGCCGAGCGCGATGCCGCCGTGATGGATGTCGAATGCATCGCGCACGTGCCGGCAGCGGATGTCGAGCAGCCGCACGCCGTGCGCGAGCTGCGCGTCGAGCGGCGCGCGCTGCGTACGCACGAGCCCGTCGTCGACCGTATACGCACAAGTGTCATGGCTGCCCGGTAGGGTCAGCGTATGCAGCAGCCGTGCATCGTCGAGCGCCGACATCCAGTCGGCGAGCGGCATGCACGTTTCGTGGCTCGAAGGGATCATGAATCGATGAATGACAAGGAAAGAAAACCGTGGGTGACGGCATCGGACGTCGCGGCGCGCGCGGGTGTCTCGCGCTCCGCGGTATCGCGCGCCTTTTCGCCGACGGCGAGCATCGCACCGCAGACGCGTGAACGCGTGATGGTCGCCGCGCGTGCGCTCGGCTACCAGGTCAACCTGATCGCGCGCGACATGATCACGCAGCGCAGCAGCATGATCGGCGTCGTCACGGCCGGGTTCGAGAATCCGTTCCGCGCGCGGTTGCTGTCGGACCTGATGGCCGCGCTCGGGCAACGCGCGCTCACGCCGCTCGTGACCAATGCGGAAGATCCGCGCCAGATCCGGCAATCGCTCGAACAACTGCTCAGCTACCGCATCGCGGGCCTCGTGATGACGTCCGCGTCGCCGCCGCTGTCGGTCGCGCAGCAGTATCTCGAACACCGGATTCCGGTCGTGATGATCAACCGCGAGGCGAACCTGCCGGGCGCGGATGTCGTCGTCAGCGACAACGCGGCGGGCGCTGCCCATGCGGCGCAGCGGCTCGTGCGGGCCGGCGCGCGCCGGCTCGCGTTCGTCGGGCCGCGCGGCGCCAGCTACAGCGCGCAGTCGCGCGCCGCGGCGTTCGAGCACGCGATCGGGCAAGGCGATGCGTTCGACGCGACGCTCGCGCACGTGCTCGACACACCGTCCGATACCCACGCCAGCGGGATCGACGCGGCGCGGCAACTGTTCGCAGGCGGCGAACGGCCCGACGGCGTGTTCTGCTCGTCCGACCTGCTCGCGCTCGGCGTGATCGACGTCGCACGCCGCGAATTCGGGTTGCGCGTACCGGACGACCTGCGCGTGATCGGCTTCGACGACATTCCCGCCGCCGAATACGACGCCTACCGGCTGACGACGCTGCGGCAGGACACGCGCGGCCTCGCGCACGCGGCGATCGACCTGCTCGCCGATCGCATTCGGACGTTCGACGGCCCGTCGCGCACGCGCGTCGTGCCGGTCGCGCAGGTGGTGCGGGACAGCTGCGCGTGACGGCGTGAAATCGGGCGCGGCACGGCCGCGCGTCACTTCAGCCCGCCCGCGAACCCGCGCAACAGGTAGCGCTGCACATAGCCGGCCACGGCCAGCGTGGGCAGCGACGCCATCAGCCCCGCGCTCATCAGGTCGCCCCAGTCGATGCCGTTCTCCGTCACGTAGCCGGCAATCGCGAGCGGCAACGTGAAACGGCTCGGCGTCGACACGAACAGCAGCGCGATCAGGAACTCGTTCCACGCGGCGATGAACACGAAGATCGCCGTCGCGATCAGCCCCGGCGCGCACAGCGGCAGCACGATCTGCACGAGCCGTCGCGCGAGCCCCGCACCGTCGATGCAAGCCGCCTCCTCATACTCGATCGGCACGTCGCGTACGAACGCGAGCAGCATCCAGATCGCCATCGGGAGCGCATAGATCTGATAAGCGAGCATCAGGCCAAGCGTCGAATCGAGCAGATGCAGCCGCTTCGCGAGCGCGAACAGCGGCACCGCGATCGTGATCGGCGGCATCAGCTTCAACGCCAGCACGAGCACGAGGAACAGCAAGTCGAGCCGCGCCGGAAACCGCAGCCGCACGAGCGCGTACGCGGCCGGAAACGCGAGCGCCAGCGCGAGCAACGTCGTGCCGAAACCAACCAGCAGCGAATTGAACAGCGGCGCGCCGATGCCGTTGGACCACACCGACGCGAAATGCTCGAGCGTCGGCGCGGCCGGCCAGATCCGCAACGGATGATCGAGGCGTTCGAGCGTCGGCATGAAGGCCGCGCCGGCCATCCACAGGCACGGCAGCAACAACAGCGCGAGCGCGGCGATGCGCAATGCCCACGGCATCGCGCGACCGAATGCGGCGCCCATTCGCGCGCCCGTGATGCCTGCGGGATGCGCCGTCACGCGCGCCGCTTGCGAACCGTCTGCCATACGTACCCCGAGACCAGCACCGCGGACGCCGCGAGCATCAGCACCGACGCGGCGCTCGCCGGCCCGACGTTGAAGAAGCGGAAGCCCGTGTCGTAGATATAGGTCGACAGCGTCTGCGTCGCGTTGCCGGGGCCACCGCCCGTCAGCGCATAGACCTTGTCGAACAGCTTGAACGTATCGATCGAACGCAGCAGCAGCGCGAGGCCGATCTGCGGCGCCGCGAGCGGCAGCGTGATGTCGCGCAGGCACTGCCACTCGCTCGCGCCGTCGGTGCGCGCCGCTTCGTACAGCTCCTGCGGAATCGACTGCAGCCCGGCCAGCACGATCAGGAACGCCATCGGCGTCCACTGCCAGATGTCGACGAGCGCGAGCGACCACAGCGCGAGATGCGGATCGGACAGCCAGCGCACGCCTTCGATGCCGAACACGGCGAGCAGCGTGTTCAGGAAACCGTCGAAGTTCAGCCAGTTGCGCCAGATCGCCGAGCACACGAGTGTCGACAGCATCATCGGCAGGATCGCGAGCGGCAGCGCGATGCGCCGCCCCGGAAACGCGCGCACGAACAGCAGCGCGAGGCCGAAGCCCAGCGCGACTTCGGCGAGCGACGCGACGATCGTGAACCGCAGCGTATTGCCGAAGCCGGCCGTGAACGCGTCGTCGCCGAGTACCGCGCGATAGTTCGCGAGCCCCGTGAACGCGCGGCGGCCGGCCGAGTAGTCGACCTGGCAGAACGAATCGATCAGCACCTGCGCGACCGGATACAGCGCGAGCGCGACGAGCACCAGCAGCGCGGGCCCGAGCAGCGCGACGAACGGCAGGCTGCGGCCGAAGGCTTTCATGCGCGATCTCCGATCGACGGGTTGACGCGCGCGGTCACTTGCCGGCCGCGGCCATCGCCTGTGCGATCTTCTGCTGCGCCTGGCGCAGCGCGGCGTCGGGGGCGGCCTGCCCGGTCAGCGCAAGCTGCAGCTGGTCGCCGAGAATGCTCTCGACCTGCTGCCAATCCTTCACACGCGGGCGCGCCCGGCCGGCTTCGAGCGCCTTCAGCTGATCGGGATACCAGCGGTACTGGCGCACCAGCGCCGGATCGTTGAACACGCTGCGGCGGGTCGGCGGAATGCCAATGCCGGCGAGGCGCGTCTGCGTATCGCGTGCGGTCAGGTAAGCGAGGAAGTCCTGCGCGAGCTTCGCGTGCGGCGCATCCTTCGGAATGCCCATCTGCCAGATACCGAGCATCGGCGCCGGGCCGGCGGTCTGCCCGGGCGGCGGCTGCAGCGCAATCTGACCGACCACGCGCGACTGCTTCGGATCGTCGAGCGCCGGCACCCATGCCGGCCACACCTCGATCGACTGCGCGGCCGTGCCGCGCTGCAGCGCATCGCGCACTTCCGCCGCACCGTACACGTCGACGTCCTTCGGCGCGAACGCCTTCAGCGCAAGGAACGTCTTCAGCGCGGCCTGCGCTTCGCGTGAATCGATCGTCACGTTGCCGGCATGGTCGAACACGTCGCCGCCATACGCCCACAGGATCGGCAGGAAGCCCGTCACGACCGGGTTGCCCTTCGTGCCGCGAAACACGACGCCCGACACGCTCTTGTCCGCGCCGCCGACGGTCTGCGCGATCTTCAGCACGTCGTCCCAGTTGCGCGGCGGCTGCAGCTTGTACTTCGCAAGCAGGTCCTTGCGGTACGCGAACATCTCGACGTTGCCGACGATCGGCAGCGCGTACAGCGCACCGGTGGCGTTGCGGCCGAGCGCGACGGCGGACGGCACGAGGTCGGCGTCCGCGAGCGACGCCGGCAGCGGCTTCAGCCAGCCGTTGCCGATGAATTCGGGCGCCCACGTGTCGTCCATCATCACGAGGTCGTAGGCGCCGGTGCCTTCGCGCATCGACAGCTTGAGCTTCTGGTACAGGTTCGCGTTCGGTAGCTTGAGCAGCTCGATCTCGGTGCCCGGGTGCAGTTTGTTGAAGCCGGCGACGGCGTCGGCCAGCCCCTTGCCGTAGATGTCGTCGCGGCCTGCGATGACGAGATCCGCGGCAACGGCGTGCATGGCGGCGAAGGACAGCGCAAAGGCGGCGGACAGCGCGCGCAGGCGGGTCAGCAGGGTCATGAGGTCTCTCTCGTTCGACGTGGTGGCGGGACGGCCAGGCGTTGCACACGTGTGCAACGCAGGTGATGCGGCTGGCTGCCTGAAGCGTACGCCATTGTTCACGCCGATCGTTAAGAATTTATGGCACGCGGCGGGAGAGACAGCCAAACTGCCCGACTGCCCCGCCCCGCCTGGCCACGGCTGCCCCCGGCCCGGTCAGAAGTTCACGCGGATCCCGGCCATCACCGCCAGCTGACGGCTCGAGTTGCTGTTCGCGAGCACCGGAATTTGCGCGTAGTTCACCGCGTTGCCGTCCGCGCCGGTGCCGAGCCCCGTGCCGCTCGCGATCTGGCCGATCGCGACCGCATACAGCGCCGTGCGCTTCGACAGGCTGTAGTTCGTGCCGACGTTGACCTGGTGGAACCGCGTCGTGCCGCGTCCGTCGGTATGCGCGGCGTTGAAGATGTACGCGACGCCGCCCTGCAGCGCGGGCGTGAACATGTACGTGACGTTCAGCTCGCCGATGTCGAACGTGAACGCCTGCGTGTGCGGTTGCGCGGTGGTCGAGAAATAGCGGCTGTCGCCGAGGCGCGTATGCGTGTAGGTCAGCGCGACCGTCGCCGCGCCGAGCGTGACCGAACCGCCCGCGCCGAACGCGCGCATCGAGCCGGCGTCCTGCAGCAGGCAGTACATCGCACCCGGATTGCTGCACGCGAAGTCGCCGATATAGCCGCTCGCGCTGCCGAGCGCCGCGTCGAGCGGCTGGTGCAGGTCGAGGTAGCCGACCGAGAACGCCACCGGCGCGCGCGTGTACGTCGCGGCCACCGCATAGCCGCGCTTCGCGGAAAAGTCGCCGGCCTGCCCGCCGAAGCTGAAGGTGCCGCCGAACGTGAGGCCGTTGAAATCGGCGCTGGTGAACTTCACCGCGTTGTTGAAGTTGAATGCGGCGTTCAGGTTGTCGACGTCGCCGAGATGCGAGCCGTACGGCGTCGCCCAGTTGTTGCTCGATACGTATGCGCCGAGCATGTCGGTGTACGAGTCGTATTGGCGGCCGAGGCCGAGCGTGCCGATCCCGTCCCGACGCAGCCCGACCCACGCCTGCCGGCTGAATGCGGTGCCGCCCTGCAGCGCCTGCCCGCTCGCAGACAGGAACTGCTGCTCGAGCGTGAACACCGCATCGAGCCCGCCGCCGAGCGGCTCCGCACCCTGGAAGCCGAAGCGCGACGGCACGAGGTTGCCGCCGCCCATCTGCCACGCATGGCCGCCGCCCGTGCTGCCGTCGGCGCGTGTGAACTGCTGGTTCGTCGAGTAGATGATGCCGGTGTCCACGGTGCCGTACAGCGTCACGCTCCCCGAGGTCTGCGCGTGTGCGTGCATGCAACCCAGCGTCGCCGCGGCTGCGGCCAGTCGTCGTCCGATCTTCATGTCCCGCCCTCTGTTGTCATCGATTCGCAGTGCAAACCGATGGTGTTGTCGATATGGGTGACGGGACTCTATCCAGCGAAAATTCAGGACCTCTATCGCAAATCGGCAAACAGTGGGTTGCGCTGCCCGCGACGATGCCCGACGGCGCCGTCGCGGGTGGCGCGCGTCATTCGGGACGTGTCGTCTGGGAAGGCAGTTCGCCGAACAGGTCGCGATACTCGCGTGCGAAATAGCCGAGATGCGTGAACCCCCAGCTCGCGGCGGCCTCGCCGACGCCGAGCTGCTGCACCGACGTCGTGCGCAGCATCCGGCGCACCGCGTTCAGCCGGATCGTGCGCAGGTAGCCGACGGGGGTGACGTCGGCCACGCGTTGAAAACTCGTTTGCAGCGTGCGGCGGCTGCAACGCAGCGCGCGGCACAGTTCGAGCACGGTGACGGGCTCCTCGGGCCGGTCGCGCAGATGCTTCTCGCAACGGCTCACGATATCGCTGTAGGTAGCGTGCGTGATGTCGCGGCGCTCGACGCCGATGCCCTGTTCGAGCGCGTCGAGGAACATGCCGAGCATTGCGTCGCGGAACATCTTGCGGGTCGCAGCGTATTCGAGGTGGCCCGGGTTGCGCTGCGCGTCGTCGATCAGCGCCGACAGCCGCACGCCGAGCGCGACGCCCTGTTCGTCGGACAGCCGCGTCACGTGCCGCAGCTTGCGCGCGCCGGACGCGCCGAATTCGGCCTCGCACAGCTCGTCGACCATGTCGGACGCCGCGCTGATCCCGACGAGCCCCATCCCTTCCGGCGTGTGGAATTCGAAATCCTCGCCGGCGCGCAGCGCGAGCAGCGCATAGCCGTCGATCGGCTGACCCTGGAACGTGCCCGCGAGCGGAACGGACAGCGGCACCGCGAGCGACGTGCGCCCGGCCGGCGCGAGCCCGGTTTGCGCGACGCGCCGGTTGGTCGTTTCGCGGAAGAAGTGAAAATCGTCGTACAGCACCTGCGTGACGGTGCCCTTGAAGCGGCCCGGCGTCATCTGGCGGTAGACCTGATGCCAGCCCGCGATCGCGAGCCCGTGATCGTGCACGTCTTCGTGTGAGCGTGACTGGAACAGCATCGGCATCTCCGGTAAAACCCTGATTCCTGGATGCGGCCGCCGGGTTCACACGGCACGCAACGCCACAGCTTACCCTCGCAAAATCCTGCGCAGTGCGGTTTCGAATGCAAGAAAGGCCGCCGACAGCGCAGCGGCCTGCTCGCCGGTCAGCCGGACATAGCGGCGAAACGACGGCATCCGGTTCACGACCTCGCTGCCGCCGAACGGCACGATCGCAAGCGTCCAGCGGCCGTCGCGCGTGTCGATCGTGCAGTCGGTCAGGTGCAGCGGCCGCAGCGCGTCGACCAGCGACGGTTCGGCGATCAGCGCGGCCAGGGTGTCATTGAATACGGGGTCGCATCCCGAGGCGCGTACCGCATCGATCCCCGTGCGGCGCAGCCAGCCAGTCTGCCGCACGCGGGCGCTGCCCTGCGCGGCCGGGCCGTTCGCGGTCGCCGCCACCCGCACGCTGACCGTATGCATCAGGAACTGGCGCTCGACGCGCTCGTCGACGCTCACGCGCACGCCGTTCGGCAGCCGCGCGGTGGCGCCGACACCGCCGGCATCGCGCGCGGCCTGCAGGTCGGCCAGCACGCGCGCGGCGATTGCGCCGGGCCGATGGCCGGGCGGCGGCGCGTCGGGCGCCGCGCGCCACCGGGCGAGCACGGCCCTCACGACGCAACGTGCTCGTTGCGCAGCACTTCCTCGACCGGCACCGGCTTGAACGGATGCCGGCGCTGCACCACGAGCGTCCAGAACAGCGCGTACAGCGCGGTGAGCCCGAGCATCGCGCCGAACGGCACGTAGATGTCGCGCGGGTTCATGCCAGGCGGCGTGATGTACCAGATCGCGAGCACGATGCCGACGCTCGACACGATCTGCGGCAGCGGGAACAGCGGCGAACGGTACGGACGCGGCAGGTCCGGGCGGCGGATGCGCAGCATCACGACCGACGCGGTGACGAGCAGGTACGCGGTGCCCCATGCGCAGGTCGCGGCGAGCACGAGGTGCAGGATGCTGTCGAGATTGCCGTTGATCAGCCACGCGTGGAAGATCGGCACGATCGCCGCCGCCACGATGCCGACCACCGGCGTCTTGAAGCGCGGATGCAGGTACGCGAAGCAGCGCGGCAGCGCGCCGTCGATCGCCATCCCGTACAGGATGCGCGGCAACCCGGCCATCAGCGTGTTGATCGTCGCGGCGCCCGCGCACAGGAACGCAATACCGAACCACACGCGGCCGAACGGGCCGAGCACCTGCAGCGCGAACGCCGGAATCGCACCCGGTGTGTCGAGCAGGTGCGTCAGGCCGTCGGGGCTCACCGGCACGTTCGCGACCTGGCGGCGGATCGCCGCGCCGTACAGGAACATGCAGATCGCGACGCCGACGAGGCCGAGCGCCATCGCCCGCGGAATCGTGCGGCCCGGCGACTTCATCTCCGGCGCGAGCGGCGTGACGAACTCGCAGCCGACGAACATGAACATCGCCATCCCGACGAGCGACAGCACGGCCGGCACCGACGTGCCGACTTCCGAGCCGCCGAACCAGCCGTCGAGATGCACGGCCGGCGCGGCCGCGAGCCCGAGGATCCCGAAGATCATCAGCGACAGCCACATGCCGGCCGTCAGCACGATCTCCAGCTTGCTGAACACCTTGATGCCGATGATGTTGGTGATCGCGAACGTGACCACGAGGCCGACGCCGACGAGCCACGAGCTGTTGTGCTTCTCGAACGCGGCGTTCAGCGATTCGAAGTTGACGAGCGCCATGATGCCGCTCAGGATCGTCTCCGCCGTGCCGGCGAACACGTGCACGAGGAAATACGCGGAGATCGTGCCGGTGATCGCCCAGAAACGGCCCAGCCCGCACGACAGGTAATCGTAGACCGAGCCGGCCGTCGGCAGCATCGCGGCGGCTTCGGAGAACGTGGTGGCCTGCGCCTGCATCATCACGAACGCGATGATCATCGCGACCGCGAACGCCCAGCCGCCCATCCCGAAGCCCGACGTCGCGGTGAGGATCACCGGGCTTGCCATGATGAGGCCGACGGCGCTCGCCAGCGCGGTCGGAAAGCCGACCGCACCCGCCTTCAGCGCCGTGCCGCCGCCCGCTTCGGCCGGCGATCCGGCGGACGTGTCGCCCGCGGCGCCGGTAACTCCTGACCATCCCGACATCTTTGTCTCCTTCCTTGACTGGCCTGAACCCGCGCTTCGTCGGCGGCTGGGGCCACGTTTGCCTTGCGGTCGGCCCGGGGTGGCGCTTCAGCGCTTCGTTCCCCGGACCCCTGTCGATCACATCGTGATCCGATGTCGAAAAAATACGCAGGCAAAATAATCCGGTCATAGCGCAAATCGGCAAACCCGCGGCGGCGCTCCCGCCTTCCGCCACCGGCCTGCCGTCATGCGACTGCACCGCGCCGCCGTTACGCGAACGGCACGGCCTCGAAGCCTGCCGCGAGCGCGTCGACGATCCGGTCGAGTTGCTCGCGCTGGATCACGAGCGGCGGCGACAGGATGATCTTCGTGCCGACCGGGCGCACCAGCACGCCGTTCTCGCGCGCGACTTCCGCGACCGCGTTCGCATAGCCGGACAGCGGGTCGATCGGCTCGCGCGTAGCCTTGTTCGCGACGAGGTCGAGCGCGAGCATCAGCCCCTTGCCGCGCACTTCGCCGACCGCCGCGAAGCGTTCCGCGAACGGCTTGAGCGCTTCGAGCAGATACGCGCCCTGCTTCGCGGCATTCGCGGGCAGGTCTTCCTTCACGACGATGTCGAGGCTCGCGATCGCGGCCGCGCATGCAACCGGGTGGCCCGCGTACGTGTAGCCGTGCATGATCGCACCGCCGAAATCGGCGTTCGCGGCGAACGCATCCTCGATCCGCGCGTTCACGACCGTCGCGCCGAGCGGTACGTAGCCCGACGAGATGCCCTTCGCGAGACACATGATGTCCGGGCGCACGCCCCAGCCGCGGCTGCCGAACATGCTGCCGCTGCGGCCGAAACCCGTCACGACTTCGTCGGCGATCAGCAGCACGCCGTAGCGATCGCACACCTCGCGCACGAGCGGCCAGTAGTTGGCCGGCGGCACGATCACGCCGCCCGCGCCCTGGATCGGCTCCGCGATGAATGCGGCGACCGTGTCGGGGCTTTGGAACTGGATCTCGCGCTCGAGCATTTCCGCGCAGATCCGGCCGAGCTCTTCGGGATCCTGCGTAAACGGGTTGCGGTACAGCCACGGCGTCTCGACGTGGAAGCAGCCCGGCAGGTTCGGTTCGTAGTTGCGGCGGAACACCGTGTTGCCGTTGACCGACGCGCCTCCGAAGTGCGTGCCGTGGTAGCCCTGCTTCAGCGAGATGAACTTCGTGCGGTCGGCCTGGCCGCGCACCTTCCAGTACTGGCGCGCGATCTTCAGTGCGGTCTCGATCGAGTCGGAACCGCCCGAGCTGTACAGCACGCGGCGCATCCCTTCCGGTTCGAGCATGTCGATCACCTTCTTCGACAGTTCTTCCGCGCGCGGATGCGAAATGCCGTCGAACAGCTGGAAGTATTCGAGCTCGTCGAGCTGGCGCACGATCGCGTCCTTCACTTCCTGGCGGTTGTGCCCGACGTTCACGTTCCACAGGCCCGCGACGCCGTCGACGAGCTTGCGCCCCTCTTCGTCGAACACGTAGCAGCCGTCGCCGCGCACGATGCGGATCGGCTTGCGCTGCTTCATCTCGTTCGGGTGCACCATCGGATGCCAGAATTTCGCTTCGTTGTAGCTCATTGCAGTCTCCACTGTCGGATCTTTTGAACTGGGTGGTTCGGGTTCTGGTTCGGGTTCGAGGTCGCGCCGCGCATCAGTGCGCGATGCAGACGGATTTGGTTTCGGTGAAGCCTTCGATCGCGTACTGGCCGAATTCGCGGCCGATGCCCGATTGCTTGTAGCCGCCGAACGGCATCGACGGATCGAGCGGGATATGGCAGTTCACCCACACGGTGCCGGCCTCGATCTGCGGCACGAGGTTCATCACGCGCTTCAGGTCGTTGCTCCAGATGCTCGCGGCGAGGCCGTACGGCGACGCGTTCGCGAGGCGCACCGCGTCGGCCGCGTCGTCGAACGGCACGACGACGATCACCGGGCCGAACACCTCGTCGCGCACGATCGCGCTGTCCGGATGCGGATCGGCGATCACGGCCGGCTTCACGTAGTAGCCGGGCAGATCGTCGGCCGGCGTGCCGCCCGCGAGGAACGTGAGGCCCGCGCGGCGCGCGCCTTCGATGTGCTGGACGACCTTGTCGCGATGGTGTGCGGACACGAGCGGGTTGATCTGCGCGGTCGTGTCGAGGCCTGCGCCGAGCTTCATCGACTGCGCGACGCCCGCGAGGCCGTCGGCGAGCTGCGCGAACTTGCTGCGGTGCACATAGATGCGCGACGCGGCCGCGCACACCTGCCCCTGGTTGAAGAACGCGCCGGCCGCGACGCCGTCGAGCGCCTGCGCGACGTCGACGTCGTCGAGCATCACGATCGGGTTCTTGCCGCCCAGCTCGAGCGAAAAGCGCGTCATGTTCTGCACGGCCGCCGCGCCGACCAGCTTGCCGGTCGCGGTCGAGCCCGTGAACGAGATCTTCGCGATCGACGGGTGGCTCGCGAGCGCCGAGCCGCAGACGCGGCCGCCCGTGACGACGTTGAACACGCCCGGCGGCACGCCTGCTTCGCGGGCAAGCTCGGCGAGGCGCAGCGCGGTGAGCGGCGTTTCCGGCGACGGCTTCAGCACGATCGTGCAGCCGGCCGCGAGCGCGGGAATCAGCTTCCACACCGCGATCATCAGCGGGAAATTCCACGGCACGATCGCCGCGACCACGCCGACGGGCTCCTTGCGCGTATAGGCCGTATAGCGCGCGCCGGGCGGGAACGGGATCGACACGTCGAGCGTCTGGCCGGTGATCTTGGTCGCCCAGCCGGCCATGTAGCGCACGTATTCGACGCTCGCGCCGACTTCGATCGCGCGCGACACGTGGATCGACTTGCCCTGGTTCAGCGTTTCGAGCTGCGCGAGCGTTTCGGCGTCGCCTTCGATCAGGTCGGCGAGTTTCAGCAGGATGCGTTCGCGGTCGGCCGGGCGCAGCCCGCTCCAGACGCGCGTGTCGAATGCGTGCTTCGCGCTGGCGACCGCACGGTCGACGTCGTGTGCGTCGGCATCCGCGACCGTTGCAAGCCGCTCGCCCGTGGCGGGGTCGTACACGTCGAGCCGCGCAGCCGCGTGCGCGGGCTGCATGTCACCGTCGATGAAGAGGCCGAAATCGCGCGCAACGAAGGTGCGCACGGTGTCGCTGACGGCGACGAAGTTCGTGTTGCTCATGGGCGTCTCGAGGATTGTCGTGGCTGGACCGCGTGCCGGTCAGGCACGCGGGCGTCGGACCACTGTATCGACGAGGGATCACGCCCGGTGAGCGCAAATTGGCAGCGCGTGAGGGATCGTGGCGGGTTCGAACCCCGCGGGACGCGGCCGGAAACCGGCCCGATATCGGCACGGACAACCGCTGCTCAGATACCGGACTGTCAGTCCGGTCGTTGAATGGCTAGTTTCTGAAACCGTGCGCCATCGACGCAAGGAAGTCGTATGCCTGGTAATCCAGCCAGTAAATGCCGAGCGTCAGCGGGATCAGGAAGTACAGCGAATCGTACGTCCCGCTTCGCACGGTTCTGACGATGAAAATCGGCAGCGCAATGCTCAACGCGATGACCACGAGCGAAACGGCAATGATCGCGACGTCCATGTTCCCGGCCCTTTGATTGTTATCGAAACGACAATCGCGCATGGTACTTCACGATCTCGCAGGCCGGCGGGCAGAGCGACGACGGGAACGGCGCGGCCAGCCGCTGACGGACATGCGCCCCCGCATTCCCGACCCGCTCGTTTTCCCTGCCGCCTCCCGAGGTGAACCGGCAGAAGCTTGCGCCGAGGTCGCGGTCGAATTCCATCGGGCGGTCCGGCCGACCGTCGCGACGATCCGTCGGATCAAAGGAACAACGCCCCGACCAGTTCGGTGCGGTTCGACACGCCGAGCTTGCGATACATGCGCATCAGGTGGGTCTTGACCGTCGGCTGCCCGAGCGCGAGATCGCGTGCGATCTCCTTGTTCGAGCGGCCGTCGCGCACGAGGCGTGCGATCTGCTCCTCGCGATAGGTCAAACGCTCTTCGCAGCCGATCCGGTGGATCCCGCGCCGCGCGCGCAGCAGCGGGCTCAGTGCGGCTTCGGCCACCGGCTGCAGCCGCGCGAGTGCATCGATTTCGCCGGGCGCGAACCGGCCCGCCGTGCGGTTGCCGTCCGCGTCCCCCGTCCCGAAACGCAGCAGCGAGAACGCGCCGATCGTGCGGCCCGCGTCGCGCAGCCAGATTTCGACGACGTCGGCCACGTCGTGCCGCCGCAGGAAACGGGTCCAGTACGCGGACGCATCGCGTCTTTCGTCAGGCAATTGGGACGCGAGCGTGACGACCGCGCATTCGCCTGCCGCGCAGCGCGACGGGTGCAGCGGATCGAGCATCCGGTAGCGCGCGACATAGGTGCGGTGCATCGATTCCGGCATCCCGAACAGCTCGAAATCGGCCGGTTCGCCGCTCTGGTCGAGCCGGTAGAACACGATCGCGGACGGGCTCGCGAACGCGTCGAACGCCGCCACGCAGGCGCGCAGCGCGCGCTGCCAGTCGGCGGCGTCCTGGTCGGCGGGAACGGAGGGGGTCGGCATGATGGAGTCGGCTGGCGGGCGAACGGATCGAATTGCGAGGTTCGGGCCAGCCTACCGGCGCCGAAACGCGCCGGTGAGCACAAATCGGCAAATCGTCCCGGTTCGGCCGGGATGACGGGTCCAGCCGGGACGATGCGGGCGCGCGAGACGGGGCGCGCGCCCTGTTTCAGCGTGCGTTCGCGGCGAACGTGTCGCAGGCGCTCAGCTCGCCCGACTCCATCCCGCGCCGCAGCCAGTACACGCGCTGATCGCTGGTGCCGTGCGTGAAGCTCTCCGGTACGACGTAGCCCTGCCCCTGCTGCTGCAGGCGATCGTCGCCGATCGCGGCCGCCGCCTTCAAGCCCTGCTCGAAATCGCCCGGTTCCATCAGCCGCTGGTTCGCGTGCTGCGCGTTGTTTGCCCACACGCCCGCGAAACAGTCGGCCTGCAGTTCCATCCGCACCGACAGCGCGTTCGAGCGCGCCTGGCTCGACCGCCGCCGCGCGGCGTCGACCTTGTCGGAAATGCCGAGCAGGTTCTGCACGTGATGGCCGACTTCGTGCGCGATCACGTAGGCCTGCGCGAAATCGCCGCCCGCGCCGAAACGCTTGCGCAATTCGTCGTAGAAACCGAGATCGATATAGACCTTGCGGTCGGCCGGACAGTAGAACGGCCCCATCGCCGTCTGGCCCGTGCCGCAGGCGGTCGGCGTCGAGTTCGTGAACATCACGAGCTTCGGCGGCTCGTACTGCGCATGCAGCTGCGTATTGAACACGCCCGTCCACGTGCGCTCGATATTGCCGAGCACCTTGCGCGTGAACACCGCGCCCGGATCGTTCGCCGGCGCGCCCTGGCGCTGCGCCGGCACGCCCTGGCGCTGCTCCGGCGCCGGCTGCGCCTGCTGCTGGCGACCCTGCAGCGCCGACGCGCCTTCGAGCACCACGCGCGGGTCGATCCCGAAGAAATACGACGCGGCCAGCGCGACCACGATCGTGCCGATGCCGATCGTCGCGCCGCGCCCGCCGCCGAAGCCGCCGGCGCCGCGGCGATCCTCGACGTTCATGCTTTCTCTTTCGTCGTCCAGCCTCATTGCCGGGCCCTCCCTGTTCTTGTCGATGGTCCGGTCGCACCAGCGCACAACCGGGCGATACGCCGCGGCGGCGCGCTCCATCGGCGGACGCGATACCTGCGCCTCGGGCGCATGCTAGCGTCGATCCTGCCGGCCTGCCGCTCCGCTCGCACGACGGAATCGGCCGGCCGACGCGCCGTGCGTCGATGCGCGCGCACGCCCGCGCTATTTTGCCGGTCTTTCGCGACTTATCGCAAAAATGTGGAGGATAGAGCGATTCGGCGCCGCACATCGTCAGCCTTTGCAAAATGGGCCACGGCCGTCCGGACGACCCTCGTTCATCCTTTCGGCGGATACCGGCGTACGCCGGCGCCGCCTAAAGTGACCGGAACCCACCCCTTACCGGAGAACGACATGACGCACCCGCAACCCCGCACGATCGCGATCACCGGCGCGGGCACCGGCATCGGCGCCGCATGCGCGCGCCGCTTCGCCCGCCGCGGCGACCGCGTCGTGCTGATCGGGCGCCGTCAGGCGCCGCTCGACGCACTGGCCGCCGAGACGGGCGGCCTCGCGCTCGCAGGCGACGCCGCGAGCACGGCCGACTGGGCCGGCTTCCTGCCGCGCATCGCCGAACGCTTCGGCCGCGTCGACGCGCTCGTCGCGTGTGCGGGCGGCCACGGCATCGGCCGCGCGGACGAAACCGACGACACGCAGTGGCGAAACGCGATGCACGCGAACCTCGACACGGCGTTCGTCAGCGCGCGTGCGTGCCTGCCCGACCTGATCGCGCAGCGCGGCAACATCGTGCTGGTCGCGTCGATCGCGGCGCTCGCGGCCGGGCCCGGCGTGTGCGGCTACACGGTCGGCAAGCACGCGCTGCTCGGGCTCGCGCGGTCGCTGGCACGCGACTACGGCCCGCACGGCGTGCGCGCGAACGCCGTGTGCCCGGGCTGGGTCCGCACACCGATGGCCGACGCGGAAATGGAACCGCTGATGGCCGCGCACGGCGATTCGCTCGACGGCGCGTACGCACGCGTCAGCGCCGACGTGCCGCTGCGGCGCGCGGCCGAACCGGACGAAATCGCGGCCGTCTGCGCGTTCCTTGCGTCGCCGGACGCGTCGTTCGTCACGGGAGCAACGCTCGTCGCCGACGGTGGCGCAATGGTCGTCGACGTGCCGACGCTCGCGTTCGACCCGCTTTGACGCAAGCGGGCACGCCGCCCGCGTGGCACGTCGTGGCGGGCAGCGTGCCGGCACCGGGCCGCCGGTACCAGTACAGGTACCCGTACCCGCCACGACACACGCGCCGCGCCGCCCGCTCGTTTGCCGCCCCGGAAATCCGCTACCATCGACCGATCCCGCCGCCCTCCCGGCGCCGCCTCACAGTTCGGACTTCGATGAACATCCGGTTTCTTGAAACCTTCGTCTGGCTCGCGAAGCTGGAAAACTTCCGGCTCACGGCCGAAAAGCTGCACACGACACAGGCCGCCGTGTCGAGCCGCATCGCGTCGCTCGAGGAGGCGTTCGACGTACGCCTGTTCGACCGCAACACGCGCTCGGCCACCCTGACGCCCGCGGGCCGGCGCATGCTCGCGTATGCAGAGCGGATCGTGCGGCTCGACGGCGAAATGCGCCGCGACATCGACGCGGCGAGCGACGCGGGCCTGATCCGGATCGGCGTGATCGAATCGATCGTGCACAGCTGGTTTCCGGCGTTGATGGCGCAACTGCGCGAGCGCTATCCGCGCCTCGACGTCGAGATCACGAGCGACACGACGCTGCATCTGATCCGCCTGCTCAGCACCGACGGCGTCGACCTGATCATGCAGACCGACCCGGTGCCGGGCCCCGACTTCACGAACCTGCCGCTGTGCGAATTCCCGGTGCGCTGGGCCGCGAGCCCGCGCCTCGGGCTCGGCGGCCAGCCGCTCGACGTCGCGCGCCTGGCCGAGTTTCCGATCATCAGCTTCTCGCGCCACTCGGGTCCGCACGCGACGATCGAACGCCTGTTCGCGGCCGTCGAGCGGCCGGCCAGCATCAACTGCATCACGTCGGTCGCCGCGATGATCCGCCTCGTCGCCGACGGCTTCGGCGTGGCCGCGCTGCCGCCCGCGATCATCGGGCGCGAGCTGCACGAAGGCGCGCTCGAACTGCTCGACGTCGAGCCCGAATTCCCCGCGCTGCCGCTCGTCGCAACGTACCGCAGCCAGGGGCTGCCCGTAGCGGCGCGCATCGCCGAACTCGCGAGCGAAGTCGCGCGCGCAATGGCCGCCGCGGCCAGCCATGCGAAGCCGGCTGCGCCCGAACGCATCGACACAACGCCCACACGCAAGGCGGCCAGAACGAAGACGAATGCGCCGGCGAAAACGACACGCACGAAGCAAGCCGCGCCGCCCGCCCCTCCCGCCGCGAAACGCCGCCCGCGCCGCTCATAAGAAAACCTGTTCACCGCGAATTTGTTTTCTTGTTGGACGGGTGCGGCCCGTCTTCGGGACACTGCGGTTCCTGACACACCCCGTCACGAGGACCCCGCGATGACCCGCCTTTCCCTTCCGCACGGCCAGCTTTGCGTCTGGACGGATATCGACCCCGCGCACGAAGCCGATTTCAACGCGTGGTACGACCGCGAACACATGCAGGAACGTGTCGCGATTCCCGGCTTCACGCATGCGCGGCGCTTTCGCGCGACCGACGGCGGCCCGCGCAAGTACCTCGCGCTGTACGTGACGGATGCGCTCGACGTGTTCCACGGCGATGCGTACCGGCGCGCGTTCACGCAGCAGACCGCATGGTCGCTCGCGAACTTCGAACGCATGACGGGCACGCAGCGGCGCGTCGGCGAACTGACGATCGAGGCCGGCGACGGCGAAGGCGCGCATCTCGCGCTGTTCGTGCTGCCGCCGGACCGCATCGACGTGCCGCACCTGCGCCGGCACCTCGACGACGCCCTGCGCGAACCGGGCATCCACGCCGCGCGGCTGTTCCGCACCGCGCCTGACCTGTCCGCGCCGATCGGCGCCGATGCGGCCGCCCGCCCCGCCGCCGATGCGCTCGTGCTGATCGAAGGCAGCGACGCAGCGGCCACGCGCCGCGTGGCCATCGCGCTCGCCGGGCATGACGACGTCCGCACGTTCGACCTGCTGTGGCGCGCCGCCGCGCCGCTGCAGGTTGCGCACCGCGACCCCCAGGCCGACCCGGCTACCGCTGCCGCATTGCCTGCTTGAACGTCGAGCGCCGAACGCCGGCGCCCGCCGTGCCGCATTCACACGCGGCCGACACGCCGGCCCCGCGATTTCCCCCCGTCATCCGTCACGACCTGCCCGATACCATGAGCACTCTCGCCCAGCCCGCCGCCCACGCGCCACGCCGCGTCCGCACTAGCCGACTCGCGACCGCGAGCATGATCGGCACGTCGCTCGAGTGGTACGACTTCACGATCTACAACACA
This sequence comes from Burkholderia cepacia complex sp. TUM26381, assembly GCF_057439935.1. Lineage (NCBI taxonomy): Bacteria > Pseudomonadati > Pseudomonadota > Betaproteobacteria > Burkholderiales > Burkholderiaceae > Burkholderia > Burkholderia cepacia complex sp. TUM26381. The sequence goes on along the minus strand of NZ_CM172007.1, from coordinate 1,088,309 downwards.
CTCGCCGCGCTCGTTTTCAACCACCTGTTCTTCCCGTCGGTCGATCCGCTGGCCGGCACGATCCTCGCGTTCTCGACCTATGCAGTCGGCTACGTGTCGCGCCCGCTCGGCGGTTTCGTGTTCGGCAACCTCGGCGACCGCATCGGCCGCCGCGCGGTGCTGATGCTCACGCTCGTGCTGATGGGCGTGACGACCGCGCTGATGGGTGCGCTGCCGACCTATGCGCAGGCCGGCATCCTGAGCCCGATCCTGCTCGTCGCGCTGCGTTTCGTGCAAGGCGTCGCGCTCGGCGGAGAATGGGCCGGCGCGGTGCTGCTGTCGGTCGAACACGGCGACCAGAAGCGGCGCGGGCTGTCCGCGTCGTGGACGCAGATCGGCCCGTCGTTCGGCACGCTGCTCGGCACCGGCTGCATCGCGCTCGTGACGCTGTCGACCACGTCCGACAACTTCCTGTCGTGGGGCTGGCGCGTGCCGTTCGCGGCCAGCGCGCTGCTCGTCGTGTTCGGCTTCTGGCTGCGGCGCGGCGTCGACGAAACGCCGCAGTTCGAGCAGCTTGCCGAATCGCACGCGACCGCCGAAGTACCCGTCGCCGATGTGCTGAAGTATCACTGGAAGCGCCTGCTCATCGCGGGCGGCTCGCGGATCGGCTCGGACGTGCTGTATGCGCTGATCGTCGTGTTCACGCTGACCTACGTGACGACCGTGCTGCACCTGTCGCGCCCCGTCGCACTGACGGCCGTGATGATCGGCACGGCCTGCAATGCGCTCGCCGTGCCGTTCTTCGGCGCGCTGTCGGACCGCTTCGGCCGCCGGCCCGTGTATCTCGCCGGCGCAATGGCCGGCATCGTGTGGGCGTTCGCGTTCTTCGCGATGCTCGATTCGGCGCGCCCCGCCGCGATCGTCGCGGCCGTGGCGATCGGCCTCGTGATCCACGCGGTGATGTACGGCCCGCAGGGCGCGTTCGTGACCGAACAGTTCCCGACCCGCGTGCGCTATGCCGGCTCGTCGCTCGCGTACACGCTCGCGGGCATCGTCGGCGGCGGCTTCGCGCCGCTCGTGATCGCCGCGCTGTTCCGGCAGACGGGCACGACGACGGCGGTGTCGCTGTACGTCACCGCCGCGCTCGTCGTCACGTCGATCGCGCTGCTCGCCGCGCGCGAGACCGCACACCGGCCGCTCGAGGATTGAGCGTCTCCGCCAGCCGGTTCATTCCTTCGCACTTCAAACGGATATCCGCATGCCAACCCTGTCGTTCAACGTGATTCCCCTGCAAGGCGCGCCGGCCGCCGCCGACGTCGACATCGAGCGCGTCGTGATTGCCGGCTGGGCCGGCCGCGACCCGGCCGCGATCCAGGCGCATATCGACGAACTCGCGGCACTCGGCGTCGCGCCGCCGTCGACCACGCCGTGCTTCTACCGCGTGGCGCCCGCCCTGCTCACGCAGGCGCCGTCGATCGGCGCGCTCGGTGCGCGCTCGGGCGGCGAGATCGAATGCGTGCTGGTCGACAGCCCGGCCGGCACGCTGGTCACGGTCGGCTCCGATCATACGGATCGCGAAGTCGAGGCGTACGGCGTCGCGGTATCGAAGCAGGTCTGTGCGAAACCACTCGGACGCGACGCATGGCGTTATGCGGACGTCGCCGATCACTGGGACGCGATCGAGATGCGGTCGTGGCTGATTGCACGCAACGGCGAACGGATCGCGTACCAGCACGGTGCGGTGAGTGGGCTGCTCGCACCGGACGTGCTGTGGCAGCGTTTTGACGACCGCCGCACGATGCCGGCGCGCTGCGCGATGTATGGCGGTACGGTCGCCGTGCACGGCGCGATCGCGGCCATGGGCGACGGCGATGCGTTCGAGATGGAACTGCACGATCCGGTGCTCGGGCGCAGCCTGCGGCACCGGTATGCGGTCGAGGTGTTGCCGGTCGTGGCGTGACGGGCAGCGAAAAACCGCACGGCACGCAGGCGCGGAGGGTTTCAGTCGCCGCGCCTGTGCCTACCGATAGGGTTGAAAACAGTGGTAGTCAGGAAAATTGAACTGTGAGTTGTCGCAATACAGAACGCCGGCCAGGTCGGTGCAACCGCTCAATGTGGAAATAATGGCCGCTGCAACCCACACTTTCCGTCCGAAATACAACATCGCGCCCCCGTTTTCGCATTGTCGGTATTGACCGACATGATGCTCATCGGACGCGCCCGGGTATGTGGAGAATTGTTGTCCCGCGGGTTCTTCACTGCGCGAGGATGCTTGCCCGTGCCCGGCCATGACCGTGGCACGGGCCCTGGCTCACTTGAGACACCCGAGCCCGGCCAGCGTCGCCTCCACCGCCGTATCGAGCGGCGTCACCGGCTCGCGGCCAAGCACTGCGGTGACGCGCGCGTTGTCCATCCGGATCGGTTCGCGCCACAGGTAACGCATCTCGAGCAACTCGCGCAGCGTCGTCACGAACGGCGCGGCCGCCCAGACGATCCACCACGGGAAATTGCGCAGCGCCGGCCGCATCCCGTGCCGTTGCGCGACCCGTTGCACGGCCAGCGCCATCTGCGTGCCGTCCTCGTCCCAGTGCCCGCCCAGGTGAAAACGCGCGAACGGCTCCAGCGTCTCGCGCCGCTCGATCAACTCGAGCATCGTGCGGGCCACGTCCGGCACGTACGACCATTGATGGCCGATGCCGCGGCTCGGCACGCTGATCGCCGCGACGGGCCGCCCGGGCTTGATCAGCCCCTGCGAGAACCAGCTGTTGCCCAGGTGCGGCCCGAAGAAATCGCCGGCTCGCACGACGATCGCCCGCACGCCGTGCTCGCTGGCGTCCTGCAGCCGCCGCTCCATTTCGACGCGAATCGCGCCCTTGCGGGTCGACGGATGCTGCGGCGCATCTTCCCGCAGCACCGGAAACGCGTCGGCGCCGAAGTTGTAGATCGTACCGGGCAGCACGATGGTCGCCTGTGCGGCCCGGGCCGCCGCGATCGAGTTGTCGACCATCGGCAGCACCTGCTCGGCCCAGTTCCGGTATCCGGGCGGGTTCACCGCATGCACGATCACGCTGCAGCCGCGCGCGGCGCGGACCACCGCATCGCGATCCAGCGCGTCGCCGCGGAGCCACGTAATGCCGTCGCGTTCCACGATCTCGGCATCGAGCCCGCGCTTGAGCGCCCGCACCTGCCAGCCTGCATCGCGCAACTGCCGCGCGACTTCCCCGCCAATTCCGCCGCTCGCGCCGAGCACGAGTGCCTGCCGTTGCGTCCCGCCTGCGTCCGTCGTCATTGCCGCTCTCCTTGAATGAACCATCGTGAGACGCATTCTGGCGCGCCGGCTCATAACAAGGAATTGCCTAGCTCAGCACATCGGCTATACATTTATGTATGACCATCGATCTGAACTGGGAACGCTACCGCACCTTCCTCGCGGTGCTGACGGAAGGCTCGCTGTCCGGCGCGGCGCGCGCGCTCGGCATTACGCAGCCGACGGCCGGCCGCCACGTCGCCGCGCTCGAAGCCGCGTTCGGCCAGACGCTGTTCACGCGCTCGCCGTCGGGCCTGCTGCCGACCGAGGCCGCGCTTGCGCTGCGCGGTCATGCGGAAGCGCTGCGCAGCGCGGCGGCCGCGTTCGAACGCGCGGCGGCGAGCCACGGCGCGGGCGTGCGCGGCATCGTGCGGATCTCGGCCAGCGACGTCATTGCCGTCGAGGTGCTGCCGCCGATGCTCGCGCAATTGCGGCGCGACCATCCGGGGCTCGTCATCGAACTGGTGCCGACCGACCGCATCCAGGACGTGCTGAAGCGCGAGGCCGACATCGCGGTCCGGATGGCGCCGCCCGCGCAGGACGCGCTCGTCGCGCGGCGCGTCGGCGAAATCGAGGTCGGACTGTATGCGCGCGACGATTACCTGGCGCACCACGGCGCGCCCGTGACGGTCGACGCACTCGCGCATCATGCGCTGATCGGTTTCGATACGGTCACGCCGTTCATCCGCTCGGCGGGGCGCGGGATGCCGCTCTGGAAGCGCGAGTCGTTCGCGCTTCGCACCGACAGCAACCTCGCGCAGCTCGCGATGATCCGCGCGGGCTACGGGATCGGCTTCTGCCAGTCGGCGCTCGCGAAACGCGACACGCGGCTCGTGCGCGTGTTGCCGGACGGGCCTTCGATGCGGCTGGAAACCTGGGTCGTGATGCACGAGGACCTGCGGGCGAGCCCGCGCTGCCGGGCCGTGTTCGACGCACTGGCGACCGGGTTGCGCGCGTATGCCGATGGAGAAGCCATCGAGTAGCAAGCGCGCGCCGCGCTATTCGTAGATTTTCCCGGAGAACAGGATGTCCGCGATGCGTCGCCAGGGATTGTCGGGCACGTCGTAGAAGCGCAGCCCCTCCTCCGATGCCTCGGCCCACTCGACCATGGCTTCCAGGTACTCGCCGATCGAACGGTTTTCCCAGCCAAGCGCGGCACGGGCGTACGGCGACGGCGGCGCATCGGCCTCGAGCTGCCGCTCCTTGTGCCAGTCGTGGCCGAGCACGCGCAGGAACTGGATCAGCGAACGCTCGTCGACCACGCGTTCCAGCGCGTCCTGCAGCCTGGCGGCCATCTGGTTTTTCAGTTCGTCGTTCATGCCTGTCTTCCCCTGGCGCGCCGCTCGGATACGCGCCGCCGCGTGTCGCGCGGCCTGGTTTTACATCAGCAATTGGCGCGACAGCACCTCGCGCGCCTGGGTGACGGTCTCGCGTTCGCCCGGCATCGGCGGCGTCAGCGAAAACACCGCGTCGGGCAACGGCGGCAACCGGTATTTCGTGCCGAGCCGCATCAGGCCGTCGCCGATCGCCGATGCGCACAGACAGCCGACCCCGAGCCCCGCCGCGACCATCGACTGCAGCCCCGCGACCCCCGACGCACTGTGCACGAGCGCGTACGGCGTGTGCTGCTCGTCGAGCGCGCGCACGGCGACCTGATGCATCATGCAGTCGTCCGGCAGCAGCACGAGCGGCAGCGGCTCGGGCAACTGCTCGGCGAGCACGGGCGACGCGACCCACGACAGCGGTTCGCGCCGCAGCACCCAGCGCGTATCGGCTGACGCCGGCCGGAACGGCCCGCTCGACATGTTCATCACGACGCCGAGATCGATCTGCCCCCGCGCATGCGCCGCCTCGATCTCCACGCTCTTCATCGCGCTCACGTGCAGGCTCAGCTGGGGGTAGCACTCCCGCAGCCGCGCCAGCATGCCTGCCACCTCATTCGTGCGGAAGTAGTCGGTGATCGCGACGCGCAGTTCGCCCTGGATCGCCTGCCCGCGCAGTTCGTCGAACGCGGCCTCGTTCAGCGCCACGATACGCCGCGCGTGCTGCAGCAGCCGCGTGCCGGCCGGCGTCGGCTCGACGCCGCGCTTGCTGCGCACGAACAGCGGCACCCCGGCCCGCGCTTCGAGCTTGCGCACCTGCTCGCTGACCGTCGATTGCGACAGATGCAGCAGCGGCGCAGCGGCCGTCAGGCTGCCGGCGTCCGCGACTGCCGCGAAAGTACGCAACTGGTCCAGGTCGAAACCGCGCATGGTCATGCCCATCCATCGAATAACCCGATGGATGCTACCACTCTTTCCCGCTTTTCCGAATCATGGGCCATCGCCAGAATACGGAGTCAACGGCCTGCGTGCGTCGATCGCGCATGCGGCCCTCATTTTTCGGATCCTGCTTCCATGACGAACCCCACTCTTGCCCCCTGCGCGCCGGCCGGCGCGGCTGCCGCGGCGACGCCGCGCAGCCATCACGGCTGGGCGCTCGTGGTCCTGCTGGTCGGCGCCATTCTGCCGCCGCTCGACTACTTCATCGTGAATCTTGCGCTGCCGGCCATCCGCGACGGCATCGGCGCGCGCCCGGCCGAATTGCAGCTCGTCGTGTCGGCGTATGCGTGCGCGAGCGCGGTCGTGCAGATCACGGGCGGCCGCCTCGGCGACCTGTACGGCCGCAAGCGCATGTTCATGCTCGGCATGGCCGGCTTCGTGCTCGCGTCGACGCTGTGCGGGCTGGCCGGCAACGGCACGGTGCTGGTCGGCGGCCGGGTGCTGCAGGGCCTGTTCGCCGCGATCCTCGCGCCGCAGGTGCTCGCGACGATCCGCAGCGTGTTCAGCCCGCAGGAACAGGTGCGCGTGATGGGCTTCTACGGATTCGCGTTCGGCCTCGCGGCCGTGATCGGCCAGCTCGGCGGCGGCGCGCTGATCAGCCTGCATCCGTTCGGGCTCGGCTGGCGCGCGATCTTCCTCGTCAATCTGCCGATCGGCATCCTGGCGCTGATCGGCAGCTGGCGCTTCATCCCGGAAAACCGGCCGCCGCGCGGCCAGCGCATCGACGTGCCGGGCACGGTGCTGATGTCGCTGTTCCTGCTGATGCTCGTGTATCCGCTCACGCACGGCCGCGAGGCCGGCTGGCCGCTGTGGATGATCGCGTGCCTCGTCGGCGCGCTGCCGATGCTCGGCGCGCTGCTGGCGGTCGAATCGCGCCGGCTCGCCGGTGGCCGCGATCCGCTGCTCGACGTGCGCCTGTTCCGCAACCCGGTCGTCGCGCTCGGGCTCGTGCTCGCATTCCTGTTCTACATGCTGAGCGCATTCTTCCTGAGCTACGGGATCTATCTGCAGGGCTGCCTGAACTGGTCGCCGCTCGCGTCCGGGTTCGCGATCCTGCCGCTCGGGCTCGGCTTCCTCGCGAGCCCGCTGCTGATGCCGCGCCTGGTCGCCCGGTTCGGCGGGTATCGCGTGCTGACGCTCGGCTTCGTGATGCTCGCGGCCGGCGTCACGGCCACCGCCGCGCTCGCCCGCGCAGGCGCGCCGGGGCCCGGTTTTTATGCGGGCATCGCGGCGATCGGGATCGGTCAAGGACTCGTATTGCCGTCGGTCGTGCGCATCGTGCTCGCGGAAGTCGATGCGGCCCGCGCGGGCGTCGCGTCAGGAATGGTCAGCGCGATGCTGCAGATCGGCGCGGCCGTCGGCGCCGCGACGATCGGCGGCGTGTTCTTCGCGCGGCTCGGCGTGCATCCGGCCGCGCTCGACTACGTGCAGGGGTTCAGGACGTCGATGTTCACGCTGACGGTCGTGTTGGTGGCGTGCATCGCACTGTCGACGGCGCTCGGGCCGCTGCACCGGCGGCTACACGCAGGCGCGTAGCCGGACAGGGATGGCAGCGTCGGCAGAAGCCGAATCGTCAACGGCGCAGGCACGCGCCGGCACCCGGTTCAATGGGGCTGCTTGCGCTCTGCTTGCCGCGCCTCCCATTCGGCCAGCTCGACGCGATAGCGCGCGAGTGCTTCGTCGTAGAGGTCGAAAACGCACGGCGAACAGCCGCTGTTGCAGCAGTCTTCCAGTTCGGGTTGTTCAGGTGGGGTCGGACGGGGATCGTCGACGGACGGATCCCCGGAAACTTGGTTCGGCACGGCGTGGTCCGGTGATGTGGAATGGTCAGTATAGGGCGATCCGGGCCATCGCCGCTTTCAGCAGGCCGGCCGGGTCGACGATGAACCCTCCATAATGTCGCGATGGCGAACGCAGCGCTCCGTTGCGGCCGCCCCGTTCCCGCCCCACCGGAGCTGCGCGATGGCCGAAGCCGTGAATCCACCGGAAGTCTGGGCGCCGTTCGGCGCGTTCTCGATGGCCGTGATCCAGGGCGACGGAAGGATCGTGCATCTGAAGGGGCAAGTCGCGCTCGACCGCGACGGGCAGGTTGTCGGCCAGCGCGACATGCGCACCCAGGTACGCCAGACGCTCGACAATATCCGCGACGTACTGGCCGCGATGGGCGGGCAGATGCAGGACGTGATCTCGCTCGCCCACTACGCCACCGACATCGACGCTTTCATGCAGGCCGGCGACATCCGCAAGGCTTACTTCGCCGAACCCTATCCGGTGACGACGACCGTCCAGGTCGAGCGTCTCTACCATCCCGACCTGCTGATCGAGATCACGGCCGTCGCCGAAATTCCGCTCGCGCGCTTTCGCCGGCCGGCAGCGCACACATGAAACCTGGCCGCCCCGCGCAAAAACGCGCGCCGGCCGAAGCATTCCCGGCCGGCGCGCTTGCTCGCCACCCGCGCAGTTACTTCGCCGGCGCCCCCGGTTTCGCCGCCCCCGGCTTGTCAGACAGCGGCTGCCACGCGGCGCCGAGCGAATACCAGTCGACGCGGCGCGTCAGCGTCATGATGCCGGCGAGGATCGCGAACAGCAGCAGCGAACCGAGCATCAGCGCATTGTCCTCGGACAGCAACAGCCCGTAGAGCGCCGCATACAGCATCGCGAGCAGCACCGTGAACGTCGCGCCGCGCTTCACGCTGTGCAGCACGAACGACAGGTAGAAGCCGAGCAGCCCGATGCATGCGCCGCTCGCCGCGAGATACGCATAGCCGAACGCGATGTGCTCGGACAGGCTCAGCAGCAACAGGAAGAACAGCGCGAGCGACAGGCCGACCAGCGTGTACTGGATCGGGTGAATGCGCAGCCGCTTCACGAGTTCGTACATGAAGAAGCTCGCGAACGTGAGCATCACGAACAGCGCACCGTATTTCGTCGCGCGTTCGGCCTGCAGATAGACGTTCACGGGTTCGATCACCGACACCGACGCCATCTCGATCGCCCCTTCACCGTTGCCGACCGCGACCTGCTCGCGCGCCTTCGTGTTGAACGACGTCACGTGCCAGTTGCTGACGAAGCCGCGCGCATCGATCGTGCGCTCGGCCGGCAGGAACTCGCCGCCGAAGCTCGGATGCGGCCACGTCGATTTCAGCGAAAAGTCGTTCTGGTCGCCCACCGGCGCGAACGCAACCGATTCCGCCCCCGCCAGCGGCAGGCCGACGCTGAACGGCACGACCGCCGCCCCTGCGTTTGCGTCCATCAATGCCGCGAGATCGACATTCGCATGCACGCCCTGGCGCAGGCTGTCCAGCCGCGTGCCCTGCTCCACGTCGAGCGGCTTGCCGCCGATGCGCAGGTCGGGTTGCGCCTTCAGCCCGCGAAGATCGCCGATGCCGAGCGTGACGTACGCGCTGTCGATCTTGAAGCTCACGTGACCGTCGGCCTGCGGCAGCTTCTTCAGGTCGGGCAGCGGCAGCGTGCCCGTCATCCGGCTGTCGAGCCCGTACACCAGCGCCTTGTGGATGCCGCGATAGCGCACGCTGACCGACAACGTGCCGTCGACGTTCAGTGTCTTCGGAAACACGAGCAGGCGCTTCGTCTCGCTTCGCAGGCTCGTCTTCGTCTTGCCGCCGGCCGGCGAGTCGTCGCGCACGCGCGTGACTTCCGTGTAATGCACGACGAGCACCGGCCCGGTCACCGTCTGCGGCCCCGCGTAGCTCGCCCAGATGCTCTGCAGCGCACTCTGCCGATAGTCGGCGCGTTCCCGCACGATGCTCTGGACCATCTGCAGCGGGATCAGGATCGCCAGCGCGAGAAACGCGGTGATCACGGACTTGAACAACAGGACTCGATTCATTGCTGACACGTACCGGAGTGGAAGATACGGTCAGCATGAGCGGGCCCGGTGAAGGGCGATTGAGGCCGGTGTGAAGCGAATGTGTGGCGAACGTGAAGCGCGCTCAGCCGGCCGACGGCAGCGTGAGCGTCGCGCACGCGCCGCCTTCGGCGCGGTTGGCCAGCGCGACCTGGCCGAGGTGCAGCATCGCGACTTCGCGGACGAAACACAGCCCGAGGCCCGTGCTGCGATCCTGCCCGTCCGGGCGCGGCAGCGAATAGAAGCGCTCGAACACGCGCGCCAGCGCGTAGTCGGGCACGCCGGGGCCGTCGTCGTCGACGCGCACGATCGCGACGTGCGCCCTGCCCGCCGGCTGCCGTTCGAGCGCGATCCGGATCGTGCTGCCCCGCGGCGCGAAATCCAGCGCATTGTCGAGCAGGTTGCCGAGCGCCTGGCGCAGCAAGAACGGATCGCCTTCGACGACCGCCGGTTCCGCCGCATCGTTCGCGTCGATCCGCAGGTTCACGCCACGCTGCCGCGCGCGCGGCTCGATATCGTCGATCAGCTGTTCGAGCACCCGCCGCAGCGCGACCGGCTCGTGCACCGACAGGCGCTGCTTCTGCTCGACTTCGGCGAGCGCGAGCAGCTTGCGGATCATCTGTTCGAGGCGGCCGGCCTGGCGGCGGATGTTCTCGGTGAAGCGCCGGCGGTTCGCAACCGGCATGTCTTCCTGCAGCAGCTCGGCCGCGCCGCTGATCGCAGCCAGCGGGCTCTTCATCTCATGCGTGAGCGTGTGGATATAGGTTTCGACGTACTGCCGGTCCTCCAGCCGCTGATGCATGCTTTCCACCGCGCGCCCGAGCTCCGCCAGCTCGTTCGCGCCCTGCAGCGGCATCGTCGCGCGCTCGCCGGCCGCGATCGCGCGCGCATAGCGCTGCAGGCGCCGCAGCCCGAGCACCAGCCACCACGTGCACGCCACGCCGATCAGGATCGCGCCGCCCATCAGCAACGCACCGTACAGCATGATCTTGCGCTGGCTGCGTGCGATGAACGGCGCGACCGTCTGGTTCGGCTTCGCGATCGTCAGCACGCCGATGATCTCGTTGCCGCGCCGGATCGGCGCCGCGACGTGCATCACGGTGCTGCTGTCGTCGTTCGGATCGCTGCGCGTGCTGCGCGCGCCGTATTCGCCGCGCAGCGTGCGGTACACGTCGTTCCAGCGCGAATAGTCCTGCCCGAGCGCGCTGCCGGACGAGTCGTAGCGCACGATGCCGTGCGCGTCGGTGATGTAGAGGCGATAGCCGATCGCGTTCTTCTGGATGCCCCACACGTTCGCGCTGACCGGGCGCTCGTGCAGTGTCCCGAGCTGCCGCGCGAACGCGCCGTCGGCGATATGCCCGTTCGCCATGTCGTCGGCGGCCAGCGTCGCCAGCACCTGCGCGGTGTCGACGAGCGTGTCCTCCATCGCTTCGCGCACGCCGGGCTTCACCTCCTGCACGAACACGCGCAGCGTGATCAGCGCGGCCAGGCCGACGATCAGGAAAAATCCGAAGAAGATGCGCAGGCCGATATGCATGGGCGGTGCCGGTCGTTACGGTTGCAGCGAATAACCCATCCCGCGATGCGTGCGGATCGGGTCGCGCTCGGAATCGATCGCGCGCAGCTTGGCGCGCAGCGTCTTGATGTGCGTGTCGACCGTGCGGTCGGCCGAATCGAGCGCCTCGTGCCAGACGAGGTCCATCAACTGCTCGCGCGAATAGATGCGCCCCGGATGCTGCACCAGCAGCGCCAGCAGGCCGAATTCGTAGCGCGTGAGGTCCAGCGCGTGGCCGAGCCACGATACGCGCGCGCCGTCGGTGTCGAGCGTGAAACCCGGCGCGGCGGCCGGCGTCGCTGCGGGTGCGGGTGCGGGTGCGGGTGCGGGTGCGGGTGCGGGTGCGGGTGCGGGTGCGGGTGCGGGCGCGGGCGCGGGTGCCGGTTCCGGCGCCACCGTCCGGTAGAAGCGGCGCAGGATCACGCGCACCCGCGCCGCCAGCTCGCGCGGCGAAAACGGCTTGACCACGTAATCGTCGGCGCCGATCTCGAGCCCGACGATCCGGTCGATCTCGTCGTGCCGCGCGGTCAGGAAGATCACCGGAATATCGGTGAAGGTGCGTAGCCGCCGGCACACTTCGAAACCGCTGAGGTCCGGCAGGCCGACGTCGAGCACGATCAGATCGAAGCGCGTATCGCGCAGGCGGTCGAGCGCCGCCTGCCCGAGCGTGCAGTGGACGGTCTGCATGCCGTCGGTGCCGAGGGCATAGACGATCGTGTCCGCGATCGCCTGTTCATCTTCGACGATCAGGATAGTGGGCTGATTCATGGTCTCGGGTTCGGGTCGCGCAATCCGCGTGCGACATTGTACGCACGGCCGCCGCGCGAACCCCTTCCCGGCGCGCTACGCCACGCGGCCGCTCACCGGAATCGATGCACCGGTGATCGCCTGCGCATCGGCCGACAGCAGGAACCCGATCGTCGCGGCGATCTGCTCGGGCCTCACCCAGCGCGTGAAATCCGCGTCGGGCATGTCCGCGCGGTTCGGCGGCGTATCGATGATGCTCGGCAGGACCGCGTTCACGGTCACGCCGCGATCGAGCAGTTCGGCTGCCAGCGCCTCGGTGAGTCGCGCGACGCCGGCCTTCGCGGCCGCATAGGCACCCATGCCCGCGCCCGCCTTGAACGCCGCGCCCGCGCCGATGTTGACGACGCGGCCGGCCGGGCTCGCCAGCAAATACGGCAGCGCGGCCTTCGACGCGTTCAGCGCCGTCTTCACGTTCAGATCGTACATGCGGTCCCACGTGGCGGCATCGCCGTCGGCAATCGTCTGCCACACGAATGCGCCGGCGATGTTCAGCAGTGCGTCGACCCGGCCGAATTCGCGGTTGACCGATTCGAGCGCCCGCGCCGCAGCGTGCGGATCGACGAGATCGATGCCGCCGATGCGCAATGCTTCGGCCGGTACGCCGGGCAGCGCCTGGGCATCGGGGGCCGCGCCGCGGCCGATCAGCGCGACGCGTGCGCCGCGCTCGCCGAGCCACGCGGCCGTTGCGACGCCCAGATGGCCGAATCCGCCGGTGATCGCGACTGCCTTGCCTTTCAGGTCGTGTTCCATCGATGAGTTCTCCTGGATCGAGAGTGGTTTGACGAAGTTCCGACAGCGTAGCGCCGTTCACGCATCCGTGCGCACGGCGACGAGGCTGCGGCGGCGCAGTTCCTCCGTCGTTTCGCCCAGGTTGCCCGGCCGCCAGCCCGGCGGCAGCATCACGAAACGGATCGCGGTCCATACGTCGCGGGCCGTCGCGACGTCGCGGGCGAGGCTCGCCCAGTGCTCGAGTTCGACGACGAACGGATTGCGCGAGCGCGTCGGCGTGACGAGGCCGTAGCGGCACGGTTCGTCGGCACGCTCGGCGACATAGGTGCCGAACAGCCGGTCGAACACGATCAGCACGCCGCCGTAGTTCGCATCGAGGTAGTCGAGATTCGACGCATGGTGCACGCGATGCGCGGACGGTGTATTGAACACGTATTCGAGCCAGCCGAGCTTCGGCATCCACGTGTTGTGCAGCCAGAACTGGTACATCAGGTTGAACGACAGGATCGCGAGCACGGCTTCAGGACGCACGCCGAGCCACACGAGCGGCGTGAAGAACATCGCGGCGCCGGCGATCTTGCCGGTCCAGCCGAGGCGAAATGCGGACGACAGCGTCAACTGATTCGGCGAATGATGCACCGCATGCGTCGACCAGAAGAAACGCACACGATGCGACGCGCGGTGATACCAGTAGTAGCAGAACTCCTGGCCGACGAACACGAGCAGCCCGAGCGCGACGCTGTGGACCGGGATCGTGAAGAGCCGGTGCGCCCACGCGAAATCGAACAGGGGTGTGGCGAGCGACAGCGGCACCAGCGCGAGCAGCTTGCGGCCCGCGAGATCGGCCAGCGACAGCCAGACCTCGTTCCAGTCGAACGGTTCGGGCTGACGGCTGCGGCGCCAGGTGAGCACGGCCGCCTCGACGAGCGAGACGGCGACGATGAGAAGTGTGACGTAGTACGCGAGCTTGCCGGTGGTGGTGAGCATGATGGGTCTTTCCTTCGGTTGAGTCGGACGCGTCATGGGCAGCACGTGCTGCCGTCGCGTCGAATGGAACGCACTGTAGTGGGCGCGGAACGGAAAGACCACGCGGGAAATATGTCGCCGTATGTCGCGCAGCAATGCGCTCGCTCGATGAGCCGTGACCGCGCGTGCGTGGGGATTGGCGGTCGGGTCGCGGGTTGCCCGGCGCGTGCATGGGCGACGGAAACTGTGTCGCCGTATGTCGTGGTGAAGCCGGTCGGTGGTGTGCGGGACAGGTATCGACGAAACGACGAAACGGCACGGCTGAGCGACCCGGGGATATTGCCGTTGACGATCGGGCGTTCGTCCATTCGCCCTTCACCGGACAGCATGCCGCGTCGGCTACAGCCCTGTCGCAGCGGGTTCCGGCCCCGGGCATCGCGTGCTGTCCATAGCAATAGGTGTGTCGCGAAGCGTGTCACGACGCAGCGCCTGCCTGAATCGGTCGGCAAATGTGTCGCCGCATGTCACCGCGACACCTGCTCGGGCCACGCACGACATACGCCGACCGGGATTGCTTCACGCCCTCTTCTCGTCGCGCTCAGCCTTTCCCGGCAACGCATGCCCGCGACCGGCGCGGCCGGCGCCCGCATTCGTCGTACCGAAATACGGCACGTCACGTGTAACACCGCGACATCTTTCATGACGCGACGAACACGCGTCGCCGTCCTAAAGTTCGTCCCGTCGCCACGCCACTGCGTGCACCGCAACGAACCGCAAGGACACCCGATGAAAACCCGCTTCCTCGTCACCGCCGCCGCACTCGCCACGCTCGCCAGCGCACCGGCCTTCGCCGGCTGGTCCGGCCACGGCACCGCCTACACGCCGCACGGCACCTTCAGCGGCGCGCACGCCGGCTCGTGCGGCGGCGGCAGCTGCTCGCATGCGGGCGGCGTGATCGGCCCCGGCGGCGGCATCGCAACCAATACCGGCACCGTCACGCGCACCGCGCCGGGCCAGTTCTCGAACAGCGGCACGGCCGTCGGCCCGAACGGGCGCTCGGTCGAGCACAGCGGCGACACGAGCTGCGCGGGCGGCACCTGCTCGCATACCGGTTCGCTGACGGGCTCGGACGGCCGCAGCGCGTCGACGTCGGGCAGCGTGACGCGCAACGGCCCGGGCCAATACTCGTCGAGCGGCACGATCACCGGCTCGGGCGGCAACACGGCCAGCCACACCGCATCGACGAATTGCGCGGGCTCGACCTGCTCGCGCTCGGGCACCGTGACCGGCACGGATGGCGGCAGCGTCACGCATTCCGGCAGCGCGACGCGCGTGGCGCCGGGCGTCGTGACGACGTCGGGCGGCTCGACGGTCGTACACGGCGGCACGGTCTCGACCGGCGGCTCGACGGTGATTCACGGCAGCACGGCGGCAGGCGGCGCGGTGGTCGTGGCCGGCGGGACGGTGCCGGTTCCCGTGCCTGTACCCGTGCCGGTGGTGCCGGTCGTGCCGCCCCCGCCGGCCGCCGTGGTCGTGACGGCTCCAGCGGCCAACGCCACGGTCGCCGTTGCCGCACCCGCACCTGCGCCGGCCGCTGTCGTCGTCGCGGCACCGCCGCCCGCGCCGGCTGCCGTCGTCGTCACGCCCCCGCCGCCGAAAGTCGTGCATGTTGCGCCGCCGAAGGCCGTCGTGGTCGCCCCTGCACCGCGCATCGTCTACGTTGCCCCGCCGCCGCCGAAGGTCCTGTATCTCGCGCCGCCGCTGCCGCGCGCCGTGTACGTCGCCCCGCGCGCGGTGTATGTCGCGCATCCGCCGCGCGCCGTCGTGTGGGTGCCCGCCCACTGGGCCGGCCGCGTCTGGGTGCCCGCGCACTGGGCGTGATCCGGCGTCGCCCCGCCACGCTTCATCGATTCGTTTCGCTTTTCATCCGTTCCAGTTTCATCAACCACCCGGCCGGCGCAGACCGTCGGCCACGCAAGGAGAAACCCCATGAAGTCCATCAAGAAGATGATTGCCGCCGTCGTTTTGTGTATCGTCTCAGCAGCAGCGTCGGCACAGCAGATGCCGCCGGGCGCGGCGGCCGGCGGCGCACGCGCCGAGCATGCGCTGATGCAGTTGCAGACCCGCTTCGCCAACGCGAACACGACGCACGACGGCAAGCTCACCCGCGAGCAGGCCGCTGCGGGCATGCCGATGGTGGCGCAGCATTTCGACGAGATCGACGTGCAGCACAACGGCTACGTCACGCTCGCGCAGCTCGCCGGGTTCATGCGCCAGCGCATGGCGGCCCGCTGATCGCGGACACGAGTCCGGCCGCACCGCACGCACCGGGAGGCAGTCGATGGAACAGTCCTGCAGGATCGTCGTGCTCGACGATGAAGCCGAATTGCGCAACATGCTGCAGCGCTTCCTGACCGGCCACGGCTTTCAGGTTCGCGCGGTCGCCGACGGCAAGCGCCTCGATCGCCTGCTGCAGCGCGAACCGTACGACCTGCTGGTGCTCGATCTGATGATGGAGCCCGAGGACGGCCTGAGCGTGTGCCGGCGCCTGCGCGCCGAAGGCCAGACGCTGCCGATCCTGATGCTCACCGCGAAAGGCGACGCTGCGGACAAGGTCGTCGGCCTCGAGACGGGCGCCGACGACTATCTGGCGAAACCGTTTCTCCCCGACGAACTCGTGGCCCGCATCCGTGCGCTGTTGCGGCGGCAGAAGATGGCGGCCGGCGAGCCGACCGTCACGTCGCAGCAGTTGCGCTTCGGCGCATTCACGTTCGACGTCGGCCAGCAGACGCTGATGCGAGACGGCGTGCCCGTCGAGATCCATTCGGCGCAGATGCTGCTGTTGCACGCGCTCGGCTCGTCGCCGAACCGCGCGGTGAGCCGCGAGAACCTGCTCGCCCGCGCACGCGGCCGCGACCACGCCGCACTCGACCGCAGCGTCGACGTGCAGATCCTGCGGCTGCGCCAGATCGTCGAGGACGATCCCGGCAAGCCGCGCTTCATCAAGACGGTCTGGGGCATCGGCTACATGCTGGTGGCCGGCGTCGAAGCGTGATGCGCATCCCGCTGCCGCGCTCGCTGCTCGCGCGCAACATCGCGCTGCTGGTGGCGCTCGTCGCCCTGTCGCTCGCCTGTTCGCTCGGTGTGTTGCTGCACTACGTGCAGCGTCCGCGCATCGAGCGGGCATCGATCATCTTTTCCGACTACGTGCAATTGCTCGACCATACGCTGGCCGGCATGCCGCCCGACGCCGGCCGCATGGTGGCCGCGCAGTTCGGCGGCCAGGCCTCGCCGCCGCCCGCCACGCCGCCGCATGCGCCGAACCTGGCGGCCTTCTTCCGCACCTGGCAGCGCGACGTGTTCATGCAGGCGCTCGAACGCCATTTGCCGCCCGACCTGCCGGCGCGCTGGCAATCGGGTGACGACGAACGCCTGTGGATCCGGTTGCATGCGGCCGGCTCGCCGGTCTGGGTACCGCTGCCGATGGCCGCCGACGCGCAGGCGAGCGGCATTACGACCGCCCTCGTGCTGTCGGTCGGGCTGGCGCTGCTGGCGGCGTTGACCGGCTACCTGATCCAGCTCCACCTGAACCGGCCGCTCGACGCGCTGGCGCGGGCGGCGCAGCGCGTCAGCGCAGGCGAGCGCCCGCCGCCGCTGCCGACCGACGGCCCGACCGAAATCGCCGACGTGAGCCGCGCATTCAACCGGATGGCCGATGCGCTGCAGCAGGCCGAAGCGACCCGCTCGCTGATGCTGGCCGGCGTGTCGCACGACATCCGCACGCCGCTGACCAAGCTGCGCCTGGCGATCGCGATGGCGCTGCCGCGCGGCACGCACGACGCACTCACTGCATCGGCCGAGCATTATCTCGACCAGATCGATACGATCCTCCAGCAATTCATGGACTACGCGGGCAGCGGCGAGCGAGAAACACCGCAGCCCGGCGACCTGAATGCGTTGATCGGCCAGCTTGTCGCGGATTTCGCGGGGCTCGGTCACGAATTCGAATTCGACGAAGGCGACGTACCCGCGTTCGCGTTCCGCCCGATCAGCGTGATGCGGCTGCTGATGAACCTGATGCAGAACGCGGTCGTGTACGGTCGTACCGGGCTGGGCGTGCGGACCTGGACCGAGCACGGCGTCGCGTATGCGGTCGTCGGCGATCGCGGCAACGGCATCCGCGCGGCGGAACTCGAGCGGCTCAAGGCGCCGTTCAGCCGCGGTGCAAACGCGCGCAGCCATGCGGGCGGCACGGGGCTCGGGCTTGCGATCGTCGAACGGATCGCCCGCCTGCACGGCGGTTCGCTGACGTTTCGCGACCGCGATGGCGGCGGCCTGGAGGCCGTCGTTGCGCTGCCGCTCGAGCCGTCCGTGACGGCGCGAAGATCGCTTTCGGCCTGACTGTCCGTCTGCCGGCCTGCCTGCCCGGCGACCTGACCGCCTGGCTTGTCCACACGCTCCGGCGCGTGACATACGCCGACATCATTCCTGCGTGGCGCATCACCCTCGACCTCCGCATACTTGCGCCTGCGTGTTGCGCAACGGCATGAAACCTCTCCCTCGCCAGCGATCACGCCCCGCTTCCGATCGTTCGCGCTCCTGAATGCTGCGACCGTATCGACAACTTCATCCAGGCCCCGGAGATCGACATGTTCAGTTCCCTTCACACCCTTTCCGCACATGCCAAACGTCTGACCAGTGTCGCGCTGATCGCCAGCGCGCTCGCGATGACCGGCTGTGCGTCGACCGCGACCACGGCCATGACCGCCGCGCCGGCGGCTCGCACGCAGTCGCAGGTTCACGCGGACGTCGTCTATGTGTCCCCGTTCGACGTGGACACGACCGATGTCAAGACCGACGGCGGGATGATCGCCAAGCTCGCGGCCCTCGCTAAGGGATCAACCGCCGACGCGCAGCGCCAGCAGAGTGCGCTGAAGACCCGCGATCAGCTCGCCGACGCGCTCGTGCGCGAACTCCGGTCGCAAGGCATCCCCGCGCTGCGCGGCCCGGTGCCGGACGGCCGCGACGCGCTGGTGATCGAAGGCCGGTTCGAGACGATCGACGCCGGCAACCGTCGCCGCCGCACGCTGATCGGGCTCGGCGCCGGCAAGAGCGAAGTGGGTGCGGCGGTCACCGTGGTGTTCCGGCCGGCGTACGGCGCGCCGCAGCCGCTCGGCACGTTCTCGGCCAGTGCCAATAGCGGCCACATGCCCGGCATGGTCGAAACCGCCGGGGTTGGCGCGGCAGCCGGCCGCCTCGCGACGTCGGCAGCAGTCGGCGCCGGCATGCATGGCGTGTCGGAAGCGAAGCACGACACGGTGGCGTCCGACACCGACCGCCTCGCGCGCTCGATCGCCAAGCAACTCGCCGCGCAGAACGCAGCAAATTCGTGGCTGCCTGCGGTGTCGGCGAGCTGACGCACCGTATCGCCGCCTGCGCGGCCCGGCGGGCGCGCAGGCTGGCGGCCGGGCATAATGCGCGAGGCCGCTACGTCGGCACGCGCCGCGACCGTGCCGCGCAACCCGACGGCCGGCGCCATGCTCGTTACGAATCCCGAACCTCAACCCGTCAATTCCATGCAAGTACTCGTCGTAGGAACCGGCAAGCTGGCCAACGAACTGCTCGACGCGCACCGGCTCGACCCGGCAACCTGTCGCGTGATGCCGTGGTCGGACAGCGCGCAAAACGACGTGCAGCGTAGCGCTGCCCGAACGATCGTCGTGCATGCCGGTTCCGGCCGCGAACTCCCTGCCGCGATCGCGTTCTGCGCAGCCACCGCATCGCCGCTCGTCGAGCTGTCGACCGGCTCCGAGCTCGAAACCGTCACGCACGCTTTCCCGGTCGTACTGTGTCCGAACACGAACATCCTGATGCTCAAATTCATGAGCATGCTGGAAACCAGCGGCCACCTGTTTCATGACTGCCGGATCACCCTGACGGAATCGCACCAGGCCGGCAAGACGTCCGTCCCGGGCACGGCCGTCGGGATCGGCCAGTCGCTCGGCGTGCGGCCGGAAGACATTCGCTCCGTGCGCGACCCGGACGTGCAACGCAGCGAATTCGCGGTTGCCGACGATCAGCTCGGCCGCCACGCGATTCACCGGATACGCATCGACGACGGCGCATGCAGCCTGCAGTTCGAATCGCGCGTGGTGGGCGCGACACCTTACGCGGACGGCGTGTCGCGCATCGTCGACGCCGTCCGGCAACACGACCTCGAGCACCGCCGCTATTCGATCGTCGAATTCATCCGCAACGGCTGGCTGTAATCGAGGCGATACGCCACGACAGGCGGCAGCAGGCAGCAGGCACAGGTGCATCGCGTCCGTCATTTACGCAGTGCAACAAGGTGCGCCTCGGATTGAAATGTCATTGATCGCTTCGCCGGCGACTTCCGGGCCGCGCATCCCGCCGCCCGGAAGCCGCCACGAGCGACCGTCGTTTCGTATTGGCCGGCAAGCTAGCGCCTTATCGGCCGACGCCCATTCGCAGCGATGGGGCGCACATCACTGCCGACGTCGGCGCCAGAACCGCCCCCTCGATATCACCCAACAGGAGAGCAATCGATGATCCGCCCCGATTTCATCAAGCACTGGACCGAGCTCGAAGAGCCGGAAGCGCATTGCTATCGCGGCGATACCGAGCCGATGGCGCTGGACGCACCGCTTTCCGCCGAGCTCGGCATCACGCGTATCGGCATTCATCACGTGAGGCTTCTACCGGGTCGACGGACGTCCTATCCGCATGCCGAAAGCACCGAGCAGGAGTTCGTGTACGTGCTCGAAGGCAATCCCGATGTGTGGATCGACGGCGTCCTTTACCCCGTTGCCGAAGGTGATTCCGTCGCGTTTCCGGCGGGCACCGGAATCTGTCACACCTTCATCAACAACACGAGGGACGAAGTCAGGTTGATGGTGATCGGGGAACGCCCGCGCGACGACAACCGCATCCGCTACCCGATGAACGAGGCGTATGAGCTGACCCGCGCGGACCGCTGGGTGGACTGGCCCGCCAGGCCGCTCGGGGACCATGACGGGATGCCGGACTGACGCGCGCGCAGATCCCGCGCCGGAGCGCACCGAGCCTGCGGCGCGAGCTCGCGGCGGGCGGCCGGAACCGCCCGGTTCCAACGGTCGGTACCCGGTCAACCGTCACGCGCCGCCAAGCACCGCCCCGCTCTCGGGCAACGTCGCACCACCATCGACGACGATCGTCTGCCCGGTGATGTACGCGGCATCGGCTGACGCGAGAAACAGCATCGCGTTCGCGATGTCCTCCGGCTCGCCCATCCGCGCGAGCGGAATATCGCGCGCGATCTGCGCGGCGACCGACGCATCGCCGAGATTGCCGGCCGCTGGCGTGCGGATCATCCCCGGCTCGACGCCGTTGACGGTCACGTTGCGGCGCGCAAGCTCCAGCGCCGCCGCGCGAATGAAGCCGTTCACGCCGGCCTTCGACGCCGCGTAATGCGCGAGCCCCGGATAGACGACGCGCGGCCCCGTCACCGACGACGTGACGAGCAGCCGCCCGGCACCCGCGCGCCCGAATGCCGGCAATGCAGCCTGCGCGAGCCAGAACAGCGCCGACAGATTGACCGACAGCGTCCGGTCGAGCGTCGGTTCGTCGATCTTCGCGAACGGTGTCAGCGGGAAATACGCGGCGTTGTGAATGACGACATCGAGCCGGCCGCCATCGCGCTCGACTGCCGCAACGAGCGCACCCAGCTCGTCGCGGCTGGCGGCGTCGACCCGATACGCGCGCGCATGGCCGCCCGCGCCGGCCAGCGCGTCGGCCTGCGCGGCCGCCGCATCGCCGTTCAGGTCGGCGACCGCGACGAACGCGCCGGATTCCGCGAAGCGGCGCGCAATTGCCGCACCGATCCCCTGGGCGGCACCGGTGACGAGCACGACACGCCCGCTGAAATCCGCACGCAGGCGGCCACTGCCCAGCACGGCATTCATCGCTGCGCCTCACTGCCGAGCGGATGCACGGTTTCGTTCAGCACCTGGGCATAAGCGCCGATCTGGAAATTCGACAACGTGCCAAAATCGCCACCCTGGTAGCCGAAGATCTTGCCGTCGGTCTTGCGCTGCGCGAGATCGATCAGCACGACGCCGAGCGTCGGTACGATCTTTTCGCGCCATACGAACAGATAAAGCTCGTCTGCAATCCTGAAGTAATGGCAGCGGTCGACATCCGCCAGCCCGGCTTCGACTCCCTGCAGGCATTGCCACGCGTAGAAGTTCTCGTTCAGGTAGATGTGCTCGTAGCATTCGGTCGGGCTGTAGCGGTACATCGTCCGCTTGCCGATCAGCTCGCGCGTGGGCGCATGCAGCGGCCCCGGCTGCGCGTGACCACCGAGCGTGCCGTGGCGGAATTCCGCATCGACGGCGGTCAGCGGCAACCCGCGTGCGACGCGCGTGAATGCATCGATGCGCGTATCGGCTTCCGTCGGCAGCGTACCGACAACCGACGTCCACACGCCGTTGTCGAGATCGACCACGAGGCTAGCCGACGTCGCCCGGACGGTGGAATCGATGTAGTCGACGAAGTACAGTCCGTCACGCAGCCGTGTCACGCGGCACGGCGCGCGGCCGCCCGTGTCGGTCGCCGCGTCGCGCCACTGCAGCGCGCCCGGCTCGAACGTGTAGACACGCCATGCGCCTGACGCGTCGCCGAGCGCGAGCGTGCGCCCGGCGAGCGCATCGACGGCTGCGAGGATGTTCGCTTCCGGCGCGAAACCGTCCGCGAGCGCGCCAACCTGAATGAATACCGGATCCTGTCGTTCCACCTGCCGTCTCCCGCGCAGCTTCAGGCCCGGCGGGCCATGTACGCTGCAGATGTGCACATGGTGCGGGCTGCGCGCGCCGCGCGGTATCCGCCAAAAGGATGAAGGGCGCGCGGCGCCGGAACGCGCTAAAGTGCTCGTGATCCGCGCCGCGACCGGCGCGAGGAGCACACATGCACCGTGTCACCCACTACCGACGCACCGATGAAGGCATCGAGGCGATCAGCCTCGAGTCCGACCGCGCGTTTCCGCGCCACGCGCACGACGAATTCGGGGTCGGGGTGATCGTCAGCGGTGCGCACCGGTCGTGGAGCGGCCGCGGGCAGGTCGACGCGCTGGCCGGCGACGCGATCATGGTCAACCCGGGCGAGATGCACGACGGCTCGCCGATCGACGCCGGCACGGGCCGGTGCTGGCGGATGCTGTACCTTGCACCCGCGCTGGTCGCGGGCGTCGCGGCGGAAGAGGGCTTGGGCGGCGTCGAGCTCGCGCATCCGGCCGTGCGCGACGCGCGGCTCACGGCCGCCGTCGGCCGGCTGCATGCGTGCATCGTCGCCGGGGAATCCCGGCCGCTCGCCCGCGACGAGGCGCTCGTGATGCTCGTCGCCGGGTTGCTCGCCCGGCACGCGAACCGCATGCTGCCGGCGATCGGTGTCGCACCGGCCGTCCGGGTCGCCCGGGAGCGGCTCGACTCGGCGCCAGCCGCGCCCGTTTCGCTCGCCGAGCTGGCTGGCATGAGCGGTATCAGCCGCTTCCAGTTGCTGCGCGGCTTTGCGCGCGAGCTTGGCATCACGCCGCACGCGTACCTGATCCAGTCGCGCACGCGGCTGGCGCGCGCGCTGCTGGCCAACGGCCTGCCGATCGCGGATGCCGCGGCCGAAGCCGGTTTTTCCGACCAGAGTCACCTGACACGCGCGTTCGCGCGCCAGTTCGGGATCACGCCGGGGCAATTCACGCAGGCCGTTTGACGCCGCAGTCACCTCGGCGCAAGCCCCCTGCGCAAGCTGCTGTCGGCGGCGGCTGCGCCCGATGACGCATGTGCCAGTCCGCAGCGCACCGCGTCCCGCGCTCGCGCCCCCGCCGCTGCAATTTCGTTCAAGACGCACACTGCCGCCGTACGCGACGATGCGGCGCATGAAGACACGACTGATTGGCTATCTCTATCTCGCCGCCGCGATGGCGGGCGTCGGCAGCACCGTCATCGCGAGCCGTCTCGCGGCCGGCGGCCTGCCGCCGTTCGCGGCCACCGCGCTGCGCTTCCTGATCGCGACCCCGCTGCTGTTCGCGCTGATGCGCGCGCAGCGCATGCGCTGGCCGCGCATTTCCGTGCGCGACGGCGTGCTGCTCGTCATCCAGGCCGCGGCGGGCGGCGTCGGTTACACGGTGCTGCTGATCAGCGGCACAAAGCTGTCGTCGCCGCTCGACGCGGGCGTGATGCTCGGCACCTTGCCGGCGATGTCGACGCTGATCGCGGCCGTCGTGCTGCGCGAGCGGCAGACGCCGCGCGACTGGCTGGCCGCCGCGCTCGCCACGGCCGGCGTCGTGTTCGTCACGTTCACGCCCGGCCAGGCGATGCCGTCGCTCCAGACGCTTGCCGGCGATGCACTGGTGCTGGCCGCCGTCGCGTGCGAAGCCGTCTTCATCCTGCTCAACCGGCGGCTTGCCGCGCCGTTCCCGCCCCTCGCGCTGTCCACCGCGATGTCGGGCCTCGGCTTCGTGCTCGCGCTCGTGCCGGCTGCATTTGAATGGCGTGCGGTCGCGAACGGCTGGACCGTCGGCGCCGTGTCGGCGATCACCTACTACGCGCTGGTGCCGACCGTGCTCGGCTACCTCTGCTGGTATGCCGGTTCGGCGCGCACGAGCGGCACCGAAGCCGCGCTGTTTACGGCGGTCGCACCGGTCTCGGCCGTACTGTTCGCGATCGCGCTGTTCGCCGAACCGTTGACCGGCACGCGCGTTGCCGGTATCGCGCTCGTCGTCGCCGGCATGCTCGTCGGCGCGACACGGCGGCGCGAACCGCCTGCCGAAGCGCGCACTACGCACCCGGAGAATCCAGGCCGGCCGGCCAGCCCCGCGCCCGCCGCGCAGACCGCCGCCGACTGACTCGCGCCAGCGCGTCGTGGCGGAAACGGCGGCGACTCCGTCCGTCGCACGGCCAGTCGCCCCCTGCGCTCCCGCCCTGCAGCCGGTGACTGTAGGAATGTGTCCGCGCACCGCAAAACCGTTGCGCACCACTGCGCAAGATGCAATATTCGCGTGGCCGGAACCTTTGACAACCATCGAACAACAATCCGCCACGCAATGAACAGGAAGGAAGCCAAAACCAGAATCGCGGTGCTGCTCTCGGCGGGCACGCGGAAGGCCGACGCACTGGCCGAACTGTCGGGACAGGGGCTCAAGGATCGCGTGCTCGCGCACCTGATCGCGTCGCGCCCCGACCCCGAACGCTGCCGCAAGAACAAGGTGCATGTCCGGATTCTGGTCGCGCTCGGCATCGCCCAGCTGGCGATCAGCCTCATGCTCGCGTATTACTTCTTCGTAACCGGCGCCGGCACGGGCCTGGTGGCCGTATTCCTCGCGTTGACCGTGCCGCTGTCGCTGCTGTTCATCTGGGGCTTTGCGACCCATCGCGTCGGCGCGTATCACGCGTTCATCCTGCTGTCGCTGCTGCAGTTGCCGAAGACCGTCACCGAGCTCGGACGCGATCCGTCGTCCGCCCTGCCGAGCCTCGTGATCACGGCCCTGCTGGTGGGCTACGTCTGGTACGTGCGCAACCGGATGTTCCCCGACTACGGCTGGTTTGCGCCACGCAAGGTCGAAGGCCGCTACGCGTTCGTCGAACACGCCTGACGCCGCCGGCGCCAGCACCGGCCGAAAAAAAGGCGCCGGGCCGCCCCGCAATCGCGGGACGGCCCGGCGCCTTCTGCATTCCGGAACCGGTCGGCTTACTTTGCCTTTTCAGCCGTATCGCTGATCGCCTGGCCGCCCTTCGAAATATCCTGGCCCACGCCGGCGACCGTATTGCAACCGGCGAGCGCGGCGGTCACCACCAGCAGCATTGCAGCAATCGTACGCGTCATTCTCATTCTCCTTCGAGTCAACAAGCCCGACCGGGCGATTCGTTTGCGGCATGGCGCCCGGCACGATGCCGGGCACGGGGCCTGACCTGATTATACGGAGACGGACGCGGTGTGCCAGTACGAACCCGCCACGTGTCACACGCGCCACACAGCCCGTTCGCGCAGATTTTTCTTGACTTCATTGCGCCACGAACTAATATACGCACCGCGTATATTTTTCGCCAGGAGCCGCCGATGACCGTTCCCCAACAAGCCTTCCTCCGCGACGCGATGCGCCGCCTCAATATGACCCGCGAAGCGTTCGCCAGTCGCATCGGCGTCAGCCGGCGTGCGCTGGACACCTGGCTGTTGCCCGACGACTCGCAGGAATCGCGCGGGATGCCGGAGATCGTCGAGCGCTTCGTGTCGGAAATCGTCGAGCGCGCGGTGCCGGACAGCGGAGACTATACGCAAAGCGTAGATAAACAGGGACTCTCGAAGCAGTTCCTGTTCGAAGGCAAACCGCAGTTGATCTCGGTCGACCAGTTCTCGCGGGATTCGGTCGAGGCGCTGTTCCGCGTGGCCGATGTGATGCAGCCGATCGCGCGCCGCCACAAGATTTCGCGCGTGCTGGAAGGCGCGGTGCTCGGCAACCTGTTCTTCGAGGCCAGCACGCGCACCCGCGTGTCGTTCGGCGCGGCCTTCTGCCGGCTGGGCGGCTCGGTGTGCGATACAACGGGCTTTACGTTCTCGTCGATGGCCAAGGGCGAATCGATCTACGACACGAGCCGCGTGATGGCCGGCTACGTCGACGCGCTCGTGATCCGCCATCCGGAGAAAGGCTCGGTGGCCGAGTTCGCGCGCGCGACCAACCTGCCCGTGATCAACGGCGGCGACGGCCCCGGCGAACATCCGAGCCAGGCGCTGCTCGATCTCTATACGATCCAGCGCGAGTTCTCGCGGCTCGGCAAGATTGTCGACGGCGCGCACATCGCGCTGGTCGGCGACCTGAAATACGGCCGCACCGTGCACTCGCTCGTCAAGCTGCTCGCGCTGTACCGCGGGCTGAAGTTCACGCTCGTCTCGCCGCCGACGCTCGAGATGCCGGCGTACATCGTCGACCAGATCGCGACGAACGGCCATGTGATCGAGCAGACGACCGACCTCGCGGCCGGACTCCGCGGCGCGGACGTCGTCTATGCGACGCGGATCCAGAAGGAGCGCTTCACCGACGAGTCGTTCGAAGGCTATACGCCGGATTTCCAGATCAACCAGGCGCTCGTCGACTCGGCGTGCAAGCCCGACACGCTGATCATGCACCCGCTGCCGCGCGACAGCCGGCCCGGCGCGAACGACCTGTCGGTCGACCTGAATCGCGACCCGCGCCTCGCGATCTTCCGCCAGACCGATAACGGCATCCCGGTACGGATGGCGATCTTCGCGGTGCTCCTCGGGGTCGAGAATCTCGTCCAGCATTCGATGCGCGACGCGACGTGGCGCCCGCCGGCGTACCTCGGGCCGGAGGACGCGGTGTTCCACGGGGTGGATTGACACCGTTCCGGAAGTTTCGCGCCCACCCGGCATCACCTCGGGGAGCGGGCGAGCTTGCCGGATTCGGAACGCGCCGCGTTGCCGGCGCGTTTTCCGTTTCGGCGCGGAAAAAGGGCCGACAATCGCAAACTATCGCGCCCACGGGTCGATGACCCGAAGCCCCACCGCCTCGAACGGCGCGACGTCGCGTGTCGCCACGATCAGGCCGTTTGCCTCGGCCGTCGCGGCGATGTGACCATCGACGACGGCAAGCGCGGTGCCTGCGGCACGCGCCCGCGCGCAAAGGCTCGCGTACGCTTTGCTCGCCGCATCGTCGAACGGCAGGATCCGGCCTCGAAACAATGGAACGACACGCTGCTCGATGCCTTGATGCAGCCAGTCACGCCTGCGCCCTTCCGGCAATCCCGCCACGCCGAACCGCAATTCCGCGAGACTGATCGCGGATAGAAACAGCGTCTCGACGTTCTGTGCATCGAGCCACTCGATCACCGCCGCGCTCGGCTCGCGCCGCAACGGTTCGGACATGACGTTCGTATCAACCAGGATCATTCGAAGCCCATCGGCTCGGTTGGCGTCTTGTCGCGCGGGACGCTGAAGTCGGCATCGCCGGCCGCTCGCCCGATTTCCGCCAGCAACGTTCCGAGCTTGAGCCGCCCACCTGGCAAGACGGCCTGCTCGAGGATGTCGCGCACCTCGGCTTCGGTGCTGCGCCCGTGCCGGGCCGCGCGAATCCGAAGTGCGCGATGCACTTCATCAGGCAAATTTCGAACGGTGATCGCCGGCATGATGCGCCCTACCTGGATTGCTTTCAATGCAGTCGCTTTATCGTTTTGCTGTCACGCGTAGCCAGATGCGATGTATCCACTCCAGCCCGCCCGGCAAGCCCGTCACACCTGGCCACTTAGCCATTCCTTCGCGTCTCGCCCGCCCCGCAACGCCTCCGTCACAATCGTCAACAATTCCCCCGCAAACACGAACAAGAACGCTTCTCATTTAACATGAAATTACATAGAATGCCGCCTGAAAACAAATCGTAATAATTCCCGGCGGCACGCACATTTCTGCAGCGCACCGCCTCCGGGGCCACATCGCGAGGTCGAAGCGCACCATGAAGTCCCGTCCCGACGAGCTGAAGCTCGGCAAATTCACCACCCTGTGCAGCGTGCTCGCCGCGAGCCCCGCGTTCGCCGACGGCACGCCGCCCGCGGCCCCCGCCAGCACCGAAGGCCATCTCGCGCCGATCGAGATCCAGGGCAAGACCGAGCACAGCTACAAGGCTGACTTCTCCGCTTCCGCCAAATTCACCGCGCCGCTCGTCGACACGCCGAAATCCGTCACCGTGATCCCGCAGGAACTGATCCGGAACAGCGGCGCGTCGACGCTAACCGAGGCGCTGCGCACCGTGCCCGGCATCACGTTCGGCGCCGGCGAAGGCGGCAACCCGCTCGGCGACCGTCCGTTCATCCGCGGCTACGACACGCAGGGCAGCATGTTCGTCGACGGCATGCGCGACACGGGCGCGACCACGCGCGAAATCTTCAACACCGAGCGCGTCGAGATCACCAAGGGTTCCGACGGCGCGTACGGCGGCCGCGGCGGCGCCGGCGGCAGCATCAACCTGATCACGAAGGCGCCGCACCTCGGCACGACGGCCACCGCGAGCGCGGGCTTCGGCACCGACCGCTATCGCCGCTTCACGGCCGACGGCAACTGGCAGTTCGCCGATCACGCCGCGTTCCGCCTGAACCTGATGAGCCACAACAACGACGTCGCCGGCCGCGACGCCGTCAACAACGAGCGCTGGGGCGTCGCACCGTCGATCGCGTTCGGCCTCGGCACGCCGACGCGCGTGACCGCGAGCTACTACCACCTGTCGACGGACGACATGCCCGACGGCGGCATTCCGTACTTCTATACGACATCCAACAAGCCCGCGAACGTCGGCACCATCTATCCGGCGCCCGTCGATCGCCACAACTTCTATGGCCTGATCAATCGCGATTTCCGCAAGACCACGTCGGACATCAGCACGATCAAGATCGAACACGACATCACGTCGTCGCTGACGATCCGCAACACGACGCGCTACACGGAATCGACGCAGGACTACATCTGGACGCAGCCCGACGACAGCCAGGGCAACGTGGTGAACGGCAAGGTCTGGCGCCGCAACAACAACCGCGACAGCTCGATCAACAGCCTCGCGAACCTGACCGAGCTGTTCGGCGAATTCCGCACGGGCCCGTTCAAGCACAGCTTCACGACCGGCATCGAGCTGACGCGCGAATGGGGCAAGCGCGATTCGTACACCGTCGCAACCGACACCGGCAAGATCTGCCAGAAAGGCATCGGCGCCGCCTCGGGCTACAACTGCACGAGCCTGTGGTCGCCGAACCCGAACGATCCGTGGGCCGGCTCGATCACGCGCAACAACGACTACGCGCATGCGCGCACCACGACGAAGTCGATCTACGGCTTCGACACGATCGAGATCACGCCGCGCTGGCAGGTCAACGCCGGCGTGCGCGTCGACGACTACTCGACCCGCTTCACCGACACCCAGGCGAACGGCGGCAAGACCACCACGCGCGACGACACGCTCGTGAACTGGCAGGCCGGCCTCGTGTTCAAGCCCGCGCAGAACGGCAGCATCTACGCGTCGTATGCGACGTCGTCGACGCCGGCCGGCATGCTGCTCGGCGAAGGCAGCGAAACGCAGTCGCTCACGCCGGGCCGCGGCGGCGTCGGTCCGAACGCCGATCAGATGTCGCCGGAAAAGAACCGCAGCATCGAGCTCGGCACCAAGTGGAACGTGCTGAACGACAAGCTGTCGCTGACCGCCGCGCTGTTCCAGATCGACACGACGAACGCGCGCGTGACGCTGCCGAACAACCAGTACGCCATGGTCGGCAACAAGCGCGTGCAGGGTCTCGAGCTCGGCGTCGCCGGGCAGATCACGAAGCAGTGGCAGGTGTTCGGCGGCTACACGTACATGAAGAGCGCGCTGCGCGACAACGGCAAGGACAGCGCGAACGACGGCAACCGCTTCCCGAACACGCCGAAGCACAGCCTTACGATGTGGTCGAACTACGACGTGACGCCGAAGTTCACGGTCGGCGGCGGCGCGTTCTACATGTCGGAAGTTTTCGGCGATCCCGCGAACCTGCGTGCCGTGCCGTCGTACTGGCGCTTCGACGCAATGGCGCAGTACCGGATCAACAAGAAGCTCGACCTGCAGCTGAACGTGAACAACCTGTTCAACCGCACCTACTTCGATCAGGCGTACCCGGCGCACTATGCGTCGATCGCGCCGGGCCGCTCGGCGTTCGTCACGCTGAACGCGCGCTACTGATCGATGGAGGCCGTGTCGCTGAAGGCGCTCGCGTCGGTATCGCCGCGCGAGTTCGCCGACATCCTGGCCGGGCCGCCCGAGCGCGCCGCCGCGTGGGTCGCGGCGGCCGCCGACAACGGCATCGTCGACGCGCAGGCCGTCTACGGGCAGTACCTGCTCGACGGACACGGCGTCGCACGCGATCCGGCAGCCGCGTTCAACTGGTTCCGGCATGCGGCGCGAGCCGGCCATCCGATGGCGATGAACATGCTCGGTCGCTGCTACGAGTTCGGCTGGGGAACGGCCGCATGCGCGCCGGTTGCCGTGTACTGGTACCGTCTCGCCGCGCAGGCGGGCCTCGACTGGGGCATGTACAACTACGCGACGGCGCTCGCGCTCGGCAACGGCGTCGACGAGCACCGCGCCGACGCGCTCGACTGGTTTCGACGCGCAGCGGCGCTCGGCCATGCGAAATCGATCAACCTGATCGGCGGCTTCTACGAAGATGGCTGGGTCGTCGCCGTCGATGTCGATGCGGCGTTCGACCACTATCGCCGCGCGGCCGAAGCCGGCGACTTCCGCGGCCAGTTCAACTATGCGCGGCTGCTCGCCGAGCGCGGGCGCATCGACGAAGCGCTCGGATGGCTCGCGCGTGTGCCGGCCACCGCGACGCCCGCGTTCACCGCAAAGATGCGCGCGTATCTCGTGTCGTCGCCGATCGACGCGTTTCGTTCGGCGGCCATGCAACTGGCGCCGCATGCAATGGAATCCGCATCATGATGCTTCATATCCCCGGCGTACTGACCAACGCGCAAGTCGCGCAATGCCGCGACCTGCTCGATGCGGCCGAATGGGTCGACGGCAACGCGACGTCCGGCGCGCAGTCGGCGCTCGCGAAACGCAACCGGCAATTGCCGGAAGGCTCGCCAGTCGCACGTACCGTCGGCGACGCGATCCAGGATGCGCTCGCGCGCAATCCTCTGTTCTTTTCGGCAGCGTTGCCGCTCAAGGTATTTCCGCCGCTGTTCAATCGCTACGAAGGGGGCGAAACGTTCGACACGCACGTCGACAACGCGATCCGGCTGTTGCGCGGCACGGATTTCCGCGTGCGCAGCGACCTGTCGGCCACGCTGTTTCTCGAAGAACCCGAGGCGTACGACGGCGGCGAGCTGTGCGTCGAGGATACGTACGGCGTGCATCGCGCCAAGCTACCGGCGGGCGATCTCGTGCTGTATCCGGCATCGAGCCTGCATCACGTGACGCCTGTCACGCGCGGCGAGCGCGTGGCGTCATTCTTCTGGATCCAGAGCATGGTGCGCGACGACGGCGACCGCACACTGCTGTTCCAGCTCGATACGCAGATCCAGGCGCTTTCAGCCGAAAAAGGCGCGAAGGACCCGATGGTCATTGCGTTGACGGGGATTTATCACAACCTGTTGCGGAAGTGGGCGGATGCGTAGCGCGAGGGGGTAACACGGTCTGCCCCGGGCGCTTGCGCCGGGTCGGAATCCATGACTAAAATGACCATCGTCAAATGACCATGCTCATCTCGTGATGCCGCACGCTCCCGTATCGAAATCCGAATTCAAGGCTCGCGCGCTCGAATACTTCCGGCTCGTCGAGGCGTCGGGTGAAAGCCTGATCGTCACCGACCACGGCAAGCCGACGCTCGAGATCCGGCCGTATCGCGCACGCGAGGCTCAGCCGTTGGACATATTGCGCGGCTCGGTCATGCGCTACGACAATCCTCTCGATCCGATTGCGGAAGAGGATTGGGAGGCGTCGCGGTGATCGTGCTGGATACGCATGCATTGGTATGGTGGGTGGCGGGCGATCCTTCGCTCACCAAGAAAGCACGAAGCGCGATCGATCGCGCACGGAGTGAAGACACGCTCGCCGCATCGGCGATCTCCGCGTGGGAGATTGCGATGCTGGTGCGCAACGGTCGCCTCGCGCTGTCGATGGATGTCGACGCGTGGCTCGCCACCGTCGCGCAGATCGACGGCATGCGCTTCGTGCCCGTCGATGCCGACATCGCCGCGAAATCCACCGTCCTGCCCGGCACGTTCCACAAGGATCCGGCCGACCGCATGATCGTCGCGACCGCGCGGCGGCTCGGCGCGCAGTTGATCACTCGCGACGAAAAAATCCGCGCGTACGCGCACGTCAAGACGCTCTGGTGAGCGCCACCCGCCCGCGCACCCAACCGCCGCACGTCCTCGGCCGGACTCTGGCATATTGGCGATTCGTCTGACCAAAACGATCACGGCCGCCTCACCGCATCGGCTCGTGACCCGCAATCGTCACCTCGCCGCCCTGCCCGTTACCGTGATACCGCTCTCCGATCCCGCCGTCCGGTCGATCGCCCTGATGGAGTCGCACGAAGGGTTCGTCGATCTCGCCGCCTACGATGAACGCATCGCCGTCGACCTCACCCGCAGCGTCGTCGAAAACACGAGCCCGCATTTCCTGAAGGTGCGCCGCGGCGTCGCCGAACGGCTGGCTGCCGCCGCGCGAACGCTCCCGGCCGGCGTGCGCCTGTATGTGAAGGAAGGCTATCGCCCGCTCGCGCTCCAGCGCGACTACTTCACCGGCCATCTCGCGCACTTGCGCGCGACGCTGAATCCGCTGCCATCCGACGATGCGCTGGTCGAACTCGCGAGCCACTATGTCGCGCCGCCTGAAGTCGCGGGCCATCCGACCGGCGCCGCCGTCGACCTGACGTTGATTGCCGCCGACGGCACCGAGCTCGACATGGGGTGCGTTCTCGACGCCACCGACCCGGAATCGTCCGGCGCGTGCTACACGCACAACGCGTTCATCAGCCGCGCCGCCGCACGCAACCGCCAGGTGCTGATCGCCGCACTGACCGGCGCCGGCTTCACGAATTACCCGTCCGAATGGTGGCACTGGTCATTCGGGGACCGCTATTGGGCTGTCGTCCAGAACGAATCGCACGCAATTTACGGTCCTGTCGAGGAAAGCATGCTCGACGAAGCGTCGCGATGACGGTCTTTCCGGCCTGACGGGCGCGAATCGGTAACATCCTCACTTGCCGATCCCGGCCCGCTCCCGCACAATCGCAGCACCTGTCTCACTCCCCCCCGCGCCGATGTCCTATGCGTCACTCGCCACCGGCGTCCTGCTCGCCGGCGGCCTTGGTCAACGCTTCGACCCGAGCGGCCTGCACAGCAAGTTGCTCGCGCTGCTTCCCGACGGCACGCCGGTTGCGGTCGCAGCGGCCCGCCATCTCGCGGCCGCCACGGCCGACGTGATCGCCGTCGTCCGCCCCGGCGCCGAAAAACTCGCCATTCTGCTGAACGAAGCCGGCTGTCAGGTCGTGTACGCGCCCGACGCATTGCGCGGCATGGGCGCGAGCCTCGCGGCCGGCGTGCGTGCGACTCCCGATTCGAACGGCTGGCTCGTTGCGCTCGGCGACATGCCGTGGATCGCGGCGTCCACCTACGAGGCCGTCACGCGCGCACTCGAAGCCGACAACGCATCGATCGTCGCGCCCGCGCATCGCGGCGTGCGCGGCCATCCGGTCGGTTTCGCCGAGCACCACTTCGATGCGCTCGCCGCGCTCGACGGCGACACGGGCGCCCGCGCGTTGTTCGCCAGCGTGCCGGTGAAACTGCTCGACGTCGACGATCCCGGTATCCTGCGCGACGTCGATACCCCGGCGGATTTGCGCTGATTCGAACGTGCATGGCGGCACGATCCCGCACGAATACCGTCAATGCACGGACTTCGCCGACGATCGGCAACCGGCCGCAATAATCCCGCTGCAAACGCGCGTCCGATTGGCTATAACGGAGACGAGGCGCACCCGCCGCGCCGCCGCTGTCACGCACTGCGCGAGTTCTCCATGACCGATCACACGACCCCGACGCCCGAGCCACCGGCCGACCCGAACCGCGATCCGGAAGACGATCCGCTATCGTCGCCGCCCGGTCATCACGGCAACCCGCAGCAACCGGACGAACCGCCGAGCAAAGATCCGGTTTAGCCGCACGCGCCGCCACGCCTCTACTCCGCTGTTTCCCCGTCATGCGCGACCGCCGCATGACGGCGACTAACGCGCGGTATACCCGCCGTCGACCGGCAGCGACACGCCGCTGATCATCGACGCCGCATCGCTCAGCAAAAACAGGATCGGCGCGACGACTTCGTCCGGCTCCGCAAAGCGCCCGAGCGGAATCGCGGCCAGCATCGGCGCGCGCTTCTCGGGTTCGCTCCACGCGAACTGCGCCATCGGCGTGAGCGTGACGGTCGGATTCACGCTGTTCACACGAATGCCGTGCGGCCCGAGTTCGATGCACAGCACACGCGTAATCGCGTCCATCGCCGCCTTCGACGCGCAATAGCTCAGATGCGCGGGCAGGCCGACCAGCGCGGCCTGGCTCGACACGTTGACGATGCTGCCCCGCGCGCGTGCCGCGCCGCGCCCGTCGCGTTCGACCATCTTGCGCGCGACAGCCCGTGCGACGAGCGCCGCACCGCGTGCATTGACGGCCATCACGCGATCGAAGTGTCCGGCACCGACGTCGAGCGCCGGTTCGAGCGACGCGATCCCCGCGCAATTGACGAGGCCGTCGAACGCGTCGTGCGCGGCAAGCGCGGCATCGATCGCGTGTTCGTCGCCGCCGACGTCCATGCGCACCGTCTCGCACGCAGTCTCGCTGGCGAGCGTGTCGAGCGCGGCCAGGTCACGCCCTGCCGCGACAACGCGCGCCCCCGCCTGCGCCAGTGCGACCGCACACGCGCGCCCGATCCCGCTCGATGCGCCCGTGACGAGCACCCGCGCGCCGCTGAAATCGAATCGTGAGTTCATGATGATGTGCCCAGCCTGTGCATGATCGGCTTGAGTGCCGGATACAGCGCCGTATAGAGCGCGAAACGCGCGTCGTACGCTTTCGCGCGATCGCCATCGGGCCGCGCACGTTCGACGAGCGTGACCCAGCCGCCCTGCGCGTCGTCGTCCGACACGAGCCCCGCTCCGACGCCCGCGAGCAACGCGGCCCCCATCGCGGCTTCGACGTCCTGCTCGATCGTCCACACCGGAAAGCCCGTCACGTCCGCAATGATCTGCATCCACAGCGCCGAGTGCGCGGCTCCGCCGACGACGATCAACCGGTCGTCCAGCGCGACTGCCCCGCGGCGGCCGGCCTCGATGTTGTGTCGCAACGCAAATGCAACCCCCTCCAGCACCGCGCGATACAGGTGCGCGCGCGTATGCGCGAGACTCAGCCCGACGAACGCGCCGCTCGCCTTCGCGTCCCACACCGGGCTGCGCTCGCCCATCAGGTACGGCAGGAACAGCACGCCGTCGGCGCCGGCCGGCACGCGCTCGGCCGCCTCCTCGAGCAGCACGTGCGGATCGCCGTGCGGCAACAGGCGCGCCGCATCGATTTCCGCCTGACAGAACTGGTCGCGGAACCACGCGACCGACGCGCCGGCCGTGATCGCACCGCCGAACACGTACAGGTCGCGCTGCCCGTCGAACACGTGCGGCATGCTGACGAGCCCGTGCCGCGCATCGACGTGCCGGTTCACGTAGCCCCAGCACATGCTGGTGCCGATCATCGCAACGTGCTGCCCGGTACGCGTCGCGCCGGCCGCGAAGGTCGCAACGGCCGCATCGACACCTCCGGCCACGACGGGCGTGCCGGCCGGCAGGCCGAGCTGCTCCGTCCATTGCGACAGCAGCCCGCCGACGATCTCCGTCGAATCGACGAGCCGCTCGGGCATCATCGTCGCCGGAATGCCGAGCATGTCGAGTGCGTCGTCGGACCATTCGCGGCGCGCGACGTCGTAGACGCCGCCGATATTGCCGGCCGAACTGTGATCGACCGCGACCTCGCCGGTCAGCAGGTAGATCACGTACGCGTTCGGCGGCAGGAAATAGCGCACGTTCGCCCACACATCCGGCCGCTGGTCGCGCAGCCACAGCATCTTCGTGAAGCCGTAGTAGCTGTCGACACCGTTGCCCGTGATCACGCGCAACCGTTCGACGTTCACGTGTTCGTTGACCCAGTCGACTTCCGCGGTCGCGCGCCGGTCCATCCAGATCAGGCACGGATGCAGCGGCCGCATGTCGATGTCGACCGGAATGCCCGAGCCGCCGTACAGGCTGCTCACGCACATTGCACGGATCGCATCGGCCGGCACACCCTGCGCGCGTGCCTCGCTCACGCAACCCGCGACGCATTCGAGCACCGCGTCGAACCACACTTGCGGCCACTGCTCGGCCCACAGCGGGCGCGGCGTGTCGGGTTGATAGCCGGCCGAACGCCGTGCGACGATCGTGCCATGCCGGTCGACCAGCAGCGCCTTGGTGCTCTGCGTGCCGATGTCGACGCCAATCACGTATTCCATGATGTCTCCGGTGAGGCGCATGCCTGCCGCCTCAGCGGGCCGGCTTCAGCAGCACCTTGATCGATTCGGGCGATTTCGCGACGCGGATCGCGTCGTCCCAGTCCTCGAGCGCGAAGCCGTGCGTGACGATGCCTTTCGACGTGACGAGCCCTCGCGCGAGCAGGTCGATCGCGATCGGATAGCAGTATGGCCCAAGGTGCGCGCCGCGCACGTCGAGCTCCTTGCGGTCGCCGATGATCGACCAGTCGACGGTCGCATCCTCGCCGAACACGCTGAATTCGACGAAGCGGCCGAGCTTGCGGATCAGGTCGAGCCCCTGGCTCACGCCGACCGGCGCGCCGGTCGTCTCGATGTACACGTCGCAGCCGTAGCCGTCTGTCAGCGCGCGGACGATCTCGCGCGCATCGTCGCGCTTTGGGTTGATCGTCACGTCGGCGCCGTATTGCCGCGCGAGTTCGAGCCGTTCGTCGATCAGGTCGATCACGACGAGTTTTCTCGGCGTCTTCAGGTGCGCGACCTGCGTCATCATCAGCCCGAGCGGGCCTGCGCCCGCGATCACGACGACGTCGTCGAGCTGGACATCGCCGCGATTCACCGTATGAATTGCGCACGACAGCGGCTCGATGATCGCCGCATCTTCGAGCGAGACGCCGAGCGGGATCTTGTGAACGATCGCGGTCGGCGGAATCCGCATGTACTCGGCCATCCCGCCATCGGCGACCTCGCGCTGGAAGCCGAAGATGTTGTGCACTTCGCACATCCAGTACTGGCCCGACTTGCAATAGCGGCACTTGCCGCACGGCACGATCTGCTCGGCGATCACGCGGTCGCCCATCGCCACGCCGAAATGCCCGGCTGCGCCGTCGCCGAGCGCTTCCACGTAGCCGAAGAATTCATGGCCGGGAATCACCGGCGCCTTCACCCAAGGGCTCGGTCCGCCCCAGAACATCTTCGCGCCCGTATAGCACTTGCAGTCGCTCGCGCAGATCCCGCACGCGGCGATGCGGATCACGAGCTCGTTCGCACCGGGGCGCGGCTTCGCGACCTGTTCGACGCGATAGTCCTCGGGGCCGTGGCAGACGACCGCGGTCATGCGCGGCGGGTCTTCGGGTGTCGTCATGAGTTGTCTCTTTCGTGAGTGATTCGGATGACTGATGAACCGGTCGTTACCGCGACCGTTCGCGGCTGATGTAGATCGCGAGCAGGATGATTCCGCCCTTGATCACGTTCTGCACATACGGATTCACGCCGATCATGTTCAGCCCGTTGTTGAGCACGCCGAGCAGCAGTGCGCCGACCAGCGTGCCGAGGATCGCGCCGCGCCCGCCGGAGATCGACGTGCCGCCCATCACGACGGCCGCGATCGCGTCGAGCTCGAAGCCCACGCCCGCGTTCGGCTGCCCGCTCATCAGCCGGCCCGTCAGCACGATCGCGGCAAGCGCCGACGTGAGCCCGGCCAGCGTGTAGACGATCAGCTTCACCCGCGCGACACGCACGCCGGTGAGCCGCGTCGCCTGCTCGTTGCCGCCGATCGCATACACGTAGCGGCCGAACGGCATGCGCTCGAGCAGCAGCCACGCGATCGCATAGACCACCAGCATGATCAGCACGGGCGCCTGGATGCCGAGCACCTTGCCGCTGCCGAAGAACGCGACCCAGTCGGGCAAGCCGTCGATCGGATAGCCACCCGTATAGATCAGCGCGAGGCCGCGCGCGATGCCCATGGTCGCGAGCGTGACGATGATCGGCGGCATCCCCGCGAACGCGACGAACACGCCGTTCAGGAAGCCAAACCCGAGGCCGACCGCGATGCCGATCGCGAGCGCGGCGACCGCGTTGACACCCGCGACCATCAGCCCGGCCGCGAGCGTGCCCGACAGCGCCATCACCGAGCCGACCGACAGGTCGATCCCGCCCGTCAGGATCACGCAGGTCATGCCGACCGCGATGATCGCGTTGATCGATACCTGGCGCAGCACGTTCTCGAGGTTCGCGGCAGACAGGAAGCTCGGGCTCGCGATCATCATCGCGATGCAGACGACGATCAGGCCGACGAGCGGATAGAACAGCGTCGAGCGCCGCAGTTGCGCCCACATCGCACGTGGCGGCGGCGCGTTGCCGGCAGTGGCCGCGAGCGTCGTGGAAGGCGTGGAAGAAGAATCATGCAGGTTCATGGGTCGCTCCTCGCGTGCCGGCCGTGGCATAGGTCATGACCGTGTCGGGATCGATCTCGTGGCCGGCGAGCGTCGCCTCGATGCGTCCTTGCCGGAACACGGCGACGCGATCGCACATGCCGACGATTTCCGGCAGCTCGGACGAGATCATGATGATGGCGTAGCCGCGCGCGGTGAGTTCGCGCATCAGCCCGTAGATTTCGGCTTTCGCGCCGACGTCGATGCCGCGCGTCGGCTCGTCGAAGATCAGCACCGACGTGTGATGGTTCAGCCAGCGCGCGATCACGACCTTCTGCTGGTTGCCGCCTGACAACGTCGCGACCTCGGTGTGGATCGACGGCGCCTTCACGCCGACGCGCCGCATCACGTCGTGCGTCGTGCGTGCCTCGCTGCCGCGGTCGATCAGCCAGCGCATCGACCGGTATTTGCCGAGGTTGTTCAGCGAGATGTTGTCGCGGATCGAGAACGACGTGACGAGCCCTTCCGTCTTGCGGCTTTCCGGCAGGATGCCGATGCCGGCGTGCAGTGCGTCGGCCGGATCGGCGAGCTTCGCCGCCGCGCCGCGCACGCGCACTTCCTTGCGGTGCGCACGCGTCGCGCCGATCACCGCCAGCGCCGTTTCCGTGCGGCCCGAGCCGACCAGCCCGGCGAAGCCGAGAATCTCGCCGGCCCGCAGCGTGAAGCGGTTCACGGGGCCGTCGCGCTCGATCTGCAGCGCCTCGACTTCGAGCACGGCCGGCGCATCGGCCGGCAGCGCCGGTTTCGGCGGAAAGCTGCTTTCGATCCGGCGACCGACCATCATCCGCACCAGTTGCTCGACGTCGGTGTGCGCGACGCCGGTCGTCGCGACGTACTGGCCGTCGCGCAGCACCGTGATGCGATCGCACACCGCGAAGATCTCGTCGAGATGGTGCGAGATGAAGATCATCGCGACACCCTGCCGCTTCAGCTCGCGCATGATCGCGAACAGGTGCCCGGCTTCGGCCGGCGTGAGCGTGGCGGTCGGCTCGTCGAGAATCAGGATGCGCGCGTCGAGCGACAGCGCCTTGCCGATTTCGACGAACTGCTGCTGTGCGACTGACAGCGCGCGGATCGGCGCATCGAGATCGATCGCCACGCCGAGCCGCGCGAAGATCGCGGCGGCCGCATCGCGCATCCGCTTGCGGTCCCGGGCGCCCCAGCGGTTGCGCAGCTCGCGGCCGAGGAACAGGTTGTCGACGGCATCGAGGTGCGGAATCAGGCTGAATTCCTGGAACACGATGCCGACGCCCGCCGCGACCGCGTCGTGATAGTCCGCAAAATGGCGTGCGGTGCCGTCGATCTCGATCGTGCCGGTATCCGGGTGATGAATACCGCACAGGATCTTCATCAGCGTCGACTTGCCAGCGCCGTTCTCGCCGAGCAGCGCGTGGATCTCGCCGCGCGCAATCTCCAGATGAATGTCGGACAGCGCCTTCACGCCGGGAAAGCTCTTCGTGATGTGGCTGAGCCTGAGTATCGTGTTCATCGGCTTCTCCGTGCGAAGGGCGCCGGCCGTGCCGCCGCCCGTCGCGTCGCGTCGCTCGTCGTTCACCAGCTGAAGCCCTTCGCGTTGCCGCGATCGACGACCTTCACGTCGACCGGGATCGCCTTCGGCACCGTCGCGCCCCACTTGCGTGCGATCGCGATGCCGAGCGCGATGCGTACCTGGTCGGCCGGGAACTGCGCGGTCGTCTCGATGAACTTCGAATTCGGCTTCTGGATCGCGGCGATCGCCTCGGGCGCGCCGTCGACGCTCGTCAGCTTGATGTCCTTGCCGGAACCCTCGATCGCAGCGAGCGCGCCCATCGAGCCGCCGTCGTTCACGCTGAAGATGCCCTTCAGGTTCGGATGCGCGGAAATCATGTTTTCGGTGACCGACAGCGCGGTTGCGCGCTCCTGCTTGCCGTTTTGCGTATCGACGAGCTTCACGTTCGGGAATTTCGCGAGCCCGGCCTTGCAGCCGCGGACGCGTTCGAGAATCGGCACGACCGGAATGCCGTCGAGGATCGCGACCTCGCCGCTGCCGCCGATCGCCTTCGCGAGGTATTCGCACGACATCACGCCCGCGTCGTAGTTTTTCGAACCGACGAACGAATCGACCGGGCCGTTCGCGTTCGCATCGACGGCCACGACTACCGCGCCGGCCTTCTTCGCCTGCGTGATCGCCGACTGGATGCCGGTCGAATCCGTCGGGTTCACGAGCAGGATGTCGATCTTCTTCTGCAGCATGTCCTCGACGTCGCTCACCTGCTTGCTGACGTCGTGGTGCGCGTCGGTCACGACGACCTGTGCGCCGATCGATGCGGCCGCATCGTTCAGCGCCTTCTGCATCGTCACGAAATACGGGTTGTTCAGTTCCTGGAACGTCATGCCGATGCGCAACGGCGCGGCCTGCGCGGCGGCGGCCGGCAGCAGGGCCGCGACGGCGAGCGCGGCAACGGCCGCCATGCGGGCGGCGCGACGGGGGGATGAGGCGGGCGATGCGTGCGTCATGACGGTGTCTCCGATTGTGTGCAGCTTTTTCGTGGGTGAGTGAGCCCCTCGCGACGTGAGCGACGCGATCGGCTGGGTGAAACGGCAGGGAAAATTCAGGCGGGCGTCAGCCCGGCGATCATCCGGGCTGCGGCGCGAGCTCGGGCGCACCGGGCGTCAGCACGCGCGGCGGCATCGGGTTGCCGGTGGGCGCCGCATGCAGCGCCAGGTCGCGGCTGCGCGCGTTCAGGCGCTGC
Source organism: Burkholderia cepacia complex sp. TUM26381 (assembly GCF_057439935.1). Taxonomy (NCBI): domain Bacteria; kingdom Pseudomonadati; phylum Pseudomonadota; class Betaproteobacteria; order Burkholderiales; family Burkholderiaceae; genus Burkholderia; species Burkholderia cepacia complex sp. TUM26381. The sequence continues at coordinate 1,046,746 of NZ_CM172007.1, read as the reverse complement.
AGCGCACGGAATTCGGACGGCGCCATCCCCTTCACCGCGCGGAACTGGCGGTTGAAGTTCGACACGTTGTTGAAGCCGGCCTGGAAGCAGATGTCGGTGATGTTCGCGTCGTCGGCGAGCAGCATCTGGCACGCGGACTCAATCCGCAGACGATTCACGTACTGGACGAATGGCATGCCCGTCTGGCGATGGAACGCACGCGAGAACGTGCTGACGCTCTGCCCGGTCAGTTGCGCGAGATCGGATTCGCGCAACTCGGACGCGAGGTTCTTGCCGATATACGACAGCGCGTGGCTGAGCCGCGTCGGCGTGACGTCGGCCTGGTCGTACGCGGGGCTCGCGAGCAGCGTGCGTTCGGCCGCGCCGCACAACCGTTCGAGGATCGTCATGAACAGCGCGATGCGGCGCATGCCGCGTGCGGCCAGCAGCTCGTCGAACAGCGGCGCGATCGCGGCGCTCGTCGCGGCGTCGAAGCCAACCCCTCGACGCGCATCGTCGAGCAGCGCCTGCGCGTCGCGGCATTCGGGGAATGCGTCCATGCAGCGGCGCACGAACGCCGGGTCGAACTGGATCACCAGATTGCGGCGCTCGACGGTCTCGCCTTCGGCCATGTCGCTGACCCAGTTGTGTGGCAGGTTCGGGCCGAGCAGCACGAGATGGCCCGGGCCGAACGAGCCGATGTGGTCGCCGACGAAATACTTGCCGCGGGTCGCGACGATCAGGTGCAGCTCGAATTCGGGATGGAAATGCCAGCGGATCGTGCGATACGGATAGCCGTGCGACCAGACCTTGAACGACTCGTCGCGTCGCACTTCGACCACTTCGAGATCGGGGTGCATCATGTTGGCGTCTCCATTCCCATGTATCGCTGGCCGGCCAGTTCGGCGGTGCGCGCGTGTGCCGCGTGTTTCGCGCGGCACCGCGACCGGTCGCATGGGAAGCAATGTAGGTCGATCGAGCGCGCGGCTCCACCAACTTTACGCCTGATTTCCGATACTTTTTTGCGCAATCCGGCCACAAACGGCGCCGCACGGCAAATTTGTGCAGCGCGGTACGGCCGGGCGGCCGTCCGCGCCGGCGTTACGCGGCCGCGTGCTCGCGTGCCGTGCGCACCTCGTACGCCTTCAGGTGGTTGTACGCGATCCGCAGCAGCGACAGCGCGTCGGCCGCCTGCGGGTCGCACCGCGCGAGCAGGTCGCCGATCACGTGATCGGCTTCGACGCGCGCATGGTTCTCGACGTCGCGCAGCATCGACGCGGTCAGCGGCGACGGCGTCAGCACCATTCTCTGCATCCGCTCGATCGCCGTCGGGTCGGGCCGGTGGCCGTTGTGTTCGGCGATCGCGCTGCATTCGGCGAGCATCGTTTCGAGCAGGCGGCGGCCGTCCGGCGCGGCGAGAATGTCGCCGACCGAGCCGCGGAACAGCGACGTGCTCGCGGCGAGCGTCGCAAGGAACACCCACTTCTCCCACATCCGCGCGGCAATGCTGTCGCTGAGCGTCGCGTCGAAGCCCGCGCCGCCGAGCACGTCGGCCACTGCGCGCACGCGCGGCGATTCGCCGCCGGCAAGTTCGCCGAACGACACGCCGTGCGTGTCGTTCAGGTGCACGATGCGCTGCTCGCGATCGAGCGTCGCCGCGATCACGCAGAGCCCGCCGAGCACCTGCGTCGCGCCGAAGCGGTCGCGCAACACGTCGAGATGGCGCATGCCGTTGAGCATCGGCAGGATCAGCGTCTGCGGGCCGACGAACGGGGCAAACGAGAGCATCGCGTCGTCCAGGCTGTACGCCTTGCAGCTCAGCAGCACGAGGTCGAACGGCGCGACGCCGGCGTCCGCATCGGCCGCGCGCACGGTCTGCACGTTCGCAAGCGTCAGGTCGCCGCGCGGGCTGCGGATCAGCAGCCCGTCGCGCGCCAGCGCAGCCGCGCGGCCGTCACGCACCAGGAACGTCACGTCGCGTCCCGCCGCGGCCAGCCGGCCGCCGAAGTATCCGCCGACCGCGCCGGCCCCTACCACCAGAATCCGCATCGTTGCCTCCTTTCGGTTTCGTTCAGTGCCGTGCCGGCGCCAACCCGGGCGCGCGGCGCGAACGCAATTGCCCGACAGTATAGCGATGCCCGTTATGCATATGCATAGATACCCCTTTCGGCATCGAAGGCATCGGGCAGGTACCGGTTCCTAGGGATAACCCGTCTACGGCGATGTGCGCCCGGCGCCGTCAAGATACTTACCCCGTCACGCCGCCCCGGCGAGCATCCTCGACTGACCGACCACATACCATGCGCAACCTTTCCCTGAATCAGAAACTCGCCTCGATGATCGTCATCCTGTGGCTCGGCCTGCTCGTCATCGCCGGGCTCGGCGCATGGCAGACACGCGCCTCGATGATCGCGGACCGCCGCGACCAGCTTGCGTCGCTGGTCGCGCAGGCCGCGAGCGTGACCGACCATTACTACAAGCTGTCGCAGCAGAACGCGATGCCGGAAGCCGATGCGAAGCAGAAGGCGCTCGAGGCGATCGCCGCGATGCGCTACGGCGCCGACGGCTATATCTCGATCAACGATTCGAAACCGGTGATCGTGATGCACCCGATCAAGTCCGACCTCAACGGCAAGGACGTGTCGAATTTCACCGATCCGAACGGCAAGCACCTGTTCGTCGAGATCGTGAAGGCCGGCAACGCGGAAGGCGGCAAGGGCTTCGTCGAGTATCTGTGGCCGAAACCGGGCGCGGACAAGCCGCAGGATAAAACCAGCGCCGTGCAGCGCTTCGCACCGTGGGACTGGTACCTGGTGACGGGCATGTACATGAACGACGTGCGCACGGCGGTGCTCGAGAGCATCGGCCGCTGGTTCGCGATGACCGCGGTGCTCGGCGCGATCGCGACGGCCGTGATGGTGCTGGTGCTGAAGAGCGTGCGCGCGAACCTCGGCGGCGAGCTCGAGGTGGCGCTCGACGCCGCCCAGCGCATCGCGCAGGGCGACCTGACCGCGCGCGTGACCGTGAAGCAGGACGATCGCGGCAGCCTGCTGCATGCGCTGCACACGATGCAGGGCGGGCTGATCGACATGGTGTCGCGCGTGCGGATGGGCACCGAGAACATCAACGTCGGCGCGAGCGAGATCGCGTCCGGCAACACGGACCTGTCGCAACGCACCGAGGAGCAGGCGGCCGCGCTCGTGCAGACCGCGTCGAGCATGGACCAGATGACCGCGAACGTGAAGCAGAACGCGGACAGCGCCGCGCAGGCCGCATCGCTCGCCGGCCAGGCCGCGCAAGTCGCGACGCGCGGCAGCGAGGTGGTCGACGACGTCGTGCGCACGATGAACGAAATCACCGACCGTTCGCACAAGATCGGCGACATCATCGGCGTGATCGACGGCATCGCGTTCCAGACCAACATCCTCGCGCTGAACGCGGCCGTCGAAGCGGCACGTGCGGGCGAACAGGGCCGCGGCTTCGCGGTGGTCGCGGCCGAAGTGCGTTCGCTCGCGCAACGTTCGGCGACGGCGGCGAAGGAGATCAAGTCGCTGATCGTGTCGTCGAACGAGACGGTCGAACACGGCGCGACGCTCGTCACGCACGCGGGCGAGACGATGGCCGAGATCGTACAGTCGGTGCGGCGGGTGAACGAGATCCTCGACGAAATCAGCCACGCGTCGCGCGAGCAAAGCGCCGGGATCGAGCAGGTCAATCGCGCGGTGGGCGAGATGGACCAGGTCACGCAGCAGAACGCGGCGCTCGTCGAACAGGCGGCGGCGGCCGCGCACTCGCTGCGCGATCAGGCCGAAGCGCTGCGCGACGCCGTGACGCGGTTCGCGCTGCCGGCCTGACGGCGCCCGCCCGGCGCGCGCGCGCTCACGCCGCGCCGCCGGTCTGCAGCGCGCCCTCGCTGCGCCCCAGCCCCAACCCCGCCGCCCGCTGGATCAGCTCGACGTCGTTGTTCGCGCCGAGCTTCTTCATCGCACTGATCTTCTGCGCGCTGACCGTCTGCTTGCCCTTGCTCAGGCGCTGCGCGATCGTCTTGATCGGCACGCCCGACAGATACAGGCGAATCACCTCGATCTCGCGCGCCGACAGCTTCACGGGCGCCGCGCCCCGCTCGCCGAGCGCGTCGACCGCGCGCCGGACGGACGGGGACCGGTACGTCCCGCCGCTGTAACTCGAATGGATCGCCGTGACGATGTGGCCGACCTCGTCGAACTTGCTGACGACGCTCACGCCGCCGATCGCGAGGATCGACCGGAAGATCAGCGGGTTCTCGTTCGCGACCAGCGCGACGATCCCGACGTTCGGCCGCGTGCGCCGCAGCCAGTCGAACAGCGCGAGGCCGTCCATCTGCGCGTCGCCGCGAATCGCATAATCGACCAGCACGACATCGCAGTCGACGCCGCCGAGCGACGCGACCAGTTCGGCCGCGCTCCGGTACACGGCGACGAGTTCGATCGCGCAGGTGCTCCCTGCGATCTGCTCGATGCCGGCCAGCGTCAACGGCCAGTCGTACGCGAAGACGATGCGAACATTGAATTTCCTCATGCGCAATTCCTGGTGGTTCACCGGCCGCGCCGCACGAAACGCGCGCGACCGGTTGAGCGTTTAAAGGACGTTCAGGCGATTTTTAGCCTGAACGTCGATTCTATGAACCTGCGCACGGACGGGATATCGGACGGCATACGAATCGGCCGTCGGGGACGTAATACGAGTTTGATATTCACGCGGGCTCAGCGGTCGGCAGTCGCCGGTCGGCCGGCGCGGCATCGGCCTGACGGCCGGCTTTGCGCGCCGCGCGGCCGGTCAGCAGGTAAAATCGCCCTTTTGCATGCCATCCCGGGCGACCGGCGGCAAGCGACGCGCCGATGCCCGGCCGCGCGCCACCGCCCTTTCGCCGGCTGCCCGCACTCCCCGTTTTCCTCATGACCGATTCCGACCTGCAATCCGACGACACCTCCATCCACGAAGACGGCCTCTGGCGCGACAACGGCTGGACGGCCCGCATCATCAAGAACGAAGACGACGACGGCTGGGCCGTCGAGATGACCAAGGACGGCGAGTCCGAGCCCGCGCTGGTCGGGCCGTGGACCATGGGCCGCGACAAGAAGAATCCGAAGCCGATGGATGCGAACGCGTTCCGCACGCTCGTGAAGACCGCGACCGAAGTGCTGATGCGGCACGAACAGCAGCGCCGCGCGATGCTGCACAAGGAAGTGACGGTCCAGGACGAAGCCGGGCAGGATGTGTCGGTGACGCTCGACATCGTGCCGGACGAGTTCGAGCCGTATGCGCAGCTCAAGGCATTCGATCCGTATGGCGAGCTGCTGGCCGACGCGAAGGTGTCGGCCGGGTTCAAGCTGAACAAGGCCAGCGCCGAACGCTGGGTCGCATCGGGCTTCGAACGGCCTGCGTGAGCGCGCGCGGCGCGCCGGCACGCGCGGTCAGGCGCCGGTGCCCTGCTCCGCACGTCTGAGCCGGCGTGCGGCCAGCTTGCGCCGCACGAGTTCCTCCAGTTGCTGCGTCGCGACCTCGGAATCGCGCGCGGCCAGGCCAAGCAGGTTGCGCGCGAGCTGGATCGGCGTCAGCACGATGCCCCACGGCAGCCCCCACCAGCCGAGCGTGGCCGATGCGAGCAGCGCGACCGCCTGCTTCTTGCGGCCGCAGCGGCGGCAGCATACGTGGCGTCGCGTGGCCCAGCGCGTGACGAACACCAGCGACACGACGCGATGCGACGCGTGGACGTCGACCGGCCGCCCTTCGCGCAAACAGATCGGGCATGGCCCATAGCGACAGTCGTCGACGTATTGCCGGACCTTGGCGTCGGGCACCCGTTCGGCCTCGACCACGATCGGATGCGCTTGCGCGCACACCGGGCTGCAATAGCGGCGGCGGCCGATCGACCGGCCGCCGGCCAGGAACGTCCTGCCGCAGTGACTGCACTCTGCCACGATAAACCTCGGATAAGCGTGATGCGCCGCGTGCCGGCCGCGCGCATCGATGCGCGCGGGCCGAACGGGTCATTTCACGTCTTAACGGCCGCCGGCGCACGGTCTTGAGCGAACGCGCGCCACGGCGCGTCAGCCGTGCAGCCCGTGCGCGGTCATCAGCCGGTACAGCGTCGCACGCGAGATCCCCAGCTCCGCGGCGACCTCCGCATGCTGGTGGCGGTGGCGCAGCAGCGTTTTCTCGATCGCGTGCCGTTCGGCCTGCCGGCGCGCCTGCGCGAGCGTCGGCGGGTGCTGCGACGTATACGCGTGCAGTTCGAGGTCGGCGGCCGAGATCAGCGGACCGTTCGTCATCACGACCGCGAAGCGGATCCGGTTGATCAGCTCGCGCACGTTGCCGGGCCACGGATAGTTGTGGATCGCCTCGATCGCGCACGGCGTGAAACCGCGAATCCGGTACGAGCCGTCGCCGTGATAGCGCCGCAGCACGTCGTCGGCGAGCAGCATGATGTCGCGGCCGCGCATGCGCAGCGGCGGCTCGTCGATGCGCAGCACGCACAGACGGTAGTACAGGTCGGCGCGGAACCGCCCGGCCTGCATCGCGGCCTCGAGATCGACATGGGTCGCCGACACGATCCGCACGTCCACCGGAATCGACGCATGCCCGCCGAGCCGCTCGATCTTGCCTTCCTGCAGGAACCGCAACAGGCTCGCCTGGCTCTCGAACGGCATGTCGCCGATCTCGTCGAGAAACAGCGTGCCGCCGTGCGCAGCCTCGATGCGGCCGATCTTGCGCTGGTGCGCGCCCGTGAACGCCCCGCGCTCGTGCCCGAACAGCTCGGCCTGCAACAGGGTCGGCGGGATCGCCGCGCAGTTCACGGCGACGAACGGCGCGTCGGCACGCGACGACTGGCGGTGGATCGCCGCCGCCGTCAGCTCCTTGCCGGTGCCGGATTCGCCGGCGATGAACACGGTCGCCTCCGTGTTCGCGATTTTGCGGATCGTCGCGAACAGCCGGCGCATCGCATCGCACGATCCGATCATCGCGCTGCCGGGCGGCGCAGCCTCCGGGGCCGGGTCGCCGTCCGCGAGCTTCAGCATCCCGTATGCATGGCCGACGAGATAGCCGATGGTCGTGTAGGCCGTCGCGTTGCGCACGTAGTCGAAACAGCAATGGCGGATCAGGCGCGCGATCGTGATGTCGCGCAGCCGCTCGCCGTCGGCGAGTGCGATCCAGCCGACGCGCGAGTCACGCAGCAGCGTCTCGAACGACGCGACATCCGGTGACGCGAAGCTTGCGAAATCGACGATGCCCGCATGCGGGCGGTTCGCCTTGACGAGATTCAGTGCGTCCGCAACGGTTTTCGCACGCCACACGTCCCAGCCGCGCAACGCGAGACAGTCGACGAGCGCAGCATCGTGTTGCTGCGACAGGTAGACGAGCGGCCGCGACGGCGCGACATGGTTGCGCCGGACGGCGACGAACGGCAGCGCACCGGCGTCCCGTTCGACATCCTGCGGGCCTGACACGCTGAGCTGGCAGCAATAGTTCACGATGGCCTCGCCGCGTAGGGTTGTATATCGGGGCGGCCGTTGCCGGCTTGTGTGTGGCGGGGCTCCGTGGTCCCGCGGCGCGGCGCCGCGCCGCCCCGTCCTCGAATCGATGTTTCGTTATCGGCAGAACACGACGCGCTGGGTGTAGATCTGCGGCTCGATGACCGGCTTCGCCGATCGGTTGAGATCGTCGCGATAGGCACGGTAGGTCTTGCCATTGACCGTCACGTCAGCCGCGCGGGCCGTCTCGATCTTGTCGAGCCCGTTGCGCTGCCAGTCGCTCACGCGGTCCGCCGCCGTCACGTTCGACTCGCCGGCGATCTTCTGCGTGATCGCGCTGCCGTCGCTCCACGGCTGCGTCTGCATGTCCTCGGCGTGCTGCATCGCGCCGACCGTCTTGCCGGTCGGCGACGGCCCGTTCTGCGCTTCGAACGGTGCGCCGCGGCCATACACCGGCGATTGCCACGACGGCGCGTGCCCCTCCTCGGGCATCATGTAGATCATCTGCGGATCGCCGACCATCATCATCGGCGCGCATGCCGTGTTGTCGGGGCGGCCGAGCGTCGACAGCGCCTGCTGGACGCTCACGGCATTCGCAGCCGTCTGCTCGCTCAGGATGACGAACACCGCGGGATTCTGGAAAACGGACTGCGCAGCGGCTTGCACGCTGACCAGCAGCAAAGCGACCAAAAAGATCCTCATGATTGAGGCCTCCTTGCATCCTCGTCAGGCAAAAAGAGGTGTTGACCTCGGGGATGGGACCAACACCTGTCAAACAGGAAAAGACTGTCGGGCATCGGGCCGTACGGCTCCCGTGCGACCGGCATCCCGGTCGCACGGAAGACGGCCCCGCGTGCTCACGACGACGTGCTCGTCGAGATGACGGCCGGCGCCGGCGCGACCGGTGCAGCCGGTGCGGCCTGCTGGTCGACCGTAGCCGGCGGCAATGCCTGCGCCGGATCGGTCAACGCGGGCATGTCGGCGGACGGCGCAACCGGTGCGGCAGCGGATTCGACCGCGTCCGGCACCTTCGCGTCGGCTGCCGGCATGTCGGCAGGCGCCGCGGCGGCGGCAGGCTGAGCGGCTTCCTGAGCGGGCGCTTCGACAACCGCTTGCGGGGCCGGCTCGGCAGCCTTTGCTTCGGCTGCCGGCGCCGTGACGACGGCAGCTGCCGGCATCGGTTCCGCAACGGGTTCGCCGGCGGCCTGCGCTGCGTTGTCGGTCGCGGCCGGCATCGGCTCCGGTGCCTTGTCGGCGACGGCCTGCACGGGCTCGAGTGCCTTCGTGTCGGCAACCGGCTGGGCGGGCTCGGCAGCCTTCGTGTCGGCTACGGGCTGTGCGGCCTCCGGTGCCTTCGCGTCAGCTACCGGCTGTGCGGCCTCCGGCGCCTTCGTGTCGGCTACGGGCTGTGCGGCCTCCGGCGCCTTCGTGTCGGCTACCGGCTGTGCGGCCTCCGGCGCCTTCGCGTCGGCAACCGGCTGCGCAGGCTCGGGAGCCTTCGTGTCGGCCACCGGCGTGGCAGGCGCTTGCGATGCCTTGTCGGCAACCGCCGGCGCGGCAATCACGGCCGCGGCCGGCACGGCTGCCATTGCGGCCGCCGGTACGACCGCGGCTGCGGGCGCGGCGGCAACAGCCGGGGCAGCTGCGACAGCAGGTGCCGCGGCAACCGCAGGTGCTGCTGCTGCCGGCGCAGCCACTGCCGGTGCGGCGGCGGCAACGGCTGGCGCCGCGACTGCCGGTGCGGCTGCGGCGACGGCCGGCGCTGCGACGGCCGGAGCGGCAGCAACCGGCGCGACCGCCGGTACCGGGACAGGCACCGGGACCGGGACGGGCGCCGCCTGCACCGACGTCGTCTGGATCGGACGCGTCGGCGCCGGAGCCGGAGCCGGCGCGGCCGAACCGAGCGGCGGCAAGCCCATCCGGTCGCGCACGATCGGGTCGCGATACTTCACGTCGTCGGCGACGGTCGCTTCGACGCTCGGCGCCACGTTCGAACGCGCGAGCGGCGCGGTCGTGCCCGGGCACAGGTGGCCGGTCGCTTCCACTGCGCGCCGGTTCGCATCGCTCTGGCACAGCAGCGCGAGCGCGACGTCGGTCAGGCCCATCGCACGGAATTCACGCGCATCGAGACGCCGGACGCAAGCCTGGTCGACCAGCGTCGTGCCGCCCGTCGCGCCGAACCCCGGGAACGACACGCCAACGCTCACCGAGCCCATGCAAGTGTCGGACAGCGTGGTCGTGAGGCCGGGCGCCTGGATCGCCGGGTTGGTCTTGATCGTCTGCGTGCCCGAGTAGTTGACGTTTTCCGATGTCTGGGTGTTGTACGGGTTGGTGCCTGGCGCGCCGGACGAAGCCAGCGAGCTAACGCTCTGCGGCGTCACGTTCGAGCCGCCGCTCGTGCTGGACGGCATCGTCACGTTCACGTTCACGCTCGAATTGCCGCTGCCGCGCACCCCGCTGGAGCTGGTGGCATTGCCGCCGCGCGAGCTCGTGGTGTTCGTGTTCATGCTCGAGCCACCGCCCTGGCTGATCGCCGTCGACGACGTCGAGGACTGCGCGCTCGAAGTCGAGTCGGCAGTTTGCGCCTGGGCACCGATCGTGGTCATCGCGAACATTGCCGCGCATGCCACCTTGATCCTGTTGCTGTTCATTTCAATCTCCGGACGAGGTTAGACCTCCCACCCAGGCAACCGTGCTAATTCCCCTGAATGACTTCAGATTTCGCTGCTTCCCCGAACTGCTTCCAGCCGCTGCCCAGCTGGGACCACGAGCCGGCCGACATGCCCTGCCACTGCTGGGCGTCCGGTCCGCCGATGGCACTGCCCGACGAAAGCGTTTGTTGTTCTGACGGTTTGGTTGTCTGGTCAGGGTTGTTAGACGTCTGCATAGTCGATTGCACACCATCGGCAGCACGGTCAGCGCCATACGCCGTCAGAGACGCGAGCATCAGAGCGGCGGCAATCAGGTTCTGCTTCATGCCAACTCCTTACGTGACAACAGTGCAGGAAAAGAGACCAGCGTCGCTGGGAAACTGGTCCCCCCACACCAGACTAATGACTGCTCCCGGTCGCGCTCGAACTGCCCTGGCTTCCGCCCGATGCGGACGGTGAACCAGCCGGACCGGTACTCCATGCGGTCGACGAGTTGTAGTGATTCGAACCCGTGATCGCGGCCGATCCGCCACTGCCCGTGAGTCCAGCGGCACCCGCGTTGGCAATGCCGTTGTCGTTCGCGCCCGTGGCCGTGTAGTGGTTCGCGCCGAGTACGATCGTGGCGGTCACCCCTCCCGACAGTGCGTTTGCGTTCTCGTTCGTGCTGCTGTTTCCGCCGAACGAGCCTGCGGCACCGATACCGCCGCCTGCCGCGAACGCGCCCCCGTTCGTGCCGGAACCGCTGGCCGTCGAGGTTGAGTTGTGGTTGGCGGACGCCGTACCGACGGAACCAGCGGGTGTCACGGTACTTCCGGCGCTTGCACCAGCCGTCGATGTCGAATTGCTCGTATAGCTGCCGGAGCCGACCAGTACCGAACCGGACACACCCGCTGCGACGGATTGCGTCTGATTGGTCGTGAACGAACCCGCTGCCAATACGGCCGACGATAGGACGGTGAGCGCTGTCGCTAATATGACTTTGGCTTTCATAGCAATTCCTTGCTGTGAGGAAGTTCGGCGGTGGCGGAGCCAGGCTCGCCCCGGTGGGGTGAAGCCCGGCATCCGTACCGCCAGCCAATGACGAACGCTACGCGCCGCGGCTTAGTGGTGATACGTCCAGCCAACCGAGCCGGCATTCGCACCGCTGCTGCCGCCAGCTTGTGCCCCGCCGAAGCCGAAGCCGCCGACGGTCGACGTTTGGGTATGGTTCGTGTACGAGATCGAACCGCTGCCCGGGCCGCCCGCCACTGCGCCGGCTGCGCCGAGCGCCGCGCCGGAATCGGTTGCGGTGAAATGGCCAAAGCCCGCAACCCCGGCCATCGTCTGGCCACCGCTCGACGAGTTGCTGCTCGACAGCGTGCCGCTGGCGGCGAACGCGGCACCCGAAACCGCCAGAACTGCTGCTGCAATCAGAAGCTTCTTCATGGTCGACTCCATAACGGCGTGAACAGAATGAGCAAGGAAGATCGCACGCCTTCAACCTTCCCGCCGTGAGCAATCCCTAAAATTAAGGATCACTATCAAAACAAGAAATTATTGTTGGCCTTGAATTCGATATTTTTGTAATTTTGGTCAGCCGAATTCTAGTTTCGTGATTTTAAGTTGTCCAAACTTTATACGTAGGTGTTTTCGATTAATTTTATGATTATTAAATCAACCGCCAAGAAACACCTTGATAATGCCAACATGAACGACGCACACGCCGTTACAGCCCGTCATTTTCAATACACCGCCCGACTCGATGCCGGCACGCAGCATCCAGTTGCGGAATCGAAAATACGCGAATGCATTTAAAACATCAAAATGCAACGCCGTTCAACATGCGTCCGTTATCCTGGCGATAACAGGCCTGCATGACAGCCAGTCGGCATGTTTGCTCCCTGAGCGAGCGAAATAGTTTTTCCGGATAATCCGGCCGACAGGCGTTCGATCTAGTCCGGCCGGCGCCGGTATTGACCCGGCGCGATCGAAACTGCCTTGCACGGTCGTAGACGAATCGGCGTCAGGCTGTCCGGCACGAACAGTCTGGCCCATGCGGGTGAACTGGATGAGGGCGAGCACCGCTGTCGCCCGGCCATCGCGCGTGGCGACAACCGATCCGGCACGCGGCGGATGCGGAGGCAGGAAACCAGGCAATGGAATACTCGCGAAGCTGGCACTGCGTCGCGAGCAACACCCCGATCTTTCCGACTACCCCACCGGTGCGCAAAATACGCGCGGATCAAACTACTGCTTATGGTCTTCATCGCCGTTTCCCCGACTGCTACTGACGAGTTGGTCGCCCCCACATCTTTGTTGCATCGCGTCGACCGCTCGCCGATGCAGCCATTACCGCAAGCGGCGTGCCACATGTTGTCCCGTCGCGCATTGCGAGCGGCAGATCGCCGCCACGCCGGGTCATTCCGCCGGAAACGTCATTTTTTGTTTCAGGAATGTATCGCGACAACGATTGCGCACGTGCCCCGATCATTGAGCGTCTCGAAGCAATACCGCGATTAGACGGACGAATCCGGCCCGTGGAACCTGGCCGGACGGCAAGATGAACGGGTGTTTCAAACTTGAGAAGCGCGCCGCCGCGCAGGCCGGGCGGAAACCCACTTTCCACTGACTAACCACGCTTCGCGACGTAGGCGACCAGGCTCCCGTGCGAAAACGAACGAGAATCGATTCGTCCTGCGCGCAGCGCCTGGGCCATGCGCAGCGGTCTTCGATGCGCTGCCGGCACGCGCGCCCCCCGATTGTCGAAACGAATTTGATTCATCCGTGAAAATACCGACACGATCACACGACGAAAAATGTTGCCATCCCGACCGTTACCGGCGTAATAATTAAAACAAATGTAAACACGGAATCCCGACAAAATCACCAGCGCCGTTTTTCATTCCGGCTCGCCCCACCTTTCACTTCGGAGACATCCTGACAAGCGATACATTCGAGAAACGTTTTTAAGCATTTATTCCCCCGATTCTCATCGACGAAACATGCCGATTAAGCACGCGTTTTACGTTAACAATCTCGTAAAAGCCTGATTTATCGAGTGTTTCATCGTATCGAATCGCATTGATCCGGCGCTCGCACGGGTCATTCCCCTGTCCCCACGATTCACGCGTGAAACGCCTGCACGCCTGTCGATCGGCGCTGGCATCGCCGCGCCCGCGCCCGGCGGGACTGCGTCATCCATGGCATGCCGATTGCCTGATGTCCGGCTCTCACCGGGCGGCACGCCACAGCACACGAATCACGGGCAGTGGCCGCTCGCAATCTGCGTGTCGGGGAAAAGGCGATGAAGATCACCACCGATCGATCGGCGCTTGCGCCGTTCAAGCATCAACGGGGTTGTCAGCGAAACCGGAGCGCCTGTCGTGGCGCTTCGTCGACATCGGAACAGGCGGACCGGCGCTGGCCGAAACGGTACCCGTGCAGCGGGATGGAGCGCGTGCGCGACGCCGTCGGGCAAATCGACCTGTGGCTCCTCGAGATGCTCGACGAAGGAGACGGCGATGAATGACCGCGCACCGCTCGAAACGCGCGCCGGTCAGCGCGTGCGGGTGACCGGCGGCGCCGGCTTTCTCGGCAGCTACGTGTGCGAGCGCCTGGTCACGGAAGGCGCAACGGTCACGTGCGTCGACAGCCTGCTGACGGGACGCAAGCTCAACGTTGCCGATCTGAAGGCATCCGGCCGTTTCGAGTTCGTGAAGGGCGACGTGTCGCTCGGCCTGCCGCAGTTGCAGGTCGACGAAATCTGGAATCTCGCGTGCGCGGCTTCGCCGCCCACCTACCAGACCGATCCCGTCCACACGATGATGACGAACGTGCTCGGCATGAACCACTGTCTCGCGCTCGCGCACAAGACCGGGGCGCGGCTACGTGGACGAAGTCGGCCTGTCGGTGTTCGACTGCCCGCGCTGCGCCATCTGGCCGCCCGGCGGCCACTTCTCGGCCGCGAGCATCCTGCGGACCAAATATGAGCGGGTGACCGAATACGGGCTGCCGGTGATGGTCGCGGAGCTCGGCGTCGACGGCTCGAATTCGCGCAAGCGCGAGGAACTCGACGAATTCCAGCGCTCGCTGTGGCGTTATCCGCTGCTGAAGGCCGTGGTCTATTTCAACGCGGTCGATACGCCCGGTGCATGGCCCGCGCACTATGTGCCGGACTGGCGGATCGCGCCGGCCTTCCTGCAAACGACGGTCGTGGCGAAATGACGGGTGAGCGGCGGCCCGTCAGCCGAGCAGTTCCCTCTTGCGCAGGTGCACGACGTCGCGCATCGGCGGCGCGCCGAACAGCCGGCTGTATTCGCGGCTGAACTGCGACGCGCTTTCGTAACCGACGACGGCCGCCACCGATCCGACGTCGCCGCCCTGCCGCAGCAACAGCCGCCGCGCTTCGTGCAGCCGCAGCTGCTTCTGGTACTGCAGCGGGCTCAGCGTCGTCACGTGCTTGAAATGATGGTGCAGCGACGACACGCTCATGTTGACCGCCTGCGCGAGCGACTCGACGCGCATCGGCTCCGCGAAGTGATCGCGAATCCATTCGATCGCACGCGCGATCCGGTGCGTCTGGCTGCCCGCGATGGCCATGTGGCGCAGCCGTGTGCCCTGCCCGCTCGTCATCAGCCGGTACAGCAGTTCCTTTTCGATCAGCGGCGCAACGACCGGGATGTCGGCTGGCGTATCGAGCAGCCGCAACAAGCGCAGCGCGGCGTCGAGCAGCGGCGGCGTCAGCTCGGCCAGCGCGATCCCCTCGCCTTCGGGGCCCGCGTCGGGTTCGGGCAGGCGCATCTCGGCGGCAAGCTCGACGATCCGCTGCGGATCGAGGGTCAGCGACAGGCACAAGTAAGGCGCGTCGGGCGACGCGCGCGTCACGCGCGACAGGATCGGCAAGTCGATCGAGGTAATCAGGCAATTCTGCGTGTCGTATTCGTAAGCCTGGCCGGCGACGACTACGCGCTTCGCCCCCTGCCCGGCAATCACGAGCGCGGCGCGCGACACGCCGCAGCCGAGATCGACCGGGCGCGTGTGCCGATGCAGCATCAGGCCCGGCACGGCCGTCGAATGCGAGCCGTCGGCCGGCGCGAAACGGCCGATCAGCGACGCCAGCTCGCGTCGCCCGGATTCGCGCGACGCGACGATATCGGTCATGTCCATGACGCATCCTCGAATTGATTTCCTCGTGTCGCGGGAGCATAGCGAAACGGCTCGCCGCGCGCCGGGGATTTGCAGGATTGTTCAACAAATTTGCAGGATTGGGTAGACGCAAATTCAGGCTGCTCGCGCACACTGCCGGCTAACCTGGCGCATGCCGGGTTTTCCCCACGGAGACAACCAAAATGCCTACCTCGTTTGTCCTGAACGGCAAGAACGTCACGCTCGACGCCGATCCGTCGATGCCCGTCCTCTGGGCGATTCGCGAACACGCGGGACTGACCGGCACGAAGTTCGGCTGCGGCATGGCGCAGTGCGGCGCGTGCACGGTGCATCTCGAAGGCCAGGCCGTCCGCTCGTGCGTGCTGCCGCTCGCCGGTATCGCGGGCAAACACATCACGACGATCGAAGGCCTGCAGAGCAAGCCCGCGCACGCCGTGCAGGCCGCCTGGGTCAAGCTGCAGGTGCCGCAATGCGGCTATTGCCAGTCGGGCCAGATCATGTCGGCCACCGCGTTGCTCGAGCAGAACCCGAAGCCGACCGACGCGGACATCGACGCCGCGATGAACGGCAACCTGTGCCGCTGTGCGACCTACGCCCGCATCCGGGCCGCGATCCACGACGCGGCCGCGACGCTGGGAGCCTGACCATGACGATCGAACTCGACAACACCGATTCGGTAAGCCCGTCGCGCCGTACGTTCCTGAAGGCTGCGGGGGCAGCGGCCGCCGTCAGCCTGACCATCGGCTTCGAATGGGCCGGCCTCGGCCGCCGCGCGCTCGCCGCGAACGCGCCGGCGGCCGGTTTCGCACCGAACGCGTTCCTGCGCATCACGCCGGACGGCACCGTCACGGTCATCGCGAAGCACGTCGAACTCGGCCAGGGCGCCTATACGGGCATCGCGACGATCGTCGCCGAGGAGCTCGACGCCAACTGGTCGAACGTCCGCGTCGAAAGCGCGCCGGCCGATGCGAAGCGCTACGCGAACCTCGCGTTCGGCACGATGCAGGGCACGGGCGGCAGCTCGGCGATGGCGAACTCGTGGCAGCAGCTGCGCGAAGCGGGCGGCAAGGCGCGCGCGATGCTGGTGTCGGCCGCCGCCGCCCGCTGGAAGGTGCCGGCCGGCGAGCTGACGACCGCCAAGGGCGTCGTCACGCACGCGAAGAGCGGCAAGACGGCTGCGTACGGCACGCTCGTCGCCGATGCGTCGACGCTGCCCGTGCCGGACAAGGTCACGCTGAAACAGCCCGCCGAATTCAAGCTGATCGGGCACCGGATTCCGCGCGTCGACGCATCGGCAAAATCGAACGGCACCGCGCATTTCACGCTCGATACGACCTTCCCCGGCATGCGCGTCGCGCTGCTGCAGCGCCCGCCGCGCTTCGGCGCGACGGTGAAATCGTTCGACGCGACGGCCGCCAAGGCCGTGCCCGGTGTCGTGTCGGTCGTGCAGGTGCCCGGTGGCGTCGCGGTCGTCGGAACCGGCTTCTGGGCCGCGAAACAGGGCCGCGACGCGCTGAAGGTCGACTGGGACGAAACGAACGCGGAGAAGCGCGGCTCGGACGAGATCATGCGCGAATACCGGCAGCTCGCCGACAAGCCGGGCACGTCGGCGCGCAAGGACGGCGATGCCGACGCGGCGATCGCGGGCTCGGCGCGCAAGATCAGCGCGACGTACGAATTCCCGTATCTCGCGCACGCGCCGATGGAGCCGCTCGACGCAGTCGTCAAGCTGACGCCGAACGGTTGCGAAATCTGGGCCGGCGACCAGTTCCAGACGGTCGACCAGGCCAATGCGGCCAAGACGGCGGGCCTGAAGCCCGAGCAGGTGCAGATCCACACACTGTACGCGGGCGGCAGCTTCGGCCGGCGCGCGAACGCGTGGTCGGATTACGTGGTAGAGGCCGTGTCGATCGCGAAGGCGCTGGGCGCGGACGGCAAGCCCGTCAAGCTGCAGTGGACGCGCGAGGACGACATCCAGGGCGGCTTCTACCGGCCGATGTACTTCCACAAGCTCGACGCGGGACTGACCGCGGACGGCAAGCTGGTCGGCTGGCGCCACCGGATCGTCGGCCAGTCGATTCTCGCCGGCACGCCGTTCGAGCCGTTCATGGTCAAGAACGGCGTCGACGCGACGTCGGTCGAGGGCGCGGCGAACCTGCCGTACGCGGTGCCGAACGTGTCGGTCGAGCTCACCACCGCGAAAACGGGCGTGCCCGTGCTGTGGTGGCGCGTGGTCGGCAGCTCGCACACGGCCTACGCGGTCGAGGCGTTCATCGACGAAGCCGCGCACACGGCCGGCAAGGATCCGTACGCGTTCCGCCACGACCTGCTCGAGAAGGAGCCCCGGATGCGCGCGGTGCTGGACCTCGCCGCGCAGAAAGCCGGGTGGGATCCGGCCAAGCCGCTGCCGAAGGGCCGCGGGCGCGGGATCGCGGTCGCCGAGGCGTTCAAGAGCTATGTCGCGCAGGTGGCCGAGGTGTCGGTCGACGCGGACGGCAAGGTGAAGGTCGAGCGCGTGGTGTGCGCGGTCGACTGCGGGATCGCGATCAATCCCGACATCGTCGCCGCGCAGATGGAAGGCGGCATCGGCTTCGGGCTCGGCGCGGTGATGCACAGCGCGATCACGCTGAAGGACGGCCAGGTCGAGCAGCGCAACTTCGACGGCTACCACGTGCTGCGGATGGCCGAGATGCCGAAGGTCGAGGTGCATATCGTGCCGTCGGCCGAGGCGCCGACCGGGGTCGGCGAGCCGGGCGTCGCGCCGGTCGGGCCGGCTGTGGCGAACGCGATCTTCGCGGCGACGGGCAAGCGGCATTACGTGCTGCCGTTCGATTCGGCGGACAGCGCGAAGGCCTGATGTAACGGCATGCCGGCCGCGGGGCGCGCGATGCCCCGTGGCCGGCGTTTTTTCACCGGCTCGCGCAACATTGCGCTCGCCGGAGTCGAAGCCGCATGTCACGGCCTGGCCCGTCAGCCTCGTACGCTCCTGCCCGACTTCAGGCCAGCGCCGCGGCCTCCGGTTCGACGACGAATTTTTCCGGGCGAATCGTTCACGGGTTGGCCTCCAGGAATCCCGGCAAATCCAGCCTCCGTCCCGCCACCTCGCCGAATTGCGTCATATGCGCCATAAAACCGACCTGGTCCTGACAGCAGACGGAAAAAAATGCGCAAACTTGACCAACCCTTCCTGGGACACGTTACCGCGGCCGTCCAGATCGCTGCGAAGAATCGACGAGTTCCGCGGCCTGCTCGAGCAACGGATCGCGTACGCGATCCTCGGGAAACAACGATTCGAAGGCGGCGACGGTCGTCATGCTTCCCTGCCGGGTTCCAGGTAGCGTTTCTCTCGCCCCACCGTTGACCCGGACCGAGCACGCGTGACCCGTCTCCCCCACACGTTACGTCAGACGTAACGCCCGTAACGTCGGCACTCCGATGCTACGTAACAATCCTTCAATATTGCTCCGACCCCCTCTCTGTCCATCCGACGCTCGCCGTTAAAAATTCTTTTAAATTCAAGGCCGCCACGCCCTCCGCGCCGCACCCGCCAGCCATCGCCGCCCGACAACTCTCTTCCTGGCCCGGAAGTTGCAGCACAGGACCCGCAAACACTCCTTTATGGACATGCGAGGGCCACCATGGATTGCAAATACCTGTACATCGACAACATAAAAATCAACTTCGTGCGCCGCACGATCGAAATCGACAACAAGGTCGTTGACGTTACGCCGCGCGAATTCGACGTCGTCGAATTCCTGCTCGACAACATGAACAAGATCGTGCCGCGGCAGGCAATCCAGGAAGCCGTATGGGGCCGCGAGCTCGGCGTGTCGTCGCGCACGCTCGACACCCATATCTCGCGGATCCGTTCGAAGCTGCAGCTCGAACACGACAAGAACCTGCGCATCATCCCGATCTACGCGGTCGGCTATCGCCTGGTGCTGTTCGGTGCGGCGATGACGCACGTCGAGCGCCACGACGCGGCGCCGATCCTGCGCGCGACGCCGCAACCCGCGATGGCCGCCGACTACGCGTAACGCTTCACCGCGCGCCGCCCGTTCGCGGCACGCCGGCAACGCTCCCCCCACCGCGCTGCGCGGATTCGCAGCGCCTCGCGGCCTGCCGACCGGACACGGCCTGCATGCCGCCCGGCCCGCCAGCCAGTCGCGACCCGACCGCCGCCTCCGGGCGGCGGTTGCTTTGGCGCGACCGTCGCCGTTTCCCTGCGTCGTCCCCCTTCGTCGCGCTTCGTAGCACCCCGCTCGCGCCACCGCCGCGCGATGCATGCGACTACGGATTCCGGCGCGGCACGCGGCCATTGCCGTCCCTACAATCGACGCAGCAGCCGCGCGCCCCTCCGCGCCACCGGCCCCAGAACAACCCGCCGAACCAACGCCGAATCCGCCCCGATCCCGCCGTGCCTGCGCTGTTCCTGACGAATGCCGACGCCGGCGACCCCGCGAGCCGGGCCATGCCCGCCGCTTCTGCGCCGCCCGCCGCGCCGCCGGCCGCGGTCGCGCTCGACGCGTCGCCCTACCTGCCGCGCCTGTCCGCCGCTGCCGCGCGCGGGCTGTCGCACGCGTACGGCGCGACCGGCGCCGTCCCGGTCACGCTCGGCGAGCATGCGTACGAGGTGCGCTGGCGCATCGCCGCCGAGCCGGCCGCCGATGCGCACGCGTACCGCTTCGTCGTCGGCCCGGCCGCCGGCACGCTGTGGATCGACCCGCTCGCGGAAACGGAATGGCTCGGCGACGCAGCCGACCCGGCCGTGCCGGCCGTGATCCGCGCGGCACTGCTCGCCGACCTGTGCGCGCCGCTCGCAGCCGTATTGCAGGCCGCGACGCGGCAGCGCGTGGAACTGCTGCCGCCGCCCGACAACCTGCCCGCGTGGCACGCGTCGCCGGCCGCGCTGCGTTTCGAGCTGCGGCGCGCCGACGCCGCGTGGCGCTGTCATGGCGCGCTGCTGTTCGACGCGCCGGATGCGCTGTCCGTGTTCTTCGCGGCCGCACCGGCCGCGCTGGCCGACGCGCGCGCGGCCTACGCGACGCTGCCCGTGCCGCTGGTGTTCGAGATCGGCCGCACCGAGCTGACGACGGCCGAACTGGCCGACGTCGTCGGCGGCGACATCATCGCGATCGAGCGCTGGCAAGCGCACGAGCAGAACCTGCTGTGCGTCGCGCGGCTGCCGGCCGCGCCGGCGTGGGAGATCACCGGACGGCCGTCGGGCAACCGGCTGACCGTCGAACGAATCAGGGAGATGCCTTTGGAACCGACCCGCACCGACTCCGCGCCCGCGACGGCGCACGACGCGCCGTCCGCCGATGCGCCGCGCACGCTCGACGGCCTCGCAGTCGACCTGCGCTTCGAATTGCCGCCCACGTCGATGCCGCTCGGCGAACTGGGCGCACTGCAGCCGGGCGCCGTGATCGAGTTGCAGCAAGGGATCAACCAGAGCGTGATCCACCTCGTTGCCAACGGGATGCTGATCGGCACCGGCCACCTGATCGCGGTCGGCCAGAAGCTCGGCGTGCGGGTCGTCACGCTGACGCAGCCCGCGCCGCGCGAGCGCTGAACGATGGGTAACCTGCCGAATCCGGTCGCGCTGATCGCGGTGATTGCCGCGCTCGGCATCGCGCCGTTCGCGGCGCTGATGGTGACGAGCTACACGAAGCTCGTGGTCGTGCTCGGCCTGCTGCGCTCCGCGCTCGGGATCCAGCAGGTGCCGCCGAACCTCGTGCTGAACGGCATCGCGCTGATCCTGTCGCTGTTCATCATGGCGCCGGTCGGAATGTCGATCCGCGACGCGCTGCAGGCGCGCCACTTCGATGCGTCCGGGCAATTGTCGACTGCGGATGTCGGCGCACTCGCCGATGCCGCGCTGCCGCCGATCAAGGATTTCCTCGTGTCGCACACGCGGCAGCGCGATCGCGAATTCTTCGTGCGCACCGCGACGTCGGTATGGCCGAAGAACCGCGCGGACGGCATCAAGGACGACGATCTGCTCGTGCTGGTGCCGAGCTTCACGCTTGCCGAGCTGACGAAGGCGTTCCAGATCGGCTTCGTGATCTACATCGTGTTCATCGTCGTCGACCTGCTGGTCGCCAACATCCTGCTCGCGCTCGGGATGCAGATGATCTCGCCGACGACGATCTCGGTGCCGTTCAAGCTGCTGCTGTTCGTCGCGCTCGACGGCTGGTCGCTGCTCGTGCACGGGCTCGTGATGTCGTACCGCGTGGCGGGCGCGGGATGAACGCGCACGGCCTGCGAACCGTGGCCGCGTGCCTGTGCGCCGCGGCCCTGCTCATGCTTGCGTGCATGCAGCCGCGCAGCGCGCACGCGGCCGGCAGCAGTGCCGGTTTCGCGCAACTCGCGCGCGCGTGTGCGCCGAACGTCGATCCCGCCACGCTCGGCGCGCTCGTCCGCACCGAATCGGGCTTCAACCCGTATGCGATCGGCGTGGTCGGCGGACACCTGACGCGCCAGCCCGCATCGCTCGACGAGGCGCGCGCAACCGCGCGCGCACTCTCGTCGCGCGGCTTCAGCTACAGCGTCGGCCTCGCCCAGGTGAACGAACGCAATTTCGCGAAATACGGACTCGACGAAGCGACGATGTTCGAGCCGTGCCGCAACCTGCAGGCCGGCGGCGCGATCCTGACCGAATGCTTCGCACGCTCGTCGGGCACCGGCCGCGCCACCCAGGCCGCGTTGCGCGCGGCGCTGTCGTGCTATTACAGCGGCAACTTCACGACCGGCTTCTCGAGCGGCTACGTGAGCCGCGTCGTCGCGAGCGCGCAGCGCAACGCGCGCGAAGGCGGCATCGAACCGATTCCCGTCGTGAGCGACACGCCGCCGCCCGAGCGCCAGCGGCGCATGGCCGCGGCCGCCACGACACCGCCCGAACGTGCGCGCCGCTTGCCGTCTCCGGCCGCGTCCGCCGATGCGCCGTCGTGCCATGCGCGCCCGGTGGTGATGATGTGCCGCGGGCTGCCGGCGGGCCAGGCGAAGCGGCTGTGCGTGAAGTGTCTCGATCAGTGACGGCGCGCGGGGCGGGCCGCCGTGTGCGGATCGAACGCCCCGCCGCAACCGCTCACACCTCGTAGCAGGCGCCGCGCGCGCATCGCGGCCGCGCCGGCCCGCTACGAAACAGCGGCATTTCAGCCGCGACGTGTCTCCTTACACTTGAAAGCTGGCGGCGCGACGAACCGTGCGCCGGATGTCCCGCGCATCGCGCGGCTCAACGGAGACAAGGCATGCTGTCGATCGACGGATTGGGACTGGGCGTCAACTGGCAGCGCTTCCTGTCGGAAACGCTGAATCCCGTCGTCGCGCCCCCGCCCCCGCCGCCACCGCCGCCGAAGCAGGACGATCCGGCGGCCGGCCCGGCCAAGCCCGTCACCGCCCCGCCGATTCCCGTCAACGCATCGCTGTCCACCGATCCGTCGAAGCCGACCAACGCGGAGATCGCCGCCGCTACGTCGCTGATGCAACGCATGGCCGTGCAATACACGGCGCCGCCGCCCGACATCACCGTCGAGAACGAGACGACGCAAGCAGTGCAGCAGGCAATCCAGGACGCGCAGACGAAATACGACGACGCATCGACAGCGCTGCAGGGCGCGCAGAACGTGCTGCACGTGGTCAACCGCGATCCCGAATCGACGCCCGATGCCCGCAAGGCCGCGCAGGCCGACTATGCGAAAGCGCGTACGGCGGCCGACACCGCGCAGCGCGACCTGAACGTGACGACCGACGCCGGCTACACGATCCTGTACCGCGAACAGGCCGACGCGGACAAGCCGTCAGGCATCCAGATCGACGACGACGGCAACGTGACGAACCCGGGCGACGCGCAGAACGCGGCCAACGACAAGCTCAAGGCGCTGCAGGCCACGTTTCCCGACCACGCGAACGACCCGAAGTGGGTGCCGAAACCGGGTGACTGCAAGACCCCGGAGCAATCGAAGCGCTACGACGAATGGAGAAGCGCCGACGCGCACGCGGCCGCCGGTACCGCGAAATACTTTTCGGATCTGTCGAACGCGTACCTCGCCCGTACGCAACTCCAGTCCTACCTCGTCAATCCCGACTACAAGGCGGCACTCGACTCAGGCATTAGCCGGCTGAACACCGCGCTGGCGGGGCAGCTACTCCAGGTGAACCTGCCGGAAGCACCCGAATCGCCGGACGCCGCGCAAAAGGCCGTCACGGCCGCGGCGAAATCGGCGAACACCACGAACGCGGCGCTCGCCGCGGCCAACGATGCCATCGCGCTCGCGCAAGCGCAGCAGAAATTCGACGTGGTCGCCGGCAGGCAGGGGACGGTGATCGTCGCGCCGAATTCGGTGCCGGACGCCAGCGCTGCGCTCAAGCGCGCGCAGACGGCGGCAAGCACGAGCGGCGGCTATCTGCAGATGCTGGCCGCGCAGCAGCAGGTCGACACCGCGCAGGACAACTGCACGGCCGCTCAGCAGGCGGCCGACACGTGGCACAAGGACAACCCGCGGCCGCCGCACTCACCGCCCTTCGACGCGAAGGTCGATCTCGATCTCGGCGATGCGTACGCGAAGCTCTACCAGGCGAAGCAGCAGGCAAGCATCGCGCACGACGGCTTCGTCGCCGCGTACGGTGCGACGCTCGCGCAACAGTACGACGATCAGGCGTCGAAGATCAGCGCGCAGGTGAAGGCGCAGCAGCCGTTGCTGAAGCCGTTTTTCCAGCAACCGCCGCAGTTGACGCCGGCCGCCGCACAGCCGGCCCCCTCATCGTCGCTGCCGACGGCCGCCGGCGCCGCGCCGCGCACGAGCCCGTTGCTGCCCACGGCCTTCCCCGCCCCTGCGCCGACCGGCACGAATGCCACGCCGGCGCCGACGATCCTGCCGCTGACCGACCCGTCGCGGTCGCCGATGCCGCTGCCGGCTGCGCCGAGCGGCCCCACGCAGCTCGACGCCACGCGCCTGCAGGTGGTCGCCGGTGCGCTGCGGATGGCCGGCAACCGGCTGGCGGACGACGTCAATTCGCGTGCGGCCGACGTCGCACTGAAGAACGCGCAGGATGGCGTCGATCAGGCAAAGAGCGCGCTCGCCGCCAAACAGAAGCAGTACGACGAATGGGCCGCCGCCAACCCGGCGCCGGTGCGGCTGCGCACGTTGCCGGACGGCGACGTGATGCCGGCGCCCTCGTATCGCCCGAACCTGTATCAATCCGATCTGAACGACGCGCAGGCCGCCGTCACGAAGGCGGAGAACGCCGTTCCGCAACTGAAGCTGCTGCGCGACACGTCGCGCCAGCAGGTGCTGCTCGATCAGTTCGACGCGGGCCTCGACGAGCGGCTGCGCTATGTCGACGAAAAGTCCGGCGCGGCGGACGACTACAAGAAGGCGATGCACGACTTCTACGAAGCGCATCGCACCGAGATGTCGAATTCGATGCTCGACGCGGCAAGCCTGAGCACGCGGAACGGCGCCACGATCGCGTTCGGCTCGCTCAGCGACAACCAGCAGCGCAACCTGATCGGCATCGCGCTCGGGCAGCAGCCGGACGTGCCGGCCGATGAATCGTCGCAATCCGTATCGGCCGCCGACGATTCGACTGCGCGCTTCGTCGACAAGGACAAGCTGTCGGCGATCAACACCGTGCGCGACAAGCTGCTGTCGGTCGGCGGCGGCAAGGACACGCAGGTCAGCGTGCTGCCGATGGTGTATGCCGCAAAGGAAACCGGGACGACGACGAGCGCGCTGTTCAAGGTAACGGACAAGGACGGCAAAACGCACTACATCGACGAATCGGCCGGCAACTACGACAGCATCAACGACTATCTCGACAGCAACCAGCTGTCGGCGGACGGCACCGTCGACATCCTGACCGGCCACAACGAAGACGGTTCGCAGCAGGTCGTGTCGAAAGCCGCGCACAACAACAGCGACTTCGACAACGTCCTGAATTTTCTCACGGGCACGGACGTCAACATCGGGATGCTGCTCGGCGGGATGGCGCTCGAGGTGATCGGCACGGCGCTCGACAGCACGGTGATCGGCGCGACGATCGGCGTGCCGCTGAACCTCATCGGCGCAGGGATGACCTACACGGCGATCGGTTCCGCGATGACGAAGGCGGGCCTCGATCTCGCGAACCGCATCGACCACGACCAGAGCATCAGTCCGCTCGACGCCGGCGCCCGCGCCGACTACATCAACCTCGTGCCGATGGCTGCCGGCGGCGCTGCGAAACTCGCCGGCACGAAGCTGTTCGAGCGCGCGGTCACGACGAAGGTCGCGTCGGTCATCGCCAAGGGTGCGGAACGTACGGCGTTCGTGACCGGTGTCGCCGGCGCCGGCGAGGCGTTCGTCGAATCCGGGGTCGACCTGTTGCAAGGCAATACGAAGGCGGCCGGCGAAGCGTTCGAGTCCGGCGTCATCAATACCGCGCTGATGGGCGCGGGCGTCGCGAAGCAACGCGCGGTCACCGGCATCCGGACCCGCACCGGACGGCCGATTGCCGCGCACACGACGGATGGCAAAGTCGTCAAGGTCGATGACCAGACGATCGGGCAAATCCTGAACAAGGACGGCGCGGCATCGCTGTCGGCCGGGCGCACGCGTGCGACGCTCGACGGCGAGGCCGTGAAGGTCGCGCCCAACGGCGTACTGATGGTCGGCGACAAGGTGCTGACCTACGAAGACCAGCCGATCCGCGTGCTCGACAAGACGTCGGCCAGGCAGATGCCGCCCGGCAAATCGGTGGTACTCGGCCAGGACGGCACGCTGTCCGTCGTGTCGGCTTCACCGAAGGCCTGGACCCACGGCACGCGGGTCGACAGCGTGACGGACACCGGCGAGCGCATGACGTTCGGCCCGGACGGCGCCATCGGCACGACGTCGAACATCGTCGCGAAGTCGCGGCTCGACAGGCTGGACGAGGTCATCGACCAGGGCAAGGACCTGCACCACCAGTTGCGTGACGCCGCAGCGAGGGAGGCGCGCCGTGTCCAGCAGGCCGCCGCCGAAGGCGAAAGCGCGAATGCGGCACGCGATGCCCGCGGTACGCAGCGCACGAGCGAGGCGCGCGCGCAGGCCGGCCGGCAGCACGACGACCTCGACGCGGACCGCACGACGGCCGCCCGCAGCGCCGCTGCGCGCGCCGCCGATAGCGACGAACCAGCCGGCGCCGGCACGCGCGCGAAGCCGGCCGGCACGCCGCCGCGCGTCAATGTGCGGGTGGTCGACCTGACGGACGAAGCGCCCGCCACGCGGCCGGCGACGTCCGACCCGGCCGGCATCTCGGTGCCGCGCGGGCCGAGCGTCGAGCCGATGCAGGTCGGCGAGCGCACGGTCTATCTCGTGCGTAACGGTGCGCCACACGATCCGGGCGCGCGTGCGCCGCGTCCGCAGAATCTCGACGAGCCCGTGATCGTCGTCGCCGGTGAGCACGACGCGGCACTCGCGCCCGAGCTGGCGAACCGCTGGCAGAAACCCGTCTATGCGGCAGCGCCCGACGCATTCGGCGCCGATGGGCAGTTGCGCGCCGGCGCGCGGGTGCTGCGCTTCGATCCGGAGCCGGAAACGGCGGCGATGGCAGGCCGCCCTTCCGCAACCGCCGTGGCCGACGCAGCATCGCCGGCATCGACGCACCCCGCTGCACCCGACGAAACGGTGATCGTGCTCGCCGGCAAGCGCGGCCCGAACGAGCCGGCGATGCCGCGCGCGGTCGCGACGCCCGAACCCGTCACCGCGCACGACGGCCTCTTCAGCGCGCCGAGCCGCGTGCTCGTGGTGGTCAAACCGGACCACCCCGCCATTGCCGAAGCAGCGGCCGAACCCGCAGCGGCGCGCGCTACGGCCGCCACCTCTCCGGGCGACAAGACGCCCGCCGAAGCCGCCGGCGGCAAGACCTCCCGCACGCATGCCGATGACGAACGCCCGCCCGTGCCGACCGACGATCCGGAGCGCGCGGCGCCCGCGGAAACGCCCGGCACCGCGACGCCCGATTACGCCACCCCGCATCCCGGCTGGATCACGCGGATGCAGATGCGTCTGGGCGGCGCACCGCTGCCGGAAGCCGTACAAGCGCTCGCCATGCAGTCGGGCACGCTCGCGACGCAGTTGCGCATGCTTCAGGACGCCGGCTGGCGCGTGACGATCGGCAAACGCGGCCGCGGCAGTCACGTCGATACGCGCAAGCGCCGCGTGACGATCGACGGCGGCCTCCGCGATGCCGGCAGCATCACGTACGTGCTCGCGCGCGAATCGCGCAAGGCCGTCGAAGCGCTGGCCGGCGTGCTGGACCACGACTACGGGCCGCGCGGCGGCTTCACGCGCAAGGCGCTCGAGGCCGAGGCGCGCGCGCAGATCAGCGCGTTCGAGGCCCGCTACGAAATCAAGCTGACAAGCGGTACCGACATTGCCGCGCACCTCGTTCACCCGGACGCAATCGCGCGCGAAGGCGCGAACTGGCGTGGACGGTCGCACGACTACGCCGGCACGGTCGACCGGCTGGCGAGCACGCTGGGCGGCGTGCATACGTCGGGCGCGGACGGCCCGACCTATCGCGCGTTCTACAACGACGCCTGGTCGCGCCAGAAGGGGCGCGGCGGCATGCCGCGCCGGATGCCCGCGCCGCGGATGGACGAAACCGGTGCCGCGCCGCGCGGCGTCGCCCGCTTCGATGCGCGCATCGTCTGGAGTCGCGCACATGCCGAGATCGCTTCGCCGTACCGCGCGGGCGAGCGCCCCGATGCCGCCGAGCTTGCCGCCGCGCGCACACGTCATTTCACGATCGACCCCGGGCGCCGCGTGGTCGTGCTGCACGCCGACACGCGCGCGGACGGCACCTTGCTCGTCGACGGCAAGCCGGTGAGCGCGCACGAATACCTGCTCGAGATGGCACCGCCGTTCGTGGTGCAGGAAGGCTATGCGATCGTGCTCGCCGCGCAGCACGACGGCGCCGCGCATGCGGCGCGGCTCGCGAACCTGTGGCAGCGGCCCGTGTATGCCGCGCCCGCGGAAGCGGTCGGCGCGCACGGCGCGCTTCTCGATACCGGCACATTTCACCGTCTCGATCCCGCGCCCGCCGCGCCGCACGATCTCGGCCCGCTGAACGCCGACCCGCTGGGCGTCTATGCGCACGGCGACCGCAACGCGCGTGTCGACGTCGCACACGAAGCCGGCGAACTGCTCGGCGCCGGCGGCGAAAAGACCGTATTCGCGCTCGGCGACGACGCCGCGCTCGGCATCTACGATCGCCACGTCAACCCGGAATCCGGTCACGTGCGCGCGGCTGTCGACGAACGGCTCGCGCTCGACGATCTGCGTTCGTACGGATTGCAGACGGTCACGATGAGCGGCCCGTTCTCGGTGCTCGGCCGTGTCGGCGTGCTCTACCGCCCGCTCGGCGTCCTGCATACGCACACGATGGTCGCGACCGGCACGCTGCCGCGCGTCGTCACGCGGGCCGCACTGGAACACATCCGGAAGATTCGCGCGGTCGTCGAACGCGAAGGCCTGGCGTTCGATCTGCAGGGCATCTTCACGCGCAAGGGCGACTTCCTGCTGAGCGATCCCGGCCCGGTCACGCGCGACCCGATCGACTACCTCCGCACGCTTGAGAAGCTCACCGAACTCGAACAGCTGCTCACGCACGGCCTCGAACAGGGCGACATCGCCATCGCGCGCCCGGTCATCGCCGACACGCTGCCGCCCGACGCGTTCGTTCAGAAGCCGTCCGTCATCACGCAGATCCGGATGCGGTTCGGCGGCGCGCCGCTGTCGAAGGAAGCGCTCGCGCTGGTCGACCGCTCGACGCTGCTGAGCGGGCAGCTGGCACAGGCGCAGGCCGCCGGCTGGAAAGTTGTGGTCGGCCGGCCCGGGCGCGGCAGCCGGATCGACACGGACAAACAGCGCATCGTGCTCGACGGCCGGATGCGTCACACCGGTACGCTCGTGTACGCGCTCGCGCACGAAGCGCAGCATGCGGTCGACGCGATCGCCGGACGCCTGCTGCTCGACGGCGCGCCCGTCGACACGCTGGTCGACCGCGCGCTGATGGCCGAAGCGCGTGCGCAGGCGAACGCGTTCGCGGTGCGCCGCGAGCTCATCGACGACCTGGGCATCGACATCTCGAAAGATGTCCGCCTGCCCGACGGGATCGCGCGCGAAGCAGAACGCGTGATGCCCGGCGACGAAGCCGGCCTGCGCCGGCTCGCGGATGCGTTCGGCGACGCCGAACCGTCGGTGCCCGGCTACGCGACCTATCGCGACTACTACGCGAGCCAGATCGCGCGCATGCAGGCCGGCGGCGTACCGCGCGAAATGGCCGCGCCGGCCTCCCCGGCGCATCGGCCGGCGCGCGGGCTCGCCGCCCGCAAGGCCGCCAGGCTCGAACAGCGCGCGCTCGATCTGCTCGCATCGCACGGCAAGCGCGACCTGCTGCGCGTCGACGGCGACCAGCTCGACAGCATCGACGCGATGAAGGCAGCGTTTGGCACCGACGCGCATGTGCTGATCGCGCTGCGCACCGACCGCCCCGCCGACCGGCGCGACGCGATCCACCCGCAGCCCGAATTCATCGCAAGCTTCCGGACCAACGCACAGGGCAAGTTCGTCGACAAGAAAGAGGTATCCGACGATATCGATCAGAACCTGTTGCAGGACGCATATCTTGCATTGAAGGACAAAGGCGCCGCGAACCGCGGGGATTACGACTACTATGTGTCGCCCGTCGCGCTCGCCGAGTTGCGCAAGTTCGGCGGCGCCGCGCGCATCGACGCGTACTTCGGCGAACCCCGCGCGTGGGATGTCGAGCCGTCGGACACGGGCGTCGACGCGGAGGTCGTCGCAAACGTGAACGCGCTCGACAGCGCGCCGCGCTTCCTGCGGCCGAAACCGGCGGCGCGACACGATCCCGGCGCGGGGACGACGGTCTATGCGGTCGAACGCAAGACCGGCACGGTCCTCGGCTACGCGACGCGCGATGGCGCCGGGAAATGGACCTACGTCGAAAAGACGTCGCTCGGCGATGCCACGATCGAATCGCGCGACCTCGCGGTTGCGTTCCGGCGTCGCTTCCGCCCGTTGCCCGGCGGGCGCCGCGGCGTGCGGTTCGTCGTCGCGAAGGTCCCGCACGACGTCGTCGAAAGCTACGGCGGCTTCGCACCGGCCAAGATGCGTCGCCCGATCAGCAAGCCGAAGACGCCGCTGTCGAAGCCGGACACGTACGTGCAGCGCGTGCTCGGGAACACGCATCCGTCGCTGCGGCGCCAGAACCGCGCGGCGGCCGGCGCGGGCGTGCCCGACATCCTCCCGACGACGGCGGACGGCGCGCTCGACTTCAACGCGCACCACGCGGACGAGTTGAAACGCGCGCTCGAGATGGGCAAGATTCCCGACGGGCACTACGTGTACGTGTACGACCACGAAGGCACCGTCACCGACGTGCTGACCGGGTCGCTGACCGGCCTCATCGCGGTGGAGAACGGCACGGTGCGCTGGTACGACGACGTCGGCCAGTTCCGCGATCCGGACAACCCCGGCCTGCCGCTGGAGCGGTCGACGATCGGCCGCGGGCCGTATGGCGGCAATCAGCATTTCCTGCTTTCCCGGCTCGCCCCCGACGTGTTCGAGCCGCGCGCCGCCGCGATCAAGGCGGCCGCTCTGCACGCCGCGCAGCCGGCAGCGGTGACGGCGCCGCCGCCACCCGCTGCGCGCCAAAGCGGCAACGGCACGCAAGCGGGCAAAGGCGGCAAGGCCGGCCGAAAAGGTCGCAAAGGCAAGCACGCCGCGCGCGGCGGCCAGCGAACGCAGCCGGCCGCGGCAGCAGCGGCCAAGCCACCCGCCGCGCCTGCCGCGCCGCCCCCGAAACCGATCACGCTCAAGCCGTTCCAGCCCGCGTACGTATCGGGCTCGATCGTCGAATCGGTCACGCGCTACGGCAACGCGAAGATCGCCGATTTCGCGTCGACACTCGAGCGCCTCACCGAATGGGGCAAGCGCGACGTCGGGCGTAAAGAAGGCAACGGCCTCACGTTCACCGACCCGCCGAAGGCCATCCTCGCCGATGCCGTGCTGGCGAAGAAGATCTTCGGGACGCTGCACATGTGGCGTGAAGCATCGAGCCTGCACCCGCACGGCGCGTTCACCCGGGCCCCCGCCCAGCGCAATCTGGTCATGCGGGGCGCGCAGTGGATCGGCGCGGCGCGCAGCGCGGACAGAAAGCTGATCAGGCGATACGTGAAGCTGGCCAGTCTGACCGATCTCGCCGACCGCTTTGTCCCGATGTCGCGCTCGTTCTCGCTGCGCGACGATCCCGACCAGATGAAGCGCTACATCAAGCGGTATGGCGGCGCGCTGCCGGCCGTCGCGCTGCAGGTCGATCCGTATTCGCTCGCCGCCGCGATGGGCGCCCTGCAGGATCCCGGGTTCATCCAGCGCGCCAAACGCTTCGGCGATCCGTCCGGCGCCCGCTACGACGACGATACGGCGACGCTCACGCGCACGGACGCCGACGGCACGCGGCACACGCTCGAACTCGACGATCTCGCCCACTTGCACAAGTGGCTCACGGCGGCCTCCGAATACGGCTTCCTGCTGCGCATCGAAGCTGCACCATCCCGGCCCCGCGTGTCGCTGGAAGACGGCCATGCGATGGCCGGCACGAACAACGGCTACGCGGAAATCCGGCGCATCGGCGAGGCGCTCGAAGTATGGGCGGCGCAGAACGGCGGCAAACCCGCGCCGCTCGTGCTGCTGACTTTCCACGGTTCGGACGCCGTGCTCGAGCCGGTGCCGGGCGAAGGCCACGTCGCGTTGCTCGACGCGATCCTGAGCCGCAAGCAGCTCGACTGGGTGCATGTCGGCCTGTCGTGGGGCACGCACGGCGACGACTTCATCGCGAATGCCGATCTGACGCGCGCCCTGGCGGCGAAGATCGCCGACTACGGGAAAAACGCGCCTGAAAAATTCGCGAGACTGCACGGCGGCGATGCGCTGACGCGCGTGTTCGAACCGGTCGGCGCGCAGGATTTCGCGAACCAGCAGCGATTCCTGTTCTCGGAAATCGAGCGCATCGCGAAAAAGGCGCATCAGATGTCCGACGCCGAGATCGCGGAATTGCGCGACGCGCTGTACGAAGGCAACACGTCGACGCTGCTGAATCTGGCACGCCGGGCGACGAACGAGACGTCGCAGACGCGATGGAACGACAACGCGCCCCACAACCGGCTCGCCAAGCGGGCCCACGCGGCCGGCAAAGACTGGCTCGACAGCCATCGCGACAGCGTTCCCGAGCGACCGTCGCTTGCATCGGTATCGGCGGCCGACAGCCGCGAGTACTGGAAGAACGTCACCGGCCAGAAAGCGCTGCAGTATGACGCGACCCTGCCGATCGGCGCCGCACGCAAGGCCATCGCGCAGCCCGATATGCCGAGCGCCACGATGGACGAGGCCAGCGCACGGCTCAACGCGCTGCGCGTGCACCGACTGTCGAAAACCCGATCGGACATCCGGAATGCATGGATTGCGAGCGGAGCCGTCCTCGGCCTCTCGACCGGGATCGGCTTTGGGTTCCATCAGCTCGACACGACCGGGCTGGGCAATGCGTCGTCGACGCTTCTGCTGGCGTCGCGCCTCGGACGCGTGTTCCAGGTCATGCACCAGGGCGCCATCCGCAGCCTGCAGTCGGGCGACCCGAGGGCCGCGGTGGCAGCCATCACGAGCCTCGGCGCAACGCTGGCGCGCCAGTTCAACTCCACGACGCATGACTACGGCGCGCATCGGCTCGCTCAGCTGGACTCCGCGGTACGCCATGCGCAGGCAAAGGCGGCGCAATACGTCGAGCAATACCAGCAGGGGACGATGAGCTTCGACGACGCGAAGACGAACATCACCGCGCTCGCCGAGGACGTGCTCACGCAAATGCAGGGGTTCGTCGGCGGCACGTCGCTGCAGCAACTTCATGCGGGCAATCCGCGCAGCGGGCTGGGCGTCACGGCGCGCGCGGGCATGGCCGTCGCGTCGGTTGCGTCGGTCGCGACCGGGATCCTCAAGAACTTCTATCCGACGCACCCGCTCACGGGCTTCGACGTCACGCTGGGCTGGACGGCCATCGCGAGCGGCGTGATCGGCACCGCCTACGCCGGTACGTCGCTCCTGATGGTGTCGCGACGCGTGAACGCTGACAAACGCAGTCGCGTCGTGCGCCTGCTCGATTCAACGGGCGACTTCACGTCGGTCGCGCTCGGCGGACTCTCCGCCGTGTCCCAATGGCGGCAGGGCAACTACGATCTCGCAATCGCGACCGGCACCATGACCTCGCTGCTGCTCGCCGGCCGGCTCAATACGCACTTCCCGAACGCGACGCCTTTCGTCAAGAAGATCCCGACCGCGGTGGTCATGATTCCGGTCGCCGCATTCGGCTACAAGTTCGTCGTCGGCATCGCGCCCGTGATCGGGGGCGTTTTCAACTGGATGTTCGGCGGCGGATCGTCGCAGTCGAACGTCGCGCCGGGCGCATCGTCGAGTGCATCACCGAGTGCGTCGCCAAGCACCCCGCCGTCGCCGTCGGCGAGCGCCACGCCGTCGCAACCGTCGCCAGGCACGCCGTCGAGCCCGCCGTCACCGTCGAACACCCCGCAGCCCTACATCGTCGTCGACGGCGATTCGCTGTGGGTGATCGCGGACCAGCATCGCCAGTCGCTGCTCGACGCCGCGAACGTGTCGCGTGCCGATCAGCAGGCGATGACGCGCAACGAGCAAGACAAGCTCGCACTGAACGAGATCCTGCAGCTCAATCCGTCCGCCGCGCGCGATCCCGGCAATCTGAAGATCGGCACGCCGCTGGTCGTCGGATGACGACCGGCGCACCGCGCGGCCTGGACGGGCGGCGCGACGCGGCCGTCACGTCGTCCGCTGATGTTCCAGCCACGCCTGGAACATCAGCACCGTCCACAACTGGTGCTGCCAGTTCATCCGGCCCGTCTGGTGCTGCCGCCACAGCCGCTCGACCGCCGTCGCATCGAAGAAGCCTTCCTCGCGCAACCGCGACGGCCGCAGCAACGCCTCGGCCCAGTCGCGCAGCGCGCCGCGCAACCAGTGGTCGACGGGCGCGCAGAAGCCCTGCTTCGGCCGGTCGATCAGCGCGGACGGCACGTACCGGTCGAGCAGCCGGCGCAGCAGCGCCTTCGACTGCCCTTCCGGCAAGCGCACCGCCGCCGGCACGCGCCACGCGAATTCGACGACGTGATGGTCGAGGAACGGCATGCGCGTTTCGAGGCTCACGGCCATCGCCGCGCGATCGACTTTCGCGAGGATGTCGGTCGGCAGGTACGTGAGCGTGTCGATCGCCATCGCCTGCTCGGCGAAGCTCAGGTGCGCGGGCCACGCGGACACCGTGTCGAGCGGCGTCGGCGGCTCCTGCCCCGACAGCGCGATGCGCTCGGGATGATGCACCGCCGACATCAGCAGCCGGTACAGCCCGATGCGGCTCTCCGCCGTCATCACGTGGCCGAGCTTGTGCAGGCGATCGCCGATGCGCGTGGCCGATTCGCGCGCCTCCACGCTGCCCCACGCGCCCTGCGCGACGGCCGCGAGCTGGTCCGCGTGATCGGGCCGCAACGCATGCAGCGCGGCGGCGATCCGCGCGCGCACGGCGGCCGGCACGCGATGCAGCTTGCGCCACAGGCGCGGCGTCAGGAAGTAGCGCGTATAGCCGCCGAACAGTTCGTCGCCGCCATCGCCCGACAGGCTCACCTTCACGTGCCGGCGCGTCATTTCCGATACGAGGAAGGTCGGGATCTGCGACGCATCGGAAAACGGCTCGTCGTAGATCGACGGCAGCTTCGGCACGACGTCGAGCGCATGGTCGGCCGTGACGTAAAGCTCGGTATGGCGCGTGCCGAGGTGGCGCGCGACGGCCTTCGCGTAACCGGCCTCGTCGTAGCCGGCTTCATGGAAGCCGATCGTAAACGTGTCGACCGGCGTCGACGATTGCGCCTGCATCAGCGCGACGATCGCCGACGAATCGACGCCGCCCGACAGGAACGCGCCGAGCGGCACGTCCGCTTCCATCTGTCGCGCGACGGCCTGGCGCAGCACCGCGTCGAGCTGGCCGACGGCCTCGTCGGCGCTGCCCTCGAACGGCTGCGCACGGCCATCCTCGATCGCCTGTTCGAGCGTCCAGTACGCCCGCGCGCGCGGCGTATCGCGCGCATGCTCGAACTGCATGTACGTGCCGGGCGGCAGCTTGTGGATGCCGCGGTAGATCGTATACGGCGCAGGCACGCTCGACTGGCGCAGGTACAGGCACAGCGCGTCGCGGTCGATCGTGCCGTCGAAGCCCGGATAGCCGCGCAACGCCTTCAGTTCGGACGCGAACACGAGCGCGTCGCCGATCCGCCCGTAGTAAAGCGGCTTCTCGCCGATCCGGTCGCGCGCGAGCGTCAGCACCCGCGACGCGCGATTCCACAGCGCGAACGCGAACATGCCGGTCGCCCGGCGCAACGTTGCCTCGACACCCCACGCGACGATCGCCGCGATCAGCACCTCGCTGTCGGAGTGGCCGCGCCACGCCGGTGCACGCCCCGCACGCTCGAGTTCCGCGCGCAGTTCGCGATGGTTGTAGATTTCGCCATTGAAGACCATGACGTAGCGGCCGCACGCAGATGCCATCGGCTGCCGGCCGTGCACCGACAGGTCGACGATCGCCAGCCGCCGGTGGCCGAGCGCGATGCCGGCTTCCGGGTCGACCCAGATCCCCTGCCCGTCCGGCCCGCGATGCGCGAGGCTCGCCGTCATTCGCGCGAGCGTGCCGCGCGCAGTCTCCTCATCGAAGGCGCCGCTATTCAAGAAGCCGTCGATTCCGCACATTTGATTTGTCTGCCCCTGTTGACCTGTTCCGTCACGCATGGCGCAACCTCGCGGTCCGCCGTCCGGCGTGACGGTCGAGCCATATTACGAAGAAATAAATCAGCAATAATTCACTGGTGAACGTCGATGCAGTGCGGAAAAAAAATGACGTCAAGCGCCTTGCACGCATGACCGGCCAAAGGGGCCATATCGAATTGGAACGGCGAGCAGCCAGGCCCAGCGGAATAAAAAAGGGCAACATGGCGACGGGCCTGCCACGGCCGCAGCGGTACGCGTCAACCCGCGCCGGTCGCCCATTTCAGCAACTGCGCAACCTCACGGAAATGCTGCGGCTGGATCGTGCCGTTCTCGGGCGTCGACTCGTACAGCGCCTGCGCGAGCCCGACGTTCGCGAGCGTCGGGCGCAGCGCGTCGCGGGCAAGCCGCACGATCCGCTCGGCCGCGTCGCCCTCGCCGCGCGCGAGCACCCACGGCAGCGAGCCCATGCCGCCGTAATAGAGCGCGACCGCGACGCGCGGCGAATAGACGACCACCGACGCATAGCCGATCCGGTCGGGCAGCGACGCGAACTGCGCTTCGCGCGCGAGCTGCCGGCGCTTCGCCTCGATGTGCGGATCGCCCTCGTCCTCCTTGTGCTCGCGCCGCACCTCGTCGACCGACATCTTCATCTTCTGGTTGAACTCGTGCCGCTGGTGCACGATGTCGATCAGCGCCATCACGATATAGATCAGCGCGGCCCAGCCGAACAGCAGCATCAGCAGCTTCACGATCAGCGCGAGGATCGAGACGGGCCGCGTGAAACCCGACTGCACGGACGGGTCGAGCGACTCGACGATCAGCCAGCCGAGCGTCGCGACGAGCAGCGCCGTCTTCAGCAGCATCTTCGCGAGATTGACGAGGTTGCGCAGCGACCACAGGTTCTTCATCCCCTCGGCGGGATTGAGCCGCGACAGTTGCGGCACGAGGCGGCTCCACGCCATCACGCCGCCCACCTGCACGAAGCCCGCGAGCAGGCCCGCGAGCAGCCCGGCAGCGACGATCTGCGCGGACAGCGTCGCCCAGTCGCGCGCGGCGCCGTCGATCAGCACCGCGAGCCGCGCGGACGGATCGGCCGCGCCGACCGCGTCGAACACGAGCCGGAACAGCGCCTGCAGCCGCGCGAACAGCGACCCGATGCCCACCGCGAGCGCGACGCACACGCCGACGAAGGACGCCGACGAAACCGTTTCCGCGCTCTTCGGCACATCGCCTTTCTCGCGCGCGTCGCGCAGGCGCTTCGCGGTCGGCTTCTGGTCCTTTTCCGCCATGCCGGCTCCGCCGCGCTCAGCCGCCGCCGTGCGCGGCGAACAGCGCGCGCAGCAGCGCCATCAGCCCGCTGTCGGGGCTCAGCAGCGAATGCAGCGACGCATACACCACCGGCAGGAACAGCATCATCATCAGCAGCGCGAGCGCGCTCTTCAGCGGCTGCGAGAACACGAAGATGTTGAGCTGCGGCACCGCGCGCCCGACCAGGCCGACGCCGAGCTCGACGAGCACCAGCACGATCGTGACGGGCGCCGCGAGCTTCACCATCCATTCGAAGATCGTGTCGGTCTGCCGCACGATGAAAGTCTGCAGCATCGACGCGAAATCGGGGCCGAGCGAGCCGATCGGCCACCATGCGTACGACTGCGCGAACAGCTGCACCAGCACCTGCAATCCGCCCGCCGTGACGAACAGCGCGATCGCGACGAAATTGAGGAAGCCCGACGTCGGGCCGCCTTCGTGGCCGCCCATCGGATCGAAGAACGCGGCGCTGCCGCTGCCGGTCTGGAAGTCGATCAGGTAGCCGACGCCCTGGATCGCGAACAGCACCGCGCTGAACGCGCCCGCGAGCAGCATGCCGACCATCGCCTCCTTCGCGACGAGCAGGCACCACATCAGGAACGGCAGCGCGGCCACCTGCGCGGCGTCGATCGTCGGCGCGACGAACGCGGCGATCACGACCGCAATGCCGTTGCGCACGAGGCCCGTGATGATCTGCTCGTTGAACACCGGCACGACGAACATGATCGGCAACAGGCGCGGCATCACGTAGAGCAGCGGCCGCAGCATGCCGGCGACATCGTTGAAACCCGCGGCCTGGTCTAGCATCGGCGCTCCGCGGCGGCAGGCGGCGCGGCATCGTCGGCCGGGGCGGATGCACCGGTTGCGGCGGCGATGTCGGCGCCCGTTTCCGCGACGGTCATCGCCGCATCGAACGCGGCGGCCGCTTCAGGCTGCGCGCCGGCATGGGCGGCCGCGTCGCCGGCCCCGGCCGCCCACGCACCGGCCGTCGAGAAACGCCGCACCGCGTAGCCGTCCGCGACTTCGTCGGCGTCGCGTTCGACTCGCGCGGCGCGCGCGTGCAGCGCCTTCTCGCCGGCCTTCTCCAGCTTGTCCTCGGCGGCCTTCGCCTTGCGCGCGGCGCGCTGCAGGTCGGCGAGCGTCGCCTCGTGGCCGCGATGCACGTGCGCGGCCTCGCTCACCGACGCATTCGCGGTGCCGATGTGCCGGTCGAACGTACGCGTGTCGGCCGCCGCGTTCTGCAGCGCGCGCGCTTCGCGCACGTCGTCGGCGAGCCGCGTCTGGATCGCAGCCTTCGCCGCGACCTGCTGCGCGAGCTGCGCTTGCGCGGCCGCGAGCGCGCGGCGGCTCTGCGCGGCGATGCCCTGCTGGCGCGCGGCCGCGACGCGCGCGATCTGGCTGCGCATCTCGCGCACGCGCTTCAGGCGCGCGAGCGTCGCGAGCACGAGGCGGTCGTCGGCTTCAGACATGATCGTTCGCCAGCTTCGTCAGCTTCGCGAGCAGCACGTCGAAGCGCACGTCCTCGTCCGACGCCTGCGCGCAGAACGCACCGATCGCGTCGCGGGCGCGCAGCGCGAGGTCGCCGAGCCGGTCGCTGCCTTCGCGATACTCGCCGATCTGCACCAGCAGCTCGATCTCCTGGTATTTCGCGATCAGCTCGCGCACGCGTGCGGCCGCATGCTGGTGCGCGCGGTTCGCGACGAGCGGCATCACGCGCGACAGGCTCGCGAGCACGTCGATCGCCGGATAGCGGTTCGCGAGCGCGATCTTGCGCGACAGCACGATGTGGCCATCGAGGATCGAACGCACTTCCTCGGCGATCGGGTCCGACTCCTCGTCGCCTTCGACGAGCACCGTGTAGAGCGCGGTGATCGACCCGTGCGCGCCCTGCCCCGCGCGTTCGAGCAGGCGCGGCAGCACCGCGAACGTCGACGGCGGAAAGCTGCGCCGCGTCGGCGGCTCGCCGCTCGCGAGGCCGACCTCGCGCTGGGCGCGGGCGAAACGCGTCAGCGAATCGACCAGCAGCAGCACGCGCTTGCCCGCATCACGGAAATGCTCGGCGATCGCTGTCGCGACCAGCGCGGATTTCACGCGCTCCATCGCGGGACGATCGGAGGTCGACACGACGACGATCGAACGCGCACGCACCTCGGGCGACAGGCTGTGCTCGATGAATTCGCGCACCTCGCGGCCGCGTTCGCCCACCAGGGCGATCACGTTCACGTCGGCCTGCGCGCCGCGCGCGATCATCCCGAGCAGCGTGCTCTTGCCGACGCCGGACGGCGCGAAGATGCCGACGCGCTGCCCGATGCCGAGCGTCATCAGGCCGTCGATCACGCGCACGCCGGTCGGAAACGGCGTGTCGATCATCTTGCGCGCGAGCGGGTTCGGCGGATCCTGCTGCGTCGACACCCACGCAGCGCCCGTCACGGGCCCGCGATCGTCGAGCGGCCGGCCGAGCCCGTCGAGCACACGGCCGAACAGCCCTTCGCCGACCGGAAACACATGCTCGCGCCCGGAGGGCACGACGGTCGTCTCCGGCGACAGGCCGGCCACGTCGCCGAGCGGCGTGAGCAACGTCGTCTGCCGCGAGAAGCCGACCACCTCGGCGAGCAGCGTCGGCTGGTTCGGCGTGCGCAGCTCGCAGATCTCGCCGAGCCGCGCGCGGATGCCCGTCGCGTTCAATATCTGCCCGACCGCGTGGTTGACGCGGCCCTGCACCGACACCGGCGAGAAGAACGCGAGCCCCGCGTCGAGTTCGCCGACGAGGCGGCCGCGATCGAACGGCGCGCCGTCGTCGTCGCCGAACGGTTGCGGATCGTCGAGCGGCGCGTTCATCGCGCGGCGCCCTTCAGCGCGTCGCGGCGGATCGCCTGGCGCAACGCGTCGATCTGCAGGTCGAGGCTCGCATCGATACGCCCGGACGGTGTTTCGACCGTGCACGCGTGGCGCTCGAGCTGCGCATCCTCGACGATGCGGATCTTCTGGCGGTTCGACTGCCCTGCGAACGCGCCGTCGAGCGCGTCGCGCATCTCGTCCGTGCGACCGGGCGCGATGCGCACGATCAGAAACGCCTCGTCGCGCACGAGCGGCGCGATCCGCGCGAGCGCGGCCTCGTACAGCTTCTGCGTGCTCATCTCGCCGACGATCGCGCGCACGGCCTTCACGACGATATCGGCCATCGCGTCCTTCATCGTCTCCATCGTGCGCGTGGCGGCGAGCGCCTGCGTGTAGGCCTGCGCGGCCTGCTCGCGCTGCGCGCGGCGCATCCCCTCGTCGTAGCCGGCCGCCTGGCGCTTGTCGAATTCGCGCTGCGCGTCGGCGACGATGCGCGCGGCCTCTTCGTGCGCGGTCGCGATCACCGCGGACGCATCGAGCAGCGCCGCGTATTCGCGCTCCTTGAGCACCTTGCGCTCCGACAGCAGCTGCAGGTTGTCGCTCGTGATCAGAAAAGCCAGTCCCATGACGCAAGCCTCTCGGGAATCAGAAACAGGAACATCAGCTCACCGAACTGGTCGCGCTGCGCGCGGTTCAGCCAGTACGGCGCTTCGTCGTCGATCGCGCGGTTGAACTTCAGGCGCACGCGCTGCGCGACCGCGTCACCGGACACACCGATGAAATCCGCGAGCAGGCGGCCGCCGCGTGCGCGGATCACGGTCGGCAATGCGGCGGGGTCGGCACGCCACGGTTCGAGCGTTTCGGCGAGCGCGCCGAATTCCGGTGCGCGTTCGAGCGCGAGTTCGAGCGCATCGCCGCCGAGCCGCGCCGCGACTTCCGCGCGGATGCGCCGCCCGGACAGCGCGTCGCGCAACCAGTTGCGATGCAACAGCAGCCCCGCGTACGCGGCCAGTTGCTCGAGCGCCGCGCCCGGCAGCAGCGCGAGCCGCGCGCACGGGTTCGCCACGTCGAAGTCGTGCCGGGCGGCCACGCCGTTCGCATCGAGCAGGTGCCGCGCCAGCAGCTTGCGGCCGGCTGCGCCGAACGC
This sequence comes from Burkholderia cepacia complex sp. TUM26381, assembly GCF_057439935.1. Taxonomy (NCBI): domain Bacteria; kingdom Pseudomonadati; phylum Pseudomonadota; class Betaproteobacteria; order Burkholderiales; family Burkholderiaceae; genus Burkholderia; species Burkholderia cepacia complex sp. TUM26381. The sequence goes on along the minus strand of NZ_CM172007.1, from coordinate 1,005,297 downwards.
GTCCGGCGAGCGGTAGCGCGCGGGCCAGTCCGTCGGCACGCGTGTCACGTGCAGATAGCGGTCGGGCCGCAGGTTGAAGTCGCAGACGAGCGCATGAAACGCGGCGCGGCGCGCGGCGGGTGGCGGCGCGAGCGGCTGCAGCCACGGCAGCGGCGCCGGATCGGGTGAGACCGGCCCGTCACCCGGCGGCAGCGCATGCGGATCGCTCATGCGCCGTCGCGCGCGCCATCCGGCGTACGCAACCCGCCGCCGGTCTGCTGCGCCGACGCACCGCCGGCGCCGTTCGCCCCGCGCGTCGCGCCGAGCAGGCCCGCGAGCCGCGCGCCGAACATCCCGCGCCGTGCGGCCGACAGCGCGATCACCGCACCGGTCAGCAGGATCAGCGCGAACACGAGCCAGCCGAGCGGCGAACGCAGCCGCAGGATGTCCGACACCGCGCTGCCGATACCGTCCACGCGCGCCGCACGCGCCGCGGCCGGCTGCAGGAACAGCGACACGTTGTCGTACTGCAGCCCTTCGATGCTGTGCGCGACGAGATCCTTGACCATCGGCGCCATCGCGCGCAGATCGACCCCGGGCCGATAACGGATGTACACGGCCGCCGACGACGGCTTGATCTTGTCCGCGAGCGGATCGTTCTCCGGAATCACGACCTGCACGCGCGCGACGACTACCCCCTCGATGTCCTGCAGCGTGCGCGACAGATCCTGCGACACGCCGTACAGATAGCGCACGCGCTCCTCGGCCGGCGTCGATACGAGGCCCTGCTTCTGGAACAGCTCGCCGAGGCTCGCATAGCTGGGCTTCGGCAGCCCGTTCGCCTGCAGCACCGTGAGCGCGGACTGCATGTCGCCGTCCGCGACGCTCACGAGCCACGCGTTGCGGTCCGACGTGTCGCGCGCGTCGTTGTCCTTCGACGCGCTGATGCCCGCGTCGCCGAGCACGGCGACCATCTGGTTCGCATCGCGCTCCGACAGCCCCGAGTACAGCTCCTTCTGGCAGCCGGCCAGCAGCACGAGCAGCCCCGCGAGCAGCGCGCGCGCCGCCCGGCTGCGCCACGCATGCACGCGTGGCGTCGAATCGATCGTCGTCATCGTTTGTCCGCTTCAGTGCACGTGAGGCCGGATCCGGCCCACGCGCGCTTTCACTCCTGCGTCTTCAGCACGGTGTGCGTGAAGCCGTTCGCCGCCTGCGCGACCGACAGGCTCAACTGGTATTCCGAAATCGTGGTGGTCGCCGTCCACTGGAAATCCATCGCCTTCACCATCGTCATCAGCGGGTCGCTGCGGCTGTCCGCCATCGACGTCAGCATCTCGCTGCGATGCTTGTCGATGCTCGCGTACCGCGTATCGAGATCGTTGCCGTAGGTGCGCAACCGCTCGACGAGCGACGACTGGTTCGCCTGCGCGGGTGTCATCTGCACGGCCGGCGCCGCATCCGCCGGGGCGCGCGACATCGCGACGCCCGACGACGACGGCGGTGCGGCCGGCGACGCGCCGGGCTGCATCAGCGCATCGAACTGGCGCACCTGCGCCGGATCGGACGCCGCGCCCGGCTGCTGCGCGGCGCTCGCGAGCGCGACCGCGCCCGGCGGCGCGGCGCCTACGCCTGTCACTGACATGGTCATGCCCTCCTTGAAAAGCGGACGCCGGACCGGATCGGTCGGGCCCGCCCGGAACGGGCCGGCCGGCACGCGCGCATCCGCCGCCGGGCGCCCGTAACGGGCGGCCCCGGCGCGCGGCGGCGCGCGGCGCGGCCGGTGGCCGGCGTCATGCGCGGCCGGCCGAGCTCAGGTGTTGCGCAACCTGGGCGTTCGCCGTCCCCTCTTGCGCGGTCACCGCGTTGCTGGTTTCGAACGTCGCCGTCGACTGCTGGACCTGGAAGTTGATCTTCGTCAGTTCGAGCTGCGTCTTGGTCAGGTCGTCGGCCTGCTGCTGGACCTGGTTCGTGTTGGTTGCCCCACCTGTTGCCTGCGTACCCATGTTGCGCTCCTTTACGTGAACGTCATCCACCTTGTGGCGGCAGCCCCATGCCCCGCCGTCGACGTGGGCCGCCGCACGCTCGCGACGCCCCGCGTAATGTGCGCACCGCGTGCCACGCGATGCGCATGACCTGTCGCGGCGCTAGCGCGCCGCCGCCTTCGTCGATGCACCGGCCGTTGCCGCTGCATCCGGCAACAGCGTCGGCCCCGGCACCGGCTGCGCGACGCCCGCCGCCGCGCCGCTCGCGAGCGGCGCCACGGGCGGCGCCGGCGCCTGCTCGGGCGCACTCGCCGACGAGCCGCCGAGCGGCATCGTGATGCGCTGGCCGTTGCGCTCGAACACCACCTCGTCCGGGCCGATCGACACGACGGTCGCGCCCTCCTTCAGCCGCGCCCCTTCGAAATAACGGCTGCCGTCGGCCGTCTCGATGTAACGCTGATCGCCGTCGCCGGCGAACACGGTCGTGATTTCCGGAATCCCGGCCATGCCGCCGAGCGTCGTCGCCGTACGCGGTGCGGCCGGATCGGCATCGCGCACGTGATCGACCACCTCGAGCGCCGGACGTGCGTCCTTCATGTAGTTGCGGATGCGCGGCTCGATCTGCGCGCGCGCGGCCACGCCCGTCAGCTCGATCCGGCCGCGGCCGAGATACGTGACCGTCAGCGCCGTATCGCTGAAATAGGTCTGCGCGGTCGCGACCAGATCGCTGACCACGTAGATCGTGCCGAGCGCCGCGTTGTCGACGCCCGCGACGATCTGCGCGACGCGTTCGCGCGCCGCCGGATCGCCGACGTAGCCCGACACGATCACGCCGTCGTCGCGCGGCGCGACGGCCAGCTCCGGATACGCGTGCAGCAGCTGTTGCAGCCGGTGCGTGCGCGCAAGTACCGATTCGTGCTGCCACGGCAGGCGCCCCGACCACGTGACGAAGCCGTAGCCGAGCGCGCCGAGCAGCACGCCGAGCCACAGCGCGACCAGCGCGATCACGAGCCGCCGGCTGCCGAGGCGCCGCAGCCCGCCCGTGAGCCAGCCGAGCCACGCAGCCTCGCGCGCGGCGTCCGGGGCATCGGCTTCGTCGGGCACCGCGACGCTCGCCTGCGCATGCCGCGCGATGCCGAGCCGGATCGAGCCGACCGTCACGACGTCCTGCGGCGTCAGCGAACGGCGGCCCGTGCCGAGCGGCTCGTCGTTGAACAGCACCGGCGCGCCGGTGTCGCCGCCGTGGTTCTGCACCGTCACCGCGAGCGCACCGACCTGCAGGCACACCTGTTTCGCACCGATCTCGCGATCGGGCAGGATGACTTCGCAATCGGCCGCGGTGCCGACCCAGTTCGCACCGCGCGCGAGCGACATCGTGCGGCCGTACATCGGCCCGCTCAGGAAGCACAGGTTCCACGGCGACGCGAGCGCGGCCGCGCCGCCCCCTGCGCCGCCGGGCAACGCGCCGTCGCCGTGCGGGTCAATGATGCTCGTCGACATGGGGCGTGGCTCCTGCGGTCGTCGCCGCCGGCTGCGACGCCGCATCCTTCGGCGGCGGCGGCAGCGCGGGCGGGCCGAATTTCGTGCCGGGCAGCGGCTTCGGCGTCAGCGGCACCGCCACGTCGTTGTCCGGCGGGCGATACATCGACATCCCTTCCCGATTGGCCGCCCCGTCGGCGCCCGGGTTCACGGGCGAGCCGTCCGGCGCATACATCGACGCGGTCGTCACCACGCGCGGCGTCAGCAGGTAGAACCGCTCCATGTGGTTGCCCGACTTGTCGGTGTACTTGAACAGGTTGCCGATCAGCGGAATGTCGGACAGCCAGGGTACGCCGCTCTTGTTCAGCTTCACCTCGTCGTCGTTGAAACCGGCGATCAGCAGGCTCTTGCCTTCGTCGATCATCGTCTTGGTGACGATGTTGCGCTGCTGGATCACCGGCACGCCGGACACGGCCTGCCCCTGCACGATGTTGCCGTCCTGGATGTCGATCGACATCATCACGCTCTCGGGATTGCCGGACACGGCGGCCGCATTGCGGATCGCCTCGTCGACGATCATCGGCGTCACCTTGATGCTCGTGCCGGTCGTCACGCTGTACAGCGACGAATCCTGGTAGCCCGGCACCTGCACGTAGAACTGCGTGAGGTTCTCGAGGATCGCCTCGGTGTTGTCGAGCGCGAGCACCTTCGGCTTCGAACGCAATTGCGCCTGGCCCTTCTGCGCGAGTGCGTTCACGCGCGTGAGCAGGTAGTTGCGCAGCGACCCGCCGATCGACGCGGTCAGCGCGATGCCGGTCGGCAAGAAGGTGCCCGTCTGCCCGGTTTCCGACGTACCGACACCGAACGTCAGCGGCGGATTGCCGACGCCGTTGTACTGCGTGTTGCCGTTCAGCGGGTTCTGGCCGTTGCCGATCTGCACGTCGCCGTGCGTCGTGTGCAGGCGCCAGTCGATCCCGAGGCTGTCGAGCGAATCCTCGTTGATGTCGATGATCGTCACGTTGATCTCGACGATGCGCGGACGCTCGTCGAGCTGGCCGATCAGCGACTGGTAGCGATACATGTTCTCCGGCAGGTCGCGCACGATCACCGCGTTGATCGCCGGGTCCGCAACGATCTGCGGCAGCGTGTCGCCGCCGCTGCTGTTCGAGAACGGCGAGAACCCGCTGCCCATGCTGCCGTCGCCGGAATAACCGCCCGAACGCGGGCCGCCGGAGATATCGGGGAAATCGAGGCGCGGCACCGCGATCGTCAGCCCCGAGCCGAGCTTCACCTGGCGCGCGGCCTGGCCGAGCGACGTGCTCGACGGCGCCGCGGTCGTGTCGCCCGCCTTGCCGAACAGCCGCCGCAGGATCGTCGCGACGCCCGGCACCGTCACTTCCTTGCCCGAGCGGTTGATCGTGAAGTCCGACGCCCAGCCGTATTTCAGCCGGAACGCACGGATATCCGCATGCGCGCCGTTCGCCGACGGATCGCCGACCGAGCCCACCGCCTGCCGCACGAGTTCGACATAGCGGCGCGGGCCGGCCACGTACACGCTGTTCGCGCGGTCGTTGATCACGAGCGTGTAGCGCTTGTCGGGAATCTGCATCGCCTGCAGTGCGCGGCCGATTTCACCGGAGGCATTCGGCGGGATCGGGATCATCTGCGTCTGCGACTGGTCGGCCGGATCGACGTACAGGAACGAGCCGTCGTAGTACCACGTGAGCCCGTAGGTCGAGCAGATCGTGTCGAGCGTTTGCTGCGGCGTGCCCGAGAAGCGGCCGCTGATCACCCCGTCGACCTTCGGGTCGACCACGGCCGTCACACCCTGCGACGACGCAAGCTCGCGGATGAAGTCGCCGATTTTCTTGCCGTTCGCGACGATCGTGAACGGCTTGTTGCGCCAGCGCAGGTCCGCGGCGCGCGCAGGCTGCGCGGGCGCCATGCACAGCGACGCCGTGAGCAGCGCGGTCGCGCACACGGCAAGCGCGGCCCGTTGCAGGCTGCGCGGTTGAAACCGGATCGAGGCGACGCGTCGACGCATCAAAGGACTCCTGTGGAAGAAACGAACATGCGTTCCAGCGCCTGCTGCGCAAAGCGCAGCACTTCGCCGCCGAGCCAGCCCGACAGCAGCACGAGTGCGACCATCACGGCGATCAGCCGCACCGCGATGCCGATGTTGGCGTCCTGCACCTGCGTGACGGCCTGCAGGATCGCGACGACGAGGCCCGTGACGGTGGCGATCAATACGATCGGCAGCGACAGCAGCAGCACGAGCATCAGCGCCTGGCGCGTCAGGTCGAGGATCGTCGAGCTCGTCATTGCACGGCTCCCGGCACACGCACGTCGGCGCCCGCGCCAACCGTGCCGTCGTCCGGCGGGTTCTTGACCCAGCCGACCGTGTGCAACTGCACGTCCTCCTCGACTTCCTGGTACGACAGCACCGCGAGATCGGGCAGCACCGGCTGCAGGATCGTCTTCACGTAGCGGCGCGCGCCGAGCGCGACCATCACCGCGAGCCGCGCGCCGCCTTGCGCGCTGCCGCCGGGGCCGGCCGCCTGCGCGGCCTGCACGATCGCACGCACCTGCTCGCCGATGTCCTGCTTGACCGCGCTCGACAGCGCAAGGAAATTGCCCTGCTTCGTGCGCATCACCGCGCTCTCGATCCGCTCCTGCAGGTTCTGCTCGAACAGCACGACCCGCAGCTGACGCGTCGTGCCCGCATGGCGGTCGGTAATCATCCGGCGCAGGTCGACGCGCACCAGCTCGACCAGCGCGATCACGTCGTCGGGCTCGTTCGGCGCCCACGTGATCAGGCTCTCGAAAATCACGCGCAGGTTGCGGATCGGCACCTGTTCGGCGAGCAGCCGGCGCAGCACTTCGGTCACGCGCTGCAGCGGCACGAGCCGCGTCAGTTCGCCCACGAGTTCCGGGTGATCGCGGCGCACGAGGTGCACGAGCGCCTGCGTCTCCTGAATTCCGAGCAGTTCGTCCGCATGCTGGCGCACGATCTGCTCGACGTGCGCGGCCAGCGCGTTTTCGCTCGACAGCCACTTGCCATCCGGCGCCGCGCCGTCCGGCTTGATCCACAACGCGGTCGCGAATGGGCCGAACGCCTCGGCCGGCTGGCGCTCCGCCCGCTCGGGCAGCGGCGCGACACCGTCCCACAGCAGCCAGCCCGGCTTCAGCGCGCCCTGCGCGGCGAGCACGTCCTGCAGATAGATCCGGTACGTACCGGCCGCCGCGCCTTCGTCGTCGTTCAGCGTGATGCGCGGGAACACCGTGCCGATGTCCGCGTCGACGCGCGCCTTCGCGCTCGACAACGCGGCCTGCAGTTGCGCGAGGTTCAGGCTCGTGCGCAGGTCGTCGGACAGCGACACCGCGATCAGCGACGTGACGCCCGCCGCGTGCGACACCTTCGCGGGCTGACCGTCGTCGGCCGCGCCGACACGCCCCGCGACATGAATCAGGTTGAAGCTCGGCGCGGTCGTCTTGCGCTTGAGCTGCGAGAACGCGAATGCGCCGAGTCCGAGCGCGATCAGCGCAAACGACCACTTCGGAAAACCCGGCACGACGAGAAAGCCGCTCAGCACGAACGCCGCGATCAGCAGCGCGCGCGGATGCGCACCCAGTTGCTCGCCGAGCTGTTCGCCCAACTGGCGCTGCCGCGCATCGCGCGTCGCGACGCGCGTCGTCACGATGCCGGCCGCGATCGACACGAGCAGCGACGGGATCTGCGACGCCATCCCGTCACCGACCGTCAGGATTGCGTAACGCTGCAACGCCTCGCCGATATCCATCCCGTGCATCAGCGTGCCGACCGCAATCCCCGCGACGATGTTGATGAACGCGATCACGAGGCCCGCGATCGCGTCGCCCTTCACGAACTTCATCGCGCCGTCCATCGCGCCGTGCATCTGCGATTCCTGCTCGAGCTTCTCGCGGCGTTCGCGCGCTTCGTCGGCACTGATGATGCCCGCGCGCAAATCCGCGTCGATGCTCATCTGCTTGCCGGGCATCGCGTCGAGCGAAAAGCGCGCACCGACTTCGGCCACCCGCTCCGACCCTTTCGCGATCACGATGAACTGCACGACGGCGATCACGAGGAACACCACGCCGCCCACCACCACGTTGTTGCCGACCACCAGCCGCCCGAACGCGTCGATCACGTGGCCCGCGTTCGCGTGCAGCAGGATCAGCTTGCACGACGCGATGTTCAGCGCGAGCCGGAACAGCGTCGTGAACAACAGCAGCGCGGGAAACGACGAAAAGCTGACCGCCGACGGCACATAGGTCGACACCGTCAGCAGCACCACGCTCGCGGCAAGATTCAGCGAGATCATCCCGTCGAGCGCAGCCTGCGGCAGCGGCAGGATGAACAGCGCGACGACCGCGACGATGAACGTCGCGAGAAACAGGTCGGCGCGCGGCGATGCGCCCCCGAGACGCCGTCCGGATACGCCGCGGCCGGCGGAAAACAACCGCTGCCAGTCGCGGGGGAGCGCCTTCGGTTCTGCCATCGTGCCGTTGTCCTGTCGTTATCGCCGGCTGGCACGGGCAATCCTGCCCCCTGCCACGCGGACCGTTGAATGGGACGAGTGTAGCGACGGGAAACGATGGAAAAAGGGGTGCGCCTCGTAGCGTGAAAGCGCGTTTTCCGGCGACGATCGAATCGGACTACGAAACCCGGCGGCACGTTCTGGCACGCGCCGCCGGAACCGCTTCCATCGCGCGCCGGGCCGCCGGCGCGCGCGTCAGGCGGACGTCAGGTCGGACGGCAGGCGCCGTGCGGCGAGGTACGCGAGCTGCGCACGGTTCTGCACGTTGAAGAGTTTTTCGAGCGAGCGGATGTGGTGGCCGACCTTGTGCAGCGACGTGCGCAACGCGCTCGCGATCTCCTGGTCGGACAGCCCGTGCACGAGCCGGTCGAGTACCTGCTGCTGCTCGTCGCCGAGCGCGAAGCCACGCATGCGCGCGATGCGCGCCTCGAGGAACGGCAGCGCGACGCGATGCACGGCGAGACTGACCGACAGCGCGCCACCGATCACGCGATCGTCGATCCACTCGGTGCCGTGCGTCTCTGAAGTCACGTTCACCGCGACGCGCAGATCGAGGCGCGGCGCCGACAGGCTGAAGAGCACGCCGCTGTTCATCGCATGCGCACGCAGATGGCCGGCGAGCGCCAGTGCCTTGCGGTCGCCGCTGCGCTGCGCGGCTGCCTCGATCTCGTCGAGCCGCCACGCGACCGGGAAACCGCTCTGCCGCACCTGCGCGAAGCGCGGGTCGCTCTCGTAGAGCATTCCCTCGATAAACGGCTGCATGAATGTCGCCGGCGCGAGGTCGCGCAGCAGATGCGCGCACAGGATGCGCCGCCCGATCATTTCGTAGGCGCCGTAACCGAGCGTACTGAATCCGATTTGCCGCAATCTCGCGTGGCATTGCACGAAATCGATCGGCACAAGGTCGGTTTTACCGGATGTTATTTGAATGCCGGTAAAAACGTCGCGCTCGATTGCCTGATATTCGTTCGAATAAGCGGCAGCGGCCGCTATATCGGCTTGTGAGAACCACTCGACGCGTGGTGCGCCGTCAGCATATGTCATGAGGAGCCCGCCCTTTCCCAATATGTGAAACTGCGCCCCGTCACGATCTGGTCTTTTCTTTATGATTTTCTGGTCGTTGATATATGCGTGCGAATATGAACCTTTCGCCGCAATTGGTATTACGGCATATTACGCATACACAGGCATTTTTGTACAATGCCCCCGCGTTTCGTCAGGGATGACGATCGGCGCATATCAAAAACGATGCTCGATCGCACCGCCGCGAATGCCGTTCACGATACGGCCGCCGCCAGGCGATGCGCGTCGATTCCGAGGGATGGCTCATGTCCGATATTGCATTGCATGAAGAAGCGGTCGCCCCAACCACCTTGTCCCGCCCGCCGCGCGGATTGAGCGCATGCGCGGATGCGCTGCGCGAGCGCGCCGTGCAGGTCGTCTGGTGCGACGACGTGAAGCGCGGCGACGACACGCAGCCGCACGCGCCGAAGCTCGGCGTCGCCGATACGCTCGCGCACGCGCAGAGCACGGCCGAGCGCAACCGGATCGTCACGAGCCTGCTGCACCTGACCGGCTTCTCGACGTTCGCCTACTTCGCACTCGAATTCTCGCGCGAGCGTGTCGAAAGTCTTTACCTGCACGAAGCGTTCACGCCGGCCACCTATCGCGGCGACTACGTGCGGCACAACCATCACGACGTCGATCCGCGCACGCTCGGCGCGCGCGTGTGCAACATGCCGATCGTGTGGGACCTGCAGCAGTTGCGACGCGATCACCGCGAGCGTGACGACGGCCCGTACGTGAGCCCGGCCGCGCTCGACGGCTTCCTGCAGACGATGCAGGACGACGGGATGTGCAGCGGCATCATGTACTCGATGGCCGTGCCCGGCACGCGGCTGCACGCGTTCATGAGCTTCACCGCGCCGCGCCGCACGCGCGAATGGATCACGCCGGCGACGATCGAGCAGGCGCTGTCGATCGGGCTGTCGGTCCACAAGTTCGCGTCGCCGCAACTGATCTCGACGTCGCGCGAACGCGCGGTGAACGGGCTCACGCCGTTCGAGCAGGAACTGCTGCTCGGCATCGCCGAAGGCGCATCCGACAAGGAAATCGGCCGGCGCCTCGACACCAGCGCGCACAACGTCGACTATCACCTGCGCAAGCTGCGCAAGCGCTTCGGCGTCGCGAACCGGATCCAGCTCACGTACCTGACGTCGAAGCTCGAGCTGATCTGAGCACGGCGCGGCACTGCGCCGTTTCATGAAACCGGGCGCGTAAACGTACATGCCGGCCTCGCGGGCCGGCATGTACGGGTTGCGGCGCGGTGCCGGGTCCGGCGCCGCTTCCTGTCAGACGACGTCCTGCGTTACTTCAGCAGCGTCATCTGGACGACCTTCACGATCACGAGACCGACCGCGATCACCAGATAGCCGCGCAGCACGGCCATCCAGATGCGCGTCGCGACCGTCATGTTCTGCGGCTCGAGCGTATCGAGCGGCGGCATGCGCCACGTATCGCGCAGCGAGCGATCGAGCGCCGGCTCGACCACGCGCTTGTTGCGGCGAATCAATACCGTCGCGAGATAGCCTGCGATCGCGAGCACGGTACCGCCCACCAGCACGTCGACGATCGCTTCGCCGCTGATATCCGGATACATCACCGATGCGGTCAGGATGATCGACAGCAACACGAGCACCCAGATCACCGCGCCCGTGAACACGTTGAGCTTCGTCGAGTTGACCCACGGGCCGAGCACCTGCCGGTCGTTGCACAGCACGAGCAGGAACACCGTGGCGCTCGGCAGCAGCACGCCGGCCAGCGTCTGCACGGCTTCGGTCAGCAGGCCGAGCGGGCTGCCCGGGATCAGCACGAGCGTAGCTGCGGCCGCGACGATGCCGAAATAGACGAGATAGAAGCCCTTTGCGTCGGTCACGCCGCGGTGCAGCGAGTGACGGATCTTGAACACGTCGCCGATCGCATACGCGGTCGACAGCGACACCGCTGCCGCGCCGATGATGCACGCATCGAGCAGCGCGACCGCGAACAGCGTCGCGCTCGTGCGGCCCGCATACTTCTCGAGGCCCGCGATGATGCCGCCTGCGTCGGTGAAGTTGCCGGCTTCCGGATGACCGTTGAACAGCGCGGCGCTGAAGCCGATCATGGCGACCGCGCCAACCAGCACGAACGCGATACCGATCCACAGGTCGGCCTTTTCATACTTCATGAAGCGCGGCGTGATGCGCTTGTCGATCACGTAGCTCTGCTGGAAGAACAACTGCCACGGCGCAACCGTCGTGCCGACGATGCCGATCACGAGCAGCATCACGTCCGACAGCTTCGCGTGCGCGGGCCAGTTCGGCACGAAGAAGTCGCGCGTCATCTGTGCGACGGGCGGATGGATCGACACGAGCACGGGCACCAGCAGCAGGCTCAGCACGCACAACCCGATCGCGAACCGCTCGAAACGCCTGAAATCGCCGGTACTCACCGCTGCCATGGTCAGCGCCGCGGCCACGCACACGCCGGCCACCTTCGGCAATCCGAAGAAATCCAGCACGAACGTGATGCCGATGAACTCGGTGACGATGGTCAACGCATTGAGCAGGAACAGGTCGATCACGCTGAACGCACCCCAGAACTTGCCGAAGCGCTCGAAGATCAGGCGCGCATGGCCGACGCCCGTGACCGCACCGAGACGCAGCACCATTTCCTGGTTCACGTACAGCACCGGCACGAGCAGCAGCAGCGTCCACAGCAGCGTCGTGCCGTAGTTCTGGCCGGCCTGCGTGTAGGTGCCGAATGCGCCGGCGTCGTTGTCGCCGACCATCACGATCAGGCCCGGGCCGATGATCGCGAGCAGCGTGCGCAGGCGCGCCCACCACGAGCCGCGCGCACCGGTGTCGTGGTGTGCGATCGTCCCGAGTGCGCCGCGGATGTCGCCCAGGTGGGCTTCGTCGAGCACAGCGCTGCGTTCGACGGCGATCGGTGGAGAGACGTTGGATGGCGTGGACATGATGTGTTCCGTACGGCTAAGGGTTATTCGATTCGATAAGCGTGTGACCTTGGAATGCGCGCGGGGCGGCCGCTCGAAGGCGGCCGCGCGTGCGCATGCCGAGGCGCGCTCGGCGCTTCTGTTCAGTGGATCAACGCTTTCAGCTGGTTCAGCAGGCGGGAGAACACCCGCGGACGGGCGTCGAGCGTCAGCATCGCGTAGTAGTGGTTACGCGATTCCGTGACGTGCGGAAGGTTCGACAGCAGAAGGCCGAAGTTCATGGTCTGGCTCCGTGCGGCGACGGCAGGCGTGCCGGCCGCGTCTTGGGCGCGGGGCCAGTCCGGGGCCTGAACGACGTGTCAGGCTAATGGGCCGGATTGTCCCTGCGACCCGGGTTCAAAAGGGTCTGTGCGTGCAACGGGCATAAGGGACAACTGTCACTGTCGTTCATGGCGGCTCCTGTGCGGTGTTCCGGAAAACACGGTTGACCGCCGTCGGGCCGGCGGGCCGCCCCTCGCGAGCCCGGAAAAGGCATGCGCGAACGCGGCCGCCAGCCTGGCGGCGGTGAAACCGGGCAACGCATGCGAAAACGCATCACGCTAACCGGCGCGAATCAGGGTGCACGTAGGAATTTGCTGCGGAATACTGCTGCGCGCACCGTTTGCCTGGGAGACAAACGGCGGCTTCGATGAGGCGCGGACGTCGGTCGCTCAGGCGGAAATTTCGTTCGAAGATCGACTACTGCAGGCGTCCAAGGCGGCGGCCCCAAGAGTGAAGATGGCGGATTCTATGGACCGCCCGAGAGTGAAGTCAATCCCTCCAAACCCCATTTCACGAAATAAATTTCCCGCCTTGCGCCACTGAAAGATTTGCCCCCGAAATGACGTGCCGGAACCTTTCAGCGCGTCACGGCACGGTCGTGCAACGATGCGTGCGCACAACGGCGCGGCGTCCCGTGCCGCTCTCTTCATACCCATCCCGTGCCGCAGCCGCACCGCAGTCGTCCGTTTCGACGCGCCCGCGACACAGATCGCTTTTTATGCGTTTTTTACTTGCACCGCAGCAAAAGTCCCGACTACAATCCGCCGCAATTCATCAAGGGAGTCCCTCCGTGGACACATGCTCTAGTTGCAGTTCGATGCCGGTCCAGGCCGGCCAAGCCATCGCGAGATAGCAGCCAGACGCATGTCTTTCGCCGCTAGCTCGCATTCGTCGGGTTAGCGCGCTTCCTCCCGGGCCGGCCATCGCCGTCTCGTCAGTCGCACGCTCCATTACGTTCCACCCTCCGATCGCAGGCCGCATCGTGCGCCCGCGCTCGAACACGTCGTCCGGCCCGCGCCGGACCGGACGGAGGCAGCGTCATGTTCTTTCAATCGTTCGTGGTCAGACTCAAGCGCATCGCGCACGTCGCGTGCGACCGCTCGTTCGTTTCCGGCCTGTCGCCGCTTGCCCATGCATTCAGCAACTGGCGCGGCACGGCGCTCGCCTATGTACCGGCGACGCCCCGCCCGCTCGACTGCGTGCTGGTCGCCGCGACGGCAGTCGCAATCGCGCTCGCCGCGCTGCTGTGCTCGGCCGCGCCACGCCTCGGCTTCGCGCAGGTGTGGCGCGTCGGCGGCTGGCTGCCGTAACCCCATCGCCGCGCGGCGGACCCACTCGCCCTGGACCGCCGCGCGATCGTCTCGCCGTGCTTCCCGCATCACGTTTTCGCTTCTTCAGATCAACTAATCAAACTGCCAACGGAGCCCACATGAAGAATCATCTCGAACCCGTCCCGCGCAAGCTCCGCGTCAATGCGCTCGCCACGCTGCTGCTGTCGCTCGCGACCACATCCGCGTTCGCGCAGGCGTCGTCGCCGGCCGCGGCCGAACCGGCGGCCGGCGCCAGCGACGCCGCCGCCCCCGCACAACAGGCCGCCGATGCTGCCGCGCCCGCTCCCACCGGTTTCTGGGAGCGCTCGAACCTGCTCGGCAACATGGGCGGCCTGCGCGATCGCCTCGGCGATCACGGTGTCACGCTGAGCCTGCAGGAAACCAGCGAGTACCTGTACAACACGTCGGGCGGCACGAATCGCGGCGGCGCGTACCAGGGGCTCACGCAGTTCGGTTTCAACGTCGATACCGGCAAGGCGATCGGCCTGCCGGGCGGCACGTTCAACGTGTCGGGGCTGCAGATCCACGGCACCAACCTCACGCAGCGCTACCTGCAGACGCTGCAGACCGCGACGGGCATCGAAGCGAATTCGACCACGCGCCTGTGGGAGCTCTGGTATCAGCAGTCGCTGCTCGACGGCAAGGTCGACGTGAAGGTCGGCCAGCAGAGCGTCGACCAGGAATTCATGGTGAGCCAGAACGCGGCGACGTTCATGAACGCGACGTTCGGCTGGCCCGTGCTGCCGTCGACCGACCTGCCGGCCGGCGGCCCCGCGTATCCGCTGTCGTCGCTCGGCGTGCGGCTGCGCGTGAAGCCGGCCGACGCGTGGACCGCGATGGTCGGCGTGTTCGACGGCAACCCGGCCGGCCGCACCGACGGCGACGCGCAGGTGCTGAACGCACACGGCACCAACTTCAACCTGCGCAGCGGCGCATTCGTGATCGGCGAAGTGCAGTACGCGCTGAACGCGCCGCCCGCCGATCCGAAGGCGCCGCAACCGGCGGGCCTGCCCGGTACGTACAAGCTCGGCTTCTGGTATCAGTCGCAGCACGCGAACGATCCGCGCTACGGCACCGACGGCCTGTCGCTCGCGGATCCGGCCAGCAACGGCACGGCCGCCACGCATCGCGGCAACTACGGCTTCTACGCCGTCGCGGACCAGATGGTGTGGCGGCCGTCGGCCGACAGCCCGCGCGCGATCGGCGTGTTCGCGCGCGTGATGGGCTCGCCGGGCGATCGCAATATCGTCGATTTCGCCGCCAACGCAGGCGTGACGCTGAAGGCGCCGTTCGCCGGGCGCGACAACGACGTCGCCGGCATCGCGATCGGCTACGCGAAGATCGGCTCGCATGCGCGCGGCCTCGACGGCGACACCGGCGTGTACACGACACCCGGCTATCCGGTGCGCCGCGCGGAAACCGTCGTCGAAGCGACGTACCAGTACCAGGTCACGCCGTGGTGGCAACTGCAGGCCGACCTGCAGCACTTCTTCCGGCCGGGCGGCGGTATCCCGAACCCGAACGCGGCCGGTGCGCGCATCGGCGACGAAACGGTGGTCGGCGTGCGCACGACGATCACGTTCTGATGCGACCCGCATCAAGACGCGGGCCGGTCGGCCGCTTGCGCGACCGGCCGGCCCGTGTGCTTGTGAAACGGACGAACGCGTGGCCCGCGCCGCGTATTACTCGCCGTACAGCCCGAGCAGTTTCAGCGTGACGCCGTTGGTCCAGCCGAAGCCGTCCTGCAGCGGATATTCGCCGCCCCCGCCGCCGCCCGTACCGGCGCCTTCGACCACGTACTTCTCGACGAGCTTGCCTTCGGTCGCATACACGTGCTTCACGTCCGACAGGAAGCGCGTGCCGATGTCCTTCGCGAGCGCCGGGTCGCCGTAGCGGCGCAGCCCGTCGATCGCGATCCACTGGAGCGGCGCCCAGCCGTTCGGCGCATCCCACTGCTGACCCGTGTTCTCGGTCGTCGTCGCAAGGCCGCCCGGTTGCAACAGCGTCTTGCGCACTTCGCGCGCGGTCGCCTTCGCGCGCTCGGGCCACGCGACGCCCGCGAACAGCGGATACAGCGTGGCCGCCGTCACGCCGTCGCGCGGCTTGCGCAACTGCCAGTCATAGTCGCCGTAATAGCCGTGACGGTTCCACAGATAACGGTTGATCGCAGCCGCACGCCGCGCCGCGCGCCCGGAGAAATCGGTCACGCATGCCACGTCGCGCGTGACCACGCAGCCCTTCACGATCGTCGTCTCGAGATGGAACATCAGGCTGTTCAGGTCGACCGGCACGATCGACGTCGTGCGGATCGTCGCGAGCGTCTTGCCGTCGCCGAACCAGCGCGAGCTGTAGTCCCAGCCGCTTTCGGCACCCGCGCGCAGGTCGCGGTACACCTCGTTCGCCGGACGGGACGGCACGGATTTCGCGGTCGTCACGTCCTCGAGATACGACTCGTCGCGCGGCGTGTCGCTCGCATCCCAGTAGCGGTTCAACACCGCGCCGTCCGGCATCGCGACCACGTGGCGCGCGGCCTGCCCGCGCGGCGTCGTGGTTTCGCCCTGCATCCAGTACGCATGCTCCTTGCGCAGTTCCGGCAGGTATTTCTGGTAGACCTTGTCGCCTTCGGCCTGCGCGGCGAGCGTGACCATGTACGCGAAGAACGGCGGCTGCGAGCGGCTCGCGTAGTACGTGCGGTTGCCGTTCGGGATGTGCCCGATCGTATCGATCAGATATGCGAAGTTGTCGAGCATGTCGTCGACGAGATCCTCGCGGCCCGACACCTGCAGCCCGAGCATCGTGAAATAGGTATCCCAGTAGTAGCCTTCGCGAAAACGCCCGCCCGGCACGACGTACGGTTTCGGCATCGGAATCAGCGAACCGTATGGGGGCGCCGTGGTGCTCGTGCGCGTGAGCTGCGGCCACAGCCAGTCGATGTGCTGGCGCAGCGTCTGGTTCGGCGGCGGCGTCACGCCGCTTTCCGGGGGCGGCGTGAAGTGCTGCCCGACGAAGGTCTTCAGCGAGAAGCCCGGCTGCGATTTCTGTTGCTGATACAACTGCATGATCGTCGCGGGATCGGCATCGGGCGTCGCGTCGACGAAGGTCTTCTGGTCCGGGTAGATCTGCGCGGTCTGCACCGCGACGAACAGGTCGCCGTAGAGCTGGCTCGGCGGCGGCAGCGTGCTTGACGCGGGAGCCGTCGCCGCAGGGGCGGCCGGGGGCTGGCTGGCCGCTTGCACGGCGGCCTGGTTCGCGTTGTCGGCCTGCGCGGCGCAGCCTGCGACGGCAAGATAGGCGACAGCCAGCGCGGCAGCCCAGCGCAGACGCGGCGCGGGCGGTGCCAGACGCGGCGACAGACGGGATGAGAAGCGAGAAGCAATCGGTGCGGCACGACGTGACGTCATGACGTGTCCCCTCCTTTCGATGGTGAGTGGATCGGCACGAGGTCTCGTTCGCGCGCGCGTTCGTCTCGATGGCCCTCGATCGATACGCGTCATGTTGTGGTGCGAATGGGTCCGACTGTCGCACGAAACGTGCGCATCAAGCAAGTTTCGATTCGCGCAGATAACCGCGCACGGCCCGCCACGCACGCGCTTCGAGCGCCTCCGCATCGGTCTCGCCGCGCGCGCCCGCCGCGTCGACGATGCCTTTCACGATCGCGAGCAGATCGTGCGCGACGACGTCGGGCGCCGCGACGCGCGGCGCATCGCGCCGCCCGAGCGCATGCAGCAGCGTCGCGTGGATACGGTCCACGACGCGTGCGGCGCGCGCACCGAGCGGCAGCCGCGCTTCCTCGAAATCGATCAGCCGCGCGAGCACGGGCCGGCGCATCTGGTGCGCGACGGCCCCGCGCACCAGCATGCGCAGCACGTCGTCGCAGGACGACAGCGCGGCAGCCCGGTCGACGTCGTCGAGCAGATGCGCACTCTCGCGCTCGACGAGCGCGGCCGTCAGCGCATCGCGATTCGGGAAGTATTGATAGAGCGAGCCGATGCTCACGCCGGCCAGCGCCGCGACCGCGTTCGTCGTGTAACCGTCGAAGCCGTCGCGCTCCAGAATGCGAGCGGCGGCCTCGACGATCGCATCGACGGTCGCCACCGAACGGCGCTGGCGCGGCGCCTTGCGGGGCGAAAGCGGAATGCGGGAAGACGATTCGGACATGGCGGGAATGCGAGTTTCCAATATGAGCGAACGCTCATATTCTAGAAACGCACGTCCGCTCCGTCAAAAGGAATCGACATGACTCAGCCAACACTTCGACGCCGCTCACCGTGTGCATGCTCGCGAAGACCCGCCCCGAACGGCTCGGCTGTCCCGCGCCCGAACGCTTCCGGCTGCGGCGCGAACACGTCGAGCCGATTCGGCAGACGCGCAGCGAACGCGTGTCGCTGCGCTTCTACGACACCGCGCTCCACTCGGTGCGCGTGACCGACGTGCGGGTGTGGGACGCACGGGATCGCCACACATACGAACACGTCGTCGAGGCGCTGCGCGACGCGCCGTTCCGGGATCGCTGCTTCGACAGCGCCGGGATTCTGCCGGGCATCGAGAACGCATAGGCGTCCAATCATGACGAGGCCGCGCTGTCCGCCAGCTGAGTACATGCGCACGCATGCCCGGTGCACGTACCGCGCATGCGCAGTCGTTCTTTCTGCACGCTCGCCAGAAAAGACGACTGTTGCAACATGCGAAACATCTGTTGTCATGCGTGACTCAACGGTCACATTGTGGGCATAATGACGTCTTTACCGCGCGCCCAGCCCATGTCGCCCGTCTTTCTAGCACCGCTCATCGTTGCCTGTGCGTTGTTCATGGAAAGCGTCGACGCGAACATCATCGTCACCGCACTGCCTGCGATGGCGAGGGACTTCGGGCACAACCCCGTCACACTGAACATCGCGATCACGGCCTACGTGGTCGGGCTCGGCGTATTCATCCCGATCTGCGGATGGCTCGCCGACCGCTTCAGCGCGCGTGCCGTGTTCCGCACCGCGATCGGCATCTTCGTCGTCGGCTCGCTGATGTGCGCGGCGTCCAACTCGCTCGGCGTGCTCACGTTCGCGCGCTTCATCCAGGGTGTCGGCGGCGCAATGATGGTGCCGGTGGGCCGCATCATCATCTTCCGCGCGGTGCCGCGCTCCGATCTTGTGCGCGCGATGAACTACCTCGCGATTCCCGCGCTGTTCGGGCCCACGGTCGGGCCGCTCGTCGGCGGCTTCATCACGACCTACCTGCACTGGCGGATGATCTTCTTCATCAACGTACCGATCGGCATCTACGGGATCTATCTCGCGAGCAAGCACATCGCGAACACGCACGAGCCCGATCCCGGCCCGCTCGACTGGTTCGGCTTCCTGCTGTCGGCGAGCGGCGCCGCGCTGCTGCTGATGGGGCTCACGCTGATCGACGGCTCGCTCACGTCGCGCTCGAATGCGATCTTCATGTGCGTGGCCGGTACCGCGATGCTCGCGCTCTACGTGCCGTATGCGCGCCGCAAGGAGCGCCCGGTGCTCGACCTCAGTTTCCTGAAGATCCCGACGTATCACGCGAGCGTCGTCGGCGGGTCGCTGTTCCGCATCGGCCTCGGCGCGGTGCCGTTCCTGCTGCCGCTCGCGCTGCAGGAAGGGCTCGGGATGAGCGCGTTCCACTCGGGGCTCATCACGTGCGCGTCCGCGCTGGGCGGCGCGATGAGCCGGTCGACGGCCACGTATACGCTGCGCCGCTTCGGCTTTCGTACGGTGCTGATCTACAACGCGGCATTCGCGGGGCTCGCGATCGCTGCGTACGGCGTGTTCCATCCCGGCATGCCGACCTGGGCGATCTGGCTGATCGTGCTCGTCGGCGGCATCTTCCCCGCGCTGCAGTTCACGAGCCTGAACTCGATGATCTACGCGGACATCTCGCCGCGCGACGCCGGCCGCGCGACGAGCCTCGGCAGCGTCGTGCAGCAGATGTCGCTCGGCCTCGGCGTGACGGTGGCCGGCCTCGTGCTGCATGTGTCTCACTGGCTGCAGGGCCACCAGGCGATGGTGTGGTCGGATTTCTGGCCCGCGTTCCTCGTGGTCGGGCTGTGCTCGTTCGCGTCGATTCCGATCACGCGGCGGCTGCCGCCCGGTGCCGGCGACGAAGTCGCACGCGGCAAGCGGCAATGAATGGCCGATGCGGCGGAATCGTTTCCGCCGCCATCGCATGACCCGCCGCGCGGCGACGGGTGAAAAACCGGAAATACAAAAAAATCAGCGGACATCCACTCGGGGCCGGTGCACAGCCGCATGGATGTCCGCTCAGGGCTCCTGGATTCCCGATGGGGGTTGAGAATCCCGGATTCGCTTCCTGCGTGCCATGGACATATGTGCGTCGGAAGCGGAATCGTTGCGCGCACGTGTCGTCGCGCCATGAACTGCACTATAGGGAAACTTGCGAAACGCATCTGTCAACCATTGTCAGACGCGTTGCAGCGGCGCGTCGCACGCGCGCGCCGCTTTCGCGCTAAAGTGGTCCCCGATCGTCACCCTCGACCGCCCTTCCGATGCTTACGCTCTCGCCCGCCGCCGCCCGCGCGCTGCATCTCGCCGCGCAGGGCCTGCTGACACCGCCCCGCCGCAAGGCGACCAAGCCCGACGTGCTCGACACGATCCGCCGGATGGCGCAGTTGCAGATCGACACCATCCATGTCGTCGCCCGCAGCCCGTATCTCGTGCTGTTCAGCCGCCTTGGCGACTACTCGCCGCAGTGGCTCGACGAACACCTCGCCGAGGCGCGCCTGTTCGAATACTGGTCGCACGAAGCGTGTTTCCTGCCGGTCGAGCAATTCGGGCTGATGCGCTACAAGATGCTCGATCCGTCGGGGATGGGCTGGAAATACGCGGCCGAATGGCACGAGCAGAATCGTCCCGACATCGAGCGGCTGCTCGCGCGGATTCGCGAAGGCGGCCCGGTGCGGTCGGCCGACTTCGTGCGCGAGGATGGCGCGAAGGGCAACGGCTGGTGGGATCGCAAGCCGGAGAAACAGCACCTGGAGGTACTGTTCACGACGGGCGACCTGATGGTATCGGAACGCCGCAATTTCCAGCGCGTGTACGACGTGCGCGAGCGCGTGCTGCCTGGCTGGGACGACACGCGTGACCTGCCGCCGCGCGATGCCGTCCTGCCGGCGTTGCTCGACTACACATGCCGCGCGCTCGGCGTCGTGCGCGCGGACTGGGTGGCCGACTACTACCGGCTGCCGCGCCGTTCGTACCGTGTGGAGCTGGAGCGGCTCGCGGACGCGGGCGACCTGATCCCGGTGCAGATCGACGACTGGCAGGAACCGGCCTACGTGCACCGCTCGCTCGAAGCGTTGCTGCCGGCCGCCGAGGCCGACACGCTGCGCTCGACGGTCACGACGCTGCTGTCACCGTTCGATCCGGTCGTCTGGGACCGGCGGCGCGCATCGACGCTGTTCGGTTTCGACTACACGATCGAGTGCTATACGCCCGAACCCAAGCGGCGCTACGGCTATTTCTGCCTGCCCGTGCTGCATCGCGGCCGGCTGGTCGGCCGCGTCGATGCGAAAGCGCATCGCACGCTGGGCACGTTCGAACTGAAAGCGGTGCATGTCGAGCCGGGCGTGCGCTTCGGCACGGGGCTCGCGGCCGACGTCGCGAAGGCCGTGAAGAAACTCGCGGCGTGGCACGGCACGCCGGCGGTGACGGTCAAGCATGCGCCACCCGAGTTGATGCAGGCGCTGGCCGGCGCGTAACGGGGGAGCGTTCGCGCAGCCGGCCCTCCCGGCAGCGCACGCTGCCGGGAGCCGATCAGTCGCGCAGCTTGCGGAAGCGCGGCGTGCCGTCTTCGAGATTGCCGTTGAACATCGCTTCCGGCCGCACCCACAGCCCGCGCGCATGCGGCCACAGATGCTCGTACACGACCACCGATTCCTCGGTTTCGGAATGGCGGGCAACGCCGATGTAGCGGTACAGCCCGCCCTTGTAGTGACGATGCGTCGCGAGCTGTTCGGCTTCCTGTTCGGTCATGGTGTGCTTCTCTTCGGCAAAAACGGAAAGCGCGTATTGTATGCGCTGCGCCGCGCGTCAGCGTTTCGCGTAGATGTCGGGGCGGCGGATCTCCATCAGCCGCTCGGGGTTCGCGGACGGCCCGAAGCCGACCGGCCGGTACAGCTCGTGCGCGTCGGTCGTCACGAGCATGATGCGACGCAGCCGCTGCACCATGTCCTGCGCGAATACATGGTCGATCAGCGCGCGCCCGTAGCCGTTGCCGCGTTCGGCCGGCAGCACGAACACGTCGCACAGGTATGCGAACGTCGCGTGATCGGTGACGAGCCGCGCGAACCCGACGAGCCGGTCGCCGACGTACGCGCCGAAGCACAGTGAACCCTCGATCGCCTTCTCGACCACGTCGCGCGGAATGCCCTGCGACCAGTATGCGTCGCGATGCAGGAAGTCGTAGATCGCGTCGATGTCGAGTTCGCGCTTGTCGGTGGAAAATCTCAGCATGGCGGGGGCGGCTGCGGGCACGGCTGTTCTCCGGTCGGGGGTGGAAGGCGAAGCTTCGACGATACCGCGCTGTGGTGCGGGGGACAAGGGACGCCCCCCATCCGCTGCGGCTGAACGCCGGCACGAACCGCCGGGGCCACGACGCCGATGACCATCAGATCGGCATCGTTTCTTGTCGCTATCACGGCGAGTAGCGCGGCCTCCCTCTCCGCTCGTTACGGCGCCGGCAACGTCTTGTCGGCCTTGCAACGCTTCAGCGGAAGCGGCTTCGCTGCCGCGATCCTTGTCACCTCGCGCGTACGCGGATCGATCTCCAGATCGAGGCATGCGCAGCCATAGCCGTGCATCCCCGCATTGGTGACGACCCAGCCGTGCTTCGACATGTCGGGCATCTCATCGAGGCCCGGCACCGGCTCGTTGCCCATGGTCGACAATGTCCAGCTGCCGTCCTTGTCGACCAGCCACCAGTTGGCCGGCGTCGGATTCTCGAGCCATCCGCAGCGTTTTACCGGGGCCGCGGCCACTTCCGTAGCGGCGGTCAACGCGAGGGTCGCGCCAAGCGCCCACATCGCACAACGGGCACGAGCGATTGTCATGTGATCGAATTCAGGCAGGAACAAGCATCGGGAAACCGCCATCGCGGACGCCGGACAGCATACCGGGCTTTCCTTCCCGCGTCGCGCGCCAGCCGGCAACATGCGCACGCCGCGCGGCACCCGCACGCATTTCGGTAGATCATGTAGCCCGTGCCGATCATTCGCGACCGCGCACCCCGACAAAGACAGACTGGAAGGAGACACGCCCATGCGCGCCCAAGCCGCACTCACCGCCGCTGCCCCCCGCCATTCCCTCGCGCGCCGCGCCGCGCTCTGGCTCGCCGCCGCCGCGCTCGCGTCCGCTACCTTGCCGGCCGATGCAGCCGAGTTGCGCGTGATGATCTCCGGCGGCTTCACGGCCGCGTACAAGCAACTGGGCCCCAGTTTCACCGCTTCATCCGGCGACACGCTCGACACGATCTCCGGCCCGTCGATGGGCCAGTCGAAGGAAGCGATCCCGAACCGCCTCGCGCGCGGCGAGAAGGCCGACGTGCTGATCATGGTCGGCTATGCGCTCGACCAGCTGATCGAGGAAGGCAAGGTGATTCCCGCGTCACGCGTCGAGCTTGCCGATTCGCGGATCGGCATGGTCGTGCGCGCCGGCGCGCCGAAGCCCGACATCGGCACCGTCGACCAGTTGAAGGACGTGCTGCTGCACGCGAAATCGGTCGCGTATTCGGACAGCGCGAGCGGCGTCTACGTCGAGAAGGAAATGTTCCGGAAGCTCGGCGTCGAGGAGCAGGTGAAGCCGAAGGCGAAGAAGGTGCCGCGTATCCCGGTTGCGTCCGTCGTTGCGACCGGCGACTATGAAATCGGCTTCCAGCAGGTCAGCGAACTGCTGCCGGTGCCGGGCGTCACGTATGCGGGCAAGGTGCCTGAATCCGTGCAGTCGGTCACGCGTTTCGCCGGCGGCATTCCGGTCGGCGCCGATCATCCGGAGGATGCGAAGAAGCTGCTCGACTATCTCGCTTCGCCGCAGGCGCAAGCGACGGTGCGGGCAACGGGTCTCGATTCGGTGACAATGTCACCCGCCCAATAAACCTGCCACATCGCTTCATGCCCTACCGCCTCATCGCATTCGACTTCGACGGCACGCTCGCCGATTCGCTCGACAGCTTTCTCGCGGCGCTGTCGGAAGCGTCGCGCCTGCACGGCTTTCGCGACGCCACCCCCGAACTGCGTCCCGCGCTGCGCGGGATGTCGGCGCGCGACATCATCCGCGCGCTCGACGTGCCGATGTGGAAGGTGCCGCGCGTAACGATCGACATGCGCCGGCTGATGCAGCCGCGCATCGCGCAAGTGATGCTGTTCCCCGGCGTCGATGAAACGTTCGACGCGCTCGCGATGCGCGGCATCCGCATCGCGATCGCCACGTCGAATACCGAAGACATCGTGCGCGACCGGCTCGGCACGCGCGCTTGCCGCCGCGTCGATCATTTCGCCTGCGGCATTCCGCTGTTCGGCAAGGCACGTCGTCTGCGCGCGCTGGTTCGCGAGGCCGGCATGCGCGCCGACGACGTGCTGTATGTCGGCGACGAAATCCGCGATGCCGAGGCCGCGCGGCGCGCACACATCGCGTTCCAGGGCGTCGCGTGGGGCTACACCGCGCCCGAAGCATTGCAGGCACATTGCGCAACGCCGTTGCTGCCGCGCCTCGACGCACTGCTCGATCGCGTGTGACGCCTCTCGCGCGTCGCAGGCATGCCCCGACACGTCGCTCGACGTGCACGACACGTCCAATGCAGATGGCACGTGCGCACATCGCATGCATTGCATGCGCCCCACGCGCGAAAAAATTGCCGCCATTGCGCGCACATCAGGTACGCAATACCTGCCCGCGGGTGAGCGCATCGATTCGTCTTACCATCGGTTACACAAGCCACAGCACGGTTGCACCTGCTACCCGACCGCTCTCCTAGAATCAGTCGGGCCGGGAAACACTTCGACCGGCGCCGCGGCAGAGCGGCGGTCGAATCCGGCCCGGGCGCGCCCGGTCTCTCGCACAGCGACGGATCACACGATCCGTTTTTCAACCAGAGCCCCGATCGAAAGGAGGTCTCATGAACCGCTTTCCCCAAATCTCGCGCCTTGCATTGTCTGCCGCTGGCCTGCTTCTCGTCGCCGTGACGGCGACCGCGCAAACCGCACAACCGGCACCGGCCACGCCTGCTGCGCCGGCCGCAGCCGCGACGCGCATCCACGAAGCCGACCAGGCCTTCATCACGGACGGCACGAAGACCGTGTCGACGCAGCACGACGCCGCACGCATCGCCGATGCGCGCACGTCGGACAGCCAGGTCAAGGCGTTCGCGCAACGCGTGTCGACCGACGATGAAAAGATCATCCAGGCGATGCGCGCGGCAAGCCCGCGCGGCGTCGACGTGCCGGCCAACGACCCGGACACGGCCGTGCTCGGCAGCATCAAGAACCTGCGCGGCGCCGAGTTCGACAAGGCGTATATCGAGCAGGTCGCACTCGCCGGCCAGCAGAAGGCGATCTCGGCATTCCAGGCCGAAATCGCGTCGGGCCGCGACACGAAGCTGAAGGAAGTCGCTCGCCAGTCGCTGCCGATCCTGCAGGCGCACTACGCAGACGCGCAGAAGCTCGCGCAACGTCACCACCTCGCATCGGCGCAGTAACGCGATGCAGCGCCGCGCTCCGTGCGCGGCGCACCGCTTCCCCGTCGTCGCGCTGCCGCCTCCCCTGCCGGTAGCGCGATGCACGTCACACGTTACGTCGCGAGCTTCGCCTCAAGTCGCGCACGCACCTCCGGCCATTCGTCGTCGATGATGCTGAAGCGCACCGAATTGCGCTTGCGGCCGTCGGGCATGATCCGCTCGTGACGCACGATGCCTTCCTGTTTTGCCCCGAGCCGCAGGATCGCCGCACGCGATTTCTCGTTCAGTTCGTCCGTCGTGAACTGCACGCGCACGCACTGCAGCGTGTCGAACGCATAGGCCAGCAGCAACCGCTTCGCTTCGGTATTCGCGCGCGTGCGCTGCGCCGATTCGCTCAGCCACGTATGGCCGATCTCGAGCTTGCGGTTCTTGCGGTCGACCTTCCAGAAGCGCGTGCTGCCGATCACGCGGCCCGATGCGCGATCGACGATCACGAACGGCATCACGGTGCCGGCCGCGCGCCCCTGCAATGCCGTATCGATATACGCGTCGACCGTCTCCGCGCCCGGCACGACCGTGACCTTGAGGTTCCACAACTCGCCGTCGGCCGCAGCGTCCAGCAGCGCCTGCCGGTCGGATCGGTCGAGCGGCCGCAGGACGACGCGTTCGCCGGTGAGAGTCGGTGGTTCGAGGGCAGACGATGCGGCGGTCATGACGAGATTCCGGAAAGTGAGGACGATGGCGGCGAAACGCCCATCATACGGTGCCGCTAGCCGAGGTGTGCGGCAAGCCTGCGCCGGATCGCCTTCGCTTCGCCGCGCAGCGCATCGGCGAACGCATCGACGAGCAGGCTCTTCGGCCGGTGCTCGGGCACGATCACGCTGACCCGGTACGGAAACGACCGCGTGAGCGGCCGCACGTGCAGGTCGCGCCCGACGAAATCGAGCGCGGTCAGCGGATTGACGATCGCGGCGCCGAGCCCCTGCCGCACGAACGCACACACCGACACGGCCGACGGCGTGTCGACCACCGAGCGCGGCGCGACGCCGAGTTGTGCGAATGCCTCGTCGATCAGGATGCGGTACGGATCGTTCAGCGACAGGCTCACGAACGGGCGATCGGCGAGATCCAGCAGATCGATCGCGTCCTGCGCGAGCAGCGGATGGCCGTCGGGCAGCACGCACACCTCATCCACTTCGAGCAGCGGCGTGAGCACAGTGCCGGCCGGCGCGACGTCATGCTCGGTCAGCCCGAGGTCGTAACGCTGCGCGGTCAGCCATTCTTCGAGCACCGGCGATTCCTGGGTCGCGACCGACACGCTGACGCCCGCGTGGGCCTCGTGAAAACGCCGGCACGCGCCGGGCAGGATCGCGTGCGAGAACGCCGGCAGCGCGATCACCGACAGCTGGCCGTCGCGAAACTCGCGCAGGCGCGCGGCCGTTGCCGCCACGCGTTCGAGCCCCACATACGCGAGCCGCACGTCGTCGAACAGCGTCAGCGCGGCCATCGTCGGCCGCAGCCGGCCGTGCGTGCGCTCGAACAGCGCGAAGCCGACGACCTGCTCCATCCGCGCGAGCTCGCGGCTGACCGTCGGCTGCGACGTGTACAGCATCTCGGCCGCGCGCGTCGTGCTGCCGGTGACCATCAGCGCGCGAAACACTTCGATATGACGGTGCGTCAGCATGATCTTCTATATCAGAAATGAATCGTGTTTGGATAAACAGGCATTTTACTGTATAGGCGATCAGGTGCATCATCCACGCTATCCGTTCTTTCGATCCGATTCATCCGCCATGTCCCTCGATTCCCGCCAGCTCGCGACGCTCGCGCAGCAATACGGCACCCCGCTGTGGGTGTACGACGCCGACGTCATCCGCGACCGCATCGCCCAACTGCGCCAGTTCGACGTGATCCGCTATGCGCAGAAGGCGAACTCGAACATCCATATCCTGAAGCTGATGCGCGAAGCAGGCGCGTGCGTCGACGCCGTGTCGCTCGGCGAAATCGAGCGCAGCCTCGCAGCGGGCTTCAGCCCGGCCGGCGAGCCGGAAGGCGTCGTGTTCACGGCCGACCTGATCGACCGCCCGACGCTCGCGGCGGTGCTGAAGCATGGCGTGACCGTCAACGCCGGTTCGCTCGACATGCTCGCGCGCATCGGCGAGCACGCGCCGGGCCACCGCGTGTGGCTGCGCGTCAACCCCGGCTTCGGCCACGGCCACAGCAACAAGACCAACACCGGCGGCCCGCAAAGCAAGCACGGCATCTGGATCGACGACGTGCCGCGCGCGATCGAGATCGTGCGCCAGTACGGGCTGAAGCTCGTCGGCATCCACATGCACATCGGCTCGGGCGTCGACTACGGCCACCTGTCGCAGGTCTGCGATGCAATGGTCGATCTCGTCACGTCGCTCGGCCATGACATCGACGCGATTTCGGCCGGCGGCGGACTGTCGATCCCGTATCGCGACGGCGAGCCGCGTGTCGACGTCGGTCACTATTTCAGCCAGTGGGACGCCGCGCGCAAGCGGATCGAACGTCACCTCGGCCACCCGGTGCGCATCGAGATCGAACCGGGCCGCTTCCTCGTCGCGGAAGCCGGCACGCTCGTCACCGAGGTGCAGGCCGTGAACCGCCGGCCGAAGCATGATTTCGTGCTGATCGACGCGGGCTTCAACGACCTGATGCGCCCGTCGATGTACGGCAGCTACCACGCGGTATCCGTGCATGCGCACGATGGCGCGCTGCCCGCCGGCCGGCCGGCCGTCGATCTCGCGATCGCGGGGCCGCTGTGCGAATCGGGCGACGTGTTCACGCAGGACGCGGGCGGCGTGGTCACGCACCGCAAGCTCCCGCAACCGCAGATCGGCGACCTGCTGTTCCTGCACGACGCGGGCGCATACGGCGCATCGATGTCCTCGAACTACAACAGCCGGCCGCTCGCGCCGGAAGTGCTCGTCGATCATGGCGCGCCGCGGTTGATCCGCCGCCGGCAGACCATTGAAGAACTGCTTGCGCTCGAGACGTTCGAGTAACACGCATCCTTCGCGACGAAGGCCAACGGCCAGGCTTGCCACTACCGGCAGCCTGGCCGTTTTGCTTCTGGATCGCAGCCCGGAGCAACCGCCGGCGCGTGCCGTAGCACCGCCTCCCTCCCATCACGCGCAACCGCAGCAGATCGCATGCGCCACCTCTCGCACGCAGAGAAAAACATTCCACGTCGCGTGAAAAGTGCACGCATCTTTGGAAACACATTCCCTTTTGACAAAACTAAGATTGCCCTCAGTCGCACCGCATTCCTGTCGCCGGATACGCATCTGCGATGCATCCGGTCCACCACACTCGCAATGCTGTACGGGCAATCATGAATCGCACGCTTGAACGCTTCGCCGCGCACGCCGGCCTTCGCCACGGCTCGCGCGCCGGCCGCTCCGCTCCGCACGCGCACCGGTCCTTCATCGCGCCCGAACGCATGCCGTAACGCACGGCATCGCGCGCGGCGAGCCACGACACTCGCCGCGCCTCACGGCTTCACCGACTTCCCGCCCACGGCGACGCTGCCCGTCGCCGCGGCGTTGCACACCCTGAATTTTCGACAACAACCCCGGAGACAACCATGAAGCACTTCACCCCGACGTTCAAGCAAGGCATCGCGGCCGCCCTCCTCTGCATCGCGGCCGCGACGTCGCACGCAGCCGACCTGCTCGACACCGTCAAGCAGGCCGGCGTGCTGAAGATCGCACTGGAAGGCACCTACCCGCCGTTCGACTACCGCAATGCCGACGGTCAGCTCGAAGGCTTCGACGTCGACGTCGCGAAGGCGGTTGCCACCCGCCTCGGCGTGAAGCCGCAGTTCGTGACGACCGAATGGAGCGGGATTCTTGCGGGCCTGCAGGCCGGCAAGTTCGACGTGATCGTCAACCAGGTCGCAATCACGCCGTCGCGCCAGCAGGCGCTCGACTTCAGCGCGCCGTACGTGTATTCGTCCGCGCAACTGTTGCAACGGCAAAACGATGCGCGCGCATTCAAGTCGCTCGACGAGCTGAAAGGCAAGAAGGTCGGCGTGACGATGGGCAGCAACTACGTCGACCTGGTCAAGACCGTGCCCGCGATCGACCTGCAGGTCTACCCCGGTACGCCGGAAAACCTGCGCGACCTCGCCGCCGGCCGGCTCGATGCGGCGGTCAACGATCGCCTGATGCTCAACTACCTGATCAAGAACTCCCACCTGCCGCTGCGCCCGGGTTCCGTGCTCGCGGGCGGCGAGGACCGGATGGGCATCCCGTTCCGCAAGGGCAATCCGAAATTCGCGAAGGCGATCGACGACGCAGTGGCATCGCTGCAGCAGGACGGCACGCTGAAGAAGATCTCGATGCAGTGGTTCGGCACGGACACGACCAAGCCGGTGACGCAATAACGCAGCCCGCCCCGCGCCCGCGCGCCCGAACGCGCGGGCCGTCCGGCACACAATCAGGAGACACGCAATGGAAGCACTCCAACTGGTCATTCATACGCTGCCCGTGATGGTCAAGGGCGCCATGCTCACGCTGAAGTTCGCCGTCGCGTCGATGGCGCTGGGCCTCGTCGTCGGGCTCGTGATCGCGATCATGCGCATCGGCAGCAACCGGCTTGCCGCCAGCCTCGCGCAAGGCTACGTCAGCCTGATGCGCGGCACGCCGCTGCTCGTGCAGATGTTCGTCGTCTACTACGGACTGCCCGATCTCGGCATCACCCTCGACCCCACGACGGCCGGCATCTTCACGCTGACGCTCAATGCGGGCGCCTACCTGTCCGAAAGCATGCGCGGCGCGATTCTCGGCATCGGGCGCGGGCAATGGGCCGCCGCACACAGTCTCGGTCTCACGCACGTGCAGACGCTGCGCTACATCGTCTGCCCGCAAGCGCTGCGCCTCGCGGTGCCGAGCCTCGGCAACACGCTGATCAGCCTGATCAAGGACACGTCGCTGGTCTCCGTGATCACCGTCACCGAATTGCTGCGCTCGACGCAGGAAGTGATCGCCGCGACGTTCCAGCCGCTGCCGCTCTATCTCGCTGCCGCCGCGATCTACTGGGTCCTCAGCACGCTGCTCACGCGGCTTCAGGGTCGCGTCGAGACGCGCCTCGCGCTGCCGTCCACGCATTGAACGCGTATCCGGCACTCACATGAACTCCATCGACGGACAGAACATGATTACGCTCGACAACGTATCGAAATGGTATGGCAAGCACCAGGTGCTGTCGGCATGCAGCGCCGCAGTCTCGAAGGGCGAAGTGGTCGTCGTGTGCGGGCCGTCGGGCTCGGGCAAATCGACGCTGATCAAGACGATCAATGGCCTCGAACCGTTCCAGAAAGGCAGCATCACCGTCGACGGCACGCGGCTCGGCGATCCCGCCACGAAGCTTGCGCAGTTGCGCGCCCGCGTCGGCATGGTGTTCCAGCATTTCGAGCTGTTTCCGCACCTGTCGATCACCGACAACCTGACGCTGGCGCAGATCAAGGTGCTCGGCCGCCGCAAGGACGAGGCCGTCGAAAACGGCATGAAGCTGCTCGATCGTGTCGGCCTGAAGGCACACGCGCACAAGTATCCGGGGCAGTTGTCCGGCGGGCAGCAGCAGCGCGTCGCGATCGCGCGCGCGCTGTCGATGAACCCGGTCGCGATGCTGTTCGACGAACCGACCTCCGCGCTCGATCCCGAGATGATCAACGAAGTGCTCGACGTGATGGTCGAGCTCGCGCGCGAAGGCATGACGATGGTCTGCGTGACGCATGAAATGGGCTTCGCACGGAAGGTTGCGCATCGCGTGATCTTCATGGACCAGGGCGCGGTGGTCGAGGATGCGGCCAGCGACCGGTTCTTCGCGTCACCGCGCTCCGAACGCGCGCGCGACTTCCTCGACAAGATCCTGCATTGACCGCGCGACAGCTGCCCCGTTTCGATTGATCGACACCCCAAGGAGATATCTTGAACCCCCTGCATTCGACCGATACCGTTCTCGCCCATGAAGGCCGCGCACACGGCCAGCCCGGTTCGCCGGTAAACCCGCCCGTCTATCGCCAGTCGACGTTGCTCTTTCACGGCACCGACGCGCTCGACGCCGTACGCGGCACGCCGCTCGCGTACGGGCGTCATGGCAGCCCGACCACGCGCGCGCTAGAGAAAGCGCTCGCGCGGCTCGAGGGCGCACACGCCGCGCTGCTGACGCCAAGCGGCCTCAGTGCGATCACGACTGCACTGCTTGCTGTGCTGAATCCGGGCGACCATCTGCTGATGGCCGATTCCGTGTACGACCCGACCCGGTCGTTCTGCGACGAAACGCTGGCGCGCCTCGGCATCGAGACGACTTACTACGATCCGGCTATCGGCGCGAACATCGCGTCGCTGATGCGATCGAACACGCGCGCGGTGTTCGCCGAATCGCCGGGCTCGCTGACTTTCGAAGTGCAGGATATTCCGGCCATCAGTCGCGCCGCGCACGAGCACGGCGCAGTCGTGCTGCTCGACAACACCTGGGGCACGCCGCTGAACTTCCGCTCGTTCTCGCACGGTGTCGACGTGTCGATTCACGCCGCGACCAAATACATCGCCGGGCACTCCGACGTGTTGATGGGGGCGATCCTGACGACCGAGGCGCTCGCGCCGAAAGTCACGCGCTTCTACCGGCAACTCGGAATGACCGTCAGCGGTGACGACGCGTATCTCGCGCTGCGCGGCCTGCGTACGCTGTCGGTCCGGCTCGAGCGGCACCAGCGCAATGCACACGTGCTGACCGACTGGCTCTCGCAGCAGCCGGAAGTCGCGCGGATCCTCTATCCGGCGCGCCCCGGCGACGCGGGCCACGCGCTGTGGCAGCGCGATTTCACGGGCGCGTGCGGGTTGTTCGGTGTAGTGCTGCATCCGCAGGCCGACGAAGCCGTGCGCGCGCTGCTCGACGGCATGACCTGCTTCGGCATGGGGTATAGCTGGGGCGGCTTCGAAAGCCTGATCGTCCCGTCCAATCCGTCACGCCACCGTACCGCCACCCAATGGGAGGCAGCCGGCCCGCTGTTGCGGATTCATGCAGGGCTCGAGCATCCAGACGACATGATTGCCGACCTCGCCGCCGGCTTCGCGAGAATGCGCGCCGCCGCACTCGCGGAAGCGTGACATCCGGCGACGTCACGCATCGCCCCGCATCAGGTTTTCTTCGGCGTTTTTCCCTCTGTCATAGCGAGACCATCATGAAAGACACGCTGTTCATTCTTCGCCCGGGCTTCTTCAAGGACTCCGAAGGTCCGTTCTACTGCGGCGATTCGGTTTCCGTCGAAGGGCTGCTGAGTTTCTATCCGCAGTTACGCGACGCCATTGACGTCGAATACATCGACGCACCGCGTCCGCGCCAGCCGATCGTCACGCTGATCGGCGCGGACAACCAGTCGGCGCCCGTGCTCGTGCTCGGCGACGGACAGGCACCGAGCGACGACACCCTCGCGATTCGCGAGCACAACGGCCGGCGCTTCATCGATTCGCCCGCCGATATCCGGCGATACCTGTCGGCACAGTACGGCGTGGCGCACGTCGCATAAGCACACCGGCGCGTGCGGCCGCCCGGCCGCACGGAACGGGGCGCGCGATGCGCGGCCCGCTCTACGCCCCGTCACCGCCCGCGCATTACCTCACCGTCACCCGAACGTCGGCCCCCGCCGCGCGCCACGCCTTCAGCAACGCCGCGCGCCGCCGCGGGTAACGCAGATCCAGCCGTTCCAGCTCGACGATACGATCGGTCCGGAAATGCCGGAAGTCGTTCCGACCTTCGCACCACGCCGCCAGAATCCGCACGTCGTTGAAATAGCCGAGCGCGAATGGCCACACGATCCGTTCGTCGCTCGCCTGGCGGCCTTCACCCGCATATCGGATCCGGATCTTGCTCTCGGAACGGACCGCCGCACGCACGGCACCCATGTCGATGGTCTCCCGATCCTCGACCGTGCGCGGCCCGACGAGCAGCGTCGTGCACTCCATCTCGCGGCGCAGGTCGGCCGGCAGTACGGCGGAGATCTTCGCAAGCGCATCGGATGCAGCCGTCGTGAGCTGCGCATCGGCGAACTTCCCGACCCATCGAAAACCGAGCATCAGCGCTTCAAGTTCGGATTGCGAAAACATCAGCGGCGGCAGCATGAAACCGGCACGCAGTACGTAGCCGACACCTGGCTCGCCTGCAATGTCCGCCCCCTGCGCCTGCAGCGACGCGATGTCGCGATAGACCGTGCGCAGGCTAATGCCGAGTGCTTCGGCCAGCACGCGACCGCTCACCGGGAGGCGGTGGCGTCGCAGCAGCTGCAATAGCGAGAGCAATCGTTCGGCGCGCGTCATCGTTCAATGCTGCCATTTTCTGACAGCATCCGTTCATAGAATGGGACGCATCTTAATCGATACCCGGACGGCTCCGCATGACTTCCCCGAATCTCGTTCTGCTGTATGTCGACGACCCGACACGCAGCGCGCAGTTCTACGAGCGCCTGCTCGGGCGCCCGCCCGTCGCCGCGTTTCCGGCCTACGCCGCCTTCACGTTCGACAACGGGCTGCATCTGGGCCTGTGGTCGACCGGCGCACGCGATTTCGTATCGGGTGGCACCGGCCATCGTTCCGAGCTGGCGTTCATGGTTGACGACGAGCGCGAAGTCGAACGCCTGTACGAAGCGTGGAAGGCGCTCGGCGTGCCGTTCGAACAGCCGCCGATGACGGCCGTGTTCGGATTGACGTTCGTCGCGCTCGATCCGGACGGCCACCGGTTGCGCGTGTGCATGCCGGACAAGTAGACGAACGCGGGCAGACCGTCCACCGGTCGCGCCCGCGCCTGCGTTCCGGCTCGCCCGTCACCCCGCGCGCTGCACGGGCGCCATCTTCGAGAAATACTTCGCGCCCGCCACGCAACCGACCACGACGACCGTCACGACGACCATCGACGGCGGCACCGTCTCGTGCAGCAGGCCGGCCGCCAGCAGGAAGCCAAAGAACGGCTGCAGCAGCTGCAGCTGGCCGACGCCGGCGATCCCGCCGAGCGCAAGCCCGCGATACCAGAACACGAAGCCGATCAGCATGCTGAACAGCGACACGTACGCAAGCCCCCACAACGCGGCGGCGTCGACGCCGTCGAACGACGCGGGCCACGTGAGCCACGTGAGCGGCGCCATCAGCGGCAGCGACAGCACGAGCGCCCACGAGATCACCTGCCAGCCCCCGAGCTGGCGCGACAGGCGCGCGCCTTCCGCGTAGCCGAGCCCGCACGCGACGATCGCCGCCAGCATCAGCGCATCGCCGACCACCGATGCCTGCCCGCCGTTGCGCAGCGCAAACGCGGCCACCGCACCGCTGCCGACGATCGAAAAGATCCAGAACGGCAGCCGCGGCCGTTCGCCGCCGCGCCACACGCCGAACAATGCGGTCGCGAGCGGCAGCAGCCCGACGAACACGATCGCATGCGCGGACGTCACGTGCTTCAGCGCCAGCGCCGTCAGCAACGGAAAGCCGACCACGACGCCGAGCGCGACGATGGCCAGCGACACGGCCTCGGCCCGCGTCGGCCGCCGCTGCTTCAGCACGACGAGCAGCAGCAGGCCGAGCACACCGGCGATCGTCGCGCGCGCAAAGGTGAGGAACAGCGGATCGAGCCCCTGCACCGCGACACGCGTCGCGGGCAGCGAGCCACTGAAGATGATCACGCCCAGCAGGCCGCTGAGCCATCCGTCGGTCGTTTTCTGCACGGTAAATCCTGAACGGGAAAGGTGGATGACCGATGATCCGCCGCCCGCAAAAAGCGCGTAAGCTACAGCCCAATACAATTCGGACAAACTGTACTGGACAACCGGCCGTACAGTTCATTCTTCGCCATGAGCCAAACCGTCCCGCCTCCCGTTCCGCCCGCCGTGTCGCGCACGCGCGTCGAAACCGTGATGGACACCCTGCGCGCGCGCATCGCGAGCCGCGCGCTGATGCCCGGCGCACGCGTGCCGTCGATCCGGATGATGGCCGACAGTCTGCGCGTGTCGAAATCGACGGTCGTCGACGCTTACGAACGGCTCGCGAGCGAAGGCGTGCTGGTCGCGCGGCGCGGCTCGGGTTTTTACGTGTCGGGCCACGCGCCGCCGCTCGCGCTCGCCGATCTCGGCCCGCGCCTCGATCGTGAACTCGATCCGCTGTGGCTGTCGCGCCAGTCGCTCGAGGCGGCCCCCACGTCGGTGAAGCCCGGCTGCGGCTGGCTGCCGCCGTCGTGGCTGCCGGACGAGAGCCTGCGCCGCGCGCTGCGCGCCGTGTCGCGCGACGATGCCGACGCGCTGACCGACTACGCGACGCCGCTCGGCCTGCCCGCGCTGCGCCAGCAGCTCGCGTGGCGGCTCGCGCAGCACGGCGTGCACGCGGAACCCGCGCAGATCATGCTGACCGACGGCGGCACGCATGCGCTCGACCTCGTGTGCCGCCTGCTGCTGGAACCGGGCGACACGGTCGTACTCGACGATCCGTGCTACTTCAACTTCCAGGCACTGCTGCGTGCACACCGCGCGCGGATCGTCAGCGTTCCGTATACGCCGGACGGTCCCGATCTCGCGCGCTTCGAGCAGGTGCTCGTCGAACACCGCCCGCGCCTGTACATCACCAACTCAGCGCTGCACAACCCGACCGGCGCGACGCTTGCGCCTCCCGTCGCGCACCGGCTGCTGACGCTCGCCGCCGAGCACGGACTGCTGATCGTCGAGGACGACATCTTCGCGGATTTCGAGAGCACGCCCGCGCCGCGCCTCGCGGCGTTCGACGGGCTGTCGCGCGTCGTGTCGATCGGCAGCTTCTCGAAGACGCTGTCGGCCGCGATCCGCTGCGGCTTCGTCGCCGCACGCCCGGAATGGATCGACGCGCTCGTCGACCTGAAGCTCGCGACGTCGTTCGGCAATGCGCAGATCGGTGCGAACGTCGTGCACCGGCTGCTGATCGACGGCACGTACCGTCGCCATCTCGACAGCCTGCGCGCGCGTCTCGCGGATGCGATGGGCGAAACGATCCGACGCCTCACGCGGGCCGGGCTGGGGATCTGGACGGAGCCGCGCGGCGGCCTGTTCGTGTGGGCGGAATTGCCCGGCGGGCTCGATGCCGCGCGTGTCGCACGACATGCGCTGGATCACGACGTCGTGCTGGCGCCCGGCAACGTGTTCAGTCCGTCGCACGGCGCAACGTCGTACATGCGCTTCAACGTGTCGCGCTGCAAGGGGCCCGCCGTGTTCGATGCGCTCGCGCGGGCGATGGATGCGGTGCGGGCGGCCGATCGCAGCGGCGTGCCCGTGGAGGCGAACGGCTCGTAACTGCGCGAAGCGAACGGCGGGGGACGCGCGATGCCTCCCCCGCCCGCGTCACACCTCGCCTGCGTGCGCCCGCGCCCGCACGTCGGCAAATGTCGTATCGACGAGCAGGCGCCCCGTATCGAACACCGTTTCGAGCGCCTCGTCCCATTCGCCTTCCAGCGCGCGGTCGTCCCATGCCAACGGCAGCGTCACGGTCCGATACTCGCCGGTGCGGCGATTGCGCAGCAACGTCAGCCGCCCCTTCTTCGAGCGCTTGCCCTGATCGGTGACCGGATCCTTGCGGACGTCGTGCCACACGCCGCCGCGCCGGATCGCCGAACACTTCATCGCGAAGCGCTGCGTGTCGCGGTTCACCTGCTGCAACAACGCGCCGCCCATGCCGAATACGAGGTTGCCGGCCGCATAGCCCGCCTCGTCGAGTGCGGTGAGAATCGCTTCGATCGACTGTTCGTCGACACCGTCGCCCTGGATCACGCGCACGCGGTTCAGCACGCGCCGCCCCTTGCCGTTCAAGGTCGAGCCGAACGACGCGTCGAGCGCACGCACGGTCTGCAGCACGATCGTCACGGGGTCGCCCGAATCGGGACGCACGACGAGCGTCGCCCCCGAATCGATCACGGCCTGCCGAAGCTCGCCGCCCCACAGATCGAGTGCGGCGAACAGATCATAGGAGTCCGACACGACCGACACGATCGCACCGGGCAAGCCGAAACGGTTGATCATGTTCCGGTACGCATCGGCCTCGCCGTCGCGCCCCCACGACGTGATCGTGCTGTGCTCGGCCGCCGGCACCGAGTACGCGGCCATCGGCTCGCGATAGTAACGGTTCGCGGCCAGCACGCCGAGCACCGTGTCCGAGCCCATGAAATTCACAAGGTGCGCGGCGCCGCCGATCGCGGCCGATTCCGCGCTCGACACGCCGCGCGCGCCGAAATCGTGCAGCTTGAACGGCAGTTGCGCGAGATCGTCGTCGGTCTTTTCGAGGAAGCGACGGATCGTCTGCCGCAGGTGCCAGCTGCGGGTCGCGACCGTCACCGGGTACCAGACGCGCAGCAGCATCGTCTCGAGATACGACGCGAGCCAGAACACCTGCGGATCGTCGCATTCGACGGTCATCAGCACGTTGTGCACCGGCACGACCGAGCCCTCGGCCACCGCACGGATCGTCACCGGCAGGTAGCCGTCGTAGCGCTCGACGATATGGCGCCACCCGGCTTCGTTGAACGGCACGCCGTGCACCGTGAAGAAATCGCGCGCGTCGTCGATCATTGCGTGCGTGACCGGCTTGCACAGATATTCCTTCAGCAGCATCTGCAGGCCGAAGAACACCGTGCGGTCGTAGCGGCCGCCGCGCGATTCGACGTACGAGAACATCGCCGACGCGTCGGGCGGATACTGCAGGAAATGGGAAGCCTTGTACGAATCCGTGTTGAGGATCGGATTGGCGAGAACCGCGGCAAAGCCGCCGGGATCGTTTTGCATGGCTAGAGCTCCTCTAGGCCGGTGAAGTGCCGCCGCGTCTGTCGCGGCGGACGGAATGCGGGGAATCAGCGGATCACAGCTTCCCCAGGAAGTGATACGCGATGTCGAAGTGATCCTCGAACATCACGTTGCGCATCTGCGCGAATTCGTTGAGCGGCACCCAGCGCGCCTTGTCGGCGTCGTCGCTGCCCTTCACGCGCGGCAGCTCGCCGGTCGGGAAGTTGAACAGGCACGCGTGCGTGATCGTGCGGCCGCGCAGCGAGCGGGTTGGGTGATCGAACACCTGACGATCCTTGATCGAGCCGCGCAGCACGGGCTCCGGCAGCTTGAGGCCGGTTTCCTCGCGCAGCTCGCGGATGCAGGCCGCGTCGAGCCGCTCGTCCTGGTTCACGAACCCGCCCGGCAGTGCCCACAGGCCGCGGCCCGGCTCGCTGCGGCGACGCACGAGCAGGATATGGCCCGAGTGCACGACCACCGCGTCGACCGTCACGAACGTGACCGGATACGGTGCGGCCGCCCACGCCTTGCGATACGCGGCGATGAATTCGGCTTCCGACTTCAGTTGCGCGAATTCCGGCTGTGTGCGGAAACGCTCGAGCCAGCTGAACACGGGTTCCGGCACGGCCCACTGGACGAAGCTGTTGGTGCGTTCGGCGAAATACTGGTCGCGGATCTCGGTGGCGGAAATGTCTTCCGTCGCATCGACGTCGACGAGCTCCCATTGCGGGAACATCCGCAGGTAATACGACGTGGCGTCCTTCTCGTGGCCGATCAATCCGACCTTGCGCTGCGCGATATCGCCGAGCGTGGACGCGACGGCCTCCTGCACCCAGCGCACCCAGTCGCCGTCGTTGTACGTCGAATCCTGCAACGGCGCGATCGTCACGCGGTCGCGCTCGGACGCGTCGAACAGCGAAGCCAGCATCTGGCGGCGCTCGTCGAACGAGAACGGATCCTTGACGGTGCGGGGCTTGTCGGTCGACCCGATCAGCACGCACACGCGCTCGGTCCGGCTCAGTGCCGACTTCAGCACGCTCAGGTGACCACGATGCGGAGGCTGGAAACGACCAATGAAAACGAGCGCGTCGAAGCGCCGGTTCTGTTGCGTACTCATGAGGCTCCCTCAAGAGATTGAAACGCTCCGGGTCTGTCCCGAAGGGTTGGAATGAATCCTAGGGGAAATCCCGAGGTGCGTCAATCGAGCGCATTCGAGCGCACGCTCGACTTGACGAAGTCTGACGAAACGCAAGGTATTGGCGGGTTACACTCGATTTCATCCCAATCCGCGCCCTGGCGCCCGCCATCATGAGGATCTCAGTCAGCCGGACCGTCGGCGTCGATCGCAGACGCCTCTTCACGTGGTCGCAGGATTACGCGCGGCGGCTCGTGTGGGACAGCTTCCTCACCGACGCCTATCTGCTCGACGGAACGACGGCCAACGTGGGCGTCGACGCGTTCTGCCGCAGCCAGTCGGGCGCGACGATGGTGTCGCGCTACATCTCCTACCGCCCGCCGCAGGTTGCCGCCGTCGAGATGGTCGAAGGGCCGAAGGTGCTCGAACGCTTCAGCGGCAGCTGGAACTTCACCGAGCACACGCCCGGGTCGACCGAGGTGAAGTTCACGTACCACTTCCGCGCTCAGCCGTCCTGGCTGCGCTGGCTGCTCGAACCGCTGATCGGCGCGTTCTATCTCGTGCAGACGCGCCGGCGTCTCGATTCGTTCAAGCGCTGGGCCGAGGCCGAAGCGCTGCCGCGCTGACCCGCGCTCGCCGCCGGCCACGCCGTCGGATATTTGCCAGATTCGCCGAACCCGGGGAAACTACGGGCCACCGTCATCCCGACGGCCCGCCCTGACCGAGAGAACAGGGCACGCCTGCCTGTAACGGCATCGACACAAAGATAATCCGATGAGCCTGATATCCCGATTCTTTGGCCGCAAAGAAGAACCCGAAAACCCCGTCGCGCTGGTCGCGGCACCCGACGTCGAGCACCCGCTGAGCGTCGCGGTCGTCTTCGACGGCCCGCTGCAGGTCGATATCGCCGCGCTGACCGCCGCGCTGCGCGCGTACCACCCGAGCATGAAGCAGGCGCGCGTCGAAACCGAGCCGACGCTGGAGCAGGTATTCGGGCTCGCCGGCTGGGGCAACCACGTCGTCCGGCTGGTCGGCTTCGATGCGCCCTATCCGTCCGACGCGCTGGAAGCGTGCGTCGCGCCCGCCCACTACGGGCAGGACCTGAAGCAGCAGGTGCGCGCGAACCGCAGCCACGTGATCCTTTACTACGCCGGGCACGACGCGAATCCGCTCGACCAGTATGTCGCGCTGGCGGCCGTCGCCGGCGCGCTGGCCGAACAGAACGGCCTCGCGGTGCTGAACGAGCACGCGCACACGTCGTTGCCGGCCGGCGTATTCAACGCGAAGGAACTCGGCGAAGAAAGCCTCGAAGTGCTGCGCGACATCCCGTTGAACCTGTTCTTCTGCGGCTTCGTGAAGTACGAAGTCGAAGGCGTCGACGGCGTGTGGATGCGCACATACGGCGCCGACGTGTTCGGCCTGCCCGATTTCGCCGCGCTCGCGGCAGGCCATCACGAAGGCGAACGCTATTCGGGCATCTTCAACAACGTGATGCACTACCTGCTGGAAAGCGGTGCGCGGATGCATGCGGGCGAAACGATGCAGATCGGCTCGGAAACGTACATGAAGCTGCGCGAACCGCTCGAGCACGAGTATTACCTGCAGGGGCCCGCGCAGGTGCTCGTGGCCGAACTGATCTCGGCGGACGAAATCAATCGCTGAAACGCATGTTGATGCGTGGCGCGGGATCGAAGACGGCTCTCGAACCGCGCGGCATCGCATGGCGGCGGCGTGACAGCCGCCGACCCAACCCGATGAGGAGATGTCCGTGTTCGGCATTCGCGTTGCGCTCACGCTGGCCGCGATCGGCCTCTCGTTGTCGGCCCATGCCGACAGCATCGACTGCTCCCGCGCCAAGACACGCACCGATCGCCTGATTTGCAGCGACAAGGCGCTCGTCTCGGCCGACAGCATGCTGTCGAACGCGTACTACGATGCGATCGGCATCGCCGCCGACCAGCAGGCGTTGATCCGGTCGCAACGCGCGTGGCTCGCACAACGCGATGCGTGCGCCGATGCCGCGTGCATCGCCACCGCGTACCGCGACCGCACCGCCGCGCTGAAGCAGGTGAAACACGCGGGCTGGAAAACCTATCGCGATCCGGCGCTCGGCATCTCGTTCGAATACCTCGCGAACCGGCAGGTGAAAAAGCCCTGCCCCGAAGGCGGCGGCGACCATTGCGTCGCGATCGTCGGCCGCAACATGACCTACAGCAGCAGTTTCATCTCGTTCGAGATCGTCGACGGCGCGCTGGAGCCGGTCGCGGAGAAGGAAGCAGGCTTCGTGAAGCAGGACGACGGCAAGTGGGTGACGTCGTACGGCCCCGGCATCCCGCAGGCAGTCGAACGCTTCTCCGGCCCCGGCTGGCGCGGCATGCGCGCGACGATCACGTGCGGCATCAGCGATCCGGAAACCGGCTTCCACGCGGCCGGCGGCGAATGCTACTGGGCCGTGCTGAGCGACGGCAAACGCTCGGCCGTCGCGGGGACGCAGGGCATCGTCGGCACCGACGACGCGACGCTGCACAGCGTGTCGAC
This sequence comes from Burkholderia cepacia complex sp. TUM26381, assembly GCF_057439935.1. Taxonomy (NCBI): domain Bacteria; kingdom Pseudomonadati; phylum Pseudomonadota; class Betaproteobacteria; order Burkholderiales; family Burkholderiaceae; genus Burkholderia; species Burkholderia cepacia complex sp. TUM26381. The sequence goes on along the minus strand of NZ_CM172007.1, from coordinate 963,468 downwards.
GTTCCGGTTCGACCGCTAGCGGGCGCGGCCACCCGCGCGGCGGCGAATACTCATGCCGCCGGCGCGTCCCGCCTGATCGCCACGCACTTGATTTCCACGAGCAGGCCGGGATGCGCGAGTTCGGCTACGCCGATCGCGGTCCACGCGCAGGTCCCGCGCGGAAACACCCGGTTCTTTACGTCGCGGAACACGGCCATGTGCCGGCTCAACCCGACGTGGTACGTCGTCATGTCGACGACGTCGTCGAACGTGCAGCCGGCCGCCTCCAGCACCGTGCGCAGGTTGTCCCAGCAGGCGAGAAACTGCGCCTCGGGATCGGCAATCACATCGAGATCCGGCGTGCGCCCGACCTGTCCCGCACAGTAGACGGTCGCACCGACCCGCACGGCCGGCGCATACCCCGCACGCTCGACGACGCGCTGCATCGTCGGCGGAACAATCACTTCACGATCGATCATTGACACGCTCCCTGGCGCTCGTACACGGCTTTGCCGCACGCTCGTCGGCGCGGACGACACGCCCGCCGCCGATGACGAACGCACGCGCAATGGCTTGCCCGCCGACGCGCCCGGAATGGTAGCAGCGCGCTTTCCGGCCCGATCTGCGGCATCTGGACGCCCACGCGCTAGCGTATGCCGGACGCCCCCCTTGAAGATGCTTCCGCGCCCGGCTCGCGACGCAACGTCACTTCCAGACCGGTCAGCCATCCTGACGATTTCAGGATCGGGCGCGCGATCGCATACAGCCGGTCGGCGCTGGCGCCATAGAAGTACAGATAGCCGTCGTTGCCGTCGCGATGCAGTTCGGTCTCGCCGAGCTCGCCCGCGCCGACCTGCCGCACGGCGCGATCCAGCCGCTGCTCCAGCGCATGAAGCCGCGCCTTGTCCCGCTCGTTGTAGTCGAAATGGACCATCACGACTGGCCCCGGCGGCTTTGGCGGCGACTCCGCGATAACGTTGCCAACGAAGCACGCCAAGCCGATCGATGCGGCCATTCTGGTTCTTTTACGCATGCCGGTCACGGTTGTGCAACGCCCTTTCAGGTCAACGCCCCGCCACGCGCGACCTGCTGCCGGACTTGTGCGTGCGTGCCGAGCGCCGCGGCGATCGCATCGACCGCTTCGGCTGCGCGCGCCGCGCCGCACATGAACGCGTCTACGGCCGCGAAGCGATGCTCGGGCCACGTATGGATCGTGATGTGCGATTCGGCCAGCAGCACGACCCCCGTCACGCCATGCTCGCCGCCGAAGTGATGGAAATGCGCGCCGATCACGCGCGCGCCGGCCCGTTGCGCGGCGCCGGTGAGGATCGCTTCGAGCCGCGCGGCGTCGCGCAGCAGCGCCGCATCGATGCCGGTCAGGTCGGCCAGCACGTGCGAGCCGAGCGTCGCGCATGGCGGCTCGATCCCGTCCCGCGCGGTCATTTGTGCGACCCGTACGACGAGTAGCCGCTGCGGGCCGACGAACTGCCCCAGCCGCTGCCGCCCGAGCCGCTGCCGCCGATCGATGCGCAGCTGAACAGCGTGACGACGATCAGGCCGTAGATGCCGTAGAGGATGTACCGGATCACGACTTGCCCCCGTCCGACGCAAACCCCTTCCACAGCCATTCGGGCAGCCACAGCACCAGCAGGCCGACCAGCACGTAGACGGTGCGGCCGCTGAACGAGAACAGCGAACCCATGTTGAAGATCACGAGCAACGCGCTGAACACCCACGGCAGCGGCGCGAAACTGTGCGGGCCTTTCGCGCCGAACAGGCCCGTGGACGCAGCGGCCCCCGTGGCGGCCGCTGCAGCAGCCGTCGCGAGCGCCGGCGTAGCGAAACGTTCGGCGAGCGCGCTGCCCGACAGCGGCCGGGCACGCGACCAGACGATCTCCGCGTCGCTGCGCTCGCGCGTCAGCTTGTCCTTCTGCCAGCCATAGTCGATGATCGACGTGCGATCGCCCACCTGCACGCGCCAGTTGAACGCACCGACCACGTAGACGACCTCCGAGTCGTATTCCTCGCGCAGGCGGTAGGTCTTGCCGCCGTCGGTCACGTCGGACTCGCTGCCGATCGTCGGCCATTGGTCGAGCACCTGCACGCGCTCCCAGCGCCCTTCGCTCTGCACGAGCCACAGAAAGCCGCGCTTCGGGTTCAGCAGCAGGTATTCGTCCCAGGTCTCGTCATCGCCCGGCACGCGACAACGCATCATGCCGATCACCGTGTATTTCACGCCGTCGAACGTGCCGATCGCACCGAGTTCCAGCGCGCCCTTCACCGAGTCGAGCTTGCGCTGCGCCACGAACACGGTCTGCTGCTCGGCCGTGCACTGCACGCCCGCGTGGCAGCTTCCGCACACGACGTAGTCGGCCACGTTCGGCAGATACGACAGCGACGCGCCGCAACTCGGGCACGCGAACGGCACCATCTCCGCGCCGCGCTTCTCGCGTGTGTCGTTCTCCGTATCGCGCAACCCGGTGAACGCGAGCGCATCGAACTCCAGCGCTTCGCCCGTGTAGACGGCCGGGCTGCCGCCGTTCGCGTCGGCGTCGGAATAGTCGTAGGTCGCGAATGCGTTGCCGGTACGCAGGTCGACGACGCGCGCCTCCCAGCCCGCATCGACGCGGAACGGCAGCTCGCCGTCGCCGCCCGTGCACCGCGCGGTGCGTACGTCTGAAACCAGATACGCGCGGCCGCCGTGGTCGATCCGCATGCCCGGTTCGAGCGTGCCGAACCCGGGCCACGCGCCGCCGGACGCGTCGTCGGGCTCGCGCACCGTGACCGCGTACTGGCCCGACGCATCCGACAGCCAGCCGAACGCGCCGTCGTCGAACACGACATACCACTCGCTCCACGCGCCGGCGTCGTAGGTCATCTGGATGCGGCCGAGCACCGTGAACGCACGCTTGCCGTAGCGACCGGCCGTACCGATCTGGATCGGCGACGCATCGTCGAGCACGCTGGCCAGCTCGCCGATCCGCTCGACGTCGGCGCCGCGCTTGAGCAGCGTGCTGCGGCAGAACGCGCAGACGGCCATCACGGCCGCCGCCGAGCGAAACTCGACCGGCGCGCCGCACTGGGGGCACGAGGTACTGAACATGCGCGATGCTTACCGGGTGAGCTTCGCGAGGATCTCGGCCTTCGCGCGCGAATATTCGTCTTCGGTCACGAGGCCCTTGTCGAACAGCGCCTTCAGCTGCTCGAGCCGCTGCACGTAATCGGTGCCCTCCGCCGGCGCTGCGGCCACCGGCGCCGCAGCGGGTGCGGGCGGGGCGGCCGGCGCCGGTTGCGCGGCGCCCGCGATCTGGCCGGCCATCGCCTGCCCGATCGCCGCACCGGCAGCGAGGCCCGCGCCGACCCCGGCGATGCCGCCCGGGTTCTGCGCGGCGAGCGGAATCGCCTGCGCGGTCTGGTACTGCGTGGCACGCGCGAGATCGCCGGCCATCCCCGCGCCGATCCGCAGGTCGAGCGCCTTCTGCAGCTCGGCCGGCAGCGACACGCTCTCGACCGCGAACGCGTCGAGCGCGAGCCCGTAGCGCGTGAATACCGGCACCAGCGCCTCGGCCACGCGCTGCGACAGCAGCGACTGGTTCGCGGCCATGTCGACGAACGGCACGTCGGCCGAACCGAACGTCGTGCTCATCGCGGTGACGACCAGGTTGCGCAGCTGCTGTTCCAGATCGTCGACCGTGTACTGCGCACGCGTGCCGCTGACCTCGCGGTGGAACGCGGCCGCGTCGACGATCCGGTACGAGTAGATGCCGAACGCGCGCAACTGCACGAAGCCGAATTCGCGGTCGCGGATCGTCACCGGCTGCGCGGTGCCCCAGCGCCGGCCGAGCTGCAGCCGCGTGCTGAAGAAGTAGACGTCCGACTTGAAAGGCGATTGAAAGAGTTTGTCCCAGTTCTTCAGGTACGTGAGCACCGGCAGCGTATTCGTTTCCAGCGTGTACAGCCCCGGCTGGAATACGTCGGCGACCTTGCCTTCATTGACGAAGATCGCGGCCTGCGTTTCGCGCACGGTCAGCTTGCCGCCGTACTGGATCTCCTGGTCTTCCATCGGATAGCGCCAGGCCAGCACGCCGTCGGTGTCTTCCGTCCATTGCAGGACGTCGATGAACTGCTTGCGGATGAATGAACCCAGACTCATGTCGGTCTCCTCGAAACGCGTGGCGCGTCAGGTCAGGCAGGCGGCATTGATGATGCCGACGACGAGCGACGCAGTGCCCATCAGGCCGCCCATCGCAACGTTGCGATCCTCGATCGCATGATTCATGCCGGGCATCAGGCGCGTCAGCGCCGCATAGGTGATCAGCTGGACGATCATCGCGCCAACGGCCCAGATCACGACTTCACCGAGCGTCGAGTTGTGCGCGATGCTGGACGCGAGCGTCAGGCAGAAACCGATCAGCGCGCCGCCGAACGACAGCGTCGCGGCGGCGTTGCCGTCGCGGATCAGCGCCAGTTCGTCGAACGGGGTGACCTTCAGGTACACTGCCGCGAACACAAGAAGCAGCACGAACGCCGACAGTAAATGAACCGCATAGAGATAGGCACTATTCATTCTTTCCCTCGGATTTTGTGCTCGGTTCGCCGCCCCGTCGCCGGCCGGCCTATGCGGGGCCCGCAGACGGATGGCCGCCCCACAAAAATCCGCGCCAGTATATCCACATTGCCGAACACTGCACAACGGATGCGCCATGCTGCATAGGCGTGCGCTCGTCCTGTCGATCCTCGTGCTCGCGTCGTGCGGGCTCGGCTACGAACTGATCAGCAGCGCGCTGTCGAGCTACCTGCTCGGCGATTCGATCCTGCAATTCTCGTCGGTGATCGGCAGCTACCTGTTCGCGATGGGGATCGGCTCGTGGCTCGCGAAGTTCGTCGAGGACGACGACGTGCTCGATCGCTTCGTCGATATCGAGCTGCTCGTCGGCCTGCTCGGCGGTGTGTCGGCCGCGCTGCTGTTCGCGGTGTTCGCGTGGCTCGCCGCGCCGTTCCGCGCGGCGCTCTACGCGCTCGTGCTCGCGCTCGGCCTGCTGATCGGGATGGAGATCCCGCTCGTGATGCGCGCGTTCCAGCAACGGCGCCAGGCATTCCGCCATACCGTCAGCGAAGTGCTGACCTTCGACTATCTCGGCTCGCTCGCCGTGTCGCTGATCTTCCCGCTCGTGCTCGCGCCGCGTCTCGGCCTGCTGCGCACGAGCTTCCTGTTCGGCCTCCTGAACGCGTTCGTCGCGCTGTGGACGACACACCTGTTCCGCGACGAGATCCGCAACGTGCGCGGCAAGCTGATGCGCGCGTCGCTCGTGATCGGGCTCCTGATCGCCGGGTTCGCGCTGTCGGATCGCATCACGCACTGGGCCGAACACGGCGTGTATGGCGACGAGACGATCTATTCGGAAACGACGCCGTACCAGCGCATCGTGCTCACGCAGTGGCACGACGACATGCGGCTGTACCTGAACGGCAACCTGCAGTTCTCGTCGCGCGACGAGCATCGTTATCACGAGGCGCTGATCCATCCGACGATCGAAGCGCTGCCGTGGGCGAAGCGCGTGCTCGTGCTCGGCGGCGGCGACGGGCTCGCCGTGCGCGAACTGCTCAAGCACCGCAACCTCGAACAGATCACGCTCGTCGATCTCGATCCCGCGATGACGAAGCTGTTCTCGACCTCCGCACCCCTCGTCAAGCTGAACCAGGGCTCGCTGAAGGACCCGCGCGTGCACGTGATCAACGACGACGCGGTGCGCTGGCTCGAATCGAATGCCGACGTGTACGACGCGATCGTCGTCGACTTCCCCGATCCGACCAACTTCGGGCTCGGCCGCCTGTATTCGGTGCCGGTGTTCCGCCTGCTTGCACGCCACCTGTCGGAGAACGGCTATGCGGTGATCCAGTCGACGTCGCCGTATTTCGCTCCGCACGCATACTGGACCATCATCGCGACGCTGCACGAAGCCGGGCTCAACACGTGGCCGTACCACTGCTACGTGCCGTCGTTCGGCGACTGGGGGTTCGTGATCGCCGGCAAGCGCCGCGACTTCACGGTGCCGACGCATTACGGGGTGCCGACTCGCTGGCTCGATGCGCAGACGGCCACCGAGATGTTCCACTTCCCGGCCGACATGCCGGCGCTGCCGATGTCGCCGAACGAACTCAACGACCAGCCGCTCGTGCGCCGCTTCGACGACGACTGGAAGCACGTGCTGCGCTGATGGACCGCCGCACGTTCCTCGTCGCGTCGGCGGCCGCGTCGCTCGCCGCATGCGGCCGCACCGGCTGGATCGAGACGACGCCGCGCGTCGGCTACCCCGGCATGCGCGAAGGCCACGCGTTGCGCGACCATGCGGCGCTGCCGGCGCCTTCCGGCACGATCGAAACCGATATCGCGATCCTCGGCGCCGGCGCGGCCGGACTGTCGTGCGCATGGCAGCTCGCGCGCGCCGGCCACCAGCGCTTCACGGTGCTTGCAGGGCCCGAATTCGGCGGCAATGCGGCCGGCGGGCGCTTCGGCGATCTGGGCTACCCGACAGGCGCGCACTACCTGCCGCTGCCGTCGCTCGAATCCGCCCATCTGCGCGACATGCTCGCCGATCTCGGCGTGATCGAATCCGCCCCGTTCTCCGCGCGCCCCGTCTACGACGAGCGCGCGCTCGTCCACGCGCCCGACGAACGGCTCTTCATCGGCGGGCAGTGGCAGGACGGCATCGTGCCGACCGCCGGCCTCGGCGCCGACGAACTCGCGCAGCAGGCGAAGTTCTTCGCGTACACGGACGGGCTGCGCACCGCGCGCGGCGCCGACGGTCGCAAGGTGTTCTGCATCCCGATCGCGGAATCGTCGCGCGACCCGCGCTGGCGCGCACTCGACCGGCGCTCGTTCCGCCAGTGGCTGCTCGACGAGGGCTACACCACGAAGGCGCTGCACTGGTACCTGAACTACTGCTGCCGCGACGATTACGGCGCGGGCTACGAGCATGTTTCGGCCTGGGCCGGCCTGCACTATTTCTCGTCGCGCGGCGGCCATGCCGGCGATGCGAGCGACGGCGCGGTGCTGACCTGGCCCGACGGGCTGCACACGATGGTGACCAGGCTGAGCGATTCGATCACCGCGCGCAGCGGCTCGAACGCGTGGTCGCGGGACGGCTTCGCGGTGCACGCAACCGAACGCGCGGGCAGCGTCGACGTGCTGTGTGCGCGCCTCGGCGACGACGGCACGCTGTCGACGTTCACGCTGAGAGCCCGTCGCGTCGTGAGCGCGATGCCGCTGTTCGTCGCGGCGCGCGTGTTTCCGCAGCTTGCCGCGTACGGCTTCGACCCCGCGCGCGACCTGCCGCCGCGCGCGCCGTGGCTCGTGTCCAACTTCCTGCTCGACGGGATGCCGCCCGAAGAAGCCGGCGTGCCGCTGGCGTGGGACAACGTCGTCTACGACGGCGCGGCGCTCGGCTACGTCGTGTCGACCCATCAGCTGATCCGGATGTCGCCGCCGACGCGCTCGGTGTTCTCTGCCTATCAGGCGCTGAGTACGCAAACGCCGGACGATACGCGCCGCTGGCTGGCGCAGGCGAAGCCCGACGCGTTGCGCGAACAGGCCGCGATCGACCTGCAGGCCGTCTACGGGCGCGCGCTGTGGAAACACGCGACGGCGCTCGAGATCACCGTGCGCGGCCATGCCATGGCGACGCCCGACGTCGGCTTCCTGAGCCGCCCGGGCCTGCTCGCGCTGCGCGACGCCGACGGCCCCGTCGTATTCGCGCACGCCGACCTGTCCGGGCTGTCGCTGTTCGAGGAAGCATCGTACTGGGGCATGCTGGCGGCCCGGCGCGTGCTGGCCTGAGCGCCGGCTTCCGGCCGGTGCCGGGGCGGCCGTTTCGTCATTGCGGCGCCACCGCCAACCGCTATAATCGCGCGACATTCCGACTGCATGGAGCAGGCCGACGGTGCCGCGCCGTTCGACGCGCCGTATGCCCTTCCCGACAACAACAATGACGAACCGAATCCTCCGACGCCTTCGCCCGCTCGCGCGCGCCGCCGCGCGCGTGCTCGCATGCGCCCCGCTGCTCGGCGCGCCGCTGGCGCTGCATGCGGCCGGCACGGCCGGCACCACCGGCTCCGAGCCCACCTCCGGGCGCTACATCGTCGTCGATACCGGCCATACGCCGGCGCATCCCGGTTCTACGGGCGCAAGCGGTCGCGTCGAATACCTGTACAACCTCGACCTGTCCGGCGCCGTCGCCGACAAGCTCGCCGCGCACGGCGACCGCGTGCTGCGCACGTCGGCCGACGGCCGCGAGATCAAGCTCGACCAGCGTTCGACGCAGGCGCCCGACGCAAACCTGTTCGTGTCGATCCATCACGACTCGATGCAGCAGCAGTTCATCGACGCGGGCCGGCAGCGCGAATTCCGCGGCTTCTCGGTGTTCGTGTCGGAACGCAATCCGCACTATGCGGAAAGCCTGCATTGCGCGAAGGCGATCGCCGAGCGGCTCGTCGCGGCCGGCGAACGGCCATCGCTGTATCACGCGCAGCCGATCCGCGGCGAAAACCGCCCGCTGATCGATCCGCAACTCGGCATCCACCGCTTCGACGATCTCGTCGTGCTGCGCACCGCGCCGATTCCGGCCGTGCTCGTCGAGGCCGGCGTGATCGTCAATCCGGACGAAGAAGCACGGCTCGCGCGGCGCGAGACGATCCAGCGCCTGTCCACCGCGATCGCGGGCGGGATCGATGCGTGCACGGCACCGCAGTAAATGACGACATCACCCGTCGGGCTCAACGGTTTTCACCCAGTCAGGAGCATCACAATGAAAAAGAAGACGCTGTTCGCATCCTGTGCGCTGCTTGCGCTCGCCGTTCCGTTCGCCGCACAGGCGGCCGGCTGCGGCAAGCCCCGTAGCGCGTTCGACCAGGTGTACTGCACCAGCACGCAATTCTCGCAGTCCGACCGCGATCTCAACGACGAATACGGCCGCCTGCGCAAGCAACTGAGCGGCGACCAGCAGGCGACGCTGAAGGCCGGCCAGCTCGCGTGGCTGAAGCAGCGCGACGCGCAGTGCAGCGAGACGCGCAACAACAGCTACCTCGTGGATATCCAGTGCGCGAACGACATGACGCAGTCGCGGCTGTCGTTCCTGCGCGAACGTGAGCGCGAATGCTCGAGCACGGGGTGCGTGACGTCGAAGCTCGGCGAGTAAGCTCGTCGCGCATGCGGTGCCGCGCGGCGTCGAGCGGCACCGCCCCCTCGAAAGGAGCGGCGATGCGGCATGAATTCTCTGAAGTCCTCAACGACCTGATCGACTGTTTCCTCGTCGGCGATCTTCTGCTGCTGAAGCGCTACCAGGAAACACATCGGCTGTCGGACAACGTCGCGGCCGAATTCACGACCGGCGACCGCGGCGACAACGCCGTGCTCGACGGCATCGTCATTCCGCTGGCCGGTATCGAGAATCATCCGTACACGATCATCTTCACGCTGGACGACGGGACACCCGAGCTGCTGAAGGCCGGCAGCCGGCTGCAGCACCGGCGTGGCGGTTATGTGCTGCGCGTCGAGCATCGTTCGGCGATGCTTTACACGTGGCGCATTCTCGAACGCTTCACCGACGAAACGGTGAACGCGCTGCTTGCGCGTTATCGCGAACCGGGCAGGCCTGTCGTCGAACTCGACAACGGCTGGTACGACGTCGAAGTCCTCGGCGGCGAGGTGCCGCGCAACGGCTGGTTCGAGCCCGCGTTCGAATTCGTGCTGAAGAAGGCCGATGCGCGTGGCGACGCGTCGAAAGTGGATCTCGGCTACAGTTTCGCCATCGACAGCAGTCTCGATCCGGCGGAATGAACCCGCGCGCAGCACCGCGGCGCATGGCACACGATCAGGCGAGGTACGCATGGCACCGAACACGACGACGATCGACATCCGCGCCGCCACATCCGTCGACGCACCGGCCATCGCCGATATTCACGTTGCGTCGTGGCAAGCGACCTACACGGACATCATGCCGGCGCCGTTCCTCGCCGGCCTGTCGGTCGAAAAGCGCACGGCCGCGTGGCGCTATGCGCTCGGCGCCGGACGGCCACGGGTCGCGCTTGCGATCACGAACGACGTGCCAGCCGGCTGGATCGCCTACGGTCCGACGCGCGACACCGACAAGGATCGCGGCTGGGCCGAAATCGAAGCGATCTACCTGCATCCGTCGTATTGTGGACAAGGCATCGGCGCGGCGCTGGTCGATCATGCGTGCCGGTCGCTGCATGATGCCGGCCATGCCTGGGTGTCGCTGTGGGTACTGCTCAAGAACCGCCGGGCCAGGGCATTCTACGAACGCGAAGGCTTCGTCGCCGAAGACGACATCAAGACGTTCGAGATCGGCGGGACGCCGATCGAGGAAGTGCGCTACTGGCGCGCACTACCGAAGTGACCGCGACGACGGCATCGCTTCCTCCACCGCCAGCCGCTCCTGCATCATCTGCAGCAACTCGCGAATCTTCGCGTTGACCGAATTCCGGCTCGCATAAGCGGCGTGCAGCTCCAGCGGCGCAGGCGTCATCTCCAGCGGCACGCGCACCAGTTGCCCCTCCGCCAGCGCCGCCGCGCACGCGCGCTCGACGAGAATCGCGAAGCCGATCCCGTTCACCGCAGCCAGACCGGCCATCTCGCCGCTGTTGACGCGATACCGGCTCGCAACCGGAATCTTGTGAATCCGCCCGTCGCGGTCGGCGAACTGCCACGGCTGCCCTTTCAGCGTGCTCAAGGTCGTGATGCACGGCAGTTGCCGAAGCTGTTCCGTCCGGGTCGGCAATCCCGTGCGTTCGACGAGCGATGGCGCGGCCACGACGACACTCGGCAAACGCACGAGCGGCCTGACGACGAACGCACTGTCGTCCAGCTTCCCGCGATTGACGATGATCGACAGGTCGATATCGTCGCGCAGCGTCGACACGCCCGCGAGGCTCGTATCGCAGTCGATTTCGACGCGCGGGTGGCGGCTCGCGAATTCCGCGACGATCGGCCCGAGCATGCGGGGCCCGATTTCACCCGGTACGCAGAGCTTCAGCACGCCGCGCAGCTCCGTCTGCTGCGACGTCAGTTCGAATTCGGCCTGCGTCAGCGCATCGAGCATCGGCCGTGCGCGCTCGTGCAGCAAACGCCCGGCCTCCGTCATGCGCAGGTGTCGCGTGCTGCGCTCCAGCAGACGCGCGCCGAGCCTCGACTCCAGCTGCGCGACGTGGCGGCTGACGTTGGAACCCGGCATCGCCAGCACGCGCGCGGCGCCGGCGAAGCTGCCTTCGTCGACGACCGACACGAATACACGCACCGCATTCAGATCCAGCTTGCTACGCATCATTAGCCCATTTCAGGTATCAAAGTTCGCCGTTTTTCACGGCTTATCCCGCCACAGACCATAATTTACGATGCTCATCCCGTCAATGCGACGCCCCCGCGGCCACGCGAACGCTCGCACGACACAAGGAAGGAGCGTCATGAACATTGCAATCCTGGGCGCCGGCGTGGCCGGCATGAGCACTGCACTCGCGCTCGCCGGGCGTGGTCACGAGATCAGGCTGTATGAACGCATGCCATCGGAATCGACGATGGGCGCGGGCGTGGTGCTGTGGCCGAATGCCGGCTTCGTCCTCTCGCAGCTCGGCCTGCTGCCGGACATCGTCGAGGCAGGCGGCCGCATGAACGCGATGCAGCGCATCGACCGGCACGGCAACCCGCTCAAGGTCACCGATATCCGCGCACTCGATCGCCGCATGGGTTTCCCGACCTATTCGATCCTGCGGCGCGATCTCCAGGCCGTGCTGGCACGGCACCTCGCGGCGCGCGGCATCGACGTCCACTTCGGCCACGGCGCAACGTCCATCGACGCCGGGACGGACGGCCGCGCTGTCGTTCGCTTCGACAATGGAACGACGATCGCCCCCGATCTCGTCATCGGCGCGGACGGCCGCATGAACTCCGTCGCGCGGCGTCATGTGATCGGCGACAACACGCCCGTCTATCAGGGATTCGTCAACTGGATCGGCATCGCGCAAAGCGATGCGCCGCTCGTCGACGAGGTGTCGATATCCGACTACTGGGGCACGCGCGAGCGGTTCGGCATCGTCGCGGTGGACCGGCATCGCCTGTACTGGGCAGCGGCATGGCCCGAAGCCGGTCCGGACGATGCAACGGAAAGCGATCCGGGCGCGATGCTGGAACGGCGCTTCCGGGCGTGGCCGGCGACCATCGCGAACGTGCTACGCGCGACGTCGGCGGACACGATCGCGAAGATCCGCGTGCACGATCTCGACCCCGTCGACGTGTGGCACCGCGGCAATGTTCTGCTGATCGGCGACGCCGCGCACGCGTCGCTACCGACCTCCGGACAAGGCGCATGCCAGGCGCTCGAGGATGCGTGGCATCTGGCCCGGTGTCTCGACGAATACGGTGCAGGCAACGGCGGCGGCCTCGATGCCGCGCTCACATCGTTCACGATGCGGCGCAGCCCGAAAACCGCGGCGATCATCGCGCGTGCGCGTGATTTCGCGCACCTGTTATTCAGCGAGGACGTGAACGAAAGCGCGCGACAACAGATCGATCCGGTCGCCGAAATCGAAGCCCTGACGAGCGCCTGGGGCGCGCACCTGCCGATGACGCAGGCGCGCGGACGATAAGGCCCGCGAGGAGCCGCATCCGGTCACAAAAACCACCGGTACTCCCGCGCCCCGATCTCGTTGCGAAAATCCAGCTCCTCCTGGCGCTTGTTCTCGCAATAGACCATCACGAACTCGCTGCCGAGCCCTTCGCGCACGGCCGGGTGATCCTGCATCGCGGCAACCGACGACAGCATCTCCTTCGGGAAATCGATGCCGCTGCCGCGATCCTCGTTGAGCGGCGCAATCGGTTCGATCTTCGCATCGAGCCCATGCTCCATTCCCGACAGGATCGCCGCGAGCACCAGATACGGGTTCGCATCCGCGCTCGCGAGACGGTGCTCGATCCGCAGGTTGCGTGCATCCGACTCCGGAATCCGGATGCACGCATCGCGATCCTCGAAGCCCCAGCTCGCACGGCTCGCCGCGTTCACCATCGATCCGTAGCGCCGGAACGCATTGTGGTTCGGCGCGAACACCGGCATGCAGTGCGGCAACAGCGCGAGACACCCGGCCACCGCGTGCCGCAGCGGCCGCTGGCCGTCCGCGGCGAGCAGGTTGCGCCCCGCGTCGTCGTACAGGCTCACGTGCACGTGCATCCCGCTGCCCGGCGCATGCAGGTACGGCTTGCCCATGAAGCTCGCGCGATAGCCGTGTTGCAACGCGACGCCGCGCGTGCTGCGGCAGAACAGCGCCGACCAGTCGGCCGCGCGCAGCGCGTCGTCGGTGTGCCCGAAATTGATCTCGAACTGGCCGGGCCCGAGCTCGGCCGTAATCACCGTCGCATCGACGCCCTGCTCGCACGCGGCTTCGACCATCTCGTGCAGCACGTCGGAGAAGCGTGACAGGCGCTCGATATGCATGTTGGGCTGATCGTCGCGGTCGTCGCTCAGGCGGTCGCGCGGATACTGCGGCATCCCGTCCGCGAGCTGTGCGGCGAACAGGTAGAACTCGAGCTCGAACGCGACGACCGGCCGGATGCCGCGCGCCGCAAACCGCCGCAACACGCGCGCGAGCACCTCGCGCGGCTCGAACTCGATCGGTGCATCGGTGCCGTCGGAGCTGATCAGCATCTGCGCAAGCGGCTGCCGCTCCCAGCGCACGGGCTTCAGCGTACCGGGAATCAGGCGGCGCGGTGCATCGGGATCGCCGTCGTTGAAGCAGTAATCGCCGATCTTGTAGAGGCCGCCTTGCGTGCCGAGCAGCACGCAGTTCTGCGGCAGCTTCAACAGCGAACCCGACGCGACCTTCTCGAGTGCGTCGATCGGATAGCGCTTGCCGTAGAAATGCCCGGGCAGGTCGAGGCAGATCAGGTCGACATAACGGATCTCGGGGTGTGCCTGCCGGAATGCGCGGACTTCACTGACCAGCGCGGGAACGACGTCAGCCATGTCTCATCCTTTCCATGTCTTGTATGACGGTGCCGCAGCGCGGCGAACCGGATTCATGCGGCATGCCGAACGACGCATGCCGCATGTCAATCAGTACTGCGAACAGGCTGCAGGGCGCGCCGGCATGCAGCACCGACCGCCCCGCCGACAACTCAGGTGAATACCCAGATCACGCGCGTCGGCGCATCGGTCAGGTTGGCGTAACGGAAGCGCTTGTGCGCGGGAAGCTGGAACGCATCGTTCGGGCCGAGCGTGACGGGCGTGTCGTCATCGTCGATCCAGATCGTCAGCGCGCCTTCCAGCACGAAGCCGCCCTGCTCGTCGCTGTCGTCGACCGGCCGCTCGCCGCTGCTCGCGCCCGGCGCCAGATGGCTTTCGAGAATCGAGAAGCGCGAGCGCATGTTCGGCGACACGAGGATGTCGGTGATGCCGGCCGCGTAATACACGGTGCGCCGCTCGTCGGGCCGCGTGACCCACGGCACGCTGCGCGGCTTGCTCAGGCTGTAGAAATACGTGGTCGGCACGCCGAGTGCCTCGCCGATCGCGGTGAGATCCGCGACCGTCGGGCGCGACAGCCCGCGCTCGACCTGCGACAGAAAGCCGACCGAGCGGCCGATCCGTTCGGCGAGATCGTTGAGCGTGACCTTGCGATGCTTGCGCAGGTCGCGGATCAGGATCGCCAGACTTTCTATCTCTTCCTGTTCGTTCATGACGGGTTCCGGTGAGTCAGACGGTATCGCGCAGACGGTACCAGGCCTTGCCGATCGCTTCCAGCGGCGCGGCGAGCCGGTCGCCGCCGGGGAAACGCGGGTTGCGGATGCGCTGGTATTGCGCAAGCAGGCGTTCGTCGCCGAGCACGGCGTCGGCCACCGCGCGCGCGCCGGCGAGCGTCGGCAGCACGCCGTGCCCCGAGAAGCCCTGCAACCAGAAGCGCTGCCCGTGGCGGCCGATGTCCGGCGTGCGGTGCATGCTGATGTCGATGTGGCCGCCCCATGCGTAGTCGAGCGTCACGCCGGCCAGTTGCGGGAACACGCGTTCGAGGTGCGGTCGCGTCGCCGCTGCGATGTCGGCGGGAATGCCGCCGAGGTACGTGCAGCCGCCGCCGAACAGCAGCCGGTTGTCGGGGCTCAGGCGGAAGTAGTCGGGCACGAACTGGTTGTCGATCACGCAGCTGTTCTGCGGCAGCAGCGCACGCGCGACGTCGGGCGCAAGCGGCGCGGTCGCGACCTGATAGGTGCCGACCGGCAGCAGCCGGCGCGCGAGATCGCGATCGAGCCGGTCGACGTATGCGTTGCACGCCAGCACGAGCACGTCCGCGCGCACTTCGCCGCGCGCCGTGCGGGCAATATGGCCACCGGCCGTCTCGCGGCAGTCGAGCACGCGGCTCTGCTCGAAGATGCGCCCGCCCGCACGCTCGATCGTCTGCGCGAGGCCGAGCGCGAGCTTCAGCGGGTTCAGGTGGCCGGCCTCCGGATCGTGCAGCGCCGCAAGATAGCGCGTACCGCCGATCCATTCGGGCATCTCGTCACGGCCGATCACGCGCAGCCGGTCATAGCCCCAGCGCTCGGCGGCCTCGTCGCGGGCCTGTTCGAGCATCGCGACGCGCCGCGGCCGTAGCGCGGCCCACAGGCTGCCGGGCCGGTAATCGATGTCGAAACCATGCCGCACCGGCAGTTCGCGCACCTCGGCCGCCGCCCAGCGCATGCTGTCCCACAGCAGGCGCGCGCCGTCGCGGCCGAGCGAATCCTCGAGCGGCTGCATGTCGCACGACCAGCCGAGCAGCGCCTGTCCGCCGTTGCGGCCCGACGCAGCCCATGCGACGCGGCTCGCTTCGAGCACGACCACGCGCTTGCCGGCGAGTGCCAGGCGCAACGCCGTATGCAGCCCGCTGAAGCCCGCGCCGACGACGAGCACATCGGCGTCGATGCGGTCGTCCAGTTCCGGACGATGCGGGATCGGCGCCGGGTAGGTGCCGGCGTAGTAGCTTGCGACGTGACGGTCGGACTGCACGAACATGCGGACTCCCGTGAAAATTACGCCGATAAATTTCATGAAAAATTAGCACGGCAATTTCACGCAGGCAAGCGTGTCAATAAGCGCTCGTATCGTCGGAATAATTGTCGAGATGCGTCCAACTTGGAATTTTTTTCGTTCAAATCGGAACTTGCAAGGGCCCATGCCGGCCGCGAACGCCTGCGAATATTCCTCAATAAAACAATAGCTTGAAGAGGTCGCTACACGCCCTCAGCGCTACAACGTGATCAACCACCGACCGATGCACCGGCTGCTGCGCGCTGAAGTCGCGTGTGGGCGACTGTTGACTGCATCAAGCCGGCGCCTCCTTGCTCCAGCGCCCGCTCTTGCAATTCAGCGGTACACACCTGACCAGGAGTTCACGCGTACAGAACTTGGAATTCCCTATAGCTACCACAGACTTTTCGGATCCGGCGCAACTACACAGCCGGGATGAACAGCAACTGCACCTTACTTAGCAGCCGGCGGCCATGAGTTGTGGTTTTTCTCATTGGACCGGTAAATTTCAGGGGTGGACAACCGGCCCCACGCGCCCTGCAGCGAGCATGATCTGGCAGTATTGCGCGACGTCCACGCGGGCGCACGATGCAAAGCAGCAGGTTTGAACTTCCGACTCTAGTGCCGGCACGGATTAAAATCAGGATCGTGTCAATTACGCTAAGGAATACAAATCATGTCACTCCCAAGACAGGGTGATGTCGAGGCGGCGGATTAACCAGCTGCTATATTGTCGCCTTCGTGTGCGCAATTTCTGGTCAGGATATTCGAAAGCGTCCACGGTACGCGCCCGGGCTCAGTCCGACCCGCTCCTTGAACAACCTGCAGAATGAGCTCACGTCGCTATAGCCGACCTTGACTGCAACCTCCTCGATACTCAGATCGCCAGCCTCGAACAGTCCACGAGCCGCCTCAATTCTCAGGCTCTGCAAGTAACGCAGCGGAGTCTGATTCAGCGCAGCCTGAAAGCGGCGGATGAGAGTCCGCTCGCTCACGTCGAGTTCGCTTGCGAGCGCGGACATTCGAACCTCTTCCGCCATGCTCTTCTGCAAGCGGTGTTGGGCGCGATGAACCAGTGAATCGCCATGGGCCTTGTCGGCAAGCAACGGGAGATAAGGCGTTTGCCGGGTCTGACTGACGTCGATGAGCATGGTTTTCGCGCAGAGCGAAGCAATCGTCGGACCAGAGAAACGCTCGATGATGTGAATTGTCTGTAGCAGATAGGATGCCGATGCACCGGCACAAATCAGGCGATCGACTTCAGTCAGAACCGGTTCGACCTGAAGATTCACGCGGGGAAACCTGGCGCGAAACTGGTCGGCGAGCCACCACGTCGTCGTCGCCGATCGTCCGTCCAGAAGGCCGGTCTTCGCCAGAATGAAGGTGCCGGTGCAGTTTGCCGCGACACACGCACCGGCGTTCCATTGCGCGATCAGCCAGTCGCACGACATCGATTGACTCGCCAGCAGCTTGTCGAACGCCTTGTGCCCGGCGTAGTGCGCACTGGGGACGAACACCAGGTCGAAGCGCTGCCGCGGGCGAATCGGTTGCGTACTGATCTCCAAACCGTTGCTGGTCCTGATCGGACCGCCATGTTGCGACACGAAATGCCACTCGTAGCGCACGCCCGCTTCCCCGTTCTGCCGCCTCAGGTGGGCGTTCGCAACCTGAAGTATGTCGGCGAAGCCTCCCAGGCTGAAGGCATAGCAATTTTCGTATGCAAGGATGGCTGCGCGGTGCATGTCTTATTTCGCAAAGTATTTGTCACTTCCGCCACTTTACAGCAGCTCGCGGCGCTACGAAACTTTCGATACGCAGTCGTCACTGCCGATATCCAACACCCTTTCGTCACGAGACCAGCTGTCATGAAAGTCCTGATCGTCCACGCTCATCCCGAACCGCAGTCATTCTGTACGGCACTCAAAACCACGGCAGTCGATGTGCTCGGGGACGCCGGGCACGAAGTGGAAGTTTCGGATCTCTATGCGATGGGTTTCAATCCTGTAGCGTCCGCCGGCGACTTCGGAACGCGCGCCAATCCCGACTACTGCGTCTATGCTCTCGAGCAGCGTCACGGCGTTTCCAGTGGCACCATCGCCCCGGACATCAAGGGCGAACTCGAGAAGCTCATGCGATGCGACTTGCTCATCCTGAACTTTCCGCTGTTCTGGTTCTCGACCCCGGCGATACTCAAGGGCTGGATCGATCGGGTTCTCGTCTCCGGTCCTGTCTATGGCGGTATGCGCTTCTACAATCGCGGTGGCCTTCGCGGAAAACGCGCCGTTGTGAGTCTCACCCTGGGTGGACAGGCCCACATGTTCGCTGACGATGGCGTGCACGGGCCACTCAACGGAATGCTGCGACCGCTGCTGCAGGGCACGCTCGGCTATACCGGGCTCGATGTACTCGAGCCATTCGTGGCCTGGCATGTTCCTTATGTTACGCACGACGTGCGACTCGATTATCTGGCCACCTGGCGAAGCCGCTTGTCGTCGCTCGCGACGGAATCACCGCTTTCATTCCCGAGTCTCGACGACTTCGACGAAAGTTTGTGTCCGATCAACGGCATAACCTGACAGGACAAGGAGCGACGATGGCGGTCGCGTGCGAGAGCATCGGGATACAACGTCGGGGCGAATCAAAATCGCCACGAGGTAGCAAGGGTGCAGGTTACAAACTCCGCCTCAGATGGCGTACCGGTGCCTTGTTGGACGCATTGACACCGAAGGTCTCCTGCCTGAGCACCCGATCCGCCTCTGCTCCCGGCATATCTTGCTCGTAGCCATCTAAACCGTACCTGTAAGCGGAGCACCGCCTATGAAAAGGGGATGGCGGCGGTTCAACGAACCGGCCTCGGCGCCACGATCTCCAAGAGCCCGCGAATCCGGCTCTGTTTGCACGTGAAAGCCCCAGCAGGCATTGACCGCCGGACCGTCACGAACGACGAAATTCAACTACCTGCAGGTATGGGTATACGCACTATGGTCGGAATGCTGCGATCAACTCAAATGGGGACATCCATGACGCTCACACACGATTCAGCGGTAACTTCGGAAGCTTGCTTGCAGGACGTCAGGCCTGCGGGGTTGCTCCTTCAGGGGGAGGACTTCGAGAACTATGGCGGTTGGGTTCTGGATTCACAGTTTGAAACCCAGATGGGCGCCCCGTACCTGCTAGCGCATGGCCTGGGCCGACCGGTGGCAGATGCCACCACGTCCATCAGCGTGCAGGCGGCGGGCGAACGAACCGTCTGGGTGCGTTCGAAGGACTGGGTCCCCTCCTATCACCCTGGACGTTTTCAGATCTCGATCAATGGCGAGCGGCTCGAGACGGTACTCGGCGAGAACGGTTGCGACTGGTCATGGCAGCCGGCAGGCCGGGTCTTTCTGCAACAGGGAGAGAACCGGGTAGCCCTGCACGATTTGACGGGCTTTGGTGGCCGATGTGATGCGATCTACTTTGCCGAAGACGACACGATTCCGCCTAACGAGGTAGGCCCAGCCTTCAAGGCGTGGCGCAAGGCCCTTCGGGGTCTTCCCGCAGAGCCGCTGGACGGTGGCTTCTACGACGTAGTCGTGGTCGGTGGCGGCATTTCAGGGTGCGCCGCCGGACTGACCGCAGCGCGGTTGGGTTTGCGCGTCGCGGTCATCCACGATCGACCGGTTCTGGGGGGCAACGCCAGCAAGGAGATCGGGCTGATGCCGCGGGGCGCCCAGGGAGCCCTGCTCAAGGAGCTATCCGAACGAAGCGCAGACGGCGATCTGGCTGCGATTCGACTGCTGGAAGCGGAAGCAACGGCCAACGTGTACCTTGAGCACCGGGTCGTACGCGTAGCGCGCGAAGGTTCTCGCATCGTGTCCGTCGACACGGTGAGTGCGCGTGGCGGGCACGAGCGCCGCATTCGCGGCGGAATGTTCATTGACTCATCCGGCGTTGCCATTCTCGGCATGCTTGCAGGTGGAGCAACGCTCTTCGGCCGAGAGGCAAGGTCGGAATTTGACGAGGCTTATGCGCCAGAGGTTGCCGATGAAATGCACCATGGCAATACGCTCTTCTTCCGGACGCGGATGGCCGATCACCCTGTACCTTTTCCGGAGGTCCCGTGGGCAACGGAGGTGGCAAAGGACTATGCGAATCTGAGTGGCCAACTCTCGGCGGTCGGTCACGAAAATGGGCCCGGCCCTGCGGCCGGATCGAATCCGGCAACGCCGGAATTCAGGTTTGGAAGCAAGGCCGACGTATTTCCCGCCACGCATTTCTGGGAATACGGCCAGTGGCTGGACCCGTATACCTCCGGTGAGCAGGTTCGCGACTATCTGATGCGTGCGCTATACGGCACGTTTGCCAATGTCAAACGGCTGGACGCGGAAAAATACGCGAACCTCGAGTTTGAGTGGATGGCCCACGTCGCGGCCCAAGGCGAATTCCGTCGATACCGGGGCGATTATGTGCTGACCGAAAACGACATTCGGAACCATACGCGTTTCGACGACGCCCTGATTGCCAACGACGGCGCATTCTGCATCCACTGCGCATGGGGCCCCGGCGAAGGAAAATACGACTTCCGCCTCAAGGATTGGATTTTCGATCAGCGCGACAAGCTGTCCTACAGCGTGCCATTTCGATGCCTTTATTCTGCCGACATCGACAACCTCTTGATGGCGGGAAAGCACATCAGCGTGACACATGTGGCCGCTTCGTCAATCAAGCTGATGGGGAACGGGGCGCAACACGGGATCGCTGTGGCTGCGGCCGCGCACCTTTGCAAAAAGTATGGAACGTCACCTCGTGGTCTTTACTCCGATCATCTCGATGAGTTGAAGATGCTCGTGTACAGCCTGACCCGATGCGACCACGACATGACAAATGATCCGCCTCGAAGACTTTTTGTATCTGTCCCGGGCTAGTTGCACAAGGCTTTGGCGCGTCTCGGGCGTTGACTGGGTGCGCGCGATTACATTGCCGATGTTCGCCGTTTCTCCGTTGCCGGCAGGCAGCGGCACGTATCGTTCGTCATCCTGCAATAGCGTGACCGATGCTGCCTGACCCGCGCCACCGATATCGAACGTCCACTGCAGCTTCCTGGTATCCGCCGCATTCAAACTTCCCATCGCCCGACGAGGCAGCCTGGTGCAAGCACCCCTCATTTCGGAGGGCATCCTCACCTGGATTGCCGAATGCATGACGGGCTTGCGGCGCCCGTGTTCGACGAAAAACGTGCAGCGCGAGAGCTTTCACTCGTCGGGAGCCGATTCCGTACTGTCCGTGGAACTCGCATTTGCGCTCAGAGAGACGCCGGGTCTGGAGATCGATCCCACGATGATCTATGACAGCCGCACGATTCGGGGCTTCACGGATAGCGTGCCGGCCCTTTACGCACAGACGCCCGGTGCGCTCAAGCGATCGGCGCATCATTTGGAAAATAGACATGTCCGAACACTACACGGAAATTCCCATCGACATTTCGTCGCAATTCAACGTGCTGGGCTATCCGAACGGCGGATACCTCACGCGGCTGGCAGCTGAAACGCTCGCCGTCCGCAGTGCTCATCCGGACCTCCTGGCCATCCATGCGAGCTTCGTCGGGCACCCAGTTTCCGGGCCGGCGATTGCGCGCATCAGCGATCTAGGATCGACAAAGAGTCTGTCACGGGCCATGCTGGCGCTGGTTCAGAACGACGAACTCAAAGCGCACTACATCGCCACATTCACAGACTTCTCGCGGACGGCAGGTGCCACGGCGCGCCTTTCGAACCAGCCGGTCGATATCACACCCTTCCCTGCGTGCATCAACATCGATTCGCTCGCGCTACCCGCGCCGATGCAGTCGTTCGTCTCACAGTTCAACCTGCATCTGGCACCCGGATCCTTGCAAAACTTCGGGCCTGATCGAACGGCCGCTGTTGAGGGCTGGATCTCGCTCGCGGACGAGTCTCCTTCGACACTTGAGTCCCTGGTGCTCTTCGCCGACGCTTTCCCGCCCCCCGTCTACAACGTGATCGAGCCAGCCGCGTGGGATTCCGTACCGACCATCGAATACTCGGTTTACTTGAAAGCCCGCCCCGTTCCCGGACCGATTCACGCCCGCTTCGTTTCGAACGAGGTGTGTTCCGGACTGCTTGTAATCGACGGGGAGCTTCGCGATTCGGACAGCCGCCTGCTTGCGGAATCGCGGCAACTCGCGAAATTTCGCGGCAGCTTGGCAAGCGTGCGGGGGACAGCCGACTGACGCACCTTTTGCTCGCACTGGAAAACTGACTCGACGCCTGTCTCCATGAATTCATGTTCGTCTGATGTGGCCGTGATTGGTATCGCTTGCCGACTACCCGGCGCAAACGATGTCCGAGAAAATCGGCAACTCTTGCAGTCTGGTGCAATTGCCGTCCGGTCATCAGCGCGTTCAGTTTCGGTGGCACGAATCTCGGCTTGAATGACTTCGCCCATCACCCGCTCGCCATGCACTTCGCCGATGCCGATTCCTTTCCGACTAACACCGGCATGTTCGAGCTCCACACTTACGGCGATGAACGGCCAAGGCGGGTCCCGATGTACGACCGGGACACCAACCGTTTTAACCCTCCAATCCTCGTGTAAGACAATGTAGAAATCATAGAACGCCATGCCACGCACGCGAACAGGCGCGAGTCGAACGAATTGCTTCTTGGTGATTGAACTCGCAGGTTTTCCGTGTTCAGCCTTGCAAGGCGCCGAACACTTCATTGAGCATCGACTTCGCGTCGCCGAACAGCATGCGGTTGTTGTCCTTGTAGAACAGCGGATTGTCGACGCCCGCATAGCCCGAAGCCATGCTGCGCTTCATCACGATCGACGTCTTCGCCTTCCACACTTCCAGTACCGGCATGCCGGCGATCGGGCTCGTCGGGTCGTCCTGCGCGGCCGGGTTCACGATGTCGTTCGCGCCGATCACCATCGACACGTCGGCCTCGGGGAAGTCGCCGTTGATCTCGTCCATTTCCAGCACGATGTCGTACGGCACCTTCGCTTCGGCCAGCAGCACGTTCATGTGCCCCGGCATGCGGCCCGCGACCGGGTGAATCGCGAAACGCACGTCGACGCCCTTCTCGCGCAGCAGCTTCGTCAGCTCGAACACCGTGTGCTGGGCCTGGGCCACCGCCATCCCATAGCCGGGTACGATGATCACGCGCTTCGCTTCGCGCAGCAGCTCGGCCGTTTCCGCCGCGCTCACCGCGACCGCTTCGCCGGCCGGCTGCGCCGCGCCGCCGGCTGCCGCCGGTGCGCCCGCACCGCTGCCGAAACCGCCCGCGATCACGCTGATGAAGTTGCGGTTCATCGCACGGCACATGATGTACGACAGGATCGCGCCGGACGAACCGACCAGCGCGCCGATCACGATCAGCAGGTCGTTGCCGAGCATGAAGCCGGTGGCCGCCGCCGCCCACCCCGAGTAGCTGTTGAGCATCGACACCACGACCGGCATGTCCGCCCCGCCGATCGCCATCACCATGTGCACGCCGAACAGCAGCGAGATCACGGTCATCACGACGAGCGGCAGCATGCCGTCCTGGATGCTTTCCGCATGCAGGAACGCGCGGCCGTAGTAGATCACGATCAGCAGCGCGGCCAGGTTCATCCAGTGCCGCGCCGGCAGCAGCAGCGGCTTGCCGCCGATCTTGCCCGACAGCTTGCCGAACGCGATGATCGAGCCCGCGAAGGTCACGGCGCCGATCAGGATGCCGACGTAGATCTCCACTTCGTGGATCGCCTTCTCGGCGCCGGTGAACTGCAGCGACGTGTCGATGTAGCTCGCGAAGCCCACCAGGCAAGCCGCCAGACCGACCAGGCTGTGCATCAGCGCGACCAGTTCCGGCATCTGCGTCATCTGCACCTTCTTCGCGGCGTACAGGCCGACGGCGCCGCCGACGACGAGTGCGGCGATCACGTACGGAATGCCCGCGGCCGACACGCGCGGACCGGCCACGGTGGCCAGCACCGCGATCAGCATGCCGATCATGCCGAGCAGGTTGCCGCGACGCGCGGTTTCAGGGTTGGCCAGCCCGCCGAGGCTGAGGATGAACAGGATCGCGGCGCCGATATAGGAGACGGTAGTCAGGTTTGCAGTCATGGTTGTCGTCCCCTTATTTGCGGAACATCGCCAGCATGCGACGCGTCACCGCGAAGCCGCCGAACATGTTGACGGCCGTGAGCGTCAGCGCGCCCACCGCGAGGCCCAGGATCAACCCGGACGGACGGTCACCGGCGTTGGCCAGCTCGCCCAGCGGCGGTGCGACCTGCACGAGCGCGCCGATCGCGATGATCGACGAGATCGCGTTGGTCACGCTCATCAGCGGCGTGTGCAGCGACGGTGTGACGTTCCAGATCACCATGTAGCCGACGAAGCACGCGAGCACGAACACCGTGAAGTGCGACAGGAAGCTCGCCGGCGCGAACTGGCCGACGAACAGGAACGCCGGCGCGCCGATCGCGAACACGATCGCGAGCGCCTTGGCCGACATCGGCTCGCCGGCATGTCCGTGGCCCTTGGACTTCGCGGGCGCGGCCGCGACAGGCGCCGCCTGCGGCTTGGGCGCGACGACCGCCTGCTTGATCGGCGGCGGCGGCCACGTGACGTTGCCTTCCTTGATGACGGTGAGGCCGCGGATCGCGTCGTCGTCGAAGTCGACGTTGATCGTGCCGTCCTTGCCCTTGCACAGCTCCTCGACCACGCGCAGCAGGTTGGTCGCATACAGCGTGGACGACTGCCGCGACAGGCGCGACGCGAGATCCGTGTAGCCGACGATCGTCACGCCGTGGCGCACGACGGCCTCGCCGGGTACCGTGAGTTCGCAGTTGCCGCCCTGTTCGGCGGCCATGTCGACGATCACGCTGCCGGGCTTCATCGACTGCACCATCTCGGCCGTGATCAGCTTCGGCGCGGGCTTGCCGGGAATCAGCGCGGTCGTGATGATGATGTCGGCGTCCTTGGCCTGCTGCGCGTACATCGCGCGCTGCGCCTGCTGGAAGCCTTCGCTCATCACCTTCGCGTAACCGCCGCCGCCCGAGCCTTCCTCTTCGTAGTCGACCTTGACGAACTCGCCGCCCAGCGACTTGACCTGATCGGCCACTTCCGCCCGGGTGTCGTTCGCGCGCACGATCGCGCCGAGGCTGGCGGCCGTGCCGATCGCGGCGAGGCCCGCCACGCCTGCACCGGCAATGAACACCTTGGCCGGCGGAATCTTGCCGGCCGCCGTGACCTGGCCGTTCAGGAAGCGGCCGAATGCGTGCGCGGCCTCGATCACCGCGCGGTAGCCGCTGATGCTGGCCATCGACGTGAGCGCGTCCATCTTCTGCGCGCGCGACAGCGTACGCGGCAGCGAATCGATCGCCAGCACGGTGGCGCGCTTCGCGGCCAGCTGCTGCATCAGTTCGGGGTTCTGCGCCGGCCAGACGAAGCCGATCAGCGTGCCGCCCTCGCGCATCAGCGCCACTTCGTCGCCGGTCGGCGGACGCACCTTGAACACGATGTCGCTGCCGGACCAGAGCTCGGCCGCTGTCGCGGCAACGCTCGCGCCGGCCGCGCGGTACGCGTCGTCGTCAAAATTCGCGCCGGCCCCGGCGCCGCTTTGGACGGCGACCGAAAACCCCAGCTTGACCAGCTTCTCGACCACTTCGGGGACGGTCGCTACGCGCCGTTCGCCGGTGGCTGTCTCCAACGGAATCCCAATCTGTAATGTCATATCATGAATCGTCAGTAGCGGCCAGCGCATGAATTTCCGGCCCACATGCCAAGCAATCGAAAGCGCGAGGAAATCAACTCGAACCTCGACCAAGTACAGCGAGTCGACTCAGCGACTCAATGCAGAATTCGAACTTGATCAATCTTGAAAACATTCGCACGACGGTAAGCAGTCCAACATTCAAGTAGACAAACACGGCCTGGGTGGCACGCCAGTGCTTCGGCTTGGCCGTCCGCCTCGACAAGCGCGTCGGCGAACGCTTTGCAACCTCCCACCTTGCGGCTCGACACGATCACATGCTCACCCTGGTCCGCTAGCAGTCTCGCGATCTCTTCGACGATTCCACGGCTCGCCCCGGCGTCAAGTTCGACCTTTCGCGTCAGATCAAACAGATTCGTTCTCGTGCCTTTCTCTCTATACGAATCTTTCGGTGCCCAAACAAGTTGTAACAAAAGCATTTAGCATAGCGATTCACGGAGTCTTCTTGAAATTTATCTTCTGAATCGCAGGGTATTCAATCCCTGAATCTTCCACCGAAGAGTGAGGGTCATCGTGCAATGAGTTCCAAAATCAAAATCGGCAGCGTTGTGTGCGAAGCGGTGCACTGCTACACTTCCTCTCGCTTATCACGTTCTCCATGAGCCCCCCTTACAAAGGGCGCTCGCTTCATCGCAACGAGGATCGGCCCCACATCCCCGGGAGACAATTGCGATGGTTCCCAGTTGTCAAAATTCGCCGATTTCCTTTCCTAGGATCGGCTCATCGGGACCGCATCGCGGTCCGTTCAACATAACTTCACCAAGGTTGATATGGCTACACTTATCGTAAGTTACCCGGCGACTGAAGGCAGCACATTTGATCGTGACTACTATCTTTCCAAGCACATCCCGCTTGCGCGCACGGCATGGAGTGAGTTTGGTCTGCAATCGGCAGAGATTTTGTTCCCGTCTGTCGCACCCCAACCATTCGCCGGGCTGGTAATTCTTAAATTCACCGATCAAGCCGCACTCTCTGCTGCACTTTCGTCCGCAAAAACCGCTGAAGTGATCGGCGACGTGTCGAATTTCACCAATATTGCGCCGACGATCTTCCGCGCAGACGACTGAACAAATTCGAAGGCCGTCTGAATCCTCGTGCGTCAGGCGGCTCCTTCACCTCCTTACAACAAGCGCATAAGTTACATACGTTGTCGAAGCGGGGAAATTCCGCGAACTCGGACGACGTAGACACATCCTAGTTTCACCATACCGTTGCATAACACTATCTATTCCGGTCGGCAATTCCACATGAAGTTATAGTCTTCCGCGGTCAACATCGGAACTACTTACCTGATTTACTCAAGCCGTTTCAATCTTTGGAAACTGCCTCGGGCTCTTAAGTTGAACAGTACTTCTGCTTGAACTCCTCGGTCGTCATGGAACCTGCAGTAGAAGCTTTCGTCCGTACGGTTCCGCCGAGGCTTGCCGGAATCAACGAGCGCCATCTCCATGCTGTTCCGCGCGCCCGCTTCGATCGCCCTCGACACGACTTCGGGGTTGGTGTTGAAACGCAAGTAGCGAGGTGTTCCACGAACGCATTGGTTCGAAACGTTGGGCAAAGCCAAGGCGATCATCAAGGCGTCGTGCCGAATTTTTTATTGCGATCGAAAAATATTGATTGATTTATATTTTTTTAATTTATTCGCACTCTGAATCACTTTTACTTAAAGAATCGCTATCACATTTTTTTGGCAACCGCTTCTTTCGTAGAGTTTTTGGCGGTTTGAATCGACAATCAGATACGGGGACGGCACTTCCAGCGCGTAATTGTGACGGGCAACGCGCACCGGCCAAGCCGCCGCGCGTGCCGGCTCTATCACGCGGTCTTACTCGCGTGTCCACCCGTTCTGGTAAAGCTCCCCGGCGAGCACACCGAGCCGCGACGCGAGAATATAGTTCTCGCCGTCCTCGATCAGCGCCGAACGCACGTCGCGGAACAACTTCTCGATCGGGAACTCGCGCGTGGTGCCGTTGCCGCCGAACAGCTGGAACGCCTCGTGCGTGATCTTCATCGCTTCCTCGGTCACGCTCACCTTAGCCTGCGCGGTCGCATACGGATGGCTCTGCGGCGACATGCGCGAGAACGCGAGACTGCGGCGCGCGATCGCACGCGCCATCTCCAGCCGGCGCAGCATCTCGCCGATGCGCAGGTGCGTCATCTGGTGATCCATCAGCAGCGCGCCGCCCTGTTTGCGCTCGTGGCAATACGCGAGCGCCAGTTCGAACGCCGCGCGCGCCGCGCCGACGAACACCTGGCACATGTGCGTACCCGCATACGACCACGTCGACGCGAGGTTGCCGAGATAGTCGTCCTTCAACGCGACCGCGAAGCGCTTCGGCACCTTCACGTTGTCGAAATAGATTTCACCCTGTGGCAGCGAGCGCTGGCCGATCTTGTCAAGCGGCTTGCCGCGTGACACGCCGGGCAGGTCGAGCGGCAGGATCATCGCGATGCCGTTCGTGAACGCGCTACGCTCGCCTTCGCCGTAGAACCCGTCGCCGTAGTCGGCCGCCATGTAGGCCAGCGCGACCTGCGCCACCGACCCGTTCGAGATCCACGCCGAGCTTTGCCCGTTGATCACGATTTCATCGGCGCCGACCTTTGCGGTCACGTTCCCGACCGGCTGCCTGCCGTTCGCGCTGAGTTCCTGCCGATACAGGATTGCCGCGTCCGACCCGCGATCGGGCTGCGTGTTCATCCAGCAGCCGACCTTGCCCGCGCACATCTCGATCAGCTCCGGATTGCCGACCGTCTGCGCCATCATCAGCGGCATCGTGGCCGCGCCGATCGACACGGCAAGGCCCGAGTCGCCCCAGCCGAGTTCCTCACCGATCAGCGACTCGATGCGCACCGCCGTCTCCGGCGGAAATTGCGCGATCAGTTGCGGATCGAGCCCGAGCTTCGCACTCTCGACGATGGCGGCCCAATACGGCGAGCCCGGCGCGATCACCTCCTCCGGCGTCATCCGGTCGAGCTCGCGGCCGATCGGTCGCAGCACGTCGCGCGCAAAGCGGTGAACCGTATGCTGGATTGCACTTTCCTCTTCGCTCAGCGGCGTCTCGAAGCCGGTCATGCCGACCACGGGCAGCGCCGCAGACTTGTTCAGACGAATCATCTCCGTTCTCCTCCTGGACTCCAGTCATGTGGACCAGGCAGCAACTGCACCCGGCCATCTCGTATCTAGTAATACATGCATAAGATAGGTCATCATGACAAATGATGGAAGCAAAAAAAAGACAGGGTATTCCCCTGTCTCTTTCGGTACTGCGACTGTGAAGGCCGTCGTTATTTGCCAGCGGGCACGGTCAGTGTGCCGTATGCGATCGCGCGCGACGTCGCAATGAAATACGCATCGATCGCCTGCGTATACCGTCCGGCGCCGTACTGCATCGCGAGGCCGTCCGCCAGCGCAATCAGCATCGTCGCCGCGTGCCGGCTGTCGGCCGCGCTGAACGCAGGATTGACGGTACGCAGCAACTGCGCGAGGTCTCGCGTGAGCGTCTCATACCATTCGTCGTAAAGGTTGAAGCACTCGGGATCGGTCGCCGAGAACGACAGGAAGTGCCTGAACAATGCGTTGTACTTGGCATCCTTCGCATCGCGAATCGAGCGCTCCAAGATCTCCTCGAACACGTCGTGCGGCGACGCGTCGGTGCTGATCGCGCGCTTCACGTCGTCCAGGTAGATCTCGATGACTGGCGCGATGACGGCCCGCAGCACGGCGATCCGGGTCGGGAAGTAGTACTGCAGATTGCTGACGCTGATTCCGGCCGCCGCCGCGACCGCGCGCTGCGAGAATTCCAGCGGGCCGCCTTCCAGCAGTAGCTTCCGCGCGACGCGAATAATCGTGTTGCGGGTGCGCAGGCCCTGCGCGCGCAAACCATCCGGGTTGCTTGCTGCTGCGGGGGCTGCAGTCGAAGTGCGCCGCTTTTTACCGCTGCGCTGCTCGTTGGGCACTGTCATCGTGTTCGTCGTAAAAGTGGCGTTTCGGCTTCGTCGAATTGACGCTCCGTACCTTACGGAGCGCAAACGACTATACCTTATGCGAGCCTCGTTTTCCATCGAACCACCCGTCGGCTGGACAGTCCGGCCGGATGCACGTTTCAACGTCGTGACGATCGAGTGCGTCGCTACCCCTGCCGCGCCTTGCGGTTCACGCGCTCGTCGAGCAGGTTCGCGACACCGAGCATCGCATTGATCATGCACCATCGCAACGGCTCCGGCGGCGCCGACGGTGTCTTGTGCGTCAACGCGTCAAGCAGCGGCGAGTGCCCGCCCTCGATCCGCTCGGCCAGCACGCGCCCGATCAGCGACTGCGTGCCCACGCCATGCCCCGAGCAGCCGGCCGTATAAAACACGTTTTTGTGTGCGCCGGCCGCGCCGACCACCGGCAGCGCGTCGCCGGCGAACGAGATATAGCCGGACCAGCACGAGCGCACCGGCACGTTGCCCAGTTGCGGAAAGCGCGCGTGCAGCGCCTTCACGAGCGCGCGATACGCGTCGTCGTCCGGGACGTTCGGCGTCTGCGAGCCGTAGACGTAGTGAAGCCGCTTGGTCGTCAGCAGCAGCGTGTTGCGCGCGGTGAGGCGATGGCTCTCCATCGTCAGGTGCGACGTAACGATGCCCTCACGATTCGGCCAGCCGAGCGCCGCAAGCTGCGCATCGGACAGCGGCTCGGTTTCGAGCGCCGACACGCGCAACGGCATCATCTTGTCGCCGAGCAAGCCGAGCTGCGGCGTGTATGCGTTGGTAGCCAGCACCAGCACCGGCGCGCTCGCGCTGCCGCGTGCGGTGCGCACGCGCACCGTCTCACCTTCGTCGAAATCGAGCAGCGCGGTGTTCTCGTAGAGCTTCACGCCGGCCGCGAGCGCCGCGCGCCGCAACCCCGTCACGTACTTGCCGGGATCGAGCGTGCCGCCGCCCGGCACATACGCACCGAACAGGAAAGCCGGCGGAATCCCGCGTTCGCGCATCGCCGCGCCGTCGAGAAACTGCGCGGGCGAGCCGAGCTCGATGCCGGTTTTCATGCTCTCGCGCAACCGCTTCTCCTGCGACGGATGCACGCCCGCGCGGATGATGCCCGACGCGCGGTAGTCGCAGTCGATCGCGTATTCGGCGAGCTTGCGCTCGACGTAAGCCACGCCTTCGTCGTAGAACCCGACGATCTGCTTCGCCTGTTCGTGCCCGACGCGCTTGAGGAACAGCTCGTACTCGAGCCCCTGGCCGCCGGCGAGATAACCGGCGTTGCGCCCGCTCGCGCCGAAGCCCGCGAACTCGCGTTCGAGCACGACGACGCTCGCGCCGCGCGCCGCCAGCTCAAGCGCGGTGGACAGGCCGGCGAAACCCGCGCCGACGACGATCACGTCCGCGCGGACGTCGCCCTCGAGCGACGGCTGTGCATGATCCGGCGGCTCGATCCATCCGCCGACGGGTCGATACTTCTGCAACGCGGCATCGGCGCGGATTTCCTCGCCCCAGCGCGCCAGCGGTCCGGTCGCGTCGGCCCCCACTGCCTGCATCGACGCCGCCGCGCCGACGCCGTGCGACGCTTGCCGCGCCGCCTGTCCTGCCTGCCCGAGCACTATCGCGCCATGTGCGTCGCTCATGTCCGCCTCCGTCAGTCCCGACTGAGAATGTGAATCGCCAGCGCCGCTTCCTCGACGCCCTGCAAGCCGCCTCCGTTCTCCTGGATCGCATGTCGCGCACCGTCCACCTGCCGCGCACCCGCCTCGCCACGCAACTGCGTGACCAGTTCGTACAGCTGCCCGATGCCGGTCGCGCCGAGCGGATGGCCCTTGGATTCGAGGCCGCCCGACGTGTTGATCGGGATGCGCCCGCCGAGCGTGAACTCGCCGCGCTCGGCTGCCGGGCCGCCTTCGCCGAACGGCACGAAACCGAGGTTCTCGGCCTGGATGATTTCGCCCATCGCCGACGCGTCGTGCACTTCGGCGACGTCCATGTCCTCCGGTCCCACGCCGGCCTGCTCGTAAGCCTGCAGCGCAGCAAGCCGGCCGATGTGCTTGTGCGGCTCGTCGGCGCGCCGTCGCGTGAAGCTGCGCAGCACGCTCGCGGCGATCCGGATGCAGCGGCTGCGATCGGCGCCGATACGCTCCAGCCCCTCCTCCGTGCACAGGATCGCGGCTGCCGCGCCGTCCGACAGCGGCGCGCACATCGGCAGCGTGATCGGGTACGTGATCGGCGCCGCCGCGAGCACCTCGTCGACCGTGAACGGCTGGCGGAACTGCGAATACGGGTTGTGCACCGAATGCCCGTGATTCTTCGCCGACACGGCGGCGATCTGCCGCTGCGTCGTGCCGTACGTGTGCATGTGATGCCGGCACAGCGCCGCGTAGATCTTCATGAAGCGGCTGTACGGGCGGTCGGATTCCGAGCCGGGCGGCGGCTCGATGCCTTCGCCGAGCCGCGCGAGCGTCGCGAAGTTCTCGTCGACCCGCGACACGTCCCACCCCCCCTCGAACAGCGCGAAGGATTTCGCCTTGTCCGCGACGTTCATCTTTTCCGCGCCGAGCGCGAGCGCAACATCGCACGCACCCGACTGAAGCTGCCGCACTGCCAGGTGCACGGCCGTACTACCGGACGCGCACGCATTCTCGACGTTGAACACCGGAATGCCTTCAAGGCCGATCTTGCTGAATAGGACCTGACCTGGAATCGACAGTTGCCCCTGCAACGCGCCGTTGGTGATGCCCGAATAGAACGCGGCGCGGATCGCATCGGCATGGCAGCCGGCGTCACGCAACGCACGCTGCAGCGCCTCGCGCGCCAGATCGTCGAGACTACGGTCGAGGTGCCGGCCGAACACGGTCATCGCAATGCCGGCGATGTAGATGTTGCTCATCGTATGGAATCCATATGAATCGGTTTCAGATCCTGCGTTGCTGGCCCTGCCAGTACTGTTCGCGCAGGTCCTTCTTCAGCACCTTGCCGGCCGTGCTGCGCGGCAGTGCGGCGACGAAGTCCACGCTCTTCGGCGCCTTCACCGAGCCGAGCTTCTCCTTGCACAGCGCGACGAGTTCCTCCGCGCTGACCTGCTGGCCGGCATTCAGCTCGACGACGGCCTTCACGGCCTCACCCCACTTGTCGTCGGGCACGCCGATCACCGCACAATCCTGTACGGCCGGATGCGCCCAGATCACCTGCTCGACTTCGCTCGGATAGACGTTGAAGCCGCCGCTGATGATCATGTCCTTCTTGCGATCGGTGATGTGCAGGTAGCCTTCCGTATCGAGATGACCGATGTCGCCGGTGTGCAGCCAGCCATCGACGATCGTCTCGGCCGTCTTGTCCGGCGCGCGGTAGTACCCCTTCATCACGATATCGCCGCGCACGCAGATCTCGCCGGTCTCGCCCTGCTTCAGCACCTCGCCGCGATCGTTGATGATCTCCACGCGCACCAGCGGGTTCGGGCGCCCGACCGACGACAGCCGCTCGTCGGATGCGAGCCGGCCATCGACGAAATGCTCGGCCGGCGTCAGGTACGAGATCGACGCGGGCGCTTCGGTCTGTCCGTAGCCGCCCGTCATCACCGGGCCGAACACGTCGATCGCACGCTTGAGCTTCTCGACCGACATCGGCGCGGCTCCATACAGGAAGTAACGCAGCGACGAGAAATCGACCTTGTCGATGCCCGGGATGTCGAGCAGCCGGTAGATCACCGTCGGCGGCAGGAAGAACTCGGTCACGCGATGCTTCACGATCGCGCCGAGCAGCAGTGCGGGATCGGGTTTCGGCAGCACCACCACCGTGCCGCCGCGCGCGGTACACGGCAGCGACATCATGCCGGCGGTGTGCGTCATCGGCGCCGCGGCGAGATTCACCGGGCGCGCGTCGCCGTACGTCATCGCGATCATGAACTGTGCGAAGTACGTCTGCAGCGAACGGTGCGTGTTCATCACGCCCTTCGGCGCGCCGGTCGTGCCGCCCGTGGCCGACAACGCGACGACGTCGTCCATCGCGTATTCGACGGCCGGCAGCGTCGCCGGCTGGCACCCGCTCCAGGTGGCCAGCGACGGCGCCCACGGCAGGTCGGCGTCGAGGCACACCCACAGCCGGATCTTCGGCAGGCTCGGCCGCAGTGCGTCGATCACGGGCGCGAACGCCTGATGGAAGAACAGCACTTCGCAGTCGAACGCATCGAGCGCGTACTGGTTCTCGGCCACCGCGTTGCGCCCGTTCACCGGGATATACGCGAGCCCGGCGCGCCACATCCCGAGCGCGCAGCTCCAGCCGATCACGTCGTTGTCCGCCCACACCGCCGCCTTCGCCTCCTTCGCGAAGCCGGCGGCAAGCAGCCCGTTGGCGATGCGGCACGACAGCTCGCCGATCTCCTGGAACGTGTAGCTGCGTTCGTCCTGGATATAGGCGATGCCGTCGGGATTGAGGCGCCACCCGCGGTCGTAGAAATCGATAATGGCCATGTCACATGTTCCGTTGAGTCTGGTCCGGTAACGCCGCGCCCGTCACAGTTGCGTGACCGTGGCGCGCGCGAGCCCGCGCTGTTCGAGGAAACCGAGCAGGTAGCGATGGCCGAATGCCTTCGAGCCCGACGCGAAACCCGTGCGAGCCACGTCGCCGTCGAGCAGCTTGAGCACGCCGGCGGCATGAATCGCGCCCGTCGAGATGTACGGCGTGATGCCGTGCACGGTCGCACGCACCGACGCGAGCTGGCCGCGGCCGATCGCGACGTCGACGCTGCGCTGGATCGTCGTGCGTTCTCGCGGCGGCATCGTCGGCGTGGTCGAATTGACCGCCTGCTTCAGCACCGCGTCCTGCTGTTCGCGCGGCAGGTGCTTGTACTCGGCTTCCCACTTCTGCCCGAACTGGTGCACCAGCTTCATCACGTTGTTGTCGTAGAAGCCCACGCACGAGATGCAGCTGCGCACGCGCGGATCGCGCTCGAAGTAGACGGGCAGCGATGTGCCGCCCCACGGCAGGCAGAACACCGGCTGCATGAGTTCGGGCGTCGCGACGGTGAACGACGCGTCCGGCGCGTGCGGGACGAGCGCCTTCTCCCACAAGTAGCAGGCTTCGTGGCGCGCGCCGTCGAAAATCGTCGCTGCCGAACCGATGCTGACGCCGGCAGTGCCGCGCGGACCGCGCGTCAGCGTGGCCGTCTCCAGCGCATCGATGCCCGGCGTCTCGAGCGCGAGCTCCGCGGCGATCTCGGCGAACGTGTACATATACGCGTTCGACGACGACACCAGCAGGCCGGCCTGCCGGTACTGCTCGCCGAACTGGTCGCGCACGTCGCGGATATACGACTGTTCGCCGGTCGTATCGAGGTGATGGCAGCCGGCCTTCAGTGCAGCCTCGACGCCGACGAGCCCGAAGCTCGAGAACGGCCCGACGGTATTGCACACCACCTTCGCACCGCGAAACGCCTTCACGAGCGCATCGACGGTGTGCTCCGCCTCGATGATTTCGTATTCCGCGGATTCGAGGCGCACGACGCGCTGCGCCATCATTTCCTTCGCGCGGCCCGCGTTGCGTGCGACCGCCGTGAACGGGATGTTCTGGTCGATCAGCCAGTCCATGATCAACATGCCGGTGTAACCGCTTGCGCCATAAACGACGACGGGGTGCTTAGCCATGGTTGTCTCCTGAAACGTAAGTTGTCAAAAATCGGTTGAGTCGAACGTCGGGTACTGCCGCTTCACATCGGGGGCGTTTCTTTATAGAAAACACTAACAATCATAGGTCACTATGCCAAAAATAGGCGCGCAGAAAAAGGCAGGGTATTCCCGGCCCTGACAACCTACGCGCATCATCGGGCCGCACCGCCGGCACTGTCCGGCGACAGGCCGGCCAGGTAGTGCGCAACGGCGCGCGTATCGTCGACCGACAACGTCGCAGCCAATGCATTCATCGCGCCCGTCGGGTCGTGCCGCTCGCCCGACCGGAACGCCACGAGCTGCGCTTCCAGGTAAAGCTGCCCTTGGCCCGCGAGACGCGGCGCCTGATCCTTGCCTGTCAGCGCCGCGCCGTGACACGCCTGGCAGCTTCTGGCCTCGACCAGCGCCTTCCCGCGCGTGTCGAGCGCGGCGTCGGCCGCCACGGCTTCGTTGCGCGCCGGCGCCTGCCGCGCGAAATAGGTCGCCAGCGCATCGATCTTCGCGTCGTCGAGTTCGCGCGCGAGCGGCCCCATATACGCGTTGCGGCGCTGGTCGGTCGCGAACGCGCGCAGTTGTGCAGCGATATATGTGGCCGGCTGCCCGGACAGCGACGGATACCACGCGTTCTGCGCCTGGCCGTGCACGCCGTGACAGAAGAAGCACGTCTCCTGCGGCTGCGGCCATGCGCCGCCGTTGGCCTTGTCCGCATCACCGATCGCGGTCATCGCCTTCTGGTAACGCATGCCGTCGACGAGGTCAGGCCCGTAGTGCACGCCTGCGGCAACCACGCCCGCCACCACAAGCGCGGCGCCGATCATCCAGGTTCGTTTCATTCAGACCTCCCCGCCGCGGCCGGCCAGCTTGCCGAGCGCCTGCAGCGCCGCGCGATGCCCCGAGCGCACGGCGCCGTCCATCGCGCCAGGCCAGACATCGGCCGTCTCGGTGCCCGACCAGATCAGCCGGCCCGCCTCCGGGCGCAGATACTTGCCCCACTTCGTCCAGAAGCCAGGCGGTAGCGGGTGAATGCACTGCAGCGTCCACGGATCGACGCGGCCCCAGTCGTAGTCGTGAAACTGCGTCGGGTGCAGCGCCTTGTCGCCGAGCGCGCGCGCGAAGATGGCCGACAGCATCTGTTCGGCGGCCTTCGATTCGGCCGGCAACGCGCCCGGCGCGACGAACGCGGCGAGCACGCCGACCGAACCGTCCGGCGGCGAGTTGTCGTACGCCATGAAGACCGGGCCGCCGACCTCGAAGATCTGCCCGTTGTAGCCATCGTCGCGCCAGAACGGCCGCTCGTACACATGCACCGTCTTGCGCATCGGCGCGTTGGCCGGCCAGTTCCGCTGCAGTTGCGCGCGGCCGTTCGGCAGCGGCGGATCGAACACGATCTGGTTGCACAGCGCCGGATTGAGCGCGACGATCACGCGCCGTGCGCGGATCACGCCGTGATCGGTCTGCACGTCGACCAGGTCGCGATCCCAGCCCGAAATCTTGCGCACCGGGCAGGACAGTTGCACCTTCTCGCCGAGCTCTTTCGCCATCCGGAGGCTCAACACCTGCGAGCCGCCGACGAAACGCGTTTCCTGTGCGCCGCCCTTGATCGATTCGAGCTTCGCGTAGTCGCTGTCGGCGCTGTTGATCACCGACAGGTAGTGCAGCAGCCCAAGTTGCGCCGGTGCACCGCCGAGCGACAGCTTCGCCGCGAGGCCGAGGAAGTAGCCGTCCTCGTAGGTCACGCCCTGCTTGAGCAGCCAGTCGCCGTAGGTCAACTTGTCGAGTTCGGCCGCGTGCTGCGCGGTCCACGGTTCGCGGGACGGCACGCCGCGCGCGAGCGCGCCGAGCTTCGCGCCGATCGCGTCGTCGCCGCCCGAGCCGCCGTGAAAATCCTGGGCGACGCGCGCGTCGCCGGCCAGCACGACCGTCTTGCCCACGTAATAAGTCGGGAACGTATCGACGCCGAGCTCGCGCGCAAGATCGGCGATCGCCGTCTGCCCGGGGCCGATCCACTGACCGCCGGCTTCCGACACGACGCCATGCCCGAGGTCGTGGTTGAAGGTCCGGCCGCCGACGCGATCGCGCGCCTCGAGCACGACGAACGACTCGCATCCGGCACGCTTCAGGTCGCGCGCGGCGGTCAACCCGGCAAGCCCGGCACCGATGATGACGACATCGAACACGCCCCGATCGGCGGAGGCCGTAACAGCGCCTTCCGCGAACGACACGTCGCCGGCCGCGAGCGACGCGGCGCCCACTGCCGCGAGGCGCAGTATCTGACGCCGGGTCTTTACGTCCGGCTTGTACTTGCGATTCATTTCAAGTGCTCCATCCTTCCTTGTTTATCTGAAGCTGTTTCGACTCACGGTGCAGCCAGCACGCCGTCCTGCGAAAACAGCACCTGCTTGCCGCGCGTATCGATCAGCGCGGCAGTGAGGGTCGCGCGATCGGCGCGCTGCGCGACGTCGAACGGGCCGCCCGCGACGCGCTGCGCGAACGTCAGCCCATCGAGGCCGACACCGACCAGACCGCCACCCGTCGCGACGAGATCGGTGATCGAGCTATGCGTGCCGACGTTCAGCGCGGCCCACGTCGCGCCGCCGTCGCGGCTTTCAAACAGGCTGCCGAGCAGCCCACCCACCACGATCCTGCCGTCGGGCATCACGACGCCCGTCCACAACGTGCCTTTGCCGCCGGTCGGCAGATAGGCCCAGTTCGCGCCGCCGTCGGACGACTTGAGCACCATCCCTTGCTCGGACACGATGTAGAGCGCGTGCGTGGCGTCGGCGAACACGTGATACAGGTTGCGGTCGGCCTTGCCGCCGCCGGGCGGCTTCGGCAGCGTCGTACGCGCCCACGTCTTGCCGCCGTCATGCGTCTGCAGCAGCAGCGACCACAGCCCGACCGCGATGCCGTCCTGCGCGTTCGTGAACAGCACCGAGAACAGCGGCTGGTCGACCGACGTGTCGAGCCGCTGCGTGACCCACGTGTCGCCGCCGTCGGCGGTCGCCAGAATCGCGCCCCACTGGCCGACGGCCCAGCCGTGCTTCGCATCGGCGAACGACACCGCCGACAGCGTCGCCGACACCGGCACGCGCCGCGCCTGCCGCCAGGATTTGCCGTCATCGTCCGACAACAGCACGATGCCGTGCTCGCCGACCGCGACGATCCGCGATCCGGCGCGCGCTGCGTCGGTCAGCATCATGTGCGTCGGTGCGGTCCACGCATGCGCGGGCTTTGCGGCCCAGGCCGCGACGGTTCCGTCCTGCGGTTGCGCGAAGGCAGCGGCGGCGGCGCAGAGCGCGGCACAGGCAACTAGCGTCTTGATCATGGTGAGTCTCTGTAGTGGTGTGCGCGGGCATCAGTGGTTGAACAGATCCGACCAGCCGGCATGCGCTACGCCGAGCACAACGATCGGCGGCCTGCCCGCACCCGGCACCGCCGCCTGCCGTTCGGCGTTGCCGTCGTTCGATGACGGTGCGACGCCCGCTCCGTCGACCGCGGTGTTGCGCACACCGACGCGTCTTGCGTCGTTCGCGAACGCATGAGCCGTCGCGGCCGGGCCCGCGGCCGCTTCACGAAATCGAGGGAAGGCTGCCGCCGCGATGCAAAGTGCGGCGCAAACAGCTAACGTCTTGACCATGATCGAATCTCCGTCAGGATGATCACAAGCTTCAATGGCTGAACAGGCCCGGCGCACGGGCAGGCTTGCGGCGCGGGAAGCAGCGCTCGAGCAGCGAAGCAAGCGCGGGCAATGCGGTCATCGCCATCACCAGGTTCACGATGAACATGAATGCGAGCAGCTTGCCCATGTCGGCCTGGAACTTGAGCGCCGAGAAGCTCCACGTCGCGACGCCGATCGCCAGCGTGATCGCAGTGAAGATCGTCGCGACGCCCACTTCGAGCATCGCGTGCTGCACCGCCTTCACGATGTCCTGCCCGCCCGCGAGATGCACCTGCAGCCGGTTGTAGATGTAGAACGCGTAATCGACGCCGATACCGACGGCCAGCACCATCACCGGCAACGTCGCGACCGTCAGCCCGATCTGCAGCTCCTTCATGAACCAGTAGCCGATGAAGGTCGCGACCGACAGCGGCAGACAGCAGGCGAGCATCGCGCGCCAGTCGCGGTAGGCCAGGAATACGAGGATCAGGATCGCCGCATAGACGTAGAGCATCATCGGCAGTTCGCTCTTTTCGACCTCGTCGTTGGTCGCCGCCAGCACACCCGCATTGCCCGCCGCAAGGCGCACCGTGATGCCCGGGAACGGATGCGACGCGCGATACTGCTTCACGTCGTCGAGGATGCGGTTAATCGTCGTGGCCTTGTGGTCGGTCAGGAACAGATGGACGGCCGTCATCCCGCAGTCGCGGTTCATGTAGCCCTTTACGCGCGACACGTCCACTGACACCGCCCCATAGTTCTCGGGATCGATCGGCACGACGTTCATCTTCGGGAAGTCCTCGTTGTAGCCCTGGTTGTACGCGCGCAGCATCGCCGAGTACGACTGCACCGAGACGACGCCGGGTTCGGTCCGCATCGCGGCGGAGAAGTCGTCTTCGTACAGGCCGACCGCCGGGTTGTCGCAAGCCTTGCCGTTCGATTCGATTGCAACCGTCAACCAGTCGAGCCCCATGTCGTAGTTCCCGGCGATCGCAGTGGCGTCACGGTTGAAGCGTGCGTCCGCGCGCAACTCGGGCGCGCCCGGCTGCAACGTGCCGATCACGCGGTCGCGGCTTTGCCAGGCAGCCAGCGCGAAGATCGCCACTGTCAGCACGACGGCGATGCCCGCGTACTTCGGCTCGGCCACCCGTGCCAGCACGCGCAGCGGCTTCGCGCGCTGCTGCGCGCGCTTCAGCGAGTTGTCCGCATAGGTTTTCGTGAAGTTGAAGCAGGACGCGGCCACCGGCAGCAGGATCAGGTTCGTGACGATCTTGTACGCGACACCGAGCGACGCGGTGATCGCCAGCTCACGCACCATCGGGATCGGAATCAGCAGCAGCGTGATGAACGACACGAACGCGGTAATCAGCGCGAGCACGCCGGGAATCAGCAGGCCGCTGAAGCTGTGTCGCGCCGCATCGAACGAACTCTGCCCGTGCGCGATCTCGCGGACGATGAAGTTCACCTGCTGCACGCCGTGCGATACCCCGATCGCGAACACGAGGAACGGCACCAGCACCGCGAGCGGATCGAGGCCGAAGCCGAGCAGCTTCAGCGTGCCGAACTGCCACACGAGCGACGTCAGCGAGCACGCGATCAGCAACACCGTGAAGCGCACCGAATGGCAGTACCAGTACACCGCGAGCGTGGTCAGCAGCAACGCGACCGCGCAGAAGCCGAGCACGGCCGTCGCGCCGTCCGCGATATCGCCGATCTGCTTGGCGAAGCCGATGATCTGGATCTCGTAGCCGGCATCCTCGAACGGCTGGCGGATCTTCTGTTCGAGCAAACGGTTGAAGGCGACGTAGTCGAGCACCTTGCCGGCGCTGTCGCGCTCATTCAGCTCGGCGGTGATCATCGCGCTGTCCTCGCCGTGCGACACGAGCGTGCCGACATAACCACCGAGCGTTGTCGCGCGGCGGATCTTCGCGACGCCTTCCGGGGTCAGCTGGTCCGGTGTGATCGTGCCGGGAATGATCGGCTCCGCACGAAAGCCTTCGTTGGTCACCTCGTTGACGAACGCATTCGGCGTCCACAGCGACCGCACGCCGATCCGGTCGACGTTCGGCAGGTAGGTGACCGCCTGCGTGACCTTGTACAGCCGCGTCAGTCCTGCCGGCGTCCAGATCGAGCCCTGCTTTGCCCGCACCACCACCGTGATCCGGTTCGCACCGAGCAGGTCGTTCCGGTATTGCTGGAACGTGCGGATGTACTCGTGCCCGATCGGCATCTGCTTTTCGAAACCGGCATCCATGCGCAGTTGCACGGCGAACACGGCCATCGCAACAGTGAACAACGCGATCGCCACGAGCACGAGCGCGCGATGACCGAAGAAAAGCCTTTCCAGGCGACTGACCAGACGATTGAGCACGACCTTACTCCCTCATGTGTTGCGGCGACGCGCGACGCACGCCGCCCGCGATCCCGCCGTCGTCAGAAATTCCGCGTGACGAACAACCCGACGAAATTCCGGTCCGCGTACGGCTGACCCACCGTGTTGTGGCCGCCCCAGAACGCGGTGAAGTTGATGCCGGCCTGCCAGTTCGGCGGGTTCTGGTTGAACAGCACGTAGACGTTCACGGACTTCGCGCCCTGCATGTAATTCGCGGTGAACGTCGGCGTATAGCCGTACAGGCCGTCGGAGAACGTCACGCCGGGCGTGACCTGCCAGCCGGGAATCAACGAGCCGTCATAGGTCCAGTTGAAATCGATCGTCGCGCCGACCGAACTCGACGTGCCCTGCCCCATCCCGATCGGGTAACCTGCCGCCGACCCGTTGTTCAGCCACGGCAGGTAGCCGGTCTGCGGCACCTGCGTGACGGTCTGCCCGTCGATCGTGCGCGTCACGTTCGAGCCGAGGCCCGGGTAGTAGATCCAGGTCAGTTCCCAGGTCAGCGCAGCCGAATCGGCGCCGAGCAGCTTCAGGAACGGATACTCGCTGCGCGTCAGCGCCAGCAGCCCGTTGATGTCGTACTGGAATTTTTTCTTGTCGACCCATTGCTGGCAGTCGGTGCCGGCCACGCCGTTCGTGTTCAGGTCGAGCGGGCCACCTGCGCCGTAGCAGCTCGACAGCGCGACCGCGTCGCGCGGCCGGTACGACAGCTCGGTGCCGATCGCCCAGGGTCCGAGCCCGAAGTTCGCGCTGACGCCGAACAGTTGCCGCCGGCCGAGATACGACCATTGCTCGGTCCCGTTCGCGAGCGACGCGAGCACCGGCGACTTGTCGGTGTAGTTCAGGTAGTAGAACGCGAAGTTCGCGTCGAACGAGCGCGGCGAGTAGTTGAACTTCACGCCGAACTGCGGCCGGTATTTCGCCGGCAGGTTCGTCGTGCTCGGCAGGCCGATGTCGTTGAACGGAGGCCCGGCATACGTGCCGTTCACGAGCCCGTTCTTGATCGCGTTGAGCGTGTCCTGGTTGCCGGCCGCGCCTGGTCCGCCGATCGCGTTGGCGATCGTGCCCGCGCTCGGGCCGGTCACGTTCAGGTTGTTCGTGTTGATCGTGAACGGTTCCGCGCCGCGACCGAAGCCGTTCGTCACCGACCAGTACGACCCGACCGGCGGGTAGCGGTTGCCGTTCCACTGGAACTGGTAATAGGCCTCGGTGCTGAACCCGTGCGACAGGTCTGAAGCGAAGCTCACCATCGGCGCGGGCAGCAGCGCCTGCTTGAGCTGCGAGCCGGGAATCAGCAGCTTCTGCACGTCGATCGAGTTCGTCGCGTTGATCCCGCTTTGCGCGAACATGCTCTCGCCCCAGTTGATCACCTGGTTGCCGAGCCGCACGTGCGCGTTGCGCCCGCCGATCGTGAAATCCTTCTGCGCCCACAGGTCGAGCAGTTGAGCGTTGTACACCACCTGCGCGGCGGCCGTGCTCGACAACGGTGTGCGGTTCGTATTGCCGGCAAGAAAGTCGTACATGCCGGTGCCGCGCACCATGAACTTCAGCCCTTCACTCGGCATCTTCAGCAGCAGCTCGCTGGTCGCGCTGATGTACGTGCTGAACGGCTGGCCTTTCCGGTAGTTCAGGTCGCCGTTGTCCGCGTAGCCCCATTGATTGGTGTTCGCCGCCGCGCCGCAGCCGAATGCATTCGGATCGCCGGTGAGCGAACAGCTCGGGTTCTTGGTCCGGATACCGGCGCCGGCCGTCAAGTTCGTCACCCACGAGCCCTGCAGGTCACCATTGCCCATCGTGAAATCGTAGCCGTAGGCGCTAGACGCCGCAGCGCCCGTACCCGCGACCGCGATCCATACCGTAGCATTCCTGATTATCCGTTCCGGTTCCATGATCCGCTCCTCCCCTGTTCAATGCCGGCGCGTCGCGCGCGCCGGTCCTTGTGTTCGTCAGTTGACTCCCGTCAACGCTCGCTTACGGAGCGCAGCGATTCCGCCGAGTAGAAATCGGACTTGAAGCGCGGGTCGTCCGGCTGCTCGAGCCAGCGGATGTCCTTGCCCTGACCGATGGACGACGCGTCGAACACGTAGCGGCCGTTGATCATGTCGTACTGCGCGAGCGGCTCGTTGTCGCAGGTGCCGCCGATTTCCCACACGGGAATCGGGTAGCTTTCCCGTACCTTCCACAACTTGCCCTGCGCGTCGTAGTCCTCGCCGACGAGCGCGAGCCAGCTGTCCTCGTCGAGATAGAACACCTTCTTCGACGCGACGTGCCGCGCGCTCGGCTTGAGCGTCGCCTCGACGACCCACACGCGGTGCGTCTCGTAGCGACGGTTCGCGGCAGCAAGGCCGTCGGGTGTCGCGACGTCGTGCAGCTTGCTCTTGAACTTGTACATGCCGAACGCGTTGTACGGAACGATCATTTCCTTCTTGCCGACCAGTTTCCAGTTGAACCGGTCGAGCGAGCCGTTGAACATGTTCCCCTCGTCGATCAGGTACTGGTTCTCGAACCCGATCAACGGCGCATCGTGCGTATAAGCCGGCATGCGTCGCACGCGCCGCTGGCCCGGAAAGTAGTAGTAGGTTTCCGAATCCTTGTTGAAGTACTGCCGCTGGACGAAGGCCTGCCCGGCCAGCGCGGCGGGCGAGTTCATCTGGAAATAGACGGCCATGCTCAGCTGGTCGACGTCCTGCGGTGAGCTCTTGCCGAGTTTCGCGGACGGGAAGTAAAGGGTCTGCGGTCCGACTGCATCGATCCATTCGCTGCTGCCCGGCCGCGGCGAAATGGCCGTGGCGACCTGCGCCCAGTCGACGCCTACGCCGCGATAGCGCATCTCATAGTTCAGGATCGCTTCGACGCCGTTCTTCGGTTGCGGGAACGGCACACCCGGCAACACGGCCGATGCGAGGTTCTCGCCAGTCGAATCCAGCTTGGCCGCGGTGAGGTTCGCCTTCGAGTTCTGCTCGGCGACGTCCGGCAACTGGCATTCGCGATGGGACGGATAGACCTCCATCCTGTAGCCCTTCTTCTGCTTGATCAGTGCGACCTGGCCAGGCGACAGCTTGTCCGCGTACTTGTCGACGTTGGCCGCATCGATCGAATAAAGCGGCTTCTCGTTGCGATGCTTCCAGAAATCGCCGCGCACCTTGCCCCACTCCCAGCCTGCATCGGGCGGCTGCTTGCCCGCATAGGCCGGCACCGTGCCGTCCTTGCTCGCTGCGCGGTCGGCGCCGGCCGGCGTCAGGTCGTCCGCCGCGACGGCGGTGCCGATCGCAACACTTGCTGCTGCCGCGATCGCGGACACAGCCCAGAAACGATGCTT
Source organism: Burkholderia cepacia complex sp. TUM26381 (assembly GCF_057439935.1). Classification (NCBI taxonomy): domain Bacteria; kingdom Pseudomonadati; phylum Pseudomonadota; class Betaproteobacteria; order Burkholderiales; family Burkholderiaceae; genus Burkholderia; species Burkholderia cepacia complex sp. TUM26381. Next base: position 918,675 of record NZ_CM172007.1, on the reverse strand, counting down.
CTTCATCACGGTTCTCCTTCCCACTCCGCCTTCGCTCGCCCGTTGTGGGCGAAACGCGTTTGCTTCGATCGCCGTCGTCAGCCGACGACGGCGTCGCTCCCTGATCGCAGCCGGCCGGGTTCCGGCCGGCCGCCTGCCGATCGCATTGCTTTCGGTGATTCGCTTTCATCTTTCCTTCAGGACTGCGATTCATGTAGAACGCGAGTCCGTCCGGAAATCCACCGCTACCGCCGTCAGTCCCTGCCCGAACCTGCTACCGCCACCGCGCGAATCTCGACGCACAGTCCCGGCAACGCCAGTTGCGTGACGCCGACCGCGGTCCACGATGGATAGCGGTTCGGGAAATACGCGTCCTTGACTGCCGCGAAACCCTCGGTCTCGCTCTGCAGATCCGTATGGAAGGTCGTGAGCTCGACGACGTCGGCGAGACTCGCACCGGCCTCCTCGAGAATCATCTTCAGGCACTCGAACGCGATCCGTGCCTGCGCCTGTACGCCGTCGGCCGGCTTCATCTGCGCGTCGAGGCCGACCTGGCCCGAGACCCAGATCAGGTCGCCCACGCGTGTCGCCGGCGAGAAGTGGTACGCGTCGTACCAGGGCTGGAACGCGGACGGAACAATCGATTGCCGCTTCGGGGTTGCTGTCATGATCAAAGTCTCCCTGCTCAGACGAGTTGACGGAAACACGGCGCGCGGAACGGATCGCCAGCCTTCAGCCCGGCGAGTTCCTCGACGAACAGCACGCCGGCCGGCGTGAAGCCCGAGCGGCTTTCGTCGGGCAGCGGACTGAACACTGCGTCGTCGCCGAAGAAGCGCAGCACGAGCGTATGGCGATCGGGGAACGCCGCATCGACCGCGCCGCCACCGTGCAGCACGCCCGGATGGAGCAGCAGCACGTCGCCCGGCTTGGTTTCCCAGGACAGGATGTCGTACGCATCCGGCGTCGCGCGGCGCTCGGCTTCGATGTTCGGCAGGCGCGGCCACACGTCGCCGCCGTGCAACGGGTCGGTCGGATCCTCGGCGTTCTGGAACGTGGTGCCGTCGTGGCGTACGCCGCGATGCGAGCCGCGCACGATCTCCAGCGCATTGCGCTTCGGCACGCCCTCGAAGCTGATCCACGCATTGCCGAAGTGCATCCCTTGCCACGGCAGGTACGACGTGTCCTGATGCCACGGCGAACGCGCGCTCTTGCCGCCGCCCTTCATGAACAGCTCTTCCGCGAAGTACCACACGTGCTTCGAGCCCCAAAGATCGGCGAACAACTGCCCGAACGGGAGCGTGCCGACGAGTTCGTCGAGCCGCGCCTTCGCATACGGATTCGCGTTGTCGTTGTGCGACTTGTACTCAGTGCCGTCGAGCAGCGTCGACGCCATCGGGCCCGGGTTCTCCATCCCCCAGTCGAACGCTGCACGGCATTGCGCGAGCTGTTCTTCGTTGAGCACCCCTTCGATAAGTACGGCCCCATTCTCAAAGAAGGCCTTCCGCGTCACTGCGTCCATCGTCAATCTCCTGATTCGTCCAACAATCACCGGCGGCGATCCATCACAGCCGGCACCTTCAGTGGAACATGATGACTATGTTAGGTCATCATGACAAAACCACAAAAAAGATAAAGCCGGGGTATTCCCTGTTTCGTCTGCATGATCGAACGCGCATCGCGACGGGCTCTCGCCCGTCATGACAATCGGCTTTCGGCCTTCATACAAGCGTGCGACGAAGCACGACCGCGACTTCGTCGCAATGTCATCCGCGCACGCAGCCGAACACCGTGTGCGTCAGGAAGCCGACCAGCACCGCGTCGGCCAGCGTGTCGTCGGTGCCCCACGCATCGACCGCACGGCATGACTGCACGCCGTCGCACAACGCGGTCAGGCCGAGCGCCAGCACCTGTGCAGGCAACGGCAGCGACACGCCGGCGCGCGCCGCGTAAGCGTCGATGCAGGCGACCGCCAGCGCCTGCCGGTCGCGCAGGAACGCGCCGAACCGCGCACGGAACTGCGGGTCGCGCGCCGCCTGGAGTTGCGCTTCGAGCCACATCAGGCGCGGCGCATGCCGCGCGGTACACCGCCGCCAGTACGCGAGCATCGCGTGTTGCGCACCGTCGGCCGAGTCATGCGTATCGGCAATCCGCTGCAACGTAGCCGCAGCCTCGTCGTGATCGCGCCGCAGCAGTTCGAACAGCATGTCCGTCTTGCTGCGGAAGTTCGAGTAGAACGCGCCGCGTGTATGCCCGGCCGCCACCGCAATGTCTTCCACGCTCGCAGCCGCATACCCTTTCTCCGCGAAAATCACTTGCGCGGCGTCGATCAGGCGCTCGCGCGTCGCGCGTCGCCGCTGTGCACGGGTCAGGCGAGGCGCGTCCATCGGCACGCTCCGTCTCCGGTCGGCCACGATTTACGAACCTCGATCATGTTATAAGTACAGCTATTCATTTCGGATACGACAACACAGAAGCTCCAGCCCGACTGCGCCCATTCTCTTTCTCCAGCGCGCAATACGCGTAATAGAGGGCAGCGGTCAGATATGACCACATCAGCAGCGCCAGTACGTAGAAATTGAACACGATGTTGGTTTCTTCGCCCGGGATCTTGTAGAAATCGTAGATGCACGCGATCGCCTGAGAACCGACAAGCGCGATCGTCGTCGTCAGCGCATGGAGCACGTGGCCGGTACGCACGAGCCGCAACACGAAACCGGCGAGATAAATCGACATCAGCGTCCACATTGTCACGTAGAAGTACGGCAGCACGTGTCCCAAAGTGCCGGCCACCAGCGCGATCGTCCCGAGGGTGGCGAGCACGAACAGCGTCACGTCCTGCCGCATCGATGGCCGGTAGCCGTGCGTAACGGCCATCAGGCCTGCGACCGCGATTACCGGCATCCCGAACCCGCGCGAGAAGGCGTCGAGAAAGTGCGATATGAAATACGACACCGGCGATTCTGTCGCGAAGAAGATCACTGCATTAGATGCGGAGATCGTGACGATCCACCACTCGAAGCCGAGCAGGAAGTTGCGCTTGCGGACGAACTTGAAGCCGTACACGCCGGTCGTCGCCGCAAGAGTCGCGCTGGAAAGACAAAGGACAAGTGATCTGTGATCCATGATGAGAACTCCCGAGGTCGATTGCGTTCGATGATTCACTGTTTGCCTGGGCTGGCGCTCGCGAGATACGTCGCGACCGCCGCACGATCGGCCACCGACATCCCTCTCGCAACGCGCTGCATCGTGCCCGTCGCCTCGGTGCGCGAGCCGTTCGCGAATGCGTCGAGCTGCGCGAGCAGGTAGTCGTAGCCCTGCCCGGCCAGACGCGGAAACTGTGCCTGCCCCGTCAGCCGCGCGCCGTGGCAGGCAGCACACGCGCCGCCCGTCACCAGCTGCTCGCCTTTCGTGCGCAGCCGCGCGTCCGGTTTGAAATAGCGGTTATCCTCCGGCGCCTGCTTCGCATAGTATTCGGCCAGACGAGCGATCTCGGTTTCGCTCATCGTCATCGCAAGCGGACCCATCGTCGGGTTCGCGCGTTGCCCGCTCGCGAAAGCGCGAAGCTGTCCGGTGACGTATTGGGTCGGCTGGCCGGCGAGGCTCGGATACGCCTGGCTGAGTGACGTACCCTTCACGCCGTGGCAGTTCATGCACGCGTCGGTCACACGCGGCCACGGGCCGCCGTCGGCCTCGTCGGCTTGTGCCGCCGTATCGATATGGTTCTGCAGTCGGTAAAAGCCGAGCAGCGTCGGCCCATAGAACGCCAGCAGCGCGCCAATCACCACGAGCGCCGCGAGCAGCAGTATGCGTTTCTTCATCTTCGCTCTCCTAAGCACGACGCAACGCATTGAGCGCCTGAAGCGCGCTTTGGTGACCCGATCGAACGGCGCCGTCCATGTAGCCGGCCCAGATGTTCGCGGTCTCGGTACCCGACCAGATCAGGTTGCCGCACGGCGCGCGCAGTGCTTCGCCGTGCGCGCTCCAGAAGCCGGGCGGAATCGCCGATATGCACGTGAGCGTCCACGGGTCGGCCAGCCCCCAGTCGCGGTCGTGGTATGACACCGGCGCGCGCGCGTCGTCGCCCCACGCCTGCGCGTACAGATCCATGAGCATCTGCTTCGCGGCCTGCGGGTCCGACGGCACCAGCGCATTCCGGACGAACGCGTTGATCACGCCGATCTCGCCGCCCGGCGGCGAATTGTCGTAAGCCCAGAAGATCGGCCCGTCGGTCTGGAAGAGGTGGCCGTTCAATCCCTTATCGCGCCAGAACGGGCGGCGGTAGACCATCGCCGTCTTGCGCGCCGGCGAATGGGCCGGCCACGCGCGCTGCAGCGCGTTGCGCCCTTCGGGCAGCGGCGGGTCGAACTGCACCTGGTGGCACAGCGCCGGGTGGAGCGCCATCACGACCTGTTTCGCGCGCACCGTGCCGCGATCGGTTTCCAGCGTGACGACGTCGCGATCCCAGCCGACGATCCGGCGCACCGGCGACGACAGCCGCACCTTGTCGCCCAGTTGCTGCGCCATCCGGATGCTGAGGATCTGCGAGCCGCCGACGAAACGCGTTTCCTGCGCGCTGTGCCTGATCGAGTCGAGCTGTGAGTAATCGCAGTCGGCGGAATTGATCATCGACAGAAAGTGCAGCAGCCCCATCTTTGCCGGCGCGACGCCGCCCGACAGCGAGATCGACGAGTTCCAACCCATCCGGTCTTCCGGTTTGATGCCCTGCGTCGCGAGCCAGTCGCCGACCGACAGCCGGTCGAGCTCACCGGCCTTCGGCGACGTCCACGGCGCACCGGACGGCACGTCGCGCGACAACTTGCTCAGCTTCGCCGCGACGGTTTCGTCGGTGCCGAATGTGCCCTGCAGGTCGATCTCCGCGCGCCCGTCGCCACCGAGAATGACCGTCTTGCCCGCGTAATAGCTCGGGAACGTGCCAACTTCCAACTCGCGGGCGAGATCGGCGACGGCCGTCTGGCCCGGGCCGATCCACTGGCCACCGACCTCGGTCACATACCCGCCGCCAACGTCGTAGTTCAGCGTGCGGCCGCCCACGCGATCGCGCGCCTCGAGCACGACGAACGATTCGCAGCCCGCGTAGCGCAGGTCCCGCGCGGCCGTCAGGCCGGCCAGCCCGGCGCCGACGATTGCAACGTCGAGCACGCCTGCGTCATGGCCGACGGCCGGCGCCGCATCGGCCTTCGCCCGTGCGGCGCCGAGTGCCAGCCCGCCCGCCGCGACCGACGCGCCCGCGACCTTGAGCCACTGCCTGCGCTGCAGGTCGGCCGCTCCGCTGATGGATGACTTCCTGGACATGATGTGTAGGTACCGCCTGCAAATGGCGCGAGCGGCGGCCGCCCCGGCGGCACGCGACCATCACTCGCGCGGAATTTGACGACTGGATGCGAGCGCGCTCCGCTTTACCTGCCGCCGGGGCACGCACCTCGAATCAGGTAGGTGATCCCGTTCGCATTCCTGCCTGTAAACGTGCCGAATTTCCTTGTGGCGATATGGATTTTCCGGCGCCCTTAATTAGTAAATATTGCAAAAGATAGGTCATCATACATACTTTTTGGGAGAAAAAAAAAGACAGGGTATTCCCCTGTCACGCAGCACCTGGCGGTGATTCCGAAAGGCCGTGGTAAGCAAAGTATCGCAACTCCGACCCACAAGTTGCCATTTCGTGTGTGAGGGTCGACCCGGATTCATGAGTACGCGACGCTTCGGATACTGACAAACATGCTCAGCGACCGAATTACGCTGCTCGGCGACGCAGCCTCCAGCCTCTTCACCGTCGCGCTTGTAGCGAACAGCCTGGCTCCTACTTAGTCGTTGTCCGACAAGTCAACGTACCGGTACCCGTTCTACACGATCGGCCATTCGAACCGCACGCTCGACGAATTCGTCGGCCTGCTCGATGCGGCCGGGATCGCGCTACTCGCGGATATCCGCAAGATGACGCGCTCGCGAACCCATCCTCAGTTCAACGAAGCGACGCTGCCGGAGGCACTGGCGGCCGACGATATTGCGTACGAACACATCGCGACACTCGGCGGCCTGCGCGGCAAATCGCGCGACGTGCCCGACGACGTCAACGATTTCTGGACGAACCGCAGCTTCCACCGCTACGCCGATTACGCGCTGTCGCCGGAATTTCGTTCGGGCCTCGATCAGCTGATCGCACGGGGGCACGAGCAGCGCTGCGCGATCATGTGTTCGGAAGCCGTGTGGTGGCGCTGTCACCGGCGCATCGTGTCCGACTACCTGATCGCGCGCGGCGAGACGGTACTGCACATCATGGGCCGCAATCGCGTGGAGCCTGCGCGCCTCACGGCCGGCGCAGTCGTCCGGCCGGACGGCACGATCGTGTATCCGGACGTCGAAGGCGGCGCTGCACCGGAGTGCGATAACTGACAGTTTCTCGTCCGGGGGCTTTTCATTAGATTGGCGACACGATCCATGCAACGTCTCGCTCCCCGACATGACTCTCACTGCCAGCGAAGCACAGCACACGACGACCGCCACGTATCGCGACATCGCTGAACGCCATGCGCGGTCCGCCCCTTCCGGCGCTTTCCATCGCGCTGCCTGGGATGCATTGTCCGATGCGGGACTGTGGCGCCTGCCGGTACCGCGCGAACTCGGCGGCGCGGGCGGCACGTGGCACGACTTCATCGATGCGTTCGAGGCGATCGCCGCAGCGCTGCGCTCGGTCGGCTTCGCGATGGCGCTCGCCAATCAGGCGACGCTGATTCGCGCAATCGTCTCCTACGGTTCCGACGCGCAGCGTGCACGGCATCTGCCGCAGCTGCTGTCCGGCGCCATCGGCGCCACGGCGATCTCGGAGAAAGGCACCGGCACCGAGGTGCGCGCGCTCGAAACATGCGTCGTTCGCGACGGCGACCACTACCGGCTCGACGGCCACAAGTACAACATCAGCCACGCGCCCGAAGCGCGCCTGATGATGATCGTCGCGACCCTGACCGGTGAAGGCAAGCCGACCACCGCGCTGGTGCTGATCGATCCCGAACGTGAAGGCGTTCAGCGCAGTGCGCCGCAGGCGACGTTCGGCGTCGCGGATCTGCCGATCGGCGACCTCACGTTGTCCGGCGTGCACGTCGACGCCGACGAACTGCTCGGCGCGCCCGGCGACGGACTGCGCCTGCTGATGGACATCGCGTCGATGAATCGCGCGCTGTTCGGCCTGCTGTGCGCGAACGTCACGCAGCCGTTCCTTGCCGACGCACTCGCGCACGCCGGCGGCCGCAAGACGCTCGGCGTCGCGCTGGACGCGCATCAGCACGTCCAGCGCCGGCTGGTCGACGTCCACGTCGGCATCGAACGCACACGCTGGACGGCCCGCGCCGCACTCGACCTGCTCATCGGTCAGCACCCCGAAGCGCTCGCGAACTGCTCGATCGCGAAGCTCGCGGGCGCACGCGATCTCGCACAGGCCGCGCTGCACCTCCTCGCGATTCACGGTAGCGACGGCTACCGGCGCGGCCCGCTCGCCACCTTCGTCGCGGACGCGCTCGCGATGGGCTCGGCCGGCGGCACCGAGGAAATGCATTACCGGAACATCTTCAGCCAGTTGCAACGACGCGCGGCCGCCACGGCGCGCGCGGCGTGACCGCTCACCCTTTTCATCCCCCCTCGAGGAGCTTCCCTTGACTATCCAGACTGGCCTGCGCGCCCGCGCCACCCACCGCGTCGACACGATTTCGCTCGCCGATCAATGGGGCGGCGAAGCGCACGCGCTCGCGAGCCCGATCATGATCATCTTCATCGAACAGACCTGCATGCAGGCGACCGATCACCTGCTGCCGGCCGGACAGATGACGGTCGGCTACAACTTCGAGATCAAGCATCTCGCACCGACGCCGCCCGAATGGGACGTGACGATCGATGCCGAACTGATCGAGGTCGACGGCCGCATGATGACGTACCGGGTCGAAGTGCGCGATGCGGTGGGTGTCGTCGGCGAAGGCGTGCATACGCGCTGCGCCGTCAGCCGCGACGGCTTCCATCGCCGTCTCGACGAGCGGCGCGACAGCGCGGCGCTCGCACGCTAACGAGCCGGAGCCCGACCATGATTCCGCTTCCGCTGCAGGGTCTCCGGCTGCCGGTGATTGCGTCTCCGATGCTGATCGCGAGCTATCCCGAGATGGTGCTCGCCCAGTGCAAGAGCGGGATCGTCGGCGCATTTCCGGCGCTCAACGCGCGGCTCAGCACGCAGCTCGGCAACTGGATCGACACGATCGACGGTACGCTGCGCGCCTACCGCGACGCCCATCCCGACGCGCCGGTCGGACCGTTCGCGGTCAACCACATCTGCCATCCGTCGAATCCGCGCGTCGAACAGGATCTGCGCATCTGCATCGAACGGCGCGTCCCGTTGATGATCACGAGCCTGCGCGCACCGTCGCGCGACGTCGTCGATGCGATCCACGCCTACGGCGGGATCGTGCTGCACGACGTCACGACGGTACGGCATGCGCAGAAGGCGCTGGAAGCCGGCGTCGACGGCCTCGTCCTCGTCGCGGCGGGGGCGGGCGGCCATGCGGGCACGCTGTCGCCGTTCGCGCTGGTCACGGAAGTACGGCGCTTCTACGACGGCTTCATCGCGCTGTCCGGCGCGATCGCGACCGGCGACGCGATCGCCGCCGCGCGCGCGCTCGGCGCCGACTTCGCGTACATCGGAACACGCTTCCTGGCGTCGCACGAAGCAAACGTGGTGCAGCGGTACAAGGACACGATCGTCGAAGCCAACGCTGCCGACATCATCTACACCGATGCGTTCACCGGCGTCCACGGCAACTACCTGCGCCAAAGCATCGAGGCGGCCGGGCTCGATGCGCGCCGGCTCGCGCGGGTCGACGGCGCGCAACTCGATTTCTCGCCGGAAGGCGGCGCGAAGCAGTGGCGCGACATCTGGGGCGCCGGCCAGGGCGTCGGCGCGATGGACGCGGTACTCAGCGTCGCCGAGATCGTCGAGCGGCTCGCGGACGAATACGAACGCGCCGTCGCGCGCGTGCAGCCGGGCGCAGCCGCGCACGACGCCGCACGCCGGCCGGCCGCCTCCCCGACTTCACGGATCGAAACGCGATGACGACGTCCGAACTGGCCGCCCCGTCGTCCGTCGACGATGCGATCGCGCGCCGCCGCGCGCAGATCGACGTGATCGACGACGAACTGCTCGCGCTGATCGGCCAGCGCATCGTTCACGCCACCGAGATCGGTCATCTCAAGCGGCATGCGGGGCTCGCAGTACGGCAGCCTTCCCGCGAAGCTTCGATCGTCGCCGAGCTGTGCGCGCGCGCGCCGTGGGGGCTGCGCGACCGCGACCTGAGAGCCATCTGGCAGACGCTGTTCCGCGCGAGCCGCGACGCGCAATCGCTGCCGTCGGTCGCGTTCCTCGGCCCCTCGGGCACTTACACCGAAGCCGCGATGCTGCGTCACTTCGGCGAATTCGCACGCGGGCAGGCACACGAGACGATCGACGCGGTATTCGAAGCGCTCGCGCGCGGCGACGCGGAATGCGCGGTCGTACCGGTCGAGAACTCCTCCGAAGGCAGCGTGACGCGCACGCTCGATCTGCTGATCGCCCAGGCGGCGCCCGTCACGGGCGAAATCGAACTGCCCGTCGCGCACTGCCTGCTGAGCGCGAGCGGATCGCTCGACGGCGTCGACAGCGTGGTCGGTCATCCGCAGGCGCTCGCGCAATGCCGCGCGTGGCTCGACACGCATGCACCCGACCTGCGCCGCATCCCGGTATCCAGCAACGCGGTGGCCGCGCGCGAGGCCGCGCATCTGTACGACTGCGCGGCGATCGCCGGCGAACCGGCAGCCGCACTCTACGGACTGCGAATCGTATCCCGCGCGATCCAGGATCACTCGGACAACCGCACGCGCTTCGTGATCGTCGGCGGCCAGGCACCGGCGCCGACCGGCCACGACCGCACGAGCATCGTATTGCGGCCGACCGATGCACCCGACGCGCTCGCGCGCATCTTCGATGCGCTCGCCCATCATCGTGCGCCGCTGCTGTGGGTCGACGTGCGGCCGGCACGCGCGGCTGGCCAGGCGTACCGGTACTGCATCGATTTCGGCGGACATCCGCTCGATCCGAACGTGCGCGCGGCGCTCGACGAGATCGCGCTCGCCTCATCCGAACTGCGCGTGCTCGGCGCCTATCCGCGTGCCGCTGGCGACACGGATGCGCATGACGACGGCACGGACGCGTGATGACGATGGTGCCCGCGTCGTCCTCCATCGCCGCCCGGCTGCTCGCGATTCGCGACGGCCGCGACGATCGCCTGCTCGTGCTGTGCGGCATCGCCGCGGCGGGATGTGTGCCGCTCGCCGCCGGACGATGGCTGCGCGCGCTGCGCGCCGAATACGACGGCGAACTGGAGCTGCTGCCGTTCGTGCGCGGCACGCCGGATGCCGCCGGCACCGCGTGCCTGCTGCGGCGCTGCGCGCGTCTCAGGCTTCCGGCGGTGGCGATCGGCGACACCGCGGCGACCGCCTATGGCCGCTGGCGCGCGTGCCTGCCCGCGGCGCCGCTGACCTGGCAGGTGCTCGAAACCGGCGCGGCGCGGCCCGCGGCGCCGCTACCCGGCGGCCTGCTGGCACGCTGGCCGGCACGCCCGGCCGAGCCGGTCGACTGGCCGCGCTCGCGCCGCGTCGTCGCGGATCTCGGCGCGGCGACGCCGACGCTTGGCGCCCGCATCGGCGCGCTGGCCGACGCGCTGTACGACGGCACGCTCGTGGTCGCCGGCATCGCGCTGGACATGCCCCCCGGCGCGCCTCACACCTTCATCACCGATGCGCTGGACCCGCTCGCGAATTTCGTCCGGATCCAGCGGATCGCCGCGGTGACCCGCCGCGCCCCGTCGCTGCGGAGCCGCCTGTGAGCGCGCGCCCGCAGGCAGGCCCGACGCGCATCGCGCTCGTCGGCATGCCCGGCGCCGGCAAGACGACCCTCGGCAGCGCACTGGCCCGCGCGCTCGCGTTGCCGTTCGTCGACGCCGACCGCGAACTCGAACGCCGCTTCGGCGCGCCCGTCGCGGCGCAATTCCATGCGGGCGACTTCCGCGCCCGTGAAGCCGACGTCATCGACATGCTGACGCGCGGGCCCGCGCTCGTGCTCGCGACCGGCGGCGGCGCCGTGCTGCGCGACGACACGCGCGCCCGGCTTGGCCAGCGCTGTTTCGTGATCCATCTCGCGAGCGATCTCGACACCCTGTGGCACCGCACGCGCGACGACGCCTCCCGCCCGCTGCTGAACGTCGCCGATCCGCGCGCGGCGCTCGCCACGCTGCACGACGCGCGCGAATCGCTGTACCGCGCATGCGCGCACTGCCGCATCGATACGTCGGGCCAGTCCGTCGCACAAACGCTCGCGGCAGCGCTCGACGCGCTTGCCGTCGCGTAATCCGCCCCCTCGATCCGCCCCCCTTTTCAACTGTTGCAACGACGCCGGCTGCTGCGGCGAACTGCCATTTCTGCCAGTTGCCGATCGTCGAATAATATCTAAAGATATATTTTTAGATATGAATCGTTCGCCATCGCACGACAGGAAACCGATCATGCCCTTCCTTATCGACCGAGCGCGCGGCTCGCGCCGCCTGGTTCCCGCGCTCGCCGCGCTCGCGATCGCCGGCTGCGCGCCGTTCGGCCCGCAACGCCCGGCGGCCCGCATCACCCCCGTCGAGCAACTCGATGCGGGCACCGCGATCCGTTCCGCCGGCGCCGGCTCGCCGGCGATCGCCGAACGCTGGTGGAGCGCGTTCGGCGATGCGCAGCTGGATCGCCTCGTCGACGACGCGCTGGCCGGCGCGCCGACGCTGCAAGCGCAGCGTGAACGCGTCGCGCAAGCGCTGGCCGACGCCGACGTCGAAAGCGCCGCGCTGCTGCCGCAACTCGGCGCGACCGTGAGCGCGGTGCCGACACGCCTGCCCGGCAGCTACCGGACGCCGCCGCCCGCGGCCGGACACTGGCAGGTCGACGCGCAGGCGCTCCTCGGCGCGTCGTGGAATCTCGACATCGCCGGCCGGCAGCACGCGCTGGCGCGCGCCGCCGCGCTGCGCGCGGACCAGCAGCGCGCGCTCGAACACGCGGCCACCGTGTCGCTGCAGGCGGCGATCGTCGAAACCTACCTGCAGCTCGCGCTCGAACAGCAACTGCTCGCGATCGCGCGCGATACGCTGCAGCAGCACAGCTATCTGCTGCGCCTCACGTCGCAACGCGCCGACGCCGGTCTCGACATGCAGGTCGCCGTGCTCAGGGCGAGCGAACCGATTCCGCATGCGCAGGCCGACATCAACACGCATGCGGCCGCCTCGGCCCGGCTGCGCCATCGGCTCGCCGCGCTCGTCGGCCGCGGCCCCGGTTACGCCGATGCGCTGACGCCCGCCGCGGCGCCCGCGGCCGCACTGCCGATGCCGGCCGTCCTGCCCGCGGCGCTGATCGGCCGCCGTCCGGACGTGCTGGCCGCGCGCTACCAGGTCGAAGCCGAAGCAGCGAACATCGACGCGGCGCGCGCCGCGTTCTATCCGGACGTCAACCTGCTGGCCTTCGCCGGCGTGCAGAGCTTCGGCTTCCGCGCGCTGTTCCACGGCAACAGCGGCACGTTCGGCGCAGGCCCCGCGATCACGCTGCCGATTTTCGAGGGCGGCCGCCTGCGCGCCGGCCTGCGGGCGCAAACCGCTGCCTACAACGCCGCCGTCGCGGCGTACGACGACACCGTCGTCAACGCGCTCGCACAGGTCAGCGACACGCTCGTCCAGATCGACACGCTCGGCCGGCAGCGCGCGCTTCAGCGCGAGGCGCTGTCGCGCGCGCAACAGACCTACGCCGTCGAGACGCAGCGCTACCGCAAAGGCATTTCCGGCTACCTCGACGTCCTGCTCGCGGAAGGCCGGCTGCTCGAGGATCGCGCGTCGGTCGCCCGTGCGGACGCGTCGTTCGCGATCGAGCACGCCCGCCTGATCGCCGCGCTCGGCGGCACCTCTTCCACTGGAGTCACGCAATGAACCGTCCCGAATCTCCCGCCGCCGAGCCCTCGCTGCAACGCGCGCGCCGTCGCTACTTCCGCTGGTTCTTCATCGGACTCGCCGGCGTTGCCGGCATCGCCGCCGCCGCGTGGGCCACCACGCGCGGCACCGAAACGACCGACGATGCGTACGTGTCCGGCGACGTCGTGCAGATCTCGCCGCAGATCGGCGGCACCGTCGACGCCGTGCGCGTGCAGAACGCCGACTGGGTTCGTCCGGGCGACCTGCTCTTCAGCGTCGACAAGACCGATGCCCGGCTCGCGCTGGACGAAGCGGTCGCCCAGCTCGCCCACGCGGTGCGCGAATACCGCACCGCGCATGCCGACGCGACCCGCGAGGAAGCGCAGATCCGGCTGCGGCGCTCCGAATTGTCCAAGGCGAACGACGATCTGCAGCGCCGGCTGAGCCTCGCGCAGGACGGCGGCGTGTCGCGCGAGGATCTTCGCCATGCGCGGGATGCGATGGACGGCGCGGCGGCCGCGCTGAACGCGCAGCAGGCCGCCTACGACGCGACGCTCGCGCACACCGACGGCACGTCGATCGACACGAACCCGCTCGTGCGCGCGGCGGCATCCAGGGTCCGCAGCGCGGCGCTCGCGCTGCGTCGCACCGAAGTACGCGCGCCGCTCGGCGGGCTCGTCACGCGCCGGAGCGTGCAGGTCGGCCAGCACGTCGCGCCCGGCACGCCGTCGCTGGCGCTCGTGCCGCTCGATCACGTGTGGGTCGAAGCCAACTTCAAGGAATCGCAACTGCGCGGCGTGCAAGCCGGGCAGCCGGTCGAGCTGTTCTCGGACCTGTACGGCAGCAACGTGGTGTTCCACGGGCGCGTCGTCGGGCTCGAAGCCGGCACGGGGGCCGCGTTCGCAGCCGTGCCCGCGCAGAACGCAACCGGCAACTGGATCAAGGTCGTCCAGCGCGTGCCGGTCCGGATCGCGCTCGATCCCGACGAGCTGCGCGCGCATCCGCTGCGCATCGGCCTGTCGATGACGGCATCGGTGCCGGTCGGTCAGGGCCGCGGCACCGCATCGGCGTCGACGCCGGCCCGCCCCCCCGAGGTGCGCCGGTCGATCGACGCCACGTCGATCTATCGTGACGACGACGAAGCGGGCGACGCGCTCGTCGCCGAGACGATCCGCGCGAACAGCGGCGCCCGCCCGCTCGCACCGGGAGCCTGACGATGCGCTTTTTCGCCCGGAACGCGGCGCCGAAACTGCCGCTGGAGCCCCTCGCCGGCATGCCGCTGGCGCTCGTCGCGATCGCGGTCAGCGTCGCGAACTTCATGCAGACGCTCGACCTGACGATCGCGAACGTCGCCGTCCCGACCATCGCGGGCGATCTCGGCGTCGCGCCGGACATGGGCACCTGGATGCTGACCTCGTTCGCGACGCCGCTCGCGATCACTTTGCCGCTGACCGGCTGGCTCACGCAGCGCTTCGGCCAGGTGCGGCTGTTTCGCCTGTCGGTGCTGCTCTTCGTGCTCACGTCGATCCTGTGCGGGATGGCGCCGAACTTCGAGTCGCTGCTGCTGTTTCGCGCGCTTCAGGGCGCCGCGTCGGGCCCGATCACCGCGCTGTCCCAGGCGCTGCTGCTCGCGGTGTTCCCGTCGACGCGCCGCCACGTGGCGCTGGCCGTGTGGCAGACCACGACGTTCGTCGCGCCGGTGCTCGGACCGATCGCCGGCGGCTGGATCACCGACAACCTGAGCTGGCCGTACATCTTCTATGTGAACGTGCCGCCGGGCGTGCTCGTGCTGGGCGTGCTCGGGCGGCTGCTGGCGGGACGCGACAACGCCACGCGGCGCCTGCCGGTCGACTTCGTCGGGCTGCTGCTGCTCACCGCCGCGTTCGGTTCGTTCCAGTTGCTGCTCGATCGCGGCCAGAATCTCGACTGGTTCGCGTCCAACGAAATTCGCGTGCTGGCGGTCGTGGGCGCCGCGTCGTTCATCGCGCTGATCCTCTGGGAGCTGACCGACAACCATCCGATCGTCGACCTGCGGCTGTTCGCCGACCGCAACTTCACGACGAGCACGCTCGCGATCACGGTCGGCTTCGGGCTCTATTTCGGCGCGCTGGTGCTCGTGCCGCTGTGGCTGCAAACCCAGCAGGGATACACGGCCACCTGGGCCGGCATCGCCACCGCGCCGCTCGGCGTCGCGGGGATCGTGATCGCACCGCTGCTCGGCCGCTTCCAGGGCCGCACCGACCCGCGCCTGCTCGCGACCGTCGCGCTCGTCGGCTGGGGCGCCGCATCGTTCTGGCGCCTGCACTTCAACAGCGACGTGACCCTCGGCGACATCGCCGCCAATTCGCTGCTGATGGGCGCCGCCACCGCGTTCTTCATCACGCCGCTCGTGTCGCTGTCGCTCGCCGGGCTGCCGCGCGAACGGCTACCGGCGGCATCCGGGCTGCAGAACGCGTTGCGCCGGATCGGCACCAGCGTCGCGACGTCGGTCGCGCCGACCTACTTCGAGCGCCGCTCCCGCGTGCACAACACCTATCTCGTCGACCACATCACGCCGTACGATTTCGCGGCCGGCGACTGGTTCGCGCGGCTCGATCACGCGGGTCTGTCGCCGTCCGGCGCGCTCGCGTCGGTTGCGCATGCGATCGACGTCGAAGCGCACATGCTCGCGCTGAACGACTTCTCGTTCGGCTGCCTGCTGCTGTTCGGCGCGACGCTGCTGACGGTCTGGTCGATCCGCTACCGCCATGCGTGACGCATGAGCCGCGGTGCGCGGCTCGCGGCCGCTGCGCGCACGGCTTGCGAGACGCGGCCAGCGCCGGCAGCGTCGCCCGACGGGCGCCGCAACCGCAACGCCGTCCGGTCGCGACGGCCCTTCGACTCGCTTCCCGGATGGCATGACACGCCCGCGCAGGTGCAGCCACTGCATGCGCCGGGCAACGGCATGGGCGAGATCGTGCGCGCGGAACTATCGGGCACCCGTCTCGCCCGGCGGGATCGACCGGCCGGGTAGCCGGCCCGCCGGCAGGCAGCGCGGGCATCCGCCGGCGCGTATCGCCCTCCGCCATTGCCGACGAATCGATGCCGCCGGCCTGACTGTTCTGCATCCCGAAATGAAAAAAGCTCCGCGCCGGTCAACCCGGCGCGGAGCCCCTTCACCTGTACCGCTTAACGCGGATCGCTGGCAACCGGCACGTAGCCGTCGGCGAGAATACCGATCGTCCGCGCGGCCGGCTCGCGCAGCCGCTTCGCCGCCTGATAGCCGTCGGACTGATACCACTCGCGGGCGCGCTCCGCCGACTCGAATTCGAGCACGACGACGCGCTTCGGCGTCCAGTCCCCTTCCAGCGTCTCGACTTCGACGCCGCGCACCAGGAAGCGCCCGCCGTACGCGGCCACCGTCGGTGCACCCAGCCGGCGGTACGCCTGGTATGCGTCGGCGTCGTGCACGTCGATATCGAACACCACGTAAGCGCTCATGACCGCACCTCCGCCGGCGCCGCCGCATCGGCCTGTGCGAGTTGCACGAACACGCGGCCGTTCTCGATCTTCACCGGATAGGTGCGCACGCACGTCGTCAGCGGCGCGCACAGCGCGATGCCGGTCCGCACGCTGAAGCGCCCCTGATGCAGCGGGCATTCGATCTCGTCGTCGAGCAGGAAACCGTCGCTCAGCCGCGCTTCGCCATGCGTGCACTGATTCTCGGTCGCGAAGATCTCGTCGCCGACCGCATAGAGCGCGATGTCGCGCCCGCCCACCCAGACGCCGAGTATTCCGTCGGTGCGCACCGCTTCCGGCGCGACCGCGTCGATCCAGTTCGTAGTCACTGTCTGCCCCTCGTTCAGATCGGGAAAATCAGCGAGTTCGGAATCATCTCGCTGTCGTAGACGCAGATGCGCGATTCGAACCGCAGCCCCTGCGGCGTCCGCACGATCCGGTCGAGGTAGCGCCCGGTGTTGTAGACGTCGCTCATCTGCTCCGTCTTCGTGCGCAGCACCGCGTAGTTCGTCTCGGCCTCGATCACCGTGTCGTCGAGATACGTGACGAGCGGCAGTCCGATCACGTGGCGCTGGTAGTACGGATCGAAGAACAGCGTCTCCTTGATGCCGTAGACGCGGTCCTTCAGCATGCCCTTGCTCTCGAAATCCATCACCGCGAGCGGCAGGTTGCGCTCGTGGTTCTCGCGCGGCACCACCGTGTACCGGCATTGCTCGACGAAGAATTCCGGCCACGCGTCCCAGTCGCCGCCGTCGAGCACGGCCGCATAGCGCGCATTGAGCTGGACGAGCGCGTAGAAATCCTCGAAGCCCGCGTGCAGCCCGGCGGCCGGCCGGTCGGTTCGTGTCGTGATCGTGCTCATTCAGGCCTCCATCACTTGGCGCCAGTACTGGTACATGCCGCGCACCAGTGTTTCGCTAACCATATGATCGGTTTGATCGTCGACCTGCCGGCCGCCGAGTTCGTTGTAGACGTTGCCGCGCTGGATTTGCTCGAAGCTCTGCTGCACGCACTCGATGACCTCGCCGTCGTCCGCCGACACGAAGCCGGCCGGCCCGAACAGATTGGCCTGGCGCAGGCGGCGCCGCGTCATCTCCTCGGTGTCGGTCTCGAAGCCGAAATGGGTCCACACGTAGTCGAACACGCCCGGGCTGACCGGCCGGATGCGGCGCGTCGACAGCGCATTGACCTGCTGCTGGATGATGACGCTCGGCATCAGCGTGAGCATCACGACGGTCGGATCGCCCCACCACGGTTCGTGCACGACATCGAGGAAGCGGTCGTCGTTCAGCGTCATGCGCTCCTTGAAGCTCGTCACGTTGTGCGTCACCTCGCCGCCGCCGCCGCCGCTGCGGATCGACACCATCGCGCCGTGCCGGTGATGCGCATCGGTCACAAGCTTGGCGGGATTGTCCGCCCGCCACAGGCCGAAGTTGACGAACCAGGTGTGCAGCAGCCCCGCGTGATACGGATCCTTGATGTTCTCGACCATCAGCTTCCAGTTGCTCGGCACGCGCTGGCGCGTGTAGCCGAGCACGGTCAGCTTCGGGCCGTGGAACAGGCGGTCGTAGTAAGGCAGGATGTTCGGGCCGAGGTAATCCTCGAACGATTCGACGTTCTCGTCGAACGACGCGAACACGGCGCCGCCGCGCGTCGACACGCGCAGGCGCCGCAACGCATGCTTGCCGGGCTCGAAATCCGCCGGCATGCCGCCGTTGATCTTGCCGCCCTGACGCACGCCGCGCCGGAACGGCACGCCGATCAGGTTGCCCTTCAGGTCGTAGTTCCACTGGTGATACGGGCAGTGGAAATCCTTCGCGTTACCGGCGCGCTCGCGGCAAAACTGCATGCCACGGTGCGCGCACGCGTTTTCGAAAACGACGATCTCGCCGTCCTCCGTGCGCGTCATCACGACGGATCGCTCGCCGACTTCCGTGCGCTGGAAATCGCCGGGAGACGGCACTTCAGCTTCGAGGCCGATGTAGCACCAGTGATTCGCGTAAAACAGGCGCTCGAGTTCGCGCTGATACAGCGCTTCACTCGTGTACGCCTCGTACGGCGTGCGGCTGGCGCCGTCGCCTTTCCAGTCGAGCGCGCGGGCGATGTCGATGGGTGAGTTCAAGAGAGCTCCTTTCAGTAAGAAACGGCCTGCATCGCGACGGCGGCGCCGTGCGCGATGAAGCCGGCTGGCGAACGCCGCCGCGCAACCACCGCGGCAGCCAACTGCTCGACGAGTTCGGCCGTGTGCTCCCAGCCGAGACATGCGTCGGTAATGCTTTGCCCGAACACCGGCGGCGTGCCCGGCACCACGTCCTGCCGCCCCTCGACGAGGAACGACTCGATCATCACGCCCACGATGGCGCGCTCACCGCGATGCAGCTGCTCGGCGAGGTTGCCGCAGACGTCGATCTGCGCGCGCGTCTGCTTGCCGCTGTTGCCATGGCTCGCGTCGATCACGACATACGGGGGGAGATGCGCGTCGCGCAGCGCGGCGCAGGCCGCCGCGACGCTCGCGGCGTCGTAGTTCGGCGTCTTGCCGCCGCGCAGGACGACGTGCGTGTCGGGATTGCCGGGCGTGGTCGCGATTTCCACGCCGCCGGCCACGGACGGCCTCAGATAGCTGTGCGACGCACGCGACGCACGGATCGCGTCGATCGCGACCTTCACGTTGCCGTCGGTGCCGTTCTTGAAGCCGACCGGCAGGTCGAGCCCCGATGCCGCCTGGCGATGGATCTGCGATTCGGTCGTCCGGGCGCCGATCGCGCCCCAGGACACGAGATCGTCGAGATACGGCGCGGTCATCGGATCGAGAAACTCCGTCGCGGCCGGCAGGCCCAGCGCATTGATGCCGAGCAGCACCTGGCGCGCGACGCGCAGGCCGTCCTCGATCCGGAAACTGCCGTCGAGATACGGATCGTTCAACAGTCCTTTCCAACCGACCGTGGTGCGCGGCTTTTCGAAATAGACGCGCATCACGATCTCGAGCGCATCGGCGTACCGCTCGCGCAGCGGCGCGAGCCGGCGCGCGAACGCCAGCGCAGCCTCCGCGTCGTGGATCGAACACGGCCCGACGATCAGCGCAAGCCGGTCGTCCTCGCCCGCGATGATCTGCGCCAATGCACGCCGCGCATCGGCGATCGAGCGCGCCAGGCCGGGATCGCATGGCAATTCGGCGCGCAACCGCTGCGCACTGATCACCGCCACGCCTTGCGTCAACGCTGCCTCAACGGATTTTTCCATTTAACACTCCACTCTCGCTGATCGGATGCCGATTTACGGAGGCAATTAGAGCGCGGTCAAATCCATGGTGATACTGTCATTTATCTCAGAGGCATTTCGCATAGTGAATATCTGTGATTTCCGACAGTATTCCGATATGCGGATCGCGTCTAACTTAACTCCTGAACAAACACGTTCACACCTGCTGTTCTGCCAAGGAGCCTGTAATGACAAGAAAATATTTCGAGACCCGAATCGACGTGAAGTATCGGGAGACGGACGCGATGGGCCATGTGAGCAGCCCGGTCTATTACGATTATCTGCAGCACGCCTACCTGACCTACATGCACGATCTGCTCGATCTGCCGTATTCGGAAAAGCTGCCGCACATCATGGTCAAGACCTCGTGTGAGTATCTGAAGCCCGCTCAGTACGGCGATACGATCACGGTGCGCAGCAGCGTCACGCGCTTCGGCTCGAAGAGCTTCGAACTGGAATACCTGATGGTGCGCGACGGGCAGACGGCCGACGAGGATTCGGCCGACGATCAGGCCGTGGTCGCGCGGGCCGTGTCCACCCACGTGATGTTCGACTACGGCAGCAAGACCACCGTGCCGGTGCCGGAAGAGTTCAGGACGCGCGTGCTGTCGTTCCAGGGCGCGATCTGATGGCGCAACCGGGGAGGCCGCGGACGGGCGCCCCGGTGCCGTTCATGCAAACACGATCAGACCCATCAACACGGCTTTCACGACCGCGTTGGTCTTGTTCGACGCATTGAGCTTCACGATCGATCTCGAAATATGGAAATTGATCGTCCGCTCGGTCAAGCCGAGAATGATGCCGATCTCATACGCGGTCTTCCCCTCCGCCGCCCAGCGCAACACTTCGCATTCACGCATGCTGAGGGTGACATCCTCGGGAGTCGCTATATTCGCCGCAAACTGAACCATTCGTTTCCCCATCCAAAATAAGACGCCAATATTTCAGATTCACGATTTCCAATGTTCACCTCAATTCACATACCCCTCGGATTGGATATTTATTATTTAAAGGCTCCACGAATGTTCGGCGAATTCAAAAGCAAAGGCTGCCCTACCTATTATCTCCGGTGTTGTTCGAACGGAATCGAGCATACCTAATCGATTTACGGTTCGGAAGATGCACGACACGCAATATATCAATGACGTTGACGCACGCCACCAGCATTGCACGACGCGTCACATCGAAGCGGCGCGCCGCTAGCGGGCGATCGTGTCGGCAACACGTGGCGCGCAGATATTGCGCACGCAATCGCGCAGCCATCGATGCGCGGGGTCGCGATCGAAACGCGGGTGCCAGATCTGCGAGACCGTCAGGTCCGCGATCGCCAGCGGCAACGTAAAGCTGTGCATGCCGGCGCGGGACCGCTCGGTTTGCCGCTCCGGCACGTTGGCAACGAAATCCGAGCTGCGCGCGAGCGACAGCGCGGTCGGGAAGCTCGACACGACGGTGGTCACCGAGCGCGCGACACCGAGCGATTCGAGCAGTGCGTCGATCGGGCCGTGGAATTGCCCGCGGCGCGACACGCTCACCTGCGGAAACGACGCGAAGCGCTCCGGCGTGACTTCGCCGGTCGCGAGCGGATGATCCATGCGGACCACGCCGATGAAACGGTCGCGAAACAGCGCCTGCACGCGCAACTCCGGTCCGGCCTGCCCGATCACGCCGACTTCGAGATCGATGTCGCCGTTGCGCAGCGCATCGACATGCTTGTTGGGTTTGGGTGCGAAGCGCAGCCGCACGTCGGGCGCCGTGCGCGACGCATGCTCGAGCAGCGCCGGCGCAAACGTTTCGACGAACGCCTCGTTCGCGCGGATCGAGAACGTGCGCTTGAGCGTGCTCATGTCGACCCGCTCGCACGGACACATGACCGAGTGCGCTTCCACGACGAGCGCATGCACCCGGTCGCGCAACTCGAGCGCACGCGGGGTCGGGACCAGATCGCGCCCTGCCCGCACCAGCAACGGATCGCCCGTCATCACCCGCAGCCGCGCGAGCGAGCGGCTGAGTGCGGACGGACTGAGGCCGAGCGCGTTGGCCGCGCCCACCACACTGTTCTCGGACAGCAATGCGTCCAGAACGACAAGAAGATTGAGGTCAATGGAAGTCGCCATGTTGCGCCCATGCTGTGCTGTCGGAACTGGCCGGCCGATGGGCCAACGGCATCGTGCCTCGGGCGTATGTGCTCCGTGATCGCGCTAGACCGGAAATCGGCAGTCGCGCCGCCGAGCTTGACGCACGACCGTGCGTCCGCCGAAGAGGCGTGCGGTGAATGGCGGGGAGGATTTGTGCCGCTGAGAAAATCCGCTGCGGATTTATTGCACTTGTGAACGATTGTGCACCGCGCTGCAATAAATCGCAACCCGATGCGATGCACATTCGATTTAAATGAAATGATGCGCACGAATGAACAATAAAACTAACCGATTCAATTGCGCCGACCCACGAATCCCTCGCGCAGGCCGGCGAAGCAAAGCCTGCGCCAGGCACGCCAGGCGCGGCCCGCCCGCGCCGATTCCGGGTGCGGTACCGCACATTCTGCGCATCGCGACCGAATGACAGAACTTTTAAACTCCTCTATTGACATTGACACCGGCATTCCGATTTATCACTCGCCCGTTTCACAAAACAAATCCCGATCGGGCAATTTGCGCGTGCGTCCCTGCGATCCGGGAAAATCCGTTTGATTGCCCGTCCAGCCCCCTTTTCGACTCGATCGCCATTGCTCGACAATACGGCCGGCGCGACGTATCCGCCCTGCCCGCGCGCGCCTGCGTGCGTGTAGGCATGAACCCCGACACCGCTCCGCACGTTCGTGTTGCGCGCCGATCCGACGCACGGTGGCCGCTGCATCGTCCCGGCAACCGTTTCCCGCAACCGCGATCCTGCATTACCATCGTGCGTCCGCCGCGTTTGCCCGTTTACGGCAAGCGAGCCCGCCACCTTTCCCGTTGCGCACCGATGCTCGCTCTCGTCATCCTTGCCGGCCTCTGGGCCGGCCTGCAGAACACCCTCGCCGGCGGCGGCTCGTTCGTCACGCTGCCCGCGCTGATCGTGTCGGGCATGTCGCCGCTCGCGGCGAACATCACGTCGACGGTCGCGCTGTTTCCCGCGCAGGTCACGACGGGCTGGGCGAGCCGGAAAATGGTGCGCGGCGCGGGCAAGCTGTCGTTTCGCGCGCTGTTCGTGATCAGCGTGATCGGCGGTGCGCTGGGCGGCCTGCTGTTGCTGAAGACGCCGTCGTCGATCTTCTCGCGCCTCGTGCCGTGGCTCGTGCTGTTCGCGACGATCGTGTTCGCGTGGGGCAGCTTCTTCCGCAAGCCGCGCGAAGGCGCGGCGCACCTCGGCACCGTCCCCGCCGCGATCTCGCAGTTCATGATCGCGATCTACGGCGGCTACTTCGGCGGCGGGCTCGGTTTCCTGATGATGGCCGTGCTGACGATGGCCGGCCTGTCTCCGCGTCACGCGATGTCGACGAAGAACGCGCTCGCCGGCGTGATGAACGCATCGGCCGTCGTGCTGTTCGTGACCTCGCCGCACCTGCACTGGGGCTCGGCGCTCGCGCTCGGCGGCGGCGCGATCGTCGGCGGGCTGCTCGGCACGTGGGCGCTGCATCGCGTGAACGAACGCGTCCTGCGGATCGGGATCGTCTGCATCGGTGTCGTGCTGACCGTCGGGTTGTTCGTCAAGCCGATCTGACGCTGAAACGGCCGGCGCCGGCGCACCGGCATCCGCTCCGCCGCCATGGCTTCGCGAACATAGACGCGATATCCGATCCGTTATGAGGCCCGCCGCGCAAGGGCCTCCCGAGCGGCCTCGGCGATTCGCTCGATTGACGGTCGAAATATCGCTGCGTATACATCGGTGAACGATCCCCCACGGCAGCCGGCATGTCCCGATACGTCATCGACGCACATCTTCTGAAGATTCTTCATACGCTCATCACCGAATCGAGCGTCTCGCGAACCGCGGTCCTGCTCGGGCAATCGCAACCGACCATCAGCGTCGCATTGCGACGGCTGCGCGCGATCACCGGCGATCCGCTGCTGGTACGCAGCGGCAGCCGGATGGTGCCGACCAGTCATGCGCTCACGCTCGTCGAGCCGCTCGACCAGGCGCTCGCCGGCATCGCGGCCGTGCTGAATCCCGCGAGCACGTTCGATCCTGCCACAACGCGCCGCACGTTCCGCATCGGCTCCCCCGACTATCTCGACGTGTTCTTCCTGCCCGCGATCGTCGATGCGTTCAAGCACGAGGCGCCGGGCGCGCGCATCGAGTTCCAGCACCTGATGACCGTGGACGGCGGATACGAACACGCGCTCGAAAGCGGCACGCTCGACCTGGCGGTCGGCAACTGGAGCACGCCACCGCAGCAACTGCATCTGCAGCCGCTGTGCCGCGACGATCTCGTGTGCGTGCTGCGGGACGATCACCCGATCCGGCCCGGCCGGCTCACCGCGGATGTCTACCGCGAAGCCGATCATCTCGGCGTGACCACCCATCATGCGACCGGGCTCGGTACGATCGACCGCGAACTCGCGCGCGGCGGCCTGTCGAGAAACGTCACGACGACGATGCCCTATTTCGGCATGGCGCCGTACGTGCTGATGCGCTCGAACCTGCTGTTCACGACGACGCGCACGCTCGCGATGCACTCCTGCAGCCTGCTGCCGCTGCGCATCGAGCCGATTCCGTGCGCGCCGCAGGCGTTGACTTACTACCAGCTCTGGCACGACCGCACGCATCGCAGCGCCGCCGCAGTCTGGTTGCGGCGCCTCGTGTCCGGCGTCGCGAAAAAGCTGGTGCCCGAAAGCGCCCGCCATCCGCATTGACAGACAAAAAAGCCGCGAGCAAACGCTCGCGGCGAAGAACGAACGGATCCGCGCATCATCGTGCGGGTCGCGTCCGCGACAGGGGTCGGTCAGCGAAGAGGCTGCCTGTCGAAGGCGCATCTGGAGAAGCGCCCTGTCAGGTCCGGCGCGACGCGCGGGCTAGTTCGCCGCGTCGCCGGCCATCGTCTTCAGCAGCGCGGCTTTTTCCGCCGTGGCCGCGTCGAGCAGCGCAAAGCCCGTGATGCGCCCGGAATCCGGATCCGCACAAAGCGCACGCGTCGCGTGCGGCGCATCGCCGATCCCGACCTCCGTGGTCCAGCGGCCGCCACCGTCCGCCGCGACGACCACCGCAGGAATCGCCGGTGTCTTGACGACGATCGGCATCACCGGAAAGGCCACGCGCGTCGGCGTGCCGTGCAGACACAGCGCGAGCGCGCGGGCCGCGTGCATGATCGGCAGCACATAGGGCCGGACACGCCCGTCGATCGCGGCGCAGTCGCCGAGCGCAAAAATGTCCGGTGCGCTGGTACGACACCATGCGTCGGTCACGATCCCGTCCGCGACGTCGAGCCCCGCGTCCCGCGCCAGCGCGATTCTCGGCGCGAGTCCGACCGCCGAGATCACGAGATCGGCTTCGACCTGCCCGCCGTCCGTCAGCGCAAGCCGGTACCCGCGTGCAAGACGCGCAATCGACTGCACGCCCGTGCCGAGTCGCCACTGCACGCCCGCGTCGCTCAGCGCCTGCCCGAACACGCGCCCGGCCTCCGCCGGCAGCAGCCGCGACAGCGGCGCGTCCGCCGGGTCGATCACGGTGACCGTCAGCCCTGCCGCCACCAGGTCGTTCGCGAATTCGCAGCCGATGAGCCCCGCGCCGAGCATCGCGACCGAGCGGCAGTCGCGCAGCCCGCCGCGAAAACGCGCGTAGTCGGCCAGGTCGTTGATCGACAGGACATCGTCCGCACCCTCGCCTTCGCAGCGCACCCGCCGCGCGTCCGCGCCGGTTGCGAGAACGAGCGCGCGATAACGCTGCACGTCCCCGTCGTCGAGCACGATCGCGTGCTTCGTCGAATCGATCCGCCGCACGGTGCATTGCGTCCGGATCGTGGCGCGCAACTGGTCCGCCATCGTCCGCGCATCGGCCATCGCCAGCTGGTCGGGCGTCTTGCGTTGCGCAAGCGCGTTCGACAGCGCCGGTTTCGAATAGAAACGCCCGTCGTCGCGGCTGATCATCACGAGCGGCGTGTCGCCGTCGAGCTTGCGCCACTCGCGCGCCACCGTATAGCCGGCGAGGCCCGTGCCGACGATGACGACCGGGTCGCCCGGGTTCCCTGAGGTTGCGTTTGCATTCATGCCGGCACCACCTGCATATCGAAATCGTGCTTGCCGGTCGCGCAGTCCGGACACATCCAGTCGTCCGGCACGTCTTCCCAGCGCGTACCGGGCGCGATTCCGTGCTGCGGCAAGCCTTCCGCCTCGTCGTATCGAAACCCGCAAATCACGCATTCCCAGATCTTCATCGTCTCTCCCGTGGGCGGTTCAGCGCGCATAAGCCTGGCCGAGCCCGAGTTCGCCGAGCGCGCGCCGATACGCGCCCGACGACCGATCGGCGAGGATCGGCGCTTCGTGCGCGCGGTCGATCGGCAGATCTTCCGGGCACTGTTGCTCGACGATCTCGCGATCTTCCTCGAAGACCTGGCGATTGAACGCATAGACGTCATCGAGCGGCAGGTCGTGATCGAAATTGCGCGCGATCGGCACGAACAGGCGCGTGAGGCGCGCCGAAACGGGGCTGGCCGCATTCAGGATCGCGAGCCGGCCGCCTTCCGGAAAATGCACGGTGAGGCGCGCGAAGAACGGCACGTCGACCTCGAACACGCGCCGCCACAGAAAACCGTCGGGCGCGCGATGCTGCATCGACTTCGGGAAGTTGCTGACCGTGCTGACGTATTCGGCGTGCAGGCCGTTGTCGCGCCGTTCCACCGAGTACTGCGGCACGACCGGATTGCGGCGGTCGGCAAAGCTCTCGTGGTGAATCCACGCGAAATGCGCGACGTCGATGAAGCCTTCGGTCTGCCGGCCGGCCGATGCCTGGATATCGATCGACGGCGGCAGGATCTGCTGGAAGCCCGCCGTGTCCCACGCGGGAAAATCCGGCAGCGGCAGTTCGCCGCCGCCCAGCGACACCCACACCAGTCCGTACGCCTGCCGCGCGGCGTAGGTCGTCAGGCACAGACGCTCCGGAATCGGGCCGTCGGGCTGCGACGGAATGCGCACGCACTTGCCGTCCGCCGCGTATTCGAGGCCGTGATACGGGCACACGAGCCGGTCGTCGACCACCCAGCCGCGGCTCAGCGGCGCGCCGCGGTGCGGGCATACGTCGCGTGCGGCGACGATCGCGCCGCCGGAACGGAACAGCACGACGCGCTCGTCGAGCAGCGTCACGGCGAGCGGACGGTCGGTCACGTCGCTCGCGAATGCGACCGGATGCCAGTAGCGGCTCAGGATTTCCCAATCGCGCACGTCGAACGTGCAATGGCGGGGCGGAACCGGCGCGCGTGACCGCGTCAGCGGCACGACCTGGGTAGGCGTCATACGTGTCTCCATCGATGCGTTGTCGTCGACGCGGCCACCGCCGAACCTGCCGACGTCACCGCGTGAATGCAACGATATCGAGAGACCGCCGCTGCTCCCATCGCCGCGCCTTCATGTAGTTCATGTCGACGCGGGCATGGACGAACCGGCAATTGATGAGCAAACCGCAAGATGTCTTTCGCATATCTCGTTTGCCGTCGCGGCGGTGTCCGCCCACAATCCGGTGTTGCCGTCGTCATCGCCCTCTCGCGGGCACCGACCGGCGCACCGTGGCCGTCATTCCGATTCACCGCCGGCGGCCGCGCACATCGCGTCACACACGCTCCCCCGACATCGGCGCCCCTGCGGCGGCAGAACGTTGCCGCCGCGCCGCCCGATGCGTTCCCGGCCAACAATAACTAGAGGTAGGAGATGCAGGACAATTCTTTGAGGCAAAGCCTCAAGCAACGGCACATCACGATGATCGCGCTTGGCGGCGTGATCGGCGCGGGCCTGTTCGTCGGCTCCGGCGCCATCATCGCAACGGCCGGCCCCGCGGCGATCCTGTCATACCTGATCGGCGGCGTGATCGTCACGCTGGTCATGTTCATGCTCGGCGAAATGGCCTCGCGCAATCCCGACAGCGGATCGTTCTCCACCTATGCGAGCAGCTATCTCGGTGAATGGGCCGGCTTCGCAGTCGGCTGGCTGTACTGGTTCAAGTCGATGATGACGATCACCGTCGAGGCGATCCTGCTCGGCGCGATCCTCCACGATTTCCTGCCGTGGCTGCCGATCTGGGGTGGCGCGCTGTTCATGCTCGTCACGCTGATCGCGAGCAACGCGTACTCGGTGCGCTCGTTCGGTGAGGCCGAATACTGGCTGTCGTTCGCGAAGGTCGCGACGATCATCGTGTTCATGGCGCTCGGCGCATCGATCCTGCTCGGCTTCCAGCCGCGCATTCCCGCACCGGGGCTCCTGAACCTGACGGATCACGGCGGCTTCATGCCGAACGGCATCTCGCCCGTGCTCGCCGGCGTGATGGTCGTGATCTTCTCGCTCGGCGGCAGCGAGATCGCGGCCGTAGCCGCGGGCGAATCGGAAAATCCAAGCAAGAACGTGATCCGCGCGATCAAGAGCGTGATCGTGCGCGTGATGGTGTTCTACGTCGGCTCGGTGTCGATCCTGATCCTGTGCATGCCGTGGACCGACAAGGCCAACCTGAAATCGCCCTACGTGTCGCTGTTCAGCATGGCGGGCTTCACGGGCGCGGCCGTCGCGATGAAGGTCGTGCTGTTCGTGTCGTTCATGTCGGTGATGAACTCGTTCCTGTTCTCGAACTCGCGCATGCTGTTCTCGCTGAGCCAGCGTGGTCACGCACCGGCGATGTTCGGCCGCACCAACGCGAAAGGCGTGCCGATGAACGCGCTCGTGCTGTGCCTCGCGATCTGCGTGTCGATCCTCGGGATTCACTTCGTGAGCGGCGGCGACCTGTTCCTGATGCTCGCGAAGAGCAGCGGCGCGTTCGTGATGATCGTGTGGATCTTCATCATCGTCGCGCACTTCGCGATGCGCCGGCAGATGAAGCACGAGCAACGTGACCCGACCGCGTTCCGCGCGTGGTTCTATCCGGTGTCGAACTGGGTCGCGCTGCTGGCGCTCGTCGCCGTGCTCGGGTCGCAGGCGTTCAACCCGGATTCGCGCTTCCAGTTCTGGTTCACGGTGTCGACGGCGCTCGCGATCGTCGCGGCGTACTTTCTGCGGCGCAGGCAGCCGTCGTTCGGGCAGGCGCCCGGCGCAAAGGTGCGTTGACCGGCGGCCGGCTGCCCGGCGTGCGCGTTCAGCCGAACGGCCGCACGCCGATCAGCGGGCCATGCAGGAACAGCGCGAACACGGCCCAGACGACGAGCCCGCCCAGCACCGCGACGATGTCGCCCGACAGCCCGCCGGCCGGGTAGCGGACGCCGTCGCGGCGATCGCGCGCGCGCGACACGACGAAATCGACGATCGACCACACGAAGAATGCGCCGAACAGCACGACCGCGTGCACGGTGCCGTTCACGAGCAGGTGCGCAACGGCCCAGACCATCACGCCGGCGAGCATCGGGTGTCCGACGAGCGTCTTGATCCGGTTGCGCGGCACGTACGACGCGGCGATCAGCACGAACGCGACCGCGGTCAACATGCCCGTCAGATGGCGCACGCCGACCGGCGACACCCACAGCAGCGTCGCGCCTGCACGGGCCATCCCGTATCCCCAGATGATCAGCGCGAAGCCGACGATCGACGCGATCGCATAACCGCCCTTCCAGCCCTTCTCGCCGATCCGTTCGATCGTCGCGGACCGCCAGCCGTCGGCGACGATCCGGATCGAGTGCACACCGAGGAAGATCGCTAAACCGAGAATCAGGACGAGCATCGACTGTCTCCGTCTGGAATGATGAGTGGGGAACGTCTCCCGCGCGGCGTACGATGCGCCGTTCGCGGTGCCGGCGGCGAGGCCGGCGGGTCACGCCAGGCACGGGCGCAACCCGCGCGATCATAAACGCCGGGGCCGCCGTTGTGAAGCATGCAGGATGTGCAGCGCATCAAGCCTGACGCGTTCGTACGCGTGATCGTAAGGGCGCGCAGCCATACAGCACACCGATCGCCCGATGATGGGCACGCCTGAAAGAAAGGAAAACGAAAATCGCGAGGCTGTCGCGTCGTGCGACCGGGACTACGTCTGCTTGCGCTTCGCCGGGGGGGTGGACGCCGGTACAGGCGACGATTTCGATGCCGGTTTCGCTTTCGGCACGGAGGCCGGTTTCGGCGGGGATTTCGCCGCCGCTCTGGATGCAGGGTTCGGCTCGGGCTTCGGCGACGGTTTCGGCGCGGATTTGGCCGCAGGTTTGGGCGCAGGTTTGGGCGCAGGTTTGGGCGCGGATTTCGGTGCTGCCTTCGGTGCTGCCTTCGGTGCTGCCTTCGGTACTGCCTTCGGTGCTGCCTTCGGTGCAGCTTTCGACGCGGATTTCGGTGTCGTCCCCGCACCCGCCTTCGACGCCGGTTTCGGCACGGCCCTCGCCTTGCGCTTCGGCGGCCCCGCCAGCAAAGCCGCGCGATACGCGCTGCGGCACCAGTCGAACAACGCGCCCGCATCCTCGAGCACGTCGGCCGGCGTTTCGTAGTAGCCCTCGAGCGCGACGGTACGCGTGGGCCGCGCATACGAGAACGGCCCCATCCCCGCCGCGACGAACGCCGGGCGGTTCACGTCGTCGACGCGCAGGAACAGCGACCCGCGCGACATGAAGCCGAACATCACGCCGTCGAGCCGCATCGCCGCGCCGCTGAAGAACCGCGCGACCGTCACCGCGCCGAGCGGCGCAAGCTGATATGCGATCTCTTCGCCGTGCGCCTTCTCCGACTGCCAGCTCATGCGGATGCCTCGCAGCGCTGCGTCCACGCGTCAAGCTCGGCGCCGTCGAATCCGACGGCCGCAGCGCTCTCGCGAATCTGCCGCCACGTCGCACGGTCGACCGGAATGCCGGCGGCCCCGCGGGCGGCGCGGCTCGCTTCCTCCGGCTCGCCGGGCACCAGTACCGGCGCATCGCCGGCCTGCGGCGACGCCTTCGCCCATGCGACGAACGCATCGGCTTCGCGCTCGGCATCAGCCGCGTCGAACGCGCTCGGGTCGATCAGCACCGACAGCATCCCGTTGACGATCGCACTCGTCTTCTGCAGCGTATCGCCGTACGTCGTATGCCCGCCCACGAGCGCGCCGCCGAAGATCTCGCACATCGCCGCGAGCGCATACCCCTTGTGCAACCCGAACGGCAGCAGCGCGCCGAACGGCTGCTCGTGCATCACGGCCGGATCGTCGGTCGGCTGGCCGCGATGGTCGATCAGCGACCCGGCCGGCACGCGCTTGCCCTGGTTGTAGGCGACGCGCGTCTTGCCGTACGCGATCGCGCTCGTCGCGAAATCGAGCAGCAGCGGCGGCTTGCCCGCCCGCGGATACGCGGCGCAGAACGGATTCGTGCCGAAACGCGGATCGGTACCGTGCAGCGGCGCGACCAGCAGGTCGCCCGGCACGTTGACGAAATGGAACGACACGAGCCCCGAGCGCGCGCACTGCTCCGCCCAATGCCCGATACGGCCGAGGTGGTGGACGTCGCGCAGCCCGACCGCGCAGATACCCATGCGCCGCGCGCGCTCGATCCCTTCGACCATCGCCTCGAACGCGATCACCTGGCCGAAACCGCGCCCGCCGTCGATCGACAGCACCGCGCCGCCGTCGCGGACGATCGACGCGTGCCCGTTCAGTTGCAATTGCCCTTCCCGCCACGACGCGACGTAGTTCGGGATCATCCCGATGCCATGCGAATCGTGGCCCGCGAGATTCGCGCCGACCAGATGATCGGCGACGAGCCGTGCCTCACGCTCGCTACTGCCGGCCCGTTCCCAGAGCGCCGCGACGAATGCATGCAGCGGTTCGGCGCGCATGCGCGGCGGATCGGTATCGGGCGTCGGCAGTGCGGTCATCGGCAACACTCCATCAAGTCGGATCGGGTCGGGAAATCGGCACGTCGGGCGATGCGACGGTCAGCGCGCGGTCGCGATCACGTCCGCAACGGCCGCGGTAAGCTTCTTCGCGTACGGCACATGCAGGAACTCGTTCGGGCCGTGCGCGTTCGACTTCGGCCCGAGCACGCCGCACACCATGAACTGCGCGGACGGGAAGCCTTCCTGCAGCACGTTCATCAGCGGGATCGTGCCGCCGAGGCCCATGTACGCGCAATCGGCGCCAAAGTGGCGGCGCGACGCGGCGTCGAGCGACGACGCGAGCCACGGTGCGAGATCCGGCGCGCTCCAGCCCGTCGCGGCGCCCGCGTCCGGCTTGAACGTGACCTTCGCGTTGTACGGCGGATCGAGTTCGAGCAGGTCCTTCAGCTGCTGCACGGCCTGCGCGGCGTCGACGAGCGGCGGCAGGCGCAGCGACAGCTTGAACGCGGTACGCGGACGCAGCACGTTGCCCGCATCGGCGAGCGCCGGCATGCCGGCCGCGCCCGTCACGGACAGCGACGGACGCCACGTCGAATTCAGCAGCGCCTCGCGCGGATCGGTCGTGGTCGGCAGCACCGGCTTGCCGTCCGCGCCGCACGCCCACGGCAGCCCCTTCCACACCATGTCGCCGAGAATCGCGGCAGCCGCTTCGGCTTCGCGCACGCGGCTCGACGGAATCTCGCAATGGAACACGCCCGGCAGCAGGTTGCCGTTCTTCGCATCTTCGAGACGCTCGAACAGCTGGCGCATCACGCGGAAGCTCGACGGCGCGATGCCGCCGTACACACCCGAGTGAATGCCTTCTTCCAGCACCTCGACCTGCAGGTCGCCGGACACGAGCCCGCGCAGCGACGTGGTGAGCCACATCTGGTCGTAGTTGCCGGCGCCCGAATCGAGGCAGACGACGAGCGACACCTGGCCAAGCCGGTCGCGCAATGCGTCGACGTACGGCAGCAGATCGTAGCTGCCCGACTCTTCGCAGGTCTCGATCAGGCCGACGCAGCGCGGCCGCTCGATGCCCTGCTCGTCGAGCGCGCCGAGCGCCGCGAGGCTCGCGTAGATCGCATAGCCGTCGTCCGCGCCGCCGCGGCCGTACAGCTTGCCGTTCTCGAACTTGGGCGTCCACGGGCCGAGGTCCGCGCGCCAGCCGTCGAATTCGGGCTGCTTGTCGAGGTGGCCGTACAGCAGGATCGTGTCGGTGCTGCCCGAGCGCGTGGCCGGCGATTCGAAGAAGATCACCGGCGTGCGGCCCGGCAGGCGCACGATCTCGAGCTTCAGGCCCTTCACGGGCTGCCGCTCGGCCCACTGCGCGGCATCGGTGACGACGCGCTCGAGATAGCCGCGCTTCGCCCAGTCGGGGTCGAATGCAGGACTCTTCGCGGGGATCGCGATGTAGTCGGTCAGCGCATGGAGGATTTCATCGTTCCACTTGCGCTCGATGAAGGTAACGAGCTTGTCATGGTCGAGGACGGGGGTAGTGTCGACGGAAGTCATGGTGGGGGTGCCTGGATCGGGCTGACGAAAACCCAGATCATACGCCGATGCTCCCCCGCCGGCGCCCCCTCCTGGCCGTTCAGACGACCTTCGGGAACGCGTCGCGCAGCCCTGCGGCGCAGGCCAGCGCATCGTCCCACAACCGCCGCGTCAGTTCGCCGGCATCCGCTTCGCACGCGAGCGCCGCGGCCTCGCCCGACCACAGCAGCGAGAAATCGTCACGCCCCTGCCGCTCGAACGCGCCGCGCAGCGGATCGACCGCGGCCGTCGCGAGCGGGAACGCAGGCGCGAGCGCACTCATCGGTCCCTGCTCGCGCATGAAACGCGTCAGCAGCCCGCGCGCGGGGCGGCCCGTGTACAGGTTGGTCATGCGCGTGCCGTCGTCGCGTGCGGCGCGCACGGCCGCACGATGCTGCGCCGAGCGGCCGGCCTGCGGCGTCAGCAGGTAGCCGGTGCCGATCTGCACCGCGCGCGCACCGAGCGCGAACGCGGCCGCGATGCCGCGCCCGTCGGCGATCGCACCGGCTGCGATCACCGGCACGCGCACCGCATCGACGATCTGCGGCAGCAACGCGAACAGGCCGGGTTGCGCGTGGATATCGTCGGTCAGGAACATGCCGCGATGGCCGCCCGCCTCCGCGCCCTGCGCAACGATCGCGTCGACGCCGCGCGCATCGAGCCAGCGCGCTTCCTCGACGGTTGTTGCAGACGAAACCACGCAGGCCCCCGTGCGGCGCACGCGATCGAGCAGCGTGTCATCCGGCAACCCGAAATGGAAGCTCACGACGGCCGGGCGCAATTCCTCGACGACCGCGCACATCGCATCGTCGAACGGTGCGCGGCCGGGGCCGCCCTTCACGCCGGCCGGATCAACTCCCGCTTCCGCGTAGTAGCCGGCGAGCGCTGCGCGCCAGCGTGCGTCGACCTCCGCATCGGGCGCGGGCGGTGTGTGGCAGAAGAAGTTCACGTTGAACGGCGCGGGTGTGCGCGCGCGGATCGCCGCGATCTCGTCGCGCAACTGCTGCGGGCCGAGCGCCGCACAGGCGAGCGAGCCGAGCCCGCCGGCTTCGCACACGGCAATCGCGAGCGGGCTCAGCGAGCCGACCATCGGAGCCTGGATAAGCGGCAAACGGGAAGGCAGTGTGGTCATCGGAATCCCTGTTCGGAATGCGTGGCCATCGCCACGTTGGTTGTCCTTGCCGTCGTCGCGCACCAACCGCTCCGTCCGGTGCGCGCTAGCTTCCGCCGCGATCCATCCCGCGCCGGTATGCGGCCGGGCTGGTCGCCGCGATACGCCGGAAATGCCGGCGCAACGATTCCTCCGAGCCGAACCCCGCGCGCGCCGCGACCTGAGCGAGCGGCAGCGCGGGCTGCGCCTCGAGCATGTCCTTCGCGACGTTCACGCGCTCGCGGATCAGCCACGTGAGCGGCGACATCCCCGTCGCATCCGCGAACTGCCGCTGTAGCGTGCGCGTGCTCATCGCCGCCCGCGCGGCGAGCGACGCCAGCGTATGCGGCTCGGCCGCATGCGCGCGCATCCAGTCGATCAGCTTCGCGAGCCGGTCGGTGCCGCCCGGTGCGACCGGGCGCGGCACGAATTGCGCCTGGCCGCCGTCGCGATGCGGCGGCAGCACGAGGCGCTGCGCGACACGGTTCGCGATCGCGCCGCCGTGGTCGCGGCGCACCAGATGCAGCAGCATGTCGAGCCCCGCCGCCGAGCCGGCCGACGTAATGATCTGCCCTTCGTCGACGTAAAGCGCATCGGGATTCACGCGCAGCGCCGGATAGCGCGCCTGCAGACGTTCCGCGTAACGCCAGTGGGTCGTCACGGTGAGGCCGTCGAGCACGCCGGCCGCCGCGAGCACGAACACGCCCGAACAGATCGAGCAGAGCCGCGCGCCGCGCCGATGCGCGGCCCGCAGTTTCTTCAGCAACGGTTCGGGTGGCAGTTCGTCCGGATCGCGCCAGCCGGGAATCACGATGGTGTCCGCGCGATCGAGCGTCGCGAGCCGATACGGCGCGGCGACCGTGATACCGCCCGCCGCGCGCACCGGCCCCGGCTCGCTCGCGCATACCGCGAAGCGATACCAGTCGACGCCGAGTTCCGGGCGCTCGAGCGCGAACAATTCGACCACGCAGCCGAATTCGAACGTGCAGAGGCGATCGTAGGCGAGCGCAACGACGAGATGATTGTGCATGGCGCAATGTTACCGGAACTTGTCGATCACGCCACTGCCGCGAAACGGGCCGAACCGCGATACTGCCCTTCATCCCGGCGCGTTCCGCGCCCCTTCGACCCGGAGAACCTGCCCATGTCCTACGTCACCGACGTGCCCGCCGCCGACAGCCCCGCCGCCCTCGCGCATTTCGAGGCGTCGCTGCGCTTCGAGACCGATTGCTGGGACGTGCACGATGCGCTCGCATCGGGCGCACCCGATTTCGTGCTGCTCGACGTGCGCGGTCCCGAGCCGTTCGCCGCCGGCCACGTGCCCGGCGCACGCAACCTGCCGCGCCGCAAGATCATCGAGAGCAAGCTCGCCGGTTACCCGGCCGGCACGCTGTTCGTCGTGTACTGCGCGGGCCCGCACTGCAACGGCGCCGCGCGCGCGGCGATCCAGCTCGCGCGCCTCGGCCGCCCGGTCAAGCTGATGATCGGCGGCGTGACGGGCTGGCTCGACGAAGGTTTCGCGCTGAGCAACGAAGTCCAGCCGGCAGACGCCGAAGCCGGCTGATCGTCTTTAAAAACGCAACAATCAATTGCCTGCACACGAACGGAAAAAGCGCGACAATCAGCCTCATTGCAGTTCGGACGGAGCAGCACCATGCATGATGAAGTCCTGATTCAAGTGGCCGGTTCAGTCGCCGCGATCGCGATCTATTTTCTGCCGGCCGTCATTGCCGACAGGCGCGGCCGGCACGACAAGCTGACGATCGCGATGTTCAACGCGTTGTTCGCATGGACCGGCATCGGCTGGCTGATGACGCTGTACTGGGCGTGCCAGCCGAACCCGCGCACCGACGTCGCGCAGACGATCCTCGCCAAGCGCCGCGGCATCAGCATGCGGACCTTCTCGACTGGCCTCGTCGAACGCGTGCAACGCCGCGTCGCCGCCCAGGAGCAATGGGCGGAAAAGCAAGGCTGCCGTTAAGCCCCTCTTTTCCCTTTACCGTGCTGCGCCGAACTTCGGCACCCTGACGTTGGTCGACGCGCGGTAATTCCAGTCGAGTCGGTCGCGCGGCGGCCAGCCGCCCGCACGCAACCACGCCCCGAACGCCCCCGCCGTCACCGCCTGCGCGATCCGCTCGCCCGGGCAGCCATGCGGCCCCGTGCCGAAGCCGAAATTCGGCCCCGCCGTGCGGCCGGGCATCAGCCGGTGCGGGTCGCGATACACAGCCGGGTCGCGGTTCGCCGCGGCGAGCACGACGAGGATCGCGTCGCCGGCTTCGACATGCACGCCTTCGATCGTCGTGTGGGCCGCGACGAAGCGGCGCGTGTTCTGCACCGGCGAATCGAAACGCCCGACTTCGGCAACGAACGCGTCGAGCGCGGCGGCGTCCGGCGCCATGCCCGCTTCCCCGTGCCAGGCGACCAGCGCATTGCCGAGCCATGCGGCCGTCGCCTCGCACGTCTGCGACAGCAAACCGACCAGATTCGCGACCAGCGCGCCGCTCGCCTGCCAGCCAGACGCGCGCGCTGCCTGTTGCACCGCAGCGACCAGCGTGCCGTCATGGGCGTGCGACTGCGCAACGCGCGCCGTCATCCGGTCGAGCAGTTGCCGCGCACCGTCGCTCGCGCGGGCCAGCGCCGCGGCATCCGACAACGGTGACAGCGCGGCGACGAAGTCGACCACCTGCGCCGCGATCTCGTCGAGCTGCGTTTCGTCGAAGCCGAGCAGATCGGCGACCGCGCACACCGGCACCGTCATGCACCACCCGTTCAGCGCGTCGGCGTCGCCCACCGCCGGCAACCGCCGCGCGGCAAGCTGCCCGGCGCGATCGCGCAGCGCCTCCGTGTCGACCGGCGCGAACGCCGCGCGCAACGCCTGCTTCGGCACGTCGTGCCGCGACGCGCCATCGTTCATGCGCACCAGCTCGCCGAACAGCGCGCCGGCCGTCGTGCCACGCAACGCGGGCGGCACCGGCGCGTCCAGCGGGCGCACCCGGCAGGCCGGATGGCTGAGCACGGCCGTCACGGCCGCCGCGCGGCTCGCGACCCACAGGCCGAGCGTGGCATCGAATGCGAGCGGCGGCCCGTCGACGAGCGTCGCATAGTAGGGATAGGGATCGCGGTGCGTGACCGCGGCAATGGGATCGGTCGGGTTCATGCGTTCAGTATCGGCGCAGTGCGCCGCCGCATGTTTCGGGGTTGCATGAAATGTCGCTGCACGGGCGCCGCCCGTCGCGGCATCGCAACGACAGCCCGATGTCAGGCAGCCGAGCGGTAGCGGTGCGACTGCATGCGCAGCCGGACGCGCCCGGCCGAAATCGCACGCGGTTCGGGCACCACCGTGTCGTGATGGAACATTTCCTGCCGGAACTCGCCGCTTTCGTCGAACCACTGGCAGATCAACCAGTCGCCGTCGTCGAACACGACCGGCCCCGCATAGGTGACGGTCATGCGGGGCCCGCCGGTTTTCAGCGTTACGACATCGCCGACGCGAAACCCGACGCGGTGATTTTCTCGAATCGTCATCGCTCTCTCAGCTTTTTATATATTGATATTCCCGGCAGTCCATCGACCGGTCATTACAACGTGCCGCAGATTATCAATCAAAAAAACAGCCGGCAACTCCCGCGTACATAAATGCTTTGAACGGAAACTGGCAACAATGCGCCGGATTGGCACGCATCGCGTCCCGCCGGCCGCCAGATCCGGCGCGGGTTACGTGCCGGCAGCGGTCGAGCGGGCGGAATGCGGAGAATAAACGATGATTTTCACGCCGTCATCGACGATTAATTCGGACGTGAAATCGGTTGATTATTGTCAATCA
Organism: Burkholderia cepacia complex sp. TUM26381; assembly: GCF_057439935.1. Lineage (NCBI taxonomy): Bacteria > Pseudomonadati > Pseudomonadota > Betaproteobacteria > Burkholderiales > Burkholderiaceae > Burkholderia > Burkholderia cepacia complex sp. TUM26381. The sequence continues at coordinate 880,494 of NZ_CM172007.1, read as the reverse complement.
ACGTTTCGACTGGAAACGATCCCACTTTTTATTAGGGATCATTCGCCGAACAAAACCGGCGAATTATCGGGGGCGGCAAACCAGCGGTTGATATCGCGCCCCGGCACGGCCGCCTGCGTAAATGTAAACGTGCCGTCGCGCATCATCTCCGTCGCAGCGCGCAGGAACGCCCCGAGTGCGGCCCGCGCCAGTGCACCGCCGACGCTGACGCGCTTCACGCCGAGCGCCGCCAGTTCATCGAGGCTCAGCAACCCGCCCTGCAAGCCCATGACGACATTGACGGGCGCGCCGACCGCCCGCGTCACCGCCGCGATTTCGGCGGCGTCGGTGATGCCCGGCGCATACAGCACGTCGGCGCCGGCGTCGCGATAGGCGACGAGCCGCGCGATCGTGTCGTCGAGGTCGCGGCGGCCGTGCAGGTAGTTTTCGCAGCGCGCGGTCAGCGTGAACGGAAACGGCAGCGCCCTCGCCGCTTCGACGGCCGCCGCGATGCGCTCGACCGACGCGTCGCGCGCATAGATCGGCGTATCGGCACGGCCCGTCGCATCCTCGATCGAGCCGCCGACCGCGCCGGCCTCGGCCGCCAGCCGGATCGTTTCGGCCACCGTGCCGGGCGCATCGCCGAAACCGTTCTCGAGATCGGCGCTCACGGGCAGGCCGCCCGCGGCGACGAGATCGGCGATGTGGTCGAGCATCGCGTCGCGGTCGATCGCGTTGTCAGGCTGCCCTTTCGAAAATGCATAGCCGGCGCTCGTGGTGGCGAGCGCCTCGAAGCCGGCCATCGCCAGCAGGCGCGCGGTGCCGGCGTCCCACGGGTTCGGGATGATGAAGGCGCCGGGGCGCGTGTGCAGCGCGCGGAAAGCTTCGGCGTGGCGGGCTTGCTGGTCAAAACGGGTCATCGCGGACTCCCGGAAGGTGTTGACGGGTGAGCTTACGCCGGTCGTGCGCGCGACGTTTCAGCGACCGCCGAAATGTCGTCGCACGACACGAAAAACCGGTGACGGTACGGGTGAGCGGACCGGCGCCGGGTTCGCCCAAGGCCCGCCCGCCCGCTTTCAGGTCAAGGCAGGCTGCGTGCCGTCGATGCCGAGCAGCACGTCGGTGACGGCCTCCGAGAACCGCATCGCGCGGCCGTCGATCAGCACGCCATCCGGATTCGACAGGTCGCGCGCCGCTTGCGGCACGCCGTGCGCGATCAGCACGCGCGCGCACGCTTCCCAGTCGGGATCGCCGACGCCTTCCGGTTCGTTGACGGACGCCCAGGACAACGTGCCGAGCGCGTCGCTGCCGAACCCGTGCATGTCGCGCCAGTTGGCACCGTGCGCGAGCAGGAACGCCAGCAGGTCGGCATCGCCGCGGAACACCGCGTGATTCAGCGCGCTCGCGTCCCAGTCGCCGCCACGCGCAGCGACCGGCCAGCCCAGCTCGACCATGACCTTCACCGCGTCGCGCGAGCCCCATGCGGCGGCGTCGGGCAACTGGCGCAACCGGTCTTCGGTCAGCGCGCCAGGCAGTTCGGGATGCTGCGCCTGGATGCGCCGCGCGCCGGACGCGTCGGCACGCGCGCAGGCCGCCACGAACGCATCGTCCGCGCCGAGTACCTCTTGCGCGCCGGCCGCGCGCAACAGCGCCGCGACCTCCGACAATCCGGCCTGCATCGCAAGCCGGTACGCACTGACGCCGGCCGCGGTCCGCGCAGCGGGATCAGCGCCGGCCGCCAGCAGCGCGGCGACATGGCGTGCCGGGCAACGCACGGCGATCGCGCGCAACAAAGGCGCGCCCCACATCTTCGTCGGCCCTTCTCCGGCCGGCTCGTTCGGGTCGCCGCCATGCGCGAGCAGCAGTTCGAGCGCGGCGGCGTCCGGCACGTCGAGTGCCCGCCGCAGCGCATTCGTTCCGTCCACCCGTGCGCCGTGCTCGAGCAGCACGCGCGTACACGCCGGATTCTCCACCGAGTGATACAGCGATTCGCCGTCGTTCGGATCGGCGCCAGCCGCCAGCAGCATCGCGGTGAGCGCCGGATCGCGATTGACGCCGGCCGCGCCATACAGCGCCGACAGCGGCCCCGACTCGTCGGGCTCGGCAAGCGAGGCGGGCGGAAAACGGTTGCCGATCCGCTGGTTCGGATCGGCGCCGGCATCGAGCAGATGACGCGCGCATGCGCGCAGCCTGACGGCGAACGCGGGAATCTGCCCGAGCCGCGAATGCGTGACGGCGACGAGCGGCGGCAGCTTCAGCGGACCGCCGGCACGCGCGATCCAGCCGGGATCGGCGGCCTGTGCCGCCCTCATCGCGTCGAGATCGCCCGCCGCGCACGCGATGGCCGGGTCGGCCGAAACGAGATCGGGATGATCGATTAGCCATTGCGCGGCGACGTGCGGCCGGGGGGCGTCGAAGCCGCCGGTCACGTCGGCACCGTAGGCGAGGTCGAGCCAGCGCCGGATCAGCAGCGACCGCGGTTGCCGCGCGAGCGACTGCATTTCGACGAACGCGCCGAGATCGGCCCACGACGCAAAGCCGTACTCGCGCGCGATGCAGGACTGCGCGTCGTGCAGGCGGAGCCCGAGCGCCCGCGTTTCATCGTGCGTGCGGTTCGCGGCGGCGGGGAGAGACTGGACAAAACGCGCGACGGCACCGGCGTCGCCCTGCCGGTACAGGCGCAACAATGCCTTGGCCTGCTTTTTCAGATGATCGGGATGGGCCCCGGGAGGCAGCTTTTTCATGCGGATCCTCGTGCATGGATGGCCGAAGGTCCGCAATACCGCCAGCACAAAGGATGGGGAAAGACTGGATTTGCTGCGACAGGTGGGTTCAACCCTTTCCGCGGACCCGGAAGCGACCTGCATCGCTGCCCGGTATCGTAGGCGACGGCCGGCCGCATCGTCAACCGCGCCGCCGGCGCCGCCGCTCAACCCGCGAGTTTCTTCGTCAGGAAAATGCGTGTGTGCCCGACCGGATAATCCGGCAGCTCGCCGAAACGGACATAGCCGCGTTTCTCATAGAACGGCCGCGCCTGGAAGTCGAACGTGTCGAGCCACGCGCTGTGGCAACCGCGCGCGACGGCCTCCGCTTCGGCGAGATCCATGATGCGCGTGCCGGCGCCCTGGCCGCGCGCGGCTTCGGGCACCACGAGCAGGTCGACATGCAGCCAGCCGAACGCCGTGCCGCCCCACAGGCCGCCGACCACCGCGCCCGACTCGTCGGTCACGACCACGGCCAGCGGCCGGAACTTGGCCGGGCCGGCCTGGCTTTCGTTGAATCGGACGAGCGGCGCGACGATCTGCTTGCGCACGTCCGCGGCGCCCGCATCGGTCACTTCGTAGATGAACGTCATCGGTCGGGTCGGGTTGAATCGTGAACAGGCGTGACGTGCCGCGCACGTCAAACGACGTACGCGCCCTTCGCGTGCAGCTCCGCTTCGGTACGCTCGAGCGCCGCGATCGCGTCGCTGCCTTCGAGCGCCAGCAACTGCGCGACCAGCGCCTCGGCCATCGCATGCGCGGCCACCAGCGACGGGAAGAACGACGGGCTGTCGTGCGTGAAGATCAGTTGCGCGTCCGCGTGCAGCGCGATCGGCGACACGGCGCTGTCGGTGATCGCGACGATCTTGCTTCCCTGCGCCTTCGCGGCCTGCGCGACGCGCGTCGCTTCGGCCGAATACGGCGCGAAACTGACGATCACGGTCACGCTCTGCTTCGCGATCGTCCGCAGTTCCATTTCGAGCGAACCGGCGACGCCGTTGAGCAGCGACACGGTCGGACGGAACAGCCGGTAGCCGTAGACGAAACCGAACGCGACCGGATAGCACGAGCGAAACCCCGCCACGTGCACATGCGATGCCTTGCGGATCAGTTTGGCCGCATCCGCGAGCGCGTGCTCGTTCTGCGCGGCGGTCGCCGACAGGTTGTGCTGCTGCGCGGCGAGCAGGTCGTGTGCGAGCGATGCCTTCGCATCGGGCCGCACGAGCGACCGCGCACGCTGCGTGAGCGGCTCGGGACGCGTGCGCACGCGCGCGACGCACAGGTCGCGCAGCTCGTTCCAGCCGGGGAAGCCGAATTGCTGCGCGAGCCGCACGAGCGATGCAGGCTGCACCTGCGCGCGCTGCGCGACCTTGCGCATCGACGATGTAGCGACTTCGTCGGGATGATCGAGCAGGAAAGCGGCGCCCGCCTGGAACTGCGGGCTCAGCTCTGAAAATTGCGTCCGGATCCGGGACGCGAGTTCGTCGAAATTGGCGGCCATCTTGGTGGGAACGGAAACCGGTCGTTCATGGTATCACCGGCCCCGCACGCACCGGTCAGCGCAGCACTTCGACGTGGTCGGCATCGACCTTCACCCGGCCCGACCATTTCCGCTCGAATTCGCCGGTCACCTTCACTTCGTTCTTGTCGCTGACAGGCTGGCCGGCCGCCCACAGCTTGGCGTCGATCTCGACGCGGATCGTGCCGGTGGCGTCGGCGAACTCGAAATCCTCGCCGCCGATGTGCTTGACGATGCGCCCCTGCAACTGCACGTGCTGGTCGTCCTTGCCGTTGGCGAGCAGCTCCTTGACGGTCGTCGTGGTCAGCGCGGACGGCCCCGTGTATTGCGCGTAGACAGCGGCGGGCAGCGTGGCAAGCGCGACCGCCAGGATTCTGGCCAGGTGTTTCATGATGTCGGTCCTCTTCTTCGATGTGACGCCGCGCCCCGTTGGACGCGACGACGCCAGATTACGGACCGTAAGATTAAGCAAACCTGAAGGGTGCGCCGAGGCGACACGGTGCCGCATTGGACGAGTACTAAAGCCAGCCACGCGCCGCGCGCATTTAAGCTCTGCCTAAGACACGTGCGCTTATCATGGGGACTCCGGGCGCCGCGGCGCCCCGTTGAAGAGACACGAATTCATGCGCGTACTGCTCGTCGAGGACGATCCGCTGATCGGCAGCGGGCTCGAACAGGGCCTCAAACAGGAAGGCTTCGCGGTCGACTGGGTGAAGGACGGCGATGCCGCGTCGCTCGCGCTGCGCTCGACCGGCTACGGCCTGCTGCTGCTCGATCTCGGGCTGCCGAACCGCGACGGCCTGTCGGTGCTCGCCGCGCTGCGCCGCCGCGACGAAACCCTGCCCGCGATCATCATCACCGCGCGCGACGGCGTGCCCGACCGCATCGCAGGCCTCGACAGCGGCGCGGACGACTATCTCGTCAAGCCGTTCGAGCTCGACGAACTGCTCGCCCGCATCCGCGCGGTCAACCGCCGCCATGCGGGCCGCGCGCAGACGACGCTCGCGATCGGCCCGCTGCGGCTCGACCCCGTCAAACACCTCGTCTGGCTCGACGATGACGAAGTGCCGCTGTCGCCGAAGGAATTCGTGCTGCTGCACGAGCTGATGCGCGAGCCCGGCGCGGTGATTTCGCGCGAGCAATTCGAGGAACGGCTGTACAGCTGGGGCGAGGAAATCGAGAGCAACGCGGTGCAGGTGCATATCCACAACCTGCGCAAGAAACTCGGCCACGACATGATCCGCACGGTGCGCGGCGTCGGCTACCGGATCGGTGACGGCACGTGACCCGCATGCAACGCGCGATCGCGCGCTGGCGCAACGCGTCGCTGCGGCGGCGCCTGCTGACGTGGCTGCTGCCGGCCGCGTGCGTGATCGGCCTGGTCGCGAGCGCGGGCACGTACTGGGGCGCACTGCGCGAACTCGACGACCTGCTCGACGACCAGATGCGCAGCATGTCGAAGCAAATCGTCGTCGGCCCGAACGGCGAGCTGTCGTTCAGCGACCACGCCAACGGCAAGCACGGTTTCGAAGCGAGCGACCCCGATGCCGTGCTGCTGCAGGTCTGGCGCAACGGCACGCTGGTGTATTCGACCGACCGCGACTCGAAGCTGCCGCCGCCCGAACAGAAAGGCATCGCGAGCGTCGACGTCGGCGGCCAGCCGTGGCGCACCTATGTGACCGAACGCGGCGGCACGACGATCCGGCTCGCGCAGGCGCGGCATGCTCGGTGGGAAGCCATCGCGGGCATCGCCGTCCACCTGCTGTGGCCGGTGTTCTCGATGCTGCCGCTGCTCGCGATCGGCCTGTGGTTCGGCATCGGCGCGGGGCTGCGGCCGCTGCGCACGATCGCGTCCGGCTTGAAGCGCAGGAATGCGAACAACCTCGAACCGGTCGACGTCGCGTCGATGCCGAACGAGGTCCGCCCGCTCGCGGAAGCGATCAACGACCTGCTCACGCGCCTCGACCGCTCGTTCACGCTGCAACGTCACTTCATCGCCGATGCCGCACACGAGCTGCGCACGCCAATCATGGGATTGTCGATCCAGTCGCAACTGCTGAGGCGCGCGGCGACGGCCGACGAGCGCGAGCACATCCTCGCGCAGATTCATGCCGGTACGACGCGCCTCGGCCACCTCGCCGAACAGTTGCTGACCCTCGCGCGCCTCGAACCCGATGCGCAGGCGGCCGCCTCCGCATCGGCGCCCGTCGATCTCGCGGCGCTGTGCCGGTCGGTGGTGTCGGACCGCGCGCGCGTCGCCGACGCGCACCGGATCGATCTCGGCGCGATCGTCGCCGCGCCCGTGATGGCTGCCGGCAATGCCGATACGCTGCGCGTGCTGCTGAACAACCTCGTCGACAACGCGATCCGCTATGCGGGCGAAGGCGCGCGCATCGACGTGTCCGCGCGTCTCGACGGCACGACGCCCGTGCTCGAAGTCGCCGACGACGGCCCCGGCATTCCGGAGGCGGAACGCACGGACGTGTGGGAACGCTTCTATCGCGGCGAGGGCGCGCAGGCCGTCACGTCGTCGGGCAGCGGGCTCGGATTGTCGATCGTCAAGCGGATCGCCGAACAGCATCGCGCGACGGTCGCCCTCGGCACGACCCACGGCGGGCACGGGCTGACCGTCACGGTGCGGTTTCCGCTACCGGCCTGATGCGCGCGACAGGCGGCTTTTCCACAGATTATGTTGGCAAGCTTGTGGACAACCGTCCGTTAACGGCACCAAGCCCTTGATCGGAAAGGGTTTGTCGGGCATGCGCGGCAAATGCGCCGGACGGGCGCAGACCGGTACGCGATGCACCGCGGCCGGTCAGCCGCGCGCCCCGCTCAATCGTCGTCAACGATCCGCTCGACCCGCAGGCCGGTCGAGGTTTCGAGAATGCTGGCGTGATGCCGCACCCGGCAATACGGACGTCCTTTCGGATAGTCGTCCGGCATCGGGCGCGTGCGATCCTCGACATGAACGACGACGGTCCCGCCGCCCGGAAAGGCACCGACATGTTCGTCCATGTAATAGAGCTGACCGTTCAACTGGTAATAGCCCTGCCCGAGATACCAGAACGAATCCTTCCCCGTGGCGATCGGCTTGTTGCCGAGATAGATCGCGTCGCCCTTCCTGACGATCGGGAAATACAGCAGGCCGATTTGCGGTTCGATGATCGTGTAGCGATGGGCGCGGATGTCGTCGAGCACCTTGCCGCGGAGTTCGTCACTCATGTAGGTGCTGTCGCCGAAATACTCGGTGTGATGGTAGGGCGGCTGACAGGCATGCGCCATCGTGCCGCACGCCGCCAGCAACGGCACGGCGATCCTCTTCCAGATCGTTCTCACGAATATCTCTCCAGGTTCCTTATTGTCGGCCAGCGACCGGCTGCAGCCGGTGCCATCGGCGCCGGACCGCGTTGCCAGTGTACCGACCCGCCATCGTTCGTCGACACTCACTCCCCAACTTGACAACCAGTTGTCCATTACGTAAAGTAGTTGTCAATTCATGGCGCGAGTTCGATATGACGAAATCCGAGAAGTTGACCGCCGTCGCGCTGTCCGTATTCCGGTTGAACGGATTGCTGATCGAATGGGGCAACGCCTTTTCCGGGCCGCACGGCCTGACCAGCGCGCGCTGGCAGGTGCTGGGCGCGATCTCGCTGGCATCGGAAGCCCCGAACATCCCGCAGATTGCCGATGCGATGGGCATCACGCGGCAAGCGGTGCTGAAGCAGATCAACGTCCTGACCGAAGAAGGGCTGGTGCTGTCGTTACCCAACCCGGCGCACAAGCGCTCCCCTCTGTATGCGCTGACGCCGCGCGGCGACGCGGCCTATCAGGCCGTGGTCGGGCAGTGGCAACAGCATGTCCGCGACATCGCCGGCGACTTCAGCTCGGCCGACCTCGATGCGGCGATTCGCGTGCTGTCGGCGATGTCCAGCGCGCATGACCAGGACGGCCACGCGTAACCACCCGCCAGCCCCCTCTACCCCACCCGGAGTTCCCATGCCCCACTTCAAGCCGATGGATCCGGCCTTTCCGATCCAGCAACAGATCTCGATCGCTGCGGAGCCGGTCGTTCTCGTCAACCTGTTCACGCTGTCGCCCGCCGATGAAGCCGACTTCCTCGCCGTATGGAAAGACGACGCGGAATTCATGAAGCAGCAGCCGGGATTCATTTCGACGCAGCTTCATCGCGCGCTCGGCGACAGCCCGACTTACCTGAACTACGCGATCTGGGAATCGACGGAAGCATTTCGCGCGGCCTTCACGCACCCGGAGTTCGTCGCCAAGCTGTCGGCCTATCCGTCGTCCGCGGTCGCCAGCCCGCATCTGTTCCAGAAAGTCGGCGTCCCCGGAATCTGCACGGCCTGAGTGCGCATGCGACGCGTGGCAGCGCGTGGCATCGGCCGATCGCGAACCCGGACTTCTCCACAGAAAATGTTGGCAAGCTTGTGGATATCCTGCGCACCGCAACGCTAAACCCTTGATCCGATGGACTTTGGCACGCGTGATGCAGACGAAGCCCTGGGCATGGCCGTCGCACACACCGCTTCGCCGCACTTCGCATCACGACGCCACGACGATGCACGCCCGATGCACGCCGCACCCGTCGCACATGGTCCGGCCTCGCATTGCGCGACTTACCCACAGATTGTGTTGGCAAGCTTGTGGATATCCTGCGCAAGCATGCGCTAAGTCGTTGATCGGCCTACGGTTCATGCCGCGCGTCACCATTTCGGCAATGCGCGGTGCGCCGGTGCGCGGACACGGACGATCCGGCGCAATCGCAACGCGCTGCCGATGCCTTGACGCCCGTGCACGTCACGCAGCAAGATCATGCGAGCCGCACGCGGCCGCGCATCGCCGGCTTCGCGCGTCGGCGCCACGGGCCGGCCGTTCCGCCGGCACCGCATTACGACACTCACTCCGAGGAAGGCCATGGAACACTTCACCGCGTGGCAGTTGCTCGTCTCGCTCGTGCTCGTCGCCATCGTCGTCTATCCGTACGTCCGCATCGTCCGGCGCACCGGGCATTCGGGCTGGTGGATCCTGGCGATGTTCGTCCCGGTCCTGAACTTCGTGATGTTGTGGGTGTTCGCGTTCGCGCGCTGGCCTGCCGTCGACGATCGGCAGCCCTGAGCGCTACCGTTGCGGCGGCACCCAGGCTTGTCCACAGATTGTGTTGGCAAGCATGTGGATAGTCTGCGCATACCGCGGCCAAGCGCTTGATCCGAAAGGCTTTGTCCGTGCTGCTTCGAATGCGGCACGCGGCCGGCAAAGCGCCGGTTGCATGCCGCTCCGTCGCGTGACGCGGCGATCGCCGCGACGGTTCGCCCGCTTGTCCACAGATTGTGTTGGCAAGCATGTGGATAGCCTGCGCATACCGCGGCCAAGCGCTTGATCCGAAAGACTTTGCCCGTGCTGCTTCAAATGCGGCACGACGGTGCGCGCCGCGCCGGACGCGGCCGCTCGCAGGCTTGTCCACAATTTTTGTTGGCAAGCATGTGGATATCCTGAGCATGCGTGACCTAAGTCGTTGATCGCACAACGTTTGATCACGCGGATCACGACTGCGGCACGGCGTGCCTGCGGCGCCCGCCGCGCCGCCATGCTCAACCGAACGTCTGCACCACGATGCGCGCGACCGACGCGATCACGTCGTCCTTCGCACGCGCATCGGCTTGCGACTGCGTGTAGTACACGACCAGCACGATCGGCGCGCGCGACGCCGGCCAGATGACGCCCGCATCGTTCGTCGTCCCGTAGTCGCCGGTACCGGTCTTGTCGCCCACCGCCCACCCGGCCGGCACACCTGCGCGAATCCGCTTGTCGCCGACCTTGTTGCCGCGCAGCCATGTGACGAGTTGCGCACGCTGCGCGGCCGGTAGCGCCTCGCCGAGCGTCAGCATGCGCATGCTCGTGGCCATCGCGGCGGGCGTCGTCGTGTCGCGCGGGTCGCCCGGCAACGCGGTGTTCAGTTCGGTCTCCCATCGATCGAGGCGGAACGTGTCGTCGCCGATCGAGCGCGCGTACGCGGTCACCGCCGACGGGCCGCCGATCAGCTTCATCAGCAGGTTCGCGGCCGAGTTGTCGCTGTACTGGATCGTCGCCTCGCACAGCGCGGCGACCGTCATGCCCGCGCCGACATGCTTCTCCGACACCGGCGAATAGTTGACGAGGTCGGCCCTGGTGTACGTGACGCGCTGTTGCAGCAGGCCCGGGCGATCGACGCTCTGCGCGAGCACCGCCGCGCTCAGCATCGCCTTGAACGTGCTGCAGAACGGGAAGCGCTCGCCCGAACGATGTTCGATGACGCGGCCGCTCGCGGTATCGATCGCACAGACGCCGAGGCGGCCGCCCGCGTTGCGTTCGAGATCGGCAAACGCCGCCACGGCGGCAGCCGCATCCGCCGCTGCCGGATGGGCCGCACCCGGCGCCGCGCCCTGCGGCGACACGCAAGCGGTGACGGTAAGGACGAGCGGCGCCGTCGCGGCGGCCAGCAACAGGGTTCGACGTTTCGATGAGTAGGTCATGTCGGTTGTCTCGTGGTGGAATGGAGGCGAATCGATGTTGAAAACGGCCGGCCGCCGAGACAGCACTATCGTGACTTTACGGTTGCCTGACAAGCAACGATAATTGAGCGCTGACGAAAGAAATTCTTATGACGAAGCTCCGCCCTCATCTTCCGCTCAATGCCCTGCGCGCCTTCGAATCGTCGGCGCGCCACCTGAACTTCACGCGCGCCGGCCTCGAACTCAGCGTGACCCAGGCCGCGGTCAGCCAGCAGGTGCGCTCGCTCGAGGAACGGCTCGGCTGTACGCTGTTCACCCGGCTGCCGCGCGGTCTCGGGCTCACCGACGAAGGGCGCGCGCTGCTGCCGGTGCTGAGCGATGCGTTCAGCCGCATCGAGACGGTGCTCAAGCAGTTCGACGGCGGGCGCTTCCGCGAGGTGCTGACGCTGGGAGTCGTCGGCACCTTTGCCATAGGCTGGCTAATGCCGCGGCTGAAGCAGTTCGGCGACACGCACCCGTTCGTCGAGCTTCGGCTGCGGACCAACAACAACGTCGTCGACCTCGCGGCCGAAGGCCTCGACTTCGCGATCCGCTTCGGCGAAGGCAATTGGCCGGCGACGCGCAACGAACGGTTGCTCGATGCACCGCTCACCGCGCTGTGCGCGCCGGAGATCGCGCGGCGCCTCGCACAGCCGGCCGATCTCGCGAACGAAACGCTGCTGCGCTCGTACCGCACTGACGAATGGCTCGGCTGGTTCGACGCCGCGCAACTCGAGCCGTGGGCGGTCAACGGGCCGGTATTCGATTCGTCCCGGCTGATGGTCGAGGCCGCGATGCAGGGCGCGGGTGTCGCGCTCGCGCCGGCCTGCATGTTCGCGCGCGAACTGCAGCTCGGCCTGCTCGCGCGTCCGCTCGACATCGACGTGCGCACCGGCGGCTACTGGCTCACGTCGCTGAAATCGAAACCGCTGACGCCCGCGATGGCACTCTTTCGCGACTGGATCGTGACCGAAGCGGCCGGCGCAGCGCCGATCGAGTAACGCGATCGCGCTTGTCCACAGAAAGTGTTGGCAAGGATGTGGATATCCTGGGTACCCGGGACCTAAGCCCTTGATCGCGCACGAATTAGCGCGCCGATCCAGACATCGGGCAGCCTTGGTGCACGGGCTTCGCGCGCCGGCCCCATTCAGGCCCGATCCTCAACCAATGCGACGCAATCGATTGCGAGTTGTCCACAGATTTTGTTGGCAAGCCTGTGGATATCCTTCAGATCGGACGCGTAACATCTTGATACACAAGGGGATTCGGTATACGGACCTTGACCGGTCAACGGTGTGGCACCCGAACGGCTTTCGAACCGTGCACCGGGCCCCCACCGCACGCTGACCGAAGGCCGGCAGGTTCTCCACAGATTGTGTTGGCAAGCTTGTGGATATCCTGCGCACCAGCCGCCTAACTCATTGAGCGCACGGGGTTTTGTGCTTCATCTGCAGAATCGGGCAGCGCCGGTGCGGCCCGTGCGGCCGACACCGGCGCCAGCCGGACATCAATGCCGGTCGAGCCCGCCGCGCAATTCGCTCGCCTTGTCGCGCAGCGCTTCGTAACCCGAACGCGCATGCTCGGGCAGGTCGGGATCGCCGATCAGTGCGCCGAGCGTTTCGATCAGGCTGAACAGGATGCCCTTCGCCGCGCCGACCGCAATGCTCTGCGATTCGATCGACTTGTGCAGGTGGTCGACCGCCGCTTCCAGATTCTCGAGCTTCTGCTCGCCGTCGTCGGGCCGGTTGTCGGTCGTCATCGTCTACCTCCGCCATCGTTCAAGGGTCATGTCACGATTCTATGCCGCTGCGCGCGAACGTGGCGCGACATCGCGCAACGTTCGCGCAGCACGGCGCTACAGCACCGCGACCACCTTCACGCGGCCCGGCTGCTCCGCCGCCGCGACGACCTGGCCGTCGACGCGGCGGAACGTCAGCGACACGGTTTCGTCGCCAACGCGCAGCGCATCGATCCGCAGCCAGTCGACGCCTTCCGGCAACGCCGGACGCTCGACGCGCACCTCGTGGCGCGACGCGTCGATGCTCACGCCGAGACACGCCTGCAACATCATGAACGGCGCGCCGGCCGCCCACGCCTGCGGCAGGCAGGCCACCGGGTAAGCGGTCGGCGGTTCGCCGCGCCGGCGCGGGAACCCGCAGAACAGTTCCGGCAAACGCATCTCGAAGCTCACCGCCGCCTCGAACAGCGCCCGCAGCAGGTTCACCGCGGCCGTCTTGTCGCCGTAGCGCGCCAGGCCGCGCGCGATGAGCGCATTGTCGTGCGGCCACACCGAGCCGTTGTGATAGGCCATCGGGTTGAAGCGCGGCTGGCCGGCCGCAAGCGTGCGGATACCCCACCCCGTCTGGAACAGCGCGGAGCCCAGCACGCCGGCGACGGCCGCGCCGCGTTCGGCGTCGGGCAGCCCGAACGCGAGCAGGTGGCCCGCGTTCGACGCGAACACGCGGCACAGGTCGCCATGCCCGTCGAGCGCGATCCCGTAGAAATCGCCTTCCGGCATCCAGAACAGCGCGTCGACCTGGTCGCGCAGCGTCTTCGCACGCAGCGCGTAGCGCGTCGCGTCGGCTGCGTGGCCGCGCCGGTGCGAACATACCGACATCGCGTCGAGCGCCGCGCACGCATAGGCCTGCACTTCGACGAGCGCGATCGGCCCGTCGGGGAAACGGCCGTCCGCATGGAACACCGAATCGTGGCTGTCCTTCCAGCCCTGGTTCGCAAGGCCGCGCTCCGACGTGCGCTGGTAATCGAGCAGTCCGTACGGATTGCGGTCGCACTTGTCGATCACCCATTGCGCGGCGCGCTCGAGCGCGGGCCACAGCTCGTCGATCAGCGCATCGTCGCCGGTGCGTTCGACATAGGCGCCCGCGAGCACGATGAACAGCGGAGTCGTATCGACGCCGCCGTAGTACAGCGCGAACGGCACCTCGCCCGTCGCGGCCATCTCGCTGCGGCGGAACTCGTGCATGATCTTGCCGGGCTCCGCATCGCGGAATGCGGAGGTTTCGCGCGCCTGGTGCTCGGCAAGAAAACGCAGCACGCCGCGCGCAAGCGACGGCTGCAGCCACAGCATCTGCAACGACGTGATCACCGCATCGCGGCCGAATGGCGTCGAGAACCACGGAATGCCCGCATACGGGTATGGCCCCGTGTCGAGCTGCGTCGTGAGCAGCCCGAGATCCGCGAGCGAACGGTCGAGCCATGCGTCGAACAGCGGGTTGCCGGTGTTCACGCGCGCCATCGACTCGCGCCGCGCACGCATCTCGCGATGCACGCCGACGAGCGCGGTGCGCAGCGCGACGCGGCCGCATCCGGGCCCGGGCCCTTCGCCGTGCGCCGGGCCGAGCGTCGCGTCGACGGTCAGGTAGATCGACACGCACGCCTGCGCGGCGATCGTCAGCGTGTAGTCGGCACGATCGGCCGACAGCGCATCGGGCGCCGGCGAGAAATGCACGGTCACGTTGCGCTCGACACTGTCGAGGCCGTCGTAACGTAGCCGCACCGCGCCTGCATCGACGCGCGGAGCAACGACCGTGCCGCGCGTCGGGCGCTGCGTGCCGCGCACCTCGAACATGTCCTTGAAATCGGCCGCGAACGACAGCGACAGCGGCACCTCGGCTTCGCTCGCCCCGTAGTTCGTCAGCGTCAGCGCTTCGTACAGCACGTCGCCCGCGAGCACGCGCATCCGCTCGATATGGATCACGCCCTCGGGCGTCTCGTGGCCGCCGAGCGGTGGCAGCGGACGGTTCGTCAGGTGTGCGGTGAACGACGCGTTGTCGGCGCTCGTCGCGCCCGACAGCAGGGACGGCGCACGGCCGCCGAACGTCAGGCGCCACTTCGACAGCACGCGCATGTCGTCGACGAACAGGCCGTCGTCATGACCGCCGATGTCGCCGAGGGCATCGCTGACCACGAACGCATCGCCGGATTTCAGCACGTACTGGTTGTTGCGCGCGAGGATCTGCGGATCGGCTTCTGGCGCGATGAAGGCGGGGCCCGACGCGGCGGTCGGGGCAGCAGGCGCGACTTGCGGCGCCTGCGTCGTGGCGGCTTCGGCGTGATTCGGCATCGATGCTCCTGTGTCGAGGCGCAACGCGCGGCGCGCGTCGCGTATTTCGCACAGGATAGGCCAGAACGGGGGACGTGCGCAGCGACGAAAAAGACGCGACGCCCTGCGACGTTACCGTCGCAGCCAGGCGTCGCGCACAGGCACGTCAGGTGCAGCTCAGAACTTCCACAGGATGTTGCCGAGAATCGCGTTGTCACGCACGCCGCTGCCGTACTGGCCGCTGTACGTGAGGCCGAGCGTCAGGCGCTTCGTGATGTTCGCGTCGATACCGGCTTCGAGCACCGCGCTGTCGCGCGCAATCGGCACGCCCGACACCTGGAACGACGTGCCGCCGTTCGCGAACGTGAATGACGACGACGGCCGCACGTTGCCGAATGCGTGGCGCCAGCCGACCGTCCCGCGCGCGGTGAACGTACCGCTCCCGATCGAGCCGAGTTGCGACGCCGCGCGCAGGCCGAGCGTGGAGAAGCCGACGTGGGTCGTCTCGCCGCCGGCGCGCAGTGCCGCCGCGCCGCCGTTTTCCGTATAGCCGTCGGTATGCACGTTCACATACGCGAGGCCCGCGAACGGTTCGATCGCGACCGGCCCGACCGGCAGCGCATAGCCAACTTCGCCGAACACCTGCGCCGAATTCGCGTTGTAGCCGGCCGAGTCATGATCGGAGAAGCCCGCGAAACCCGGATACCGATCGCTGTTGATCCGGTACCACGTGTACGACGCGCCGCCGCGCACGCCGAGCGCGCCGTACTGCGCGCCGCCGTACAGCGACAGGTAGTAGCTGTTCACCGCCGCCG
Source organism: Burkholderia cepacia complex sp. TUM26381 (assembly GCF_057439935.1). Lineage (NCBI taxonomy): Bacteria > Pseudomonadati > Pseudomonadota > Betaproteobacteria > Burkholderiales > Burkholderiaceae > Burkholderia > Burkholderia cepacia complex sp. TUM26381. The sequence goes on along the minus strand of NZ_CM172007.1, from coordinate 864,811 downwards.
ACGAGCTCTGGTCGTTGTCGAGCGAGCTGTGCGTGACGCCTGCCGCCAGACCCGCACGCCACTTGTCGTTGAGCGCCATGTCGGCACCGGCGATGAAGCCCGTCATGCTGCGGTTGATCGACGATGCGTTGCCGTCGCCGGCGAGCCGGCTGCGGCCGCCGAACGCCTGGCCCCAGACCACCGGTTGATACGGCGTGCCGCCGTAGCACCCTTCGCGCGAACCGATCCGGCGTTCCGGCGGCAGCGTCGGATCGACCGCGCCGGCCGTGTTGTCGCCGCACAGCGCGGCGCCGCCCGACGACAGCGCCGCGAGCGGGCCCGATCCGGGCGCGAGGCCCTGGCGGACACGATCGGTCACCGCTTCACGCACGTAACGGCTGTCGAGCAGCAGCATGCTCTTCAGGCTCGCCTGCAGTTCGCCGTCGAGCAGCCCGTAGGCGCGGCGCGCGGTGGGCGCATCGGTCGTCAGCACCGCGTCGTACAGCGGGTTGCCGGCGCCGAGCCCGCCGAGCGCGGTCGCGACCGAGCGCTGATTCGGCGTCGTCGCGACGTCGGGCAGCGACGTGCCGTTTGCGACGAGCCGCAGGTACACGTGATCCGGATCGTAGCTGAGCGTCGGCGTCAGGAACGCGTAGTTCGCGTTCACCTGGGTGAACGCGCCCTGCACGCCCGACGACGCGGTGAGGATCGTATACGTCGTGCTCGGCTGGTAGCTGCTCTGGTTCGCGAGCACTTGCACGGTGCCCCCGTTCAGCGTCGCCGTGCCGCTCGCGGCGAGGCTGCCGCTCTGCTGCGGCGTCGCCGCGACCTGGAACGTCGAACCCGGCTGGAACGTGACGTTGCCCCCCACGTTCAGCGCCGCGCCCGGCTGCGCGGCAGCCGCCGTCGCGCCGCCCAGCACCACGAGGCCGCCGACCGTGCCGGTACCCGTCAGCGTCGCGCCGCTCTGCACGGTGACGGTCGACTGGCCGAGCGAACCGTTGACGGCGAGCGTACCCGCGCCGACCGTGGTCGGGCCGCTCAGCGTGTTCGTGCCCGTCAGCGTCAGTTGTCCGGTGCCGGCCTGGGTCAGCGAGCCGGTGCCGGACAGCACGCTCGCGATCGTCACGTTGCCGGATTGATTGACGACCAGTGCGCCGTTGTCGACGACATTGCCGGCGACGCTGCCCGACGTGCCGCCGTTGCCGAGCTGCAGCGTGCCGCCGGTCGCGATCGTGGTCCCGCCGGTGTACGTGTTGCCGCCGGTCAGCACCTGCGTGCCGCTTGCCACCGTCACGCCGCCGGAACCGCCGATCGTGCCGCCGAACGTGCTGCCGCCGTTGCCGTTCAGCGTCAGCGCGTTGCTGCCGAGGTTGACGTTCGTACCGGCCGCACCGGACAGCGCGCCGACCGTTTGCGTGCCGGTCGCACCGCTCACGTCGAACGTCGCACCCGTACCGGCGAGGTTCACTGCACCCGTCGACGCGAGGCTACCGCCCGCGCCGAGTGCGAGCGTGCTGCCGCCGTTGACCGTCGTGCCGCCGGTGTACGTATTCGCGCCCGTCAGCGTCTGCGTGCCGGTGCCCGCGACCGTCACCCCGCCCGCACCGCCGATGGTCCCGCCGAACGTGCCGGCACCGCTGCCGTTCAGCGTCAGCGCATTCGTGCCGAGGTTCACGTTCGTGCCGGCCGCGCCGGTCAGCGTGCCGATCGTCTGCGCGCCCGTTGCGCCGCTCAGATTGAACGTCGCACCTGCACCCGCGAGGTTCACCGCGCCGGTCGACGCGAGACTGCCGCCTGCACCGAGGGCGAGTGCGCCGCCGCCGTTGATCGTCGTGCCGCCGGTGTAGGTATTCGCGCCGGTCAACGTCTGCGTGCCGGTGCCAGCCAGCGTGACGCCACCCGTGCCGCCGATCGCGCCGCCGAACGTGTTGTTGCCGCTGCCGTTCAGGGTCAGCGCGTTCGCCCCCAGGCTCACGTTCGAGCCGGCCGCGCCGGTCAGCGCGCCGATCGTCTGCGTGCCCGTCGCACCGCTTACGTCAAACGTCGCCCCCGTGCCCGCGAGATTCACCGTGCTGCCCGACGCGAGGCTGCCGCCCGCGCCGAGTGCGAGCGTGCTGCCGCCGTTGATCGTCGTGCCACCGGTGTACGTGTTCGCGCCCGTCAGCGTCTGCGTGCCCGTACCCGCAACCGTCACGGCACCCGTGCCGCCGATCGTCCCGCCGAATGCACCGGCACCGCTGCCGCTCAACGTCAGCGCATTCGCGCCGAGGGTCACGTTCGTACCGCTCGCGCCCGTCAGCGTGCCGATCGTCTGCGCGCCCGTCGCACCGCTCAGGTTGAACGTCGCGCCTGCGCCGGTCAGATTCACCGAGCCGGCCGATGCGAGGCTGCCGCCCGCGCCGAGCGCGAGCGTGCCGCCGCCGCTGATCGTTGTGCCGCCCGTATAGGTGTTTGCGCCCGTCAGGGTCTGCGTACCCGTACCGGCCAGCGTCACGCCACCCGTGCCGCCGATCGCGCCACCGAACGTGCTGTTGCCGTTGCTGCTCAGCGTCAACGTGTTGCTGCCGAGATTCACGTTCGTGCCGGCTGCACCGGCCAGCGAGCCGATCGTCTGGGCGCCCGTCGCACCGCTCAGGTTGAACGTCGCACCCGTGCCGGCGAGGTTCACCGCGCCCGTCGATGCGAGGCTGCCACCTGCAACGAGTGCGAGCGTGCTGCCTCCGTTGATCGTCGTGCCGCCCGTGTACGTATTCGCGCCCGTCAGCGTCTGCGTGCCGGTACCCGCCAGTGTCACGCCGCCCGTGCCGCCAATCGCGCCGCCGAACGTACCGTTGCCGCTGCCGTTCAGCGTCAACGTGTTCGCGCCGAGGCTCACGTTCGTACCGCTCGCGCCCGTCAGCGTGCCGAGCGTTTGCGCGCCCGATGCGCCGCTCAGGTTGAACGTCGCGCCCGCGCCCGCAAGATTGACCGCACTGCCCGACGCGAGACTGCCGCCCGCGCCGAGCGCAAGCGTGCTGCCGCTGTCGATCGTCGTGCCGCCCGTATACGTGTTCGCACCCGTCAGCGTCTGCGTGCCGGTACCGGCGAACGTCACATTGCCCGTCCCGCCGATCGTGCCGCCGAACGTGTTGTTGCCGCTACCGTTCAGCGTCAACGCATTCGCGCCGAGGCTCACGACGGACCCGGCCACACCGGTGAGCGCGCCGACCGTCTGCGCGCCCGTCGCGCCGCTCACGTCGAACGTCGCAGCCGCGCCCGCGAGATTCACCGCGCCCGTCGATGCGAGGCTGCCACCTGCAACGAGTGCGAGCGTGCTGCCTCCGTTAATCGTCGTGCCGCCCGTGTACGTATTCGCGCCCGTCAGCGTCTGCGTGCCGGTGCCCGCGAGCGTCACGCCGCCCGTGCCGCCAATCGCGCCGCCGAACGTGTTGTTGCCGCTGCCGTTCAGCGTCAGCGTGTTCGCCCCCAGGCTCACGTTCGTGCCGGCCGCGCCGGTCAGCGCGCCGAGCGTTTGCGCGCCCGTTGCGCCACTCACGTCGAACGTCGCACCCGTGCCCGCGAGATTCACCGCGCTGCCCGATGCGAGGCTGCCGCCCGCACCCAGCGCGAGCGTGCTGCCGCCGTCGATCGTCGTGCCGCCGGTGTAGGTGTTCGCACCCGTCAGCGTTTGCGTGCCCGTGCCGGCAAACGTCACCCCGGCCGTCCCGCCAATCGCACCGCCGAACGTGTTGTTGCCGCTGCCGTTCAGCATCAGCCCGTTCGCGCCGAGGATCACGTTCGTGCCGGTCGCGCCGGTCAGCGCACCGATCGTCTGCGCGCCCGAGGCCCCGCTCAGGTTGAACGTCGCACCGGCGCTCGCGAGGTTCACGGCACCCGTCGCCGCGAGGCTGCCGCCCGCGCCGAGCGCAAGCGTGCTGCCGCCGCCGATCGTCGTGCCGCCGGTGTACGTGTTCGCGCCCGTCAGCGTTTGCGTGCCCGCGCCAGCCACCGTCAGACCACCGGTGCCGCCGATCACCCCGCCGAACGCGTGGTTGCCGGCGGCGCTCAGCGTCAGCCCGTTGCCGCCCAGATTCACGTTGGTGCCGGCCGCGCCGGTCAGTGCGCCGATCGTCTGCGCGCCCGATGCCCCGCCCAGGTTGAACGTCGCACCGGCGGCCGCCAGATTCACCGTGCCGGTCGACGCAAGACTGCCGCCCGCGCCCAGCGCCAGCGTGCTGCCGCCGCCGATCGTCGTGCCGCCCGTATAGGTGTTCGCGCCGGACAACGTCTGCGTACCGGTGCCCGACAGCGTCAGGCTGCCCGTGCCGCCGATCGCGCCGCTGAACGTGCCGCTGGCCGTGCCGCCGAGCGTCAGCGCGTTGCCGCCGAGACTCACGTTCGTGCCGGCCACCCCGGACAGCGCGCCGAGCGTTTGCGCGCCGGTCGCAGCGCTCAGATCGAGTGTCGCGCCGGCACCCGCGAGATTCATCGCGCCGGTCGAGGCGAGGCTGCCGCCCGCGCCCACCGCCAGCGTGCCGGCGTTGATCGTCGTGCCGCCCGTGTAAGTGTTCGCGCCGGTCAAGGTGGTCGTCGCCGCACCGTTCTTCACGAGCGCACCCGCGCCGGAAATCGCCCCCCCCAGCCCGAGCGCGTTGCTGCCGCCCAGCGTCAGCGTTGCGCCCGTGCCGACCGTCACCGCGTTGCCGACCGTCAGGCTCGTATTCGTATCGAGCGTCGCCGAACCGCCGACGTTCAGTGCGCCGCTACCGAGCGCCCCGTTGTTGCCGAGCACGAGGCCGCCGCTGTTGAGGTTCGTGCCGCCCGTATAGGTGCTCGCGCCGTTCAGCGTCTGCGTGCCGGTGCCGGCGAGCGTCAGGCTGCCGGTGCCGCCGATCGCGCCGCTGAAGGTGCCGCTGGCGGTGCCGCCCAGCGTCAGTGCGTTGCCGCCCAGATTGATGTTCGTTCCCGTGACACCCGACAGGGCGCCGAGTGTTTGCCCGCCCGTCGCCGCGCTCAGGTCCAGTGTCGCGCCGGCACCCGCGAGGTTCATCGCGCCGGTCGAGGCGAGGCTGCCGCCCGCGCCCACCGCCAGCGTGCCGGCGTTGATCGTCGTGCCGCCCGTGTAGGTATTCGTGCCGGTCAGCGTCGTGGTCGCCGCGCCGTTCTTCACGAGACTGCCCGCGCCGGAAATCGCGCCGCCCAGCGCGAGGTTGTTGCTGCCGCCCAGCGTCAGTGCAGCGCCCGTGCCGAGGTTGACCGCGTTGCCGACCGACAGGCTCGTATTCGTATCGAGCGTCGCCGCGCCGCCGACGTTCAGTGCGCCGCTACCGAGCGCCCCGTTGTTGCCGAGCACAAGGCTGCCGCTGTTCAGGTTCGTGCCGCCGGTATAGGCGTTTGCGCCGTTCAGCGTCTGCGTACCGGTGCCCGCCAGCGTCAGGCTGCCCGTGCCGCCGATCGTCCCGCTGAACGTGCCGCTGGCGGTGCCGCCCAGCGTCAGTGCGCCGGCGCCGAGACTCACGCTCGTGCCGGCGGCGCCCGACAGCGCGCCGATCGACTGCGCACCGCCGGCGCTGATGTCGAGCGTGGCACCCGGATTGACCAGGTTCACCGTGCCCGTGGACGACAGGCTGCCGCCCGCGCCGATCGCCAGCGTGCCGGCATTGATCGTCGTGCCGCCCGTGTACGTGTTCGCACCCGTCAGCGTCGTGGTCGCCGCGCCATTCTTCACGAGGCTGCCCGCGCCGGAAATCGCGCCGCTCAACCCGAGGCTGTTGCTGCCGCCCAGCGTCAGCGCGGCGCCCGTGCCGAGAGTGATCGCATTGCCGACCGTCAGGTTCGCGTTCGTGTCGAGCGTCGCCGCGCCGCCAACGGTCAGCGCGCCGGTGCCGAGCGCCGACGCGTTGCCGAGCACCAGGCCGCCGGCATTCAGCGTCGTACCGCCCGTGTAGTTGTTCGCGCCGGACAGCGTGACCGCCGCCGCGCCGTTCTTCACGAGACCGCCGCCGCCGGAGATCTGGCCGCTCAGGCCGAGACCGGTGCTGCCGCCGAGCGTCAACGTGGTCCCGGTCGCGATGTTGACGCCGTTCGCGAGCGACACGCTGGTGGTCGCATCGAGCGACGACGAACCGTTCACGTTCACCGCGCCGGTGCCGAGCGCCGCATTGCTGCCGACGACGACGTTGCCGCCGTTCAGGTTGGTGCCGCCCGAGTACGTGTTCGTGCCCGTCAGCGCCTGCGTGCCGCTGCCCGACAGCGTCACGCCGCCAGCCCCGCCGATCGTGCCGGCATAGGTTGCATTGCCGCTGCCGTTGAGGGTCAGCGAATTGCCGCCGAGGTTCACGCTCGTACCGGCCGCCCCCGCCAGCGAGCCGATCGTCCGCGCGCCCGAGGCTCCGCTCACGTCGAGCGCCGCGCCTGCAGCGGCCAGATTGACCGTGCCGGTCGACGCCAGACTGCCGGCGCCGCTCAGCGCAAGCGTGCCGCCGTTGATGGTCGTATCGCCGGTATATGTGTTCGCGCCGCTCAGCGTCGTGGTCGCGGCGCCATTCTTCACGAGGCCGCCGTTTCCGGTGATCGCGCCCGTCAGCCCGAGATTGTTGCTGCCGCCGATCGTCAGCGCCGTACCGGTGGCGAGATTGACCGCATTGTTGAGCGTCACGTTCGTGCTCGTGTCGAGCGACGCCGACGCGTTGACATTCAGCGCACCACTGCCGAGCGCCGCATTGTTGCCGACCACCACGCCGCCGGCGTTCAGGTTCGTGCCGCCCGTGTACGTGTTCGCGCCGGTCAGCGTCAGCGTGCCGCCATCGTTCTTCGTCAGCGCGCCGCCACCCGACACCGTGCCCGACAGCGCGAGCCCGGTTGCGCCCTGCACCGTCAGCCCACCCACGCCCAGCGTCACGCTGTTGGAAACGTTGAGCCCCGCCGTGCCCGCCTGCAGCGCGCCGCCGTTGCCCGTGACGTTGCCCGTGCCGAGCGACCCGTTGTTGTTGATGATCGCCACGCCACCGCTCAGCGTCGCGTCCTGCGCGGTCGACGCGCCGTTGATCGTCCAGTTGCCGTTCTGGACGTTCAGGTGATTGAAGTTGATGTAATTGTTGGCCGCGATCGTGCCGTTCGCGGTACCGCCCTGCTTCAGGTTGAGGGTGTTGTCGCCGCCCGCGCCGCCATCCACGACGCCCGTCGCCGCGACGCCGATCGTGACCGGGCCGACCGTGATGTTGAACGCGCCGCCGGTGCCGCCCGCCGCGTTGACCGACGAGCCCGTCACGGCGTTGAACGTGTTGTTGCTGTTCGCGCCCATCGACACGCTGCCGTTGATCGTGCCCGAGTTGGTCAACGTATTGCCCTGCCCGGGCGTGCCGTTCGAGCCGAACGACACGCGGCCGGTGATCGTCCCGCTGTTCGACATGTTGACCTGGCCGCCGCCGTATGCGGCCACCACGGGCGCATCCGCGCCGACGAGGGTCGCGCCGACCAGCGGGTTCGAGCCGATCGAACCGGTGTTCGTGATGTTCGACGTGCCGCCCGTGCCGTTCTGGACCGACAGCGCCATGCCCGTCACGCCGCTGATCGCCACGCCGGTCGAGCCGTTCATCGTGCCGTTGTTGACGACGGTGGTGTTCGCGCTCGCCGATGCATTGCCGACGACCGTGCCGCTCGACAGCACGCCGAGCCCGGTGCCGAGCGCTGACGGGTCGATCGTGCCGTTGTTGGTCAGCTGGACATTGTTGCCGGTCAGCGACATCGCGGTGCCGCCCACGCCGAGCAACACGCCAACGCTCGCACCGGGATTGACGGTGGCGTTGATGTTGTTCGCGCTGTTCGCATAGCTCGGCTGCAACGGGTTCGCGATCCCGGAGCAGGTCACCGTCGTGCCTGCCGTGCTGCAGGTCGCTTGAGCAGGCACGATACCCGCGCCGGACAGCGCCAGGAAAACGCCCGTGGGCAACAGCAGTCTCGGAAACGGCTCACCGGCTTTTTTCGAACGCGCAAGGTTCATGCTTTCCCTCGTTTTTGGTTTCGGCTTTGGTATTGGCATTGCGACCGCCACGCACGGCACGCAGCAGAAAATCACGGACAAAAGCATCCGCCCCGGCGGTCGCAGTGCGACGTCGGTTAATTCATGAATGAACTCTTAATCACCCCGGAATCGGGATTTCAGACGCAAGGCTAGTCAAGTGACATGATGGCGGCCCCTGTTCTTCTGCAGCGACTTTCTGGTTGATTTGATTACCGTTCCGCTTTTATCAGACAAGGCTATATCAAACTCAAACCGTTTTCCAGTCGATATTCACTCATCGGATCAAGGGCCGACGGGTATGTATTTTTTACCCGACACGGAATTCTTGAAAACGGCATGCCGCATGTTTTTCGCCTGCTTATTTTGATTTTTGGCAAAAATATCGAACACGCCGCATCCGTGAAAACGCCGATATACGATTTCGATTCAACGTATATGGCCCCTGCGGCACGGGCATTTACTGCCGCGAATCGTCAATACGAATAATCAGCGCCTGCTTAATAGCCGAACGAGTTCGAATTCTTGAACAATCCGGGAAATTGCTTCTATTTTCGCTTCGCATCGGATCGAAAATGCGAAACGTTGTCGTTTGGACTGCGCCGATGACATTCGGGCAGGCTGCGCCGGACGGCAGGGCACCGGCAGGAGGAAGCAATCCGCGCACCCCGGGGGCGTTCGCCCCCGGCGCACCGCATTACGAAAACAGGCTCATCAAATACAGCATCGGCCGGAACGAAACGGGCCGCGCATCGGGATTCATCCACAGACGGACCGCATACACCGCATAGGCCGGCACTTCGCGCCAGCTCGAATAGACGTCGCGCCACTGGAAGCGGCGCGGATAGGCGGCGGAGATGCTCGCCCGCGCGATGCCGACGCGTTCGAATGCAAGGCGTGCCCGCGCGAGGTGGTAATACTGGCTGACGATCAGCACGCGCGACAGGCCGTGTGCCTGCAGATAGGCGAGCGTGTGCTGCGCGGTCGCGAGCGTGTTGTCGCCCTGGTCGTCGACGGCGATCCGCTCGGCCGGCACGCCGCGCGCCACGAGATAGTCGCGCATGGCCGTCGCCTCGTTCAACCCCGGGCCGTCGATCGCGCCGCTGACGAGGAACGCCGGGCACTGCCCCGTGCGGTAGCAGCGCACGCCGACATCGAGCCGGGCGGCGAGCACGGGCTTCGGTGCGCCGGTGTCGTCCAGCGCGTTGCCGAAGATCACGGCAACGTCGGCCGGCTCGTTCGGCATCCGCATCCCGTACGCGACGAGTGCAACGGCTGCAACGATCCAGAGGCAGGCAACGGCGGCCAGCAGGCGGCCCGTTCGGGCAAACAAGCCCCGTTTGGCGTGGTTTTTCAAGGATGTCATCTCTCAGGTCGTCGGGCGCATCGGCTTGCCCGGCCTCGTACGGGCGCGTAACGCTAGCACGGTGCGCGTTCGGGTGTCCACGCGACCAACCGATGCCGGACGGCGCCGGCCTTGCGGCCAGTCGACCGGAGCAGCGTGCCCGCGGCGACGCGGGCAGGCAATATGGAGCGCAACGGGGATCGAAAGAATGTGAATGGCCGCGCCGCGATGCACGGCCCGGTTCGTGCCCGAATCAGTCGACCGGGCACATCGCGAGCCGCCCCATCGCCTCGCCGGCGCCGCGCACCGCGCAGGTGGACGGCTCGTCGGCGACCCGCGCGACCAGCCCCGTCTCGTCGTACAGCAGGCGCTCGAGATCGGCGAGCAGCGCGCCGCCGCCCGTCAGCACCACGCCGCGATGCGCAATGTCGGTCACGAGTTCGGCCGGCGCGTTCTCGAGCACCGACTTCACCGCGCCGATCACCTGCTTGAGCGGCGCGGCCAGCGCATCCGCCACGTCGTGGTTGGACAGTTCCACCGAGCGCGGCAGCCCGTCGCCGATGCCTCGGCCGACCGCGCGCGTCGACCTGCGCGGCACCGCGCTGGTGGCCGAGCCGATCGCCTGCTTGACGTGCTCGGCCGTCTGTTCGCCGAGCAGCACGCCGTACAGGTTGCGGACATGGTTGACGATCGCCGCGTCGAACTGGCTGCCGCCGACGCGGATCGCCTCGCGGTAGACGATGCCGCCGAGCGCGATGACCGCGACTTCGGTCGTCCCGCCGCCGATGTCGATGACCATCGAGCCGACCGGCTCGGTCACCGGCAAACCCGCGCCGAGCCCGGCTGCCAGCGACTCCTCGATCAGTTCGACCTCCGATACGCCGGCTGCGAACGCGGCCTCGCGGAGCGCGCGGCGTTCGACGGCGGTCGCATCGGACGGCACGCACAGCGTGACCTCGACGCGGCGTCCGAAGCGCGAGCGCGTGCGCGACATGTCGATGAAGCTGCGGATCATCTGCTCGGCCGCGTGCGCGTCCGCGATCACGCCGTGCCGCATGGGCCGCACGGCTTCGAGATGCCCCGGTTCGCGGCCGAGCAGCGCCTTCGCGAGCTCGCCGACGGCCTCGAGCGTCGGCCGCGCGTCGGTCGCGCCGGCCTTGCGGAAGCAGACGACCGACGGCTGGTTCAGCACCACGCCGCGTTCGTGCGTATAAATCCGCGTACTCGCCGTTCCAGGGTCGATCGCAACGGGTTGCGCAAACAACTTTCCGAACAGCGGTGTCGACATATCAAACCTTTGAGAACGAACAGGCCGGGACGGCCACGCCGGATTTTCGCGGCGCGGCCATGCCGCCCCATCACAAGCTTAGCGGCAAATCGTTCCGATACTTTAGATAATTCCGATGATTTTTTCGCGACGAAATTGCCGAAAATACCGTGCCGGATGCTTCGGGCTACGCAACGGCCTCTCGCATTGCGCCTGTAAAACACGGTAATCTCTCGGTCTTGCCTGCTCCCGGCAGGCCTCAGACGCCCGATCACGCCAGGTATTTCCACCATGACAGCGACCGTTTCCTTCCGCTGGGCGCGGGTGCGCCCGCTCTGCACGACGCTCGTCGCCTTCTGGTGCTGCACGGTCGCCGCGCAGCCGCTGCCGGCCGCCGAATCCGCCGCCCAGGCCGTGACCGCTGCCGCCGGCGCGCCCGCGGCCACGCCTGCCGCCCCCGCCGCGCCTGCGCATGACTGCACGGCCGACGGCGGCCCGGCCGGCCGCCCGTCGATCGGCCTCGTGCTGTCCGGCGGCGGCGCGCGCGGTTACGCACACCTCGGTGTCCTGAAGGTCCTGGAAGACAACCGGATCCCGATCGACTGCGTCGCGGGCACCAGCATGGGCGCGGTGGTCGGCGGCCTGTACGCGAGCGGGATGGCGGCCGACGAGATGCAGAAACGGCTGTCGGAGGTCAACCTCGCGGATATCGCGTTCGACGTGACGGACCGCGCGGACCTGCCGCAAAGCAGCCGGGAAGACGAACGCCTGTACATCAACGGGCTGACGCTCGGCTTCGGCAAGAAAGGCGTGAAGGCGCCGGTCGGCCTCGTGCAGGGCAACCGGCTGCAGGCGCTGCTGGCGAACTGGACGGCCGCCGTGCCGACCAACCAGCCGTTCGACCGCCTGCCGATCCCGTACCGCGCGGTCGCGACCGACCTGCAGACGGGCCAGATGGTCGTGCTCGACCACGGCTCGCTGCCGCTCGCGATCCGCGCGAGCATGGCGATGCCGGGCCTGTTCGCGCCGGCCGAGATCAACGGGCGCGCGCTCGTGGACGGCGGGCTCGTCAGCAACCTGCCCGTCGACACCGCGCGGCAGATGGGCGCGAACGTCGTGATCGCCGTCGACATCGGCTCGCAACTGCGCCCGCTCGATGCGCTCGCGTCGCCCGCCGACGTGATGCAGCAGATGGTCGGCATCCTGATCCGCCAGAACGTGACCGCGCAGCGCAAGCAGCTCGACGCGCAGGACGTGCTGCTCACGCCGGACCTCGGCTCGCTCGCGTTCACCGATTTCCAGAACGCGAAGCAGGCGATCGCCGCCGGCGCGGCCGCGGCGACCGCGGCGCTGCCGAAGCTGCGCCGTTTCGCGCTCACGCCGGAACAGTACGCGGCCTACCGGTCCGCGCACGCGCAGCCGCTGCCGCCGCCGATCCGGATCACGCGCATCGACATCAAGACCAGCGGCGGCGTGCCGAAGCGGGTCGTCAGCAACGCGCTGCACGTGAAGCCCGGCGACACCTACGATCCGCAGACCGTCAGCCAGGATCTGCTCGGACTCACGACGGGCGGCAATTTCGAGAGCGTCACGCAGCAGATCGTGAGCCACGGCGACGACAACGTGCTCGAGATCAACGCGCGCGAGAAGTACTGGGGGCCGAATTTCCTGCTGTTCGGGCTCGGCATGTCGAGCAGTTCGACCGACGAGGGCGGCTTCCGCCTGCACGTCGGCTACCGGCGGCCGTGGCTCACCGAATCGGGGCTCGAGTTCCGCGCGGACACGACGATCGGCAGCGACCTCCAGTCGGCGCGCGTCGAATTCCGCCAGCCGCTGTCGATGGCCTACGGCGTCTACCTGTCGCCGTACGCGGAATACCAGCGCCGCTACGCGAACCTGTACGACGACACCGGTAACGTGAAGATCACGCAGTACCTGATGCAGACGGCGCGCGCCGGGATCGACTTCGGCCTGCCGATCGCTCGGCTCGGCGATTTCCGGGTCGGCATCGGCTACGTGACCGGGCACGGCTCGCCGACCTACAACCTGCCGTTCGACGACGGCAGCGGCCAGAACCTGCTGTGGCCGAGCTTCACGTCCCAGGCGCTGACCGCGCGCGCGCGGCTCGTCATCGACCAGCTCGACGATCCGATGTTCCCGCGCAAGGGCTACTTCGGCGAATTGCGTGTCGAGCGCTCGCTGGTGTCGCGCAACGGCGGCTCGGCACAGGAATTCGACGACGGGATCAACAACGCGCCTTACACCGAGATCTACGGCAAGGCGATGGTTGCGCAGCAGTTCGGCCGGCACAGCATCAGCGCGACGATCGAAGGCGGCAAGAGCATCGGCGGCACCAACCTGATCAACGCGTTCAACTTCACGCTCGGCGGCTTCCAGCATCTGTCCGCGTATGCGGCCGACCAGTTGAACGGCAACGAGCTCGCGTACGGTCAGATCACCTACATGAACCAGCTGATGACGTTCAACGCGTCGCCGATCAAGGCGCTGTCGGTGGGCGCCAGCGCGGAAGTCGGCAACGTGTGGTCGAGCGGGCAACAGATCGGCGGCGGCGCGCTCAAGCAGAGCTATACGTTCTTCACGAGCCTGTCGACCGCGTTCGGGCCCGTCTATATCGGCGTGGCGCTCGCGCCGGGCGGCCGCCGCAACTTCTACCTGCAGCTCGGCCGCACCTACTGAGCATGCGCGGATGCCGCTTCGGCGGCATCCGCGCCGCCGTCGCGCCGCCGTACTCCCCGATCAGAAATCCGCAGCCATCGCGATCGCCCGCGCTTGCGCCCGTTCGATGCTGTCGTGCGCCTTCGCATTCCACGTGTGTTCGACGGTCAGGCTCCTGACCTCGTTCACGCCGATGAACTTCAGCCAGAATTCGATGTAATCGGCCTGATGCCCGAACCCGGGGGTGTCGAGACGTCCCGCCCCGGTTTCCCCGCTCTGCCCGCGCACATGGACAACCAGCGCGCGCGGAATCGTCAGCAGCGGGCCGTAGGCGGCGCCATCGAACGTGAACAGCATGTTCCGCTGGCTGACGAGATCGATCAGTTGCTTGAGCTTGTACGGATACCCGAAATTCCACATCGGCACGCCGACGACGATCCGGTCCGCCTGCTGAAACCGCTTCACGAGCGACTGGATCCGCAGCCAGACCGACTGCTCGGCGGCATTCATCGGTTCGTTCGCGACGCTTTTGTACTTTGCGCCGATCGCGTCGCCGTCGAAGTCCGGCAGGTCCTCTTCCCAGACATTCAGCGTATCGACGTCGACCGACGCCTCCGCGTTGCAGTACGCGTCGACGAACGCATTCGCAACCGCGATCGACGCCGACCTGGCGCCACGGGGAGAAGACACGATATTCAGTAGCCGCATGAGGCGTGACCCGGACAGGAATGCATGAACGAAGGGCGGCAGGCAGGGCCGCCCCGGCTTCGCTACTGCGTCGCAGGCCGCCTGCTTGCGCTGCTGCAGACCGCCGGCCCAAGTAGTTGCAATTGCAATCGTAATGCACGGCGCGTACGCGCTGCAAACGAATCTTCATGCGATTGCAATACGGAGAGGCGACGGGGAAGGACGGCGGGGAATGCCGGCAACGCGCACGCAACCGGCGCGCGTCGCCATCGTGGCTGCCGAGGGCGGGACCTCGCGCGGCGTCTCGCTAGACCGGCCAGCTGATCTCGAACCGCGCGCCGCCGAGTGCGACCGGATCGACGACCGCGATCCGGCCATTGTGCGCATGGAGCACCTGCCGCGTGATCGACAGGCCGAGCCCGTAGCCGCCGGTGCGGCGGTCGAGGCGCACGAACGCGTCGAAGATCCGTTCGCGCTCGCTCTCGGGCACGCCGGGGCCGTCGTCCTCGACGAAGATCCCGATGTTGCCGTGCACGAGCGAGATGCCGACGACGATCTGCGATTTCGCGTACTTGCTCGCGTTGCGCAGCAGATTGCGCATCGCGTACGACATCAGCCGGCGGTCCATCTTCACGCGCAGATCCGATGCGATCGCGATGCGCGCCTCGATCGCACGCTCCGGATACAGCAATTGCGCGTCGTTCACCTGGTGCTCGAACCACGCGACGGGCGCGGTCATCTCGAGGTTCGACTGCAGCGAGCTGTATTCGAGCCGCGCATACGTGAGGCTCATGTCGATCAACTCTTCGAGCTCGGTCACGTCCTGCGCGATGCTCTCGAGCGCGCCTTGGTACTCGGCCGCGGAGCCCGGTTCGCGCAGCATTTCGAGCGCGAAGCGCACGCGCGCGAGCGGTGTGCGCAGTTCGTGCGAAATGCCGTTCGTCAGATCGCGCTGCGCGGCGATCAGCCGCTCCATGCGCATCGCGAGCGCGTTCAGCGTGCGGGCGAGCGGCCCGATGATCACGCTGTGCGATTCGCGGGCGCGCGTGTTGAAGCGCCCGCCCGTGAAGTCGATCGCGCGTTCACGCACCATCACGAGATCCGACCAGACCGGCCGCATCCACCGGTACGCGGCGAGTGCGGGCGCGGCGAACACGAACGCGAGCACGATCCAGATATCGCCCGGCAGCGAATCGAATGCATGCCACACGACCTGCGGCGACAATTCGACGCATAGCGCGAGCGCCGGCACGAGCGCGGTCAGCAACACGAGGCCAAGCAGATGCAGGTAGGTGCGCACGTACAGGCGCGACCAGCTCGGAATGCGGTCGGCGCGCGTGTCGGTCCACGCGCGGCGGAAATGCAGCCAGCGCCACTTGACGTAGCGCAGCGTCGGCAACGGCGGCGCATCGGGGTGCGAACGGGTTCGTCGGATCATCGCGGCTCCCGGCCGGCGGGTGGAATGCCCGCGCGGAACGTGACGGCGTCGCGCGCAGGCGGCGTCATTCCCACGCGTGCTTGCTGAATTGATAACCCTTGCTGCGGATCGTCTTGATCCGCTGCGGGTTGCTTGCGTCGTCGCGCAGCTTGCGGCGCAGCTTCGAGATGCGTCCGTCGATCGTGCGGTCGAGGCCGTCGAATTCGACGCCGCGCAGCTGCAGCATCAGGTCGTCGCGACTGACGACCTCGCCCGCATGGCATACGAGCGCCCACAGCAGGTCGAATTCGGCCGACGTCAGGTCGGGCGTGCTGCCGTCGGGCAGCACGACGGTACGGTCGGTACGGTCGATCGAAAACTTGCCGAACGCGTAGCGCTCGGGCTGCGGCGCGGTGCTCTCGGTCACGCGTGCGGGCGCGCGGCGCAGCTGGGCCTTGATCCGCGCGAGCAGGATGCGCGGCTCGACCGGCTTGTGCACGTAGTCGTCCGCGCCGAATTCGAGGCCGAGCAGTTCGTCGAACGGCTCGTCGCGCGCCGTCACCATGATGATCACGCCGTCGTACTGCTTGCGCGCCTCGCGGCAGATTTCGAAACCGTCCTTGCCCGGCAGGTTCACGTCGAGGATGACGAGATCGGGACGAATGGACAGGATCGCCGGCACCGCGGCGTCGCCATGCAGCACAGTGTCGACTTCATAGTCGTTCTTGCGCAGGTAGCCGGCGATCAGCGTGGACAGGCGGGTGTCGTCTTCGACGAGCAGGATGCGGAAAGACATGGGCAGCGGTCGGATCATCGAGGGGGCCGCGGCGACGCCGGCAGGTGCCGGACGCCGGCCATCGGCCGAAACGTACCGCATGATACTGCGACCGCCGCCTGCCCGTTTGACGGTCTTGAAAATCAGGGTTCGATGCTGGCCATGCTTGACGAATCGGCGCCGGGACGGTTCCATACGGGCTCGCCGGAATCCGGGCCGCTCACCTACCCGCCTGACGTGATGAATTACCAGACGATCCTCGAACGCATCCACACCGAACTCGCCCCCTGGATAGGCCAGGGACGGGTTGCCGACTACATTCCCGAACTCGCGAAAGTGCCCGCCGACAAGTTCGGGATGGCCGTCGTGACGCTCGACGGTAACGTTTACACGGTCGGCGATGCACACGAGCGCTTCTCGATCCAGAGTATCTCGAAGCTGTTCGCGTGCACGCTCGCATTCCAGCTGCTGGGCGACGAACTGTGGGAACGCGTCGGTCGCGAACCGTCCGGCAACGCGTTCAATTCGCTGGTCCAGCTCGAAAGCGAGCGCGGCAAGCCGCGCAATCCGTTCATCAACGCAGGCGCGCTGGTCGTCACCGACGTGCTGTGCCGCCGCTTCGTCAAGGCCGAGACGGCGCTGGTCGAATTCGTGCGGCGGATGATCGGCACGAACGACATCGACTACGATTCGCGCGTCGCGCAGTCGGAGCTGCAGCATGCGGAGCGCAACCGCGCGATGGCGCACTTCATGGCGAGCTTCGGCAACATGCAGATGCCGCCCGACACGGTGATCGATGCGTATTGCCGGCAGTGCGCGATCACGATGAATTGCGTCGAGCTCGCGAGCGCCGCGCTGTTCCTCGCGAACGGCGGCGTCGCACCGGCGACCGGCGAGCGGATCGTCGATTCGAGTTCGGCGAAGCGGCTGTCGGCGCTGATGCTGACCTGCGGCACCTACGATGCAGCCGGGGATTTCGTGTATCGCGTCGGGCTGCCGGCGAAGAGCGGCGTGGGCGGCGGGATTGTTGCGGTGCTGCCGGGGGATATGGCCGTGTGCGTGTGGGCGCCGGGGCTCGATGCGAACGGGAACTCGCTGGCGGGGACCCTGGCGCTGGAGTGGTTGACGACTTATACGGGAAGGTCGATTTTTTGAGGGGGCGAAGCCGGGCGTGCGCCACCCGGCGCGACTGCGGCAGGTGACGATCGGCACACTCAATACAAAACCCGTCATTCGGCAGCAATCGCCCCTAAAGAGACATTCACCGGCTTTTACAATAAATCAAAAAAATGAAAAAAATCCTCATCGCCTCGTTAGGAATTTCATTGCTTGCCCAAACACCACCAACCTTCGCGGATAGTGATAACGGGAAAAAGATCTTCCTGGCGAGATGCGCGATGTGCCACGGAGCAAATGCCAGAGGAACAGGGCCGCTGGCCAATAAAAGCAGCCCACCCACACCCGACCTTACGACACCCGCGTTCAAAAAACGACTCAAAGACTATCCGGGCGTTATTGTCTCGTCAGTCATACTTCGCCCAAACGGAGACCTGATTTCAAAAACGTTGCGAGAAAACGGCGTAAAACTACCGCCCCACCCGTGGACGGTTAAGGATTTTCGCGATTTGAATCAATACTTGAGCAGCCTGATTTTAAGAAATTGAATTCTTGCTTGTTGCCCGCCACACTCACGGATATCCTCACGATGCATTCGAATTTGCTGACGCTGACGCGTGGTGTTCAAGCCGGCGTGCAGATCCGGCCGCGCTGGCCCGCACGATACGTGCGCGTGGAGGCGCGAGTGCTGGGGAAGCTGCAGGCGATCCAGGCCGAGTTGCCCGCGGAGATCGACCTGATCCTGACGCGAGGCTACGAGCCGCGAGCATCCGGTCTGGGTGTTGCGCGTCGCGGGTTTCGCGCACTGGGAATGGGCCTGTTCCGCTTGCTCTACCCCACCCGAGGCAACGAGCTTGTCGATATTTTCGGAAGCAACGGACACGACGTCGATGGAACACATATCGACGTTTCGTTCGGGTTGAAGGGTCGTCGCGTGCGGTTATTGCCGCTGGGCGTATTCACGCCGCCATTCTGGCAGCGGCATCGCATGCGGCGATGCGATTCCAGCCTGGCGCAGATCCAGTCCGCACTGGTACGGCAAGGGTTTCAGATTCACCGCAACGCCACGGAAAGGCTGCAGATTCATTGCGATCTCGTGCATTAGCGGAGATTCGCCTTCGTCCAATGTCGAGCCAACCCGGCCGGCGAAGGCGCCATGGTTGACGACGTACGCGAACGACCGATTTTCCGACACCCCGCAGCGGTTACTGGAGAACATCACGCATGCATCCGGACAACGCATCAGAAGTCGCAACGACAGCCCACACGAACGCCAGCGACGGCGCCTGCGCGCCGATTCCCGCCATCGCGCCATCAAAAACCGCGCTGGTCGTCATGCATTATCAGACCGACATCCTCGACCTCTTCCCGTCGGTCGCACCCGAACTGCTCGCCAATACGCGCCGCCTCTGCGATGCGGCACGAGCCGCAGGCGTCGGCGTCTGGTTCGCGAATCTCCGCTTCAGCCCCGGCTACCCGGAAGTCAGCCCGCTCAACAAGAACGGCCAGGGCATCAAACGGCTAGGCCTGTTCATCAACGACGGCCCGTCGCCGGAGCTGGGCAAGCAGCCCGACGAGCCGCTGATCGTCGCGCACCGCGCGAGCGTGTTCTTCGGCACCGATCTGCAGGCCAGGCTGGTCGCGCAAGGCGTCGATTCGCTGATCATGGTCGGTATCGCGTCGACGGGCGTGATGTTTTCGTCGATCGCCCACGCAAGCGATGCGGATTTCCGTCTCTATACGGTCAAGGATTGCTGTTACGACCCGGACCCGGTGGTCCACGAGCATCTGTTCGCCACCGCGTTCGAATCGCGCACGACGGTGCTGTCGCTCGCGGAGGCGCTGCAACTGCTCGCCTGACGAGTCGACCCGCCGTACGACGGCTTATCGGGCCGTTCCGATCCCCGCCAGAATGAGGTCGATGCCGGCCAGGAACTGCGCGCGCTCGTCGTGCGTGGCCAGTTGCGCCGCCACCTTGCGCACGAACGGATACTGCGCCGGCTCGAGTTGCGCCCACCGCTCCGCCACGGTCGCGACGATCTCCGCTTGCCCCGTCTCGCGCGAATGAAGCCGCGCGCCGGCCGCATACTGGCCGGCCAGCCCGAAGAGGTAGTGCATCAGCGCCGACGCCGCGTTGAATTGCTCCGGTTCGGGCACGCCCAGCGCCTGAAGCTGCCCGCCGACGCGCTCCAGGATGCGCAGCACCGCGTGCTGCCACGGTTCCCGGAACAACTGCGCCCCCACCCACGGATGCGCGCTGAACGCGTCGAACAAACGCAGCGCGACGCGCCGGAGCGCTTCCGCCGCATCGCCATCGTCCGCGCCCGGCACGTCCGCCATCGCGCCCGCGATCACCTGGTCCGCAGCCGCCGCAAGCAGGTCGTGCTTGTCGGCGACGTGCCAGTAAATCGCCCCGCTTCCCGTCGCCAGGTACGCAGCGAGCGCGCGAAACGTCAGCGCGCGCTCGCCGTCCTTTTCGAGTATCTCGATCGCGGCCTCGACGATCCGCTCTTTCGACAGCGCATCCGCGCGCCGTTCGGTCCGGTTGCTGGTTTTCATGCGCGCTAGCTTGACACACATGGAACAACGTTCCAATATCTCGCCATTGGAACAACGTTCCATTGTCAACTCAAACGGGGCGCGATGCCGGTCAGGTATCGCGCCATCGACCGCCCACGGCCTGCCCCGGCCTGACACCGAGCCACCCGATGAATCTTCCCGTCACCCATGATGTCGTGATTGCCGGAGCCGGCCCGGTCGGCCTGTTCCTCGCGTGCGAGCTTCGCCTTGGCGGCCTGTCCGTGCTGGTGGTCGAGCAGGCGAACGATCCGGATTCGCCGCTGAAGCGTCTTCCGTTCGGCATGCGCGGCCTGTCGGCGCCCACCATCGACGCGTTCGACCGTCGCGGCCTGCTCGACGACATCGCACTGCCGCCCCGCGCGAACGACACCGCGCACTGGATGCAGCAATCGCGCCGTCCGGGCGGCCATTTCGCCGGCATCCGTTCTTCCACGACAACATCGATGCGTCGCAGTGGCCGTACCACCTGCCCGGGCCGGCCGGCACGCACATGGCGACCGACATGGCGCGCGTCGAATCCGCGCTGGCCGCTCGTGCGCAAGCAACGGGCGTCGAGATCCGGCGCGGCCTGGCCGTCGCGGACGTCGACCAGTCGAGCGACACGGTCACGCTTCACGCGGGCGGCGAGACGTTCCGCGCCCGCTGGCTCGTCGGCTGCGACGGTGGCCGCAGCACGGTCCGCAAGGCCGGCGACTTCGCGTTCGCCGGCACCGATCCCGAATTCACCGGCTACTCGATCGAAGCCGAATTCGCCGATCCGGGCGCGCTGCTGCCGGGCCGTCATTACACGACGGGCGGCATGTACACGTACACGCCGCCCGGAACCATCGCGCTGGTCGAGTTCGACGGCGGCGCGTTCCACCGGAGCGGGCCCGTCACGCTCGAGCATGCGCAAGCCGTATTGCGCCGCGTGTCCGGCACCGGCGTCACGCTGACGGCCCTCCGGCTCGCCACCACGTGGACCGACCGCGCGTACCAGGCCGCGACCTACCGCAACGGACGCGTGCTGCTCGCGGGCGATGCCGCGCACATCCACTCGCCGCTCGGCGGCCAGGGGCTCAATCTCGGGCTCGGCGACGCGATGAATCTCGGCTGGAAGCTGGCCGCGACGATCCGCGGCGACGCGCCGGACGGGCTGCTCGACAGTTACACGGCCGAGCGGCATCCGGTAGGCGCACGGGTGCTCGACTGGTCGCGCGCGCAGGTCGCGCTGATGCGGCCGTCTCCGAGTTCGCGCGCGCTCGAAGCGATCATGCGCGATCTCGTCGACACGCGCGACGGCGCGACGTACTTCGCCGAGCGCGTGTGGGGCGTGTCCGTTGCGTACGATCTCGGCGGCCATCACCCGCTCGTCGGCCGCAGCGCTCCGGATTTCGAACTGGCCGACGGCACACGGCTCGGCGAGCGCGTCCGGCACGGCAAGGGCGTGCTGCTGGACTTCGATGCAGCCCGGCCGCTTCAGGCACTGGCAAGCCGCTGGCGCGACCGGATCGCGTACATCGCGAGCGATGCAAAAGACCGGCTCGGAGTGCGCGCGGTGCTCGTGCGTCCCGACGGGATCGTCGCATGGGCCGGTCACGACGATGCGGATGCCGACGCAGCGGCGCACGCGGCAGCGCGATGGTTCGGCGCGCCCTGCGCCGCGCATTGATCGCGGCCGCCGGGCGCCGGAAACCGGTGTATATTGCCCAGCGACAAAACCTGCACACGCGCCGTCGACGGCGCGCCCGACACCGCCGAATGCCCACGCCCGCCACGCTGCCGACACCCGCCGAACTGAACCGCACGCTGCCGTTCGTGGCCGGCGCGCGGCCGTGGCGGCTCGTGCGCTATGCGTGCGTCGACTGGTTCGGCATCCTGCTGTGCTGGGCCGCGATCCGCTTCGTGCCGAATCCGATCGTCTATGTCGCGGCCGTGTTGCTGATTGCGGGGCGGCTGCAGGCGTTCGGCGTGATCCTGCACGACGCATGCCATCTTCCCGTGCGACGCATGACGCTGCCGCTCGCGCTCGTCGACGCGCTCGCCGGCTGGACTATCGGCTCGTCCATCGCGGCGATGCGCTATCACCACCTGCGCCATCATCGCGCGGTCGGCACCGCCCAGGATCCGTACCTGCACCGGCTCGCCGCACGCGGCGGCTGGGTGCGGCGCGCGATGATGCTGCGCGGCGCGCTGCTGCCGGTCTGGTGGCCGTTACGCGCGCTGATGGCGCCGCTCGCGCTCGCCTGGCCCGCGTTCCGGCCGTGGTACGCACGCGGCTTCATGCAGGACCGTTCGGGCCAGGACCTGCGCCGTCACCCCGAAGTCATTGCGTGTGCGCGCGCCGACCTGCCGCATTGCGCGGGCTATCTGCTCGCGATCGCGGCCGTCGTGCACTGGGATCTGCCGTTCTTCACTTACTACGGACTGCCGTGGATCATCGGCGGCATCATGAATGCGAACCGCGTGCTGCTCGAACACGATCACGTGGAGATGGGCGAACGCTCGCCGGAATCGATCTGGAAGATGACGCGCACGATGACGTTCGGCTGGATCGGCAAGCTCGTGCTGTATCCGCGCAACATCGGCTATCACCAGGTGCATCACGCGTATCCGGCGCTCGCGCTCGAGCATCTGCCGGCCGTGCACCGCTACCTGACGGACGGCGTCGCGCTCGCGTCCGGCCAGACCGGCCCCACGCGCTAAACGCGCGTCCCCGCGCAGCGCCGCACGCCGCGCCTACAGCTCGAACCGCATCACCTTCTCGCCGCACTGCCCGGCCGGCAGCGGTTCGCCGCGTTTCACCGCGTCGAGCAGCCGGTCGATCGCGACATGCACGATGTCGGCGCGCACGTTGTGCGGCCGGAAGCCCGGTGCGTTGTCGAGCCCTTGCCGGTGCGCGCGCATGATCCGCACGTCCTGCTGGATCACGAGGTGCGTGTACAGGTTCAGCAACGGCCGCAGCGCGCGCAGCACCCAGCGCGGCAGCCGGAAGCGATACGCGATGTACGTGTAGACGCGCGAACGGCGCGCATCGATCGGCGTGATCTGGCTGACGATCAGGAACCCGGAACGCTCGCCCCACAGGTAGTCGCACCGCGTCACATTCGGCGCGATGAAGCGGTCGACGTGCGCAAGCGGCACGCGATCGGGATTCGTGAGCCAGTCGAGGCAGAAGCCGATCTTGTCGTCGCCGTCGTGATAAGTGACGGCGACGCTGTCCGGCGTCGCCGCGACCGTGGCCTCCATCGCCTGGCCACGGCTGCTGCGGAAGATCCCGTCGTGGACGAACACCGTGTGCGGCACGTCCATGAAGTTCTGCGCGAGCATCGCGATGTCGCCGTCGAACGTGTTGACCATGTAGTACGACTGCCATGCAGCGACGTCGCGGAACGGCATCCGGAAAATCGTGCGCGCGGACGGATCGCCGGTGCCGGGATACACCCACACGAGCCCGTCGAGCAGTTGTACGGGCAGTGTGCGCTGCCGGAACGGATAGCGGCCGGGCGCGCCCGTCGGCCGCGTGCCGTCGAGGCTCGGCACATGAACGACCTGCCCCTCGCCGTCGTAACGCCAGCCGTGATACGGACAGACGAGCGTGTCGCTGTCGACCTTGCCGGCCGACAGTCGCGTACCGCGATGCACGCACTGGTCGACCAGCGCGGCAATCCGGCCATCGCGCTGGCGAAACAGCACGATGCCGGTGTCGAGAATGCGCACGCCGAGCGGCTTGTCGCGCGGGAGTTCGCGTTCGGTGCACGCAACGAACCATTGCTCGTGCAGGCCGTCGATCTGCGGTGCGGATGCATGCGCGTGCGCCGCATCGCGCGACGAGCACTCGTGCCCGCATCCGCGTGGTTCGTTCATGTCGTTCATGGCATCACTCATCCGTCATCGCGAGCAGCGCCTCGGCCATCGGCAGCCGCGTCACGAGCAGGCACGGCTTCACGTCGCCCGCGCGCATGCCGGCCCGTTCGGCCGCGTGCTGCAGCCAATCGCCGAGCCGCGCCGGCGATCGGCCCAGCCAGCGCATGCGCAGCGGGCCGAGCTGGCCGAGGCGGCGTGCGTGCGCGTAATGAAATGCCTGCGCCAGCCCGGTTTCGACGGCTGCGCGCATCGTATCGGCCGCGTCTGCGCCGAGGTCGCCGGCGACGCACAGCACGTAGTGCGGCAGCCCTTCTCGCGCCGCGCACGGCACGATGCACGCACCGACTTCCCCGTGTTGCCCGAGCGCAGGATTCAGCGCATCGGCCACGATGCGTTCGTCGAGCTTCTCGCCGACGAGATCGACGCTCGCCGCCGCACGGCCGACGAACGCAATGCGCGGCGTGCGTCCGGTCATGCCGACCACGCGCACGCGATCGCCGAGCGCATAGCGATACAGCCCGCCGCCGGTGGTCAGCAACACCTGTGCGTCGTCACCCGGTTGCAGCGCGTCGACATCGCACACGCTGCCGTCGTCGCGCACGAATTCGAGGTAGTGGCTGCCGATCGCGAGCGGGCAGCCGTCGCCCGCGCCGAAGGGAATGCTGGCAACGCCTTCGGTCGCGAACAGCCCCTTCGGCAGCCATTGCACATCCGGGAACCGCACGCGCAACGCGTCGGCGTAATACCGGCTCGGGCCGTCCAGCCAGCAGCTCACGGCCGCCAGGCGCGGCCACAGTGCATGGCAGTCGCCGTTCGCGCTCGCACGACGCAACGCAGTGCGACGATCGGCCGGCAGCGACGCTTCGACCCATGCGAGATCGCGCACGCCATCGGCATCGTTGCGATCGAACAGCGGACGCAGCACGCTCGTCAGGAACGTCGGGCTCCACACGCTGATAAACGCGAGCGATGCGTCGGCGACGAGCGCGCGCAGGGTCTCGCGCCGCCACGTCGACGCGTCGCCGGTCAGCGGCGGCATGAGCAGCGTCGGCACAAGTGCGGCGGCGCTGCTGTCTCCCAGATAATCGAGATCGCTCGCCGAGCCGACCGGAATTCCGCTCGGCGCAACGCCGGGCGCCTGCAGCGGCGGCGACATCGACCAGTACGCATGCCCTTCGCCGAGTGCCGGACAGGCGCGATGCATGTCGGCCAGCCACACGATCATCGCGGCCTGCAGTTCGCGCAGGAACGCGGGCGTGTACGGAATCAGCTTCCGGCGCGCCGTGCTGCCGCTCGTACGTTCGAGGAACAGCGGGCGTTCGGCGGTCAGCACCGGTTCCGTCTCGTTCGACACGCGCTCGAGCCACGGCAGGAAATCGGCGGCCGCGTGCACGGGCACGCGCTCGCGGAACTGTGCGGGGCTGTCGATCCGGTCGAAGCCGAAGCGGCGGCCAAACGCCGTGTCGCGGTTGGCGGCGAGCAGCGCCATCAACCGCTGCGCCTGCACGTCGCCCGGCGCGTCGAAGCCGGCCTGCCAGCGATCGACGTCCGGCTGCGCGGCGCGTGCGAATGCACGCCAAGCGTCGGCGGGACTGCGGGCGGAAGCGTCCATCAGAAATAGGTCTTGTCGAGTTGCGCGAGATCGTCGGGCAGCCGGCGCGGCGGCGCGAAGATCGTGAGCCAGCCGTACCACAGCGGCCGCGTCTCGCGCAGGTCCGACGCCGCGTGCATGTCCTGCCAGCGCAGCGCCGGGCGGCGATGATGCGTCAGGTTGTAGTTGAAGTTCAGCAGCAACCAGCGCACCGGGGCCGGCGCGCGCATGTTGTACGTGCCTTCGACGACGTCGAGCGGCGTGCGCATGTGGTACACCCATTGCAGCGACGACCACGAGAACGCGAACGCGACATACGCGATCAATACGGCCGGCACCGACCAGTCGAGCAGCCAGCCGGCCAGCAGCCATGCACCGACGGCGGCGAGCGTTTCGTAGCGGATGCGGCGGAAGTCGGCCGTCGTGAATTCCTTGAAGGCGGCCGCGTAGGTGTTGTCGTCGCCGCGTGCGGCGAGCCGCTGCATCGTGCGGCCGGGCACCAGCGCGAGCACGAAGCTGCCGACGAGACCGCCGAGCCAGATGCCGCCGAGGATCGCCGCGTAGTACTCGATGCGCTTGCGCAGCAGCGATTCGTTCGCGGTCGCGAAATCCGCGCGCTCGGCAGGCGTGCGGTTGCGCACGTGATGGCCGAGATGGTTGACGTGAATGAGCGTCGCGGCCGCGCCGAACATCGTGGACGCCCACCACATCATCATATAATTCGCGGTCGGCCGGCGATGTCCGAACCCGTGGAAGGTTTCGTGCATCATCGAGAACACGCCTTGCATCACGAGGCAGAACGGCACGAGCACGAGCCACTTGATCGCGCCGGCATCCGTATGCGAAAGCCAGGTGAGCGTGCCGGCCCACACGAGGCTCTGCAGCGCGAGCACCAGCAGGTTGACGCGATCGTAACGTCGGGCTTGCGCCGCAGCGGCTTGCGCGCTCGGTCGGTTCATGGCTCGGCAGGCTCGGAATGGCGGTTGTTTGCACGGGAGGATACAACAGATGCGTCAACTGCCGGTAACGGCTCGCGCCCCGTCCGCGAAGGGGGCGCGCTAGCATGCGGCCATTTCGCCGCCCGCCCGCCGCCAGCACCGCGTCGCGCATGCCGCCGCGCGACGTGCGCTTCACGATCGACGAGCGCATTCCGCGCTTCTGGTATCGCGGCACCTGCCATGTGACGCGTTTCTTCGACGCGTTTTCCGTGATGTTTCCGCTCGGCGAGCGCTTCTTCGTCGAAAGCGTGCGGCCGTTTCGCGACCGCGTCGGCGGCGATGCATCGCTCGCGACCGATGTCGATGCGTTCGTGCGGCAGGAAGCGTCGCATATCCGCGTACACCGGCTCTACAACGCGCGTCTCGCGTCGCAGCATGTGCCGGTCGACGCGCTCGAAGCGCTGCTCGAAAAACGCCAGCGCAACGCGGCACGACAGGTGTCGCCGGTCATCCGGCTTGCGCTGACGGCCTGCCTCGAACACTACACGACGATCCTGTCGCACCGCCTGCTGAGCGACCCGGCGATCCTCGACGGCGCCGAGCCGACGATGGCGGCCGTGTGGCGCTGGCACGCGATCGAGGAAACCGAACACAAGACCGTCGCGTTCGACGTGCTCGCGGCCGCCATGCCGGGCGCGGTGCGGCGCTATGCCGTGCGCTGCGCGGCGATGCTCGGGATCTCCGTCTACTTCGTGATCGACCTGATCTATTTCGTGCACCGCCTCGTCGCGGTCGACGGGCAGACACGGAACGTGCGCGGCTGGCTGCAACTGCTGCGCTGGCTGTTCGTCGCGCCGGGGATCTTCACGCACGTGATACCGATGTGGCTGTGCTGGTTTTCGCCGCGTTTCCATCCCGATCGCCTCGACAGCGACGCGGCGCTGCGCGCGGCGCGCGCCGCGCTCGAACCGTATCTGGCGACGGCCGAACGCAAGCCGGAGCCGCACGCATGACGCGCGCACCGTGGACACCGGACGGGTTCGATGACTGGCGCCGCCGCTATCCGGCGACACCGTTCGCACGGGTCGCGGCGAACCTCGACCGGACCGGTGCGTTCATCGACAGCTGGACAGCGCGCACGGCCCGCCTGCCGCTGACGACAACGGTCGTGCTCATCGCGGGGCTCTACTCCGAATGGCTGCCGGGCTGCAATCGCGGCGCGCGGCAAACGCTCGGCGCGGCCGGCTATCGCGTACTGACGGTGCCCGTGCGCTCCGCGCGCGGCGTGTTCGACCAGGGCGCACATATCAGCCGACACCTGCGTGCGCACGTGCCGGCCGGCAGCGAATTCGTCGTGCTCGCACACAGCAAGGGCGGCATCGATACGCTCGCGGCGCTCGTCGGCGACCCGGTGCTGTCAGCGCGTTGCGCGGGCATCGCGCTCGTGCAGCCACCGGTCGGCCCGTCCGCGATCGTCGACACGATCTTCCGTCACGGCATGCCGCCGCACGTGGCCGCGCCGTGGCCCGACCGCATTGCCCGCCGCATGCTGCGCACGCGCTGGACGGACGCCGGCACGCGCGACATCAGCAGCCGGCGCGATCCCGGTGTCGGCGCGATGCTCGCAGCGCTGCCGCGCGACCTGCATCTCGTGCATGGGGTGAGCTGGTCGGTCGAAGCGTCCACGCGCTTCGATTCGCATCATGCGCGGTTGAACGGTCTTCGCCCGGGCTGCGCGCACGACGGGCAGTTTTATCTCGATCACCAGGTGTTGCCCGGCGTACCGCAAATCTGCCTGCCGCATCTCGATCACGGCCAGCCCGTGCTCGGCGGGCTCGGCTTCGACGCCGGCCGCTTCTGGCTCGCGCTCGCCGACCTGCTGCACGTCACGCGCGGTCAGACCAGGTAAATCTCGAACCCCGGCACACGGCCGGCCAGCAGGCCGTCGATCGGCTCGGACGGCTCGCCGGTCGGCAGCGTATAGAGATCCATCGGCGTACGCGCCGCGTAATACCGCGCGAGCGCGGGCCAGAGCGGATCGCCGTCGTACAGGCACAGCTGCATCAGCGCATAGCGGTTGCGCATGCGCAGCCATGCGGCGTCGAGCAGCGCCGCAAACACGGCAGGATCGCGGTCGCGCACCTGCAGGTGCGTCAGGTAGACGTCGCGCAGCGGCTCGCCGGGCGCCGCGATACGCGGGCGGCGCAACGCGGGCGCGAGCGTGTTGAATGCGACGCGGATCGCCTGCAGCGGCAGCGGCAATCGTTCGAGCACGATCCGCTTGATGTCGCCGGCGTCCCACGGCGCGACGCAACCTCGCAGGTTGCCGTGCGCGTCGAGCGCCAGCAGGAATGCATCGAGGCCGAATGCCGGCCACGTATCGAGCCGGCGCGCGAACTCCCCCGCGGAAAACACGCCGCCGAACGGCTGGCGGCGCGACTCGGCATCGAGAAACGCGCGCAGTGCGTCCGCGTGATGCGGCTGCGCTCCGACGATCCGGATGCCGGGCACACTGCGCGGTGCCGACGACAGCCCGCGCTGCGCGTAGATCGACACGTTCTCGTAGCCATGCCAGTGCGAGAAGCGCAGCCGGTTCGCGCGCCGCGACCGCGCCAGCGACTGCACCGCGAGCCGGTTGTCGCGGATCATGCAGCAGTAGGCGTACTGCACGCCTGCGTCGGCGCGCAGCGCCGCGAAGCGTTCGCGCACCGAGTCGGTCCATTCGCGCGACAGACGCCGGTCGGGCATCAGGCGCAGGTCGCCGAGATAGGCGACCGGCTGCACGCGTTCGCCGAGATAGCCGTCGCGCACGACGAGGCTCGCCAGCCCCTTCAGCGAAGCGGGCTTGCCCTCTGCGAGCCACACCTCGTGATGCGGCGCGTGGCAGCGATGCAGGGCGAAGTAGTCGGGCGCGCGGTCGAAGCGCAGCGGCAGGCTGCCCTGCATCGCATGGCGGGCCTGGAATTCGAGGATGTGCGCGTTGTCGGCCGGTTGCGCGAGACGGATCCGCATGGGCGCGGCTCACGTGCCGTCGAACAACCGGCGCGCGAGCGGCCGCAGGTTCGACGCCGACAGTTCGCACAGGCACACGAGTTCGTCGCCGCGTGCATAGCCGGGATTGCGTGCGAGGAAGTAGTCGACGTCGGCCAGCCGCCGGTGCGCGGCCGGCACCTCGGCGAGCGTGGGCGCGAGCCGGCCCATCGGCGTGTCGAACGACAGGATGCCGGTGGCCGGATCGTATGCGTGCCCGTAACGGCTGGCGGCCAGGTAATCCATCAGGTCCTGCGTCGCCGGTGAAGTCAGGTTGCCGGCACGCGGCGCGTAGTCGCGCGCGAACGCGCGCAGGTAGCGATAGGTGCGATGCCCCTTGCAGATCAGGAACCAGTACAGCGGCACGGCCGGCGCCTGCCGCCATACGTCGCCCGCATGGCGGATCCACGCAAACGCGAGATGCTGCGTGCCCCAGTGCGCAGGATCGATGATGGTGTCACCGGAAAAGATCACGCGGATCGGCGCGTCGCGCCAGTGCGCGTCGTACTGCTTGAGCGTCGAGAAGCCCTGGATCGCGCCGCCGGCGTCGCGCAGCACGATGCAGTGCGTCTTGTCGCCGAGGTCGTGGTCGAACCGTGCGCGCCCCGTATCGCAATACGACGCCGCATACAACGAGAACATCCGCTCGATGTCGCCGGGGCCCAGGGCCGCACGTTCGACGGCGGTGGCGCGCAACTCCATCGGGTACTCCTGCAAGGCTGAACAGCTTGCTATGATAGCCCGTTACCCGCCCGCTCAAGCCATGTCCCAGGTCCTTTCCCGCCAGGATGCGAACGACACGCCGATCGCCCGGCCATGGCTGCTGCTCGTCGTCTATCTCGTCGTGACGGGTGCACTCTACTGCTTCGTCACGCACGTGCCACTCGGCCCCGTCACCGCGATTCCGGCAAGCGCGCTCGATCGCGCGATTCCGGTGCTGCCCGGCACCGTGCCGCTTTACCTCAGCTACCTGTGCGCGATGCCCGCGCTCGTCTGGCTCGGGCGCGGCCGCGCCTGGCTGCTGCCGGCGTTCTTCGCCGGCGCGCTCGCGGCCGGCCTTTGCCTGGCCGCTCATCTGCTGCATCCGACCGCGGTGGCGTGGCCGCCTGCCGGGCGCGGCTGGATCGCATGGCTGCAGCGGATCGACCCGCCGCTCGCCGCATCACCGAGCGGGCACGTCGCGCTGCCGGTCGCCATCGCGATCGTGCTGCTGGCGCTGCGGCAGCGGCCGGCCGTGCTGTTCGTCGCGTGGAGCGCGCTGCTGATGGCGACGGTGCTGACCACCGGCCAGCATCGTGCCGCAGATGCCGCATGGGGCGGCGTGACGGGCATCGTTGCCGGCATGGTCACGCTCGCGCTGCTGCGTGAACGGGTCGACCTGCGCACGATCGCAGCCGCACTGTTCGAATGGGCGTGCATCATCGTGGCGATCCGCGTCGCCGTTGCGCTCGGCGCGTGGTACCTGCATGCGCTCGCCGTGGTCGTCGTCGCGACGCGCCAGCATGCGCTGTTCATCCTGTATCACGATGCGGCCCACTATCACGTCACGCGCCGGCGCGGCCTCAACGACTTCCTGATCAACGTGGCGATCGGCGTGCCGGGTCTCGTGCCCGTCGAGTTCTATCGGCCACTGCACCTCGCGCATCATCGCCATCTCGGCACCGCGCAGGATCCCGAGCGCCAGTTCCTTTATCACGACCAGCCGTGGCGGTTCCGTCCGCTCGATGCGTGGCCGCTCGCGCGGCAATGCCTCGGCGACCTGTTCGTGCTGAACATGGTGCGCAACATGGCGGCATTCCGGCGCGCGGGCGGGCAGAACACGCGACTCGGCCGGCCGTTCCAGGCGGCTGTGGCGGTATGGATGACGATCGTCGCGCTGCTCGTGTGGGCCGGTTCCGCGCACACGCTCGTGCGGGTCGCGGCGCTCTGGTTCGTGCCGCTGCTCACGCTGTCGGTGCTGCTACAGAAGATCCGCAGCATGGCCGAGCACAGCGGCGGGCCGGATGCGACGCCGGGCTGGGCCGACTGGACGTATTCGTGGCGAACCGGCTGGATCGGCCGCGTGTTCGTGTGGCCGTATCACATCAATCTGCATCTGCAGCATCATCGCAATCCGGCGGTGCCGTGGCATGCGTTGCCCGGCACGGTCGAGCGTGACGAGCACCAGCTCGGCGGGCCGGAACTGGCCGGGCTGCTGTGGTCAGGCGTCCCGCCGAAGTCATGACGGGCGACGACGTGCGCGATGTCGCACACGTCGCGCCCCGCCCCGTTACTTCGCGATATACACGCCCGACGTCGGGCACGTGCCCTGCGTGTTGCCGTCCGTCACGAGCGACGCCGCGCTCGGGAACTGCGCAGCCGCATTCGTCTTCACCGCGATCCAGGCTTCGGTGAAGTAGCTCACGCCATTCGTCTTCGTGCACTTCAGCGACACCGCGCTGCGCGTGTTGCTGCCGAACGCGCCTTCGAACGCCGACAGCAACTGGTTACGCGTGACCGTCTTGCCCGCGTTCGCCTGCAGGAATGCGTTGAACGACGTGTTGCCGAGCCGGCTGATCATGCCCGACGCCTGGTTCCAGTACGCATCGGGCGTCGCCGAGTTCGAGCAGGTGCCGTGCTTGAACCACTCGTGCTTGTCGAGGCACGACGCAACGCCCGGCATGTATGTCGACAGCGTGTTGCGCGTCGCGCTGCTGATCGGGTACGCGTCCATGCTGCACCACTGGTGCGCGTTGTCGAGGTCGATGTCGTTCTGCGGCACGCCGCAATAGAACGGCTGGTTGCCGTCATAGCGGTTCGGCCACAGGCCATGCAGCGACAGGCTCGTCGCCGCATACGAGCCGGCGAGGTTCGTGCATTCCGGCGTATCGTGCGACGCGCAGAAGCCGGGCTCCCACGATGCGGCGAGCAACAGGTAGTCGTAGCTGGTCTGCGCGGTGGCGTGCAGTGAAGCGGAAGCGACAGCGAGTGCGGCAGCGGCGCGGGCGAGCGTCTTGAGCATGGCGTGTTTCCTCGGAAAAGGCTTGCGGTCGCGGGATGCGCCGCAAGGTTGTCGAATGTCTGCCCGCGATTGTTGCTGTCGCAACGTGGCACGAATGTGAAGGTGGACGAAAGAATTCGCGCGCGCCGCCGAAGCGGTTACAAGCGGTACCGGTACCAACCGTTGCCTTCCCCCGCACGCGACGCCGGCGTACCGTGCCGGCATCCTCATCCTGCAACGGAGCATCCCCATGGTGACGGCCGCACGGCTGGGCAAGCCCTATTGCGTCGAGATCGGCAACGGGCGCAGCGTCGTGCGCGCGGACACGCACAAGGCAGGCAAAGGCGCCGACGCAGGCATGCGGCCGCACGAACTGCTCGAAAGCGCGCTCGCGGCCTGCGTCTGCATGTCGATCGACCTCGCCGCAAAGCGCGCGGGCGTGACGCTGCCCGCCTGTACGGCGGAGGTGGCCATCGACCGCCTCGAGCACGAAACCGGTTTCGATATCGCGCTGCGCTTCGCGGCGCCGCTGTCGCACACGCAGCAAGCACTCGTGCGCAACGCCGTCCAGGCGTCTCCGGTCGCCCGCACGCTGGGCCGGCCGGTACGGATCAGGCCGGCGACGATCGTGCACCGCTGACCCGTTCGTCGCGGGCGCCGCGCTGCCGGCGCACCGACGGTCGATCGGCCTGCGCTTGCGGCTCGCGCGCGCTCACGACCCGCTGCCGAGCTGCGTGCATGCGCGCGCAGACGCTTCGGGGCCTTCGAGCGCGAGAATCTGCCACACGCCGATACTGACGCGCTGGCGCGCCACCGTCGACGCATCGGCCAGCAACGCCTCGACGCGCGGCGCGGCATCGGGCGCCTTCTGTTGCAGCGCCGCGTGATGCCGCGCGCGCGACGCCGGCTCGGATTCGTACACGTCGCACAGACGCACCATGCCGGCGAGGCCGGCCAGGTCGTCGTCCTTGTCGATCGCGCCCGGCTCGACGGGGGCAAGCCCCTTGCGCTCCGCCGGCGGCAGCCTGTTGCGCGCGCCTTCGTCGATCGCCGTGGCGGAGGCCGGCGGCAGGCCGCCGATCGCCGCGACGATCCGGCTGCCCGCGGCGATCATGTCGCCCTGGCACTCGATCTTCTCGGCGGCCGCGACGTTCGAGCAGAACGATACCGACGTCCGGTACACGTCGTTGCTCATGCGCGGCACTTCGTCGGTGCCCGCCTGCGCAAGGCCGGCGCTGGCCAGCGCGAGCGCAGCGGGAATCAGGAAACGGAAATCTCTCGTCTTGTTCATTGTTGTCGTCTGTGGGGTGTGATGGCGGGCAAACTCGACGGGCCGCGCGGCGGCGCGCCCTGCGATGCCGGGCCCTCGTCCGGCATCGCGCGATCACTTCATCGACGCAGCCTCCGATCCGCCGGGCGACAGCGCCGCGTTGTCCTGCTCGCGCCATGCGCGGCGCGATGCCATGATCGCGCTCACCGCCGAGCGCGCGACCTTCCACCATGCGAACGGGCGCGGATCGGCGAGCATGCTGAGCGCGCGCGCATAGTCGAGCGTGAGCCCGGGCGTCCACGCCATCGTCACCGCGCGCTTGCGGATCTGCGCGGCCACCCACAGCTCGGGCGTGAGCAGCAGCCGCACGAACGCGCCCCACCCGGCCCGCGCGCCCTTCAGCCGCCACACCGCGCCGTCGAGCGCGGCTTCGAGCGCCTGCGACACGGTGCTCGAGCAGTTGCGGTGCGTGAGGTTGTAGGTCACGTTCTGCCGGTACGACAACCAGAACGCGTCGAGCTTGGCCGGATCGTAGTTGCGGATACGCACGCGCACCGTCGACGGGCACCACGCCTTCGACTCGGTCGCATAGTCGGGCTGGAACAGGCCCGGCACGTCGTTCTCGCGCGTCGCACGCAGGATGCGCGTGAATTCGTCCGGAGAACGATCGATTTCGACACCCGGATACAGGCTGATGTAGATGCCCTCCGGCGATTCCAGCGCCGCATGCCCGGTCGAGATCACGCCGTTGACGTCCACCGCCGCGATATAGCGGTCGATCACCGGATAGCGCTGCGCTTCGGCCTTCGACGTGCCGGTCGGCGTCCACACATGCACGGTGAGCGCATGCTCGCCATCGGCCGGCGGGCCGTCCCATTCGGATTGCGCGAACCGCGGCCGGTCGCGCGCCTCGTCGAGGTCGGGTACGAACGCCGGCGCGGGCGACGTCGCGAACGCGGGATTGCGCGTCAGCCGCCGCACGCGCGCGGCAAGGCTCAGCATGTGCATCCCGCCGAACATCAGCAGCAGGCCGAGGCAGTACGGTACGGTGCCGACATAGTGGGTCGGGTACGGCTGGAAGAAGAAGATCGCGAGCAGGATCTCGACGACGCCCCAGGCGAACGCCACGTTCCAGCGGCGGTAGCGCACCATCCACGCGGACGTGCACTGCAGCAGCCCGTCGACGAGGAACAGCGTGCCGAAGATCATCGACAGCAGGAAGTGGCCGTGGTGATGGCCGGCAAACACGAGCCCCGCGGCGACCACGACGACGATGCCCTTCACGTAGCGCAGGATGCGCTGCCCGCCGACACCGCTGCCGGCCACCGCGAGCGTCGCGAGCCCCTCGATCAGGAACAGCCACGCGAACAGCTCGATCGGGAAATGCAGCGCGCCGTCGAGCGCGTCGACGAAGATGCCGACGCCCGCGGCCACCCACAGCCAGCCCAGCACGGTCAGCCCGCGCCAGCGGGTTCGCAGATATTCGATGCCCAGCAGCAGCAACACCAGTCGTACCATCGCGCCCTCGTGTCATTTTTCGGGATACGCGCGGCCTCGCGTTCCCTGTCATTTCGACCACGCGTCGTGCGACGCGCCGGCCGGAAGGCGGTAATCGTTGCCGGCGCGTCATGCCTTCGGCATGATCGATGGCGGCCGGCACGCACCGCTCTGGCCGAATAATAAGATATGGCGGAGTGGGTTGAAAGCCTGACGAAAACGTTTTCGGCGGGGCGCGAGCCGGTCCTGCCGGCCGCTGCCCTGGCAGATTTCCCGTTCGACAACATGCGGCTGATACGCGAGAATCCGGCTTCCGAGGGCGAAAGCCACTGAACTGAACCGAACCGCACAGACGGGACAACAAGAAATGAGCACATCGATCACGCGCCGGCGCCTGCTGGCCGCAGGCATGGCCGCGAGCAGCCTCGCGCTGTCGGGTTGTTTTACGCCGGCGCTCTACGAAAACCACGACGAAACCTACATCGAGCACGTTTCCGCCTTCCTGATCACGAAAGACGGCAAAAAACTGGTGGTGCTGGGCGAGCGCTATCACTACATCTTCGATCTGCCGGAGAAGCTGCGCCCGGTGCTGGCGGCGAGCTACCGCAAATCGCTGCATACGTCGTTCAGCAGCTTCCATGCCGACGGCAGCGACGTGACCGGCAACTACGACACCGTTCTGTCGAAGGACGCGTCGGCCGACGAGCGCCTGGCGGCAGCCGCCGATGGCTTCAGCGCCCGGCGCAACCAGCTCGAACTCGACGGCAACATCGTCGGCAAGCGCTACTCCACCGAGGGCTTCACGCTGAAGCCGGACGGCGCCGCGCAGGCGTTCAACGAACGCTATACGGTCGGCATCGACGAATCGCCGTCGGCCTTTGCGAAGGGACTCCGGATCCTGGCCACGCCTGTCACCGTGGCGGCCGACGGCGTGCTCGTGCTGGGCGGCATCCTGCTGCTGCCGGTCGCGATTTTTTCACTCAGGGACCGGCCGCTCGCCGGGTTCTAGCGCGCCCGCCCCGGCAACGCGCCCGGCCGACGCCTGAAAGAGGAGCATCGACATGCGTGACCCTTCGCCACATCCGTCCTCGCTCGGCCCGCAGCTCAGGCGCTGGCGCGCGCTGCGCCGCATCAAGCAAAGCCACGCGGCCGAACTGTTCGGCGTCGCGCAATCGACGATCTCGCGCTGGGAGGCCGGCCTCCAGCAGATGTCGCCCGACGAGCGCGCGACGGCCGAGCAGTTGCTCGCCGCGCGCCTCGATTCCGCGGGCGACCACGCGCTCGCGCGGCTCGTCGCGGGCAGCGCGGGCCGCATGCATCTCGTGTGCGATCTCACGCACCGCCTGCTCGCCAGCTCGCCGGCGCGTGCGGCCGAATTCTCGCAACCGCTGTCGACACTGCTCGGCGCGTCGCTGTGGCGCTACGCGACGCCGGAAATCGCCCGCATGGAAGCCGCGCTCGACCCGCTCGGCTGGCACGACCGCGCGGGGCCGCCGAGCGTCGAATTCGACACCGGCGCGAATGCGTCGCGCGTCGTGCCGATTCGCGGCAGCCGGTGCCGGTGGACACGGATGACGCTGTCGGACGGCTCGGCCGCGCGCCTCGTGGAAACGCTGCACGATGCGTAAGCGCGGCATTGCAACGCGCTGCGCGCGTCGGCGCAGTCGCACGCAACGCACAGGAATTCATCTTGACTGACGGCGCGGCCCGGAGGATTGCCCTATGTCGATGTTCGCCGTACGCGCGCTCGTGATCGTCGCGTTCATGCTCTATACGGGCATCGCGATACTGGGCGCGCTTCGCTCCGGCGTCGCCAACGCCGGCGGCCGGCGCGTGGCGCGCCGCAGCCATCCCTA
Source organism: Burkholderia cepacia complex sp. TUM26381 (assembly GCF_057439935.1). Lineage (NCBI taxonomy): Bacteria > Pseudomonadati > Pseudomonadota > Betaproteobacteria > Burkholderiales > Burkholderiaceae > Burkholderia > Burkholderia cepacia complex sp. TUM26381. The sequence goes on along the minus strand of NZ_CM172007.1, from coordinate 827,959 downwards.
CGCATTCGGCTTCGTCGTCCTGATCCAGACCGGCTTCTTCGCGCTGTTCTGCTGGGCCGGCTTTTCGCTGATCTAGGCGCATCCGTCGGCGGGGCCGGCCCGTCACGCCCGATCCCGCCTCCGCCACGCATATTTCATGCGTGGACCAACCGCGCGCGGCCGGCGTACGCTTGACGGCTCATCGCAAGGACGCCGACCATGAATCCCGATACGATCCGCGCGCGGCTCGATTTCCTGCGCGAAGCCGAACGCCTGAAGGACGTGCTGCGCAGCGGCTACACGTCGGCCGGCCGCCCGGAAAGCACGGCCGAGCACAGCTGGCGGCTGTGCCTGATGGCGCTCGTGTTCGCCGATGCGCTGCCCGGCATCGACACGCTGAAACTGCTGAAGCTGTGCGTCGTCCACGATCTCGGCGAGGCGCTGCACGGCGACATCCCCGCGATCGAGCAGGCCGCGCACCCCGACAAGAGCGCGCACGAACGCGACGACCTGCTGACGCTGACCGCCTCGCTCGACCGCACGCTGCGCGACGAAATCGTCACGCTGTGGGACGAATACGAGGCCGCCGCGTCGCCGGAGGCGCGCGCGGCGAAGGCGCTCGACAAGCTCGAAACGATCCTGCAGCACAACCAGGGCAGCAACCCGCCCGATTTCGACTACGCATTCAATCTCGGCTATGGCCGGCGCTATACCGACGCCGCGCCGCTGTTCAGCGCGATCCGCGAGATCGTCGATGCCGATACACGGCGCAGGATCGACGCGGGCGGGCAGCACGCGTAAGCTCGCGGGATCGGGCGCGCCGCACCGCGTGCCCCGCTCGCACGAGGCCCGACGCATGACGCAGAACATTTACGACGACCCGGCCTTCTTCGAAGGCTACAGCCGCCTGAGCCGCTCGGTTCACGGGCTCGACGGCGCGCCCGAATGGCCCGCGCTGCGGGCGCTGCTGCCGGATCTGCGGGGCCGCCACGTGCTCGACCTCGGCTGCGGCTACGGCTGGTTCAGCCGCTGGGCGGCCGATCAGGGGGCGGCCAGCGTGCTCGGCGTCGACGTGTCCGAACGCATGCTCGCACGCGCGGCATCGACCGCCGCGCATCCGGCGATCACGTACCGCCGCGCCGACCTCGAAACGCTCGCGCTGCCGGATGCCGCGTTCGAACTCGCATACAGCTCGCTCGCGTTCCACTACATCGCGCACCTCGACACGTTGCTGCGGTCGATCCACCGCGCGCTCGCGCCGGGCGGGCGGCTCGTGTTCTCGATCGAGCATCCGGTCTATACGGCGCCACGCCGGCCCGGCTTCGTCGTCGATGCGCAGGGCAACCGTTCGTGGCCGCTCGACGGCTACCAGCGCGAAGGCGAACGCGTGACCGACTGGCTCGCGCCGGGCGTCGTCAAGCAGCACCGCACGCTCGGCACGCTCGTGAACCTGCTGATCGGCAGCGGCTTCACGCTCACGCACCTGGACGAATGGGGGCCGACGCCCGAGCAGGTCGACGCGATGCCCGCGCTCGACGAGGAGCGCGACCGGCCGATGCTCGCGATCGTCGCCGCGCAGCGGTAGCGCGGGCGGCCGCCCATTCACGGATCGCCACAATCGCGCCGCCCGCCCGCCGCTGCGGCACGGCTCTCGCACAATTCAGCACAATTTCCACACGATTTGGCGCGAATTCCTCGCTTACCATGAGCGTCTGATTCGATTCGGCACGCCCGCGCGATGCGTACGCGGATTCCGTCGCGGGCAACACGCCCGGCATGCGACACCAACCGGATCGCCCTGCTCGGCCGCACGCATCGCCGGCGCCCGCTTCATCCTCGCTGCGCTCTCATGACCCAGAAGACCCATCGCCGCCGGCGCATCGTGCTGGCTACCCTTGCCGTCGTCGCGATCGCGGCCGGCGTCACGCTGAAGGCCTGCGCGCCCGACAAGCATCCGCAGTACCTGTCCGCGCCCGTCACGCGCGGCGATCTCGAGAACGCGGTACTCGCGACCGGCGCGCTGCAGGCATTCAGGCAGGTCGACGTCGGTGCGCAGGTGTCGGGGCAATTGAAGACGCTGAAGGTCAAGCTCGGCGACAAGGTCACGAAGGGCCAGTGGCTCGCCGAGATCGACCCCGTGATTTCGGAAAACACGCTGCGCCAGGCGCGCGCGAGCGAAGAAAGCCTGCGTGCACAACATCAGTCGACCGCCGCGCAACTGACGCAGGCCGAACTCGCGTTCCAGCGCCAGCAGGCGATGCTGCCCGACGATGCGACGTCGCGCGAATCGTTCGAGGCCGCGCGCGCGACGCTCGACGTGCAGCGCGCGACACTCGCGTCGCTCGCCGCGCAGATCCGTTCGGCCCGCATCCAGATCGAGACCGCGCAGGCCAACCTCGGCTATACGCGCATCGTCGCGCCGATCGACGGCGAGGTCGTCGCGATCGTCACGCAGGAAGGCCAGACCGTGATCGCGCAGCAGCAGGCGCCGGTGATCCTGAAGCTCGCGAATCTCGACACGATGACCGTGAAGGCACAGGTGTCGGAAGCCGACGTGATCCGCGTGAGCGCCGGCCAGGCCGCGTATTTCACGATCCTCGGCGAGCCGGACAAGCGTCACTACGGCAAGCTGCGCGCGATCGAGCCGGCGCCGCAGAACTACGCCGACGCGCAAAGCGCGCTCGGCGGCGGCGCGGGCGGCAGCGCGAAACCGAACGCCGCGGTGTTCTACAACGCGCTGTTCGACGTGCCGAATCCCGAGCACCGGCTGCGCATCTCGATGACCGCGCAAGTCAGCATCGTGCTCGGCAACGCACGCAACGCGCTCAGCATTCCGGCCGCGGCGCTCGGCGAGAAACGCAAGGACGGCACCTATGCAGTGCGCGTGCTGCGCGCCGACGGCAGCACGGAAACGCGCAACATCCGCATTGGCATCAACAACAACGTGCGCGTCGAAGTGCTGGCCGGCCTGAAGGACGGCGAGCGCGTCGTGATCGGCGAAGCCTCGGCGGACGAGCACGCGCCGCTATCGGACGTGGTGTGACGATGAGCCAGCCCCTGCTGAAACTCGCGGCCGTCACGCGACGCTTTCCGGCCGGCGACAAGGACGTCGTCGTCCTGAACAACGTGAACCTGTCGATCGATGCGGGCGAGATCGTCGCGATCGTCGGCGCGTCGGGCTCCGGCAAGTCGACACTGATGAACATCCTCGGCTGCCTCGATCACCCGAGCGAAGGCATCTACACGGTCGGCGGACGCGATACGCACATGCTCGACAGCGACGAGCTGGCGCAGCTGCGTCGCGAGCACTTCGGCTTCGTGTTCCAGCGCTATCACCTGCTGCCGCACGTCGACGCGGTCGCGAACCTCGAAATGCCGGCGATCTACGCGGGCACCACGCGAGCGGCGCGGCACGCACGCGCACGCGAACTGCTCGCGCGCCTCGGGCTCGCGGATCGCGCGCATCATCGGCCCGGGCAACTGTCCGGCGGCCAGCAGCAGCGCGTGAGCATCGCGCGTGCGCTGATGAACGGCGGCCAGGTGATCCTCGCCGACGAACCGACCGGCGCGCTCGACACGAAAAGCGGCCAGGACGTGATCCGGATCCTGCACGAGCTGAACGCGCTCGGCCATACGATCGTCATCGTCACGCACGACAAGGCCGTCGCGCGCCATGCGCGACGCATCATCGAAATCAGCGATGGCGAGATCGTCGCCGACCGGCCGAACCGCCACTACGCGGAAGCGCTTGCGGAAGCCGGCATCGCTGCCGCCGCAGCTTCCGGCCCGGCAACGGACGCGCCCTCCGCACCCGCCGCTCACGATGCGCCGCCGCCCTCTGACGCCGAACCCGGCCCGCGCGCGCGCCGCTTCGCGGCCGGCACCGGCCGCTTCGCCGAGGCATGCCGGATGGCGTGGATCGCGCTCGTGTCGCACCGGCTGCGCACGCTGCTGACGATGCTCGGCATCATCATCGGCATCACGTCGGTCGTGTCGATCGTCGCGGTCGGCGAAGGCGCGAAGCGCTACATGCTCGACGAGATCGGCAGCATCGGCACCAACACGATCAACGTCTATCCGGGCACCGACTGGGGCGACAGCCGCGCCGACACGATCCAGACGCTCGTGCCGGCCGATGTCGCCGCGCTCGCCGAGCAGCCGTACGTCGACAGCGCGACACCCGAAACGTCGCGCACGCTGCTGCTGCGCTACCGCAACGTCGACGTCAACGCGCTCGTGAGCGGCGTCGGCGACCGCTACTTCCAGGCACGCGGGATGCGCTTCGCGCTCGGCGCCGGGTTCGACGACGACGCGGTGCGCCGCCAGGCGCAGGTGGCCGTGATCGACCAGAACACGCGCCGCAAGCTGTTCGGCGCGACGCGCAACCCGGTCGGCGACGTAATCCTGGTCGACAACGTGCCGTGCGTCGTGATCGGCGTGACGGCCGACAAGAAGAGCGCGTTCGGCAGCGTGAAAAGCCTGAACGTGTGGGTGCCGTACACCACCGCGAGCGGGCACCTGTTCGGCCAGCGCTATCTCGACAGCATCACCGTGCGCGTGCGCGACGGGCAGCCGAGCGCCGCTGCCGAGAAAAGCCTCGAGAAGCTGATGATCCAGCGCCACGGCCGCAAGGATTTCTTCACGTACAACATGGACAGCGTGGTCAAGACCGTCGAGAAGACCGGCCAGTCGCTGACGCTGCTGCTGTCGCTGATCGCCGTGATCTCGCTCGTCGTCGGCGGGATCGGCGTGATGAACATCATGCTGGTGTCGGTCACCGAGCGCACGCGCGAGATCGGTATCCGGATGGCCGTCGGCGCGCGCCAGTCCGACATCCTGCAGCAGTTCCTCGTCGAGGCCGTGCTCGTCTGCCTGCTCGGCGGCACGATCGGCATCGCGCTGTCGTTCGGGCTCGGCGCACTGTTCTCGATGTTCGTCGCGCAGTGGAAGATGGTGTTCTCCGCCGGTGCGATCGTGACGGCGTTCGTGTGCTCGACGCTCACCGGTGTGATATTCGGTTTCATGCCCGCGCGCAACGCGTCGCGGCTCGATCCGATCGATGCGCTCGCGCGCGACTGACGAAAGACCTGCCATGACGCATTCCTCACCGCTTCACCGCTTCGGCGCAATCGCGTGCGCGGCCGCGCTGCTCGCCGGCTGCGCGGGCGCGCGCCACGACCCGCTGCCGGCGGTCGCGATGCCCGCGAACTGGGCCGCCCCCATCGCGGCCGACGCGCCGGCCACCGCGCACGACTGGTGGCGCAGCTTCGGCGATCCGCAACTCGACGCGCTGATCGACGACGCGCTGCGCACCAACAACGACCTCGCGATCGCGGCGATCCGCGTGTATCGCGCGCAACTGCAGGCCGGGCTCGCCGATACGAACCTGACGCCCAACGTGACGGCCGGCGGGAACGGCGCCGTGTCGCGCACGCTCGATACGCACCGGACGAGCCGGTCGAGCGGCATCAACGGTTCGCTCAGCTACGAAATCGACCTGTGGGGCCGGCTGGCCGCGCTGCGCGATGCCGCGCACTGGGAAGCCGATGCAACGGCCGCCGATCTCGAAGCCGCCCGGCTGTCGCTGATCGGCACGACCGCGTCGCTGTACTGGCAGATCGGTTATCTGAACCGGCAGATCGCGCTCGGCGACGCGAACATCGCGTATGCGGTGCGCACGCTCGCGGTCGTCCGGTCGCGGCACACGGCCGGCGCCGTGTCGGGGCTCGACCTCGCGCAGGCCGAACAGAGCCTCGCCGCGCAACGCGCCACGCAGACGCAGCTGATCCAGCAGCGCACCGAGAACCGCCACGCGCTCGCCATCCTGTTCGACCGGCCGCCGCAGGAGCGCGCGGCCGAACCGTCGGCGCTGCCCGCCGCGGCGCCACCTGAAGTGGCAGCCGGCCTGCCCGCGAGCCTGCTCGGCCGGCGCCCCGACCTGCGTGCGGCGGAATTCCGGCTGCGCGAGTCGCTCGCGCAGGTCGACGCGACGCGCACGAGCTTCTACCCGACCTTCACGCTGACCGGCAGCGCCGGCACCACGAGCACGAGCCTCGAGCGCGTGCTGATGAATCCGGTCGGCACGCTCGGGCTCGGCCTCGCACTGCCGTTCATCCAGTGGAACACGATGCAGCTGCAGATCAAGGTGTCGAAGTCGCAGTACGAGGAAGCGGTGGTCGGATTCCGCCAGCGCCTCCATACGGCGCTCGCGGAAGTCGAGAATGCGTTGTCGGCACGCGTGCAGCTCGAACGCGAGGCCGAACAGCGCGCGTTGTCGCTGGCCCAGGCGCAGCGTGCCGAGCGGCTGGCCGCCGCGCGCTTCGCGGCCGGCGCAACCGCCGTGCAACCGTGGCTCGACCAGCAGCAGGTACTGAGGAGCGCGCAAAGCGCCGACGAGCTGACGCGCCTGAACCGGCTCAACAACCAGATGAAGCTCTACCGCGCGCTCGGCGGCGGCACGTCCTGACCGGCAGGCCGGCGCGACGCGCGGGCCGCGTCATTCGCACACGGCCGCCCCGCGCCGTGCAGGCGCGAACGCCACCGCGCTTGCCGTTGCGAGCACGGCCACGCCGGCCGCGCCGTACACCATCACCCAGCCGAAGCCGTGCACGAGCGCCGCATGCAGCGCCGCGCCGGTCGGGTCGGCCTGCGCGAGCGCCGGCGCGATCGCGTGCAGCCCGTCGGTGCGGCCCGACGCGATCTCCTGCGCGAGCCGGCGCAACGCGGCAGCGCCGATCGCGCCCGCCGCCCCGCCCTTCAGGCTCGCAACGATCCCCGCGACCAGCACGAAGCCCATCGCCGCGATGTTCAGCGCGAGCGAGATCATCCGCGCGCTCATGTCGATCCCCGACGCCATCCCGGCCCGCGAACTCGGTACCGCGCCCGTCGTCGTGTTGGTAACGGGCGTGTTCGTCAACCCGAGCCCGATGCCGGCGATCACGCAGCCGGGCAGCATCGTCAGCCAGCTCGCATGCTCGGCCGCGCTGCCGAGCCGCATCAGCGCGAAGCCGGCCGCGATCGTGAACAGGCCGCCCGGAATCACGACGCCCGGCCCGTAGCGCAACGCGAGCCGCTCGCCGAACGGCGGTGCGACCAGCGTCGGCAGCGTGTACGCGAGCAATGCGAGGCCGGCCGTCACGCTGTCGTAGCCGAGCGCGACCTGGAACCAGATCGGCAGGTAGATCATGAACGGCCAGAAGCTGAAGTTCATCCCCATCGAGCCGAAGATCGCGCCGGTGAACGCGCGGATCCGGAACACCGAGAAGTCGAACATCGGCCGCGCGCTGGCGCGCTCCGCGATGACGAAGCCGATCACCGCGAGCACGGTTGCGCCGAGCACGCCGAGGCCCGCCGCGCTCGTCAGCCCCAGCTCGGCGCTTTGCGTGATGTAGAACGCGAGACCGAGCACCGCGAGCGACAGCGTGACGATGCCCGCGACGTCGAGCGTACCCGCATGCGGATCGCGCGATTCCTGCACCGCGCCGCCGATCAGCACGAGCGCGACGGCCGCGAGCGGCGCATGGACGAGGAACACCCACGGCCAGCTCGCCAGCGCGACGATCGCGCCACCGACGATCGGCCCGAAGCCGAGCCCGATGCCGAACACGATTCCCCAGATCCCGAAGGCGCGGCCGCGTTCGCGGCCCTCGCGGAACTGGTGCGACAGCACCGCAATCTGGCAGATCAGCATCGCGCCGCCGCTCGCGCCCTGCAGCAGCCGGCCCGCGACGAGCACCGGCACATTCGGCGCGAGCCCGCACAGCAGCGACGTCGCGCCGAACAGCACGGTGCCGATCACGTACACGCGCTTGCGGCCGAACCGGTCGGCGAGCGTGCCGGCCGCCATCAACACCGTCGTGCACGCGATCGTGTACGCATTCATGATCCACTGCATGCCGTTGAAATCGCCATGCAGCACGCGTTCGAGCGTCGGCAGGATCACCGGCACGCTCGAGATTTCGAGGCCGAACATCAGCGACGTGAGACAGACGGCCGCGAGTGCGACCGCATTCCTGCGGGAATCGGATAGCGTCATGCGTATTGCGCGGCGACCCGGCGACAGGCCGCGCGCCTCCAGGTGAGTAGGATTCGCCGCGTGCGGCCGGCGACGCACGCTGGACGGGAATCGGTACTATAGTGAGAATTTCCCTCCCCATTGACGCGTATATTTCCACGAACTGGGGAATCTCAGGACTCAATCACGGCAACTCGCGATGACCGACAGACTCGACGGCGTGACGACCTTCGTCCAGGTAGTGGAATCGGGCAGCTTCGCGCTCGCCGCCGAGCGGCTCGACATGACGCGCTCGGCGGTCGGCAAGGCGATCGCGCGGCTCGAGAAGCGGCTCGGCGCGCGGCTGCTGCAACGCACGACGCGCAGCCAGAGCCTGACCGACGACGGCCAGGCGTACTACGACCGCTGCGTGCGCGCGCTGTCGGAGCTGGAAGCGGCAGAAGCCGATCTCGATTGCGGCCGCAACGAGGCGCGCGGCAAACTGCGGCTGAGCGTGCCACTCGCGTTCGGGCACCACTGCGTGACGCCGATCGTGCTCGATCTCGCACGCAATTACCCGCACTTGCGGATCGACGTGTCGATCACCGACCGTTTCGTCGATCTCGTCGAGGAAGGCATCGACCTCGCCGTGCGGATCGGCACGCTCGCGGACAGCACGAGCCTCGCGGTGCGGCGGCTCGGCACGCAATACGGCAGCCTCGGCGCCGCGCCGTCGTATCTCGCGCGCTACGGAATGCCGAAGACGCTCGACGACCTGAAGCACCACCGGACGATCGCGTATTCACGCTCGGGCGTCATTCAACCGTGGGACTTGCGCGCGCCGGACGGCTCGACGGTGCGGATCGACATGCCGCATCAACTGAGTTTCGACGACGTGCAGGCGATCGCGGCGGCCGGCGCGTCGGGGTTCGGGATCGCGTGGGTGCCGAGCTGGCTGCTCGACCATTACGTGAAGCGCGGCGAGATGGTGGTCGTGCTGGATCGCTGCTTCGTGTGCGAAGGCGACATCCACGCGATCTGGCCGAAGACGCGCTACCTGCCGCGCAAGACGCGCTGCGTGATCGACGCGCTCGCGCAGGCGATTCCGCCGATGATCGAGCGCCCCGCCGACGCGCGATGAGATGGGTTGAAACCGACGCGCCGCCGCGCGGCGCGTCGGGAGATCACGCCGCGCCGAGATCGGCGAGCGGATGTGCGAACAGCTTCCACGGCGACGTCAGGAAATGCCGCACGCGTTCGGCGCGCACTTCGACCAGCGACGCGGGCGCCCAGCGCGGCTTGCGATCCTTGTCGACGAGATGCGCGCGCACGCCTTCGCAGAAGTCGCCTTCCTCGATCGCACGCGCGACGATGCCGAGCTCCATCCGGAACGATTCGGCGAGCGTCATCTGCCGGCCGCGCAACAGCGCCTCGCGCGTCACCGAGAGCATCGTCGGCGAATGGCTCGCGAGCGCATCGAGCGTCGCCTGCAACCATTGACGGTGCTCGCGCGACAGCTCTTCACGCGCGAGATCCTGCGTGAGCGTCGCGACGATCCGCTCGACGGTCGAGCGTTTGTCGAAGTGGCGGACGATCCACGGCATCTGGCTGTCGAGCGCCGCGTGCGGCACCACGTTGCACGGCGGCTCGAACACCTTGCGCAGCAACGGCAGCGCATCGCCGTCCCACCTGACGCTTTCGATGCGCGTCTCGAACGTGTCGAGCCACGCGGACGGCACGCACAGATCCGCGAGCTTCGCGCTCAGCGCGTCGGCGCCCGACAGCATCGCGCCCGTCAGCCCCGTGTACAGCTCGAGTTCGACCGGCATGCGCGACAGGAAATGCGTCGCGCCGACATCGGGCACGAGGCCGATGCGTGTTTCCGGCATCGCGATCTTGCTGCGCTCGGTCGCGACGCGCAGCGCCGCGCCTTGCGCAAGCCCCATGCCGCCGCCCATCGTCACGCCGTCCATCAGCGCGACCACCGGCTTCGGGAACGTGTGGATCGCGTAGTCGAGCCGGTATTCGTCGACGAAGAACGGCAGCCAGGTTTCGCGCTGCGCGACCATCCGGTGCAGCGCGCGCACGTCGCCGCCCGCGCAGAAGCCCTTCTCGCCCGCGCCGCGCAGCACGACCGCGACAATCTGGTCGTCGGTGCGGCAGCGCTCGAACAGCGCGGCCAGCTCGCCGATCATCGCGTACGACAGCGCGTTGAGCGCGGCCGGCCGGTTCAGCGTGATCAGCGCCACGCGGTTCACCACGCGGAACAGCACCTCGGGCGCGTGCTCCGCGAACGCGTCGTGTTTCGTCACCGGCGTGCTCATCGTTGCGGCTCTCCATCGGTGTGCCATTGCGGCGCGCGCTTGCCGAGGAACGCGGCCACGCCTTCGCGCGGATCGTTCGTGTCGAACAGGTCGACGAAACGTTCGCGCTCGACCGCGAGCGCCGCACTGCGCGGCACGCCGCGACGCGCGAGGCCGATCAGTTCCTTGCTGTACGCGACCGCATGCGGGCTCTGCCGCGCGACGTTGCGCGCGAGCGCCAGCGCCGCATCGCGCGCGGCCCCGCTTTCCACCACGTCCTCGACGAGGCCGATCCGCAGCGCCGTCGCCGCATCGACGCGCGCGCCGGTCAGGATGATCTTCTTCGCCCAGCCCTCGCCGACGAGCCAGGGCAGCGTCTGCGTGCCGAGGCCGCACGGCAGCAGGCCGACCGACGGCTCCGGCAGCGCCATCTGCGCATGCGTCTCGGCAATCCGCAGGTCGCACGCGAGCGCGCATTCGAGCCCGCCGCCCATCGCATAGCCGTTGATCGCCGCGATCGTCACGACGCGTGCGTCATGCAGCGCCTCGAACGCCGCGCCGAAGCGCGACGCCATCGAGCGCGCGACCGCACGGTCGCCATCGGCGAACGTGTTGAGGTCGGCGCCCGCGCTGAAGAACTTCGGGCCGTCGCCGGTGATCACGAGTGCCCGCACGCGCGGGTTGGCGTTCAGTTCGGCGACGGTCGCCTGCAGTTCCAGCAGCCCGTCGGCGGTAAAGGCGTTCGCGGGCGGACGCTTGAGCGTCGCGCACGCGATTGCGCCGTCGTCGACGTAGTCCAGTTCGATCATCACGCGTCCTTCTTCGTTGCCGGTTGGTACAGGCGGATCACCGCCGAGAAATCGAGCTGGCCGTCGCCGCGGCTGCTCATCGTCTGGTACAGCTGCTGCGCGAGCGCGCCGAGATAGACGGGCTGGCGTGCCTGCTTCGCCGCGTCGTTCGCGAGGCCGAGATCCTTCAGCATCAGGTCGGTGCCGAAGCCGCCCGAGTAGCCGCGCGACGACGGCGCGGTCTCGATCACGCCCGGATACGGGTTGTAGGTATCCGAGCTCCAGCAACGGCCCGTCGACGTGTTGACGATGCCGGCCAGCACCTTCGGGTCGATGCCGAGCGCGACGCCGAGCGACATCGCCTCCGACACGGCCGCCATCGAGATGCCGAGCACGAGGTTGTTGCAGACCTTCGCGACCTGCCCCATGCCCGTCGCGCCGCAGTGGACGATGTTCTTGCCCATGCCCGCGAGCACCGGCTTCACGCGCTCGAAATCCGCGTCGCTGCCGCCGACCATGAAGGTCAGCGTGCCGGCCGCCGCGCCGCCGGTGCCGCCCGACACCGGCGCATCGACGAACGCGCCGCCGTGCTCGCGCACCAGCGCGCCGAATGCCTGTGCGCTCGCCGGGTCGATCGTGCTCGAATCGATCACGGTCGCGCCCGCGCCGAGGCCGGCCAGCACGCCGTTCTCGCCGGACAGCACCGAGCGCACGTGCGGCGCGGCCGGCAGCATCGTGATCACGAACGTCGCGCCCGACGCCGCATCGCGCGGCGACGCGGCCACCTGCGCGCCGGCGTCCTGCAGCGCGCGCAACGCGTCGGCGCTCAGGTCGAACGCGTGCACTTCATGGCCGGCTTTCAGCAGGTTCAGCGCCATCGGCGCGCCCATGTGGCCGAGGCCGATAAATCCGATTTTCATGGTGGTCTCCTCCGCCGCTCAATGCAGCCGGATCGTCGTGTTCACCGGGCCGGCCGTCGTGTCGTCGTCGAACCAGCGGGCGGTGACCGTCTTGGTCTGCGTGTAGAACTGCACGACCTGCTTGCCGTACGGGCCGAGATCGCCGAGCTTCGAGCCGCGCGAACCGGTGAAGCTGAAGAACGGCACGGGCACCGGGATCGGGATGTTGATGCCGACCTGGCCGATGTCGATCTCGCTCTGGAACTTGCGCGCGGCCGCGCCGCTCTGCGTGAACAGGCCGACGCCGTTGCCGAACGGGTTCGCGTTGACGAGCGCGATCGCTTCGTCGAGCGTGTCGACTTCCATGACGACCAGCACCGGGCCGAAGATTTCATGCGTGTAGACCGACATGCCGGTCGTCACGCCCGAGAAGATCGTCGGGCCGATGAAGTTGCCGTGCTCGTAGCCGTCCACCTTCACGCCGCGGCCGTCGAGTTCGAGCTTCGCGCCTTCCTTCACGCCCGCGTCGACCAGCGACAGGATGCGTTCCTTCGCGGTCTTCGACACGACCGGCCCGACGTCCGTGCCGGCTTCCGCGCCCGCATTGACTTTCAGTGCCTTCGCCTTCGCGACGAGATCCGGCAGCCAGTCGCGCGCCTTGCCGACGAGCACCGCGACCGACGTCGCCATGCAGCGCTGGCCGGCGGCGCCGAAACCCGCGCCGACGAGTGCGTTGATCGCCTGCTCGCGGTTCGCGTCGGGCAGGACGATCGCGTGGTTCTTCGCGCCCATCATCGACTGCACGCGCTTGCCGTGCGCGCTGCCGAGGTTGTACACGTGCGTGCCGACCGCCGTCGAGCCGACGAACGAGATCGCCTTCACGAGCGGATGCGTGCAGATCGCATCGACGACTTCCTTGCCGCCGTGCACGACGTTCAGTACGCCTTTCGGTACACCGGCTTCGACCGCGAGCTCGACGAGTTCCATCGTCGACATCGGATCCTGCTCGGACGGCTTCAGCACGAACGTGTTGCCGCACACGATCGCCATCGGGAACATCCACAGCGGAATCATCGCGGGGAAGTTGAACGGCGTGATCCCCGCGCATACACCGAGCGGCTGGCGCAGCGTGTAGGTATCGACGCCGCCCGCGACGTTCTCCGCGAATTCGCCGAGCTGCAGCGTGCCGATCGAACACGCGTGCTCGACCACTTCGAGGCCGCGGAAGATGTCGCCTTCGGCGTCGGGAATCGTCTTGCCCTGCTCGGCCGTCAGCGTCTTCGCGATGCGTTGCAGGTTCGTGCGCACGAGATCCTGGAACTTCAGCATGATGCGCATGCGCGCGGCGATCGGCGTGTTCTTCCACGTCGCGTACGCGGCGTGCGCGGCCTGCACGGCCGCGTCGACTTCGGCGACGGTCGCGAACGGCACGCGCGCGAGCACCTGCTGCGTCGCCGGGTTGACGATGTCGCGCCACTCATGGGTGGCGGACTCGACGAAGGCGCCGTCGATCAGCAGCTTGACCGTCGGCACGTCTTGCCCGGTACGGGGCGTCGGATTCGCGTTCATCGATGCATTCTCCTTGCAGTGGGCCGCGTAGCGTCATGCATCGCGCGGCCGGTTCGGTTCGGCTGCGGGCGGCGGCCGCGACATGCGGCGCGCGCGGCCCGCGGTCACGTCATTTCAATTCAGCAGCAAAATCTTCTTCCCAGTATTCGCCTGGCATCCGCGCGCTCGCGTCGTCGCCGCGCTCGATCTCGCGACGACGCAGCTCGACACGGCGGATCTTCCCCGAGATCGTCTTCGGCAGCTCCGCGAACTGCAGGCGGCGGATCCGCTTGTACGGCGCGAGCTTCTCGCGCGAGAAGCGGAAGATCTCCAGCGCGAGTTCGGGGCTTTCCTCGTAGCCCTGCCGCAGCGTGATGAAAGTCTTCGGCACCGATAGCCGCACGGGATCGGGGCTCGGTACGACGGCCGCCTCGGCGATCGCCGGATGCTCGATCAGCACGCTCTCGAGTTCGAACGGGCTCAACCGGTAGTCGGACGACTTGAACACGTCGTCCGCGCGGCCGATGTACACGTAGTAGCCGTCGTCGCCGCGCATCGCGATGTCCGACGTACGGTAGTGACCGTCGCGCATCGCATGGGCCGTCGCGTCCGGGTTGTTCGCATAGCCTTTCATCAGCCCGACCGGGCGCGTGACGTCGGCGCCGATCGGCAGCGCGACCTCGCCTTCGGTCACCGGCACGCCGTCCGGGTCGAGCAGCGCGATCCGGTAGCCGGGCAGCGGCCGGCCCATCGAGCCCGCGACGACCGGCTGGCCCGGCGAGTTGCCGATCAGGCAGGTCGTCTCGGTCTGGCCGTAGCCGTCGCGGATCGAGATGTTCCACGCCTTCTTCACGCGCTCGATGATCTCGGGGTTCAGCGGCTCGCCCGCGCCGACGATCTCGCGCAGCTTCACGTCGAACGACGCGAGCGGCTGCTGGACCAGCATGCGCCACACGGTCGGCGGTGCGCACAGCGTCGTCACCTGGTATTTGACGAGCGCATCGAGCACGACCTTCGGCTCGAAACGCGCGTAGTTGAATGCGAACACGCAGGCCTGCGCATTCCACGGCGCGAAGAAGCAGCTCCACGCGTGCTTCGCCCAGCCCGGCGAGCTGATGTTCCAGTGGATGTCGCCCGGCTGCAGGCCGACCCAGTACATCGTCGACAGATGGCCGACCGGATAGGTGCGGTGCGTATGCTCGACGAGCTTCGGCTTCGACGTCGTGCCCGACGTGAAGTACAGCAGCATCGGATCGTTCGCGTGCGTGACGGCGTCCGGCTCGAATTCGGCGCTCGCCGCATAGCCGTCGTTCATCGCGAGCCAGCCGGCGCGCGGCGCGCCGGCAACGATCTTCCGCGCGAGGCCGAGATCGGCCTGTTCGAATTTGGCGGTTTCGTTCTCGTCGACGATCGCGTATTTCGCACCGCCGATCTGCACGCGGTCGCGCACGTCGTCGGGCGACAGTTGCGTGGTGGCAGGCAGCACGATCGCGCCGAGCTTCATCGCGGCGAGCATCGCGTCCCACAGCTCGACACGGTTCGGCAGCATCAGCAGGATGCGATCGCCGCGCACGACGCCGATCGAGCGCAGCCAGTTCGCGATCCGCGACGAACGCTCGGACATCTGCGCGAACGAATACGGATCGCCCGTACCGGTTGCCGCGTCGACGATCCACAGCGCGGGCTGGTCGTTGCCGCGCGCCATCGGGTCGAAATAGTCGAGCGCCCAGTTGAATGCATCGAGCACCGGCCATTCGAAATCGCGGTACGCGGTTTCGTAGTCGGTGCGATGGCGCAGCAGAAAGTCGCGTGCGTTCAGGAATGCCTGTACCGTCATCGTTTCCTCCAGTCTCCATGTCTCGCGGTCAAGCGGCGCACGTGCTGCAGCGCGTGCCCGCCTGCCTCTGTTGCGGCGCACGGTCACGTCGTTGCGTGCCGCGTTCACCGCGCTGCCCTCGTGCCCTGCGTGATGTTTCGACCGGTGCAACCGCCGCGGCTCAAAGCTGCCGTGCGATCACCATCCGCTGCACTTCGCTGGTGCCTTCGTAAATCTGCGTGATGCGCGCGTCGCGATAGTGACGCTCGACTTCGTAATCGACCAGGTAGCCGTAGCCGCCGTGGATCTGGATCGCATCCGAACACACGCGCTCGGCCATCTCGGACGCGAACAGCTTCGCCTGCGACGCTTCCGACAGGCACGGCAAACCGGCCGTGCGCAGCTTCGCCGCGTGATGCACGAGCAGGCGCGCGGCGTTGATCTGTACGGCCATGTCGGCGAGCTTCTGCTGGATCGCCTGATGCTCGGCGATCGGCTTGCCGAACTGCACGCGCTCGCCCGCATAGCGGCGCGCCTTGTCGAACGCGGCGCGCGCGATGCCGAGCGCCTGCGCGGCGATGCCGATGCGGCCGCCCTCGAGGTTCGACAAGGCGATCTTCAGCCCTTCGCCGCGATTGCCGAGCAGGTTCTCTTCCGGAATCGCGCAATTCTCGAACGTGATCGGGCACGTATCCGACGCGCGGATGCCCATCTTCTTCTCGGGCTTGCCGACGATGAAGCCCGGCGTATCGGCCGGCACCAGGAACGCGGAAATGCCGCGCTTGCCGGCTTCCGGGTCGGTCATGGCAAAAACGATCGCCACACCGGCGCGCTGGCCGTTGGTCACGAACTGCTTCGCGCCGTTCAGCACCCATTTACCGTCGCGCAGCTCCGCACGCGTGCGCAGGTTGTTGGCCTCGGAACCGGCATGCGGCTCGGTCAGGCAGAACGCGCCGATCACGCGGCCCGCCGCCATGTCGGCCAGCCAGCGGTCCTTCTGCGCCGGCGTGCCGAAGCCGAGGATCGGCCCGCAGCCGACCGAGTTGTGCACGCTCATCATCGTCGCGCACGCGGCGTCGCCGGCCGCGATCTCTTCCATCGCCAGCGCGTAGGCCACGTAGTCCGTATACGCGCCGCCCAGCTCCTGCGGCACGATCATCCCGAGCAGGCCGAGTTCGCCGAGCTGCGCGACGATCGCGTCCGGCAGGTGCGCGTCGTGGTCCCACTGCGCCGCGTTCGGCGCCAGCATCTCGGTCGCAAAGGCGCGCGCGGCATCGCGGATCATCCGCTGGTCTTCGGTGTAAAGCTCGTCCATGGTGCTGCTGTCTCCCGCGGCCGCCGGGCGCGACCGTCCTTGCGTTTCGATGCAACAAGTGTAGGCAAGCACACGCGACTGTTCGATGCTCGCGTCGCTCATTTACACTGAGCGTTTTTGCCACACCGGCGACACCGATGAAGCAGGAAGACAAGGGAACCGTCGCGATCAGCCTCGTCGCTTACAGCGTCGCGCTCGCCACGCGGCGCGGCGTCGCGGCCGAGCCGCTGCTCGCGCAGGCCGGCATCGCGCCCGCGCTGCTCGCACAGCCGCGCGCACGCGTGTCCGCGCAGCAGTACGGCGCGCTGTGGAACGCGATCGCACGCACGATGGACGACGAGTTTTTCGGGCAGGATCGCCACCCGATGCGCAGCGGCAGCTTCATCGCGATGAGCCAGTCCGCGCTGTCCGCGCGCGACGGGCTGCACGCGATGGCGCGCGCGGTGAATTTCATGCACTGCGTGCTCGACGACCTGCACGCGGAGCTCGACGCGAACCCGCAGCGCGTGCGGCTGCGTTTCGTGCACCGCAACAATGGCGCGACGCCCGCGATGTTCACGTACGCGACCTATTTCATCATCGTGTACGGGCTGACCTGCTGGCTGATCGGGCGCCGCATTCCGCTGCTGCATGCGAGCTTCCGCTGCGACACGCCGCCTGCCGACCACGAATATCCGTCGATGTTCTGCGACGACATGCGGTTCAACGAACCCGATTCGTATGTCGATTTCGATCCCGAATTCGCGACGCTGCCGGTCGTGCAGAACGCGAAGACGCTGAAAACCTTCCTGCGCAACGCGCCGGCCAGCTTCATCGTCAAGTATCGCAACCCGAATGCGCTCGCGCAGCGCGTGCGCGCGGTGCTGCGCGGGATGCCGCCCGCCGCGTGGCCCGGCGCGGGCGGGATGGCCGCGCGGCTGCACGTGGCCGAGGCCACGCTGCGCCGCAAGCTGCACCAGGAAGGCCAGGCGTACCAGTCGATCAAGGACACGCTGCGGCGCGATCTCGCGTTCGAGGCGCTGGCCGACCCCGCACGCACGATCGCCGACGTCGCTGCCGCCACCGGTTTCGCCGAACCGAGCGCGTTCTACCGCGCGTTCCGCAAATGGAGCGGGCGCAGCCCGGCCGACTATCGCGACGAAGTGCTCGCGCGCGGTGGCGGCGCGGTCTGAATCCGCGCTACGCGGCCGCGGCTTCGCGCTTTCCGCCGAAACCGCCTAATCTTTAAGCATCGGGCCCACGCCCTTTCCGCAAGCCGGACGGCACGCGGCCGCGCGCCGCCCGGACGTCCCGATGCACGTTCACCGTCATGAGCCGCCGCCGGCGCCTGCCGCGCCCGACGGCCGCCCCCGTCACCCGCTGTCCGCGCGGGTCGCGCGCGCCGCGCTGTTCGCGGCGCTGCTCGTCGTGTGCGCTGCCGTCGCCGCGCCACCATCCGTCGACACGCCCGCGGCACGCCCGGTCGTCGTGATCCCCGTCAACGGCGCGATCGACCCGGCCAGCGCCGATTTCATCGTGCGTTCGCTCGACCGTGCCGCCCGCGAGCGCGCGCCGCTCGCGATCCTGCAGCTCGACACGCCCGGCGGCCTCGATACGTCGATGCGGCAGATCATCAAGGCGATCCTCGGCTCGCCGGTGCCGGTCGCCGCGTTCGTCGCACCGGGCGGCGCACGGGCCGCGAGCGCGGGCACCTACATCGTCTATGCAAGCCACTTCGCGGCGATGGCGCCCGGCACCAATCTCGGCGCGGCGTCGCCCGTGCAGTTCGGCATCGGCGGCGCCGCGCCGCCGGGCGGAAACCCGGCGGCACGGCGTCCGACCGGTGCGGCGGGCGCATCCGGCGCATCGGATGCATCCGCCACGGCCGCGCTGCCGACCGATACGCAGTCGACCGAGATCCGCAAGGCGATGCAGGACGCCTCCGCGTATATCCGCGGCCTCGCGCAATTGCGCGGGCGCAACGCCGAATGGGCCGAGCGCGCGGTGCGCGAGGCTGTGAGCCTGTCGGCGAACGAGGCGCGCGCGCAGCATGTGGTCGACCTGATCGCACTGGATCCTGCCGACCTCGCACGCCAGCTCGACGGCCATAGCGCGACGACCACCGCCGGCACGGTGCGGCTCGCGACCGCGCACGCGCCGCTCGTCGTCGTCGAACCCGACTGGCGCAGCCGTTTTCTCGCGATCATCGCCGATCCGAACGTCGCGCTGATCCTGCTGACGATCGGCATCTACGGCCTGTTCTTCGAGTTCGCGAACCCGGGCTTCGTGCTGCCGGGTGTCGTCGGCACGATCTGCCTGCTGGTCGGGCTGTTCGCGATGCAGTTGCTGCCGATCAGCTATGCGGGCCTTGGCCTCGTGCTGCTCGGGCTCGGCTGCCTTGTCGCCGAGGCGTTCCTGCCGACCTTCGGCGTGCTCGGGTTCGGCGGGATCGTGTCGTTCACGATCGGCGCGCTGATGCTGATCGACACCGACGTGCCCGGTTACGGGATTCCGTGGCCCGTGATCGCGAGCCTTGCGCTCGGCGGCGGGCTGCTCGTCGCGGGCGTGTCGAGCGTCGCGCTGCGCGCGCGGCGCCGGCCGGTCGTGACGGGCGCCGAGGCGATGCTCGGCAGCATCGGCGAAGTGCTCGACGACGGCCTCCATCCGGACCAGCCGCACGGTGCGGCCGGCGCCGCGCCGTCGGCCGCCGGCTGGGCGCTCGTGCACGGCGAGCGCTGGCGCGTGGCGAGCAGCGCACCGCTGGCCGCCGGCTGCCGCGTGCGCGTCACCGGCCGCCACGGCCTGCTGCTCACCGTCGCACCGCTCTACGACGCGCCCGCGCCACAACAACAACACCAGGGAGCATCAACATGATTGGCTACACCTTCGGCTTCAGCAGCGTCCTGATCGTCTTCGTCGTGGTGCTCGTCGCGTCGTCGATCCGTATCTTCCGCGAGTACGAGCGCGGCGTCGTGTTCATGCTCGGCCGGTTCTGGAAAGTGAAGGGCCCGGGGCTCGTGCTGATCATCCCGATCGTCCAGCAGGTCGTGCGGATCGACCTGCGCACCGTCGTGTTCGACGTGCCGCCGCAGGACGTGATCACGCGCGACAACGTGTCGGTGAAGGTCAATGCGGTCGTGTATTTCCGCGTCGTCGATCCGGAGAAGGCGGTGATCCAGGTCGCGCGCTTCTTCGACGCGACGAGCCAGCTGTCGCAGACGACGCTGCGGTCGGTACTCGGCAAGCACGAGCTCGATGCGCTGCTGGCCGAGCGCGAACAGCTGAACGCCGACATCCAGAAGACGCTCGACGCGCAGACCGACGCATGGGGGATCAAGGTGTCGACGGTCGAGATCAAGCACGTCGACCTGAACGAAACGATGGTGCGCGCGATCGCGCGGCAGGCCGAGGCCGAGCGCGAACGGCGCGCGAAGGTGATTCATGCGGAAGGCGAGCTGCAGGCGTCCGAGAAGCTGCTGCAGGCCGCCCAACGGCTCGCGCAGGAGCCGCAGGCGATGCAGCTGCGCTACCTGCAGACGCTGACGACGATCGCGGCGGACAAGAATTCGACGATCGTGTTTCCGCTGCCGATCGATCTGCTGGGGGCGTTGCTGGACCGGCTGGGCGGGAAGCGCGAGGCGTAACGGCAGCGGCTCGAACCCTCGAACCGGTGCCGGGGACGGTCGCGTCACGCCGGAGCCGACCGGCGCGCGGCCTGATTGACCCGCGCCGGGATCGACTCAATCGGTTCGCGCCGCCTTCAACATCGTGTCAGCACTGCGATGTCAGCCGTTGGTCGCGGGCGTCAGCCGTTTGCGCACGCCCGTGAGCGCAAATCGTCCGAACGCCGAACGCTCGACGCCCGACAGTTCGGCCTCCCGGATACCGAGCGCTTCGGACAGCCGATGGATCGTGGCCTGCATATCGACGATCCGGCGCTCGTCAGCCAGCCGTTCGTCGACGTGCCGGGCCGTCTCGAGCGCATGCCGCGCGACTTCGGCCTCGTACCGCGCCACGGCGACATCGCGTTGCGAAGCCGTGACGGCGACGGTCTCCGTCAACTGCGCGATACGCGCATCCAGGGTATCCACGGCGTGCTGCAATGCGACGCGTTGCCCCTCTGCGGCAGACGCCGCGGCGCGCCACTCCGCGACTTCGCGCGCGTTGGCGAGCCTCGTCTCGCCGAGCGCGGCCTCGTTGTCGAGCAGCGTCCTGCGAAGCGCGGCCTCCGTCTCCGTCAGCGTCGTGCGGAGGACCGCTTCCCTTTCCGCGACACGCGACGCCTGAGCGCTGAATTCGGCACGGATTTCGCCCGACAATGCGCCGATGGCATCGGCCTGCCGGTCGCGCAATGCAGCCAGTTCATCGGCAAGACTCCGTACCGCGTGCTCGACATCCGACGCTCCCGATCGACCTTCGAGCCCCTGTTTGAGCTCGGCCACTTTCGCATCGACGAGGCGCGTTTCGGCGACCGACCAGCTCACGTAATTTTCGAGCTGTGTCTTGACGGCCTCCACCACACCCGCGACCTGGCTCTGTACCTGCTCGGACAGGCGGGCGCTTTCCGCCAGGCTGGCATCCCGCGCACAGATATCCCGGACCAGTTGGCGCTCCCGGTTTTCGCGGGACCGGTATCCCAGCAGCAGCGGCGCGAGCGACGTCAGACGGGTTCGCAGCCGCGTGAACAACGCCGTGACGTCATCGTCGTCGAGCGCGATCTCGTCGCAGGCGACCCGTCGCAGCATCGCATAAGCCTGAACGACCTCGGGCAACATCGACGCATGCCGGTCGAGATCGTCGACGGTGAATTCGGCGTGCCTCAGGCTGTTGTCCAGGAACTCGCCTGCGTAGTCCTCGTACAGCGCGTCGCCCGGTTGCGGTGCGGGCAAGCCGACGCCCGTTGCCATGCGGCCGAGCTGCGTCAGCGGATCCGTCATCAGCACGTCGAAATCGATCAGGACGCGCCGGCAACCGCGGCTGTCCAGCACGGCATCCACCATGTATTCGAGCCACAGGACGTGCGCCTTCTCCTGCGGCATCTGCACGGCGCGCGCCATCGAGAACGCCACGCTCAACGGATTGCGCAACGCGATCACATACCGGACGTCCGCATCGATTTGCTCGAACACGGGTTGCCAGAACGGCAGCACACGCGTCGTGCGCGGATCCTTGAAGCCGAACGGCATGCCGCCCGCGAGGCGTTCGCGCAACAGCACGACCGCACGGGCATGGAGTTCGTCGCGCTTGCCCTGAGCGACTTCGTTCACGCGCATCGGGCCGAGCGTGTCCCAATCGCCGCCGACTTCGCGCTCGAGCTCGAGATTGACCGCATGCAGATCGACGTCTTCCCAGTAACCTTTGGCATTGACGTGGGCATTGGCCTCCATCAGGCGCTCGCCCAACTCGACGCCGAGCGCCTTCAGGCCCCGCGTCGTCGCACTCGTGCCGCTACGCGGCGATCCCAGCACCACAATCAACTTTCGACGGCTTTCCATACACTCCTTTTTCCTTTGCGAAGCAGCCGGGTATTGCCGAGTCAATGAGCACACCATCCCGTTGCCGCTCGCAATCTCGCGACAGACTTCGATCGCGTCAAAGTCGTTGCGATACCACCGGCGAATATTGTCTTCGCCTTGCGTGCACAGCGTCTTGTCGAAGTGCGCGGGATTGCGGTGCGCGTCCACATCGTCATCGGGCAAATGCAATGGCCCCAGCCCAAGAATCTCCGACAGCACCGATGCGTCGTCGGTCAGCCATTCCTGCTGCGCGATGAACGCGATGTCCGCCGCGCGCGAACGCAGGTACGCCGGCGAAATCAGCCAGTCCCAAACCGACGTCTTGACGTGATCGATTTGCCGCATGGCGTGATGCGCCGCGGCAGAAACCGCCTGATCCTGCGAGACAATGGCACGCGCAAGCGCATCGGCCGTCCCGAACCGGGCGAAAGCCGCCGCTTCGCCTTCCGTCCACTCGCCCTGATAACGCGGTCGGCCCTTTCTCAAGCGACTGTAGAACCCGCTCACGTATCGTGTGATCGGGTTGCGCAAGCAAAAGAAGACTTTTTCACCGACAGGAATATCCGGCAGTCGTACCGCGTGTCCATGGAGATGGACATCGCGGATGTCACGACCGTTCGCTCCGAGGGACTTGATCGCGTGAACGAGCGCCGTGCCACCGGTTTTTCCGATGTGCAGGAAATGGATGCGGGATTCGTCTGTCGAATGCGTCATGACGTCCGGGATCGTTTGTGATGACGGCCTACACCGCAACCGCAGCGCCGTTCATGGCATGCGAGATCGGGTTCCGGCATATCGCCTGCCCGCATCGATTTGTCGAAACACAGGATCTTTCCGCGCTCTTCGGCGTTCGCCACCGGCGACGTGTTGGCGCGGCACCGCACACTGATGTAATAGCCAAGGACGTCGCGAGTCATACCGGAGTAAGGCTCGCATCCGGTATCGAGCCGGCAGGCCGTACCGTCGACGGGATTCAGGCGCAGCAGCGATTGACGGGGGGTGACGAGGAGATGCGCGGGTAATGACATGAAGTCGAGGGAAGTCTCGTATATGCTTTTCGTCGCCGGTTCCGGCGATCCCGCTTCCGGCTCGCTACCGGACTCTCATCACCATACCCGATGTCGGACAACGCAATCTGCAACGTACGTCTCGGTCCGGCACACAGCATCGAACGACAGCCTGGCGCGCCCTCCCCGGGTTTCGCCGGGGCGTAGTCGTTCGAGCCATTGCGCCGGGCTCAAAGCGCCGCCCCGTTTCCGGGAGAGCGAAATCGCGCGTATCTTATCAAAAAAATACTCCGCTCCACCGGATTCGCGCAGGCTATCCGGCAACCGGTTTCGGTACGCCATGCCACCGGCACTCGCGTATCGGGAAAGGCTTCGCGCGAATCACGCCTGGCGCTCTTCGGGGCGCCGAACGCGAGCGGCGCGCGAAGGTGATTCATGCGAAAGGCAAAGCAGGCGTCGGAGAAGCTGCTGCAGGCCGAGCAACGGCTCGCGCTGCAGCCGCAGGCGCTGCAGTTGCGCTACCTGCAGACGCTGACGACGATCGCCGCGGACAAGAATTCGACGATCGTGTTTCCGCTGCCGGTCGATCTGCTGGGGGCGTTGCTGGAGCGGTTGGGCATGCCGCGCGAGCGCTGAGACGCGCGTGTTCCGGCCCGCGCAACACCGCCGTCGCGCCCGCCGGACGCCGGGCCGCAGCGGCCCGGCACCCGCCACACGTCAAGCGAGCAGCTTGCGCTCGGTCTTGCCGTACTTGATTGACTTCTCGTCCGGGATCATCAGGCCCGTGTGCTCGTCGCGGCCCTGCAGCAGGAAACGCGCGTCCGGCTTGCCGACCTGCTCGGCCGCGAGCTTGCTGTCCGCGCCGATCTCGCCCTTCTTCATCCGGTTGACGATCACGCCGGCCGCGGTGTCCTTGAAGTCGCGCAGCATCCACGCGTCGCCGTCGCTGTCGCCGAACACCAGCAGCGGGCCGTAGCCCTTCTTCGATTCGAGCACGTTGCGGATGCCCACCGTCTTGCCGGGTCCCCAGTTGAAATGCCAGCCGGCCGGATAGGTGCTCGTGTACTTGCCGTCCTGCATGTCGAGGCGCAGGCCGATCACGTTCTCCGGCGGCACGCCGTAGCCGTAGTTCGGATTGCCGGCGAACACGCGCACGACATCGTCGAGCGACGCGGTGCTCACGTACACGTCGATGCCGTTCGCGCGCAGCGTGTGCATCACCGCGCGGATTTCCTCATGGATGCGAATGCCGTGGAAATGCGTGTCGGCCACCACGCCGGCCTTGCCCGGCAGCGTCTTCGGGCTTTCGTAGCGGACCTTGCGCAGCGCGTCGCCGATCCCGTAGTTATCCGACGCTTCCGCCATCGCCTGCAGCTCGGCGGTCGTCATGTTCTTGTAGAAGTAGATGATCCACTTGTAGCCGACTTCGAGCGGGTGCGTGTCGCAGATCGCGTCGTACATGAAGTACAGCTTCGCGCGGAAATCCTTGAACTGGTCGGTCTCGCGAATCTCGTCGAGGCTCTTGCCGCCGCCGAAACCCTGGTAGTTCGCGTAGAGCCAGCGGTAGTCGGATTCAACGTCGGCGGCGAGATCCTCCATCGTCACCGGCTTGCCGTCGACGGTCGTGTAGTCCTTCATGAACGCGCCCTTCGGCACGTCCTTCCACATCACGCCGACGAATTCGTCCGGCGTCAGCTTGTACTGAAGATGGTTGATCTGGTACATCAGCAACGCCTCTTCGCAGTCGTTCATGATGCACGTGTTGTCCCAGTCGAACACCGCGTACGGGCGGCGCTTTTCATCGTAGCGCGCGCTCGCGACGCCATGCTGGTCGAGCACCGCCTGCAGGCGCGCAGCGTTGAACGGCGACCAGCGGCCCGGGTCCAGCGCATCCGGCGCGATTGCGCTCTTCGCGTCGGCGGTGCCGGCCTTGAGCATCAGCGACGTCGCAGCGGTCGCCGCGGCAAGGGTGTTCATGAACTGGCGGCGTTGCATGGTCTCTCTCCGTGGAAATGTCGAATCGGTTTCGGTCACTACCCCGCGCGGCGCACTGGCGGCTCATCGCCGCTGCGAAGCCGGGGCGGCTTCGAATTGGGGGCGAATGATGTGACGAAATTATTTCGGCAATTTGACAGCGTCACGCCGCGACGCGACGCCAAGTTGATCCGGCGCGACATGCCGGGCCCCGCAAGATGGCCGGACACGGCGATCCGGCCCGGCAACGGGCCCGCTCCCGACATCGTCCCGAAACCTAGAGGCTCCCCTCCATTCCCCCCTTCCATTGGGACAAATCCTCACTTCCCGGCGCGCAGAACCGTCTATGATCATTACATCGCTCAATGACACATTAAATGCTGACTGAATAACCCGCGACGGTGACGCCGACGGGCGCGTTCCGGATCAGCGCCCCCAACGGAGACGCACCATGGCCGATCACCACCCGCTGCCGGAAGTCCACCTCGACGAGCTGCCGCAATTCCGCGCGGTCCAGCAGCTGGCGTACCGCTGCGTCGAAACCGTCGGCGCGATGCTCTACCCCGGCATCACCGAAAAGGAGGCCGCGCGGCTGCTGACCGAATGGCTGCAGGACAACGGCGTGCACGACTGGCTGCACAAGCCGTTCGCGTGGTTCGGCGACCGCACCGCGTTCGAAGGCTTCTCGGGGCTCAAGCACATGGGCGGCTTCAATCTCGCGTTCTTCCCGAGCAACCGCCAGCTCGAAACCGACATGCCGGTGATCCTCGACGTCGCGCCGGTGCTCGACGGCATCGTGGCCGACGTCGGCTACGCACACTGCCTCGGCCACAACCCGATCCTCGAGCAATTGCAGGACGACCTGATGGACCATCGCGACATGATCGTGCGGCTCGTGAAGGAGCGCCGGTCGATGGCCGAGGTCGCACAGGAAGTCGACGCACTGTGCCGCCGCCAGGGCGTCGAGCCGCGTCACAAGGCCTATCCGTTCAAGGTGCTCGCGCATCGCGTCGCGAAGATCCACAAGCTGTCGAAACCGCGCTTCGTCGCGCGCTTCGGGCTGAACGCGACGCGCAACCTGCTGCTCGACCAGGGTCGCGCGGCGAAGCAGCAGGGCTGGTCGCCGCTGTGGTCGATCGACCGGCGTTCCGAGCATGCGCCCGTGCCGGGCCTGTGGGCCGTCGAGCCGCATCTCGGCTTCGCCGGCGTCGGCGCGAAATTCGAGGAACTGCTCGTGATCACCGACGACGACGCGTACTGGCTCGACGAAGACCTGCCGCACGTGCGCCGCTGGCAGCGCCGCCAGGCCGAACGCACGCAGGCCGTCGCGACCGTGCAAGCCGCGGCCTGACGCATCCGCGCCTTCCCCCGACTCCCTGAACGACGGACTCACGATGCAGCCTCTTTCCGACGAAGCGCCGCTGGCCCTGTTCGAATCGGTTCACAGCGAGACGGCGGTCACCTCCGGCGACCTGACGCTCGCGGTCAAGACCTGGGGCGACCCGGCCCGCTCGCCGGTCGTGCTCGTGCACGGCTATCCCGACGACAGCAGCGTCTGGCAGCACGTCGCGCCGCTGCTCGCGCGCAAGCACTACGTGATCGCGTACGACGTGCGCGGCGCGGGCCTGTCCGGCGTGCCGAAACGCACGGCCGACTATCACCTGGCGAAACTCACCGACGACTTCGTCGCGGTGATCGACGCGCTCTGCCCCGGCCGCGCGGTCCATCTGATCGCGCACGACTGGGGCTCGATCCAGGGCTGGGAATTCGTCACCGATCCGCGCCTCGCCGGCCGCATCGCGTCGTACACGTCGTGCTCGGGGCCGTGCCTCGACCACGTCGGCTTCTGGCTGCGCGAACGCGTGCTGCGCCCGACGCCCGCATCGCTCGCCAAGCTCGGCGGCCAGCTCGTGCGCTCGTGGTACGTGTACCTGTTCCACCTGCCGTTCATTCCCGAGCTCGGCTGGCGGCTGTGGCTCGGCCGTGCGTGGCCGCGCCTGCTGCGCCGGCTCGAGAAGACGCCCGCCACACCGCGCCCGACGCAGGCCGACGACGGCGCGCGCGGCGTGCGCCTGTATCGCGCGAACTTCATCCGCTGCCTGTTCGCGCCGCGCGAACGCTACGCGCACGCACCGGTGCAGACGATCGTGCCGCTCGGCGACAAGTACGTGAGCCCCGCGCTGTCCGAGAACCTGTCGCGCTGGGTGCCGCAGTACTACCGTCGCGAAGTCGCGGCCGGCCACTGGCTGCCGCTCGCCGATCCCTCGCGCTTCGCCGATCTCGCCGGACAACTGATCGACGCGATCGAGTCGGGCAACGAACCGCCCGCGCTCGCGAACGCGCGCCGCCGCGCCACGAGCGGCCGCTTCAGCGGCAAGGTCGCGGTCGTCACCGGCGCGGGCAGCGGCATCGGCCGCAGCGCGGCGCTCGCGTTTGCCCGCGAAGGCGCGACGGTCGTCGCCTGCGACATCGATCTCGCGAGCGCCGAACGCACCGCGCTACTGCTCGGGCTGACCGGCGCGCAGGCGCATGCGAAACGCGTCGACGTCGGGTCCGCCGACGAGATGGAAGCGCTCGCGACGTGGGTCGGCAGCGAACTCGGCGGCGCGGACATCGTGGTCAACAACGCGGGCATCGGCATGGCCGGCGGCATCCTCGACACGAGCGCGCGGCACTGGGAGCGCATCCTGCACGTGAACCTGTGGGGCGTGATCCACGGCTCGCGGCTGTTCGCGCAGCAGATGGCCGCGCGCGGCACCGGCGGGCACATCGTCAACACGGCATCGGCCGCCGCGTTCGGGCCGTCGCGCGACCTGCCCGCCTACGCGACGACGAAGGCCGCCGTGCTGATGCTCAGCGAATGCATGCGCGCGGAGCTCGCGGAGAAAGGCATCGGCGTGACGGCCGTGTGCCCGGGTTTCGCGGAGACCGGAATCATGGCGTCGACGCAATACGCAGGCGCCAACGCGCAGGACGAAGCGCGGCTGCGCAAGCGCGCGACCAAGCTGTACCAGATGCGCGGCCTGAAGCCGGAAACCGTCGCGCAGGCGATGGTCGACGGCGTGCTGCGCAACCGCCCCGTCGTCGCGGTCGGCGGCGAGGCGCACGCGATGCGCTTCGTCGGCCGCTTCATGCCGTGGCTCGGCCGGATGATTGCCCGCGTCAGCATGGCATCGCATTGACGGCGCATGACGCCGCACAGGGAGACAACATGACCGATACCGCCGACTATCACAAGATCAAGGCCCGGCACGTGAAGTTCGACTTCAGCGACACGCCGATCACGTGGGTGCCGAACGATCCGGGCAGCACGCACATCATCAACACGCTGAACCTGCTGTTCCCGGAAGGCGAGCTGTGGTTCTGCCGCGTGTACAACAAGGCGCTGCCGCTGATCACCGATGCGCGCCTGCGCGACGAGGCCGAAGGCTTCCTGCGCCAGGAAGCCGTGCACTCGCGCTCGCACGGCGGCGTACTGAAGCACTACTACGACCGGCACGGGATCGACACGAAGCCGTTCACGCAGAAGCTCAACCGGCTGTTCACGCGCGTGCTCGGCGAACAGCCGTTCGGGCTGAAGATCGGCCATACGCGCTTCTGGCTGCGGCAGCAGCTGGCCGTGATCGCATCGCTCGAGCACTTCTTCGGCTATCTCGGCAACTGGGTGCTCAACGCGCACGGGCTCGACGAAGGCCGTGCCGACCCGACGATGGTCGACCTGCTGCGCTGGCACGGCGCCGAGGAAGTCGAGCACCGCACCGTCGCGTTCGACATCTACCGGCACCTGGGCGGCAGCTATCCGGAGCGCTGCGTGCACATGGCGTTCGTGATCCTGCTGCTGCTCTACTACATCACGACCGGCGCGAAGTTCATGTACCAGCGCGACCCGGACGCCGGCCGCTACCCGGGCTTCGTGCTCGCGTGGTGGCAAGGTTCGCGGCGCGGTCACCTGCCGTCGTTCTGGAAGGTGATCGGCGCGGCGCTGCGTTATTTCAAGCCGAGCTACACGCCGCACCACGAAGGCTCGACCGAGCAGGCGCTCGCCTACCTCGCGCGCTCGCCGGCCGCGCAGGCCGCCGCGCACGGCGGCAACTGGGGCACGACGAAGGGCGCCTGACCGCGTTTCCGGCCGGTTCGGCGGGCGGCGCCCGCCGAAATGCGTACAATCGCGGCTTCAATTTCCCGGAGGTGCCGCGATGGCCATGAAGAAAACCGATCTCGAAAAGAACAAGGCGCTCAAACTGACGCACTCGATGAAGCAGTCGAGCTCCGCACGTTTCGGCAAGGGCGCCGACGAAGCCGCCAAGCTCGACCGCCGCGCGCAGCGCAAGCTCGACCAGGAACAGGGCCTCGTGCCGTTCGCGTGCAAGCTCAACGCCGAACTCGTCGAACAGCTGAAGGCACGTGCGGCCACGCACCCGGAGGGGATGACGGGCCTGCTGTCCGAGCTGCTCGTGAACGGGCTCGCGCAACGCGACGCGTAACCGCCACGTATCTCGAAATTTCCGTTGACATTGCTGCACTGCCACGACACACTCGTTCGCATGCCTATGCTCAAGCCCAACGCCATCGCGCATAAAACACCAGTGAACGCCCGTACGCGGCGATCACCGGGGGCGCTTGTGCGTTAGCATCGAGATTCAGTTACGCATGTCACAAGGCCTCGCCGGAAACGGATGAGGCCTTTTTGTTTGGTGCACGTCATCCCGCCCGGCTCAACGGATGGAGATGACGATGGACCAAGCAAGCCGGCTGGTTGTTTGTCGCGATCGGTGCCGCACCGACGCAATCGCCTTACCGAGAGTCGAACTGCATTTCACGGTCGCGCCGCGCAAGACGCTGACGTGGCGCGCGCAGCACGACGCCGAGATCCGCGTGCACGATGCGACGCTGTGGATCACGCGGCTGGGCAGCGTCGACGATTACTGGATCCGGACCGGCGACGTGCTGCGCGTGCCGCGCGGCGATCGCATCTGGATCAGCACCGACGACGACGCGCCCGCCGAAGCGTCGATCACGACCGTGTACGTGATGCAACGCGACGCGTGGCTTGCGCGTGCGCTCGCAGGGATGCGCGCCATGCTGGGCGGGCGATGTCGAAGAAGTCGCGCGTGACGCATCATGCATCGCTGCGCGCTCGAGCCGCGTGCGCAGCGGCCTCGTGAAACGCAGCACGCGCGCGGCAACGG
Organism: Burkholderia cepacia complex sp. TUM26381; assembly: GCF_057439935.1. Lineage (NCBI taxonomy): Bacteria > Pseudomonadati > Pseudomonadota > Betaproteobacteria > Burkholderiales > Burkholderiaceae > Burkholderia > Burkholderia cepacia complex sp. TUM26381. Next base: position 797,653 of record NZ_CM172007.1, on the reverse strand, counting down.
ATCGCCCGCGCATATCCCGAAAATAGTCGTTGACAACACCGCAGCCCGACAACAAAATCGTTCGCATGCCTACGTTCAAGCTCATCGCCGTCGCGATTCATCGCCCGATGAACATTCGAAAGAATGATTCACGGGAGGCGCTTGTGCGTTAGCAATCGAGCAGTACCGCATGTCACACAAGGCCTCACCGGAAACGGATGAGGCCTTTTTGTTCTGGTGCGCGTCATCCGTCCGGCTCACTGAATGGAGAAGACGATGGACCAGGCAAGCCAGTTGTTTGACCGCCCCGATCGGCGCCACACCGGCACGATCGCGTTACCGACTGTCGTGATCCGTTTCGCGGTCGCGCCGCGCACGACGATGACCTGGCGCGCGCAGCAGGACGCGGAGCTTCGCACGCATGGCGCGGCGCTGTGGGTCACGCGCCCGCCGTGCGTCGACGATTACTGGGTGCGGCCCGGCGACGTGCTGCGCATCGCACGCGGCGAGCGCATCTGGCTCGGCACCGATGCCGACCGGTCGGCCGAAGCGACGATCACGACCGCATACGTGCGGCGCGGCGAGCGCTTCAGGCGCATGCTCGCGCACGTGCAACGTTTGCTCGTCGGGGTAGGGAGAAGAAGCGGATGAGCGACGTGCGGTCACGCACGCGCGACGCGGAACGGCCGCGACCGGAAACGGACGCACCTGCGGCGCAACGCGCCGCAGGTGCGCATCGAATGACGCGGCACGCCAGTGCGTGCCGCGAGCGATCGCGCGCCGTGCGCAGCAACCGGATGCAGCACGTGCATCAGGTACTGGCGGCGAGACGCGGGCCCGTGCTCCGGGGAGTGGACTCGAGGTCGGGACGTTGCGCTGCCTGCGAGGTCACCCACGGATCGATGCCCTGCTTCTGCACCTCTTCGAGGAATGACACACGTGTACGCCAGTAATCGGCCTGTAATTTCGCATCGATGACGCGCTGTTCGGCTGCGAACAGTTCCATGCGCGCCGTCACGAGCATCGACGCAGCGGTTTTTTCCGGCGTGGGGGCGTGTCGCATCGCCCAACGGCTGATCCAGTTCAACATGCTGACCTCCGTGATTACGGACGAACCCGCATCGGGCAATCGCAATCGGCCGTGCCTGCCCGAACACGCAACGGCCTTGACCGCCATTCACCGCCTGGCCTGCACGGACTGCGACTCCCCCGCGTCGGCAATTACCGGCCGGCGTGTGCATGCGCGGTGTATCTATCCTAGAAAGACTTGCCGGTTTATGCGATGGGGTCTTGCAATCTTTTACACAGAAACCACAGTCGCCCCCGCATCGCGAAATGACAGTTGCGGACGGGATGGCTTCGGCGCAGGATAGCCCGATATCTGCCACCGCCTGGACTGACGAATGGCCGCTGCACGCCGCTGCCGCGCATCCGCACCGGCCGCGCACGTGTTCGTGCCCGCACGCGCCGCCTGCACCGCGCTCGTGCAGCATGCGGGCGCTCCGTTTCAGTCGCATGTCATCGCGCACCCGCCATGCGCGGCGCAGCCGGCATGCCGTTGCACGCGCATCGGCCGGTTTCGCCCGCCGTTCCTCCCCGTTCCGCCGTTTCAGCCATTTCTGCCGGTCCGTGCCGCGCGAACCGGTAAAATGCGCGCCTTCGTCGCGCGGCCGGGCTGCCAGACCGTCCGCGCGCAGGCAACCGATCGTGCCCTCCAACTATATCGTCCGAGCTATCCGCGCTATTACAATCCGCCGATAGCCGGGCAATAGTGGCTGGTTACAGTAAGCCGGCCGCGCGCTGCCTTTACAACAATTCGGCACAACAATCAACACGACAACCCGACCGGAGAAACGCCTTCATGGAATCCATCAAGCGGTATTTCGGCTTCGCTGAAGCCGGCACCGACTTCCGCACTGAAATACTCGCGGGCGTCACCACGTTCCTGACGATGGCCTACATCATCTTCGTCAACCCCGCGATCCTCGGCGACGCCGGCATGCCGAAGGAATCCGTGTTCGTCGCGACCTGCCTCGTCGCGGCGCTGGCGTCGATCATCATGGGGCTGTACGCGAACTACCCGATCGCATGCGCGCCCGGCATGGGCCTGAACGCGTATTTCGCGTACACGGTCGTCAAGGGGATGGGCTTCACGTGGCAGGCCGCGCTCGGCGCGGTGTTCATCTCCGGCTGCCTGTTCCTGCTGGTCACGCTGTTCCGCGTGCGCGAGGCGATCGTCAACGGCATTCCGAAATCGCTGCGGATCTCGATCACGGCCGGTATCGGCCTGTTCCTCGGCATCATCTCGCTGAAGACGTCGGGCGTGATCGTCGGCAACCCGGCCACGCTCGTGACGCTCGGCGATCTGCACAAGCACGACACCATCCTCGCGATCGTCGGCTTCTTCACGATCGTCACGCTCGACCACCTGCGCGTGCGCGGCGCGATCCTGATCGGCATCATCGGCGTCACGATCCTGTCGTTCTTCTTCGGCGACAACCAGTTCCACGGCGTGTTCTCCGCGCCGCCGTCGATCGATGCGACGCTGTTCAAGCTCGACATCCGCGCCGCGCTGTCGACCGGCATCATCAACGTGATCCTCGTGTTCTTCCTCGTCGAGCTGTTCGACGCGACGGGCACGCTGATGGGCGTCGCGAACCGCGCGGGCCTGCTCGTCGAAGGCAAGATGAACCGCCTGAACAAGGCGCTGCTCGCCGACAGCACGGCGATCGTCGCGGGCTCGGTGCTCGGCACGTCGTCGACCACCGCGTATATCGAAAGCGCGTCGGGCGTGCAGGCCGGCGGCCGCACCGGCATGACGGCCATCACCGTCGCGGTGCTGTTCCTCGCGTGCCTGTTCATCGCGCCGCTCGCCGGCGTCGTGCCGGCCTACGCAACGGCGCCCGCGCTGCTGTACGTGTCGTGCCTGATGCTGCGCGAGATGGTCGACGTGCCCTGGGACGATGCGACGGAAGCCGTGCCGGCCGCGCTGACCGCGCTGCTGATGCCGTTCACGTACTCGATCGCGAACGGCGTCGCATTCGGCTTCATCGCGTACGGCGGCCTCAAGCTGCTGACGGGCCAGGCGCGCACGGTCAAGCCGATCGTGTGGATCATCGCGGCCGTGTTCCTGTTCCGCTTCTTCTATCTCGGCAGCGAGTAAGCGCAGCACTGCACGATGAAATGAAAAAACGCCACCTTCGGGTGGCGTTTCTGTTTTCGCGCGATTCTTCTGCGATCCTGACGAATCGACGCGCACGGCCAGGCCGGCGCTCGGGCAACCCGGCGCGGCCCGCATACGAAAATGCCGCCCGGCCCGCCGAACGGCATTGCGCGAAAGGCACGGTCTTCGCGTGCGCCGCGCTCAGGCGCGCGCGCCGCAAGACGAGCGTCGTGTTGTCAGCGCCAGTTGGCCTCGTAAAAGCGCACGTAGCCGCTGCGCAGCGTCACGCACTGCGCACGCGTCTCCGACAGCAGGCGCCGCGCAGCCGCTTCGATACGGTCGCGATGCTGGTCGAATGCGCCGACCATGTCCTCGAAGCGCGGCGATGCCGCGCCGAAGTGGTCTTCCAGCGCCTCGGCGGTAATCTGACATTGAACACGCTCGCCATTGACCAGTGCCGTGAACGCAAGCATCAGGTCACGCCCCGAATACTCAGGCTTCTCGTTCGTGAAATGGATCTGCATGAGAGCCGCCTCGACCGGTAGAAAACGAATGACCGCGTCCGTCGTCCGCTACCGGCCGGGCGAAATGTACGCGGGCTCGCCGGCGGAGGCCCTGACCACGGGGTTTGGCGCGGTCAATGCATGCCGGTTGATTTCCACTTTAGACGGTTTCGCGCAGGAGACAAATTTTCCGGTGTGCGTCGTTCCGACGCGCATTTCGTCTGATCTGCGCGGGGCATCCGGCACCGTTTCGGCAACGGGCGTCAGTGAGGATCGGTAGGCCAGATGTTGAGCGCGATCGCGGCGGTCGTGACGCCCACCGCAATCGCGGCCGCTCCGTACTTCACCGCATCGGTCAGATCGAACAGCAATCCGTGGATCGCCACGGCAATGCCGCCCAGCATGATGAACGTGGCGATGGCCGCCAGCACGACTCTCAGTTCCGTCCGAACCATGATGCGTCTCCCGAACGGATGCATGTCGCGTCGCATGCATGTTGCAATGCGGAACACGGCGCGTGCGTGCTCCATTTCCATCATTGCAGGCGGGCGCTTAAAAGCAAGGGGATTTTGTTCGCGGTCGCACATCGCACGTGGCGCTTGTATGATGATGCGTACCCGGACGGTCGGCTGTCGCGCCGGATGGTGCACCGCGAGCGGAGATGCACTCCGCCGCCGATTCCGGTTCGGTCTGCCCAGGCGGCCCCGGGAACAGGAGACAAGTCATGCCGCAACCCTTCGTGCTGCCCGCCGCAGCGGTTCGCACCGACCTGCTCGCGCAGGCGCATGCGCGCTCGACCGCGGTCGGCCTGCGCGCGCACGAACGCCCCGATTTTTCGCCGCTGTCGCACCTCGCGCTGCGCGAGCTGCTCGACACGAATCACACGCTGTTCTCGCACGCGCGCCCGGTGATGGAGGATCTCCACGCACAGATCGCCGATACGCAAAGCCTCGTGCTGCTGACTGACGCCGACGGCGTGATCCTGCACAGCATCGGCGACGCGGATTTCATCGAGAAAGCCAACCGCGTCGCGCTATGCAACGGCGTGTCGTGGGCCGAAGGCGCACGCGGCACCAATGCGATCGGCACCGCGCTCGCGTCGGGCCAGGCCGTCGTGGTGCACGGTTCCGAACACTTCCTGCGCGCGAACCACATCCTCACGTGCTCGTGCGCCCCGATCGCCGATCCGTTCGGCCGCATGCTCGGCGCGCTCGACGTCAGCGGCGACCCGCGCGGCTCCAGCCCGCATACGCTCGCGCTCGTGCGGATGTCCGCGCAGCTGATCGAGAACCACCTGTTCGCGAACCAGTGTGGCGAAGCGCTGCGGCTGCGTTTTCATGCGCACGAGGATTGCGTCGATTCGCTGTTCGCCGGGCTCGTCGCATTCGGCCCCGATGGCGGGCTGATCGCCGCGAACCGCAGCGCGCAATTCCAGCTCGGCGCGTCGTTCGACGCACTGCAGCATCAGGCCAGCGATGCGTTGTTCGGCATGCGCTTCGGCCAGCTCGCGCAGCAGGCCGCCCGCGCGCCCGGCGCCACGTTCCGGCTCACGCTGTCGACCGGCGTACGCGTGCTCGCCCGCTGCGAATTCCCGGAAGCGCAGAAAACGGCCATTGCCGTCACGCCACCCGCGCCGGCCGTGCGGGTACGCGCGCCGGACCCCGACGCGATCACGTTCGCGACGCTCGACACCGGCGATGCACGCATGGCCGCCGTGCTCGAGCGTGTCGCGAAGATCCGTGGGCGCGACCTGCCGCTGCTGATCCTCGGCCAGACCGGCACCGGCAAGGAATGGCTCGCCCGCGCGCTGCACCAGGCGTCGCCGCGCGCGGACGGCCCGTTCGTCGCGGTCAACTGCGCCGCGCTGCCCGATTCGCTGATCGAGGCCGAGTTGTTCGGCTATGAGGACGGCGCGTTCACGGGCGCGCGCAAGCGCGGCAGCCCCGGCAAGATCGCGCAGGCCGACGGCGGCACGCTGTTTCTCGACGAGATCGGCGACATGCCGCTCGCGCAGCAGGTCCGGCTGATGCGCGTGCTGCAGGAGCGCGCGGTGATGCCGCTCGGCGGCGCACGCGCGGTGCCGGTCGACGTGCGGGTGGTCTGCGCGACCCATCGCGACCTGCGCGCGATGATCGCGGACGGCACGTTCCGCGAAGACCTGTTCTACCGGATCAACGGGCTCGCGGTCACGCTGCCGGCGCTCGCCGCGCGCACCGACCTGCACGCGCTCGTCGACCGGATTCTCGCGCGGCTCGCGCGCAGCGAGCCGATGCCGCGCCGTCTCGCGGCCGATGTGCTCGACGCGTTCGCGCGCCACCGCTGGCCCGGCAACCTGCGGCAGATGACCAACGTGCTGCGCACCGCCGGCATGCTCGCCGAAGACGAAGCCGAAATCACGCTCGCGCATCTGCCCGACGATTTCTGGCTCGACTGCGACGACCCACCGGCTGCAGCGGCGGTAGCCACGCCGCCCGCACCGGCCGGCATGCGCGAAGGCACGACGCTGCACAGCCATCAGGCCGCGGTGATCGACGCGGTGCTCGCGCGGCACGGCGGCAACGTATCGGCGGCCGCGCGCGAACTCGGTCTCGCGCGCAACACCGTGTACCGGTACCTGCGGCGGCACTGACCCCGATGACCGGCGGCCCGCGGCCGCCGGCCGGTTCGGGTATGCTTGGCGCGTTGCCGCCGAACCGCCGCCCGCTTCAGTCATGACCGATCCAGACCACTCGCCCCTCGTGCGCATCGAGCCGCTCGGCGTGACCTTCGACGCACCCGATTCGCTGACGCTGCTCGAAGCCGCCGCGTTCGCACGCGTGTCGCTGCCGCGCTCGTGCCGCAACGGCACGTGCCGAAGCTGCCTTTGCCGAATCGTCAGCGGCAGCGTACGCTACACGATCGAATGGCCGGGGCTGAGCCGCGAGGAAAAGTCAGACGGCTATACGCTGCCGTGCGTGGCCGTCGCGACGTCGGACCTCGTGCTCGACGTGCCCGACGCGGTCATGCTCGACTAGACGCGGCGCGCGGTCGCGCGTCGTCCTGCAATGCTCGATCCCGCATGGAGAACGTGATGACCCAGCCAACCGATCGCATCGAACAACAGACCCAGCTCGCGGCATCGCCCGACCGCGTCTGGGAAGCCGTCAGCAATTCCGGCGAATTCGGCCACTGGTTCGGCGTCACGTTCGACGGGCCGTTCGCGGCCGACCAGCCGCTGTTCGGCCGCATCACGCCGACACGCGTCGACGACGATGTCGCCAAGGCGCAGGAGCCCTATGCCGGCACTGTGTTCGAAATCGTCGTCGATCGGATCGAACCGAAGCAACTGTTCTCGTTTCGCTGGCATCCGTTCGCGATCGACCCGAATTTCGATTACACGTCCGAGCCGATGACGCTCGTCACGTTCACGCTCGCCGCCCAGGCCGGCGGCACGCTGCTGACGGTCACCGAAACGGGTTTCGATCAGTTGATCGAAGCGCGCCGCGCGAAGGCCCGCGAGATGAACGATCACGGCTGGGCCGCGCAGATGACGCTGATCACGAAGTACCTGGCGAAGCACGCGTAGCGCGCCGCTACGCCGCACGTGCCTACCGACCTGCGAACCGACGTGCGTGGCATAATCCGCTCCATCGTCGCCCACCCGCCGCCGCGCATCGCATGCTGAGTCGTCGCCTCCGGAAGATCGGCAGTCTGATCGGGATGCTCGCCATCCTGATGACGGCGCTCGCGCCGACGATCTCGCAGGCCCTGACCACGCAAGGGCGTGTCGATGCACTGCTGGCCGGCTACTGTTCGGCCGCGCCCGCCACCGGCGACCGCGCCGCCGATGCGTCGACGAAGCGCCTGCAGGCCCATCTCCAGGCATGCGGCTACTGCAGCCTGCTTGCCCATACCCCCGCGCTGCCCGCCCCCGAACTGACGTTCGCGGCCAACGTGCACGTGATCCAGCACCGCGCGGCCACCCGCTTCGAAAGCCTGCGCCGCGCGCTGCCGCTCACGGCCGCGCAACCGCGCGCCCCGCCGTTCGCGTCCTGATCCGTCGTCATTGCGCGTGATGCCGTAGCGCATCGCGCAGTCCGCGCACGCCGCCCGCGTGCGCGACGTGTCACGTTTCGAAGGACGTTCATGTCTCACCATGCTGCGCGCGGCCTCGTGCCGTGCGCACGGCTGGCCGCTTCCGGCTCGCACCGCCATTGCCGCACCGCCATTCGCCCGCATGCGAATGCCCGGCCGCGCACGTCCGTGCCGACCGCCGCCGGCATCGATGCCGCTCGCGCATCCGTCCGTCGAATCCGTCTTTCACATCCGATTCGCCACTCGTTCATCCAGCCATGAAAACCCTCCATTTCGTTCGCGGCGCACTCGCCGCACTCGGCTTCGCCGCCATCCAGGCCGCGCATGCGCACGCCATTCCGAAGACGCAGGACCCGGCCGCCGACGCCACACTGTCGGCCGCGCCGCACGCGGTCACGATCGGCTTCAGCGAAGCGCTCGAACCGGCGTTCAGCTCGATCGCCGTCACCGACAGCCACGGGCAATCGGTCGCCGCCGGGAAATCGGCCGTCGACGCCGGCAACCGGAAGCGGATGCACGTCGCGCTGGCCAGCCTGACGGCCGGCACGTACACGGTCGCGTGGGTCGCGGTGGCCAGCGACGGCCATCGCACGCAAGGCCACTACGCATTCACGCTGAAATAACACCGCACTGCCCACCGCCCCCACCCGATAAGGAGAACCCACGATGAAACGCTCGATTCCGACCGGCCTGCTCTTCGCGCTGCTGGCGCTGCACGCTTCCACCACGTTCGCCGCGCCGGCCGTGCAGGCCGATGCATGCTGGATCCGCGCGATGCCCGCGACGGTGCCGTCGTCCGGCTACTTCACGCTGAAGAACGACGGCGACGCGCCCGCGACGCTGACGGGCATCGACACCCCCGCATACGGGATGGCGATGGTGCATGAAACGCAGACGAACGGCAGCACCGCGAAGATGGTTCACGTCGACTCGGTCGTCGTCCCCGCGCACGGCACGGTGACGTTCAAGCCGAAGAGCTATCACGTGATGCTGGAGGAACCGCGCCAGGCCGTCGCGCCCGGCGCGAAGGTGCCGTTCCGGCTGCACTTCGCAGACGGCTCGACGGTGTCCGTGACCTGCGACGCGAAGCCGCCGACCTACGCCGGCCAGTAACGCACCCCGTACCCCGATCGAAGGAGACGCACATGAAAGACCGCCTGCCGCTGGCCGACCTGATCGTCCGCTACCGGACGCCGCTGAATGTTGCCGTACTGATCGTCTGCGGGATATGGGCAGCGTGGATCGCGTGGATGACGCGGCCTGCCGCCATCGACACGCCGCCGTCGATTCCCGCGTACTGCATGCGCGACGCGCGCTGACGCGCCCGCACGGTTCCGGTGGCGGCGCGTGCCATTATTGGCGTGGCATCATCGATGCATCCCGATCGCCGGAACCGCCTCTCGGAGCAACGCATGGCCCTTCAGACCTGGATGCTGTTCGCCGCAGCCTATCTCGCCACGACGCTGTCGCCGGGGCCCAACGTGCTGCTCGTGATCCGCAATACGGTGCGCTACGGCACGCGCGGCACCGCCGCGACGATCGCGGGCAACCTCGTCGCGCAGGGCGTGGTCGTGGTGCTCGTCGCGCTCGGCGTCGGCGCGGTACTGGCCGCGATGCCGCCGTTGTTCGTCGCGATGAAGGTGGTCGGCGCCGCTTACCTGATGTTCCTGGGCGTCCGGCAGTTGCGCGGCGACCGCAAGGCCGCCGCGTCGGGCGGCGCCGCGGAGATCGCCGTGCCCGACCGCCGCAAGCTGTTCCGCGAAGCGCTGCTCGTGTCGGGCAGCAATCCGAAGACGATGATCTTCCTGTCGGCGTTCATGCCGCAGTTCGTCGTGCACGACCGCCCGCTCGCGCTGCAGTTCGTCGTGATGTACGCGACGATCGCCTGCACGGTCGTGATCGTTCACAGCGTCTATTCGGCCGGCGTGCGCCGGTTTCATCGCGGCTTCGGCATGAGCCGCGCGGTGCGCGCGCTCAAGCGCGCCAGCGGGCTGCTGTTCGTCGGGCTCGGAATCAAGCTGCTGACTGCGCGGCAGGCCTAAGCCGGCGCAATCCCGTCAGCGCAGGTGCGCGGCCAGCGCGGCCGTGATTGCGTCGAACGACGGACGCGCATCGACGTCCTCGTTCAGGCACGCCGCCGCCAGCGCATCGAGCGCGCCGGCGTGCGGTTCGCATCGCGCGAGCAATTCGCCGAGCAGATGGCCGAATGCCCGCACCTCGAGCCGTTCGAACCGGGCGCCGCGTGTACGGTCGTTCACGTCGTAAAGCGACGCCGCGCCGAAATCGCCGAGCAACGCACCGCCCTCCCCGTCGTGCAGGATGTTGTGCGCATACAGGTCGCCATGCATGATGCCGCGCGCATGCAGATGGCCGGCGACCGACGCGATGCCGTGCGCGATCCGCACCGCTTCCGCCGGATCGAATTGCGTGCCGGCCGCATAGACGTCGCGCGTGCAGGACGCGAAGCTCGGCGGCCCGGCGAGATTCGTGAGCGCGGAATCGACCCGCTCCATCACGAGGCCGTGCGCGCCGTCGGGATGCCCGTACACCTTGCCGATCACCGGGATCACGTTCGGATGACGGCCGGCATGCAGGCACGCGGCCATTTCGCAATCGGGCAGGCCGTCGCTCGTTACCGCCCCCTTGAAGAGCTTGACCGCGACCGTCCGCGGCGGCTGGCCGTCCGCCCGCCACTGCGCGCGATAAATGACACCCGATGCGCCCTCGCCCAGCTTCTGTTCACATGCAAGCGACGCCCAGTCGATCGCGACGACGTCCGGCCCGGCCGACGCCGCGGCCTCCGGCACCGCGCCGAACGGATTGCCGGCAACGGCAAGCCACGCGAGACGCGGCAGGTGCAGCAGCCAGTCGGGCAACGCATCCAGCCGGTTCGCCGACAGCCGCACCAGTTCCAGCGCGCGGCAGGCAGCCATTTCAGCCGGCAGCGCCCGCAGCCGGTTGCCGGCGAGCATGAGTTTCTGCAACCGCGAACAGTCGCCGATGTCGGCAGGCAGTTCGCCGATGTCGTTGTCGGTCAGGATCAGCCAGCGCAGCGCACGCGGCAGCGCGCCGCGCGGCACCGCGCCGATCCGGTTAGCCTTGAAGCCGATCATGTCGAGTTGCCCGCACGCGCCGAGTACGTCGGGAAAGGCGGTGAAGCGATTGCCCGACGCGAACAGGATGCGCAGGCGATGCAGCCGCGGCAGGTCGTCCGGCAGCGCGGACAGCGCATTGCCGGTCAGGTCGAGCACTTCGAGCGTGTCGGCAAGATCGAAGATCTCGCGCGGAAATTCGGTCAACCCGCATGCGAGCTTGAGTTGCCGCGCGCCCGACAGTTGTCCGGCCTGCAGTTGTTCGAGGGTGTGGGTCACGGTGAGAAAACGGGTGGCGGTTGCGATGATCGTTGGACCGATCGGACGAATTCTACCGGGATCGCTTTCGTGTACCTGCACGACCTTGTCACACCCCCTTCACAAATGCGCAATGTGACGTTAGAATTGCGGCCCTTGCAGTGCCGACGTGGTGAAATTGGTAGACACGCTATCTTGAGGGGGTAGTGGCGAAAGCTGTGCGAGTTCGAGTCTCGCCGTCGGCACCAGGTTAATGCAATGCGCTGCTTGCCAGCGCCCCGCCACGGGTCGCCCGCACCCGATTCCTCCGCAGCAATCTGCTCCGCCCCCCCGGTTCGCCCGCCTTGCGGCAGCCCATCCGCATCAAGACCGCGCGCAGCGGACGTAACGATCGTTCGCCACGGAAGCCGACTTGCGCAGAAGCACTCACCGCCTTCACGCGATGACATCGATCGTCACGTACATCGCTCCGTCCGCCGTCTTCACCTACTGCACATACTGCTCGTTCCCCATCAGCCCGATCTTCGTCGCGCCCACCCGTTGCGCCGACGCCAGCACCGCGGCGACATCACGATACGGCGCCTGCCGATCCGGCCGGAGCCTGAGTTCGGCCTGCACCGGTTCGGCCGCGACCTGCGCCAGCTTCGCCTCGAGCGCCGCGCGATCGGGCAAGCGCGTGCCGTTCCATGCCGTCGCGCCGTCGGCCGCGACGTCGATCTGCACGACCTCCGGTTCCGCGGCCGGCGGCGCGGCGCCCACCGGCAGGTTCATCCGGACCGCATGCATCTGGATCGGAATGGTGATGATCAACATGATCAGCAGGACCAGCATCACGTCGATCAGCGGCGTCGTGTTGATGTCCACCATCACGTCCGGTTCGCTGCCCGACGATACGTTCATGCCCATGACTGCCTCCTAGCTGCCGCGCGCGGGCGGCTCCGTGATGAACGACACCTTCTCGATGCCCGCCCGTTCGCATGCCGCGATCACGCGACCGACGAACTCGTAACGCGTGCTCTCGTCGCCGCGCACGTGGACGTCCGGTTGCGGCGACTGCACTGCGACGCCCTTCAGGCGCGCGAGCAGCGTCGGCGCGTCGACCGGCGCCGCGTTCCAGAAGAATTCACCCTGACGATCGACCGCGATTTCGACACTCTCCGGCCGGCTCTGCAACGGCTGCACGGTTTCCTTCGGCAATTCCACCGGAATCGTGTGCGTCACCACCGGAATCGTGATCAGAAAAATGATGAGCAGTACCAACATCACGTCGACGAGCGGCGTTGTGTTGATCTGTGCGATGACCTCGTCGTCATCGTCCTGACGGATACTCATGCCCATGACCGGCTCCGCTCAGTCGATCAGCGCAGGCGTGCGCGCGTCGTCACGCACGGGCCGTTTCCCGCTCGCCAGCACCACGACGTGAAGCTGCGCGCCGAATGCACGCACGCGTTCCATCACCGCCTTGTTGCGGCGCACGAGGAAGTTGTAGCCGAGCACGGCGGGCACCGCCACCGCCAGGCCGATCGCGGTCATGATGAGCGCCTCGCCCACCGGCCCCGCGACCTTGTCGATCGACGCCTGGCCCGCGACGCCGATCGCGGTCAGCGCGTGATAGATGCCCCACACCGTGCCGAACAGGCCGACGAACGGCGCGGTCGATCCCACCGTACCGAGAAACGCAAGGCCGTCCTGCAAACGGTTCGACACGCTGGCCATCGCCCGCTCGACCGACGTGTCGACCCACGTATTGCGGTCGACGGCTTCGAGCAACACCTCGTCGTGATGCTCGCCGGCCTCGATCGCCGTCTCCGCAATGAAACGAAACGGCGACGCCGGGTCGAGCAACTGCACGCCTTCCGCGAGCGACGGCGCAGCCCACAGCTGCGCGTCGGCCCGTTTCGCGCGGCGGTTCGCACGGGTCTGCTCGAAGAACTTCGTGACCATGATGTACCAGCTGCCCATCGACATCACGACCAGCAGGATCAGTACGAAACGCGCGACGAAGTCGCCGCCGCGCCACAACGCGTCGAGTCCGTACGGATTGGCCGCAGCGGCCGGCACGGCAGGCGCTGCCTGCGGCGCGGGACCGGCGACGGCCGGAACGGCCGGCAGCGCGGCGACGGTGGCGGTGGCCGGTGCCGCCGCGGCACGCGTCTCGGCCCGCGCATCATGCGGCGCGACGAGCACGCCTGCCATACCACCGGCAATCATCAGGCTGGCCGCGAAAGCGGCAATCAATTGCTTCTTCATGTCTGCTCCATTGATCGATCTGAATATGCATCCGGCACCCAGGCTGCCGGTTTTCGCGAAACGCACCGGTCAGTTCAGGTTGAACGAGAACGGCACCTGCACACGTATCGCCTGCCCTTGCGCGATACAGCTGAAGCGCCTCACCGCCGCCAGCGCCGCCCGATCGAGGATCGGGTCGGCGGACTGCGCGACGCGCTCGCCGGACACGCGGCCGTCCGCATCGACGACAAACTCCACCAGCACGTTGCCGGTGATGTTGTTTTCCAGCGCTTCTCGCGGATAGCGCAGCGATGCGCGCACCTGCTCCGAATTCGGGCACACGACGCCCACTTCGTGGCTCGGCGCAACGGGTGCCGCGGGGGCAGCCGGCAGCGCAGGGGCGGAGACCACGGGGGTCGCCGTGTGCGCCAGCGTCGACTGCGCCTGCGCGTGGACCGGCACCTCGGGCGGCGGCACGAACATTCGCGGCGGGGGCACCACCTTCGACGGCTGCGCCTTCACGACCGGTTTCGGCGGTGGGGGCGGCGGAGGCGGTTTGACCGGCTCGATGATCCGTACGTCGACCGGGTGCTGGACGATCTCCGTCACGCGATTGGCGAGACCGTTCAGCAACGCATAGATCAGCGCCGCGTGCAGCAGCAGGACAGCCGCGATGCCGCCGTAGCGGCGCACAGGATGGCCGCTCGCCTGCCCGTACGGGCGCGGTTGTCCGGCGGGCCGGCGGGCCGGGGCGGGTTGCGCAAACATGGAACCTCCTCGAATCGTCTGCGCGTCAGAACGGCGCGCTCAGTTGCACGCCGATCGTGCGCGGCTGGATCACCGACGCCCACACGTTGCCGCCGAGCGGCACATAACTCGTGTTGGCGGACAGCAGGCCCTCGCGGTTGAACAGGTTCCTGACGAAGAACGACAGGCTCGCGTAGCGCAGGTCGACGCCCAGTTGCAGATCCGTGACCGCATAGGCGGGCAGCACGAAATCGGGCGAGCCCGTGGCGCCCGCGAAGCTCGCATGGCGCTCGCCCACGAAGCGTTCGGTCGCACCGGCGACAGCCGACCACGGGCCGAGCGGAAAGCGGTAGCTCGCACCCAGCGATGCCGCGAACTTCGCGGTGTTCGGCAGACGGTCGCCCGTGCGCGCGCCGACGCTCGGCGACCCCTTGGTCAGGTACGCGTCGATTGCGGCAAGCGACGCGTTGAACGACAGGGCCGACGTCGGCCGCACCACGCCCGATGCCTCCAGCCCCTTGATCCGCGCATTGCCCGCGTTGACGAGCTGCGCGACGCCGTCCACCGCCCCGTACTGCTGGATGTCGTGCCACTCGATGTCATAGGCCGACAGCGCGACCGACACGCGGTTGTCGAGCAGGTCCGCCTTGTAACCGACTTCGTAGTTCCACAGCGTGTCGGGCCTGTAGGTCGGATTGCCGGCGATCAGTTGCCCCGTCACCGCACTGACCGCCATGCTGTTGGGGCCACCCGGGCGATAGCCGCTCGCGACGCGCGCATAGACGTTGCTGGTCGGCGTGAGCTTGTAGCTGGCCGTGAACATGTACGTCTTGCTCGTATCCGATGACGCGCCCGGCGCGGACAACGGTGTCGGCACGAGCATGCCGGACGTCTCCTGCCGGTAGTCCTGACTGTTGTGGGCAATGCGCATGCCGGCCGTCAGCGCGATGCGCGACGTGGCGTTGTAGGTGACGTCGCCGTAGGCCGCGAATTCCTGGTAGCTGCCGGAATAGCCGAGCTTCTCCAGATCGCCGAGCGGTTGGCCGCCCGCGGTCGCACGATAGGCTTGCACGGTGGTGCTGTGCTCATGATCGTAATAAAGCCCCGCGACCCACTCGAGCGTCCGGTTGCCGGGCGAGGTCAGCCGCAGTTCCTGCGTCACCTTGTTGGTGCCAACGGTGGAACTGGGCGTGACGGTGCTGACGTCGAGTCCGCCCGCCGCGAGGATCGGCGCATAGAACGGCGTGAAGTCGAGCGTCGTCGACGTACGCAGCGACTGGTACGCGGAAATTGCATTGAGGCGCGCCCAGCCGAAATCGTATTCGGCATTCGCGGTGTAGAACTGGTTGCTCTGGTGATACGGCTCGGGTGCATCCTGCAGTTTGGTCAACGCGCCGTACGCGGGCCGGCCGTCCATCCCGTAGTCGACGTAGTTCTGCCCGCTGCTGTTGATGTTCTGGATCGTGGCCGTGAATCGGAACGTGAGCTTGCGCGTCGGCGTCACGAGCAGCGACGCACGCATACCGGTGGTGTCGCTCCGGTTGATGCGCGTGCCGGCTGCCGCGCCCGTCGCGTCGACGTAACCGCCGTCGTGATTGTTGAACGTGGCGATGCGCAGCGCGGCGACGTCCTGTTTCAGCGGCAGGTTCAGTACCACGTTGGTCGTGTTGTTGAGACCGCCGTGCCAGGTCGACGAGAACGTCGTCCCGACCGTGCCGAAGAAGCTCTCGGTATCGGGCTGGTTGGTGACGTATTTCAACAGGCCGCCCATCGCGCCCGCGCCGTACAGCGTTCCTTGCGGCCCGAACAGGATCTCGATGTGGTTCAGGTCGAGCAGCCCCATGTCGAGGGCCAGCGCGGCCCCGCCGCCCGACACGGTATTCGAGCCGAGCGGCGTATCGTCGACGTACACGCCCACGGTCGGTCCGACGTCCTTGCCGGCCGTCACACCGCGCATCGAGATCGTTCCCTGGCCAGGGCCGCCCCCGCTGTTGAAACCGACGCCCGGCTGCGTCGACAGGTAGTCGCTCAGCTTCGTGGCGCCCGACTTCTGCAGCGCGTCGCTCGACAGCGTGTCGATCTTCATCGGCACTTCGCGCGCGGGCTCACGGCGCCGGTTGGCCGTCACCTCGACGGAATTGAGCGTGATTGCCGCGCTGCCGGCGCTGCCGTGCGCATCGCGGCTCGCGGCGGGCGCCGCGTTCTGCGTGGCAGCCGACGCGGGCGGCTGCGTGCCGGTCTGCGCGGGTTCGGTCTGTGCGCACGCGCCCGATGCGGCAAGAAACATCTGCATGACGGAAACGGCAACCAGCGTACGCCTGAATATCGTCGACTCCACTGCGCCCCCGCCCTTCTTGCTTGCCATCTGCATCTCCTCCTGTCTGTCTGAACGTAAGCGGACGTGTCCGACTTCCCGAGCCGTCCGGCGTGCGGACCGCCCGTCCGAATGACTCCAAGGTAAGCAGCCAAATCGGCCGCTGCTTTTGCGCAACGCCGAAAAACATTGGCTACCGTCCTCGGCCGATCGCGTCCTGCCGATCGCGCAAAAAGCACGCACGCAAGCGGTCGCGGCGCGCCGTGCGGCAATCGGGCAACCGGGGTGGAATGCGGGAAAGGAAGAAGATGAAGCGTGCCTTTCGCGCGCAGGCGCGCACGAAAGACACATCACGCACGGCAGGGCCGCGTGCGGCGATGCGGCGGCCGGACGGCCGCGCGGATGACGACGTTAAAGCGCCTGCGCGCCGACTTCGCAGCGCGGTTCGAAACGGGTACGGAAGGCACGCAACACGAGACCCAGCAGGATCACGCTGCCGACGGCGGCCGGCACGCCGAGCCACGCGATGCCCTTGAGCAACGCGTACGGTGCGCCGTTCAGTGCATCGGAGATCGCTCCCACCGAGGGCACGGACACCGCCTGGAACGCATAGGTGACGAGCGACGACGTACCGACGACGCGCCCGCGCAAATGCGGCGGCGCGATGTCCTGCAACAGCGTCGGTGTCAGCGCGGCCCCGCAGATATAGACCGCGATGATGCCTATCATGCACGCGAGCAGCATTGGCGCGCTCGTCGCGAACGACAGGCTCAACAGCAGCAGTGCGGCGAGCAGCGCCATCGCGCAACCGATCACGACCGGCAACAGCCGGCCCCAGCGCGCCCGCAGACATCGCACGGCCAGCACGCTCGCCAGCAGGCCGAGCGCCGACCCGCCGCCCACCGCGATGCCGCTGTACAGCCCCGACTGCGCGACGTCGACGTGAAAGTCGCGAATCAGTGCAACCGGCGCCCAGCCCAGGATCGCGCCGACATAGAATGCCGCCATCGCATAGCCGACGATCAGGCACGTCAGCATCGTGCCCGAGCGCCGCCAATAGTGCACGAGCGTCTCCTGCACGCGTTCGCGCACGCCGGCCGTGCCGCCGCGCGGCGGATGGCCGACCAGCGCGAACAGGCACGCGACGACGGGCCCCGGTATCGAGACGAGCAGGAACGCCAGCCGCCACGGTTCGATCGACAGCGCATGCGCGAGCGGCGCGGCCAGGCTGAAGATCGCACCGGCACCGGCGATGCCGAGCCCGGCGCCGAACAGCGCGACCGCGAAAAAGATCGTGTTCGCCGCCGTGCGCAGCGCGGGCGGAAACAGGTCGGGCAACAAGCTGTAGACGACCGGCCCGAGCCCCGCCTCGCCCACCGCGAGTGTCAGCGTGCAGAGGAACAGCATCCAGCCTTGCGTCACGAGGCCGCAAAGCGCCGTGCCTGCACTCCACACGAGCACGCAGCCGACCAGCAGCCAGCGCCGGTCGACCCGGTCCGTGAGCCAGCCGAGCAGCGGCGACGCCAGCGC
The DNA here is from genome assembly GCF_057439935.1 of Burkholderia cepacia complex sp. TUM26381. Classification (NCBI taxonomy): domain Bacteria; kingdom Pseudomonadati; phylum Pseudomonadota; class Betaproteobacteria; order Burkholderiales; family Burkholderiaceae; genus Burkholderia; species Burkholderia cepacia complex sp. TUM26381. Next base: position 779,764 of record NZ_CM172007.1, on the reverse strand, counting down.
GCCAAACAGGATGGGGCCGAAGCCGACGATCGCCCCCAGGCTGGTGTCGCTGAGCTGCAGGTCGCGCTTGAGCGGCTCGACGGCGAGCGTCAGCATCTGACGGTCGGTAATGCCCAGTATCGCGGCCAGCGCGAGCACGGCCAGCGCAAACCATGCGCGCGACAATGACGGCGATCGACCGGTTGTTTCGTTTAACACGCTGCGTCTCCTCCGCTGACGATCCTGCCCATAGACAATAGCCGCTTGACTGCGGCAAAACTTTCGCGAACGGCCGGCAGTGTTTTGCCGGCGTCCGCGGGACCTCGACTGCCTGACGGTCAGGGTAGGGTCATGCCGTGATTTCGTCGAAAGGCCACATCGGGCGCGCCAGGCGTGCGTAGTCGTCGGCCCTGAAGTCGAGACTCAGCGATCCCGGCGTATCGCAGTAGTAGATGGCACGTGCCAGCGGGCCAAACAGTGCCTGGAAATGCTGCGTCGACTTCACCACGACGATGCGGCAACGCCGCAGGTCGATGCCGAGATCGAAAAAGCAGCTCGGACTGTAGGTTTGCTGCCGCACGGAGTTGACCACCACGCGCACGCCGTCGATGTCCAGTACCGCGGAAAGGCCGAGGCCGGGCCCCGGAAACTTGAACGTCTCGTCGCGTTGCGCCAACCCCGCATCGACGGCCAGGACCCGGGCGACCACGTCGAGCGGGCGCCCCGCGCGCGGACCGCTCTTGCCGCCGAGGCGCAGCGCGATCGTCGCGCCCACGCCGGCGTCGCGCGCGAACACCGCCGCGACGGGATCCCAGATCATGCCGATCGCCACGTTGCGCAGACCGCGCTCGAGGATGGCTTCGAGGATGAACGTGGAGTCGGAGCCGGCGCCGCCGCCCGGATTGTCGGCCGTGTCGGCAATCACGAACGGCCGGCCGGGCGCGTCGGGCGGTGCGGCTTCGATCTCGTCGAGAATGCGCTCGATCGGCAGGCGCAGCGCGTGCGTCTCGTCACGCACGGCCACGAAGCCGTGCGCCAGTTCGCGTGCCAGCGTGCGGCCCTGTGCGCTTGCCGCAGCGCGATTGCCGTCGCTCACCACCAGCACGCCGGCGCCCGTATCCGGGAAATCGGACCACGGGAATCCATGAATCAGCGACACCGACAGGATGCCGTCGCGCCCCTCCCGGTCCGCCGCGTCCTGGTTCAGTCTCGCCATGCGCGGCTCGGTCGTGAAGAACATGCCGAGCATCGGCACGCGTTCGAAGTGCATCGTCGGCCGGATCTCGCCGCGCGCGGCTCGTTCGGCGAGGTTGATCAGGTCGACCGCCCGTTCGTCGAAGTCGGTATGCGGATAGTGCTTGCACGCGAGCAGGATGTCGCAATGGTCGAGCATCGCCGCCGTGACGTTGGCATGCAGGTCCAGCTCGACGCCGATCACGACGTCGGGGCCGACGAGCGCGCGCGTCTTCGCCAGCAGGTCCCCCTCGCAATCGTCGTACCCCTGCGCCATCTGCGCGCCGTGCAGCAGATACAGCACGATGTCGACCGGCTGCGCGCCGCGCAGCCCGTCCAGGATCTCGTCGCGCAGCGTTTCGTAATCCTGCTGCGAGCACGGTGCGCCGGGTTCGGCGAACGCGAAAATCGACGCGCTCACGTCATGGCCGCGCGCACGCGCCTCGCGCACGAATGTGCCGTAGCCGACGAGTTCGTCCGCCCGCTCGTCGGGCACGCCGCCGGCCGGCCGGTACAGCGTGCGCTCCTCGAACGAGTGCAGGCTGGTCGGAATCGGGGAAAATGAATTGGTCTCGTGCGCTAGCGCGGCAACGAAGATACGCATGGTCACTCCTGCTCGGTGTTGAGTATCGGTCGGTGAAACACGGCCAGGCGGTCATGCAGACGTCATGATCTGCATCGGCATCACGAATCCGTGCCTTCCCAATAATCTGCATGACGAAATAATTTCGACTGCCGTCCGGCCTGGCGACATCCATCGGATGCAGCGGACAGGCGCCCGCCCGGGGCGCGTCAGTCCTCGCGTTTCAGATAGCGCAAGCGTGTATGCACGCCCAGCGGCCGGTCGCCGTCGCCGCGGAAGGACACCAGCGCCAGCCGCCCGTTGATCCCGCAGAGCTGCGCATCGGACGTCCCCGGCGGCGCGAACAGGTCATCGGCCAGCTGAGCCAGTTCGAGAACGTAAGTCGAGCCGCCGTCGAACGCGAAGCGCGTCTCGCCATCACCCGCTTCCACGCCACTGCTCGGCCACTGCGTGGCCCGGCGGCTGTCGGCATCCATCTCGGTCCAGTACGCTTCGACCGACAGCCGCTCGCTTCCCGCCACCGACGCGAGGCGCATCGGGTAATGCCGGTATCGGCCCGCGTAACGGGACAGCGCACGGGTCGATGCGCGCCGCTCGAACGGCATCACGGCGTCGTGCCCGAGATGCGCGAGCGTCGCGAGCAGCACCTGGTCGTGCAGCGGGCTGGCGCCGGGGCCCGTCCCGGCGGTGAACACCACGAGATCCAGCTCGGGACAGATCGCGAAGCTCGACGTGGTGCCGTACGTCGTGCCGCCGTGCCAGTACACGGTCACGCCGCTCACCGGTACCTTCCACCACCCGAGGCAGATCGGCGGCACGCACGGGCGCCCCGAATCGAAGGTCACGGCCTGCATGGCCGCGATCGTCTCCGGCGCGAGGATCCGCGTGCCGTCGATCGAACCGCCGGCCAGATGCATGCGCCCGTAGGCGAGCATGTCCCGCACCGTTGAAATGGGCGTCGAACCGGCACCTGCCAGCGACGGCGGCAACAGGTACGCATGCGTGGCCTGCAACGCGCCGCTCGTCGCGTTCGCAAACACGCCCACCGCATGCCGATGGAGGATCGCCTGCTCGGCCGACGTGCACGATTCGTTCATCCCGCAGGGACGGAACAGCGCTTCTTCGAGCACCTGGTTGTACGGCTTGCCGGACAACACCTCGATCAGCCGCGCGGCCACCACGAAGCCGGGGTTCGAATAGTGGATCGTCTCGCCCGGCTCGAACAGCGTGCCGAAGCCGGACAGGCGATCCACGAAGTCGCGCGTCGCGCCCGCGCCGGTTTCGGCCATCGGGCTGAAGCCGTCGGCATCGATGCCGTTCGTGTGATTGAGCAGATGCCGGATACACAGACCTTGCGCGCGCGCCGGCTCGGCCAGCGCGAACGACGGCAGGTGCGCGACGACCGGATCATCGAGGCCGATCCGGCCCGACTCGACGTAACGCATCAACAGGTGCGTCGTCATCACTTTGGTAACCGAACCGATCTGGAAGCGCGTATCGACGGTCATCTCCGCGCCGGTGTTCAGGTTCGCGACGCCGTGCGCCAGTTCGATCTGTTCGCCCCGGTGCCAGACGCCGGCGACATAACCGGCCGTGGCCCGACCGGTCACGGCGTTCGCAAGCAGGTCGTCAAGCTGGTGCCTCAGGATTTGCATAGCCGGATTCCATGGTAAGAAAATGTGCGTCGCCCCGCGCCGCGACATCGATCGTGGCAGGCACGCATGTCGCCAATGTAAGGGCGTTCCGCACCGCGTCCTTTTGCCAGCGGCCGGAATGCTTTTGCGCGCGACTGCCGCGGGCAGGGCCGGCAAGCATCACCCCGGCACGCGCAGGCAGATGGACGCACCCGACAATTCCGTGGCGGACAGCGAAAGCGCGCGACCGATGCGTCGGTTATGGTGTGAGGTCCACGGGCAGGCATGCGATCGCTCGCCGCCGCCCCTTCAAGTTCTTGCGGAATCGGGGAATTCCAATGCGCACATGGCTTCCGGCCTTCCTGAGTCGCGACTGGGCGGGCCTGCCCATCGCGTTCGCCATCGGCAGCGCGGGCGGCGTGCTCGCGTGCGCCGGCCTGCGCGTGACGGGCGGCATCGTACTCGTCGTCGGCATCGCGCTCGCGGCCGGCGCGCTCCATCACCTCGCGTTCCTGGCGCGCTTGCGCAAGACCTGCCCGCCTCCCGGAAAACTCGTGGATGCCGGCGGCCATCGCATCCACGTCCTTGCGGAAGGCCGCGCGAACGACCTGCCGCCGATCGTGTGGATGTCGGGTGCCCACATGGGCGGCCTCGTGCTGCATCATCTGCATCTGGCGTTTCGCGACACGACGCGCTCGATCCTGATCGACCGGCCCGGCAGCGGCTGGAGCGAAGCCGGCCCGTATCCTCGCTCGACCGCACGCGAGGTCGAAGAAGTGGTAGAGGCGCTGCAGCGCGCGGGCGAACACGGGCCGTTCGTGTTCGTCGGCCATTCGTTCGGCGGCCTGCTCGTCGCCAACCTCGCGCGCCGCCATCCGAATCTCGTCCGCGGCCTCGTGCTGCTCGATGCGACGCATCCCGACTTCTTCAACTATGCGCCGCCGTGCCTGCGCCCCACCGCGATGGTGCTGGGCGGCAACCTCGGCGGGCTGCTGCACCTGTTCGGCATCCACCTCGATCTGTTCGACGTGCTGGGCCGGCGCCAGCCCGCCGTCAGGCATTTGCTCGACCTCGTCAGGACCTGCCTTGCGGACGCGATGGCGCTCGGCGCCGCGCGCATCGAGATGCATGCGCGCGCCGGTTTCAGCGCCGCATCCGCGCTGTCGGAGCTGAGCATCGCGGGCAGCGCGCGGGCAGGCTTCGACACGCTGGTTCACGATGGCGAGCTCGGCGATCTGCCGGTGTTCGTCGTCACCCCGCGCGACGCGTTGGAGATGCGGCCGGAGAACGCCGCCGACAGGCACAAGCTGTATCGCCGCATGGGTGTCGACGAAGCCGGCTTCGCGCGCTATCTCGCGCTGATGACCGCATTGCGCGGCCGCTATCTGTCGACGTCGTCGCACAGCGAGCTGATCCACGCGCCGGCCGGCAACGGTCACAATTTCCCGTACGAATCGCCGGCGTTCGTGGTGCAGGTGGTCGACCGCATGCTGCGCATGCACGCGTGCGTCGCCTGACGCACGCGCCCTGCCGCTCAATCGAAGGTTGACGGGCGTTCGGCCGCCACCGAACCGCCGCGCGCGCGCAACTCGCGCGGCGACATGCCGAACCGCTTCTGGATCGCGACGGAGAAGCTGCTCGGATGGTTGTAGCCCACCGCGTATGCAACATCGGTGACCGGCACGCCGGGCTCGCGCAGGAGCCGCAGCGCCTGCTGCATGCGCAGTTCGTGCGCATATTCGTGCACGCTCTTGCCAAGCAGCGTGCGAAACCCGGCACACAGGCTGCTGCGGCTCAGCCCGACCTGACGCGACAGCGCGTCGAGCGAAGGCGGTGCAGCGAAATGCTCCTGCAACACCAGTTGCGCCTTCGATACCGCGCGCCGCGTCATGCGGGTCACCTCGCCGCGCCCGGCGTCGTCATCGGCATGCTGCACGGCGTCGGAGACCGAATCAATCGCATGCGCGACGATCTCGAGGCTGCGCCCATGCAGGTAGATCGACCGGCTGCGGCCGTCGAGCGGGCAGTCGCCAATGCTCTGCAAGCAGTCGAACAGCACCGGTGAAATCGGCGCCGCGTGCATGAACGACTCCCTCAGCGTACCTTCGACGAAATGCCGCAGCGGGGTCGGCAACGCGTCCTCCGCACCGGCGTAGAGCGCGCTCAGCGCACTGCGGTGCAGGTAGATGCTCGTCACCTGATGGTGGCCACGCTCGATCACGTCGCCCGCCGGCATGCCGTCGGGTTCGGCGACCAGCATCATCGAAGGACCGTCGAGGTCGATCTCGCGCCCGGCCACCGAATACGACCCGGTTCCGCAGCGAGCGATGCGGATGCGCAGCGTGTTCTGTCCACGCGTGCGCCGCCGCACGACGCCCGCGAAGCTGACGTCGACGGACGTCATCCAGAATGCCGGCGATTGTGCGTGAAATTCGGTCCGGCCTTCCGCGTACGCGTTCGCATAGTCGACGCGATAGTGATGTCCGTTGCCGATCTGCCGGATCTCCGTCGACGGAAAATCCGGCACCGACAGGTTCGTGGCCGGCACGGCCAGATCGCGACTCAGCGAATCGTAGTCAAGGTACGGGGAATACAGGTTCTGCAACATCGGCGCGGGACTCCGGTGGCCGCCCCGCGTCCTGCCGGAAGCGAGGCGCGATTCTTGCGATCGCGGCAACGCTTCTTTATATCAAGCCGGAAATACGACGCAAAGAACATGTTTACCCCCGAATCCGCCCGCTACCGGCAAGCAGCAACGGTCCCGACCGGCCACCTCACGCTCCACGCCCCCGCCCTGCCGCAACCCGTCCGGCTCGCGCGACACCGGCCGCGCCGCGCCCGTCACGACACCAGCACGTCGTCCCCCTTCACCGCATACGCGGCCTCCCGCCGCCGCAGCTTCATCGCGATCAACGCCGCCAGCACCGCCAGCCCGGCGCCCGTGAGAAACCCGCCCGTGTAACCGACCTTCGCGGTCAGCGACAGGATCGTCGACGATGCGATCAGCTCGCCGAGATCGCGGGTGCTCTGCACGGCCGTTACGTCGGTGCCGGCCTGATCGCTGCCGCCCGCGAAGCGCATGCCGGCCGTCATGATCGAGACGGACGTGATCCCCGTCGCCAGCGAGCCGAGCACCGTGCACAGCCACGCCCACGACGCGGACACCGGCAGCCATCCGCTCGCCTGCGCAAACCACAGCAATGCCGCGGCCCCCGCACAGCTCACGCCGGCCGTAAACGCCCGCCACAAACCGAGCCCCCGCACGAGCCACGCGCCGCCGCCGCAACCGAGCACGACCGTCACGACGCCACCGGCCATCCCGAGTTTCCCGATCGCGTCGAGCGTCCAGCCCGCATCGTTGAGGAACAGCTTCGACAGGCCGAAGCCCGATACGGCCGTCATCGCCGACAGCAGCGCGAGCGACAGCAGCGACCACGAACGCGGCCGCTTCGCGAAGCGCACGAGGCTCGCAGTGTGCTCGGACCGGGCGCGCGCGCGATCCGCGTCGCGCGGCAATACCCACAGCACGCAGACCAGGCTCGCGAGCGGGACGGCCGCCAGCGCGAGAAACGCGGCTTGCTGGCCGAACAGGCCGATCAGCGTCAACGTGCCGGCGCCGCCGCCGAAGAAGCCGATCATGACGCCCGCGATCTGGATCGCGTTGATCTTCGCGAGTGTGTCGCCGCTGAAGTGCTCGGCGGCCATTCCGTCGTTCGCGATGTCCTGCGTCGCGCTCGCGAGCGACGCGATGGCCAGCAGACCGACCGCCCACCCGGCCGTCGCGACCGTCATGCCGATCTGCGCGAGGCTGGCGAAGCACAGCACGACCACGGCCTGCATCGGCAGCATCCAGCTGCGCCGCCGGCCGATGCGTGACGACCAGCGGTTGTCGACGACGGGCGCCCACAGGAATTTCACGACCCACGGCAGCCCGACGAGCGGCAAGAACGCAAGTGCGTGAAGCGGCGCGCCGTCGTGGCGCAGCAGTGTCGGCATCGCGTCCATCGCAATACCGATTGGAATTCCCTGTGACAGGTAAAGCAGCGTGATCGTGATGACCAGGCGGCGATGTTCGAGCAGATCGCGCATCGAAGTCTCCAGTTGCATGAGGTTAAAAAGAATCGGCGCCGGCCGGCACGCGCGCGGCCTGCATGGCGTCGCGCCGCGGACGGCGAGCCGACCGCAGCAGCAATGCGCCGAATGCGACGAGTGCCGCGTCGATCGGCCAGTAAACCGGGTGGGCGGCACCAAGCAGCGCAATCGCGCAATGCGTCGCGCCGGCCAGCCCGTATGCCGCGCCGGCCGCCCGCATCAGGACGCGCAGCCCTGCCGCGCGCTCGGCCACACAGGCCGCGAGCGCAATCGCGCCGCCCCACACGGCCCAGAACAGCATCGCGAGCGCATGATCGACATGCACGCCGTCGGGCAATGCGCGCCCGGCAAACAGCAGCACGCCGCCCGCCAGCACGAGGCCGCCGCATGCGCCGACCGCAACGGCGGCCAGCGCGTCGGCCGAACGATCGCGCTGTGCACGCCGCCGCTCGATCCACAGATGCAGCCCCGTTGCGCACAGCGCGCATGCGGCGAGTCCCATCAGGAAATGCAGCACGCGCAACACGCCGCCCGTCGCGCCGACCCAGCCGTATTGCGCGAAATGCAGCGGCTGCACCGCGACAAACGCGCGCAGCCAGAAGCCGCGGCCGCGCGACGTGGCGTCCGCGAGCCATTGCCCGTCCGCCGCGCGATACAGGTGACGCTCGAACACGGCCGTGCTCGGCAGGCCCGCAGTCGTACCCGCAATCTCGATGCGCGCGTTCGCGTCGCCCCAGCGATGCAGCACGACGGCCTCTTGCCGGAACCCGGGCACGCGTGTCGCATCGCGCCGCAGCAGCGCGTCGAGCTCGGGCGCGTGCCGCCACGGGCCGCCCGCCTCGACGGGCGGCGGCCCGCCGAGCAGTGCGGCGAATGCGCGCTGCGGCTGCCCCGGATACGCAACACCTGCCAGCGACACCGTGCCGAGCGCGCCGAGCCCCGACAACGCGCCGGTGAACGCGAACAACACGAGCCACGGCGTCCCCCACAGGCCGATCCACGCGTGCAGGTCGAACAGCGCGACACGCAACCCGCGGCCGCGCCGGATGCGCGCCGCGTCGGGCCAGCGCCGGTGATGGACGACCAGGCCCGCGACGATGAGCACGAGCAGCACGATGCCCCACAGGCTGACGAAGATGCGGCCGGGAAACCCGGCGAACAGCGTCTTGTGCAGCGTGACGATCAATGCCCCTCGTCCCGCGTCGGGCAGCGGCTCGCCCGTGGCCGGATCGAGCGCGAGCGTGCATGCCTGGCGTGCGTCGCAGAAACGGATGGCCGGATCGGCCGGCTGCGGCAGCACGATGCGCGCATCGCGCAACGCGACCCCGCGCGCCGCCGCGCGCGCGACGAGTGCATCGAGCGGCAGCGTCGGCCGCGCGACGGCGACCGGCGGCGGCCGCCACCAGCCCTGCATCGAATCGAAGGCGAGACTCCAGGTGCCGCTGAACAGCACGACGAACAGCACCACGCCGAACAGCGCACCGGCGCCGCGATGCAGCGCGCGCCAGCGCGAACGCGACGAAGCGTCCATGTCAGTGCCCTCCCCAGCACACCGCGCACGGCACGAGCACCGCGAGCCACGCGCCCGCGCGCCAGGCGGCCTGCCGCGCTCCGGGTGCGACGAGCACCCACAGCAGCGCGGCGACGCTCGCGACGAGCGTCAGCAGCACGGCCGCGTAGAGCCGGTTCAGGCCGTCGGCCGGGTAATGACGGGCCAGCGTGACCGCGAGCGCAACCGCGCCCGGCAGCACGCCACCGATCGCGATTGCCGCCCGCGCGCCCCAGCCGAGCGCCATCAGAATTGCCCGCGCACGGTCAGCATCACGTTGCGCGGTTCCCCGTAACGGTTGTTCCAGCCCGGCTGGCTCAGGCTCAGGTAGTAGTTGCGGTCGAACAGGTTGTTGACGTTGAGCGCGGCGCTCCAGTGCTTGTCGTAGCGGTAGCCGAGCCGCACGCTCGCGAGCGCGTAGCCGCCCTGGGTCATCGTCACGCCGTTCGACTGCGCCGAGTAGTTGCTCTGCACCTGCACGCCGCCGCCGATGCTCCAGCGCCGCTCCTGCCACGGCAGGTCGTAGTTGGTCCACAGCCGGAACAGGTGGCGCGGGTTCAGCAGCGGCGAAAACGACGCCCCCGCGTTCGCGAGATTGTTCGCGTAACGCATCGTGTCGTACGTGTAGCTCGCCCACACGCTCCACCACGGGGTGATGCGGCCGTTCGCCTCGAACTCGAAGCCCTGGCTGCGCACGCTGCCGCCGTTCACGTAGTAGCAGCTCGGCCCCGCGCACGGATGCGCGTTGTCGACCTGCGGGTTGTTGTCGAGATCGATGCGGAACGCCGCGAGCGACACGTTGAGCTTGCCGCCCGCCAGTTCGCCCTTCACCCCCGTCTCGTAGGTGCGCCCCTTCACCGGCGTCAGGATGCCGCCGCCCCACATCGACTTGGTCTGCGGCTGGAACACTTCCGCATAGCTCGCGTACCACGACCAGTCGCGCGCGAAATCCCAGATCAGCCCGCCGTACGGCGTGAACTGGTGGCCGGTGTTGTAGTGCGCGCCGAGGCTGTCCTGGTTCCACCAGCTCATCCGGCCGCCGAGCACGAGCGTGACGGGCTCCGCAAGCTTGATGCGGCCGAGCCCGTACACGCCCTTCTGCGAAATGTCGTTCTGCTGCGACTGCTGGTACGGCCCGATGCCGGGCTCGGGCACGCTGCTCGGGTTCCAGCGGTACACGTTCACCGGCGTGCCGGACACGTCGCCGAGCAGCGGCGCCGTCATCTGCCCGCTGCTGCTGTTCGCGTAGGTGAGCCCGAACAGCAGGTCGTGCGTGAGCCCGAACGCATGCACGGGGCCCTGCACGTTCGCGTCGAGGCTGCGGCTGTAGCTGCTGAACTGGTACGCCGCACCGGTCAGCCGGCCGCCGTTGCCGGTCGCCGGATCGATCGCGCCGAACGAACCCGCGTACTTCAGGTCCGAGCGCACGCTCTGGTATTCGCCGCTCACTTTCGCCTTCCAGCCGGCACCGAGCTTCTGCTCCACCGACGCGAACGCGCGCGTCGTGTCCCAGTTGAAACGGCCCCACGCGGTATCGAGGAACGTCGAGCGCGACAGGCCGAGGCTCGACCCGTCGCGCGCCATCGGCACGCCGGACATGTCAGGCACCGACGACGTCGTCTGGTACTGCGCACCGAACGTGAGCAACGTGTCGCGCGTCACGTCGACTTCCGTGACGCCGTAGATGGAGCGCGTGTCCTGCTTCGCGTGGTCGTAGAAGAAATGGCGATCCTCGTACGCGGCGACGAGCCGGCTGCGCACGGTGCCGGCCGCGTTGAGCGGCCCGCCGATGTCGGCTTCCGCGCGATAGCGGTCCCAGCTGCCGACGCTCACGCTCGCGTGCGCGGAGAACTGGTATTGCGGGCGCTTGCGCACCAGGTTGACCGTCGCGGCCGGATTGCCCGAGCCGTGCAGCAGCCCGTTCGCGCCGCGCAGGATTTCCACGCGTTCGTACACCGAGATGTCCTGCGGCGCGCTCGCCATGTCGCCGATCACGACCGGCACGCCGTCGAATTCGAATGAATCGACCTTGAAGCCGCGCACGAAGTACGCGGTGGTGAGCAGTACGTACGGCTGAACGGTCACGCCGGCCGACTGCTGCATCACCTCGTCGAGCGAGAACAGGTTCTGCTGGTCGATCCGCTCGCGCGTCGTCACGCTGACCGACTGCGGAATCTCCCGCAACGCGAGCGGCATCTTGCCGACCGTCGCCACCGACGGATCGTCGCCCACGCCGCGCGAGGCGTTCACCGCAATCGCCTTCAGCTCGCCCGCGGCGGGCGCCGCGGCCGCCGCTTCCTGCTTGACCTCCGCGCCGGCTGCCGGCGCCGCATCGGCGAATGCCGCCGCCGGATGCGCGGCGATCAGCAGGCCGAGATACAGCGACGGGCGCCAGCGCCCGAAACGGGCGGCTCGTGCGCCCTTCATCATCGATCTCCCAGGTTCCCGTACCTCGTACCGCATTCACGCCCCCGTATTTGATAATCATTCTCATTATCAATTAGAACCGGCGGGCGATTTTTCGATCGAGGGGCTTTTCCTATCGATTCCGGGCACGCCGGCCCGCATTGTTCACGTCAGTGTTCGGATTCGGCCGGGCGGGTTGCTTCGTCCGCACCGGCGCCAGCCGGTGACGCCGCGTCATGCGGGTGTCCCGCGCGGGCGAAGGCCGCGTACCACCCATCCGCTTCCAAGAGCTGTGCATGCGTGCCGGTCGCCCGCACGCGGCCCCCATCGAGCACGACGATCGTGTCGGCCGCCGCCGCGAGCGCCGGCTGGTGCGTGACGACGATGCGCGTGCGCTGCCCGCGCAACGCGACGAGACTGTCGCGCACACGCCGCGCGCTCAGTTCGTCGAGGCTCGCGGTCGGCTCGTCGAACATCAGCACCGGCGCCCGCGCCAGCAGCGCACGTGCGAGGCAGGCCCGCTGCCGCTGCCCGCCCGACAGCAACTGGCCGCCCGGCCCCACGTCGGTGTCGAGGCCGTCCGGCAGCCGCTCGGCGTCGCGCAGCAGGCCGACCGCGTCCAGCACAGCACGCAGCTCGGCATCGGTTGCGTCCGGCCGCCCCATCCGCACGTTCCACGCCAGGCTGCCGCGAAACAGCCCGTTGTCCTGGAACACGAGGTTGCGCGTCGCGGCGAGCGTCGCTTCGCTCAGGTGCCGCACGTCGGAGCGGCCGAGCAGCACGCGCCCGGTACTCGGATCGTCGAGCCGCGCGAGCAGGCCGAGCAGTGTGCTCTTGCCCGCCCCCGTGGGGCCGACGATCGCGACGAAGCCGCCCGCCGGGCAGTGCAGGTCGATCCCGTCGAGCAGCGTCGTTCCGCCGGCCGAGCGATAGCCGACGCGCACCGCGTCGACGCTCGCATCGTGCACCGGCGTGCCGCGCTCGGGGCTGTCGAAGCGCGGCGCGTGCAGCACCGCGAGCACCGTGTCGAGCGCGCGCCAGCCGCCGCGCAGCGCCTGGTCGAGCTGCGTGAGCTGGGCGAGCGGCTCGATGAAGCGCACGAGCAGCACGAGCACCGCAACGGCCGTCGCCGCATCGAGCCGGCCGGCCGCGACGGCCCACGTGCCGCCGGCCAGCATCGCGACGAACACAGCTTGCACCGCGCCCGCGAAACCCAGCTCGATCGGCAGCGAGCGCCGCATCAGCGCACGCGTGCGGCGATGCTGTTCGTCGAACGCGCGCTGCAGCGCCGCGCGCGCGTCGCCTTCCCGGCCCGCGAAGCGCAGCAGCCCCTGATGCGCGGCGAACGTCTGAAGCTGCACGGCCATGTCGCGATCGCCGGCCGCACGCTCCTGTTCGGACGCGAGCGTGCGCGCGCCGCCGCGCTCCAGCAGCGCAAACAGCAGCACGGCTGCGGCCGCGAGGCACAGCGCGATGCGCCAGTCGAGCCACGCGAGCCCCGCGACGACCGCGAGCGGCGTCACCACCGCGCCGATCAGCGGCCCGAGCAGGTGGGCGGGAATGCCCATCGCCTGCATGACGGGCCCGCGCAGCAGCCCGGCCGGATGACTGTCGCGCACGGTCTGCCACGACGCGAGGCGCGGCAGGTGCCGCACGAGGCGATCGACGAGACCGGTCGCCAGTGCGCCGCCCGCGCGATAGCCGCCGCGTTGCGCGACGTACAGCACGACCGCGTGGCACAGCGTCAGCGCGCCGAGCGCGACGGTCCAGTGCAACGCAACCGCGTGCGCGCCGGCGAACCATGCGCGGATCAGCGGCACGAGCAGCAGCCCGCAGGCGCCGTCGAGCAACGCAGCGGCCACCGCCCAGCCGGCACCGCACCACAGCGCGCGGCGCGTGTCGCGCGGCAGGCACTGCAAACGTTTGAGCGATTTCGTCATCATGCGGCCTCCCCGCCTGCGGCACCGCGTTCGCGCCATAGCCGCGCATACAGCCCGCGTGCGGCCAGCAGCGCCGCATGCGTGCCGCGCTCGACGATCCGGCCGCGCTCCATCACGAGAATCTGGTCGGCGTGCCGGATCGCGTCGAGCTCGTGGCTGACGATCACGCGCGTGCGCGTGCGCGCGTCGCTGCGCAGCGCGTGGCGCAATGCCCGCCCGGTTTGCGGATCGAGCGCCGATGCCGGTTCGTCGAGCAGCAGCAACGGTGCAGGCGACAGCAGCGCGCGAGCAATCGACAGCCGCTGCAGTTCTCCGCCGGACAGGCGCACGTCGCGCCCGCATAGGCAGTCGTAGCCGCCCGGCAACGCGTCGATGCGTTCGTCGAGGCAGGCCGCGCGCGCAGCGGCGCGAATCGCATCGCGATCGGCATCGGGCCGGTAAATCGCGATGTTCGCCGCGATCGACACGTCGAGCGCGGTGGCTTGCTGGAATACCATCGCGACCTGTTCACGCCGCCGCTCCGCCGCGAGCAGCCGCAGATCGGCGCCGCCGATCCGCACCGTGCCGCGGTCCGGATCCATGAAGCGCGCGAGCAGCATCAGCAGCGTGCTCTTGCCCGCGCCCGACGGTCCGACGATCGCGGTGGTCGAGCCGGCCGCGATCGTCGCGTCGATGTCGTGCAGGATCGGCGTGCCGTCGATGTCGACATGCACGCCGCGCAGCTCGACCGACGCATCGCGCGGCACCTGTGCCGCGCCTTCGACAGGCTCGGGCAGGCCCGGCTGCGCGAGCAACGCATCGAGGCGTGCAGCAGCGGCGCGTGCCTCGCGCAACGCATCGGCACCGTGGCCGAGCGCGCGCACCGGCGCCGCGACCGCCCAGATCAGCAGTGCAAACGCGCACAGTTCGCCGACCGGCAACTGCCCGGCCGTGAGCCACGTCGCGCCGAACACGACCCACGCGAGCAGGAACGGCGTGCCGAGCAGCACTTGCGTGCATGCGCCGGGGCCGCCGACGCGGCCGACCCACGCCGAAAACGCCTGTTCGAAGCGCCCGGTCGACGCCAGCGCGGCCGCCTCGATGCCCGCGCCCGGATACTGCCGCACGAGCGCCGGGTTCTGCGCGAGCTGCGCGTAGTCGCCCATCAATTGTTCGAGCGCTGCGTTGCGTGACGCGACGGCCGGCGCGAACCGCGCCGAGCGCATCCAGCGGAACAGCGCGGCACCGCCGGCGAGCGGCACGAGCGCGAACGCGAGCAGCGCGGGATTCAGGTCGAGCAGGCACGCCAGCGCCGCGCACGGCACGACGACGAGCTGCGTGATATCGGCCGGCGCATGCGCGACGAGCTGGTGCAGCGCGCGCACGTCCTGGTCGACATGACGTGCGACGCGGTCGCTGCCCGCGCGGGCGAACCAGCCGAGCGGCAAACGCTGCAGATGATCGGCGAGGCGCTTGCGCAGGCGATCGCAGAGATCGGCGTCGACGCGGTGCGTCAGGTGCAGCGCGGCCGTCTGGCCGCCCAGCCAGCACACGCCGGCCGCCACGGCCGCGACGAGCCAGCCGAGCGACGCTGCGTCGAGCCGAGGCGACACGCGCCATGCATCGGCGAGCCGAGCAAGCGCGAGCCACGGCACGAGCGACGCGATGCCGGCCAGCGCCTGCAGCACCACCGCCGTGGCGAGCAGACCCGCGAACGGCCGCAACATCGAAAGCAACGGTCCTTTCATGCGGCACGCTCCAGCAGCATGCCGAGCGTCGCGGCGCACGCGTCGCCCGGCGGCTGTGCCGGAAAACCGAGTTGCGCGGTCAGCTGCTGCCAGACGCGCGTCACGTCGATGCTGCGCTGGTTGCTCGCGTGCAGCCCCTCGCCGGACACGAGCCGGTCGACCGCGCGCACGGCCGCCTGCGGCCAGCAGCGCGCATGAATCTCGCCCCACGTGTCCTGTGCGTCGTCGCAGATCTGGATGCTCGGCAGGTCGTCGCCCGCCGGATTGCCGAAAATCGGGAACAGCCCGTCCTCGTCCGTCGCCGGCTCGCGCAGCGCGGGCGCCCACCATAGCGGACCGTGCGGCGACGCGAGCGTCCACGTACCCGAGTCCGTCGTCAGCGTGATGCCGAACAGCACGCTCATCCGGCCGTCGTCGGCCGCTGCCATCTCGTTGTGCACGCGCAGCGACACCGGCGTTTCGGCCAGCACCATCGCGCATTCGCGCATCGACGACAGCGCCGGCCCGACCGGCTCGACCGACCACGGCCCGACGCCCTGCAAGGCCGCCGCGAGCACGTCGAGCGCTGCGTAGCTCGCCTGCACCGAGCACACGACATCCGCATGCACGGGCGCGCTCGTCTCGCACAACCGGCGTGCGACCGCGATGAAGCGCGCGACGACCGGCAGGTTCGGGTAGAAACTGTTCAGCAGGCAACGGCGGCCGTGACGCGATGCGGTGCGCAGCACGGAGTCCCATTCGTCGGGCAGCAACGGATGCTCGATCACGACGTCGATCCCGCGTTCGAGCAGCCGGCACGCGAGCGCAGCGCCTTCCGCCCCGCGCGCCGCGCCGCCGACTGCAACGCATGCCACGCGCACGTCGTCCGGCAACGCATCGACGCGCTCGAATACGGGCGCACCGACACGCGCCGCCAATGCGGCCGTGCGCGCGCTGCCCCGACCGAGAATGCCGGCGACGTGATATGAACCGGACGCCGTGAGGCCCGCCGCATAGAACTGACCGAAACGGGAACCGGCCACGACGACCGGCAGCGGATGGACCTTCATCGTGCCTCCTTCAGGCGGGTGTCGACAAACGCGGCGTTCAGGCAGTCGAAATGACCGCCGGGGATATCGACGGCCGTGATGCCGCCGAGCGCCTGCGCTGCCCAGTACTCGGTGAGCGCCGCGCGCTGCTGCGGAATCAGCGGATTGCAACGCTCCGGCACGAACAGCCGCAGCGCGCCCGCATACGGCGCATCGCCGGCCCAATGGCATGCCTGCACCGAATGCATGAAGAGCCGGTACAGCCGTTCGCGCTCGTCGAGCAGCGGATGCGCGACCTCGTCCTGCATCGACAGGCCGGCCGCGGCGCGCAACACGCGGCGGCGCAGCCCGTCGAGCGGTTCGCAGCGATCGCCGAAGATTTCCAGCTGCGCCTGCAGGCTGCCGGGCGCGAGCCGCGCGGAATCGGCCTTCAGTGCATCGGCAAGCGCGTCGGCCAGCACATACGTTTCCGGAAAACCGAGCGCGTCGAGCGGCAACCCGAGCGTCGCCGCGAAGTTGAACAGCACGAGCCGTTCATCCTCGATCAGGTAGGGAATCCGGTAGCTCGATACGATGTCGAGCGTGCGCACCGCGACGCCGAGCTGCACCAGCGACTTCGCCATTTCCAGCGCGACCAGCCCGCCCGAGCAGTAGCCGAGCACGTCGACCTCGCGCACGCCGCTGCGCCACAGCGCATCCGCGTAGCGCCGGCCAAGCGTCGCGTTCAGGTGGCGCGCCGGCAGGTCGAGATAGTCCTGCGCATCGCGCACCGCGAAGCCGAGCACCGGGCCGAGCCGCGCAAGCGCGGGCATCACCGGACGATAGGCATGCACGGTGCCGAGCCCTTCGTGCACGATCACGCGCGGCACGCCGGCGCCCGGCGCGAGCGGAATCGGCCGCACGTCGGCGCGCATGCGCGGCGCCGGCGCATGGACGACCGTCGATGCATGCATCGCGCGCGGCTTGGCAGGTGCGGCCGCCGACGTCGCGCCCAGCGGCGGTTCGCCCGCATCGCGCAGGCACTGCGCGAACGCGGCCGGCGTCGGCTGCGCGAGCACCCAGCGCAGCAGCCGGTCGAACGGATGCGCCTGTGCGAGCGGCTCCTCGCCGCGCAGCCGCGACACGAGCTGTGCGATCAGCAGCGAATCGCCGCCCGCGGCGAAGAAGTCCTGATCCGGCGTGACGTTGCGCGTATCGAGCACGGTTTCCCACAATCCGGTCAGACGTGCCAGCAGCGGATCGGCAGCCTGTGTCGGCACCGGCCGGGCCACGGCCGGCTCCGGTTCGCGGATATCGGCGATGCCGGCCAGCGTACGGCGGTCGATCTTGCCGTTCGCGGTCACGGGCAGGCGTTCGAGCACGCGCAGTTGCGTCGGCACCATGTAGCCCGGCACGCGCTCGGCCACGAACGACAGCAGCGTATCGGGCGCGATGCGTGCCGCGCCGCGCTTCACGTGCGCGAGCAGGATGTCGTAGCCGAGCGCGGCGAGCGGCGTGCCGGGCGCGACGCAGCCGAGCGCCAGATCGCCCGCCTCCGCCTGCAGCCATTCGAGCCATTGCGCGTGCGGCACGAACAGTCGCGCCGCCGTGGCCCGCGCGTCGTCCGGCGTCTCCATCATCAGCCCCTGGCTGATGCTGATCTCCGGATGCTCGGCCGTCAGTTCCTGGATCACCCACCACGCATCGGCCGCCGAGAGCGCACGCATGCCGGCGATCAGCGCGACCGTGTCGCGCGCGTTGTTCAGCGCGCCGGAGCTGATCGCCATGTCGACCGAATGCGGCGCAATGCCCTGCGCGTCGAACGGCGCATTCATGTCGAAGCGCACGAACCGCATCCACGGATACCCGGCAAAGCGTTCACGCGCAGCCGCGAGGAAGTAGCTCGACACGTCGCTGAACAGATAGTCGATGCGCGTACCGGCTTCGACCAGCGGCGCGAGCGCAGCGACGATCGCACGCGTCGCGGCGGCGGTTCCCGCGCCGATTTCGAGGATGCGCCACGTACGCTGCGGCTCGCGCGCGACGACTGCACGTACGGCCTGCGCCATCCCGCGATGCAGCGCGCGGGCGTGTTCGCCGTCGCTGTACATCGCTTCGGCGATATGCGACGCGCCTTCCGGGAACATCAGGCCGGCCGGCGATACGCTGCCGTCCACCTGCGCCTCGAGGCATCCCGCGCTGTCGCGGAAATAATCGACGAGCACGGCCGGCCACAGATCGGGCGACGCATGCTGCGCGAATGCGTCCCAGCATGCGGACGCGTCGGCGAGGCTGGCGTCAGGCCGCATGCGCCAGCCGCCTTCGGCGTCCGCGTTCAGCACGCCGTGCGCATCGAGCATCGCGAGCCAGTTGCGCAGCAGATGCTGGCGGGCGGGCGGCACACGCAGCCGCTCGCACAGCGTCGCGAAACCGGTCGCGTCGTCGGCCGTCAAGCCGCCCGCCGGCACGATCCACGCGGCCAACGATGCAACGCAGGCCGTTTCGAGCTGCGCGACCGAGCGCGACACGTCCGCCTGTGCGGGCCAGCGCACGGCGTCGAACCCGGCACGCACGTGCGTCGTGACTTCGTGCAGCGCATCGTCCTGCGCGGACACCGCCGGCTCACCGCCGTGCAGCGCCACGAAGCTCGCGAGACGGCGCTCTGCGCCTTCGCCGAGCACGATCGTCGCGGCCGCGCCGACGAGCGGATGCGCGGTCAGCGCCGCATCGATCTCGGCCAGCTCGATCCGGTAGCCGCGGATCTTCACCTGATCGTCCTGCCGCCCGAGGAATTCGAGCGCCCCGTCGGACCGCACGCGCCCCAGATCGCCGGTGCGGTACAGCCGCCGTCCGTCTGCATGACGAATGAAGCGTTCGGCCGTTCGCGCGGGATCGTTCGCGTAGCCCGTCGCGAGCCCGACGCCGCCGATATGGATCTCGCCGCGCACGCCGGGCGGGCACGGCCGGCCGAGTGCGTCGAGCACTTCCATCGTCTGCCCGGTCAGCGCGCGGCCGTACGGAATGCTCGCGAGCCGTGTGTCCTCCACCCGGATCGGATGCTCGATCGACCAGATCGACGCCTCGGTCGCGCCACCGAGGCTGAACAGCGCGCAGTCGGGCCAGCGGCGCCACCAGCGGGCCGGCAGCGTCACCGGAATCCA
Source organism: Burkholderia cepacia complex sp. TUM26381 (assembly GCF_057439935.1). Classification (NCBI taxonomy): domain Bacteria; kingdom Pseudomonadati; phylum Pseudomonadota; class Betaproteobacteria; order Burkholderiales; family Burkholderiaceae; genus Burkholderia; species Burkholderia cepacia complex sp. TUM26381. The sequence continues at coordinate 760,453 of NZ_CM172007.1, read as the reverse complement.
GTCGCCCGACCACAGCACGCGGCGCGGGGCCGGCACGTCGAGCGCCGGTTCGCCTTCGAGGTAGTCGATCAGCATTTGCCCCTGTGCGGGCACCGAGTTCCACAGCGTCACGACATGGCGCACCATCAGCTCGGCCCAGTGCGACGGATCGTTGCCGCGCGCCGGATCGGGCAGCACGATGCATGCGCCGCGCGCGGTCGCGCCGAAGAAATCGTAGACCGACAGGTCGAAGCTCAGCTCGGCAAGGCCCAGCACCACGTCGCCCGCGCCGACCGCATGACGCGCGCTGATGTCGGCGAGCGTGTTGCACACGGCCGCGTGGCTCAGCATCACGCCCTTCGGTTCGCCGGTGGAGCCCGACGTGTAGATCACGTAAGCCAGCGCGTCGCCGTCGATATCGCGCGCGGCGCGCGGCGGCCATTGCGGATCGGGCGGCAACGCATCGATATCGATGCGTGCGCACCCTTCATGTTCGAAGTCCAGCGCCTGGACGCTCACGACCGCACGCACCCGCGCATTGCGCAGGATCGCGTGTTGCCGCAGCGCCGGCTGGCGGCTGTCGACCGGCACGTAGGCGGCGCCCGCCTGGACGATCGCGAGCACGGCCGCGAGCTGGTGCGCGCACTTCGGCATCAGCACCGCAACCGTATCGCCCACGCCGACGCCGGCCAGTTCGAGTGCGGTACGCAGCGCCGCCGCGTGTTGCGCGACATCCCGGAACGTGCGTGCGCCCTGCGCATCGATCACGACCGGCGCATCGGGCGTACGCAACGCCTGCGCGGCAAACCCGGCCGCGATATGCGTGTCCGCTTCGGGATGCACGCCGGCGGCCGGCGCGGCGGACGGCAGCACGAGATCGCCTGCGTGCGACCACCATTCGGCATCGTCGGCAAGCCGGCCCAGCAGCGCGACGTACGCGTCGAACATCGCGGACGGCATGCCGTCCGGAAACAGGTCGTCGCGCACGTCCCAGCCGATTTCCAGCCCGCCGAACTGGTCGGTCACCTGGCAGTCGAGCCACACCTGCGGCGTCTGGCTGATCATGTAGCGCGGCGGTTCCGCGCGCACCGCCTGCTCGCCGAGCAGGCGGCCGACGCTGCCGATGCCGCTCGTGAACACCACCGGCATCAACGCCGCATCCTTGCCGCGCCGCCGCGCGAGTTCGCGCATCACGTCGACGCCGGTGAACGCGCGATGGTCGAGATCGTCGAACATCCGCGCGCCGATCGTGCGGGCACGCTCGACGAAATCGCGCCCGTGCGTCGCGTCGACGGCGAGCAGGCTCAGCGCGGTGAAATCGCCGAGCACCGCGTCGATGCGCGGATGCACGGGCGGGCGGTTCAGCACGGTCAGGTTCAGGCAGAAGGCCGGCGACTGGCTCCAGCGGCCGACGATCTCGGCGAACGCGGCCAGCGCAACGCTCGCCGCACTCAGGCCGAAGCGGCTCGCTTGACCGCTCAGCGAAGTCCATTGCGCGTGATCGAGCCGTGCATGCCGATGCGTGAAGCGCGACCGCGCGCCGGTTCGCAGCGCGGGCAGCACCGGCAGATCGGGACGCGCAGGCAGATCGTCGATACGGGCAAGCCACCACGCCTTGTCGCGTGCATGGTCGGCACGCATGCCGGCCTGTGCTTCATGAACGACATAGTCGCGAAACGTCGCGTCGAGCGGCGCGGGCCGCCACTGCGGATCGTCGTAGCGGCGCCGCCATTCGGCGAGCAGCAATTGCAGGCTCGCGTAGTCGATCAGCGTGAAATCGACGGACAGGTGCAACACCGCGCCATCCGGCCCGAGGCTCACTTCCGGCTGCAGCACCGGCCAGCGATCGAGCGCGTGCACCGCATGGTCGAGCCGCTCGCGCACGCGGCTCACGTGGGCGTCGAATGCATTCGCACCGGCCTCGCGCAGGTCGTGCACGGTGAGCCGCTGCCACGGCACGTCGGGCAGCACGCGTTGCCATGCGTTGTCCTCGACGATCGCGCGCAGCATCGGATGGCGCGCCACGCACGCATTCCACGCGGCTTCGAAGCGCACGCAGTCGAGATCCTTCCGTTCGTCGTATTCGACGTACAGATGGCATGCGCTGCCGCCGAACTCGAACGATTCGTGCCGGCCGAGCACGTATGCGGCCTGTACCGGCGTCAGCGCGAACCGTTCATGCTGGCGTGCCGGATCGCTGCGCCACGCGCCTTCCTGCAGGAAGCGGACGAACGCATCGCGTTCGGCCTTGATGCGCGCGGCGAGATCCGCATCGAGCGCGCCGGCCGGTGCGCGATAGCGCAACTGGCCGCCGTCGTCGCACCACAGTTCGATCTGTCGTTCGCGACAGAGATCGAGCACGTCGTCGAAGCTCACAGCACACCCTCCTCGATCGTCGCGACCGATGCATCGCCAGCGGCTTGCGTGGCCGACGCCAGGTCGTCAATCTGCGCGGCCAGACCGGCGAGCGTCGGCTGCCGGTAGAACGCGGCCATCCCGATCCGCACGCCGAGCCGCTCGCGCAGCTGCGCGAGCAGGCGCGTCGCGAGCAGGCTGTCGCCACCGAGCGCGAAGAACGTCGCGTCACGCGCGTTTGCCGGGCGGCCGAGTGCGTGCTCCCAGCACGCGAGCAGCGTCGCTTGCCGTTCGTCAGCCGGTACGAACGCGTCGTGCGCGGCCGGCGCATCGCCGAGCGCTCGCGCCAGCGCATCCCCGACTGCCCGGCGATCGATCTTGCCGTTCGCGTTGAGCGGCCAGCGCGGCACGCACCACAGCGCATCGGGACGCATCGCGTCGGGCAACCGGTCGCGCAGCCACCCGGCCAGCGCCGCCTGTACGACCGGCTCGCCGGTGCGACGCGCATCGATGCACGCGAATGCGGTCGAGCGCCAGCTCCGTGCATCGAGTGCAAAGCCGCACGCATGTGCCGCCGCGGCGATCGCTTCGTCCGCGAACGGCCGCGGCAGCGACGCGTCGGCCGTCACGCTCGCGACGAGTTCGCGCAGCGGCGAATCGCGCAGCACGTCGGCGAGCAGCAGGCGGCCATCCTGCGCCAGCAGCGCAGCCGCGATCCTGAACGTATCGCGCGGATCGTCGCGCAGGTGCGCGGCCGCGAAACTGATCACGCAATCGAATTCGCCGAGATGACGCGCGCGCAGCAAGCCGTCCTGCATCGTCTGGAGCGCGGGCCTCGTTCGCGTGAAGCGTGCCTGGGCGGTGTGCAGCAGACCCGGCGACACGTCGAACAGCGTCACGTCGAAGCGCGGATCGTCGAGCACGTCGAGGCCCGCGTCGAACCATTGCCCGGCGCGGGCGTCGAGCACCGCGACCCGCAACACGCCCGTGCGCGCAGCGGACTGCGCCTCCAGCGCACCGGCAATCTCGCGCAGCGCCCGGGCGCCGTCCGGCAAGCGCGTCGCGAACGCAAGGGGCGCCACGCGCGGATCGAGCGACACGCGCTGCGCGGCGGTGTCCGGATCGACGGCAAGCGCGCGCAGCGATGCCGTCAGATCGTCGAGATCGGTCGCATACCAGTCGAGCAGGTCGAGCGCGCCGTCGATGGCGATCGATACGTCGCCCTTGCCGCGCCAATACGCGCGCAGCGAAGGCGGCAGGCCCGCGTCGCCGTCGAGCAGCCGGTCGGCGACGGCACGCGCAACGGCCGCTTCCGCGGGCATCGTATCGGCCATGCCGGCATCCGCGAGCGATGACGGCACCGTGTCCGCTGCGCGATCGGCCGGCACGAACGCCGCGGCGATGCGCGCGGCGTCGCCATTGACGACGCCCGCGCACGCACCGTCGATCTGCGGATGCGCAGCCAGCGCCGCCTCGATCTCGCCGAGTTCGATCCGGTGCCCCCGCACCTTCACCTGCCGATCCTCGCGCCCCAGGAATTCGAGGGTCCCGTCCGGCCAGTAGCGGCCGCGATCGCCGGTACGGTACCAGCGGCCCGACGCGTGCTGCACGAAGCGCTGCGCGGTCAGTTCGGGATCGTTCCGGTAGCCGCGCGCGAGACTGTCGCCGCCGATCAGCAGTTCACCCGGCACGTAGTCGGGCACATCGCGGCCGTCGGCATCGACGACGCGATACGCCTGCCCCGGCAACGGCCGGCCATACGGAATCGAACGCCAGTGCGACGGCACGTCGCGCACCGTCTGCACGTTCGACCAGATGCCGGCCTCGGTCGCGCCGCCGAGCGCATGGAACGCGCACGCATCGCCACAGCGTTCGCGCAGGCGCGCCGGCAGGTCGAGTGCGATCCAGTCGCCGGACAGCAGCGCCGCGCGCACGCTGCGGCACGTGTCGCGCATAGCCGGCACGGCCAGCGCCATTTCCAGCAACGCGGGCGCCGAATTCCACAGCGTCACGCGGTGCTGCTCGATCAGTTCGATCCAGCGCGCGGCGTCGCGCGCTTCGTCCTGCGTCGGCAGCACGAGTTCGGCGCCGGCGCCCAGTGCGCCGAACAGGTCGTAGACCGACAGGTCGAAGTCGAGCGCCGACACCGCGAGCAGCCGGTCGTCCGCGTTCACGCGGAGCAGCGCATCGATCGCATCGATCGTGTTGATCGCCGCCGCGTGCGTCATCTCGACGCCCTTCGGCACGCCCGTCGAACCGGACGTGTAGATCACGTAGGCCGTCGCCTGCGGCGCGACCGCAAGCGGCGCGGCCAGCGGCGCATGCCGCATCAGCGCCGCAATGCCGAGATGCGGCACCGGCGCATCCGCGCGCGCCGTGTCGCCGATCGCGACCTTCACGCCCGCCGCACGCTCGATCAACGCCTTGCGCGCGACCGGTTGCGCGATGTCGAGCGGCACGTAGCACGCGCCCGCAGCCAGTACGCCGAACACGGCGGCGACCTGTGCAGGCCCGCGCGGCAGACTGATCTCGACGGCATCGCCGTGCCCGATCCCCGCCGCGCGCAAGCCGCCGGCGATCGCGAGCGCCCGCGTGGCCAGTTCGCCGCGCGTCACGACATGCTCGCCGCATCGCAACGCGACAGCGGCCGGCTCGCGTGCGGCCAACGCGAAGAAGTCGCGCTGCAGCGTGCGTGCGCGGCCCGGCGCGGGCAATGCGTTGAGCGTATCGCGGACACGACGCTGCGCGGACGGCAGCTCGACCGCGACCGGCAGCCGCCAGTCGCGATCGCACAGCGCCTGCACGAGCGCGACATACGCGCCGAACATCGCATCGACCATCCCGTCCGGAAACAGGCCGTCCACGCTGTCCCATGCGAGCAGCGCGCCGTCCGGCACGCGATAGAGCTGATGATCGAGCCACACTTGGGGCGTCTGCGAAATCATGTCGTGCAGCCCGCCGAACACGTTCGCGAACGCATCGGGCACGAACGGCGCGTCGCCGAGATTGCACGAGAACACGACGGGCGCCGCGCGCGGCGTGCCCTGCCGACGCGCGTCGCGCAGCACGTCGAGCGCCGGATACGCGGCGTGCGCGATCGCGCCGTGCAGCCGCTGCTGGAATGCGCGCACCGCGTCGGCCGCGCTCGCGTCGGCTTGCACGTCGCATTCGACGAGCAGCAGTGTCGTGAAATCGGCGATCACGCGGCCCAGATCGGGCGCGTCGCCGTGCCGGTCGAACAGCGGCACGTTGAGCAGGAATGCGTGCCGGCCACTCCAGCGCGCGAGCACCGCCGCGAACGCCGCACCGAACACCGACGACAGCGTGACGCCATGCTGCGCGGCCCGCGCCTGCAGACGTGCCAGCTCGTCCGTGCCCAGCGTATGCGTGACGCGGCTGAAACGCGGCGCGCGAAGCGTTTCCGGCGCACGGGCAAGCGGCAGCGCCGGCCCTTCCGGTAGCGTCGCGAGCCGTGCCTGCCAGGCATCGCGCGCCGCGGCCCGCGCATCGCGCGTATCGGCCGCGCGACGCGCGAGCCAGGCCGGGAACCACGTCGACGGCGCATCGGGCAACGTCGACGGCTCGGCATACGCGACGCCGATCTCCTGCATCAGCAGCCGGACGCTGTCCACGTCGGCCGCGAGCAGGTCGACGCTCAGCCACACGCGATCCTCGCCGCCAGGCATCTGCGCGAGCCCCATCATGAAGACTTGCGCGTGCTCGACGTCGAGACATTCGTGCGACCGGAACGCGCGCAGCGACGCCCATTCGGTTTCCGCATCGGCGGCAGTCTTGCCACGCCAGTCCGCATGCGCGAACACCGGCGCATCCGGTTCGGCGAGGATCTGCTGACGGCCGCCGTCGAAACGCGCGCGCAGCATCGGATGACGCTCGCGCACTTGCCGGCATGCCGCGTCGAGACGAACGGGATCGATTGCGTGGCTGCGGAATTCGAGAAATGCGTGACAGCTCACGTTACCGAGCACTTCGCCATCACCGCGGCCGAGCCAGTACGCCTGCTGCACCGCGGACAGATCGAACGGCGCATGCACGTCGACATCCGCAGCCGTGGCGTCGGGGGCCGCGTGCGCGATACGCGGCGCGCTCGCCAGCAACGCGACCCACGCGCCGAGCGTCGGCGTGCGCGCGAGCGCATCGAACGTCAGCGCGTAGCCGAGCCGGCTCACGCGCGTCTGCAGATACATCAGCCGGATCGAATCGAGGCCGCAGCTCAGCAGGTCCTCGTCATCGTCGAGCGACGCGATTTCATCGACGGATTCGTCGAGCAGCGCCGCGATCAACGCGACGAGCTGCGAGCGAAAGTCAGCGGGAGAACAACAGGAAGGATCGGAATGGTCGGTACTGGAATCGACAGCGGTCTGGCTCATGGGCACGCCTTGTATGGGTCGTTCGACGGCGGGTCCGCACACTGGCGGCCACCTGCAAATGAGAATCTATCTCATTCACACCCATGAGCCCGGTCGATTCCTTTAGGCTGCCGGTCAGTTGTTTTAGATCGCCGCGTCCGCCCATTCCTCGTTGTCGATCGCGTTGGGCGACACGCGGATATCGCTCGGCGAAATACCGTAGCGCTTGCGGAATGCGATCGAAAAATGCGCGGGGCTGTAGCCGACGCGGTACGCGACGGTCGACACGTTCGCGTCCTCCGCGCACAGCATCGCGTGCGCGGTCCGCAGCCGGTATTCCTGCAGGTACGCATACACGCTCGTGCCGAACACCTTGCGGAACCCGGCCGTCAGCTTGCGCGAATTCATCCCGACCCGGCCCGCGAGCGCATCGAGCGTCGGCGGCTGCTGGAGCTCGCGCGTCAGGATGTCGCTCGCCGCATACACGCGCTCGACGTCCGACGACGTGACGCGCACGTCGGCCGGCGCGAACTGCCGCTGCGTCGCCAGCAACTGCGCGCTCAGCGCGGTCAGCTCGAATGCCTTCGCCTTCAGGTAGTACTCGCGCACCGCGCCCTCGAACGGGCAGGTGGCGATCTGCACGGCGAGCGCCTGCAGCGCCTTCGACGCCGGGCAACTGACGATGCGCGGATCGCCGCCCGTCGGCGCAAGCATCTTCTCCGGCAGCAGGCTCAGGTTGCGGTCGAGCGCGTCGAGGCCGAGCTGCACGATCGTGTAGCGCAGCGGCACGTCGCGGTCGTAGATCTGGTGCGTCGTGAATTCGCCGTCGTTGGCGATCACGCACAGGCCCGGCCCCTTGATGCACTGCTCGGGCTGGCCCGGCACGCGGCAGCGCAGCTGCCCGCTCTGCACGAGGACGAGCTTCAGCCCTTTTTCGAGCGGCTCCTCGTACCAGTCGCGGCTGTCCGAGCACAGCGTGCCGCTCATGAGTTTCATGCCCGCGTCGATGTGCACCACGCCCGGGTGGTTGCCGGGCACGAGCACCGGCGGGTGACGTCGTGACGAAGCGAAGGTGGTCGATCTCATCGGTGGGTCCGTGGGTTAGGCGGCACGCGCGGACCGGCGCGCGCCGGCGGCAACCGGCCGATTGTCCGGCCGGACCGGGCGGGCGCCGCGCGACGGCGCCCCGATCGAATGAAATTGCCGCGATATCAAAAGAAACGGCGCTATCGCAGCACCTGTTCCAAATGATAATACCTCTCATTTACATTTTTTGACAACTTGCCGGAACCCAAGGTCAGCGCATGCAATCCTCCCCTTCCTCCCTGGCGGCGGCCGTGCCGGCCGACGCGCCCGACTGGCCGGACGACTTCGCGCGCCGCTATCGCGACGCCGGCTACTGGCAGGACACGACGTTCTTCGACGCGCTCGATGCATGCGCGCGGCGCCATCCCGACGCGCTCGCCATCGTCGACGGCGCCTGCCGGCTCGGCTATCGCGACCTGCTGGACCGCATTCGCCGTCTTGCGGGCGGCCTCGCGCGCCTCGGCCTCGCGCGCGGCGATGCGGTCGTCGTCCAGTTGCCCAACGGCGCGCGCTTCATCGAAACGTGCTTCGCGCTGTTCCAGCTCGGCGTGCGGCCGGTGCTCGCGCTGCCCGCGCACCGGCACTACGAGATCGGCGCGTTCTGCCGCTTCGCCGGCGCACGTGCGTACCTGTGCGCGTCGCAGCTCGGCGATTTCGACTGCCGGCCGCTCGCGGCCGCATTGCAGGCCGACTGCCCGGCGCTCGAGCACATCGTGATGGCCGGCGACGATCATCCGTTCACGCCGTTCGACGCGCTGTACGACGCGCCGCCCGTGCACGAATGCGCGGCGCACGCCGACGACATCGCGTGCTTCCAGCTGTCGGGCGGCACGACCGGCACGCCGAAGCTGATTCCGCGCCGCCATCGCGAATACCTGTACAACGTGCGCGCATGCAGCGCCGCGAGCGGTTTCGATGCCGGCACCGTGTATCTCGCCGCGCTGCCGATGGCGCACAACTTCACGCTGTGCTGCCCCGGCACGATCGGCGCGTTGCTCGCGGGCGGCCGGGTCGTCACGACCGCGCGGCCGGAGCCCGACCAGAGCTTCGCGCTGATTGCGCAGGAGCGCGTCACGCATACCGCGCTCGTGCCGCCGCTCGCGCTGCTGTGGCTCGACGAGCAGCCGCAACGGCAGGCCGACCTGTCGAGCCTGCGCGTGCTGCAGGTCGGCGGCGCACGGCTGATGGACCATGCGGCGGAACGCGTGACGCCCGTGCTCGGCTGTCGGCTGCAGCAGGTGTTCGGCATGGCCGAAGGGCTCATCTGCTGCACGCGGCTCGACGATACGCCCGAGCGCATCGCGCACACGCAGGGCCGCCCCGTCTCGGACGGTGACGAAGTGCGCATCGTCGACGACGCCGGCGCACCGGTTGCGCCCGGCGAAATCGGCGAACTGCAGGTGCGCGGCCCGTACACGATACGCGGCTACTACCGGCTCGCCGACCACAATGCGGCCGCGTTCACGGCCGACGGTTTCTACCGCAGCGGCGACCGCGTGCGGCGCACCGCGGACGGCGATCTCGTCGTCGAAGGCCGCGACAAGGACCAGATCAACCGCGGCGGCGAGAAGGTGTCGGCCGAGGAAGTGGAGAACCTGTTGCTCGCGCATCCGCAGGTGCACGACGCGGCGGTCGTCGCGATGCCCGACCCGATGCTCGGCGAGCGGACCTGCGCCTTCGTCGTGGCACGCGCGCCCGCACCGACCAGGCTGACGCTGAAACGCTACCTGCGCGACTGCGGGCTCGCGGCCTTCAAGATTCCCGATCGCATCGAGTTCATGCCGCGCTTCCCGGAAACCGGCATCGGCAAGACCAGCAAGAAATCGCTGCGCGACCTGCTGCGCCGCCAGTTGGAGGCGGCAGCCGCATGACCGTACACCCGACCGATTCGAACTGGATCCGCGAATTGCGGCTGTCGCCGTGCGCGCGTGCGCAGCTCGTGTGCTTTCCGCACGCGGGCGGCACCGCGAATTTCTTTCGCAACTGGAGCCGGGCGCTGCCGTGGGATGTCGATCTGCTCGCGCTGCAGTATCCGGGCCGCGAGGAGCGCTTCGGCGAGCCGTGCCTGCAATCGATCGAAGCGCTCGCCGGCCCCGCCGCCGACGCGCTGCAACGCTATGCGCACGCGCCGCTCGTGCTGTTCGGGCACAGCCTCGGCGCGGCGCTCGCGTACGAAGTCGCGGTGCGGCTCGAAGCGCGCGGCGCCGCGCCGCTCTACGTGGCCGTGTCCGCGCTGCCGCCGCCGCATCGCCAGCGCCTGTCGGACCTGCACCTGCAATCCGACGACGCGCTCGTCGGCGATGTCGCCCGGCTGTCCGGCGAACACGCCGCGCTGCTCGCCGACCCGGAAATGCGCGCGATCTACCTGCCGATGATCCGCCACGACTACCGCGCGATCGAAACGTATCGACGCGACCGGCCGCCGCGCATCGACGCGCCGCTCGGCGTGATGCTGCCGCTCGCCGACACCGAGCTCGACAACGACGAGGCGCACGCGTGGCAGGACGTCGCGTCGCGCCGGATCCGCATCGAGACGTTCAACGGCGACCACTTCTACCTGCGACACCAATACCCGGCGGTGATCGCGCATCTGGTCGAACGGATCGACCAATCCCTTCGTTACGGAAAGGAGTACACATGAAAACACCGGACGCCTGCACGGGGCTTCCCGACATTCGCGAAGCCATCGATCGCCTGGACGCCGACATCATCGACGCGCTCGGCCGGCGCATGCAGTACGTGAAGGCCGCGTCGCGCTTCAAGCCCGACGAAGCGAGCATCGCCGCGCCCGAGCGGGTGGCCGCGATGCTGCCCGACCGGCGCCGCTGGGCCGAGCAGGCCGGCCTCGACGCCGATTACGTCGAAACGCTGTTCGCCCAGCTCATCGCGTGGTACATCGCGCAGCAGACGCAATACTGGCGGCAGCAGCGGGGGCTCGCATGAACGCCGGCCTTCCGCTGCTGCACGACACCTTTGCGCGGGCGGCCGGCCGCGCGGCCGCCACCGGCGAGCCGACGCTCGCATCGGTATCGGTGCCGCTGCGGCCGCTCGATTTCTTCGACCTGATCGCCGCCTGGGACGACGGCGTCACGCCGTGGTTCTTCCACGAGGCCGGCGATGCGTCCGTCACGCTGTTCGGCTGGGACCGCGCACTCGAACTGAGCGCCACGGGCGGCACGCGCTTCGCGCAAATCGATGCGCGCTGGCGCACGCTCGTTCGCGACGCGATCACGGCCGGCCCGCAGCCGCCGCGCCTCGTCGGCGGCTTCCGGTTCGATTCGCACGGCCCGCGCAGCGCGCACTGGGCGCCGTTTCCCGATGCCGCCATGACGCTGGCCCGGCTGCTGATCGTGCGCGAAGGCGACGCACACTGGGCCGTCTGCCAGCACGTCGTCGCCGCTCACGACGATCCGGCCGCGCTCGCGCATGCGTGCCTGGCGCGCATCGAGTCGCTCGGCGCGCTTGCGCCTGTCGCGGAAGACGACGCGCCGCACCTGCTGCACACGCAGGCGCTCCAGGCGAGCGAATGGCAGCACGAAGTCCGGCGCGCGGTGGACACGATCCACAGCGGCGCGTTCGGCAAGGTCGTACTCGCGCGCGACGTGCTCGAACAGTACGCGCGGCCCGTCGCGATCGCACCGCTGCTGCGCCGGCTCCGGCGGCGCGACGCACATGCCCACCTGTTCGCGGTTCGTCGCGAAGGCGCGTGTTTCATCGGTGCCACGCCGGAACGGCTCGCGCGTGTCGCGGCCGGCGACGTGCGCACGCATGCGCTCGCCGGAACGATCCGGCGCGGCGCCACGCCCGACGACGATCGCGCACTCGGCGCGGCGCTGATGGATTCCGCGAAGGAGCGGCTCGAACACGCGCTCGTCGTCGACGCGATCCGGGCCGCGCTGGCGCCGCTGTCGCGCACGCTCGACGTGCCCAGGCAGCCGTCGCTGCACCGGCTGCCGAAGCTTCAGCACCTGAGCACGCCGATCCGCGCGACGCTGAATGCCGACGCGACGCTGCTGCAGGTCGTCGCGGCGCTGCATCCGACGCCTGCCGTGGCCGGCCATCCGCGCGCACCGGCGCTCGAGCACATCCGCAAGCATGAAGGCTTCGACCGCGGCTGGTATGCGGCACCGATCGGCTGGATCGACGCGCACGGCAACGGCGACTTCATCGTCGCGCTGCGCTCGGCGCTGGTCGAGGGTGGCGCGTGCAGGCTGTTCGCGGGCTGCGGCATCGTCGGCGATTCCGAGCCGGTCAACGAATATCAGGAAACCGAACTGAAGCTGTCCGGGATGCAGGCGGCGATCCGCATGCGCGATGCGGTGGCGGATACGCAAGGCCGCACGCAGGTGTCGGCTTCGTCGATGGTCGACTGATTCATGCCGGCCATCAAAGCAACGGCAGCGTTTGCCGGATATGTTCGGCAAACGCCGTTGTCAGGTGCGACGGCCGCTTCCGGTCGAACTTCAGCGCGATGCCCACGGCCGGCAACGGCGGCAATCGCGGATCGCCGTTCACGATCGCGAGGTCGGCCGGCACGGCCGTCTGCGTCATCACCGCGAACGCCTGCCCCGAGCGCACCAGCGCGATCAACCCCGCGAGGCTGCTGCTCGCATAGGCGACGCGGTAATCGCGACCGGCGCGATCCAGCGCCTCGCAGGCCGCGAGGTGATCGAGCGTATCGCGATCGGACAGCGCGAGCGGCAGCGGATCGAAATGTGCGGGCTCCAGCCCCGGATAGCCGATCCACACGAGTTGCTCGCGGCGAATGATGTCGTCGTTCGCGCCGTCGTCCGGCAATGAAATCATCGCCAGATCGACCGCACGCTTCTCCAGCTGTTCGATCAGCCGCGGCGTCGGCCCGCATACGACCTCGACGATCGCCTGCGGATGCTGGCTCGAAAACTGCCGCAGCAGCGACGGCAGCCAGACCTCCGCGTAATCGTCCGGGCAGCCGAACCGGATCGTGCCCGACAGCCCCGTGCCGCACAGGTCGGCCATCGCCTCGTCGTGCAGCCGCAGGATGCGCTGCGCGTGCACGAGCAGCCGCTCGCCCGGATGCGTCAGCACCACGCCCCGGCCGGTGCGCTGGAACAGCGGCTGGTCGACCACTTCCTCGAGCCGCTTCATCTGCTGGCTGAGCGCCGACTGCGTGCGGCCGACGCGCGCGGCCGCGCGGCTGAGCGCGCGCACCTCGGCGATCACGACAAACGAACGCAGCAGGTCGATTTCAAGCGAAAGCCCCAAGGTATTAGCTCCTTTTCTACCTTGCATAAGAACTATTCGTTTCCATCAAACCAGACGCGCGCCTAGACTGCAAGCGATCCCTGCCCTTTTGCCCGGAGACGCCCGATGTCCCTGAACGACGACGCAACCTTCTGGCGCAACGCCAGGCAGCACCTGGTCCGCTACGGCGGCACGTTCGAGCCGATGATCATCGAGCGCGCGAAAGGCAGCTTCGTCTACGACGCCGACGGCCGCGCGATCCTCGATTTCACGTCGGGCCAGATGAGCGCGGTGCTCGGCCACAGCCATCCGGAAATCGTGTCCGTGATCAGCGAATACGCGGGCAAGCTCGACCACCTGTTCAGCGGCATGCTGTCGCGGCCGGTCGTCGATCTCGCGACGCGCCTCGCCGACGTCACGCCGCCCGGGCTCGATCGCGCGCTGCTGCTGAGCACCGGCGCGGAGTCGAACGAGGCGGCGATCCGGATGGCCAAGCTCGTCACCGGCAAGTACGAGATCGTCGGCTTCGCGCAGTCGTGGCATGGAATGACGGGCGCGGCCGCATCGGCCACCTACAGCGCCGGCCGCAAGGGCGTCGGCCCGGCGTCGGTCGGTTCGTTCGCGATTCCCGCGCCGTTCACGTACCGGCCGCGTTTCGAGCGCAACGGCGCCTATGACTCTCTCGCCGAACTCGACTACGCATTCGATCTGATCGACCGGCAGTCGAGCGGCAACCTCGCCGCGTTCATCGCGGAACCGATCCTCAGTTCGGGCGGAATCATCGAGCTGCCGGAAGGCTATATGGCGGCGCTCAAGCGCAAGTGCGAGGAGCGCGGGATGCTGCTGATCCTCGACGAAGCGCAGACGGGCATCGGCCGCACCGGCACGATGTTCGCGTGCCAGCGCGACGGCGTGACGCCCGACATCCTGACGCTGTCGAAGACGCTCGGCGCCGGGCTGCCGCTCGCGGCGATCGTGACGTCCGCGGCCATCGAGGAACGTGCGCACGCGCTCGGCTACCTGTTCTACACGACGCACGTGTCCGATCCGCTGCCGGCTGCGGTCGGCCTGCGCGTGCTCGACGTGGTGCAGCGCGACGGGCTCGTCGAGCGGGCCAACGTGATGGGCGACCGGCTCCGGCGCGGCCTGCTCGACCTGATGGAGCGGTTCGACTGCATCGGCGACGTGCGCGGGCGCGGGCTGCTGCTCGGCGTCGAGATCGTCAAGGATCGCCGCACGAAGGAGCCGGCGGACGGGCTCGGCGCGAAGATCACGCGCGAGTGCATGAACCTCGGGCTCAGCATGAACATCGTGCAGTTGCCCGGCATGGGCGGCGTGTTCCGGATCGCGCCGCCGCTGACCGTCAGCGACGAAGAAATCGACCTCGGCCTGTCGCTGCTGGAACAGGCGATCACGCGCGCGCTGTAACGCCCTGCCCCGCATCACGCGATACCATCGCGCCGGTTCAACGGATCAGCGCGACGGATGCCCGATCGATCAGCCTGCTTCCGCCGCCCACGCTAGCGCATCGGCGCCGGCCGGCATGCGCATCGGGCTCGACGGATCGGTCGCCGCACGCCATACGGCGTCGGCGACATCCTCCGCATGGGTGATCGGCGCAGACGCGTCGAGCATCCGCGCGATCGCCTTCCCGACGAAGTCCGCATACGCTTCGTGCTCGAAGCCGTGCATGTTCGCGCGCGCGTTGTCGCCGAAACGCGTGTCGGGCGCCCGGCCCGGCAGCACGAGATGCGTGCGCACGCCGAACGGCGCGAGTTCGGCCGCCATCGACTCGGTGAACGCATTGACCGCCGCCTTGCTCGCGCGGTACGCGCTGACCAGCGGCAGCGCCTTCAGCGTGACGCTCGACGTGACGTTCACGACCACGCCGGCGCCGCGCTCGCGAAACTGCGGCAGCACGGCCTGCGTGAGCGCGATCGTGCCGATCGTGTTGGTCTCGAACAGCGCGCGTACCGTATCGAGCGGCGTCAGCTCGGCCGGTGCGGCCGCGCCGAAGCCTGCGTTGTTGACGAGCACGTCGATCGGGCCGGCCGCGTCGATCGCGGCGCGGATGCTGTCCGCGTTCGTCACGTCCAGCGGCAGTACGCGCAAATGCGCCGACGGCGGCAGCACGTCCTCGCGCGGCGTGCGCATCGTCGCGACGACCCGCCAGTCGCGGGCCAGGAAATGGCGCGCGATCTCGAGGCCGAAGCCGGAGGAACAGCCGGTAATCAGTACGGTCTTCATGCGAACTCCTGTGATGTGTGAGCAGGTGTTCGTACGATAGATGGCCGGATCCGTATTCGCTACAATCGAAAATCCGCTTTTCTTTTGCGAGAGTCCGGCAATGATCGACCCGCTGACCGAAGTCGTGACACTGCTGCAACCGGGCGCGCGGTACTCGAAGTACGTGCGCGGTGCGAGCCCATGGGCGATCAACCGCACGGTCGCCGGCGAGCCGTTCTACTGCGCGATCCTCGACGGCGGGTGCCGGATCGCGATCGACGGGCATGCGCCGATCGAACTGCTGCCGGGCGATTTCATGCTGATTCCGGCGGCCTACGGCGTCGCGATGTCCAGCCTCGAACCGCCGGCGCCGGGCGTCGAAACCGCGCCGCCGGTCGCGCTCGACCACGGCGAATACCGGATCGGCGATCCGGCCAACCCGGTCGACACGCGGATGATGGCCGGCAACTGCAGCTTCGGTTCTCCCGACGCATCGCTGCTGGTGTCGCTGCTGCCCCGGTTCGTGCACGTGCGCGGGGAACCGCGGCTGACCACGCTCGTGCAACTGGTGCGCGACGAATCGCGCGCGCAACGGCCTGCCCGCGAGATCGTGCTGGCACGCCTGCTGGAAGTGCTGCTGATCGAGGCGTTGCGCTTCACGTCCGGCACGCACGCGTCGCCCGGCCTCGTGCGCGGGCTCGCCGACAGCCGTCTCGCCGCCGCGATCCGCCGGATGCACGAAAGCCCCGCGCATCCGTGGACGATCGTCGCGTTGGCGAAGGAGGCCGCATTGTCGCGCTCGACGTTCTTCGAACGCTTCAGCCGCGCGGTTGGTGTCGCGCCGATGGAATACCTGCTCACGTGGCGCATGGCGCTCGCGAAAGACCTGCTCCGCCGTCACGACGGCCGCATCGCGGAGATCGCGGGGCGCGTCGGCTATAGCTCGGCCAGCACGTTCAGCGTCGCGTTCACGCGCCACGTCGGCCGGCCGCCCGCGCAATATGCACGTGAAGAACAGGCCGCGACCAACGCAGCATGAGCCGCGCCCGCCACCGCCAATCCGCGACCTGCGTACACTACCCGTCACGCAACGACGACGCGCGAGGCATCCGATGACGACAGCGGCAAAGGCCCCCGCCACGACCGACCACTGGCTCGTCGCGCGGCGCGATGCGGAAACCGGCATCGAAAGCCTCCACGCGCATTTCAACGGCCATGCCTACGACGCGCACGACCACGACGACATGCTGGTCGGCTTCACCGAACAGGGCGTGCAGCGCTTCCAGTGCCACCGTTCGCTGCATACGAGCGTGCCGGGCCGCGCGATCCTGATCGAGCCGGGTGCGATGCACGACGGCCACGCGCCCGAAGCCGGCGGCTTCACCTACGGCATGCTGTACCTGCCGCAAGCGTGGGTCGAGCGCGCCGCGCGCCGGCTGGACCTGCCGGGCCTCGGCGGCGTCGAAGCCACGTTCGGCCACACGCTCGTCGACGACCGCAGCCTCGTCGATGCGATCCGGAACGCATTCTTCGCGATCCACGACGACGAAGGCCGGCTCGCACGGGACCAGACGCTCGACCGCCTGCTGACACGGCTCGGCGGCGAACTGCGCGGCCCGCTCGCGCTGGAGAGCGGCGTCGTGCCGCCCGCGATCGCGCGCGTGCGCGATCTGCTGCACGCACACATGGACGGCAACATCGGCCTCGACGAGCTCGCCAGCGTCGCCGGCATCGACCGGTTCCGGCTGACGCGGATGTTCCAGCGCGCATTCGGCACGTCGCCGCATGCGTACCTGGTGCGCTTGCGGCTGCGCGCCGCGCGCAGGCTGCTGGCGGCCGGCCGCACGCCCGCGCAGACGGCCGCGGACGTCGGCTTTGCCGACCAGAGCCATCTCGGCCGCTGGTTCCGCCGCGCGTACCGGATCACGCCGGCCGCCTACCGGCAACTCTGCACAAACGTTCCAGACTGATCGCGCGCGGCATCCGATCATGGATGTTCCAACCAGGAGCAAGCATGTTCGATACGAAAGTAGCGCTGATCGTGCGCGACGATCTCGCGGCGTGGCAGAAACTCAATGTCGTCGCGTTTCTCGCGACGGGCGTCGCGGCCGGTGCGCCCGAAGCGCTCGGCGAGCCTTACGAGGATGCGGCCGGCCGCCGCTACAGCCGGATGCTGGGCCAGCCGATGCTGGTGTTCGCGGCCGATCTGAACGGGTTGCAGGCCGCGCACCGGCAGGCGCTATCGCGCGAACTGACGATCGTGCCTTACGTACGCGCGATGTTCTCGACCGGGCACGACGCGGCCAACCGCGCAGCGTTTCGTGCCGGGGATGCGGCGAATCCCGATCTGGTCGGCCTGGCGTTGCACGGGCCGAAGAAGGCCGTGGACAAGGCGGTGAAGGGGCTGGCGTTGCACGCTTGAACGTTGAAACGCCGCATTCGGCCCGACGCTTCAGGTCAGCGATGCGCGAGCACGTTGACGAGTTTGCCGAACGGATCGCGCACGTAGAACCGCCGTACGCCCCACGGCTCGTCGGCCGGCCCGTATTCGACGGGAATGCCGGCTGCCCGAACGCGTTCGAGCGCTTCGTCGACGTCGTCGACCTCGATCGACAGATCGGGCGTCGGCGTACCCGATCCGCCCTGCGATGCGAAGCTGATCTGCACGTCCATCTGCTCGGCATTGCCGTACGTCGCAATCCAGCCGTGGTCCATCAGCAGGTCGAGGCCGAAGATCTGCTGGTAAAAGCGCTTTGCGTCGTCGCCTGATCGTGTGTCGATATTGGCGACGATCCGTTTGACTTTCATCGGGTTCCTCCGCGAGCCGGGCTGTCCCGCGAAGCTACACCGGATTCGCGTGCGCAACCAGTGCGTCAGCGGCCGGCCGCCTCCATTTCCTGCCGCCGCGCCCGCGCGGGCCGCTCGACCTGCTTGCCGGCGAGCCACACACCGATCGCGACGACAACGATACCGAGGTAGGTCGTCACCTCGATCCGGTCGCCGAACATCCACGCGGCCCACATCAGCGTCACCGGCGGCTCGAGATAGACGAGGGTCGCCACGCGTGTCGCGGGCATGCGCTTGAGCAGCGCCCACAACGACAGGTACGCGATGAAGGTCGAGAACACCGTCAGCCACACGACCGACACCCACACGTTCGGCTGCGCCGGCACATGCAGGTTGCCCGTGGCGATCCCGCACGCCGCGAACAGCACGAGGCTCACGCACCCTTGCACGAACAGCGGCAGGAACAGCCCGTCCTCGTTGCTGCGCGCGGCCGTCAGTGCGCGCCGCCGCTGATAGATCGTCGCGATCGACAGTCCCAGCGCGGACACCAGCGGCAGCAGATACATGACGATTCCGACCGACCCTGCCGGCAGCGCATACTGCCCGCCGATCACGATGCCCACGCCGACGAACCCGACGACGAGCCCGGCCCACTGGCGCGCCCCGCTGCGCTCGCTGCCTTCGAGCGACGTCATCGCGGCCGTGATGAGCGGCTGCAACGCCGCGACGATCGCGGCGATACCCGGCGGCAGGCCGTGCTGAATCGCGATATAGACGCAGGTCAAATAGAGAAACTGCGACAGGAAACCGATCACCGCGTGATAGCGGATTTTTTCGAGCGTCAGGCGCCCAAGCTGCCGGTTGAGGACGATCGCGAGGCACAGCGTGACGAGCAGGAACCGCCAGAACAGCAGGTTGAACGCACCGGCCGTTTCCGCGCCGAGCTTCGCGCCGATGAAACCGGAACTCCATGACAACACGAACACGAGCTGAAGCAGGAATAGCTGCATGGGGCGACGGCTCTCAGAAAGTGGCCGGGGACAGGCGCTGGTCGTCCAGTTCCCTGGGGCGAATCGGCTCGAGCCCCAGGCGGCGATACTGCAGTTCGGCGTCGTCCCTGAGCGCGCGCTGCAGCGCCAGCCAGTTGACGATCGTGCGCGGAATGCCGTCGTCCGATGCGAGGTGCCAGAACCCGTTGTCGTCCTCGCGCGTGTACGGGCAATGAAACGACAACACCAGCGACATGCGGCGCCCGGCCTCGACCGGTTCGACGCCATGAAACAGCTTGCTGCCGTAGATGAGCAGCGCGTCGCCCGCGTTGTCGAGTTTCGCGGTCTTCACATGCCGGCGCGCGCGATCGTGGCGGTCGAACGTCTCCGCGGTCGATTCGTAGAACAGAAAGTTGCCGCCCTCGTATTCCGAGCGATCCGACAGCACGATGTTCAGCACGAAACTGGTGCCGTCGGTGTGCCACATGCCCACCTGCGCCTTGCCGTCGTCACCGTGGTCCGTCGGATAGTAGTAGTTGAACTGCGACCGCGCATTGACCATCGGATACGGGATCAGCGGCGCACCGGCGAGACGCGACACCCTCATCAGGAACGCGCGGTCGTGCATCATGTCGTCGATGAACCGCGAGCGGTTCGTCACCGCGCGCACCCGCTTCGAGATGATCCAGTTGCTGCTCGACGCGCTGTGCTCCAGCGCGCGGCCGATCTCGCGCAATGCACTCACCGCTTCGTCGGAGAACAGCCCGCGCAGATGGCACACCGCGTTCAGCGCATCCGAGCGCGTGCCGCGCATCGGCACATCGCGATAGCCGATATCGTCGAGGTTGCGGCGATATCGCACCTGGTAACCGTCGCGCAGGCACGCGCTCGTCCAGCGCATCGGCTCCTTCGCTGCGTCCATCGCGCCATCGACGTTCACGCCGGCGGACAGCGACGTCTGCAACGCAAGCCTGACCCGATCGAATCCTCGCGCAAACACCGGCAATGCATTTCCCTTGTTCATCGCGCGCCTCGCTATCGACGTTTCGGCATTCAGCCCTTGAACTGAGCAATCTGGTACACGACGCTGCCGTCCCCGCTGCGCAGCTCGTCGATCACGCGACAATTGCCGTGGCTCAGGCGCACGTGGCGGAATTGCTCCGGCGTGTATTTCAGGCAGACGTTGGTGATCAGATGCCCGTCGGCTCCCGCTTTCGACACCGGTTGCAGCGTGACCGCGACATGGAACTGGTCGCCGAGCAGATTGAGCCGGACGATCGACACATGATGCTCGCCAAGCGGCTCGAAACCCTGCTGCCGGCTGACGATCTCGGAGAACCGCACCATGTTCTCGTTCCGGTAGAAGTTGTAGATCGGCTCTTCACGCCCCTCCACGAGCAACTGCATCTCCGACACGACGTAGGTCGACTTCCCGCCGAGATTGCGGATGAGCCGGCCGATCGTCACCGGCAACTCGTTGCCCTCCTGGAACCCGAGCATCGTGATGAACGTCACGTCCTGGCCCAGATCGATATGGTTCCACTGCACGTTCCGGTAATCGTCGGCGATGTAGTTGAAACAGCCGGGCGTTTTCAGGAACGGCATGATCGCGTGCCGCATCGCGTCTTCCGACGACTCGTTGATGTCGACGGCGGTGTAACGCAGATGATCGGGCCCGCCGCCGCTGACGGCCTTCATCAGTTCGGTGGTCTTGACCGGCTCGGGGCCGAGTTCGATGTAGTGGACATCGCGGCCGCGCGACAACGTGGCCAGCCGCTCGCTCAACGCGCCGATCGCTTCGCGCAACGAACCGTTGCCGTCGCGATCCGCGCACAGCGCCGGGCTTCGTACGCCCAGCTCGTTCAGGTTTCGCATCAGCGAAAAGACTTCGCGCCCCGCCGCCTTCCGCCGCGCATCGTCGTCAGTGCGCTTCAGCGTCGAATACTTCTCGTGATTCTCGACCGTCCATACCGACTCCGCCTTCAGCTTCCTGTCCCGCACCAATGCATCTACGACAAAATCATTGATCGACATGAATCATTCCCCGGATGCGTGCCACGCCCGACCGGCTGCCTGCCGTTGTCTGCCTGTTGACCCGAGAATATGGGATGCTCAATAATTCCGTCAATCGACATTACCTGAATCACTGATTCGGAAAAACAAAATCATGCCGCGCACCCTGGACGTCGACCTGCTGCGAACCTTCCACGCCGTCGCGAAGCTCGGCCGCTTCAAGGATGCGGCCGCCCATGTGAACCGCAGCCCGTCGTCGGTCACCGCGCAGATCCAGAAGCTGGAGGAGATGGTCGCGCAGCGCCTGTTTACGCGAAACAACCAGGCCGTCGAACTCACGCAGTACGGCCACAAGCTGCTGAGCGACACCACCGAGTTTCTGCTGAGCCACGACCGGCTCGTCGAATCGCTGTCGCCGCAGATGCTGACCGGCAAGCTGCGGCTCGGCATCCCCGATTCCTACGCGGCGCACTTCATGGCGGAATTCCTGCCGCGTTTCGCTGCCGACCGGCCGTTGCTCGAACTGACCGTCGAAGCGCGCTCCAGCGAGGAATTGCAGTTGCTGTTCTCGCGCGGCCAGCTCGACATCACGATCGCCGTCGTGCCGAAGGCGCCGCCGCACGCCGAGCTGCTCAGCAAGACCCATCCGGTGTGGGTCGCCGCGCGCACGTTCAAATTCAATCCCGATGCGCCGCTGCCGATCGCGGTGCAGCTGCAGGGCTGCCCGTACCGCGACACAGCGCTGAACGCGCTGAAGAAGGCAAGGATCGCGCACCGGATGCTGCTCGAGAGCGCCAGTTCACCGGCAGTCGAAGCCTGTATCGCGAACGGCCTCGCGGTCGGCCTGATCGAACACGACCGCGTGTCCGGCAACCTGACGAGCCACGTCGCCGGGATCGTGCTGCCCGATCTGCCGCCGCACCTGATCACGATCCTGACGGACGACAGCAATCGCGCCGCGCTGCATCTGCGCGACGTACTGAAAAGCACGTTCAGGATCGGATAGGGAAGACAAGGCCGGGAACCGGCCTTGCATGCGCAAGCATGGAAAGCAAAACGCCGCCGGCCCGTTGCAGGCCGGCGGCTGTCGGCATCAACCGCCGAGGTAGGCCTGCTTGATGCGATCGTTCGCGAGCAGGTTCGCGCCCGTATCGGCGAGCACCACGCGCCCCGTTTCGAGCACGTAGCCGCGATCGGCCACGCCGAGCGCCTTGTTCGCGTTCTGCTCGACGAGGAACACCGTGACGCCTTCGTCGCGGATCGTGCGGATGATGTCGAAGATCTGCGCGATCACGAGCGGCGCGAGGCCGAGCGTCGGTTCGTCGAGCAGCAGCAAACGCGGCTTGCTCATCAGCGCACGGCCGATCGCCAGCATCTGCTGCTCGCCGCCCGACATCGTGCCGGCCCGCTGCGCCGCGCGCTCCTTCAGGCGCGGAAACAGCTTGAACACGTGCTCGATGCCGTCGTCGATCTCGTGACGGCTCGCGAAGAAGCCGCCCATCTTCAGGTTTTCGAGCACCGTCAGGCTCGGGAACACGCGCCGCCCTTCCGGCGAAATCGCCATCCCCTGCCGCATGATCTGGTGCGTCGACATCCCGGTGATGTCCTTGCCCTCGAACAGCACGCGGCCCGACGAGGCGCGCGGCGTGCCGCACACGGTCATCATCAGCGTCGTCTTGCCGGCGCCGTTGCTGCCGATCAGCGTGACGATCTCGCCCTTGTTCACCTCGATCGACACGCCCGCGAGCGCTTCGACCGCGCCGTAGTGCGTATGGACCTGTTCCAGCTTCAGCATCACTCTTCCCCCAGATACGCCTTGATCACGCGCGGGTCGTTGCGGACCGCCTCCGGCGTGCCGATCACGATCGGCCGGCCGTGCTCCATCACGAGGATGCGGTCGGACACGCCCATCACGAGGCTCATGTCGTGTTCGATCAGCAGCACCGATACGCCGAATTCACGGCGCAGCTTGTCGATCAGGTGCTGCAGCTCGATCTTTTCCTGCGGGTTGAGGCCGGCGGCCGGCTCGTCGAGCATCAGCAGGCGCGGCTCGGTGATCATGCAGCGCGCGATCTCCAGACGCCGCTGGTGCCCGTACGACAGCGTGCCGGCCTGGCGGTTGGCAACCGATGTCAGCCCCATCCGGTCGAGCCACACGGCCGCGCGTTCGAGCGCTTCCTTCTCCGCGTGACGATACGCGGGCGTCGCGAACAGCCCGTGCAGCAGCCCCGCCTTCACCTTGCGATGCTGCGCGACGAGCAGGTTCTCGACGACGGTCAGCGACTTGAACAGGCGGATGTTCTGGAACGTCCGCACGAGACCCTTCAACGCGATCTTGTGGCTCGGCAGCCCGCCAATCGCGTGACCGTCGAGCACGACGTCGCCGCCGGTCGGCTTGTAGAAGCCGCCGACGCAATTGAACACCGTGGTCTTGCCCGCACCGTTCGGCCCGATGATCGCGAACACCTCGTCGCGGCGCACGTCGAAATCGATGCCGTCCACCGCGAGCAACCCGCCGAAGCGCATCTGCAGCCCGGCGACCTTCAACAGTTCTGCGTTCGCGCTCATTGCGGCAGCTCCACGTGGGGACGGCTCGCGGGCAGCAGGCCCTGCGGACGCCACATCATCATCAACACCATCACGAGACCGAAGATCAGCATCCGGTACTCGGCGAAGCCGCGCGCGACTTCCGGCAGCACGGTCAGCAGGATCGCCGCGAGAATCACGCCGAGCTGCGACCCCATCCCGCCGAGCACGACGATCGCGAGGATCAGCGCCGATTCGATGAAGGTGAACGATTCAGGATTCACGAGGCCCTGACGTGCCGCGAAGAACGCGCCGCCGATACCCGCGAACGCGGCACCGAGCGTGAACGCCGACAGCTTGATGCGCGTCGGGTTCAGGCCGAGCGAACGGCACGCGATCTCGTCGTCGCGCAGCGCTTCCCATGCGCGGCCCATCGGCATGCGGATCAGGCGGCTCGTCACGAACAGCGTGAAGCAGACCAGCACCAGCGCGATCAGGTACAGGAAGATCACCATGTGCTCGCCGCTGTATTCCAGCCCGATCAGTTCATGGAAGGTCTTCGCGCCTTCGACGCTCGCCGAGCGCGCCATCTCGAAGCCGAACACCGACGGCTTCGGAATGCTCGAGATGCCGTCCGGGCCGCCGGTGAGGCTCGTCAGGTTGTTCGCGAGCAGGCGGATGATTTCGCCGAAGCCGAGCGTGACGATCGCGAGGTAGTCGCCGCGCAGGCGCAGCACCGGGAAGCCGAGCAGGAAGCCGAACGTCGCCGCGGCGATCGCCGCGATCGGCAGGCACTCCCAGAACGACAGCCCGAAATACTGGTTCAGCATTGCGTACGTATAGCCGCCGACCGCGTAGAACCCGACATAGCCGAGATCGAGCAGGCCCGCGAAACCGACCACGATGTTCAGCCCGAGGCCGAGGATCACGTAGATCAGCGCGAGCGTCGCGACGTCCACCGCACCGCGCGAACCGAAGAACGGCCACACGAACCCGACCGCGAGCATCACCCAGATGATCACGCGCTGGTGCTGCGCGCCCATCGCCGGCACTGCCGGCAGCTTCACGGCCGCTTTCGCGCGCACGAGCCACGGCTTGAACAACTGGAACAGGAACACGGCCGCGACCGCGATCCACACCGGGCGCCAGTGCGGCGTCAGCACGACCTGATAGCCGTCGAGCTTCAACTGCAGACCGAGCACCGGAATCGTGAGGATCGCCGTCAGGAACGCGGCGGCCACGGCATTCTTCAGCGCCTGGCCGATCGAAGCGTCGGCGGCCGGGCGGCGAACGGAAATGACTTGACTCATCTGCGTCTCCCTTAGACCTTTTCGATGTCCGACTTGCCGAGCAGGCCGGTCGGGCGGAAGAGCAGGATCAGCACGAGCAGGCCGAACGCGACGACGTCCTTGTACTCGGCCGGCATGTAGCCTGCGGCGAAGGTTTCGGCGAGGCCGAGCAGCACGCCGCCGAGCATCGCGCCCGGGATGCTGCCGATCCCGCCCAGCACCGCGGCGGTGAACGCCTTGATGCCCGCGACGAAGCCGATATACGGATTCAGCTTGCCGATCGTCAGCCCGATCAGCACGCCGCCGACGGCCGCCAGCATCGCGCCGAGCACGAACGTGAACGAGATCACGCGGTTCGTGTCGATGCCGAGCAGGTTCGCCATCTTCATGTCCTCGGCGCAGGCGCGGCACGCGCGGCCCATCCGCGAATGCGAGATGAACAGCGTGAGCGCGATCATCAGCACGAGCGTCACGCAGACGATCATCAGGCGCGAATACGGGATGGTCACGTCGAAATCGCCGCCGAGATGAATGTCGAACGCGCCGGAGATCAGCACCGGCACCGACACGTCGCGCGCGCCCTGGCCGATCTGCACGTAGTTCTGCAGGAAGATCGACATGCCGATCGCGGAGATCAGCGGCACGAGGCGCGGGCCGCCGCGCAGCGGCCGGTACGCGACGCGCTCGACCGCGAAGCCGTACAGGCCGGTGACGATCACCGACACGATCAGCGCGGCGCCGAGCACGAGCGGCAGCGGATAGCCGGCGGAGATGCCGATTGCAGTGAGGGTCACGAGGCCCACGTACGCGCCGATCATGTAGATCTCGCCGTGGGCGAAGTTGATCATGCCGATGATGCCGTAGACCATCGAGTAGCCGATGGCGATCAACGCATAGATCGCACCCAGCGTCAGGCCGTTGACCAGCTGCTGGGCGAATTGAGGAAAGAAGTCAGTCATGTGCGGGAAGCTCCCGTTGGCGTTGTGTCGCATGCCGTCGCCGGATCACGGCGTTCGGCCGCGCGCAACGCACGGTGTCGTCTCGGGCCGCCCCTTGGCTGCGCACTGGGCCGATGCGCAGCCAATACGCACCCGCCCCGTCCGGGTCTCGGACAGGGCGGGTGCGCGGGCGGGTACTCCGTATTACTTGGCGGCGGTCTTCGTCGCGTCCTTGTGCCACGTATAGACGACGAACTTGAACGCCTTCAGGTCGCCCTGTGCGTCATACGCGACCTTGCCGATCGGCGTGTCGAACGTCGTCTTGTGCATGTACGCGGCGACCTTCGTCGGGTCGGTCGTCTTCGCTCCCGCGATCGCGTCGGCGATGATCTTCACCGCTGCGTATGCCGGCATCTGGAACGGGCCGTTCGGGTCGCGCTTCTTGTCCGCGAACGCCTTCACGAGCGCCGCGTTGGCCGGATCGGCCGAGAAGTCGGCCGGCAGCGTGACGAGCATGCCTTCCGAAGCCGGGCCGGCGATAGCCGTCACGTCCTTGTTGCCCACGCCTTCAGGCCCCATGAACGTCGCCTTCACGCCCTGCTCGCGCGCCTGGCGCATCAGCAGGCCCATTTCCGGGTGATAGCCGCCGAAGTAGACGAAATCGACGCCTTGCGACTTCAGCTTCGTGATGATCGCCGAGTAATCCGAATCGCCGGCGTTGATGCCTTCGAACAGGACGACCGGGATCTTCGCGGCTTCGAGGTCCTTCTTCACCGACGACGCGATGCCCTGGCCGTACGACTGCTTGTCGTGCAGGACCGCGACCTTCTTCGGCTTCACGTTGTTGATGATGTAGTGCGCGGCGGCCGGGCCTTGCTGGTCGTCACGGCCGATCGTGCGGAAGATGAAGTGGCGCTTCTTGCCTTCGGTCAGCTGCGGCGCGGTGGCCGACGGCGTGACCATCACGATGCCTTCGTTCTCGTAGATGTCCGAGGCCGGGATCGTCGAACCCGAGCACACGTGACCGATCACGTACTTGATCTTCTGGCTGACGATCTTGTTGGCGACGGCAACGGCCTGCTTCGGCTCGCACGCATCGTCCATCATCACGACTTCAAACTTGTTGCCGCCCGCACCGCCCGCTGCGTTGATCTGTTCGATCGCGGTCAGCGCGCCGGCCTTCACCATGTCGCCATACTGGGCGACCGAACCGCTCATCGGACCAGCGATGGCGATCTTCACGGTTTCCGCTTGCGCGGCGGCGGCGCCGGCGGCGAACAGCACGGCGGCGACGGAAATGGACGTAAGACGGGACAGCGTCATCTGGGAGCTCCTCGATGTTGTTTAGTCATACGGGCAAAGGCGGCATGACTTGCGCAATCGAACAGCACCCGGGGCGAGGACATGGGACACGCCCGAGACACATAGAAGACGGAACTCCGGCGGAATGTTGCGTAGCGGGGCCCGGCTCTTGCAGTCCCCGAAGGGGACGTCTGGTTCGGAAAGACATCGTGATGCGTCTTGCATT
The DNA here is from genome assembly GCF_057439935.1 of Burkholderia cepacia complex sp. TUM26381. Lineage (NCBI taxonomy): Bacteria > Pseudomonadati > Pseudomonadota > Betaproteobacteria > Burkholderiales > Burkholderiaceae > Burkholderia > Burkholderia cepacia complex sp. TUM26381. Next base: position 733,147 of record NZ_CM172007.1, on the reverse strand, counting down.
GCGCAAGCGTTTCGCCTGCCCCGCTTGCCAAACCGCTTGATCGGAGGGATGGTCCGACAGCCGTTGGCAAGGCAGTCGAAATTATATGGGCGTTTTTAAATCGTCTGTCAAAAATGCCGGTCGACCGAGGGAAAACACGTAGGGAAGTTGTGACGGTCGGTAGCAATGACGGCGCAACCTTGAGGGCTGTGAGGCGGGGGCTGGGAGTGCAATCTGGTTGCTATCGGTGCAGGTTTCTTAGTGCTGTGCCTTGCCGGGATTGGGATTGGGTGATAGGCGATTTTGCGTGGCGTGGGTCGGGGAGGCAAAGGGTCGCATCGTCGTTCTTCAATCAGCTGATGATTGGTTTGGTGGGCACCATTGCAGTGCGTTGGGTGAAGTTGCTCAAGCCTTCTGTTTGCCGACGGTTTTCGTCGCTCGGAAAGGCGATCGTTATTAATATGAAATAATACGGATTCGCCTCTGCAATCCAGCCAGCCTTCCTGCGAGTCGCGCCCGCCGCGCCTCGCAGTCGCTTCAGGGCCGCTTCGACGCCCCTCCGTCGCCCAGCCGCCAGCCAGTGATCTGCCGTTTTGTTCAATGCACATCACCTGATTTGGATCGCTGATGAATCATTCCTTCTGCTTGTCTTCCGCCGCCGCGATTGCGTGTGCGTTTTCCGTTTCCGCCGCCGATGCGTCCGGGCGCGATACGCTGACCGATCGGTCGGCCGGGGCCAACGTGTTTCGCGCGGAGCGGCGGGCTGCCGCTCGCGATGACGGGCATGCGGCGCGTGTGAACCGCCGACGCGTGCAGTACGCTGCGCCGGTGAAACGTAGCCCGTTCGATACGCAGGATGCACGACCACTGCGTGCGACAAGCGATGCGCTTGTCGCATCGCCGCCTTCGTTCAAACACGAACCCGATTTTGCCTTGCCCCCGAACCGCGTCGCGCTCGGTGCGGGCGGGAACGATAGTCTGGGCCGCGCCGTGCCCGGGTATGAGCAGCGCGAGCAGAACTGGAATGAATACCTGCGAGCTAACGGCTCGCGGCCGGCGGGTAGTGGTGGATCGTATGCGCCGCAGCGGCCGTACGATGCGCCGCGTGGCCCGCATGGGGCGCCGAATCCATTCGATCCGTCGGTGCCGCAGCCGGAGACGCGGACGTTCTACGACAACGGCTCGGGGACGAAGTGCACGGCTACCGGCGGTGCGGGGACGTCGCGGTCGTCTTGCAATATCGGGTGGTGAGGTGAGGTGAGGTGTTGGGTGGCTGCTATTGCGGCTGCCCACATTTGATATCGCACCTGCCGGATCAAATCGCCATCGGCATCAGTCAATTCCTCCGGCCATTCCGACACATCGTCGTGGAAGTAGTGGACCGCATTCCGCGCGTCAGCGTCGCTCGCCGCCGACTTGTTCTGACGCGCACCATCGGCCGCCCCGATCCCCGTGACCCGCCCCATCGCGTCCGTTTCGCAGGCGGTCGACTGCCCGGCCGCATCCGTCACACGCGCAAGCGCAAGCGCACCACGTGCGCCATACCCGAACCCACAGTTAAAACCGACCGCATCGGAACATTCCAGGGTCAGGGCCAAACATGCCAGACCGCTTGCTGGCCGCGAGGCTTCCGCTTGCCGCCACGGCGCGCCCGCGCGCAGCGCACGTTCCTCACCGCGGCGAAACCACAATCGCCGCCCGCCGATTCTGCGCCTTCCCCGCCGGCGTCTTGTTGTCCCCTATTGGATCGAGTTTCCCTTTCCCGACAATCGCGATCTGCTTCGCATCCATTCCGACGTCGACCAGCTCGATCGCCACGACCTCCGCCCGCCGCCTCGACAACTCGAGATCGTATTTCGCCTTCCCGTCATCATCCGAGTACCCATAAACCCGCACGCCATTGATCCCCGCCGACCTCAACGTCCGCCCGATCCGTTCGACGACCCGCCGCACATCCGGCTTCAGGTTGTACCGGTCGAAATCAAACAGGATCGGCCCGGTCGAACCGAACTCGAACCCCTGTCCAGTCTCCTGGAACCCGGCCGACTTCAGCGCCGTGACCTGCGTCTGCGTCAGCCCGCGATGAAGCGGCGGCGGCGTCTTGCAGCCCCCCAGCAGCATGCACAGCAGCAATGCGCTCGCGACGCACAGCCGCCCCATGCTCACAGGAAACGAGTGGTTCATTTCGCATCCCCCTCGAGTGCGCCCTTGTTGGGCGCACTTCTTGTCATTCGCTGCCGCGGCCTCGCCCGCAGCGCGAAACGTTAAACCTCAAGCCGACCCGACCACGCCCTCCGCCAATTGCCACGAGCCCGGCCGCGCGCGCTTGGCGCGGTACATCGCGGCATCCGCCGCCCGCAGCAAGCCGCTCGCGTCCGATGCGTGATCGGGATACAGCGCAACGCCGGCACTCATCATGGTGGCCACCACGCGGCCGTCGGACAGCTCGATCGACGGCGCCATGCCGGACAAAATCTCGTCCGCGATCCGGCACACGCTGCCCGCTTCAGGCACCGCCGCCAGCATCACCGCAAATTCGTCGCCGCCGAGGCGTGCGACGAGATCGGCCTCGCGCACCTGCGTGCGCAGCCGCGACGCGATGCCGATCAGCACCGCATCCCCGGCATCGTGGCCGAGACAATCGTTGATCTCCTTGAAACGGTCGCAGTCGAGATACAGGACGGCGACCCGCTGCCCCGTCAAGGTGGCGTCGCACAGCGCAAGCGAGAGCCGCGACTCGAACTGCACGCGGTTGGGCAGCCCCGTGAGCGCATCGTGCGTCGCCTTGTGTTCGAGCGACGCGTTCTCGTCGCGCAGCGTGTTCTGCCAGTCCTCGAATTCGTCGAGCAACGCGTTGAAGTCGTCGCCGAGCTGGTTCAGTTCGGCGATCGCCGCCGGCTCGACCCGACGCGCGAACGCGCGCTCGCGCCGCACCGCATGCGCCACGCCTGCCAGCGCGCGCAGCGGCGAAACGATGTTGCGCAGCAAGCGCTTCGAGCTGACATACGCGCCGAACACGCTGACGGCCAGACAGCCCAGAATGCCGCCGACGCCGCCAAGCAGGAATCCGAAGAACTGATGTCCGCGTCCCTGCACGACGACGTGTCCGACGACGATGCCGTCGTGCATCACCGGCACGGTCACGGGCCCGGGCAGCGCAACGTCGGCGACGGCGCGTTCGAGCCGCGCGATCCCGTTTCCGGCAGGCAATTGCCACGTCGCGAACGGTTGCCCCTTGCTGTCGGTAACGACCACCTGCGCGACATCCTCGTCGCCGGCGATCATCCCGATCGCCTCGCTCGCCGCGACGCGGTCGCCGAACACGAGCGCCGCCTCGACCGTATAACCGAGCGAGCGCGCCAGCAGGTTCAGGTTGTTGCCCGCATACGCACGCAACGCGATCACGGCGACGACGATCAACGACACGGCCGCCATCGTCACCGCGACGAATGCGAGGCGCAGGTGCGCGCGACGCAACACGCTTTGCAGCGTCGGGCGCGGCATGCGCGAAGCGGAAACGGGGAGCGCGGACCGCGTCATGGCGTCACCGGCCGTCGGGCGAGGTTGAGCACGTTCGGGTGCACGCGCACGCCGCTGCGCGCGACGGCGTCGAGGTTGATTTCGAACGACACGCGTTCGCCGTCGACGTTCAGGCAGAACATGCCGCCCGCGGTGCAGGACGGATCGTGTTCCGAAATCGTCAGCACCGGATGGCCGGCCACCGCGGTTCGCACCCGCGCGCGTTCGTCGTTGCTCAGCGTGCCGAGGTAGACGGCGTCGCACGCGATGCCGAGCGCCGGATCGTCGGGGCTCACGCGCTGCACGTCGACCAGCGTCGAGCCGGCCTCCAGCGTGTCGGTCAGGCCGCGCGCATAGTCGGGCCGGCCGGTGATGCACAGATGCAGCCGAACGGGCGTGGCCGGCCAGCGCGTGAAGCTGATGATGCCGAGCACGACCTGGCGCACGGTCGTGTCGTGTGACGAAACGGGAGCATTCGCGGGGCTTGCGGCGGCGGCGATCTGCACGGTATCGACCGGATCGTCCGGATTGGCGGGCGCACCTGCGAGCACGCCAGGGGCCGCACCGAGAACGCAAACGATTGCGAGCAACGCGTGGCGCAGCGAAGCGGTTCGGCCAAGACGGCCGCACACCGTACGCGCGGCGATGGCCGCCGCGTTCGCCGGCGTCGCTGCAGTCGCGAGACTGACAGTCGACGCGCACACTTTCGCATCCATGATGGCAACATCCGCTGACGTCGCTCTGGCGCTGCCTCCTGTCTCCCTCCGTGCGCGTGCAGGCACCGAATAACGCGCACGATTTCTTCATCTTAGGTAAAAATTCGGATGACCAAACAGTGGGAAACACCCGATAAAACGTCGGAAAGTATGCGGAATCGGTGCCGCCGTACGACGATGCCGGCGAATGCGTTCGCCGACGTCGATCCGGCGTCGACGTCGGCAGATTGATCAGCGGATTGGGTGCCCGCGCACGACAAACGTCATACGTTCCCGCACGCTACGCGATCGCCGACAGATCGAACGGCGTGTCCCGCAACCGCTTGCCCGTCAATCTGAACACCGCATTCGCGATCGCAGGCGTCACCGCCGGGCTCGACAGTTCCCCGACGCCGCCCGGCTTCGCCGGATCGCCCTGAACGATATGTATGTCGGTCTCGGGCATGTCGCTCATCCGCATCACGCGATACGTATCGAAGTTCGACTGCTGCACGCGGCCGTGCTTGAAATCGATGCGATCGGACGTCGCATGGCCGAGCCCCCACATCAGTCCGCCGTACAGTTGCTCGTCGACACCGGCCGGCGACACCGCGATCCCGCAATCGGCCACGCACGTGAGCTTCTCCACCGTCACCGCACCGTCCTTGCGCACGACTCGCGCGACCACCGCGACATAGCTGTCGTATGCCTGATTCGTCGCCACGCCGAGCGCAACGCCATCCGGCAACGGTTGCCCCCATCCTGCGCGCTGCGCGGCTTCGCGCAGCACGGCCGCATGGCGCGGCCGGTCGCGCATGTGCGCGAGCCGGAACTCGACCGGATCGCGCTTCGCCGCCTGGGCGGCTTCGTCCATCACCGATTCAACGGCGAACACGTTGGGGATGTAACTCACCGCGCGAAACCAGCCGGTCGGCACACCCGTCTCCAGCCGGATCCAGCCGATGTCGCGATGCGGCGCCGAATACGCGAACTCCCACTTGGTCATCGCTTCTGTCGTGCTGAAATCCATCCGGTCGGTGCGCTCCAGGTAGCCGGGCTCCCATTGCTGCGGCGACGCGGGCATCACGCCGCGCAGCCACAGCGACGCCAGATTGCCCTTCGCGTCGAGTACCGCACGTGCGCGGTGGTAGCTCGCCGCGTGATAGAACAGCGCACGCATCTCGTCCTCGCGGCTGTTCATCAGCTTCACGGGCTTGCCCGTCTTCACCGCGAGCCAGGTCGCCTCGAACAGCCAGTACTTCGACTCGCGCGCGCCGAAGCTGCCGCCCGACACGAGTTCGTGCAGCGTCACGCGATGCGCGGGAATGCCGCCGATCACGTCGGCCGCTTCCATCGCGGTGGACGGCACCTGCAACCCGCCCCAGTATTCGATGCCGCCGTTGCGCGCCCACACGGTGATGTTGATCGGCTCCAGCGGATTCGCGGCCTTGTGCGGCATCGAATACGACGCCTCGATCGTGCGTGCGCCGGCGGCTTTTGCCTTCGCCGGATCGCCGTCGGCAATCGTCGGCACGACGCGCGCGGCGGGATCGTCGACCCACGCAGCCTGACGCGCGGCAAGCGTGCTGCTGTCGAACGTCGCGAACAGGCTGTCCTCCCATTCGATCGTCAGCGCGGCCTGCCCGCGATGCGCGGACCAGTAGTCGTCCGCGAGCACCGCGACGCCGGCCTGGTTGCCGCCGAGCACGTCGGGGCGCGGCGGAATCTGCAGTACCTCGCGCACGCCGGGAATCGCGAGCGCGGCCTTCGTGTCGACGCTGCGCACGCGGCCGTCGATCATCGGCGCGCGCGTGACGACCGCGACCAGCATCCCCGGCAGCGACACGTCGATGCTGTACGGAAACGACCCGTCGGCCTTCTGCGCGGCGCCGCGCTTCTTGCGCAGCTTGCCGATGTAGCGGAACTGCGCGGGGTCCTTCAGCACGACATCCTTCGGCGCCGGCAACTGCGCGGCCGCTTGCGCGAGCGAGCCGTACGTCGCGCGGCGCCCGCTCGCGGCATGCAGCACGGCACCGTCTGCCGTCGTACATGCAGAGGCGGGCACGCTCCATTGCTGCGCCGCCGCTTCGACGAGCATCGCGCGCGCAGTCGCGCCCGCACGCCGCAGCCGGTCGTACTCCATCGCGACGCTCGTGCTGCCGCCGGTCGAGAACACCTTCCACAGCGGGTGAATGTAGTCCGCGAAGAACGGATCTTCCGGCGTGATCACGTCGACGCGGAACGGGTCGACGTCGAGTTCCTCGGCGACCACCGCCGCAAGCGCCGTGCGCGTACCGGTGCCCGAATCGTGCTTGTGCACGACGAGCTTGATCGTGTCGTCGGGCAACACGCGCACCCACGCATTCGGCTCGAATTCGCCGGCAGACGGATGCGGATCGCCGCTCACGTTCTTGCCGGCGGCCATCGCATCGGGCAGCCGGAAGCCGATCGCGATACCAGCTGCGAGCAACGCGGAACTCTGTTTGAGAAAACGCCGGCGCGGCGTGTCGTCGGTACCCGGCGTATCCGGTGCGTGATCGTTACGCATGTCACGCCTCCTTCGCGGGTTCGGCGGTGGCCTTCGACGCCGGATCGCCGGAAGCGGCACGCTTGATCGCGCGATGAATGCGCGCATACGTGCCGCAGCGGCAGATGTTGCCCGACATCGCCGACACGATCGCCGCGTCGTCCACCGGTTGCCCGCCCTTCAGCAACGCTGCCGCCTGCATCAGCTGCCCCGGCTGGCAATAGCCGCATTGCGGCACGTCCTCGGCCACCCACGCGAGCTGCAGCGGATGACGCCCGTCCGGCGACAGCCCTTCGATCGTGGTCACGTGCCGCCCGTTCGCGGCGGCGGCCGGGATCAGGCACGCGCGCACGGCCTGCCCTTCGAGGTGCACGGTGCACGCGCCGCACAGGCCCTTGCCGCAGCCGAACTTCGTGCCGGTGAGCTTGAGCCGGTCGCGCAGCACCCATAGCAACGGCATATCCTCCGGTACATTCTCGAGCGAATGGCGTGTATCGTTCACGACGATGTCGATCATGGGCGGTCTCCTGATTCGCATTCATGGGGTGGGCCCGCGTCCGTGGCGCGGTTTCGGAGCATTATCGAAACGCGATGTGCGGGTGCGCCAGCGATCATTTCGTCGAATCCCTGTCAGTCGGACTAACAGATGCTCAAGCGATACCCTTCGATCCAGTCGATGCAGGCGTTTCTGCAGGCCGCGCGGGTCGGCAGTTTTTCCAGCGCGGCGCGCCAGCTGGCGCTCACGCACAGCGCGATCAGCCAGCAGATCCGCTCGCTCGAGGAATTCATCGGCCAGCCGCTGTTCGCCCGCGCCGGCGGCCGCGTGATCCTGACCGATGCAGGCACGCTGTTCGCGAACCAGCTGTCGGACGGGCTCGAACAGATCGATCGCGCGCTGTCGTCGGTGAAAGGCCGCACGACCGGGCCGTCGCTCCGGCTCGACGTCGATCCGGAACTGATGCAGGGCTGGCTGCCCGCACGGTTGCCGGAACTGATGCGCACGCTCGACGGCACGACGCTGACGGTCCTGTCCGCGCCGCGCCACGACCGCGATGCATTCGATCGCGTCGATGTTGCGCTGCGCTATGGCTACGGGGAATGGGAAGGTGTGGACAGCGCACTGGTCTGCCCCGACCGGCTGACCGCGATGGCCGCGCCGGCGCTGCTCGAACGCTACGGGCTCACCGCGCCGCTCGCGCCCGAACAGGTGCTGGAGCTGCCGTTGCTCGGCTATACGAAACGGTCGTGGATTCCGTGGCTGGAAGCGGCCGGGCTCGAGCCGGTCGAACCCGAGACGATCGCGGTGTTCGACAACGCGGCGGGACTCGTCGCAACGCTCGCGTCAGGGCTCGGCGCGGGATTGGTCCGTGGCCTGCTCGCGGCCGACGCGCGCCGCGACGGCCGGCTCGTCGAACTCTGCACGATCGCGATTCCGACGCACTACAACCTCCATGCGATCTGGCCGCGCGAGCGGCACGCGCGCGTGAAGCCGCTGATCGACGCAATCGGTGCGCTGGTCGCGCAGTCGCTCGCGCCTTGACCGGCGTGGTCAGGCCGTGAATCCCGCCGCGACCTCGCGCACGGTTTCAAGAAACGCACCGAGCACCGCCGACGTATCGTCCGCGCGGTAGCGCGCCTGCAGCGACACTTCCAGCTCCGGCGGCAACAGCGGCACGAACGTGACGCCGCCCGTCGAAATCTGCCGTGACGACGCAGGCAGCAGCGCGACGCCCAGCCCTTCACGCACCAGCGACAGCAGCGTATGGACCTCGACGACCTCGTGCGCGATTTGCGGCGTGAAGCGTGCATCGACGCAACTCTGTTGCAGGAAACGCGCCAGTTGCGAGTGCCGCAAGCCGAATGACACGAACTGCTCTCCGGCCAGCTCGCCGAGCGCGATCGCATCGTGTGAAGCGAGCGGATGGCCCGGCGGCAGCACGGCCACGGCGGTTTCCCGCACAACGATCTCGCTGCGGATCGACGGATCGTCCTGGAACAGCCGGAAGAAACACACGTCGAGCCGCTTCTCCTTCAGCGCGTCGATCTGTGCGGCCGGCGTCATCTCGTGCAGCGACCAGTGCACGTGCGGATGGCGTTCGGCGAACACGCGCAACGCGTGCGGGATCGGCGCGACCATCGCCGAACTGATGATGCCGACCGCCAGGCGCCCCACTTCGCCGCGCCCCGCGCAACGCGTGAGGTCGATCGCGCGATCGAACTGCGCGACGATCAGCGGCACCTGCTCCTTCAGTGTTTTCCCTGCCTCGGTCAACTCGACGCGATGCTGCGAGCGCACGAACAGCGCGGCGCCGAGCTGCTCCTCGAGCAGCCGGATCTGCTGGCTCAGCGGCGGCTGCGAGATATGGAGCCGCGCGGCCGCGCGCCCGAAATGCAGTTCGTCGGCCAGCACCGCGAAGTAACGCAACACACGCATGTCCATATCGCAAACGTATCAAGAGCGTCAGTAAAAAATATTGTACAGAGCACATACGGCTTGTGACACTCGGTCCCAAGCAGCAGTGCACGTCGCAGTGTGTCACTCGATGCCGGCGAGGGGAAGGCGCGAAAAAAAAGCGCCTTGCAAAGGGCCGCATGAATCCGACCGACCGGGTCGCTTCATCGACGTGCCTGCCCGCGATCCGGCAACCGGCTTTTCCGGTTCCTCTCAAGGAGATCGAGTAGATGATCATCGACACCAGCTGTTACCCGACGAATCTCGTCGACCTCGCGTGGCGTCACGACGGCCCGCCGTTCACCGGCGAACGCCTGATCGAGACGATGAACGGCCCGTTCCTCATCAACGGCAAGCCGCGCCGCGTCGACAAGGCGTTCATCCAGCCGCCGCAAGGCAACACCATCTATACCTATACCGACGGCGAAAAGTCGGGCACCGAATCGATCGACGCGTACATGGCGTACACGGTCGAGATGGTGCGCAAGCACCCCGACCGCTTCATCGGCTGCTTCGTGTACAACCCGCGCTGCGGCGTGGAGAACGGCGTCAACGCGATCGATCACTACGTGCGCAAGCTCGGCTTCAAGATGGTGCAGTTCCAGGCCAACATGCACGCGTACCGGCCCGACCGCGCGCTCGACTGGCTGCGCCCCGCGCTGAAGAAATGCGCGGAACTCGGCGTGCTCGTGAAGCTGCACACCGGCGACGGCCCGTACAGCATCCCGACCGAGTGGGTGCCGATGATCAAGGAATTCCCGACCGTCAATTTCATCATGGCGCACTTCGGCGTACAGACGGGCGGCGTCTACTGCTTCGAGCCGTTCCAGCTCGCGATGGATCTGCCGAACGTGTACTGCGAATCGGGCTGGTGCCTGCAGTCGCGCATCGTCGAATTCGCGAAGGTGCTGCCGAAACACAAGATCCTGTTCGGCTCCGACACGCCGCCGAACGAACCGGGCATGTGGCTGCGCCTGCTCGAAGTGCTCTGCTTCGACCCGCCGCAAGGGATGAATCTCGACGAGGACACGCTCGAGGATTACCTCGGCAACAACACCGCGCGAATGATCGGCCTCGAACCGACGCCCGCGCCGCGCACCGTCGACGAAGCGAAAGCGTTGCTCGCCGCGTGACGCGCGCCCCTCTCCCCCGATTCCGGAGCATTGCATGATCATCGATACGCACCTGCACCCGACCAACCTCGTCGACGAGGCGTGGCGCCACACCGGCGAGCCGTTCACCGGCGAACGCCTGCTGAAGATGATGGACGGCCCGTACATCATCAACGGCAAGCCGCGCCGCATCGACATGGGCTTCATCCAGCCGCCGCCGGGCAACACCGGCTATCGCGACGGCAACCGCCGCGGCCGCGACGGCATCCGCGATTACATGGCGTATATCGCCGAACTCACGCAGAAGTACCCGGACCGCTTCATCGGCAACTTCACGTACAACCCGCGCTGGGGCCCGGAAAACGGCGCGGCGGAGCTCGAATTCCACATCAGGGAATACGGCTTCAAGATGGTGAAGCTGCACGCGAACATGCACGGCTATCGGCCCGATCGCGCGCTCGACTGGCTGCGCCCCGCGATGAAGGTCTGCGCGAAGTACAACATCGTCGTGCTGATCCACACCGGCGACGGGCCGTACACGATCCCGACGCAGTTCTACCCGATCATCCGCGAGTTTCCGATGGTGAACTTCATCATCGGTCACTTCGGCATCCAGACGGGCGGCAACTACTCGTTCGAGGCGTTCTGGATGGCGATGGACACACCGAACGTGTACTGCGAATCGGGCTGGTGCTACCAGTCGCGCATCGTCGAGTTCGCGCGCGAGCTGCCGCGCAACAAGATCGTGTTCGGCACCGATTCGCCGCCGAACGAACCCGGCATGTGGCTGCGCGAACTGGAGATGCTGTGCGGGCCCGCGCCGCAGGGGATGGATCTCGACGAGGACGGCCTCGAGGACTACATGGGCAACAACATCGCCCGCCTCGTCGGCATCGAGCCGACCAAGCCGCCGAAGGATCTCGACGAAGCGCAGAAGCGCCTGACGTCGACCTACCTGTAGCGCGCCGGCAGCCGGATCGCGTGCCGCCGCCGGCATGCGCGCGGTCCGGCCGTTCCTCTCCCGCATCCGACGGAGTGCATCATGGCGTCCAGCCTTTTCGCCGAGCAGCAGGATTTCCACCACTTCGCGAACGCGTATCGCGAACGCTTTCCGGACGACGTGCTGACGATCGGGCAGCCGCTGTCCGCCGACCAGGACGTCACGGCCGTCGTCGCGTCGCTTGCCGCGCGCGGCCGGCATGACATGCTCGTCTGCGAGCGCGTCGACGGGCTGTCGACGCCGCTCGTCACCAACGTATTTGCTTCCCGCACACGCATCGGCCGGTTGTTCGGCGTCGATGCGAACGGGTTGTTCGACGCCTGGCAGCAGCGCGCAAACGCCCCCATCGCGCCGGTCGTCGTGCCGCATGGTCCTGTGCTCGATCACGTGGTCGAAGGCGACGCGGTCGACGTTGCGCAGTTGCCGATGATCCGCCACTTCGAAACCGATCGCGGCCCATACGTGACCAACGCGGTGATCGTCGCCGAAGATCCGGCGACGGGCGTCGCGAACCTCAGTTACCACCGCTCGATGCCGGATGCTCGCAACGCGCTGGCGACGAGCCTGCATTCGCGCGGTCACCTGTGGCGGATGCTTCAAACAGCGAAGGCGCGCGGCGACACGCTGAACGTTGCGATGGTGATCGGCGCGCATCCGCTGTTCATGCTCGCGGCCGCCGCGCGCGTGCCGTTCGGCGCGGACGAGCGAGCGATCGCCGGCGGCCTGTTCGGCGCGCCGCTGCAACTCGTGCGCACGCCGCGTCACGGTATCGGCGTGCCCGCTGCCGCGGAGTTCGTGCTCGAAGGCACGATCGATCCCGACGCGCATGCCGAAGAAGGCCCGTTCGGCGAATTCACCGGCTATTCGTCAGACCGCTCGACCAACAACGTGCTGCGCATCGACGCGATGATGCGGCGCAACGATGCATGGCTCGTCGACGTGGTCGGCGGCCCGTACGCGGAACATCTGACGCTCGCGCGGCTGCCGCGCGAAGCCGAGATGAGCGAGAAGCTGAAAGCGCGCTTTCCGTCGGTCACCGCGATCCATTATCCGAACTCCGGCACGCACTTCCACTGTTACGTCGCGCTGAAGCAGTCGCGCGACGGCGAAGCGCGCCAGATCATGCTCGCACTGCTCGGCTGGGACCCGTACCTGAAGAACGTCGTCGCGGTCGACAGCGACATCGACATCGCCGACGACGCGCAGGTGCTGTGGGCGATCGCGACGCACTTCCAGCCGCACCGCGACCTGTTCGTCGTCGACGGCCTGCCCGGCAGCCCGCTCGATCCGTCGTCGTCGGCAGACGGCACGACGTCGCGGATGGGCATCGATGCGACGCGCGGCTCGCGCTTCGACGGCATACGCGCACGCGTCGGCGACGCCGCGATGCAGCGTGCCGCGCAAGTCATCGCGCAACTCGGCGGAGCCACGCGATGAGCGCGCGGCGGCTCGTGGTCGGCATCAGCGGCGCATCCGGCTTCGTGTACGGGATGCGGCTGCTCGCGCTGCTGCGCGATCTCGACATCGAGACGCACGTGGTCGTATCGCGCGCCGCCGCGCTGACGATGGCGCACGAGACCGACTTCAAGCTGTCCGACATCACGGCGCTCGCCAGTGTGCTGTACCGCAGCGACGACATCGCCGCGCCGATTTCGAGCGGCTCGTTCCGCACGCTCGGGATGATCGTCGCGCCGTGCTCGATGAAGACGCTCGCCGAAATCGCGAGCGGCCTTTCATCCGGCCTGATCCCGCGCGCGGCCGACGTCGTGCTGAAGGAGCGCCGCCGGCTCGTACTGCTCGCACGCGAGACGCCGTACACGCTCACGCACCTGCGCAACATGGCCGCCGTCACGGAGATGGGCGCGATCGTCGCCCCCCCTGTGCCGGCGTTCTACGCGCGCCCTGCTTCGCTCGACCAGATGATCGACCACACGCTCGGCCGCGTGCTCGACCTGTTCGACCTCGATTCCCGCACCGTCCATCGCTGGAAAGAAAGCGAATCCCTGCCCAATCCGCAGCCCAACCGACTCAACGGAGACGCATCATGACCCACATCCACACCACCCACAGCGACGTCGAAAAGATTCCGGTCACCGTGCTCACGGGCTTTCTCGGCGCGGGCAAGACCACGCTGCTGAACTACATCCTGCGCGAGAAGCACGGCCGCAAGATCGCGGTGATCGAGAACGAGTTCGGCGAGATCGGCATCGACGGCGGCCTCGTGCTCGAATCGACCGAGGAAATCTACGAGATGACGAACGGCTGCGTGTGCTGCGTCGGCGCGGTGCGCGAGGATCTCGTGCGCATCGTGCGGATGCTTGTCGCACGGCCCGACCGGCTCGATCACATCATCGTCGAGACGAGCGGGCTCGCCGATCCGTACCCGGTCGCGCAAACCTTCTTCCTCGACGATCCGATCGCGAAGGAGGTCGCACTCGACGCGGTGGTCACGATGGTCGACGCGAAGCATATCCGCGCGCACCTCGACGATCTCGTGCTCGACGGCCGCGACAACCAGGCCGTCGACCAGATCGTTTGCGCAGACCGGATCGTGATCAACAAGGTCGATCTCGTCGACACACCGGACGTCGATGCGCTGACCGCACGGCTGCGCGAGCTGAACACGACGGCCGAGATCGTCACGTCGAGCTACGCGCAGGTCGATCTCGACCGCATCCTCGGGATCGGCGCGAACGAATTCGCGCAGATCCTCGTCGAGAGCGACGGGCTGCACGCCGATGCGCCGCATGCGGACGAACACGCGCACGAGCATGGCCACGACGAACACGACGACCATGCGCACGACAGTCACGCCGCGCACGCACACGACGAAGACCACGACCATCACGAGCACGACGAAAGCGTGTCGTCGGTCGGCATCGAAGTCGAATCGGACGTCGATCTCGACGCACTCGAAGCGTGGCTCGGCGAGCTGCGCCGTGCCGACACCGCAAACCTGTTCCGGATGAAAGGCATCCTCGCCGTGCAGGGCCGCGCGCAGCGCTACGTGCTGCAGGGCGTGCACGGCGTCATCGAACTGCGCGCCGCACAGGCGTGGGGGTGCGAGCCGCGCTCGTCGCGCATCGTTTTCATCGGCCGCGATCTCGATCGCGCCGCGCTGACCGACCGTTTCCATGCCTGTCTCGCCGCGCCGGTCGCGGCCTGACGGGCACGCCAGGCGGGCGCGCCATGCGCCCGCCCGATAACGAACCTCAGGAGACACGCCCATGAACTCTGCTTCACATCCCGTCGATCGGGTCCTGCCGCGCCGCCAGATGCTGACGCTCGGCCTGCAGCACATGCTCGTCGCCTACATCGGCGCGATCGCGGTGCCGCTGATCGTCGCGTCGGCGCTGAAGATGTCGCCCGCCGACACGACCGTGCTGATCAGCACCGCGCTGTTCTGTTCCGGCATCTCGACGATCCTGCAGACGGTCGGCGTCTGGAAGCTCGGCGTGCGGCTGCCGATCCTGCAGGGCGTCGCGTTCAGCAGCGTCGGCCCCGTGATCGCGATCGGCATGACGCCGGGCGTGGGGTTCGCCGGCGTGTGCGGCGCGGTGATCGGCGCGGGCATCATCACGACCTTCGCGGCACCGCTGGTCGGCCGGCTGCGCCGCCTGTTCCCGCCGGTCGTGACGGGCTGCATCGTCACCGTGATCGGGTTGCAGCTGTTTCCGGTCGCGTATCAATGGGCGGGCGGCGGCGACGCGGCGAAGCTGCAGTTCGGCGAGCTGTCGTTCCTCGCGGTCGCGCTCGTCGTCGCGGTCGTGATCCTCGCGGTCAACCGCTTCGCGAACGCGTTCCTGCGCAACCTGTCGGTGCTGATCGGGCTCGTCGCCGGCAGCCTGCTCGCGATCGCGCTCGGAATGGGCAACTTCACCAACGTCGCGGCCGCGCCGTGGTTCACCGTGCCCTACCCGTTCCACTTCGGCACGCCGGTGTTCGCGATCGTGCCGGTGCTGACGATGGTCGTCGTGATGATCGTGCAGATGGTCGAATCGATGGGCCTGTTCGTCGCGATCGGCGACATCGTCGAGAAGCAGGTGAGCGAGGAGGATGTCGTGCGCGGGCTGCGTGCGAACGGCGTCGCGAGCGCGATCGCCGGCACCTTCGCCGCATTCCCGTTCATCGCGTTCATGGAGAACGTCGGGCTCGTGATCCTGACCGGCGTGCGCAGCCGCTGGATCGTCGCGGTCAGCGGCGTGCTGATGTGCGTCGTCGCGCTGGTACCGAAGATCGGCGCGATCGTCGCGTCCACGCCGTCGGCCGCGCTCGGCGGCGCGGGCATCGCGATGTTCGGCGTGGTGGTGGCGGCCGGCGTGCAGACGCTCGCGAAAGTCGATTTCGAGAACAACCGCTACAACGTGCTGATCGTCGGCTTCACGATCGCCACCGCGCTGATTCCGGTGATGGCGCCGAAGGTGTTCGCGCACATGCCCGACTGGACGCAGCCGTTCCTGCACAGCGGCGTCGTGCTCGCGTGCCTCGTGTCGGTCCTGCTCAATGCCTTGCTCAACGGCGTGCCGGCGGCGGCGCCCGTTGAATCGCACGCCCATGCCGACGCCGCGCACCGCAGCCCGATGGCGCGCGAGTGCGACTGACCGGCTTCCTGCCGCGCGCGGCATCGTGCCTGCGCGCGGCGCCTGACGCATAACGACCCGACCATCCGACTCCGAGGAGACCCGACCATGAGCGTTCCTTCTTCTTCGCTGCTGATCCGCAACCCGATCGCGGTCATGAGCGGCCGTGCCGGCGACGCCGCGCGGCTCGGCCAGGCCGACCTGCGCATCCGCGACGGCAGGATCGACGCAATCGCGCCCGGTCTCGCGCCGCTGCCCGGCGAACGCGTGATCGATGCAAGCCATTGCGTCGTTTATCCGGGCTGGATCAACACGCATCATCACCTGTTCCAGAACCTGCTGAAGGGCGTGCCGGCCGGCATCGACGCGGACCTGCAGGAATGGCTCGCGGCCGTGCCGTATCCGCGCGTCGCGCGCTTCACGCCGGAACTGGCACGCATCGCGGCTCGGCTCGGCTTCGCGGAACTGCTGCTGTCCGGCGTGACGACCTGCGCCGACCATCACTATCTGTATCACGCGAACGGCACGACCGAGACCGGCGACCTGCTGTTCGACGAAGCGGCCAGCTTCGGGATGCGCTTCGTGCTGTGCCGCGGCGGTGCACTGCAGGCGGCCGGCGATCACCCGGGCTTCGCCGGCACCGCGCTGCAGCCCGAGACGCTCGACCAGATGCTCGCGGATATCGAGCGGCTCAAGGCGCGCTATCACGATGCAGGCGCGGCATCGATGCGCCGCGTGGTCGTCGCACCGACGACGCCGACCTTCTCGCTGCCGCCCGGCCTGCTGCCCGAAGTCGCGCGTGCGGCGCGCGGCATGGGCCTGCGGCTGCATTCGCATTTGTCGGAGACGACGCGCTACGTCGATTTCTGCCGCGAGCGCTTCGGCAAGCTGCCCGTCGAATTCGTCGCCGAACACGAATGGCTCGGCCCGGATGTGTGGTTCGCGCACCTGGTCCATCTCGAAGCAAGCGAGATCGCGATGCTCGCGGAAACGGGCACCGGCTGCTCGCACTGCCCCGTCAGCAACGCGCGACTCGGCAGCGGCATTGCACCCGCGCCGCGCATGGCGGCGGCCGGCGTGCCGGTGTCGCTCGGCGTCGACGGTGTTGCGTCGAACGAATCGGGCAGCATGACGCACGAAGCGAATTTCGCGTGGCTCGTGCACCGCGCGGCGCATGGTGCGTCGGCCACCACCGTCGAGGGCGTGCTGCACTGGGGCACGCAGGGCGGCGCGCGCGTGCTCGGGCTGGAGGCGGTCGGCACCCTCGCCGTCGGACAGGCCGCCGATCTCGTGCTGTACGACGTGAGCGGCCCGCGCTTCAACGGCTTCCATGACGATGCGATCGCGCCGGTTGCGGCCGGCGAACCGGCGCCGGTGAAGTACACCATCGTGAACGGCCGCGTCGTGGTGGATAACGGCGAGATTCCGGGCCTCGACCTCGCGGCGCTGCGCCGCGAGGCGGTCGATGCGGTACGGCAGTTGCTCGACTGACGGGAGGCGACGCGATGAATCCACGCATCCGCATCGGCATCCTGACGCCGTCGTCGAACACCGCGCTCGAACCGCTGACGACCGAGATCGTCGCCGGCCTGCCGAACGTCAGCGTGCATTTCGCGCGCTTCACGGTGACCGAGATCGCACTCGATGCGGCCGCGCTCGACCAGTTCGACGCGGCGCGCATCCTCGTCGCGGCGCGACAGCTTGCCGATGCGCGTGTCGACGTGATCGGCTGGAGCGGCACGTCGGCCGGCTGGCTCGGTTTCGAGCGGGACGCCGCGCTGTGCCGCAGTATCGAGAAAGCAACCGGGATTCCGGCGACGACATCGGTGCTCGCGCTGAACGAACTGCTCGAACGCACCGGCGTGCGACGGCTCGGCCTCGTCACGCCCTATCTCGACGACGTGCAGCAACGGATCGTGCGTCAATACGCGCAACTCGGCATCGAGTGCGTAGCCGAACAGCATCTGGGGCTGCGCGACAACTACAGCTTCGCGGAAGTGCCCGATACGCAGCTCGCGGCATTGATGCGCAACACGGCGCAGGCCCGACCGGATGCGGTCGTCACGTTCTGCACGAACCTGCATGCCGCGCATCTGGCCGGTCCGTTCGAGCAGGCGACGGGGATCGCGGCGTACGACACGGTGTCGACAGTGGTGTGGAAGGCGCTGAGGATCGCGGAGGTCGATACGCGCGGGTTGGCGCGGTGGGGGAAGCTGTTCCAGATGAGTTGATGCGCGTCGCCGCCGCCGCGAGTATGCTTGAGCTTCGAACGCTCTCCAACACGCGGCGGCACGGCGAACGCGATACCGGTGCCCCGCCAACCGTCATTCACCATCGATGGATTTCGACGTCATCGTTCTCGGCGCCGGCATTGTCGGCGTCTCGGCCGCGCTGCACCTGCAGGATCGCGGGCGCAAGGTCGCCCTCGTCGATCGCGGTGCGCCCGGCGAAGGCACGAGCTTCGGCAATGCAGGCCTGATCGAGCGCTCGTCGGTCGAACCGTATCCGTTCCCGCGCAGCCCGTTCACGCTGATGCGCTATGCGCTGAACCGCTCGACCGATCTTTACTGGCACAGCGCGTCGCTGCCCGCGTTCGCGCCGTGGCTCGCGCGGTTCTGGTGGGAATCGGCGCCGCTGCGTCATGCGGCCGCTTCGCGCGACATGCTGCCGCTGATCGAACGCTGCATCGTCGAACACGACGCGCTGATCGCGCGGGCCGGCGCCGGCGAACTGATCCGCGCGAACGGCTGGCTGGAAGCGTTCCGCACGCCGGCCGCATTCGAACGCGGCGTGGCCGAAGCCGGCCTCACCGCGCGCCGCCACGGGCTCGGCATCACGCCGCTCGACGCGGCCGCGCTGCTCGCGCACGAACCGAGCCTCGCGCCCGGCTTCTGCGGCGCGCTGCACTGGCTCGATCCGAAAAGCGTCGTCGATCCTTCCGCGCTGGTCAAAGCGTATGCGCAACTGTTCGTACAAGGCGGCGGCACGCTGCTCACCGGCGACGCCGCTAGCCTCGACGCGCTGTCGCCCGGTTGGCAGGTTCACACGCAGGATGGCGCGGCCGCCGCACCGGCCGTCGTCGTCGCGCTCGGCCCGTGGTCCGACACGGTGTTCGGCAAGTTCGGCTACAAGATCCCGCTGCGCGAGAAGCGCGGCTATCACATGCACTACGCGCCGTCCGCGCGCGGCGTGCCGTCGGCGCCGATCGTCGATCGCGAATACGGCTACGTGATCGCGCCGATGCGGCGCGGGCTGCGATTGACGACGGGTGTCGAGATCGCGCGGCGCCGCGTGCCGCCGACCGGCGTGCAGCTCGAACGCGCGGAACGCGTTGCCCGCCCCGTGTTCGGCTTCGGCGAGCGGCTCGACCCGCATCCGTGGCTCGGCTTCCGGCCGTGCACGCCGGACATGCGCCCGGTGATCGGCCCCGCGCCCGCCCATCGCGGGCTGTGGTTCGCGTTCGGGCACAACCACCACGGGCTCACGCTCGGCCCCGTCACCGGCCGCCTGCTGGCCGAGATGATGACCGGCGAAGCGCCGTTCACCGATCCGGCGCCGTATCGCGCGGACCGCTTCTGAACGCGCGATACCCGCCGGCACGCCGTCACGACCGGCGCCGGGCCCGCCGTCAGCGAAAGCGGATCTGATTTCGCCCCAACTGCGCAACGGACGAGCACCCCATCAGCCGCATGTCCCGTTCGATTTCCGCGCGCATCAGTTGCAACGCGCGCTCGACGCCGGGCTGACCGGCCGCGGCGAGCGGGAACAGGTAATAGCGCCCCAGCCCGACCGCCTTCGCGCCCAGCGCCAGCGCCTTCAACACGTGCGAACCCCGCTGCACGCCGCCGTCCATCATCACGTCGATCCGGTCGCCCACCGCGTCGACCACCTCGGCCAGCTGATCGAACGCGGCGCGCGAGCCGTCCAGCTGGCGGCCGCCGTGGTTCGACAACACGATGCCGGTACAGCCGATGTCCGCCGCCCTGCGGGCGTCCTCGACCGAAATGACGCCTTTCAGGCAAAACTGCCCGTTCCATTCCCGCACCATGGCGGCGACATCGTCCCATGTCATCGACGGATCCAGCATTTCCGTGAAGTAGCGGCTGATCGACATCGCGCCGCCCCCCATGTCGACATGCTGGTCGAGTTGCGGCAAACGGAACCGCTCGTGGGTGAGATAGTTGAGCGCCCAGGCCGGCTTCAACGCGAACTGGGTCAGCCCCGCGAGATTCAACCTGAACGGAATCGAGAAGCCGGTTCGCTTGTCCCGCTCGCGATTGCCGCCGGTGATGCTGTCCACCGTCAGCATCATCACGTTCACGCCGGCCTGCCTGGAGCGGTTCATCATCTCGCGGTTGAGGCCGCGATCCTTGTGAAAGTAGAACTGGTACACCTGCGGGCCCTGGCTGATCGCGCGGGCTTCCTCAAGGCTCACGGTGCCGAGCGACGACACGCCGAACATCGTATCGAATTTTGCGGCCGCGGCTGCGACGGCGCGCTCGCCGTCGTGGTGAAACAGGCGTTGCAGCGCCGTCGGCGAGCAATAAACCGGCATGCCGAGCTTTTGCCCCATGACCGTCACCGACAGGTCGACGTCGCGCACGCCACGCAACACGTTCGGCACCAGGTCGCAGCTTTCGAACGCGCTCGTATTGCGTCGATACGTGACTTCGTCGTCCGCCGCGCCGTCGATGTAATTGAAGATCGGCCCCGGCAACCGCCGTCTGGCCAGCTCACGGAAGTCGTGGAAATTGTGGCAATCGTTCACACGCATGGGTCATACTCCATTCGGCAAACGAGCGGCATGCCGGTCGGCCGGCGTGCATCGCTCGTGTCGCAGCGTTCATCCTGTCCCGATGACCGATCTCCTCACCCGGCGCGACAGCCGCACCGGCACCCGCGGCCTGCATCGCGCCGACCGTTTCCGAACCTGCGCGGGATCGACTCGCCCGCTCAGTCGAGCGCGCGGCCGAAAATCCGGATCACTTCGTCGAGATGCTCGGCCATCGCGCGGCGCGCGGCGTCCGGGTCGCGCGCACGGATCGCGTCGAGGATCGCGCGGTGTTCAAGCTCCGACCGGTGCGGCATGTCGTCCGGCATGTACAGCGACTGCAGCCGCTGGAACATCAGGTCGTACTTGTGCGCGAGCAGCTGCTTGATCATCAGCGCATACGCGGCGTTGTCGCTCGCTTCCGCGATGCGGATATGGAACAGCCGGTCGCCCGGATGCGTGAGCGAGCCGCTGCGGTTGTCTTCCTGGTTGCGCAGGAACGCTTCGTGAATCCCTTCGATCTGCGCGTCCGAGCCGTGCCTTGCGGCGAGCGACGCGGCTTCCGGCTCGATCAGCCGGCGCGCCTGCAACAGCGCGAACGGCGGGATTTCGGTATCGAGGTCGAGCGCGATGCCGAGTTCCGGGTCGATCTCGACGATCGAGAACGGGGCGACTTTCGCATCGGGTTCGGGCGCAGGCTCGGGCGCCGCGACTGCTTCGGGATGGCGCACCTTCACGCCGTCGCCGACGCGCACGCTGACGAGCCCGCTCACTTCGAGCGCGATCAGCGCCTCGCGCACCGAGGTACGCGACACGCCGAACTGTTCGGCCAGTTCGCGCTCGGGCGGCAGATAGCTGCCCGGCGGAAAATCGCCGGACTCGATCATCGCACTGAGCTTGTCGGCGATCTGCTGGTAGAGACGGCGGTTCTGAATCGGCTGGATGGACATACGTTGACGCTGGTAATCGGTTTCGTTCCGGACGGTCTGACGAATCGAACAGACCGTTCGCGCCTATTTTATATGCCGCGCTTCACATCGCCCGGTATCGCATAGCAACGCGCGGCCGTGCCGCCCCACAACGCGCTGCGCTCGGCCGCCGACAGCCGCGACTCGGCCCAGCGTTCGACCAGCGACGTCACTTCGTCATACGACGCCGCCAGCAGGCACACGGGCCAGTCCGATCCGAACATCAGCCGTTGCGGCCCGAACGCGTCGAGCGCCGCGTCGAGACACTGTTCGATGTGCCGGATGTCCCGCGCGCGCAGGCCGCGCTGCCAGTCGGCTTCGGTCACGAGCCCCGACAGCTTGCATGCGACATGCGGCAACGCGCCCAGTTCGCGCAGCGACGCCCGCCAGCGCGCGAGCGCCGTGTCGTCGTGCTCGAACGCCGAAAGTGCCGGCTTCCCGGCATGATCGAGCACGAGCCAGTGCGCGTCGTGCGTCGCGCAGAACGCGCGCACGTCCGGCAACTGGCGTTCGAGCACGAGCACGTCGTACACGTAGCCGTTCGCCTGCAGCCATGCGATGCCCCGATTGAACCCGGGATCCGCGACGAACGCGGCCACGTCGGCTTCGTCCTGCACCTGATGACGAAAGCCGCGCAGCTTCGGGCTGCCCCACTCGGCGACACGGTCGGCAAGCGCCGGCGCGCCGAGATCCTCCCAGCCGACCACCGCCGCGATACGTGCGTCGTCGCGCGCGAGATCGAGCAGGAACGCCGTCTCGTCGCGCCCGGCGCGCGCCTGCACCACGATCGATGCGCCGAGCGCCTGCGCATGCATCAGCGGCCGCAGCGCATCGGGCAGGTAATCGCGCGCGAGCACGCCCATTCCCGGGCCGATCCACGGATAGTCGGCCGCGCGATAACGCCAGAAGTGCTGATGGGAATCGATACGCACTGCGCCCATGGTGCCCTCGTGTTCAATTGCCTCGGCAGCGGCGGCACGCGCCATCGCCGCCGCTCATCCGCAATGCTCAGTCGTACAACACCGCCGCGATCTTCGGATCGTCGATATTGGTCTTGTCGTACCAGTAGAAACCGGTATCGATGACCTTCGGCAGCTTCTCGCCCTTGGTCGCCTTCACGGCCGCCTCGACGGTCTTGTAGCCGATCCCGATCGGGTTCTGCGTGATCGCGCCGGCCATCAGCCCGCTGCGGATCGCATCCTTCTGCTGCTTGCCGGAATCGTAGCCGACGATCACGACCTTGCGCTTCATCTCGCGCACGCCGTTGACCACGCCGATCGCCGAGCCTTCGTTGGTACCGAACAGCCCCTTGAGCTTCGGATACGCCTGCAGGATCGACTTCGTCACCTCGGTCGACTTCAGCTGGTCGCCTTCGCCGTACTGCACGGTCACGACCTGCACCTTCGGGTGCGCCGACTTCATCCGTTCGAGGAAGCCGTCGCGGCGGTCGATGCCGGTGCGGCTCGTCTGGTCGTGCGCGACCACGGCCACCTCGCCTTCGTCGCCGATCAGCGCGGCAAGCTTGTCAGCGGCGAGCGCCGCAGCCGCCTTGTTGTTGGTCGCGGCCGTCGTCACCGGGATGTCGCTGTCGACCCCCGAGTCGAACGCGATCACCGGGATCTTCTCGGCCTGCGCCTTCTTCAGGAGCGGCAGCGCGGCCTTGCTGTCGAGCGCCGCGAAGCCGAGCGCGGCCGGCTTCTTCGCGATCGCGGCCGACAGCATGTCGATCTGCTTGTCGACCATCGCCTCGGTTTCCGGCCCTTCGAACGTCACCTTCACCTTGTAGTCCTTCGCGGCCTGCATCGCGCCCGATTTCACGGCCTGCCAGAACTGATGCTGGAAGCCTTTCGAGATCAGCGGGATATAGGCTTCCTGCGCCTGCGCGCCGGCCGTGACGCCGACGGCGAACGTCAGCCCGACGATCGCATTCAACACCTTGCTCCTGATCACTTCGCGTCTCCTTGGTTGGTCTCTTCTGGATGCCGGCCGGGCCGGCGGTGAAGCGGATGCCTGCGTGCAGGCGGGCGTCAGCGGCGGCGCCGGCGCAGGATGTCGACGTACACGGCGAGGATGATGATCACGCCCGTCACGACCGTCTGCCACTCCTGCGCGACCGACATGATGCGCAGGCCGTTGGTCAGCACGCTCATGATGAACGCGCCGATGATGGTGCCGACGATGCTGCCCGCGCCGCCCGACAGCGACGTGCCGCCGATCACGACGGCCGCGATCGCATCGAGCTCGTAGCCCTGCCCGAGCGCGGGCTGCGCGGAGTTCAGCCGCGACGCGATCAGCAGGCCGGCAATCCCGCACACCGCGCCGCTGAACGTGTAGACGGCGATCTTCCACGCGTCGACGTTCACGCCGGACAGCCGCAGCGCTTCCTCGTTGCTGCCGAGCGCGAACGTGTAGCGGCCGAAGATCGTCCGGTTCAGCACGATCGACGCACCGATCGCGACGAGGAACAGGATCAGCACCGCGTTCGGAATCGGCAGCGCGGGGATCAGGTTGCCGATCAGCGAATCCTGCGCGATCGACGTGAAGCCCGGCGTATCGTTGAAGTAGATCGGCCGCGTGCCCGAGATCACGAGCGACAGCCCCTTGAGCAGCATCATCATGCCGAGCGTCGCGATGAACGGCGGCACCTTCATCTTCGCGATCACGAAGCCCGACACGCAGCCGGACAGCGCACCGAACAGCAGCGCGGCCAGGATCCCGAGCGGCAGCGGCACCCCCCACTTCGTCAGCACGACGCCGGCCATCACCGCGCAGAACGTCATCAGCGTGCCGACCGACAGGTCGATGCCCGACGTGATGATCACGTACGTACACGCAACGGCCAGCACGCCGTTCACGGCGGTGGCCTGCAGGATCGACACGAGGTTGTCGACTTCGAGGAAGTTCGGCGACGCGAAGCTGAAGAACACGATCAGCAACACGAGGCTCGCGAATGCGAGCAGCTTCTGCCGCGCGGCCGGGTTGAAGAAGCGCGACTTCAGGC
Organism: Burkholderia cepacia complex sp. TUM26381; assembly: GCF_057439935.1. NCBI lineage: Bacteria > Pseudomonadati > Pseudomonadota > Betaproteobacteria > Burkholderiales > Burkholderiaceae > Burkholderia > Burkholderia cepacia complex sp. TUM26381. Next base: position 708,543 of record NZ_CM172007.1, on the reverse strand, counting down.
TCGATGCGGCGGCCGGCGTGTCGCCGGAAGCCAGGGGCGGGACGGGATGCGTATCGTTGGACATGATCGGGTAGGCGTCTGAATCGGGACATCAGGACAATACGGTCGACTCGCGCTGCGTCGCGAGCTGCATGATCTTTTCCTGCGTGGCGTCGGCCGCGCGCAATTCGCCGGTCACGCGGCCTTCGCACATCACGAGAATCCGGTGGCTCATGCGCAGCACCTCGGGCAACTCCGACGAGATCATCACGATCGCCTTGCCGTCGGCGGCCAGCGCGTCGAGCAGCTTGTAGATCTCGCTTTTCGCGCCGACGTCGATGCCGCGCGTCGGCTCGTCGAAGAACAGGATGTCGCAGTCGCGCAGCAGCCATTTCGCGATCACGATCTTCTGCTGGTTGCCGCCCGACAGGAGTCGCGCCGGCTGCGTGACCGACGGCGTGCGGATCGCGAGCTGCCGCACGTATGACTGCGCGGTGTCGCGCAACTCGCGCGCATCGAGAAACACGCCGCGCCGCACGAAACGGCGCATGCTCGACAGCGCGATGTTGTTCTGCACGTCCATCCCGACCGCGAGCCCGAAGTGCTTGCGATCCTCGGACAGGTAGCCGATCCCGTGCTTCACGGCATCGGCCGGCGTGCGGATCGTCACGGTCTTCCCGTGCACGCGGATCTCGCCGGCATCGACCGGGTCCGCGCCGAACACCGCGCGCGCGACCTCGGTGCGGCCCGCGCCCATCAACCCCGCGAAGCCGAGGATCTCGCCGCGCCGCAGCGTGAAGCCGACGTCGCGGATCGCACGGCCGCGTGACAGCCCGCGCACTTCGAGCGCGACGTCGTTCGACGACGTATCGGGCGGCGTGCGGGATTCCGTTTCAAGCTGGCGGCCGACCATCATCGCGATGATCGTATCCATCGACGTGTCCGCCATCGGCACCGTCGCGACATACTTGCCGTCGCGCATCACGGTCACGCGATCGGCGATCTGGCGCAGCTCGTCCATCTTGTGCGAGATGTAGATGATGCCGACACCGTTCGCGCGCAAATCGCGGATGATGCGGAACAGCTCGGCGATCTCCGCGTTGTTCAGCGCGGCGGTCGGCTCGTCCATGATCAGCACGCGCGAGTCGAACGACAGCGCCTTCGCGATCTCGACCATCTGCTGCTTCGCGACCGTCAGCCGGCCGACCGGCGTGCGCGGATCGAGATCGAGCCGCATCCGCTGGAAAATCACGGCCGCATCGCGGTTCAGCTTGTCTTCGTCGACGAACACGCAGAAGCGGCCGCGCGGCTCGCGGCCGATGAAGATGTTCTGCGCGACGCTCAGGTGGTTCATCAGGTTCAGCTCCTGATGGATGATGCCGATCCCGAGCGCCTGCGCGGCGCGCGGATCGGCGATCTCCACCGCGCGGCCGTCCATCCGGATCTCGCCGTCGTCGCGCTGGTACACGCCCGCCAGGATCTTCATCAGCGTCGACTTGCCGGCGCCGTTCTCGCCCATCAGCGCATGCACTTCGCCGGCGCGCAGGTCGAAGCGGCAGTCGTCGAGCGCCTGCACACCCGGAAAACGCTTGCCGATGCCGGTCAGCGCGATCAGCGGCGGCGTGGTGTCGGGGTTGAGGTCAGGTTGCATGGATCGCTGCCCTCAACTGATCGCACGGTCGAGATGCGTATAGCCGCCGTCGACGAACAACCACTGGCCCGTCGTGTGCGATGCCCGGTCCGACAGCAGGAACACGGTCGTATCGGCAATCTCGTCGGCGGTCGTGAAGCGTTGGCCGAGCGGCACCTTGCCCGCGATACCGGCGAGCTTCGCGTCGGGATCGTCGAAGCCCGCCAACCAGTTCCGGTACAGCGGCGTCATCACCTCGGCCGGAATCACCGCGTTCACGCGTACGCCGTCGTCGCGCAATGCGACGGCCCATTCACGCGTCAGCGCGAGTTGCGCGCCTTTCGACGCGCAATAGCCGCTCGTATTGCCCTGCCCGGTCACGGCCGTCTTCGACGAGATGTTGACGATCGCGCCGCGCGCCGCCTTCAGGTGCGGCACGCAGTAATGCGCCATCACGTAGTAGTGGATCAGATTGCGCTCGAGCGACGCGACGAACGCGTCGCGCCCGGCATCGAGCCCGATGCTGTCGTTAATGCCCGCGTTGTTGACGAGGCCGTCGATGCGACCGAAACGCGCGAGGGTCTGCGCAACCGCGTCGCGGCACTGCGCGTCGTCCTGCAATTCGACGGACATGCACGCGGCGCGCGGCTGCTTTTGCGCGAGTTCGCGCCAGAACGCGCCGTCGGGCGCGTGGCGCGCGAACACCACCGGTATCGCGCCTTCGCCGGCCAGCCGCATCGAGATCGCGGCGCCGATGCCCGACGCGCCGCCGGTCACGATCACGACCTTGTCTTGCAGATTCAAATCCACTTCGCGTCTCCGTCGTTCATGTTGTCGGCACGCTCAACGCGCGTCAGCCGCGGAACCGGTACTGCTCCAGCGATTCGGGCTTCATCTCGATCGAGAAGCCGGGCGCCGTCGGCGGCATGTACGCCGCGCCGCGCACGACGCACGGTTCGACGAAATGCTCGTGCAGGTGATCGACGTATTCGGTCACGCGCCCTTCCTTCGTACCCGAAATGCACACGTAATCGATCATCGACAGGTGCTGCACGTACTCGCACAGCCCGACGCCGCCCGCATGCGGGCATACCGGCAACCCGTACTTCGCGGCCATCAGCATCACCGCGAGAATCTCGTTCACGCCGCCGAGCCGGCACGCGTCGATCTGCACGACGTCGATCGCGCCGCGGGCGATGAACTGCTTGAACAGCACGCGGTTCTGGCACATCTCGCCGGTCGCGACCTGCACGGGCGCGATCGCCTTGCGGATCTTGCGATGCCCTTCGACGTCGTCGGGGCTCGTCGGCTCCTCGATGAACCACGGCCGCGCGAACGCGAGCTCGCGCACCCAGTCGATCGCCTCGTCGACTTCCCACACCTGGTTCGCGTCGATCATCAGCTTGCGATCGGGGCCGATCACTTCGCGCGCGATCGTCACGCGGCGGATGTCGTCCTCGAGGTTCGCGCCGACCTTCAGCTTCACGTAGTCGAAACCGGCGTCCACCGCCTCGCGGCACAGCCGGCGCAGCTTGTCGTCGCTGTAGCCGAGCCAGCCGGCCGACGTCGTGTAGCACGGGTAGCCGTCGCGCTCGAGCGCCGCGATCCGCGCAGCCTTGCCGGGCGCCTGCCGGCGCAGCAGCTCGAGCGCTTCGTCCGGCGTCAGGCAGTCGGTCAGGTAGCGGAAGTCGATCGCGCGGACCAGGTCCTCGGGGCTCATGTCGGCGACGAGCCGCCACAGCGGCTTGCCGACGGCCTTCGCCCACAAATCCCACACCGCGTTGACGACGGCGCCGGTCGCCAGGTGGATCGCGCCCTTGTCGGGGCCGATCCAGCGCAACTGGCTGTCCGACGTCACGTGCCGCCAGAAGCGGCCCATGTCCTCGCGAATCCAGTCGAGGTCGAGGCCGACGACGAGGTGACGCATCGCGTCGATCGCCGCACAGCAGATTTCGTTGCCGCGCCCGATGGTGAACGTGAGCCCGTGACCCTCGAGCGCGTCCTGGTCGGTTTCGAGCACGACGTAGGCCGCCGAATAATCGGGGTCCGGATTCATCGCGTCGGAGCCGTCCAGCTGGCGCGAGGTCGGGAAGCGCACGTCGAGGACGCGCATCGATCGAATGATAGGCATGACGAACCGTCCGTTAAAGGAAATCAGGCTTGCACGGTGCGCTGGCGTTGCTCGCCGAGCCCGTCGATGCCGAGCGTGATCACCTGTCCGGCGCGCAGATAGACGGGCGGCTTCTGCCCGAGGCCGACGCCCGGCGGCGTGCCGGTCGAGATCACGTCGCCCGGCTGCAGGCTCATGAAGCGGCTCAGGTAGCTGATCAGGTGCGGCACGCGGAACACCATCGTCGCGGTCGTGCCGTTCTGGTAGCGGTGGCCGTCGACGTCGAGCCACAGCCGCAGCGCGTGCGGATCGGGCACTTCGTCGGCCGTCACGAGCCACGGGCCGAGCGGGCCGAATGTGTCGTTGCCCTTGCCCTTGTCCCAGGTACCGCCGCGTTCGAGCTGGAATTCGCGCTCCGACACGTCGTTCACGACGCAATAGCCGGCGACGTGCGACAGCGCGTCGGCTTCCGCGATATAGCGGCCGCCCTGGCCGATCACCACGCCGAGCTCGACTTCCCAGTCGGTCTTCTCCGAGCCGCGCGGAATCTCGACGTCGTCGTTCGGGCCCGAGATCGCGCTCGTCCATTTGCCGAACACGACGGGCTCCTTCGGCACCTCCATGCCCGATTCGGCTGCGTGATCCGAATAGTTGAGCCCGATGCAGATGAACTTGCCGACGCGGCCGACGCACGCGCCGAGCCGCGGCGTGCCGTCGACGAGCGGCAGCGACGACGGCGGAATGTCGCGCAGACGCGCGAGCGACGCGGGGGTCAGTGCGTCGCCGGCGATGTCGTCGATCACGCCGGACAGGTCGCGAAGGTGGCCCTGCGCATCGAGCAGGCCCGGTTTTTCATGGTGTTTGTCGCCAAATCTGAGCAGTTTCATAGCGTCGTCGGAACGGAAACGGAAAGTGAATGGGAAGGCGCGGTCAGTTCGACCAGCCGCCGTCGATCAGATGGATCGCGCCGGTCGTGAACGACGCTTCGTCGGACGCCAGGTACAGCGCGAGCGCGGCCACTTCGTCCGCGCTGCCGATGCGGCCGATCGGCTGGCGCGCGACGAACGCCTGGCGCACCTCGTCGGCCGACAGGTGGCGCGTGCGCGCCTGGTCCGCGATCCGCTGCTCCAGCGACGGCGACTCGATCGTGCCCGGGCAGATCGCGTTGCAGCGGATGCCGCGCTCGACGAAATCGGCGGCCACGGCCTTGGTCAGCCCGATCACGGCCGCCTTGGTCGTGCCGTAGACGAAGCGGTTCGGCACGCCCTTCACGCTCGATGCGGCCGACGCCATGTTGACGATCGACGCACCGCCGGCTTCGAGCATCGCGGGCAGCAGCGCGCGGATCAGCCGGTACATCGACGTGACGTTCAGGTTCAGCGAGAACGCCCATGCGTCGTCGTCGCAATCGAGGATCGAGCCGTGGTGCACGTAGCCCGCGCAGTTGAACAGCACGTCGAATGCGCGTTCGCCCGCGGCGAGCGCCGCGATGTCGTTCGCATCGGTGACGTCGAGCCGCCGCGTGGTCAGCCGGCCGCCCGCGCGTTCGGCGTCGGCCTCGAGCCGCACGAGCGCGGCTTCGTTGATGTCGGTCGCCAGCACGTCGGCGCCCTCGCTCGCGAACCGCAGCGCGGTCGCGCGGCCGATGCCCTGCCCGGCCGCCGTCACCAGCGCGCGTTTGCCCTGCAATCTCATGAGCACGTCTCCCGAAAAAGCCGGCCACCAGTCGGCCGATTGGCACAAAGGACTAAAGGTCCAACCAATCATAGGAAGAGATCGCGCGTTTGTCACGAAATCGCGATTCAGTATTTACCCGAGCGGGGAAATCCGGCGGGTGGGAAAAATCTGGTGCAGGACAGGTCCTGAAAGTCCCATCCGGGATTCGTACAAACCCAATACTGGCGTGCCTCTCAGACAGTTTGTCGTACTTGTTCGGTGCAGCGGCCCCGCCAACCTGACAAAAAAGTCATGTTCACGTCAGGGTCTCAACGGGATGGGCGCGCCATCATGGCATCGCCGGACCGCGCTTTTCAACCATCGCCTCCCCGCCCGCTTTCGATCCCTGCGGGCACCTCCGTCCCCCGGCGATGGACTCCGTGACTGGGCGAGCAGACACGGTGCGCGGGCCGATTTTCCGCCCCGGACTTCCCGTCCGGGGCGTTTTTGTCCGTGGTTTCCAAGAAAATAAGCGTGGATTGTTTCTAAATCGGCAAAAGGTAATTTGAGCCAGACAGGATGTTTTTTCCGGTCACAGACGCTTACATTTAGCGCACCACTCATGGAAACCGCTACGGATTCGCGATCGGGTAGTGACATCCACTGCCAGGGCCGAAACCGCACGAGCTTTAGGAAACGGCAAAATGAAGGCCTCCAAATCCCTGCCTGCGCTCGATCCCGCCGACGTCCACGTCGAAATTCTCGAACGTTCCGATACGCTGCTCGTCGTCCGCTGGGTCGAGCCCGGCCGCTGTCACTACGGTGAACAGCGCTGGCGCCGCCGCTTCGCGCAACGCACCGGCACCTGCGCGCTGTCGCGCCAGGTCATCCATCGCGGCGACGAAGTATTCCGCCCGGCCGAACGCCCGGCACCCGCGAATGCGGCCGCGATGATCTCCGCCGCCGAGGTACTCGCACTGGCCGGAAGCAGGTAAAACCTGCCGGCCCGCGTCCGGGCTCGCCGCGCCACGCCCTGCGCCCGCCCTAGAAGCGCCGGTCTAATTCCCCCGCTTGTCTGTCACGTCCGCCCGCACTATCGTTACACCACTCAATGTAACGATTACGTGCCGCGGCCGATCGGCCGTGCCGATGGAGACAGACATGCATGCATGGAGTGCGCGCCACGTCCCGGCGCAGGGCGGCAAGGTCGCGGTCGTGACCGGCGCCAACAGCGGTCTCGGCTGGCAGCTCGCGGAAACGCTGGCCGCGAAAGGCGCGACGGTCGTGATGGGCTGCCGCGACGCGGCGCGCGCCACCCAGGCGGCCGATGCGATCCGCCAGCTTCATCCCGACGCACGCGTCGAAGTCGATCCGCTCGACCTCGCGGATCTCGCGTCGATCGCCCGCTTCGCGGGCGACCTCTCCGAACGCCACGGCCGCGTCGACATCCTCTGCAACAACGCCGGCGTGATGTTCCTGCCGCTACGGCATACGCACGACGGCTTCGAAATGCAGTTCGGCACCAACCACCTCGGCCATTTCGCGCTGACCGGCCAGTTGCTGCCGGCGTTGCGCGCCGCGCGGCGGGCGCGCGTCGTGACGATGTCGAGCGGCTTCAACCGCGGCGGCCGGATTCGCGTCGACGACCTGCGCGCCGGGCGACGCTACAACCGTTATCTCGCCTATTGCGACAGCAAGCTCGCGAACCTCGTGTTCGCGATCGAGCTGCAGCGCCGCTTCGAGCGTGCGGCGTTCGCGGGGATCAGCGTGGCCGCACACCCCGGCTATGCGGCGACCAACCTGCAGTTCGCAGGCCCCGCGATGGATAGCTCGCCCGCGCGCGCCGCGCTGATGCGGGCGGCGAACCGTTATCTCGCCCAGCCGGCCGACCAGGGCGCGCTGCCCGCGATTCACGCGGCGACATCGCCGGATCTCGCGGGTGGCGCATACATCGGGCCGGCCGGCTGGTTCGAGTCGCGCGGGCTGCCGGCGCCCGCGAGCGTGCCGCGTTCGGCGCGCGACGTGGCCTCGGCGGCGCTGCTGTGGGAAGCGTCGGAAGCCGCGACGGGCGTGCGCTTCCTCAGTTCGGGGGCGCCCGCCGGACGCGCGCCGGGCCGGCCGTTCGATACGGCGGCCGAAGCGCGTTGAACGGCGGATCGCCGGCGTCAACATTCTTCATACTTATTACGCGATCCGAAAAGAAAGCCCGTTGAAAGACTGGTGCGACGCACAACTGTTACCGCCCAGGAAACAATCTATCGTCAAAATCAGCGTTTACCCTGAAGCTCCCGGTGACTAAGATTTGATCAATCGCTTAAGACACGGTGTCGAGAGCGAACTCAATAAAACACCCGGAGGTCACCATGAAATCGCTCGTTTCCGCAGTCGTTGCTGCTGTCGCCCTGTCCGCTTCGTTCGGCGCATTCGCTCAAAGCACCGTGACCCGCGCACAAGTGCGCGGCGAACTGGTCCAGCTCGAACAAGCCGGCTACAAGCCGGGCGTGTCGAGCCCGTACTACCCGAACGACATCCAGAGCGCCGAAGCGCGTGTTCATGGTGCCGACACCAGCGGCTACGGCGCACAGCCGGCTCCGCTCGTCCACTCGGGCGCCCCGGCAGCCACGTCGTCGAACGCACGTGACTCGATCTTCTTCGGCCAGTAAGCCGATGCGCCCTCGGCGGGCGCCGCGCGCCGCGCGATGAAGTACCGCAGTCCGGACGAGCCCCTTCGCGGGGCTCGTCTTGTTTTATGAAACGCATACCTCCGCCGCCCGGCAGCGGGTGGCTTCACCCGGACGCTTTGCGTCCGGGTGCTTTTTCCCGGCGGGTATGCGTGAAGACGCCGTGTGCGCCGATCAGCGCACCGCAGCGACGGCAGGCACCGATCGCGACAGCACACGCCAGCGCGACAGCAGCTCGTCGCGATCGACGTAACAGCCCTGCAGGTGACGCCGGCCCGTCGACGGATCGAACTCGGTGCGCGCATGCAGCACACGCCGGTTGTCGAACGCCCACATGTCGCCCGCACGCAGCCGGCGGTGTACGCGCAAGCGCGGCTCGCGCGCGAGCGCGAGGAACCGCCGGTACGCGCGATAGACGGCCGCGACCGAGCCGGCCGGCGCATCGAGCGGCCCGCGCAGGAAGTTCGCGACTCGCACTTCCGTGACGTTGCCGCGCGCATCGAGCCCGATCACCGGCGCCGAACAGCGGTAGTCGCTGTTCGCACTCTTGTTCCAGAACTCGAACGGCGTCGATGCCAGGTGCTCGAAATCGGCCGGATGCTCGCGCCGCAGCGCATCGGCGAGCGCGAAGCCGTCGAGGAAGATGCTGTCGCCGCCCGTCGCTTCGTTGGCGAGGCAATGCAGGAACTGCACGCCCGGCTGCAATTCGCGCGTCGGCAAATCCGTATGCGGCGGCAGGTTCAGCGACGTATACGCATTGCTGTCCGGACGCGGCTTCGATTCGACGTCGAACAGCACACCGAAATTGCTTTCGCGGATCAGGCCGATGCGGCGCGCGATTTCGTCGACGCGGCCGCGCTCGGCCGGCACGCCTTCGACGAGCGTCAGCCCCGTGCGCTGCAACGCGGCGAGCCACGCAAGCAGCGCACCGTCGTCCTCCATTACGTCGCGCCACGCGAACACGCCGATCGCCGTCGCATCGTCACCGGCCCATACGTGCCGCCCATGCGCGGCCAGACGCTCCGCGCGCGACGCATCGTCGTACGCATGCGCACGCAGCCAGCCCGGCGACCACGCGCTGCGATGCCCGTCGTTCCATTCCACATGCAGCGTGCCGTCGGTTTCGACATGCACGGTGAGCGCCGACAAATCGGCGCGCGCATCGGCAATCTCGAACACCTGTTCGCGCGTGACCGCATGCACGCACGCGGCACACGCGCAGTTGTCGCGCAACCAGTCGAAATGGAACGGCGATCGTCGCGTATCGCTCCACTCGACGTCCACCGCCCCATCGCCGATCGTCGCCGCCGCGATGGCCGCGTCGGCCGAAAACGTCCGCCAGTCCTCGATACGGTGTTGCGCCGCTGTCTGCATCGTTGCCTCCCGGAAACGCCCGCTACGCGTGTGGTGCGAGCAAAAACCCGCCGACCCTCCGGTGCATGCGTGCGGCCTGCGGGCTCGTCCCGAGCGCGCGCCAGCAGCCGTGCACCAGTCCTGCTCCTGTCCAGCCATGCGCGACCCCGCCGGCCGCGCGAATTCGTTCGACGTACACGCGCGCGTCGTCGCGCAGCGGATCGTGTTCCGCGCCGATCGCGAGCACCGGCGGCAGGCCGTCGAAATGCGCCGCCTCAAGCGGCACCGACGCGCGCAACAGCGGGTTGCCGCCCTGCAGCACGTCGGACAAGTCACCGTCCCAATACAGTTCGCGATAGCGATGCACGTCGTCGAGCGTCAGCATCGGCGCGTGCGCTTCCGTTTCGCGTGCGGGCGATTGCGGTTCGAAGCCGAGCATCGGATACACGAGCGCGATGCCGTCAACGTTGCGTTCGCCCGCATCGCGCAGCGCGGTGGCCACGGCCGCCGCGAGCATCCCGCCCGCACTGTCGCCCGCGAGCGTCAACGGATGCGCGCACGGACCGAACGGCCAGCGTGCATCGCGCGCGGCGCGCGTGACTTCGAGGCAATCTTCGAGCGCGGCCGGCGCGCGGTGTTCTGGCGCAAGCCGGTAGTCGACCGCGATCACGTCGAGCCCGGTATCGGCTGCCAGTTGCGCGGTCATCAGCGCGTGACTGTCGAGCGAGCCGACGACGAAGCCGCCGCCATGAAAAAACAGCACCGTGCCGCGCGATGTGCGGTGCACGGACGTGTAGCGCCGCAGTGCAATCGCGCGCCCGTCCGGCGCGTGCCACACGGCGTCCTGCTGCGCGATGCCGGCCGGCAGCGCGGCCGGCGTCCATTCGGCCGCGAAGCGGTCGTAGAGGCGACGCTGCTCGTCGGCCGAGCGCGCCGCCGCATCGGCCGGATACCATGCGTCAACGGCTGCGACGAACGCCGCGATTTCCGGTTCGAGCATCGTGCGCACCCCGCGGGCGAAGATTGAGGATTGAAGGGCGAAGATCGCGGTTAGCGGCGCGGCGGCAACCCGATCACGCGGCCCGCATACGCAGGCGCCGCGCAATCGCGCTGCAACGCATGCAGTTCGGCCACGCGTGCGGCCACGTCGTCGTCGAACGGCGCCGACTTCGCGCCGTCACGCGTATCGACGTGCAGCAGCATCTGCTCGCTCGCCGATACCGCGTCGTCATGCCCTTGCGCAAACAGTTCGAGATACAGGTGCAGCCGCTTCGCATCGTGCGCGAGCACGCGCGCATCGACACGCACCTGCGTGCCTTCCTTGATCTCGTGCAGGTAGTTCACGTGCGCTTCGAGCGTATAGACCGAGCGCCCCCGCTCGCGACGCGCGGTGTCGTCGAGCCCGATGCGATCCAGCAATGCATCGGTCGCGAAGCTGAAGATCAGCAGGTAGAACGCATCGCGCAAGTGGCCGTTGTAGTCGACCCATTCGGGCCGCACCACGTCGCGGTAAATCGTCAGCGGGGTATCGCCCGTCATCGTCTAGTCCTCGAATCGCATCCCGTGCCGCGCCTTCACCGCGGCGATCGATTTCAGCACCTCGGTGATGCACTCGTCGCGATAGCGTTCGAGCTCCTTGATGCTGCGCGTGCCCTGCTGTTCGGTCGTCCCTTCGACGACGCTGTCGATCAGCGCGTCGGTCAACGTCGGCGCGACCAGCTTCGTCCACGGCAGTTCGAGCGCCGGGCCGAACTGCTGCATGAAGTGTCGCATGCCCGCGTCGCCGCCGGCCAGCGTGTAGGTCAGGAACGTGCCCATGAACGACCAGCGGATACCCGCGCCGAAGCGGATCGCATCGTCAATCTCGCCGGTCGTCGCGACGCCTTCGTTGACCAGGTGCAACGCTTCGCGCCACAACGCTTCGAGCAGGCGATCGGCGATGAAGCCCGGCACCTCCTTGCGCACGTGCAGCGGCCGCATGCCGAGCTTGCGATAGATCTCCATCGCGCCTTCGACTGCTTCCGGCGACGTCCGCGCGCCGCCGAGCACTTCGACGAGCGGCAGCAGGTAGACGGGGTTGAACGGATGGCCGACCACGCAGCGCTCCGGATGCGTCGCCCGCGCGTAGAAATCGGTCGGCAGCAGCCCCGACGTCGACGACGCAATGATCGCGTCGGGTTGCGCCGCGCGGCTGATCTGCTCGTGCAGTTCGAGCTTCAGCGCCTCGCGCTCGGGCGCGCTTTCCTGGATGAAATCGGCATCGGCGACGCACGCCTCGATCGTCGAGACGAAGCGCAGCCGCGCGGGATCGGCGCCCGGCGCGAGGCCGACGCGTTCGAGCGCGGGCCACGCGTTCGCGACGTTCGCGCGCAACCGCTCTTCCGCGCCCGGCGCCGGGTCCCACACGACCACGTCGAGTCCGTGCGCGAGCGCGCGGGAAATCCACCCGCTGCCGATCACGCCGGTGCCGATGGCGGCAAACGTCTTGATGTCGGTCTTCACAGCCATATCAACGCATCCTTCGAATCAGGGGAAATCGGTGGGCGGCGATGCCGGTGCGCATGCCGCCGTGTCAGGTCAGTCGGCGAAAAAACTCACGCGAATTCGGCGATCGCACGCCGTTCGAGCGGACGCTCGCCGCGCGCCGGCAGACCGAGCTTGCGGCGGCCTTCGGCCGGCGTCAGCACGCGGCCGCCGAGCCGTTCGACGATCTCGCGGGCGCGCTCGACGAGCGTGCCGTTGGTCGCATGCACGCCGCGGTCGAGCCAGATGTTGTCTTCGAGACCGACCCGCACGTGGCCGCCGAGCAGCATTGCCTGCGCGACCATCGGCATCTGCATGCGGCCGATCCCGAAGCCGGCCCAGTGCGCGCCCGGCGGCAGGTTGTCGACCATCGCCTTCATCGTGCCCGTATCGGCCGGCGCGCCCCACGGAATGCCGAGGCACAGCTGGAACAGCGGCGGATCGTCGAGCAGCCCTTCCTTCAGCAACTGCTTCGCGAACCACAGATGGCCCGTGTCGAAGATCTCCAGTTCCGGCTTCACGCCGAGCTCCTGGATGCGCTTCGCGCCGGCGCGCAACTGCGCGGGCGTCGACACGTAGATGTAGTCGCCGTCGCCGAAATTCAGCGTGCCGCAGTCGAGCGTGCAGATCTCGGGCAGCAGGTCCTCGACGTGCGCAAGGCGCGTCAGGCCGCCGACCAGGTCGGTGCCCTTGCCGAAGCGCATCGGGTCTTCGCCGGGGCCGATCTCGAGATCGCCGCCCATGCCGGCCGTCAGGTTGATGATCACGTCGACGTCGGCCGAGCGGATGCGGTCGACCACTTCGCGGTACAGGTTCGGGTCGCGGCTGCCGCGGCCGGTCTGCGGATCGCGCACATGACAGTGCGCGACGGTCGCGCCAGCCTTCGCGGCCTCGATCGCGGCGGCCGCGATCTCCTTCGGCGTGACCGGAATCGCCGGATGCTTGCCGACCGTGTCGCCCGCGCCGGTGACGGCGCAGGTGATGATGACGTCATGGTTCATGCTGGGTGCCTCGCTTGAATCGGGTTGTGTCGCATTGCTGGGGTGGCGCGGGCCGTCACAGGCCGAGATACGCCTTCACGGCAGGCAGGCCGTCCTTGCCGTCGAACGTCTTGACGCCCGCAAGCCACGGATCGAGTACCTGCGGGTTCTTCTTCAGGTAGGCCTTCGCGGCGTCGGCCGGCTTCGTCTTGTTCATCACCGACTGCATCAGCTGGTTCTCCAGCTGCGTCGAGAAGCGCAGGTTCGTGACGAGCTTGCCCGCATTCGGGCAACGCGAAATGAAATCGGGCGCGGTGAGCGTGTACACGCGTGCTTCGCCGTAGTTCGGCCCGAACGACGCGTCGCCGCCGGACAGGTAGTTCATGCTGAGCTGGATGTTCATCGGGTGCGGCTCCCAGCCGAGGAAGACCACCCACTTCTTCTCGCGGATCGCGCGCTCGACCGTCACCAGCATCCCGGCCTCGCTCGACTCGACGAGCTTGAAGCCGCCGAGCCCGTACTGGTTCGTGTCGATCATCTTCTGGATCGTCGCGTTCGCGCTGCTGCCCGGCTCGATCCCGTAGATCTTGCCGTCGAGTTCCGCACGGTGTTTCGCGATGTCCTCGAAGGTCTTCAGGCCGGCCTGGTATTCGTAGCTCGGCACCGCGAGCGTCGCTTTCGCACCGGACAGGTTCGGCGGTTCGACGACGTTGATCGACTTGCTGTCGAGGAACGGCTGGAGCTGCTTCTGCTGCACCGGCCACCAGTAACCGAGCGACACGTCGAGCTGCTTGCTCTTCAGGCCGGCGAACGAGATCGGCACCGACGCGATCGTCGTGGTCGGCTTGTAACCGAGTGCCTCGAACACGGTCGACGCGAGCGCGGTGGTCGACGTGATGTCGGTCCAGCCGATATCCGCGAAACGCACGGCGCGGCAGGTCGCGGCATCGGTCTCGGCCAGCGCCGCGTTCGTGAACGCGCTTGTCGCCAGCACGGCCGCGACAAGCGCGGCGATCTTCGTCGACTTCATGGTTCGGTTCCTCCCGGTTGGTCTCGCAGCAGCCGGTGCGCGGAGTGTGCGCCGGCCTGCATCGTGGGAGTAAAAGTAACGAGCCATATTCGCCGCGAGAAGACCGCCGGCGACCTGTTCTTGACTATTTGCGACTATGAGTGGAAACCACTAGGTTTTGCCAGTGTCTTGATGGGTGGGGGTTTGGAGGTTTTCCGAGGAGCGTCGGGATTGCCCGGGTGCGGCGCGAGTCTTTCGATTCTGCCGCGCCGATGCTGACAGATTTCCGACAGGTCTCCGCTGCGGCGGGCAGGCCCTATGCTCGATGGGTCAGCGCGCATCACGCGCGGGCGCGGGCCGCCGCCCCGGGGCGTGGACATTGCGCGTCATCGGAATCGATGCAGACGGACATGACCGGCCGTCACGACGTACCCATCCGGTCCGATTGGTCAGGAGCAACATGACCCTTGCCACTTTCTTCGTCGTCGCCCTTGTCACGATCATTGTGGCCATGCATCGCGGCGTCACCCGCACCGCAGATGCAAAACTTCGCGCGCTGTTCGACGCGGACGGCCAGCGCGGCGAGGTATCGCGCCGGTTGATGCGCGACGCGGGGTACAACGTCTGAGTATCGACGTCGGTCCGGACGCCGGCGGTCGATCGGCTATCCGAGGAGTCTCGCCGTCGTCCGGACAATTTCGTCGACGAACGCCTTGACTGTCGGGTGGCTGCGCTCGCCGCGGCGATAGGCGACGTAGATCTTGCGACGAATCTCCGGCTTCAGCTTGATCCATGCAACGCCCGCCGGCGCGCGCAACACCCTGAGCCCCGGGGCGACCGACACCGAACAGCCGGACGCCACCATCGACTCGACCATTTCGGACCCGCGACACCGGGCGTTGATCCGGGGCTCAAACCCGGCGCGGCGGCATAACTCCGTGACGAAGCTGCCGAACGTACTCCACGTCGATTCGATCGCCCAGGTTTCGTCCCTGAGATCGCCAATGGCCAGCGACGACTTCCTGCTCAACGGGTGATCCGTGGCAACTGCCACGTACAGCACATCCTCTGCCAGCGGCACGATCTCGACACTCTCCCGGTGATTGCCGGTCGCGATCGAAAGATCATCGATCATCGCGATGTCCGCCCGCCAGGATCGCAATGCCGCGACCGCGTCGATCGGCTCCAGCTCCGCTATTTCGATCGAGAGACGCGGATACGCGCGGTGCAATGCCTTGACCGTATCGGGGAGCACCGCCGATGCGATCGACGGAAACGCGGCGACGCGCAGCGCTCCCGCAATCTCGCTTCGCAGTTCCGCCAGTTCCGAGCGCGCCTCGTCCAGTACGACCATGACGCGTTCGGCATACCCCGCCAATGCGTGCCCGGCGGGCGTCAACCTGACCCCGCGACCAACGCGCTCGGTCAGCTCGACGCCCGCCTCGTCTTCCAGTTGTGCAATCTGCTGCGACACCGCCGACGGCGTCAGGAACAGCGCGTCGGCAGCAGCGGCCATCGTGCCGCACCTCGCCAGCTCCAGCAGCGCCCTCAATCGTCCGACTTCCAACGTGACTCTCCTCGGCATTCAATTGAACAGAAACGCTAATGCATTACCCAAGAATCGATCAATATACATCACGCTATTTGCTGCCTACAGTCCACCTGGCGACGGGTTGGTCGGCCAGTCCGTTGCTCACTCAGACCGATGCGCTCGCCGCGCACTATCACCGGAGGACACATGCCGCGACCGATTTCCGCACACATTCATCTCGATGCCATCCGGCACAACCTGCAGCTAGCCAGGCGCCTGGCGGCATCGTCGCGCATCTGGGCCGTGATCAAGGCCAACGCCTACGGTCATGGCGTCGAACGCGTCCTTCCTGCGCTCTCGGACGCCGACGGCATCGCGCTGCTGGATCTCGACGAGGCCGTGCGGGTACGCGAACGGGGCTGGGCCAAGCCGATCCTGCTGCTCGAAGGCATTTTCGAACCCGGTGATATCGAGATCGCGGACCGCCATCGGCTGACCGTGACGGTTCACTGCGACGAACAACTCGCGCTGCTGAACGCGGCGAGGCCACGCGAGCGCATCGACATCCAGCTGAAAATGAACTCGGGCATGAACCGGCTCGGCTTCCGGCCCGGCGAATACCGGCGTGCATGGCAGCGCGCGTCGGACATCCACGCGACCGGCTCGATCGGCCTCATGAGCCACTTCGCGAATGCAGACGACGGAAGCGTCGACCGGCAGATCGACACCTTCGACGATGCCACGCGCGATCTGCCAGGCACGCGGTCGCTGTCGAATTCCGCCGCCGTGTTGTGGCATCCGCGCGCGCACCGTGACTGGGTGCGGCCCGGCACGATTCTCTATGGCGCTTCGCCGACGGGCCGCGCTCGCGATACCGAAGGTTTCCCGCTGCGCGCCGCGATGACACTGGCGAGCCGCATCATTGGCGTACAAGCACTCGAAGCCGGCGAGTCGACCGGCTATGGCAGCATCTTCACCGCACCGCGTGCGATGAGGATCGGCGTCGTCGCATGCGGCTACGCCGATGGCTATCCGCGTCATGCGCCGGAAGGAACGCCGGTGCTGGTCGATGGCGTGCGCACACGCATCGTCGGACGTGTGTCGATGGACATGCTCACCGTCGATCTCACGCCCTGCCCGACGGCGGGCGTCGGCTCGCCCGTGGAGCTATGGGGAACGCAGCTCGGCGTGGACGCCGTCGCCGAGCCATCGAAAACGATCGGCTATGAACTGATGTGCGCGCTCGCGCCGCGCGTGCCGGTCAGCATCGACGCGCTTGCATCGAGCGATACCGGGCTTCATTGCGTCTGACCGTTGTCGACCTCGGTAACGCGCGCGGCCGGCATATCCTCGCGGCTGGCCCGTCGTACCCGATCGACGATCCAGCGCAGGCGGGCCCGATGAAGGTGTATCGGAAGGAGCCCGCCAGCGCGGTCGATGCTGTCGCATCTGGCGTCAATTGAACAGGCACCTGCCCCCGATCCTCGAAATCACGCGCGCCTCGCGGGTCGTGCGCCTGTTCCGGCATCATGCAGTCCGCGCGCTCAACGTCAGCGATCCGGCGCCACGATGCGCGCAAACGCCTCCGCCAGCACCGTCGGCTCCGCCGGCAGCACCAGCGCGCACACCGACTGCGCGTCTTCATCCGACATCGGCACGAACACGACGCCGTCGATCCCGAGACTCGCCATCCGCTCCGGCACGATCGCCACGCCGCGCCCGGCCGCGACGAGATTCAGCATCGACGTCTTCGGCGACACGATCCGCGCGGCCGCCGGTACGAACCCGCGCTTCAGGCACAGATCGGTCACGACGCGCGCCAGCCCGCCGCGCTCCCGATACACGGCCGACACGAACGGTTCCCGCCGCAACGTCGATACCGCGACGCGCTTGCGGCCCGCGAGCGGATGATCGACAGGCACCGCCACGCACAGGCGCTCGGCGGCCAGTTCGACGAAACGGACACGCGCATCGCGCCGCAGCACCGGCAAGCGGACGATCCCGATATCGGCACGGCCGTTCGCGATTTCCGTCACCTGATCCTCGGACGACGCACGGTCGAGATCGACCCGGGCGCCCGGGCAGTCGCTCATGAAACGGTCGAGATCCGGCATCAGGCTGCTGACCGGAATGGTGCTGGAATGCAGCAGCCGCAGCACGCCGGCTTCCCCGCGCGACAACTGCGAGCCCTCTTCGGCCGCAGCCGTCAGCGTCGCCGGGATCGATGCCACGCGTTCACGATAGATCGCGCCGGCCGGCGTGAGCCGGACGCCTCGCGGCTCCCGGTCGAACAGCACGAAACCCAGTTCGTCCTCGAGCTGGCCGATCTGCCGGCTGAGCGCCGACTGCGCGACATGGAGCGCGCCCGCGGCCGGCGTGAAGCCGCCGAGATCCGCCACGGTCAGGAAATACTGGATTTGCCGGAGTGATGGCATGCCGAAACGAGATGGATGAGCGCCAGATTCGATATTTGCGTTATACCGGTGCGCTCCGCAGAATGAAAGCCTGCCGTGCCGGAATCACCGTTCCGGCCATCCTTTCGGAGCGCTCATCGACGTGACTACCCTCCTGTCCTATCTGCTGGTCGTGGCGGCCGGCATCAGCGTCGCCTTGCAGCAGGTGCTCAACGCAAACCTCCGCGCGCAGATCGGCTCGCCGTGGTGGGCCGGGTCGGTCAGCTACCTCGTCGGCCTGGCCGCGATGCTGGCCGTCGCGCTGCTGTCGCCGCATCCGCGCTTGAGCGGCACCGTTTCCGGCGCAGGATCGTGGTTCAGCTGGACGGGCGGATTCTTCGGTGCGGTGTTCGTCGGCGTCGCGATCTTGATGGTGCCGCGACTGGGCGCGGCCACGACGCTCGCGCTGATCGTCGTCGGGCAGATGACCGGCGCACTCGCGTTCGACCACTTCGGTGTGCTCGGCATCGAGCAGCATTCGGCCAGCCCGGTCCGCATTGCCGGCGCGGCGTGCCTGATCCTCGGGGTCGTGCTGATCCGCGCTTGAAGCGCGTTGCTGTCGGCTCGCGTGCGCGGCCGATAACCGGCCACGCACGCGCTCGCCGCTACGCTTACGCGTAGTTCATCATCACCGACTTGCTTTCCGTGTACTGGTCGATCACCGCGCGGCCGAGTTCGCGGCCGAAGCCCGACTGCTTCATCCCGCCGAACGGCAGTGCGTTGTCGAGCAGCGAATGGCAGTTGACCCAGACGGTGCCGGCCGCGATACGCGGAATCAGCTTGTGGATCGCCGACAGGTCGTTCGACCAGATGCTCGCGCCGAGGCCATACGGCGTGTCGTTCGCGAGCTGCACGGCCGTGTCGAGATCGTCGAACGGCATCGCGACGAGCACCGGCCCGAAGATCTCCTCGCGCACGACGCGCATCGCCTGCGTCGTATCGACCAGCACGGTCGGTTCGACGAAGAAGCCGGGGCCGTCGATCGCACGGCCGCCCGCCGCCGCGCGCGCCCCTTCGCCGAACCCCGAGTCGATATAGCTGCACACGCGCTCGCGCTGCTTCGCCGAGACGAGCGGGCCGATCTGCGTCGACGGGTCCATCCCCGGGCCGATCTTCAGGCTCGCGGCGATCTTCGCGACGCGCTCGATCACGCCGTCGAACACCTTCGAATGAATATACGCACGCGAACCGGCCGTACACACCTGCCCCTGGTTGAAGAAGATCGCATTCGCGACGCCCAGCGCGGCCTTGTCGGGATCGACGTCGGGCAGCACGATCACCGGCGACTTGCCGCCGAGTTCGAGCGACATCCGCGTCATGTTGTCGAGCGCCGCGTGGCCGATCGTCTTGCCCGTCTGCGTCGAACCCGTGAATGCGATCTTGTCGATGCGAGGATCGCGCGACAATGCCGCGCCGGCCGTGTGGCCGTAACCGGTGACAATATTGACGACGCCGTCCGGGAACCCGGCTGCCTGGATCAGTTCGCACAGTCGCAGTGCGCTCAGCGGCGTATCTTCGGCAGGCTTCAGCACGACGGTGCAACCGGTTGCGAGCGCCGGCGCAATCTTCCACGCCGCCATCAGCAGCGGGAAATTCCACGGGATGATCGCGCCGACCACGCCGACGGGTTCCTTGCGCGTATAGGTGAAGATCTCGCTGTCCGGGATGTACGGCATGCCGGCGTCGATCACGCTGCCTTCGATCTTCGTCGCCCAGCCGGCCATGTAGCGAAAGCATTGCGCGGCCATCGCGACGTCGAGCCCCTGCGCGACAATGACCGGTTTGCCGTTGTCGAGCGATTCGATTTCGGCGAGCTCGCGCGCGTTCGCTTCGATCAAGTCGGCGAGCACGAGCAGCAGGCGCTCGCGATCGGTGGTCTTCGCGGTACGCCACGGGCCTGAATCGAATGCACGCCGCGCCGCGGCGACCGCCTGCTGCACGTCGCGTTCGTCCGCTTCGGGCACGCGCGCGATCACGGCGCCGTCGGCCGGGTTCACGACGTCGAGCTGGCGGCCCGACACGGCATCGCTCCACTCGGCACCGATCAGCATCTTCTTCGGCTTCGCGAGGAACGCGCGCGTCGCGTCGAGCAACGCAAAGGTTTCGTTCGTCTCCATGTCCACGTCTCCTTGATTGTTTGAATGAGTCGGTCAGTAGCGATCCGTGACGCCGTCGATCCCGCGTGCCTGCAACGCGCGGACCAGGCCCGCGCGCACGGTCGCGACGTCGGCAAAAGCGGGACGGCGATGCGCGGCGACTTCGGCGGCCGTGTAGGGCTTGAAGCCGCGCGGCAGCGCATCGCGGTTCATCGTCGTGAGCACCCAGTTGAGCACGTCGGCCAGATCCTGGTCGGACAGCGCCGAGTTCGATGCGCCGGGCACGCGCATCACATACTCGCGCCCGGCCGGCAGGTGCGTGAAATAGCCGAGCGAATTCGCGAGCGGCGGCACCTTGCCGGGGATGCCGCCGCCCGTCGCCGTATGGCAGCCCATGCAGTTGAGCACCCAGTGCTGACGCGCGAGCGTCGCATCGGCCGCACCGTCGGCATGCGCGGGCGGTGCGACCGCGCATGCGGCAGAGCCCGCCAGCAGCAGCCACGCCGACACGCGGCGCGACACGCCGACGAGCCACGACGACGCGCCCCGCGTACCCTGCGCGGAGGCGTCCGCACGGGACGCGCAGGCGCCGTTCACAGCCCGAGCCCCTTGATCACCACCGCGCGTTGCGCATGCACGGCCGTGCCGTCCATCTGCTTCGCACGCGCCGCGCGGATATCGGCCGCCGTGAACGGCTTCGCGTCACCGTGCTGCGCGTTGAGGTCGAACACGACGTAGTTGAGCACGTGCGCGATGTCGTCGTCGGTCGCGCTCGCGAACGACGGCATCTTGAAGTTGTAGCGCTTGTCGTGCACCTCGATCTCGCCGAACATCCCGTGCAGCAGCGTCGCGACCAGTTGCGCGCGCCCCGGCTCGGCCGCCGCATACTTGCCCGGATACTCGGTCAGCGGCGGCGCAAGGCCGTCCTGCCCTTTCCCGCCCGCCTGGTGGCACACCGCGCACTGCGCGTCGAACAGGCTTTTCCCGGCCGGGTAATGCACGGTTTCCTGCGCGCCGGCCGTGCCCGGCAACGCGAAGGCTGCCGCGGCCGCCATGCATGCAAAGACCCGCTTTCCTGCTTGCTTCACTTTCATTGCTTCGCCGCTCCCAGCAGAACCGAAACCGAACAGTGGTAATTCGAATTACCGTTCGCCATGCACCAGTTGATGTCGTTGTTCAGCGACAGCTTGTACAGCGGCTTCTCGCGCTCGTTGCGGTTGCAGAAGCACTTCCCGCAGGACGTCTTGCCGCAGCAGTCGTTGTACGACACGATGTAGTCCGAACCGTCGTGCGGGTTGCGGCAGGTGCCGATCCACGTGATCGGCGAAGGCGTCGTGCCCGGCGGGCAGCTGCTCGACGTGCCGCCGCAGCAACTGCAAAGCCAGCCGTCGATCGCGCAATACTTCCAGTAGTCGCAGCTCATCGGGTCGTCGCTCGCGCCCGATGCAGCACCGGACGCACCGGCTCCGGCATCGGCCGCATACGCGGTGCGATCGACCGGCAGCAGCGGCAGCAGCGCCGATCCCACCAGCACCTTGCCGAGCTTTGCCATCGCGCTGCGCCGCGAACTGTGCTGCGCGACGCCGCGCGCCGACCGCTCGAACCATGAATCAAACAGGCCCATGTCGTTGTTCTCCCATGACGTTGTAAATGGGTCGGCCGGTCATGCGTGCTGCGCGTGCGCGTCGTGGCTGTGATCGCCATGCACGAACTGCTGCAACGATGCGACGCCGCGCTCCTTCGCCTCGAACAGGCTCTCGAGATGCTCGCGCGTATTGACGAGCCCCTTCGCACGCACCGTGCCGGTTTCGTCGAGCAGCACCGCATACGGCAGCTTGCCGATCTGGTACGCGAGGCCGAGCTCCTGCGACAGCACGTACGGGAAGCGCCCGAGGTCGTGCTTCTGCGCGAAGCGCGCGTGTTCGTCGAAATCGCCGTCGCTTGCGAGCACGATGTTCACCGGCGTCGATTCGCTTGCCTGCAGCGACGGCAGCAGCGGCAGCAGCTTCTTGCAGACCGGGCAGGTCGGCGACAGGAAGAACAGCAGCGTCGCCTTGCCCGATGCGTCGATGCCGCCGACCTTCACCTGCGAGCCGCGGATGTCGGTCAGTTCGAACGTCGGCGCGATCGCGCCGACCGCCGGCCCCTTGTCGATCATCAGCGCGCCGGCCGGCATGATGCGTTCGTACAGGATGCCGATCTGGCGCACCAGCGCGAGGCAGATCGCGCCGAGCGCGAGGACGGCGACCCACAGCAGGGCGGTGGAAACGGTGAGAGCGGTTTGCATCATGAATTCCTCAGGTGGGAAAGGCGCGGTACGTTGGCGAGCAGCACGTCGACGGTGAGCAGCGCGCAGACGATCAGCAGCACGGAGAAGAACAATGTCAGGTAGTCGAACCACACGACGGCGCGCGTGCCCGGTTCGACGAACGCGGTGGCGGCCAGCACGACGAGCAGCAGCACGCGGCCGACATGCAGCCAGCCGATGCCGCGCGGCGCGTCCGTGCGCGCGGCGGTGAAGCCGGAACAGCCGCAATCGATGTCGGTATGGCCGCGCAGCAGGTTGATCGCGAGCCCGGCCGCGAAGGTCAACAGCAGCGCGATCAGGCCGGCCGCACCGGCCATGCGCGTATCGGGAAACAGCAGCGCGGCGGCGCCGAGCGCTTCCGCGAGCGGAATCGCGAACGCGACGGGCGCGGTCAGCGCATCGGGCAGCAGCCGGTAGCCGGCGAGCGCCTGCCGGAAGGCAGCGGGACGGCGCATTTTCGCGAAGGCGCCGAGCAGCACGACGGCGGCCGCGCCGGCCTGCGCACTGGTGGCGAGAACGGGATCGAGGGTCATCGCGGCCTCACGGGTTGACGAGCAGCGACGACGTATTGCCGATCTGCTTCTCGACGTTCTGCAGCTTGCCGGTGCGCGCATCCATCACGACGAGGTCGGATGTCGCCGTCAGCCCGTAGAACAGCGGCTTGTCGTCCTCGCTGACCTGGATCGACACGAGCGGATCGACCTTCTGCTGCGCGAGATCCCAGCGCGCGACGCGCTGCTTCGACTTCAGGTCGTACACCCACACCTGCGTGCCGGGGTCTTTGTGCGAACCGTCGGTGCCCTTGTGCATCAGCACGTAGTAGCGGTTCTGCTTCGCCTGCACGGCCGTCTGCTGCATGCCGCCGGGGCGCCAGCCTTCGGCGCGTTCGGCATCCGTCAGCAGCGACCACGGCTTGCCGAACGCCGGCTTGTCGCCGCTGAAATCGGCGCTGCGCACGTTGCCGCCGTAGGTCGTGAACAGATAGTCGCCCTTGTACCGCGATGCGTTCACGAAAGCCGGATCCTTGTCGACGTCGATGAACGCGTCCGACATCGTGCGTTTCGTTTCCTTGCCGTTCGCGTCGAGCGTGACGGTCAGCGCCTTGCCGCTTTCGCACAGCGCGGTGACGCGATCGTTGCCCGACGGATACGCGAGCACGCAGGCGGCCGTGTCGATCTCCGACAGCACCTTCTTCGATACCGCGTCGATCACCGTCATCGACGCGGCCGGCGTGATGTTCGCAACGTACAGCCGCTTGCCGTCGGCGCTGAACGCGGTGTTGTACGGCGACGGCACATGCTGCGCGTGCTTCGCCGGAATCACGATCTCACCCGTGTGATCGAGCGTCGTGTTGTCGGTCATCTCGACGACGTCGGTACGCGTGCCGTGCGAGCCGCGCGAGAAGTAGGTCGTCGCGACGAAGCTTGTTTTGTGGTCGGGCGAGATCGCAAGACCGGGGCCGAAGCCGCCGTCGATCTGGCCGAGCAGCTTCTTCGCGTCGGCGTCGTACACATAGATGCGCCCGTCGGTCATCGACGGCATCGAGATGTCGACGATATAGACCTCGTGCGGATGCCACGGCGGCATCTTCTGCACGACCAGTTCCTCGGGCTTTTCCGTCGCATTCGCGCTGCCGGCCCACGCCGCCGCGAACGCCAGCGTCGCCGCGAGCGCCGCGGTTCGTCGCCTTGTCCTCATGTCGCCTCCAGTTGGGGATTCACGTTATGTGGGGCGACTGTAGTTCGACAATAAATGCGGTCAGCACCAGGACCGGCAACGCGAACGTGCCGATTCGGGATATTGGAAATGCGCGTGAAAGCCTCGTGGCCACGCGCCTTCCGACCCTCTGAAGAATGCGCGCGGAATAGCGCTCCCCCTTATTGCGTCGACCGCTTGGTCGGTTTAATCTTTCGCGGTCCTGCTCGACACCCCCGGAGGCGCTGTGTTCGTGTTTCACGAGATGTTCGACGACGCGGACCGGCATGCCGAGGCGCTGCGCGGCTGGAATCAGCGCTACGACCAGATCGGTCCGGGTTCGTACCGCAGCGCGGTCAAGCACGCGGTGCTCGACGGCCTGCAGCTGTTCCAGGAAGCCGCGAACGTGCGCATCATCCAGCGCGGCCGGCTGCCGCCCGGCCATACGGTGTTCGGCATGCCGCTCACCGGCTCGGGCGCGTTCGCGTTCGGCGGCGCGCGTATCGAGCGCGGCACGATGGTGATGGCGCGCGGCGGCGCACCGTTCGAACTGCATTCGCCCGACGACATGTCGCTGATCGGCGTCGTCGTCGATGCCGACCTGCTGCAGCAGGTCGAGGATGCGGCCGATGTGCGGCTCGACGAAACGACGCTGCGGCGCGGCGTCGTCGACATGCCGACGGCCGTGCTGATGCGCGCGAGCGTGCAGATCGCGACGCAGCTCGAACGCGTGCTGTCGTCGCCCGATACCTACAGCGATGCACGCGTGCAGCGCGAACTGCGCGGCGAAGTCGGCAACGTGCTCGTCGATCTCCTCACGTACCGGATACCCGAGGCGTCGAACCGGCTCACGCACGCGTGCCGTGCCGATATCGTGCGCCGAGTGCACGACTACGTGATCGAGCATCCGGAAGCGCCGGTCGACGTGCTGAGCCTGTGCGCGCAGTTGCGCGTGAGCCGGCGCACGATGCAGAACAGCTTCCAGTCGGTCGTGCAGACAAGCCCGCTGCACTACGTGCGCTCGCTGCGCCTGTCGCAGGTGCGGCGGATGCTGCTCGACACGCGGCAGGCCGATCTGCCGATCAGCGATGCAGCCGCACGCTGGGGCTTCATCCACCTCGGCCATTTCGCGAACGCATACAAGGCGCAATTCGGCGAACTGCCGTCGACCACCGCGCGCCGTTCCGTGCGCAGCGCAAAAACGCGCTGACGCGCGCAAAACCCGCGATAATCTCCCGCTGACCGTTCGGCGCGTGCGAACCGGCGCGGCGCCAGCCCGCCCGAGCGTAGCCCCGTGCGATGCGTGACGACCACCGGATTCGATCCCCTGCCCCGATGCCCGAGGATTTCCACTTCCTGTTGCTGCCCGGTTTCTCCGCGCTCGGCTTCATGTCGGCGGTCGAACCGCTGCGCGTCGCGAACCGCTTCCGCACCGAGCTGTATCGCTGGCACGTGATCAGCGCCGACGGCGCGCCCGTCGCCGCGAGCAACGGCATTCCGGTGGCTGCCGAAGCCGCGTGCGCGGACGTCGAGCAGGTCGACACGGTGTTCGTCGTCGCGGGCTTCGATCCGCTCGTGTGCTACACGCGCCCGCTCGCCGACTGGCTGCGCCGCCAGCACCGGCATGGTGCAACGCTCGGCGGCATCGATACGGGCAGCTTCGTGCTCGCGGAAGCCGGGCTGTTCGACGCGTCGCAACCGCTCACGCTGCACTGGGAAGCGCTGGCCGCGTTCCGCGAGCGCTATCCGGGCCTCAACGCGACGCAGGAGCTGTTCGAGATCGACGACCGGCGCATCACGTGCGCGGGCGGCACTGCGTCGATCGACATGATGCTCGACCTGATCGGCCGACGGCACGGCGCCGATCTCGCGGCGGCCATCTCCGAGCAGTTCGTCGTCAGCCGCATCCGGCAGCGTTCGGACAGCCAGCGGCTCGAGATCGCCGCGCGCTACGGCGTGCACAACCGCAAGCTGATCCAGGTGATCGGCACGATGCAGCAGCACATGGAGAACCCGCTCGGCTCCGACGCGCTCGCGCAGGATGTGTCGATCACGCGGCGTCAGCTCGAACGGCTGTTCAGCGCGACGCTGAACGACACGCCGACGCACTTCTACCTGAACCTGCGCCTCGATCGCGCACGCGAGCTGCTGCAGCAGACCGACATGAGCATCACGTCGGTGTGCGTCGCGTGCGGATTCGAATCGCCGTCGCATTTCTCGCGCACCTATCGCGCACGCTTCGGCGTCAGCCCGCGCAGCGACCGGCGTGCGACGCGCTGATCGTCGCGCGTTTTAATCACAATCCTGCGCGGTATTACGCGTTCCGGCAGCGTTTCCCGCCGTTCGCTGAACAATGCCGGCGATTGATCGGCCGACCGAAGCGATCATCGAAAATAATTTGGAATGTCGCTGAAAATATTCTGTAACATAAGTTGAAATTAGATAGGCTGCCTAACGAGACGATCCGCAGGCTCGACGCACGTCGCGCCACGCAGGCTGCCACCGATATCAATATCGATCCGAGGGGTATGACATGACGATGCTCGATTCGCCGTCGCCGCACCTGCCTGCCGTTCGCTTCTCATTCGCCTCTTCCGCCCGTTTCTTTTCGACCTGACATTTAGGGTTCCTTAGTCAGTCGACACTCCCAACACCGCTTCGCCGCACCGGTTCCATCGAACCGGCGCGCGGGCCGTGTCGTGCCTGCCCGCCACAAGCGCGCGGGCGTGTCCAACCGTTGAGATGAGGATCACGTATGCAGACATCACGCAAAGCACTGCCGCTCGCCCTGGGTCTCGCGCTCGGTTTCGGCATCGTCGGCGGCACCCTGGCCGATACGAAAGTCTCGAATCCGCAGGCAGTGAGCCTGCGCGAAAGCCTGACGCGCGGCGTCGCGCCGCCGGCCGCGAAATCCGATACGGCCGGCGGGCAGTTCCGCGCGGACGGCGTCGCCGTCACGCTGTACAACCCGGCCTATCGCGTCAAGAAAGCAGCCACGACGCCCGCCGCCACTGCACGCGACTTCGTCGCATCGCAGGCGACACAGCTCGGGCTCGACCCGGCCGCACTCGCGAGTCTCGTCGTCACGTCGGAGCGCAACGACGCGGACTTCACCGTCGTGCGCCTGCAGCAGCAGGCCGCCGGACTGCCCGTGTACGGCAGCGAGATCGCGGTGACGGTCGCGAAGGACGGCCGCATCCTGTACGTCGCGAGCAACACGGTCAACGGCGTGGTCGCGACAACGCGCAAGTCGCAGGCCGTCGACCAGCAGCAGGCGCTCGACCGCGCCCGCGCGTATCTCGGCGTCAGCGGTTTCACGAATCTCGACGCGCAGCTCGTCGCGTTCGTCGACAAGACCGGCACGCACACCGCGTGGAAGGTGCGCGGCCGCCCGCAGGACGGCCCGAAGGGCGACTGGGAATTGCTGATCGACTCGGGCAGCGGCGAAGTGCTGCGCGCCGAGGACAAGGCGTTCTATGCGACCGACGGTACCGGCTTCGTGTTCCGGCCCGATCCGCTTTCGCCGACGAAGAGCAGCTACGGCAGCACGGGCTACAAGGACAACAACGACGCCGATTCGACGCAGCTCACGGCCGCGCGTGTGCGCGTCACGCTCAAGGATCTCGCGCAGTCGGGCTCGCGCTACACGCTGACCGGCCCGTACGCGGCGTGCGTCGATTTCGATGCACCGCTCGACAAGGCCTGTCCCACGCAGTCGACGCCTGCGTTCGAGTTCACGCGCGGCAACCTGTATTTCGAGGCCGTGAACGCGTACTACCACATCGACACGTTCCTGCGTTACGTGAACCAGACGCTCGGCATCAAGGCGCTGCCTTATCAGTACACGGGCGGCGTGCAGTACGACCCGCACGGGGAATCGGGCGACGACAACTCGTCGTACTCGTCGAGCAGCGGCCGGCTGACCTTCGGCCAGGGCGGCGTCGACGACGCGGAAGATGCGGACGTCGTGATCCACGAGCTTGGCCACGGCATCCACGACTGGGTGACGAACGGCGGCCTGTCGCAGCAGGAAGGGCTGTCCGAAGGCACCGGCGACTATCTCGCCGCCGCTTACAGCCGCGACTTCAACCAGTGGAGCCCGTCGGACGCGCAGTACCACTGGGTCTACAACTGGGACGGCCACAACGAGTTCTGGGGCGGCCGCGTGACCAACTGGAACGTCGGGCGTACCTATGCGCAGGCACGCGGGGCGGAAATCCACACGGCCGGCCAGTACTGGGCGTCGTGCAACCTCGTCGCGCGCGACGCGATCGGCGCGCAGGCGATGGACAAGGCGTTCCTGAAGGGGCTGTCGATGACCAACAGCTCGACCAACCAGAAGGCCGCCGCGCAGGCCGTCCTGACGGCCGCATCCGCGCTCGGCTACAGCAGCGCGCAACTCACCGCGATCGGCAACGCGTACAACAAGAGCTGCACGTACGGCGTGACCGTCCCGCAGAAGTCGTAGTTCCCCGCAGCAGGCGGGAGCGCGTCGCACGACCTGCGGCGCGCTCCCTTCATCGACATCGCCATCCTCACGAGATCGAACATGCCTACTCTGACACTGACCCGCCTGAGCGCCGCGCTGGGCGGCATGCTGCTGACTGCCGCCGTGCACGCGACACCTGTCTGGATCACGCTCGGCGACACCGCGTTCCGCCAGCTTCAACGCATCGACGCAAGCGCCACCGCGCAGTACAGCACGACCGTCGACGCCGGCAAGACGGCCGACGGCGCCGCGCGCCGCGAAACCGTTCACGTCGTCGAGATCGACGATTCACGGCTGGGCGAGCTGGCACACGCCGTCCACCATACGCGCGGCCACGGGCCCGGCTACGTCGTGCACGACTCGTTCGACGAAGCGCGGCAGGCGCTGCAGCCCTTGCCGGCCACGCTGGCCAAGCAGGCCGCAGCCCCCGCGTACAAGATATCGAACGCGCCGCAGATCGGCACCTGGATCCAGCAGCTGCAGGCCAGCAACATCGTCGGCACGATCACGTCGCTGTCCGGCTTCACGAACCGGTACTACACGACGTCACACGGCGTCGCCGCGTCGGACTGGCTCGCGCTCCAGTGGAAACAGCTGGCCGGCTCGCGTGCCGACATCACCGTCGAACAGTTCACGCATACCGGTTTTCCGCAGAAATCCGTGATCCTGACGATCCGCGGCAGCGATCCGGCGGCGGGTACCGTCGTGCTCGGCGGCCATCTCGATTCGACCGTCGGCCGCACGACGGAGAACACGCGCTCGCCCGGTGCGGACGACGATGCGTCGGGCATCGCCAGCCTCACCGAAGCGCTGCGCGTGCTGCTCGCGAACAACTACCGGCCGAAGCGGACGATCAAGTTCGTCGGGTATGCGGCCGAGGAAGCCGGCCTGCTCGGCTCGAAGGCGATCGCGAAGCAGTTCCGCATGCAGAATGCGAACGTGGTCGGCGTGCTGCAGCTCGACATGACGAACTACAAGGGCGATCCGAAGGATATCTACCTGATCACCGACTACACGAACGCGGCGCAGAACACCTACGTGACGAACCTGGCGAAGACCTACCTGCCGGAGCTCGCGATCGGCACGTCGCAGTGCGGGTATGCGTGCTCGGATCACGCGTCGTGGAATGCGCAGGGGTATCCGGCGTCGTTCCCGTTCGAGGCCGACCAGAACGACAGCCCGTACATCCATACGGTGAACGACACGCTGGAGAATTCGGACCGGCAGGCGAACCACGCGCTGAAATTCGGCAAGCTGGCGCTGGCCTATGCGGTTGATCTCGGCGGCAATGGCGGGACAGCTGCGAAGCCCTGACGCCCGAGAATGAAGGAAGCGTGTACGCGAGGCCCGCGCACGCTTCCTTCCCGACGCCTTCCTGCGCTCAGACGATCTCGTCCAGCGTCCCGTACAGACACATGCCCAATGCGAGCGCGACCGCTGCGGAAGCCGGATTGTCCAGCTGGCACCGGTACTGCGGTTCGAGCCTGTCACCCAGGGCTGCCATGCTCATTGCGTGAACGACCCCGCGCGCGTGGCCGCGTCCCCGGAATTCGGGTAGCGTCAGTACGCCCATGTCGGCCAGACAGGATTCCCACCACGCGTACACGCTGCCCGCGCAGACCAGCCGATCCTGCTCGAACGCGCCGAAGACGCGCCAATGGCCGAGTTCGACGCTCGCCGTATCGAAATCGTCCTCCGGCATCGCGGCGCGGAATGCCTCGAACGCCGCGCGATCCGTTGCCGTCAGCAACCGGACCCGCTCGGGCAACGCGTGCGCCGACAGGTCGGCCAACACCGACGCCGGATAGTAGAAGAGATGGTCCGCACCGCACAGTTCGCCGCCGGATGCCGACAGCCGGTCGAGGAACGCGGTCATCGACCATGCGTTCGTTTCGTTCAGGCGCAGCCTCCGCGCAACCTCGTCCTGCACGACGATCCGGCTTCTCCCGTCGGTCGGTACGAGAATCATGCCCTGCTCGTCGTCCAGTTCGGCGCTGACGGCAATCTGCAGATCGTCACCCTCGTAAATGCGCCGGTTTCCTGAAAATTTCTGCTGCCAGAACGCATCGATACATTCGTTAAACACTGTCCACCTCCCGTTCGGGTTGCCGTTCATGCCCGCGCGTGCGGCTAGAATCGTCATTCGTCCACTCCGCGACACACTTCCGCCATGACCGAATCCACCCGCTCCTACGACGACCTGCCGCCCGCCCGCGTCACGACTGCATTCGACCTGCCCGGCCATACGACGGTTCGCTCGCTCGGTGTCGCACAAGGCATCATCGTGCGCTCGCGCTCGATCGTCGGCTCGTTCGGCGCATCGCTGCAAACGATCTTCGGCGGCAACATCACGCTTTATACGTCGCTGTGCGAGAAGGCGCGCCAGCAGGCCTTCGACAAGATGCTCGCCGATGCGCGCAAGCTCGGCGCGAATGCGATCGTCGCAATGCGCTACGACTCGACCGAAATCGGTTCGGGCGTGACCGAAGTGATCTGCTACGGCACGGCCGTCATTGTCGCACCGGCTTGATGCCCGAAGCCGGCCCGGGCGGTGGAAACCGCGCGAAACGCGTGCGAAGTTTTCGATTGACGCGCCGCGCGGTTCCCTCTTACCATCGCACTCGTTTCAATTCATGGAGGCGTCTGTGCCTACCGATGCGAGTTGTAGTTGGTCCTGTACCAACCTGACTGCCGCCTGAGGAAGCTTCGCAGAGCCTTGTCTTCTGCCGCATCCCGGGATAGCAGGATGCGGTGTCTTTCAGGATCGGCGTACCGTCGATCCGAAAATCCCGTACTCGACAATTCAGTTGCCGCTCGACGCTCGAGCGGCGTCCGTGCGTGACCCGCGTCGCGCGCGTGTGTCCGGCCGCATGCTCGTGCATGCGCGGCCGGTGCACGCGTGCGTCGCCTCGATAGACAGGAGTTCGAAATGGACGACGACAGTAGCCGATTAAGCAGCGCCGGCGCGCGTTCGCACGCCATGCCGGCACGCACCCGACTCCCAGCCCTTCATCAGCCGATCGCGCCCGACGCGGCGCGGCGGGAAGCGTTCGTCCGTCGCTGACGTCATGACGCTCCCGCCGTGTGCAGTCCGGCGCCAGGAGCACGCATGACACGACTCGCCTTTCTCGCCCATCCGGCCGCGCAACCGCGGCCCGTTCACCACAACCGGTACGACGCCTTCCCGCGTCGCGGCCCTCCCTGGCCTCTGCGGCAATCCGCCTCGCTGCCGTCACGCACTTCGCGATGACACGGTCCGGCTCGCCCGCGCCGCGCGTCATCTCCATGTTCCGGCAAGGCCGCGAAGCCCGTCTTTCGCAATCGCCGCCGGCCGGACCCGCACGACTCACTCCATGTCCGATGTACCGGGAGAACACCATGCAACCCACGATGAAACTCCATGCCAGCCGCTTGATCCGTGACAGCTACGTCTACTTCAGGATGCCGTACGCGCTGCATCTGCATTCCGACCGGATCGCGGCCGCCTACGACCAACTGGATCGGCGGCAAAAACATGCATTCTCGTTTCCTGAACATACCGACGGATTCCTGCCGTTCGGCCTCGAATACTCGCGTACGCCCGAGCGGCCCGATCTGTGCGACCGGTTCTGCTACTGGGTTGCGCGCCGCGATGCGCATCACGGCTATGCGCTGACCAAGTCCGCGTTCTATCGCGAGCTGGCCGCATACGAAGCCTGCATCAACGCGATCGCGCAGGACCTGCTCGATGCGGTATGCGAAAACCTCGGCGGCACCGCGCAGCCGCCGGTCCGGCACAGCTCCTACCTGCAGTTCTGCGCATACGAGCCACACCATTGCAGCCAGGACCGTGCGTACCTGCAGGATCCGCACGAGGACGGCCACTTGCTGTCGTTCATCCGGCCGGCCGCCCCCGGCCTGGTGCTGCTGCCCGATTCATCGCCGGTTTCCGCGCTGCCGCGGCCGGACGAAATGATCGTGCTGGCCGGCTCGCTCCTCGAGGCGCTGACCGACGGCGAAGTGCCGGCAATGCAGCACGCCGTCGAGCGGCCGCGCGCGCGCGTGCGGCGCACGTCGCTGATGTATTTCGTCAATCCCGACCTGTCGGCGGGATACGCCAGCACGATCGTCCACCGGCGGCCGCTGGACCTGCGGGCCCTTGCCGAGCAAAGACACGTCGCGTTCGGCAACAGCACGCTGGGCCGCCCTTGCGCGGCCTGACCCGACTCCTCCCGCCCGACTTTCCCCCGGAGACACCATGCTTGGACGCTTCCTCCCGGTCGAGAACCGGTTTTTCGATCTCTTCGATACGCATGCGCAGCACATCGTGTCAGCCGCCTGCGAGCTTCAGATGCTGCTCGACAATCTCGACGACGCCGAATCGGGCATGGCCAACGTGCAGACCGCCGAACGCACCGGCGACACGCTCGCACACGAGGCGATCGACCTGCTGCACAAGACGTTCATCACGCCGCTCGATCGCGACGAGATCCACAAGCTGATCACGACGATGGACGACATCCTCGACCTGATGGAGGACGTCGCGACCACCGTCGTGGTCTACGACCTGAAGTCCGTCACCGCGGAAGCGAGTGAACTCGCGGACATCGTCGTGCAGTCGGCAATGCAGGCGCAACTGGCGATCAACCACCTGTACGACCTGAAGCAATCGCCGCGGATCCTCAAGGCATGCGAAGAAATCGATGCGCTCGAAACCCGCGCCGACCGCGTGCTGCGCGCGGCGATATCGAAACTCTTTCGCGACGATATCGACGTGAAGACACTGATCAAGCTGAAGGGCGTGTACGACCTGCTCGAACGCATCACCGACAAATTCGAGGATGTCGCGAACATCGTCGAAGGCATCGTGCTGGAAAACGCGTGAGTGACTGAAGAAGATGCATTCGATCCAACTCGCCCTGTGGATGGTCGCGACGCTGGTGCTCGTCGCGCTCGTATTCGACTTCATGAACGGCTTTCACGACGCGGCGAACTCGATCGCCACCGTCGTGTCGACCGGGGTGCTGAAACCCCAGCAGGCCGTCGTGTTCGCGGCCGCGTTCAACGTGATCGCGTATTTCATCTTCCACCTGAAAGTCGCGCAGACCGTCGGTAAAGGCACGATCGATCCCGAGATCGTCGACCACTACGTCATCTTCGGCGCGCTGGTCGGTGCGATCGGCTGGAACGTGATCACCTGGTACTACGGGATTCCGTCGAGCTCGTCGCACGCGCTGATCGGCGGCCTCGTCGGCGCGGCGCTCGCGAAGTCGGGCTGGAGCTCGCTGAACATCGACGGGCTGCTGAAGACGGTCGCGTTCATCTTCATCTCGCCGCTGCTCGGTTTCATCCTCGGTTCGCTGTTCATGCTCGGGGTGTCGTGGCTGTACTTCCGTACCGCGCCCAGCAAGGTCGACCGGCGTTTCCGCCGGCTGCAGTTGCTGTCGGCCGGCCTGTACAGTCTGGGCCACGGCGGCAACGACGCGCAAAAGACGATCGGCATCATCTGGATGCTGCTGATCGCGAGCGGCTATGCATCGGCCACCGCCGATGCGCCGCCTGCGTGGGCGATCGGCGCGTGCTACCTGTCGATGGGCCTTGGCACGCTGTTCGGCGGCTGGCGCATCGTGCGCACGATGGGCCAGAAGATCACGAAGCTCAAGCCGGTCGGCGGATTCTGTGCGGAAACCGGTGGCGCAATGACGCTGTTCATCGCGTCGTTCCTCGGCATTCCGGTGTCGACCACGCATACGATCACCGGCGCGATCGTCGGTGTCGGCGCGACGCAGAAGCTGTCGGCCGTGCGTTGGGGCGTGGCCGGCAACATCGTGTGGGCGTGGGTGCTGACGCTGCCGGCAGCCGCACTGTTCGCGGCCGGCGGATGGTGGCTCGGCCACCGGCTCTTCTGACGGGGCCGGGCCGCGGCCCGGCGCGTCACGCGTCGCGCTCGAGCGACTTCATGTTCGTGAGCTGCGGAAACAGCCGCATCCATGCGAGCGCCACCGCGATCGTCGCCGCGCCGCCGACGACGATCGCCGTCGGGGCGCCCCACCAGGCGGCCGTTACGCCCGATTCGAATTCGCCGAGCTGGTTCGACGTGCCGATGAACAACGCATTGACCGCGCTCACGCGCCCGAGCATGTCGTCGGGCGTGCGCAACTGCACGAGCGACAGGCGCACGACGACGCTGATCACGTCCGACGCGCCGAGCGCCGCCAACGCGACGAGCGACAGCGCGACGTGCCGCGACAACCCGAACACGATCGTCGCGATGCCGAACGCGATCACGCCGCCGAACATCGCGCGGCCCGGCCGCCCCTTCAACGGGAAACGCGTGAGCCACAGCGTGCCCGCGAGCGCACCGACCGCGGGCGCCGCGCGCAGCGCCCCGAGGCCCCACGGCCCGACCTGCAGGATGTCGCGCGCGTAGATCGGCAGCAGCGCGGTCGCGCCGCCGAACAGCACCGCGAACAGGTCGAGCGACAGCGCGCCGAGAATCGCCGGCTCGCGCCGGATGAACGCGATTCCCGAGAACACCGAGCGCAGCGTGACCGGCTCGCGAGCCGGCAGCGCGCTGCGCAGCGGAATCGTGCCGCTGAGCACGGCCGCGATCGCGAATGCGACGACGCTCGTGCCGAACGCGGCCGGCGCACCGACACCATAGAGCAACCCGCCGAACGCAGGCCCGAGGATCTGCGCGGCCTGGTTCGCGGACGTCGACAGCGCGGTCGCGCGCGGCAGGTCGGTGCGCGGCACGACGGCCGGCAACAGCGACGACACCGACGGCGACTCGAACGCGCGGGCCGTGCCGACGATCGCCGCGAGCGCATACACGGCCGGCGCGGCCAGCCATCCTTGCACGGCGCCGAGCAGGAACACGCCGGCGGCCAGCGCCTCGACGCCCTGGCAGATCGTCGCGATACGCCGGCGGTCGTAGCGGTCGGCCACCTGCCCGACAACGAGCGTCAGCGCGAACATCGGCACGAACTGCGCGAGCCCGACGAGGCCGAGCGCGAATGCGCTGTGCGTGAGCGCGTAGACATACCAGCCGATTGCGACCGACAGGATCTGGAAAGCCAGGGAGGACATCACGCGCGTGCCCCAGAAACGCTGGAACGGCGCGTGGCGGAACAGATTGACGGGTAACGGGGATAAAGGACTGGAGTCGGGCACGGGGTCGGTCATCGGGGTCTGGGCGGGCGGCACTGCGCACGGCAACCGTCCGGAACACGACGACGCCCGCCGATGCAGGGGCGCGACAACGGTGCAGGCGCGGCCAAATCGCGATGATATGCCAACCTCGGAAAACGGGCCGGGGGCAACGCCGGCGACATCGTGCGGGTGCGGGTGCCGACGATTCCGGCGGCCGCGTCGATCGCGGCCGCCGGGGCGTGGCGGGTGCACCGGATCGTTCGATGCACGCGGCCCGCGAGTTTTACCGCGGCGTGCCGCCCGTATCGGTCGAGTCCATCGCGATGCTGAACAGGCGCTGGCCTTCCCGGGTGTCCTCGACTCGCCAGCCCTCGGCGCTCAACGCCTCCCGTATCCGGTCGGCTTGCGCCCAGTCCCGGTCCGCCCGCGCGCGCTCACGATCACCGAGCAACACGCGAACGTGTTCCGGAACGTCGAACGCAACCGGCCGCCATTCGCGTAAGCCGAGACCAAGCACGGTGTCGAAGCTGTCCACGGTCGCCTTCAGGGTCGCGGGCGGCAGGTTGCTCCTGACCAGATCCCACAGCACCGCGAGTGCCCTGGGCAGATTCAGGTCCTCGTTCACTTCGGCGTCGAACCGCGCGGCGAAATCGGCGTCGACGCGCCCGCCTTCCGGCCAGCCGGCGTACAGGTGCCGGAGTCGATTCAGCGCGGTGTGCGCCGCGTCGAGCGACGCCCACGTGAAATGCAGCTTGCTTCGGTAGTGGGCCGTCAGGCACAGGTAACGGTACGCGAGCGGATCGACGTTCCGGCTCTGCAAGGACTGCAGACGGACGAAGCCGCCGCTCGACTTCGACATCTTCGCATCGGCGTCGAGCGTCAGAAAGTGCCCGTGCATCCAGTAATTCGCGAGCTGCGTGCCGTGGGCCGCCCGGGTCTGCGCGATCTCGTTGCTGTGATGCACGGCGATATGATCCTCGCCGCCGCAGTGAATATCGAACAACGTCCCGAGATACTTCGCCGACATCGCCGAGCATTCGATATGCCAGCCCGGAAAGCCCCGGCCCCACGGGCTGTCCCATTCCATTTGCCGCTTGACGCCGGCCGGGCTGAACTTCCACAACGCAAAATCCGTGATGCTCCGCTTCTCGCCCAGCGCAACCCGCTTGCCCGCCTGCAACCCGGCGCGGTCCAGCCGCGCGAGATAGCCGTAGTCGTCCTGCCGGCTGGTATCGAAGTAGAGACCATCGTCCGTCCGATAGACGTAGCCGGCCCGGTCGAGCGTATCGATGAACGCGACCTGTTCGGCGATGTGATCGGTGGCACGGCACCAGACCGTCGGCTCGAGCAGATGGAGCGCGCGCCAGTCCCGGACGAACGCGTCGGTGTAGCGCCGCGCGATGGCCCATGCCGACTCGCCGGTGCGACGGCTCCCCTTCTCCATCTTGTCTTCGCCTTCGTCCGCATCCGAAGTCAGATGGCCGACGTCGGTGATGTTGACGACGTGCCGGACCGCGTATCCGTTGCGCTCCAGTACGCGGCGCAGAAGATCCTCGAACACGTAGGTTCTCAGGTTGCCGATATGCGCATCGTCGTAGACCGTGGGGCCGCAGCAGTACATGCCCACCTGCCCGGCACGGATGGGGGTGAACGGGCGCACGGTACGCGACCAGGTGTCATACAGCGCAAGCGGCATCGAGTTTCTCCGTTCCGAAGAGGTGGGCCCAAAAACAAAAAGGCCGCCTGTTTTGCATCACAGGCGGCCGGAAGGCGATTGCTTGAAAGTTTAGCGAGTTCGCTAGACGCAAATTCCCCCTGGCACGTTCTGACAACATGCACGGGTAACCGAGGAGAGGGAATGGGCGCGATCAAGCATGCGGACGATGCTAGCGTCTATGGACGGCACAGGTCAAGACCATCCGACCGCCGTTCCCGGTGACGATCCCGGGGCGCCGGCCAGGCCGCCGGCATCGACGGGACGGATCTCGTGCCCGCTTACACCCTGCGAACAAAAAAAAGCGCGAACCTCGGTTCGCGCCAAAGAGAGACCTCGCTGAAGACATCGCTACGCCACACCGCCCCGCTCAGAACGAATGCCGCATCCCGATCCGCACATCGGCCTGCGTCTGCGTCGTCGACGGCGTGAAGCTGTAGCCGATCACCGCATCGACACCCTGCGACGCGCGCAGGTAGTCGCCGGAGATGTACACGTCGGTGCGCTTCGACAGCAGGTAATGCAGGCCCGCCGTGCCCTGGTTCCAGTGATGGCCTTCGAAGCGCGTGTGCTGGTAGCCCGCGATCAGGCTCAGCGCCGGCGTGAACTGGTACGAGCCGCCGCCTTCATACACCTGCATGTGCGACGACTGGCCGAAGCCCTTGATGGTCGTGTACGAGAAGTTGCCGTCGAGCGTCAGCTTGCCGATCGTGTAGCTCGTGCCGATGCCGAACGTGCCCTGGCTGTCGACGTCCATCGCCGTGTTCGAGAACAGGTCGGTGCGCGCGCCGGTCGCCGGATCGACGGTCACCGTCTGCTGGCCGAGGAACGTGTGCGTGCCGATCATCGCGTACGGGTCGAACGCGTAGATGCCGTTCGGGTTGTTCAGGCGCGTGTACGCGGCGCCGATCGAGAAGTCGCCCTTCGTGTAGCTCGCGCCCGCGCTCCACGCGCTGTTGCGGTGGAAGTTGCCTGCGACGTTGCCGAACGAGTACATCGCGCCGAACTTGAAGCCGCTGAGGTCGTTCGACAGGAACTTCACCGAGTTCGGCAGGCGGTCGCCGTTGAAGCGGTCGAAGTCGCCCTGGTGGATCGCATAGCCGCTGCCCCACGCCGAGATGTTGTAGATCGAGACGAGTTCGTTCGTGATGTCGAGCTGGTTGCCGAACGACAGCGTGCCCCAGTCGTTCTGCAGGCCGACATACGCCTGCCGGCCGAATTCGGCGCCGCCGAAGCCGAGTTGCCCGTTGCCGAGGCGGAACCCGCTCTCGAGCGTGAACACGGCCTTCAGGCCGCCGCCCAGGTCTTCGGTGCCCTTGAGACCAAAGCGGTTCCCGTAGGCAACGCCGTCGTCGAACTTGACGACGTGCGAGCCGCCCGTGTTGTTCACGTACGTAATGCCCGCGTCGAGAATCCCGTACAGCGTCACGCTGCTCTGTGCATGCCCGATGGCGGGAATACAGGCCGCGCATGCAAGCGCGGCGGCTACGGCAACTTTCGTGTGCTTCATTGTCGACCACCCTCCCTGAACCGTTCGATGGATAGAATCTCGTCCCGGCGCGTACCGCGATGCGCAGGTGGATTCGAATTCAATACGCCCGCTGGCTTCGGCATTTCGTTTTTCGCAATAACGCAGCCATTGGCGAAAAATACAAACCCATATTTCGCATCACCCGTCTGAAGGCGACACTAAATGGTCACGATGCGACCGGTCGGGAAAACACGTAGACAGGCGGCGCGGTAAAACCGGCCGCCCGGAGGGAGGGGATCAATGGCCGTCGAGGGCCGCGCGCACGGCCGGCAGGCCCGGTGCGCCGGCCGCCGTCGTGACGCCGTCCAGCCAGCCGGCGACCAGTGCCGGGTCGGCCTTCAGCGCATGCTGCGCCGCGAGCGCGGGCGACGTCTTGTTGTCGAGCATGTCGGCGATCATCCGGTTCTCGACATCGACGGAGAACGTCATCTGCCGGAACAGCCGCGCGAGGTTCGCGCACTGGCCCGCGAATCCGGAACGCGTGACCGTATTGACCGTTGCGCCGCCGTAGTTCGGGCCGAAGTACGCGTCGCCGCCCGACAGATAGGTCAGATGGAACTTCGTGTTCATCAGATGCGGCTCCCACGCGAGAAACACGATCCAGCGCTTGTCGCGCACCGCGCGCTCGACCTGCGTGAGCATGCCCGTCTCGCTCGATTCGACCAGCGACCAGTTCGCCGGGCCGAGCGCGTGGTCGGTGAGCATCCGCTTGATGTTCTGGTTCGCGGGGGCGCCGGGCTCGATCCCGTAGATCTTGCCGCCGAAGCGGTCTGCGTTGCGCGCAAGGTCGGCGAACGTATGCACGCCGGCGGCCGCCACGTAGTCGGGCACCGCTAGCGTGAACTTCGCGCCGCTCAGGTTCGCGTGCAGCACGTCGATCGACTTGTCGTCGACGAACGGCTTCACGAGCGGCGCCTGCGCGGGCATCCAGTTGCCGAGGAACACGTCGACCTGCCCTTTCTTCAACCCCTGGTACGTGATCGGCACCGACAGGTTCGCCACGTCCTGCCGGTAGCCGAGCGCCTTCAGCACGACGCCCGCCATCGCGTTCGTCGCGTCGATGTCGGTCCAGCCGGGCGCCGCCATCTTCACGTCGTTGCACGTCTGCGCGTCGGCCGCGTGTGCGCCCTGCGCCGTCATCAGGCACGCGGCCGCGGCGAGCGCCGCGCCGATCCGGATTGCTGCATTGCATTGCCGTTTCATCGTCCGCTTCCTCCGTCGTTCGTTCAGGTTCGCGATGCGGGCCACTCAGCGCCCGACACGCGGAAAACGCGCCATCGCCTCGAGCGTGTCGAGTTCGATGTGATTGCGCATGTAACGCTGGCTCGCGTCGGTGAACGGCTGCCAGTCCCACGCCTGGATGCGGCCCTGCGTCGTCGCCGCGTAATGGAAGCGGCGGCGCCGCTGGCTCGCGCGCACCTGCCGGTCGAGTTCGGGCAGGTCCCAGCGCCGCGCGGCTTCCGCGCGGAACGCGGCAAGCACGTCGGCGGCTTCGGGCACGCCGGCCAGGTTCGTCAGCTCGCGCGGGTCGTCCGACAGGTTGTAGAGCTGGTCGGGATCGAGCGGGCAATGCACGTACTTCCAGTCGCCGCGGCGGATCATCACCACCGGCGCGACCGCGCCTTCCGCGAGGTATTCGCCGAGCGCGACGTCGTGCGCGGGCGTGCCGTGCAGGTGCGGCACGAGGCTCGCGCCGTCGACGGGATCGGGCCAGCCGCCGGCCGGCGCGGCGCCGGCCAGATCGACGAGCGTCGGCAGCAGGTCGAGATGCGACACCGGCCCGCGCACGCGCGCGGCGCCGAAACGGCCCGGCGCATGGACGATCAGCGGCACGCGGCAACCGCCTTCGAAGAACGTCATCTTGTACCAGAGCCCGCGCTCGCCGAGCATGTCGCCGTGGTCGGACGTGACGATCACGATCGTGTCGTCGGCGAACCCGCATTGTTCGAGCGCGGCCAGCACGCTGCCGAACTGCGTGTCGACGTAGGACGTCGCGCCGTAGTACGCGCGGCGCGCGGCACGGATCTGCGCGTCGGTGGGCGGCGTGCGGTCGTTCTCGCAGACGAAGCGCAACCGCTGCGAATGCGGGTCGCTTTCCGCCGCATCGAGCCGCACGGCCGGCATGTCGATCTCGTCGTCGTGGTAGAGATCCCAGTAGTCACGCGTGATCGCATAGGGATCGTGCGGATGGGTCAGCGACACGACCATGCAGAACGGCCGCGCATCGTGCCCGGCCGCACGCTCGCGGGCGACGTCGTAGAGCTTCTGCTTCGCGGCGAACGTGACTTCGTCGTCGAAATCGAGCTGGTTGGTCCGCACGCACGGGCCGGCCTCCAGCACCGAACTCATGTTGTGATACCAGCTGGGCCGCTCGGTCGGCTGGTCCCAGTCGGGCACCCAGCCGAAATCGGCCGGATAGATGTCGGTCGTGAGGCGCTCCTCGAAACCGTGCAGCTGGTCGGGCCCGCAGAAGTGCATCTTGCCGGACAGCATCGTCCGGTAGCCGCCCGCGCGCAGGTAATGCGCGAACGTCAGCGTTTGCGCCGGCAATTCGGCGGCGTTATCGTAGGCGCCGATCCCCGACGGCAGCTTGCCGGTCAGCAGCGAGAAACGCGACGGCGCGCACAGCGGGCTCGCGCAGTACGCGGCGTCGAACACCACGCCTTGCGCGGCGAGCCGGTCGAGCGTCGGCGTGCGCGCGACGCGGTTGCCGTAGGCCGGCAGCGCGAACGGCGTGAGCTGGTCGGCCATCAGGATCAGGATGTTGGGTGTCGGGTTCGTCATCGGCGGTCGTGGGGAAAACGGTGTTCGAATGGAACGGCGCGCCGCTCGGGCGGCAAGACGTCCGGCATGACGGAAGCGGCCCGCAGAAAGTGCCGCGCGTACGGGCCGCGCTGGCTAGAATCGCGGAATGCGTTGCGCGGTGCGCGTGAAGCGTGTGTGCCGTACCGTCCGATGCACTATCGCCCGCCCGAATTCGCGCGGGTAGGCGTCCGGCCCTTATGGGGCCATTAGAGAGACTTATGTCGAAACCCGAACCGTTACCGTCGATGCAGGCGCTGCGCGCGTTCGAATCGGCCGCCCGGCTCGCGAGCTTCACGGCCGCCGCGCGCGAGCTCGGCTCGACGCAGCCGGCCGTGAGCCAGCAGGTGTACCAGCTCGAAGCCGAACTGGGCGTGCCGCTGTTCGAACGCAGCCCGCGCGGCGTCACGCTGACGGCCGACGGCCAGTGCCTGTACGAGGCGGTGCGGCTGAGCCTCGACACGCTGCGCGGCGCGACCGCGACGCTGCGCGCGCGCCGCGAGCACGGCGCGCTCACGATCGTCACCGACTTCGGCTTCGCGACCTACTGGCTGATGCCGCGGCTGGCCGGGCTGAAGCGCGTGATGCCGGACGTCGACGTGCGCGTCGTCACGTCACAGGATTACGACGCGCAGCGCGACCACGGCGACATCGCGATCCTGTTCGGCGACGGCCACTGGCCGTCGTGCACGGCCGCGCGGCTGTTTCCCGAATCGGTCACGCCGGTATGCTCGCCCGCGTTCCGCGATACGCACCCCGACGTCGCGCGGGCCGACCACCTGCTCGCGCTGCCGCTGCTGCACGTGCAGCCGACGCGCCCCGAACGCTGGCTGTCGTGGCCGGGCTGGTTCGACGCGCACGGCCTCGAACCGCCGGCCGCCGCGCGCGGCGTGACCTTCAACAGCTACGCGCTCGTGATCCATGCGGCGCTGCTCGGCGAAGGCGTCGCGCTCGGCTGGTCGCCGCTGGTCGACGAGCTCGTTGCGTCCGGCCAGCTCGTGAAGCTCGTCGACGCGCCCGTCGTCACCTCGCGCGGCTACTTCCTGGTGCGGCCGCCGCAGCGGCCCGAGCCGGACGCGACCCACGTGTTCCGGCGCTGGCTGCTCGACGCGTGCGCGGGGGCCTGACCGGGCGCGCCCGCCGCCGCTTGCTGGCGCGCCGATACCAGCCACACGGCGCGTTGGTTCTATCCGCCCCGAAATCGTCCTGATTTACTTGAGCCTCCCGCTACCCGCGCGGTGCGGCGCCGTCGTGCGCCGCCGCACGGCCGTGCGCCCCATGCCATCCGAGGAGTCTCATGACCGCCGAGCACCGCCCCGATCAATTCGTCCTGACGCTGTCGTGCCCGAGCGCGGCCGGCCAGGTCGCCGCCGTCGTCGGCTTTCTCGATCGCCATCGCTGCTATGTCGACGCGCTGAACGTGTTCGACGACGATCTCAGTAACCGCTTCTTCGTGCGCTGCGTCTTTCATCCGACGGATGAAACGCTGCAGATCGACGCGCTGCGCCAGGAATTCGCGCCGATCGCCACCAGCCTCGGCGGCGCGCAGGGCGACATGCAGTGGGCGATCCACGACGTGAACGCGCGGCCGAAGGTGCTGATCATGGTGTCGAAGCTCGAGCACTGCCTCGCGGACCTGCTGTTCCGCTGGCGGATGGGCGAGCTGAAGATGGACATCGTCGGTATCGTGTCGAACCACCCCGATTTCGAGCCGCTCGCCGCGCAGCACGGGCTGCCGTTCCGGCACTTCCCGATCACGGCCGATACCAAGGCGCAGCAGGAAGCGCAGTGGCTCGACTTCTTCGAATCGAGCGGCGCCGAGCTCGTGATCCTCGCACGCTACATGCAGGTGCTGTCGCAGGAAACGAGCGCGAAGCTCGCGAACCGCGCGATCAACATCCATCATTCGTTCCTGCCCGGCTTCAAGGGCGCGAAGCCGTACCACCAGGCCCATACGCGCGGCGTGAAGCTGATCGGCGCGACCGCACACTTCGTCACCGACGATCTCGACGAAGGCCCGATCATCGAGCAGGTCGTCGAGCGCGTCGATCATGCGCTGCGCCCCGAGCAACTGCTCGCGGTCGGTCGCGACGTCGAAAGCATCACGCTCGCGCGCGCAGTGAAGGCGTTCATCGAGCGGCGCGTGTTCCTGAACGGCGATCGCACGGTGGTGTTTTCGTAAGCGCCCGGCCACGGCCGTGCGTCATGCGGAAGGCGACGGCACGCGCGCAGGCGCCGTGCCGATGCGCCGCGCCCGGCGCCGCAGATACAGGTTGTTGAGAATCAGCGCCACGCCCGTCAGCGCGGCACCCGCGATCTGCGCGCGATTGGGCACCACGCCCGTCGCGGCAGACACGATGAACGCGGTGATCGGCAGGACGTCCATGAACAGCACGCCGTTCATCGGCCCCAGGATCCGGTTGCCCGTCATCCACAGCAGGATCGCGCCGAAACCGGCCACCGGCCCCATGTACGCGAGATGCGGCAGCACCGCGCGCACGGCGGCCCATGACGGCGCCGCGATCCCGTGCGTCGCGATCAGCATCAGATTGACCGCGACGATCGTGGTCAGGCCGAGGCACGTCGTGAACGTCGTGTACTTCAGCGCGGACCAGCCGGTGAAGCGCGCCGCGCCGAACGTGTAGACGACCCAGCACAACGCACCGACGACGATCAGCGCATTGGCCGCCTCGTGCTGCGGTTCGTGCAGCGCGGCAATCACGTCGCCGCGCGTGATGACGA
Organism: Burkholderia cepacia complex sp. TUM26381; assembly: GCF_057439935.1. Lineage (NCBI taxonomy): Bacteria > Pseudomonadati > Pseudomonadota > Betaproteobacteria > Burkholderiales > Burkholderiaceae > Burkholderia > Burkholderia cepacia complex sp. TUM26381. The sequence continues at coordinate 664,130 of NZ_CM172007.1, read as the reverse complement.
GCGCCACGCCGGCAAACGACAGCACGACGAACAGCACCGACACCGGTGCGGGCGCGACGCGTCGCACCAGCGCGTTGAGCAGCAGCCCCATCATCGGCTGCGTCGCCATCATGATCGATGCGGTCAGCGCGCCTTCGGCGCCGGCCAGTTGCTGGCCAAGGAACACGAACGATCCGAACCCGCAAAAGCCGATCGAACCGAGCAGCCATGCCAGCGGCACGGATTCACCCGCCGGGCGGAATGCGCCGGGCCCTTCGACGATCCGCAACAGCACGATGAACGCGCTGCCCGCGATCAGATAGCGCAGCGACGTAAACGTGAACGGATCGATGTATCGCAACGCGTCGGTCATCACCGGGAACATCACGCCCATCAGGATCGTCGCGCATACACATGCCGCGATGCCTTTCCCGTACGCGCTTGCGGCGGGTGCTGCGAAATTTGCACCATTCATGACCGATCATTCCCAAATTAATTGAACAATGACGCCGGTGCGACTGCGTGCAGCGGCGGGATGTCTTGAACTTCCTTACCGAATCTGCTGGCCCTTCATGGTTTCTGCGGCCGTACCTGGAATACGCACTATTTGAAACCGATCATTCTCAAAATAATCAAAAAAATCAGGTCAGCGCCCGCATTGCGATTTCGACGATCGAGGCCAGTTCCGCCTCCGACGCACTCGACTTGCCCAGCACGCGCATGCCCTGGATCAGACACAGCAGGAACCGGCCGACCTCCTCCGGATCGAGGTTCCGGTCGAAATCGCCCGACTGCTGGCCGCGTGCGACCGCAAGGCTGAACTGCGTGCCGATGCGCAGCAGCGTCGATTCGATGTACGGCCGCAACGCGTCGTCGCCGGGCAGCAGCTCGACGGCCGAATTCGTGATGAGACAGCCGCGGCGCTCCGACAGCCGCACACCGATTTCCGTGTAGTACAGCAGCGCTTCCCTGAGCGCCTGCCGCGGCGGCAGATCTGCCGCGAGACGCTCCTTGAGCCGGGCGATCGCCCCTTCCGCGTAACGATCGAACGCGGCGACCAGCAACCCGTGCTTGTCGCCGAACGTGCGGTACAGGCTGCCGCGAAACACGCCGGTCGCCTCGCACAGCGTATCGATCGACGTCGCGTGGTACCCCTGCTCCCAGAACACGCGCGCAGCCGCGTCGATCACCTCGTCGGGGTCGAATTCGCGTGGGCGCCCCCTGTCACGGGAGCCGGGAGAGGTCGGGCTCATGAGTCCGGATATTAGAACCGATCATTCCCAAAATCAAGCGCCGTCGATCGCGTGCTTGCGCGGCGCACGCCGGCAATGGTGCCGGCCCTGAACGACGAAAGCCCGACCGGTTGCAGCCGGTCGGGCTTTCGTTGCTTGCCGCGAGATCGATCGCACCGCCCGTGTGCGGTTTCCGGGCGGTGCGCGCCGTTACACGGCCCGACGCGTCACTTCACCCACGCGAAGTAATACGACAGCCAGATCGTCAGCCCCGCGCCGATCAGCGCGGCGTACGGCATCAGGTTCAGCCACATCGCGCGCTTCGGCACTTCGAGCTCCATGTCGCGCTGCATCTGCGCCGGGAAACGGCCGCGATCCTGCCAGTAGTGGCGGAACAGGAACACCGGCACGATCAGCAGCATCGCGATCAGCCCGTTGCGCAGCGTGCCGTCGCCCTGCAGGTTCGCGCCCGCGCCGACATAGACGAGGTTCGCGTAGCCGCACAGCGAGCCTGCGACGAGCAGCCAGGTCGGGCAGCGGAACGGCCGATCCCAGTTGCCGCGATCCATCCGGTGGATCCAGCCCGACTGAAGATTCAGGAATACGAACAGCATGTAGCAGACGTTCGAGATCGACAGCACCGTCATGTAGTCCGACATCATCAGCAACACGAGGTTGAAGCCGAGGTCGGTCCACATTGCACGCGTGGGCGAGCCGTGCTCGTTCACGTGCGACAGGTACTTCGGCAGCCAGCCGTCGACCGATGCCTGGTACAGCGTACGCGACGAGCCCATCATCGACGTCATCACGATCAGCAGGATCGACAGCATCAGCATCACGACGACCGCATTCGCGACCCACGCGCCGCCGCCGACGATCTTCGCCATCGCAGCCGCGACGCCGGTGCCGTCGCCGATCGACGGATCGAGCATCGCCTGCGTGCCGAGCGCGCCCTGGAACGCCAGCGGCACGAGCGTCATCACGACGAGGCACAGCGCGCCCGACCAGAAGATCGCCTTCGCAGTATCGCGGCGCGGATCGCGGAATTCGCGCGTGTAGCAGACGGCCGTTTCGAAGCCGTACGACGCCCAGCCGGCCATGAACATCGCGCCGAGCGCCATCGTGACGCCCTGCCCGTTCCACGAGCCGAAGGTCGCGGCCGTGAGGTTGCCGTGCGCGTCGTGACCGAGCGGCAGCAGCGGGAGCAGGTTCGACATCGGCACGTCGCCGGTGACGAACGGCACGATACCGACGATCAGCAGCGGCGTGAGCGATGCAATGCCGAGGATGCGCTGCGTGCGCGCCGCCTTCGATGCACCGCTGTGCTGAAGCTTGAACGTGATGAGAAGCAGGATCGTCGCGATGATGAACGTCGCATTGATCCGCAGGGACAGACCCGGCTTGATGAACCCGAGATCCGCAATCTTGAGCTGCCACTGCAGCACCGCCGCGTTGGCGGGAAAGAGGCTCGTGAGCGCATAACTCGCCGCGAGGCCGCAGCCGAGCGCGAGCATCGGCGACCACGCGAGCCAGTTGCACCACACGGACACCGGGGCAATCAGCTTGCTGTAACGGACCCAGCCGATCGCGCCATACACCGACGCGCCGCCCGATTTATGGGGAAATAGCCCCGATATTTCCGCATAAGTCGCGCTTTGAATCAGCCCCATCGTGATCGCGGCGATCCAGATCGCCCACGCGGGCTGGCCGATCGTCGCGCATACGCCGCCGATCGTGAACAGCACGCCTGCCGGCACGCCGCTCGTTACCCAGAATGCGTCTTTCCAAGTCAGGCCACGATGCAGCGTGTGGCCCGTCGAATCATGTGAGATGGTTGCCTCAACATCACTGGTGCTGTTCGCACGCAGTCCTGCCTGACTCATCCAATTCCTCCTGTGATGACTCCGCACAAGGGCGCTAGTGTAACAACTTACGCGCTTTTTTGCAGAATCAGAAAAACAATTCCGGGAAATGGCCGCATTGCATCACGATTATTTCGGATTCCTGCGTACCACTCCCGGCGTGTCTCTTTAATGGTTCGTATGACGTATCGTCTGGTACTTACTGCGCGCCTTCCGTCCACGAATTCACGCGGTCCGCATGCGCCGCAATCCACGCATCGGCGGCCGCTTCGGGCTTCGAGCCGTTCTGGATCGCGAGCATCACGCTGTCGATTTCACCCGGCTTCCACTGGAATTTTTTCAGGAATGCGACGACCGGCTTGGCCTTGGTTTCGAGCCCCGGGTTCACGACGCTGTCGACGTGCTCCGCGCCGCCGAACACCTTCTTCGGATCCTCGAGGAAGCGCAGCTTCCACTTCGCGAACATCCAGTGCGGCGCCCAGCCCGTCACGATGACCGGCTTGCTCGCATTGACCGAACGCGACAGCTCGGCCGTCATCGCGCTGCCCGAGCTCGGCATCAGCGTGTAGTTCAGCCCATAGCTCTTGATCGCGTCGTCGGTCTTGCGCATCACGCCGGCGCCTGCGTCGATGCCGACGATCCGGCCGCCGAAGCTGCCCTTCTCCGCATTCAGGTCGTCGATGCTCTTCGCCTTCACGTACGCGGGCACGATCAGGCCGATCTTTGCATCGGGGAAGTTCGCGCCGAGGTCGACGACCTTGGCCTTGTATTCATCCCAGTACGAGCCGTGCGTGACCGGCAGCCACGCGGACAGCGTCGCATCGAGATCGCCGCGCGCGACGCCCTGCCACATGATCCCGGCCGCGACCGGCACGAGCTGGACCTGGTAGCCAAGCTTCTTCTCGATCACGCGGGCCGCGACGTTCGACGTCGCGACGCTGTCGTCCCAGCCTTCGACGTAGCCGATCTTCAACGTCGGCTTCGTATCGGCGAGCGCCGACGCGCTCAGTGCCACCATCGCCGACAGTGCGCCGGTCCACAACAGTTTTCCGAACAGCTTCATGGTCGATCTCCTTGATATGCGCACCGTGCGCGTTGTCTCTCTAGGTTCTTCAACCACAAATCCGCGGTATCGTTGTTTTCCGACGGATGCTTGTCCGGGTGCGACGCACCCGGACAGCCGATGGCGGGTTTCGACTACTTGTCGATCACGAGATCCGACAGCGGCTTGCTGCAGCACAGCAGCACCATCCCCTGGTCGATCTCGCGCTGGCGGATGCCGCCGTTGTGCTTCATGTCGACCTGCCCCGACACGAGCTTCACCTTGCAGGTGCCGCACATGCCCTGCGTGCACGAGGCCGGCAGCCGCACGCCCGACTGGCGCGCAGCATCCAGCACGTGCTGCTCCGACCCGCACGCAATCTCTCGATTGCTCTTCGCGAAGCTCACCGTGAACTGCTTCGTCGCGGCGTCGCCGCCTTCGGCCGGCGGCGCGAGATCGGCAAGCAGCTCGTCGCTCGCGGTCTGCGCGAGCGTTTCGAACGAGAAGCTCTCCTCGTGATACTGCTTGCGATCGAAGCCGGCTTCGTCGAGCAGGTCGCGCACGGCCTTCATGTACGGCGCGGGGCCGCACGTGAAGATCTCGCGCTCCATGAAATCCGGTGCGATCAGCTTCAGCAGCGGCAGCGTCAGGAAGCCCGTGACGCCCGGCCAGTTCGTGCGCGCGCCCAGGCGCTCGACGACGAACGACGTGCGAAAGTTCGTATGATTCGACGCGATCAGGTCGAGCTCGCGCGCGAAGATGATGTCGTCCGGCGTGCGCGCGCTGTGCACGAACAGGATGTCGCGATCTTCCGCGAGATCATGGTGCGCGCGGCTCATCGACATCAGCGGCGTGACGCCCGAGCCGGCCGACAGGAACAGGTACTTGCGCGCCGGATGCCGTGCGCACGTGAACTCGCCGGCCGGGCCGAGCACGCGCACCGGTGCGCCCGGCTGCAGGTTGTCGTGCAGCCAGTTCGACACCTTGCCGCCCGGCACGCGCTTCACCGTGATCGACACCGTGTGCGGCCGCGCCGGCGACGACGAGATCGTGTAGCAGCGGTTGATCGTTTCGCCGTCGATGTCGAGCTCGAGCGTGAGGAACTGTCCGGGCTCGAACGAGAACGAGCGGCCCTGCGGCGAACGGAAGAAGAAACTCTTCACGTCGTGCGTTTCCTGCCGCACTTGGCAGCACACCAGCGTTTCCTCGACGTCGCTCGTCCAGCGCTCGGGAAGGGCGTTCCAGAACGCCGGGCGCGTGACCCGGCTGTCCGTCGGCTCGAAATTGGCCGCATCTCGCATCATGTCTTGCTCCGCTTGTCCGCTGCTATGACCTATTCGCCGGTTTTTTCGGCGAGCCGGCCGATGTACCAGGCCGAGAATTTTTCGACGAGACCTTCCGTGAACGGCGAATACGGGCCCGGTTCGTACGCGCTGCTGGTCGCGCCGCGCTGCGAGAATTCGACGAGCGCGCGATCCTGGTCGTTGGTCGCGTTCCACACGGCCGTGAGGTTCTTCACGTCGTAGTCGATGCCTTCCTTCGCGTCCTTGTGCACGAGCCACTTCGTGCGCACGAGCGTCTTGCCGGCCGACAGCGGGATCACCGAGAACGTCACGATGTGATCGCTCATGAAGTGGTGCCACGAGTTCGGCTGCGTCCAGAACGACAGGCCGCCGAGGTCGGCCTTGTCGAAGCCGCCGAGCAGCTTCTTCGAGGCGACCTTCGCGTCGAGCGTCTGCGATTCGCCGCTGCGGTCGAGCGGCAGGCGCTGCGTGCGGAAACCCGTCACGTCGAGCAGCTTTTCGATCTCCTCGGACGGCAGGCCCATCTCGGCCCACTCCTTGCCGCGGCGCACGCACGTCTCTGCAAATGCGTCCATGCCTTCGGCGTTCGCGTCGGAACGCTGGTAGCCGAAGCCGTATTCGTACAGCGAGATCGTCAGCTCCGGATGGTTCGCGACGCAGTGATAGCACTCGCGGTTGTTCTCCATCGTGAGCTTCCAGTTGCCTTCCTCGATGATGTCGATCTGCGCGGCGATCTTCGTGCTCGGCAGGTCGTGCGGCAGCAGGTACGGCTCCATCTCGGCGCGCATCTGCGCGAAATCGACCGGCGGCTCGTCGGCCAGGCAGATGAAGATCAGGCCCGCGAGGTTCTCGACGTGCACCGACTTCAGGCTGTGCTTGCAGCGGTCGAACTTCTCGCCCATGTGCTCGGCGAACATCAGCTGGCCCGTCAGGTTGTACGTCCAGCTGTGGTACGGGCACACGATGTTGCCGACCGAGCCCTTGTCCTCGTTGCACAGGCGCGCACCGCGGTGACGGCACACGTTGTGGAACGCACGGATCGCCATGTCGTCGTCGCGCACGATCAGGATCGAATCGCTCCCCAGTTCCACGGTCACGTAGTCGCCCGGCTCGGGAATGTCCGGTTCGACCGCCACCTGGATCCAGTGCTGGCGGAAAATCGCCTCCATGTCGAGCGCGAAGATGTCCTCGCTCGTGTAGAACGGTGCATCGAGGCTGTGCCCTTCCTTGCGCCGCTCGATCAGTGCACGAATGTCTGCCGATACTTTCATCGTTTGCTCCGGATTCCTTGCATCCCTGGGTTCTTGCCGACAGGCATCAAAATCAGTAGTCGATGAGCTGATGCTCTCGCAGATACGCGAGGATCACTTGTGCTTTTTCGACCGAACTCCCTTCATTTACGACGTTGCCGCCACGGCTTTCGGTCGTCGTCGCGGACAGCATCCGGGCATGCCCGGAACGCTTCTCGGCGGCGACCAGTTTTACGGGTTTACGCTCGACCGGCCCGACCGTCCACGCGGCCGCGTCGGCGTCCGCGCCGGGCGCCGCGAGCGCCGGCCGGATCGCGCCGGCGCGCAGCCGCGCATACGCGTAGCGCGGCTCGGCATTGGCGAGCGGATGGACGGCAATCACGGCCGGCAGCGCGGCATCGACGCGCCGCCGCAGCCCTTTCGGCAAAAATTGCCGGACGGCCGCACGGCCGCCTTCGACCGTCACGTCGACGGCCGAGCCGACGAGCGGATAGCCGAGCGCCGCGGCGATGCGATACGGCAACATCCCGGTGTCGTACGCGCCCTCGGCGCGCGTGCCGGTCAGCACGAGGTCGTAGCCTTCGATGCGTGCGGCAAGCGCGTGCACGGCATCGTCGCCGTCGCGGCAGGCCAGCACTTCGACCTCCCGCGCACCGAGCGCGAGATAGTCGGCAAGCGCCGCATTCGCGGGGTCGCCGGCATGGATCACGTCGAGCTTCGCGCGATGTTGCCCGGCGAGCTGGCGACCGGTTTCGAGCGCGGCTGCGTCGTTGCGGCTGTAGCGCGCGACGCCGCTGACCGGATGCCGGCCGACGGACACGAGCACCGCGATGCGTTGCAGCGGACGGGGGGCGTTCATGCGGCGACTCCTTCGGGTTCACGCGTGCCGACCGCGGCCGGCGATTCGCCGCGCGCGGCGCGCGCAGCCTGCACCTGTTCGATCAGCGCGGCAATCGTGCCCTGCGCGTCGCCCACCACCGTCAGGTTCGCGCGCTTCGCGATCGGCGCGCTGCCGTCGAGGTTCACCGCGATCACGTGGCGGCAATCCTTGATCCCCTGCAAGTGCTGCACCGCGCCCGAGATGCCGAACGCGATGTACACGCTCGCCTCGACCGTCTTGCCGGTCGCGCCGACCTGCTTGTCGCGCGCGAAGTGGCCGTTGTCGACCGCGACGCGGCTCGCGCCGATCGCCGCGCCGAACGCACCGGCCAGCTGCTCGAACGCGCCGATGTCGGACACGCCGTTGCCGGCCGACACGATGAAATCGGCTTCCTCGAGCGCAACCTGGGCCGCGTCGATTTCGTCGAGGCCGAGATCGCGGTATGGCTGTGCGGCATCGCCTGCCGGGCGGATGAAGTCGGCGGCCAGGCGCTCGCCAGCACCGACGAACGGCAGCTTCGCGTCGACCGCGTTCTGCGCAAGCAGGATCACGTCGGGGAGCGCTCGCGTCGCAAACGCACGCCCGGCCTGCGCATACGCGCCGACATGCTTCGCGTCGATTTCGACGACGTGGGTCGCGACGCTCGCGCCGGCGGCCGCCGCGTAACGCCGGCCGAGATCGCCGTCGCCCGTCGCGTTGTCGGGCACGAATACGTGTTTCGGCGCGAGCGCGGCCACACAGGCCTGCAACGCTTGCAGTTCGCTTTCGGGATCGAACGCGCGGCGCTCGAAGCCGGTCAGCTCGAGCAGCTTGTCGACGCCGAGTTCAGCCGCGTCGTCCTTCAGCTCGCCGAACGCGAGCAGCGCGACTTCGGTCTGTGCGTCGGCCAGCACCGCGGCGGCGGCAATCGCCTGCCGCGAATGGTCGTCGAGCGCACCGCGCTCGCTGTGCGCCACCACCAGCATCACGTGCTTCGGGTCCTGCAACGCGCGGCGCGGCTTCGCGGCCGCGGCGCCGTGACCGTGCGCGGACCACTGCGCGGCGTTCGCATCGGCGCTGCCTTCCTCGCCGAGCGTGATGCGCTTCAGGCCGGCGGCCGTGATGATGAACGGCCGGCGCGGATCGATTCGTTTGATCGTGTTCATCGATTCACTCCAGCGAGGCGGCGACGAGTTCGGCGACGTCGAGCACATCGGGGCGCGGGCCCACGACGCCTTCGAGCATGGCCGTGCAGTTCGGGCACGCAACCGCGACCACGTCCGCGCCGATCGTGCGTGCGTCGGCGATGCGGATGTCGGGAATGCGCTGCTTGCCCGGGATGTCGGTCAGCGGCGCTCCACCGCCACCGCCGCAGCAGCGTCCGCGCATGCCGTTGCGCTCCATCTCGACGACCTGGATGCCGATCGTCTTCAGCAGCTTGCGCGGCGCTTCCGTCTCGCCGTTGTAGCGGCCGAGGTAGCACGGGTCGTGATACGTGGTGCGCTTCTCCTGCAGCGCCTCGACGGCCTTCGGCACGATCTTGCCGCTGTCGGCCAGTTCTGCGAGATAGGTCGTGTGATGCTTGACCGTCACGCGCAGCCCGAGCGCACGGTATTCGTTGCGCAGGCTGTGCATCACGTGCGGGTCGGCCGTCACGATCTGCTTGTACGACAGCGTGCCGAGCGTGCCGATCAGGCGCTTCGCCATCTGCTGGAACGTCGCTTCGTCGCCGAGCCGGCGGGCGACGTCGCCCGTGTCGGTCTCGGTCGAGCCGAGCACCGCGTAGTCGACGCCCGCCTTGTTCAGCACCGTGACGAACGCGCGCAGCGTGCGCTGGTAGCGCATGTCGAACGCGCCTTCGCCCGCGACGAACAGCACGTCGACCGGCTTGCCCGGCTGCGCGACGGGCGCGCTCAGGTCAACCGACCAGTCGTAGCGCGCGGCCGTGTCGTAGCCGCCCATCGTGCCCGTTTCACGCAGGTTCGCGAGCACTTCCTGGCCCTTGCCGGGCACCGTGCCGTGCACGAGCGTGCGGTTGCGGCGCATGTCGACGATCGCATCGACGTGTTCGATCAGCATCGGGCATTCCTGCACGCATGCGCGGCAGGTCGTGCACGACCACAGCGTCTGTTCCTCGATCAGGCCCGACACGATCGGGCCGTTCGGCTCGCCGCGATGCTGGCCGACTGCAAGGCCCGGCGACGGGCTGCCGGCGTACGCCGCATCGGTGCCGCCCGCCATCCCGACCACGAGATCCTGGATCAGCTTCTTCGGGTTCAGCGGCTGGCCCGACGCGAACGCGGGGCACGCGGCTTCGCACTTGCCGCACTGCACGCAGGCGTCGAAGCTCAGCAGCTGGTTCCAGCGGAATTCGACCGGCTTCTCGACGCCGTACTCCTGATGCTCGATGTCCGGCAGCTTCAGCGCGGTCGGCGGCGTGGCCGTACCGTTGCCGGTGAACGATTCGCGCGTCGCGGCGAAACGCTCCTGGCGCGGGTGGAACGCGAGGTGCAGCAGGCCGGCGATCGCATGCTTCATCGGGCCGCCCTTCGCGGCGCCGACCGTCATCGTGAATGCGCCGACGCCGATCAGCAGCGCGCAGAGCACCGCGAACGCGCCCGACATCGCGCCGGTCGGCACCAGCATGAACAGCACGAGGCCGAGCGCGAACGAGCCGAGCAGCCAGGGCAGCGTATTCCACGGGCCGCGCGACAGGCGGGCCGGCACATCCTTGGCCGCGCGCCGGCGCCACACGAACACCGCACCGACCAGCATCGCGAGCGCCGCGAGGAAGATCAGCTTGTCGAGCCACGGCGAGTAGATCGCGAGGCCGTAGTTGATGAACACCAGCGCCAGCGCGCCGATCGCGCCGCCGGCGGTCGCGACGTGCGTCTTCGCGATGTACGGGTCGCGGGCGACCACGTGGTGCAGGTCGACGAAATAACGCTTCGGGATCGCGAACAGGTTCGCGACACCGAACGAGCCGGGCGCCGTGGCGCGGCCCAGACGCCAGTAGGACGAGCGCTTCGCGACCGCGAACGCGAGCCCCGCCACCGACAGCCACAACAGGGCGGTAATGAGGAAGGACGGATTCATCTTTTAGAAATCCTTCACGAGACGCAGCGAGTCGTAGATCGCACCGTGGACGTTATGCATCGAGATGCAGTCGCCGACACGGAACAGCAGGAAACGGCCGTTGCCGAGCGCTTCCGACAGGCACGGCTGCGGCTCGGCCGCGAACAGCGTGTGCGGATCGATCTGGCCGCGGTTCACCGATTCCGGCTTGAGCTTCCAGTACAGTTCGTCGTTCGGCGACGAGCCGTTCTCGATCACCACCTGGTCGACCGCGCGCTCTTCCAGTTCTTCCGTGTACTCGTTGCGCAGCACGGCGATCAGCTTGCCTTCCTCTTCGTAGACGCGATCGAGCATCGTGTTCGGCGTCGGGATCACGCCGAACGCGTACAGGCGGCGATAGAAGATCGGGAACGTCGTGCCGCCGCAATCGTCGGCGACCTTCACGTCCGGCGTGACGACCTCGACCTTCGAGCCGCGGCTCGCCATGAAATCGGCCACGCCGGCGCCCGCATGCGTGCTCACGCCGTCGAACAGCAGGACGTTCTGCTTCGGCTCGACCTTGCCGGTCAGGATGTCCCACGAGCTGACGGCGAGCCCTTCGGCCACCCCCCAGCCCGGAACCTGCCACGTGAAGCTCGAGCCGCCCGTCGCGAGCACGACGATGTCCGGCTTCTCGGCCATGATCATCTTCTCGTCGGCGGCGACGCCGAGACGGCGGTCGACGCCCAGGCGCTTCGTTTCCATGTCGAACCAGCGGATGATCCCCGACATCTGCTCGCGCTGCGGCGCCTTCGCGGCGATCATCACCTGGCCGCCCACTTCCGCGTTCTTCTCGAACAGCACGACGTCGTGGCCGCGCAGCTTCGCGACGCGCGCCGCCTCGAGGCCCGCCGGGCCCGCGCCGACCACCACGACCTTGCGCTTCGGACCGCGCGACTTCTCGATGACGTGCGGCATCGTCGCTTCGCGCGACGTCGCCGCATTCTGGATGCACAGCACGTCGAGGCCGTTGTACTGGCGGTCGATGCAGTAGTTCGCGCCGACGCACTGCTTGATTTCGTCTTCGCGGCCGTCGCGGATCTTGATCACCATGTGCGGATCGGCGATCTGCGCGCGCGTCATGCCGACCAGGTCGATCATGCCGGTCGCGAGCAGGCGCTCGGCCTGGCCCGCGTCGCGGATGCTCTGCGCGTGCATCACCGGAATCTTCACGACCGACTTGATGCCGGCCGCGAGGTGCACGAACGGCTCCGGCGGCAATGCCATCGGCGGCATGCAGTTCGCGATCGTGTTGTGCGTGTCGCCGCCCGAGCCGACCACGCTCAGGTAGTCGATCAGGCCCGTCTCCGACATCGCCTGCGCGATTTCCTTCAGCGCTTCGTGATCGAGGCCGTCCTCGTGGAATTCGTCGCCGCACATGCGCAGGCCGACGCAGAAATCCTTGCCGACCGCTTCGCGCACGGCCGTCAGCACTTCGATGCCGAAGCGCAGGCGGTTTTCGAGGCTGCCGCCCCATTCGTCGGTGCGGTGGTTCGAACGCTTGCTCCAGAACTGGTCGATCAGGTGCTGGTGGGCGGCCGAGATCTCGATGCCGTCCATGCCGGCTGCCTTCACGCGCTTCGCGGCCGCCGCGAAATCGCCGATGATGCGGCGGATTTCCTCGATCTCGATGATCTTCGCATTGCCGCGGTGCACGGGTTCGCGCACCCCCGACGGCGACATCAGGTGCGGCCAGTGCTCGCCGTGGAACGACGAGCGGCGGCCCATGTGCGTCGCCTGGATCATGATCTTCGCGCCGTGCTTGTGCATCGTGTCGGCGAGACGCGTGAGCGGATCGATGATCTTGTCGGTCGACAGGTTCACCGATTTCCACCAGCCCTGCGGGCTGTCGATCGACACGGGGCTCGACCCGCCGCAGATGGCCAGGCCCACGCCACCCTTGGCCTTTTCTTCGTAGTAGCGGATATAGCGGTCGCCCGGCAGGCCGCCCGGCTCGGCATACACCTCCGCGTGCGCGGTGCTGACGATCCGGTTGCGCAGCGTCAGCTGGTTCAGCTGCATGGGTTTGAACAGGTGGGGATAACGCATCGCTGGCGACCTCTGGCGTTCGAATGTCTCGTGTTGCGGGTGTTGTTCTGTTTCAGTGAGTCAGTGCATCAGTGCGCGATCGGCGACACTTCGAAGACGCAGTGGTCGTGATGCTCGGCCGCGCACTGCACTTCCTTCGATTGTGCGCGCGGCGCACCCTTGCCTTCCGGCGTCGTGTCGTTGACCCAGTCCATCGCGCCGGCGAACCAGCCTGCGAACATGTAGCAGAGCTTGCCTTCCTTGCCCGGCTGCTGGAGCACGAACGACGAGTGGCGCAGCTCGATCTTCGCGCGCGCGCTGGCCGGATCGGCTTCGATGATCGAGAACAGGCCCCAGCCGCGTTGCGACAGGCGCTTCAGGTAGTGTTCGAACACCGCCATGCCGGTCAGGCCGTGCAGCTTCGCTTCCTTGTCGCACCAGTGGTAGGCCGATTTGTAGCCGGCCTTGTAGAGGATCTCGGCATACGCTTCGACGCCGAGCGCTTCCTCGACGGCAACGTGGTTGTTCGTGAAGAAGTGGCGCGGCACGTACAGCATCGGCAGCGCGTCGGTGGTCCAGACGCCGGTATCGGGATCGACGTTGATCGGCAGTTGCGGTTGCATCGTGGTGACTCCGTGAGGAAAGTGGCCGCGCGGCTCAGTGCGCAGGCGCGACATCGTCCGCGCGCCCGCGCGGCTTGCGCGGGCACGTCCCGATTTTTCTAATGTTGAATCGCGGGTAGCGGTTCGGCTCGATGCGGCGCTTATGCGCCCCACACGTCCTTGAACACGCGCACCCAGTTCTCGCCCATGATCTTGCGGATACGCGACTCCTTCCAGCCGTGGCGTTCCATCGCCGCGGTCAGGTTCGGGAACTCGCCGATCGTGCGGATGCCGTCCGGGTTGATCACCTTGCCGAAGTTCGTCAGCTGGCGATAGCGGCCCTTGTCATGCGTCAGCATGTCGAAGAATTCCTTCGCGAAATCCTGCGTGAAGTCCGTGCCGATGCCGACCGCGTCCTCGCCGATCAGGTTCACGACATAGTCGATCGCCTCGATGTAGTCGTCGATGTTCGCTTCGATCCCGCGCTTCAGGAACGGCGCGAACATCGTCACGCCGACGAAGCCGCCCGCATCGGCGATCTCCTTCAGCTGCACGTCGCTCTTGTTGCGCGGATGCTCCTTCAGGCCCGACGGCAGGCAGTGCGAGTAACACACCGGCTTCTTCGAGAACGCGATCGCTTCCGACGACGTGTTGCCGCCCACATGCGACAGGTCGACCATGATGCCGACGCGGTTCATCTCGGTGATCACTTCGCGGCCGAAGTCCGACAGGCCGCCGTCACGCTCGTAGCAACCGGTGCCGACCAGGTTCTGCGTGTTGTAGCAGAGCTGCACCACGCGCACGCCCATGTCGGCGAACGCTTCGATGTAGCCGAGGTTGTCCTCGAACGCATGCGCGTTCTGGAAGCCGAGGATGATCCCGGTCTTGCCTTCCTTCTTCGCGCGGAAGATGTCGTCCGTCGTGCGCACGAGCGTCAGCAGCTCGCCGTTGTCGCGGATCTTCTTCTTCATCACGCCGATGTTGTCGACGGTCTTGGCGAAGTTCTCCCACACCGACACCGTGCAGTTCGCGGCCGTGATGCCGCCACGGCGCATGTCCTCGAACACCGGCTTCTCGAACTTCGAAATGTTCAGTCCGTCGATGATGATGCTGTCCTGATGCAGCGTGCTCATATCTGCTCTCGCTCGTGGGTCTGTTCTTGTGGGGTCGATCAGTAGATCGGGAAGCGTTCGCACAGCGCGAAGATCTCGCGGCGCACGCGCTGTTCGGTCGCGTGGTCGCCTTCCGGGTTCGCGCGCAGCGCGTCGAACACTTCGAGGATCAGGCGGCCGACTTCACGGAATTCCGCGACGCCGAAGCCGCGCGTCGTGCCGGCCGGCGTGCCGAGACGGATGCCCGAGGTAACGGTCGGCTTCTCTGTGTCGAACGGGATGCCGTTCTTGTTGCAGGTGATGCCCGCGCGTTCCAGCGCCTGCTCGACCGGCGCACCCTTCAGGCCCTTCGGGCGCAGGTCGACCAGCAGCAGGTGGTTGTCGGTGCCGCCCGTGACGAGATCGACGCCGCCGGCCTTCAGCACTTCGCCGAGCGCTTGAGCGTTCGCGAGCACGTTGTCGATATAGGTCTTGAAGTCCGCATGCAGCACTTCGCCGAACGCGACGGCCTTGCCGGCGATCACGTGCATCAGCGGGCCGCCCTGCAGGCCGGGGAACACGGCCGAGTTGATCTTCTTCGCGATGTCCTCGTCGTTGGTCAGCACGAAGCCGCCGCGCGGGCCGCGCAGCGTCTTGTGCGTGGTCGACGTGACGACGTGCGCGTGCTCGACCGGGTTCGCGTGGCGGCCCGCGGCGATCACGCCGGCGATGTGCGCCATGTCGACCATCAGCTTCGCGCCGATGCTGTCGGCAATCGCGCGGAAGCGCGCGAAGTCGAGCGCACGCGGGTACGCCGAGAAGCCGGCGATGATCAGGTTCGGCTTGTGCTCGTGCGCCAGCGCCTCGACCTGGTCGTAATCGATCCGCATCGTGTCGCGGTTCACGCCGTACTGGACGGCATTGAACCACTTGCCCGACAGCGCCGGCTTCGCGCCGTGCGTCAGGTGGCCGCCGGCATCCAGCGACATGCCGAGCACCGTGTCGCCCGGCTTGGCCAGCGCGAGCATCACCGAGCCGTTCGCCTGCGCGCCCGAGTGCGGCTGCACGTTCGCATAGCCGGCGTTGAAGATCTGCTTCACGCGTTCGATCGCCAGCGCCTCGACTTCATCGGCGAACTCGCAACCGCCGTAGTAGCGCTTGCCGGGATAGCCTTCCGCGTACTTGTTCGTCAGCACCGAGCCCTGCGCCTCGAGCACGGCGCGCGACACGATGTTTTCCGACGCGATCAGCTCGACCTGCGACTGCTGACGCTCGAGTTCCTTCAGGATGGCGCTGCGCACCGGCGCGTCGCGCTCGGCCAGGGGCTGCGAGAAGAAAGGCTGGGTGTTCGACATAGTGCGTCCGTGACGAAGAATAAAGGGCTGCAACCAAAGCTCAAGGCCCGCCCTGCCTGGGTTTCCCGCTACGCCAGTGCAAGGTTGCCGACGGCTCTATTCTTGTCGTTCGGATTTTCGGCGGATTGATGAATTTAGACGCGTTCTTTGCCTTTTCCGCCATGCACGTCCGTTTTATACAAGTGACCGGTCGTGCTTTTTCGGATGACTTACCAAAACGGCGTCGGCTGTTCACCTATGGACACGCACACCGGCAGTGCGTTTGCCGCCCGTTCGGGGTGCGGCATCTCCCGGATGCGGTGCAGTGCAACATCGCCCTTACACCCAGACAACGTATGGAGCTAGGGTTTAGCCGTATGGCACGCTTGTTGCGCTCGCTCACACAATACCGCAGCCCGATCCGTGCCT
Organism: Burkholderia cepacia complex sp. TUM26381; assembly: GCF_057439935.1. Classification (NCBI taxonomy): domain Bacteria; kingdom Pseudomonadati; phylum Pseudomonadota; class Betaproteobacteria; order Burkholderiales; family Burkholderiaceae; genus Burkholderia; species Burkholderia cepacia complex sp. TUM26381. Next base: position 648,004 of record NZ_CM172007.1, on the reverse strand, counting down.
CCCGGGCGTATAGCTATTAGAGATTCTAGGAACGCTCCCCATGTCGCCCGACCGCACAGCGTCGCTGTCCCACTTCGCGTTCATGCCGTTACCGAATTTCACGATGATCGCGTTCACCAATGCGATCGAGGTGCTTCGGATGGCGAACTACCTGAGCGGCCAGCCGCTCTACCGCTGGTCGGTGATCAGCCCGGACGGCGGCCCGGTCACGGCGAGCAACGGCCTCACGGTCGACACGGGCCCGGCCGAATGCGTGGGGCAGCCCGACATCGTCTTCGTGTGCGGCGGCGTCGACGTGCAGCGCGCAACCACGCCGGCCCACCTGTCGACGCTTCGCGCGCTCGGGCATCCCGCTCGGCAGCCTGTGCACGGGCACCTATGCACTCGCGAAATCGGGGCTGCTCGCGGGCTACGCGTGCGCGATCCACTGGGAAAACATGTCGGCGCTGAAGGAAGAGTTTCCGGACACGCGCTTCCTGAAGGAACTGTTCGTGATCGACCGCGACCGCATCACGTGCACGGGCGGCGTCGCGCCGCTCGACATGATGCTGAACCTGATCGCCGCGCGCGTGGGCACCGCGCGCGTCACGCAGATCGCCGAGCAGTTCATCGTCGAACACGTGCGCGACACCAGCGCGCAGCAACGCATGCCGCTCGTCGCGCGGCTCGGCTCGGCGAACAAGTCGCTGTTCGAAGTGATCTCGCTGATGGAGAACAACATCGAGGAGCCGCTGTCGCGCGAGGAGCTCGCGCGGCTCGCGAACATGTCGCAGCGGCAACTGCAGCGCCTGTTCCGCGAACACCTCGGCATGACGCCGACGCATTACTACCTGACGCTGCGGCTGCGCCGTGCGCGCGAGTTGCTGCTGCAGACCGACATGTCGATCATGCACATCACGATGGCGTGCGGCTTCCAGTCGGCGTGCCATTTCAGCAAGAGCTATCGCGACGCGTTCGGCGTCGCGCCGACGCGCGAACGCCGCAAGCAGGTCGCGCCGCTCGCGCAGGGTGTGGCGAGCGCCAGCCCCGCCTTTCCGGCGCATGTGCTGCACGCATAAGCGTCACCGCGACCGGCACATGAAAAAAGCGGCCCTGGCGGCCGCTTTTTTCTTTGCGATTACGATCCCCACACCTGCATTTCATAGAGCGAGTAACCCCACTGCGTCGCGCGCTGCGTGCCGAGCATCCGCACGTAACGACCGCTGCCGTTGAGATGCGGCAGCGTGACGTGGGTATATGAAACGCCGTTGCTCGTCGAATAGATCGTCGTCCAGTTGACGTTGTCGTTCGACGTCTGGATCTGATAAACGAGCGCGCCCGCATCCCAGTACAGATCGACGTGATCGATGTGCTTCACCGCGCCGAGATCCACGGAGATCCATTGCGAACCGACACCCGCGCCTTCCGGTGAATCCCAGCGCGTGCTCGTCGTGTTGCCGTCGAACGCCTTGTCCGGCGTAAGCGACGCGTTGTAACTCGCCGACGCGGCCGCCGGGTGCCCCTGCGACAGCAGCGTCGGCTGCGCGGCGGCCGGGCCGCCGTAGTAACTCGACCCAAGCTTGGCCTTCGTCGTATCGGCGTTCACGCCGAACTGCGACAGGCTCCAGCGCTGGCCGGTCGTCACGTCGCCGACGTAGAGCTGATAGCCGCCTGCCGTCGTCGACGAGAAGAACACGTAGTTCGTGCCGCTCACCGGCGCCGGATCCGAGTTGTTGCTCACGCAGTCGTTGATCGGCAACGCGTTCGGCGTCGAAGCCGGGTCCGCGGTCTTCGTATAGATCTGGTCGGCCTGGCCGCTGTCTTTCCAGCGCGCGTAGAACACCATGCCGTCCGCACGCACGATCGGGTAGTACGTCTGCAGCCCGGCCGGATTGTCGAACGTCGCGGTCACGCCAGTCGCGAGCGTGCGCTTCATCAGCCCCATGTTCGCGCCGGTGCCCGTCGCGTAGTACACGGCGCTCGAATCGGGCGCGAGATACGGCATCGAATACTCGGCGCCGGCCGGTGCATTCGTCAGGCTCACAACCGACGTGAACGTCGGGCCCGCGCTCGTGTACGACAGCGTCGCCTGCTTGACGTCGCCGTTCTGCTTGAACACCAGCGTCTTGCCGTCCGCGCTGAACTTCGGGTCCTCGTTGCGCGTCGCGCCCGTGCTGTTCGTCAGGTTGACGGGCGGCGTGCCGGCGCCGAGCTGCAGCATGAACACGTTCCACGCGCCGTTGCTGATGCCCATGAACGCCAGCCACTTGCCGTCGGGGCTGAACACGCCGTTCATCGGATCGGTGATGCCCCACGTGCTCTTGCTCAGTTGCGTCAGCGTATGGGCCGAGAAGTCGTAGAGGAACAGCTGGCTCGTGCCGTCGCCGTACTTCACGTAGCTGTGGTACACGAGCTTGCCGGTCAGCGCGGCGGGAAACGTCGCGTTCGGCTGCGCCGCCGGATTGTTGATGCAGGCCGCGGCTGCGACGCCGCTGAACAGGTTGAGTGCGATGCCGGCCACGAGGCCGGCGGCGAGGGTCTTCAGTTTCACGCTGGATGCTTCCGGGTAGGGTCAGGACGCCGCAGACAAGAACCCATGCAAGACGCGCGTGGGTCACGGAGCCGCTGCCAGGCAGCGTGGATTCCGTCTCGGTTGGATATCGGGAATAAAACGTGCTGCAGGATGCCTGCTTGTCAGACGAAAGAACAGCATCAGAGCGCTCAAAAAACATACGGATCAGCGATTGGGGGTGCGCTTGCGTGCGACGGGTGCGGTGCCCTACTCTTTTTTCAGCGAGGCTTCGAGCGGCCGGGGGGCAGGCATGAAGCGATATGCGGCGCTGGCACAGACGATCGCCGACGCGATCCGGCGCGGCGACCTGGCGGCCGGTGCGCGCATCCCCACCGTGCGCGCCGCGTGCCGCGCGTATGGCGTGAGCCCGTCCACCGTGTTCCGCGCGTACTACGCGCTCGAGAGCGAGGGTCTGATCGTCGCGCGGGCGCGGTCCGGATATTTCGTTGCGAACGTCGAAGACAAGCGCGTGCGGATCGGCCACGATCCCCCGCGCAAGCCCGCCCCCCCGCCGGCCGGCGACGACGATACGCTGCTCCGCCTGCTCGATTCCCTCAAATGCGAGGACATCGTCCCGCTCGGCTCGGCATTCGCCAGCTATTCGCTGTTCCCGATGAGCAGCCTGTGGCGCTACGTGGCGTCGGCGGCCCGCAGCATGGATCGCACGAAACTGCTGTCGGGATTGCCGCCCGGCAACGACGCATTGCGGCGCCAGATCGCGCTGCGCTACCTGAATGCGGGCGCTGCATTGCCGATGGACGAGATCGTCATTACGACCGGCGCGCTCGAAGCGCTGACACTCTGCCTGCAGGCGCTGACGCGCCCCGGCGACATCGTCGCGATCGAACGCCCGGCATTCCACGCGGTGCTGCACGCCGTGCAGCGCCTGCACCTGAAAGCCGTCGAGATTCCGGTCGACCCGCGCACGGGCCTCGATCTCGATGCGCTCGCGCAGGTGCTCGACACGCATCCGGTGCGCGCGTGCTGGTTCATGACGTCGTTCCACAACCCGACCGGCGCGACACTGTCCGACGAGCGCAAGCGCGCGCTGATCGACCTGCTCGCGTCGCGCGGCGTGCCGCTGATCGAGGACGACGTATACGCCGAACTGCATTTCGGCACGGCGCCCACGCGCCCCGCGAAACTGTATGACGACAGTGGGCTCGTCCTGCATTGCGGGTCGTTCTCGAAATGTCTCGCGCCCGGGTTCCGGATCGGCTGGGTCGCGGCCGGACGCTTCGTGCGGCAGATCCGGCAGGCGAAAGGCGCGAGCGCGCCGGCCGCCGACGTGCCCGCGCAGCTGGCGATCTCGAGCTACCTGCGCGACGGTGCATACGACCGCTTCCTGCGCAAGCTGCGGCGCAATCTCGCCGCGCACCAGGAACAGATGCTCGCGGCCGTGCGCGCGTATTTTCCGGCGGACACCGAAGTATTCGCGCCGCGCGGCGGGTATTTCCTGTGGCTCGAACTGCCGCCGCGCGTCGACGCGATGCACCTGTTCGACGCCGCGATGGCAAGCGGCGTCAGCATCGCGCCGGGGCCGATCTTTTCCGCGACCGGCGGATTCCGCCGCTATCTGCGCCTCAACTACGGCCGGCCGTGGACACCGGCCGTCGAGCGCGCGATGGAGACCATCGGGACGCTTGCGGCGCGCCAGCGGCACGACGGTTAGCGCCCGGCGTGCGGCCCACGACGACCTACATCGTCCTTGCCTTTCACGCGCAAGCGGCAAAGAATGAAGCGACAGGCAGCCGCGGACGAACGGATTCCTCGCGTCCGATGTTATGGAGAATCACATGAACACCGAATGCGAACGACAGCCGGCGTGTGCTCCGTTGATGGCGCCCGCCCGCCGCTGACGATGCGCGTCCTGCCCAACCGGAACGTGCGCACGCGCGATGCGTGGCGCGCCGTGTTGAACTCACGCGCCGAATCGCGGCACGCCGCGAGCTGCCGTTGCCGGGAATGCGGATTCGTCACGCTCCGCGCACTCGAGCGCTGCCCCGTCTGCGGCCAGTGGGACTGGCCGTTCGATCCGATTCGCCATACGCCCGACCCTGCGCACGCCGCACAGGCGCCGCATGCCGTCCGTTCGTGGTCGTCGCGCGTCGCGCACGCGCTGCGCGATGCGGCGTTCCGGCGGCCGAGTGCGTCGAGCGCACCGATCCTGAGCATCCTGACGCTCGTCCTGCTGGTCGGCGGTTACGTTGTGGTCGATCGAACGTGCAAGGCCGATCCCGTCTGCCGCGGTTCCGGTACGCCGGCAGCGGCCGCGACCGAATCCGGCTTGCATACCGTGAACGAGCCGGTACTGCCGGTATTGCCGACGCCCGTTTTTCCGTTTCATGCGCCCGACGGAACGCCGCAACCGGCAGCCATTCCGCCACACGACGACGCGAATGCCAGCCCGCCTGCAGGCAAGATGCAGGTTGCGCAAGCCGCAACGTCGATGCGCGTACCCGACCGGACACACGCCAGCACGGTTCGCGTGGCGGACTGGAAAGGCAGCCGCGATGCCGCGCATCGCTCGCATCCGATCCGCCGCGTGAGCCTGCATGCGCGCCACGGGCGGTACACCGCATCCGGCAACGCCGGGATCGCGAAACTCTATCGCGGCCACTGAGTGCGCGATTCGCGCCTTCTCGGCCGACGATTCATTCTTCTGACCCACCCTTCACAAAACCTCGTTTGTGCCGCGACGAACGCATGACGTTCAATGGGTCACTCTCCCGCGCCGGCATGCCTCCAACGAAAACGGGCGGCCCGTTTCCGGAGCCGCCCGTGTCGTCGCACGCGTAGCGAACGAACGCTAGTGCATCAGGCCGCCAGCAACCCGTGCGGGTCGATGACGAATTTGCGCGGTGCGCCGCCGTCGAACTTCTTGTAGCCTTCCGGCGCCTGGTCGAGCGAGATCACTTCGACGTTGACGATCTTCGCGATCGGCAGCCGGTCGAACAGGATCGCCTGCATCAGGTTGCGGTTGTACTTCAGCACCGGCGTCTGGCCCGTGAAGAACGAGTGCGACTTCGCCCAGCCGAGGCCGAAGCGGATGCTCAGGCTGCCGTGCTGCGCGGCCTTGTCCTTCGCGCCCGGATCGTCCGTCACGTACAGCCCCGGGATGCCGATCGCGCCGGCCGGGCGCGTGATTTCCATCAGCGAGTTCAGCACCGTCGCGGGCGCTTCCTCCGAATGGCCCGACGAACCGTGGCCGTGCGCCTCGAAGCCGACGCAATCGACCGCGCAGTCAATCTCGGGCACGCCGAGGATCTGTTCGATCTGCTCGCCGAGCGAGGCGTCCTTCGACAGGTCGACCGTCTCGAAGCCCATCGCACGCGCATGCGCGAGACGTTCCGCGTTCATGTCGCCGACGATCGTCACGGCCGCGCCGAGCAGGCGCGCCGATGCGGCCGCCGCCATGCCGACCGGGCCCGCGCCAGCGATATAGACCGTCGAGCCCGGCTTCACGCCTGCGCTCACCGCACCGTGATAACCGGTCGGCAAAATGTCGGACAGGCAGGTCAGGTCGCGAATCTTCGACATCGCCTGATCGCGGTCCGGGAATTTCAGCAAGTTGAAATCGGCGTACGGCACGAGCACGTACTCGGCCTGGCCGCCGATCCAGCCGCCCATGTCGACGTAGCCGTACGCGCCGCCGGCACGCGACGGGTTCACGTTCAGGCACACGCCGGTATGCGTGTCCTTGCACATCGCGCAACGGCCGCAGGCGACGTTGAACGGCACCGACACGAGATCGCCGATCTTCAGCGTCTCGACGTCGCGGCCCACTTCGACCACTTCGCCGGTGATCTCGTGACCGAGCACGAGGCCGACCGGTGCGGTCGTGCGGCCGCGCACCATGTGCTGGTCGGAGCCGCAGATGTTCGTGCTGACCACTTTCAGGATCACGCCGTGGCCGATCGCGCGGCCGCTCGGGTCGACCATCTTCGGATAATCGATTTTCTGGACTTCGACCTGGCCCGGTCCAAGATAGACGACACCTCGATTGCTGCTCATCGTATTGTCTCCATGTCTCGTTGGATGGCGTCGCGGCGCGCCGGCTCATGCGGCGCACACGCAACGTGCTGTTCGAGAGTAGTCCCGGAGGCAGGGGCGCCGATGTCTCAAACGCGACATGCGTTTGATCGGCGCCGACATCGATGGCGGAAAGACGAAAGTCGGGCGGGAAACGACGGGAAGGCTTCGGCCGCGAGTGCGCCGTGCCGAGGGTCGGACCGCCGTTCGCGGACGGTCCGCTCCTTTGCTGACGGGCGTTACCCGCCCTGATTCTCGCGGATGATCGCCGCGGCCGCCGCTTCCGCTTCGCTCGCGACGCCGTCGTGCACGCGCGTGCTGACGGCCGGCGTCGGCGGCTCGCTGTCGAGCGCATGACCGTTGCGGTCGTGCGTATCGACCGTCGCGCGCATCGACAGCCCGACGCGCAGCGGATGCGTGGCGAGATCGCGCGGATCGAGCGCGATCACGACCGGCACGCGCTGCACGACCTTGATCCAGTTGCCGGCCGCGTTCTGCGACGGCAGCATCGAGAATGCGCTGCCCGTGCCGGCCGAGAAGCCCTGCACGCGGCCGCGATAGGCGATCCGCGAGCCATAGAGATCCGACACGACCTCGACCGGCTGGCCGACGCGCATGTGGCGAATCTGCCCTTCCTTGAAATTCGCCTCGATCCACAGCCGGTTGAGCTGCACGACCGACATCAGCGGCACGCCGGGCCCGACCTGCTGGCCGACCTGCACCGAGCGCTGCCCGATCGTGCCGTCGACGGGTGCGACGATCGTCGTGCGCTTCAGGTTCCGGTACGCAAGCTTGAACTGCGCGGCCGCCTGCACGACGGCCGGGCTTTCGTCGACGGGCAGCTTGCTGCCGAGCGCGCGCGCCGCGTCGAGCTGCGCCTGCGCGGCCGCGAGGTTCGCCTGCGCGCCGGCCACCGCCGCACGCGCGCGCGCCAGTTCCTCGGGCGCGACGATCTCGACCGACGCGCCCGAGCGGGCGACGAACGCGCGCTGCGCGAGCGACAGGTCGGCGCGCCGCGCATTCACGGCCTCGACGTACATCGTGTTCGAGATCTTCGCGTTCGCGACCTGCCGCACGGCCTGCGCGAGCTGCGCCTTCGCCTGCGCGAACGCAACGGACGCTTCGGTGTCGTCAAGCTTCACGAGCGTCTGCCCCGCGCGCACGGCCTGCGTATCGGCCACCAGCACGTCGGTCACGGCACCCGGAGTCTGCGCGGCGACCTGCACGATGCTGCCCGCGACGTATGCGTCGTCGGTGTCTTCGTAATAGCGGTCGCTCAGCAGCCAGTACGCGATCCATGCGATCGCGGCCAGCAGCACGATCGCGAAGAATACGGTGAAGCGTTTGCGGCGCGTCGCACGGCGCGCATCGAGTGCCGAGCCGGTCGGTGCGGCCGGCGGCGCGGCGGTATGGAGGTTGTCGTGGTGCATCAGTCGCTTTGCGTAACAATCAGTCGATCGTGCTGGAACAGGGGGATCGGCTGGGGAATCGACGGGGCCGGTACCGCGATCGTCGCTGCCGCACGGGCGAGAACCGGCGTGCTGCGAGGCGTCGCACCGGCCGTCGACCGGCGCGCCGAATCGTCACGCCGCGCAAGGACGGGGGCGGCGTTCGCCGCGGCTCCGGCCGGTGACGTGGCCGTGCTCCCCGCGCGTCCGTCGTCCGCCGGTCCGGCGGCCGCAGCGCGGTTCGCGGCAGCAGCAGGCGCCGAGGTCGCTGTGCCACGCCGCGCCGCGCCGCTATGCGCCCGATGCACCGCCGGTATCTGCGCCTGCGCCACCGTTACGCCCGCATCGAACCCGCCGCCGAGCGCACCGATCAGCCCAACGCGCAGCGACCGCTGCCGGCCAAGCAACGCGATCATCTGCGCGCGCTCGTCGATCAGCGTGAGATCCGCGACATCGACATCCTTCTGCATCAGCACGCCGCGCCGGTGGCGGTCGGCCGCGATCTGCACGATCTTCTGCGCGGCCGCGACCGCGTCCTGCTGCTGCGCGACGAGCGTCTGCGACGTCTGCAGCGACGTGACGAGCTGCGCGACCTGCCCGAGCGCGTCGTCGACCGTCTTGTTGTACAGCCCGATCGCGACGTCGGCCTGCGCGACATCCGCGCCGAGCTTCGCCTTCAACCGGCCGCGATCGAAGATCGGCAGCGAGATCGCCGGGCCGACCGAGCCGGCGAGCGAATCGCGCGAGAACAACGACGCGGGCGTCAGCGCAAATACGCCGCCGAGCGCGACGAGGTTCACGTCCGGATAGAACTGCGCGCGCGTCGAATCGGCATTCGCGAACGCGGCTTCGACGCGCAGCCGTGCGGCGACGATATCGGGCCGGCGGCCGAGGAGATCGGCCGGCAGCCGCGCAGGCACCGCACCGCCCGCGAACGCGCCGACGCGCGGCCGCTGCAGCGCGAGCCCGCGCTCGGGGCCACGCCCCGACAGCACGCCGAGCTGCAGTTGCGCGAGCTTGATCTGCTCGTCGTTCAACGCGATCTGTTCGAGCAGGCGGCTGCGCTTGATCGATGCGTCGCTCGCGTCGTACGCGTTGTCGAGGCCGCGCGCGGTGCGCTCGCGCAGCACGGCCGTCACGCGCTGGCCGATCTTCAGCTTCTGCTGCAACAGGTCGCGCGCCGCGTATGCCTGATCGAGCTGGCAGTACACGGTGACGATCGCAACGGCGAGCGTCAGCCGCACCTGTTCGGCTTCGACGCCGGCCGCATCTCGCAGCGACATCAGGCTCTTCGTCGCCGCGCGGTTCTTGCCCCACAGGTCGAGCTGGTAGTTCAGCCCGACGAAGATCGACGACGGTGACACGTTCGGATCGCCGAAGATCTGTACCGGCACGCGATAGCCGCCGGCCGTCACGTCGGCGATGTCGCCGGGCTTCGGCATCCGCGCGCGGCTGATCGTCGCGCCGGCCGTGCCCGTGAGTCCCGTCAGCGAATCGAACTGCTGAAGCTGCGCCTGCGCGATCCGCAACCGCGCCTGCGCGACTTGTACATCGGGACTGTTCTGCGACGCGTCGGCCACCAGGTCGTCGAGCTGCGGATCCTGAAGCTGCTTCACCCAATCCGGCGCCGGCCACGCGCCGTTCGCACCGGGGCCGGTCGTATGCGCGAGCGCATCGTCGGCCGGCGCGCGCAGCGACAGCGAAGGCAGGAAGCCCGACGGCACGCATCCGCTCATTGCGAGCAGCGCAACCGCCGCTGCGATCATCGAGCCGCCCTTCACGCCGCGCGCCGAGCCCGCCGCTTTCCCCATGCGCCGCATCGTCACCCCTGCTGAACGCGCTGCGCACGCGCAGCCAGACGCGGCCGCGTGCGCTCGAGCGGGCCGAGCCGGCCGAACAGGCCGTCCGCGACGCCGAACAGGATGCCGGCCAGCTTCGCACGCTTGTCGCGCTCGACGAGCGCGATCTGCACGACCTGCCACACCGTCAGCAGGTTCGGCACGATCGCCACCGGAAAGCGCAGCCCGTACTGCATCCCGAGCTGCACCGCATTGCGCGCGCTGTAGTAGCGCCGTTGCCACGAATGATTCATCGACGTCATTTCGAAAGGGCCGATCGCATGCCGCTGCTTCGCGCCGATCCGGTGCGGCAGCACCAGCGACGGCACGACATAGAGCGGCACGTTGCGCGACAGCGCGCGGAAGCTGTATTCGGTGTCGACGTGATCGATGAACAGCGTCTCGTCGAAGCGGCCGAGCAGATCGAACGCGTCGCGCGACACCACGCAGCCCGACGAGATCAGGAATGCGCAGCGCTGCAGCGGCGCGCCCGGCTCGATGCGCAGGCGGCGCAAGCCGATGCCGTTCGTCGCGAGTTCGGGCAGGAAGCTGCGCGCGTTCTCGTCGAAGATACGCGGGCCGGCCAGGAACGCGCGCCCCGCGAGCCCCGCGCACACGTCGCGCATCACCGGGAAATACGCGGCCGGCACCGACGAATCCTGGTCGAACAGCGCGACCGCGTCGATGCGGTCGCGGAACAGCGCCGCGAGCCCCGCGTTGTACGCGCCCGCGATGCCGCCGCGATTGCCGTGATGCAGCAGCGCGATGCCTTCCCCGTCGCACAGCGCGCGCGCCCGTGCATCGGGCTGCGGCGTGTTGTCGACGACGAGCAGCGCGTCGCACGCGTGCCGCCATGCCTTGAGCGCATCGAGCTGCGCATCGCTCGGGTGATACAGGATCACGAGTGCGCCGAGTGTCGTCATGGTCTTCTCCTCAATGCCCGAACGACGCGGCCGCGCCACGCTTCGGCCGCGTCAGCCACATCATCGCCGCGAGCGCGAGACACGTCATGCTCGCCATCCAGAACATGTCGTTGGTCGCCATCATGTACGCCTGCTGCATCACGACCTGGTGCAGCGTGGATAGCTCGCGCACACCGTCCACGCCCATCGCGTTCAGCGCGTGGACGAATCGCTGCGTGTTCGCCGATGCGTGCGTGACCGATTGCGACACGACGTCGTAGTGATAGGTCGCACGGTTTTCCCACAGCGTCACGCTCATCGCGGTGCCGAACGCAGCGGACAGCGTGCGCAGGAAGTTCGACAGGCTCGACGCGGCGGCGAGCCGGTCGTCCGGAATGCGCGACAGCGTCGCGGCGGTCAGCGGAATGAAGAAGCACGGCAGCCCGATCCCCTGGATCAGCCCCGGCGCGGCAATCTGCGCGAACGTCATCTTCAGCGTGAAATGCGCATCCCACGCGAGCACGGCCGCGAACACGAGGAAGCCGAAGGTCGCGAGCACGCGCGCGTCGAAGCGGTGCGCGTGGATCCCGACGAGGATCGAGAACACGAGCGCGAGCACGCCGAGCGACGCGGTCGCGAGCCCCGCATGAAACGCGTTGTAGCCCATCACGGCCTGCATCCACAGCGGGAACACGACGCCGACCACCGAGAAGCTCATCATCCCGAGCGAAATGATCAGCACGCAGAACGAGAAGGTGCGGTCGCGGAACAGGCTGAGATCGACGACGGGATGCGCTTCGCCCGCCTCCCAGATCAGCAGCGACACGATCGCGAGCGTCGCGACCGCCGCGAGCGTGACGATCAGCGGCGAACCGAACCAGCCGCGGTCGTGGCCGAGGTCGAGCATCGCCTGCAGCGAGCCGACGCCGATCACGAGCAGCACGATGCCCGGCACGTCGATCGGGCCGGCCGCGCCGCGCTGCGCGTCGGGGCGCAGCATCGCGGTGCACACCGCGAACGAGAACAGCCCGATCGGCAAGTTGATCAGGAAGATCCACGGCCACGAGAAGTTGTCGACGATCCAGCCGCCGACCACCGGCCCGAAGATCGGCGCGAGCAGCACCGTCATCGCCCACAGCGCGAGCGCGATCGTGCGCTTGTCGGGCGGGAACGTGCGCAGCAGGATCGTCTGCGACAGCGGCACCATCGGCCCCGAGCACAGCCCCTGCAGCGCGCGGCAGATTACCAGCACGTGCAGGTCGCGCGCGAACCCGCACAGCAGCGACGTGAGCGTGAACAGCAGCACCGCGCCGACGAACAGCCGCAGCTCGCCCACACGGCGCGCGAGCCAGCCCGTCAGCGGCACCGCGATCGCGGCCGCGACCGAATACGAGCTGATTACCCACGTGCCCTGGCTGTTCGATACGCCGAGGCTGCCGGAGATGGCCGGCACCGCGACGTTCGTCACGGTCGAGTCGAGCACCTCGATGAAGGTCGCGAGCGACAGCGCGAACGTCAGCAGCGCGAGCCGGATCCCGCGCACTGGCTGCGCGGCCGGCGCAGGCGCCGGCGCGTCGAACGCGGACGGCGCGACGGGCCCGTCGTGAAGCGGCGATGCGGTGCTCATGCGCCGGCCACCGCGAGATCGGCCCGCGCGGCCACGCGAGCGCGCGTCGGCACGAATCGTTCGATGAAATCGGCGGCCGCGCCGCAGCCGTCCGGCCCGGCCGCGAGCAGCGCGCGCGTGCGCTTCGCGTGCACCGCGAACGCCGGTTCGGCGAGCACGCGCGCGAGCGCCGCGGCGAGCCGCGCGCCGTCGACCGGGCCGTCGACGCGCACGCCGCAGCCGTTCGCGACGACGCGTTGCGCGTTGTCGAACTGGTCGTGTGCGAACGGCGTGACCACCTGCACGATCCCGGCCTCGCACGCGAGCGCCGCGGTGCCGATCCCGCCGTGATGCACGAGCGCGCGGCAACGCGGCAGCAGCGTGCGCATCGGCACGAAGCGGCGCACGAGCAGCCGGTCGTCGCCAGGGGCCGCATCGTACGGCGTCAGCAGGATCCCGCGCGCGCCGGTCGCGCGCAGCGCATGCGCCACCGCGCCCGCGTATGCCGCGTGATCGACGCGTGTCGAACCGGCCGTGAACACGACCGGGGACTCGCCGGCCGCGAGAAACGCATCGAGTGCCACATCATCGTCGGGTGTCGCAATATCGTTGAACAACGGAAAACCGCTTTGCAGATGATTCGACGGCCAGTCGGGCTGCGGCGGCGCGAACCAGCCGGGAAACAGGCACAGCACGCCGTCGGTCGAATGCAGCCAGCGGCCGAGCACGCGCCGTGCGGGCGCAAGCCCCAGCTCGCGGCGCACCGCGTTGAGCGCGGGGCCGCACACGCGGTCGAGCACCTGGCGCTCGATCAGCGTCATCAGCGCCGACTTCACCGGCAGCGGCCAGCGCGCAGGAATCGTCAGGCGCGGGTGCGTCGGCGGCGCATGCGCGGACAGCAGCGTCGACGGCGACACCTGCACCGACACGTACGGCGTGCCGTGCAGCTCCTGCATGAAGCGCGCGGAGAACGCCCACAGCGTGCCGACGAGCACCGTGTCGGCATCGGTCAGCGCATGCAGCGCGTCGTAGTGCAGGCGCAGCGTCGGCGCGATCACCTGCCACAGCGTGCGGAACGACGTGCGCGGATCCCACAGCGCCGGGTTCTCCATCGCCGCGTCGTATTCGGCTGCCGTACCGACCGGCACGAACGCGAAGCCGCAGCGGCGCACGGCCGCCTCGAACGGCGCGTGCGTGCAGAACACGACGTCGTGACCGCGCGCCGCGAGCGTGCGCGCGACGCCGAGCAGCGGATGCACGTCGCCCGCCGAGCCGATCGCGGTCACGATCATCTTCGCCATCGCGCGCCTCGCCGGGGTCAGTAGAAGCCGGGAATCAGCGCCGCCACTTCACGGCGGTACTGCGCGTAGGCCGGCCCGAAATACCCGGTCAGCCAGCTTTCCTCGACGCGCACCTTGTACGCAAGCGATGCGAACACGAGCAGCACGCCGATCACGCCGCGCCATTCGCCGCCGATCAGCGTGGCGCCGGCGAGCGCGATCAGGCAACCCGTGTAGATCGGGTGACGCACGAGCGCGTACGGCCCCGTGCGGACGAGTTCGTGGTCTTCCTTCAGCGTGACCGACACGCTCCAGTTCGTGCCGAGGTGCAGCCGCGCCCAGACCGAGAACAGCAGGCCGGCCACCAGCACCGCGAGCCCGCACTGCGCCTGCAGCCCGAAGCATTGCCAGTCGGGAACGAGCGCCCGCCACGACGGATCGGGCAGGATGATCAGCGCGCCGCCGACGATCAGCGGAATCGACTGCAGCGTGCGCGAGCGCGACGCCTCCTTGCGCACGGTCGCCTTCACGCCCTGCGACGTGGCAATCCAGTACGCGAGCCACACGGCCCACGGAACGACGATGGCGATGGTCTGAACGATATTCACGGCGGGCCTGCCTCGGTGGGATGGGAATTCGGATGCGCGGGACGAGCCCGATGCACGACGGATGAGGTCACGACGACAGCGCGTGCATCGGCGCGGGCACGCACGCATGCGCGGCCGCGCGTGCGATGCCGGCCGCGACGGACGACTCGCCGCAGAAGAAGTCGAGCAGCGCCGTACGCGTGTATTCGCGCTGCGCGCGGCCTTCGATGTCGAGGAAGTGGCCGGCGTCCGGCACCGTCGCGAAGCGCGCACGCGACACATGCGCGCCGAGCTGGCGCACGTCGGCCGGCGTCGTGTAGTCGTCGCGCTCGCCGTTCAGGAACAGCAGCTCGCAGCCGATGTTCGCGAACTCGCTGAAGTAGCGCTCGGGCTGCAGCGACAGGATCTGGTCGACGTGGAACGCGACCTGGTCCTGCTCGTCGCGCGGCAGGCGCGTGAGATACCGGTAGTTGTACAGCTTCATGATGCGCGGCAGGTAACGGCCAACCGTGTCGTTCAGCAACTGCGCGGCCTTGAGATTCTCGCCGGCTGCGATGTGGTCGCGGGCGCGCGTCACGTAGTCGACCATCGCGGCGTTCAGGAACGGCGAGAACGAGCAGATCGCCGCGCGCCGCACGCTCGGGCAGCCGCGCGCGAGCGCGAACAGCGACGCGACGCCGCCCCACGACACCGACACGAGAAACGCCGGCGCGAAATGCTCGACGAGGTACTGCAGGATCGCGGCCTCGTCGTCCTTGGTCAGGATGTAGCAGCCCGGGTTGTGCTGACGCGACTGCCCCGCATACGGCAGGTCGAAGCAGATCGTATTCATCCGCTCGCCGAGATACTGGACGGTCTGGCCGAACGACGCGGTCGTCGCGAGTGCGCCGTTGACGAGCATCGCCGTGTCGAATGCCGGGTCGAACACGTTCCGTTCGACGTAGACCTTCAGACCATTCGGTAGCGGGACCACGTGTTTTTCGGTCGGCATCGTCGTTCTCCGGTGGATGCGGCGTCTCGACGTCGCGGCATGCTGCAGGTGCGCAATGGCTGACGCCGGCCCCGTGCGCGGTCTGTCCACGCGCCCGTTGCCGACGCACCGCGGCAATTGCCGGCGGCGCCCATTCATTCCTCGTAGTGCGGCGCCATACTAATACGGCCGATATTACTTACTCAAGTCATTCCAAGGATCCCCTCTACTCCACCCGGAAATGGGCCGGATTCAAATTTTTTTATCAATTTCTATGGTAAGCGGAATTTTCCGAAAGGTGATCGCAATCGTTTGCGGGCAGGCTGCACCGGCGCTCAAAAATTACAAATAATCGTTTATATTCAATCACTAGACTCACTTCAATCGCCCGATTGAAACGGTTTTTACAAAGCCGTGCATCTTCACAATCCGAATTGACGATTTCACATCGCGAATAATATTACAGAATTCGACACTCTTTCGATTTGCAATGGATGCGGAAGTGAAAACTTTTCTCCGCATTGCGTCATTTATCAGAAACCGTTTTAAACAGATTCCAATTTAATTAACCTTCTTTCAATGCGTTTTTCCGCACCTGCACATGACTGCGGACGCAATCGAGACCCGTTATCGAGGGCAGCCTGATCGTCCGACCCCGGTTTTTTGTTGATTGAACGATCAATAAAAAACCGCTAAGCTCTCGACTTCCATGGACGGCCCGTCCGGGCGAAGGGAGTCGCGATGCCGAAAGTCGGAATGCGGGAGATTCGCCGCGCACAGTTGATCGATGCCACGCTGCGCTCGATCGACGAAGCGGGCCTGCCCGGCACGACGCTCGCATCGGTCGCGCAACGCGCGAACATCTCGACGGGCATTGTCAGCCACTACTTCGGCGACAAGGACGGCCTGCTCGAAGCAACGATGCGGCACGTGCTGCGCGACCTGTGGTCGGCCACCACGCGCCGCCGCACGGCTGCGCGCAAGGATCCGCGTTCGCGGCTGCGCGCGATCGTCGCCGCGAACTTCGACGACACGCAGGTCAGCGCGCCCGTGATGAAGACGTGGCTCGCGTTCTGGTCGCAGAGCATGCACGACCCGATGCTCAAGCGGCTGCAGCACGTCAACACGCGGCGCCTCCATTCGAACCTGTGCGCCGAATTCGCGAAGGCGTTGCCGCGCGCGAAAGCGCGCGAAGCCGCCGGCGGCCTCGCCGCGCTGATCGACGGCCTGTGGCTGCGCGGCGCGCTCGCCGGCGGTCCGATCGACACCCGGGCGGCATTGAAGCTCGCCCACGATTACATCGACCTGCTGCTCGCGTCCGCCTGACGCGTCACGCAGTCGCCCTCAAGGAGATCCTCATGTCCGTATTCGGTTTGCAGCGCCTCTACATCGGCGGCGGTTACGTCGACGCCACGAGCGGCAAGACTTTCGACACCTTCGATCCCGCCACCGGCGAACTGCTCGCCCAGGTCCAGCAGGCGAGCGCGGCCGACGTCGACCGCGCCGTTGCATCCGCCCAGGAAGGCCAGCGCGAATGGGCCGCGATGACCGCGATGCAGCGCTCGCGCATCCTGCGCCGCGCGGTCGACCTGCTGCGCGAGCGCAACGACGCGCTCGCGGCGCTGGAAACGCGCGACACCGGCAAGCCGATCGGCGAGACGCTCGCGGTCGACATCGTCACCGGCGCGGACGTGATCGAGTACTACGCGGGCCTCGCGACCGCGATCGAAGGGCTGCAGGTGCCGCTGCGCGCCGAGTCGTTCGTCTATACGCGCCGCGAGCCGCTCGGCGTGTGCGCGGGCATCGGCGCGTGGAACTACCCGATCCAGATCGCGTGCTGGAAGACGGCACCCGCGCTCGCGGCCGGCAACGCGATGGTGTTCAAGCCGAGCGAAGTCACGCCGCTGACCGCGCTCAAGCTCGCGGAAATCTATACGGAAGCCGGCGTGCCGGCCGGCGTGTTCAACGTCGTGCAGGGCGACGGCTCGGTCGGCGCGCTGCTGACTGGCCACCCGGACATCGCGAAGGTGTCGTTCACGGGCGGTGTCGAGACGGGCAAGAAGGTGATGTCGCTGGCCGGCGCGTCGTCGCTGAAGGAAGTGACGATGGAACTCGGCGGCAAGTCGCCGCTGATCGTGTTCGACGATGCAGACCTCGACCGCGCGGCCGACATCGCGGTGACCGCCAACTTCTTCAGCTCGGGCCAGGTCTGCACGAACGGCACGCGCGTGTTCGTGCACCGCTCGATCAAGGACGTGTTCACGCAGAAGGTGCTCGAGCGCGTGAAGCGCATCCGCGTCGGCAAGCCGGCCGATGCCGACACCAACTTCGGCCCGCTCGTGTCGGCCGCGCAGCTCGACAAGGTGCTCGGCTTCATCGAAAGCGGCAAGGCGGAAGGCGCGAAGCTGCTCGCGGGCGGCACGCGCCTGACCGACGGCCACTTCGGCAACGGCCAGTACGTCGCGCCGACCGTGTTCGGCGATTGCCGCGACGACATGAAGATCGTCCGCGAGGAAATCTTCGGGCCGGTGATGAGCATCCTCGATTTCGAGTCGGAGGACGAAGTGATCGCCCGCGCGAACGACACGCACTTCGGGCTTGCAGCCGGCGTCGTGACCGAGAACCTGTCGCGCGCGCACCGCACGATCCACCGCCTCGAAGCCGGCATCTGCTGGATCAACACGTGGGGCGAATCGCCGGCCGAGATGCCGGTTGGCGGATACAAGCAATCCGGTGTCGGACGCGAGAACGGCATCACGACGCTCGAGCACTACACTCGAATCAAGTCGGTGCAGGTCGAGCTCGGCCGCTACAACCCGGTGTTTTAAGGATCACGAAAGGAGACTGACCGTCATGACGACACGCGAATACGATTACATCATCTGCGGCGCAGGCTCCGCGGGCAACGTGCTCGCAACGCGCCTGACGGAAGATCCGGACGTCACGGTGCTGCTGCTCGAAGCCGGTGGTCCCGACTACCGCTTCGACTTCCGCACGCAGATGCCGGCCGCCCTCGCCTACCCGCTGCAGGGCCGCCGCTACAACTGGGCGTACGAGACCGACCCCGAGCCGCACATGGACAACCGCCGGATGGAATGCGGCCGCGGCAAGGGGCTCGGCGGCTCGTCGCTGATCAACGGGATGTGCTACATCCGCGGCAACGCGCTCGACTACGACAACTGGTCAACGCACAAGGGCCTCGAGAACTGGACGTATCTCGACTGCCTGCCGTACTTCAAGAAAGCCGAGACGCGCGACGTCGGCCCGAACGACTATCACGGCGGCAGCGGCCCCGTGTCGGTCACGACCAGCAAGCCGGGCGTGAACCCGCTGTTCGAGGCGATGGTCGACGCGGGCGTGCAGGCCGGCTATCCGCGCACCGACGATCTGAACGGCTACCAGCAGGAAGGCTTCGGCCCGATGGACCGCACCGTCACGCCGAAGGGCCGCCGTGCCAGTACCGCGCGCGGCTATCTCGACCAGGCGCGTGCACGGCCGAACCTCGAGATCGTCACGCACGCGCTCGCCGACCGCGTCCTGTTCGACGGCAAGCGCGCGTCGGGCGTCACGTACCTGCGCGGCAGCGAACGCGCGACCGCGCATGCGCGCCGCGAGGTGCTCGTGTGCAGCGGCGCGATCGCGTCGCCGCAACTGCTGCAGCGCTCGGGCGTCGGCCCCGGTGCATGGCTCAAGGCACTCGACATTCCCGTCGTGCTCGACCTGCCCGGTGTCGGCCAGAACCTGCAGGACCACCTGGAGATGTACATCCAGTACGAGTGCAAGGAGCCCGTCTCGCTGTACCCGGCGCTCAAGTGGTGGAACCAGCCGAAGATCGGTCTCGAATGGATGCTGAACGGCACCGGCCTCGGCGCGAGCAACCACTTCGAAGCGGGCGGCTTCATCCGCACGCGCGACGACGATCCGTGGCCGAACATCCAGTACCACTTCCTGCCGGTGGCGATCAACTACAACGGCTCGAACGCAATCGAGATGCACGGTTTCCAGGCGCACGTCGGTTCGATGCGCTCGCCGAGCCGCGGCCGCGTGAAGCTGCGCTCGCGCGACCCGAACGATCATCCGAGCATCCTGTTCAACTACATGGCCGAAGCGCTCGACTGGCGCGAGTTCCGCGATGCGATCCGCGCGACGCGCGAGATCATGCGGCAGCCCGCGCTCGACCGCTATCGCGGCCGCGAGCTGAACCCGGGCGCCGATTGCAAGAGCGACAAGGAACTGGACGCGTTCGTGCGCGCCCGCGCGGAAACCGCGTTCCATCCGTCGTGCTCGTGCAAGATGGGTTACGACGACATGGCGGTGGTCGATGAGGAAGGCCGCGTGCACGGGCTCGAAGGGCTGCGTGTCGTCGATGCGTCGATCATGCCGATCATCACGACCGGCAACCTCAATGCGCCGACGATCATGATCGCCGAGAAGATCGCCGACAAGATCCGCGGCCGCCAGCCGCTCGCACGCGTCGACGTGCCGTACTTCGTCGCGAACGGCGCACTGGCGCGGAATGTCGCGAAGGCCGTGCGGCAGCCCGAGACGGTCTGACGGGGGCGACGCCGATACAAGGCATGACCGGGATTCGCATGACGTCTGCTCTATCCCGGCCTGCATTCTCTGTGACGCGCATGCTCCCGGTTATAGCCAGTTCGATCGGTTTCGTATTCTGCGGAAGGGGCGTCCCTTTCGCGGCAGTCATGTCGAGTTACGAAGCCAACGCATGCCGCCAGGTATCGTAACGGTGGTGGCTGATGCCTCATGCCGGGCTCGCCTTCGATTCAGCACTCGGTCCGCGGGATGCGCCCCGCTTCCTGCTACGGCCAATGAAATCCGTTGTGTTGAACGCCGAGTTTCCGCGGCCTCTATCGAGACACGCCCCACTCCGAGACTGGACGCCCCTTGGCATCGACCAACTCGTAGCCGCGGTCGCCTGCATAGCGGTAGAAAACGTCCGTGCGAGATTTGACAGGCGTCGTGTCGAAGCCGCTCAAATCCGCATCCGGGGCACACAAACGTTCCACCTCTTCGGGCCAGCGATAGGCGGCCCGCTTGCGTGCTACCCACCAGTCGATCAGCGGTCCGGTCGCACACCAGTAGAGCAGACGGACAAAGGGGCGACTGACATACAGGTCCCACCAGTCCGGATTGGGGGTGCTCACTGGAAAGCCGCTCGGTTTGTGTACGCGGCCGAGTCTTCGCAAATGATCATCCGGTTGGATCGCCTCCAGGCCGTGCTCCATGTAGCGACGGATGAATTCGAGGCGATCCAGATTGGCCCAAAAGGTCGTGCCGTCATGCGAGGCAAAGTCACCTTCTAAATCGAATGGTCCACTGTAAAGCTTACGAATAAAGTTCTTGGATACCTTTCCGAATGTCAGGTGCGGTTGGGGGAAGTAGAGATGAAGACGGAATCGGCCATTCAACGTTTGTCCAATTTGAGTGAACGGCCGGACGTCTCGCCACCTCAGATGCAATGTTTGATTGCCCCATGGAATGTGTACGACTTGCGCCTGGCGGTTGAAGCGGTGCGTTGGTGATATCGCACCTAGGGCCGCAAGCCGAAAGATAAAGCCATAGATGATCAAAAAAAAAGCATATGCAACACCCGTTTGTAAAATTGCCTCAATGATGCCGCCCAGATTCTTGAAAAATGCAATCAGTAGAATTGCCAGAGAAAAGTGATGCATCAGTGCAGAGCAATACATAATCATCGAACATTGCCCTCGAATAAAATCTGGTTCGATATATCGTTCGTTAAACACTTGCGGATCCGACACATCGTCAGCAAAACAAACTTTAGGTGGCCACATCGCTATCGTGATGCCTGGCAATCCGATATGGTCACTTTTGGCACGGAGTGCCTCGATCTGTTTTTCGAAGCCTGCTGCATCCATCGGCAGCAGGCTGGGATCGTCCTTAGTCGCACTCATAGGTAGTTGCTTGCTGGAAGTTTGTAATCAGGCTCGGTGAAGTGGTTCGGCCAATACACGACTTTGGTCTGGCCAATCAATGTATCGTTCGACAACGTGATGACACCCACTCCATCCTGTTCAACCACCAGATCCGGATCCTTATACGTGGCGACACGACCTAGCGCACCGTGAATCTGTGTCAGCTCGAATTTGCTGATCTGTGACCTCCACCCCGGAAGAGTGATCGTAATGCGGCGCAGTTCCGCCACCCCGGGAATCGTCAATGTCCCAACGGTATTGAGAACCTGCACGTCTGTCGTAATGGTTGGCTTGAGGAACAATGTGTAAAACGCGTGTAGTTCCTCGATATCGTCCTTGTACGGCTCTAACGACTTATGATCGAAGAGGCTACTGCTGCGTCGGTTGCCCCAGACACTGCGAGCAATCCACTCGGCCACCACTTGTTCGGCGGCCATGCAATCATGAATAACACGAGCGACTGAGTAGAGGCCATCAAGCGCAAGTAACGTCCACCCTAGGGGTCCGGATCCCATCCTCGCGACAGCGAACGGAACGCGGGCAACTGAAACCTCGGCGGCAGCGAGTTTGGTCAGCCACTTTGGACTGACCGTGCCGAGTACGTAAAGGCCACCTAAACCACTGGCTGTGCCAGAAATCGCACCACTAATTGCACTCCACGCCGCGGATCCACCCTTTTCGGTACCAGATGTAGCGCTGTAGAAGTCCTTTAATGCGAAGACTCCGGCAGCTATCGCGGCAGTTCCAATAGCCCAAAGCTCCAATTTGTTAGCCGAAGCGATCAACACCTCGGACTTCGCCCCTTGACCAGCTTCCCTCGCAAGATTCGCCAACCGATTCCGATACACCTGCGCCATGAACAAACTGCTGGAACCGAAGCCGAGCACCTTACCGCCAGCATCCAATGCGCTCGCCAAAGTCAAACCATCCTCTTTGCCCAATGCATTGAAAGCCACGGCCGCGTTATAGGTAGACACCATAACGGCGAGCCCGCCGATGCCCACACGCGTGTTATGCGCCCGCCGAAGTTCGGCAGGTGCTTTTTCCATGTCGTTCAGCGCTTGTTGGACATCCTGCATCTTGTACAGCACAAGCATTTCGTTGGCCTTTTGCGCGACGGTGCGTGGCCGAAAACCATCCCCGCCTTCGATCCCCAATTGGTCCCGCACCCAAGTACCCGCGTCCTTTAGCTTGACCGGTACAGCGCCCGCCAATTGACCATCCAGTGCTTCCAACGCAGGACGGTATGCACTCGTCCAAAACTGCGCCGGGCTGCGCAGCTTGCTCCTGGCGACAAGCGCGCCGATCATGACGCTCAACTGCTGCGACGCGGCATCCGCCGGAATCGACTTCAACAGCGTCTGCGCACGCTCGATGACCGTGTCGTTGATGAGGCCACCAGCCACGGCACCACTGTTGCGCCAGTCCACCCAGTCGCCGACTAGCGGATTTCCGAGAACGAGATCGTGCAGCCAACCCGTCAAGCCATCCGTCGTCACGCACTTTTGCAGGTATGCTTCGCCCTTCGGATGGTGGACCAGACCTGTCAATGTGCAAGCGCCGACTTGTCGCCTGTCGATAAAATTTTCGATGTCCTTATTTTCGTAAAGCGTCAGCAGCGTGGTATAGGCGGGCTTGACTGACTGAAATACCTCCCACAAATCCGCCGCAACCACATCCACCGCTTTCTGAAGACTGGCCAACCGTTTCGGGTGTTGCTTGATGAACGCGTCGTAAGCTTGATGGTCGGCGAAGCGCATACGACTGGCGTAGCCGGCTTTGCCGCGCTGATAGGGATAATCCGCGTGTGTCCTGACGCCCCCTATAGTCACGCTCGCCACGGCCTCTTGGATCGCACGCTGTCGAGCTGCATCAGCAAGCGACTCGATCATTCCCCATACTCTCAGCTTGCGCGCGGCCTCCGTCACATAGGGTTCTTGATCCTGAAGCGCAGCGCCCACCAACTGATTGAGATCCATCAGCATGCCTACTGGATCAGGCAGTGCCACGGCGAGTAGGTCCACGTCCTTCTGAGGAAGCGCAGCAACCCGCATGGCATCAGCAACAGATTGCCCTGCCGCCTTCTTCGGCAAGCTCGCACTCCAGGGATAGACCTGCCCCGAATGCTCCGGTAGCGCCTGCGGAAGGTGATCAGCAGCGAAGCAGTGGGCTTGCTTGCCACCGAGTGGTTTAATCTCGCGCGCCAGCAAATCCCGCTGTGCTGAATCACGCTCTATTTCGCATAACGCGCGATGACTGAGCATGCTGTCGCTCACCATCAACCACACCGAACCGCTTGCCTGCTCCTTGGGAATGAGCACATACGGCCGGTCGGTGCCGACATCGATTCGCGCATGGCGCCCCGGGAATTCGCCCTGATAGTCCTTCTCTGTCCACCACAATGCGATGAAGCGCCCGTTTTCAGTCACTCTGTATTGCCGCGCCCACATACGCCCGTTCCTGACGTAACGAACATAGAGGTAACATCCCGACCGCAACATGCGAAGCCCCTGCTGCTTCCCTGCCGAAAGTGCCGGGTATGGACTGCTCAACCCGGTGCTCGCATGACACGGAGCGTCCGCCACGCCATATCGCAACGGATAGATGGGGATACCGTGCTCGCACGGCGGCGGCGAGATGGCTTTGCCGACTTGTTGTTCGCTGGGATGATTCGGGCCTAACGCCTTGTCGTACTGGGCTGCCATAATCCTTTCCTTACGCCGTCAAAGCGAGTGTCTTGAGCCTCGCTTCGGCTGCGAACAGGCGCTGCTTCCCATCCACCTGCCGCTGGATCAAGATGCCACGCAACGTGGCATCCTTGGCAAACAGTTCATGCGAATACTGGAAGCGCAGTTCCATGTAATGGCGCACGTCGCGCTCCGTGGTGAGCGCCAGTGGGTCGGTCGCTTCGTTGGCAAAGTGGGCCAGATGCTGCCATAGCACCGGTTCGTTATCCGGATGGTTGTAGGCCGGAAAGCGTTGACGGAACGCGCGGGCGCAGTCGCGCATGAACCACGCAAGGCTGGCCTGATCGAGTGCGATCTCGTCGTTCAACGTCAACGCGATGTGCCCGTCTGGCACTGATGTCGGGCGATCGGTGGCCGGCACATCGGCAAACAGCCACTCACCCGCATGCTCGTCGCCCGCATACCAGATGAGGCGTTTGATGGGGCCGAACAGTTCGGACAGACGATCCGCCGGCAACCCTTCGCACAGTTCTTCGAGTGGTCGCCCGGCATGCAGGCCGATGCTGATCGGAAAGCCGTCGGATGCCTCCAGCAAACGCAATCGCTGGAGGTGGAATACCAAGGCGTCTTCTTCGTCGGGACCCAGCAGGATAAATCCGGCCTGCCGGCGTAGCCAGCATTCGACGGCATGTGCATAGAGCGGCTCGTCAAGGGGAACCAGCAGCGGCCCCTGGCGGTAACCGGGGATGCCATACTCCCAGGTGGTATCGCGCCAGACCCAGCGATACTGGAACCGCCCGGTCACGGCCTGGACTTCCTCTTCAAGCGAATCGCTGTGAGTACCGCTCAGGCAAAGCCACGGACGTGGCCCCTGCGTCAACGTCGTCCAGTTCGTATGTGGCAGTGCTTTCACCACTCGGCGAGACCATTGCTGCAGTTCAAGCTTTGTGATCATCAGGTTTCCCCCGTTCCTGTCCCGCTATAGCGAATAGCGTCGGCGCCTGTTGGACGGGGACCAAAAGTACCGGTCAATCGCCTTAAGGTCTATCGGACGAATCAGAAATTCATCAAGCGATTTTCATGAGCACTGCATTGCATCTAACAAACCTTCAGCAAGGCATTTTGATCGGGAATCAAACCTGGATGACGTGAAACGATGCGCCAATCGGCGATCGATATCCCTGACAAGATCCGTGGCAAGCAACCGCTCGCGCGCGTGGACGTGCCTTATTTCGTCGCGAACAGGGGCAATGGCGTGGATTATCGCGAAGGCGGCGCGGCAGCCGGAGACGGTTTGACGACCTCGGGCATGCCGTCCGGTCGCCCAAAAAGAAACGCCGCCGACGGTTCCCGTCGGCGGCGTTTTCCTTTCCGGCTCAGCCGTTGTTCACTGCCTGCCGCAAACGCTCGACGTCGACGTGCTTCAGGTAGTTCGTGATGTTCTGCCAGACCGGATGAAAGCCGTAGCCGCCGTGCTGCAGTTCATCGAGCGCCTGCTCGCGCGTCCAGCCCTGGTACACCATCCGGTACAGCGCGGACACGAGGCCCGTGCGATCGGCGCCGTGCTGGCAGTGGATCAGCACCGGGCCGTCCTGGTCGGCCGTGCGCAGCGCCTTCAGCGCGGTGACCATGTCTTCGTCGCGGATGTCCCACGTGTTGATCCGGATGCGCTGCATCCGGATCTGCGTGCCGGCCAGAATGGTGTCGTCCGCATGAAACGAACGGAAGCTGATGACCTTGCGGATGCCGAGCTTCTGCAGTTCCGGCACGTCCGCGCGCGACAGCTGCGCGCTGCGGTACAGCGTCGGCGTGATGCGATGCAGGTTGTTCACGTGCGCATCGACCACGCTCTGCGCCCACTTGATCGGCCGGGCGGACGCGTCGGAGGCCGGGTCCGCGTGGGCCGGCTGCACGAGCGCGGCGAGCGTGACGGCGAGCGAGGCAATGACGGCGATTTTCATGTCGGTTCAATAGAATGCGCGCTTGCGCTCGCGGGACAGGACGAACAGCACGATCGCGGCCGCGCTCATGGTCCAGTAGTCGGTCGGCGCGACGCCCAGCCAGTGGATATGCCACGGCACGTGGGCCGGATTGAAGCGGGACAGACCGTAGGCCGGATTCAGCACGAACCACAGGAAATCCTCGGTCAGCCAGAACACCATGATGCACGCAACGATCCGCGCTTCGATGCGCCACGACCACCGCCCGTTGAAGATCGGCGGCAAGTGGAAGAACAGCGCGACGAACGGGAACACCCATGCGTGGTAGCCGGTCATCGGCCGCCCGCCCCAAAAGAGGTCGAGCAGCCAGTGATGCTCGATGCGCCAGGTCGGCAGGTTCGCGGCCCAGCCCGCGCTCCCCTCGATCTGGATCTCGACGTTCGCGAAGCAATACGCGAGCAGCACGACCCAGGCGACGACGAACAGCGTATGGCGCGCCGGGATGAAACGCGCAACGCTCATGCGACCGGCTCCAGGCCCAGCACGCGGTCGAGCACGAAGCGGCCGGCCAGCGGCCGCCCGAGCGGCGCGAGGCGTCGACGCATGTCGGCCAGGCGCTCCGGTGTCTGCAGCAGCGCGCGGATCCGGTAGACGAGCGCATCGTCGTCGATGGCCTTCAGCGCGACGCCCTGTTCGAGCAGGAAATCCGCGTTGCGCTCTTCCTGGCCCGGAATCGGTGAGTTGACGATCATCGGCAACTGCATCGCGAGGCATTCGGACGTCGTCAGGCCGCCCGGCTTCGTAATGACGAGGTCGGCGCACGCCATCAGGCGTTCGACCTGCTGCGTGAAGCCCTGCGGAAAGAGCCGGCCCGGATGCTGCGCAGCCAGCGCCTGCAGCGACGCGAGCATCGCCTGGTTCTTGCCGGCCAGCGCGATCAGCTGGAAATCGGCGTCCATCTCGAGCAGCCGCGCGGCCAGCACGTCGAGCCCGCCGAGGCCTGCGCCGCCGGACATCATCAGGAACGTGCGACGCGCAGGATCGAGGCCGAACTCGGCCGCGCACGCTGCGCGATCGAGCGGCTGGCCGAACGCCGGCATGATCGGGATGCCGCTCACGTGCACCGTTTCCGGCGCCATGCCGCGTGCATGCATGCGCCACGCGATCTCGTCGTTGGCCGCGAAGTAGCCGCACATGTGCGGCACGACCCACATGCTGTGCAGGTCGAAATCGGTGACCTGCACCCACACCGGCGTGTCGATGCGCGCCTTGCGGATCTCGCGCGACAACAGTTCGGCCGGCAGGAAGTGCGTGCAGATGATCGCGTCCGGGCGCTGCCGCTCGATCTCCGCGAGCAGCTGGCGGCAGTTGAGCCGCTCGATCGCGCGGCGGATCTTCTGCGACGCGGCGGCGGGATCGGCTTCGTCGGTCTTCTGGTACAAGTAGCCCCACAGTGCCGGCTGGCTGCTGACGAGCTTGATGTAGAAATCGGTGTACAGCTTGCGGAAGCCGGTGGACACGAAATCCATTACGTCGAGGTGGGTGGCTTCGATGCCGGCCGGATGGTGATCGGCGAATGCGCGAATCGCTTCGGCCGCGCGGGTATGCCCGGCGCCGGCGCTGACGCTCAGGAGCAGGATTTTCTTGTTTTGCTTTGACATCTGACTGACCGTTTCGATGAAGGGGGTCCGGATGCGGGTCGGCAGCAGCGCGGTTACGCGGCGGCATCTTGCGTCCGGCTTTCAACCAGCCTGGCGGATCTTCGGCGGTGCGGTCGATCGGTTGGCCCGGATCGGCCGATCGACCGCATCGCCTGCGGAATCATACTGCGTCCGGGCGACGAGGCCTGGAACGGAGGGTGCCGCGCGGGCGGTCGGATGGGGATGAGGCGCGGTCGCGCGTGGATGGCGACGGCGTGACGCCCCGCTCGCGCGTGCGAACGGGGCCCGGTGTTTCTTCAGCGCAAACGGGACGCTCGCGCCGGGCGATACCCGTCGTTTCGTTTCGGCAAAGGCTTCGCGTCAGCCGGCGTTGCCCTCGTCTTCGCCGAACCGGGAGATCGCGACGGCGCGCGTCCGCATCCGCTTGGCGCGGACGATCGGGTTCCTGCGCGACGTTAGACTCATCGCGCCGCGCAAACGGTCGAACGCGACATCCTCCTTCGTCCCGAAGCGGCTGACCGCAGGCCACGCGAGCACGTGGTCGAGCCACGTTTGCCACGTGTCGCCATGAAAGCGGCGGCCGACTTCCCGAACCGTGTCCGGCGCGGCAATCACGATGCCCGCCAGCAGGGAGTAAGCCCAGAAACTGCCGGCGCCCGTCAGTCGATCGAGCCGGCATACGGATAGCGCCGCGAACAGCCCGTCCACCGACGCGAGATCGGCGCGATGCGTTCCGATCGCCCGCGCAACGAGGTTGTGCCGGCCGCCGTACGCGGCAACCGACACCCCGTTGCCGGCAGCGAGTTCGGCCGAGAACATCGCGAGCGCGGCCATCTCGTCGATGCGGGCCGCGTCGTCGCGCGGGCCGCATGCGCGCAACACGATCGCGTCGATGACGGCGCCGGGGCGATCCGGTGTTTGCGCGCTTGTCGCCGCGATGGCGGTCAGTCGTTCTCTCAGGTTCTTCGCAGGCGGCGTCTCGCCGGGCGCGTCATTTTCGTGGGCGATGCGTTCGACGGCGTCTTCGTTGCTGCATTCGACGCCGCCGGCAATCCGTTCGAGCGCGGCCCAGCCGACCTCGGGGTCGTCGAACGCACACGCATCGATCACGCCGTGCGCGGTGTCGAATGCGGCGCGCGAGCCGGGGCAGCAACGTTCGGCCTCCGCGAGCTGCTGCGCGGAAGGCACATGCGAGCATGCGCCGAGCGGATCGGCCGGGTCGCACGCGCAGCCGCCGCCGTCCGTTGCGATCCACGGGACGAGCCGGTGGAGGATCGCGGCGGCTTCATGAGACAGGTCGACGCCGGCCTGCATGCGTATCGTGTGCGACGCGACGACAGTCATGTCGTACGCGTCGCCCGCCATCGCCGCGCAAGCAATCGCGTCGAGATGGTCGATCAGGTACTGCAGCCACGCGGCCGTGCGCAGCCGGTCAGGCGTCGCACCGCGGGCCTCGCCATACTTTGCTGGATCGGTAAGCATGGGTCGTCCGGGATAGTTCTGGTCGAATTGGAATCGTTTTGTTTCGATCGAGTCGGGGGCGCAGTACGTCACGCCGGCCCGGCAAGTCCACCCGTATCGGATCGCGACACGGGTGGCTCGGCCGTCACGCGGATAAGCGCGACGACGCGAATACATCGAGGAAGCGAAAACTCACGTGCGAACCACACGATCCTCATGCACGGGCGGGCGCCCCGCTTCGCTCGGTCATGGTTACTGTACGTGGAGCTTCGGCGACGTCGCGAGCGTCCCGGCGAACGTGCAATCACGCGGCAGCACGACGTTCATGAACGTCAGCGACGAGTCCGAGTCTTTCCATGTCGTTGCTATCTTTCCCGGCCCGCAAACCCCGAGCAAATTGACGTTCATCTGCGCGTTATTGATCGACAACTGCGTCGTGCTATCCACCTGTCCCGTCCACGGCGAAGCGCTGTTCGCGCTACCGGCGAACAAGCTGCAGAGGGGAGCCCCGGTGAACTGCGTCGACGTCACGTTGACGATACCGGTCGACGAGATCGTACCGTTGAACGTGGTACTGCAGACCGCGACAATCGCTCCCTTACCGACGTTCATCAACCCCGTCGCGGAAAACGGTTCGCCATTCGGATTCATCGGCATGCCGTCCATGCGCGAAACAGTCACTGCGAATGCAGGCACGGCCGAAACCGCGGCGAATGCCACAGTCGCAACAAGCAACGTGATTCGACGAGCTTTCATTTGTGAGGCCCTCTCTCTCGATATGCGGCGGCCTGCCACCCGAACTGCGGCCGCTCTGCGAATGAATCCGGCCGCCGCGCCGATACGCGCGACGGCACGAACCCATCGAAACCGCGAAAACCCGCCGCGCCTACCGCACGGCCCTCGCGCGCAACGGGTATCCGCTTCGATCCGCAATGCTTACTGCACGTGGAACTTCGGCGACGTCAGAACGGTGCCGCCCACCGTGCAGTCCGGCGTCAGCGTGGCGTTGTTGAACGTCAGCGACGAGTTCGCATCGCTCCACGCCGTCACGACCTTGCTCGGCCCGCACGCGCCGAGCAGCGTGACGTTCACCTTCACGTTGTTGATCGACAGCTGCGTCGTGCTGTCGGCCTGGCCCGTCCACGGCGACGTGCTGCTCGCGCTGCCGCTGATCAGGCCGCACGTCGCGCCGCCCGAGAACGTCGTCGACGTGATGTTGACGATGCCGGTCGACGTGATCGTGCCGTTAAAGGTCGCGGTACAGGGCGCGCTGATCTGCCCCTTGCTCAGATTCGTGAGCCCCGACGCGGAAAACGGCTCGCCGTTCGGATTCATCGGCTGACCGTCCACGCGCGAAACGGTGACGGCAAAAGCAGGCGCGGCCGAAACCGCGGTGAAAGCCACTGCAGCAACAAGCGATACGATTTTGCGAATGCTCATTTGAACTGCCCCCTCTCTTTACAAATGGCGGCACGCCGCCAGGAACGCAACCTTCCGGCCGGAACGATCCGGCCAGCCGGTCGCAGGAAACCGCCGGCACGCGTCATGCGCGCCGGTCGGCTCAGAACTTGTAGGAAATCCCGACGAACGTGATCAGCGGGTCGGCCTTCAACTTCGTGCGCGTGGTCGCGAGCGTCGAGCCGTCGGCCGCCTTGATCACGAGCGACGAGTAGGTCTTCAGCGGCATGTACGTCAGCGTCGCCGTCAGCCCCCAGTGCTTGTCGATCGCATAGCTCGCGCCGATGTTGTAGACCGGCGTGAACGACGACGACGCCTTGCCCTCCACCGACGTCGGCCCCGGCTTGCCGGCGCCGGCCGCGAGTACGCTGCCGAGGTTCTGGTTGATGTCTCTCGCGAAGTTGCCGTTCAGTTCGATGTTGCTGAACCAGCTGTACGCCACGCCGATCCCGACGAACGGCCGGAACCGCGCCGTCGACGAATTGAAGTAGTACTGCAGGATGATCGTGGGGCTCCACTGCCGCGCGTTCTTCACCGCCGGCTGGTTCGCCGGGTCGTCCATGTTGACGCTGCCGAGCGCACCGGCCGGGCCCGGCGGCTTGATCGTGCCGTGCCCGGTCAGCGTGAACTCGGGCGGCACACCGAGCACCGACGTCACCGCGATGTGGTCGGTGAAGAAGTGCGTGAGCGTGAGGCCGACCGTATCGGCGTTGTTGACCGTCAGGCTCGTACCCGGCGACGTGAACGAACCGGGCAGGCGCAGCGGCCCGTTGATCGGCATGCCCGCGAGATTCGTCGTCAGCCCGTTGGTCGAATCCTGCGGCATGATGTGCAGCCAGCCCAGCGTCGCGACGTTGTCGCCCGCCTGCTGGGCCGATGCGAGCGTCGACACGCCTGCGACGATACCCGCGACAATCAGCTTCTTCATGAAGTCTCCCCTCATTCTGTCCGGGCGCCGCGCATCTGCGCGCGGCGCCGCCGTGTCTCCATCCAGGCGTGCGTCACTGCACGAATGCGCCGACCGTGAAGTACGGGTTGCTCGTATCGTTCATGTCGAGGAACCCGAATACGCCGCCGGTGAACACGAACTTGCCGGTTGCCGGCCCCGACGCCGCATCCGCATGCACGGTCGTCACGACGCCCGGCACCTTCTGCGTGTAGTCGAGGTTCAGCGCGCGCGTGAGCGCGGCCTGCGACGCGTTGAACGGATCGAGCAGCGTGGCCTGTGCACCGATGAGCGCGGTCGCGCGGTAGTTGAACGCACTGTCGACGCCCGTGTACTCGCCGTCCTGCGAGCCCTGCGCGATCGCCGTCTGCGGGCTCAGGAACGAGATGCCCGATTCGTCGTCCGCGCTCGGCGGCCCTTGCGTGAGGTCCGCGTTCGCGGCGCCGGTGCGGATGAAGATCGGCACGAGCTGGTTGCGCAGCTTGCCGACGATCAGGATCCCCTTGCCGGCCTTCGCCGGATCGAGCGCGGCGAGTGTCGGCGGAATCTGCGGCAGGTAGTTGAGCGACTGGAACGCCGGCGCATCCGGACGCAGCGTGAACGGCTGGTTCACGGTCGCGCTCGACGCAAGCGGCTGCCCGCCGTTCTTCTTGCCGAAGTTGTCGGTCTCGACGTAGCTGCCGTCCGCGTTGATCGTCACCTTCTGGTCGAGCGCCACCGGCTGGAAGTTCTGCGACGGCACCTGGTGATAGCCGAGCTGGTTGTACGTGCCGGCGATCTTCGTCAGGTCGGTTTCGAGCGACGAGAAGCTGATGAACGGGTAGTACGGGAACGTCGTCTGCGGAATCTTGCCGACGCCGATCACGCCGTTGAACTGGATCGTCGCGCCCGGAATCGCGCCGCCCAGCACGCCTTCGCCGAGGAACAGCCGCGCGGGCCGGCTCGGGTCGAGGCTCGCGTTCTGCATCCGGAACGTGCACTGGTTCAGCTTCACCGTCGGCAGCCCCGTTTCGTCGGCCAGCGTGCCGTCGACCACATTCGCGGGGGCCGTGTCGCGCGTCGGCTGAACGGTGCCCGCGGTGGTCGGTACCGGCGATGCGAGGTAAGTCATCCGGTACGTCATCTTCGTCGTGTCGAGCTGCACCTTCACGAGTTCGCCCGACCCCGACCCGCCGATGAACACCGTGTTGTAGTCGATCGTCTGCGGGCACAGCC
Organism: Burkholderia cepacia complex sp. TUM26381; assembly: GCF_057439935.1. Classification (NCBI taxonomy): domain Bacteria; kingdom Pseudomonadati; phylum Pseudomonadota; class Betaproteobacteria; order Burkholderiales; family Burkholderiaceae; genus Burkholderia; species Burkholderia cepacia complex sp. TUM26381. The sequence goes on along the minus strand of NZ_CM172007.1, from coordinate 615,465 downwards.
GGACCACCGGCGCGGGCGGCGGGTCGCCGTCTCCACCGCATGCGGTCAGCACGGGCGCGAGCGACGCCGCAGCCATCCATTGTTTCAAATTCATAGGAATCCTCTTGAAATTCGATTCGCCGGCGGCGACGCATGCGCCGCCGGTGTTACGTGTTCAATGCAGGGTTACTGGACGAACGCGCCGACCGTGAAGAACGGGTTGACCTGGCTGTTGTTGACGACCATCGCGTAGACGTTGCCAGCCGTCAGGATCCAGCCCGTATCGCCCTTCTTGAAGATCGCCACGTTGCCGTTCGCGCCCTTCGCGTTGAAGTCGCTGTTGGCCGTGACCGCGATCTTGCCGGGTGTGGCCTGCGTATAGTCCAGCCCGAACTGTGCGGTCTCCGACGACGTCTGGGGGTCGATGAAAGCCGCGGTATTGCCCTGGAACAGCGTCGACGTGTAATTCGCCGCGATGGTCGACACGGCGGTGCCGTCGCTGCAGTTGCCGGCGGCCGGCATGAAGAAATTGAACGTCGTGTTGTACACGCCAGGCAGGTCCGGATGCGGGACGAGCGCATTGAAGCTCGGCTTCGAAGTCGCTGCGACACTCGACGGCCCGTTGGAGGTCACCACACCACACGCGGATGCGCTCGTCGCACCGATGAAACCGCCCTTCAGCAGGTTGGTCGCAACAGCCTTGGAAGGCGCGAGCATCGAGATGCCGACTTCCGCATCGGCCACCGAGCCCAGCGGATTACCCGCCGGAGCATACGCATACCCGACGCGTATCACGATCGGCACCAGCGCGCCATTCAGCTTGCCGACGATCATCACGCCGTGTGCCTGGCTCGGCACGATGAGCACCAGCGGCTGTCCCTGGCCGGCCGTCGGATAGGCCTGCCCCGGTTGCGCGTTGCTGACGAATACGTTATCGGGTGTGCCGTCCGCGTTTTTACGCAACGTCCACGGCGTACCGGTCGTCTGGCAGGAGTAGTCGCTGCCTTGCGTGATCGTGCACGTCCCGTCCGCATTGAACGTCTGGTTCCAGTTCACGACGTCCGGCTGCCACCCTTCCGGAGTGCTGGTCTGATAGCCGGTACCGGGCGGAGACAGGTGAATGCCGACCTCGTTATACGCGCCGGCCACCTTCGTGAAATCCGTTTCGGTGTTGGTGAAGCCAATGAACGGGTAGAAGTCGAACGTACGCGACGGCACCGCCCCGATGATTGATCCAAAGACGTCGATGCCCTGGAACGCGATCGTCGCGCCCGGAATCCCGCCGCCCACCACGCCGTTGCCGACGAACAGCATCGGCGGATCGGCGCGGTTGATCGTCACCGAATACGTACCGTCGCTCGTCGCGCCGCTGTCGAGCACGAACGCGCAACGATTCTGCTCGGCCGTCGGGAGATTGGTCGGATGATGGAACGCGCCGCTGATCGTCAGGCCCGCGCGCGTGTTGTTGATCTGCCCTGCCGAGGTCGGCACCGACGAGTCGATGAACTGCATCTGATAGGTGAGCTTCGTCGTGTCGAACTTCACCTTCACGTATTCGCCGCTGCCCGAACCGCCCGTATACGTCGTCGTGTAATCGAGCGCGTCCGGACACAGCTTCGTCACCACTGGCGGCGTCGTTTCAGCACCGCTCGGCCCGCAGGCGCTGCCCGAGCACTGCGGCACGTTGATCGGCCCCGGATCGTCGCCGCCGCCGCAACCGGCGACGAACGGCAACGCAAGCACCGCGCACGACAGGATCGCCTTCCGCCATTCAGGAATGCAAATCATCAACCCCTCCTTTTCAGGTACGACAAGTCTCGTCCGGCCGGGCTGCATGGCCCGCCGGTTGGTATCGCGCCGCCGCACGAATGCGCGGCGCATGACGGTGCGCGCAAGGCAGCCGCGATGCCGGTCAGGCGGATGCGGCACATGCCGCGGCGGCAGACGAGCGCGCTCCCGCAGCGCCGTCATGCGGCACGGCGCCGTCGGAACGATCGAAACGGAAAGTGGTTCGCCGCTACACGGCGAGGTGACGACGCAGGCATGCGACCTGCGTCGCGCCTGCATGCAGCGAAAAATCGGGAAACGGCAGTCCGGCTGGCCCCGCGGATAGGCGTCTCATGGTGTGGTCTCCATCCGTACGCTTGATTCGTTATCGTGATGCGTCGTTTGTCGAGACTATGATCGGACCATTCAAACAAGTAAATGGATGCAGAGTTCCAAACGAATGAACCCGCGCGATCCTAGCGTTTACACGGTATTTGACAGATTTTCAAACAGCCTTCATTTTATTTGCTCAGACAAATACCGGGGCCATGGAACACGCGTTTGAACGGCGACCGCCAATCCGCGCCGAGCCAAGCCAGCCGGCCTTCAGCGGCCGCCGCGCATGTTGCAGCGCAACCTTACACGTCGATGATCGCGAGCGTGCCGTGGCTGCCGGGCAGCACCGCGTGACGGATGCCGGCCCGCGCGAGATACATCTGTCCGGCCCCGACCACGACCGTTTCCGCTTCGACTTCGAGCATCAGCGTGCCGTCGAGCACCAGCAATCCCTCGTTGTAGTCGTGCACTTCCGCCTCGTAGGGCTGCGCATCCATGCGCAGCACCTTGATCCGGGCCGGCCCGACCTCGCCGACGATCGTGGATTTCCATGCGGCGGCCTGGGCGTCCGCCACGGATTTGAAATCGATCAAAGACATGCGCGCCGCTCCGTAAACGATGAAAGGAACGCATTATCGCGAGCGCGATGCGTTCCGTCCCGATACGGCGCAAGGTCCTTCGGGCAGCACAGTCGGCCGGCCGCACGCGCGGCGACGCGGTCACGGCCCGGTTTGCGGAAAATGCCCGCAATTGTTCGCTCAATTCAAATAAAGCTCTTTTTTATTGACTGATGACCGCTCAGTTCATGCCAATCCGGCATCGGCAATGCCCCGCCTTTCCATCAGAATGCATTTCGATCTACCGATTGCTAATATGGCGGTCCCGCGATCCCGCACCACAACGCCGTTCGACATGACGCCCGTTCGCCATGCCGTCCCCGGTCCCGTCCGCCTCGCAGCGGCGGCGACACCGGGCACGCGCGGCACCCCGCGTCGCGCCGGCCGGCCGTGCCATCCGTGAGCATGCAACCGATCCTTTCCGTCTCCGACCTCTCCAAGACTTACGCGTCCGGCTTCCAGGCGCTGAAGCACGTGACCCTCGACATCCGCCCCGGCGAGATCTTCGCGCTGCTCGGGCCGAACGGCGCCGGCAAGACGACGCTGATCGGCTCGATCTGCGGGATCGTCACGCCGACCGCAGGCCGTGTGACGGTCGGCGGCAACGATATCCGCGATCAATACCGCGCGGCGCGCGAAATGATCGGCCTCGTGCCGCAGGAACTGACCACCGACGCGTTCGAAACCGTCTGGGCGACCGTGTCGTTCAGCCGCGGCCTGTTCGGCAAGGCGCCCGATCCCGCGTACATCGAGAAGACGCTGAAGGCGCTGTCGCTGTGGGACAAGCGCGACAACAAGCTGATGACGCTGTCGGGCGGCATGAAGCGTCGCGTGATGATCGCGAAGGCGCTGTCGCACGAGCCGCGCATCCTGTTCCTCGACGAGCCGACGGCCGGCGTCGACGTCGAACTGCGCCGCGACATGTGGAAGCTCGTCGATTCGCTGCGCGAAAGCGGCGTGACGATCCTGCTGACCACGCACTACATCGAGGAAGCCGAGGAAATGGCCGACCGGATCGGCATCATCCTCGGCGGCGAGCTCGTGCTCGTCGAGGAAAAGCGCGAGCTGATGCGCAAGCTCGGCAAGAAGCAGCTGACCGTGCAGCTCGAGCACCCGCTCGCAGACGTGCCGCCTGCGCTCGCGCCGTTCGGGCTCGAACGCGCGGACGACGGCGCCGCGCTCGTCTACACGTACGACTCGCAGCGCGACGACGCGAGCATCGCAAAACTGATCAACGCGCTCGGCTCGGCCGGCATCGGCTTTCGCGACCTGCACACGACGCAGAGCTCGCTCGAGGACATTTTCGTCAGCCTGATCGACAACCGCCGCAACGGCGTGCAAGGAGCCTGACGCATGAACTGGCATGGAATCCGCGCGATCTACCGCGCAGAAATGGCCCGCACGCGCCGCACGCTGATGCAGAGCATCATCGCGCCGGTGATTTCGACGTCACTGTATTTCGTCGTGTTCGGCTCCGCGATCGGCTCGCGCATCAGCGACGTGAACGGCATCGGCTACGGGTCGTTCATCGTGCCGGGCCTCGTGATGCTGTCGCTGCTGTCGCAGAGCATCTCGAACGCATCGTTCGGCATCTACTTCCCGCGCTTCACCGGCACGATCTACGAGATCCTGTCCGCGCCGGTGTCGTACTGGGAGATCGTGATCGCGTACGTCGGCGCGGCCGCATCGAAGTCGATGCTGCTTGGCGTGATCATCCTCGCCACGGCCGGCCTGTTCGTGCCGCTGCACATCCTGCATCCGTTCTGGATGGTGTTGTTCCTCGTGCTGACGGCGATCACGTTCAGCCTGTTCGGCTTCGTGATCGGCATCTGGGCCGACAGCTTCGAGAAGCTGCAGCTCGTGCCGCTCCTGATCATCACGCCGCTCACGTTCCTCGGCGGCAGTTTCTATTCGGTCGACATGCTGCCGCCCGCATGGCGCGTGATCACGCTGTTCAACCCGATCGTCTACCTGATCAGCGGTTTCCGCTGGTCGTTCTACGGGCTCGCCGACGTGCACGTATGGATCAGCCTCGCCGCGACCGGGCTGTTCCTCGTGATCCTGCTCGCGATCGTCGCGTGGATGTTCCGCACCGGCTACAAGCTGAAGAACTGACGTGGCACGCGCCGCCCGCCGATGACGCATTTGGGCAAGCAGGCGGCGCTTTTCCTCTGATGCGGCAGTTTGTGGTCGCGTCTACTGAATGTGAAGCATCGGGGCCCTGGAGCATGCGCTGCGCGGCCCCTTTTTCATTTCAGAGGACGCCATGCCCGCCGCCACCGCTCCCGCCTCCGCCGCTGCCCGGCTCGAACGCCTGCCGTTCTCCGGCTATCACAAGCGCATCTTCTTCATCATCGCGATCGCGTTCTTCTTCGACTCGGTCGACCTCGGCACGATGACGTTCGTGCTCGGCTCGATCCGCAAGGAGTTCGGTCTGTCGACCGCGGCCGCCGGCCTCGTCGCGAGCGCGAGCTTCTTCGGGATGGTGCTCGGCGCGGCCGTCGCCGGCCTGCTCGCCGACCGCTTCGGCCGCCGGCCGGTGTTCCAGTGGAGCATGGTGCTGTGGGGCGCCGCGTCGTACCTGTGCTCGACCGCGCAGAGCGTCGACGCGCTGATCGTCTACCGCGTGCTGCTCGGCATCGGGATGGGGATGGAATTCCCGGTCGCGCAGACGCTCCTGTCCGAGTTCGTGCCGACCGAGAAGCGCGGCCGCCTGATCGCGTTGATGGACGGCTTCTGGCCGCTCGGCTTCATCACGGCCGGCGTCGTCGCGTACTTCGTGCTGCCGCAGTTCGGCTGGCGCACCGTGTTCGCGCTGCTCGCGATTCCCGCGGTGTTCGTGCTCGTCGTGCGCCGGATCGTGCCCGAATCGCCGCGCTGGCTCGAACATGCGGGCCGGCACACGGAAGCCGACACCGTGATGCACACGATCGAGGCGAAGGTGATGCGCTCGGCCGGCGTCACGACGCTGCCGCCGCCGTCGCGGCTCGCCGAACCGGTTGTGGCACGCGGCCACGGCGCGCTGCGCGAGATCTGGAGCGGCGTGTACCGTCGCCGCACGGTGATGGTGTGGCTGCTGTGGTTCTTCGCGCTGCTCGGCTTCTACGGTCTCACCTCGTGGCTCGGCGCGCTGCTGCAGCAAGCCGGCTTCGAAGTCACGAAATCGGTGTTCTACACGGTGCTGATCTCGCTCGGCGGCGTGCCGGGCTTCCTGTGCGCCGCGTGGCTCGTCGAACGCTGGGGGCGCAAGCCGACCTGCATCGCGTCGCTGATCGGCGGCGGTGCGATGGCATACGCCTATGGCCAGAGCGCACTGTACGGCGGCAGCACGACGCTACTGATCGTCACGGGCCTCGCAATGCAGTTCTTCCTGTTCGGGATGTGGGCCGCGCTGTACACGTACACGCCCGAGCTGTACGGCACCGGCGCGCGCGCGACGGGCTCGGGCTTTGCATCGGCGATCGGGCGCGTCGGCTCGCTGATCGGGCCTTACGTGGTCGGCGTCGTGCTGCCGGTGTTCGGCCAGGGCGGTGTGTTCACGCTCGGCGCGCTGTCGTTCATCGCGGCGGCGATCGCCGTGTGGACGCTCGGGATCGAGACGAAGGGCCTCGCGCTGGAGCAACTGGCGGCAGGCGACGAGACAGGCGGCAACGGCCGCTATCCGGCGACGGCGGCCGACAAGCTGTCCTGACCGTCGGGGTTGGCTGTCAGGCCGTGAACGCGTTCAGCGCCGTTCCCGGCCGCTACGCAAACCGGCAGGCTTCGGATCCGGGGCGACGCTGCTAGACTGCATCGACGCACCGGTTCACGCGCAGCCCTCGTTCAATACGTCGCGGCGAGCGCGCGACGGTGCCGTCCCGCCCCACTCCCCGCGCGAGGATTGCATCGATGGACCACGCCCGAATCGAAGAAATCCGCAGCGGCCTGTTTCGCGCAACGACCTACATCGACAAGCTGAAGCTCGGTTTCAGCCAGTTCTTCGTGCGCGCGCCGGACGGCGGCGTCGTGTGTATCGAAACGGGCACGCGCGCCAATTTTCCGCAACTGAGCGCGAGCCTCGCGACCGTCGGCATCACGCCGTCGATGGTGAGCAGCGTGATCGTGCCGCATTTCGAAGTCGACGAGATGGGCGCGCTGCCCGACTTTCTCGCGGCCAATCCGGCGCTCGTCGCGTACGGCCATCCGATGTGCACGCACGGGCTGGCCGACATCTTCGGCGTGCGCACGAAGCTGCTGAAGGACGGCGAGCCGACGACCATTGCAGGCGTCGACGTCGTGCCGGTCTTCACGAAGCATGTCCATCAATGGGATGCGCTGGTCGTGTACCTGCCGGCGTACAGGGCGCTGCTGTCGTCGGACATCCTGATGCGCTTCGGCGACGAGGAAACGGACGACCCGCTGCCGGTCATCCTCGAGTCGATCCGGCGCTCGGACTATCTGCCGTCGCTCGCGCACATGGCGAGCGCACTGCGGCGGATCCAGGCGCTCGATCTCGACCTCATCCTGCCGATGCACGGCCCGGCGATTACGCATGACATCCCGCGTGTGCTCGCCGGCGCGATCGCGCACTGCGAAGCCGCCGCCGCGTAAGCCGCGGCGGCGGCATTCCAATGGAGGTCGAGCGGGTGCCGGTCAGGCGCCGGCGACGACGAACTCTTCGGCCGCCTTGCGCTGGACCGCGGCCATCACGGCCAGTTCGCCCTTGCTGCGCGCGTCGCCGGACACGACACCCGTCGCGTGCTTCGCCTTCGCGCCCAGCGGGAAAAACACAAACGACGCGCCGGCCGGGGCCTTCGGCTCCGCACGCAGGCGTTTGTTCAGGATTTTCAGGTACTTCTTCTTCGAGACTTCCTTAGCAGCCATGGCACCCTCCGCGTCAACGTGGCGAGGATCAGCATACCAGTTTTGGCAGCGCGCTCCGCGGCGGCGCCCGCCGGCCGGCCTGTCATCGAAAATTCTTCGTGCACGATGTCGATTCGCGTCATTCTCGTGCGTCGTGTTGTCGTAACCGGTCTTTTTTGCCGTCGATACCGTCGGCGGTTGCCCCGTTCATTTTTCAGGAGATACGACAATGCGCGTCATGGTCATCGTCAAAGCCACCGCCGATTCCGAATCCGGCCGCTTGCCCGACACCGAAAGCATGGCCGAAATGGGCCGCTTCAACGAGGCGCTGGTGAAAGCCGGCATCCTGCTCGACGCCGACGGGCTGCGCCCGAGCAGCCACGGCAAGCGCGTCCATTTCTCCGGCAAGAACCGCGCCGTCATCGACGGCCCGTTCGCCGAAACGAAGGAACTCGTCGCCGGCTACTGGCTGTGGCAGGTGAAATCGATGGAAGAAGCCGTCGAATGGGTGAAGCGCTGCCCGAATCCGATGCCGGGCGACTCCGACATCGAGATCCGCCCGCTGTTCGAAGCCGCCGATTTCGGCGACGCCTTCACGCCCGAGCTGAAGGAGCAGGAAGCGCGGATGCGTGCGGAAGTCGACGCCCGGCCGAAGTCGTGAGCGGCGGGCGGGCGTGAACCTCGCGCCCGCCCCGCTTCGCACGGTTGCCGTCGGCCGTGGCGGCAACCGGCAACGTCACGGCCGCGCCTGCGTCCGTTCATGCGCCGGAACGGTGCCGCCCGAACCGGCAAACTCGCCCGCATGCACGGCGTCGCCGCGCCCGCGCTGCGCGCAGTCGTGCCGTATCGAGCGCCGTCCGGTACGCGTGGCCAGCACCAGCGCGATCGCGAGCAGGCTCGTGCCGAACAGGTAACTCGGCGGGATGAACCGCGCATCGGTCAGGTGCGCGACCACCGAGATGTAGAACGGCGCGAGCCCGCCGAACAGCGTCACCGACGAGTTGTATGCGATCGCCACCCCGGTCGAACGCCCTTCGACCGTGAAGATCTGCACGAGCATCCCCGGATGCGCGGCGCCCTGCAGCGTCAGGAACAGCATGCCGATCAGATGCACGATCATCAGCCGGTTCGCGGTCGGCGCGTCCAGCAGATACCAGAACAGCGGGAACACGCACACGAGCCAGCCGGCGATGAAGCAGCAGAACAACCGGTAGGGGCCGATCCGGTCGGCCAGCTTGCCGAACAGCGGCGACAGCACGCACGACAGGATGCTCGTGACGAACACGGCCTGCAGCGACGAGCTGAGCGGCAAATGCAGCTGCGATTGCGCGTAGTTCGGCAGGTACGCATTCCACACGTAGTTCAGCGACGTGCCGGCGATCATCACGCCGATCGCGCAGACGAGCGCATCGCCGTTCTCGCGGACGAACGCGCGGGCGCGCACGCCGGCCGGCGCCCGCGCGGCCGGCCGCGCGCGCATCCGCTGGAACGCCGCCGATTCGTCGACGTGATGGCGGATGTAGAAGCCGAGCGGGCCGACCAGCGCGCCGATCAGGAACGGTACGCGCCAGCCCCATTCGGCCATCGCCGCATGCGACAGGTAGCGCGACAGCAGGTAGCTGCCGCCCGACGAGAACATCGCCGCGAGCCCGAGCGACAGCATGTTGAAGCTGCCGTAGAACATCTTCTTGCCTGGCGGCGCAACCTCGTAGATCGACACCGACGACAGCGCGAACTGCGCGCCGACCGCGAACCCCTGCACGAGCCGGCCCGCCACGACGAGCGCCGGCGCGGCGATGCCCCAGGTCGCGTAGCCCGGCGTGAGGCCGAGCAGCAGCGACCCGACCGACATCGCGACCATGATCCACGACAACGCCTTCATGCGCCCGGCACGGTCCGCATACATCCCCATCACGACGCCGCCGACCGGCCGCGCGAGAAACCCGACGGCGAACGTCGCGAACGTCAGCAGCATCGATTCGCCGCGCCCGACGCCGGAAAAGAACGTCCGCGCGATCAGGCTCGAGAAGTAGCCGTACACCATGAAGTCGAACCACTCGAACGTGCCGCCGATCACGGTCGACACGATGACCTTGCGGGCCTGCCCCGCTTCGTCGCCGATTTCCATGAGCCTAGCCTCCAGTGCGCAATGCACGCAGCGTCTGCGCAAGGAAGTCCTGCACCGTCTCGACGGTCTGCATCCCGTTGTGCGCGACGTTGGGCAACGCGTCGAAGCGCACGCGGACACCGGCCGCCTCGAACGACGCCGCGAGCGCGCGCAGCCGCTCGGGCCGCGTCGCGCCCGCATCGTTGATGCCGGGCACGTACATCGCGCTGTCTTCGCGCACCGTGATTTCCCACGTCTCGAGATCGGCGCGGCCGACCACCATCTGGACCGGCACGCGCGCCAGCGCCGCCGCGTCGAACGGCTTGCCGAACTGCCGCTCGACGCCGCCGAGGCCGAGCCACCACGCCTTTTGCGGATCGAGCAGCGTGACGTTGCCCGGCGCGCCGATCGACACGGCCCACAGCCGCTCGGGATGCACATACGCGAAGCGGTGCGCGAACTGCCCGCCGCCCGAATAGCCGGACAGTGCGAACCGGTCGAAGCGCTTGCCGTAGCGCTCGCCAACTTCGCTCACCATGTCGAGCAGCACGCGGTCATAGCGGATGTCGCTTTCGGCGAGCCGCTTGAAGCCGTTGCGATTGCCGTCGCCGCACACGCCGACCGGAAACAGCGGGCACAGCACGATGCAGCGGTTCCAGCGGCCGAACGGCGCGAACGCGTCGCGGTACTGCGTGAACTGCCGCCCCGTGCCATGTATCACGACGACCAGCTCGACGTCGTTGTCCGGCGACCGGATGTCGTCCGGCACGTACAGCACGTACGGAAATCGCGCATCGTGCCGGCTCGCGTAGACCGTGGTCGAGCCGAGGTCGTACAGCGCCTCTGCGCGGGCTTCGCCGGAACCGGCCGGCGTCGTTGCGGTATCGAACATCTGTCTGTCTCCTGAATGATTCTGGTGTGCTGGATCGCGTGCGGGCGGCGGCCGCCGTTCAGGCCGCTTCGCGAAGCGGCTCGCGCGTCAGGCTGTAGCGCGTGAACACCCGGTTGAGCGCGGGCATCGGCGCGACGTCCATCTCCCCGTCGCCCGGCTGCATGACGATCATCGCGACCGTCGCCGACAGCGTGTGGCGCGTGCCGGGGCGCGGCGGCCGGCAGACCGAGTACGGCGCGCCGAAGTCGTCGAACAGCGCCGCGCTGACCGCCTGGCGGTCGATCTTCGGCAGCGCACCGAGCAGCCGGCGCACACGCCAGTCGCGGTAGTAGCTGTCGGGCGAGTTCTCGCACCCCGTGTCGCGCAGCTTCGTGCGCGCGACCGGGCTGACCCAGTGGTTCGCATGGACGATCAGGTCGTCGTCGCCGGGATAGACCGGAAACGCCTCGTCCGGCGCGCATTCGAAATCGATGCCGAAGCCGTCGGCCATGCCGAGCATGATGTTGTTCGAGCACGACTTCGGCGTCGTCGCGATCACGCGCAGCGCATTCGCGAACACCGGCTCCTCGAGCACGCGCCGGCGCAGCAGCGACAGCGGCACGCCGGTTTGCGTGAAATCGCGGTCGGATTCGAGATAGTTCGCGGTGATCGACACGCCGCTCGCGTTCAGCCCGCTGCGCGCGAGCCCGCCCGCCTCGACGAACGTCAGGAAGTCGGGGCCGTCGTCGTTATGCACGCGCAGCACGATGCCGGTATCGACGCAGTCGGCTTTCCAGTCCCAGTTCTGCGCGTGGATCAGCTTGCCGGTCGCCGAACGCGACGGCAGCACGAGCACGCCGGTGCAGCCATCTTCGTCCTCGGCGTCCGCACCGGCCGGCAGCGCGTGCTCCGCGCGCGCCTTCGCGAGCACTTCCGTACGTGCATTGACGAGCACGATGTCGTCGAACGCCACATCGGCCCCGTCGGCAATGCCGCGCATCTCGTCGAGACAGGCCGGCTGGAACGCGCCGATCGCCTGTTCGAGCGAGCGGATGAACGCTGCCTGCGCGGCCGCGCCGTAGCCGAGGTTGCGCAGCGTCTGCCCGTAACGCGACGCACTCAGGCGTACGCGCGCCGCGACGGCACGGCCGTATTGCACGCCCCGCTCGTACGGCTTGCCGGACACGCTGACGAAGGGAAAAGGCTGGATGGACGACATCGAAACACTCCTTGCGCTGAATCGGACGAAACGATTCTCGGGCGCGATAAACAAAATAAAAAGCGTTATTTTCTTTCCATAAACGAAAGATTTTTTTTAGTTTCGTGCGATCATCCGGCGCATCGCGACACCGGTCGAACGCGCTGCGCGCGCACGTTGCCGGACGGCTTCCAGGAGAGAGGGATGAGCGAGATTCGAATGCTGAGGACGTTCCTGGCCATCGAGAAACACGGCACGATGGCCGCCGCGGCCGACCGCATGGCGCTGACGCACGCGGCGGTCGGCGCGCAGATGCGCACGCTGGAGCGCGTATGCCAGCGGCAGTTGTTCGACCGCAGCGGGCGCAGCGTGCAGCTGAACGATGCCGGCCGTTCGATCCTCGAGCAGGCGCGCTCGGTGGTGGCCGCGTACGACTCGCTGGTGCGCGGCGTGAGCGGGCAGCACAGCATCGAAGGGTCGATCACGATCGGGGCGACGGTGTCGTCGATGGGGTTTCTCGCGGCCAACGTGATCCGGCTGAAAGTGCAGTATCCGGGCCTGAACGTGCGGCTCACGCACGGTGGCAGCCCGGAACTGGAGCGCCAGGTACGCGCCGGCGAGATCGATGCGGCCGTGCTGATCGGCGAGCCGCGCGCGACCACGCTGCCCGAATCGTGGGAGTACCTGTATGACGAGCCGCTCGTGCTGCTGGCCAACCCGGCGCTCGCGCCGGCCGATGCATCGGTGGCGTCGCTGCTCAAGCGTCATCCGTTCATCGGCTTCGAAGCCGCGTCGCCGACCGGACGGCATGTCACGAGCCTGCTGCGCCGCCTGCACGTCGAGGTGAATCCCGTGCTCGAAATGAACTCGATCGCCGCAATCGCCGATCTCGTGCGGCAGAACGTCGGCGTGACGATCGTGCCGCGCCTGCGGCACGCCGCGTGGAGCGACGATCCGCTGCTGTTCGTGAAGCCGATTCCGGGCGCGACGTGGCGGCGTCACATCGGGTGGTACGAATTCGGCCGCCAGCCGCTGGCGACCGCGATCGTCCGGAACCAGCTGCTCACGGCGCTCGCCGGTTAGCGCCGGGCAGTTGACGCGGCCCTGGCTAGTAACGTATCGTTTTGATACGTTACTAGCCAGGGCCGGTTCGCCATGCATTCCCGTTTCGACCGTTTCCGCACCACCGCGCTCGGCATGCAGCTCGAGGCGCTGATTGCACAACCCGAGCGCTATCCGGAATTCGCGGCGCTGTCGCGCGTCGGCGTGGCCGCGATCGGCGCGATCCAGGACGAGATCGCGCGCACATTCCCCGAAATCGAAACCGACACGACGGCCCGCCAGTTCTGCGGCGCGATGGTCGCGGAAGTCATGCGCCGCCACCGTCACGAGGTCGTGCAGGCGCGCGGGCGGCTCGGCGGTGCGCTGTTCAGCTATGGCGCGGTGTTCAGCCCGTTTCCGCACCGGCTGCCGTTCGCCGACGTCGCCGCCGCGCTGGCGCGCATGCCCGACCGGCTCGCCGCGTATACCTCGCATGTGCCGGCCGCGCTGGCCACGCGCCGCCCGGCCGGTACCGGCTTCTCGCTCGTCGAACATGCGTGCCACCTGCGCGATCTCGACTCGGTGTTCGCCGAACGCATCGACGCCGTGCGCACGGCGGAGCTGCCGGTGATCGCATCCGTCGACGGCACCGTGCTCGCCGCGCAACGCGACTACCTCGCCCAGCCGCTCGACCACGCGGTCGCGGCGTTCCGCACCGGCCGCGCCGCGCTGTGCGCCACCGCGGCCGCGCTGGAGCCGTCGCAACTCGCCCGTTGCGGTCTGCGCGACGGCATCCGCCGCATGTCGCTCGACGAACTCGTGCGCGAACTGCTCGATCACGACCGCACGCACGTGCTGGAACTCGACGAACTGCTCGCCGAACTCCAATTGCCGCCGCTGCCCTCCGGAGCCGCGGAATGACCCGGCCCACACCCGTCGTCTTCGTGCACGGTTTCATCGGCACGTTCGACGTGCGCGACTGGAACGGCCCGCATCTTTGCCCCGACCTGCTCGGCTACGGCGCGTATCGCGCGGTGCCGTTCGATGCGATCTCGCTCGATGCGCAGGTCGAGCACGTGCGACAAACCATCGACGCACATTTCGGCGCGCAGCCGGTCGATATCGTCGGCCACTCGGTCGGTGGTGCAATCGCGATGCTGTTCGCGCATGCGCACCCCGAACGCGTGCGGTACATCGTCAACGTCGAAGGCAATTTCACGCTCGACGACGCGTTCTGGTCGGCATCGGTCGGCCGCATGACGCCCGGCGAAGCCGATGCCATGCTGATCGGCCTGCGCGCGGCCCCGCTCGACTGGCTGCGTGGCGCGATCGACGCACCGTCGCCGGGCCAGCTCGACGACGCGCGCCGCTGGCTCGCGCACCAGCCGGCATCGACGCTGCGCGCGATGGGCCGCTCGGTGGTCGCGACGACGGGCGATGCGGGCTACCTGCCGGTGCTCGAGAAGGTGTTCGAGCGCCACCCCGTCTGGCTGGTCGCCGGAGAACGCTCGCGCGCGGGCTGGCATGTGCCCGACTGGGCGCTCGCACGCTGCGCCGGCTTCGAGACAATCGGGCGCTGCGGGCACCTGATCCCGGCCGAGCGGCCCGACGCGTTGCGCGCCGCCATCGAGCGCATTGCATGCGCGCCGCCTGCCTGACAACCCGTAGGATTCGCCGAAATATGGTTGAAAGGCGCGGTTGCTAGAGTCGCCGGAACAGGGTTTTCCCGGCGCTCCGCGCCGGACTGGGTCGACACATGCGAGGATCGATGAACCTGGCACGTACCTTCTGGCTGCTTCTGCTGATCGCCGTCGCGAGCCCTGCCTTCGCGTTCCATGCGCGGGTCGTCGCGATCCCGAGCGCCGCGATGAGCGAGACGCTCAAGGCGACCGTCGTGCTGCCCGACGATTACGCGCGCAGCAACCGCGGCGACGAACGCTATCCGGTCGTCTATCTGCTGCACGGCTCGGGCGGCGACCATACCGACTGGACGTCGAACACGCGCATCGCCGCGCTGGCCGACCGCTATCACGTGATCCTCGTGATGCCCGACGGCGGACACGAAAGCTGGTACATCGACAGCCCGTTCGATTCGGGCAGCCGCTACGAAACCTTCATCGGCGACGAAGTCGTGTCCTATGTCGACCTCCATTTCCGCACGATCGCGACCCAGCACGCGCGCGCGATCACGGGGCTCAGCATGGGCGGCTTCGGCGCGCTGCGCATCGCGCTCGACCGGCCCGACACGTTCGGCGCGGTCGGCAGCATCAGCGGCGCGGTCGATCCGCGCTGCTGCGAGGACGAGCCCGGCATCGACCACGTGTTCGGCGATCCCGGCCGCCATCCGTCGTTCTGGAATCGCAACGTGATCGTCGAAAGCGCGCGTGCGTTCGTGCGCGCGCATCTCGACCTGACGATCGATTGCGGCCGCGACGATTCGTTCGTCGGCTCGAACCGCGCGCTGCACGAACGGCTCGTCGCGCTCGGCGTGCCGCACGACTACACGGAACGGCCCGGCGGTCATACCTGGGATTACTGGTCGAACGCGATCCGCTACCAGATGCGGTTCTTCGCGTCCTCGTTCCAGCATCGCGGCTACGCGTACCGCCCCGCGCCCGCTGCGCCGGGCATGACGCGCGCGGGCTGACGCACGCGCCGCGCCGCCGCGCGGCCCGCCGAACGCGGTGATACGATGCGCTGGAATCGACCACCCGACTCCTTCCATGCCGCGCGACAACTTTGCGGACCTGCTCGCCTTCATCGCCGTCGCGCGCGAGCGCAGCTTCACGCGTGCGGCCGCCCGGCTCGGCGTGTCGCAATCGGCGCTCAGTCATACGATCCGTTCGCTCGAAACGCGCCTCGGCGTGCGGCTGCTCACGCGCACGACGCGCAGCGTCGCGCCGACCGAAGCCGGTGAACGCCTGCTGCAAAACCTCGCGCCGCGCTTCGACGAAATCGAGGCCGAGCTGTCCGCGCTCGCGGAGCTGCGCGACAAGCCGGCCGGCACCGTGCGCATCAACGCGACCGATTATGTGATCCGCACGCTGCTGTGGCCGAAGCTCGCGCCGATGCTGCGCGACTATCGCGACCTGAAGGTCGAGTTCGTGACCGACTACGGGCTGTCCGACATCGTCGCGGCACGCTTCGACATCGGCGTGCGGCTCGGCGACCAGGTCGCGAAGGACATGATCGCCGTGCGCATCTCGCCCGACCTGAAGATGGCGATCGTCGGCGCGCCCGCGTATTTCGCGGAACGTGCGCGGCCCGGCACGCCGCAGGATCTCGTCACGCACGACTGCATCAACCTGCGCCTGCCGACGCACGGCGCGCTGTATGCGTGGGAACTCGCACGCGGCGACGAGGCGCTGCAAGTGCGCGTCGACGGGCAAGTCACGTTCAACGGCACGTACGAAATGCTCGACGCGGCGCTCGCGGGCTACGGGCTCGCGTACGTGCCCGCCGAACTCGCGGCGCCGCACGTCGAAGCGGGCCGCCTCGACAGCGTGCTCGACGACTGGTGCCCGACGTTCCCCGGCCATCACCTGTATTACGCCAGCCGGCGGCAGTCGTCGCGTGCGCTCGCGGTGATCGTCGAGGCGCTGCGAATTCGCGCGTGAGCGTGAGCCTGAGCCGGACCGGGCCGAACCGCGGATATCGCCCACCCGCCGCGATTCATGAATCCGGTCGATAAGTGCATGCGAATTGTTGGGGATTATCGATAGACGCGTCGGTGACTACCATCGCCGGTATTCCCCACGTTCTCCGGAGCCCTCGATGTCCGAACCGACTTCCCCCGCGCACAAGGCATTCGGCGCGATTGCGCCCGCGCTAGCCGACTACACCGACAACGTGCTGTTCGGCGACGTCTGGCAGCGTGCCGGCCTGTCGCCGCGCGACCGCAGCCTCGTCACGGTCGCCAGCCTCGTGTCGCTGTATCGCGTGAACGAACTGCCGTTCCACCTGAAGAAAGCGCTCGACAACGGCCTCACGCGTGACGAGCTGATCGAGGCGATCACGCACCTCGCGTTCTACTCGGGCTGGCCGACCGCAAGCTCGGCGCTGCCGATCGCACAACGCGTGTTCGACGAAGCCGGCGTTTGAGCGCGGCCCTTCATTCAACCGGCAGGCGCACGCCTGCATGGAGCCTCACATGGATTACCGCTATCTCGGGCGCAGCGCGCTGAAGGTGTCGCCGCTGTGTCTCGGCGCAATGATGTTCGGCGGCGAGACCGACGAAGCGACGTCGGCGCGCATCATCGACAAGGCATTCGACCAGGGCGTCAATTTCATCGACACGGCCGACGTCTATCACGCCGGCCGCTCGGAACAGGTCGTCGGCCGCGCGATCGCGCCGCGTCGCGACAGCTGGATCGTCGCGACGAAGTTCGGCTATCCGGGCGGGCCGGACGCCGGGCCGAACCGGCAGGGCCAGTCGAGGAAATGGATCGTCGAATCGGTCGACGCGAGCCTGAAGCGGCTCGGTACCGATTACATCGACATCCTCTATTTCCATCGCGCGCTGACCGACGCGCCGCTCGACGAAGGCATGCGCGCGATCGCCGACCTGATCCGGCAGGGCAAGGTGCGTTACTTCGGACTGTCGAACTTCAAGGGCTGGCGCATCGCCGAGATCGTGCGGCTCGCGGATCAGCTCGGCATCGATCGTCCGGTCGCGAGCGAACCGCTGTACAACCTCGTCGATCGCACGGCCGAGGTCGAACAGCTTCCTGCCGCCGCGCATTACGGGATCGGCGTCGTGCCGTACAGCCCGCTCGCGCGCGGCGTGCTGACCGGCAAATACGCGATGGCTGCGCAACCGCCCGCCGATTCGCGCGCCGGCCGTGGCGACCGGCGCATCCAGCAAACGGAATGGCGCCCCGAATCGTTGCATATCGCGCAGCAGGTGGCTGCGCATGCGGCCGCGCGCGGCACGACGCCGGTCGCGTTCGCGCTCGCATGGGTGATGAAGAACCGCATCGTCAGTTCGACGATCGCGGGGCCGCGCACCGAAGCGCACTGGGACAGCTACATCGATGCGCTGACGCTCGAACTCGGCCCCGACGACGAACGGTTCGTCGATGCACTCGTGCCGCCCGGGCACGTATCGACGCACGGCTATACCGATCCCGGCTATCCGGTCGAAGGCCGCCAGGTCTGAAGCCGGAACGGGAGGATGAACGGACATGCCGGGCGACACGCCCGGCATGAAGAGGCACGCGCGTCGTCCGACGCGCGAATCAAGCAGCAGCGACGAATGGTCAGTTGCCGTGCGCAGCGCCTGCGCCGACGACGCGATCGAAGCATTCCTGTGCACGCGCCAGCTCGTCGAGCGCGCAATCGAGGCGCGACATCGCGCGTGCGTATTCGGCCGACGAAGCGTCGTCGTCGCTTTCGCCGCGCACCGCGCGAAACGCCTGATCGACGTTGCGCGTGGCTTCGACGAAGCGTTGTGCGGCCTGCGCTTCCCGCGAACAGATGTGGGTCGACATCGACACTCCTCCCTCAGGATTGCAGTGTGAAGCACGCCGACGCTCAGTGTGCGTGGTGCGCATGTCGGCGGCGTGAACCGCGACCCATCGAGTGTCGACGCATCGGCCGCCGCGCAGCGCGCTTCGTGCCGATTGTCCCTCTACGCTCGCCGATCCGCTACGGCGAGATTGCAACAAATTCTTGCGCGATGAGCTTCGCGCCGGGCGTCACGCGCGCCCGATGCGCGGATGCGCAAGACCCGCGAACGCGGCCGCCTCGCCCGGCGACAGGTCGAACAGGTCGCCGGTGAGATCGCGCGGATGCTCGGCTGCCGGCCGGTTGCGCAAGCGCGCCGCATGCGTGGGCGCAACATACGCGGCCGCCGTTTCGATCGGCGGCACGTCGAACAAATCGCGCGTGACGCCGCGCACGGCATCCGTCGGCGAACGGCCGCGCAAGCGCGCGACGAGCTCGACGAAGCGATCGAAATCGCCCGCGCGCGTCGCCTTGTTCACCTCCGCGAGATCGCGCGCCTTCAGCACGCACGGCTGTGCAAGCCGCACGAAATACGGCGCCTCGAGTTCGACCGACAGCGCGAGCGGGTAGCTCTTGCCCGTCTGCTCCTTCGCCCGCCCGACGCAATCGACCACGGCCGCACCCTGTGCGGCACCCAGCGGCTGGCCGGTGCTCACGCTGCGCAGGTGATCGGGAAACACGCGCAACTGCGTACCCACCGTCAGCGCGGTGGACGACGCACACACGAGCGCGTAGTGCTGTTCGCGGCGCCGGCCCGACGGCAACGTCGAGCGGCTGGCGATGAACGTATGCGGCGGCAACGGCCGCACCTGGCCACTGGCGTCGACCCATGCATTCCACAGCAGCGCGTCCTTGCGCTCGCCCGCGCGCGGGCGCGATGCGACCGGCGAAAACAGCGCGAGCAGCGAGCCCGTGCGATGCGCGGCGACTTGCGCGCTGCTGCCGAGCGGCTGGTTGATGCCCCACAGAAAACGTCCGCCCCCGAGCCGGCGCTCCCATTCCTTGCGGAGCACGACGGTCGGCAGTTCCTCGCCGGACTCGGTACCGATCTTGGTCCAGCAGAACGTGGGTGGGAGGTGTTTCAGTGTCATCAACTTTCTCGGGATACAGCCTCGCTGGTGACAGCAAGCCCATTCAACAGCCGTAACTGTATAGGTATAATGCATCGCATGGAAGCCCCGGACCAAGATTTTCCCGTTCAAGACCTGTTGCGCCGCCTGATGGCAGATACACGCTCGTCCAGCGAAATTGCGCGACTTTCCGGGGTCAGCCAGCCGACCGTGTCGCGCCTGCGGCTATCGAACGGGCGGCGGCTGCGCCGCAGCGCGCCATTCACCAAGCTATGCAGTTTCTATGGAGTCGATACGGAGCCGACGCGCCGCCGCTATAACGACCTGCTGCGCGACGCGATCGTCGACGCATGGGACGGGTCGGACGAGCACGGCCGCGCGCTGCTGGTCGTGATCCAGGGGTTGAAGGATTTGCAGGCGAAGGCGGATGACGGGTGATGGGGCAGTTGAAGGAAGCGCAGACTGCCCCGTCCGCTTCCACCGGCAACCCGCGCGCCGGTGACGGCATGAAATGCCCGTGCCGATTGCCGCCCCCGCGACTATGATGATTCGGTCAGCAGCGCGAGGGCGAACCATGGATCGAGACGAAGACTTCATCGTGCGCACCATGTCGGCCGACGAGGTCGCCCTGTCGGTCGAATGGGCGGCCGCGGAAGGCTGGAACCCCGGCCTGCATGACCCGCCCTGCTTCAGGGAAGCCGACCCGGCCGGCTTCTTCGTTGGCGTCTGGCGCAACGAACCGGTCGCATGCCTCGCCGCCGTCGCCTACGACGACCGCTTCGGCTTCATCGGCCTCTACATCGTCAAACCCGGGTTTCGCGGCCAAGGCTTCGGCATGCGGATCTGGCAGCACGGGATGCGCTACCTTGGAGAACGCAACATCGGACTCGATGGCGTCGTCGCGCAGCAGGCGAACTACCGGAAATCCGGCTTCCGGCTCGCATATCGCAACATTCGCTATCAGGGGCTTGTGAGCGGTATCGGATGCGCGCTGGTGACTGCGGCGGCCGATGTGCCGCTCGGGCAATTGCTCGCGTACGATCGCCAGTGTTTCCCCGCCGCGCGCGAACATTTCATCTCGGCGTGGATCGCGCAGCCGGATGCCATTGCGCTCGCAACTGTCGATGCCGGCCGTATCGCCGGATACGGTGTCATACGACGCTGCGAGGCCGGCTGCAAGATCGGCCCGTTATTCGCCGATGACGCAGATGTCGCCACCGGGCTGTTTCGTGCGCTGGCGGCACGCATGCCCGGCGAGGTCATCGTGCTCGACGTACCGGAAACGAATCCCGCGGCCGTTGCGCTGGCGGAACGGCACGGCATGACGAGCGTGTTCGAAACCGCGCGGATGTACACGCAACACGCACCCGCGATTGCGATCGATCGTGTGTTCGGGGTGACGTCGTTCGAGCTGGGGTGACGGGACGCGCGTCAAGGCGGGGCACCGGTTCCTCCGGTTGACGCTTGCCGCCCCGTTCCGCGATCGAGGAGCGCAGAGATCCGCCATTCACGACGCCAACGCGATCGTCACTTTGACTCGGTAGCGAATGATGCCCGTTCGATCTGCGCGACGCATTGCTTGGCGGAATCTGCAACGCGGCTCTTCTGTTGCGCCGCCTTTTTGCACCAATACATGGCCGCAGCCTTGTCCGTGACAAGGCCCGATCCGCCCCATTGATAGGATTCGCCCAAGATCAGTTGCGCAACGGCATCGCCTCGATCAGCCTCTTTGCGCACGTGTTCTACAAATTTTCCATGCCAGTATGCAGCCAGCGTGGAATCCTGACGCACGCCAATGCCGAGCTCATAGTCTGTCCCCAGTCGCGCTTCGGCAAACGCATCCCCCATCTCCGCGCCACGTCTATGCCATGCGACTGCCTCGACGTGATCCTTGGGTACGCCAAACAAACCGTTTCGATAGAGTTCTCCGATCTGATTTGCACATCCCGCATTTCCGTGATCGACGGCCTTCTTCATCAGGGCCACTCCCCGCGAAACATCCTGAGGTTGGCCGCCGGCCCCAATCACATATCCCAGACCGACGATGCATTCGCCTTCGGCGTCACCTTGATTCGCGGCTTTCTGAAACCAGACGGTGGCTTGCGCGTGATCTTTTGGCACGCCAAATCCGGAGTCGTAGAGTCTGCCCAGACCGACTTCCGCTCGTGCGTTGCCGTGTTCGGCAAGCGGGCGCCAAAGTGCAAAGGCTGTTGCGTAGTCCGCATGCTGAAACGCCCTGTCAGCATCCTCGAGTTGGCCAGCGAAGGCCGTGCCGGCGCTTCCCAGGATCAGCGCGACCAGCGCGACGGCGCGCGTGTGCCGTGCCAAGCCGTCGACGGATTGCGAAACAGGGTGTGTCATGGTCACTCCGGTATAGCCGAAAGCGGACAACTGAAAAACGCAGCAAAGGAAACACTGCCGCCCCCTACTGCTCCAACCCCACGCCCAACGGCCGCTGATCGCTGCGCCCGTGATCGTCGACCACCCGCACCGTATAGTTGCCGGCCGTCCGCGGCTGCCAGAACAGCGCATCGCCCGGCGTACTGCTGCCGACATACGCATCGTTGACGAACCAGTACAGCGCATGCGCGCTCGCATCGGCCGTCGCGTTGAACGCGATGCGCGTCTCCTCCGTGCGCTTCACCCGCATCGCATACGTACTGCCGCGCAGCGGCGACGTGATGCGGGGCGGATCGCCTTCGACCTGCCCCGCCTCGCGACAGTCCGCATTCTGCGGCGGCCGCCGGCGCGGAATGCCCGCCTGCGCGAACACCTGCTGCAGATCCGACGGCCAGAACTCGAAGATTTCCGTATGCGTGCGCTTGCCGTCGTACGGCGGGCACGCGGCCTTCCCCGTCGCGTCGTCGATCACGACGGGCCGGTGCACGGTGCTCACGCGAATCGGCGACGTGCCCGGCATGAACCACGTCCAGCCCTGCTGCGGACACCACTCGTTCGGCAGATCGCCGCTCGCGAGGCAGATCCGCACGCGCTTCAGCCGCGGCGGCACCGCGCGCGGCGGCTCGACGAGCGTGCGCTCCGCATTCAGCGCATCGACGACCTGGAAGAACAGCGGCGCGGCCGCATCGACGCCGACGAACGCCGTATTGGTCGAATTGTCGAAGTTGCCGACCCACACGACCAGCACATAGGGGCCGAACACGCCGGCCGTCCACGCATCGCGGAACGACCATGACGTGCCGGTCTTCCAGTACACGGGCACGCTCGACGGCTGCGCGCCGCTCGTCTCGTCGGGGCGCAAGTGCTGGCGCAGCATGTCCATCGTCATGTAGCTCGCGTCGGCGCTCAGCAGGCGCCGGCCGGGCAGCGCCGGCTCGTCCGCGCGCAGCCGCAGCGGCCGGAACTCGCCGCGATTCGCGAGCATCGCGTACAGCGCCGCGAGATCCTGCATCGTCACTTCGCCGCCGCCGAGCACGAGTGCGAGCCCGTAGTGTTGCGCGCTCGCGAGCCGGCGCACGCCGGCTTCCTGCAGGAACTGGTAGAGGTCGGGCGACTTGAGCTGCGACGCGACCCACACGGCCGGCACGTTGCGGCTGCGGTTCAGCGCATCGGTCGCGGTGATCGGCCCGAGGAAGTGACCGTCGAAATTCTCCGGCGCGTACGGGCCGAACGAAGTCGGCACGTCGCGCAGCACGGTCTGCGGATGCAATACACCCTGGTCGAAACCGAGCGCATAGATGAACGGCTTGAGCGTGGAGCCCGGCGAGCGCCGCGCGAGCGTGCCGTTCACCTGCCCGTCGATCGAGCGGTCGAAGAAGTTCGCGGAGCCGACGAGCGCCTTCACGCCCATGTCGCGCGTATCGACGAGGATGGCCGCCGCGTTGCGCACGCCGCGCGTATCGTTGCGCGCGACATAGCGTGCGATCTGCCGCTCCAGCGTGCGTTGCAGGTCGAGGTCGAGCGTCGTCGCGAGCCGCGCGCCGGCATCGCTGTCGTCCGCCGCGCCGCCCGACGTCGCGCGCCACGCGCTGCGCGCGGCGAGCGCCTGCGCAACCGCATGCGGCGCGTCGAACGGCAGCGCGGACAGCGGCCGCATCGCGAGCGGCAATGCGAACAGCGGCTTCAGCGACGCATCGCCCGGATGCGCCGTCAGCCAGCGCGCATACAGCCGGTTGCGCGACGCCGCCAGCGCGCGGTTGATCTCGTCCTGCCCGCCACGCACGCGCCGCGCCGGGTCCTGCGGAATCACCGCGAGCGCGAGCGCTTCGGGCAGCGTCAGCGCATCGGGCATCCGGTCGAAATAGACAACGCTCGCGGTGCCCGCGCCTTCGACGTTGCGGCCGTACGGCGCGTCGTTCAGATAGGCTTCGAGGATCTGCCGCTTCGAGTAGAACAGTTCGAGCTGCATCGCACGCGCGACCTGCGCGAGCTTGCCGGCCGGCGTGCGCGTGTTCAGCTTCCACAGCGAGCGGGCGAGCTGCATCGTCAGCGTCGAGCCGCCCTGCGGATTGCCGCCGCGTACGTACGTGATCCACGCGCCGCGCGCGAGCCCGTACGGGTTGAAGCCCGGGTGCCACCAGAACCAGCGGTCCTCGTGCAGCATCACCGCTTCGACGAGCTGCGGCGACATCCGGTCGAGCGGCACCCACAGCCGGTAGCGGTCGTCCTTCGCGAGCGTCAGCCGCAGCAACCGGCCCTGCGCGTCCGTCACCGCGACCGACGACGGCTTCCAGTCGCGCAACGGCGGATGCGGCCACAGCCGGCATGCGGCCAGCATGCCGAACACGAGCAGCACGCCGACGAGCCAGTTCTGCCAGCGATGCAGCCAGCGGCCGGCGCCGTGCAGCGCGCGCCGGAGCATGGGTGCTTCAGCCACGCGCGGGTGCTCCTCGCTTTCGGCGCGGCCTGCCACGCCGCTGCAGCCGCGCCGTCATCGCACGCGCTCCACCGTCAGCGCCGCGCCGCCCGGCGCCTGCGCCTGCACGCGGCGGTCGTACATCGACTCGCCGTAAGCAGGCGGCGCAATGAAGCGGCCCGCGTTGCTCGCCTTGATCCGGTAGACGAATTCGCGCACGTCGGTCGTCGCGGTGCCGTAGATCACCACGCGGTCCTCGCGCACATCCGCGAACTGCGGCTGCCACGTCGACCCCGTCACGCCGATCGGCGAACGCCACGGCGCATCGGCCACCGGCGCCGGCGCGCCGCCGCCGGTGCTGTCACCCTCCTGCGCGTCGGTCACGGGTGGCGGCGCGATCACCGGATCGAAGCCGCCCGGGAGCAGATCGACGATCGCGACGTTGCCGACGCTCGCCGAACCCGTCGCGCGGATCTTCAGGTGTACGTCGATCTCCTGGCCAAGCGTGATCTTGTCGAGCGGCTTGCCGTTCGTGTCGGTGTAGTCGCGCACGATCTCCAGCCCGCTCTTGATCGCCTTCGTCGACGTGCCGCGATCGTAACCCGACTGGCTTGCGATCCACCACGCCGGCAACGCGCTGCCGTTCACGAAGTCGACGCGCGACGCGCCGGCCGCCCACGTGCCCGAACGCACGAGGTTCGCCTGGATCGACGACACGTCCTTCGCGCCGGCCCCCGCACGCACTTCGTCGATCGCGAGCTGGTCGAGCTGGCCCGCGTTCGACGCCGCATACGCGTCGAGCGCGAGGATCGTCATTGCCGACGACAGCGTGTTGTAACGGTTGTCGACGAGCGGCGCGGCGATGTTGTCCATCGCGCGCGGCGACAGCTTGCTCACGCGTTCCGGGAAGTGCTTCGCGAGCAGGTACAGCACGCTCGCGTCGCGCGTCAGCGGGTCGATGTAGTAACCGGTCACGTAGTCGCCGTCGGACGCGCGCTTGCGCTCGAGCAACGCCTGCGGGCCCGCGATCAGCGCGGCGGCCTCCTTGTCCTGCTTCAGCAACTGATACGACGCGGCGAGCCACGCCGCCGCGAGATCGTTCTTCCAGTCTTTCGGATACGCATCCTGCAGCCGCTTCTGCACGGCCGCGAGACTGTTGGTCGTCACGTTGCCCTGGCGCGTCAGCAGGTACACCGCATACGCGCGCTGCCGCAGCAGGTCGAGCGAGCCGAGCGAATCGTTCGCGGCGAGCTTCTGCAGATACGCATTGCCCGCGTCGAGCATGTCCTTCGGCACCGCCACACCGCGATCGCGCGCATCGAGCAGCACGTGCATCGAATACGCTGACACGAACGGATCGGCATCGGGCGTTGCACTCCACAACCCGAAACCGCCCTGCGCGTTCTGCCGGCCGCGCAGCACGTCAAGGAACTGCGTGATCGCGGTCGCGTTTGCCGCATCGGCGCCGGCTTCCGGCGCATGCATCGCACTCGTCAGCGCGCGCACCGACAGCCACTTCGCCGCGAACACGCGCGGCACGACCGCGCTCACCATCTGCTCGCTGCAGTAGTGGTCGAAGTTGACGAGATAGGACGACAGCCCTTCCGACAGCACCAGCGGCGCGGTCGAGATGCTCGCGTCGCGCGACGCATACGCGTCGTACATCGACCGCAGGTTCGGCACGCTCGCCTTCTTGCCCGGATCGACGCGTGCGATGTCGAGCTGCGTGCGGAACGCGGCGGCCGGCCGCACCGATACGTCGACGCGCTGCTGAGCGCCCTTCGCGCCGTAGCGCGCGCCGAACGACAGCGCGCCCGAGCCGAGCGTCTCGGTCGCTTTCACGCGGAACATCGCGACGCCTTCATGCTGCGGCGCGAGCGCGACGTTCTGCGTCGCCGGCCCGATCACCTGCAACTGCGGGCCCGTCTTCAGCGTGACCGCCACCGGCACCGGCTGGTTGCCGACGCCCGTCAGGTTGTTCGCGACGCCGACGCTGACGTCGGCCTCGTCGCCCGGCGCGAGCGTCGTCGGCACGTTCGGCGACAACACGAAATCGCCGCGCACCGTCGTCGCGCTTTCGAACGTGCCGACCAGGTCCGGCGACACCGACACGGCCATCACGCGCAGCTTCCCGTTGAAGTAGTCGGGCACCGTGTAGCTCAGGCGCGTATCGCCGTTCACGTCGACGATCCCCGACCAGTAGACGACCGGCTTGTCGCGCTTGCGCTTGAACGGGTTCAACTGGCGACCGATCGCATCGTCGGCGTCGCCGCCGGGCGCGGCCATCGCCATCAGCTTCTCGAAGTCCGGCAGGATCAGGTCGAGGATCTGCGACGTGCCGACTTCGAGCATCCGCTTGCGGAAGAAGAACTTCAGCGGATCGCCGAGCTTGTAGCGTGCGACCTGCAGGATGCCTTCGTCGACCGCGAACACGACGACCTTCGCCGGCTTCGCGGAATGCACGGTGAAGTTGACGGTGTCGCCCGGCTTCACAAGCGCCGGCGCATCGACGCTCACCGCGTTGCGGCGCGCGTCGAGGTTCACCGAGAACGGCACGACGCCGTAGCTCAGCGGGCTCATGAAGATCTCGTCCGACGACGGATCGCGGATGTACTGCACGTTGATGTAGCCGTTGCCCTCGAAACCGGCCGGCACCGTGATGTGCTGGATCGAGCTCGTCGTATCCGCATGGAACCACGCGTGCGCATACACCTTGTCGCGCTCGATCGTGATCAGGCCGCTCCCCGCGTAAGGCGCGCGGATCGCAATTTCCACCTGCTCGCCCGGCTTGAAGTCGTGCTTCGCGAGGCTCACCTGCAGCTCGGCGTTGCGGTCGAGCGAGCGCGTGACGTTCGCGGCGCCGGTGACCGAATACTCGATCCGGTTCACCGCGGTGCCGTCCGCGCGGCGGATCACGAGCGCATAGCTGCCCGGCTTGTCGGTACGCAGCGCGAAGTCGAGCCCGGCCGCCGGAATCGACAGCGGCTTCTCGTCGACCGGCACTTCCTTCAGCCGCGAATCGTATTTGTACGCGCCGGAATCCTGCTTGGTCAGCACCGACACGTAGCGTTCCTCGACGAGCTGCGCGCGCAGGTCCTTCACGTCGATCGCCTTCGCGCCCGGGTCGATCGCGACGAGCCGCACCGTGCGCGGGCTGGCGCGTTTCACGTAGCCGAGATCGTCGACCGACTTGTAGCCGACCAGCCAGTCGTTGTTCGACACGAGCGTCTGCGCGTTCGCGGCGACGTTGCGCCCGCCTTCCGCTTCATACGCCTTCGCCTGGAAGTAGAGCTGGTAGGTCGCGTCCGCGTACTTGTCGAGATCGAGATCGAATTCGGCATGGCCGCGGTCGTCGGTCGTGCCGTCCTGCAGCGTCGTCGTATAGCCCTCCTTCGCGCGGCGTGCATCGAAGAAGTGATAGCCCTGCCAGCTGCGGAACGACGGCCACACGGGACGCAGCGTCAGCGTCGCCGCGACGCGGCGTTTCTCGGCCGGCGTGCCGAACAGGTTCTGTGCATCGACGATGCCCTTCAGCCCTTTCGGCTTCACCCACCCTTCGACGACCTGCTGCGACAGCTTCGCGTCGACCTTCATCCGGTCGGGCAGGAATTCCTTCACCTGCACGGTCGTGCTGCCGATCGGTTCGGCACCCGGCTGGCCGTCCTTCACGATATACAGGTTGACCGTCCACGTGCCGGTCGGCGCCGTTTCGGCGGTCGTATAGCCGAGCTCGGTGAAACCCGTCGCGTCGACGGTCACCGGCTTGCGCTCGACGGTGATCCCGCGCGGGTCGACGATCTCCGCCTGCAGCGGCACGCCGGCCGGGCTGCGCGCCCAGCTGGCCGCACGCACGATCAGGCCGATGTGGAACGGATCGCCGGGCCGGTACAGGCCGCGATCCGAAAACAGGTACGCGGACAGCTGCCCCTGGCCCGTCGCGTTGCGTTCGCCGTCGACGTCGAAGCGCGAGAAGTCGAGCTGGCGATCGCGGCCCGCCACCGGCAGGAACGACAGGTCGGTGTCCTTCTTCACGACGTACAGCTGCGGACGCTTCTCGCGGTCGAGCCCCTTGAACGCGGGGAAATGCACGACGCCGTCGGCGCCGGTGGTCTGCGTGAACAGCGCCTGGCCGTTCACCGCGAGCACCGACACGATTGCGCCCGCAACCGGCTTGCCGGTGCGGATCGACTGGATGAACACGTCCTGGCTGCCGTCCAGCGAACGCTTGACCAGCATCCCGAGATCGGTCACGACGATCAGGCGCGTGTCGCCGAGTGCGCTGTCGCTGTTGTCGCCATTGCCGCTGCTGTCGCCCGAATCGGCATCGCCGGACTGATCCTGGCTGCCGTCGCCGGACGATGCATCGCCGTCCTTCGCATCGTCGGCTTTCTTCTTCTCGGCCGCCGGGTCGTACTGCGACAGGTGCAGCAGGAACACGCCGCGCTTGCCGCCCTTCAGGTACTGGCCGAGATCGATGCCTTCGTAATGCGCCTTGCCGGGCTCGCCGGCCGGGAATGCGCGCGTCTGCACGAAGCGCTCGACGATGTGGTCCTCGCTGAACGAATAGGACAGCTCCGGCCGCGCGTACGTGCCGTTGTTGAAGCTCACGAGATGCTGGATCTGATCGGGCAGCACGCGGCCGATCTCGACCTTCATCCCCGGCAGGTTGCGCGACACGACCGACAGCCGCTTGCTGCCGCTCATCGACAGCAGCGAGCCATCGGCCATGAAGCGCAGCAGCTTCGGATAGTCGGGCACCGTGAACGCGCTCGTCACGGGCTTGCCGAGCAGGTAGCCGCCAGCCGATTTCAGGTCGCCCTCGAACCGCACGACGACGCGGTCGCCCGGTGTCGCGTGATACTTGAAGCTCTGCAGCGTCGCGAAATCGTTCTCGGTCGGCACCGCTTCGAGCGGCAGCGGCTTCGACTGCTTCAGCACCGCGTCGCTGATGTCGGCCACGTTCCATTCGTACGGCGGATCGTCGTCCGACTGCTCGACACCGGGCTTGCGCTTCGGCAGCACCCATGCCTTCGCGCGTGCGGCGAGATCGACGCTGCGCACGCCGTCGGACGTTTCGGCGACGAGCACCTGCTCGGGCTCGTAGCGCTCGTTGTCGACGAGCGTCGGCGCGACGTTGCCGATCGACAAACTGTAGAGCCCCGGCACGCCGACCGATGCATGCAGCACGTCCGGCGTGCCGTTGCCGCCGCGCGTGCTCTTCACGCCCTTGTCGACGTCGAGCCGCACCGACAGCGGATCGCGCGGGATCTCGAGCGGCTGCGAGTAGACCCACGCGCTCGTCTTCATCTTGTCGTAGTTGACCGTGTAGCGCAGCGGCGACGCGGTCTTGCCGTCGCGGCCGACCAGCACGAGGCCGATGCGCTTCTCGAATTCGGCCGGATCGACCGGATAGTTGAAGTGCAACTGCAACAGCGCCTGCTTTTCCGCCGGATTGTCGGGGTTCTGGTAGAACTCGTTGTTGCCGAATGTTGCGGCGAACGCCGGCAGGTCGAACGCGAATCGATCGTCGCGCATGATCACCTGCGGCGCGAACACGCGATGCACCGCGAAACGCACCTCGACGTGCGCGCCGACCGGCCAGTCGGCCGCCGGCGTGAAACGCAGCGTCTTGTCGTCGACCCACTCCCACGCGCCCTTCAGCGCGGGCGTCATCTCGATGCCGTCGCCGGCCGGCTTGCCGACCCGTTCGATCGGCGCGGCCGATTGCGCGAACACGACTTCCAGCGGATGCACGGTGATCTTCGGCTTGTCGGTATCGTCCACCTCATAGGTGGTGATCGCCGGCGCCTTCACGGTGAAGCTGACGGTTTCGGGCTCGGGCGGCTTCGGGCGGTGCTTGAACCAGTACCCGCCATAGCCGAGCGCGGCCGCGAGCAGCACGAGGCCGCCCGCATGCCACGGACGGCGGCGCACGGCCGCGGCGGTGGTGCCCATCCACGCGGGCGCCGTCCACGACACGTCGCCGACCAGCGGCCGCAGCGCGCAGCCGAGCAGCCACCAGACGAAGCCTGCGACGCGAATCGGCAGAAGCAGCAGGAAGCGCAGCAAATCCATTTGTTATTTCCTTGTCAAGGACATGCTGCCCGACGCGGCAACCTTCCCCGAATTGTTATGGGTCTGTGACGGCGCGGCCCGGTTGCGCCGTATTGCTTGGTATGTTCGACCGGATGCTGGCCGCCATTATCGATCAGACCCGAAACGATGGAAATATCGGCGTGCCGGCGCGCAACGCCGCCAGATGACCGGCCGGTCGGACGGGCCTGGGTCCGGCGCGCGCGACCTCTGCACGCGGCCGCGCCGCGTTCGCTAGAATGCGCGGCTCGGCAGGATCGAATCGAAATGAAAGGAAACCGCTTGAAACTCCCGTTCGAATGGCAGATCGGGCTGCGCTACGCGCGCGGCGGCCGGCGCTCGGCCGGCGACGGCTTCGTGTCGTTCATTGCCGGCGCCGCGATGGCCGGCATCGCGCTCGGCGTCGCCGCGCTGATCGTCGTGCTGTCGGTCATGAACGGTTTTCGGACCGAAGTGCGCGACCGGATGCTGTCGGTGCTCGCGCATGTGGAAATCTTCTCGCCGTCCGGCTCGATGCCCGACTGGCGGCTGACCGCGCACGAGTCGCTGCAGAACCCGGCCGTGCGCGCGGTCGCGCCCTATGTCGACGCGCAGGCGCTGCTGACGAACGCGGGCAGCGTGACGGGCGTTGCGCTGCGCGGCATCGACCCCGTGCTCGAGCCGCGCGTGTCCGAGATCGCGCGCAAGCTGAAGACCGGCCGCCTCGACGCGCTCGTGCCGGGCGAGATGGGCATCGTGCTCGGCTCGGCGCTCGCCGACGCACTGCACGTGAAGATCGGCGACCGCATCACGTTCTTCGCGCCCGGCAACACCGCGCGCATCGGCGAAGCGCTGCCGCAGTTCCGCCAGTTCAACGTGGTCGGCACGTTCGAATCGGGCCATTACCAGTACGACAGCGCGCTCGCGTACATCCACATCCGCGACGCGCAGAAGCTGTCCAACGTGCGTGCGCCGACCGGCATCCGGCTGCGTCTCGACGACCTGCAGCGCGCGCCGGAGATCGCGCTGGCGCTGTCGCGCACGCTGTCGGGCGACCTCTATATCCGCGACTGGACGCGGCAGAACCGCACGTGGTTCGAGGCCGAGCGGCTGCAGAAACGGATGCTGTCGCTGATCCTGATGCTGATCGTCGCGGTCGCCGCGTTCAACCTCGTGTCGTCGCTCGTGATGACCGTCACGCAGAAGCAGGGCGACATCGCGATCCTGCGCACGCTCGGCGCGCCGCCCCGGTCGATCATGAAGATCTTCGCGATCCAGGGGATGACGATCGGCCTCGCCGGCACGCTGGCGGGCGTCGCGCTCGGCTGCGCGATCGCGGTCAGCATCCCGTGGGTGCTGCCGGCGATCGAGCAGTTGCTCGGCATCCGCTTCCTGACGCCGTCCGTGTACTTCCTCAGTTCGCTGCCGTCGAAGCTCTCGGCGGTCGACGTGCTCGAGATCGCGTCGGCCGCGTTCCTGATGTCGTGCGTCGCGACGCTGTATCCGAGCTGGCGCGCCGCCAGGGTACGGCCAGCCGAAGCGCTGCGCGACGAATAGGCGCAACCGGCGCAACCGGCGCGGCGTTACGCGATCTCGTGGAAGCCGACGCTGTTGCTGCCATCCGGCGTGTAGCCGGCGAGCACGTCGAAGCCGACACCGAACAGCTCCATGCGCATGCCATAGGACTTCTCGCCGGACCGGTCGACGAAGATCGCCGCGCCCGACGACAACTGGCGCGCGGTGTTCAGCAGCGCGAGCGTGCCGCGCGCGCTGCCGGCCGATGCGTCGATCGTCAGCGCCGTGCCGTCCTGCGCGGTGAAGTGCCCGCCGGGCGGCACCGGCGGCGGGTTGTCCGCGACCGACCGGTTGAGCAGGCTCATGAACTGGAAGCGCGCGTCGGCGCCCTGGCTGGCCGCCGCGCGATCGCCGTCCGTGAACGTATCGCCGCGCACGGCCGCGCCTTGCGCGGCGATATCGACGGCCTGCTGGTGAAAATCGCGCGTTGCGAGCACCAGACTGGCGTTCGCGTTCAGCGTCGACTCGACCCAGGTGCGATCGCTGTCCGTCATCGTCTTCGACACGACCTTGATCCGGCCGTTGTCGGTCATGAAGTCGAATTGCGCATCGGCCAGATCCGGGCGCTTCGCAACGATGTCCTGCATGCTCGTCGCGAGTGCGTCGGTCACGCCGCGCAGCTTCATCGTCAGGTCGCCCACCATCGACAACTGTCTCGTTAGCGCCGCCTGCATCGCTTCCGGATCCAGCGCCCGGATGCCGATCGGCGGGTCCTGCGGTTTGCCGGACGCTGTCGCGTCCATCTCCTGGCGTCCGTCGAGCGCCGCCTGCGCCCGCTGCGCGAGCGACAGGCCGCCCGCCGCCGTGACCGAAATCGTCATGCCCTCTCTCTCCTTTCAGAATGTTTTTTCCTGTTTACGGACGGATTCCGGGGAAGTTGAGACGGCATGCCGCTCGTATGCCAAAACTTTGTTTGACCCACACTAAAAAAGTTTGACACGGACATTTCACTGAGATAACTTTTGCGCAAGCTTCCGGAAAGCAATCCGGCCAGCCGTGCCGACTCGCGTCGCGCTTTCCTGCCGTTGCAGCACCGCCGTTCGCAACATTCCCGCCTCATCGCATCGTGCCGTTCCGTTTCATCCGAAACCTGAAGGAAGCTCGGGCATGCCCGCATTTGATTCGCACTCCTGCATTTACTTCGTGCCGACGCCGCCCTGACGAATTCCGCCCGGGGCAAAGCGATCGCCCCGGCCCCGGCCGCGTTGCGCATCGCGTGACGCGTGCCGGCACCGGGCGAGACCCCGTGCGTCTCGCCCGCCGGTTTTGATGGTGCAGTTCCGTTTCATCCGACGCAGTACCCGGTCAGGCCGCAGGGGGCGTATCGCGAGCCGCGCCGGTTCCAGACAATCACAAGAGACGAGGTCGATTCAATGAACATTCATCGAACCGGATTCCGGCGCGCGTGGCTTCCCGCGCTCGTGGCGGCCACGACGCTCGCCGCGTGCGGCGGCGACGACGGCGGCAGCGTGGCGGGGGTATCCGCACTCGCGCAGGGTCAACAGGAGGGAACCGCCGCCGCCGCGGCCGATGCGCAGTCGCTCGCGTCGCACGTGTCGCCGTCCGGCGTCCCGTACGCAAATCCGGCCAGCAACGGACGCTACAAGCCGGTGATCAGCAACGGCCAGGTGCAGCCGTCGCTGTCGGGCGGCACGATCGAGGAGAACGCGTGGGTCGACACGCCGGTCGATTCCGACGGCGACGGCACGCGCGACCGCATCCACGTGCGCATCGTGCGGCCGTCCGAAACCGCGAACGGCGCGCGTACGCCGGTCATCGTGCTTGCGAGCCCGTACTACGCAGGGCTCGCCGACAGCCCCGACCACAACGTCGACGTCGAGCTCGACGGCACGCCGCATCCGGCCGCGGCCGCCGGCGCACCGGCCTCGGCGTCCACGCGCATCCTGGCCGCCGCGCCGCAGTCGCGCATGCTGCAGCAGGTCGAAGCGGCCGCCGCCGGCCGCTCGTGGATCGAAAGCTACTTCGTGCCGCGCGGCTTCACGATCGTCTACGCGGATTCGCTCGGCACCGCCGGCTCGGACGGCTGCCCGACGATCCTGACGCGCGACGAATCGGTCGCGATGGCATCGGTGATCCGCTGGCTCGGCCGCGACGCGACCGCGAAGGACGCCAACGGCAAGACGGTCGTCGCGAACTGGTCGACGGGCCACGTCGGCATGTACGGCGTATCGTACGACGGCACGCTGCCGAAGATGGTCGCGAGCCTGCGCACGCGCGGGCTCGACGCGATCGTGCCGATCGCCGGGCTGACGAACATGTACGGCTACTACCGCTCGGGCGGCCTCGTGCGCGCGCCGGAAGGCTATCAGGGCGAAGATGTCGACGTGTACATCAAGGCGCTGCTGACGAACGCGCATCCGGAGCGCTGCACGCACCTGATCGACGAAGCATTGCAGCAGGAAGACCGCAAGACCGGCGACTATTCGCCGTTCTGGGCCGCGCGCGACATCCCGACGGGATTCGCGGTGGCACCGGCACTCGTCGCGCAGGGGCTGACCGACGACAACGTGCGCGTCGACCAGTCGACGTCGTGGTATCTCGCGATGCGTCGCCAGGGCGTGCCGACGCAGCTGTGGCTGCACCGTCTGAAGCACACCGACCCGACGCGCGTGCCGGCGATGGGCGAAGCGTGGACCGCGGAGGTCAACCGGTGGTTCACGCGCTACCTGATCGGCTACAACAACGGCGTCGAACGCGATCCGCGCGCGGTGATCGAGCAGGCCGACGGCACGCTGCTGAAGGAAGCGGACTGGGCCGCACGCCGCGCGACGCCGGTCACGTACTTCGCGGGCGGCGACGGCGCCGGCACCGGCACGCTGCTGCGACTGCCGACCGGTGGCCCGCTCACGCGCTTCACCGACGATGCGCGCATTCCCGCGCTCACGCTGGCGAACGCACCGACGGGCGAAAACCGCAGCCGCTTCGAAACCGCGCCGCTGACGGCCGCCACGCGCCTCTCCGGCTCCGCGACCGCACGCGTCAGGCTGACCTTCACCGGGGTGGCCAACGTGACCGCGCTGCTGGTCGATCGCGCACCGGACGGCACGGCCACGATCGTCACGCGTGCCTGGACCGACCCGCGCAACCGCTTGTCCGATTGGGTGTCGCAACCCGTGCTGCCCGGCATGCCGTACGACCTGAAGCTGACGTTCATGCCGCGCGACTACAAGCTGGAAGCCGGCCACCGGCTGGGGCTCGTTGTCCTCTCCAGCGACTACGAAGCGACGCTGCGGCCGACGCCGGGCACGGGCCTGACGCTCGATCCGGCCGGCACGTCGGTGACGGTGCCGCTGGCTTCGTCGACGACGGGCGCGTAGCCGCACGCCGGCTGCCGGCGTAACGGCACTGCCTCCCCCGTCCGTGCGCTCATCGGCGCGGGCGGGGGATCGCTGCAAGAACGGGACACCTGCGTTAGGCTGCGGAAGTCGAACCTCTCCGGTGAACCCGCATGATCCCCCTCAGCGCCAAAGCCATCGTCCGCGACGGACGCTCGGTCCTGTTCCTGCGCAATCCGCGCGACGAATGGGAGTTGCCGGGCGGCTGGCCCGAAGCAGGCGAATCGCTCGAAGAAGCCGTCATCCGCGAAGTGCAAGAAGAATGCGGGATCGTCGCCTCGGCGATCCGCTACGTGGCCAGCCGTTCGTGCGAGGTCGTGCCGGGCAAGCGCGTGCTCATCGTGTGCTTCCAGTGCCAGGTCGATCGTCATGCAATCGTCCTGAGCGACGAGCACAACCAGTTCGCCTGGATCGACCTCGATGCCGACAAGCCGGCGAACCTGCCGGATTTCTACTGGACATTCTGCAGGCAGGCGGACTGATTCGCGCCCGCGCGCTTTCCGGCGATCACACCGGCGTCAGCACCGGCTGCCCCGCGAAATGCCGCGCCGCGTTGTCGAGAAACTGCTGCACCGAACGATCGAGCGCCTCGGGCGACCAGCCGCCCATGTGCGGCGTCAGCACGACGCTGTCGAGATCCGTCAGCGCGCGCGGCGGTTCCGGTTCCCCTTCGTACACATCGAGCCCCGCGCCCGCGATGCGCCGTTCGCGCAGCGCGTCCGCCAAAGCAGCGGTATCGACAACGCTGCCACGCGATACGTTGACGAGAAAGCCGCCGGGGCCGAGCGCGTCGAGCACCGCGCGATCGATCAGGTGCCGCGTGCCGGCGCCGCCCGGCGTGGCGACGATCAGGAAATCGGCCCACTGCGCGAGCGCGTCGACGCGGTCGAAGTAGCGGTAAGGAACAGCCTTCGGCGAACGGTTGTGGTAACCGATCTCGATGTCGAAGCCGGCCGCGCGACGCGCGCACTTCTCGCCGATCTTGCCGAGCCCGACGATGCCCAGCTTCTTGCCCGACACGTTCGGCGGCATCTGCAGCCCGTCTCGCCATACGCCCGCGCGGGTTTTCGCATCGAGCTGCACGACGTTGCGCACCGCCGCGAGCAGCAGCGCGAACGCGTGATCGGCGACGCAATCGTCGTTGGTGCCCGCACCCGTGACCACCGTGACGCCGCGCGCCTTCGCATGCGCGACGTCGATGTGCTCGTAGCCCGCGCCGAGCGCGCTGACGAACGTGAGTTGCGGCAGCCGGTCGATCTCGGCGGCAGTCAGCCCCGTGCTGCCGTTGGTCAGCACCGCGCGAATCGCGCCGCCGTGTTCGGCGATCGCGCGTTCGCGTTCGTCGGGTGTCGGAGCATGGCGCACGTCGAACGACGCGGCGATCTCGCGATGCGCGTCGCCGCGCAATGCGATGAGGACGAGCAACTCGGGCTTCATGTCAGCAAGTGTCCACAGACGGGAATGAATTTCAGTGTAACAAGCCTGCATGACCGCTGCGGGTTATCCCCACACCGGCTGTGGACGCGCCGCCGCACGCGGTTTGCCAAAGCCGGCTCAGTCAAGTAACTTTCGGCGTACGCCCCCGTCCTGGAGATTGGCCCCGATGAAGCTCGCCCTGCCCGCCCGGATTCTGGGCCTCGCGTTCGCCGCCGCCATCGTCGCGCCCGGCGCGCACGCCGACACGCCCGTCGTGGTGTCGTCGAAGATCGACACCGAAGGCAACCTGCTCGGCAACCTCATCGCGCAGGTGCTGAAGGCCCACGGCATTCCGGTCACCGAAAAGATCGCGCTCGGCGCGACGCCGATCGTGCGCAAGGCGCTCACGAGCGGCGAGATCGACATCTACCCCGAATACACGGGCAACGCCGCCTTCTTCTTCAACAAGGCCGACGACCCGGTGTGGAAGAACGCCGGACAAGGCTACGACACCGCGAAGAAACTCGACTACGCGGCGAACCATCTCGTGTGGCTTGCACCGGCACCCGCGAACAACACGTGGGGCGTCGCGCTGCTCGCACCCGTCGCGCAATCGCAGCACCTGAAGACCTTCTCCGATTTCGGCAAATGGGTGGCCGGCGGCGGCAAGGTGAAGCTCGCGGCATCGGCCGAATTCGTGAACAGCGCGTCGGCGCTGCCGTCGTTCGAGAAGGCGTACGGCTTCAAGCTGAAGCCCGAGCAGCTCGTCGTGCTGTCCGGCGGCGACACGGCCGCGACGATCAAGGCCGCCGCGAACCAGACCGACGGCGTGAACGCCGCGATGGTCTACGGCACCGACGGCGGGATCGCGTCGAGCGGCCTCGCGGTGCTCGACGACGACAAGCACGTGCAGCCCGTCTACGCACCCGCGCCGGTGATCCGCGAAGCCGTGCTGAAAGCGCACCCCCAGATCGCCGACTACCTGAAGCCGGTGTTCGCGAGCCTCGACCTGAAGACGCTGCAATCGCTGAACGCCCGCATCCAGATCAACGGCGAGCCGGCCGCCGGCGTCGCGAAAAGCTACCTGAAAGCGAAGGGCTTCGTGAAATGACGGATCGCGCGGCGGCGTCCGCGCGGCGCGTGACACTCGACAAGGTCGGCATCCTGATCGGGGTACTCACGATCGTCGCGGTGTTCGGCCTGCCGTTCGCGGTGCTGCGGCCGAACCGGATCGCGGCCGGCACCGGGCTGTCGGTGTTCGCCGCGCTGCCTGCGATGCAGGGTGCCGCGCTCGCCGCACTGTGGACCGCCGGCGCGCTGTGGGCGATGACGGCGAGCCGTCCGGCATGGCGGCTCGCGGCCGGCAGTGCCGGGCTCGCCACGCTCGCGTACGCGGCCGGTGCGGCCGCGACGCACGTCGTCGCGGCCGACGACATGCTGGCCCGCGTCTCGCCCGATGCGGGCGTCTGGCTGCTGCTGTTCGCATGGGCCGTGCTCATCGCCGACGCGCTCGCCCGCCTCGCGTTCGGCCCGTGGCGGCGCCTCGTCGCACTCGTCGTCGCCATTGCAGCGATTTCGGTGCCGCTCGCAAGCGGCTGGTGGGACGGCCTCTCCGTGATGCGCGAATACGCGGTGCGCAGCGACGATTTCTGGCGCGAGGCGCTTCGTCACGTGTCGCTCGCGGGCGGCTCGGTCGCCGCCGCGCTCGTCGCAGGCCTGCCGCTCGGCATCGCATGCGCGCGGATCGCGGCCGTGCGGACCGTCGCGATGCCCGTGCTCAATGTCGTGCAGACCATCCCCAGCATCGCGATGTACGGGCTGATGATGGCGCCGCTCGGCCTGCTCGCCGCGCACGTGCCGCTCGCGGCCGCGCTCGGCATCCGCGGGATCGGCGTCGCGCCGGCCTTGCTTGCGCTGTTCCTGTACTCGCTGCTGCCGATCGCATCGAGCGTCGTGGTCGGGCTCGAACAAGTGCCGCCGCACGTGACCGAGGCGGCGCGCGCGATGGGCATGACGCGCGTGCAGCGGCTGCTGCGCGTCGATCTCGTGCTCGCGCTGCCGGTGATCCTGAGCGGCGTGCGCATCGTGCTCGTGCAGAACATCGGCCTGACCGCGGTGGCCGCGCTGATCGGCGGCGGCGGATTCGGCACCTTCATCTTCCAGGGGATCGGGCAATCGGCCGCCGATCTCGTGCTGCTCGGCGCGATCCCGACGATCGCGCTCGCACTGGCGGCCGCCGTCGTGTTCGAAGCCGCGACGTCGCTCGCGAAGGGGCGTGCAGGATGATCGAGATCGAACGGGTCGGCAAACGCTTCGGCGATGTGACTGCCGTCGACGACGTGTCGCTGACGATGCAGCGCGGCACGATCACCGCGCTCGTCGGCGCATCGGGCAGCGGCAAGTCGACGCTCTTGCGCATGATCAACCGGCTGATCGCGCCCACCAGCGGCACGATCCGCATCGACGGCGTCGATACCGCGACCGTCGCACCCGAGCAGTTGCGGCGCGGCATCGGCTACGCGATCCAGGGGCATGGCCTGTTCCCGCACTGGAGCGTCGCGCGCAACATCGCGACCGTACCTCGCCTGCTCGGCTGGTCGTCCGATCGCATCGATGCACGCGTGAACGAACTGCTCGAGCTGTTCCATCTCGCGCCGGCCGAGTTCGCAGGCAAGTTGCCGCACGAACTGTCGGGCGGCCAGCAGCAGCGCGTCGGCGTGGCGCGCGCGCTCGCGGCCGAGCCCGCGATGCTGCTGATGGACGAGCCGTTCGGCGCGCTCGATCCGATCATCCGCAACAAGGCGCAGGACGACCTGTTCGCGTTGCAGCGCCGCCTCGGCATCACGGTCGTGATCGTCACGCACGACATCGAGGAAGCGCTGAAGCTCGGCGACACGATCGCGGTAATGGACGGCGGCCGGCTGCTGCAGGTCGCGACGCCGGCCGAGATTCTCGGCAAGCCGGCGGCCGGCGTCGTCGAGCAGCTCGTCGCGGGCGTGGACCGGCCGCTGCGCCTGCTCGCGCTGACGCCGATCGAGACGGTGGCCGAACCCGGTCATGCCGACGGCGAACCGATCGCCGCGACGCGCACGCTGCGCGACGCGGTATCCGAGTTGCTGTGGCGCGGTGTCGATGCGTTGCCCGTCGACGATGGCGGCCGCAGCAACGCACGCCGCGCGCGCCGCATCACGCTCGACGCGATCCGCGCGCACGCGAGGAAGCCCGCATGACGGCGCACGGCAGCGTGCGGCCCACGCGTTCGGCGCTTCCCGCGTACGTCGCGCGCGCGGCGGCGCTCGCGCTGCTGCTCGTGTTGCTGTTGCGCCCCGCATGGCTGCAGGGTTGGTTCGCGCCGTTCGCGGACAATGGCGCACCCGTTATCTACGATCGCGCGAGCCTGCTCGATCTCACGCTCGCGCATCTCGGCACGGTCGCGCTGTCGAGCCTGATCGGCACGATCGTCGCGGTCGCGGCCGGCATCGCGGTCACACGGCCGTCCGGCGCGGATTTCCTGCCGCTCGCGCGCAGCGTCGTCGACATCGGCCAGACCTTCCCGCCCGTCGCCGTACTCGCGCTCGCGGTGCCGGCCGTCGGCTTCGGATTGAAGCCCGTGCTGATCGCGCTCGTACTGTATGGGCTCCTGCCGGTTTTCGAGAGCACGATCGCGGGGCTCGAGGACGTGCCGCGCGACGTCGTCGATGCCGCACGCGGCATGGGGATGAGCAGCTGGCAGCAACTGGTGTCGGTCGAGCTGCCGCTCGCGTTTCCGGTGATCGTCAACGGGATCCGGCTCGCGGTCGTGATCAATCTCGGCACCGCGACGATCGGCTCGACGGTCGCCGCGCGCGGGCTCGGCGACGTGATCATCGCGGGCCTGCAAACATCGAACACCGCGTTCGTGCTGCAAGGCGGCGTGATCGTCGGACTGCTCGCGGTGCTCGTCAGCGATGCGATCGGCGCGATTGCACGGGTGGCGAGCGCGCAGCGCGCCTAGAAGCCGCTGCGAAATTTTGCGAAGGAGAAGCCATGGCTGTCATCGACACCGGCCCGTTTTTTCACGGCACGAGAGCGGATTTGCGAATCGGCGACTTGCTGACAGCCGGCTTCAGATCGAATTATCGGGACAACGTCGTGATGAATCACGTTTACTTCACGGCCCTGCCCAAGGGCGCCGGCCTTGCCGCGGAAATGGCCAGAGGCGACGGCAAGCCGCGGGTCTACATCGTCGAGCCCGCCGGAGCATTCGAAAACGACCCGAACGTCACGGATAAAAAATTCCCGGGCAATCCAACGCGATCGTATCGAAGCACACTGCCCTTGAAAATCATCGGCGAACTCGATAGCTGGGAACCCTACGATCCGGAGTTCATCCAGCAGCTCAGGATCCGCATCGAGACCGGCACGGGCGAGATCATCAACTAGCGCTCCGTTCGGCCAATTCTCGAACAACGCCTGGACTGCAGGCGGAATGGGGCAAGCGAGCCAACGACATGCCCGCGATACGGCGGAGGCGTCCCGGGAAAGGACGAAAACGCCCGTTTCGTCCGGACTCCGATGCGTGTCCGTGCAACGATCGGCTTGTCGATCACCGCGAACGCCACAAACCTACACATCGCTTTCATTCGAGCCGGCGCTCGACCACCCGCCGCGATTGGCCGATATACTATGCGCCTCCCATTTCCCCGCACTCGACCATGCGACGACGGTTTCTCTGGCTGATCGTGCTTTCGCTCGGCATCGCGCAACAGGCATCGGCGCAGCAAGCGCCTGCACTGCCTGCGTCCGCGCCCGAAGCGGCCGCATCGGTGCCGCCCGTTGCCTCCGCGCCGCTCGCGAACGCCAACGATCAGCCGAACGAAGCAAACCGCCGCATCACGTCCTACCTGACGAAGAAATTCGGCGTCGCGAAGGAACGCGCCGCGAAGCTCGCCGATATCGTGAGCGTCACTGCGACGAAATATTCGCTGCCGCCGGCACTCGTTTACGCCATTATTTCGATCGAATCGCGCTTCCAGGAAAAGGCGCGTGGCCAGCATGGCGCCACGGGGCTGATGCAGGTCGTGCCAGCCGCGCATCGCGGCATGCTGCGCAACGTGAAGGATCTGACCGAGCCGAATGCGAACGTCGAAGCCGGTTCCGCGATCCTGTCGGGCTACGTGAGGGCGGCCGGCGGCAACGTGCAGGCCGGCTTGAAGAGCTACGGCGGTTCCAACGCGTATGCGGCAAAGGTGATGCAGCGGGTCGATTCGTTCCGGTTCGTGCTCGAACCCGACGACGACGCGAAAGCCGCCAAAGCGCCGAGCGACACGAAGGCCCGCCTGATACCGGTCAGCGATACGTCGCCCCCTGCGTCGGCGCGCAACAGTCAGTAAGCGCCCCCTTCTCGACGGTGCCGCGCATGCGCCACGCGATCCGACTCGCCGCCCGCTTCCTTGCCATCGCCGCGCTGACAACCGGCCACGCTTTCGCCGCCGCCGATTGCGAACAGCAAGGCCCGACGATGGACAACGTGCGGGCCTGCATCCTCGACCACAACCATCAGGCAGTCGACAGCGCGTACCAGTCGCTCGCGCGCAAGCTCGAAGCGCGCAGCCCCGACGCAGCCAGCGCGCTCGCGAAGTCGCAGGCCAGCTGGACCCGCTTCGCCAGCGACACCTGCGACTACGTAAAAGCCGCCAATCCCGGGCCGATGATCCCGAACGACGCGTGGATGAACTGCTGGGTCGATTTCAGCCAGGCGCGCGTGCGCATCCTGAACAAATGGGCCGCGCAAGCGGACGCGCCGCCATCGGCGCAAAAGTGACCTGAGAACGGGCGCGGCGCGTGCCCCCGTCACGCCGGTGCGAAATGCGCGCGCAGAAACTCGATGAAAACCTGCGTTTTCGCGGGCAGCAAACGCGTTTCGGTCATCGCGAAGACGGGCACGAGCGCCCCCTCCCATTCAGGGAGCACGCGCCGCAACCGGCCGGCGGCGACGTCGTCGGCCACCACTTCCTCCGGCAGCTGGATGATCCCCGCGTCATGCACGGCCAGTTGCCGGTTCATGCCCACGCTGTTCACGACGAACCGCCCGCCCACCGGCACCTCGACTGCCTGCTCGCCGCGACGCAGCGTCCAGGTGGCGACGCGCTGCACGCTCAAGCACTGGTGCCGCGCCAGGTCGCCCGGTTCGAGCGGCTCGCCCGCACGTTCGAGATAGCGCGGCGACGCATACAGGTAGTTGCGGAACGTCGCGAGCCGCCGCGCGACGAGTTGCGAATCCGCCGATTCGCCGATCCGGATCGCGACGTCGAACGGCTCGCTCACGAGGTCGACGCGCCGTGACGTCAGCTCGAAATCGAAGGTGAGCTTCGGGTAGCGGTTCGCGAATTCGACGATCAACGGCGTCAGGTAGATCACCGCGAAATCGACCGGAAACGACGCACGCAACACGCCGGCGGGTTCGGCCAGCAGCCCGCCGAGCTGCTCGTGCGCGAGCCGCGCCTCGTCGACGATGCGCTTGCAGCGCTCGAAATACAGCTGCCCGGCTTCCGTCAGCTCGATTCGGCGCGTCGTGCGGTGCAGCAGCCGCAGGCCGATCGCCTTTTCCAGCGCGCCAATGCGCCGCGACAGCGTCGAATTCGGCATCCCCAGCGCCTGCGCGGCGCTGCGAAAGCCGCGCGCCTTCACGACTTCCACGAACAGCGCCATGTCGTTCAGCAGTTCCATGCCCAGTGCTCCATCGATGGATCAATGTTCTCCACGAGACCTACTTTATCTCGAAAAAGGAGCAATGGATGATGCAGGTATGGCGTCACGGCCGGCACAACGTGCGCGACCCTCGCCCGATGCGGCACCACCCCGGTGCCGTCGCCCGAACTTCGATGAGGAAATACGCGATGAAACCGCTTTTCGTTCCCGCTCAAGCCGGCCAGGCAGCGCCGCGACTGTTCGCCCCGGTCCGCGTCGGCCGCTACGACCTGCAGAACCGCCTGGTCATGGCGCCGATGACGCGCAGCCGCGCCGCATCCGACGGCACGCCCGGCGCATTGGCCGCCGAGTACTACGCGCAGCGCGCGGACCTCGGCCTGATCGTCAGCGAAGGCACCCAGCCGTCGGACGACGGCCAGGGCTACCTGACGACGCCCGGCATCTACACCGATGCGCACGTCGCCGGCTGGAAGGCGGTCAGCGAGCGCGTACACGCGCGCGGCAGCCGCCTGTTCATCCAGTTGATGCACGTGGGACGCATGTCGCACCCCGACAATACGCCGCACCATCGCCAGGGCGTCGCGCCTTCCGCGATCGCGCCGAGCGTGCCGATGTTCACGATGAAAGGGATGCAGGAGATTCCGGTGCCGCGCGCGCTGACGACGGACGAAGTGCGCGGCACCGTGAACGACTTCCGCGTTGCCGCGCGCCGCGCGATCGAGGCCGGCGCCGACGGCGTCGAGATCCACGGTGCGAACGGGTATCTGGTCCAGCAGTTCTTCGCACCGAACGCCAACACCCGCACCGACGCGTACGGCGGCCCGATCGAGAACCGCACGCGCTTCGCGATCGAGGTGGCCGGGGCGATCGCCGACGAGATCGGCGCGGACCGCACCGCGATCCGCCTGTCGCCGGGCACGACGCTGTGGGGCATCGACGAAGGTCCGGAAAGCGCTGACCTGTATCGCCACCTTGCGACGGCACTCGACCGGCTCGGCCTCGCGTACCTGCACGTGATGCACCAGGGCGACGAACCGCTGCTCGCGGACCTGCGCACACGCTGGAACGGCACGCTGATCGTGAACCGGCCGGGCCGCACGCGCGATGCGATCGGCACGGATGTCGCGACGGGCCTCGCCGATCTCGAAGCGTACGGCCAGATGGTGCTCGCGAATCCGGATTTCGTGACGCGGCTGAAAACGGGCGCACCGATGAACGACGCGCAGCGCGACACGTTCTTCGGCGGCGATGCGCGCGGGTATGTCGACTATCCGGCGTTGAACGGGACGGCTGCGGCTTGACGCGCCCGCACGGCGCAATGCCGCGGCGCCTCACAGAAGATCGACGTTGACCTTGGCAATCACGGGTGCGATACGCAGCGTCTTTTCGGCCTGATCGCATATGCAGTCCGAAATATTTCGCACCCACTCGCGCTCCTCGTCCGTGTACACG
The DNA here is from genome assembly GCF_057439935.1 of Burkholderia cepacia complex sp. TUM26381. NCBI lineage: Bacteria > Pseudomonadati > Pseudomonadota > Betaproteobacteria > Burkholderiales > Burkholderiaceae > Burkholderia > Burkholderia cepacia complex sp. TUM26381. Next base: position 570,755 of record NZ_CM172007.1, on the reverse strand, counting down.
TCCGACTCGGCCAACTCGGGAGCCAGCTTCCTGGCCAGCGTCGCCATCTTCGTCAATTCGCGTGCGACGAACGCCGGCCGGATGTGCACGCGATGCGCAAAATCCGCCAACGCGAAAGCGGTCAGTTCCTCGGGACGGAATACGTCACCGTAAGCCATCGCCATGTCCTGGACATATGCGTCGCCGTACACATTGACGCAAACGAGATCGTAAAGCGGCGCGGGAGCGAGACCGCCGCTACCGACAAAAAACGAAATGTTCTTGCCGTGTGCGTCGCTGTTGCCGATCAGCAATTGCAGCAGCGCCCAGCGCAACATCGCCGAGCGCGCGGCGGCCGGAGTCTCGAGACACGGTGCCAACGAAAACAGCTTCTCGAAGCTCACGCCCTCTCGAATATTGCGGACGTCCGCATTGTTCCCGAGGTTGCGTTCGTACTTGAGCGTTGCCGGCAAATCCAGTGCCTGGCATCCATCGATGATGTGGAGGCGCCGCACTGCACGGACACGCTGCGGATCCCCCGGTTCGATCGTCACGATCCGGTCGAATCGCTCGACAAGCAGAATGGGTTCGGGAATGCGCCGCATCTCGACATGCGCCACCGGCAGCCCCATTCGGGCAGCCAGCGTCATGCAGAAATGTTCGTTGGCAACCATGAACGGGGCGTGCGGATTGCGGGACTCGGGCTTCAGGATATGCGTGCTGCTGAGCGCCCCTTCGACGAGCGCGAATTGCTCGCCCTCGACCAGTACCTGCAGTTTGTCCTGATGACCAGCAATCGACAGGCGAACCCGGTCGTCCCAGACGGGAAATGGAATTGCGTCTCGCTTGCGAATCCGGTCGGTCAACTCCTCCGCGGATATCACACGCCGCACCGGTTCGACGGCCGCCGGCGCCTGCACATCGGCACCATCGTCGGGAACGAAGCTCAACGCACCGACTGGCTCTTTCCCAAGCATGCGGATCAAGCCAAAGACGTTGTCCTTCGATATCTGATACATCGCCGCGGCCACTTCGAGCGCGCGGCCCTCGGGCAGCAAATTGCCGATGAAGCGCTGGACCGCGCCCGCGGGAAGCGGGCCGCCGTCGAGCGGAATGCACGGAGACAGTGAAAACGCGTCGGCGCGCGCCTGCCACGACGGATCGTACGCAAAACCGTAGTCGTCCTGACGGGCGTCGTAGGTCAACCGGCCGACCGGCGAGCCGTTGGTCGAAATGCTCAGGCGATGGACCATCAGGCCGACTCCTGCGACCCTGGCGCAACAGCCTGCGATGCCATGTGTTCGTGCAACGCCTTGCGGGCGACGGGGACGTCGCGTTTCGGCACGACAAGCAGATTGAGACCCAGGCCGTCGAGCACCTTGAACAATTTATCGAGGCTCACCGCCCGGCCGTTTTCCAGCCGGGACAACACGTCCTTTGAGACACCGAGCATATCGGCCGCGTCGTCGATCCGCATCTGGTTCTGCGCTCGCCGGTTGCGCACGAGCGCCCCCAGCGCGGCCAGATCCAGTGCCAGCGGATCGGGGTTAGCAATCGGGCGAGGTAAGGTACGAGCCATAATTCCGGAATTCCAGGAACAAAGTGGCGCCAGCCAGGTTTGGCACCATTGTTACGAAAACACCAGAACTATACTCGCAAAAGCTTCAGGCCGCCGATTGTTCTTGTATTTCAGGAACAAAGCAACCCAAACTCCCAGTCCTCTAATTATTCTCATATTTCAGGAATTACTGTTCTCGACGAACCGGGACGACCGCGCTGCCCTGACCTCAAAGCTGCCCCGCCGCCCCCGTCCACCGCAGGTAATCGCCGCGTGTCCAGTCGAGCGATACGCCGACGCGCTTCGTCCCGGGCCGGATCTTCGGCTTGTACACCGACAGCGTCAGCGACTCCAGCGCCGGCCACTCACGGAACGACAGCACCGCGATATCGGCGACGAGCGTTTCGAGCAGCCGCGTATGCGGCTTGTGCGACAGGAACGACGCGACGCGCGCGCAATAGCCGTCGTAGTCGATCCACTCGCCCTGCTCGCTCGGCTCGCAGCGATACCCGAGCCGCGCATCGATCACGATCGGCTGCGGCGATTCATGCTCGTGCGCATGAATGCCGATCCGCGCGGGTACTTTCAGTTCGTCGACGAACACGCTCCAGCCGCGCCCGCGCAGGCGCGGCGCGTCGATCGCCACGAACGGTTCGTCGAACGGCTTCATGATGCGAGCGGCGCCGCGGCGTCGAGCATGATGCGCACGAAATAGTCGGCGAAGCTGCGACGCAGGACGATCTCGAACGTGTCGTCGCCGGTCGGGATCAGCGTGATCGGCGACTTGAAGTAGTGCGACTGCGCGCACTGGCCCGGCTTGAACACGCGCGGATGCAGATCGAGCGGGCAGCCGCGCGCGATCACGTCGCGCACGCGTTCGCCGCTGATCTCGACGACCGTATAGCCGCTGCCGACATCGACGGCCGCCGCATACGCACCCTGCACGGCCTCCGCCAGCTTCGCCTCGAGCACGCCCGCCTGAACGGGCCCGTTCGACCGCACGAGCCATTCGTCGGGGCCGAGCCACAGCACGTCGTAATCGGCGCCACGTGCGACCGTGTTCGGCTGCGCGGGCGGCCGGCAGCCGACCACGCGCTCGAACGCGCTGACGAACGCCGGATCGCTCAACTCGCCGCGCACGTTGACGAGATCGAGGAACGGCCGCTCGCGCAGCATGAACTTCTGCGATGCGCGCGCCTGGTGCGGCTTCAGCACGTCGGCCGCACCGACGAACGGCGATTCAAGCGTCACGCCGCCCGCGCCCGCCACCTGCGTCTGGTTTCTCGTTTCATTCCACATGCTGGCGCACCCCTTCGGTATCGTAGAAAACCGGGCTCGAGATCTTCGCGGTGATGCGCTTGCCGTTGGCCAGCGGAATCACGACGCTCTCGCCCATCTTGTTCAGGCCGCCCTTCACCACCGCGAGCGCGATCGAGCGCTTCAGGATCGGGCTGTAGTAGCTCGACGTCACGTGGCCGATCATCGGCGTCGGATCGACCGCCGACACCTGCGTGTCCTTCGCGATGATCTGCGCGCCTTCCGGCAGCACGAACTGTTCGTCTTCGGTCAGGAGGCCGACGAACTGCTTGCGGCCCTCCTTCGCGGTATCGGAGCGCGTCAGCGAGCGCTTGCCGAGGAAGTCCTTCGACTTCGCGACGACCCCGCCCATCCCGAGGTCGTACGGCGTGATCGAGCCGTCGGTATCCTGGCCGACGATGATGTAGCCCTTCTCCGCGCGCAGCACGTGCATCGTCTCGGTGCCGTACGGCGTGATGTCGAACTCGGCACCTGCCGCCATCAGCGCTTCCCACACCGCGCGGCCCGCGTTCGCCGGCACGTTCACTTCATAGGCCAGCTCGCCCGAGAAGCTGATCCGCATCACGCGCGCCTTCGCGCCCGCGACGGTGCCGTTCCGGTAGCTCATGAACGGGAACGCCTCGTTGCCGAAGTCGATGTCCTGGCACACCTTCTGCACGACCTTCCGGCTCTTCGGGCCGACCACCGCGAACGTCGCCCAGTGATCGGTGACGGACGCGAGCCGCACCTTCATGTCGGGCCATTCGGTCTGCAGCCAGCGCTCGAGCCACGTGAGCACGCGCGCGGCGCCGCCGGTGGTGGTGGTCATCATGAAATGCTGGTCGGCGAGGCGCACGGTCACGCCGTCGTCGAACACCATCCCGTTCTCGTCGAGCATCAGCCCGTAGCGGCACTTGCCGATTTCGAGCTTGTTCCACGGGTTCGTGTACATCCAGTTCAGCAGCTTCACCGCGTCGGGGCCCTGGATGTCGATCTTGCCGAGCGTCGACGCGTCGAGGATGCCGACGCTGTTGCGCACCGCGAGGCATTCGCGCTTCACGGCCGCATGCAGGTCTTCGCCGTTCTTCGGGAAATACCACGGCCGCTTCCAGTTGCCGACGTCCTCGAACGCCGCGCCGTGCTCGACGTGCCATTCGTGCACGGCCGTCTTGCGGATCGGGTCGAGGAAATCGCCCGTCTCGCGGCCGGCGAAGGTCCCGAACGACACGGGGGTGTAGTTCGGGCGGAACGTCGTCGTGCCCGTTTCCGGAATCGTCTTGCCGAGCGCGCCCGCGAGAATCGCCATCCCGTTGATGTTGCCGAGCTTGCCCTGGTCGGTGCCGAAGCCCATCGCCGTGTAGCGCTTCACGTGCTCGACCGACTCGAAGCCTTCGCGCGCGGCGAGCAGGATGTCGGCAGCCGCCACGTCGTTCTGGAAATCGACGAACTGCTTCGGCCCGCGTGCGGCTGCCTCGCGGCTGCCGACGAGCCACAGCGGCTGCAGTGCGCCTTCGACCGCTTCGGCGACTTGCGGTGCGGCCGGACGCTGCGCGGCCGCGAAGCCCGCGGCCTTCGCTGCTTCCGCGCCTGCATCGACGGCGAGCCGCAGCGCGCGCGCCAGGCCGAATTCGCCGGCCGCCGCACCGATGCTCGCTTCCGCCTGCACGGGCTTGCCCGGCAGGAAGCACGCCTTTTCGTCGTTCCAGCAAGCCTTGCCGCCCGACTGCGCGAACAGGTGCAGCACCGGGCTGAACCCGCCCGACATCGCGACGAGGTCGCACGGCAGCGTCTGCAGCTTGCCGCCCACCTGGCCGTTCGAGAGGGACGCGACGTCGACCGACGATACGCGCCACTTGCCCGATGCGGCCGTGACGACCGCGCCGCTCATCACCGTCACGCCCTGCCGCTTGGCAGCAGCCGGCAGCGCGCCGTTCGACGAGGCGCGCGAATCGACGACCGTCACCTTCGCGCCGCATGCCTTCAGGTCGAGCGCGGTCTGGTACGCACGATCGTTGTTCGTGAACACGACCGCGTTGCGGCCCGGCAGCACGCCGAAGCGATGCACGTAGGTCGATACCGCGCCGGCGAGCATCACGCCCGGCAGGTCGTTGTTGCCGAACACGATCGGACGCTCGTGCGCACCGGTCGCAAGGATCACGCGCTTCGCGCGGATCTTCCACAGCAGTTCGCGCGTGCCCTTGCGCATCGACACCGGCAGGTGATCGGTCAGGCGCTGCGTGACCGTCACGAGGTTGTGGTCCTGGTAGCCGAACGCGGTGCTGCGCGACAGGATCGTCACGTCGGGCAGCTTGCGCAGTTCGGCCTCGATCTTTTCGACCCACTGCAGCGCGGGCTTCGCGTCGATCTCCGCGCGGCACGACAGCAGGCTGCCGCCGAGTTCGCGCTGGTCGTCGACGAGGATCACGCGCGCGCCGGCCGTCGCGGCCGCATGCGCGGCGGCGAGGCCCGACGGGCCACCGCCGACCACGAGCACGTCGCAATGCGCGTAGCACTTGTCGTAGCGATCGGCGTCGAGCACTTCAGGCGCCTTGCCGAGGCCGGCCGCTTCGCGGATCTTCTCTTCGTACTTCGGCCACATGTTGCGCGGCCACATGAACGTCTTGTAGTAGAACCCGGCCGGCATGAAGCGCGAGAACTTCTGGTTGATCGCGTACTTGTCGTTCTCGAGCGTCGGCTCGGCGTTCACGCTCGTCGCGACGAGCCCCTGGTACAGCTCGATCTCGGTCGCGCGCGCGTTCGGCACGGTATACGGGCCGGACTCGAGCTGCACGACGGCATTCGGTTCGGCCACATCCGCCGTCACGATCCCGCGCGGGCGGTGGTACTTGAAGCTGCGCGCGACGAAGTGCACGCCGTTCGCGAGCAGTGCGGACGCGAGCGTGTCGCCCTGGAAGCCCTGGTACGTGCGGCCGTTGAACGTGAACGTCAACGGAATCGCGCGATTGATCCGGCCACCGGTGCCGAGACGGTCTTTCTGGCTCATTTGCTCGTACCCTCTTCGTGTGCGTTGCCGGCAGCGGCGCCACCGAATTTTTCGTAGCCCTTGATATCGTAGGTCACCGTGTCGCGCGTGACCTTGAACCAGCGGCGGCAGCCCTGCGTGTGCAGCCATTGCTCCTTGTGCAGCCCGCGCTTGTTCTCGCGCATGAACACGTACTCGCCCCATTCGCGGTCGGTCATGTTCTCGTTCGCGACCGGGCGCACGATGTCGGCTTCACCGCCGCACGAGAACTCGGATTCGGCGCGCGGCCCGCACCACGGACATTCGATCAGCAACATGTGTTTCTCCTCGTTCAGTGCGCGACGGCGGCAGCGCCGTGCTCGTCGATCAGGTGGCCCGTGTAGAAGCGGTCGAGCGCGAACGGCGCGTTCAGCGGATGCGGTTCGTCGCGGGCGATCGTGTGCGCGAACACCCAGCCCGAGCCCGGCGTCGCCTTGAAGCCGCCGGTGCCCCAGCCGCAGTTGAAATAGAGGCCCTTCACGTCGGTCTTGGTGATGATCGGGCACGCGTCCGGCGACACGTCGACGATGCCGCCCCACTGGCGGTTCATCCGCACGCGCGAGAACACCGGGAACATCTCGACGATCGCCTGCAGCGTGCTTTCGATGATGTGGAAGCTGCCGCGCTGGCCGAAGCCCGTGTACTGGTCGATGCCCGCGCCGATCACGAGGTCGCCCTTGTCGGACTGGCTGATGTACGCGTGCACCGCGTTCGACATGATCACCGAGTTGACGACCGGCTTGATCGGCTCGGACACCAGCGCCTGCAGCGGGTGGCTTTCGATCGGCAGGCGCACGCCGGCCATGTCGGCGAGCGTCGTCGTGTTGCCGGCCGCGACCACCGCGACCTTCTTCGCCTTGATGAAGCCCTTCACCGTATCGACGCCGATCACCGCGCCGCCTTCACGGCGAATGCCCGTCACCTGGCAGTTCTGGATGATGTCGACGCCGGCGCGGTCCGCACCGCGCGCGAAGCCCCACGCCACCGCGTCGTGACGCGCGACGCCTGCACGGCGCTGGATCGATGCGCCAAGCACCGGATAGCGGCTGTTCAGGTTGATCGTCGGCTCGATTTCCTTGATCTGCGCGGGCGTCAGGAATTCCGCGTCGACGCCGTTCAGCCGGTTCGCGTTCACGCGGCGCTCGGTGTCACGCACGTCCTGCAGCGTATGGGCCAGGTTCATCACGCCGCGCTGGCTGAACATCACGTTGTAGTTCAGGTCCTGCGACAGGCCTTCCCACAGCTTCATCGCCTTCTCGTACAGCGCGGCCGATTCGTCCCACAGATAGTTCGAGCGCACGATCGTCGTGTTGCGCGCGGTGTTGCCGCCGCCGATCCAGCCCTTCTCGAGGATCGCGACGTTCGTGATGCCGTGTTCCTTCGCGAGGTAGTACGCGGTTGCGAGGCCGTGGCCGCCGCCGCCGACGATCACGACGTCGTATTCCTTCTTCGGTTCCGGGCTCTTCCACTGCTTTTCCCAGTTCTCGTGATACGAGAGGCCGTTGCGGAACAGGCTGAATATCGAGTAGCGGCTCATGTTAGTGATCCTTCGTTAGCATTCGATGACGTTCACGGCGAGACCGCCGCGCGACGTTTCCTTGTATTTCGTCTTCATGTCGGCGCCGGTTTCGCGCATCGTCTTGATCACGGAATCGAGCGATACGTAGTGCTGGCCGTTGCCCTTGAGCGCCATGCGCGACGCATTCAGCGCCTTGATCGCGCCCATCGCGTTGCGCTCGATGCACGGGATCTGCACGAGCCCGCCGACCGGGTCGCAGGTCATCCCGAGGTTGTGCTCCATGCCGATCTCGGCCGCGTTCTCGACCTGGTCGGGCGTGCCGCCCATCACGGCGGCGAGCGCGGCGGCGGCCATCGAGCACGCAACGCCGACCTCGCCCTGACAGCCGACTTCCGCGCCGGAGATCGACGCGGTTTCCTTGTAGATGATCCCGATCGCCGCGGCCGTCAGCAGGAATTCGACGATGCCGGCTTCGTTCGAGCCCGGCACGAATTTCACGTAGTAGTGCAGCACCGCGGGGATCACGCCGGCCGCGCCGTTGGTCGGCGCGGTGACCACACGCCCGCCGGCCGCGTTCTCTTCGTTCACGGCCATCGCATACAGGTTGACCCAGTCGAGCATCGACAGCGGGTCGCGCAGCGACTCTTCCGAACGGGCGCGCAGGTGGCCGTTCATCTCGGCCGCGCGGCGCTTCACGCGCATCGGGCCCGGCAGGTCGCCCTCGACCTTGCAGCCGCGCTCGACGCAGGCGGCCATCGTGCGCCAGATCGCGAGCAGCCCGGCGCGCACTTCGTCGGCGGAGCGCAGCGCGCATTCGTTGCGCATCATCAGCTCGGCGATCGACAGCCCGTGTTCGCGGCACTGGCGCATCAGGTCGTCGCCGGTGCGGAACGGGTAAGGCACCTCGACCGCCGCGCGCACGCCGTTCACGCGATCGCCGTCGCGGTTCACGACGAAGCCGCCGCCGACCGAGTAATACTCTTTCTCGACGAGCAGCTGGCCGTGCTCGTCGAACGCCTGGAAGCGCATCCCGTTCGGGTGCACGATGCTCGTGCCGCTCATCAGCTTGCGATAGAAGCCGATGTGTTCCTTTTCCTCGAAGCGCACCGTCTGCTTGCCGAGCAGCGACAGCGACTTCTCCGCGCGGATCGCGGTGAGGCGCGGCTCGATCAGGTCCGGATCGATCGTGTCGGGCAGGTGGCCCTCGAGGCCGAGCAGCACGGCCTTGTCGGTGCCGTGGCCCTTGCCGGTCGCGCCGAGCGAACCGTACAGCTCGACCCGCACGCGGCGCACGAAGCCGAGCAGGTTCGCGTCCTCGACGTGCGACGCGAAGCGGCACGCGGCGATCATCGGGCCGACCGTATGCGAACTGGACGGGCCGATACCGATCTTGAACAGGTCGAACGCGCTGACGTTCATCTGGCTTCCTCTGGGTGGCATGCGTGAAATGTCGTTGGGCATCAGTACATCAAAGCGTAAAATCGGCCGATAGAACAAAAACGGCATCGGCGTGGGATAGCGCCGCCAAACCCCGCACCGGCCGGGCCGGAAGTGCGTTTTGGCGATGGTTCGCGACGAAAAACCACAAGTCCGGCCGCAGCCGATCGGCGACGCTGGCTGCATCCGTGCCGCCCCGGCAGCCGTAACCTGCAAACAGAGTGAAACGAGTGAGACCGCCCGCCCGGCGTGACGAGATTGGCCGCGATGACACCCGACGTACCCGCTTCCCCCCTCGCTGAACCTGCGCCGCAGCGCATCCGCTTCGGCATCGTGCTGCTGCCGAACTTCACGCTGACGGCCTTCTCCGGCTTCGTCGACATGCTGCGGCTGTCGGCCGACGACGGCGACTACAGCAAGCCCGTGCGCTGCGCGTGGAGCGTGATCGGCGAGACGCTCGCGCCGGTGCGCGCGAGTTGCGGGATCCAGATCACGCCGTGGGAGACGTTCGACGCGGCCGAGCCGTTCGATTACGTGGTGGTGGTCGGCGGGCTGCTGCATTCGGGGCCGCAAGCCGGCCCTCAAACGCTCGACTTCATCCGCCGCGCGGCGGCGCGCGGCGCGACGATCGTCGGGATCTGCACCGGCGTGTTTACGCTGATGCGCGCGAACGTGCTCGACGACTACCGCACCTGCGTGAGCTGGTTCCACTACTGGGATTTCATCGAGCGCTTTCCGTCAGCCGATCCCGACCTGCTGATCGCCGACCGGCTGTTTGTGATCGACCGGCGCCGGATCACCTGTTCTGGCGGCCGTGCGTCGATCGACGTCGCCGCCGCGATCCTGCTGCGCCATTTCGATCACGCCACGGTGCAGAAAGCGTTGCGCATCCTGCTCGTCGGCGAGATGCAGAAAGGCAACGCGCCGCAACCGCATCCGCCGGGCCTCGAACCGGCCACGCACCCGAAGGTCAAGCGCGCGATTCTCCTGATGGAACAGCATGTCGGGCGCGCGCTGCCGCTCGAGGAACTCGCGTGCAAGCTCGATCTGTCGACGCGGCAGCTCGAGCGGCTGTTCAAGGCCGAGACCGGCAAGAGCCCGCAGGCGTTCGCGAAGCAGGTGCGACTGCGCACGGCCGCGTGGCTGCTGACGAGCTCGGACCGCACGGTCGCCGATATCGCGTCGAGCTGCGGATTCGCCGACGCATCGCACCTCGGGCGCGAATTCCGCAAGCAGTTCGGCGTGCCGCCGGCGACCTACCGCGAACGCGGCGGCGAAGTGGCCAAAGCCGCCGAACCGGCGGCGGCCGATCCCGTCGAGGACATCGCCGACTGACGGCCACGGGGCACCCACCCCTTCCCTGACCGACCGCCGAACGACACACGTTCGCACCGGTTTCGATTCATTTGGAACCGGTTCCAAGCAATTTGACTGACGTTGCGCGTCGTAAATCGAGGGTTATCCCGGATGCTGATGCTCGTTCAAATTTGTATGATGACCACATCACCTTACAAACCTGAGCATCATGTTCGAGAAAATTCCCGCCCGTGCGATGAGCGACCATGTCGCGCAGCAACTGCTCAAGCAGATCGAAGCCGGCAGTTTCTCGGCCAGCGGCAAACTGCCGACGGAAGCGGTGCTCGCGCAGGAATTCGGCGTGAGCCGCACCGTGATCCGCGAGGCGATCTCGCGGCTGAAGAACGAAGGCGTGGTCGAACCGCGCCAGGGCAGCGGCGTGTTCGTGAACCAGCACGGCGCGATCCGGCCGCTGCGGATCGATTACGCGGAAGCCGTCGAAGCGAGCTCGCTGCCGCACCTGCTCGCGGTGCGCCGCGCGATCGAGGCTGAAGTCGCAGCCGAAGCCGCGCTGCACCACACCGCCGACGACATGGCGGACATCGACGACGCGCTGCGCAAGATCGACGATGCGGTGGCCGAAGGGCGCGACGGCGTCGCGGAAGACGTCGCGTTCCATCGCACGATCGCGGCCGTCACCGGCAACCCGTATTTCCTGAAGACGCTGCAGTTCCTGAACCAGTACCTCGAAGCCGGCGTGAAGGTCACGCGGCGCAACGAGGCGACGCGCGAGGACTTCTCGCGCCAGGTGCGTGAAGAACACGCGGCGATCGCCGACGCGATCCGCTCGCGCGACCCGATGGCCGCGCGCAACGCGGCGCGCACGCACATGTACAACGCCGCCCGCCGTCTCGCGGAAGCCGGCATCTGCTGAAGCCGGCGGCCGCTGCCCGGCCGGGCGCCGCCGCCGTCACGAACCTCTCCCGAATCGATCAAGGTTGACCATGTCACGAAATGTTGGAGTCATCGGCCTCGGCGCGATGGGCCTCGGCGTCGCACGCTCGCTGCTGCGCGCCGGCCTGCGCGTCCACGCATGCGACGTGCGCGATACCGTGCTGCAGGCGTTCGCCGCCGAAGGCGGCGTGGCCTGCAAGACGCCGGCCGAACTCGGCGCGCAGTGCGACGTCGTCGTCACGCTCGTCGTCAATGCCGCGCAAACGGAAACGGTGCTGTTCGGCGAACACGGCGCGGTCGCGGCGATGAAGCCGGGCGGCGTCGTGATCGCAAGCGCGACCGTCGCGCCGGAACTCGCGGTCGCGCTCGGCGCACGCATCGAGGCCGCCGGCCTGCAGATGCTCGATGCGCCCGTGTCGGGCGGCGCCGCGCGCGCGGCCTCCGGCGAGATGACGATGATGACGTCGGGCCCGGCCGCCGCGTACGCGGGCTGCGAAGACGTGCTCTCCGCGATCGCCGGCAAGGTCTATCGCTTGGGCGACGCGCACGGCATCGGCTCGAAAGTGAAGATCATCAACCAGCTGCTGGCCGGCGTGCACATCGCGGCGGCGGCCGAAGCAATGGCGCTCGGCCTGCGCGAAGGCGTGGACGCCGATGCGCTGTATGACGTGATCACGCACAGCGCAGGCAATTCGTGGATGTTCGAGAACCGCGTGCCGCACATCCTGAACGGCGACTACACGCCGCTGTCGGCCGTCGACATCTTCGTGAAGGATCTCGGCCTCGTGCTCGATACCGCGCGCCGCAGCAAATTCCCGCTGCCGCTGTCGGCCACCGCGCACCAGATGTTCATGAGCGCATCGAGCGCCGGCCACGGCGGCGAAGACGACTCCGCCGTGATCAAGACTTTCCCCGGCATCACGCTGCCGCCCGCCCGCTGATTCGAACGACGTTCCTGCCATGACCGCTACCGCTTCCCGTCCCCTGCTCGGCTGCATCGCCGACGACTTCACCGGCGCGACCGATCTCGCGAACATGCTCGTCAAGAGCGGCATGCGCACCGTGCAGACGATCGGCGTGCCCGCCGACGGCGCCGCGCTCGATGCCGACGCGATCGTCGTCGCGCTGAAGTCGCGCACGATCCCCGCGGCCGACGCCGTCGCGCAATCGCTCGCCGCGTACGAATGGCTGCGCGCGCAAGGTTGTCGCCAGTTTTTCTTCAAGTACTGCTCAACGTTCGACTCGACCGGCGCGGGCAACATCGGGCCCGTGGCCGACGCACTGCTCGATGCGGCCGGCGGCGGCTTCACGATTGCGTGCCCGGCGTTCCCGGAGAACGGCCGCACGATCTATCGCGGCCACCTGTTCGTCGGCGACGTGTTGCTGAACGAATCGGGCATGGAAAACCATCCGCTCACGCCGATGAAGGACGCGAACCTCGTGCGCGTGCTGCAGCGGCAGACGAAGTCGGCGGTCGGCCTGATCCGCTACGACACGATCGCGCTCGGCGCGGCTGCCGTCCGTACGCGGATCGAACAGCTGCGTGCGGAAGGCGCGCGCTTCGCGATCGCCGACGCGCTGTCGGACCGCGACCTCTACGTACTCGGCGAAGCGTGCGCGGGCCTGCCGCTCGTCACCGGCGGCTCGGGCATCGCGCTCGGCCTGCCCGCGAATTTCCGCCGCGCGGAGCAACTGCCCGAGCGCGACAACGCGGCATCGCTGCCGCGCATCGACGGGCTGTCGGCCGTGCTCGCCGGCAGCGCATCGAAAGCCACCAACGCGCAGGTCGCCGCGTGGCGCGCGACCCGGCCGAGCTTCCGCATCGATCCGCTCGCGGCGTCGCGCGGCGAACCCGTCGTCGACCAGGCGCTCGCCTTTGCGCGCTCGCACCTGCCGCAACCCGTGCTGATCTACGCGACCGCGACGCCCGACGAAGTGAAGGCCGTGCAGCACGCGCTCGGCGTCGAGGCGGCCGGCCATCTCGTCGAAAGCACGCTCGCGGCGATCGCCCGCGGCCTGCGCGAACTCGGCGTGCGCAAGTTCGTCGTTGCCGGCGGCGAAACGTCCGGCGCGGTCGTCCAGGCGCTCGACGTGAAGTCGCTGCAAATCGGCGCGCAGATCGATCCGGGCGTGCCGGCCACGGCCACCATCGACGCGCAACCGCTCGGCCTCGCGCTGAAATCCGGCAACTTCGGCACGACGGACTTTTTCGACAAGGCGCTGCGCGCGCTGGACGGAGCCGAGCGATGAGCAACGAAGCGAAACTGCGCGAAGAGATCTGCGTGGTCGGCGCGAGCCTGTATGCGCGCGGCCATGCGGTCGGCAGCGCCGGCAACATCAGTGCGCGCCTGCCTGACGGCTGGCTCATCACGCCGACCGACGCGTGCCTCGGCCGGCTCGACCCGAACGACATCGCGAAGGTCGGCACGGACGGCCAGCCCGTATCGGGCGGCAAGCCGTCGAAGACGCTCGCGCTGCATCGCGGCATCTACGCGCGCAACGCAGAAGCGAACGGCATCGTCCACACGCATTCGACGCACCTCGTCGCGCTGACGCTCGCGGGCGTGTGGCGCGACACCGACGTGCTGCCGCCGATCACGCCGTACTACGTGATGAAGGTCGGCCACATTCCGCTGATCCGCTACCGGCGCCCTGGCGACCCGGCCGTCGCCGCCGAAGTCGCGGCACTGGCCGGTCAGGTGCGCGGCGTGCTGCTCGAGCGCCTCGGCCCCGTGATGTGGGGGCCGTCGGTATCGCAAGCGTCGTATGCGCTCGAAGAGCTCGAGGAAACGGCACGGCTGTGGCTCATGACGCAGCCGAAGCCCGAGCCGCTGTCCGACGCTGCGCTCGACGAACTGCGCCAGACCTTCGGCGCGCGCTGGTAACCCGGCGCGCGTCACGCACCGATTCCCATGCCCGCCGTGTGCGCGGGCCCTTCCGTCAGCACACACACGATCCGGCGGCGTACGCGCCGCCGGCACACGATATTCATGGAGACGACGATGACTGCTCTCGACGCGGCCGCAAGCCGCTCGCCCGCCGCGCCCGCCCATGCGGCCGAACTCGACCGCACCTACAAGAAAGTGTTCTGGCGCATCGTGCCGTTCCTGATGCTCTGCTACGTGGTCGCGTATCTCGACCGCGTGAACGTCGGCTTCGCCAAGCTGCAGATGTCGCAGGATCTCGCGTTCAGCGAAACCGTGTTCGGACTCGGCGCGGGCATCTTCTTCCTCGGCTATTTCCTGTTCGAATTGCCGAGCAACATGCTGATGCACCGCCTCGGCGCGCGCATCTGGATCGCGCGGATCATGATCACGTGGGGCCTGTTGTCCGCGCTGTTCGCGTTCGTGAAGACGCCGACGCAGTTCTACGTGCTGCGCTTCCTGCTCGGCCTCGCGGAAGCCGGCTTCTATCCCGGCGTGATCCTGTACCTCACGTACTGGTTCCCGTCGCATCGCCGCGCGAAGATCATCGCGGTGTTCATGTCCGCGATTCCCGTGTCGGGCATCTTCGGCAACCCGCTGTCGGGCTGGATCATGGAGCGCTTTCACGGCGGCTCGGGCTTCCACGGCTGGCAATGGATGTTCATGATCGAGGCCGTGCCGGCCGTACTGGTCGGCATCGCGACGATCCTGTATCTCGACAACAGCATCCGCGGCGCGAAGTGGCTCGACGAGCGCGAGAAGCAGCTCCTCGAGGACGAGATCGCCGCGCAGCCGCAAGAACAGCAGAAGCACGGCCATTCGCTGAAGGCCGTGTTCTCGGACCCGCGCATGTGGTGGATGTCGCTGATCTACTTCGCGTTCGTCACGGGCCAGTACGGCCTCACGTTCTGGATGCCGACGCTCGTGAAATCGACCGGCATCACCGATACGCTCCAGATCGGCCTGCTGTCGGCGATCCCGTTCCTCGTCGCGATCGTCGTGATGAACCTGTTCGGCCACAGCGCGGACAAACGCCGCGAGCGCCGCTGGCACCTGATCGTGCCGGCGCTGATGGGCGCGGTCGGGTTTGCGGTCGCCGCGTCGTACTCGCACAATACGGCGGTGTCGATCGTGTTCCTGTCGCTCGCGGCAGGCGGCGTGCTGACCTGCGCCCCGCTGTTCTGGTCGCTGCCGACCGCGTTCCTCGCGGGCTCCGCGGCGGCGGCCGGCATCGCGATCATCAACTCGGTCGGCAACCTCGCCGGTTTCGCGAGCCCGTACGTGATCGGCTACCTGAAGGACGTCACGCACAGCACGTCGTCCGGCATGTACGTGCTGGCCGCGATGCTCGTGATCGGAGCGATCGCCGTGTGGCTCACGCCCGCGAAACTCGTGAACCGCTGATCCGGCCGCCTTCGTTCGACGCGGGGTGCATGGCGCCCCGCCCCACTCATTCACAGGACCCGCTGCCATGCCACGCTTCGCCGCCAACCTCTCGATGATGTACACCGAGCATGCGTTCCTCGAACGGTTCGCCGCTGCCTCGTACGACGGCTTCAAGGCCGTCGAGTACCTGTTCCCGTACGATTTCGCCGCCGAGGACATCCGCGCGCGCCTCGACGCGCACAACCTCGAACAGGCGCTGTTCAACGCGCCGCCGGGCGATTGGGCCGCGGGCGAACGCGGCATCGCGTCGCTGCCGGGCCGCGAGGACGAGTTCCGCCGCGGCATCGACCAGGCGCTCGACTATGCGCGCGTGCTCGGCAACCGGAAGCTGCACGTGATGGCCGGCATGGTCGCGCCGGGCGCCGACCGCGCGCGCCATCGCGACACCTACCTCGCGAACCTGCGCCATGCGGCACAGGCCGCTGCCGCGCACGGCATCACGATCCTGATCGAACCGATCAACCAGCGCGACATGCCCGGCTATTTCCTGAGCCGCCAGGACGACGCGCAGGCGATCTGCGCGGAAGTCGGTGCGCCGAACCTGAAGGTGCAGTTCGACTGCTACCACTGCCAGATCGTCGAAGGCGATCTCGCGATGAAGCTCAAGCGCGATTTCGCGGGCATCGGCCATATCCAGATCGCGGGCGTGCCCGAGCGCCACGAGCCGGATGTCGGCGAACTCAACTACCCGTACCTGTTCGCGCTGATCGACGCACTCGGCTACGACGGCTGGATCGGCTGCGAATACCGCCCGAAGGCCGGCACGTCCGAGGGCCTCGGCTGGCTCAGGCCGTACCTGTAATTCAAGCATTCCTCAGAGGGTAACGAACATGAAAGTACTGATCACCGGCGGCGCCGGCTTTCTCGGTCAGCGTCTCGCGCGCAAGCTGCTCGAGCGCGGCGAACTGACGGGCCCCGACGGCCGGACCGGCAAGATCGACGAGCTGGTGTTGCTCGACGTCGTCAAGGGCAACGATTTCGACGATGCGCGCGTGACGTCGATCGTCGGCGACATCGCCGATCGCGCGGTGCTCGAAAGCGCGATCGACACGCAGACGGACGCGATCTTCCACCTCGCGGCGATCGTCAGCGGGCAGGCCGAAGCCGATTTCGATCTCGGCATGCGGATCAATCTCGACGCGTCGCGCACGCTGCTCGACGTGTGCCGCGCACGCGGCCATCAGCCGCGCGTCGTATTCACGAGCTCCGTCGCGGTGTACGGCGGCGCGCTGCCCGACGTCGTGCAGGACGACACCGCGCTGAATCCGCAATCGTCGTACGGCGCCGAAAAGGCGATCGCCGAGCTGCTGCTGTGCGACTACGCGCGGCGCGGCTTCGTCGACGGCCGGGTGCTGCGGCTGCCGACGATCAGCGTGCGGCCGGGCCGCCCGAACGCGGCCGCGTCGTCGTTCGCGAGCGGCATCATCCGCGAACCGCTGAACGGCGAGGAAAGCGTATGCCCGGTGCCCGGTTCGACGCGGCTGTGGCTGCTGTCGCCGCGCGGCGCGATTGAAGCGCTCGTCGCCGGTTGCGAGATCGACGGCGCGAGGCTCGGCAACAAGCGCGTGATCAACCTGCCGGGCCTGTCGGTATCGGTCGACGAGATGATTGAAGCGCTGCGCGAAGTCGCGGGCGACGACGTCGTGAAGCTGATTCGTCATGCGCCCGACGAGCGGGTCGAGAAAATCGTCGGCAGCTGGCCGGGTCGCTGGGACACGTCGCGTGCGGAAGCACTCGGGCTGAAGGGCGATACGTCGTTTGCCGACGTGATCCGCAGCCATATCGCCGACGCACAGCGCTGATTCGCGCGCCGCGTCGCGCCCGGCTGCGTCAGCGCGGCCGGGCGGATTCCCCGATGGGTAACGATGCGGGCTTCGTGCCGCCCGGCCGGTTCGACGAACCGGCCGCCCACTGCCACGCGAGCAGGCCCGGCAGATAGAACAGCAGGTCGCGCACGCGGCGGGCGCCGGCCAGCGCCAGGCAGGTCGGCGGGTCGAACCCGAGCAGCCCGCCGATCAGCACGAACCCGCCCTCCTGCACGCCGAGGCCGCCCGGCATCAGGAACGCGATGCTGCTCACCAGCTGGATCAGCGCCTCGATCGCGAGCGCCTGCGCAAAGGTCGGATCGGCGCCGAGGAAATACAGCGCCAGCCAGATTTCCAGCGCATAGCCCGCGAACTGCAGCGTCTGCCAGATCCCCAGGTAGCGCACGACGATGCCCGTCTTTCTCCAGATCAACCGGATCGACTGATCGGTACGCGCCGATTCGCCGACCAGCGCCACCACCTTGCCGCTCGTGACGCGGTTGAGCACGCGCATCGCGCGCTCGAACGGCCGCGCATGCTGCACCAGCGCGAACAGCAGCAACACCGGCACCAGCGCGGCCATGCCGATCGCGAGGTTCGCGGCCACGCGTGCGGCATCGGACGACACGCGTTCGAGCACGTAGCCGATCGCGACCAGTGCGAAGATCAATTGACTGATCAGCGTCAGCTGCATGTCGGCGACGAGGCTCGCCACGGCGGTCGCCGGGCGCACGCCGGCCTGCCGCAGCAAGCCGAACGACACGATCTCGCCGCCGATGCGTGCGACCGGCAGCAACCCGTTGATCGATTCGCGGATCCACACGAGCTTCAGCATCGTCATGAACGACGGCCGGCGCGGGCCGCGGATCAGCATCCGCCAGTCCCACGCATTCGCGAGCATCGGCACGATGTGCGCGAGCGCAGCGACCAGCAGCCCGGCGCCGGCGATCTGCAGGCGATGCAGGATGTCCAGCGGATGCTCGCGCCAGATCAGCCACACCGCGAGCGCCAGCCCGCCGAGCGCGGCCACGCGCCCCGCATGGCGAAGCCGTGCGTCGCCGCGCGAGGCGCCCGGGCCTGCATGGGGGGTGCCGGTGTTCGGCGCCATCGTCACGATTCCCCCGCCGGCGACAGCAGGCCTTCCCGGTCGACGCGAAACCGCGTGCCGCGCCACACCACATGCGACGCAAAGAAGCTCGAGACGAAGATCACGAATTGCAGGAGATCGACGAACGGCAGCCAGAGTGCGCCGCGCAGGCCGGCGCCGGTTGCGCGGCTCGTTCTCAGCATCAGCAGTGCGCGCGCCGCCAGCGCCGCGACCGTCAGCGCGCACGCGGCGGCAGCGCCGCCGGAAAACAGCACCGCCAGCAGCGCGAGCGGCACCGGATGCATCAGTACCGAGCCGAGATGACCGAGCCGGTCCGCCGCGCGAATCGTGCAGCTCCAGCGCAACTCGTGAGCGTACAACCGGGCGAACGTCTCTTCGACACACGCGTGCCCGACGACGAACGGTGGAATGACGACCTGCGCGCCCGCGTGGCGCACCGCTTCGCCGAGTGCGTGATCTTCCGCCAGGTGATGCGCGAAACGCGCCAGCCCGCCGATGCGTTCGAGCGTCTCGCGCGTGATCGCAATCGTCTGTCCAAAGCACGGCCGCGCGCGCCCGATGAAGAGCCCGGTGATCACGCCCGGCAGGAAATGGTAGTTCGTCATCGCGACGGCAACTCCGGGCCAGAACCCCGGCGATGCGACGCCGCGATACACGCTCGTCACGATGCCGACATCCGGCTGCTGTAGCGCGCCGACGACGGCGCGCAAATAATCGCGCTCGACCACCACGTCACTGTCGGCAAAACAGAGCACCGAATACTCCGCGTGTTCGAGCATGTTCACGAGATTGGCGATCTTGCGGTTCGGCCCGTACAGCCGCGCATCGGCGACGACCTTGATGTTCGCGTCCGGGTACCGTGCGCGCAGCGTCTCGACGGCCGCGAGTGCCGCGTCGCCCGCATCGTGCACGCCGAACAGGTGCTGGACGGGCCCCGGATAATTCTGCACGAAGTAGCTTTCGAGATGCTGTACGAGATCCCATTCGTCGCCATGCAGCGGCTTCGCGACGGTGACGCCCGGATACGTGCGCGGTTCCGCCGCCGCCCGGGAAAAGAACCGGCCGACGAGCACGCTGGCCGTGAGCGTGTACGCAATGCCCAGCAACACGCCCAACCCGCAGGCAATCGACATTGCGCCGGCCAGCGCGCGCAGCACATGCAGCAAAACCATGCTTCTCCCCAGTGGTGACCCGTACAACCGCGACGCCCGGGAACGGCCGCGTGCACGCGGACTCACCCGTGCACGCCGCCGTATCGGTTCCCGTTGAGCCGGATATGAAGAACGACCAACCGACGGTACGCGCAATCAGATGACACAACTACCGTGCGGCGATCGATTCCGGTCACCCGCACGTAGCCGCATGCGACTGCGGCCTTGAATGCCGCGCCGGCAAGCTTACGGGCCGACAGGATCGCGGTGGCAACGGCCACGACGATCCAGAAGCGAAACGTCATCGTGGTGAAAAATGATTCGGGTACGCGCCATGCAAGCAACGAAACCAGCACGAAACACTGGATGAACATGCCGGCCAGTGCGGCGATCAGCAGATAGGCGCGCCATCGCCCGGTCGTCGAGGGTGCCATCAGGATTGAACCTCCCGTACGGGCGATGCGCATCGACCGTACGTCGATCGAAAGGGTCGCGGGTTGACGGGCGGGTGCATCCGGCACGTGCCGGACATGCCCGACCCGGTTCGGGATCGGGGGAAGCGGAGAACCGCCCGAGAAATGTCGTGGCCGATGGTAGCGGGATTGCCGGCGCCCAACCTTAAGCGTTCTTCAGAATCGCGCAGCATTTGAACGGGGTCCGATTACATTCCATTGCACGGCGCACGCGGCCAGGCTCGTACAATCGCGAATGCCTGCACATCAATCGACCATGCGACTCCTCCTTGTTGAAGACGACGACCTGATCGGCAGCGGCCTCGAGATCGGCCTCAGCCAGGCCGGTTATCACGTCGACTGGCTGCGCGACGGTCACACGGCCGCCGCGGCGCTCGCGACGACGCGCTTCGCGCTCGTCGTGCTCGACCTCGGCCTGCCCGGGAAATCGGGAACGGAACTGCTGCGCGCGCTGCGCGACGCGGGCGATACGGTCCCCGTGCTGGTGCTGACCGCGCGCGGCACCGTGGCCGACCGCGTCCGCGGCCTCGACGACGGCGCGGACGACTATCTCGCGAAACCGTTCGAGCTGTCCGAAGTGCTCGCCCGCTGCCGCGCGCTCGTGCGACGCTCGCAGGGCCGCGCCGGCGATGAAATCGTGTGGCGCGACATCACGATCGACCTGACCGCCCATACGGTGACGCGCGATGCGTCGCGTATCGCGCTCACGTCGCGCGAGTGGGCGATCCTCGTTCAGCTCGTCAGCCACCCGGGCATGCCGCAGTCGCGCGCGCGCCTCGAGGACAGCCTGTACGGCTGGCAGGAAGGCATCGAAAGCAATGCGATCGAGGTCCATGTTTCGAACCTGCGCAAGAAACTGGGCGCGGAACTGATCCGCACCGTCCGCGGCATCGGCTACGTCGTCGACCTCCCATGATCGCCCGCTCGATACGACGCCGCGTGTCGCTGATGGCAATCGGCTGCGTGACCGTCGTATGGCTCGTCGCCGTGTTCGGCAGCATCCACTACGCGACGCGCGAGATCGGCGAATGGGAAGATGCCCGCCTCGCCGAGTACGCGTCGCTGCTGGTCAATCTCGCACCGGCCGACCTCGACCGCCTTGCCCGCGTGCCGCCCGACGCGCGCGTCGAACTCTCATTCGGCGCGCCAGGACACGGGTCCGACAACGACGGCGACCGCTTGCCACGCGACGTGCTGTTCGACGTGCGCGACGCGCAAGGCAACGTCGTTGCGTCGAGCCTTCCCGCTGCCGCGGCAGGGCGGCCCGATGCGCGCGACCCGCACGGCGCGCCGCAGACGATCGCCATCGGCGACATGCAGTGGCGCACCTACGCGCTGCGCGACAACACGTCGGGGCGCCGCGTGCGGGTGATGGAGACCATCAATACGCGCAGCGATCTGGCGACCGGCATCGCACGCGGCATCGTCCTGCCGCTGATTGTCGCGTTGCCGGTGCTCGCGCTGCTGCTCTGGGTCACGATCGGCCGCAGCCTCGCGCCGTTGAAGACGCTGTCCGCGCTGATCGGCGCGCGCGATGCGCGATCGCTCGAACCGCTCGGCGTCGCGACCGTACCGGACGAAGTGCGCACGCTGGTCGACGCGATCGACCGCCTGCTGGCAAGGCTGCGGCAATCGATCGTGCGCGAGCGCGCGTTCACGTCCGACGCCGCGCACGAACTCAAGACCCCGCTCGCCGCAATCAAGGTGCAGGCCCAGGTGGCGATCGCGACCGACGATCCGGCGCGCAAGCAACTGGCGATGCAGCGCGTCGTGCAAGGCGTCGACCGCAGTGCGCGGCTCGCCGAACAGTTGCTGTTGCTCGCGCGGCTCGACGAGTACGAACGCATCCCGACGCGTGCGGTCGTCGTGCGCGAACTCGTCGATGCGGCCATCGATCGCCATCTGGCGAAGGCCGCGGACAAAGCCATCGCCATCGTGACCGGCGATCTCTCCACACGCGCGATCGACGCCGATCCGATCCTGATCGGCATCCTGCTCGACAATCTCGTCGACAACGCCGTCAAGTACGGCCGCCACGGCGGGCGCATCGAACTCGGCGTACACGACGACGGCGCACTGCAACGCATCGTCGTGCGCGACGACGGGCCCGGCGTCGCACACGACGAGCACGAACGGCTCGGCGACCGCTTCTATCGCGGCACCGGTGCGCAGTCGCCCGGCAGCGGGCTCGGGTTGTCGATCGTCACACGCATCGCGCAGTATTTCGGCGGCACCGTGCAGTTCGAGTCCGGTATCGGCGGCCAGGGCCTCGGCGTGGCGATCGCGCTGCCGTCGGCGGGTGCGGGCCGATCGACGGCGCCTGCTTAACGTTTCGTTAAGGATTCGATCGTAGAATCCGCCCGAAACCTGCCATCCCTGCCGCCCATCAGGAGCCTTCATGTCCGCACCCGCCCGTTACGACGCCGTCGCCCGTCTTCTTCACTGGCTGATCGCGGCGCTGGTCGTCGCACAATACGCGATCGGCTGGACGATGCCCGACGTGCATCGCGACACGCAACCCGTCGGCCTGATCGCCGCGCACCTGATCGTCGGCACGGCGCTGCTCGCGGCAATGGCGTGCCGCGTGCTGTGGCGCGCGACGCATCGGCCGCCTGCGAGCAACCTGTCGCCCGCGATGCGCGCGCTGTCGGGCGTCACGCATGGCGCGCTGTACGTGCTGCTGATCGCGGTGCCGCTGCTCGGCTGGATCAACGCGTCGTCGCGCGCATGGGCCGTGACGCTGGCCGGCGTCATCCCGTTGCCGGCGCTGTCGACGGCCGGCTCCGCCTTCGGCCATGCGATGGGCGACGTGCACGGCATCCTCGCGTGGGTGCTGTTCGCCGGCATCGGCCTGCACGTGGCGGCCGCGCTGATGCACCGCTTCGTGCTGCGCGACCAGGTCGTGCAGCGCATGATGCCGTGGTGATCGACCTGCCGGCTCATCGCGACCGGCCGACGAGCTGATCGCGACGCCGCGCGAAGCGGCGTGCAATGAGCGGCATCGCAGCCGGCGCCCTTCGGCCACGTCGCGTGGCGCGAAGGGCAAGTGGTTTGCCGTCCCGCGAACACGACGGCCAGACTTCACACACGATCATGTCGGCACCTAGTTGCTGGTTTGCGCCGGCATGCCGGGCGCCGGCGCATGCGCGGCGGCCGCCGCCATCCGCGCACGATCCTGCTCGGCGAGCTTCGCTTCCGCGGCCTGGATGTCCGCCGGATACTCGCCATCGTCGCCCTTCGCCGGGTCGTACCCGGCCGCTTCCAGACGCATCAGTTCGTCGCGAACCTGCGCGCGCGTCAGCGGCGCGGCCGATTGCGCGAATGCGGACTGACCGACGATCGCTCCGATCATCGTCAGTAGTACGATATATGTTTTCATCATGAACTCCTTCAATGTTGCGTATCGATCAACCGTGGTGAATGCGTGACCTGCCGATGCAGGCGGGTGTATCAGCTTCCGAAATAGATCGCGCAGAAGCTCGCGGGGCCAACGCATGCGGCCGAGCCCTGATGCCGCGACAGCGCCGCCGGCTTGCCGGCTTCGGACGACATGGCCGGATCGCTGCCGACCGCCGTGCTGGCCTGACGCTGCGGCATCTGGTCGGCCTGTTGCTGAAACAGCGGGCTCACATCGGGGTACGACGTATCGGTCACAAAGCGCAACCCGTTGTTTTCCGCGTCGATCAGTTCCTGCCGGACCTGTGCGCGCGTGAGTGCCTGTGCCGACGCTTGCGTCGCGACACCCGCGAGAGACATTGCCGCCACCGTGGCGGCCACCAGCCAATACTTGTTCATGTTCCACTCCTTCAGAAGTCAACGAGACGACGTGCTACACCCGTATGACGACGGAGGGGCTGCGTTTATTCCCGGCCTTCCGGTCCGCTCGTGCCGCGCATTCATCAAACTGTCATTCATTCGTCAGCCGGCGTAACCTGACGTAACGCAGCGCCCTTTGCGGTTCGGGCAGACTGACGTCACCTCATACGGATCGCGTTCCGATCGACCATGTCCGTCGCTTACGACTATGCAGCCGGCCTGCTGCGCACGCTGTACGACCGCCATATCGATGGCGGCGCCGTGCTCGACACGGCCGCGTTCCCGGACGCCGAGCGTTTCGTGCGCGCGTGGCCCGCGATCCGGGCGGAAGCGCTCGACGTGGCGCGCGACATGCCGCGCATCCCGCGCTTTCACGAAATCATGCGCGAGCAGTACGACATCTCGGCCAACGATGCGCGCGACTGGCGGATGTTCATCATGCAGGCGTACGGCCAGCCGTTCCCGCGCAACCTGTCGCGCTGCCCGACCATCGCGTCGCTCGTCGCGGCATCGCCGGACGTGCTGTCGGCATCGCTGTCGTTCCTCGCGCCCGGCAAGCACATCCCGCCGCATCGCGGGCCGTTTCGCGGCATCCTGCGCGGCTATCTCGTGCTGTCGATGCCGAAGCGCGCGGACGGTACGCCGGCCGCCGTGCTCAAGGTCGACGGCCGCGACTACCGGCTCGACGAAGGCCGCTTCCTGCTGTGGGACGACACGTTCATGCACGAGGTGTGGAACGACAGCGACGAAGTGCGGATCGTGCTGCTGCTCGATATCCGCCGGCGCGGGATGCCGCGCTTGCTCACCTGGCTGTCGAACGCGGTAATCGGCGTCGTGCGGCTGGGTATCCGGATCCGCGGGCGGTCGATTCCGGTCTAGCGCACCGGGCGGAACGCACGGGGCGCAGCGCCCTCCTGACTTTCGACTACCGGCGGATCGCCTACACTACAGACCGTCCCCACCGCGAGGCTCCTGCCAGCCACCGCCATGGCGCACCTCTTCTTCGCCGCGTCGATCCAGCGGCATGTCGAAACGCCCGAGCGCGACATCGACGCGCAGACGGTCGGCGAAGCATTCGACACCGTTTTCCGCGAACAGCCGCGGCTGCGCGGCTACATCGTCGACGACCAGGGCGCGCTGCGGAAACATCTGTCGGTATTCGTCGACGGCCAGCCGATACGCGACCGGCAGCATCTGTCCGACGCGCTCGGCAATGCCAGCCGGGTGTATGTCGTCCAGGCGCTGACAGGCGGATAAAGGGACGGATGCACGGGCCGATACCCGGCTGCGCCATTGCACCGGCCGGACCATCAGGAGACATCCGACATGAACGATCGACTGCTTGTCGCCACCCGCAAGGGCCTGTTCGTCCTGGCGCCCGACGGTAACGGCAGCTGGGCCCTCGGCGAACCGCATTTCATCGGCGAGCCCGTCAGCATGTCGCTCGCCGACCCGCGCGACGGCACGCTGTATGCGGCGCTCAACCTCGGGCATTTCGGCGTGAAGCTGCATCGCCTGCGAGCCGGCGCCACCGACTGGGAGGAATGCGCAGTCCCGGTTTATCCACCGCAGCCCGCCGACACACGCCCTGCCGGCACTGGCGCGCATGCCACCACCGGCGACCCCGACGACGAGCCGCCCGGTGCGCCGCAACCGCCGTGGACGCTTCAGCAGATCTGGTCGCTCGAAACCGGCGGCGCCGACGAGCCCGGCGTGCTGTGGGCCGGCACGATTCCCGGCGGACTGTTCCGCTCCGACGACCACGGCGATTCGTGGGTGCTCAATCGCGCGCTGTGGGACCGCCCCGAACGCGCAGAATGGGGCGGCGGCGGATACGACGCGCCGGGCATCCATTCGGTGATGGTCGATCCGCGCGACAGCCGGCATGTGACGGTCGGCATCTCGTGCGGCGGCGTCTGGCAGACCGCCGACGGCGGCGCGACGTGGCGCGTGACCGCAGAAGGCATGGAAGCCGACTACATGCCGCCCGAGCGGCGTGGCGAGCCCAACATGCAGGATCCGCACCGCGTCGTGCAGTGCGCGGCCAACCCGGATGTCCTGTGGACGCAGCATCACTGCGCGATCTTCCGCTCGACCGACGGCGCCGAACACTGGCGGCGGATCGAGGCGCAACCGTCGAGCTTCGGCTTCGCGGTGGCCGTGCATCCGCACGAACCGGACACCGCGTGGTTCGTGCCGGCCGTGAAGGACGCGTGCCGGATTCCGGTGAACGGCCGGTTCGTCGTCACGCGTACGCGCGACGGCGGGCGCAGTTTCGACAGCCTGTCGAACGGATTGCCGGCCGCGCCGGCATACGACCTCGTGTACCGGCACGGGCTCGCGGTGGACGATTCCGGCATGCGCCTCGCGATGGCGTCGACGACCGGCGGGTTATGGACGTCCGTCGATGGCGGCGAACACTGGCAACAGGTATCGGCGCATTTGCCGCCGGTGTATGGCGTCAGGTTCGGGTGACAGCGGGCGACGGACAACCGGAACCCGATATGTTCGGGTTCCCGCTCACTCGGCGGATCTCACCTCCATGTGTTCATCCGTTCGGCGGTCGCCTGGCATCATCCGCGCCACCACGGCACGCGTCTGCGCGACTTCCGCTTCGAGCCAATCGAGAAACCGCCTGACCTGCGGCTCACGTTCCCTCCCCGGCCCCGGCACAGCGCGACGAAGCGTGCGCCGTCGAGCCGCACCGACGGCTCGATCGCCGTCAACGCGCCGCACTCGACATGCCAGTCAATCAGTACCGAACCGGCCAAGTCGGCGACCATCGACGGATGATCAATCCGTCCCGCCAGTACGCGTTGGCGATCGTGCTCCCTTCGCCTTCAGGCTCATCGCCTGACGAAAATGCACGGCTACAACGCACGTGTTGCAGGACCGTGCCTCGGAAAATGCAGCGGAAAATTTCGAATATGTCTCATAGACACGAGGCGAGGCGCTAGCGATTCTACCGATCTGAAAAATCCGTGACGTGCCAACCGCACGCTATCGGCATTCACAGTGGGGTGTCACATCCTATGTCGTCGTTCATGACACGGGGGCGTAACAGGACACGCCTCGGACCGTGTTTGTCGCCCGGAGAATCGTTACGATGTCACAAGCATGCCAATTGAGCTTCACCTTCTCGATTCCAGACACAACGGACTTCGAAGTCGTCGCATTCCGACTGGAAGAACAGTTATCCGAAACTTTCCGGCTGGAGCTGGATCTGGCGAGCGCCAATCCATCGGTGGACTTCGGCAAGGTCCTCGATCACAGCGGCTTGCTGACCATCTGGCAAGGTGATCAACCGGTGCGCTACGTTCATGGCACCGTTTCGTCGTTCGTTCAGGGAGAGACGGGATTTCGCCGCACCCGCTATTCTGCCGTGGTCGAGCCACGCCTGGCGCGCCTGAAGTTGTCTTCCGACTGGCGCATCTTCCAGATGCTCAACGTGCCGGAGATTGCGCAGGCCGTGCTCAAGGCACACCGCCAGACGCTGGACTACGAGCAGCGCGTCACCGCCGAACATCTGTCGCGCGAGTACTGCGTGCAGGCTGGCGACACCGACTACGACTTCGTCGAGCGTATCCTGCGCGAGGAAGGCTTCTTCTACGCCTTCCAGCACCGCGCCGACGGCCACCGGCTGATCCACTGCGATCGCCTGTTTATCTTTGGCCGCCAGCAGGGCGAGCCCGTGCTGTACAACCCGACGCCCGGCGGCGACCCGCCGCAACCCAGCCTGCGCACGTTCGCCTATACCGAGAACGTGCGCTCTACGCGCCAGGTGCAGCGCGACTACACGTTCAAGAGTCCACGCTATCCGCACGAGTATCCGCGCGAGGGCACCGACCTCGATCACCAGGGCCGCGGCTACGCGCGCTACGACTACCCGGGCCGCTACAAGCACGAAGCCAGCGGCAAGGCTTTCACGCAGGACCGCCTGCGTGGCCACCGTCGCGATGCGCGAATCGCCCGTGTGAGCGGTGACGATGCGCGTCTACAACCCGGCATCGCCTTCGACCTCACCGGCCACCCGCGCGAAGACATGAATCGCGGCTGGCGTACGGTCAGCATCACCCATCACGGCAAGCAGTACACCAGTCAGGCGGAAGAGAGTGCCGATGCGCAACAGGGCACGCATTATCGTTATGAAGCCATGCTGGTGCCGGACGATGTCGAGTGGCGTGCCGAGCCGCTGCCGCGCCCGCGCATCGACGGCTTGCAGCCTGCGACAGTAGTGGGCCCGGAAGGGGAAGAGATCTACACCGACGAGTACGGCCGGGTGAAAGTGCAGTTTCCGTGGGATCGCGAGGGCAAAAACAATGAGCACAGCTCCTGCTGGATTCAGGTTGCGCAGAATTGGGCCGGCGCGCTCTGGGGGCAAATGGCGATCCCGCGGATCGGGCAGGAGGTGATCGTCGGCTACCTCGACGGGGATGCCGACCAGCCGCTCGTCCTGTCACGGGCCTACAACCGCCTGCAGCTGCCTCCGTACGAGCTACCCAGGCACAAGACGCGGATGACGATCAAAAGCCAGACGCACAAAGGCGACGGCTTCAACGAACTGCGGTTCGAGGATGAAGCCGGTCAGGAGGAAATCTACGTCCACGCGCAGCGCGATCAGAACATTCACGTCAACCACGACGAAACCACGTTCGTCGGGCATGACCGCAGCGAACAGGTCGAACACGACGAAACCGTAGCTATCGGGAACGACCAGCGACTTGCGATAGGTCGGGACCGTCGTGAACGAGTGGGACAGGACGAAGAACTCACCATCGAGCGGCATCGTGTGATTCATACCGGCATGAATCACACGGAGACCGTAGGCAACAATCGTCACGACACCGTTGTCGTCAACCACCGCTCCGATGTCGGCGGCCATGCGGAGCACCTCGTTCACGGCAGCCACCGCCTAGAAGCCGGGCAGTGCATCGAACGGAGAACCCTTCACTACCAGTTGCAGGCCGCAGAGCGTGTGGTTCTGCAAGGCCCGGGAGGCAGCATCGTCATCGACAGTTCGGGTATCACGCTCGACGCCGTTGCCATTCGCTTCAAGGGGCCGATACAGCAGCAGGCCGGCGGCAAAGGCAAGCTGCTCGACCTGTTGTCACGGGCTGTCAACAACCCCGAAACCAAGTTCAGCGAGCAGTTTCTCGTCAAGCACGCGCGCACCGGAGAGGTGTTGGCCAATGTCCTGTATTGCGTGGAAACGGCAGAAGGTCAGCGCTTCGTCGGGCGTACCGATTCGCAAGGGCTTACGGCGCGCATCTATACCGGCCAGCCTGACGCCGCAACGTTGCGATGGGGAAGAGACGCGGCGATGCACTTGCGCAAACAGAACATCAGCTACTGAGGTCCGTCATGGAACAACAAACGCAAAGTCGGACCAGCCCGAATAACCCGACGACCGAAGTGGCGGCGATTGCCGACCTTGATTATGTAACTGTGGTTGGTTGCTCTAACCCGGCTTTCTATGTACGCGCCAGGAAGGGCAACAGGATGATGTTCATCAATCAAGGGATACGGCAGTTGCGCCAATACCCGGATGGGACGCCGGACTATGCGATTCAGCGTGTTTTTCTGATTTTCTCGAAGGACTATCCGCGCAAGCTTCTGGACGAACTTAAGAAAATTGTAGAGGTTGGCTATTGCGCCAGCTATCAAGAACTGACTGATGTTGCCGATCTCGTCACATTCATTGCAGCAAGTCGAAGCAAGAAACGGCTGATCAAGCAGCTAGATATCTTCTCGCATGGCCTCGTGCACAGCATCGAATTCGGATACGACGTCGGCGAGTCATGGCAAACCCGCTACGGGCTGAATCAGGCGCGCATGCTGGCGCCATTGGCGTTCGATGATGATGCAACCATATTCTCGTACGCGTGCCGTACGGGGCTTGGGCACGACATAGGAGCAAAACTCGATCCCGGGGAGGACCCCAGGTATGAAGAGAGCCTCGCACAGGTCATGGCTGATGCGGGTGATGTGGAAGTACAGGCTTTTCCTCGAAGGTCCAACTATGACGAAACTTATGGGACCCGGGGGGAACTCGTTGCGGCACAGAAGACGCTGCCGAAGATTGGCGAATATGAACGAGCTGTCGATGCCTACGATCGTCAGATGGCCGCTTATCGGAAACGAACATTGGCATTGGGAAAGGGGCCCATGAACGAAATTCCAGGAGAGCCTCCACCCACACCACCCGCTAGACCTTACACCGACCGGGAATTCCAGTTGGCAAAGCATATGGAGGCGCGGCGTCAACATGAAAAAGACGTGGCCATCGGTCTGCCTCTGGACCCGTTGGGCGCCGTGAATCCCGTCAGGTCAGGCAGTACGCCAGAGGGATTGCCCATGGGACTTCATACTTTCAGACCAAAAGCGCGCGCATGAACAAAAGAATCGCGGCGCTAATCGTAATGATGACACTGGCAACTCTTTTTGCAAGCCGGACGACGATCAGCGGGAAATCCATGAACGAAAAAATCATGATGCGAGTATTGGAAGATGACCCTCCATTCGATGCCACTCAGTGGTTTGCCAATGGCATGTATCAGCGAATCTCTCTAAAAGATGAAGACAAGGTCTACTACCCGAGAGGGGTGCAGTATAACGACACCACAATGCTTCGAATATCCCCACCTCCATTTACCGACGAGCAAGTTGAAATCCTTCAAATGAGGATAGTCCGCGCCCTCAAAGGTGAAATATTTCCGGCAGACTTTCCTCCTAAGGTTCCGCCCTCGGTCGACGAACTTGGCTTGGATTCCGATTTCGATCCCAGGCCACAGATCGTCTATCTCAGCAGTGGATTCATGGACTTTGGGGACGACAAGCCCAAGGTACCCGTCGACTACTACACCTTCTACACCCTGCTGGAAGGAAAGCGCTTCTATGTCTTTATTCATCGTAACGGAGCGACAGGTGAGATCCTTCTCACTTCCCGCTCACGCAGCAGTCATATCCCCGAAGACGAGGAAGAACGTCGGTTCCAGCCGTTGCAATCCAAAGCCGATCTCCAGTCCAGGCTGGACGAGCCTGGCTGGAAACAGCGCTCCGGCGAACTCTGTCCGTGGCCCGGTACGTGGGAATGCCTGGAGTTGCCGGTAGGCAAGCAGACGTTTGCTCACAACATGCCGTTTCCAAAGATCAAAGGGCAGGATGTCACGTGGCGCTTTGTTCCACCAACACGCCGGACCTGGCGCTGCCCAGGAACTTGAGTTGGCAAGGAATATGCGGGTGTGACGTCAATATGAAAAAGACGTGGACATCATTTTTCCCCTGGACTCGTTGGGTGCCACAAATCCAGTCAAATCGGGTAGTACGTCATAAGGGTTGCCCGTGGGACTTCGTGCTTTCAGGCGAAGAGCGCGTTCATGAAAAAAACCTCGGTTTTAATTGCGGCTATGGTACTGGCTGCTCTTATTACGGGCTGGATGGCGAATGAAGGGAATTTCATGAACGAAAGAATCATGATGTGAATATTGGAAGATGATTCACTATTCGATGCTACACAGTGGCTTGCCAACGGTATGTATCAGCGGGTTGGCAAGCAGGCGTTTGCTCATAACATGCCGTTTCCAAAGATCAACAGGCAGGATGTAACGTGGCGTTTTGCTCCACCCTCGCATTGAGCCCTGCTTTCACAGTCTGGCCATCCGCGCCACCGCCGCACGCGTGCGTGCAATTTCCGCTTCGAGCCAGTCGAGAAACCGCCTGACCTGCGGCTCGCGCTCCCGCCCGGGGCGGCACAGCGCGACGAAACGCGCGCCGTCGAGCCGCACCGACGGCTCGATCGGCATCAGCGCCCCGCGCTCGACGTGCTCGGCGGCCAGCACCGAACTGAGCAGCGCGACACCCTGCCCGTGCAGCACGGCCTGCAACGCGTAATGCTCGTCGTCGTAGTGACGGAATACTGCGCGTTCGAGCCACGCTTCGCGGCCCGCCGCGCGGCACCACGATGCCCAGTCGACCGACACCGGCAACGGCGTATCCCATACGGTCTCGATCAAGTCGAGCGGCTCGTCAGGGCGATGCGCATCGAACCCGGCAGCCGCGTACGCGCCGAAATACTCGTCGATCAGCGCAATCTCGTGCAGCGCGGGAAACGTGCGCGACGTCGCGCGAATCGCGAGATCGATCCGCGCATCGCGTTCGAGATCGGCAAGCGTGTTGCCCGTTTCGACCTTGATGTGCAGGTGCGGATCGACACGACGAAACGCGCCTAGACGCGGAATCAGCCACATCGCCGCAAAGGCGGGCGTGGTGGTCAGCACGAGCGTGCGCTCGCCGGAAGTGTCGGGCCGCACCGCATCCAGCCCTCGACCGAGCGCGAGCAACGCATCGTGGCTCGTGCGAAACAGTTGCTCCCCTGCCGCCGTCAGCCGCACGCCGCTCGCGCCGCGCTCGAACAGCAACACGCCGAGCCGGCTTTCGAGCGACTTGATCTGGTGCGACACGGCGGCCGGCGTCACCGACAGTTCGTCCGCGGCGGCCTTGAACGTGCCGAGCCGCGCCGACGACTCGAATACACGCAATGCGGTCAGGGGAATTTTCGAGAACACGGGGCCTCGCTGGCCGGATCCGGCCGGGTTGAATTCGATTCAATCGGGGTGAGATTAGGTGAATTGAAGCGGGCGTGCAACGCGGGTAGCCTTGCGGGACGTCGCGGCACGATGCCGCGGCGGGTGCCGTCGAACCGGAGGAACAACGTGCAAGGCCTACCGCGCAGGATCACGCAGGCGGTGCTCTACGAAGCGATCGCCATTTCCTGCATCTCGCCCGCGATCGCGGCGATCTTCAAGCAGGATCTCGTCTATTCGGGCGCGCTGTCGGCGACGATGTCGGCGATCGCGCTGCTGTGGAACATGATCTTCAACGCGCTGTTCGAGCGCTGGGAAGCATCGCGCCGGCAGCCGGCGCGTACGCTCGGGCGGCGGATCCTGCATGCGACCGGATTCGAAGGCGGGCTGATCTTCATTCTCGTGCCGGTCGTGTCGTGGTGGCTCGACATCTCGTGGTTCGACGCGTTCGTCGTCGATATCGGGCTGTTCGCATTTTTCTTCTGCTACGCGTTCGTGTTCCAGTGGGCGTTCGATCGCGTATTCGATGTGCCGGCGGCGACGAAGGGGTTGTGACGCGGGCGCATGGCGCTCGTTGTAGATGACAGGGGCGATCAGATCCGGTCGAAGTTGAACGGCGTCACGTCCGGCAAGCCGTCGACCCACTGTATGTCGACGCCGCACCACGCGCCGATCATGCCGGCCGTGCGGCGCGCTTGCTCGCCATCGTTGATCCGCCCCATCAGGTCGATCGGCCGGTGGTTGCGAAACACGAGCACGAGCTGCGCCAGATCGTTCTGGATCCTCACCAGCGAGCCGCCCACGACTGCGCCGTCGATGCTTCGCCGACCGCCGACCAGCAGATGCGCCAGATCGCGGCACGCGTAGGTATTCAGCACCGGCTTGCGCAGCAGGCGCGTGGTGCTGATATCGATCCACCGTTCGTCGTCACGCCAGCAGAAGCGGGTTTCGCGCAGCGGGCCGGCGAACCAGCGCGAACGCATCAGCTTGCGGCCGATCCAGATCAGCAGCGCGCCCACTCCGACGATGAACACACCGAAGACGCCGAGCCCGAGCCATTCGTACCATGCTTGCAATTCGTCGCCGGTCACGCTTCCGGCAAGCAGCGGTACGCCGGTCATGCAGGCCAGTCCCAACGCACTCAGGCCAAAGCCGAACGACCACCACACGAAGTGACCGACGCGCATGCGCCGCGGCGACAGGATCAGGTTTCGACCGTCGGGCACGCACGCATAACCGGCCTCGAACACCCACCGGTCCGGCGTCAGCGGCCAGATCATCATGCAGAGCAGGCCGAGTGCGGCAAGCACCAGCGTGGTCCAGCCCAGGATTGCTTCGACGAGAGGCGACATAGGCATACCCGATTGCGATCCGCTGCACTGCGCGAAACGGACGTCCGGTCCGGTTCAATCGTCGCGATGCTGTCCGATCCCCCGCCGGGCGGCAAGCGGATGCGACAGTGTGAAATATCTTTCTGGAACGGCTTCTTACGCGCCGGCGGCGATTTTCGGCAGCTGCCAGCCGTAGCGCACGGCCGCCATCCGCAGCGCAAAGCACGCGATGCCGCCGAGCACGGCCGCGCCGACGGGCGGGCATCCGAGCCGCCTGCACGACACGACAACGACCGCGCCCAGCAGCGCCGCGCTCGCATAGATATCCGTGACCAGCACGACCGGTATCCGCGCGAGCAGCACGTCGCGCACGACGCCGCCGCCGCAACCGGTCACGGCGCCCATCAGCGTCGCGATGAACGGGTGGACGCGGAATTCGAGCGCCTTCACCGCGCCCGCGACCGCAAACAACGCGAGGCCGGCCGCATCGAGCGTCGTGAGCATCGACGGCGAAAACTCGGCCACCCGCGCATGAAAGACGAACGCGAACAACCCGGCCGCGAACGCGAGCGCCGGATAACGCCAGTCGCTGACGGCACTGGGCGGCCGCGCGCCAATCAGCAGGTCGCGGATCACGCCGCCGCCAAGCGCGACGACGAGCGACAACACCATCACGCCGAACAGGTCGAGCCCGGCGCCGATCGCCGCATTGGCGCCCTCGATCGCGAATACCACCGTGCCCGCGAGATCGGCGGCGAGCACGACTTGTTCGATGCGCTTCATGCGCGTGAATGGCCGCGATGCGGCATCGTCCGGCTGCAGCCTGCGTCGCGACGCGCTGACGCGCCGTTCGGCCGCCTGTCGGCTTCCTGCCGCCATCCGGACACTTCAAACGTACTGCGGATCATTGCCGCCTCCTCGATCGGGATCGAGCAGTCTAGCGCATCGTCCGCTCACCGACGGGCCGCGCGTGACGCGACAAGCAAAAAGCCGGCGGAAGCAGGATGGGCATCCCGCTTCCGCCGGCTCGAGAACACGTCAGGCTTCCGGCCGAAACCGCACAGCCCGATGCGTCAGGCTCAATGCACGCCGAGGTAGGCCTTCACCGCCGGCAGACCCGGCTTGCCGTCGAGCGTCGTCACGCCGGCGAGCCACTTGTCGAGCGCCTGCGGGTTCGCCTTCAGCCACTCGGCCGCCGCCTTGTTCGGGTCTTCCTTGTTCATGATCGGCACCATCACGTGGTTCTCGATCGTCGTCGTGAACTGCAGGTTCGACACGAACTTCGCGACGTTCGGGCAGCGCTGCGAGTAGTCGGGCGGCGTGGCCGTCAGCACCTTCGCTTCGCCGTAGTTCGGACCGAACACGTCGTCGCCGCCGGTCAGGTAATCGATCTTCATCTGCACGTTCATCGGATGCGGTTCCCAGCCGAGAAACACGATCCACTGCTTGTCGCGCGCCGCCCGGTTCACCTCGACCAGCATCCCGGCCTCGCTCGACTCGACCAGCTTGAACTTGCCGAGCCCGAACTGGTTGCTGTCGATCATCTTCTTGATCAACTGGTTGCCGTCGTTGCCCGGCTCGATCCCGTAGATCTTGCCGTTGAGCTTGTCGGCGTACTTCTGGATGTCCGCGAACGACTTCAGGCCACCCTGGTACACATAGTCGGGCACCGCCAGCGTGTATTTCGCGCCGGTCAGGTTCGGCGTCGCGAGCACCTTGATCGTGCCGGCCTTCGTGAACGGCTGGATGATCGGGTCCATCGTCGGCGACCAGTAGCCGAGGAACACGTCGATCTGCTTGCTCTTGATCCCGGCGAACGTGATCGGCACCGAGGCGATCGTCTTCGTCGGGTTGTAGCCGAGGCCCTGCAGCATCGTCGACGCGAGACCCGTGGTCGCCGCGATGTCGGACCAGCCGACATCCGCGAAGCGCACGTTCTTGCATACGGGCGGATCGGCCGCATAAACGGCCGACATCGGCGCGGTTATCCCGATTCCGCACACCGCTGCGATCAATAGGCGCTTCATCTTGCTTCTCCTCAAAGTGATGTCGTTTGCTTGAATGCGGGATCGTTTATTGAAGCCGCGCGCCGCGATCCCGGCGACGTCGCGGACCGGATGCATCCGTCGATCAGCGCCCCGGCAACCGGCGCTCGTAGCTCGGCGCGTGGCCGAACTGCGCGCGGTAGGCTTTGCTGAAATGACATGGCGAATGAAAGCCGCAAACCGTCGTCACGCGCGCGATCGACGCGTCGGTCGTGCGCAGCAGGTCGCGCGCGCGTTTCAGGCGCAGCGTCAGGTAATAGTGGGTCGGCGATACGTTCAAATACACCTTGAACATCCGCTGCAGGTGCCGCTGCGACAGCCGCACGAGCCGCGCGAGTTCCTCGAGCGACAGCGGCTCCTCGATGTTCGCTTCCATCAGCCGCACGACCTCGATCAGCTCGGCGCGCGAGAAGCCGACACGTGCATCCACCGGAATCGGCTGCGTATCGGTCGAGCTGCGGATGCGCTCCAGGATGAACTGCTCGGACACCTGCGCGGCCAGTTGCTGGCCGAAGCGCATGCCGACGAGATTCAGCATCAGGTCGAGCGGCGCGGTGCCGCCGGTACAGGTCAGCCGGTCGCGGTCGACGACGAACAGCTCGTCGGCGAAGCCGACCTGCGGAAACTCGGAATGCAGCGCCGACAGGTTCTCCCAGTGCACGGTACAGCGATAGCCGTCGAGCAGCCCGCTCGACATCAGCGCGTACGCGCCCGTGCAGATGCCGCCGAGCGGCAGCCCGCGTTCGGCGAGCGCCGCGAGCGTGTCGCGTGCGCCCTCGTCTACCACGTCGCGGATACGGATGCCGCCGCACACGATCATCACGTCGGGCAGGTTCGTGTAGTCGAGCGCCTGCGTGGGCCGCACCGCGATACCGTTGCTGGCGTGTGCGGGTGCGCCGTCGAGCGAGTAGATCGACCACTTGTAGTGGTCGGCGCGCCCGACGTAATTCGCCATCCGAAGCACTTCGACCGCGCTCGAGAACGCAATCATCGAGAAGTTCGGCAGCGTCAGGAAGCCGAAATGGGCGAGGGACGAAACCGGTGAAACGCAGGCGGCGGGCGCGACAGCGACGGCGGACGTCACATCGGTCTCCTGGCGAGGAGGTTGCAGGGGGCCACCCCCGCGGCCGAAGCCGCGGAAGTCGTTATCTATATTCAGGGTGAGCGGCCGGAGGCACTCCGGCCGCCGGAGGTCACGCCTGTGCGGGCGCAGCCTTCACACGAAAGAGCTGCTTGAGACCGGCGAACAGCGGTGCCTTCACGGTGCCCGGCGCGCGGCCGAAGCTTTCGGTGATGCGGTCGAGAATGATCGCGAGCAGCACGACCGACAGACCGCTTTCGAAACCGAGGCCGATGTCGAGGCGCTGGATACTGGCGAGCACGTCGTTGCCGAGACCACCCGCGCCGACCATCGACGCGATGATCACCATCGACAGCGCCATCATGATCGTCTGGTTCACGCCCTGCATGATCGACGGCAGCGCATTCGGGAACTGCACCTTGTACAGCAGCTGCCACGGCGTGCAGCCGAACGCCTGGCCGGCTTCGACGATCTCGCGGTTCACGTGGCGGATACCGAGGCTCGTCAGGCGCACCGCCGGCGGCATCGCGAAGATCACCGTCGACAGGATCCCCGGCACGCGGCCGAGACCGAACAGCATCGCGGCCGGAATCAGGTAGACGAAGGCCGGCATCGTCTGCATCAGGTCGAGGATCGGGCGCACGATCGCGGCAACCCACTTGCTCTTCGCGGCCCAGACGCCGAGCGGAATGCCGAGCACGAGGCTGATGATCGTCGAAGACAGCGTGAGGCCGAGCGTGATGACCGTTTGATCCCAGAAACCCGTCGCGAAGATCAGCAGCAACGACGCGGTGGTGAACAGCGCGAAGCGCCAGCCCACCCGCCACAGCCCGACGCCGATGAAGATCGCCATCATCAGCCACATCGGGATCGCCTGCAGGCTGTGCTCGACGAATGCCGCGAGACCTTCGATCGCCTGACCGATCGCGTCGAACGTCTTCGCATCGTGGTCGAGCAGGTAGTGAACGGACTGGTCGACCCAGGTACCGAGCGGAATCATTTCAGACATGGGAGCCTCGCGAACGCGTGATGGCCTTCAGGATGAGTGCACGGTCGACCGAGCCGCAGTAGCAGCCGTCGTCGTCGACGACGGGCAGTGCATTCGGGCTGGCGACCACACGCGCGACGACATGTTCGAGCGACGCGTCGCGCCGGATGCTTTCGATCGGCCGCACCGACGGGGTGTCCTGACCGATCGCGTCGCGCGTGACGAAGCCGCGGATCTTGCGGGCGGCGTCGAGCACGAACGCGTATTCGGCGCTGCCGTTCAGCGTCGCCGCGACGTTCGCGGCATCGCACTTCGACATGATCGGCACGGCGCCCGTCTGCATCAGGTCGCCGGCCGTGAGGTAGCGGCTGGTGTCGATGCCGTCGAAGAACGCACGCACGTAATCGTCGGCCGGGTTCGCGATGATGTCCTGCGGCGTGCCGACCTGCACGAGGCGGCCACCCTCCATGATCGCGATGCGGTTGCCGATGCGCAGCGCTTCTTCCAGATCGTGCGACACGAACATGATCGTGCGGCGCTGTTCCTTCTGCAGTTGCAGCAGCACATCCTGCATTTCGCGGCGCTTGAGCGGGTCGAGCGCGGAGAACGCCTCGTCCATGATCATCAGCGACGGGTTCACGGCCAGCGCACGGGCGAGGCCGACACGCTGCTGCATGCCACCCGACAACTCGGACGGCAGCTTGTGCGAGAACGGCGCCAGGCCGACCTGCTCGAGCACTTCCATCGCGCGGCGTTCGCGTTCCTTCTTGCCCATGCCCGCGACTTCCAGGCCGAATGCGGCATTCGACACCACGGTGCGATGCGGCATCAGCGCGAACGACTGGAACACCATGCTCATGTCCTTGCGGCGCAGCGCGGTCAGCGCCGAGCGGCGCGCCGACGCGACGTCGAGCCCGTCGATCATCACCTTGCCGGCGCTCGGATCGACCAGCCGGTTCACGAGGCGGATCAGCGTGGACTTGCCGGAGCCGGACAGGCCCATCAATACAAAAATTTCGCCTTCCTGCACATCGAAGGAGACGTTGTGCACGCCGACGACCTGACCGGTGCGCTTGAGCACATCGTCTTTCGTCGCGCCGGCGGCGAGCATGTCGAGCGCCTGCTGCGGATTGCTTCCAAACACCTTGCACAGACCTTCGACCACGACCTTGGGGGCATCCATCGAAACCTTCTCCTCGTGTAGCGGGGACTCGCGCTTGTCATAGCGTGCCTACATAGTTGCCAGAAAAAACCCCGACCTGCCGACGAATTACGACAAACGCTTGCGCAAATACGACACGGGCTCCAGCCCCGCCTGGCGGGCCGCGCCATGCGGCGGCACCCGATTGCGGCGGCGCAGTACGCGCACACCCAGCAACGGCGGGCGTCGCCCGTCGGACTTGTGCGCAGCAGCGCGGCGCGCATCGCACGAGAATTTGCGCCAATGCGCATCGGCCGCACGTCGCTTTCCGACAAATTCACGTCCGATCCGGCGGCGATCTGCTCAGACGAAAACACGTATCGCATTCGCCGGTAAAAAGCATGACCGTGCAAAAAGCCGTTCGACGACACCGGACGGCGCACGCCGCGATACCGCGCGAAGCCCGGAAATCCGCGACGGGCCGCTGTGATACATTCCCCGCAAACACGCTGATCGCGACGTTGCCGCAGGCCTTTCGCACGAGGGTCCACCCACACGGCGCGCGCATGCCGGTTCGCCTGCCGGCCGTGCTGAAACCGCCTCGATCCGGTGCGATCCGCGATCGATGGACGATAACGATAGTGAGAGGGAGCAAGGCGTTGAACTGGGCATTCGCCGTAATCGGTTTCGTCGTGGGCGGCATCGCCGCCCTGATCGGGGATTTCTCGGCCGCGAACGGCTCGCTGCTCGGGGCCGCCGTCGGGTTCTGCATCGGTCACGCGCTGCAGCAGCACAAGCTCAAGAACAAGCCAGCCGCGCCCGATGCGTTCGCGATGTCCGCGACCCCGACGCCCACGCCGTTGCCGCTTGCCGATCGCGTCGCGCGCCTCGAAGCGACCGTCGACACGCTCACGCGCGAACTCGACGCGTTGCGCGCCCAGTTGGCAGGCGCGAAGGCCGGCGCGGCAACCGCCGGTGGCGTCGCGCAAACGGCGTCGGCCGGTGCGGCAGCCGCGCCGCCGTCGCCGCCCGTCCCGACGCCGCCCGTACAACCCGCACAACCTGCCATTGCACGGGCAGCCACACCGGCCGCCACCTCGGTACCGGCGCCTGCCGCACCGCCCGCGCCAGCATCCGCGGCACGCCCGGGCGCACCGGCGCCTGCTCCCGTCAACACCACGGCAACGCCCCCCGCCGCACCGGCCCGCCCTGCCCCGCCCGCGCCGCCCGAACCCGGCATCGTCGACCGTGCATTCGGCGCCGCGCGCGACTGGCTGCTCGGCGGCAACACGGTGGTGCGCGTCGGGATCATCGTGCTGTTCTTCGGCGTCGCGTTCCTGCTCAAGTACGCGGCCG
Source organism: Burkholderia cepacia complex sp. TUM26381 (assembly GCF_057439935.1). Classification (NCBI taxonomy): domain Bacteria; kingdom Pseudomonadati; phylum Pseudomonadota; class Betaproteobacteria; order Burkholderiales; family Burkholderiaceae; genus Burkholderia; species Burkholderia cepacia complex sp. TUM26381. Next base: position 530,447 of record NZ_CM172007.1, on the reverse strand, counting down.
ACAACAACATGCTGCCGATCGAATTCCGCCTCGCGGGCACGGCGCTCGCCGCGGCCGCGCTGCTCGCGATCGGCTGGCGCGTGCGCGCGCGACGCGCCGCGTACGGCCTCGTGCTGCAGGGTGGCGGCGTCGGCATCCTGTACCTGACGATCTTCGCCGCGACCAAGCTTTACGCGCTGCTGCCCGTCGGCGCCGCGTTCCCGCTGATGGTCGCGGTCTGCGCGCTGAGCGCGTTCCTCGCGGTGCGGCAGAACGCGCTGCCGCTCGCGTTCATGGGCAGCGCAGGCGGCTTCCTCGCGCCGGTGCTGCTGTCGACCGGCCAGGGCAACCACGTCGCGCTGTTCAGCTACTACGCGCTGCTGAACGCGGGTATCTTCGCGATCGCGTGGTTCAAGGCCTGGCGCCCGCTGAACCTGCTCGGCTTCGTGTTCACGTTCACGATCGGCTCCGCGTGGGGCGTGACGGCCTATCGTCCCGCACTGTTCGCGAGCACCGAGCCGTTCCTGATCCTGTTCTTCCTGATGTATGTCGGCATCGCGCTGCTGTATGCGGTGAAACGCGAACTCGCGCTACGGCACTACGTCGACGGCACGCTCGTGTTCGGCACGCCGATCGTCGCGACCGCGCTGCAGGCGTCGCTCGTGAAGGGCATGCCATTCGGGCTCGCGTGGAGCGCGGTCGCGCTGTCGGCGTTCTACGTCGCGGTCGCGGCCTGGCTCGCGCGGCGCCGCGACCGCCTCGGATTGCTGTTCGAATCGATGCTCGCGCTCGCGGTGATCTTCGCGACGCTGGCCGTACCGCTCGCATTCTCGGGCCCGACGACCAGCGCCGCGTGGGCGATCGAAGGCGCGGCCATCGTATGGCTCGCCGTGCGCCAGAAGCGCCTGCTGCCGTTCGGCTTCGGTCTGCTGATGCAGGTCGCCGCGGCCGGCGCGTTCTTCACCAGCCTGCTCGGGGCGGCCGACACCACCACGCTGCCCGTACTCAACAGCCCGTACATCGCGATGCTGCTGATCGCGCTGGCCGGCGTGTTTACCGGCTGGTGGCTGCACGGACGCGACGACGCGCGCGCGTGGCACGCGTGGATGCCTGAAATCGGTGCTGCCGCTGCCGCATGGGGACTGCTGTGGTGGGTCAGCGGCGGGCTGCACGAGATCCTCGTTTATGCGAGCCGTCACGTCGACCTGCATGTCGATCGCTTCGTCGTCGATACGACCGCGCTGTTCGCCGCCGGCACCGCGTGGCTCGCGCATGTCGCGCGCCGCCGGCTTGCGTGGCCGCTCGCCGAATGGCCCGCGCTCGCGCTGGCGCCGGTGCTCGCCCTGCTCGCGCTGCGCGCGTTCGATGCGCATGAAGCGCCGCTGTCCGGCATGGGTGCGTTCGCGTGGCCCATCGTCGTCGGCGCGGGTCTTGCGCTGCTGTGGCGCCAGTCGCGCGGCACGGCCGGCGCCGAGACCGCGAACGGCACGGTGCCATCGATCGCTGCCGGCATCATCGCGCCGCTGCATACGCTGACGTTCTGGACCCTGTGCGGGCTGCTGTCGCTCGAAGGGTTCTGGCGCCTGCGCGCGTTCGTCCCCGAAGGGGCATGGAGCTGGAGCGCGTGGGCGTACGGCTTCGGCGCGCTGCTCCTGCTCGTGTCGGGCCCCGGCTCGCGCCTGCGCTGGCCCGTCGCGGCGTTCCCGCGCGCCTACCAGGTGTGGGGCGCGGCGCCGCTCGCCGCGCTGCTGTGGCTGTGGAGCCTCGCCAGCACGATCAGCGACGGCAGCGCCGCGCCGCTCTTCTGGCTGCCGCTGCTCAATCCGCTCGACGTCGCGCAGTGCCTCGTCTTCGTTGCATTCGCCGTATGGCTGCGCCGCCTGAAAACGCTCGGCATCGCGTGGCATCCGCGCGTCGTCGACTATGCGGCGCTCGCGACCGTGTTCCTGTGGTTCAACGTGCTGATGCTGCGCACGCTGCATCACCGTTTCCACCTGGGTTACGACGTCGACACCGTGCTGTCGTCGTTCGGCATCCAGCAGGTGTTCATGGTCGGCTGGAGCCTGTTCGCGTTCGCCGGGATGTGGCTGACGCGCCGCGACGGCATCGCCCGTATCTGTGCGTTCGCGTCGCTGCCGCTGATCGTCGTGATGTGGGTGTGGACCTTCTACGCAAACTTCACGCAGGACGGCGGAAGCTGGGCGCGCGTGCCGCTCTTCAATCCGCTCGATCTCGTGCTCGTGGTCGTCTATGCGCTTGCCGCATCGTGGTTCGTGCGTGCGCGCAAGCTCGGCTGGTCGTTCGGCAAGTACCGCGTCGAACTGCTGAGCGCGGCCGGCGCCACCGCGTTCCTGTGGCTGAACGCGATCCTGCTGCGCACGCTGCACCACTGGGCCGGCGTGCCGTACGAATTCGGCGCGATGGCCGAATCGACGCTCGTGCAGGCGTCGGTGTCCGTGTACTGGACCCTCTGCGCGCTCGCGATCACGATCTGGGCCACGCGCCGCGGACTGCGCCCGCTGTGGTTCGTCGGCGCCGCCCTGCTCGCGCTGACGGTCGTCAAGCTGTTCCTGTTCGACCTGTCGCACGTGACCGGGATCGAGCGCATCGTGTCGTTCATCGGCATCGGCGTGCTGCTGCTGCTGATCGGGTATTTCTCGCCGCTGCCGCCGAAGGCCGCCGCGCAACAGGACGACCAGCCATGAAGCGACTCGCCGCCCTGCTCGGACTGAGCCTGCTCGCGTCGTTCGCGGCCGCCGACGGTGCGCCGGACGCCGGACGCGTCACGCAACGCTTCGCGCTCGACCTCGACGGCAGCGCCGCGTATTACCAGCTCACCGTGCCGCAGCCCGTGTATGCGGCGAGCCGGCGCGACGATCTCGGCGACGTGCGCATCTTCAACGGTGCGGGCGAGCCGGTGCCGTATTCGCTCGATGCCCCCGTCGCGGCCGCGCCCGCCGTACCGCCGGCGCGCACGCCGGTGCACTGGTTTCCGCTGCCGCCCGCCCGCGCCGATAACGGCAACGCGCCGCTCGGCGTGACGGTCGGCCCGGACGGCGCGCTGCGCGCGGCGACCGCCGCACCGGCGCGCACGAAGCACGGCGCCGATCTCGTCGACCTGTCGCATGCGGACGGCACCCTCGATGCGCTGCTCGTGCATGTGGGTGACGCCAGCTACCAGGGGCGTGTCGCGATCGAAGCGAGCGACGACCTGCGCAGTTGGCGGTCGCTCGGCAGCACACAGCTGCTGAAGGTCGGCCGCGGCGACGACATGCTGGTGCAGGAACGCATCGCGCTCGAAGGCGCGGCGCCGCGCTACCTGCGGCTGGACTGGCTCGACGGCGCGCCCGCGATCGCGTCGATCGACGTCGAGACGCATCCGCGCGACAGTCGCGGGACCGATACCGCATCCGTGCCGCGCCAGTGGCGCGACGCCGTGCGTGTGCACGCCGGCAGCGCGCCGGGCGAGTATCTGTTCGACACCGACGGCGCGTATCCGGTCGATCGCGTACGCATCGACCTGCCGCAGCCGAACACCGTCGCACGCGCGACGCTGCAGAGCCGCCCCGATGCACAGGCGCCGTGGCGCGACGTTGCGGGCGCCGTGCTGTTCCGGCTGCAGGGCAAGGCCGGCGAGCAGCGCAATCCGCCGCTCGAATTCGCGGCGAATACGGATCGCGCATGGCGGATCGTCGTCGACATGCGCAACGGCGGGTTCGGCGGCGGCCAGCCGGCCATCGCGGTCGGCTGGCATCCTGCCGCGCTGACCTTCGTCGCGCGCGGCACGCCGCCGTTTACGCTCGGCGTCGGCGATGCGTCGCTCGTGTCGTCGGCCGTGAGCCGCGATGCGATGCTGGTCGGCATGGCGCCCGAAGTGCGGCCCGCGCGGGTCGGTGCGGCGCTGCCGGTATCGGCGGTCGCGCCGGTGCCGGCAGCCGATACCGACGCGACGCGCCGCTACGTGCTGTGGGGCGCGCTGGTTGTCGCGGTGGGCGTGCTCGGCACGATCGCATGGCGGCTCGCGAAAGGCGGCGGCGACACGCGCGGCCGCGACGACTGACATCCCGCGTCTTTATGCGGCGTTTATCCGGCACACCTGTTTCTTTCGACGCTCGCAACGCGTAACTGCGTACAGTCGTCGCATCGGAACCACGATGCGACGACATGCAGGAAACCTATTCATCGCATGACCGGCCGGCACAACGCATGCGTATGCGCCCGGCCCTGCCACTGAAGCGGCTTCTGTTGCTTTTCCCGATCGCGCTGTCGCTATCGGCCACACTGCCCGCGCGTGCCGACGACATGCCGGCGGCACCGGTCGGCGCCGCCAGCACGCCCGATGCATCGCCGCCTCCCACCCTCGACACGATCGTCACGGCGCTGCGCAACCGCTTTCACATCGCGTATGCCGAAGCACGCACGATCGCCCGCGCGGTGCAGACCGAGTCGGACCGCTACGGGCTCGCCCCGGCGCTGCTGCTCGCGATCATCGCGGTCGAATCGGGCTTCGATCGCCACGCGACCAGCGTCGCGGGTGCGCGCGGACTGATGCAGGTACTGCCCGCCGCGCATCGCGATCTCGTCGCGCATGTAAAGGATTTGTCCGATCCGGCGACCAACGTACGGATCGGCGCAGCGATCTTCCGCGGCTATCTCGACGATGCAGACGGCGACGTCGAGAGCGCGCTCGTACGCTACAACGGCGGTACGAAGCGCTATGCGCAGCGCGTCGCACTGCGTGTGCAGCAATTCGATGCGCAGTTGCGCCGGTCGAGCGGCATGCCGGCCGACGAACTGCGGACGGCCGCAAACCCCTGAACACACCGCTCCACGTTACGCGGCGCCGGCAAGCCGGTAGCCGACGCCCCTCTCCGTCACGATGTATTCGGGCCGCCGCGGCTCGGACTCCAGCTTGCGCCGCAGATGGCCGACAACCACACGCAGGTCGTGCGCATCCTTGCCGTGCGCCTTGCCCCACACCTCGCTCAGCAACCGGTCGTGTGTCAGCAGCCGTCCCGCGTGATGCGCGAGGACAGCCAGCAGCCGGTATTCGACCGGGCTCAGATGCACGCGTTCGCCGCCGCGCACCACCTGGCGATCGCCGAGATCGACGGTCACGTCGCCGAGGCGCACGCGCACCGCATCGATGCGCCCGCCGCCGGCCTGCCGCCGCAGGTGCGCACGCATCCGCGCGATCAACTCGGCCACGCCGAACGGCTTGGTCAGATAGTCGTCCGCGCCCGCGTCGAGCGCGGCCACCTTGTCGCATTCCGCGCTCCGCGCCGACAGCACGATCAACGGCGCATCCGAGCACGCGCGCAGCGCACGGATCAGTTCGGTGCCACCGAGATCGTGCAGGTTCGTATCCGCGACGATCAGGTCGGGGGGGCGGGCGGTGACGGCAGCCACGCCTGCGGCGCCGGTCGCGGCCTCGTACACGTGCATGCGTTCGGCCTTCAGCGCGACGCGGACGAAATGCCGGATGAACCTGTCTTCGTCGACGATCGCGATGACGACGGTCGGCTCGCTCATGCGGTCATGCCTCCGCGCGTCACCCTGTTCACGCCCATCCGCATGCAACCAGCACCACGTCGATCAGCTTGATGAACGGGAACGGCAGCAGCACGCCGCCGAGGCCGTACAGCAGCAGGTTCCTGCGCAGCAATGGCGCCGCGCCGAGCGGACGATACCGCACGCCCTTCAGCGCGAGCGGAATCAGCGCGACAATGATCAGCGCGTTGAAGATCACCGCCGACAGGATCGCCGACGCCGGGGACGCGAGATGCATCACGTCGAGCACGCGCAGTTGCGGGTAGGTGGTCGCGAAGGCTGCCGGGATGATCGCGAAGTACTTCGCGATGTCGTTCGCGATCGAGAAGGTCGTCAACGAGCCGCGCGTCATCAGCATCTGCTTGCCGATCTCGACGATCTCGATCAGCTTCGTCGGGTTCGAGTCGAGGTCAACCATGTTGCCGGCCTCCTTCGCCGCCTGCGTGCCGGTGTTCATCGCCACGGCCACGTCGGCCTGCGCGAGCGCCGGCGCGTCGTTGGTGCCGTCGCCCGTCATCGCGACGAGCCGGCCGGCCGCCTGGTGCTCGCGGATCGTCGCGAGCTTGGTTTCCGGCGTCGCTTCCGCGAGGAAGTCGTCGACACCCGCCTCCGCCGCGATCGCCGCGGCCGTCAGCCGGTTGTCGCCCGTCACCATCACGGTCTTGATGCCCATCTTGCGCAGTTCCGCGAAGCGCTCCTTGATGCCGCCCTTCACGATGTCCTTCAGCTCGATCACGCCGAGCACGCGCGCCACGCCGTCGCGCCGCTCCGCGACCGCCAGCGGCGTGCTGCCGCGGCGCGCGATGTCGGTCACGGCCGCCTCGACCTCGCGCGTGACCCGGCCGCCATGCGACGTGACGTAGTGCACGATTGCGTCGGCCGCGCCCTTGCGGATCTCGCGGCCGGGCGCGCCGGGCGACGCCCCGGCAGGAAACAGGTCGACGCCGCTCATCCGCGTCTGTGCGCTGAACGACAGGAATACCGGACGCAGCGCCTGCATGTCGCGCTCGCGCAAATTGAAGCGCTGCTTCGCGAGCACGACGATGCTGCGGCCTTCCGGCGTTTCGTCGGCGAGCGACGACAGTTGGGCCGCATCGGCCAGCGCCTCCTCGGTCACGAACGGCGCGGGCACGAACGCCGCCGCCTGGCGGTTGCCGAGCGTGATCGTGCCGGTCTTGTCGAGCAGCAGCACGTGGACGTCGCCGACCGCTTCCACCGCGCGGCCCGACGTCGCGATCACGTTCGCCTGCATCATCCGGCTCATCCCGGCCACGCCGATCGCGGACAACAGGCCGCCGATCGTCGTCGGGATCAGGCACACGAGGAGCGCGACGAGCGCGGTGATCGTCACCACGTGGCCGGCCTTCATCGCCTCGACCGAGAACATCGAGAACGGCAGCAGCGTTGCGGTGGCCAGCAGCATCACGATCGTCAGCGCGACGAGCAGGATCGTCAGCGCGATCTCGTTCGGCGTTTTCTTGCGCTTCGCGCCTTCGACCATCGCGATCATCCGGTCGAGGAATGCCTCGCCCGGATTGACGGCGACCCGCACGACGATCCAGTCCGAAAGCACGCGCGTGCCGCCCGTCACCGACGAGAAATCGCCGCCCGATTCGCGGATCACCGGTGCGGATTCGCCCGTGATCGCCGATTCGTCGACCGACGCGACACCTTCGATCACGTCGCCGTCGGCCGGGATCACGTCGCCGGTCTCGACCAGCACGACGTCGCCACGGCGCAGGTCGGTCGACGCCATCACCTCGACGGCGGCCTTCGCACGCGGCGCCGAAAGCTTCTTCGCGACCACGTTGTGTTTCGCACTGCGCAGCGACGCGGCCTGCGCCTTCGAGCGCCCTTCGGCGAGCGCTTCGGCGAAGTTCGCGAACAGCACGGTGAACCACAGCCACAGCGCGATCGCGACGATGAAACCGGCGGGCGCCTCGGCCTGGCCGGCGAGCGCCGCGATCCACAGGAGCGTCGTCAGGATGCTGCCGACGTACACGCAGAACATCACCGGGTTGCGGAACTGCGTGCGCGGCGTGAGCTTCCTGAACGCGTCGGCGATCGCCGGACGCACGAGCGCGGGATCGAACATCGAGCGCGCAGCGGTGCGCGGATGGCCCCGCTGCTCGGGACGCGGGCCTGTCACACGATCGAGAGACATGGCGGTTTTCCTTTTGCCGGCGCGGCGGTGCGGTGGCAGCCGGCATCGGTCAGGCGAGCCGGCTGACTGCACGCATTCGCACGTGCGGCTTCCGTTTCCACGCAACCATCTTATGAAGGTTCGCGTGAAGATCGCGGCAAAGGATCACGTCAGGGCATAAAAAGCGCGTAAACATCCGTTTCGCCGCGATGCGGCGGGGGTGTCTCGAGGGCCGTACACGAGCGGGAGCGCCACACTCCGCTCACGCGATGTCTACGCGGCAAAAGCTGGAAAGGAACCGGGCGCCCGTCGTTCAGCCGAACGTGTAGCGCCCGTGCTGACGCGGCCGCCACGGCGACGAGCGGCAACTTGCGGCGCCGGCCGCGCGTCGTGCCGCCCATCCGGCACCGCGGCGCACACGGAAGTCGCGCCGCGCCACTGCGGCCACGCGCGACGGCAATGCATACGCAAGACGCCGTACGGCCGCGACACGTGCCGCCAGCCGCGACGCCGGCGACACGCGGCGCGAGATACGCGCGACGGGGCGCTTGCAGAGGATCGCGCTCTCGTAGCGCTTGCCGGCAAAGCGCATCACGTCGACAACCTCGAAGCCCTGCGCGCCGTAGAATGCCAGCAGGTGCGCAGCCGGATGCGGCGTATCGAGCGCGAGCAGCGTATAGCCGCGCAACGCGGCCCACTGCTCGGCGAACGACAGCAGCAACGCGCCGATCCCGCGGCTCTGGCACTCGGGGTCCACGGCCACCTGGCGCACGCTCGCGACGCCTTCGCGCCGGTACAGCGAGCACGCCGACGACGGATCGGTCGCATACAGCGTCGCCGTGCCGATCACGCGCCCGCCGCACACGGCGACATAACACTCGCCCGCTTCCGCGCGGCGGCGCGTAACGTCTTCGTCCTGATCGACGCACGTGCAGTTCAGCCCCATCGCGCCGAGCCGCGCGAACGCACGATGCAGCATCGGCGTGAGTTGCGCATAACTGTCGACTGCCGGATCGAAGCGCCGGACGATCACCCGATCGGCGCACACGGAAGGCGGCGCGGCAGGGGTTCGTTCGGCGATCGCGTTCCAGGGTATCGACATTGCCATGCTCCGTGGTTGGGATGCACGAAGTCTATGAGCGCGCCGGTCGCCGTCGCAAGAAAAAATGTCGTAAAAGTTTGGGGAAACGGGCGTGGCAGACGCGATGACGACGGTGTCGTCCGGCGCGCCGCGCTCGCCATTGCGAACGCATGAAAGCGCACCGATCGTTGCTCACGCAAGCAACGCGTCGCACGACCGAATCGACGCCTTGCGTGCGCGCCGTTGACACGTGCCGCAACGCGCTCCAGACTCGCGGCTCCCTCACCGCATTGCGAGTGCACATGATTACCTGCTACCTCCGCTACGTCATCGATCCGTACAAGCTCGCCGAGTTCGAAACCTACGGCAAGATGTGGATTCCGCTCGTCGAGCAGTTCGGCGGCACGCATCATGGCTACTTTCTGCCGTCCGAAGGCGCGAGCAACATCGCGCTCGCGATGTTCTCGTTCCCGAGCCTCGCCGGATACGAGCGCTATCGCGAGCGCTCGAAAGACGATCCGGCCTGCCAGGCCGCGTTCCGTTACGCGGAGGAAACGCGGTGCATCGTCAGCTACGAGCGCAGCTTCTTCCGGCCGGTGTTCGCATAACGGGCGACAGCCCGGGGCATCGCACCCTTTTTCCTGGCCTGGACGAAAAAAAGCCCCGCCTGCATCCGCGCGGCGGGGCCAACCCATGTCAGTAGAGACATCATGGAGGAGACGAGCCCATCTTATCGACCGCGGCGTACCGTCCCAACCAAGCATTTCTGCTATCGATCTGCGGGGTCGCACACACGGTCGCCCCCGCCGCGCGGCATATCGATAGAACGAAAAGTCGTTTTCAGAGTGGCGACAGGGTCGTTACCATCTGGTTTTAAGCCTGTGCTTAGCCGGGCAAGCCATCCCCGAGGAGCGCCCCTTGACTGCATTCGATCAACACCGCCGCCCGTTCGTCGTCGGCATCGGCGGTACCACCCGAGCCGCGTCGTCGACCGAACGCGCGCTGTCGTTCGCACTGCGCGGCGCGCAGGCCGCCGGCGCCCGTACGCGCCTGTTCGACGGCCCGTTCCTGCATACGCTGCCGCACTACGCTCCCGAACACAAAACGCTGACCGACGCGCAACACGAGCTGATCGACGCCGTGCGCCAGGCCGACGCGATCATCATCGCGACACCGGGCTATCACGGCGGCGTCTCCGGTCTCGTGAAGAACGCGCTCGACACGCTCGAGGAACTGCGCGCGGACGAACGCCCGTATCTCGACGGCCGCGCAGTCGGCCTGATCGTCACTGCCTACGGCTGGCAGGCGGCCGGCACGGTGCTGACGTCGCTGCGGTCGATCGTTCATGCACTGCGCGGCTGGCCGACGCCGTTCGGCGCAACCGTGAACACGCTGGAAACGCGCTTCGAAAGCGCCGACAGCTGCTCGGATCCGAAGGTCGTCGCGCAACTCGAGACGGTCGGCGCGCAAGCCGCCGAATTCGCGCTCGCGTTCGCGTCGCATCGCGCGACCTCGCATGCGGCATCGGTCGATGCGCTCGCGCCCGTGCTGAAGGTCGCCAACCAGTAATCCTCCCTGCATTGCGCGCGCGCCCCCCGCTCGACGAGGTTCGACGGGCGCGCGCGGCACGTCTTCGGATGCGCGGCGCCGGACCATGCACGCCGTCGCCTCCCCCGCGTCGCCCCTCCCCTGCGTACCGCCCCGATAACGATTCAGCCTGCCGCGTGATTAGCATTGGCCGAAAGATTGGTTCACGTCGCCGGCAGGTTTTCGTACGCTGAAAGTCCGAACTCTCTCCGTGCACGCCATGAACCGTACGATCCGCTACAAGGGCTATGAAGTCGCCCCCGCCGCCGCCCGGTTGCCGAACGGGCTGTTCGCCGCCAACCTGACGATCGAACGGGCAAGCGGCGGGCCGTCGCCGCGTTCCGTGTCGTTCGACGCGATCGATTTCTTCTTCGAAGAGGAACACGCGCTCGCCTACGCGTCGCGCTGGGGCCGCCTCTGGGTCGACACGAACGCGTGACGCGCGCGGGGCCGGCGCGCACATGGCCGCTCGAAAATACGTGATTACGGAAGCTATGCAAAAATCTTTCGACCCGTAATCGCATAACAACAGCCATGAGTGACACGCTGCAGGAAGAGCATGCAGCCGCAGATCACGCAATGCGCAACTGGACCTTCGAGAGGCAAGGTCCGGTCCGGATCGGTTCCGATGCGCACATGCAGATGTTCTGCCGCATGCTGCTCGACACACACAACCCGTACAAACCGGCCGTGATCGACTGGCCGGCGCTCAAGCCGGATGAACTCAGGCGGCTCACGTCGCTGCCGATCTGGGACATCGCGGTACAGACCGAAGGCCGCGCGTCGATCCGCGTGGCAACCTACGCGGCAACAGTCGACGATCCGCTGCTGCGCCGCGCGCTCGAGATGGACGGCGGCGAGGAAGCGCGCCACAAGGTCGTACTGTCGAAGCTCGTCGAGGCATACGGCATCCGGCTCGCGCCCGAGCCGGCCTACCCGGCGCCGGCCGATCCCGAGTGGTCGTGGATGATGACGGGCTTCAGCGAATGCATCGACAGCTTCTTCGCGTTCGGCCTGTTCCGCTCCGCGCAGCGCTCCGGCTATTTCCCGCCCGAACTCGTCGACACCTTCGAGCCCGTGATCCAGGAAGAAGGCCGCCACATCCTGTTCTTCGCGAACTGGTACGCGTGGTACTGGCGCACCATGCCGTGGTGGCGCCGGCCGTGGTTCTTCGCCCGCGTCGCGGCCGTGTGGGTGCAACTGATCCGCGACCGCATGAACATCGCGCGCGGCATCGATGCCGATGGCGCTGCGCGCGACGCGAATTTTCCGGCAACCGGCACCGCCGACCTCGGCGACGCGCTGAACCCGCGCGAGCTGATCGAGCTGTGTCTCGTGGAGAACGACCGGCGGATGGCCGGGTACGACAGGCGCCTGCTGCGCCCGATGTTCGTGCCGCGGATGGCCCGGCTCGCGCTGCGGTTTCTCAGAAAGTAAGGTCGGGCGTTGCCGCAATCCATGCGGCAAGCGGCCGGTTCGGCCCACATTCGTGGGCCGGATGCGACACGCCCGACACGATCGATCCGCCCCCTTTTCCCTCCGCCACGCCGACGCCCCCTCGGCGTAGCGGACACATTGCCGCACCCCGAATCTGACATTTCGGGCGCCTGGCCCCGGCCGCCGCCCCTCGTCTTTGACAACCCGTCGGCATCGCGCGGGACATCCGTCCCGAAGCCGCGCCCTCGGCGGCCCGGCGCGCGCCCCAATTCCGTCGCAGCACCGATATCACCGATATCGTCAATAGGACAAATCCTATATCTGGATGCCGAAAATCCCATCTGTCGCTCTGTAGCACTTTTTTACAAATTCGACGAGCCAACCGGCCCGGAACGCCCGTCACGCGGGCAACTGCGCTTGGCGAAATGCGCAGATCAGCACAGTCCAACATCCTGAATTTCAGATTGAATTGATTTATAGATAATCAATAAAAACAGAAACAAACCCGATACAAAATCGAAACCCAATAAATCAACAAAACCATGAACACATTATCAATCAAGACGCCATTTGACATTACAATGATGAAAGAATCGAGGTGCGCGCAAACGTTTGCTATTTCATTTGTCTTACTTTTGAGACGAAAACGCATGTCACCTACCGCACAAAACAACAGCAAGTCGTTGATTTATATATAAAAACCAAGGATTCTCCCGAAAAATTCAAACCCTACACGACACATTCTTACATCTTTCAAAATCATTCTCGATAGATACATCAAAACACGATGTATTAACCATCTTTTAACTTTCAAAACCCCTTATTTATCACTTTTTATCAATCTATAAAATTCACCTCCAATAAACTCCGCCCATCAATTTTGAGATTCGCGCGAGCGCACGGAGTATTCCTCTAACAAAAGAGACCGGTGTGTGGCGTGCACATTTGGAGGTAGCAGGACATGAACCGCACATACCGCTCGATCTGGAACGAAGCCCTTGGCGCCTGGGTCGCGGCATCTGAACTCGACTCGGCACGGGGCAAGAGCAAACGCTCTGCATCGGTCAAATTGCTCGTCAGCCTGTTGCTGGTTGGCGCTGGGCACGCTGCCTACGCGGGGACCTACTCGTTCAGCGGAGGCAATGGCGGAGCCAATTGTGGCTTCGGCAGCGGTACGGGCCCGGACGGTGTGCGCACCTATGCAGCGGGGAGCAACCCTCAGGACGGCACCGGCGGCTGGTCTTCCGTCGCAGGCTGTAGCGCCAACGGCAACAACCTGTCCGGGGTGACCCTGTTCGGGTCGTTCACGACGGCTTCCGGCGCCGGAGCGGTCGCCATCGGCATGGGTTCAAATGCGGCTCAGTGGGGGCTCGCTGCGGGCCTCCAGGCAACCGCGTCGGGTCAGTCGAGCACCGCGCTCGGCTATAACACGTCAGCAGGCGGTGTCGGATCCGTAGCGCTGGGCGCCAATGCCGCAACGGCAGCCGACGGTTCGATCGCCATCGGCACGGGTGCCAAGACCACGGGCGGCTCTCAGGACATCAACTCGATCGCGATCGGCAATGGCGCGACGAGCTATGGTCAAAGCTTCGCGCTCGGTACGGGCGCATCGGCCGACCAGAACGGCTATCTGCAGCAGAACAGCAGCGTCGCGGTCGGTGCGTTGGCCACGACGTCGAACAACACGACGCGTGCGGTTGCACTCGGCGTCGGCGCAACGGTCGACAATTCGAGCTCGGTGATCGATGCCGGCATGGCGCTGGGCGCCGGCGCAACGGCGGCAGCCAACAGCGCAGTCGCGCTGGGTACGACCGCCAAGGCATACGGAAACAACTCGATTGCACAGGGCACGAACGCCGTCGCTGGGGTCAGCGGCTCGCTGACTACCGCGAACGACATCGCACTCGGCAACGGCGCAACCGCGTCGGGCGGCAGCTCGATCGCGCTGGGTTCGGGCGCCACCTCCACCGTCGCCAATTCGGTCGCAATCGGCTCCGGCGCCACCGCCAGCGGCACCGCATCGGGTACAACCGGCGGTACCGGCAGCGTAAGCAGCACGACGATCGGTAGCCAAACGTTCGGCACCTATGCCGGCGCAAGCTCGTCCGCCGGTATCGTCAGCGTCGGCAAGGTCGGCTCGGAACGCCGTATCCAGAACGTCGCAGCCGGCCTCGTCAGCGCCACCAGCACCGATGCGATCAACGGCAGCCAGCTCTACTCGGTCGCGAGTACGACGACGTCGAGCATCGCAAGCCTGTCGACCTCGGCGTCGACGGGCCTCTCGTCGGCCAACAGCTCGATCGGCTCGCTGTCGACCTCCACGTCGACGGGCCTCTCGTCGGCAACCAGCTCGATCGGCTCGCTGTCCACCGGCCTGAGCTCGACCAACAGCTCGGTCACCTCGCTGTCCACGTCGGCTTCGACGGGTCTGTCGTCGGCCAATAGCTCGGTCAGGTCGCTGTCCACTTCCACGTCGACCGGCCTCTCGTCGGCCACCAGCTCGATCGGCTCGCTGTCCACCGGCCTGAGCTCGACCAACAGCTCGGTCACTTCGCTTTCGACATCGGCTTCGACTGGTTTGTCGTCGGCTAATAGCTCGATCACGTCGCTGTCGACTTCCACGTCGACCGGCCTCTCGTCGGCCACCAGCTCGATCGGCTCGCTGTCCACCGGTTTGAGCTCGACCAACAGCTCGGTCACCTCGCTTTCGACGTCGGCTTCGACCGGTTTGTCGTCGGCTAATAGCTCGATCACTTCGTTGTCGACTTCCACGTCGACCGGCCTCTCGTCGGCCACCAGCTCGATCGGCTCGCTGTCCACCGGCCTGAGCTCGACCAACAGCTCGGTCACCTCGCTTTCGACGTCGGCTTCGACGGGTCTGTCGTCGGCTAATAGCTCGATCACGTCGCTGTCGACTTCCACGTCGACCGGCCTCTCGTCCGCCACCAGCTCGATCGGCTCGCTGTCGACCGGCCTGAGCTCGACCAACAGCTCGGTCACCTCGCTTTCGACGTCGGCTTCGACGGGTCTGTCGTCCGCGAATAGCTCGATCACGTCGCTGTCGACCTCCACGTCGACCGGCCTCTCGTCGGCAACCAGCTCGATCGGCTCGCTGTCCACCGGCCTGAGCTCGACCAACAGCTCGGTCACCTCGCTTTCGACGTCGGCTTCGACCGGTTTGTCGTCGGCTAATAGCTCCATCACGTCGCTGTCGACTTCGACCTCGACGGGTCTGTCGTCCGCGAATAGCTCGATCACGTCGCTGTCGACTTCGACCTCGACGGGTCTGTCGTCCGCGAATAGCTCGATCACGTCGCTGTCGACTTCCACGTCGACCGGCCTCTCGTCGGCCACCAGCTCGATCGGCTCGCTGTCCACCGGCCTGAGCTCGGTCACGACGAAGACGAACAACCTGGGCACGAGCACCGCATCGGCACTCGGCGGCGGCTCCACGTACGACCCGACGACCGGCACGGTCTCCGCGCCGGCATATACGACCTACAACGCGAATGGCACGACGTCGACCGCCAACAGCGTCGGCTCGGCGATCAACAACATCAACAGCCAGGGCATCAAGTACTTCCACGCGAACTCGACCGGCGCCGACAGCACCGCGACCGGCACCGACGCCGTCGCCATCGGCAGCGGTGCTGTCGCCAGCACGAACAACTCCGTCGCGCTCGGTGCCAACTCGAAGACCGCCGCGGCAACCCCCACGAGCAGCGCAACCGTCAACGGAGTGACGTTCGGCGGATTCGCCGGCGCCAATCCGAACGGCACCGTCAGCTTCGGTGATGTCGGCAAGGAACGACAAGGCACCAACCTTGCCGCAGGCCAGGTAACCGCGACCAGCACCGACGCGATCAACGGCAGCCAGCTTTATTCGGTCGCCCAGCAGGTCGGTACCGCGACCAGCGCCATTTCGTCGCTGTCGACCTCGACTTCGACGGGTCTGTCGTCGGCGAATAGCTCGATCACGTCGCTGTCGACTTCCACGTCGACGGGCCTGTCGTCGGCAAACAGCTCGATCACCTCGCTGTCGACTTCCACGTCGACGGGCCTGTCGTCGGCAAACAGCTCAATCACCTCGCTGTCCACGTCGACCTCGACGGGCCTCTCGTCGGCTAACAGCTCGATCACCTCACTGTCGACTTCCACGTCGACGGGCCTGTCGTCGGCTAACAGCTCGATCACCTCACTGTCGACTTCCACGTCGACGGGCCTGTCGTCGGCAAACAGCTCGATCACCTCGCTGTCCACGTCGACCTCGACGGGCCTCTCGTCGGCTAACAGCTCGATCACGTCGTTGTCGACTTCCACGTCGACCGGCCTGTCGTCGGCCAACAGCTCGATCACGTCCCTGTCGACTTCCACGTCGACCGGCCTGTCGTCGGCAAATAGCTCGATCACGTCGCTGTCGACCTCGACCTCGACGGGTCTGTCGTCGGCTAACAGCTCGATCACGTCGCTGTCGACCTCGACCTCGACGGGTCTGTCGTCGGCTAACAGCTCGATCACCTCGCTGTCGACTTCGACTTCGACCGGCCTGTCGTCGGCTAACAGCTCGATCACCTCGCTGTCGACTTCGACTTCGACCGGCCTGTCGTCGGCTAACAGCTCGATCACCTCGCTGTCGACTTCGACCTCGACAGGTCTGTCGTCGGCAAACAGCTCGATCACGTCGCTGTCGACTTCGACCTCGACCGGCCTGTCGTCGGCTAACAGCTCGATCACCTCGCTGTCGACTTCGACTTCGACCGGCCTCTCGTCGGCTAACAGCTCGATCACGTCGTTGTCGACCTCGACTTCGACGGGTCTGTCGTCGGCCAACAGCTCGATCACCTCGCTGTCGACTTCGACTTCGACCGGCCTCTCGTCGGCGAATAGCTCGATCACGTCCCTGTCGACCTCGACCTCGACGGGTCTGTCGTCGGCAAACAGCTCGATCACCTCGCTGTCCACGTCGACCTCGACGGGTCTGTCGTCGGCTAACAGCTCGATCACGTCCCTGTCGACCTCGACCTCGACCGGTCTGTCGTCGGCAAATAGCTCGATCACCTCGCTGTCGACCTCGACTTCGACCGGCCTCTCGTCGGCGAATAGCTCGATCACGTCGCTGTCGACCTCGACCTCGACCGGCCTCTCGTCGGCAAACAGCTCGATCACCTCGCTGTCGACTTCGACCTCGACGGGGCTGTCGTCGGCAAATAGCTCGATCACGTCGTTGTCGACTTCGACGTCAACCGGCCTCTCGTCGGCAAACAGCTCGATCACCTCGCTGTCGACGTCGACCTCGACTGGCCTCTCGTCGGCTAACAGCTCGATCACCTCGCTGTCGACTTCGACCTCGACTGGCCTCTCGTCGGCTAACAGCTCGATCACCTCGCTGTCGACTTCGACTTCGACCGGCCTCTCGTCGGCTAACAGCTCGATCACGTCGTTGTCGACTTCGACCTCGACCGGCCTGTCGTCGGCTAACAGCTCGATCACGTCGTTGTCGACTTCGACCTCGACAGGTCTGTCGTCGGCAAACAGCTCGATCACCTCGCTGTCGACTTCGACCTCGACCGGCCTGTCGTCGGCTAACAGCTCGATCACGTCCCTGTCGACCTCGACCTCGACCGGTCTGTCGTCGGCTAACAGCTCGATCACCTCGCTGTCGACTTCGACTTCGACCGGCCTGTCGTCGGCTAACAGCTCGATCACGTCGTTGTCGACCTCGACTTCGACGGGTCTGTCGTCGGCAAACAGCTCGATCACGTCCCTGTCGACCTCGACTTCGACCGGCCTCTCGTCGGCTAACAGCTCGATCACGTCGCTGTCGACTTCCACGTCGACCGGCTTGTCGTCGGCCAATAGCTCGATCACGTCCCTGTCGACCTCGACTTCGACGGGTCTGTCGTCGGCAAACAGCTCGATCACCTCGCTGTCGACTTCCACGTCGACCGGCCTGTCGTCGGCCAACAGCTCGATCACCTCGCTGTCCACGTCGACTTCGACCGGCCTCTCGTCGGCAAATAGCTCGATCACGTCGCTGTCGACTTCGACCTCGACGGGTCTGTCCTCGGCTAACAGCTCGATCACCTCGCTGTCGACCTCGACTTCGACCGGCCTCTCGTCGGCGAATAGCTCGATCACGTCCCTGTCGACCTCGACTTCGACGGGTCTGTCGTCGGCTAACAGCTCGATCACGTCCCTGTCGACCTCGACTTCGACCGGCCTCTCGTCGGCTAACAGCTCGATCACGTCCCTGTCGACGTCGACTTCGACGGGTCTGTCGTCGGCGAATAGCTCGATCACCTCGCTTTCGACCTCGACTTCGACCGGCCTCTCGTCGGCGAATAGCTCGATCACGTCGCTGTCGACCTCGACCTCGACCGGTCTGTCGTCGGCGAATAGCTCGATTACCTCGCTGTCGACTTCGACCTCGACTGGCCTGTCGTCGGCAAATAGCTCGATCACGTCGTTGTCCACCTCGACCTCGACCGGCCTCTCGTCGGCAAACAGCTCGATCACCTCGCTGTCGACTTCGACCTCGACTGGCCTCTCGTCGGCCAACAGCTCGATCACGTCGTTGTCCACCTCGACGTCGACCGGCCTCTCGTCGGCCAACAGCTCGATCACCTCGCTGTCGACTTCGACCTCGACTGGCCTCTCGTCGGCGAATAGCTCGCTCACGTCGCTGTCGACTTCGACCTCGACGGGCCTCTCGTCGGCGAACAGCTCGATCACGTCGCTGTCGACTTCGACCTCGACGGGCCTCTCGTCGGCGAACAGCTCGATCACGTCGCTGTCGACCTCGACTTCGACGGGCCTCTCGTCGGCAAATAGCTCGATCACGTCCCTGTCGACCTCGACCTCGACTGGCCTGTCGTCGGCAAACAGCTCGATCACCTCGCTGTCGACTTCGACCTCGACCGGCCTCTCGTCGGCCAACAGCTCGATCTCGTCGCTGTCGACCTCGACCTCGACTGGCATCACCTCGCTGTCGACCGGTTTGAGCTCGACCAACAGCGCGGTCACGTCGCTGTCGACCTCGACCTCGACCGGCCTCTCGTCGGCCACCAGCTCGATCTCGTCGCTGTCGACCTCGACCTCGACGGGCCTCTCGTCGGCCACCAGCTCGATCACGTCCCTGTCCACCTCGACATCGACGGGCATCAGCTCGCTGTCCACTGGCCTGAGCAGCACGGACAGCACAATCGTGTCGCTGTCGACCTCGACGTCGACCGGCATCGGCTCGCTGTCCACCGGCCTGAGCAGCACGAACAGCTCGGTGTCGTCGCTGTCCACCTCGACCTCGACCGCGATCAACGCCGCGAAGACGCACTACTACAGCGTCAACGACAACGGCGTGCAGCAAAGCAACTACAACAACGACGGCGCAACGGGCACCAACGCCCTCGCTGCCGGCGTGAACGCCAGCGCAGCGGGCGCCAGCAGCGTGGCAGTCGGCGACGGCTCGAACGCGCAGACGGCAGGCGCGGTCGCAATCGGCCAGAACGCATCGGCAACGGGCGGCAAGGCCGTATCGATCGGCTCCGGCAACACCGCGTCCGGCGACGGTGCAGTCGCGATCGGCGACCCGAGCATCGCGACGGGTACCGGCGCAGTGGCAATGGGCGCAAACGACACGGCGACCGGCAACGGCGCAGTGGCGCTCGGCAACGCGAACACGGCAAACGGCGCCAGCGCGCTCGCCCTCGGCAGCTCGAACCAGGCCACCGCGGACAACACGATCGCACTCGGCAACGGGTCGGTAGCCAGCGCGGCCAACGCACAGGCCTTCGGCTCGGGTGCAACGGCAAGCGGCGCAGGCGCACTGGCCTTCGGGTCGGGCGCAACGGCCAACGTGGCGAACTCCGTCGCGATCGGCGCGAACTCGGTCACGGCTCCCGCCGTCGGTACGTCCAGCGCCGTGATCGGCGGCGTGCCGTACTTCTTCGCGGGCAGCTCGCCGGTCGGTCCGCTGAGCGTCGGCGCACCGGGCCAGGAACGCCAGATCACGAACGTCGCCGCCGGCCGGATCTCGGCCAGCAGCACGGACGCGATCAACGGCAGCCAGCTGAACGCGACGAACACCGCGATCAACACGCTGTCCACGTCCACCGCGTCGAACGTCGCGTCGCTGTCGACCGGCATCAACTCGCTGTCGACCGGCCTGAGCGCGACGAACAGCTCGGTGTCGTCGCTGTCCACGTCGACGTCGACCGCGATCAACTCGCTGTCGACGGGCCTGAGCACGACGAACAGCAACGTCAACTCGCTGTCGACGTCGACCTCGACGGGCATCGGTTCGCTGTCCACCGGCCTGAGCACGACGAACAGCAACGTGGCCTCGCTGTCGACCGGCGTGACGAACATCAACAACCAGTTGAACCAGTTGTCGACGTCGATCAACAACAACCAGACGCGTGCGGCGAACAACAACGGCATCGCAGCCGACATGAACGGCAAGGGCACCGACGTCCCGACCGTCACCGCCGGCTCGAACTCGGTGGCGATCGGTGCGAATTCGACCAACAGCAACCGCTCGAATGTCGTCTCGGTCGGCAACGACACGGAGCAGCGCCAGATCATCAACGTCGCGCCGGGTACGCAAGGCACCGACGCGGTGAACGTGAACCAGCTGACGCAGGTGCAGACGACGCTGTCGACGGCACTGTCGGGCCAGCAGGCGCAGATCAACTCGCTGGGTTCGCAACTGCAGCAGACCGACCAGATGGCGAAGCAGGGTATCGCGGCCGTCGGCGCGATGGCATCGATCCCGCAGCTCGATCGCGACGCCAACTTCGGGATGGGCGTGGGCACGTCGACCTTCCTCGGCCAGAAGGCCATGGCGGTCAACATGCAGGCGCGCATCACGGAGAACCTGAAGGCGTCGATCAACGGCGGTTTCAGCGGCGGTCAGAAGGTGATCGGCGCCGGCATGCTGTACCAGTGGAAGTAACGCGTCGCGCCGCCCGGCCGTCCGGCTCGCCAGCCGGACGGCCCGCGGCTCCGACAGCAGGACGAGCCCGCCGCGCACCGCGTGGCGGGCCTCGGTCAACCCAAGCTTTAAGGACGTCACCGTGAACAAACTCGCTCTTGCGCTCGCGCTTTCCGCAACGGCCCTCGCCGCGTGCTCGACCGCATCCGGCCCGACCTTCAGCGCCTCCGAACTGCAGCCGCGCGATGGCGTGCGCACCTTCCAGGTGGACTGCCACGGCCTGCTGTCGGGCCCGCAGACCTGCATGAAGGCCGCCCGCAAGATCTGCGGCGACCAGCCCGTGCGCGCCGTCGACTCGGCCCGCGCGCTGCGCGACAAATCCGATCCCGCGACGCTGGTCTTCCAGTGCGGCGCGGCGCCCGCCGAAGCGGCCTCGGCCGCCGCACCGGCCGCCGCGGTCGTCGAACAGGTGAACCTGTCGGGCGACGCGCTGTTCGCCACCGACCACGCGACGCTCACGCCGACCGCACGCGAATCGCTCGACCGTCTGCTGAGCGAGCGCGCCGACCATACGTACTCTCAAGTGACGGTCACCGGCTTTACGGATTCGGTGGGCAGCGACGACTACAACCTCGCGCTGTCGAAACGCCGCGCCGAGTCCGTCGCCGCGTACCTGAAGGCGCACGGTCTGAAGACTGACTCGATCACGGTTTCAGGCCGCGGCAAGGCCGATCCGGTCGCGTCGAACGACACGCCGGAAGGCCGCGCCAGCAACCGCCGCGTCGAAATCCGGCTGCAGCACTGAGCCACCGGCGGCCGCGCCTGCGGCCGCCCCCTCCGGCAGGCCGCCCGTGCCGCGCCGGAATTCCGCCGGACAACCGGGCGCCGCTTCGCCGGCGCCCGTTCCCGTTGGCCGGCGGCTATGTCAAAGTTCGTCACGTCCTGCCAAAACCGGCGGTTTCCATGCCACAATCGCCGCAGACAGTCGCCGGTGCAGCCTGCCCGGCTCGCGCGCCGTGCCAGGCGTGCCCGGCGACACGCCGGAATCCGGCTGCCGCCCTCGCGAATCACGTCGCCCGATTCGCCCGCCGCGGCGCTCCGGCGCGAATCCAACCATGACAATCCACGGCGCGCCGCTTCCGGGCCAGACGCTCGACGCGATGCCCGGACGCACGACGCCGCAGAGGAAACCAACCGGTGACGGACATCAATGAAGCCGCCGCGGGCGGCACCCGCAAGCAACGGCCGGCGGTCGGCATCTCGCTGTTTGCGCGCGACGGCCAGGCGATCTGGGAAAACGGCATTCACCAGAACATCGCGTTCCTCGCGATGATGCTCAAGCGCTCGGATCGCGTCGGCCCCGTCTATTTCCTGAACGGCGGCGACGCCAACGCGCTGCCGGCCGGCCTCGAACTCGACGGCCTCGACATCCCGCTCGTGAAACCCTCCGATGTCACGCACGAACTCGACGTCGTGATCGAAATGGGCGCGCAATTGCCGGTCGAATGGCTCAGACACATGAAGGCGCTCGGCAAGAAGACCGCCGCGTTCTTCTGCGGGCACGTCTATGCGGGTCTGTGCGAAACGCCGATCTTCGGGAAACCGTCGGGACACGTGTTCAACGGCGCCCCGTTCGACGAAGTGTGGCTGCTGCCGCAATACGACAAGACCGCCGCCCCGATGCTGCAAACGATCCTGCGCGCCCCCGTCCACCTGATGCCGCACATCTGGTCGCCGTACTTCCTCGAGCGCCGCGTGGCCGCGCTCGCCGGCGAAGGCGCGACGTTCGGCTATCGGCCGGGCCGCCGTCCGTGGCACCTCGCGATGCTCGAGCCGAATATCTCGGTCGCCAAGTCCTGCCACTACCCGATGCTCGCGTGCGACGAGTTCTACCGCGCGCGGCCGGATGCGGTGCAGCACATGTTCGTGGTCAACTCGATGCACATGAAGGAACATCCGACTTTCGTGCACTTCGCGAACAGCCTCGATCTGGTGCGCCAGCACAAGGCGACGTTCGAGCCGCGCATCGACCTGCCCGGCTTCATGGCGCGTCACGCGGATGCGGTCGTGTCGCACCACTGGGAAAACGGGCAGAACTATCTGTATTACGACGTGCTGTACGGCGGCTATCCGCTGATCCACAACTCGACGCTGCTCGGCGACGCCGGCTATTACTACCCGGACTTCGACTCGGCCGCCGGCGGCCGCGCACTGCTCGAAGCGTGGCTGCATCACGACGAACGCCTCGACGACTACCGCGCGAAAGCGGGCCGGCTGCTGCAGTCGGTCTCGATCGACAACCCCGCGAACCTCGACGCGTTCGTCTCGCGTCTGGTCGCCTGAACCGGAGAATACGCATGTCGGACTCCAATGCCCGTCAAGCGCCCGGCGAGGGCAAGCGTCTCGTCGTCGGCGTGTCGCTGTTCGTCCGCGGCGCCGGCCAGTCGCTGTGGGAAAACGGCATTTTCCAGAACTGCCTGCTGCTGATCCTGCTGCTGCGCCAGTCGCCGCTCGTCGCGGAAGCCGTGATGGTGAACGGCGGCGAGCAGGTCGCCGATCCGCAGATGATGCTCGGCGAGTGGAACGTGCCGCTGCTGTCGATGGACGAAGCGCTGGAACGCTGCGACGTGCTGATCGAAATGAGCGCGCAGTTCGGCGCCGATTACCTGCGCGCCTTCCGCGAACGCGGCGGCAAGGTCGTCACGATGCGGGTCGGCAACGACTACGTGATCGACATCGAACGCGCGATGTTCAACAAGCCGTCGGGCTTCCTGTTCTCGGGGGCGCCGTACGATGCGGTGTGGACGATTCCCGAGTTCGAGCGCTCGTGCCTGCACTATTACCAGACCGGCCTGCGCGCGCCCGTCACGATCGTCCCGCACATCTGGCATCCGATGCTGTTCGACAAGGCCCGCGCAACGCTCGGCGCCGGCCTGACGTTCGGTTATCAGCCCGGCAAGCCGCGCTGGCGCGTGACGATGTTCGAGCCGAACATCTGCATGGTGAAGACCAGCATCATCCCGATGCTGGTCACGGAGGAGGCCTACCGCGCGAATCCGGGATTCCTCGAGTTCGTGCGCGTGTGCAACACGATCCACCTGAAGGATCACACGACGTTCATCCACTTCGCGAAGAGCCTCGACATCGTCGAACACGGCATCACGACGTTCGAAAGCCGCTATGCGGTGTACGAGTTCATGGCCGCATACGGCGATGCGGTGGTGTCGCACACGTGGGAGAACGCGCAGAACTACCTGTACTACGAGCTGCTGTACGGCGACTATCCGCTGATCCACAACTCGCCGTTCCTCGGCAAGGCCGGATATTTCTATCCGGACTTCGACTGCCAGGCAGGCGGCCGTGCGCTGCTGCAGGCGTTCACCGAACACGATGCGAATCTCGACGCGTACCGCGAGCAGTCGAAACACGTGCTCGACTCGGTCAGCATCTACAACCCCGAGAACGTCGCGGCCTACACCGACGCAATCGCCTCCCTCTATCGCGACGCGTGACGCGCAGCCCTCTCCGGATTCGGACATGAACGCCCGCCCGCCCCTCGCCCGCGCCAAATGGCCGATCGGCTGCGCCGTCGCTTCGATCGCGAACGTCGACTACGCGACGACGCTGACGAGCAGCGCCACGGTGTTCGAGAAGCCGAGCTTCCGCCTCGAAGGCGACGGTCGCTGGCGCCTGACGGGCTATGTGTCGCGCCAGTCGCAGAATTTCGCGCAATAACGCGCGCCGCCCACCCCACGGAGCCGATCCGATGAAACTCAATGTCGCGATAACGATGAACGTGCAGCGCGACGCGACGCAGTCGATCTGGTACAACGGCGCGAACCAGCACTGCGTGTACCTGTACATGCTGCTGAAGCAGTCGCCGCTGATCGGGGAAGTCTGGCTCGCGCACGACAACGGCATCACCGAGTATCCGCCGGCGATGATGCTGGACGCGTTCGGCGACGCGCTGCGGCCGCTGTCGGACGTCGTCCACCAGACCGACCTGCTGATCGAGATGAACGCGTTCATCGATCCGTCGCACACGGACGTCGTGCGCCAGCGCGGCGGCAAATGCGTGTCGTACCGCTTCGGCAACGATTACGTGATCGCGGTCGAGACGATCAACTTCGAGAAGAACAACTGGCGGCCGAACCCGCACCGCGTGCAGTTCGACGAAATCTGGACCAACCCGCAGCACATGCACACGTGCGCGGCCTATTTCCAGGCCGTGTATCGTGCACCGGTGATCGAGCTGCCGCACATCTGGTCGCCGTATTTCATCGAGCGCAGCCTCGACGCCGATCCCGAGCTGAAGGCGCGCTTCGGTTACCGCAATCACGGGCCGGCCAAACGCATCGCGTTCTTCGAACCGAACCTGAACGTCGTGAAGAGCGCGATCGTGCCGATGCTCGCCGCGAACGCGTGCTACGTCGAGCACCCTGAGCTCGTCGAGCACGTGTACATGACCAACACGTTCGACAAGAAGGAGAACGTCGCCTTCAAGCATCTCGCGCTCGGGCTCGAGATGGTGCGCGACGGCAAGGCAACCGCCGACGTGCGCGCCCCGTTCATCGCGTGGGCCGCGCATCACACCGACATCGTCGTGTCGCACCACTGGGAAAACGGCCTCAACTACCTGCTGTACGACGCGCTGTACGGCAACTACCCGCTCGTGCACAACTCGCCGTTCCTGCGCGACGTCGGCTATTACTATCCGGACTTCGAGATCTTCGATGCGGCGCGCGCGATCGCGACCGCCGCGCAGACGCACGACGCGCGGCTCGACGACTACGCGGCAGCTGCCCGCCGCTGCCTGCACCAGGTCGACACGCTCGCCGAACACAACGTCCACGCGTATTCCGCGCAGATCCAGCACCTGTTCGCCGACCGCTCGCTTGGCTGACCACCTTCGCACACGCCCCCGCCCATGAATCAGACCGTCCGCAATTTCGTCGTGATCGATTCGATCCACGGCCCGTTCGTCATCAACCGGCATTGCGCCCTGCAGGCGGAGGCGCTGATCAAGACAGGCCGGCCGCATATCCAGGGCGAACTCGACACGATCCTGCACGTGATCGATCAATTGCCCGACGGTGCAATCGCAGTGGACGGCGGTGCGAACGCAGGGCTCGTGTGCGTGCCGGTCGCGCACCGGCTGCGCGAGCGCGGCGGCCGCGTCTATGCGTTCGAGCCGCAACGCACGCTGTTCCACGCGCTCGGCGGCACCGTCGCGCTCAACCAGCTCGACAATCTCCATCTGCTGAACATGGGGCTTGCGGCCGCCAACGGCACGATGAAGGTGCCCGACGTCGATTACGGTCAGGATGCCGACTTCGGGCAGGTTTCGCTCGTCGACACGCAAGCGTCGGGCGGCACGCCGACGCCGGTCGTCAGGCTCGATTCGCTCGGCCTGCCGCGGCTGGATTTCCTGAAGCTCGACATCGAAGGGATGGAAATCGACGCGCTGCATGGCGCGCGCCAACTGATCGAAACGCATCTGCCGTGGTGCTGGATCGAATACTGGAAAGTCGGCGAAGCGCCGATCATCGACACGTTCGCCGGTCTCGACTACACGTTCTACCGGATCGACGGGCTGAACATGCTGTGCGTGCCGAACCCGCGCTGGGACAGGCAGCGACTGCTGATCTCGGGCGAGCCGCTCACCGTCGGATCGACGGCCGAAAACGGCGCAGATGCCGCGGCGGCCGCGCCCGCGGATGCCGACGCGCCGGAAACGAACTGGAACCGCGCGCTCGACCACGAATCGCGCGGCGAGTGGGGACACGCGATCGATCGCTGGCAACGCGCGCGCGGCCGCGGGCTCGACGACGAAGCGATCGCGCTGCAGCTGGCGTCATGCTACGGCTTCGCCGGTGCGCCCGAGGCCGGGCTCGCGGCGCTCGACCATTTCGGCGATCCGGCCGCGCTGCCCGATGCCGCGCGCGGGCGCATCGAACTGGCGCGCTCGGCGCTGCTGCTGCGCGCCGGCCGGCGCGACGAAGCCGCGCGCGCCACCATCGCCAGTGAAAACGTGCTGACGGCCGCACAGTTCGGGCTGCCGACAGCGCAGCTCTACCTGGGCCAGCCGTTGCATGGCAAGCGGCTGCTCGTGCTCAGCTACGGCGGCGTCGGCGACCAGCTTCAGTACGCGCGCTACCTGCATGCGCTCGACGCGCTCGGCTGCGCCAGCGTGACCGTCGTCGTGCCCGACGCGCTGACGGGCCTGCTGCGCCAGACGTTCCCGCGCATCGAATTCATCGGCGCGCACGGCGCGTGGGTCGACACGTCGCAGATCGCGCACGACTACTGGTGCTCGTTCCTGATGCTCGCCGCGCAGTTCGGCTACGCGCCGACGCCGGAAGGCGTGCCGGCCGCCTACCTGACGTGCCCGCCCGCGCATGCGGACGCATGGCGCGAGCGCGTGTCGCGCGACGGCCATACGCCCGGCACGCGCCGCATCGGGCTCAACTGGCGCGGGCGCGACGAAAGCGACGCGCGCTTCCATCGCGCGGCCAGCCTGCGCGACTTCGCGCCGCTTGCCCGGATGCACGGCTACGCCGCGTACTGCCTCAACCGCGACCTGTCCGCGCAGTCCGAGCAATCGGACCTGCCGGTCACCTTCCCGCATCAAGCGATCGGCGATTTCAGCGATCTGGCGGGGCTGATGCTTGCAATGGACGCCGTGGTGACCACCTGCACCGCGCACATCCACCTCGCCGGCGCGCTCGGCGTGCCGGCCGTGCTGCTGCTCAGCCCGAAAGCGGACGCACGCTGGGAAACCGGTTCGCGCACCGCGCTCTACCCCGGCATCCGGATCGTGCGCGCCGCGCACGTCGGCCAGTGGGACGATGCGATCGACCGCGCGATGGCGCTCGTGCTCGGCGGTTTCGGCACGGATCGATCGACTTGACGGGCTGCGCGAACAGGCCCTAGACCAGCACCCGGTCGCCGCTTTGCGCGGCGAACACACGGCCGTGCCGCCGCCCCACACGGCCGAGCACGGCGAAACAGCGGGCCGCCAGCCGACCTGCGCCGCCGGATTGCCTGACGAGACTGTCGGATACGCCGCGCGCGATCGCCGAATCGTCGCCGCACGCGCCGGCGATGACGCCCGCGTAATAGTGCCGGGCCGCCAGTTCGCGGCCGCCCGCGTCGAGCGGATGCATTCGCTGAATGCGGCGCGCGACGGTTTTCAGGCCGTCGAGATAGGCCGCGACGTCGATCGGCGTATCGGTCGATTCGGCGCCCAGCTGCCACAGCATGTCGGCCAGCTCGGCGATCGCGACGAGGTCGCGCGCCTCGGTCGCCTGCGTGCCCGTACCGCCTCCGGCCTTCGTCCCCGCCATGCCCACGCCCCTTTGCGATGCGTCCCGCCACCGGCGCGCATCCCGCGCGCCGCCCCGCCGTTCCCGCGCCATCAGGCTGCGGCCGGCGACCGCCATGTAAAGCGGATGCCCTGCGCCCACGCGACGCCGGCATCCACGATGATCTGCCGGTCGATCTCGCTCTCCACGCCTTCGACGACGACGTGCCGCGCACCTTCATGCGCAAACGCGATCAGCCTGCGAAACTGGTAGCGCCCGATCGCGTTGCGCTTGACCATCGACAGGATCGACCGGTCGAGCTTCACGATGTCGGGATTGCCGACCACCAGATTGTTCAATGCACTGAAACCGACACCGAAATCGTCGATCGCGATCCGGCATCCCGCCTGCCGGAAGCGGTTCACGAACGACCGGCCCGCGACGGGATTCAGCGGCCCCGTCTCCGTGATCTCGACCACCAGCCGCGCCGCGACCGACGGCTCACGCTCGAGCCGCCTGAAAATCGCCAGCCACGCGTCGTCGACGACCGCGCTCACCGCCGCGACGTTGCAACCGAACACGGCCGCCGGATCGGCCCGCAGCGCGTCGATCGTCCGGCTGACCACCAGCCGGTCGAACCACCGCATCAACCCGAGTGCCTCGAGGCGCGGCAGGAACGTCAGCGGCGGCAGCGCCCCGCTCTCGCCCCACCGCAACCGCGCCAGGCATTCCTGGTACAGCACGCCGCCCGACAAGTCGGACCGGCACACGGGCTCGCGCGCGAATCCGAGCCGGCTTTCCACGAAACTGCGTACCGACGCAAGGTCGGGGTGATCGTCGGGCGAGCCGAACACGAGATCGATTTCGTCGCGATTCGCTTCCCGATTCGCCTCCTGGCGAGCTTCGACCGCATTCATCCGGCGCTCCGGCAAATGGCGAGCCGCCAACGACGGCTCGACCTCAATACACATGCGGAGCGAGCCGACCATGACGCGCTCCGCCGCCTACCCGGCCCATCCTGTTATGTCGATTTTTTCCGGGGAGCGTACTTTTCGCTTCGGCGCGCCGTCAAATTCGATATTTTCAACGATATTCGGTTACTGGAAATACACCATGCGCACGCCGTGCCGACAGTGCGACAGGTTACACAACGCAAATTACAGAACCCCAAAATCGAAAATGTTTATCTTTCTCTTCTAAACAGTTTTATCCGAAACGAATTTTCCGCGATACGCCGATCCCACAAATCGGGAAATTTCCGATTGATCAGATAAATACTGCCCCGCCGAACGTCAGCCATGCCCGTTGTCTCGCCTTGAAACACCGGCCTCTGCACGAACCGCCACCCGCTGAAAACCTGCCGCCGCACCTCATTCGATCATTGCAGCATTCAATTTTCACGTTTCAAACGATATTATTAAATTCCGAAACGGAATCAAGTATCGTTGAATCAATAATAGCAATTCCAATTATATGAAGATTATCGATTGAAACATTTTTAACAATCTTCAAGACTTGTTAACCTATAAAATTAATTCCGACGGACTTCCCTCGGAGCCGTCAATTTCGTGCCTTCGAAAACCGTCGAACCGATCGGGTTCGGCGGTTTCTTTTTTTAACGGCATTATTTCGTCAGACATTAGGGCGGGACAACCCCGATGGCTGCCGGCGGTGCAATCGATGTGCGCCGCAGATAAATCGGGCCTTATGCGGACGTCGCGCCGACCAGATTCGCGAGCAGCGCGTCGTATTCGGCGACGAGCGCCGGATTCGCCGACGTGTAACGACCGAGAATCTCGCGCTGGCGCCGCGTATACGCTTCCCAGTCGTCGTCGTGCGTATGCAGCGCGCGCAGCAGCGCGTCGGCGCCCTGCTGCACGTCGTTGTCCGGATAGTAATAGCCGAGATCGGGGGCCAGGCTCGCGTTGTGCACGAGCGGATAGCCCTGCCAGCACACGTCGAAATAGAAATAGTTCAGCGGGTTCGACCATTGGTGCGACACGACGATGTCGGTCAGGTCGGCCAGGAACAGCGGCGTGTCGAAGCGACCGACGAAGCTCGCCTTGCCCGCGCGCACGATGTCGAGGTAATTCATCAGCATCACGAACTCGGCGCTGTCGTGCGCGAGGCGATCGGCGTTCGTCACGTGCGTGAAGCAGATCGCGTCGGGGTCGCGCCGATACGCTTCGTCGATGATCAGCATCGGATACACGCAGAACTTCACGACGTTGTGGTTCGGCTCCATCACGGTCAGCCGCTTGCCGGGCTCGCTGCGCGGCCGGTATTCGCCGCGCTCGGGCAGCGACTGTGCGCGGGCGCTCAGGAACATCGGATCCCACACGAACGGCACGACGCGCCCCGGGCAGCGGCGCAGCGACTGCAGGAACGGCAGCGACGACGGCGCGATCTGCGGAATCGCCCACACCTCGTCGTAGCCGCGGTTGATGAACAGCGAATCCCACAGCCGGCGGCCGAACAGCATCGACTCCATCGCATTGATGTACTCGACGCCGCAGCAATAGCTGACGAGCTTCGCGCCGCGCGCTTTCAGGTAGGCCGTCTGCTCGCCGTCGATCTGCCCGCCGAGCTCGATCACCACGTCGAGCGCATCCTTCATGTCGGCGAACGCACGCGTGTCGTACACGTTGCGATCCCATGGCAATGCGTCGGTCAGCGGCACGTCGGTCGTGTTGACCAGCGTCACGCGGTAACCGTGCGGCGACGCCATCAGCAGCTTCGCGAGGAACAGCGCGTTCTGCTTGATGCCGTTGATCCACAGGCTTTCGTCGGGGGCACGCAATCCGATCGTGATACCGATGCGCAGGCCGTTCAGGACAGGAGACGTCATCGTCGGCGGGATGGAAGGTTGGATGGGAATGGCATGGCGCAGTGTAGCGCGCGAAGCGCCGCCCGCGTCAAGCGGCGACGGCCAGCCCGGCATTCTAGCGGAGCGCCGGCCGCACACTGTCAGGGATGGTCAGCGCGCGGCCCGGACAGGCCGATCCGCCAGACCGTTATGCGATACTCGTGCCACCCGCTGCATCGCCCGGCGGCCGGTGTTTTCGGGGCATTCGAGCGGGCAACGAACGACCACGCCGCACCACGATTCAAAGAAAGGCTGAAAGAATGAAACACGATGCCGCGCAAGTCTTCCAGACAATCCACGACGAACAGGGGTGGCACTCGGAAGAAAGCGTGTCCGGGTGGGGTTCGGAGCTGAAAAACACCGCGCAGATCATTCGTGAGCTGCCCGGATTGCTGCACCGCTTCGGCGTGCGTTCGATGCTCGATGCGCCGTGCGGCGATTTCAACTGGATGCGCCATGTCGACCTCGACGGCATCGACTACATCGGCGCCGATATCGTGCAGAACCTCGTGGCGGGCAACCAGGCGACGTGGGCCGCGCCGAACCGCCGGTTCGTGCATCTCGACCTATTGCAGGATCCGTTGCCGGACGCCGATCTGATCCTCTGCCGCGACTGCCTGTTCCACTTTTCCCACGCGGACGTATTCCGCGCATTCGAGCGTTTCGCCGCGACGAACGCGCGCTACCTGCTGACCACGACCTTCATCTATCGCAGCTATCCGCGCAACGCGGAAATCGCGACCGGCCAGTGGACGCCGATCAACCTCGAAATGCCGCCGTTCGATCTCGCCCCGCCACTGACGCTGATCGTCGAAGGCAGCAACGAATGCATCGTCTACGGAGGCGACCTCGGCACCGTGCCGATGTCCGATCGCTGCCTCGGCCTCTGGAGCATGGAGAGCATTCGCGAACGCGTGCGGCGCAGGCCGCTTCCCGGCGTCCGGAGCGCGCGATGATCGTCCTCAGCCATTTCGGCCAGCACGCGCCCGCCAGCCTCGAGAATCATCGCCGGTACGCACAGCTTCACGGCTATCGTCACGAGATCGTCGATGCGTCCGCGATGCCGCAGGTGCTGCCGTTGCGGCCGCTGCATCGCTATGAATCGCTGCTGCACGTGCTGCGCGGCGCACAGCCCGGCGAACTCGTGCTGCTGCTCGGCGAAGACGCGGCGATCATCGAACCCGTCGCCCTCGATTGCCTGATGGCCGGGCGCGACCTGCTGCTGGTCGACGCGCTCGCGCCGCCGCTGCCGCAGGTCGACGTGCAGATCTGGCGCAACACGCCGGACGTGCGTGCAATCGCGATGCGGCTCGTGCAACGCTGCAAGCTAGGCAGCGAGCCAAGACTGACGTCGGAGGCCGCGCTGTTCGCGGATCTCGACACGCATCGCTACACGGCATTGATCGACGGGCTGTACGCGGTCATGCCGGCCGGCCCCGACCTCGATCCGATGTGGAGCCGCGCCCCGACGTTCGCGATCAGCATCGACGACACGCCGCGCGATCCCGACCGGAAAGGCGCGACGCCGCGTTTCCGCGACACGCTCGTCGCGTACGTCAACCGATGCCGCGCCGCCGGCCGGCCGATGTTCTCGTTCGATCACGATGCGGTGGCCACGCCGGACGAAGCCGACGAGCGCAGCACGTACAACCCCGGCCGCCCGATCGCGGTGATGATGCTCTACACGCCGAACATCGGCAGCTATGCACGCGTCGCCGAACGGAATTTCCGGCGCTACTGCGATGCGCACGGCTACACGCTCTACGTGCATCGCGACATTCCCGCCGAGATCGGGCTGAACGCGACGGGCAACTGGTTCAAGCCGTGGCTGCTGCATGCGTACCTGCAGCATCACGAATGGGTCGTGTGGCTCGATGCGGACGTGCTGATCGCGAACCAGCAGCAACCGCTTGAGCCGCTGCTCGAAGGCCGCGACTGGCTGCTCGCGCAGGACATCGGCCAGTGGGCGTTCAATTCGGGCGTGATGGCGTTCCGCCGCACCGAACGCAACGACACGATGCTGCGCGATCTGATGGCGACGATCGCCGCGCTGCACGACCGGTCGAGCGTCTATGCCAGCGATGGCGACCAGTTGCATTTCATCCGCGCGATGGAGCGCGACGGCCAACTGAACGGCGAAGGCGTGGCCGATCTCGTCAGCTTCAACACGCCCTGGCTGTTCCGCCGCGAGAGCAGCTACATCGTGCATTACTACGGGATGTGGTCCGCGATGCGCGCGCTGATGATGGCGCACGACGACGGGCTGCTGCGCTGACGCCTCGGCGTCAGCACCGAAGCCAGCCGTACGATGCGCCGGCCGGATTCAACCGGCCGGCACATCGTCGGGCCGGCTGACGTCAGACCGGCGTGATCGTCGGCGCCACGGCCGCCGGATCGGTAATGCTGGCCTTGCCGGTTTCGACGTGCCCTGCGATGCGGCGCATCCAGCCGGCATTCCCCGCCGCTGCGAACTGCAGGTCGTACCACTGGCTGCTGCACGACAGGTCCCAGTGCGCTTCGACGCGCTGCCCCGCCGGGATCGTCAGCGTGCGCGCCGCGCCGCCGTATGCGACATCGGTCGCCGTGACCGTCAGCGTGCCGGTGCCCGCATTGGCGATCGTCACGTAGACGTCGCCGTTCGCCACGTCGTAGCACGGCGTGATTTCAGGCTTCGCCGTTGCATCCGCTGCGGCCGAACCCGCGAAGCGCCGGAAATAGCCGTTCGGCCCCCACACGCTCACCAGGTAGTTGCCGTTCGCATCGAGCGCCCACGTGTCGGTCAGCTGTTTGCCCGCTTCGACCGTATAGCGGCGCGGCATCGCAGTCGGATCGCCCGTATAGACCCAGAAATGCGCGCCCTGCGCGCCCGTGTTCGCGAACGTCACCGCGTAACCTTGCGCCTGCAACTGGCCGGTGACATGCAGTTCGTACGGCAGCGCGCGAGCCGGCCGCGTGCCGGATTCCTGCGCGGTCACGACCTGCTGCGCGGTGCTGGCCGGCGCAGTCTGCGACGACGCGCGCG
This sequence comes from Burkholderia cepacia complex sp. TUM26381, assembly GCF_057439935.1. Lineage (NCBI taxonomy): Bacteria > Pseudomonadati > Pseudomonadota > Betaproteobacteria > Burkholderiales > Burkholderiaceae > Burkholderia > Burkholderia cepacia complex sp. TUM26381. The sequence goes on along the minus strand of NZ_CM172007.1, from coordinate 496,549 downwards.
AGCATTGCAGGTCGGCCTGCGCGACATACGCCTGCGTGTTCGGCAGCGCCGGCAGCGTGGTGTCCGATTTCGAGAAGTCGAGCGCCGACGTCAGGTCGCCGCAGATCGCACGGCGCCACGGCGAGATGTTGGTCTCCATCACGCCGAAGCGCTTCTCGATGAATTGCAGCACCGACGTGTGATCGAAGACTTGCGAACAGACGAAGCCGCCCTTCGACCACGGCGACACGACGAACATCGGCACGCGCGGGCCGAGGCCGTACGGCAGGTTGTCGGCCGTATACGTGCCGGTCTGCGTGGACGTCACGACGTTGTGCCGCTCGAGCGACACGTCCACCGTGCTCATGCCCGAACCCGGCAGCGTCGGCGCCGACGGCGGCACGACGTGATCGAAGAAGCCGTCGTTCTCGTCGTACATGATCAGCAGGACGGTCTTGCTCCACACTTCCGGGTTGGAGGTGAGCGCATCGAGGATCGTCGACAGGTAGTACGCGCCGTACAGCGGCGTGAACTTCGGATGCTCCGAATACGCGGCGGGCGGCAGCAGCCACGACACCTGCGGCAGCGTGTTGGCCTGCACGTCGGCCTTCAGCTGCGTGATCGGGCGCGTGCTCATCCCGCGCGTCTGCAGCGACGAACCGGCCGGCGCATTCACGAAGTTGTTGAAGCACGCGAGCATGTTCGTGCCGTAGTTGCCGGTGAAATTGTCGAACCCGGTGCCCTGCTGGTAGATCTGCCACGAGATGCCGGCCTTCTCGAGCCGCTCCGGGTAGGTCGTCCAGTTGAAGGGCGGCAACTGGATCTTGTCGAACTGGTTGTCGATGTAGTCGGTGTTGTCGAGCAACGGGCCGCCGCCCGTGCCGAGCGGATCGACCATGCCCGTCATCAGGTACATGCGGTTCGGGTGCGTGTTGCCCGGAATCGAGCAGAAGTAGTTGTCGCACACCGTGAACGCATCCGCGAGCGCGTAATGGAACGGGATGTCGTCGCGGACGTGATAGCCCATCGTCATGTTCGACTTCTGCACGGCCCACTGGTCCGCGCGGCCGTTGTCGATCGCGCCGTGCGTCGTCGCCCACGTATGCGGCAGGCCGCCGATACATTGCGCGTTGACGCCCGGGTTGGTCGTGTCGTAGCGGAACGGCGCGATCACGCTCGTCTTGTCCTCCTGCCGCGGCTGGAACCACACCGGCTTGCCGTTCGGCAGCGTGACCGGGAAGCGGTCGTTGTAGCCGCGCACGCCGCTCAGGTGACCGAGATAGTGGTCGAACGAGCGGTTCTCCTGCATGAACACGACGATGTGCTGCACATCCTGGATCGTGCCCGTCACGGAATTCGGCTCGATCGCCAGCGCCTTGCGGATCGACTCGGGAAGCAGTGCGGAGGCGGCGGTCGCGCCGGCGAGGCCGGCGGAGAACTTCAGAAAATCGCGTCGCGAATGGGTGGCCATGCTGGTTGCTCTTGATTGGATTTCTGGTGGAAACGGCCGGTATCAGGAAGCGGGCGAGGATGCCGGTGCAGTGAAACCCGGCGGGCAGTGCATCTGCGCGGTGGCGACGACGGCGCCGCCGCACGCGGCCTTCTGCTGCGCGACGGGCGCGGCGGGTGCAGTCAGGTCGTCGTTGCAGGCGCCGAGGAGTGCTGTCAGCGCGATCAGACCAACGACCGCGAAAGGCCGCAGGGCCGACTTTCGCATAACGGTTCTCCGTGGGGGTGATGACACGACACAGGCGCGGGTGCGCACCGGTCATATCGACGGCGAGATGCTAAGTTCGACTTGTTACACGATGGTGTCGCGTGAAAGCGTAGCGCGAGGTGCGCACGAGCGGTAGCACGCGGCGGTGTGGCGGGAACGGCCGGAATGTAATGCGATCGAAAGATTCGCACTGCTTCGGCATGTCGATGCGATCGAAGCCGGTCTGATTCGGCAGGGGTCGCGCGGAGAATCGCGACGCGTTTTTTCGCGGGCCGGCAGCCACTGCTGCCGCCCGCTCACGGCGAGAAGGCCCTGCTCAGCCTTCCGCCATCATCAGCAGCTGCGCGCCGTCCGCGACCTGGTCGCCGACGCCGTACAGCACTTCCGCCACGACGCCCGCGCCCGGCGCGCCGATCGTGTGCTCCATCTTCATCGCTTCCATCACGATCAGCGGCGTGCCGGCTTCGACCTTCTGGCCCGGTTCGACCAGCACTGCGATCACCTTGCCCGGCATCGGTGCGGTCAGACGACCGCCGCCCTGCTCCGCATCGCCCGCATGCGCGAGCAGGTTGCGCCATTCGAACGTCTCCGATGCGCCCTGCGTGAACACGTGGAACGTGTCCCCGTCCGCATGCACGCGGCCGCTGCTGCGCACGCCGCCGAGCGTCACGTCGAAATCGAGCGGCGTGGCGCCGCGCGTCCACGCGAACGGTTGCGCGGTTTCGTCACCGGTCGCGATGCGTGCGCCGGCACCGTTGTCCTCATAGGTGACCGTCAGGTCCGCTTCGCGATCGGCCGCATGCCATTCGAGCGTGCGGCGATAGCCGCCGTTCAGCCGCCAGTCCGGCAATGCGCCCCACGGCGACGTACGTTGCGCCGCGCCACGTTCGCGCGCGAGCAGCGCCGCACAGGCGAGCGCAAGCGTCGCGCGCGGCGGCTGTTGCGGCGCGAACAGCGCATCATGGTTGCGCTCGATCAGGCCCGTGTCCAGATCGGCCGTCGCAAACGGCTCGCACGCGACGATCCGCTGCAGGAACGCGGCGTTCGTGTGCAGGCCGACCACTTCGCACGCACGCAGTGCACGCAGCATCAAGCCCAGCGCTTCCGCGCGGTCCGCGCCGTGAACGATCAGCTTCGCGATCATCGGATCGTAGAACGGCGTGATCGCATCGCCTTCGCGCACGCCGCTGTCGACGCGCACCGCCGCGCCGATCGAGAACTCGACGCCGGCCGGCAGCCGCAGGTGTTTCAGCGTGCCCGTCGACGGCAGGAAGCCACGCGCCGGATTTTCCGCATAGAGGCGCGCCTCGAGCGCATGGCCCTGCACGCGCAGCTCGTCCTGCTTCAGCGGCAGCGGTTCGCCGGACGCGACGCGCAGTTGCCATTCGACGAGATCGAGCCCCGTGACCATCTCGGTGACCGGATGCTCGACCTGCAGGCGCGTGTTCATCTCCATGAAGTAGAACGCGTCGCCCGTCATGATGAATTCGACGGTGCCCGCGCCGACATAGCCGACCGCGCGCGCGGCCGCGACGGCCGCCTCGCCCATCGCGCGGCGCACGTCGTCGGGCAGGCCCGGCGCCGGCGCTTCCTCGAGCACCTTCTGGTGCCGGCGCTGCACCGAACAGTCGCGGTCGAACAGATACACGGTGTTGCCGTGCGTGTCGCCGAACACCTGCACTTCGACGTGGCGCGGGCGCATCAGGTATTTCTCGATCAGCACGCGGTCGTTGCCGAAGCTGCTCGCGGCTTCGCGCTGGCACGATGCGAGCGCCGCCGGGAAATCGCCGGAGCGCTCGACCACGCGCATCCCCTTGCCGCCACCGCCCGCGCTGGCCTTCAGCAGCACCGGATAACCGATCTCGTCGGCTTCGCGATGCAGGTCGCCCGCATCCTGGCCGTCGCCGTGATAGCCGGGCACGAGCGGCACGGCGGCTGCATGCATCAGCGCCTTCGCGGCGGCCTTCGACCCCATCGCCGCGATCGCATCGACCGGCGGCCCGATGAACACGATGCCGGCCGCTTCGCACGCATGCGCAAAATCTTCGTTCTCCGACAGAAAACCGTAGCCGGGGTGGATCGCCTGTGCGCCGGTCGCGCGTGCGGCTTCGATGATGCGCTCGATGCGCAGGTAGCTGTCTGCCGCGGCCGAGCCGCCGATGTGCACGGCTTCGTCGCACGCGGCCACGTGTTTCGCGTTCGCGTCCGCGTCGGAATAGACGGCGACGCTCGCAATCCCGAGACGTTTGCACGTCGCGGCGACGCGGCAGGCGATTTCGCCGCGGTTGGCGATCAGAATCTTGTCGAACATGGCTTCGATGTCGTCCGGAGAGTGGGGGTCACGCGATCATTCACGCCACGACGGCGTGCGCTTTTCGAGGAAGGACGCGATCCCTTCGCGCGCTTCCGCGCCGGCACGGGTTCGCGCGATCCAGTCGGCGGTCTGCTCGATCAGCGTCGCGTCGAGCGGGCGGCCGGCCACGTCGGTGACGAGCTGCTTGCACGCTTTCACCGCATCGGGGCCGTTCGCGACGAGCGTCGCCGCCAGCTTCGCGACCGTTTCGTCGAGCGCATCGGCCGGTACCGCTTCGTGGATGAAGCCGAGCGACGCCGCGCGCGCGCTGTCGAACACCTCGGCCGTCGTGAAATAGCGGCGCGCGGCGCGCTCGCCCATCGCGCGCACGACGTACGGCGCGATCGTCGCGGGAATCAGCCCGAGCCGCGCTTCCGACAGGCAGAACTTCACGCCGTCGGCGGCAATCGCGATGTCGGCCGCCGCGACGAGGCCCACGCCGCCCGCATACGCGTCGCCATGCACGCGCGCGATCACCGGCTTGCCGCAGCGATGGATCGCCTCGAGCATCCGCGCGAGCTTGCGCGCATCGGCACGGTTCTCGTCGTCCGAGTAACCGGCCATCTTCTTCATCCAGTTCAGGTCCGCGCCCGCGCAGAACGCCGCGCCTTCCGCGGCGAGCACGATCGCGCGCACGCCTTCGTGCGCGTCGAGCCATTCGAACGCGGTGGTCAGCTCGGCGATCGTCGTCTCGTTGAACGCGTTGCGCACATCGGGGCGCGCGAGCGTGACGGTCGCCACGCGGCCGGCTTCACTTACCTTGATCGTTTCGTATCGCATCGTTCAGCCCTCCCGGCCGTTACATGCGGAACACGCCGAAGCGCGTCTCTTCGATCGGCGCGTTCATCGACGCGGCGAGGCCGAGGCCCAGCACGTCGCGCGTCTGCGCGGGGTCGATCACGCCGTCGTCCCACAGCCGCGCGCTCGCGTAATACGGATGGCCCTGGCGCTCGTACTGGTCGCGAATCGGCTGCTTGAACGCTTCCTCTTCGTCGGTCGACCACGAACCGCCCTTCGCCTCGATGCCGTCGCGGCGCACGGTGGCGAGCACCGACGCCGCCTGCTCGCCGCCCATCACCGAGATGCGCGCGTTCGGCCACATCCACAGGAAACGCGGGGCGAATGCGCGGCCGCACATCCCGTAGTTGCCGGCGCCGAACGAGCCGCCGATGATCACCGTGAACTTCGGCACCTTCGCGTTCGACACGGCCGTCACCATCTTCGCGCCGTGCCGCGCGATGCCTTCGTTCTCGTACTTGCGCCCGACCATGAAGCCCGTGATGTTCTGCAGGAACACGAGCGGGATCTTGCGCTGGCAGCACAGCTCGATGAAATGCGCGCCCTTCACGGCCGATTCGGAGAACAGGATGCCGTTGTTCGCGACGATCCCGACCGGATGGCCCCAGATGTGCGCGAAGCCCGTGACGAGCGTCGTGCCGTAGCGCGCCTTGAACTCGTCGAACTCGGAATCGTCGACGATGCGCGCGATCACCTCGCGCACGTCGAACGGCTTGCGCGTATCGACCGGAATCACGCCGTACAGGCTCTTCGCGTCGTAGCGCGGCAGCTTCGGCTCGCGCAGCGCGACCGGCGACGCGATCTTCGGCGCGAGATGATCGACGATGTTGCGCGCGATCGACAGCGCATGCGCATCGTTCTGCGCGAGATGGTCGGCCACGCCCGACAGGCGCGTGTGCACGTCGCCGCCGCCGAGATCCTCGGCGCTCACTTCCTCGCCGGTCGCGGCCTTCACGAGCGGCGGCCCGCCGAGGAAAATCGTGCCCTGTTCCTTCACGATGATCGACTCGTCGCTCATCGCCGGCACGTAGGCGCCGCCGGCCGTGCACGAGCCCATCACGACGGCGATCTGCGCGATCCCCGCCGCCGACATCGTCGCCTGGTTGAAGAAGATGCCGCCGAAGTGGTCGCGATCGGGAAACACGTCGTCCTGGTTCGGCAGGTTCGCGCCGCCCGAATCGACGAGGTACACGCACGGCAGCCAGTTTTCCGCGGCGATTTCCTGCGCACGCACGTGCTTCTTCACGGTGACCGGGTAGTAGGTGCCGCCCTTGACCGTCGCGTCGTTGCACACGATCACGCATTCGCGGCCGGCAATGCGGCCGATCCCGGTGATGACGCCCGCGCCCGGCGCGTCGTCGTTGTACATGCCGTTCGCCGCGAGCTGCGAGAACTCGAGGAACGGTGCGCCCGGATCGAGCAGTTGCGCGATACGGTCGCGCGGCAGCAGCTTGCCGCGCGACAGATGCTTGTCGCGCGCGGCCTGGCCGCCGCCCTGCGCAAGCTGTTCGATCTTCGCGCGCAGGTCGGCGACGACCGCCTCGAGCGCGGCGGCATTCGTGCGGAAGTCTTCCGAACGCGGGTTCAGTTTCGATTCGATGATCGGCATCAACGGGGCTCCGTACGCGTGACGTGGGGCGTTACATCGTTTCCGCGAACAGCTCGCGGCCGATCAGCATCCGGCGGATCTCGCTCGTGCCGGCGCCGATCTCGTACAGCTTCGCATCGCGCCACAGGCGCCCGACCGGGTATTCGTTGATGTAGCCGTTGCCGCCGAGGATCTGGATCGCCTCGCCGGCCATCCACGTCGCCTTCTCGGCCGTGTAGAGGATCACGCCCGCGCAATCCTTGCGCACCTGGCGAATGTGGTCGCTGCCCGCCGAGTCGAGATGGCGGCCGACCGCGTACAGGTACGCGCGGCACGCCTGGAACGTGGTGTACATGTCGGCGACCTTGCCCTGGATCAGCTGGAATTCACCGATCGACTGGCCGAACTGCTTGCGGTCGTGGATATACGGCACGACCGCATCGAGGCACGCGGCCATGATGCCCGTCGGGCCGCCCGACAGCACCGCGCGCTCGTAGTCGAGGCCGCTCATCAGCACCTTCACGCCGCCGTTCAACTGGCCGAGGATGTTCTCTTCCGGCACCTCGACGTCCTGGAACACCAGCTCGCCCGTGTGCGAGCCGCGCATGCCCAGCTTGTCGAGCTTCTGCGCGACCGAGAAGCCCTTCATCCCCTTCTCGACGATGAACGCGGTGATGCCGCGCGAATTGGCTTCGACATCCGTCTTCGCGTAGACGACAAGCGTGTCGCAATCGGGGCCGTTGGTGATCCACATCTTCGTGCCGTTCAGCACGTAGCGGTCGCCGCGCTTGTCGGCGCGCAGCTTCATGCTGACGACGTCGGAACCGGCGTTCGGCTCGCTCATCGCGAGTGCGCCGATGTGTTCGCCCGACACGAGCTTCGGCAGGTATTTCTGTTTCTGCGCTTCGGTGCCGTTGCGGTGGATCTGGTTCACGCACAGGTTCGAGTGCGCGCCGTACGACAGGCCGATCGACGCCGACGCGCGCGAGATCTCTTCCATCGCGACCATGTGCGCGGTGTAGCCCATGTTCGCGCCGCCGTATTCCTCGGCGACCGTCATGCCGAGCACGCCGAGATCGCCGAACTTCTTCCACAGATCCATCGGAAACTGGTCGGTGCGGTCGACCTCCGCCGCGCGCGGCGTGATTTCCTTCGCCGCAAACGTCGCGACGGCGTCGCGCAGCATCTCGATGTCTTCACCGAGCATGAATTGCACGCCGGGCAGGTTGATCATGTCTCCTCCGTCTCCAGAAAGTGTGTCGCACTCACCGATTTCTGAGTTTCGCTCAAATCGAATGAATGCACCGATTCATTGACCAATACAGCGGAAATTTTGCACAGTTTCGCGCCTCGTCGGGTTCGGCGTCAATAGTTTTTTGAGTGACACTCAGATATCATGCGGACATGACAGCCGCTACCGCCGACACCATGACCGACACCGTCAAAGCCGACCGCGCCGACGCGCCGCGCGCGCCCACCGGGCGCAAGTCCCAGCAGCGCGTGCAGGACATTCTGCGCGCCGGCCGCGAAGTGTTCGCTGAAAAGGGTTACGAGCATGCGACGGCTGCCGAGATCGCGCAGCGCGTGGGCGTGTCGGAGGCGACGGTGTTCAGCTACTTCCGTGGCAAGCGCGAGCTGTGCGCACGCGTGATCGCGGATTGGTACGACGAAATCATCGCCGCGTTCGAGCACGGGATGCCGCAGGAGGCGTCGGTGCAGCAGCAGTTCGCGTTCATCGTGCGCACCCACCTGCGGTTGATGCTGGTGAACGGCACGGGGCTGTGCGCGCTGGTGCTGTCGGAAGGCCGCGCGAAGCAGCATGCGCTGAGCGACGAGCTGACCGCGCTGCAGCGCCGCTACACGGCGCCGCTGATGGACGTGCTCGCGCGCGGCCAGGCGGCCGGGCAGGTTCGGGCGGACCTGCCGCTGAGCCTGCTGCGCTCGATGGTGTTCGGGCCGATCGAGCACGTGCTGTGGGATGCGATTCTCGGGCACCGCAAGCTCGACACGGAAACGACGGCCGCGCAGCTGATCGACATGCTGTGGGCCGCCGTGCAGCCGCCGGCGCCGGAGCAGGCGGCGCTCGTGCGCTTCAGGAACGAAGTGGCCGAAGCGATGCGACGGCTGGAAGGCGAAAGCACGCGCGCTTGACGCACGGCGGGCAGCACGCCCGCCGCCCCGCCGCCGCTTGCCGCTGTCGCTCGGGGCTCGGGGCTCGGGGCCGCTACGACTCCTCGCTCACGCGCAGCGGCGCGCGGCTCTGCTCGTTGTTCAAATGGACGAACTTGCGCAACAGGCGCACCAGTTCCTGCGAATCGTCCTCTCCCATCCCGTCGAACAGGCCGGCGCGCAGCTCCTTCACTGACGGAATCAGGTGCGTGAGCAGCTCGACGCCCGCCGGCGTCAGCAACAAGCGGCGCTGACGTCGTGGCAGCACTTCGCGCACGATCAATCCTTTCGCTTCGAGCCTGACCGCGAGATCCGCGGTCGTCGACGTATCGAGCGCCACCCGCTGCGCGAGCGTCACCTGATCGAGCCCCGGGCACTCGTAGAGCATCCGCAGGACCGCGTACTGCACCGGCGTCACGTCCCGGCCCAGCTTCTCGTAGAACATCGCAACCGCGATCTGGTGTGCGCGCCGGATCAGGTGCCCGGGCTCGTCGTACAGATCTAGCGGGAAAGCCGGCAAGTCGGCGGGATTCTTTTTTTCCATGTAGGTGTCGATGACATAGGCGGCGCACGCCGTTGCGCGCGCCGACGGCATGGCGCTGCCTCGCGCCATTTCCCGGGAAAACCAGTATACCGCTCGCCTTGCCCCAGCCAATCTCAATGAGTACACTGAATCTCATTCAGTACACGGAATGAAGAGATGCCGCGTACCGGCGGCATCGACCTGAAGGAGACGACGAACGTGTTTCTCAAGAATGCTTGGTACGTGGCGGGCACGCCCGATGAAATCGATGGCAAGCCGCTGGGCCGCAAGATCTGCAACGAGTCGATGGTGTTTTACCGCGCGGCGGACGGCCAGGTCGCCGCGCTCGAGGACTTCTGCCCGCACCGCGGCGCGCCGCTGTCGCTGGGATTCGTGCGCGACGGCGTGCTCGTGTGCGGCTATCACGGGCTGGAAATGGGCTGCAACGGCAAGGCGGCCGGCATGCCGGGCCAGCGCGTCGGCGGCTTCCCGCCGATTCGCAGCTTTCCGGCGGTCGAGCGGTACGGATTCATCTGGGTCTGGCCGGGCGAGGCGTCAGAAGCCGATCCGGCCACCCTGCCCGCGCTGGCGTGGGCCGAGGATCCGGCCTGGGCCCACGGCGGCGGCCTGTATCACATCCGTTGCGACTACCGGCTGATGATCGACAACCTGATGGACCTCACGCACGAAACCTACGTGCATGCGACCAGCATCGGCCAGAAGGAAATCGACGAAGCACCGCCGAAGACGACCAGCCACGGCGACGAAGTCGTCACGAGCCGCTTCATGGAGAACGTGATGCCGCCACCGTTCTGGCAGATGGGGTTGCGCGGCAACGGGCTGGCCGACGACGTGCCGGTCGACCGCTGGCAGATCTGCCGCTTCACGCCGCCGAGCCACGTGATGATCGAAGTCGGCGTCGCGCATGCGGGCCACGGCGGCTACGACGCGCCGGCCGACCTGAAGGCATCGTCGATCGTGGTCGATTTCATCACGCCGGAGACGGACACCTCGATCTGGTACTTCTGGGGGATGGCGCGCAATTTCCGGCCCGCCGATCACGCGCTGACCGCCGAGATCCGCGAAGGCCAGGGCAAGATCTTCGCCGAGGATCTCGAGATGCTCGAGCGCCAGCAGCTCAACCTGGAGAAGTGGCCCGACCGCAAGCTGCTCAAGCTCAATATCGACGCCGGCGGCGTGCTGTCGCGCAAGGTGATCGAGCGGCTGCTCGCCGACGAGAACACGGCGCGCCCGCAGCGGCCCGCGATCCCGGTTGTGCCAGTCCAGGAGGCGTCATGAGCGCCGCAACCTTGACGGTCCGGGTGGCCCGCAAGTGGCAGGAAGCGCGCGATATCTGCGGCTTCGAGTTCGTCAGCGACGACGGTTCGCCGCTGCCGCGCTTCGACGCCGGCGCCCATATCGACGTGCATCTGCCGGGTGGCTTCGTGCGCCAGTATTCGCTGTGCAACCACCCGGAGCACGACGATCGCTATCAGATCGCCGTGCTGCGCGATGCCGACGGTCGCGGCGGGTCGCGCGCCATTCACGACGCAGTCCGGCAAGGCGATACCGTGCGGATCGGCGTGCCGCGCAATCAATTCCCGCTCGCCCCCGACGCACCGCACCACCTGCTGCTCGCCGGCGGGATCGGCGTCACGCCGATCCTCAGCATGGCCGAACGGCTGTTCTCGTCGGGCATGCCGTTCGACATGCACTACTGCGCGCGTTCGACCGATCGCATGGCGTTCGTCGAGCGCATCAACGCAGCCGGGTTTCACGATCGCACCCGTTTCCACGTCGACGACGGCGACCCCGCGCAACGCTTCGACCTGGCCGCCGTGCTGGCCGCCATGCCGGAAGGCACGCACCTGTACGTATGCGGCCCGCGCGGCTTCATGGATGCGGTGCTGAACGCCGCGCGCGCGCGCCACTGGGCTGAAGCGCGGCTGCACTACGAGTTCTTCGGCGGCGCAGTCGCGTCGTCCGGCGCGGACCGTGCGTTCCAGGTCCGGATCGCGAGCAGCGGCAAGGTCATCGACGTGCCGGCCGAATGCACGGTCATCGCGGCGCTGGCGGCGAACGGCGTCGACGTGCTGACGTCGTGCGAGCAAGGCGTATGCGGCACCTGCGCGACGCGTGTGCTGCAAGGCGAGCCCGATCATCGCGACGCATATCTGACCGAAGAGGAACAGGCAGCCGGCGACCAGTTCATGCCGTGCTGTTCGCGAGCGCGCAGCGACCTGCTGGTACTCGATCTGTAGACGGACCGCCCGCCCCGCGGCGGCCAACCACAATACTGGAGACGATCAATGGAGCAACATGCCCGGCCACCGATCAGTACAACTCAATTCCCGGTCGACCGATGGTGGGTCGCCGCGCTGTCGTCCGAACTGACGGACAAGCCCGTCGCCCGCACGCTGCTCGGCCGCCCGGTCGTCCTGTTCCGGTTGCCGTCCGGGGAAATCGGTGCGCTGGAGGATCGCTGCTGCCACAAGTCGCTGCCGCTGTCGTGCGGCTCGCTCGAAGCACGTGGCCTGCGCTGCGGCTATCACGGCCTGCTGTTCGACCGCGGCGGCGCATGCGTGGAGATTCCCGGCCAGGACCGGATTCCGGCGAAAGCATGCGTGTCGTCGTATCCGGTACACGAGCAGGACGCGATCGTGTGGATCTGGATCGGCGCCGACGCGCATGCGCAACCGACCTGCGCGCCGCCGCGCTACGCGTTCCACGCGGATCCGCACTATCGCTTCGGCGGCGGCAATTACCATTACGACGCGCCGTATCAACTGATTCACGACAACCTGATGGACCTCAGCCACCTCGGCTATGTCCATCTGAAAACGATCGGCGGCAACGCACCGTTGCACATGGGCGCGGACACCCGCGTCAGCAGCGACGGCGATACGGTGACGCTGGTGCGCCGGATGCCGGATTCCGACCCGCCGCCGACCTACACCGCCGCATGGCCGTTCGCGGGCCGCGTCGATCGCTGGCAGGAAATCGAGTTCCACGTGTCGCACATCCGGATCTGGACCGGCGCGATGGACGCCGGCACCGGCGACCTGCACGATCCGGCGCGCGGCGGCTTTCACATGCGCGGCTTCCACGGCATCACGCCCGAGACGGAAACGACGACGCACTACTTCTGGACCGTCGCGACCAATCCGCAACACGACGTGGAGCGCGTCGCGCAAACGGTCATCGCGCAATCCGCAGCGACGTTCGACGAAGACAAGACCGTGATCGAGGCGCAATACCGGAATCAGCTGCGCTTTCCGGACCGCCGCCAGATCGACATTCATGTCGACGCGGGCCCCAATCGCGCGCGGCGCGTGATCGAGCGGCTGCTGCAACCCGAACCCGCGTAAGCATCGCGCCGGTGCGCGAACGACGCCTGCCGGCCGCGACGGGTGTTCCCCCGGGGATGCCCGCCAGCCCGCGCATTCGGTTTGGTCCCATGCTCTACCGCCGGATTCGATTCCATCCAATTTGATTAGTCATACTATTTTTCAAGGATCTTTGACGTGAGCGCAAGTATCCGCAATACGATCGACGAATCCCCGATGAGCGCGTTCCAGACGATGGCGGTCACGGCCTGCGTCGTGCTGAACATGCTCGATGGCTTCGACGTGCTGTCCATCGCGTTTGCCGCGCCGCATCTGGCGGCCGAATGGAAACTGAGCGGCAAGGAGATCGGCCTGCTTCTGAGCGCCGGGCTGGCCGGCATGGGGATCGGCTCGGTGCTGATCGCGCCGCTGGCCGACCGAGTCGGCCGCCGCCGCATCATCCTGCTCTGCCTCGCCGTGATCTCGACCGGGATGTTCGCCTGCGCGGCCACGCACAGCACGCTGCAACTCGCCGTCGCGCGGGCGTACACGGGGCTCGGCATCGGCGGCATGCTGGCGAGCCTGACCGTCATCAGCGGCGAGTACGCGTCGAACAAATGGCGCAGCGCAGCGATCGGCATGCAGTCGACCGGCTATGCGATCGGCGCCACCGCAGGCGGCGTCATCGCCGGCTACCTGCTGTCGACGTGGGGATGGCGCAGCGTGTTCGCGTTCGGCGGCCTGCTGACCTTGCTGTCGATCCCGATGGTGCTCGCGCTGCTGCCGGAATCGCTCGACTTCCTGCTGGCAAGGCGCCCGGACAACGCGCTGCAGAAAATCAACCGCATCCTCGCGAGAATGAAGCGCACGCCGATCGACACGCTGCCGGCTTCGTCCATCGACATGGCGAGCCCCGCGTCGCGCTGGACAGCCGTGCTGCGCGCACCGCTCGCACGCCGCACGATCGCGTTGTGGATCGCGTTCTTCCTCGTGATGGGCAGCTTCTACTTCGTCGTGAGCTGGACGCCGAAGCTGCTGGTCCAGGCCGGGCTGTCGGCATCGCAGGGCGTCACGGGCGGCGTACTGCTCAACCTCGGCGGCATTGCGGGCGCCTCGCTCTTCAGCCTGCTGTCGACACGGTTCGGCCTGCGCAACCTGCTCGGCGCAACACTGCTGCTCGGCGGCGCGCTGATGGTCGTGTTCGGCGCGAACACCGGCTCGCTCGGCATCGGGATGACCGTCGCGGTGTTCCTCGGCGCGGTGATCAATGCGTGCGTGGCCGGCATGTATGCGCTGTCGCCGACGCCGTACCCCACCGAAATCCGCACGACCGGCATCGGCCTCGCGGTCGGCATCGGGCGCCTCGGCGCGATCCTGTCGCCGATGACGGTCGGTGCGCTGCTGGACGACGGCTGGTCCGTATCCCACCTCTATCTCGCGTTCCTCGTGCCGATGGCCGGCGCGGCGATCGCCGTCGCCGTGGCGGGCACGCGTGCCGCGGCACCGCGCCGGCAACGCGACCCGGCGATGTCGTAACGCACGACGCCCGCAGTCTTGCCGATACCCGTCGGCATCCCGGATACGTCCGGAGCATCAAAAAAAACGATAAGCATATCTACATACTGTTTGGAGACAGCCATGAAAACGAAACTGGGCGTCGCACTCGCGACGGCGATGGCGCTGGCCGGACCGGCCTGCGCGCAAAGCAGCGTCACGCTGTACGGGATCATCGATACCGGCGTGTCCTACTACAACAACGCCGCGCACGGCGGAGCGTTCACGGGCATGCCGACGCTGACCGGCGAGCTGCCGTCACGGTGGGGGCTGAGAGGCACCGAGGATCTCGGCGGCGGCTACCAGGCCTTCTTCGTGCTCGAGAACGGTTTCCAGCCCGGCACCGGTGCGCTGAACTACGGCGGGCGCCTGTTCGGGCGACAGGCGAACGTCGGCGTGAACAGTCCGTTCGGCGCGCTGACCCTCGGCCGCCAGATGAACATGTCGATGATCGTGCTGACCAACGCCGACGTGATCGGCCCGTCGATTCACTCCATGGCGGATTTCGACTCCTATCTGCCGAACGCGCGCAGCGACAATGCGATCGGCTACAAGGGCACGTTCCACGGCGTGACGCTCGGCGCCACCTACAGCTTCGGCCGTGACGCGGCCGGGCCCGCGGGGCCGTCGGCGACGGGCTGCGCCGGACAGGTGCCCGGCGATATCGTCGCTTGCCGCCAATACACGGCGATGCTCGCGTATGACGCGAGCCATTTCGGGCTCGCCGCGTCGCACGACGTGATGCGCGGCGGCGGCGGTGCACTCGCGCCGCTGAACAATCCGGCGTACACCGACACGCGCGACATCGTCGCCGGCTACGTGAAGATCGGCCCCGCGAAACTGGGCGCCGGGTGGATCCGCCGCAACCTCGCGGCAGCCGAGCACCTGCAGGCCGATATCGTGTTCGCCGGCGGCACGTACTACGCGACGCCCTACCTCGCGCTCGATCTTCAGGGCGTCCGCTACCTGCAACGCCGCGAAAACAGCGAAAGCGGCACGAACGCCACGCTGCTGGTCGGCCGCGCGAACTATTTCCTGTCGAAGCGGACGACCGTCTATACGTCGGTGGGCTACATGTTCAACAGCACGCTGGCTGCGAACGCGGTCGCCGCCGGCGGGACAGTCGGTACCGGAATGAATCAGCTCGGCGTGATGGCCGGCATCCAGCAGAAGTTCTGAACGCCGGTCACCGCGTGGGGCTCAGTTGGCCAGTCGGCAATGCGACAGCTTCAACCCCGGCAGCACCGGCGCATCGATATAGCCTTCGTTCACGCAGCTGAACCGGAACGCCGCCGACGTGACGAACGGCTTGATCTCGCCGCCGGGAAACTTCGGCTTCAGCGCATCCTGGTCGGCCACGTCGAAATGCGTGTCGAACTGCTCGCCGTCGGCCGTCAGCGCGCCGAAGTACGTGCCGCCCGGGTCGCCGCCCATCCGGATCACGGCGCCGACGAACGCGAGGCGCTTGCCGTCGTACTTCGTCTTCGCGGCGGCCATGTCTTGCGTGTAGGCCTCGATCACGGCGCTGTAATGCGCGTCGATCGCGGGTTCGGCGGCCGAAGCCGCACAAGCGGCCGGGTGAACGCCCGAAAGCAGCGTGCAGGCCGCGAGCGCGGCCGCCGCGAACGGCGCGGAAATCTTCGTCATGGGTGGTCTCCCGTCTAGCGTGGTGGTTGAAGTGATTGAAGCCCGGCGCTTGCGCCGGCTGAATTCGCTTCCGTTGCTCTAATCGTTCGAATGGCGGTACACGGCTGCGATCACTTCATCACCCGCAGGGTCGTGCGCGGTGCGCAGCGCCGCGCGAAACGCGACGTGACAGGAAGATGACATGGTGCGGCCCCCGGCTCTCTCGTTGATTTTCACTGCGTCTGATTTTGGCCGCTACGGTAGCAGACGGCCGACGGCCCGGCAACCAAGCGCCGCGCGCGGCCAGCTATCGCTTTACAATTGCAAATGATTCTCATTACATATATCATGCGCAACCTGGCCGCAACACATCGCTACGGCCCGCGACACGATCCTTAGTACTCCTCCTGCCTCGATTCATGCCATCCCGTCGAACGCCCCGCCGTGCCCGGACCCTGCGCCCGTGGCGCACGAGCCTGCCTGCCCTGATCACCCTGTGCGTCGCGAGCGGCACGCATGCCGCCAACGCCGAGCCCGCTGCACCTGCGTCGACACCGGCGACGCCCGCCGAACACGAACTCCCGGCGATCAGCGTCAACGCATCGTCGGCCGTCGACCCGACGGTCGGCTATCAGCCGCGCACCACCGGCATCGCGGGCGGCGACGACCGCTCGCTGAAGGAGATTCCGCAATCGGTCGCGGTGGTCAGCAGCAGCGTGATGCAGGACCAGCAGGCGCGCTCGCTCGACGACGTGCTCGGCAACATCAGCGGCGTCACGCAGACGAACACGCTCGGCGGCACGCGCGACGCGTTCACCAAGCGCGGTTTCGGGTCGAACAACGACGGCTCGGTGCTCGTCGACGGCGTGCGCACGCCGGTGCTGCACAGCTATCTCGCGACGATCGATCGCGTCGAAGTGCTGAAAGGGCCGGCGTCGCTGCTGTACGGCATGCAGGACCCGGGCGGCGTGATCAACCTCGTCACGCGCAAGCCGGAAGACACGTTCGGCGGCTCGATCTCCGCGTCGCGCACGAGCCACGGCGGCGGCAGCGCGCAGTTCGACCTCACGGGCCCGCTCGGCAAGCCGGGCCAGGTCGCGGGCGGCACGCTCGCGTTCCGGCTGACCGGCGAATACGACACGAGCCGCTACTGGCGCAGCTTCGGCCGCGAACGCAACGCGCTGATCGCGCCTGCGCTGTCGTGGCACGACGCGGACACGTCGATCGACGTCAGCTACCAGTACGTCGACTACACGATGCCGTTCGATCGCGGCACCGTGCTCGTGAACGGCCGGCCCGACGACGCGCTGCGCTATCGCCGCTACGAGGAAGCGTGGTCGCAAAGCAGCGGCATCCAGGAAACGCTGCGCGCACGCATCGAGCACCGCTTCTCCGACGCGTGGCGCGTGCGCGCGACCTACGGCTGGGGCCGCGATCGCTATGACCAGTTCATCACCCGCGCCACCGCGTTCAACAGCAGGACCGGCGCGCTGACGCGCTCGTCCGATGCGAACCTCGGGCGCAACGACTCCGACCAGATCGCGACGCTCGGCCTGCTCGGCAACGTGACGCTCGCGGGGATGAACCACGCGATCTACATCGGCGGCGAATACGAGCGGCAGCGCAGCTTCCGCGGCGACACGATCCGCGGCAAGGCGACGACGGGCTTCAATCTCTACGATCCCGTGTACGGCCGGCTCGCGCCGGGCGGCACGCCGAACCCGAAGCAAAGCGATTCGCGCTCGGTCGTGCATGCGTATTCGACGATCGTGCAGGATTCGGTGAAGCTCACCGACCGCCTCACCGCGGTCGGCGGGCTGCGCTGGGAAAACTGGCAGCAGGAATCGGGGATGGGACGGCCGTTCGTGTTCGCCGACCGCTCTCGCGGCAGTGTCTGGCTGCCGCAGTTCGGGCTCGCGTATGCGCTCACGCCGGCGCTGACCGCCTACGCGAACGTGAGTCGCTCGTTCAAGCCGAACGTCGCGTCGAACGTCGCCGCGCCGCTCGCGCCGGAATACGGCCGCGTGCTCGAGGCCGGGCTGAAGTTCAGCCTGAAGCCCGCGATCACCGGCACGCTCGCGGTGTACCAGATCGACAAGCGCAACGTCGCGGTCACGGTCGGCGACATCACGTCGACGATCGGCACCGCGCGCTCGCGCGGGATCGAGCTCGACGTCGCCGGGCAGATCACGCGCCACCTGAGCGTGATCGGCAGCTACGCCTATACGAACGCGAACGATCGCGACAGCAACACGCCGCTCGTCAACGTCGCCCGCCACACGGGCAGCCTGTTCGCCGTGTACGACACGGCCATCGCGAACCTGCCGGGCCGCTGGCGCTTCGGCGGCGGTGCGCGCCTGGTCGGCGCACGCTCCGGCGACACCGCGAACAGCTTCACGCTGCCCGGCTACGTGACCGTCGACGCATTCGCCGCCTACGAAACGACGATCGGCAAATTCCCGACGCGCTTCCAGCTCAACGTGAAGAACCTGCTCGACAAGACCTACTACCCGTCGAGCAACAACAACCTGATCGTCGCGGTCGGCGAGCCGCGGCTCGTCACGCTGACGACGACGGTGTCGTTCTGACGCACCCGCGCGGCCGACGCCGGCCAGCCGCATCCGTCGGCCGCGCCTCCCCCACCGCCGTCACGCCGCCGCGCCACGCGGCGGCGCCCGCCTCCGGGTCAATCATCGGACCCTCGAATATCTCCCATCCGATATCGCGATTTCCGGTATCGATCGCACGCCTCTAGACTGGCTACGCCGTCACGCCGCGGCGCTGCGCCGCCGCACGGCAATGCGACACGCCCCACAAAAACGATTCCGGGAGATAAGCCATGTCCGACCGGCAGGCGCGCCGAGGCGCGCTCAAGACACTCGGCCTCGCGGCCGGTACTGCATTGCTCGCCGCCACGCGTCCCGCGCACGCCGCCGCACCCGACACCGGTGCGCTGCTGCCCGGCGGCGCCACGCACCTCGCCGACCTCACGCGCCGCCTCGCGGCCGCACCGAGGTGGCGCGACTTCAAGACGGTGCCGATGATCCTCGAACGCCCCGACCAGTGGGACCACGCAGCGCTCGCCGAACTGACCGGCTATCGCGGCGGCCCGAAGCAGGTATGGGACAACACCGACCTCGGCGGCCCGTGGCTGAACCTGATGCGCAATTCACTGAACGCGCAGATCTGGTCGTACCGGCATCCGGATTTCCTCGTCGTGTCGGCCACGCACGGCAGCGCGCATCTCGCGCTGTTCGACCAGGCCGCGTGGGACAAATACGGCCTCGCGAAATTCGCCGGCGCGGCCTTCCCGACCAACACGCTGCTCGACGCGAAACCCGCGCAATCGAAAGGCGCGCTGGATCATGAAGCGCCCGACGGCGCATTCTCGTCGCACGACAACAGCCTCGCCGCGCTGCAGCAGCGCGGTGTCGTGTTCCTGTCGTGCCACAACGCGATCTGGGAGCTCGCGGAGCGGCTCGACGGCGCGAACGCGAATCCCGACAAGCTGCCGCTCGACGCACTGGCGGCCGACCTGACCAACCACGTGATCCCGTCGGCGATCGTCACGCCGGGCGCGGTCGGCACGCTGCCCGAGCTGCAGCGAGCCGGTTTCACGTACGCGAAATGAGCACCGCGATGATCCCGATCCATACGAAACCGCAATCGCCATCGTCCTCGCGCCGCCGGCGCACGCTGCGCGCCGCGCTGGCCGCCTGGCTGTGCGGTGTATCGGCGCTCGCGCTCGCCGCACCCGCCGCCACCGACGCGACCGTCTTTCCGCCCTGGCAGGAAGGCCGCAACAATGATGCAATCCATCGCGGCCTCGAGTTCACGGTGCCGCAGGTCGACGTGCTCGCCGATTTCCACGGCGATCTCACCGCACCGAAGCTCGTGCTGTACGTCGGCGGCAACTACTTCTTCGCGATGGCGCCGCTCGTCGCGAAGTTCGAGGAAGATCATCCCGAGTATCGCGGGCGCATCTACTGGGAAACGATCCCGCCCGGCCTGCTCGTGAAGCAGATTCACGCGGGCGGCACGATCACCGTCGGCAACATGACGTGGACGGTCAAGCCCGACGCGTATTTCGCGGGGCTCGGCAAGATCAACGGCCTGATCGCGGACGGCACGCTGGCCGGCCCGGCCGTGCCGTACGTGACGAACCAGCTGACGATCATGGTGCGCGCCGGCAATCCGAAACGCATTGCGTCGCTGAACGATCTCGCGCGGGCCGACGTGACGCTCGCGATGCCGAATCCGGCCTTCGAGGGCGTCGCGCGGCAGATCCGCGCGTCGCTCGTGAAAGCCGGCGGCGACGCGCTCGCGCGCACCGTCTACGACGACAAGGTGCGTGCCGGCACGACCGAGCTCACGCACATCCATCATCGGGAAACCGCGCTGTTCCTGATGCAGGCGCGCGCGGACGCGGGCGTGCTGTGGCAATCCGAAGCGGCGTTCCAGGAACAGGTCGGGCATCCGCTGATGCACATCAACATTCCGGCCGAGCAGAATACGACGGCGATCTACGCAGGTGCGATGGTGAAGGACGCGCCGCATCCGGAAGCCGCGCGCGCGTGGCTCGCGTTCATCCGGTCGCCGGAAGCGTTCACCATTTTCCAGCGCTACGGCTTCGGCCGATATGATGCGAACCAGCCGACGCCGCATCTCGCTCCGGAGCAGGACCCGCCCGCTGCAGGCTGACGGTCCGGCCGCCGTGCGGCGCGCACGCCACATACAACAAGGAGGGGATACGTGAACGATACGGTCGATACACCGCGACGCCGGTTCGCACCGCTGCTGCTCGCCGCGGCCGCGCTGCTGGCCAGCCACGCGCACGCGGACGATGCAACGCCCGGCAAGACGATCGCGACACAGGGCACGGCGACGGGCGCCGCCGCCTGCATCGGCTGCCACGGCAGCCAGGGCGAAGGCAACGCGGCGGCCGGCTTCCCGCGCCTCGCGGGCACGAACGCCGCGTATCTGTCCGCGCAGCTCGCCGCATTCGCGGACGGCAGCCGCCAGAACCCGGTCATGCAGCCGCTCTCGAAACTGCTGTCGGCGCACGAACGCGATGCGGTATCCGCGTACTTCGCGAGCCTGCCCGCGCCGGCCGGCGTCTTCACCCCCGACGATGCGTCGAACGATCCGGCGAACGCGGGCGCGTGGCTCGCCACGCGCGGGCGCTGGTCGCAGGGCCTGCCCGCGTGCGCGCAATGTCACGGCCCCGGCGGCCTCGGCGTGGGCACCGCGTTCCCGCCGCTCGCGGGCCAGCCGGCCGCCTACATCGCCGGCCAGTTGAACGGCTGGAAACACGGCACGCGGCCGCCCGGGCCAATGGGATTGATGCCGATGATCGCCGGCAAGCTGTCCGATGCCGACATCGACGCGGTGGCCGCCTACTATGCGCGCGGCGGCGCCGCACAAGGAGACAAGCGATGATCGACCGCACGATGCTGATCCGCCACGCCCGCGCGACGCTGCTCGGCGCGGCCTGGCTGCCCGCGCTCGCCTTCGCGGCGGCCCCGCAGGACGCACCGGCCGCCGCTTCCGCTCCGGCAATCTCTCCCGCCGCATCCGCGCCGGCGGCCAAATCGTTCACACCGCCGCCCGAATCGGCGATCCCGGCCGACGACTTCGGCAAGACCGTCAGGCTCGGCGAGCAGATCTTCCTGCACACGCCCGAGTTCGCGGGCAAGTACGTCGGCAACAAGCTGACCTGCGCGAGCTGCCACCTCGACGCCGGCCGCCGGCCCGACTCGAGCCCGATGTGGGCCGCGTACCTGCTGTATCCGGCGTACCGCGCCAAGAACGGCCACGTGAACACGTTCGCCGAGCGCCTGCAGGGGTGCTTCCGCTACAGCATGAACGGCAAGGCGCCGCCGGCCGGCGATCCGGTCCTCGTCGCGCTCGAAACGTATTCGTACTGGCTCGCGAAGGGCGCGCCGGTCGGCACGAAGCTGCCGGGCCAGGGTTTCCCGAAACTGCCGCCGCCCGCGCAGAAGGCCGACTACGCGCGCGGCGCCGCCGTCTACACGCAGCACTGCGCGCTGTGCCACGGCGCCGACGGCCAGGGCCAGTCGAGCGGCGGCAAGCCGGCGTTCCCCGCGCTGTGGGGCGCACGCTCGTTCAACTGGGGCGCGGGAATGGGCGACATCCGCAACGCAGCCGGCTTCATCAAGGCCAACATGCCGCTCGGGCTCGGCGGTACGCTGACCGACCAGGAAGCGTGGGACGTCGCGACCTTCATGGACAGCCACGAACGCCCGCAGGACCCGCGCTTCACGGGCTCCGTGCAGGACACGCGCGCGAAGTTCCACGATTCGCCCGACTCGATGTACGGGCGCAGCGTGAACGGCCGCGTGCTCGGCGCGCCATGACGTCCGGCCGCGCCGGTCGATGCGACCGACCCGGCCGGCGCGGTCACGGATGCCAGCGATACACGACGATGCTCGACCCGTTGTAGTTGTCCTTGGTGATCACGTACTCGCCGGTCGAGCGCAGGTACGCACGCACGCCGTACATCGAATCGACGTCGTTACCGACGTCCATCGCCGACGTATTCGAATTCGTCAGCGTCGTGACGAGCGCGCCGGTGTTCAGGTCGAATATGTCGATGTTCGGCACCGTGTGCACGTAACCGACGAACAGGTAGTGGCCGGCCGCCGCGATCGATTTCGGGTTCGCGCTCGTCAGGTTGATCACCGGATTCGGCGCGCTCGTGTTGCCGTTCTTCCAGCCGTGATAGACCTCGATGTGCCCGTTCATCGCGGTCCAGTCCCAGTTGCCCGCGAGGCCCTGCGCGAGGATCATCGTGTCGCTGTCGGCCTGGTAGAGGATGCGCGCGACGGGCGCCACGCTGCCCGGCACGGGCGTCGTCGCCGGTTTGCCCCACGACGGCTTGCCGGTCGCGTCGAAGCCCGTCATCGGATAACGCGTGATCACGTTCGATCCGTTCAGCCCGGCCCACACGTCGCCGTTGCCGTCGATGTCGAAGCCGGCCGTCACCTGCAGCGTCGTGTTGAACGGCTTGCCGGGAAGCGAGCCGGCCGGAATCGCGATGTAGCCGCTCGCGTTGTTGAAGTAATAGAAGTTGAAGTTGCCCGGGTTCTGGCCCGACGCGACGAGGATCCGGTTGCCGCCGACGTTCACGAGCTGGCCGAAATGCTGGCCGCGCTGGTAGTCGTTCATGTCGAGGCGCGGGTCCTTCGGATAGGTGAACGGGTCGACCGTGTTCGCGACGAACGTGCCGCCCGCGGTGCCCGTATAGACGTTGTTGCCGCTGTAGAACAACGTGCCGTCGGTGACCGGGTCGGGCGCGGCGATCCCCTCGAAATTCAGCGCCTGCAGCTTCCATTGCAGCGCGCCCGTCGGGCTGTACGAATGAAGATCCGTGCTGCCGTTGCGGCCGAGATCCCAGCCGCCGCCCCACGCGTTGTTCAGCACGTACAGGTTGCCGCCCGAATCCTTGCCGAGCGCGGCGACGCGCGTGAAGCGCTTGTCGCCGACCTGCCCCTTGATGCCCGTCGTCGTGTCGAGATAGCCGCCCTGCACGCCGAACGTGCCGACCTGCGCCGGCAGCCCGGGAAGCCCGCCGTAGACCTTGATGTTCATGTCGGGCCCCTGGTCGCCCACCATCAGCTGGCCCGTCGACGCATCGAAGTACAGCGACCCCGGCCGCGCGCCGGCCGCCATCTGGAGCGTGTTCATCGCCGTGCCGGTCGCGCTGAACTGCGCGACGACGCCCGCGCTCTTGCGTGCGACCCACAGGTTGCCGGCCGCGTCGAGCGCCAGCGCGCCGGGCCCCGATACGCCGATGTCGCGCTGCCATACGCCGTCGGTCGTATAGACGCGCACGCGGTTGCCGTAGAAGTCGCTCACGTACAGCAGGTTGCCGGCCGTCGCGAGGCCCGTGATCACGTCCGCATACTGGATGCCCGTCCACGTGCTGACCGGGATGCGCAGGTCGCGCTGGTTCGTGCTCCGGTTGTAGCGGCCTACCGAGCCGCTGCCGAACGTGCGGTTGTAGCCGAGCGCGACGAACAGCGATGTCGAGTTGCCGGTGATCGCACCGCCCTGGAATTCGTCGTGGATGCCGATCGTGCCGAGCGGCTGGCCGTTCTGGTAGAGCGCGACGCCGCCCGCGTTCTCGTCCCAGCGCGACGCCGTGTAGATCACGCCCTCCGGCGCGACCCACATCGAGCGCGCGCCGTTGCCCACGTGCGAGACCAGCGTGCCGTACGTGTTCGCGAGCCAGTCCGTCGAGTACTGCACCTGCGCGTGGCTCGCCGGCGCCAGCATCGCCATGCACATTCCCAGCAACGCCGCGCGGATTTGTTTCATTGACATGAATAATGCTCCCAGACGATCAATGGTCGACACTGTAAATCGCGGCGCATGAAATATTGGTGATTCCGGCAAAAGCGCATTCGCCGTTATCCCGAATTATTCACTCCGCGCCTTTTGCCGTCCGGCGCTTTTTCGTCAACGAAGGTCAACCCCGCGAAACCACGCCGCAACAGCGGCCGGGCGTACGATTTCGGTGCTTTTACCCGGCATTTTCTTCCGGGCCAGTCAATGCGAATACGTCATTTTTTCTGACATGACCGCATGACCATTTCATTCCCCGGAAATCGTTTCAATGATTACAAATCGAAATTGAAATGAAAGAGAAAAAATAATGCGCCGCGCAATCGCGTTGTCGCGACTTGCATACTGAAACGGGAGAGAAAGGAGGAATGCGGCGGGGAACACCGCGCGCCGGTCATGCCGGCGCGCGGGTGCGATCGTTCGGTTCGCGTGGCCGGGCGCCGGGCCGTCCCCGGCGTCGGCGCATGTCGGCAGCGCATCGACGACGTCGATCACGCGGTGCCGGCAGGGCAGTCACGGGAGCATGCCTGCTACGGGACCCGCCTTGGCGGCGGGCCTCATTGCGGTCGCAACGACCGTTACATCAGAACTTCTGGCGCAGCCCGAGGCTGACGATCGCCTGCGACCGCGAGTCCGACGAGTGGCCGTTCGCCTTGTCGGACACCGACGCAGTCGCGGCCACCGGCCGGCCGAGCGCGTCGAGCGTCATCCCCGATGCATGCTGGTACGCGCCGAGCAGGTACACGCTGGTGCGCTTCGACAGGTCGTAGACGGCGCCGAGCGTGACGTTGTGATATTGCGCGCGATCGTCGACGCCGTCGACACTGCTGCCGCGCGTGTAGCTGTAGCCCGCGAACAGTTGCGTCTGCGGCTGCACGTTCCAGCGCGTGAACACGCCCGCGACGTTGAACGTCGCGTGACCGGCAAACAACGACTGGCCGCCGCTGCGGTACTGCACGTTGCTGTAGTTCACGCCGACGATGGCCGGGCCGAAGTCGTACGTCGCGCCCGTCGCGATCACCTGCTGCGATTGCGCGCTCGCATAGCCTTCGTTGATCGACGAGTTGAAGAGGCCGTCATCGGTGCTCTGCCACTTGCCGGCCGTCGGGTCGGTCGCGCCTGTCTTGCTGTTGTCCGAGCGCTCGTAGCCGACGCCGACGCGCAGCGGTCCCGCCGCGTACGCCGCGCCCACACTCCACGTGTTGCGCTGCTTCATGCTGCCCGGCTGGCCGCCGAAGCCGTACAGCGCACCGAACGTGAAGCCCGAGTAGTTCGCGCTCGTGTACTTGATCGAGCTGTCGACGCGCGCCGTCTGGTCGAGATCGTCGATGTCGCCCGGGTGTGCGCCGAAGCCGCCGATGAACGACGACGGGCCGACCGGGCTCACGAAATCGTCGAGCGACGTGTACTGACGGCCGAGCGTGATCGTGCCGTAGCGGTCGCTGCCGACGCCGACGAACGCCTGACGGCCGAACTGGCGGCCACCCTGGCCCGACGTGCCGTTCGTGATGTCGAAGCCGTTCTCGAGGACGAACAGCGCGCGCATCCCGCCGCCGAGATCCTCGGAACCCTTGATGCCCCAGCGGCTGCCGGACAGGTTGCCGGTCGTGAGCCCGACGCTCGAATGGCCGGTGTACGCGCCCGCCGAGCCGACCCGTTCGTTGCTGCGATAGGTCACGCCCGCGTCGACGATGCCGTACAGCGTGACGGAGCTTTGCGCGGCGGCGATACCCGCGAGCGAGAGCAGCAGCGGCGCTGCGATCAGTTGCTTGTTCATGGTTTTATGTCTCCGGGCGGTGAACCCGTTGTTCTGGCTGGCAGTTGCGAGTAGCGCGCACGGGCGCCGACATCCGCCGGCGGTGCGAGGCCGGCGGCGTCCGCGCGCGACGACGCGGCGGGCGTGCCCGCTGCGGCCGCCATGGTAGTTGGAACCGGTTCCTTTCCAAAGCGGAATAATGGCAACAGTTTTTTGTCAAAATCGAGATAGTCGATGCACGGCCGTCGCGGATGGCTGCCGCGTCTGTACAGCACGGGACGGCGCCCCCGATAATCGAACGCGCACCTTCCATCGGGAGTTCCTTCATGCATGCAACGACTCTGCTGATCTTCGCCGCCGTCGCGTTCGTCGGCATCGCGACACCCGGCCCGACCGTGCTGCTCGCGCTGACCAACGGCTCGCGCCATGGCGTGCGACGCGCGGCTTACGGTTTCGCGGGCGCGATGCTGTCCGACTTCGTGCTGATCGTCGCGGTCGCGCTCGGCCTCGGCGCGCTGCTGATGGCGTCGGCGTTCTGGTTCTCGGTGGTGAAGTGGCTCGGCGCCGCGTACCTCGCGTACGTCGGCATCCGGCTGCTGATGTCGAAGGGGTCGCTCGATGTCGCCGCCGCGCAAAACGGCACGGCAACCGAACGCAATGCGTCGATCTTCGCGAAGAGCCTGCTGACCGCGGTCACGAACCCGAAGGGCTACCTGTTCTTCTCCGCGTTCCTGCCGCAGTTCCTCGATCCGTCCGCGCCGCTCGCGCCACAGTACGTCGCGCTCGCGGTCACGTTCGCGCTGCTCGACGGCGCGGTGATGTTCGGCTACGCGCTGCTCGGCGCACGCGCGGTGCGGTTGCTGAAGCGCTCGGGCGCACTGTGGCTCGACCGCACGTGCGGCGCGATGCTGCTCGCGCTCGCCGGTTCGCTGGCGCTGTACCGGCGTCATGCGGCATAGGAGCAGGTTCCGATGAAAATCGCCGCACCGCCCGGCGCCGGCTTCCCCGGCCTGTCGCTCCGGCAACTCGACCGCGCGGATCTCGACGCGTGGTACGCATACCTGTCGAACCCCGACGTCTTCCACCACACGAGCTGGAACCTGCGCACACCCGACGATCTGCTGCCGCTGTTCGACAACATCGAATCGGCCGACCCGGATTCGATCCGGCGTCTCGCGATCGTCGATACCGCATCGGGCACGCTCGCCGGGACGATCGGACTGCATACGGTGTCCACCGTGAACCGCTCGGCGGAGATTGCGTACGACCTCGCGCCATCGCACTGGGGGCGCGGCATCGCGAGCGCGGTGTGCGAAGCCGTCACCGCGTGGGCCTTCACGAACGAAGGCTTCATGCGCATGCAGGCCGTCGTGCTGACCGGCAACGCGGGCTCCGCACGCGTGCTGCAGAAGTGCGGCTACCGCTACGAAGGGCTGTTGCGCGCCTACAAGATGGTGCGCGGCACGCCGGGCGATTTCGCGATGTACGCGCGGCTCGCGACCGACTGACGCGCCGTCCCTGGCATCGCGCGCCGATGCCGTGAAGCGATTGGACGGCCCGCGCCGAATTGGCGACAATCGCCGTTCCCCTCATCGACGCTCCGCCATGAAAATCGCCGCGCTGTCCGATATCCACGGCAACCTCGCCGCGCTCGACGCGGTGCTCGACGACGTCCGCCGCCGCGGCGCCGACGTGATCGTCAATCTCGGCGACATCGTGTCGGGCGCACTTCATCCGGCCGAAACGGCCGACCGCCTGATCGCGCTCGATCTGCCGACCGTCAAGGGCAATCACGAACGGCAGTTGCTTACCTACGATCGCGAAGCGATGCGGCTGTCCGATCGCTGGGCGCACGACACGCTGCGCGATGACCACCGCACGTGGATCGCCGCACTGCCCGAGCGCCTGGCGCTCGACGGCGACGTGCTGATGGTGCACGGCACGCCGGCCAGCGATCTCGTCTACTTCCTCGAAACGGTCACGCCCGACGGCTGCCGCGCGGCCACGCCCGATGAAGTCGCGCAGCGCGCGGGCAACGAAACGGCATCGCTGATCCTGTGCGGCCACACGCACGTACCGCGCACCGCGAAGCTCGACGACGGCCGGCTGATCGTCAATCCGGGCAGCGTCGGCCTGCAGGCATACGAGGACGACCTGCCGCATCCGCACCGCATCGAGACGGGCTCGCCGCATGCGCGCTACGCGATGGTGTCGCGCACGGCGGCCGGCTGGAACGTCGAATTCCATGCGGTCGAATACGACTGGCACACGGCCGCCGTCACCGCGGCCTCGCGCGGGCGCGACGACTGGACCGTCGCGCTGCGCACCGGCCGCTGCTGACACGCAAGCATCGCCCCGTCATCCCGCTTCACGTCGATTAAAGGACAACCGGACGCCATGCCCGTTCCGTCGCAACTGCTCTTCCTGCCCGGCGCATCGGGCAGCACTGCCTTCTGGCAACCGCTGGCCAACCTGCTGACGCATCCGGCCGAGCGGCGGATCGTCGCCTATCCGGGTTTCGGCGACACGCCGCACGATCCGGCCGTCGACGATTTCGACAGCCTCGTACGTGATGTCCTCGAGCAGATCGACCGGCCCACCGCCGTGCTGGCCCAATCGATGGGCGGCGTGATCGCGATGCGCGCGGCGCTCGACAAGCCCGGGCTCGTCACGCACCTCGTGCTGACGGTCACGTCCGGCGGGCTCGACATGGCAGGACTCGGTGCGCAGGACTGGCGGGCCGGTTTCGCCGAAGCGAACCCGCAGTTGCCCGACTGGTTCCTGACGTTCCGCGCGGACTTTTCGCAAGAAATCGGCCGCATCGCGCAGCCGACGCTGCTGCTGTGGGGCGACGACGATCCGATCAGCCCCGTCGCGGCCGGCCGGCGCCTGCTCGAGCGGCTGCCCGATGCACGGCTGCAGGTCGTGCCGGGCGGCCGGCACGACCTCGCGGCCGTGCATGCGCAAGCACTCGCGCCGCTCGTCGACGCGCATCTGCAACGTATGTGACGCCGCGTGCTTCAGGTTCGGCTTGCACGCCGGCATGAACCTGAAACCGTGAAACCGCGACGCTCACGCGCCGCGCCGTATCACCCCGCGTTCCTCAGCGTGAGCCGCGCCTCCAGCCCGCCGCCGTCGGGCCGGTTGTTCAACGTGAGCGTGCCGCCCATCGCGAGCGCGAGTTGCTTCGCGATCGCCAGACCCAGCCCCGTGCCGCCCGTATCGCGGTTGCGCGACGTCTCCACGCGCCGGAACGGCTCGAACACCGCGTCGAGCTGATCGGCCGGAATGCCGGGCCCGCGGTCGAGCACGGCAATCACCGCGCCGCCGTCCGGCGCGGCCTGCACGTCGATCTCGGCCGCGCCCGCGAACTTCAGCGCATTGTCGACGAGGTTGCCGACGATGCGGCGCAGCGCCTTTGGCCGCGTCACAAGCGCGAGCGGCGCGCGGCTGTGCAGCGCGACGTCCTGCCCCGCGTCCGTGTAGTCGCACACGATGCTGTCGAGCAGCGCGTCGAGATCGATGCGGCGTGCGGCTTCCTCGGTGCCGTGCAGCGTCCGCGCGTACGCGACGCCCTCCTTCACCAGATGCTCCATCTCGATCAGGTCCTGGCGCAGCTTCGCGCCCTGCGTGTCGTCTTCCATCACGTCGACGCGCAACCGCATCCGCGTGATCGGCGTCTGCAGGTCGTGCGAGATCGACGCGAGGATCTGCATGCGCTCGGCCATGTACTGCGCGATGCGATCCTGCATTGCGTTGAACGCCCGTGCGGCACGCGCGACTTCCGACGGCCCGCCTTCGTTCAGCCGCTCGCCCTTCAGGTCCGGACCGAGCGCGTCGGCAGCCTGCGCGAGCTGCTTGAGCGGCCGCGTCGCGAGCCGCACCGCGAGCCAGCAGCACGCGGCCAGCACCGCGAGCTGCAGCACGAGCACGACCGGCAGCCAGCCGGACAGCGGCACCGTCGACATCGGATGGATGTCGATCGTCAGCGGCGACCCGTCGGTCAGCCGCAGATGCACCTGCAGATGTTCGCGGTCGCCGGGAATCGCATTCGCGGTCAGCGGATAGTCGCCGCCGATGCCGTCCGAGATCGAGCGCTCGACGCGCGCCGACAGCCGCGCTTCGGGCGGCGTGCCGGTCTCGCCCGGCCCGAGGATGAACGCATAGCTGCGCCGCGCGAGACGCGGCAGCCAAGCGGCGCGCTCGGCCGGCGGCAAGTGGTCGAGCAGCGCGACCGAACTCGCGACCTCGCGCTCGATGTAGCCCATCATCAGGTTGGTGGTCGCCTGGTCGCGCTCGGTCACGGTGAGCCAGAACGACAGCGTCTGCGCAAGCGCGAGTCCCACGCACAGGATCAGCGCGAGCCGCGCGAACAGCGAGCGCGGCCAGTGCCACAGCGTGCGCGCGCTCATGGCGTACCGTCGACGGCGGTCACGGCCGACGAGAACACGTAGCCCTCGTTGCGCAGCGTCTTGATATAGCGCGGTTCGCGCGCGCCGTCGCGCAGGCGCTGGCGCAGCCGGCTCACGAGCAGGTCGATCGAGCGGTCGAACGGGTCGGACTGCCGCCCCTGCGTGAGGTTGAGCAGCTGGTCGCGCGTCAGCACGCGCTGCGGGTTGTCGAGAAACACGCGCAGCAGCCGGTATTCGGCGCCGCTCAGCGCGACCAGCGTGCCTTCGGCGTCGAGCAGGTGACGCCCGGTCGTGTCGAGCCGCCATTCGCCGAACGCGAGCATCTCGGCCGTTTCCGTCACCTGCATGCCGGGCGGCAGCATGCGCGCGCGGCGCAGCACCGAGCGGATCCGCGCGAGCAGCTCGCGCACCGCGAACGGCTTGGCCAGGTAGTCGTCGGCGCCCATCTCGAGGCCGATGATGCGGTCGGTTTCCTCGCCGCGTGCGGTCAGCATCAGCACCGGTACCGTGCGGAACTTGCCGGCGCGCAGGTCGCGGCACAGCGTGAGGCCGTCCTCGCCCGGCATCATCAGGTCGAGCACGATCAGGTCGGGGGCGCCGTCGTCCAGCACGTTGCGCATCTCGCGGCCGTTCGCGGCCAGCGACACGCGCATGCCGTTCTTCTCCAGGTAGTCCGCGATCAGTTCGCGGATCGCGCGATCGTCGTCGACGATCAGCACGTGGTCGATCTTGTCCATGAGTCGTTGTCGGTGTCGTAGTTCGGGCATTCGATGTCCGCTTTTATACCGCACGGCGGGCACGCGTTTGTATCCCAATGTATCGCGCAGCCATGACGACACACAACATTGCACACGCGCGGCCGGCCGGACACATCGCAGATACGTCGGCGCCGCCTAATGGGGCCTGTCGAAACCCGTCCGGCCGCGCCTCCGAGCAGCGGCCCACCGATCAGGAGAACGCCATGCTGCCCCGACTCAAGACTGCCGCCATCGTCATCGCCCTCGCCGCCACGGCCGGGCTCGCCGCCTTCGCCGGCACCCGCGACGACGCGGGCATGCAGGCGTCGCTGGCCGGCACGCCCGCGCCGGATTTCACCGGCATCGACCGCTGGCACAACAGCGCGCCGCTGACGCTCGGCCAGTTGCGCGGCAAGGTCGTGCTCGTCGATTTCTGGACGTACTCGTGCATCAACTGCATTCATACGATTCCGTACGTGAACGACTGGTACCGGAAGTATCGCGACCAGGGGCTGGTCGTGGTCGGCGTGCATACGCCGGAATATCCGTTCGAGCGCGACGCGGGCAACGTCGCCGAGGCGATCAAGCGCTTCGATATCCGGTACCCGGTCGCGCAGGACAACCGCTACGACACGTGGCGCGCGTACGGGAACCAGTATTGGCCCGCGCTGTACCTGATCGATGCGAACGGCAAGGTCGTCTATACGCGCTACGGCGAAGGCGGGTACGACAAGACCGAGGCCGCGATTCGCGGTGCGCTCGCGCAGGCGGGCACACCGGCGAAGGACGCGACGCGCACGCAGTGACCCGGGCGGCATGCGGGCGCGGCGCGCGCCCGCGCTCGCGTCATGCCCTCACTCGCGCTTTGCATCGGCCGCCGCGAGCATCGCTTCGCCGATCGCGAGCTGGCCGTCCGCGACCAACGCTTCGCCGGCGCCCCGGATATCGGCCTCGGCCTTGTTCTGCCCGAGCTTGCGCTTGCCGACGAACCGCGTGATCTCGATCTGCAGCCCGACGATCGCCTGCAGCATCGTGTCGATGTAGTCCTTCGGCGCGTCGCCCATCTTCCACGGCACCGGCTGCGACGCCTCGTGCGTGCGCGTGAGCCGCGCGACCACGCCGCGCACGAACTTCTCGTCGTCGCGCACCGTGATGCGGCCGTGCGCATGCACGGCCACGTAGTTCCACGTCGGCACCTGCCGGTGCGCGACGTGCTTGCTCGGGTACCAGTTCGGCGAGATGTACGCGTCGCCGGCGCGGAAGATCACGAGCACCTCGTCGCCGTCCGCGACGTCCTGCCAGACCGGATTCGCGCGGGCGACGTGCGCATGCAGTTCGCCGAGCCCGCCGTCGTCGGGCAGCAGTTCGAACGGAATGTGGTTCGCGTCGAGCCCGCTCTTGCCGTGCGTAATCAGGCTGCCGAACGGATGCTGCACGATCAGCTCGCGCAGCACGTCGGGGTTGGGCTCGTTGAAATCGGCAGGGACGTACATGCTGGCTCCACGGTCGTGCGGGTTTGAAATGGCGCGGGCGCGGGCCCGTCATGCGGCGATTGTGATCCCAAACTGGTTTATGCTGTAGAGCCGGTTTGAAACAATTTCAGCAGACCAGAATCATGGCAAGAACGGCCCGGATCGTCGAAATCCCGTCGCTCGGCGCGCTCGACCGCGCGGCCGGCGACCTGAGCCGCCAGCTCGCCCAGGCGCTGCGCGACGCCGTGCGCCGCGGCGACGTCCGGCCGGGCGACACGCTGCCGTCCACCCGGCTGCTGGCGACGTCGCTGCAGGTCGCGCGCGGCACCGTCGTCGATGCGTACGCGCAGCTCATCGCCGAAGGCTGTCTCGAATCGCGCGGCGGCGCGGGCACGCGGGTCGCGAACGCGCTCGCCGAAACGCCGCCCGGCAACTCGCCCGAACCGCCTGCGCGACGTCAGCGCCCGGCGCATGCCGGCCTGCCCGAGCCCGCGGCCACCTTCGCGCGGATCGCCCGCGAATTCAACCCGTTGCCGGCCATGCCGTTCGCGATCTCGGTGCCGGTCGGCCTCACCGCGCCCGACGACATCTGGCGCCGGCTCGGCAACCGCCTGCGCGCCCGCGGCGCCGGCGCGCCGTCCGGCTATGCCGATCCGCAAGGCGCGCTGCCGCTGCGCGAAGCGATCGCCGATTATGTGCGCCGGTCGCGCTCGGTGCGCTGCGATGCCGGCCAGGTCGTCATCACGAGCGGCACCCAGCAGGGACTGCATCTGGCAAGCCAGGTGCTGCTCGGCCAAAGCGACCGCGCCTGGGTCGAGAATCCGGCCTATCGCGGCATCACCGCGCTGCTCGAAAGCACCGGGCGGCGCGACGCAATGGTGCGCGTGCCGGTGGACGCGGACGGCCTCGACGTCGATGCCGGCATCCGTCTCGCGCCGGATGCGCGCGTCGCGTTCGTCACGCCGTCGCACCAGTACCCGCTCGGCATGCCGCTGAGCATGGCGCGGCGCAACGCGCTGCTCGCGTGGGCGCGCGCGCAGCGCGCCTGGGTGGTCGAAGACGATTACGACAGCGAGCTGCGCTACGAAGGCTATCCGTTCCCGTCGCTGCAGGGGCTCGCCCCCGATCGCGTGATCTACCTCGGCACGTTCAGCAAGATCCTGTTTCCGTCGCTGCGGCTCGGCTACGTGATCGTGCCCGACGAACTCGTGCCCGCGTTGTGCGGCGCGCGCGTGCTGATGGATCGCCATGCGCCGACCGCCGACCAGCACGTGCTGGCCGCGTTCATCGCCGAAGGTCATCTCGATCGCCACATCCGCCGTGTGCGGGGCGTGTACGCGGAGCAGCGCGCGCTGCTGATCGACACGCTGGGCGCGCGGCTGCCGCGCGAACGCGCGTGGGTGCAGCCGGGCGACCAGGGGATGCACGTCGTGCTGTGGCTCGCGGAAGGCATCGACGATCTCGACGTGGTCGCACGCGCCGCGCAGGCCGGCGTCGCGGTGCGCGCCGTGTCGCCGATGTTCGCGCCCGGCACGGCCCGCCCGGGGCTCGTGCTCGGCTTCGGCGGGTTCGGCCGCGCGCAGATGGAAGCCGCCGCACAGCGGCTCGCGGACGTGGTTTCGTCAGCGGAATCGCGCCCCCGCGCGCGGTAAAAGGTTGTCGGCGGGCAACAAACGTAATCGTCTGTAAATCCTGCAAGCAAACGGCCGTTTCGGCCGCCGGAGCGCGTGCGCCGTTTGCTAGGATCGCGCGTCTTCCATCCACGCTCCAGCCGCCTTGAATCGCTTCGTGCCGTTTCTCCGAGATGCTTGGCTCCGTTGCCGCGCCCGTGTCGCGCCGCGCGCCGCCGCCTGCCGCGCGCGCCTCCGCGCACTGTGCGCGGGGGCGCTGCATCGCCTGCGCCATCCGACGCGGCGCGGCGTGGCGCTGACGCTCGCCGCGATACCCGTGCTGGGCCTGCTGGGCCTGCTTGCGTTCGTCCCGCTCACGCCGAGCATCGGCGACATCCGCAAGGCGCGCATCGACCGCCCCGCGCGCGTGCTGTCGGCCGACGGTCAGCTGATCGCCGAGTTCCGGCCCGTGAACCGCGAATGGGTGCCGCTCAAGCAGATCTCGCCGCACATGGTCGACGCGCTGATCGCAACCGAGGACCACCGCTTCTATTCACACCACGGCATCGACTTGCGCCGCACGCTCGCGGCCGGGCTGCATACCTTCTCCGGCGATCGCCAGGGCGGCTCGACGATCACCCAACAGCTCGCACGCAACCTGTATCCGGACGAAATCGGCCGCGCGCCGACGCTCACGCGCAAGGTGAAGGAGCTGATCACCGCGTTCAAGATCGAATCGGTGTACAGCAAGGACGAGATTCTCGAGACCTACCTGAATACGGTGCCGTTCCTGTACAACGCGTACGGCGTCGAAATGGCCGCGCGCACCTACTTCGGCAAGTCGGCCGACCAGCTCGACATCGCGGAAAGCGCAACGCTCGTCGGGATGCTGAAGGGCAACAGCTACTACAACCCGGTGCTGAATCCGGAACGCGCGGTCCAGCGGCGCAACATCGTGCTCGGCCGGATGGCGCAGATGGGCATGCTCACCCCGCGGCAGCTTGCGAAACTGCAACGCCAGCCGCTGCGCGTCGACTTCGAACCGCAGACGGCGCAGCCGAGCCTCGCACCGCATTTCGCGGTCCAGCTGCGCAAGTGGCTGATCGCGTGGGCCGACCGCAACAACTACGATCTCTACGCCGACGGCCTCATCGTGCGCACGACGCTCGATGCGCAACTGCAGGACATGGCGACGCAGGCGCTGACGCAGCAGACCGAACGGCTGCAGTCGATCGCCGACAGCGCATGGCGCGGCCCGTCCGGCTGCGGGCTGCGCAACGACCTGTTCCGCGGCTTCATCCGCCAGACGCCCGAGTATCGCCAGGCCCGCGACACGGGGCTCGCCGATGTGCCGGCGCTGAAGCCGCTCGGCGCAAACCGAGATTTCTTGCGCGCGCTGTGCGCGCGCAAGACGCAGGTACAGGCCGGCTTCGTCGCGATCGATCCGCGCAACGGCGCGATCCGTGCATGGGTCGGCAGCCCCGATTTCGGCAGCGAGCCGTTCGACCACGTCGCGCAGGCGCGGCGCCAGCCGGGTTCGACGTTCAAGCCGTTCGTCTATGGCGCCGCGTTCGCGGACGGCATGCGGCCGGACGATACGTTCGTCGACCGCCCCGTCGCCATTCCGGTCGACGGCCGCGCCGTGTGGCGTCCGACCGATGCTGAGCCGCCGACGGGCGAGCCGATGACGTTGCGCGATGCGCTCGCGCTGTCGCGCAACCGCGTCACCGCGCAGGTGATGCAGCACGAAGGCGCCGCGAAGGTCGCGCAGCTTGCGCGCGCGATGGGCGTGCGCGACAGTCCGCTCGACGCGGTGCCGTCGCTCGCGCTCGGCACGAGCCCCGTCACGCTGAAGGAAATGGTGTCCGCGTACGGCACGATCGCGAACCGCGGCGTGTACGTCGCGCCGCAGATGATCACGCGCATCGAGGACCGCAACGGCAAGGTGCTCGCCGCGTTCGGCAGCGCACCGCCCGAACGCGCGCTGCCGGTGCCGGCCGCACAGACGCTCGTCGACGTGATGCGCGATGTCGTCGATCGCGGCACCGGGGCCGACATCCGGTCGCGCTACGGGATCCGTATCGATGTGGCCGGCAAGACGGGCACGACGCAGGACAACGCGGACGGCTGGTTCATCCTGATGCATCCGCAACTCGTGGCCGGCGCGTGGGTCGGCTTCGACGACGGCAGCGTGACGCTGCGCAGCGACTACTGGGGCGCGGGCGCGCATAGCGCGCTGCCGATCGTCGGCTCGTTCTACGACGCGGCGCTGCGCGCGCGGGCGATCGATTCGCACGTACAGTTTTCGCCCGACTTCCGGCCGCGCAGCGCGCCGGCGCCGAAGCGGCGCCCGCAGCATTCGGGCCTGTTCGACTGGCTGAAGTTCTTCCGTTGATCGCGGGGCCGCCGGCCGGCTGAAGCACCGGCCGGCGCAACACGCCGCCGCGCTCAGCCTGCCGCGAGCGTCTCTGCCAGCGTGTCGAACGCCGGCGCCCACGCGGCACGCCACGCCGCCTTCGTTGCATCGTCGACCCACGCGCCGTCGATCCCGTTCAGCATGAACTGCCTCAGGTCGGCCACGGTGAATCCGAAGTGGCTGAACATCAGCTCCCACGCTTCGCTCGGATTGACCTTGTGCAGCGTCGGATCGTCGGTGTTCGGATGGATCTTCAGCCCGAGGCCCGGCATCTTGCGCATCGGATGCAGCTCCGCCCATTGCTCGGGCGGCAACGTCCGCAGGTAGTACGAATTCGTCGGCACGACGGTGAAGACGATCCCGCGTTCCGCGTAGCGCGCGCACAGCTCGGGGTTGTCGACGATCGTATAGCCGTGATCGACGCGATCGACCTGCAGCAGGTCGACGGCCGTTTCGACGTTGCGCCACGGCATCCCGAACTCGCCCGCATGCGCGGTCGTGCGCAAGCCGGCCTCTCGCGCATTGCGGTACGCCTTCCAGAACAGTTCCGGCGGCCGGTCGTTCTCGCGATAGTCGATGCCGAGCCCCGCCACTTCGTCCGCGCGGTTCGCCTTCATCCACTCGACGATCGCAACGGCTTCGTCTGGATCCTGCTCGCGGTCGATGCTCGGGATCAGGCGTGCGCCGATCCCGAAATCGCGCGCGG
Organism: Burkholderia cepacia complex sp. TUM26381; assembly: GCF_057439935.1. Classification (NCBI taxonomy): domain Bacteria; kingdom Pseudomonadati; phylum Pseudomonadota; class Betaproteobacteria; order Burkholderiales; family Burkholderiaceae; genus Burkholderia; species Burkholderia cepacia complex sp. TUM26381. Next base: position 459,440 of record NZ_CM172007.1, on the reverse strand, counting down.
CATCGCGGATCCCCGTCACGATTGCGGCTTGCGCGTCCGCGTATGCAATACCCGATACGCGCACCGTTCCGGTCGGATTCCAGAAGAATTCTGCATGCCGAACGTTGTGCGCGGCCGCGTCCTCCAGATACTCGTACGCGATCCGCCGCAGGTCGTCGGGCTGCGTGAGCAGATACTTGTCGAGCGCGCGCAGCACATGCAGCACGCCGACCGGCTTCTCGCCGCGTGCATAGAACGCGTCGATTTCCGCGCGCTCGATCGGCGCGCCGCTGCGCTCCGCGAGTGCGACAAACGTGTCGTGCCGCACCGCGCCGAGCAGGTGGCAATGCAGCTCGACCTTCGGCAGCGCGTGGAAGAAGGCCCGATGGGCCGGCGTGATCTCGATACCCGTGCGCGCGGCCGGGACGTTGCCTGGTGTTCCCTTCATATCAGTCTCTTTTCGGTAGTGCCATTGCGTCGCGAAAGCCGTCTCTCAGTGCGGCTTCACGACGGTCCAGAAGTAGTAGCCGAGCGGAATCGCGAGCACGACGAGCCCCCACGACACGTCGCGCCAGCGGCCAGCCAGCAGCTTGACGAGCACGTAGCACAACAGCCCGCCTGCAATGCCGGTGCCGAAGCTGTTCGACATCAGCGTGAGCAGCACCATCGACATCACGGGCAGCGCATCGGTGAAGTCGTCGAAATGCGTATGACGAATCGTCGCGAACATCGACAGCCCGATCAGGATCAGCGCCGGTGCGGTCGCCTCCTTCGGAATCGCGAGCGCGACCGGCACGAACAGCAGCATCGCGGCGAACAGCACGGCCGCGGCCAGCGACGACAATCCGCTGCGGCCGCCGGCCTCGACACCCGCGGCCGATTCGATCAGCGCGGTCAGCGCCGGAATGCCGAACACCGGCCCGAGCGTCGCGGCGAGCGAATCGACGAGGAACGGCCGGTTGATGTTCGGCAGGTTGCCGTGTTCGTCGAGCAGGTTCGCCTTCGCGCCGACCGCGAGCGCGGTGCCGAGCGTCGAGAAGAATTCCGCTGCGAAGAACGCGAACAGGTACGGCGCGGCCGCAAGGCTCAACGCGCTGCGGATGTCGAGCTTGAACGCGATCGGCGCGATGCTGTGCGGCAGCGACACGAACGATGCGGGCAGGTGCGTGACGCCGAGCGGCACGCCGGCCGCGGCCGCGACGAGGATCGCGATCAGGATCGCGCCGGGCACCTTGCGCGCCTGCAGCACGATCGCCACCGCAAGGCCGATCAGCGCGACGAGCGCGCCCGGCCGCGAGAAGTCGCCGAGCGCGAACGCATTGGTCTTCGCATTCGCGACGACCATCCCCGCGTTGCGCAGCCCGAGCATCGTCACGAACAGCCCGATCGACGCGCCGAGCCCGAGCTTGATCTGCACCGGTATCAGCCGCATCACGACGCCGCGTGCGCCGAGTATCGTCAGCAGGAAGAACAGCACGCCCGACACGCATGCGATACCGAGGCCCGTCTGCCAGCCGATGTGTTCCGTCGTCGCGAGCGTCACGCCGATGATCACCGAGCCGCCGATGCCCGGGCCGACGAGGAACGGCAGGTTCGCGTAGAGCCCCATCAGCGTCGTGAACAGCACGAACACGATGATCGTCGCTGTCGTCGCCGCGCCGCGCGCCATGCCGCCCGTCGCGAGCAGCGACGGGATCACGACGAGCAGGTACGCGGCCGCGAGGAACGACGTAACGCCCGCGATCGTCTCGGTGCGCACGCTCGTGCCGCGCGCAGCAAGCGCGAAGCGGCGCTCGAGCCAGTTGGCCGGCGCGCGCGCCGGGATCGTGTCAGTCGCTGACATGGTGGTTCTCCTGTGATTCCGAATATTGTCCTGTGTCGGTTCCTGCGGCGCGGTCTTATACTGCCGCGTACCGCATCCCGACCGTTATTGCCCGATGTCGTCCGACCGCTCGTCGCTGCTGCCCGCGCTCACGCTGCGGCAGGTCCAGCACTTCGTCGTCCTCGCCCATGCACGCAGCTTCACGCAGGCCGCGCAGGCGCTGTCGCTCACGCAGCCCGCGCTCACCGCGTCGATCCGCCAGATCGAGTTCCTGCTCGGCGGGCGCCTGTTCGCGCGTACGGCGCATCGCCTCACGCTCACCACCGCCGGCGAAGCCGTGCTGCCGCTCGCCGAACGCCTGCTCAACCAGGCGCGCGGCACCTTCGACGACATGACGCGGCTCATCGGCGAACGCATCCAGACCGTGCGCATCGCGTTCATCCCGTCGGTCGCGGGCCGCCTGCTGCCCGCGCTCAACGCACTGCGCAGCACGCACCCGACGCTGCGCTTCACGCTGACCGACCTGCCGAACAGCGCGCTCGTCGAAGCCGTGCGCGACAGCGTCGCGGATCTCGGCATCGGCGTGCGCGAACCCGACAGCGACGACGGCACGCTGCGCTACCGGCAGCTGTTCGAGGACGAGATCGTGATCGTCGTGCGGCACGACGATCCGCTTGCCCGCGCGAAGAGCGTCACGTGGGCGAAGCTCGTCGATCGCGAACTCGCGGTGTTCGTGCGCGGCAGCGTCAGCGAATCGCTGCATCGCACCGGCGGCGCCGAGAAGCTGCGCCTGAACGTCACGTACCGGATGGAATACACCGAGCCGCTCTACGCACTCGCGCGCAACGGTCTCGCGACCGCCGTGCTGCCGAGCCTCTACACGATGCATCTGCACGATCCCGAACTCGTCGCGCTGCGTGTCGACAAACCGCGCGTCACGCGTGCGATCTCGCTGATCTCGCTCGCCGCCGACGATCGCGGCCCGCACGTGCGTGCGTGCCGCGAGTGGATTGCAAAGCACATCTGATCCCGATTGCGTTGCAACGGCCCGCGCTCAGGGCAGCTTCGCGATGCGCTCGACGAGCGTCGCGTAGAAGCGGTCCGCGTCGACCTCGTTGATCCATGTCGCGTTCGCCGCGCGGCCGCTGCGCCCGTTCCAGTCGACGATCGTCTCGCCGAGCGTCCACTGCCCGGTCGTCTCGACCACCACGTTCACCTTGCGCCCGCCGAACAACGTCGGATCGACGAGATAACCGACGGCCGTCGGGTCGTACATCGGCGCGTCTTCGACGCCGCGCCGCTTCTTGTTGTACGCGAGCTCGGCATCCATGATGTCGGCGACAATCTTGCCGCAGCGATTGCCGAGCACGCGGAACGGCGCGACGCGCGCCGGCGTGATCGGCGCCTTCACCGCGACGTCGCGCGGCAGCACGACGATCGGCACGCCGCTGCCGAACACGACTTCCGCCGCCTGCGGATCGACGTAGATGTTGAACTCGGCGGCCGGCGTGATGTTGCCGCGCTCGAAGAACGCACCGCCCATCAGCACGATCTCGCGCAGCGCGCCGCGAATCTGCGGCGCTTCGACCAGTGCGGTCGCGATGTTCGTCAGCGGGCCGAGCGCGCACAGCGTCACGCTGTTCGGCGCTGCGCGGCTCAGCGTATCGACGAGGTACGACACTGCGTGACCGGCAGCCAGCGGCGCGCGCGGCTCGTGCAGTTCGACACCTTCCAGCCCCGTCTTGCCGTGCACGTTCGCGGCCGTCACGAGATCGCGCACGAGCGGACGCGGGCAGCCCGCATAGACCGCCAGCGTCTTCGTGCGGCCGGCCCAGTCGCGGATGATCCGCGCATTGCGTTCGGTCAGGTCGAGCGGCACGTTGCCCGCGACGGCCGTCAGCGCGCGCACGTCGAGCCGGTCCTGCGCGCCCAGCGCGAGCAGGATCGCGATGGCGTCGTCCTGCCCCGGGTCGGTATCGATGATCACCGTGCGGCGCGCGGCGTCGCCGCCGGCCGCGAACGCGCCCGACTCGGGCAGCAACGCGGTGCCGGCCAGCGCGGCGGACAGTTTCAGGAAGGTGCGGCGGGATGCGATCGGATGGGTCATGGTCGGGCTCTCGAGAAAACGCCGGGCCGCCCCACGTTTTCCTGCCCCCCTCGGGGGGTCTGGCGCGAAGCGGCAGGTTGGGGGGCGCTCAAAATACGTGCCGGACGCCGAGCGTCGCCATCATCTGGCGCGTGCCGGTCGAGCGTGCGTACGCGAAGATCTGCGCATGGTCCGCGTCGCCGGCCGCCTGTTGCGCGATCACCGTCAGCGCGACGTCGGTGCGTTTCGACAGGAAGTAATCGGCCTGCAGGTTCACCTGGTGCCATTTCGGACGCTTGTCGATCACGTCGTACTTGCCGTTCGTGAACGCATACGCGGCGCCGAGAAAGAGCTGCGGCGTCATCGTGTAGACGACGTTCACGCCGAGGTTCTGCAGATGCAGGTGCGAATTGTCGAGGTAATCGTAGCGCACGTCGGTGAACATCGCGGCGAACTGCGCGCGGCCGATCGTGTAGAAACCGCCCGTGCCCGCGATCCGCTGCCGGCTTGCGTACGCCGCCGGCGACATCGCGCTCTTGCTGAAGATCAGCAGCGGCGACGCATAGTCGTTCGCGATCGCGCCGTCCTGGTTCGTCGCGCTATACGGATGGTTGTACTGCGCATAGACCGCGCTCCAGCGCAGCGCGCCCTGCTCGTAGCCGAGCCCGAAGCTGTACGCGCTGTTGTTCGCGAAGCCGGTCGCGTTGCTGAAGCCGTACAGCGCGGTGAATTTCAGGCCGTAGTAGACGGGGCTCACGTACTTCACCGAGTTCTGCACGCGGATGTCGTTGTAGCCGTTGTCGTTGTCGCCGATGTTCACGCCGTTGCTCGCGATGATCACGGGCCCGATGTAGTCGTGGATCGCGTCGTACTGGCGGCCGAACGTCAGCGAGCCGTAGGTGCGGTCGGCCAGGCCCACGTAGGCCATGCGCCCGAATTCGCGGCCGTTCTGCGCGGCCGTGCCCGTCATCACGTTGAAGCCGTTCTCGAGCTGGAAGATCGCGGACAGCCCCTGCCCGAGATCCTCCTTGCCCTTCAGTCCCCAGCGCGGGTTCTGGTTCGTGCCGGACAGCGCCTGCCAGGCGTTCTTGCCGCCCTGGTTGGTCGCGAACCCGACGCCGGCCGAGATGAGACCGTACAGCGTGATGCTGCTTTGCGCACAGGCATGGGTCGCGAAGGCGCCGAGCATCGCGAGCGGAGCGAGCTTGTAGAGAGTTTTCATGCGGGTCGTGTGATCGGTGGTGGTCCAGGCGCGGCAGGGTTCCGCGAAACTGGACTCGACTATACGAACCCGGATCGGATAATAAAAGTTTGCTTTTCTTATGAATAAATAAAACGGATTTATTCTCATCCCCGTATCTCCGCCGGCCGGCGGACCGGCCGTCAGTCCGCCGTGTCGCCGCCCTTCGGCACCTTCGACCACGCCTTGCGCCCCGGCATCGGCGCCCAGCCCGGGCGGGCCCTGCGCGCGCTGTCGATCACGACGAGGTAGCGGCCCGCGATCGGCGTGATGTCGCGGTCGCGCCGCAGCACCCACAGCGACTTGCCGGCCTCGACGCGCGCCTGGTAGTCGTCGTCGAGCAGGCCGTGGCGGTCGAAAAACGTGTTCAGCGAAGCGGGAATCCGCACGCAGCCCTTCGAGTGCCGGATGCCGAGCAGCGCTTCGAGGCGGTCGGGATCGGTCGCATGCATCTGGAAGCGCATCGGCGACACGCCGCCCTTGCCCCAGCCGCGCTCGCCGTCCACCCAGCCGAAGTCATAGATGCGCATGTCGCGGCGGCCGTAGCCGCGAATGCCGTTCTCGTTCGTCGTGCCTTCCGCGCGGAAATCCATGGTGTCGGGCGAGTGATGGAACACGCCGAGCGGCGTCAGGAAATGGTCGTACTTGCCCGGCAGCCCGGTGCCGACCGGCGATGCGCCGATCATCAGCCATGCGTTGGCCGGCGTGGCGCGGAAGTAGATGAAGAGCGCCTGCACGTTCGGTGCGCGGTCGACCATCGCGACGTACTCGCCGGCGAGGTCGCCGAGGTCCGCCTCGGCGAGTGCCTTCTGGAGCCGCTCGCCGTAGGCGCGCTGTTCGCTCGCGGGCACGTTCAGGCGGCGTGTGACTTCCTGCGTGAAGCGCTTGCGCATGTCGACGGCGCGCGCCGTCGCGTTCTTCGCTTCGTCGGCCGATAGCGGCGGATGCCGGCGCGGTGGGGTCGGTGCGGGCGCTTCGGCCTCGCTGGCGGCGGCCGGCGATGCGGCCGACGCAGGTTCCGCGGCGGACGCCGCAGAGCCAGCCGACGCGCCCGATGCCCCACTGGCAGGCTCTGCATGATGCACACGCGACGCGGCAGGCGCGGATTGCGCAGCCGATGCGCCTGACGACGCGTGCGCGGACGAAGCCGGATGCGCATGAGACGCCGTCGACGCGGGCGACGCAACTGATGAGGATGACGTAGCAGCGGACGACGGCACGTCGGACGCGGCAACAGCCGGCCGCCCGGCCAGAACGGAACCAGGCAGCGCGGCAGCGAGCCACGCGTACACGGCCAATGCGCGGGTGAGACGGTGCGGCTTCGCCAACGGCCGCTTCAGGCTGGAAAGCATCATACGTTCGAAGCCATCGGCCGATCCGGCCGCCGCATCATGCTGGTGCGAGCGGCGCATCTTCCGCGCGAGCCATCGACACGTCCGGCGCATCGTATGCGCCCGGCGCCGACGCCTCTTCGCGGCGGAGCCGTTCGCTGATGCAACGCGTGCGGTCCGATGGCGGCTAATGAGTCGTCAGGCCCTTCATTTTACGCGCCGGCGCAGGAATCGGCAGCGGCAAAAGTGGGGGTTTTGCGGCAGATTTGCGCTTCGTCACGCTTTGTTTCAACTCGTTGCGGTTTGCGTTCCGGTTGCGTGTCACGCTTGCAGATTGAGCGTCTCGAAACACGCGCCCGGGAACTCGCGGGTTCCGCTCGCCACGATGCTCTCGCCTGATAAATTCGCATACCCAATCAATTGGGCCATGCGGCTTCCCCCGAGGAAAGTGCTTTTCGCATGCGTGCCGCACGAACGATGCGGCACGCATGCGCAACTGCCTGCTACTTCGAGATGGTTTCCAGCGCGATGCCCTTCGTGCGCGGCCCCATGAGTCCGATCGCGGCCATCACGATCACCATCGCGCCCGCAATGAACGCGAACACGCCGAACGTGCCGAAGCCCCGCAGCACGGCCGCGATCACGAACGACGAGAAAATCGCCGAGAAGCGGCTCCACGAATAGACGAAGCCGACGGCCCGCGCGCGGATCGACGTCGGGAACAGTTCCGCCTGATACGCGTGGAAGCTATACGACATGATGTTGCTTGCGAGCGTGAGGCCGATGCCGAGCACGATCAGGAATGCGCCCACTGTCGTCTGGCTGAACAGCAGCCCGCAGACGACGATCGCCGCCGCCATCGCGACGATCACCGACTTGCGCTCGAAGCGGTCGGCGATCACGAGGCCGATCAGCGGTCCGATCGGCGCCGCGAGCGCGATCACGCTCGAATACATCAGGCTCGACGTGATCGTGATGCCCTGCTTGATCAGCAGCGTCGGCACCCAGTTCGCGAAGCCGTAGAAGCCGACGGTCTGGAACACGTTGAAGATCGTCATCATGATCGTGCGGTTGCGATACGGCGGCACCCACATGTCGCGAAAGCGGCCGCGCGGCGGCACGGGCTCGGCCGGCGCGGGCGGCGGCAGCGGTCGGCCATACTCGGCTTCGACCTTCGCCTCGAGCGCGCGCATGATGCGATCGGCTTCGTCGACGCGCCCCTGCTGCGCGAGCCAGCGCGGGCTTTCCGGCAGTTCGCGGCGGATCCACCACACGAACAGCGCGCCGTGCGCGCCGATCAGCACGACCCAGCGCCAGCCGTCGAGGCCGAGCGGTGCATGCGGCACGAGCAGGTACGCAAGGAACGCGACCACCGGCACCGCGACGAACCCGACCGCCTGCTCGCAGGCGAACGCACGGCCGCGGATCTGCTTCGGCACGAGTTCGGAGATGTACGTGCCGATCGTCACCATCTCGACGCCGAGGCCGAGACCGACGACGAAGCGCCAGAAGTTCAGCCCGGCCGCGGTGTCCTGGAACGCCATCACGACGTTGGCGGCCGTGTACCACAACAGCGACCACGTGAAGATCGCGCGGCGACCGAAGCGGTCGGCGAGGAAGCCGCACGCGATCGTACCGATGAAGAGCCCGGAGAACAGCGCGGCAATGAAGCTCGCGACGCCCGTGGTGCCGAACAGGCCGTGCGTCGTCGCCGACAGGATGCCGCTTTTCACGAGGCCGGGCGCGACGTAGCCGCTATAGAGCAGATCGTAGAGTTCGAAGAAGAAGCCGAGGCTCAACAGAACGACGAGTTTCCAGACGCTGCGGGTCGGCGGCAGGCGGTCGAGACGGGCCGAGATGGAGCCGGGGTCGATGGAGGGGGATTGGGCTGTTGCCTGCGGAAGGCTGTCCGTTGAGGCCATCTTGGGCGCGTCTCCTGGTCGTGTCGTGTTGTGTGTTGTTGTCCGGCGACCGGCGAGCCGCCGTCGGGCGAATCGCTGCATTGTACCGGCACGCCCGTTCGGCGTACGCGCAAGCCGGCCGCGCAGCAGGCGTCGCAGCGGTTCGGACACCCTATTTTCGTGCCGGATAGTGTGTAACTTGCGTAACCGTGTGTCGGGGACGGATAACGCGTCGGGGCGGCCCGCCGGCGCTGCCCGCCCCGGCCGCTGGCGGCGCCAGCCCGGCGGTACGGGCCTGCCGTCAGGTTTCGCGCCTACGTGCCTCGCCCGCCTCGCAACAAACGGGGTACGCAATCGGTACAACCACGCGTTCCACACCCCGGTAACATGCTACCGGGCCAACCACCGGCTTCCGGCTGCCTTTCGGCACCCGGCACTGTCGGCCAATCGTAAGCATTCCATGTCCATACAACGACTCTCCACGTACGCCCGCCGGATCGTGCTGATCGCGCTGCTGCAGTTCGCCGCAGTCGCGGCCGCGTCGGCATCGACGGACGCCGCCTCCGCTCCGGTCGCGAGCGGCGTCGGCGCAACCGTGCCCGCCATTTCGCTGACCGACGCCGTCGCGCAGCTCAAGCAGATGCAGGTCGAACTGGACCGCATCAAGCAGCAGACCTCGACCGCATCCAACAGCAAGGAGCTCGATGCGCTCGACGACTCGGCACAGGAACTGAGCACCGATGTCGCCAAACTGCAGAGCGATCTCACACCGCAACGCGCGCAGGTCCAGGCGCAACTCGACGTGCTCGGCCCGCCGCCGGCCGAGGGCGCCGCGCCGGAAACGCCGGCCGTCGCGAAGCAACGGGCCACGCTGAACGCACGCAAGACACAGATCGATGCGGCGCTGAAGCAGGCCACCGACCAGAAAGCCAGCCTCACGAACCTGACCGAGCAGTTCGCAAAGCTGCATCGCAGCCTGCTGAAGAACCAGCTCGCGTTCCGTTCGGGCGGCATCTTCAGCGCGCAGTTCTGGCTGCCGCTGTTCCACCTGTCGCCTGACGACCGCCAGCGGCTCGAGGATTTCGACGACGAACTGTTCGACATGCTGCATTCGTCATGGGTGCCCGGGCAACGCGCGGTCACGACGGTGCTGCTGATCGCCGCGTTCGCGGTGTGGCTCGGCGGCCGCCGGCTCATCGAGCGCGGGCTCGCATGGATTGCGCTGAGCCGCCTGCCGCCCACCCGCCTGCGCCGCAGCGCGCTGGCGCTGTCGACCGTACTGTCGACCTTCCTGGCGACGGCCATTGCCATTCAGATTCTCTACCTCGCCGTCGCGCGCCACTACGAGCTCACGCCGTCGCTGACCGACCTGTGGGACCAGTTTGCGAAGCTCGCCGCCACCTGCGCACTGATCGCCGGGCTCGGCCGCGCCCTGCTCTGCACCAAGCATCCGTCGTGGCGCCTGCCCGCGCTCGCCGATCCCGTCGCGCTCGCGATGAAGCCGTTCCCCGGCATCCTGGCCGCCCTGCTGCTCGTGTCCGGCACGCTCGAATCGATCAACCGGATCGTCGACACCAGCCTGGCGGTCACGCTGTTCGGTCGCGGCATCGTGTCGCTCGTCGTCGCGCTGACGGTCGGCGCGTCGCTGTTGCGCGCGAACCGCGCGCGCAGCGCGCTCGCGGCGGCGGGCGAGGCCCCCGAGCAGCGCTCGACGCTCGCGGGGCTGATCCATGCCGGCGTCACGCTGGCGATCGTCGCGTCGCTGATCGCGCTCCTGATCGGCTACATCACGGTCGCGCGCTTCATCACGTATGAGCTCGTGTGGTTCGAGATCGTGCTGTGCGCAACCTACATCCTGATCCAGTTGACGCGCGACGCAAGCGAAAGCCTGTTCTCGTCGAGCCTGTCGACGGGCCAGCAGATCAAGCATCTGTTCGCGCTCGAAGATCGCCACCTCGATCAGGCACGCACGGTCCTGTCCGGTTTCGGCACGAGCCTGCTGATGCTGATCGCGGCAATCGCGCTGCTGACGGGCGGCTTCGGCACGACGCCGGGCGACCTGCTCGACAGCGCGGTCGCGATGATCGGCAGCCAGCGGCTGCAGAGCCTGAACATCATGCCCGACCGGATCCTGAACGCCGTGATCGGGTTCGCGATCGGCTTCTACCTGCTGCGCTCGCTGCGTCGCTGGCTCGACAGCGAGTTCATGCCCGCGCTCGGCATGGATACGGGCATGCGCGTGTCGCTGATCACGTTGTTCACCAACGTCGGCTACGTGCTGCTGGTGCTGATGACGCTCGGGCTGCTGGGCGTCCGGTGGAACAACCTCGCGTGGATCGTCAGTGCGTTGTCGGTGGGTATCGGCTTCGGCCTGCAGGAAATCGTGAAGAACTTCGTGTCCGGGCTGATCCTGCTGACCGAGCGCCCGGTGAAGGTGGGCGACATGATCAGCATCGCGGGCGTCGAAGGCGACATCCGCCGCATCAACGTGCGCGCGACCGAGATCCAGCTCAGCGACCGCTCGACCGTGATCGTGCCGAACTCGCAGCTGATCTCGCAGAACCTGCGCAACGTGACGATGGGCAACAGCACGCAGGGCGTCGCGACACTGGTGCTGACGTTCCCACTGAACACCGATCCCGAGCAGGTGCGCGACCTGCTGCTCGACGCTTATTGCGAACACCAGGCGATTCTCGAGAAGCCGGCGCCGTCGGTGACGTTCAGCCAGCTCACGCCGGACGGGATCACGCTGAGCGTGACGGGTTACGTGTCGAGCCCGCGGATCGCGAGTTCGACCAAGAGCGACCTGCTGTTCGAGATCCTGAAGCGGCTGCGCGCGGCGGGGATCACGCTGTCGAGCCCGCAGATGCTGGTCGTGCAGAACATGCCGGCGGCGGAGCAGTGAGCACCGCCTGAGCGGGCGAGTCGTCGACAACGCACCCGCCTCGCCCGAAATACAAAGGGCCGGTTGCCGCATCCGCGGCAACCGGCCCTTTTCATTCACACGCGGCGCCCAGCGGGGCACCCCGTATTACACGTCGAACTTCACACCCTGCGCCAGCGGCAGCTGACGGCTGTAGTTGATCGTATTCGTCGCGCGGCGCATATACGCCTTCCACGCATCCGAACCCGACTCGCGGCCACCACCCGTTTCCTTCTCGCCGCCGAACGCGCCGCCGATTTCCGCGCCGCTCGTGCCGATGTTCACGTTGACGATCCCGCAATCGCTGCCGGCCGCCGACATGAACTGCTCGGCTTCACGCATGTCGTTCGTGAAGATCGCCGACGACAGGCCTTGCGGCACCGCGTTGTGCAGTTCGATCGCGTCTTCGAAGTTGTCGTAGACCATCACGTACAGGATCGGCGCGAACGTCTCGCGCTCGACCACCGCCGATTGCTTCGGCATCCGCACGATTGCCGGACGCACGTAGTACGCATCCGCGTGACCGATGTCGACACGTTCGCCGCCCTTCACTTCGCCGCCCTGCTCGCGCGCATCGCCCAGCGCCTTCTGCATCGCGTCGAACGATGCGCGATCGACCAGCGGGCCGACCAGCGTGCCGTCTTCAAGCGGGTTGCCGACCTTCACCGACGTGTAGGCCTTCTCGATGCGCGGCAGCAGTTGCTCGACCAGGCTGCGATGCACGATCAGGCGGCGCAGCGTCGTGCAGCGCTGGCCGGCCGTTCCAACCGCCGCGAACGTAACGGCACGCACGACGAGATCGAGATCCGCGCTCGGCGCGACGATCATCCCGTTGTTGCCGCCGAGTTCGAGGATGCCGCGCGCGAGACGCTGGCTCAGCACCTTCGCGACTTCCTGGCCCATCCGCACGCTGCCCGTCGCGCTGACGACCGGCACCTTCTTCGACGCCGTCAGCACCTCGCCGACGTCGCGCATGCCGAGCACCAGCTGGCTCAGCTCGGCCGGCGCGACGCCCGGATGCGTCTTCTCGAATTCGCGGATCGCCTTCTGGAGCAGCACGTGACATGCAATCGCGGTGAGCGGCGTCTTCTCGGAGGGCTTCCACACGACCGAATCGCCGCACACGAACGCGAGCGCCGCATTCCACGCCCACACTGCAACCGGGAAGTTGAACGCCGAAATCACGCCGCACACGCCGATCGGGTGCCACGTTTCCATCATCCGGTGGCCCGGGCGCTCCGACGCGATCGTCAGGCCGTAAAGCTGGCGCGACAGACCGACCGCGAAATCGCAGATGTCGATCATTTCCTGCACTTCGCCGAGGCCTTCCGACGTGATCTTGCCGGCTTCGAGCGTGACGAGGCGGCCAAGCTCGGCCTTGTGCTCGCGCAGCACGTTGCCGAACACGCGCACGAGTTCGCCGCGCACCGGCGCCGGCACCGTGCGCCACTTGAGGAATGCGTCGTGCGCAGCGTCGATCTTGCGTTCTGCGTCAGCCGGCGTGTCGACAGCCAGCGTCGCGAGCGTCGCGCCGTCGAGCGGCGAACGCGCGGTCAGCGCATTGCCTTTCCACTGGGCGAGATCGATGTCGAGCGCGGCAAGAATGTCGTTGAATTGCATCACTTCCTCTTCAGGGACAGATTGATCGGTGCGGCGGCAGCGCCGCCCGCGTGATTCGATTGGAGCGCGTTCGCGCGCCCTGTGCAAGCGGATGCGCCGCGTGGCCGGCCCGGTGCGCCCTGCGGCGCATCGCGCTGCGCCGCCGCCGGAAGCCCGGCCGGACGGCGCGCCCCAGCCTCGCGAGGCACGATCCATGAAATACATTGTCGGTGGCCACAAGTCGGGCCGCTATTGATATTAACTCACGACTTCATTCCGAAAACGCAACAACCCGACGAACGAACCCCATGCTTTCCTGTGTCGATATGGGACGCTTCCGAAGCCCGCAACCGGGCGATCGGACGCGTCCTGAAGCGATACAAGTTGATGACAAACCTGCATCACCCTGTTCGGAAATATCGTTTGCCGGTCGTGCATCGGGCACACACAATCGGGGCGACGTCGAGGTGCAACGCACCCGGCGCGCCGCCGGCCGCCACTACGGCAGCCGGACGCCAGACGAACGCGACACGCATCGCGGCCCCGCTCATCGGGCCCGTTTCGCACCGTATCACCGCTGCCCGGCCCGCGCCCGGCAACGCGTCGCGCTTCGTCACCGAAAAAACAATCCCGGAGACAGCGCCCAGCGCCCGCCATGCATTCAGATGCCCGCCCCGATTCGTCCCGCCCTTCCGGCTCACCGCCCGCGAAGCCGTCCCTCCACCGTGCGCTGCAGGCCCGCCATCTGCGAATGATCGCGATCGGCGGCTCGATCGGCACGGGCCTGTTCGTCGCGTCCGGCGCGTCGATCTCGCAGGCCGGCCCGGGCGGCGCAATGCTCGCGTACATGGTGATCGGCCTGATGGTCTATTTCCTGATGACGAGCTTAGGCGAGATGGCCGCGTTCATGCCGGTGTCGGGTTCGTTCGCCACCTACGGCGCGAAGTTCGTCGACGAAGGCTTCGGTTTCGCGCTCGGCTGGAACTACTGGTACAGCTGGGCCGTGACGTTGGCGGTGGAGCTCGTCGCCGGGCAACTGGTGATGAACTACTGGTTCCCGCACGTGCCGGGCGTCTGGTGGAGCGCGCTGTTCCTCACCTTGATCTTCGCGCTCAACGCACTGTCGGTGCGCGGCTTCGGTGAAGCCGAATACTGGTTCGCGCTGATCAAGGTACTGACGGTGCTCGCGTTCGTCGGCGTCGGCCTGCTGATGATCTTCGGGATCATGCAGGGCGGCCCGAGCGCCGGCTGGGGCAACTTCACGATCGGCGACGCGCCGTTCGCCGGCGGCTGGGCAACGATGCTCGGCGTTGCGATGATCGCGGGCTTCTCGTTCCAGGGCACCGAAATGATCGGCGTCGCGGCCGGCGAATCGGAGAACCCGCGCACGACGATCCCGCGCGCGGTGAGCCAGATCTTCTGGCGCATCCTGCTGTTCTACGTGCTCGCGATCTTCGTGATCGGCGTGCTGATTCCCTACACCGACCCGAGCCTGCTGAAGAGCGACGTGACCGACATCGGCGTGAGCCCGTTCACGCTCGTGTTCCGCCACGCGGGCCTCGCGTTCGCGGCCGGGGTGATGAATGCGGTGATCCTGACGGCCGTGCTGTCGGCCGGCAACTCGGGCATGTACGCGTCGACGCGGATGCTCTACAACCTCGCCGTCGAAGGCCGTGCGCCGAAGCTGTTCGCGAAGCTGTCGGCGGGCGGCGTGCCGCGCAACGCGCTGTATGCGACCACCGCCGTCGGCGCGCTGTGCTTCCTCACGTCGCTGTACGGCAACAAGACCGTCTACCTGTGGCTGCTGAACACGTCGGGCATGGCCGGCTTCATCACGTGGCTCGGCATCGCGGTCAGCCACTACCGTTTCCGCAAGGGTTTCCTGAAGCAGGGCTACCGGCTCGACCAGTTGCCGTACCGGTCGAAGTGGTTCCCGTTCGGCCCGCTGTTCGCGTTCGCGCTGTGCGCGGTCGTCGCGCTCGGCCAGGACTATCAGGCGTTCCTCTCCGACAAGATCGACTGGGTCGGCGTCGCCGCGACCTACATCGGCCTGCCGTTCTTCCTCGCGATCTGGCTCGGCTACGCGCTCGTGCGCAAATGCCGCCTCGTGCGCTACGAAGACATGGAGATTGCGCCGTGGATCGAACGCAACGCGACGCCCGAAGCCGCGCCGCAGGCCGCCACCGGCTACGCGGGCTACGTCGCCCGCCCGGCCAACCCGACGCCGGGTGCGTGACGCCTGACGTCACGCTTCGCGCCGGCCGCCGCCCGAACGCGGCAGCCGGCCCCCTGACAACCCCATTCGACGCGGCGCGCGCGTTCAGGCAAGATCGACGCGCGCCGTCTGCTTTTTTGCCGTCACGAGTCCACGAAATCGCATGCAGAACTTCTACGAAGCCACCGTTACCCGCCAGCCCTACCCCCAACTGACCGGCACGATCGACACGCAGGTCTGCATCGTCGGCGGCGGCCTTGCCGGCCTGTGCACCGCGCTCGGCCTCGTCGAGCGCGGCGTGCACGACGTCGTCGTGCTCGACGGCGAACGGGTCGGCTTCGGCGCGTCGGGCCGCAACGGCGGCTTCGTGTTCGGCGGCTACAGCCTCGACAATGCCGACCTGCTGCGCACGCTCGGCCGCGACGAAGGACGCCGGCTGTACCGGCTCACCGTCGATGCGGTCGACCTGATCCGCACGCGCATTGCGCGCTACGGGATCGACTGCGACATCGTCGATCAGGGCGTGATGCTCGCGAACTGGTTCGACGATCCGTCGCGGCTCGACAGCGTGCGCACGCTGATGAAGAACGAACTCGGCGTCGACTGGGAAGCCGTCCCGGCCGGCGCGCTGCGCGAGCGGCTGAAGACGCAGCGCTATTACGGCGGCCTGTTCGAGCCGAACGCGTTCCACTTCCATCCGCTCAAGTACGTGCTCGGCGTCGCGGCAGCCGCATCGCGCGGCGGCACACGCGTGTACGAACGCTCGGCCGCGCTCGGCATCGCGCGCGAAGGCGCCGGGTACGTCGTGCGCACGGCGCAGGGCACGGTGCGCGCGAAGGACGTCGTGTTCGCGTGCGGCGGTTACGCACGCGGCGTGTCGCCGCGCATCGAGCGCGCGGTGCTGCCGATCGCGACCTACGTGATCGCGACCGAGCCGCTCGGCACGCAGCTGCCCGACGCGATCGACGCGCCGTATGCGATCTACGACACGCGTTTCGCATTCGACTACTACCGCCCGCTGAAAGACACGCGCATCCTGTGGGGCGGCCGGATCTCGGTCCTCGACCGCGGCCCCGAAGCGATCGCGCGCCTGCTGCGGCGCGACCTGCTGCGCGTGTATCCGCAACTGGAGGGCGTGAAGATCGACTACGCGTGGGGCGGGCTGATGAGCTACGCGCGGCACAAGATGCCGCAGATCGGCCGCGATGCGGACGGCGTGTGGCACGCGATCGCGTTCGGCGGCCACGGGATGGCGCCGACCACGGTAGCGGGCGAAGCGCTCGCCGCCGCGCTGGCCGAAGGCCGGCCGGTGCCCGACGGCTTCGCCGCGTTCGGGCTCACGCGCACGTTCGGGCTGGCCGGCCTCGCCGCCGCGCAGCTCACGTACACCGCGTACCAGGCGCGCGACGCGCTCGCATCCTGCCGCCGCTGAACGGCCGCGGCGGCTGAAACGGCCCCGCCGGATGGCCCCGCCGATTAGAGCGGAAGGTCGGCCGGGCGGGGATTTCCCGCATGCTAGAATGCCTTTTCCAAGCCGCCGCGAACCCACAATAAAGTCACATGAAAGCAGGAAGCAAGGCCGCCACGTCCGACACCCGCGCGCTTGCGTCCGAAGCGCGGCGTAAATACGATCCCGAGCAAACCAAGCGCAACATCCTCGATGTCGCCACGCAGGAATTCTCTGCGATGGGCCTCGCCGGTGCGCGCGTCGACGCGATCGCCGAGCGCACGAACACGACGAAGCGCATGCTCTACTACTACTTCGAAAGCAAGGAAGGCCTGTACGAGGCCGTGCTGGAGAAGGTGTACGGCGATATCCGCGCGCTCGAGCAGGAACTGCACGTCGGCGACATGGAGCCGCGCGAAGGCATGCGCCGCCTCGTCGAATTCACGTTCGACTATCACGACAAGCATCGCGACTTCGTCCGCCTCGTGTCGATCGAGAACATCCACGGCGCGAAGTATCTCGAACAGCTCAAGTCGTTCAAGAACCGCAACGTCAGCATCATCAAGACGCTCGAGGAACTGGTCGAGCGCGGCGCGGCCAGCGGCGCGTTCCGCAAGGACATCGACGCATTCGACCTGCACCTGCTGATCAGCTCGTTCTGCTTCCACCGCGTATCGAACCGCTACACGTTCGGCGCCGCATTCGGCCGCGATCCGTCGGCGCCGCGCCTGCGCGCGCGGCATCGCGACACGATCGCCGACGCCGTGCTGCGCTACGTCGCCGCGTAAGCAGCGGCAAACGCAACCCGGGGCACGCACCATCCGTGCCCCTCGCACTTCGGCAAGTCAGTCCGCCGGTGCGGTCGACGCCAGTGCGATCCGCGCCTTCTCTTCCGGGCTTCCCGCCACGTAATACTTCTTCGCCCAGCTCGAATCGGGTGCGAGCGCGAGCCGTGCATGCGCGCCCGTGCCCGCGTCCGTGCCGTGCTGCTGCGCATTGATCGCCAGCGCCCGCGCGCGATAGTGCTCGTAGAGCCGCAGGAATTCCGCGAGATAGATCGCCGCGATCCGCTTGTCGCGAATCTCGAGCAGGTTCTCGTCGTTGTACTGCTCCGAATTGCGGCTCATATTCGCCGAGCCCGTATAGACGACCGGATTCGCGCCTTCCGCATCGATCACGATGAACTTGTGGTGGATCACGACGGGCGGAAAGGCCGGCGCCGGCTCGCCCGGAAAGAGCCGCAGTTCCGGCGTGAAACCCTGCGGCACGGTGGCCGGCGAGAAATACGCGGCATCGATCACGTCGTGATTGTCGCGGCTGCGGTGGTACAGCTCGAGGTTCGCGAGCGTCGCCGCATCGAGCGTCTGGCCGGCCTGCTGCGCCGTATCGGCCTTCGTCGCGCTGCCGACGTTGATCTTGTTCACCAGCCCGAACATCATCAGCCCGCGGTCGCCGGCCGCGAAACAGGCATCGCGCAGCGCCGCGTCGGTCGGCATGAACAGGCAGAACGACACCGAATGCTTCGCGGCCGCGATCGCGGCGACGATCGTGTCGATCTCCGTACGCTGCCCCGCCGGCTCCGGCGAAAACGCGACGCGCACCTGCGCACTGCCGATCGTCATCGGCTCGGACCAGCCCGACGTCAGCTTCGCCGTCTCCGCGATCGACGGATTCCCGGCCAGCGCATGCGCGCGGTCGTTGTACAGCGCGGCGAGCGCGGACGAGTCGAACGCGTGCAGCACGTTGGCCTGCTCGGTCAGCCCTTCGGTCGTGAAGTTCGCGGAACCGGTCAGCACGCGCGCGGGCGCCGGATTCGACGGCGCATCGGTCACGATGAACTTGTCGTGCATGATGTGCGTCTTGTCGCGCGGCGCGCGCGTCGCGAGGCCCTGCAGCGCGTCGACGGCCGGCTGGTTCGGCGACGGCAGCGGCGGCTTGCCCTTGCGCGACGTCGTGTGCGCGTCGTAGACGATCGCGAGCGACGCTTCGCCATGCTGGCGCCCGAACGCCTCGAACGCGGGCAGCGCCCACAGCGTGTCGGTGAGGTGATAGACGGCCGACGCCGCGCGCGAAGCCGGATCGAGCATCTCCGCGAACACCTGCTCCATGTCGTTCGCGAGCCACGTGCGCAGCTTCAGCGCCTGCGCGTCGCTCGGCGCCGCGTTCGGCGCGAGGCCCAGCGCCGCGACCTGCTTCGCGAACGCCTGCGAGCTCACCACCGCGCGGTTGAACCACGTGCCGATGCCGTCCTCGATATGCGCGGGCAGCACGACATCGCATACGCCGCCTTCCGCGTCGAGCACCTGCAGGTTCGCCGGCGTGCCGACGACCGGATAGACGTCGTAGCGGAATGACGCATCGCGGTCCTGGGGATCGATGCGCGCATCCCACCACATGAATTTCTGGATCGGCGCCTGGTCGGTCGGCGCATCGCCCTGCGTGTCGGCTGCCGGACCGTCGAACGTCAGGCGGTTCGGCAGCCAGCTGTCCGGCGCACGCGTCTTGCCGTCGGCCGACCAGAAGCCCGGTGTGCGCCGGATCGCGAAGCCGAGGAAATCGGACCGCGACGCCGCATCGGGCCAGTCGAAGGCCAGCAGGACCAGGGTGGGGGAAAGATAGCTGCGCACGCTGACGGTCATTCGTTGCTCCCTGGCCTGGCGGCCGGTCGAGGTGAATGAGTCAGTGTTGACGGCGGTTCTTCCCGCGGGATGACGGTTCGGTGAACCTTGTATGTCGGACGCGCGTCAGTCGCACACGAGCAGTTCGATCCCGCGCGCGGTCAGCGCGCGGCGCACGACCTTGTCGGGCGCGCGCTCGGTCACCAGATAGCGGGCGGCGGCCGTGCCGTTGATCCGCACCGGCGTCACGCGGCCGAATTTCGAATGGTCGGCGACGATGATCGCCGTGCCGGCCGCCGCGATCATCCGGCTGCGCACCTCGGCCGCGAGCCGCGAGTAGTCGGTGCATTCACCGTCGGGCGTGATGCCGCCCGCGCCGACGAACGCGAAATCGACGTGGTATTGCGCGAGCTGGTGAATCGTGTCGAGCCCGAAGGTCGCGTCCTCGTCGTCGGACAGCTCGCCGCCGAGCAGCGTCACGCGGTTGCCGTTGCGCCGCGCGAGCACGAACGCGGTACGCCAGTCGTTCGTGTAGATCGACAGCCGGTGCCGGTCGGCGAGCGCCAGCGCGACCGCATGCGGCGTGCTGCCCGAATCGATCAGCACCGATGCATCGTCGGGCACGAATTCGGCCGCGCGCCGCCCGATCGTGCGCTTCGCTTCGGCATTCGCGGCTTCGCGCTCGGACAGGCTCGGCTCGCGGCGATCCGCGGCCAGTGCGCCGCCGTGCGTCATCACGAGCAGGCCGCGCGCGGCCAGCGCGTTCAGGTCGCGCCGCACCGTTTCGCGCGACACGTCGAGCGAACGGACGAGTTCCGCGACCGACAGCGCGCCCGACCGTCCGAGCTCCGACAGGATGTATTGATGACGTTGTTCCGCCAGCATCGCGTGTGCGCCCGAGGCGACTGGTAATGGGTAAGCCGGCCATTGTATTACGGACGTTTGACCGGCATTTGACGGCGGCGGGAAACGGAACCGGCCGCGTTTCCCGAAAGCGAAATTCTGTATTGCCTCACGCGCGCGAATCGGCGCGGCGCCGGTTGCTACACTTTGCGCTTCGCCGAACGACCAAGCAAAGGGGCTCGCGCCATGTATCGCAAAGGCAGTGTGATCGAAATCCAGTTTCCGCCGGAACGCCTCAACGACGCAGCCGGCGATCCGTACTGGATCGACCTGACGCTCGACGAAGCACGCCGGCTCTACGAACAGCTCGCCGCACGCTTCGCGACCGACGCGCGCGCCAACCAGCCGCTCGACACGTTCTCGATCGACTGATTCGGCTGATCGCCGCGGCTTCGCACCCGCCCGTGCCGCATCGAGCGGCGCGGCACCCGTTCCCTCCGCCCCGCGCGTCCGACGCGCAATGATCGCCGGCACCGCCACGCATCGCGCGGCACGAGTGCAGGATTCGACAAGACGCCGGCACCGCTTGCCCCGATACTGGCCGACTTCCTGATTCTGCCCGGCCGCCTCGCGGCCCGTCACGCATGCTTACCTCGATCGTCGCTGCCGCGTTCGTCGCGCTGTGGTCCACCGGCTTCATCGTTGCGCGGGCAATCAAGCCCTACGCCGATCCCAACCTGTTCCTGCTCGCCCGTTTCGCGGGTACGGCCGCGCTGTTCGGCGTCGTGGCGCTCGTCGCGCGCGCACCGTGGCCGGCCCGCCGCGAATGGCCGCGTCACCTGATCGCGGGCGCGCTGCTGCAGGGCGTCTATCTCGGCGCGAGCTACTGGGCCGTCGCGCAAGGGTTGAACGCGGGGGTCATGGCGCTGCTCGGCGCGCTGCAGCCGCTCGCCACCGCCGTGCTGGCCGTCCCGCTGTTCAACGAGCGCCTGCCCAGGCGCGGCTGGTTCGGGATGGCGCTCGGGCTCGCCGGCGTCGCGCTCGTGCTGGCGCCGAAGGTCACGGGCGGCGTCGCGCCCCCGCCGGGTGCGGCACCTGCTTGGCTCGTCGTCGCCGTGTCGGTGCTGGCGGTCGGGTCGATCACGGCCGGTTCGCTGTACCAGAAAGGCAAGCTCGCGCAGAGCGACCTGCGCACCGCGGTCGCCGTACAGAATTTCGGCGCGGCGATCGTCGCGGCCGTCTTCGTCGTGCTGCTTCATGAAACGCGCTGGATCGGCGCGCCGGCGCTGTGGGTGTCGCTCGTGTGGGGCGTCGTGTTCCTGTCGGGCGGCGCAGTCACGATGCTGATGTGGATGCTGCGGCGCGGCAACGCGGCGCGCGCGACGTCGCTGCTGTTCCTCGCGCCGCCGCTCGCCGCGCTGCAGGGTTACTGGCTGTTCGGCGAAACGCTCGCGGCGATCCAGCTCGCCGGCTTCGCGCTCGCGCTGGTGGGCGTCGTGCTCGCACGACGCTGACGCCGGCCATCCGGCCCTCGCTTGCATCGATGCCCTGCGCACGGATGCCCTTCATGCGGCATCCTGCACCCGCCCGGCGCACCGTGCACCACGGCGATGCAGCGCGTCTCGTCGAAGCAACGCGAAACCGCCGGAACGCATGCCCGGCGCGGCGGCGCGCCACGATTGCGCTTATGATGGGCGCCTTGCATTTCGTTCCGGAACTTCCTTCATGACATCCGCCGATTACGCCAGCCGCCAACGCGCGATCATTGCCGAACTGAACGTCGCCCCGCACTTCGACGCCGAGGCCGAGATCGCCCGCCGCGTCGAGTTCCTCGCGCAATACCTGCGTTCGACCGGCCTGCGGACCTATGTGCTCGGCATCAGCGGCGGCGTCGATTCGTCGACGGCCGGCCGGCTCGCGCAACTGTCGGTCGAGCGCCTGCGCGCCGACGGCTACGATGCGCGCTTCATCGCGATGCGCTTGCCGAACGGCGTGCAGAACGACGAAGCCGACGCGCAGCGCGCGCTCGCGTTCGTCCGTGCGGACGAGGTGCTGACGGTCGACGTGAAGCCGGCCGCCGATGCGATGCTCGGCTCGCTGGCCGCAGCCGGCCACGTATTCGACACCCCCGCGCAGCAGGATTTCGTGCACGGCAACATCAAGGCGCGCGAGCGCATGATCGCGCAGTACGCGGTGGCCGGCGCGCAGCGCGGCATCGTGATCGGCACCGATCACGCCGCTGAATCGCTGATGGGTTTCTTCACGAAGTTCGGCGACGGCGGCGCGGACATCCTGCCGCTCGCGGGCCTGAACAAGCGTCGCGTGCGCGCGGTCGCGCGTGCGCTCGGCGGCGAGGAACTGATCGTGATGAAGGTGCCGACGGCCGACCTCGAGGAACTGCGCCCGCTGCGCCCCGACGAGCACGCGTACGGCGTGAGCTACGACGAGATCGACGATTTCCTCGAAGGCAAGCCGGTCAGCGACCACGTGTACGAAACGGTGCTGCGCTTCTACGACGGCTCGCGCCACAAGCGCGCGCTGCCGTACACGATGTTCGACTGGCCGGCCGCGTAAGCCGGCCACTGCCGCTGAAATACCGCCGCGCGAGCCGTCTCGGCTGCGCGCGGCACACCGACGGCGGGCAGCGCTATGCGTGCCCGCCCGTCTTCTTCGCCTGCAATGCGCGAATCCGCATCCGCGCGCCCGTATCGCTGACCGTCGCGTCGTACATCGTCGCGAGATCGCGCTTGAGCGCGGTACGCGAACCGCCGTCGAGATACACCATGTGCCCCGACGGATAGAAACGCGCGGACAGGTTCTGCCGCACCTTCTGATCCTCGAGCGGCATCTGCTGCAGGTCGATCACGGTCTGGTAGAACGGCGTGACGAAATCGTAGAAGCCGTTCGCCGACAGCACCTTCAGGTCGACGTTCAGCGCCATCACCGCGGCGAGATCGCCGGCCGTGTAGAGAATCACGTTCCCCTGCGCATCGATGCCCTGCTGCGCGCCGGTCGGGTCGATATGGCTGAAATCCCAGTTCTGGAACGCCTGGTCGTTCAGGTCGGTGAACGCGGAATTCGACGTGAACTTCAGCTGCTCGTTCAGGTAGCTGTTCCACATCGCCGTATAGACGCCCGTCACGGCCGTCATCGTCGGATCGTTGCCGCCCGAGTTCGGGTCGATCTTGCCGGCGATACCCGACGAGATCCCGGTCACGCGGCCGTCGTACGAGCCGAGCGCGAGCCCCTGCGCATGCAGCAGCGTCGTCAGGAACAGCGAATTGCCGCGCGCGTCGTAGCCCGCGATGTTGAGGCTCCACGACTGCAGCGTCGCCGGGTCGATGCCCGTGTACTGCGACAGTTTCTGCACGGCGGCCGGGTCCGCATGCGGCACCGTGCGCAACGCGTTCAGGTAGTCGGTGCGCGAGAACTGCGCGACTTCCTCGACGAACGCGCCGAGATCGGCCGGCGCCGGCGTGACGCCGAGCTTCTTGTGGTACCACGCGTCGGCCGCGGCGGTCGGCAACGCGCCGACCGGGTTGCCGGCCTGCCGGTAGTCGAGGATCGACGACTGCAGCGTGACGCCGTTCAGGTCGACCCCGTCCTCGTGCAGCTTGTACGCGAGCACGCAGCTGCGCGCGGTGCCGTACGATTCGCCGAACAGGTATTTCGGCGAATTCCAGCGGTTGTTCTTGGTCAGGTAGCGCTTGATGAACTGCTTCAGCGAATCCGCATCCTGGTCGACGCCCCAGAAGTTGCGGTTCTTGTTCGGCGCGACGGCCGCCGAATAGCCGGTGCCGACCGGGTTGATGAACACGAGATCGCTGTGGTCGATCATGCTGTCCGGGTTGTCTTCCATCTGGTATGGCGCGGGCGGCGTGAAACCCGGCATCGACGTCTTGATGCGCTTCGGCGCGAACGAGCCAAGCAGCACGAACACCGACGACGAACCGGGGCCGCCGTTGTAGAAGAACGTCACCGGGCGCGTTTCTTCCTTCGCGCCGTCGGCCGTGAACGCGACGTAGAAGATCTTCGCGGCCGGTTGCGAACTGCTCGGGTCGACCGTCACGAGGTGGCCGGCCGTCGCCGTGTACGCGAGGCGCTTGCCGTCGATCAGGATCGTGTGATGCGTGATCGCGGCCGACTCGGTCGTGTCGGTCACCGAATCGTCGGGACCGTTGCCGTATGCCACCGGATCGAAGAACGGCTGGTCGCGGCCGTGGCTCAGCGCGACCGGGTTGATGGTCGGCGGCACGCCATGTGAATTGTGGTCGCCGTGATGCAGCGGATACACGCCGCCGGAAGATGCGGAATCGATGCCCATCGTGCTGCTCCTGGAGGTGAAAAAAGACGCGGGCAGGACACCCGCGTCGAACGGAAAGGCGTATGTCCGCGCGTCAGCTCGACGGCTTGCGCGCGAGGATCGTGGCGAGCTGCGCGCCGTTCGGGCTGCCGAGACCCGTGCACGCGTCCCAGCCCGACGCAGCCGCATAGGTGCCGTTCGATCCTTTCGTGATGTCGCGCAACGCGCCCGGATTCTTGTACAGCACCGGATTGACCCAACCGGCCGATGCGCCGGCCGCCGCATTGATCCGCGCGATCAGCGCGGCCCACAGCGGCGCAACCGCGCTCGTGCCGCCCATCACGGTAGCCGTGCCGGCGACCGATACCTCGTAGCCCGTCTGCGGCGACGCATCGCCGGCCACATCGGGTACGCCGCGTTTCGCAAGCGGCGTGCGGCTGCCGTCGGCGAGCGTGACCGCGAGCCCCTGCTGCCACGCCGGCACGTCGAACAGCGTGCTGACACCGCCGCCGCCCGCGCCGCCGCCGGCCGCCTCGTCGTTCCACGTGACCTCGCTGCGGATGCCCTGCCCCGGCAGCGCGTCGAGCTGCGTGCCGCCGCAGCCGAGCACGTACGGGCTCGACGCGGGGAAGTCGACGTGATCGGCGCCGTCCTGCAGCCCGTCGCCCGACCCGCTGTCGCCCGACGCCGCGCATACGGTGATGCCCTGCGCGGCGGCCGCCTGCAGCACGCGGTTGAACGCCTGCGCCGACTGCGCCTGCCACGTCGCTTCCGGGCCGCCCCAGCTGATCGAGATCACCGACGGCTTGTCGGTCGTGTCGCTGACGGCCGCATTGACGGCCTGGATGAAGCCCGCGTCGCTGTTCGACGCGAAGTAGACGGCGATCTTCGCGGCCGGCGCGATCGCACCGGCGATCTCGATGTCGAGCGCGACTTCGCCGTCCGGGCCGTTCGGGTCGCCGGTCGGCGTGTTGCGACCGGTGCCGACGTTCACGTCGACGAGCGTCGGCGGCGTCGTGATCCCGAGCCCGTGGAAATACTGCTGGATATCGGCCGCGCGATAGCCGCCGCCGAGTTCGACGATCGCGATGCATTGGCCGGCGCCGTCGCCGGCCGGAAAGCCGTACAGCGACGCCAGCTGGACCGGTGTGAACGTGACGCCTGCCGCGCCGCCGCGCGCGGGCCGGAATGGCGGACGCAGCCGGAAATGCGGCCGCGCCTGCGGGCGGCTGTCGAGGCCGAGCACGGCCGTGACGGCGTCGCCGAGATCGTCGGGTAGCGCGATCGGGCCCGAGCGGCCGCGATACTGGCCGATCGACCGATGCTCGAAACGCTCGAGCGTGACGCCGAATGCGGCCTCGAACTGCTTGATCGTGCCCGACAGCACGACGACGCTCTCGACCGGATCGACGCGATCGACCGCGAGCTGGTGATGGCGCGCGAAGTCCTCGGTCTTGCGGATGTCGTCGGGATTGGCGGAGAAACGCTGCGCGAACGCTTCGCGCGACAGCGGTTTCGCCTGTGTGTCGCCTGTGGCGAGCTGGTGGACCAACGTATCGAGTTGCCCTTCTTCCTGCCGCCGCAACATGATCGTGACGTGGATGCGTTCTGCCGGATCGCACGGGCCGAGGCACTTGGACTCGGCGACGATTCGGGGTTCACGGTCGGCGTGAAGATGCCTTGCCATGTTCAGACCCTCCTTGGTACCGCGTTGCACGGAACAGCCAGGAAATCGGACATAGCCGGCGGAAGTCGGTTCCGTTCGGTCAGTCGGTTCGCGATTGCGCGAAGTTAAGGGAAGTTTAGAACAGTCAGACGATTTGCGCGCACGCCCTTCTGCAGCAAGGGATGCGCGTGAAGGCCGGCATTGCACACGGCCTGCGGCGACCGGCGCCTCGTTGCCGCGCGGCTGCAGACCGGCGCGGCAACGGTACGGCGACCGCGTTCAGTCCATTGAAAGGCGCAGCGCGAACCCGATCAGCGCCGCCGAAAACGTCCAGCGCTGCACGGTCTGTGCGAGCGGATGCGCGCGCATCCACGCCGCGATGCGCGACGCGCCGAACACGCACGCGAGGTCGAAGCACACGCCGGCCGCGACCAGCAGCGCGCCGAGCTCGAACATCTGCCAGACGACCGGCCCTGCCTCGGGCCGCACGAACTGCGGCAGCAGCACCGAGCAGAACAGCAGCGCCTTCGGGTTCAGCAGGTTCGTCAGCAACCCCTTCACGAACGACTGGCGCAACTCGCCGGCCGTTGCCGCCGCGTCGCTGTCGCCGAGCGCGAACACCGGCGAGCGGAACACCTGGATCGCGACATACGCGAGATAGAGCGCGCCGCCGTAGCGGATCACCTCGTACAGCCACGGCGCGCTGCGGATCAGCGCCGCGACACCGCAGGCCGACAACGTCACGTGCGCGGTGCGCGCGAGCGACAGCCCGGCCGCCGCCGCCATGCCCGGCCGCACGCCACGGCCGATGCTGGTCTGCAGCACGAGCGCCATGTCAGGCCCCGGCACCGCATAGATGGCCGCCAGCGCGGCGAGATAAATCAACAGCAAATGCGTGGAAATCATGGTCTGCCCCCGTCCTTCAATGACGATATGTTGCCGCTGAAGGAGGAGGGATTATTGGCCATCTTTGGCTCTGGATTGGCGATCCGTAGGGGAATCCGCCACAATCACGGAATTGAAACAAGGATTCCGCCA
Source organism: Burkholderia cepacia complex sp. TUM26381 (assembly GCF_057439935.1). Taxonomy (NCBI): domain Bacteria; kingdom Pseudomonadati; phylum Pseudomonadota; class Betaproteobacteria; order Burkholderiales; family Burkholderiaceae; genus Burkholderia; species Burkholderia cepacia complex sp. TUM26381. The sequence continues at coordinate 432,429 of NZ_CM172007.1, read as the reverse complement.
ACATGACCGAGCTCGACAAAACCGACCGCGCAATCCTCGCTGCGGTGCAGCGCGACGGCCGCCTGCCGATCGCGCGGCTCGCCGAATCCGTCGGCCTGTCCGAGACGCCTTGCGCGCGGCGCCTCAAGCGGCTCGAAAGCGACGGCTACATCGAACGCTACCGCGCGCAACTGTCGCGGCAGGCGCTCGGCTTCGGCGTCGTCGCGTTCGTGCTCGTGCGGTTCGCGACGCACGACCGCAAGGTCGCCGACCGGTTCGAACGGGAAGTGCTCGGCATCGAGCGGATCCTCGCGTGCCACAACGTCGCCGGCACGGCCGACTACCTGCTGCAGGTGGTCGCGCGCGACCTCGACGACTACGGCACGTTCCTGCGCGACTCGCTGCGGATGCTGCCGGGCGTGACGTCGATCGAATCGGCGCTGTCGCTGCGCGAGGTGAAGCACGACGCGGGCTTGCCGGTGCCGTGAGGTGCGGCGGGCCGGCAAGCCGCGCCAGCGCGTAACGCTTGTTCACTTTGCCGGCCGTGCCGGCGTCAGGCGACGTCGGGTGACTGGTGCGCGCGCTCGAGATCCTCGAGAAACGCTTCCACCAGCGGATTCCCGCGCCCGTTGCGCGCGACGACCATGTGGAACGTCACGTCGTAGCGCAGTTCGTCCGGGTTGAGCGGCGCGAGCAATCCCTGCGCGACGTACGGCGCCGCGAAGTGCTGCGGCAGGTAGCCGAGGTGGTGGCCGGACAGGATCAGCAGCGCGACGGCTTCCATGTTGTCGGCCGTCGCGGTCACGCGGTCGGGCGTCGTCGACAGCTGCGCCTCCGGCAGCGGATACGAGCGCCACGCCCATTCGAAGCCCGCGACGTCGGCCGGCGTCAGCATGCCGGCGCCGTCGAACAGCGGATGGCCGCGCCCGCAGTACGCGACCTGGCGCTCGATGAACAGCGGCGTGTAATGCAGCGACGGCACGCGGTGCCAGAAGTAGCCGACCGCGATCTGGATTTCGTCGCTCAGCAGCTTCTCCTCCAGATCGCCCGGCGCGCGCACCGAAATCGAGAAGCGCACGGCTTCGTCGCGCGTGCGGAACGCGGCGATCGCCTCGGCGATCCGCGCATTCTGGCTCACCGGCGTATGGCCGATCAGGCCGATATTCAACGTGCCGACCAGTTGGCGGTCCATATGCCGCGCGGCCATCCCGAATTCGTCGAGCGCCGCGAGCAGTTTGCGGCTCATCGCATGGAACCGTTCGCCCTTCGGCGTAAGCCGGAAGCCGCTGCGGCCGCGCTCGCACAGCCGGTAGCCAAGCCGCGTCTCCAGCGACGACAGCTGCGCGCTGATCGTCGACTGCCCGACGTTCAGCACGGCCTGCGCGGCCGATACACCGCCCGCGTCCGTGACCGCGAGAAACACGCGGATCAACCGCAGATCGAGGGTCGACAGATTCCCCAGCACGTTCATCCCCTTCCATACATCGATGAAAATCGATGTTTACGTCGATATCTTCGCATTCTTCTTTCCCGACGGAGCGCGTAAAACTGTGCGCCAAGCCGCGTCGCATGATACGGCAACCCCACATCGGAAGAGACAGCCCATGAACGACCACCCCCATTTCCAGCCGCTCGGCGGCAATGAAATGCCGCGCTGCGGCGGCATCGCGACGATGATGCGCCTGCCGCACGTGGCGAGCGCCGAAGGCCTCGACGCCTGCTTCGTCGGCGTGCCGTTCGATCTCGGCACGTCCAACCGCACCGGCGCACGCTTCGGCCCGCGCCAGATCCGCACGGAATCCGTGCTGCTGCGCCCGTACAACATGGCCACGCGCGCCGCGCCGTTCGATTCGCTGCAGATCGCCGACATCGGCGACGTCGCGATCAACCCGTACAACCTGCACGATTCGATCTCGCGCATCGAAGCCGCGTACGACGCGATCCTCGAGCATGACTGCAAGCCGATCACGCTCGGCGGCGACCATACGATCGCGTTGCCGATCCTGCGCGCGATCCACCGCAAGCACGGCAAGGTTGCATTGATCCACGTCGATGCACACGCCGACGTGAACGACACGATGATGGGCGAAAAGATCGCGCACGGCACGCCGTTCCGCCGCGCGGTCGAGGAAGGCCTGCTGCACGGCGACAAGGTCACGCAGATCGGCCTGCGCGGCACCGGCTACGCCGCCGAGGATTTCGACTGGTGCCGCGAGCAGGGCTTCCGCGTCGTCCAGGCCGAGGAATGCTGGAACAAGTCGCTGGCGCCGCTGATGGAAGAAGTGCGCGCACGCGTCGGCGACACGCCCGTCTACATCAGCTTCGACATCGACGGCATCGATCCGGCCTACGCACCGGGCACCGGCACGCCGGAAATCGCGGGCCTCACGGTGCCGCAGGCGCTCGAGATCATCCGCGGCGCGAAGGGGTTGAACATCGTCGGCTGCGATCTCGTCGAAGTCGCGCCGCCGTACGATCCGTTCGGCACCACGGCGCTGCTCGGCGCGAACCTCGCGTACGAGTTGCTGTGCGTGCTGCCGGGCGTCGCGTACCGCGACTGATCCCGGCACCCACACTATTCCAAATCAAAGGATTCCAGAGGAGCACACATCAAGATGGGGACTTCCGTCAAGCAACCGAAGCGGGCGGCGCTCGCTTCGTTCGTCGGCACCACGATCGAGTGGTACGACTTCTATAGCTACGCGACCGCCGCCGCCATCGTGTTCGGGCCGCTGTTCTTTCCCGTTACCCGTGGGAATTATTTGTCAACATTGCCACCATAACAGCTCGTGGCACCTCACAAGCATTGGCGCATGCTGACGGCTCTTTTTTGTCACGCTCTTGAACCCAATAAAAAGCAACAATTACTTGTTCGTTGGCACCGACACTGGCAGCGAACTCGCGGCCACGATGTATAGCCTGATCAGCGCGGCGCGCTTGAACAGCCTCGATCCCGAGGCGTACCACGCCTACGAGCTCGACCACATCGCCGACCACCCGACCAACCTCATCGACGAACTGCTACCTTGGAACGCGACGCCGCGCCGCCAACTACGGCTCACGTCGCCCCATTCGATAGCGCCGCGAATCTGCGTCGTCAACAACCTGCACTACAGTACTGTTCGGGCGCTTACCTGAGCGGGAGCGTTCCCACATTAACGCCTTCTGGCTGTCTGTATAGTAGATCCGCCGTCTCTGTTTCATGGCAACACTCCTTGCTGCTAGGTTGCATCGACAGGTTGAATCCGCAAATTTCAATTGCCATTTGATCGTAGTTCCACATATGTTCAAATAACTATCGTCAGCACGCCAGATCGACATCAGGGTGAGTTATGACAACGGTTCGATTTCGAGGAAGAGTTTTCCCATCTGTGGTTCAGGTGGCAATCCATGGCGTACCCAAAGTTCATTGGGAGGTGCCGGAGCGCCACTTAGTCACTGACTTCTCGTTTGAAATTGAAGGGTCGGAGGTTCTGGTCGTATGCGAGCTAAACAAGTACGAGCCGGCAGATTTCGTGCACGTCTACATGCGAGCACTAGATCTCGCTCGGGCGTCAGTTGATCTCGTGTCTTTTTCGATGGGATATGGGCTTTCGGTCGTTCTCGACACCTTCTTCGATAAATGCGGCACCCCGTCCGCGATATTGCCGCAAGACCCGAGCCTCCCGGCACTATGTACCTCATTCAGTTTGGCGAGCGGATTCAATGATGTGCTCGGAATAGTCCTTCAAACCCCTCCGCTATTTCGAGCCATTAACGATTTGATTGTTGCAATCACCATCCCGCATCACTCACCGGTAAACTGCGCTCGAGCTGTCGAGACAATCAAACATTTATTGGCTCCCCAAGGGGTGAAAGAATCGCAGGCATGGGAAACGATGCGAAATGTGCTTCATTTGGATGAGGCATACCTGAAAATGATTACAGACAATTCGAAAGACGTGCGCCATGGGAAACCCATCCATATTCCTGGCAACGTAACATCTGAGGTTACTCGCCGCGCATGGACCATTATGGATAGATTTTTGACGTACCGACAGCGCGGAAATAAGTCATTACCGGCATCGGAGTTTCCGGAACTGAAGGGCTGATTGTTCACGTTTGGTAGATCACAGCCTTCAGAGGTCACTGCCGCCGCGAATGTCCATTGTGTGATTGCGGCCTTTCTGACGTCCAGTTAGACCAGTGAGCCATGGCCGTTGATGGCCGGTTGCGAGCCTCGCGGCTTCGCCAGTGGGCGGACGTCCAAGGACGGCATCACAATCGGATTCTCGTCATTCCTGTAGGGGGCGCCATGAAGACCGAACGATCTCGCGAGGCATAAAACAAGGGTAAGTTGATGGGCCAGCAGGTCTGGAGCGTCGTCTATTTGCCTTATTATGGTGTCTTTGGTGCGAAAGAAATTCAGAGACGAGGCAACCCGAATAAATGTCTTGACACCGGTTCCGATCGACGCCGAAGACATCCACGGCACGTTTGAAGACGATGAAGTGAAACAAAACACCACAGGGGGAACCCATGAAGCAACTTGAGCTTGATGAAGTCCGCGCTATGTCTTTCGAGCAGTTAGGCGCAGTTGAAGATCCGATGGACCTCATGGCCACCGGATCCGTCGCACCGATCCTTGTGCGCTATGCCGTGCGTACCGGGCAGCTAGAGCGCCGGTATCCGGGGATTGCGCTGCCGACGCTGCTTGACGCGATCATGAAGTCGGCAACGATGATCAACTGGCCTCTGGCCACCGTTGCGCAGAAGGCACCCCAGGCGAAACAGGATGCGGACGTGGACGCATACCTTGATGAACTTCAGCCGCATCTTGAACGCGCGCTGAAGCCTCACTAAATAAGGCTGTTTGGCTATGGCGGAGTGAACGTCGGCAAAGCGCCCGCTAACTGCCTCACGGAGGCCGATACACGAGTGTCAGCAAAGGCCGAATTGCGCGCCTAGCTCGTCCGTCAGGTTCCGGAGTAATGCAGCCGTTCCAACGGCGGGCTTCCCGGCTCACTGAACGGCCGCTGTTGATTTCCACCGAATCTTGACCCACCGTTTTCATCTAAATCTGACCCACCCCGAGACAGCGTAGTACATCTATTCCGGTGTGGATAACTCCTCACTGCCTGCTGCTTTTGCTGCTCTTTTTCTGGTTGCCTTCGCCTTGGCAGAACTGGACTTGAAGCGCCAGGATTCATTGCCCGTTTCGACGATGTGGCAGTGATGGGTGACGCGGTCCAGCAGCGCCGTCGTCATCTTTGCGTCCCCGAACACGGTCGCCCACTCACCGAAGCTGAGGTTGGTGGTGATCGCGACACTCGTGTGTTCATACAGCTTCGAGAGCAAGTGGAACAGCAATGCGCCACCGGTCTGGCTGAACGGCAGGTAGCCCAGTTCGTCGAGGATCACCAGGTCGACGTACATTAGCTTATGGGCGATCTGGCCTTGTTTGCCGATGGACTTCTCCTGCTCCAGTGCGTTGGTCAGCTCGACGGTCGAGAAGTAGCGCACGCGCTTGCCATGGCGCTGCACGGCCTCAATTCCGATCGCTGAGGCGAGGTGCGTTTTGCCAGTGCCGGGGCCACCGATGAACACGACGTTGTGTGCGCTTGCGAGGAACGACAGGTCACTGAGTTCTCGAACCAGCGCTTCGTCGACGTGCGCCTGCGCGAAGTCGAAGCCCTTCAGGTCGCGGTGAGCTGGGAAGCGAGCGGCGGTCATCTGATAGGCGATCGAGCGCACCTGTCGCTCCGCCGTCTCAGCCATCAGCAACTGCTTCATGAAGCGCTCCGGGTCGAACTCCGTGTGACGCGACTGCGCCAGCAACTCTGGCCAGGTGCTCGCCATGCCATGCAGTTTGAGCCCCTTGAGCTGGGCGGCGATGTCGTTAGACATGACGGTCCTCCGGTGGGTTGGCACGCAGGGTTTCGTAGCGGCTCACGTCGGCGGCCGGCTCTTCGGTAAGCTGGAGTTTCGTCGTCGCGAGGTTGGTGCTCGTGGTGGGTGCCTTCAACCGGCTCAGCACGTTCAGAACGTGCTCCCCACTAGGGCGTCCCGAGTCCAGCGCTGCCTGCACAGCAAGCAGCACGGCATCGAGTCCGTGTTCGCGCACCGCGGCGAGCACCTGCGTCATGATGCGATCACCTCCCGGGTGCTTCAGTAGGTGCCGCTGCAACTGCTGCAGCGGCTGTGGCATCGTGACGAACGGAGCACCGTTGCGCAACGCGCCGGGTTTGCGTTCGACCAGCGTGATGTAATGGCGCCAGTCGTAGAAGGTCATGTGCCGCTCGAAGCTGCGTTCGTGGCGTGCGATCTCCTGGGCGTCGGCGACGACGCTGAGATATGCCGGATAGCAGCGCACGCTCACCAGCTGGTTCGTGTACTCGGTGGGCACGCTGTAGCGGTTGCGCTGGAAGTGGATGAGGCTGGTCGACGACACCCGCAGCGTCTGCTCGACATAGCCGTCGAACGGGCGTGGATTGGGCATCAGCCTGGTGCGCTCGTCCTGCAGCACGTCCTCGACCGTCAGCTCGGGCCACTGCGGGTGCCGCATCTGCCAGGCCTGACGACACTGGCCCGCGACCCATTCGTTCAGAAGCTCCAGCGTTTCCCAGCGTCGTAGCGCGGCCTCGTGCCAGATCTGGCGGCGCCGGTCCTGCACGTTCTTCTCAACGATGCCCTTCTCCCAGCCGGCGGCACGGTTGCAGAATTCCGGCTCGAACAGGTAATGGCCGCACATTGCCTCGAAGCGGGCGTTGACCGCGCGCTCCTTGCCGCGGCCGACCTTGTCCACGGCGGTCTTCATGTTGTCGTAGATGCCGCGGCGCGGAACGCCGCCAAACGCGGCGAATGCGCGGGCGTGCGCATCGAACAGCATCTCGTGACTCTGGGTCGGATAGGCGACCAGCCAGAACGCCCGGCTGGCATTGAGCTTGACGTGGGCGACCTCCAGGCGTCGCCGCAACCCGCCGATGAAGGCGTATTCGCAGCTCCAGTCAAACTGGAATGCTTCGCCGGGTTCGAAGGCCAACGGTACATAGGCCTTCCTGCGCGGGGCTTCAGCCTGCTCCTCGTGCCAGCGTCTCACGAAGGCGCTGACGCGGCCGTAGCTGCCGGCGTAGCCCTCGCCGCGGATGGCCTCGAACATGAACCGCGCCGTGCGCCGGTCACGCTTCGGGCGATGGCTGTCCGCCCGCAGCCAGCCCGTCAGCTGCGCGGCCCACTCGTCGACGACGCTCGGGCTGACGCGCTTCGGGTACTTCGGCTCAACGGCATCCGTTTGCCGAAGCCAGCTGCGCACCGTGTTCCGGGACAGGCCCGTGCGCCTAGCAATCTCGCGCAGCGGGACCTTCTCGCGGAAATACATCCGCCTGATCTTGGCCAATATGCCCACCGTGATCACCTCTGTATCCCCTGCTCAAAGATTGAGCAGGGCATTCAATCACGTGGGTCAAAATTCGATGAAAATTACTGCCTCAGGTGGGTCAGTTCTGCGTGGACATCAACAAACGAGCATATCCGAGCCTTTGCAGAGTGGCTGACCGTGGGCTTGCAACGCCAGATTGAGCACGAGCGGCAGCGCGCCGACGAGGATCTGGCGCTTCGCAAGTACCGCTACGGCGTAGACAAGGACGAGAACTGAGCATCGCAAGCAACACGACTCATTCCCATTGAGTACTCCTTAGTCTCGGACCGACTACTGTCAGGTCCAATCCCACCAATGCAATTCAATGTCGCGGTCGCCGCCGATGAATTGGCTTTGGCAATTCACGGTCAAGCAAAGACGTATCCCAACCTTGCTGGCGAGCATTGTAGCGCCAACGTTCCCACAGCGCCGACCAGTTCTCCGCCTGGCGCTCCAGTTCAGCGATACGCTGGCGCAGGTCCGCAATACGTCCGTCTAGTCGATCATCCGCGGGCATCCTTGAGGTTGTTCCAAATGCACCGCGTTGGATTGCGACCTTAGCGTCGTGAAATGCCTTGACGATCCTTGCATTGGCACAAAGCGATTGCCTACTAAAACCGGTATAGATGGCAAGCTTTTCCCACGTTAGCTTAGGACCATACTGCCCAGTACCCCATTCCGAAAGCCAACGCTCGATCTGTACGATCAACTTCCTATCAAGCCGCTTTGCCCCCATTCGCATCCTCCACCGCGAGCAATTGATCCACTGTCTCAAGAAGTTGGCGTAGCGACTCGTCATCGTCGAACAACGCACGCAAACTTTCCGCAGTCGGCACACGTTTCTGCGGCATCGGCTTGTACATTGTCCCGTCCGGGATCGAGCGATCAGCGTGCACGTCCAAAATCCGACGCAACGTTGCTAATTGAGCACCATATTGCACAACGTAGTGAGCGCTGTAAAAAGCCTCGCCGAGCTGAGATCGCGCGACTTCAAGCGCTCGCCGCGTCTGCAGATAGTCCGCTCTGTGGCGGGCCATCTCCCGCATATCACCTTTCTTCACCCAAAACTCACCGCACCCCATATAACACGCCTTAAATGAAGGACACGCACCAATGCTGTGCTCATGACTACATGAGCCGAATTCCGTGGCACTTCTTCCCGACAATTGACCTTTCACGAAGTCCGAAATCGTCTGAAATGGAATCGAGTGCCCCTCAAGATCGGCACGCAAATCAGCAACGTACTTAAGTTCAGGCATCATATCGCCGCATAATTTATTGCGTCCGATATCAATAAGAGTTGAATCGTCAATATAGTCGTAGTCATCAACATGACGAATCGAACGACCTGCTTGACGAGCAATATAAATACTACTAACACCAGCAAGGCGCAACTCCGTAGTATTAAAGCGTCGCAACATATGCGGCGCAACAGGAACTAGATCACTGCGCCCGTAACGAGAAAATACTGAAGCACGGCTTTTCGTGCCGAGCAACCAACCTCTTACGGAATGGGACATCAACGGCCGGACGAATGGCGCATTTTGCTTTCCAGGTCGCCACAATCCATCATCAATACAGAATAGCGCGTCACTAAGCGGAAGCATCTCCGATTCACTGTCTCCACGCCGAACTACTCGCCTCATACGATATTCATCAATGAGAAAATTCTTTAAATCATTTTTATGCACAAGAATAGTCTGAGACGCCATCTTTGAGAACATCCCTACTACCGCCCCAGGATTGATATTGAATTTCTCGCCATGCAGTAATCGATGATACTCAAACCACCAACGTCGAACTCGCCCCGCTTCATTCGACGAGCTTTTCTCGCAAAACAATCGAGCAAATTCCCTAAGCGACAGAAGCTTCTCGGGACGAGCACTTGCTCGCGACACAATGAATCGCTCCCACTCTCTATCGCGATCATTACTCGAAAGACAGCAATATTTTCCTCGACTTATATACGGAATACCATTGCCACAGACTCGGCGCTCAAACTTTACCCGGATACTTCGAAGCCTTTCACCCCAATTAAATACATTAACCCCCAAAGATTCAAGCTCAGCCCTTGTATAATATTCCGAGATTTCCGTACCCGGAATCAATCCAGTAATTTCATAATCATCAACAATAAACGGCCAGTCATTTTTTGGAGGAAGCAATGGAAGTTCATCAGTTCCCATGGCAGCCTCGAGCTTTTTCGCGAATAACCTTGATCTTTCCGTGATCGCTTGTATGTCTTTAATAGCACGCAAAAACATGGTGCGCGCTGCGGTCCACGCTGAATCAGACTCCGTGGCAAGACGCCGCATTTGATGCGTTGGCACCAACTCCTGTGGAATCCATGTTACGTATGGCGCAGCGCCTTTTCTAGGCTCATACCTCAATCCAAGGATCCCATCTTTTTCCACGACTGGGTCGTACGGCAGAGCCAGCACCTCACTAATCCGTTTATCCGCCACCAATGTCAACTCAATCAATCGGAGGTAAAGTCGATCCATTGGCAGCAATTTCTCTGCATTTTGCGCCAAATCAGCAAGGAAGTATATCGCCTCGATATCTGGATAGAGCGCATCGCGATCGCGCCGCCTTTCGAGTCCGCGCCCATTGTGTCTCCTTTCATCCCAAATGATAAGCGGCGTAAAAATAATTCGCCGACCGCCCGTCAAATTGCATAATATCTTTGAAATTTCAATCAAAACTCGTGTGCATTTGTAAGCATTTCCCTCGGAAATATATAGATTTCCAAACTCATCCACTCGGCCCACTCTTGCATTCGATGGCAAGTTATTTTTCTCAATATATGTATCTCGCCTACGAATCGCCTCCATAAGCAACCGTTGCGCCTCATCAAAATGACGCCCCATCAGATCTGCGGGATGCCTAGCGGGTATTCCAACCGTAGCCCTAACCAGAAATCCCATGGTCGTAACGATCCCATCTAGCGTCACCTGGGAAACGTCCCAGTTCCTAGAGATCGCCTTTTCCAAAATGAGTGCTTTTTCAAATTCGAGAAAAGAGTCAACTCGACTACCCACTACCCCGCTCCCAATAGAGGAGTTCAGATATATCGAAATCGCCTCGACGTTGACATCAAGTTTCGTGTCGCAGATATTCTTGCGCCGCCTTAACGCGTCCAACCTCCAAAACTTGTCACCCCACTTTATACCGCACGCTTCTTCGATATCCTGCTCGAATAGCCGACGCCTCGCCGCAATCCACTCATCAACTGAGTTTCGATTACCTCGCTTTTGGTTCTTCTCACTGGGCATGATCAATCTTGTTTGGATTCGCGGAGTTCTCTGGCACGAGACGCAACGTATTCCGCCTTTCTCTGAAGCAATCCAAACTCCTCTGCGTCGTCCCGCGCACCGCTAAGTTTCGCGTTCTCGCACAACTCCCCGAACCATCGTGCTATTAGTTCGTGATCTGCCTCAATCCAAGGTTCGAAGTCGCTACATCCATAACAGGTCGCGAGTGGTGCAATCCCACATCGAAATTTTCCGCCACAGGCACCCAGTGACGGGATCGTTTGCAAGTTTGCATCGGCCAGTTCCGGGGGGACGAAGCGCTGGCTCACCGATCGCGGATCACTTGCGTCGGCAAGATCGGATAGAAACCGTATGGGAAGCTCTGTACGCAACGGCGCACCTTCTGAACCCTTTAATCCCGTGAATCGCTCCGTTACGTCCCTCAAAGTTCCGTAACCTTTACGGGCACTTACAAGTGAACCGATCTCATTGGCGATCGACTCCCGGAAATCAAAATAAACGTCTAGAGATCGAGTGGAACTATGATCGAGCATTTCCGCGAGCAGTTCCTTTGTCATCCCCTTCATTTCCGCGCAGCGGGTCCCAAATGTCTCCCGTAGTCGCCGAGGATTCAGGTTCAATTTTTTTCCCGTCGTTGGAGAAATAATTGCTCGCGTTTCGACAAAGCTTTTTACTATTGCACCGATACCGCCTGCAGTGAGTCTCTGACTGGCAGAACCTGATACGTGGCGAGCCACAAACATCGGCGACTGCCTTTCCCTCCCTAGACGAATCTCGTCGATACGCTGAAGCTGAATCGCATGCAATCGCTCACCGACTTCTGTTGTCAATTTGCGCAGTCTAAAATCCTCACCGATTTTTCCTACATGCTGTTTTACGCGCAGCACACGCAATGTATATAACTTGCAATCACCATTGGTTGTTACGATTAGATCATCAATATTGAGCAGACTAACTTGGCGCGGCCTCAATCCCCACGCATGTAGTATCGACAAAATTGCGGCGTCTCGAACTTTCTTTCCCTCTAAGGCAAGTTTCGCAATTAGCGTGTATTCATCGAGGCGAGACAGCGGACCTTTCTCTGGATCGAGCGTCATCACACTTCTGTGCGTGACATCGGATTTAAAGTATATGTTTACGAGACGCGCATGGAATTCATTCCGATAAAATGGCACGTCGAATTGCTCAATGAATTCGTAAAATCTGACAAACGCCGTACGTATCTGCCTTGCCAAAGATTTGCTCTTTTCCCTGAGCGCACGCATGATTGAGACCTCCAACACGTTGGCAAGTCTGTCGTGATCCACCTCCTCCCATCGATCAAAACAAACTTCGGCGCCACAGACGGAGACAATTCTTCTAAAATTCTTGTGAACAGTGTCTGCTAGCATTTTCGCGACAAGTTCCGCAAAGAATAACTTTAGGAGATACAGGAGCAAAGGATGAACCCGATTCACGTCGCGCCAATCAAGTCGCTTCTGGTCTATTAACCATATTTCTCCCGATGTGTCGACATCTATCCCATGCCGTTGGCTTCGGATCCGTATTGGTAGAGACGGAATTTCCAGTTCCAGAAGTAGCGCTGCAAGCGTCTTCATGATGTTCCGCTCCCGAGTACGGAAGCAGCGGCAACCACTTCACGCAGGCGTTGTTCGTTCTTGGCCATGATGTCCAGATGAAAATCATTGGCAAGACTTTCGATCCAAGCCTGGCTGTATCGAACACTCATGGAAGACTGTGGGGTCCAACCACCAAGAAAATTGATCGTGAGGCCGGCGAGTTCCCGTGTAATTGTCCCGTCTTTGACGCACTGCTCCGCCCGTGCTCGCATACCGTCTGCCCAAGTATGCCGCAGCAAATGCCCCGACAGTCCCGCAAGCATCGGCGCTCGACTTCTCAACACTTTAAAGATGTTCTGGAAACCGTCTGTGCCGAGTGGCGTCCCGTCAGCCCCCAAAAAAAGAAACGGCGTTTTAGTCGCACGAGGTAGTCGAGCCCTTTCCGTGCGAATATATATTCTAATCAGATAAGCGACACTGTCACTCAAAGGCATCCGTCGCTCGCGCGTCTTCACTGCAACATCGTCACGGCGATCGATATTTGAATCGGGTAAGCGCCGAACGGCAATACACGGGTTCCTTGCTCGATAATCCACATCTGCCGTCATCAGCAGCAACAATTCGCTACGCCGCAATCCAAAATGAAAGAGAATCAGAATAATTAGATAGTTCCTCAGGCGAAATCGCCTTTGAAACGGATTACACTCAGATTGTGGAGCAGTGACGTCCAATAAGCATGCAACCTGCTCATCATTCAGACTACGACGACGAGGTGATTCCGTCGAAAAAGCACGCATTTGCTTTTCATGACGCGCCGCGTGATAGATCACGAGCGCCGTTCGTCGTGAAGACGCGGGTTTACGGACGTCGCAACACTCCAACTCGCGATTGAGGAGCCAAATGCAAAATTTTCGAATGGTGTCGATTCGGAACGTGTGCAATCTGTCTGTGACAGCGGTTTCGGATCCGCCTGAGATCGTCACGCGGTTTCGATTGATCCAACACGCTTCCTGCAACATTGCAATCATTACGGATGACAAACCTTTGCCGCTCGCAAAGGTTGCACGGGAATCGATGCGATGTTCGGCGGCAAAGTCGTAGAACAATGCAATCGCAAGTAGCTCCTGCCGCAATGTCATATGTGAATGCGTCACGGCCCTACGCTCCAGTTTCCATTCGTTCGCGAGGGTATCTGGCAAGCCTGTCGCACGCTCAAAAAGCATGGGCGATTTTTCCCCTGTCGCATGCGAAATAGTTTGAATGAAATATCTCGATTCCACGATACCCTCATCCGGCACCATTTAATGAGCTCAGGCACCTTAGTAACGCAAAGACCCGCAGTATAGCGCCGGTGCTACGCAAAACAATTTACAGATGTGACATCGCTTGAGACTTGCTAGATGGCCGGATCCAAAGTTTTTCTTTACAGTTTCTCTTACCCGGGTAAACACCCGGATGAGAATTGCGAGATGGCCTGAGCGCTACGATACGCACACGCAAGGAATGCCTTCGGTTGCTCATACGTCTGCGTGACGGACCGCGGCTGCCGCTATGGGCTACGCCCTACGCGGCAGCCGCGCCAAAGAAAGATTAAACGACAATGCAATCATCCGAATCTTTCAGATTCGATCCACACAAATCACTGCCTTAATTAAATTTTTATTACAAATAAAGAAGCAGATACGAGAATCTGGCTGATAAATCTAGCAAGATGCTTTCAGGCGCAATCAGGCCACTCTCCTTTACACTCAGATCACGCCTCTTATGCACCGAAGAGCGAGACGCAGGCCTGACAGATGTTGACGGCCGCCATCCTTGCAATGAATGACAAAGCAGCTTAAAGGCATGACATCCTCCGAACAGCCGGGTAAGTTTCCCGGCGAAAACCGCTTCATCAGCCTGCTCGCGTCGTTCGGTTCGTTCGCGGTCGGTTTCTTCGCGCGGCCGCTCGGCGGCGTGATGTTCGGCTATCTCGGCGACCGCTTCGGCCGCAAGCGTTCGCTGCTTGCGACGCTGATGCTGATGGCCGTGTCGACCGTCGCGATCGGCCTGCTGCCGACCCATGCGCAAGCCGGCGTGATCGCACCGATCCTGCTCGTGCTGATGCGCGTGCTGCAAGGTATCGCGGTCGGCGGCGAATGGGGCGGCGCGGTGCTGCTCGCCGGCGAGCATGCACCGGAAGGCAAGCGCACGTTCTTCGCGTCGTTCGCGCAGCTCGGCAGCGCGAGCGGCCTGATCCTGTCGATGCTCGCGTTCGGCGCGATCAGCACGCTGTCGAAGGACGACATGATGAGCTGGGGCTGGCGCGTGCCGTTCCTCGCAAGTTCCGTACTGCTGATCGTTGGCTTCGTGATCCGTGCGAGCGTGTCCGAGTCGCCCGAGTTCGAGGAAGTCCGGAAGAGCGGCAACATCGCGCAAAAGCCGCTGCGCGAAGCGCTCAAGTACTGGCCGCTGCTGCTGCTCGCGATCGGCGCGAACGTGTACGGCATCGCCGGCGTGTATTTCAGCAACATCTTCATGATCAGCTATGCGACGCAGTTCCTGTCGCTCGACCGGTCGATGGTGCTGCATTGCATGACGATCGTCGCCGTGTTGCAGTTCGTCGTGCAACTCGCGGCCGCGTTCCTCGCGCAGCGCTTCGGCACCACGCGCGTGCTGCTGATCACCGGCGCATGGGCCGCGATCGTCCCGTTCCTGATGCTGCCGCTCGTGCACATGGGCACGCCCGTGTCGATCACGGTCGGCGTCGGCCTCGCGACGCTCGCGGAATCGGGTTACTACTCGGTCGTCGCGGGTTTCGTGAGCGGCATCTTCGTCGCACGCATCCGCTATACGGCGATCTCGATCGCATACCAGGTGTGCGGCGCGCTCGCCGGCGGCCTCACGCCGCTGGTGGCGACCATCATCGCGCAGAACACCGCGCCGCAATGGTGGCCGCTCGCGATCCAGTACATGAGTGCGGCCGTGCTGTCATCGCTGTGCGTGTGGCTGATCTCGCGCCGCGTCAGCATCGACGATGTCGGCGCGCCCCGCAAGCAGGACGACGCGCTGCCGCGCGCCGCACGCACCGCGTAACGCACGTGCACGCGTGACGCAAAACGGCCCGCTTCTGCGGGCCGTTTTTTTGCCGTCCGATTTTCGATCGCGACGGCGGCGCACAACGTGCGTCAGGTTATTGCACCTGGCTGCGCAATGTCTTCGCCGCAGCGACCATGTTCGTCAGCGCCGGAATCACTTCCGCCCACTGGCGCGTCTTCAGGCCGCAATCCGGATTCACCCACAGGCGTTCCGCCGGAATCCGTTCGGCCGCCTTCTTCATCAGGCCGACGATGTGCGCCTGCGTCGGGATGTTCGGAGAATGGATGTCGTACACGCCCGGCCCGATTTCGTTCGGATACTTGAAGTTGTCGAACGCGTCGAGCAACTCCATGTCCGAACGCGACGTCTCGATCGTGATCACGTCCGCATCCATGTCCGCGATCGACACGATGATGTCGTTGAACTCCGAATAGCACATGTGCGTGTGGATCTGCGTCTCGTCCTGCACGCCGTTCGCGGTGATGCGGAACGACTCGACCGCCCACTTCAGGTACTCGCCCCATTGCACGCGGCGCAGCGGCAACCCTTCGCGCAGCGCGGCCTCGTCGATCTGGATCACGCGCACGCCCGCCTTCTCGAGATCGAGCACTTCCTCGCGGATCGCGAGCGCGAGCTGGTAGCACGACACCGAGCGCGGCTGGTCGTCGCGCACGAACGACCAGTTCAGGATCGTCACGGGGCCGGTCAGCATGCCCTTCATCGGCTTGGTCGTCAGCGACTGCGCGTACGCGATCCATTCGACCGTCATGGCCTTCGGGCGGCTGATGTCGCCGAACAGGATCGGCGGCTTCACGCAGCGCGAACCGTACGACTGCACCCAGCCGAACTGGCTGAATGCGTAGCCGTCGAGCTGCTCGCCGAAGTATTCGACCATGTCGTTGCGCTCGGCTTCGCCGTGCACGAGCACGTCGAGTTCGAGCGCTTCCTGCTCGCGGACGCTGCGTTCGATCTCGGCCTGCATCGCCGTGCGGTAGCCGGCCTCGTCCAGCGCGCCGGCCTTGAACTGGCTGCGCGCCTGGCGGATTTCGGCGGTCTGCGGGAACGAACCGATCGTCGTCGTCGGGAAGGCCGGCAGGTTCAGTCGTGCCGACTGCTTCGACGCACGTTGCGTGTACGGGCTCACGCGGTTGCCGAGCTGCGCGTCGATGCGCGCAATCGCGGCCTTCACCGCCGGGTTGTTCACGCGCGGCGAGCGGCGGCGCGAATCGATCGCGGCGGCATTCGCGGCGAGCGAATCGGCCACCTTGTCGCGGCCTTCGTTCAGCGCGGTCGCGAGCACCGTCAGTTCGTCGAGTTTCTGCAGCGCGAACGCAAGCCACGAGCGGATTTCCGCATCGAGCTTCTCCTCGCTCGCGAGATCGACCGGCACGTGCAGCAGCGAGCACGACGGCGCGAGCCACAGGCGATCGCCGAGCTGCTGAGCGAGCGGTTCGAGCCAGTCGAGCGTCGCGTTCAGGTCCGTCTTCCAGATGTTGCGGCCGTTGATCGCGCCCACCGACAGCACGCGCTCGGGCGGCAGTTCACGTACCAGTGCGTCGATTTCGTCGCGTGCGTTGATCGCGTCGACATGCAGGCCGTCGACCGGCAACGAGGCAGCGAGCGTCAAGTTGTCCTGAAGCTGGCCGAAGTAGGTGGCGAGCAACACCTTGATGCGGCGCGTTTCCAGCGCGGCATACGCGGTACGGAACGCCTGGCGCCATTCGGCATCGAGCTCGGCCACGAGAATCGGCTCGTCGATCTGCACCCATTCGACGCCCTGCGCGGTCAGCGTGTCGAGCAGCGCGCCGTACACGGGCAGCAGCTTCGGCAGCAGCGCGAGCCGATCGGATTCGTCCTTCGCCTTGCCGAGCCACAGGTATGTGACGGGGCCGAGGATCACCGGCTTCGCGTTCACGCCCTGCGCGTTTGCCTCGGCCAGTTGCTGCAGCAGGCGCGACGGGTCGAGCGAGAAGTTCGTGTCCGCGTGGAACTCCGGCACGATGTAGTGATAGTTCGTGTCGAACCACTTCGTCATTTCACCGGCCGCGACACCGCCGCAGCATGCGGCGTGTTCTTCCGCCGACTGCGCCGAGCGGCCGCGCGCGACGCGGAAATAGTTGTCGAGCGCATCGCCGTGGAAGTCCTGCACGCGCTTCGGCAGGTTACCGAGCGTGAAGCTCATGTCGAGCACCTGGTCGTAGAACGCGAAGTCGCCGATCGGCGCGAGATCGAGATCGCGCTGGTCGTGCCAGTGGCGCTGACGCAGCTCGGTGCCGAGCGCCTTCAGCGCGTCGCGCGACGACTCGCCCTTCCAGTAGCGCTCGAGACCGAACTTGAGTTCGCGCTTCGCGCCGATGCGCGGAAAACCGAGGTTGTGTGTCGTAACCATGAAGCTGCCGTCCAGAGAAAAATTGAAGATCCGGCAGTCATCATAGGGATTTCAAACCATGAAATAAAATGGCATTATTTCATTCATCCATTAAAATTTCTCATGCATTCGTTGCGCAGGCAAAATCCATGCTGGAACGATTCCATCTCGTCGTCATTCGTGAAGTCGAGCGCCAGGGCTCACTGACCGCGGCCGCCAATGCGCTGCACCTCACGCAATCGGCGCTCAGCCATACCGTCCGGAAAATCGAGCAGCAGCTCGGCACGCCGATCTGGGACCGCGAAGGCCGTGGCCTGCGGCTCACACAGGGCGGCCAATATCTGCTGAAACTGGCGAACCGGCTGCTGCCGCAGTTCGAGCTTGCCGAGGAGCGGATGAAGCAGTACGCGAAGGGCGAGCGCGGCACGCTGCGCATCGGGATGGAGTGCCACCCGTGCTACCAGTGGCTGCTGAAGGTCGTGTCGCCGTACCTGTCGCGCTGGCCCGACGTCGACGTGGACGTGAAGCAACGCTTCCAGTTCGGCGGTATCGGCGCGCTGTTCGGCTATGACATCGACGTGCTCGTGACGCCCGATCCGCTGAACAAGCCGGGCCTGCGCTTCGATTCCGTGTTCGACTACGAGCAGGTGCTGGTGGTCGCCGACTCGCACCGGTTCGCGAACGCCGACTACGTGACGCCCGAGCAACTGACCGACGAGATCCTGATCACGTACCCGGTCGAAACCGACCGGCTCGACATCTACAACCAGTTCCTGACGCCGGCCGGCATCGTGCCTCGGCGGCACAAGTCGATCGAGACGACCGACATCATGTTGCAAATGGTGGCGAGCGAACGCGGCGTGGCCGCGCTGCCGAGATGGCTGGCCCACGAGTACGCGGACCGGATGCCGGTCGTGCCGGTCAAGCTCGGCAAGAAGGGAATCGCGAAGCAGATCTTCCTCGGCATCCGCGAAGCGGACGCCTCGATCGACTATCTGGCCGCGTTCGTCGCGCTGGCGCGCGAATCGACGTGGAGCGCGCCGCGCATGCTGCGCTAGGCGCGCCCGGTTGCGCTGCGCGTCAGGCGGCGCGCAGGCCGATGCGTTCGCTGCGCTCGACCCACGCGCCGAACAGCAGCCCGATCGTCGTCCACATGATCACCTGCATGCCGATAGCCGCAACGCGGAACTTCCACAGCACGGCCGCCGGGAAATCGGCCGGTAACTCGCTGACCGACGGCAGCCCGATCTGCACGGCCGCGATGATCGCGACAAACACGAGCCCGGCGACGATCGACGCGTTCCACTGGCCGAGCTTTGCCAGCAAATGGCGGCGCACGCTGACCGAGAACACCATCGTCGCGACCGAGATCGCGATCATCAGGAAAAACAGGCCCGTGCGATAGCCGATCGTGTCGGGATCGCCGACCGACGGCGGATTGGCCGGGTACTTGAGGTTCGGCACGATCACGAGCGCGATGAACGCCGCCAGCGCGAGCCACGCGGCCAGCGGTCGCGCGGGGAGGCGGCTGCCTCGCCCATAGGCAAACGCGAAGACCAGCGAGAACAGCCCGCCGAATGCCGCGCCGTAGGTCACGACACCCGTCAGCAGGCCGAGGCCGGCCTGCGTGTGACGGCTGACCAGTTCGGGCTCCGGTGCCTCGCCTTTGGCAGCGTCGGCTTTTTCTTCGAAGGAGATTGCCTGATCGACTTGCGGTTCGCCGACGATTTTCGCGAAACCGAACGTGAGGAGGCCCGCGGCGATGCCTGCGAGCATCCCGCGCATGAGCAGCTTTCCGACCATCTTGACCTCCGCGTCAGTGGCAGGGAAAGCCGAGCAGATGGCGGCCGTCGTGGACGAATTCGTGAACGTACATGCCCGGCACGAGCGACGTTGCGCCCTGTTCCGCGCCGACGAAATAAAGCGCGAGCAACAGGATCAGGCCGACGAATATGGCCCAGGGCAACAGTTCACGGACGGGGATGGGTGCCGGCACGACTGCCGGCTTCAGCACTGCTTCGCTCATGGATGCACCTCAGGGGAATCGCGCCCCGGCAAATGTTGGATGGGTACGAAGGCAGGTCTGGCTTCCGGGATCATCGATCACCGGTTACAGTGGCGCGACCGCGCCGGGATTGCACCGGCTTCCGCGTTTCGTATCGGGCGAATTGTACGCGCGAACGTTCGCGGAATGAAGGGACCGCTCGCGAACGATTGCCCCCGGCCCGGATCCTACGAAGCCCGACATGACCCTGCCTGCCACGCTGTACCTGATCGCGCATGCATCGACCCGGGCGATGCGCACCGGCACGTTTCCCGACGACGATCCGCTCGATGCACACGGGCTCGCCGAAGCCGCTGCATTGCGCGACCGGTGGGCAAGCATCGCCGGCTCACTCGCGCTGTGCAGCCCTGCACGCTGTGCACGGCAGACCGCCGACGCACTCGGTCTGCGCTCCGAAACTGACGACGCGCTGCGCGACATCGATTACCGAAACTGGCGCGGCAAGCGCTTGCACGACCTTGCACGCGACTTGCCGGACGAACTGGGTACGTGGATCGGCGACCCGTCCGCGGCGCCGCACGGCGGCGAATCGTTCGAAGCAGCCATGCGCCGCGTCGGCACATGGTTGAATGCGCTGCGACACGACCGCGACATCGTCGCGATCACGCATGCGCCGATCGTTCGCGCGGCCGCCGCCCATGCGCTGCGGATGGATTCCAGGGCGGCAACCCGTATCGGCGTCGCGCCGCTGTCCTGCACGACGCTCGTTGCATCGCCGGATGGATGGACGTTGATTGCGGACGGCAACGCGTAGGCCCGCATTGCGCTCACGATGTGGGCAACGATGCGTGCCGGTACGTCGCGTCACGAATGCATGCCTTCAATCACCTTACGCATCTGCAAGACACACCGTTCGTCCTCCCGACTGTCATCAAACTGACGGCTAGCCGCAGCTAGGATCGGACGCGGTTCCCTTACGAGATGCCGTCATGAATCAACCTGCTTCGTCCGCACCGAACACGCCGGGCTCCGTCGAACGCACCAGGCAGGTCGGCTATGCCGTCTTCCTGCTGGTGCTCGTGCTCGGCGCCGTCTATATCGCCACGCACCTGATCGACGATCTGTCACCGGTCCGCGAAGGAAAGCTGTTCCCTTACCTGCTGCTCGGCGCCGCGCTGCTGATCGCACTCGGCTTCGAATTCGTCAATGGCTTCCACGACACCGCGAACGCGGTCGCCACCGTGATCTATACGCACTCGCTGACGCCGAACGTCGCGGTGATCTGGTCGGGCATGTGGAACTTCCTCGGCGTGATGGTCTCGAGCGGCGCAGTCGCATTCGGCATCCTGCAGTTGCTGCCGGTCGAGCTGATCCTGCAGGTCGGCAGCGGCTCGGGCTTCGCGATGGTGTTCGCGCTGCTGATCGCCGCGATCGTGTGGAACCTCGCAACCTGGTATTTCGGATTGCCGTCATCGAGCTCGCATACGCTGATCGGGTCGATCATCGGCGTCGGGCTGATGAACCAGCTGATGCACGGGCCGTCCGGCACGAGCGGCGTCGACTGGGGCCAGGCGCTCGGCGTGGGCAAGTCGCTGCTGTTCTCGCCGATCGTCGGCTTCCTGTGCGCGTCGTTGCTGCTCCTCGTGCTGAAGGCGCTCGTGCGGATTCCGGCGCTGTACAAGGAGCCGCCGAAGGATCAACCGCCGCCGTTCTGGATTCGCTGCCTGCTGATCCTGACCTGCACGGGCGTGTCGTTCGCGCACGGTTCGAACGACGGGCAGAAAGGGATGGGGCTCATCATGCTGATCCTGATCGGCACGGTGCCGACCGCGTATGCCTTGAACAAGGCCGTCACCCCGGCCGAATCGCAGACGTTCGTTGCCGTCGCGAACCAGGCGGCCGCGACGTTCGGGAAGTACACGAACGGCGTCGCGCCGTCCGCGAACCCGCGCGCCGACGTCGAACACTACGTGCAGCGTCGCGAACTGACGCCCGCCGTGCTGCCGGCCGTGGCGCAACTGTCCACGTCGCTCGCGACGGCAGTCGGCGCATCGGGCTCGATGGCGGCCGTGCCGCAGCGCGACGTCGATAACGTGCGCAACACGATGTATCTGGTATCCGAAGCAATTCGCCTGATCGAGAAGTCGGGTCAGCCGGCGTTTGCGGCCGACGACAAGCTCGCGATCGACAACTATCGCACGCAGCTCGACCACGCGACCAAGTTCATTCCTACGTGGGTGAAGGTCGCCGTTGCGATCGCGCTGGGACTCGGCACGATGGTCGGCTGGAAGCGGATCGTCGTGACCGTCGGCGAGAAAATCGGCAAGCAGCATCTGACGTACGGACAGGGCGCATCGGCCGAACTCGTCGCGATGCTGACGATCGGCGCGGCCGACATGTACGGGCTGCCCGTCTCGACGACCCACGTGCTGTCGTCGGGCGTCGCGGGCACGATGGCGGCGAACGGGTCCGGGTTGCAATGGAGCACGGTGCGCAGCCTCGTCCTCGCGTGGGTGCTGACGCTGCCGGCGTCGATCGCGCTGGCGGCGGGACTCTACTGGCTGTTCCGATCGCTGGCCTGATTTTGGTTGCGGCGGGTGGCCGGTGGAGCCGGTCGCCTGCTGTGGCTGTGGCTGTGGCTGTGGCTGCGGCTGCGGCTGCGGCTGTGGCTGTGGCTGTGGCTGTGGCTGCGGCTGCGGCTGCGGCTGACCAAATCTTCGCCTCTTCGCCTCTTCGCCTCTTCGCCTCTTCGCCTCTTCGCCTCTTCGCCTCTTCGCCTCTTCGCCTCTTCGCCTCTTCGCCTCTTCGCCTCTTCGCCTCTTCGCCTCTTCGCCTCTTCGCTCGAGCACGTCACCTCATTGGGTATGTCGGTGCCGCGTCTCCCCGTTTCCCCCTCCGAATTGAAGCGCAAGATCTGGAACGCATCCGCACACGGACGTCGCTAGACTGGGTTCATCAACTTTCGTCGTGGATTCGACCGTGCGCAATCGCACGGCGCCACGTTGCGGATGAATCGAGGTGCACCTGTGAACATTGCCGATCTGCAACCTGCCGTCGAATCGACGGACATCGCACAACGCGTCGACGCGATCGACTGGTCGACCGTCGATACCGAACTCGATCGCTACGGATGCGCGCACGTGCCGGGCCTGATGCCGGCACGCGAATGCGATGCGCTCGCATCGCTCTATCCACGGGATGCGCTCTATCGTTCACGCGTCGTGATGGCACGGCACGGGTTCGGCCGCGGCGAATACAAGTACTTCGCGTACCCGTTGCCTGCGCTCATCGCCGAATTGCGCGCGACGCTCTACCCGCATCTCGCGCCGATCGCGAATCGCTGGAACCAGGCACTCGGGATCGACGTCCGCTATCCGAAAGACCACACGACATTCCTCGATCGCTGCCACGCGGCGGGACAGACGCGACCAACGCCGCTGATCCTGCAATACGGCCCCGACGACTACAACTGCCTCCATCAGGATCTCTATGGCGAACACGTGTTTCCGCTCCAGGTCGCGATCCTGCTGTCGGCGCCGGGCCGCGATTTCACCGGAGGGGAGTTCGTGTTGACGGAACAGCGGCCACGCATGCAGTCGCGTACGGAAGTGGTGCCGCTGATGCAAGGCGACGCGGTGATCTTCGCCGTACATGGCAGGCCCGTGCAGGGAACGCGCGGCGTCTATCGCGTCAACCTGCGTCACGGCGTGAGCCGGATCCGAAGCGGCCACCGCCACACGGTCGGCATCATCTTCCACGACGCACAGTAACGGCAGTCGAGACGGGCGCGACGCTGCCGCACCGCTCACCATGCACCGGGTGCATGCGCGGAGCACTGCGCGCCATTGCTCGGGAAGCCTGCAATCGGGAATTGGCTATTCAGCGTGATCACTCGCACGCAGCGACGGCGACCGATTGCGCCGACCGTCGAACCACCGCGGCCATGACGGGCCTACGCTCAGGTGAATGACGAGAAACAGCCGTATTCACCTGTCGTCACGCACATGCAGCCTGCAGTCCGGCCTACCCTCGCGCCACGATCGCCCGCAGCCGATCGCCTGCATCGGAAGCCAGCCGCGCATAGCCCGGCAACGTCAGCAGCGCGAGCACGCCGGCCGCGACGAACGCCCAGCGGAAATCGTCGAGCACGTAGTGCATGCCGGCCGCATCGCCGCGCACGAGTGCCGCGAGACGCAATGACAATGCGCCGAACGCGATCCCCATCCCGATCGTCATCTGCTGCGCAGCGCTCCACAGCGTGCTGGCTGCACTCGTCTGCTGAGCCGGGATATCCGCATAGGCGAGCGTCGCGAGCGTCGTGAACTGCATCGACCGCGTGAGTCCGTAGACGAATACGACGAGCAGCGTGATCGCCAGCGGCGTCGACGCGGTCAGCCAACCGCACGCGATCGTGAAGAAGCCGACGATCGTCACATCGACGAGTGCAACGCGCCGGAAGCCGTATCGGTCGAGAATCCAGGACGTTCCCGCCTTCATCCCCAGATTGCCGAGTGCGCTAGCCAGCAGCAGCAGGCCCGACTGGAACGGCGACAACCCGAAACCGATCTGGAACAGCAGCGGCAGCAGGTACGGCACGGCGTTGATCGCCATCCGCGTGACCGAACCGGTGAGCACCGTCACCGAGAACGTCGGCACCTTCAGCGTCGTGAAATCGAGCAGCGGATGCGCGCAACGCCGCGCATGCAACCACGCGGCCATGCCGAACAGCACGCTCGCCCCCACCAGGACACCCGCGCGCGTGAAGTCGACATCCTGCTGCCCGGCCGCCTCGGTGCCAATCAGCAGACAGGTTAGCGCGCCACCGGCCAGCACGAAGCCGATCCAGTCGAGCGGCCGTTGCTCGTCGGCCCGCGTGTTCCGGACGATCAGCCAGGTACAGACGAGCGCAGCGATGCCGAACGGGACGTTCAACAGGAAGATCCAGCGCCACGACGCATAGGTCGTGATGAAGCCGCCGATCGGCGGCCCGACGACGGGCGCGACGATGCCCGGCCACGTGATTGTCGCGATCGCGCGCATCAGCTTGGCCTTGTCGGTGCTGCGCACGACGATCATCCGTCCGACCGGCACCATCATCGCCCCGCCGACACCCTGCAGCAGCCGCGCAGCCGTGAACGACATCACACCTTCAGACAGCCCGCACAGCACCGACGCACCGGTAAAGACGACGATGGCGCTCGCGAACACCGTGCGCGAACCGTAGCGATCGGCGATCCAGCCGCTGATCGGAATGAACACCGCCAGCGCCAGCATGTACGCGGTCATCCCGAGACTCAGCGCGTTCGGTCCGACGCCGAACGAGCGCGCCATTTGCGGCAGCGCGGTCGCGATCACGGTCGTGTCGAGGTACTCCATGAAGAACGTTGCGGCGACGAGATACGGCAAGAAGTCGGTCGTCCGACCACCTTGGGCAGGGCTGTCAGTCATGAACGATGCAGGAGACGGAATGCGGAAGACACCGACCGCCGGCAGACGTGGACAAGCGCCGGGAATCGGGACGAATGGCGATATTACCCTGAAGGGCCTGCTTTCCGCTCTGCAAGGCACGTCGCGCAAATGGACTTTATGCGCATAGATTTTTACGACGATTTCGTATGCGTCCGTACAGGGCGCACACGATCAGGTCGACACAGCGTGTCGAAAGACAGATGGATCACGCAGGGAGTTTTTCGGCAGGAATCGGGATTTATCGATCATCGTCGGCAAACGTCGCTCATCATCGGCTATCACGACGTCTCAGCTGAGCGCGTCGACCTTGGCAGGACGTCGGCTGACGGTGCGCTGGTGCAGCCCATCGACGAACGTACCGGGGATTTCAGAGGTGCTGGCGGTGGATCGCGAAGACAGCAGATACCTGAGTAGAAGGACACCAGCTTCGATAGTACCGATGCAAGTGAACGGGCAACCTGGGCAGGCGGAACATCTTTATATGCCAAGCTCGTGGAAGCGGGATGGAAGGTGGTCGAATGTGGCGCGTGGCGTGGATGCGGCCTCGGTCCGAATCGACGCCCGTCGGCGCCGCAGCGCCGGGCGCATTTCGCGTGGCCGGCACGCACATTTCCGTCGCTCAAATGCAAAAACCCCCGCCTTTCGGGCGGGGGTTCTTGGCTTAGGGAGCCTGACGATTACCTACTTTCACACGGGAATCCGCACTATCATCGGCGTAGAGTCGTTTCACGGTCCTGTTCGGGATGGGAAGGGGTGGGACCGACTCGCTATGGTCATCAGGCAAAGAGGGTTGTTGCGCTGCTTCGCAGCACAACCAATCTTGGAAGAAGCAGTAATTTGGTTGGGTTGTGAGGTTGTATCTCACACATATGCGGTACTTCAACCGCTGTACGTCGAGTGCGCTGCACTCGACGCTCGACATCCGTAAGCGCTGAAGCGCTAACGGCTGTCGAGACAGACTTGTTATAGGATCAAGCCTTACGGGCAATTAGTATCAGTTAGCTGAACGCATTACTGCGCTTACACACCTGACCTATCAACGTCCTGGTCTCGAACGACCCTTCAAGGGGATCTAGTCCCCAGGGATATCTCATCTTAAGGCGAGTTTCCCGCTTAGATGCTTTCAGCGGTTATCTCTTCCGAACATAGCTACCCGGCGATGCCACTGGCGTGACAACCGGTACACCAGAGGTTCGTCCACTCCGGTCCTCTCGTACTAGGAGCAGCCCCCTTCAAATATCCAACGCCCACGGCAGATAGGGACCAAACTGTCTCACGACGTTTTAAACCCAGCTCACGTACCTCTTTAAATGGCGAACAGCCATACCCTTGGGACCGGCTACAGCCCCAGGATGAGATGAGCCGACATCGAGGTGCCAAACACCGCCGTCGATATGAACTCTTGGGCGGTATCAGCCTGTTATCCCCAGAGTACCTTTTATCCGTTGAGCGATGGCCCTTCCATACAGAACCACCGGATCACTATGACCTGCTTTCGCACCTGCTCGACTTGTCGGTCTCGCAGTTAAGCACGCTTATGCCATTGCACTATCAGCACGATTTCCGACCGTACCTAGCGTACCTTCGTACTCCTCCGTTACGCTTTGGGAGGAGACCGCCCCAGTCAAACTGCCTACCATGCACTGTCCCCGACCCGGATCACGGGCCAAGGTTAGAACCTCAAACAAACCAGGGTGGTATTTCAAGGACGGCTCCACCGAAACTAGCGTTCCGGTTTCATAGCCTCCCACCTATCCTACACAGATCGGTTCAAAGTCCAATGCAAAGCTACAGTAAAGGTTCATGGGGTCTTTCCGTCTAGCCGCGGGTAGATTGCATCATCACAAACACTTCAACTTCGCTGAGTCTCGGGAGGAGACAGTGTGGCCATCGTTACGCCATTCGTGCAGGTCGGAACTTACCCGACAAGGAATTTCGCTACCTTAGGACCGTTATAGTTACGGCCGCCGTTTACCGGGACTTCAATCAAGAGCTTGCACCCCATCATTTAATCTTCCGGCACCGGGCAGGCGTCACACCCTATACGTCCACTTTCGTGTTTGCAGAGTGCTGTGTTTTTATTAAACAGTCGCAGCCACCAGTTTATTGCAACCCCTTCACCCTTTGCCCGCAGGGGCATCAAGCTACAAGGGCGTACCTTATCCCGAAGTTACGGTACCAATTTGCCGAGTTCCTTCTCCCGAGTTCTCTCAAGCGCCTTAGAATACTCATCTCGCCCACCTGTGTCGGTTTGCGGTACGGTCATCGTTAGACTGAAGCTTAGAGGCTTTTCTTGGAACCACTTCCAATTGCTTCGCTCCCTAAGGAGCTCGCGCCACACCCTTGAATTCCGCGCCCGGATTTGCCTAAGCGCCTTCTCCAATGCAGCGACCGGGACTTCCAACACCCGGACAACCTTCCGCGATTCGTCCCCCCATCGCATCTAACAATGGTGCAGGAATATTGACCTGCTTCCCATCAGCTACGCATTTCTGCCTCGCCTTAGGGGCCGACTCACCCTACGCCGATGAACGTTGCGTAGGAAACCTTGGGCTTACGGCGAGGGGGCCTTTCACCCCCTTTATCGCTACTCATGTCAGCATTCGCACTTCCGATACCTCCAGCACGCTTTTCAACGCACCTTCGCAGGCTTACGGAACGCTCTCCTACCATGCGTGCAAAGCACGCATCCGCAGCTTCGGTATATAGCTTAGCCCCGTTACATCTTCCGCGCAGGACGACTCGATCAGTGAGCTATTACGCTTTCTTTAAAGGGTGGCTGCTTCTAAGCCAACCTCCTGACTGTTTTAGCCTTCCCACTTCGTTTCCCACTTAGCTATATTTGGGGACCTTAGCTGGCGGTCTGGGTTGTTTCCCTCTTGACACCGGACGTTAGCACCCGATGTCTGTCTCCCGTGATTGCACTCTTCGGTATTCGGAGTTTGCTATGGCGGGGTAATCTGCAATAGACCCCCCAACCATGACAGTGCTCTACCCCCGAAGGTGAGACACGAGGCACTACCTAAATAGTTTTCGGAGAGAACCAGCTATTTCCAAGTTTGTTTAGCCTTTCACCCCTATCCACAGCTCATCCCCTAACTTTTCAACGTTAGTGGGTTCGGACCTCCAGTACGTGTTACCGCACCTTCATCCTGGCCATGGATAGATCACTTGGTTTCGGGTCTACGCCCAGCAACTGAACGCCCTATTCGGACTCGCTTTCGCTACGCCTGCCCTATACGGTTAAGCTTGCTACTGAACGTAAGTCGCTGACCCATTATACAAAAGGTACGCCGTCACCCCTTACGAGGCTCCGACTGTTTGTATGCATGCGGTTTCAGGATCTATTTCACTCCCCTCCCGGGGTTCTTTTCGCCTTTCCCTCACGGTACTGGTTCACTATCGGTCGATCACGAGTATTTAGCCTTGGAGGATGGTCCCCCCATCTTCAGACAGGATTTCACGTGTCCCGCCCTACTTGTCGCACACCTAGTTCTTTCATACTGTTTTCGCCTACGGGGCTATCACCCGCTATGGCCGCACTTTCCAGAGCGTTCGGCTAACAATACAAATAAAGAGTGCAAGGCTCATCCCATTTCGCTCGCCACTACTTTGGGAATCTCGGTTGATTTCTTTTCCTGCGGTTACTTAGATGTTTCAGTTCACCGCGTTCGCTTCGCATGGCCTATGTATTCAGCCATGGATACTCCAAAAGGAGTGGGTTTCCCCATTCGGACATCTACGGATCAAAGCTCGTTTGCCAGCTCCCCGTAGCTTTTCGCAGGCTACCGCGTCCTTCATCGCCTGTGATCGCCAAGGCATCCACCACATGCACTTGTTCGCTTGACCCTATAACGAGTCTGTCTCATCTTTCGACGCTACAGTCGCTACAGGTTGAGTTCTCGCATTTGTGCCGTATTCCAATTGAGTCAAACATAGAGTTCGAATCATCTTGAGATACATCGATACAATCACAACCCGGATAGTTTTCACGTCCATCTCAAGACGCTTCCGCTATCCAAATTACTTACTTCTTCCAGATTGTTAAAGAACGACAGCCGATATCTATTGATATCCTCTGACTGGCTCAATCGCCAATGCAAAGCGCTCGCTGAATTTTCAGCAAACTCTTAGCATTGAGGATTGGTGGAGGCAGACGGGATCGAACCGACGACCCCCTGCTTGCAAAGCAGGTGCTCTCCCAGCTGAGCTATGCCCCCATGTACAGATGACCTCAGGTACCTACAGTCAGACAAGACATTGGTGGGTCTGGTTGGATTCGAACCAACGACCCCCGCCTTATCAAGACGGTGCTCTAACCGACTGAGCTACAGACCCCTGAGTCTGTCTTTAAATTTACAGCCGATAAGCGTGAGCGCTCAACTTTGCGAGAAGCTCTAGAAAGGAGGTGATCCAGCCGCACCTTCCGATACGGCTACCTTGTTACGACTTCACCCCAGTCATGAATCCTACCGTGGTGACCGTCCTCCTTGCGGTTAGACTAGCCACTTCTGGTAAAACCCACTCCCATGGTGTGACGGGCGGTGTGTACAAGACCCGGGAACGTATTCACCGCGGCATGCTGATCCGCGATTACTAGCGATTCCAGCTTCATGCACTCGAGTTGCAGAGTGCAATCCGGACTACGATCGGTTTTCTGGGATTAGCTCCCCCTCGCGGGTTGGCAACCCTCTGTTCCGACCATTGTATGACGTGTGAAGCCCTACCCATAAGGGCCATGAGGACTTGACGTCATCCCCACCTTCCTCCGGTTTGTCACCGGCAGTCTCCTTAGAGTGCTCTTGCGTAGCAACTAAGGACAAGGGTTGCGCTCGTTGCGGGACTTAACCCAACATCTCACGACACGAGCTGACGACAGCCATGCAGCACCTGTGCGCCGGTTCTCTTTCGAGCACTCCCACCTCTCAGCAGGATTCCGACCATGTCAAGGGTAGGTAAGGTTTTTCGCGTTGCATCGAATTAATCCACATCATCCACCGCTTGTGCGGGTCCCCGTCAATTCCTTTGAGTTTTAATCTTGCGACCGTACTCCCCAGGCGGTCAACTTCACGCGTTAGCTACGTTACTAAGGAAATGAATCCCCAACAACTAGTTGACATCGTTTAGGGCGTGGACTACCAGGGTATCTAATCCTGTTTGCTCCCCACGCTTTCGTGCATGAGCGTCAGTATTGGCCCAGGGGGCTGCCTTCGCCATCGGTATTCCTCCACATCTCTACGCATTTCACTGCTACACGTGGAATTCTACCCCCCTCTGCCATACTCTAGCCTGCCAGTCACCAATGCAGTTCCCAGGTTGAGCCCGGGGATTTCACATCGGTCTTAGCAAACCGCCTGCGCACGCTTTACGCCCAGTAATTCCGATTAACGCTCGCACCCTACGTATTACCGCGGCTGCTGGCACGTAGTTAGCCGGTGCTTATTCTTCCGGTACCGTCATCCCCCGACCGTATTAGGGTCAAGGATTTCTTTCCGGACAAAAGTGCTTTACAACCCGAAGGCCTTCTTCACACACGCGGCATTGCTGGATCAGGCTTTCGCCCATTGTCCAAAATTCCCCACTGCTGCCTCCCGTAGGAGTCTGGGCCGTGTCTCAGTCCCAGTGTGGCTGGTCGTCCTCTCAGACCAGCTACTGATCGTCGCCTTGGTAGGCCTTTACCCCACCAACTAGCTAATCAGCCATCGGCCAACCCTATAGCGCGAGGCCCGAAGGTCCCCCGCTTTCATCCGTAGATCGTATGCGGTATTAATCCGGCTTTCGCCGGGCTATCCCCCACTACAGGACATGTTCCGATGTATTACTCACCCGTTCGCCACTCGCCACCAGGTGCAAGCACCCGTGCTGCCGTTCGACTTGCATGTGTAAGGCATGCCGCCAGCGTTCAATCTGAGCCAGGATCAAACTCTTCAGTTTAAACCTGTTACTGTTTTCGGTTCAGTTAAGAACCGGTCGCTCACTCAAAGCTGACAGGAATATGAATCACTTCATAAACCTGACTTACTTTAGTGTGAGACTCTTGATACTTTCGCTATCTGATCCGAGGATCAGCTCGCTTCCATCAAGCGCCCACACTTATCGGCTGTTAATTTTTAAAGAGCATTTCTGCGAGGAACTTCGTGTTTCTCAGCAGCGCTGCGTTTTCAGCAGCAGAGAAGCGAGATTATGAACCGTGTTTCGCAGCTCGTCAACAACTTTTTTACTACATCGTTGCGACTGCGGGGCTCAACTTCCTGTACCGCCGAGGCCGCTACCACCGGACCTCAACAGCACCGCTTCCCTTCCTCCCGCGCCGTGTTTCCGTTAGCGCGAAAGAGGCGTGATTCTATGCAGCTCCCGACAATCGCGCAAGGGGTTTCGCAAAAAATATAAGGCCCCGCACGCTGCCGCGTGCGGGGCCTTATATAGAGGCGGCCAAACCGTCAGTCCGTGCGCACCTGGCGCGCGACGATCTCCATATAGTGATCGAGATCCGGCGTCACTTTTCCTTCCTCTTTCGCCGTGTCGTCCCAGCGGCGCAGACGCAGCGCGTCCTCCGCGAACGGGCGCTGCAGGAATGCCGTCGTTTCCTCTTCGCTGAAGATGCCGCCCTGCAGCGCGAGACTGCGCACCGAGTCCGGCGACAGGCTCTCGAAGTAGCCGGCGTCCGTGCGGCACAGGCAGCGCTTCGCATCGACGTGCAGCCGGATCGGCTCCAGCACCGCGTCGGAAAACAGCGGCCGCAGAAACGGCAGCACGTAATACTGATGCAGATCGTCGATCCCGCGCGCACTCGGCGTCTCGCCCTGGCGATTCAGCAGATGGCCGAGGTCGTGCAGGAATGCCGCCGCGACCAATGCTTCGCCGGCGCCCGCCTCTTCCGCCAGCAAGGCGCTCTGCAACGCATGCTCGAGTTGCGTGACCGGCTCTCCGCTATAGGCCACATGGCCATGTTCCCGGTACAGCCCGTGGATCTCTTCCACCGTCAATGCCATTCGTTTACTCCCAAGGCAGCGAAAACGTCTTCAGGTTCGTGAAGCTCTTCATCGCCTCCTGAACGCCTTCCTTGTAACCGAGCCCGGAATCCTTGATCCCGCCGAACGGCGACAGCTCGATCCGGTATCCGGGCACTTCCCATACATTCACCGTGCCGACGTTCAGTTCGTTCACGAACCGCACGACCGCCGACGTGCTGTCGGTAC
This sequence comes from Burkholderia cepacia complex sp. TUM26381, assembly GCF_057439935.1. Taxonomy (NCBI): domain Bacteria; kingdom Pseudomonadati; phylum Pseudomonadota; class Betaproteobacteria; order Burkholderiales; family Burkholderiaceae; genus Burkholderia; species Burkholderia cepacia complex sp. TUM26381. The sequence goes on along the minus strand of NZ_CM172007.1, from coordinate 400,101 downwards.
ACACCCCCGACGACAGCCCGAACGCCGTCCCGTTGCTGATCCGGATCGCATCGTCGATCGTATCGAACGTCATCACCGGCGACACCGGCCCGAAGGTCTCCTCGCGCACGATCGTCATCGACGGATCGACGTTGTCGAGCACGGTCGGCGAATACAACGCGCCGCGCCGCACGTTGCCGGTCAGCAGGCGCGCGCCCTGCGCGACCGCCTCGTCCACGCGCGCCTCGAACAGCCGCGCCGCCGCCTCGTCGATCACCGTGCCCATTTCATTGGCGGGATCGAACGGATCGCCGTAGTTCCATGCGCGCGTCTTCTCGACCAGCAATTCGGTGAATGCGGGTGCGATCGAACGCTGCACCAGCATCCGCTTGACGGCCGTACAGCGCTGGCCCGAATTCCGGTACGAGCCGAGCACCGCCAGCGACGCCGCACGTTCGAGATCGGCGTCATCGAGCACGATCAGCGGATCGTTGCCGCCCAGTTCCAGCACGATGCGCCGGTAGCCGGCCCGCGCGGCAATCGCCTTGCCGATCGCGACGCCGCCCGTAAAGGTGATCAGCGACGCATGCGGATGCGTGACGAGTTCGTCCGCGATCTCCGCCGGGTCGCCCGTCAGCACCTGCAGCATCGGCTCCGGCAATCCTGCTTCATACAGCAGGTCGGCCAGATAGAACGCCGACAACGGCACCTTCTCCGACGGCTTCACGATCACGCGGTTGTTGGTCGCGATCGCCGGCGCGATCTTGTGCGCCACCTGGTTCATCGGATGATTGAACGGCGTGATGGCGACGATCACGCCATCGAGCGGCTGCCGCTGCGAAAACACGCGCCGCGCCTTGCCGTGAGGCGTCAGGTCGCACGAGAAACTTTGCGAATCGTCGCGTAATGCCTCGACTGCCGCGAACTTCAGCACGTCGGCGACACGGCCGATCTCGTAGCGGGAATCCTGCTTCGACAGCCCCGATTCGAGCGTGATCAGGTCGGACGCTTCCTCGGTGCGCTCGCGCAGCAGCGCAGCCGCACGTTCGAGGATCTGTGAGCGCTCGTAGCGGGTGAGCTTCGGCCGGTAGGCCATCGCGTAATCGAACGCCGCGCGCACGTCGTCGACGCTCGCGAGCGGCGCCGTCCCGACGCGCGTGCCCGTGTACGGGTCGGTGACGTCGAGCGTGCGTTCGCGCGTCGCGCGCGTGCCGCACCAGCGCAGCGCTTCTGCGCGAAAGGACGGATGGTCTTGCCGGGGATGCGCCATCATGTCGTGACCCGGTTCAGCACGAAATCGAACACGTCGAAGTTGCGCGGGCGACGCGCGGGATCGTCCCGCTCGATACGCCGGTTGAACAGCAGCGGCACTTCCTGCTCCGACACGCCGCCGTGCGAACGCAGCGGCACCGTGAGGCCTGACAGATCGTGTTCGCGCTCGCGCGTGCCGAGCGTCATGTCGCGGCGGCCGATCACGACGAGATCGCCGATCCGGTCGGCCGGCAACTCGAAACGGGCAGCGGCTTCCGCGTTGTCGAGCACGAGCTCGACGCCGTCGAGGCCGCCGACGCGCCACATCGCCTCGGCCCGGTCGACGCCCGGCGCCAGGTAGATGGTCGCAAACGAGCCGAGCGCGCCGTGATGCACGACGTACGGATCGGTGATCGGCAGGATCACGCGCGCAGCCTGCGCGCCGTACCAGCCGTCGAAGGCGTCCTGCAGATAGATCACGTTCGGGCGCCCCGTCGCCGGGTCGTGCTTCGCGTTCATCCCGTGATCGGCGGTCAGGCCGATCGCCCAGCCGAGCGCGTCGAGCTGCGCGAGGTAACCGTCCATCATCGCGTAGAACGCGTTCGCGCCCGCACTGCCCGGCTCGCACTTGTGCTGCACGTAGTCGGTAGTCGACAGGTACATCAGGTCGACTTGCCGGGTCTGCGCGAGCCGCACGCCGGCTGCGAACACGAATTCCGACAACGCTGCGCTGTAGACGTCCGGCGATGGCAGGCCGACCCAGTCGAGCACGTCGACGATCCCGTTTTCCGCGAGATTCGCCTGCGCCGCCTTCTCCGCGGAGAAGCAGATGCCGTGCATCTGCCAGCCGAGCAGCCGGCGCAGCTTGTCCTTCGCGGTCACGACGGCCACCCGCGCACCGGCGTCGGACGCCGCCGCGAGCAGCGTGCCGGCACGCAGGTAGGCCGGGTCGTTCATCATCACTTCGGCACCGCGCCCGCCGTCGGCGGCCGGATCCCAGAAATAGTTGCCGCAGATCCCGTGGACCGACGGCGGCACGCCGCAGACGATCGACAGGTTGTTCGGGTTGGTGAAGGTCGGTACGACGCAATCGCCGCGCCACGCCGTGCCTTCCGCGATCATCCGGCCGATGAACGGCGCGACGCCCGCTTCCACCGCCCGTTCGAGATAGTCGTACTCGCAGCCGTCGACGCAGACGACGACGGTCGGCTCGACCGGCAGCCGGTAGCGTCGGCCGTTGACGTCGACCGAGCGACCCGCGAGCCCGGTCGACGCGCCGGCGGGTGCCGCGTCACCGGGATGGCGCAATGCGAACGCGGCGTTCATGATGCCGCCCGCTTGCCGCGCGGCACGCGCGCCGCGATCAGCAGCAGCGCCGCGAGCGACGCGCCGAGCATCAGCAGCGACAGCGCCGATGCCGGAAGGTAATAGCCGCGCTCCACCTGGCCGATCACGACGATCGGCACGGTCGCGAAGCCCGGCGGATAGACCGTCAGCGTCGCACCGAGCTCGCCGAGCGACAGCGCGAAGCCGAGCGCGAGGCTCGCGCGCAACGCCGGCACGAGTTGCGGCAGCAGCACGCGGCGCAGCACCATCGCGGGCGGCGCACCGAGGCTCGCCGCGGCTTCGCGCAGCACGGTCAGTTCCGGACGCAGCGCGGCGGCCGCGCAGCGATAGCAGAACGGCAGAATCAGCGCGAGTTGCACGAACACGACGATCGCCGCCGAACTCGACAGGTCGAACGGCTTCTGGTGATACGCGATCAGCACCGCGAGCCCGAGCACGACGCTCGGCACGCCGTTCGGCACCATCACGAGCGCGTCGACCACCGCGCCGAGGCCGCGACGGTCGCGCCCTTCGAGCGCCAGTGCGAGCCACAGCCCGAGGACCGTGCCGATTGCCGACACGCCGAAGCCGATTTCGAGGCTCGTCAGCAGCGCGTCGTATTCCGGCGACCCGAGCCGCTCGAACCAGCGCAGGCTGTAGCCGGCCGGCAAAATCGTGCCCGACCATTGCGTCGACACGCTCGACAGCGCGACGACGACGACCGGCAGCACGAACAACCAGAAGCACGCGAATGCGGCCAGCGCGAGCGCGGCGCGCGACGCATGCTTGAGCAGCGCGTCGCTCCAGCCGATCTGGTGGCGCGGCACGGCTTGCCCGATACGAAATTCAGCGGACATCGTTCCCTCCCGTCGCACGCCGGTTCACCCGGCGATAAACCGCATACAGCGCCAGCGACAACGCCAGCATCACGACCGCGCCGGCCGACGCGGTCGGCAGGTCGAGATCGACGGTCGCGCTGCTGTAGATCGCGACCGGCAGCGTGACGAGCCGCGCGCTGCCGAGCACCAGCAGAATCCCGAACTCGTTCAGCGTCAGCAGGAAGCACAGCACGGTGCCGGCGGCGATGCCCGGCCACGCGATCGGCAGCACGACGCGACGCGCGAGCATCCAGCCGGGCGCGCCGAGGCTGCGCGCGGCTTCGATCAGACGCAGGTCGAGCGTCGCGAACGACGCGAGCGTCGGCCGCACGACGAACGGCGTATAGAACACGGTCTGCGCGAGAATCACGCCGCCGATGCCGAACAGGAAATCGAGCGGCGGATTCTCCAGATGGAACAGGTGCTGCAGCGCAATGCTGATCGACCCTTGCGAGCCGTACAGGAAGATCAGCGTGAACGCGACGAGGAACGACGGGAACGCGACGTAGAGTTCCAGGAAGCGCGTGACGAGCGATGCGCCCGGGAACGGCTTGAAGAACAGCAGCGCGGCCAGCAGCACGCCGAGCACCGATGCGGTGCCGGCGCTCGCGAACAGCACGCCGAGCGTCGTCATCAGCACGCTGCGCGTGTCGGGGTTGCCGAAGAAGGTCCGGTACGCGGCGAAACTCAACCCGTGATCGCCCGACACGCTCAGCAGCACGAGCCGCACCAGCGGATAGACGACGAGCGGGCCGAGCACGACGATCGCGAGCGCGGCCAGGTGCAGGTCGCCCATGCGCTTGCGGCGCCGTGCGGCGGCGGCGTGCGCGGCGGCCGACGCGAGCACGTGCGGCGGCAGGCCGGCTTCAGGGCTCGATAAGGACGACATCGTCTGCCTCGCATTGCAGGGACACGCGCGCACCGCGCTCGGGGGCCGCGCCGCGGCCGCGTTGCATCGTGACGCGCACGGGCTCGCCGGGCGCCGCGTCGATCACGACCGCGATCGACAGGTCCGCGCCCTGCCATTCGACGGATGCCACCGTACCGTGCAGGCCACCGGCCGACGGCGGCATCACGGTCAGGCGCTCGGGGCGCACGCATGCGACCTTGTCGCGTACGTCGTGGCGCGGATCGCCGACCGGGAAGATCACGTGCGGCGGCAGCAGGTTCGCCGGGCCGAGATAGCGTGCGACGTAGCCGTCCCGCGGCGCGTCGTACAACTGCTGCGGCGTGCCGAGCTGCGCGATGTGGCCGTCGCGCATCAGCAGCGCGCGGTCGGACAGCACGAGCGCGTCGTCGCGGTCGTGCGTCACACAGACGACGGTCAGGTTCGGCAGGCGCTCGTGCAGCGCCTTCAGTTCGCTGCGCACCGATGCGCGCAGGTTGGCGTCGAGCGCCGACAGCGGCTCGTCGAGCAGCAGCACGTCCGGCTCGATCACGAGCGCGCGTGCCAGCGCGACGCGCTGCTGCATCCCGCCAGACAGCTGCGCGGGCAGATGATGGCCCGCATCGCCGAGCTGCACGAGCTTCAGCGCGTCGGCGACGCGGCGCGTCACTTCCGACGACGCCATGCCGCGTGCGCGCAGCCCGAATGCGACGTTCTCGAACACCGACAGGTGCGGGAACAGCGCGTAATTCTGGAACAGCAGACCGAGATTGCGCTTGTGCGGCGGCGCGTAGGTCAGGTCGCGCCCGGCAACGGTCAGCGTGCCGGTCAGGCCATCGGCCTTCACGAACCCGGCGATGAAGCGCAGCAGCGTGGTCTTGCCGCAGCCGCTCTTGCCGAGCACGGTCAGAAATTCACCGGCACCGATCGACAGCGACAGATCTTCCAGCACCGTGCGTGCGCCGTAGCGCACGCTCAGGTGTTCGATCTGCACGCCGCCCGGCGCGCCGGACCGCAGCGTCGCGTGCGGTTCGGCGGCGCCGAATGCGCCGGGATGGGTCAGGGTGGTTTCCACCGGGTTCATCCTCTCGCTCACTAATACAGGCGGCGTGTGCCGATCACTTCGGCTTGACGACGTCGAGCTGCTTGCCCGAGCTGCCGATCACGTCCTTCTTCCAGCGCTCGATCCACACCGGCTTCTTCGCCATCACCTGGGTCCAGTCGACCGGGATCAGCTTCACGCCCGCGATCGCCTTCTTGACCGCTTCGCCGTTCTTGCCGGCCAGCGGCACGTCCGTGCGGCCCGGGATGCCGTACATGTCCGGCACCTTCGCCTGCACTTCCGTCGACATCAGGTAGTCGATCAGCTTCTTGCCCACGTCCTGGTTCGGGCCGCTCTTGATCAGGCCGATGCCGTACGGGAGCTGGAACGTGGTCGGCTGGTCGCCGTCCTTCGCGGCCAGGAAGATCGGCTTGACGGACAGCGCGCCGTGTTCGGCGTCGTCGAGGTCCATCTGCAGGTCGCCGTTCGCGACGCTGATCTCGTTACGCGACAGCAGCACGTTCAGGTAGCCCGTGCCCTTCGTGTGGAATTTCACGCTCTGCGACAGCTTCGCGAGGTAGTCGAATGCCTTGTCCTCGCCCATCAGCGACGTCGTCAGGATCAGCACGGCCATCCCGTCGCCGGCCGTGGCCGGGTTCGAGTAAGCGACCTTGCCCGCATAGGTCGGCGACAGCAGGTCGGCGAACGTCTTCGGCTGGTTCTTCACGACGTCCGGGTTGATCGCGAACGAGAAGTAGTTGTTCACGAACGTCGCCCACGTGCCGTCCTCAGCCTTCGCGATGGCCGGCACGTTCTTGTAGTTCACGCTCTGGTACGGCTGCAGCAGGCCCATCTGGCCGGCTTGCTGGATGAACGGCGGCAGCGTGACGATCACGTCGGCCTTCGGCGAATTCTTCTCGATGTTCGCGCGGTTCACGACCTCGCCGCTACCTGCCGTCACGATGTTGACCTTGACGCCTTCCTTCTTCTCGAAGGCCGGCAGCACATCGCGATAGAGGTTCTCGAGACCGTCCGCCGTGTACAGCACGACCGCGTTTGCCGCATGCGCCGGCATCGCGGCACCTTGCAGCAGACCGGCGGCGCAGGCGGCCAGCGCGAGCTTGCGGAACGCGCCGGCAGCGGCGCGCGAGGGTTTCTGCAGTGTCATCTGACTTCTCCGTAGGCGGAACACCAAACGGCCGGGGCACGATCCGGCTCTCTGTTATCTCCGGGCAGGCCGAACGACGGCCCGCCGCGCTACCGCGCTGCGGTTGGTTTCGCGCGGCAACCGAAGGATCACAGCGTTCGATGACAAACCCGTGACGAATGCCACAATTTCCAAAAAATGACACATTTTGCCAATATCATGCAAGTCATTCAGAAATGCCGCCCGGCGTTTCGTTCGACCTCTGCTGGAGAAAAACCATGCCCGACCCGATTCTGCTCACGCCCGGCCCGCTCACCACGTCCGCCACAACCCGCCACGCAATGCAACATGACTGGGGCTCGTGGGACGCCGCTTTCAATCAACTGACGGCCAGCGTCTGCGCCGACCTCGTCACGATCGCGAAAGGGGGTGACGAGTACGTATGCGTGCCGATGCAGGGCAGCGGCACGTTCTCGGTCGAAGCCGCGCTCGGTACGCTGGTGCCGCGCGACGGCGTCGTGCTCGTACCCGACAACGGCGCGTATTGCGCACGCATCCTGAAGATCCTCGGCCGGCTCGGCATCGACGCGATCGCGCTGCCGTTCGGCGAGGACGCGGCCGTCGACGCGGCGGCGGTCGAGGCCGCGTTCGCGCGCGAGCCGCGCATCACGCACGTCGCGCTCGTGCATCTGGAAACGAGCGCCGGGATCCTGAATCCGCTCGATGCGATCGCGGCCGCGTGCCGGCGCCACGGCAAGCGGCTGATCGTCGACGCGATGAGTTCGTTCGGCGCGTTGCCGATCGCGCTCGCGGACAGCGGCATCGATGCGCTGGTCTCGGCGAGCGGCAAATGCCTCGAAGGCGTGCCGGGGATGGGGTTCGCGATCGTGCGGCGCGATGCGCTCGACGCATGCGAAGGCAACTCGCCGTCGCTCGCGCTCGATCTTCACGACCAGTACGCGTACCTGCGCAAGACGGGCCAGTGGCGCTTCACGCCGCCGACGCACGTGATCGCCGCGCTGCGCGCCGCGCTCGACCAGTACCTCGCCGAAGGCGGCCAGCCGGCGCGCGGCGCGCGCTACGCGGACAACTGCCGGACGCTGGTCGAATCGATGCGTGCGCTCGGCTTCGTGCCGTTCCTCGGCACGAGCGTGCAGGCGCCGGTGATCGTCACGTTCCATGCGCCCGACCATCCGGCCTACGATTTCCGCCGCTTCTACGACGCGGTGCGCGATGCCGGCTTCATCCTGTATCCGGGCAAGCTCACGCAGCTCGAGACGTTCCGCGTCGGCTGCATCGGTGCAATCGATTCGGGCGATATCCGGCGTGCGGTCGCGGCGATCGCGCAGGCGGTCGAATCGCTCGGCATCGCCGTGCAACGCGCGTAAGCGCAATGCGCCGGCCGGCATGCCAGCCGGCGCCGCAAACAAAAAAGCCCGGCAGCCGGTTGGCCGCCGGGCTAACGCACTGGATGTGCGTGGAGCCGGTGCTTACAGTTCGATCCGCTTGATGTCGCCGACGACGAAGATGTACGACAGCGCACCGACCAGCGCGATCACGCCGATGAACACGAGCGCGCCGACGAACGAGCCGGTCGACGCGACGATGAAGCCGACGACCAGCGGCGTGACGATGCCCGCGAGGTTCGCCGCGAAGTTGAAGATGCCGCCCGTCACGCCGAGCAGGCCGTCCGGCGCGATGTCCGACACGAGCGTCCAGCCGAGCGCGGCCATGCCCTGCGCGAAGAACGCAACCGACATGATCGCGATCACGGCCTCGTTGCTCTTCACGTAGTTCGCGAGAATGATCGTCGACGCGAGCAGCAGGCCCGCGATGATCGGCAGCTTGCGCGCGAGGTTCGCGGACTTGCCGCGGCGGAGCAGCCAGTCGGAGAAGATCCCGCCGAACATCACGCCGACCGACGCGGCGATGAACGGCATCACCGCGAAGAAGCCGATCTTCAGCCAGCCCATGTGGCGCTCGGTTGCGAGGTAGGTCGGGAACCAGGTCAGGAAGAACACGAGCGTCGAGTTGCCGGCGAACTGGCCGAGACAGATACCCGCGAGCTGGCGCTTCTTCAGCAGTTTGCCGGCCATCGCCCAGCTGAACGACTTCTGCTCGCCCTTCGCGCCCTTGCCAGCTTTGTCACCGTCCTTGCGCACGCCGTGCACCAGGCCGCCGCCCGCCTCGATATAGGCCAGCTCCTCCGAATTCGCGCCCGGATGATTGCGCGGCTCGTAATAGAACTTCCACCAGACCAGGCCGAACACGATCCCGACCGCACCGACGACCCAGAACAGCGAGCGCCAGCCGAACGCCCCCATCAGCGCGAACAGCACCGGGCTGAAGAACGCGAGGCCGATGTACTCGCCGACGGTGTAGGTACCCGTCGCCATCGCACGTTCGTTCTGCGGGAACCACGTCGCGACGACGCGGCTGTTGGTCGGGAAGCACGGCGCCTCCGCGACGCCGAGGCCGAGACGGCAGGCGAGCAGCGTTGCGACGCCGGGCACGAAGCCCTGCAGGAACGTGCACAGCGACCACAGCGTCATCGACCAGTAATAGGTGACCTTGCTGCCGAAACGGTCGAGAAAGAGGCCGCCCGGCACCTGCGCGGCCACGTACGTCCACGAAAACGCGGAAAACATGATGCCCATCACGGCCGCGTTGATGCCGAGCTCCTTGGTGAGCTGCGGCGCAGCCACCCCCAGCACCGTACGGTCGAGATAGTTGATCATCGTGCCGATCGCGAGCAGCGCGAGAATCTTGTAGCGCGCCGAGGTGCGCCGGACGGTGCCGGACGCCTGCGCCGGCGCGGCGCTCGTATGGGTGGTGTGCTGCATGGTCGTCTCCTGGTCTCTCTTTCTGTAAGGGGTCAGCGCCCGACGAGCGACTGAAAGTGATCGAACATCCGCTCGGCGTCGGGCGTGCGTCCGGTGAAGATCTCGAACGCGTCGACGGCCTGGTAGACGGCCATCCCGCCGCCCGGCAGCGTGGCGCAGCCGGCCCCGCGCGCGGCGTGGATCAGTTCGGTTTCGAGCGGGAAATACACGATGTCGGCCACCCACATGCCCGCATGGAGCAGCTCGGCCGGCAGCGGCAGGCCCGGATGCTTGGCCATGCCGGTCGGCGTTGCGTGGATCAGGCCCGTCGCGGCGCGCATCGCGGCCGCGAGATCGCCGCCCGGCACGACCCGTGCCGCGGGGAAACGTTGCTGGAGTTCAGCCGCGAGCGAGGTGGCACGCGTGCCGTCGACATCGAAAATCGTCAGTCCGGCCGCACCCATCTGCAGCGCTGCATGGGCCACGGCCGCGCCCGCGCCGCCCGCACCGAGCTGGACGACACGCTCGAGCGACGCGTCGGGCAACCCGCGGCGGAACGATTTCGCGAAGCCCGACCAGTCGGTGTTGTGGCCGATCCGCTTGCCGTCCTTGAACAGCACGGTGTTCACCGCGCCGAGCGCGCGCGCGTCGTCCGACAGCGCGTCGAGGTGTTCGATCACGCGCTGCTTGCACGGGTGCGTGATGTTCAGCCCGTTGTAGCCCATCCGCTGCGCGGCATCGAGCAGTTGCGGCAGTGCGTCGACGGTCACGCCGAGCGCATCGAGATCGATGCGCCGGTACACGTAGCCGAAGCCCTGGCGGAAGCCTTCTTCCTCGTGCATCGCGGGCGACAGCGAACCGCCGATGCCCTGGCCGATCAGGCCGATCAGAAACGACGGGCGGCTCATCGTGCGGCTCCCTGCGCGAACAGCGTCGCCAGACGCTGCAGTGCGAACACGTAGCCTTCGGTGCCGCAGCCGCAGATCACGGCTTCGGCGACCGCCGACACATACGAATGGTGGCGAAACGCCTCGCGGCGATGCACGTTCGAGATATGCACTTCGATCACCGGCTTCGCGATCGCGGAAAGCGCGTCGGCCAGCGCGACCGACGTATGCGTATAGGCGGCCGGGTTGATCACGATACCGTCCGTGTCGAGGCGCGCGGCATGCAGCCAGTCGATCAGTTGATGCTCGGCGTTCGACTGGCGGAACTCGATCTCCAGCCCGAGCGCCTCGCCTGCCGTGCAGCAGCGCTGCTCGACGTCGGCGAGCGTTTCCGCGCCGTAGATGTGGGGCTCGCGGGTCCCCAGCAGGTTCAGGTTCGGGCCGTTCAGCACCAGCACCTTGTGCTTGCTCATGGTGATTCTGCTCCTGAAACAGGGGCGGACCAGGACCGGCGCCGCCCCGAAAACATCGGAATTTGGCGCTAGTGTGCGCTCGTGAATGCGGGCTGTCTTTTCGGGTTTTCGCTAATTTGTACCACCTAGTTAGTTTGTACAATACGCACCACTAGCCCAGTAAATTCGGGATATGGCGTGCGCCGGGACTCAATGACTGGTTCATTCAGGGCCGGTTCGATCGACGCCATGCCCCGCTCATCCGCAGGAATCGCCATGCAGCGTTCGATTGCCACCGTGTCACTGTCCGGCACGCTCGCCGAGAAGCTCGCCGCCATCCAGGCAGCGGGCTTCGACGGCGTCGAAATCTTCGAAAACGACCTCGTTTACTTCGACGGATCGCCGGCCGACGTCCGGCGCATGGCCGCCGATCTCGGCCTCGACATCGTGCTGTTCCAGCCGTTTCGCGACTTCGAGGGCGTCAGCGCGGCCCAGCTCGCGCGCAACCTCGACCGGATCAAGCGCAAGTTCGACGTGATGCATGCGCTCGGCACCGACCGCATCCTCGTCTGCAGCAATGTGTCGGCCGACACGATCGCCGACGACGGGCTGCTCGTCGACCAGCTCGGCGCACTCGCCGAAGCGGCGCGGGAGGCCGGCGTGGTCGCCGCGTACGAAGCGCTCGCGTGGGGCCGCGTCGTGAAGCGGTACGGCCATGCATGGACACTCGTGAATGCGGTGAACAGCCCGCACCTCGGCCTCGCGCTCGACAGCTTCCACACGCTGTCGCTCGACGATTCGCCGGATGCGATCGCCGACATCCCCGGCGACCGGATCGCGTTCGTGCAGATCGCCGATGCGCCGAAGCTCGCGATGGACGTGCTCGAATGGAGCCGCCACTACCGCTCGTTCCCGGGCCAGGGCGACTTCGACCTCGCACGGTTCACCGCGCGGGTGATCGAGTCGGGCTATACGGGGCCGCTGTCGCTCGAAATCTTCAACGACGGCTTCCGCGCGGCGCCGACCGCGATCACAGCCGCCGACGGCCATCGCTCGCTGCTCTATCTGGAAGAGCTGACCCGCACGCGGCTCGCGCAGGACAGCCGCGCGCCGGCCGCCGGCCAGCCGCTGTTCGCGCCGCCGGCGCCGCCCGCGCACGTCGGATTCCAGTTCATCGAATTCGCGGTCGACGCCCAGGCGGCGGCGACCGTCGCCGAATGGCTCGGCCGGATGCGCTTCCGGCTCGCCGGCCGGCATCGCTCGAAGGACGTGACGCTGTTCCAGCACGGCGCCGCGTCGATCGTGCTGAACGCCGAGCGCGACTCGTTCGCCGATGCGTTCTTCCAGCAGCACGGGCTGTCGCTGTGCGCGTCGGCATTCCGCGTCGACGACGCGAAGGTGGCGTTCGAACGCGCGGCCGGCTTCGGCTATGCGCCGTTCTCGGGCCGCGTCGGGCCGAACGAGCGCGTGCTGCCGAGCGTGCAGGCGCCGGACGGCAGCCTCGAATATTTCGTCGACGAAGCGCCGAACGCGCCGACGCTGTACGAATCGGACTTCGTGCTGACCGACATCGACGGCCCGAGCGAAGTCGGCCCGCTGACGGGCATCGACCACGTGTGCCTCGCGCTGCCGGCCGATGCGCTCGACACGTGGATCCTGTTCTTCAAGACGGCGTTCGGCTTCGAGGCCGAGCGCAGCTGGCTCGTGCCCGATCCGTACGGGCTGATGCGCAGTCGCGCGGTGCGCAGCGCCGACGGCTCGGTGCGGATCGCGCTGAACGCATCGGTCGACCGCCATACGGCCGTCGCCGAGTCGCTCGACCGCTACCACGGCACGGGGCTGAACCACGTCGCGTTCCGCACGGACGACATCGTGAAGACGGTCGCCGCATTCGCGGCCGACGGCGTGCCGTTCCTGCGCATTCCGCCCAATTACTACGACGATCTCGCCGCGCGCTACGCGCTGCCGGACGACCTGATCGACACGCTGAGCGCGCACCACCTGCTGTACGACCGGGACGAGCACGGCGGCGAATTCCTGCACGCGTATACGGAACTGGTCGACAACCGCTTCTCGCTCGAGATCGTCGAGCGGCGCGGCGCATACGACGGCTACGGCGCGACGAACGCGGCCGTGCGGCTCGCTGCGCAGGCGCAGCGCAGGAAATAAGGGAAGGATGTGAATCGGAGTCGCGGGCCGCGAGCATGGGCGTGATCCGCGGCTGATGCAAAAGGCTGCACCCCGCACGCACCATCGTGGTGAATCACGGCGCCGCGGACCCGCCCGCGCGGCTCGCCGCGATCGGGCCGCAAGCCGCGCCGCGTATGGCGTTACATCCGGTAACCCGTACCGCAGTGCAGCATCCCGTCGCCTGCCACGGTTTTAAGAATCGCTTAAGTCTTCGACGGCACCATCCGCAACCAGTACCCGATGGTTTATCCAGAAAAGGAGGAAAGCGATGAGCGCCGTAGAAGCACCCGCGGGCCGCCCGGCCGCGCCCCCTGCAAAGAAGACGATGCTGCGCCGCCTGCTCAGTCATCATGAAATCGCGACGCTGCTCGTGCTGCTGCATGCACCGATCGGCGCGAACGCCAAACCCGAACTGCCCGCGTTGCAGGAAGCCGGCCTCGTCGAGATGGTCAAGCTCGACCCCGATACGGCCCCGAGCTTCCGGCTGACCGAAGACGGCACCGCCGTCCTGAAAGGGCTCGGCTACCGCTGAGCCGCCGTTTTCACGGCTTCCCCGTATCCCCGCAGTACCCCGATCCCTGCGATGCGTCGGCCCGGCCGGCGAATCGCGTTACCCCGCCCGCTCCTGCAGCATCAACCGGTATTCCGTCGGCGTCACGCCGACCGTCGCCTTGAACTGGCGCGTGAACGCGCTGTGATCCGTATAGCCGCATAGCGCCGCGACGTCGGTGACCTTGTCGTGCGTGACGAGCAGCGCGGTGGCCGCGTCGAGCCGCGTCTTCAGCAGCACCTGGCGCGGCGTCAGGTGGAACACCTTGTGGAAGTAGCGCTCGAGCTGCGCGACCGACATCCCGGCCATCTGCGCGAGGTGCTTCAGGTTCAGCGGCTGTACGTAGTGATCCTGGATGTGCTGGACCACGTCGGCGAGCCGGCTGTACGCCGGGTGCGATCCCTCGTGCGCCTTCAGGTCGCGCGAGATGCCCGCGAGGCCGACCACCCTGCCCGCGGCGTCGCGCAGCGGCTCCTTGCAGGTCAGGCACCAGCCGGGCTGGCGGCCCGGATACAGGTGCAGCTCGAGCTGGTCCATCAGTTGCTGGCCGGCGTTGATCGTCGCCATGTCCTGCTCGAAATAGCTGCGGCCGAAGCGGCGCGGAAACACTTCGTCGGCCGTCTTGCCGAGCAGGTCGCGCTTGTCCTTGTAGCCGCAGCGCATCGCCAGCGTGCGATTGACGATCGCGTAGCGGCCGCTCGCGTCCTTCACGAAGAACGCGACGTCCGGCAGCGCGTCGAACACGGGTTCAAGCAGGCGGAAATGCGCAAGCATCGCGCCGAGATCGGCGTTGTCGGGCTGGTAGCGCAACGTTTCGGACAGGCTCATGGGCGGTACGGCAAGCAAGGTCGTCATCCCGGCAACCGCGAAGCGAGTGGCAGATGGCGTCGATTATAGAAGCGCCCCTTCGATCGCGTCGCGCCGAGCGCGGGGCAGGCAAGCTGGCGGTGTCGGCCGGGCATGCCGCGCATCCCGATCGACGCCGTCGGCCGACCACACAGGTTGCGCACACAACCACCGCGCAGCGCATGCGCGGCCGGCGGCCGTTCCGCTTTCGCCGCTGCCGGCGCAGCGCGTCGACACAGGCGGCATCATGCACCCGAATCCACCATGCTAAAAATGCGGACGCCCCGCGTCTTGGCGCGATTGCGCATTCGACATGACGATTTCGGCATATATCAGGGTTATCGACGATATGCCGATATCGTCGCCGGCTGCGCACCGAACGCGCAAGACGCCCGCATTTTCGCTATCTAGACTTCGCTTCACGGTCACGAGACGACGTCCCGCCGCTGCAGCAATCGGCACGCACGGCCCGCGGCATCTGCCGTCGCGCACGCCGATTCCGGCACAGCGCGGGCAGCACGCGGCGCGCCTGAACGGCCATTGCGTCGGCCGGCCGACCAAACCGTCTCGCCCGGTTTACCGGCGCCGGCCCGCAGGCCGGCGGCGGCCCAACCACGCCATCAAGGGGAAGTGAAAGTGAAGCTGAAGGTATCGCACGTCGCGCTGGCCGCTGCCTGCGCACTGTCGGGCGCGCACGCCATCGCCGCCGACGTCGTCAAGATCGGTTTCGCCGCACCGCTGACCGGCCCGCAGTCGAATTACGGCACGGACATGCAGAAGGGCGTGCAGCTCGCGATCGCCGATTTCAACGCGACGCATCCGACGATCGGCGGCAAGCCCGTCACGTTCCAGCTCGATTCGCAGGACGACCAGGCCGACCCGCGCACCGGCACGACCGTCGCGCAGCGGCTGATCGACGACAACGTCCGCGGGATCATCGGCCACTTCAACTCGGGCACCAGCATTCCGGCCTCCGACCTGTACGACCGCGCCGGGCTGCCGCAGATCTCGATGGCGACGTCGCCGCAATACACGGCGCGCGGCTACAAGACGACCTACCGGCTGCTGACGAGCGACGCACAGGCCGGCCGCATCGTCGGCACGTACGCGGTGAAGACGCTGCGCTTCAAGCGCATCGCGATCATCGACGACCGCACGGCCTATGGCCAGGGCATCGCCGACGAATTCGCGAAAGCGGTGGAAGCGGCGGGCGGCACGATCGTCAAGCGCGACTTCACGAACGACAAGGCGCTCGACTTTTCCGCGATCCTGACCAACCTGAAGGGCGTCAATCCGGACGCAATCTTCTACGGCGGCGGCGACGCGCAATCGTCGCCGATGATCCGCAAGATGCGCCAGCTCGGGATGAAGGCGGCATTCGTGACGGGCGAGATGTCGCGCTCGCCGACGTTCCTGAAGGTCGGCGGCGAAGCGGCCGAGGGCGCGATCGTCTACATGGGCGGGCTGCCGAAGGAAAAGATGCCGGGCTTCTCCGGCTACGCGGCACGCTACAAGGCGCGCTTCAACGAAGACGTGATCACCTACTCGCCTTACTCGTATGACGGCACGATCGCGCTGCTCACCGCGATGAAGGACGCGAACTCGACCGATCCGAAGGTGTACACGCCGTATCTCGGCAAGGTGTCGGTCAAGGGCGTGTCGGCGCCGAGCATCGCGTACGACCCGAAGGGCGACCTGAGGGATGCACCGGTGACGATCTACAAGGTCGAGCACGGCGCGTTCAAGCCGGTCGATACGATCGCCGGCAACTGAACCGGCTGATACGCACACGCTTCTCGCACGGCCCACGGGCGGCTCACCGGCCGCCCGCGCCGCGCACGCTTCGGCTGCCTGGTCCGAAGCCGTCCTCGGCGCGCACTCGCGCGCAGGCATTTCGCGCTCCTGTAGAATCCCCCAACCCGCTTTGACGCTTCGTCTCCGCCACGCCCCATCCCGGTGCGGCGGCGCGTGTTTCGTGCCTCACCCGGCACGCGGCACGCTTCGACGATGCAAGCCGCGCCTTGTCAGTCCATGCCGATAGCGGGCCCTGGAGACGCAGCACCGACAACAACATTCGAAAACCGATCGTCCTGACCATGCAAGCTTCCGAATTGAGCGGCGTGCCTCGCGCCGCCGAACGCGCGCTCACGCGCAGCGACTACAAGACCCTTGGCCTTGCCGCACTCGGCGGCGCCCTCGAGTTCTACGACTTCATCATCTTCGTGTTCTTCGCGCCGGCGATAGGACAACTCTTCTTCCCGCACGACATTCCCGACTGGCTGCGCCAGCTGCAGACGTTCGGCATCTTCGCGGCCGGCTATCTCGCGCGCCCGCTCGGCGGCGTGATCATGGCGCACTTCGGCGACCTGTTCGGCCGCAAGCGGATGTTCACGCTGAGCGTGCTGATGATGTCGGTACCGACACTGCTGATGGGCCTGCTGCCGACCTACGACACGATCGGCATCCTCGCGCCGGTGTTGCTGCTGCTGTTCCGCGTGCTGCAGGGCGCGGCGGTCGGCGGCGAAGTGCCGGGCGCGTGGGTGTTCGTGTCCGAGCACGTGCCGTCGCGCCACATCGGCTACGCCTGCGGCACGCTGACCGCAGGCCTCACGGCCGGCATCCTGCTCGGCTCGCTCGTCGCGGCCGGCATCAACAGCCGCTACTCGGCCGCCGAAGTCGGCGCGTTCGCGTGGCGCATCCCGTTCCTGCTCGGCGGCGTGTTCGGGCTGTTCTCCGTGTACCTGCGCCGCTGGCTGCACGAAACGCCGGTGTTCGCCGAGATGAAGGCGAAGAAGGCGCTCGCGGCCGAGATTCCGCTGAAGGCCGTGCTGCGCGACCACGGCCGCGCGGTGATCGTGTCGATGCTGCTCACGTGGATGCTGTCGGCCGCGATCGTCGTCGTGATCCTGATGACGCCCGCGCTGCTGCAAAAGCAGTTCCACCTGACGCCCGCGACGACGCTGTTCGCGAACAGCGTCGCGACGCTGTGCCTGACGGCCGGCTGCATCACCGCCGGTTCGCTCGCGGGCATGATCGGCGCGAAGCGCGTGCTCGGCATCGGCGGCATCGGGCTCGCCGCGTGCTACTACCTGCTGTTCGTGCAGGTCGCGGCCGACGCGTCGACGCTGCCGCTCTACTACGGGATCGCGGGCTTCATGGTCGGCACGATCGGCGCGGTGCCGTTCGTGATGGTCAAGAGCTTCCCGGCGGTCGTGCGCTTCTCGGGCATCTCGTTCTCGTACAACGTCGCCTATGCGATCTTCGGCGGTCTCACGCCGGTGATCGTGTCGCTGATGATGAAGTCGAATCCGCTCGCACCGGTCGTGTATGTCGCGGTGATCTGCGTGCTCGGCGCGATCGCCGTGCAGTTCTCGAAAGATGCGAAGGACGTGAAGGACGCACACTGAACGTCGGCGCGCACGCGCCGGCCTCATGAACAAAGGGCCGAATCCCGCGACGTGCGGGATTCGGCCCTTTTGTCTTGCTTCAGCGCGACGGCGCGAATCGGCTCAGTTCAACGCAGCACGCCGTACGACGAACTGGGCCGGCGCAGCGCGTCGATGCTCGCGCCGCCGGCCCCGGTGACGAACAGCAGCAGGAAGCCGCCGGCGATCGCCACGTTCTTCCAGAAGTGGATCACCATGTCGTGCTGGACGGCGGCGTTCGTCGCGTCCCAGAAATTGTGCCCGACCATTGCAGTCGCGATCGTGTAGACCGCCATCACCAACGCGAGCGGGCGAACCTTGTAGCCCACGATCAGCAGCAGACCGCCCAGCCCCTCGATCGCGACGACGATCGGCGCAACGACCTGTTGATAGGGCACGTTCATCCCGTGCAGATACGCGACGAAGTCGCTGTAGCCGAGCAGCTTCATGATGCCGCCCCACAGGAACAACGCCGCCAGCGCCAGGCGTGCGAAAAAAATGACGCCGGAATCGACGGAACGCGTCATGCCTCTCTCCTCGTATGCAATTCGGCCGGCCGCACGGGGCGCGCCCGTGAAGCTCGGGCCGCGCAACCCTGCGGGGCCCGCGGCAAATGGGCCAGCATAGAGGGTCTTGCGGCCGTGTCCAAGAAAAAGGTTGTAGCAAATCTTTACACGGCGGCCGCCGCGCGGCCCGCTGGCGACGGCACGAAAAAGGCGTCGACGCGGACGTTCAGCCCGCGTCGCTCAACAGCACGCCTTTCTTGAAGATGAAGCAGCCGTAGCCGCGCAGCTCGCCGGTGACGATCACCGCGTACGCCTGTTGCGCGCGTTCGTAGAACGCGAAACGGTCGATGCCCGCGAGCGGCACCGCGCGCCCTTCCGCGCGATCGATCTCGGCCTGCACCTCGCGCTGCACGGGCGGCACCGCGGCCGCGTCGCCGACGACTTCCATCCGCCAGGCGGGCGTGTCGACGAACGTGTCGAGCGGCAACACGGACAGCACCGCGCGCACGACGCGCGCCGAATCGGCGCCGTCGATCCGCAGCGCGCGGCCGACCACCGTGTGCTCCGCGACGGATTCCGCCGGGAAATTCGCGTCGCAGATCGCAATTTCGTCACCGTGGCCCATCGCGCGCAGCGTGTGCAGGATGTCGGCGTGCAGCAGCGGGTCGAGATTCTTCAGCATGTCGGCTAGTCTCCGGGATCAGGAACAAACCGCATAACGTTACCCGATCCCGGCCGCTGTTGTGCATGCACCGCTCGCGTCACGACGCCGCGGCCGGCATTTCATCGATGAAACCCGTGACCGACGCGAGGCGGCCCGATGCGTCGACAGTGCCGAAGTCCGAGCCCTTCACGATCGCCGCGCCGTCGGGCGACACGAGTGCCCACGAGAACCGCAAGTACTGGCCGAATGCATCGATGTCGGTCGTGCGGCGGAAGCGGTATGCCGGGAAGCGCTCCTGCACGGCGGCAATCATCGTGTCGATGCCTGCGTGGCCGTCGCCGGCCATCAGCGGATCGCGATACGCCGCGTCGCTTGCGTAGGTCGCATCGATCAGCGCGCGGCGGCGCGCGGCGTCGGACTCGTTCCATACGTCGAAGTAGCGGTCGATCAGGTCGGTATGAACGGACGAAGCGGATTGGACGGTGTTCATGGCGAGGCTCCTTGTGTCGATGAGGGGACGAGGCCGCGAACGTTTCGCGTTCGCGTGCCGCTATCGTCGCCGGGCTCGCGCGGGCGGTCGATTACGTGACAGGTAAGGAAATCGCGCCCGAGCCGCCGCGATCAGCCGGTCGCGCCGTCCACCGCCAGGCTCCACGCCGGATCCTCGTGCTTCGCCCAGTACGCGTCGAACAGCCGGCGCGTCACCGGGCCCGGCCGGCCGTCGCCGATCGCCGCGCCATTCAGCCGCGTGACGGGCATGATCCCGCCGGCCGTCGATGTGATGAACACTTCGTCCGCGTCGCGCAGTTGCGCGTCGTCGATGCGCGCGGCCTGCGCGTCGATGCCCATCGACGCCGCCAGCTCGAACACGCTTTGCCGCGTGATGCCGTGCAGCACGCCGCGGTCGGGCGTCCGCAGCCGGCCGTCGTGCACGACGAACACGTTGAACCCGGGCCCTTCCGCGATGCTGCCGTCCGTGCATCTCAGCAAGACCGACTCCGCACCCGCGTCATAGCCCTTCAGCAGCCCCGCGACGAGGTCGAGCCAGTGGTAATTCTTGATCTGCGGATCGACCGATTCCGGGGGAATCCGCCGCACGTCGTCGATCAGGTGCAGGTGCAGGCCCTCGCGCAGTTGCCGCTCGTTCGCAACCGAGCCGTACGGCACCGCGAACGCGATGAACTGGTTCACGGCGTCGCGCGGGTCGCGACTGAAGGTGGGCGATACCCCGCGCGTACACAGCATCTCGACGTACGCATTGCGCAGGCCCGAGCGGCGCACGCATTCGACGAGGATGTCGCGAAGCGCATCGTCGCTCAGCGACACGTTCAGCCGCAGCCTCGCAAGCGAGCGCCTGAACCGCGCGATGTGCTGGTCGAGCCGGAAGAAGCGGCCGTTCCATACGTGCACGGTGTCGTACGTGACATCGGAATGCAGGAAACCCCAGTCGAGCACCGATACCCGCGCATCGGCGATCGGGATGAAGCGGCCGTTCATGTAGGCGGCGCCCTGCGGAAACGCGGGAGCCTCGACGGACGGAATGCCATGCGGTGCCATGTGCGTCTCCCCGGGAGCGTTCGGCGTGTAGTCGACCTGCGCGGCGAACGACGGAGAATCGGCATCGAACACGCTCCGATGCACGACCGCATTCGGCCCGGCCGCACGATCGAACGACAGCTTGCCGTCGAGATGATCGATTTCGTGCTGCATCAGCTCCGATTCGGCCGGCGACAGTGCGTCGCGCTGATGCGGCTCGCCGTCCAGTGTCGTGTAGCGCACGCTCACCGACGCATGGCGCTCGACGCGCACGAACAGATCCGGAAAGCACATGCAGTCGTCCCACAGCGTCATCCGCGCGTCGCTGCGCCACACGATCTCGGGGTTCACGATCACGTCGGGCCAGCCATTCAGCGCGAGCGCGATCATCCGCTGCCCGATGCCGATCTGCGGCGCGGCCACCGCGCGACCGAAGCCGTGTTCGTCGCGAAACGCACGCAGCGCGGCGCGCAGTGCGCCTGCCGCTTCGCGCACCGCGGGAGCGGCAACGTCGTCGACCGGCCGTGCGACGGCGCGCAACGATGCCGTCCCCACGGGAAGAATTCGCGTATTCATTTGACTACCTCCGACAAAGTCACCTTGTTGCCGCCTTTGAACGTCGAAATCGTTGCCGCCGGATTGCGCAGTTCGCCGTTCGCGTCGAATGCAATCCGGCCGGTCACGCCCTGGAAGTCGACACGATGCAGCGCATCGACGATCTTCGCGGGATCGGTGGACTGCGCGAGCAGGACCGCGTGGTAGACGGCCATCATCGCGTCGTACGCATAGGGCGCGTAAAGCTGCACGGGGGCGCCGTATTTCTGCGTGAAGCGTGCCGCGAAGGCCGGGCCGCCCGGCATCTTCGCAAGGCTCCGGCCGCCGTCCGCGCACACGAGGTTGCCGTCGAGCGCGTCGCCGGCCAGCTTCAGGATCTCGTGCGTGCACAGGCCGTCGCCGCCCAGCAGCGGCGCGGCCATCCGCAACTTCCTCATCTGCCTGAGCATCGGACCGCCCTGCGTATCCATGCCGCCGAAGAAGATCGCATCGGGCGCGTGGCCCTTGAGCAGCGTCAGCGGTGCGCCGAAGTCGAACGCCTTGTCGGTCGTGTATTCGCGCGCAACGACGGTTGCGCCGGAGGTTCCGAGCGCGCCGACGAAGACGTCTGCGATGCCTTGCCCGTACGCCGTTCGATCGTCGACGACGCCGATGCGGCGCGCATGCAACTGCCCGACCGCATAGCGGGCGACAGCCTGCCCGAGAAAGTCGTCGTTCGCGAGCAACCGGAACGTGGTGCGATAGCCGAGACGCGTGAACGCCGGATTGGTCGCCGACGGCGTCAGTTCCGCGATGTTCGCCGTCGCATAGAGCCGCGCGACGGCGATCGACGTCCCCGAATTCTGGTGGCCGATCACGGCGCTGACGTGCGTGTCGACGAAACGCTGCGCAACCGTCGTCGCGACCTTCGGGTCGGCCTGATCGTCCTGCGCGTCGAGCGCGAACGTGACCGGATGCCCGGCGACGCTCGGATGGCCCGCGTTGATTTCGTCGATCGCGAGCCGGATGCCCCGCGCGCTGTCCTCGCCGAAATGTGCCTGGGCGCCCGTGAGCGCGCCGGCAAAACCCACCACGACCGTATCCGCGCCGAACGCGGGAACGGCCAGCACAAGCGGCGCAAGCGCCAGCAGCAGGTGTCGGGAACGCATGATGATTTCCTCGCAGCTTCGTCGTTGACGGATGCTACGATTATCGGCAGCCGCCACGAAATCCGATAAACATCACACGGCTCCATGCGTGAATTTGTTTCGTTTTTTCTCCCAAAAGGAAATCCGATGAATTCCATTGCCGCGCCGCTCGACGACTTCGATCTGCGGATCCTCGCCCGTCTCCAGCACGACAACCAGATCACCAACCAGGCGCTCGCCGCCGAGATCGGTCTGAGCCCGCCCGCGTGCCTGCGCCGCGTGAAGCGGCTGCGCGACGAGCGCTATATCCAGCAGGACGTTTCCGTCGTCGATCCGAACAAGGTCGGCCTCCCGCTGACCATGCTCGTGCTCGTCCAGGTGGAGCGCGAACGCGTCGACCTGCTCGACGAATTCAAGCGGTTCCTGAAATCGCTGCCGGAAGTCATGCAGTGCTACGTGGTGACGGGCCGCGCCGATTTCGTGCTGATGATCGCGATGCGCGACATCGACCATTACGAAGAATTTTCCACGCGCGTGTTCCGGCAGCACCACAACATCCGTCACTTCGAGACGATGGTGGTGATGTCGCGCGTGAAGGTGGGGCTGTCGCTGCCGATCGGCATCGAGTGACGAGCGTCGGCCGCGGCGGCGCGCCGCAATGAAAACGGGCGCCCGAAGGCGCCCGCACCGTCCTGCTGCCACGCCGGCGCGTATCAGGTCACCGGCGCCGGATTGAACAGCGTCAGCGCATTCGCGAGCTTCCATTGCTCGGCCCACGTGCGGCGCTTGCCGCTCGCGACGTCGAGCATCAGCCGGAACAGTTCCCAGCCCGTGTCCTCGATCGTCGCCGCGCCGGTCGCGATCTGCCCCGCGTCGAGATCCATCAGGTCGTGCCAGCGGCGCGCGAGATCGCTGCGCGTCGCAACCTTGATCACCGGTACCTGCGCGAGGCCATACGGCGTGCCGCGGCCCGTCGTGAAGATGTGCAGGTTCATCCCGGCCGCGAGCTGCAGCGTGCCGCAGATGAAATCGCTCGCGGGCGTCGCCGCGTACAGCAGCCCCTTCTGCCGCGCGCGATCGCCGGGACGCACGACGCCGGCGATCGGCGCGCTGCCCGACTTCACGATCGACCCCATCGCCTTCTCGACGATGTTCGACAGGCCGCCCTTCTTGTTGCCGGGCGTCGTGTTCGCGCTGCGGTCGACGCGGCCGCGCTGCAGGTAGCGGTCGTACCAGTCCATCTCGCGGATGATCTCGCGCGCAACGTCCTCGTTCGCCGCACGCGACGTGAGCTGCGCGACGCCGTCGCGCACTTCGGTCACTTCCGAGAACATGATCGTCGCGCCGGCCCGCACGAGCAGGTCGGCCGCGAAGCCGACGGCCGGGTTCGCGGTGAGCCCCGAAAACGCGTCGCTGCCGCCGCACTGCACGCCGACGACGAGATCCGACGCCGGGCACGTCTCGCGGCGGCGGCGGTTCAGCCGCTCGAGATGCGCTTCGGCCATCTTCATGATCGAGTCGATCATCGAGTTGAAGCCGACGTGCGCGGCGTCCTGCAGGCACACGACGCCGCCGTTGCCGGCCGCGCCGTCGGCGGTCACCGGAATCGCGCCGGGCGGCAACAGGCGCTCGGGCTGCAGCTTCTCGCAGCCGAGGCTCACGGTCATCACTTCGCCGCCGAAGTTCGGATTCAGGCTGATGTTGCGCAGCGTGCGGATCGGGATGTCGGCGTCGGGCGCGTCGATCGCGACGCCGCAGCCGTACGTGTGCTCGAGCCCGACCACATCGTCGACGTTCGGGTAGCGCGGCAGCAGTTCGTCCTTGATCCGCTTCACCGCATGCTCGACGACGCCCGACACGCACTGCACGGTCGTCGTGATCGCGAGGATGTTGCGCGTGCCGACCGAGCCGTCGGCGTTGCGGAAGCCCTCGAACGTATAGCCTTCGAGCGGCTCGAGCGGCGGCGCGGCGCGCGTCGCGAGCGGCAGGTCGTCGAGCCCCGGCGGCTCGGGCATGCGCATCGTGCGCTCGTTGACCCAGCTGCCGCGCCGCAGGTCGGTCAGCGCGTAGCCGATCACCACGTTGTAGCGGACGACCGGGTCGCCGGCCGCGAGATCGACGAGCGCGACCTTGTGCCCTTGCGGCACGCCTTCGCACAGCGTCAGCCCGTCGGCGAACGTCGCACCTTCGGGCAGGCCGCCGTCGTTGACGACGATCGCAACGTTGTCGTCCGGGTGCACGCGGATGTAGAGAGGGGAAGCAGTCATTGCAATTCCTGAAGGCAATCGGCCATATTGTTAGTCATCATACGACATTCAACCTCAACCGGCGATGCTGCGTAAACCCTTATCCGGAAAGACCCTACCCTTGATCGGCCAGCAAACCGCTTGCGCCACCCCTCCCCTCGTTGTACGATGACATACAACGACATCGCCAATTCGGCTCGTATGCCGTTCCCGACGAACCCAGCACTCGCGCTAGACGGACGACCCCAACCATGACTTCACCGCAAGAACTCAAACAGATCATCTCCCACGGCCTGCTGTCGTTTCCGCTGACGGATTTCGACGCCGACGGCAGCTTCCGCCCGACCACCTACGCCGAGCGCCTGGAATGGCTGGCGCCGTACGGCGCGAGCGCGCTGTTCGCGGCCGGCGGCACCGGCGAATTCTTCTCGCTCACGCAGCGCGAGTATTCGGACGTGATCCGCGTCGCGACGGAAACCTGCAAGGGCAAGGTGCCGATCCTCGCCGGCGCGGGCGGCGCGACGCGCGTCGCGATCGAATATGCGCAGGAAGCCGAGCGCCTCGGCGCGAGCGGCGTGCTGCTGATGCCGCACTACCTGACCGAAGCGAGCCAGGAAGGGATCGCCGAGCACGTCGAGCAGGTGTGCCGCGCGCTGAAGATCGGTGTGGTGGTGTACAACCGCGCGAATTCGAAGCTGAACGCCGACATGCTCGAGCGCCTCGCCGACCGTTGCCCGAACCTGATCGGCTTCAAGGACGGCGTCGGCGAGATCGAGAGCATGGTCACGATCCGCCGCCGCCTCGGCGACCGGTTCGCGTACCTCGGCGGCCTGCCGACGGCGGAAGTCTATGCCGCCGCGTACAAGGCGCTCGGCGTGCCGGTGTACTCGTCGGCCGTGTTCAACTTCATCCCGAAGACGGCAATGGAATTCTACGAAGCGATCGCAAAGGACGACCACGCGACGGTCGGCCGCCTGATCGACGATTTCTTCCTGCCGTACCTGAAGATCCGCAACCGCCGCGCGGGCTATGCGGTCAGCATCGTCAAGGCGGGCGCGAAGCTCGTCGGCCACGACGCGGGACCGGTGCGTGCGCCGCTCATCGACCTCACCGACGCAGAAGCGGCCGAGCTCGACGTGCTGATCAAGAAGATGGGCCCGCAGTAAGCGAGGTTCGCCGGCGGCGCGGACGTTCATCGGCGCCGCGGCCGGCAATCCTGCATCGCGGCCGGCACTCGCCGGCCGCGATCGTTTGTTGCCTTCCCTTTCTTTTCCGCAATGACGCACGCATCCGCCGCGATGCATGCCGTCGCCGTCACATCTGCGCGATGATCCCGACGATCCGGTAGCGCACGTTCCCCAGCTTCACCCGTGTCGCCTCGATCTGGCCCTGCGCGCCCGTCCGTGCGCGCGATCTCGATTCGCCGTCGAGGATCTGCCCGAGCACGTCGCGGTCGACGACCGCATCGAAGAAACGGCCGACCGTGATCGTCGCCGACTGCTTCGCGGTCGCGAGCTGGCTGTTCGCCTGCGTCAGCGCCTCGGTGCGCAGGCCCGGGTCGCGTTCGTCGATGCCGCGCCGGTACTGAAGCGCGAACACCAGCGCTTCCATGTCCTGCCGGAAACGGCGGACAGCCTGTCCGAACACGAGCGAATGCGCGTCGGCGCCCGTGACGAGCCGCCCCTGGTTGATCGTTACGTCGAATTCGCTGCCGCCGAGGTCGCGCTGGAATTCCTGCAGCGCGTTCGCGAGCACGCGCCCTTCGCTGTACTGGCCGATCTGGGTGCGCACGGATGTCGCGACGTCGCCGATCGCTTTCCACAATCCGGCCGCGAACAGGTGATCGCCACGCTTGTTGATGTTCATTGGAGGGTTCCCTCGTCGTCTTTTGTCGGTCTCTCAGGCTCGCCTGCGGGCCGGGCGGCCCGAGGCATCGCTACTGTAGGAGAAATTCCGGCGACGCGAAAGGCACCCTGAAAAAAGCGGAGGCGACCTGCCGGCCGCCTCCGCTTTCGCTCATCCGGCGAGCAGCCCGGCGCTCGGCGACGGGCTGCCTCCCGTTATTCCGCCTTCCCGTCCCGCAGACGCGGAATCGCCAGCGGATTGCCGTCCTGCAACCCGTCGGGCAGCAGGTCGTCCGGGAAATCCTGGTAGCACACGGGCCGCAGGAAACGCTCGATCGCCGTTGCGCCGACCGACGTGACGGCCGGGTTCGACGTCGCGGGGAACGGGCCGCCATGCACCATCGCATCGCACACCTCGACGCCGGTCGGATAGCCGTTGACGAGCAGACGCCCGGCCTTGCGTTCGAGGATCGGCAGCAGACGGCGTGCGAGCGGCTTGTCGTCGGCATCCATCTGCAGCGTGGCGGTCAGCTGGCCTTCGAGCGCGTCGAGCACGCGCGCGACTTCGTCGAGATCGCGGCAACGCACGATCAGCGACGCCGGCCCGAACACCTCGTGGCTGAACGCCTGCTCGGCCAGGAACGCCTGCGCGGCGACTTCGTACAGCGCGCCGCCCGCCTGGCATTCGGTCTGCGCCGCCTCGCCCGCGCCGACTTCGCGCACGCCCGCCAGTTCGGCCAGCTTGCCGCGGCCGTTGCGGTACGCATCGGCAATGCCGCGCGTGAGCATCACGCCGGCCGGCTTCTTCGCGAGCGCCTGCGCGGCGACGGTTTCGAAGCGGTCGAGATCGGGGCCGTCGATCGCCAGCACGAGGCCCGGGTTCGTACAGAACTGGCCGACGCCGAGCGTCAGCGAATCGACGAAGCCCGTCGCGATCGCGTCGCCGCGCGCGGCAAGCGCGGCCGGGAACAGCACGACCGGGTTGATGCTGCTCATTTCCGCGTAGACGGGAATCGGCTGCGGCCGCGCATTCGCGAGGTGCACAAGCGCCATGCCCCCCTGCCGCGAACCGGTGAAGCCGACAGCCTGGACCGCCGGATGGCTGACGAGTGCCGCGCCGATCACGCGGCCGGGGCCCACCAGCAGCGAGAACACGCCTGCCGGCATGCCGGTTTTCGCGACGGCGGCGCGAATCGCGCGGCCGACCAGTTCGGACGTGCCGAGGTGCGCCTCGTGCGCCTTCACGATCACCGGGCAGCCGGCCGCGAGTGCCGACGCGGTATCGCCGCCGGCCACCGAGAACGCGAGCGGGAAGTTGCTCGCGCCGAACACGACGACGGGCCCGAGCGCGACTTTCTGCAAGCGCAGGTCCGAACGCGGCAGCGGCGTGCGCGCGGGCTGCGCGGGATCGATGGACGCGGCGAGGAAGCGCCCGTCGCGCACGACGCGTGCGAACAGCCGGAGCTGGCCGACGGTGCGGCCGCGCTCGCCCTGCAGCCGCGCGACGGGCAGGCCCGTTTCGGCGTGCGCGCGCTCGATCAGCGCGTCGCCGAGCGCGACGATTTCATCGGCGATCGCGTCGAGAAACGCCGCGCGGGCCGCGAGCGGCTGCGCGCGGTACGCATCGAACGCGTCGCGCGCGAGTTCGCACGCGCGGTCGACATCGGCCTGCGTCGCGACGCCGAATGCCGGCGCGTCGATCGGCGCGCCCTTCGTCGGGTCGAACGCGCGCAAGGTTCCGGCCGAGCCGGCCACCGCGTCGGCGCCGATCAGCATCTCTCCTGTCAGTTGCATGGGGTGTGCTCCGTGGTTCGGGAATGGATTGCCCATTGTAGCCCAACAGATACGATGTCTGCCGACATCATTTCATGTTTTGGACCACCGGCCGGGCAACTGCCGATAGGCTCGAGATCCTTACCCGGTCAGTCTAACCGCGAAATATTAACCGTCTCACGGGATCTTCCAGAGGGAAAACCCGAGGTTTCTGCGTCCGGGCATTGCTCATAAACTTCGGCTCATGTCATACGACGACGTACATTAAAGTGCCTAATCAGACCACCCCTCGCGATCTTCCGCTCGACCTCGCGCGCACCGCGCGCCGGACCGCCGTGCGTTACTGGATCCTGGCGATGCTGTTCGTCGTCACGACGCTCAACTATGCGGACCGCGCGACGCTGTCGATCACCGGCACGCCGATCCGCAAGGCATTCGGCATCGATCCGGTGACGATGGGCTACATCTTCTCGGCGTTCAGCTGGGCATACGTGCTCGCGCAACTGCCGAGCGGCTGGCTGCTCGACCGCTTCGGCGCGCGGCGCGTGTACGCGGCGAGCATCTTCCTGTGGTCGGCGTTCACGCTGCTGCAAAGCACGATCGGCCTCGGCGGCAGCGCCGCGTTCGCGGTCGCCGCGCTGTTCGCGATGCGCTTCGCGGTCGGCATCGCCGAAGCGCCCGCGTTCCCCGCCAATGCAAAAGTCGTCGCAAGCTGGTTCCCGACCGCCGAGCGCGGCACCGCGTCGGCGATCTTCAATGCCGCGCAGTACTTCGCGGCCGTCGTGTTCTCGCCGCTGATGGCATGGCTCACGCATGCGTACGGCTGGCACCAGGTGTACCTGTGGCTCGGCCTGGCCGGCATCGCGCTCGCGTGCCTGTGGCTGCGCGTCATGAAAGACCCGGCCGACCATCCGGCCGTGAACCGTGCGGAACTCGACCATATCGAACAGGGCGGCGGGCTCGTGCGCTCGACGGTGCGCGGCGCCGACGGCACGCGCGCGGAGGGCAGCCGCGTCGCCGGCTGGTACTACGTGCGCCAGTTGCTGTCGAACCGGATGCTGATCGGCGTGTACCTCGGCCAGTACTGCGTGAACGTGCTCACGTACTTCTTCCTCACCTGGTTCCCGATCTACCTCGTGCAGGCACGCGGGATGTCGC
This sequence comes from Burkholderia cepacia complex sp. TUM26381, assembly GCF_057439935.1. Taxonomy (NCBI): domain Bacteria; kingdom Pseudomonadati; phylum Pseudomonadota; class Betaproteobacteria; order Burkholderiales; family Burkholderiaceae; genus Burkholderia; species Burkholderia cepacia complex sp. TUM26381. Next base: position 371,011 of record NZ_CM172007.1, on the reverse strand, counting down.
TGCTGAAGGCGGGCTTCATGACGTCGCTGCCCGCGATCTGCGGGTTCCTCGGCGGCGTACTCGGCGGGTTGCTGTCGGATGGTTTGATCCGGCGCGGCGTGTCGCTGACGCTCGCGCGCAAGATTCCGATCGTCGGCGGGATGGCGCTGTCGATGGCGATCATCGGCTGCAACTATGTCGACAGCGAAGTGCTCGTGATCGTGCTGATGGCCGTGTCGTTCTTCGGCAAGGGAATCGGCTCGCTCGGCTGGGCCGTCGTCGCCGACACCGCGCCGAAGGAAGCGATCGGGCTGTCGGGCAGCCTGTTCAACATGTTCGGCAATACCGCGGGCATCGTCGCGCCGATCGCAATCGGCTACCTCGTCGGCGCGAGCGGCTCGTTCAACGGCGCGCTCGTGTTCGTCGGGCTGAATGCGCTCGTCACCGTGTTCAGCTATCTCGTGATCGTGAAGGACATCAGGCGCGTCGAATTGCGTCATCGCGACGCCTGAGGATCGACCTCCCAAGGAACGGCGGCCGCTTTCACGCGGCCGCCGTTCTTGCATCAGGTCGACGAATGCGCGACGCTCAGCATGTCGTGCACGCCGGACGTCATCAGCGCAAGAAACGCGAGCAGGCCGACGTAGCAGAGTGCGTAGGTCGTCTTCGTCTCGACCGACGTCGCGTAGTACACGCGGTTCTCCGGCGCGTCGGGATCGAAGCGCCATGCGCGCCGCAGTTGCGGCAGCGCGAGGATCGCCATCACGATCAGCAGCGGGCTCGGGCGATACACGAACAGCGCAATCAGCACGGGTACGCCCGCGAACCAGATGCGCGGCGACAGCACCGCAGTGATCCGTCCGCCGTCGAACGGCGACAGCGGAATCATATTGAACAGGTTCAGGAAGAAACCCGTATACGACAGCGCGAGCAACAGGTTGCTGTCGTAGTGGCGCGCGGCCGCGTAGCAGGCCAGCGCGCCGAGCGTGCCGACAAACGGCCCGGCCAGCCCGACGTACGCCTCGGTTTCCGCATCGTGCGGCAGCTCCTTCAACTGGATCCACGCGCCGACGAACGGAATGAAGGTCGGCAGCCCGACGTCGAGCCCGCGCCGCTGCGCGGCAATGTAGTGACCGGCCTCGTGCACCAGCAGCAGCGCGACGAAACCGGCCGCAAACCGCCAGCCGTAGAACAGCGCATAGACCGCGATCGACGCGAGCATGGTGCCCGCCGACACGAGCACCTTGCCAAGCTTGAGGCCGCCGAAGATCAGCAGCAACAGCTTCGTCATTCCTTGCGCTCCGTGACGGCTGCGTCGGACGCGTCGGCGACGGCCGGCACCGCGGCCGGCTTCGGCTTGCGCCCGAAGAAGCGCTTGAGCGCCGCGCCGCCGGCCAGCAGCGCGACCGCGCCGATCTTGAAGAACTTCACCGCGAACGCGCCGATCAGCGCGAGCAGGCCGAGCTTCTTCGCGCCGACGCCGACGATCAGCGCCGCGAGGCCGTACTCGGCAACGTGGTCGGTCGACTTGTTGAAGTCGGCGTAGCGCTTGCCGTCGTTGAAGCGGATGTTCGACAGCAGGTCGTCGGCCGACGCCTTGTATTTCGGCAGGTCGGCAAGCGTCGACGCCATCGTCAGCGACAGGTAGCCGTCGCGGCCGAGCACGAGCGTCCGGTAGTTCACGCCGTCGTTCTCGGCGTTCGGCGCCGCGCCCTTGTCGCGGATGATCGCGGACCACACGAGCCGGTGCGTGGCCGCGTCGTACGCGGGAGCCTTCGCCCAGCCGACCACTTCGGTTTCCGGCAGGCCGCGCTCCTTGCGCCCGGGGTTGTCTTCCTCGGTGCCGGATTGCAGGCTTTTCAGCAGTTCGTCGGGCTTCCAGTCCTTTGCGTCGTCGTCGCGGATATAGCCGCTCGGCTCGAACGACACGACGGAAATCCAGTCGGCGTCGGGGTCGTCGGGCAGCACGAGGCCGACCAGTTTCGATTCGTCGATCGAGTTGCCCATCGAGCGCAGGTAGCGGCCGGCTTCCGCGGCCGGCACGAACGACTCGCCGGCCTTCAGCTTCAGCACGGCTTCGTGTTTCACGTCGATGTCGGTCGGCCCTTTCACGACCGCTTCGTTGGCAGCCGCGGCAGCGGCCCTCATTTCCACCTGCGCAGCTTCGGTCTGCGCGTGGCCGCTGGTCGCGGCAAGTGCGAGCGTCGCCACGCAGGCGAGCCGGACGGCAAGTTTTTTCATTGTTGGATTCCCCTGGAATGCCTTGTTGTGAATGTGCACGGCAACCGGCCCATGCGTGGTCTCGCTGGCCCGGTGCCGCCTCTCAGTTGGCACGGTCGTCATGGTAACGCAGCGCCGCGACTCGCCCGCGCCCGGGGAGCAGCGCGATGCTTACCTGGCAGGTAATGCCCAAGACGCGCGGGATTGCCTATCATCGGCATCATGAACCCGACCGCCGCCCTCCATTCGCCCACTCCGTCCGCCGGCCGCGCGTCCGGCATCGGCCCGCTGCTGCGCACGTGGCGGCAACGCCGGCGCCTGAGCCAGATGGCGCTCGCGCTCGACGCGGAAGTGTCCGCGCGCCACCTCAGCTTCGTCGAATCGGGCCGCGCGCAGCCGAGCCGCGACATGGTGCTGCATCTCGCCGAGCGCCTCGACGTGCCGCTGCGCGAACGCAATGCGCTGCTCGTCGCGGCCGGTTTCGCGCCGCTGTTTCGCGAACGGCCGTTTTCGGACCCGCAGCTCGATGCCGCGCGCCATGCGGTCGAAGCGGTGCTGCGCGGCCACGAGCCGTACCCGGCGCTCGCAGTGGACCGCCACTGGACGCTGCTCGCCGCGAACCGGATGCTCGGCGCGCTGGTCGCGCAGGCCGATCCGGCGCTGCTGCAGCCGCCCGTCAACGTGCTGCGGCTGAGCCTGCATCCGGACGGCCTCGCGCCGCAGATCGTCAACTGGCATGAATGGCGCGCGCACATCCTGCATCGGCTGCAACGGCAGATCGATGCGAGCGGCGACCGCACGTTGCATGCGCTGCGCGACGAGCTCGCCGCGTATCCGGCGCCGGCCGGCCAGCCCGACGACCCGCCGGCGCGCGCCGATTTCGCGGATATCGCCGTGCCGCTGCGGCTGCGCACCGCGGCCGGCGAACTGACGTTCTTCAGCACGACGACGGTGTTCGGCACGCCGGTCGACGTGACGCTGTCGGAACTCGCGATCGAGGCGTTCTTTCCGGCGAATCCGGACACGGTGGACGCGATGCGGGCGCTGGCGGACGCATTGCCGGCACAGTAACGCGTGCTGTCGGCGCCATTGCGCCGGCGGCACGCGTCGAGGTAACGGCGATCAGCGGCGCTCGAGCGCCAGCTTCACGCCAAGCCCCAGCAGGACCACGCCGCTGACGCGATGCATGCGCGTCAGGATGCGCGGGTTGCGGCGGATCGACGCCGACAGCAGGCCGGCGAACAACGCGACGGGCCCCTTGACGAGAAACGTCAGGCCGGCAAACGTCGCGCCCAGCACGAACAGCGACAGCATCGGATGTGCGGCGCCCGCCGGCACGAATTGCGGCAGGAACGCCAGATAGAAAAGCGCGACCTTCGGATTCGACACGTTGGACAACGCGCCTTGCGCGAACGTGCGAAGCCGCGATGCCTGCGCACCGCCGTTGCTGCTGCTCGCGAGCGTCAGTTCACCCGACGAGCGCAACAGCGTGATGCCGAGATACAGCAGGTATACCGCGCCGATCACCTTCAGCGCCGTAAACAGCCATTCGGATGCCTGAAGCAGTGCGCCCAGCCCGAGCGTCGCGAGCATCGTATGCACGAGCAGACCGACGCTGACGCCCGCGGCCGTCACGAGGCCCGCGCGCGTGCCGCCGGACAGCGTGCGCGACATCACGAGAACCATGTCCTGGCCCGGCGTGACGATGATCAGAAGCGACGTTGCGATGAACGGTAGCCAGGATAGATGCGACATGGGAGAGCTCCTGAACGGGATCGCCGACGGGCGGGAATCGCCCGGCCGGTGGTCAGATTATCGGCGCCCTTCCGTGGAGATTGGATGCGAATTCGGCTACTTGAGAGAGGTGATTTGGAGCTATTCTCCAGTATCAACGGATTCGATAGTCAAAAATGCCAATCAAACTGGACGCGATCGACCGGCGCATTCTGCGTGCGCTGCAACAGAATTCGAGCCAGACCAATGCCGAACTCGCGCAACAGGCCGGGCTGTCGGCCACCCCCTGCCTGCGCCGCGTGCATCTGCTCGAGGAACAGGGCGTGATCGACGCGTATGTCGCGCTGCTGAATCCCGCCGCCGTCGACCTGCGATTCACCGCGTTCGTGCGCGTGACGCTGGAGCGCCAGGACAAGACGACCGTCGAACGCTTTGCGCGAGAGATGGAGCAGGCGCCCGAAGTGCTCGAATGCCACCTGATGGCCGGCAGCTACGACTATCTGCTGCGCGTGATCGCGCGGGATCTCGACGATTACCAACGCTTCCAGATGGAGACGCTCACGCAGATCGAAGGCGTCCGCAACGTCGAGACCGAGATTCCGCTGAAGCGCATCAAGCAGACGGTTCGCCTGCCGATCTAGGCGTCCAGAAACGTCACGGCCTCCCCGGCCGGCTGCCCGTTCAGCGCACCGTCTCTCACGACGACCTGCCCGCGCACAACCGTATGCACGGGCCAGCCCGTGACCGCGCATCCGTCGTAAGGCGTCCAGCCGCTCACGCTGGCGATCCAGTCGTCGCGAATGATCCGCCGCGCGCGCAGGTCGACGATGCTGAAATCGGCGTCGTAGCCCGGCGCGATGCGCCCCTTCCCTTCGATGCCGAAAATGCGCGCCGGCCCGGCGCTGGTCAGGTCGACCAGCCGTTCGAGGCTCAACCGGCCCGCATGCACGTGGTCGAGCAGCAGCGGCAACAGCGTCTGCACGCCGGTCATCCCGCTCGGCGACTGCGGATACGGGCGGCGTTTTTCGTCACGCGTATGCGGCGCATGATCGCTGCCGATCACGTCGACCACGCCATCGCGGACAGCCCGCCACAGCGCATCCCGATGATGCCGTTCGCGCACGGGCGGATTCATCTGCGCGAACGTGCCGAGCCGCTCGTAGCAATCGGGCGCATGCAGGCTCAGGTGGTGCGGCGTGACTTCGACCGTCACGCGCCGCCGATGCTGCGCAAGAAACGCCATCTCGTCCGCCGTGGACACATGCAGCACGTGCAGCCGGCGGCCGGTCTCGGCAGCCAGCCCGACGATGCGCCGCGTCGCGCTCAGCGCGCTTTCCTCGTCGCGCCAGCGCGGATGGTCGCGCACGTCGCCGCTCGCTTCCACGATCGCCTTGCGCTCGCGCAGCCGCGCCTCGTCCTCCGCATGCACGGCCATGCGCCGCCGCCCGTTGCGCAGGATCCGGCGCAACACGGTTTCGTCGTCGGCCAGCAGATCGCCGAACGAACTCCCCATGAACACCTTCACGCCCGCGCAGCCGGGCAGGCGCTCGAGGTCCGGCAGCCGTTCGGCGTTCACGGCCGAGCCGCCGATGTAGAACGCGTAGTCGCACCACGCACGGCCGCGTGCAAGGTCCAGCTTCGCCTGCAGATCCTGCCTGCTCAACGTCAGCGGATGCGTGTTGGGCATCTCGAAGATCGTCGTGACGCCGCCGAGCACCGCGCCGCGCGTGCCGGCCTCGATGGTCTCCTTGTGCGTCAGCCCCGGTTCGCGAAAATGCACCTGGCTGTCGACGACGCCCGGCAGCACATGCAGTCCACGCGCATCGAGCACGACGTCGGCACTCCAGGTGCCCTGCAGAGCACCCAGCGCGACGACGCGGCCATCCGCGCACGCGACGTCGATCCGTTCGGCGCCGTTGGGCGTCATCACCGCGCCGCCATGCACGAGCAGGTCGACGTGGCGGCGCTTCGGCACGTCGGTTGCTTCACGTCGCATCCACTCGCCCATGACTCAGAACTCGTTCTGGATGTGCTTGTAGCCGAGCACCAGCGCATTGTTCGTGCGCGCGACGTCCTCGGAGAAATCGCTCGCGTCGGCCGTGACCTGCGGCAACGCGGCAAGATCGGTTTCCGGCCCGATGCGCTCGGTCGAACGCACGTAAAAGCCGGGCGGCAGGTGACAGCCGTCGACGACCGCGTTGTAGCGCACGACGCAGCCGTCGTCGATCGTGCAGTTGAACAGCACGCTGTTGAACCCGACGAACACGCCGTCGCCGACCTTGCACGGCCCGTGGACGATCGCGCGATGCGCAATCGACGTATGACGGCCGATCGTCACGCTCGCGCCCGACTTCGAATGGATCACGACGCCGTCCTGGATGTTCGAATGCGCGCCGATCACGATCGGCGCGATCTGGCCGTCGGCATCCGTTTCGTCGGCGCGGATCACCGCGTACGGACCGATGAACACGTTCTCCTCGACGATCACGAGCCCGCACAGGATGGCGGTCGGATCGACGAACGCGTTCGGATGAATCTGCGGCAGGTCGCCGCGCGGGTTCTTGCGGATCATGAGGATTCCTTCTGGGAAACGAGATGGCTGCGCCTGAGCCGCTCGAACAGGCCCGGATCGCGCCACTGCGCGACGATGGCCGGTGCGAACACGATCGCATCGAGGTCGATGCGACCCATGCGCGGGTTGAATGCGTCGTCACGGAAACACTGCGCGTAGCCGGTCTCGGTCTCGTGAACGATGACCGAATGCAGCCGCACGTCGGCTTCGCCGTTCGACATGCGGGTGCACGACAACGCGGCATCGACGAGCCGGAACAGCACACGCGAGAACTGCTCGGCGCTCGGCGACACGGGCAGCGACACCCAGCGTTCGGAATGCCTGCGCATGCTTTCGACGTAGCGCGGATCGTCGTTCGACCACAGCGTCACCGCATGGTCGAACGCATCGATCAGGTCGCGCACGTCGCCCTTGAGCAGCCCGAAGTCGTAGATCATCTGCCCGTGATCCAGCGCATGCGCTTCGAGCAGCAGCTCGACGCGGTACGAATGACCGTGGATCGAATGCGAGCAGCGCCGCGTGCTGCAGCCGCGCACGACGTGCGCATTCTCGAACCGGAACAGCTTGCGGATCAGCATGCGTCGGCGCCTTCGCGAACCGGTGCGGCCCAGGCCACCGCATCGTGCGGATGCAGGCTTTCCAGATGGCGCACGTGAACGCGCGGGTGTGCGTAACGACTTTCCAGCGCAGCCTGTACCCGGCGCGCGGCGTCCTCGACGAACATCAGGTTCCCGCCGTTCAGCACCGCGAACGCCTGCTCGTCCGCGCGCTTGACGGCCGTCTGCACCGGCGTGCCGAGCGCGTGCTCGATGCGATCGATCAGGTCGATCAGCCCCAGCGTCGCGCCATCGGCGGGCAGCGCCACGCTGACGACGGCTTCGCTGCGCTGGCTGTGCGGCGTGGCCAGCGTCGCATGCTGCCTCAGCCATGCTGCAACCGCCGCCGGCTCGACACGAGCCTCGCGCTCGAACGCCGTCAGGAACGCCTGTTCGATCCAATGCCGCGACAACGCGGCCGAGCACGGACACGTCGACGAATAGGCAACCGTCACTTGCGCGCGCAACTCGAACGCGTCGCCCGCAAGCGTCGCATCGACCTGAACCGGGTACGCCTTCCACCCGGCCAGCCCCTCGGTCACGAGCGCCGTGCGGCGGGCCAGCAGATCGAAGCGCAGCCGCACACGCGCGCTGCGCGTGTCGCAGTCGCGATGGCTGTCGACCATCGCACGCAGCACGCGCCGCAGACCGGCCGGTGACAGCGCTTCGCCGTCGGCGAGCCAGTCGAGCAGCCAGTAGAGCCGCGACATGTGAATGCCTTTCACATCCGGCGCAGGCAGATCGACCTGGACGTCGGCGCGCGCATGCACGTCGCACCGGCAGCCGGGTTCGGCCACCGTCACGGGCAGGTCGATGCCCTGCATGCCGACCCATTCGAGCGGGCGGCGGCCCGGCGCCGCATCGGTCAGGGAAACATCGGGAAGGACTGCATTCATGCTCGGATTCCGGTGGCGCGCCTTCTCCATCCGGATCGATGCAGGAAGCGCGCGTTCAGGTCAGGGCCAGTCGCGAAACGGGCTGTCCCACGTGGTCCAGTGCTCGGGGCCGGTGGCCATCTCGGCGTCGGTCAGGAGACACGCGTCGAAGCGCCCGCGCAGCGCGGGCTCGTCCATGTCCATGCCGATCAGCACGAGCTCCTGGCGCGCGTCGCCGACGCGCTCGTCCCAGCGCGCGCGGATCTGCGCGACGGCTTCGGCGTCCTGCGGCCAGCGCTCGGGCGGCACGGCCGCCCACCAGTGGCCGGCCGTCCCGTGCCGCGCGACCGCGCCGGCCTGCGACCACGACCCGGCGACGGTCGGATGCGTGGCCAGCCAGAAGAACCCTTTCGAGCGGACGACGCCCGGCCATTCGCTTTCGACGAGATCGAAGAAGCGCTGCGGATGGAACGGCCGCCGCGCGCGATAGACGAAGCTGCGGATCCCGTATTCGTCGGTTTCCGGCGTATGCATGCCGCGCATCTCCCGCAACCAGCCCGGCGCGCGCGACGCCTCGTCGAAATCGAACAGGCCCGTATCGAGCACACGCTCGAGCGGCACCTTGCCGAATTCGGCGATCTCGATCCGCGCACGCGGGTTCAGCCCGCGCAGCAGCGCGATCAGCCGCTCGCGCGCACTGGCGTCGATCAGGTCGATCTTGTTGACCACGATCACGTCGCAGAACTCGATCTGGTCGATCAGCAGATCGACGACCGTGCGCGCATCCTCGTCGCCCATCGATTCGCCGCGCGACTGCAGGCTGTCGCGCGACGCGTAATCGCGCAGGAAATTGAATGCGTCGACCACCGTCACCATCGTGTCGAGCCGCGCGACTTCGCCGAGACTGCGGCCGTCCTCGCCTTCGAACGTGAACGTCTCGGCCACCGGCAGCGGCTCCGAGATGCCGGTCGATTCGATCACGAGCTGGTCGAAGCGCCCTTCGCGCGCGAGCCGGTCGACCTCGATCAGCAGATCCTCGCGCAGCGTGCAGCAGATGCAGCCGTTGCTCATCTCGACCAGCTTCTCGTCGGTGCGCGACAGGCCCGCGCCACCGTCGCGGACGAGCGCGGCATCGATGTTGACCTCGGACATGTCGTTGACGATGACCGCGACGCGCCGGCCCTCGCGATTGTTGAGGATGTGGTTGAGCAGTGTCGTCTTGCCCGCGCCGAGGAAGCCGGACAGGACGGTCACGGGAAGCCGCGTGGAGGGAGGCAGTGCGGTACTCATCGGGCGATTCCGGAAGAGGACGTTGAGGAGAGAATGATATATTGTATCGCAACGATATAACATATCATTCCGCGCGTCCAGCACGCCGCTTGCACGGCGCGCGATTCCCGATCCCGTCGAGCACCGGTTCGACGCGAGCGGAAGGCGGCGGCGGCACCACGCATGTCATGCCGAATGAAAGGTGTGCTTGATAAGCTCTGCGGCGAGACCGCAGGCTGCCCACACCCCATCATGAAAAAGAAAATCCTTGCCGTGTTGTCACTCTGCGCGATGCTGCCCGGCATCGTGCTGGCCCAGTCGATCGCGGCCCCGGCGCTGAAGCCGGGCGATACCTGGACCTACATCAATACCGTCGAAATCGGCCCGAACGGCTGGCGCCAGACGCGCGACCAGATTTCCGTGCAGCGCACCACGTCCGACCACATCTACGTCGAAACGCAGCAAAGCGGCGCGACGCAGGCGCCGCGCGAACTGATCGTCGACTCGGACTGGAGCCGTTCGCGCAGCGTCAACGGCACCGAAACCGTCGTGAACCGCCCGCTGGCGTTTCCGCTGACGGCCGGCAAGACCTGGACGGTCAAGTACAGCGAATCGCACCCGAATCCGCAGCATGCGTCGGAAGCGTACGACACGCGTTACAAGGTCGTCGGCCCCGAAACCGTCACCGTGACGGGCGGCAAGTTCGACGCGATCAAGATCGAGGCAGAAGGCACGTGGAAGGCGCAAGCCGCGCCGGGACAGTCGGTCACGTCCGGCGTGTCCCGCAACGCGGGCGGGTCGACGATCGTGATGCAAAGCCACAACAACGGGACGGCGGAAGGGACCGGCAAGACCTACAAGGCGTTCTGGTACGTGCCGGCGGTCGGCCGCTGGGTCAAGTCGGTCGAAGAGTACTACGACACGAACGGCGTGCGGACGGCACGCTATTCGAACGAACTCGCGTCGTACAAGCGCGCCGGGACGGACAGCAGCTCACCGCTGGCCGCCGGGCCTGCGCCCGCTACCGCTACCGTCGCGCCGGACGGCCCGCCGCCCGGCGATCAATGACGGAACGCGCGCTCGCTTACGTATAGAGCGACGCCGGCGGTAGTTCCGCGGTCAGCGCAAACCGGCCGACATCGCGCAGCCGGTAGTCGAGCGGATCGTGCAGCGTATGCGTGCGCGCATTGCGCCAGAAGCGGTCGAGGCCGAGCGACGCGGCCGTCGCGCGCGCGCCGCACGCATCGAACAGCGCTTCGCCGTTGTCGAGCGCCGCGCGCTGCGCGACGATCTTCGCTTCCGATACCGCAAGCGCCACTTCGGCGCGTTCGTCGGCCGTCAGCGCGTCCTGCCGCGACCACGCGCGCTGCAACGCCTCGGCCGCGCGATCGGCCAATACTGCCGCGGCAATCGCCCGCACGCGCATGTCGCCGAAGCGCTGCAGCGTGTACGGATCGTCTTCCGCCTGCGCGACGTCCGCGTGTATCCACGGGCGGCCATGCTGCCGCACGTAATCGCGCGCCTCGGCCAGCGCACCTTCCGCCAGCCCGACGAACAGGTTCGTCAGCACGAGTTGCGACACGAGCGTGCGCAGCGTCGCGCGCGGCGTCGGCGGCGCCTCGGACCGGTGCAGCACCTCGTCCGGCGCGAGCGTCACGCCGTCGAAGCGCACGCTGCCGCTGTCGGTCTGGCGCTGGCCGACCGGATCCCAGTCCTCGTTGACCGTGATCCCCGGACGGTCGGTCGGCACGACGCCGAACACGGTGCGACCGGTTGCCGGATCATGCGCGGACACCGTCATCCGCCGCGAGCCGCGCGTGCCGGAGCAGAAGCCCTTCACGCCGTCGAGCCGGTAGCCGCCGTCGGGCGTCGCCGTCGCCACGAGCCGCGTGTCGAGCGGATTGACCGCATTGCCCCACCACCAGCGCGCGTCGACGGTGCCGCGCAGGTAGCGTTCGCGCTGCGCGGCGCTGCCCCACACGTCGACGCTCACGACCTGCAGGCACTGGAACCCGACGAGATGCGCGAGCGCGCTGTCGACGCGCGCGACCTGCCGGATCGCGTCGTAGATCGCGGGCCACGCCGCTTCCTGCCCGCCGAACGCGCGCGGCACCGCGAGCGTCAGCAGGCCAGCATCGGCAAGCCACTGTTTCTCCTGCGCCGCGTGGCCGCCCGCGCGGTCGCGCGCGGCGGCGCTCACGCGCAGCGCGTCGATCGCGCGCGCCAGCGCCTCGCGATCGACGGCCGGTGTGTCGGGATCCGGCGCGAAGGTCGCCGGGCCGCGGGGATCGTTCATGCGACAGCGTCCTGTTCAACGGTTTCGCCCGACAGCGGCACCAGCGCATCGATCCGTCGGCCGGTCAGCCGCGCCAGGATCTCGCGCCGCCAGTCGTCATAGATCGCGCGGTATTCGGCGATATCCGCGCCGAACACGTGCGCGGTGTGCGCATACTCGTCGTGCAGATACCCGTCGAGCCGCGCCTGCGTTTCCTCGTCGGCCGCGATCACGCGATCGATCAGCGCGTCGCGCTCGACGGGCGGCAACGCCTTCAGCGTGTCGAACCACCACTGGACGATCTGCACGCGATGCCATTCCTCGTCCGGCCGGATCCGGTTCTCGCCGTGCTCGCGCATCGCGCTGTCGCCGATGCGGCCGGTCTTGCGCTGGATCCACAGCTTCGCGAGGATATGCAGCTCGTAATGCCATTCGAACGCGAGAAAACCCGCGAGGTCGCGCACCGCGATGTCGCCGATGCGCGCCCAGTGCGCGGCGACGAGCCGGTCGACTTCCGGCAGCGGATCGCGCCCCGTCAGTTCGGTCACGCGTTCGCGGCCGATCACGGCGTGCGCGCCGTCGTCGCCGAGCTGGCGCGACAGGATCAGCTGGAAATGCGGATCGTCGCGGAACAGCGTGTCGATCGCCTTCGCGACGACCTGCACGATGAACAGGTCGTGCGACGCCATCTTCGTGTAGTAGTCGGCGACGGCGGCCAGCTCGTCGTCGTTGCGCGGCTCGCGCGGCGGTGTGGCGAGCTTGGCCGGGAAGCCCGGACGATAGCGTCGCGCCACGTCGAGAAACAGCGCTTCCTCGAATTCTCCGGTCCATTCGCGCGGCGCGCCGATGGGCAAGGTCATGGGTATCGTTCTCTCAGGATCAGGAATGAAACGAGCGGACGCTCGTGGCGTCGCTCAGGTGCGCCGGGTCACGCGTCGGACCAGGCGGTCGCCCGTGATTTGCACGGCCGAGACGAGCGCGATCAGGATCACGATCACGGTCGCCATGACGGTGGTGTCGAAACGTTGATAGCCGTAGCGGATCGCGAGATCGCCGAGCCCGCCCGCGCCGACGGCGCCCGCCATCGCGGTCGAGCCGATCAGCGCGACGACGGTGATCGTGAAGCCGCCAAGCATGCCGGGCAGCGCCTCCGGCAGCAGCACGTGCCACACGATGTGGCGGCGCTTCGCGCCCATCGCGAGCGCGGCCTCGATCAGCCCGCGATCGACTTCGCGCAGGCTCACTTCGGCGATCCGCGCCAAGAACGGGATCGCGGCGATCGACAGCGGCACGACGGCCGCCCACACGCCGATCGTCGTGCCGATCAGCACGCGCGTGAACGGCAGCAGCGCGACGAGCAGGATGATGAACGGCGTCGAGCGGAACACGTTGACGAGCGCGCCGAGCACCGCGTTCACGCCGCGCCGCGCGTAGATGCCGCCCGGCGCGGTGGTGACGAGGATCACCGCGAGCGGGATGCCGATCAGCGCCGCGATCACGGCCGACGCGGCGACCATCGACAGCGTGTCGCGGATCGCGTCGAGCAGTTCGGGCCACCAGAGCTCAAACATAGCCGAGCACCTCCGCGTGATTCGCATGGCGGCGCGCGCGTTCGAGCAGCGCGGCAACGGCGCCGCGCGCGTGCTGCGTGCCGGTATCGTCCACCCCGGGCGCGGCCGCGATCACGAGCCGCCCCTGCGCATGGCCTTGAATGCGCTCGATCCCGCCGTGCAGGAATCGCACCGAGCCGCCGAGCGCCGCCGCAAGCGCGCCGACGTCCGGCTCGCCGCCGCTTTCACCCGTATAGCGGACGTCGAGCACGACCTGCGCGCCGTCCGGCAGCGCGGCCTGCTCGGGCAGCGGCTGCACGCGCGCGGCCAGCTCGGCCGGCAGGTCGTGCTGCAGCGTGCTGAGCAGCGCGCGCGTCGCGCCGTGGCGCGGATCGCCGAACACGCGCCACACGGGGCCCGTTTCGACGACTTCACCCTGTTCGATGACCGCAACGGTGTCGCACACCGCACGGATCACCTCCATCTCGTGCGTGATCAGCACGATCGTCAGCCCGAGGCGGCGGTTGATGTCGGCGAGCAGCGCGAGGATCGATTGCGTCGTCTCGGGGTCGAGCGCCGACGTCGCCTCGTCGCACAGCAGCACCTCGGGATCGTGCACCAGCGCGCGGGCAATGCCGACGCGCTGCTTCTGCCCGCCCGACAGGCTCGCCGGGTATGCGTCGCGCTTCGCGGCGAGCCCGACGAGATCGAGCAGCGCCTCGACCTTGCGCACGCGCTCGGCCTTCGGCACGCCGGCGATCTTCAGCGGCAGCGCGACATTTTCGAACACCGTCTTCGCGGACAGCAGGTTGAAATGCTGGAACACCATGCCGGTGCGGCGGCGCAGCGCAACGAGCCCGTCCTCGTCGAGCGCGCCGACGTCGACACCCTGCACGCGCACGCGGCCCGAACTCGGCCGCTCCAGCCCGTTCACGAGCCGCAGCAGCGTCGATTTCCCGGCGCCGCTGCGGCCGATGATCCCGAACACCTCGCCGCGCCGCACATCGAGCGTCACGTCGCGCAGTGCGGCGGCCTGGCCGCGCGGCGTCGCGAATACCTTGCCGACCTGCTCCAGCGACACGGCCACGCCGCCGGCGGCCAACGCGCCCGCTTCCTCATGCGCCGTTACGGCGGCGCCGGCAAGCACGGCCGACGGCTCGATGAAACCCAGCGTATCGAACAATTGCGTCATCGCTTCGCTCCGTCACGTTCAGGCATGCGCGGGATGCGCGGATTCGGATACGGCTGCCGGCCGGTGCTGCGCGCCGGTGTGCCACGCAGGCAGGCGCGGGCCGGCGCCGAACAGCTTCTCGCGCAGCGTCGGCGCGGGATCGTAGTCTTCCTTGTAGACACCGCGGTTCTGCAGTTCGGGCACGACCCAGTCGACGAAATCCGCGAACGACTCGGGCATCACGGTGCGCGTCAGGTTGAAGCCGTCGATGCCGGTCTCGTCGATCCACGACTGCAGCTCGTCCGCGACCTGCGACGGCGAGCCGACGATCGGCGCATAGCGGCCGCCGAGCGACATCTGTTCGAGCATCCGGCGCACGGTCCACGTACCGGTCGTGCTCTTGCGCGAGATCGCGTCGACGGCCGACTGGATCGAATCGGTCTTCACGTACGAAATCGGCTCGTCCAGGCCGTACTGCGCAAAGTCGATGCCGGTCGAGCTCGCGAAATGCGCGAGGCCGGCTTCGGGGCTCGCATAGCGCCGGTATTCGTCGAACTTCTCTCGTGCGAGCCGTTCGGTCTCGGCCGTCACGACGCTGACGCCCGCGAAGATCTTGATCGATGCCGGGTCGCGCCCCTGCCGTGCAGCCGCCGCGCGAATGTCGAGCGCTGCCGCGCGTGCGGCCGCCTTGCTTTGCCCGTTCACGAACACACATTCCGCATGACGGCCCGCGAACTCGACGCCGCGCGCGGACGAACCGGCCTGGTACAGCACCGGCGTGCGCTGCAGCGACGGCTCGCTGAGATGAATCGCGTCGATCGAATAGAACGGCCCGTCGTGCTTCACGCGCCGCACCTTGCCCGGTTGCGCGAACACGCGCGCCTGCGCGTCGCGGATCACCGCATCGTCGTCCCAGCTCAGTTCCCACAGCTTGTAGACGACGTCCATGTAGTCGTCCGCGCGCTCGTAGCGGTCGTCGTGGCCGATCTGCTGCGCGAGGCCCATCCCGCGCGCGGCGCTGTCGAGGTAACCGGTGACGATGTTCCAGCCCACGCGGCCTTTCGTCAGATGATCGAGAGTCGACATGCGGCGTGCGAACAGGTAAGGCGGCTCGTAGGTCAGGTTCGCGGTCACGCCGAAGCCGAGATGCCGCGTGACCTGCGCCATCGCGGGCACGAGCAGCAGCGGATCGTTGACGGGCACCTGCACCGATTCGCGCAGCGCGGCATCGGGGCCGCCGCCGAACACGTCGTACACGCCGACGATGTCCGCGAGAAAGATCCCGTCGAACTTGCCGCGCTCGAGCGTCTTCGCGAGATCGGCCCAGTAGTCGAGATCGGTGTAGTGCGCGGAGCGGTCGCGCGGATGCGTCCACAGCCCGTGGTTGATGTGCCCGACGCAGTTCATGTTGAACGCGTTGAGCAGGATCTTCTTGCGGTTCGCCGTCGTCATGCTGGCCTCCGTCACCACGCGATCGCGTACAGCGAGCCGAATGCGTTGTCGAGCGCACGGCGCACGGCCGGCGAGTGCTGGTAGATCGCGATGAACTTGCGAATGCGCGGATCGTTCGCGCTCTCGGGCCGCACGACCCACTGGATCGCGAAGCTCTTGTTCTCGGTGCCGTCGAACAGCAGTGCGCTGTTCGGATCGGTCGTGCCGGCGAGCTTGATGAAGCTCGGGTAGCCCTGCGCGAGATCGACGTCGTCGAGCGAACGCGCGAGCTGCGACGCTTCGAGCGGGATGATCTTCAGGTGCTTCGGGTTGGCGACGATGTCGTGCGTGGTCGCACGGTAATCGGTGCCCGGCTTCAGCGTGATGAGCCCCGCGCGCTGCAGCAGCAACAGCCCGCGCCCGCCGTTGACCGGATCGTTCGCGATCGCGACGCGCGCGCCGTCCTTCAGCTCGGCGAAGCTTTTCACCTTCTTCGAATAGAGGCCGATCTTCATGATCGTGCCGGGCGCGATCGAGATGAAGTTGTAGCCACCCTGCTTCTTCGCGTTCTCGAGAAACGGGATGTGCTGGAAGTAGTTGACGTCGATGTCCTTGTTCGCGAGCGCCGCGTTCGGCGTATTCCAGTCGGTGAACTCGACGATCTTGACGTCGAGCCCCTGCTCTTTCGCCTCCTTCGCGGCGATTTTCAGTGCTTCGATCTGCGGGCTGGTCGAGATGCCGACCTTCAGCGGCGCGGTGTCGGCGCGCGCGCCGTTCAGCAGCACGACGCCGAGCAGCGCGGCCATCAGCACGCGGGCCGCGCGGCCGGCGGAAAAGCGGGCGGAAAAAACGGGATGCAGCATGAAACCACTCTCCTGTCCAAAGACGGTATCGACGGATGAGCGACACCGCGGCGAACGCGCAGGCGTTCTCCGGACAGTCGTCGTCGCGTCGGAAAAGGATCAGCCGATGATAGAGAGCGGCGCAGGGGCGGTCTACGAAGCGATTGTGCGAAGAAAATCGCGCGCGGCGATATGGCGGGCATCCGAGCGGCCGGCCGGGCGAATCGGAGGCCAGACCGGGCGTCCGGCCGGCCGTCTGGCCGAAATCTCGGCCCGGGGCACCGGTCGAATTCCGAGATCTCGGCCACCCCGCCGGGCAATCCTTTCCGCAGACGAAACAAATCCCTTATAAATCAAGGCATTGAAAATATTCCGGCAGGCCGGATTCCTGGCACGGGGGTTGCGTAATAGACGGCACACGATGCCGCGAAGCAAAGCAGGCATTCCAACATCAGGAGACACGTCTTGCAGACCTCTATCCATACCCCGTCCCATCCGGAGCCGGTTTCCGACGCCGTCGCCACCCCGCGCGAGCGCTTCTGGCCGGAAGGCTGGTGGAAGCTCATGGAAATCCGCATCGGCATCATTCCGCTGCCGGTCTACGTGATCCTGTTCGCGCTGATCGTCGGCTTCTCGGTGACGGGCAAGGTACCTGGCGAGATCTCGATGGCGATCGCCGTGCTCGCGTTCTTCGGCTTCACCTGCGCCGAACTCGGCAAGCGCCTGCCGCTCCTGCGCAACATCGGCGCGGCCGCGATCTTCGCGACCTTCGTGCCGTCGGCGCTCACGTACTACCACGTGCTGCCGAAGCCGGTGCTGAACCTGACGGTCGAATTCACGAAGTCGACCAACTTCCTGTACCTGTTCATCGCGTCGATCATCGTCGGCAGCATCCTGAGCATGGATCGCCGCGTACTGATCCAGGGCTTCGTGAAGATCTTCGTCCCGCTCGCGGCCGGCTCGGTCGCCGCGGCGATCGTCGGCACGGCCGTCGGCACCGCGCTCGGCCTCGGCGCACGCCACACGCTGTTGTATATCGTCGTGCCGATCATGGCCGGTGGCGTCGGCGAAGGCGCGATTCCGCTGTCGATCGGCTATTCGGAACTGATGCACCTGCCGCAGGGCGAGATGTTCGCGATGGTGCTGCCGCCGGTGATGCTCGGCAGCCTGACCGCGATCATCCTGTCGGGCGCGCTCGACATGCTCGGCAAGCGCCTGCCGCACCTGACCGGCAACGGCCGCCTGCAGGTCGGTGAAAGCGGCGACATGACGCCGGAGAACGAAGAGATCCGCGGCCACGTCGACGTCACGCACATCGCGGGCGCCGGCATCACGGCGATCACGCTGTACCTCGTCGGCCTGATGGCGCACAAGCTGTTCGGCCTGCCCGCACCGGTCGCGATGCTGTTCCTCGCGGTGCTGGTGAAGCTCGCACGCGCGGTGTCGCCGCCGCTGCAGGAAGGCGCATTCGTCGTCTACAAGTTCTTCTCGACCGCCGTCACGTATCCGCTGCTGTTCGCGATCGGCGTCGCGATGACGCCGTGGGACAAGCTGACCGCCGCCTTCACGATCGTCAACGTGGTCACGATCGTGTCGACCGTCGCGACGCTGATGGGCACCGGTTTCGTGGTCGGCCGCCTGCTGAAGATGTACCCTATCGACACCGCAATCGTAAACGCCTGCCACAGCGGGCAAGGCGGCACCGGCGACGTCGCGATCCTGACCGCCGCGAACCGGATGCAGCTGATGCCGTTCGCGCAGATCGCCACGCGGATCGGCGGCGCAATCGTCGTCACGGTGACGCTGATCCTGGTCGCGCACTTCGGATAATGCGCGGCCGCGCGCACCGTCGCGCAGGCTGCTTCGCACGCGCCGCCGCCGGCCTTGCCGGCGCGCGGCGCGCGTCGTTACGGCGAGCAGTTGCGGAGGGCCGGTAGCGGACGGCCGGTAGCGGACAGGCGGCAGCGGGCTTCGATGAGGGCGAACGTGCAAAAAGGCTTCAAGGGAATCCCGTGGTGGGGCTGGGCATCGGCCGCTGTGCTGTATGTCGGCGTGGCCGGTGCGGCCGTCGATTTCGCGTGGGAACGCGCGATCGACGCGCTCGAGGAAACCGGCGCGCACCGGCTCGACCTGTATGCGTCGAGCCTCAAGAGCGAGCTCGGGCGCTTCGAGATCTTGCCCGGCCTCGTCGCGCGCCAGGACGGCGTGCGCGCGATGCTGAAGGCCGCGCCGCACGATGCGCCCGCACACGTGCACTCGGTGAACACCTACCTCGAAGCCGTGAACCGCGACGCGGGCAGCGGCGCGGTCGACGTGATCGACCTGCAAGGCGAGGTGATCGCCGCCAGCAACTGGAACGAGACGATCAGCTTCGTCGGCACCAACGTGTCGTACCGGCCGTACTTCAAGGACGCGCTCGCGCGCGGCAGCGGCCGCTTCTTCGGGATCGGCACCAACACCGGCGTGCCGGGCGTCTACTTCGCGAGCGCCGTGCGCGACGACGGCGTGCCGATCGGCGTGGCCGCCGTGAAGATCAGCGTCGATCCGCTCGAATCGGCGTGGCGCGCGCCGGGCGTCGCCGCAATGGTCGTCGACAGCAACGGCGTGGTCGTGATCTCGACCGAGCCCGCATGGAAATTCACCGCGCTGCGCCCGATCACCGCGCAGCAGCAGCGCGACATCCAGGCGTCGCGCCAATACGCGGGCCGCACCGTCGACGCGCTGCCGTATCGCCGCATCGGCGACCGCAGCTCGGCCGCGTGGTTCGGCACCTTCCCCGATCTGCGCCACGCCGGCCGCGCCACGCGCTATCTCGTGATGTCGCGCCCCGCACCGCAGGCCGGCGATTCGCTGATGGTGCTGCTCGACATCGCGGGCGCGCGGCGCCAGCAGCAGACGGCGTTCGTGTTCGTCACCGGCGCGTTCCTGATCGCCGCGCTGCTGGCCGGTTACGCGATCCAGCGCCGTCGGGCGATCGTCGCGCGGCTGAATGCGCAGGACGCGCTGCGCCGCGCGAACGACCGGCTCGAACTGACCGTCGAGCAGCGCACGGCCGCGCTGACGGCCGCGAACGAGCGGATGCAGCGCGAGATCGTCGAGCGCGAACGCACCGAACAGCGGCTGCGCGCATCGCAACAGGAAGTCGTGCACGCGGGCAAGCTCGCGGTGCTCGGGCAGATGGCCGCCGGCCTCACGCACGAGCTGAACCAGCCGCTCGTCGCGATCCGCACGCTATGCGACAACGCGCGCACGTTCTTCGAGCGCGGGCAGCCGGCGCCGGCGCTCGCGAATCTCGAGCGGATCGGCAAGCTGGTCGACAGCATGGCCGTGCTCACCGGCGAGCTGAAGACCTTCGCGCGCAAGCCCGATGTCGAGCGCGTCGCGGTGTCGCTGAACGAGGCCGTCGCGCATGCGCGATTGATCTACGACGCGCGGATCCGCGACGAAAGCGTGCGGCTCGACGTGAACATCGCGCCCGGCACGACCGTCTCGGCCGAATCGAGCCAGTTGCAGCAGGTGATCGTGAACCTGCTCGGCAATGCGCTCGACGCGGTGCACGACGCGCCGGTGCGCCGCATCGTCATCGCGGCCAGCGGGCCGGACGACGTCGGCCGCGTGCGCTTCACGGTGGCCGACAGCGGCGCCGGCATCGCGCCCGACGTGCTGCCGCACCTGTTCGAGCCATTCGTCACGACCAAGCCGCGCGGCCAGGGTCTCGGGCTCGGCCTCGCGATCACGTCGCGCATCGTCGAGGCGTTCGGCGCGAAGATCGCCGCGACGAACCGCGACGAAGGCGGCGCGCAGTTCAGTATCGAATTCGCGGCGGCGACGCCGCAACAAAGGATAGAGCATGGAAGATGAGATTCGCGTGCTGGTCGTCGAGGACGATGAAAACGTCCGGATCGGCGTCGAGCAGGCCGTCGCGCTCGCCGGGTTCCCGGTCGACGCCTTCGCGTCCGCTGCCGACGCGCTCACGCACGTCGCGCCCGGCGCGCCGGTGGTGATCGTGTCGGACGTGCGGATGCCGGGCATCGACGGGCTGCAGTTGCTCGACCGCGTGATGGCCCTCGATGCGCAGATCCCGGTCGTGCTGATCAGCGGCCACGCGGACATCTCGACGGCCGTCGGCGCAATGCAGGTCGGCGCGTACGACTTCATCGAGAAGCCGTTTTCGTCGGACGTGATCGCCGGCCGCGTCGCGCGCGCGGTCGAGAAGCGCCGCCTGACGCTCGAGGTGCAGGGGCTGCGCGCGGCGCTGAACAACTGGCAGGGCATCGAGGCGTACGTGCTCGGCAAGTCGCCCGCGATGGCCGACGTGCGCAAGCGGATCCTGCGCCTCGCCGACACGTCGGTGTCGGTGCTGATCACCGGCGAAACCGGCACCGGCAAGGAGCTGATCGCACGCAGCCTGCACGACTTCGGCGGCCGGCGCGACGCGCATTTCGTCGCGCTGAACTGCGGCGGCCTGCCCGAGCAGGTCTTCGAGAGCGAACTGTTCGGCCATGAAGCCGGCGCGTTCACCGGCGCGATCAAGAAGCGCATCGGCAAGGTCGAATGGGCGGATGGCGGCACGCTGTTCCTCGACGAAATCGAGACGATGCCGGTTTCGCTGCAGATCAAGATGCTGCGCGTGCTGCAGGAGCGCGTGGTCGAGCGGCTGGGTGCGAACGAACTGATTCCGGTCGACTGCCGCGTGGTGGCTGCCTCGAAGGCCGATCTCGCCGAACTCGCGACCGACGGACGCTTTCGCGCGGACCTCTTGTATCGCCTCAACGTCGCGCAGATCGAGCTGCCGCCGCTGCGCGAGCGGCGCGAGGACGTGCCGCTGCTGTTCGAGCACTTCGTGCTCGCGGCCGCGCGGCGCTTCGGGCAGCCGGCGCCGGTCGTCACGGCTGCGCAGGTATCCGAACTGATGACGCATGCATGGCCCGGCAACGTGCGCGAACTGCAGAACGTGGCCGACCGCTTCGTGCTCGGGCTGACCGGCGACAGCCTGCTGTCGTCCGGCGATGCACCGGCCGTCGGCGACACGCTCGCGGAACAGCTCGCGTATTTCGAACGGATGCTGATCGAGGACATGCTGCAGCGTCACAACGGCAACGTTGCGGACGCAAGCGTCGCGCTCGGGATGCCGAAGAAAACGCTCTATCACAAGCTGCGCAACCTGCGGATTCCCGCGCGCGGCGACACAGCGGCCGACGGTGGCGAATGACGCGAACGAGGATACGCACAACAGCATGGATCGCATCGAAGTCACCGAACACGGCCGCATCACGGGCCACCTGATCCGCGGCGTTACGCGCGCGCAGAAAACCTTCCGCCCGAGCGACTGGCCCGAGCGCCTCGCGGGCGTCATCACGCTGTTCGTCGGCGAACGGCGGCCCGGCTATCCGTGCGCGCTGTCGCGGCTCGCGATGCCCGTCGTCGACGGCAACGTCAAATGCCTGTTCGTGTCGGACGAATTGCGCGGCGTGTGCGCCGACGCATTCGACTTCGCGATGCAGTTCGCCGCCGACAACGACCTTCCCGTCGAGCTTCAGACCACGCCCGCGTTGACGGTGCGCTGAAATGCGGTCTTCCCCTTGTTCGCTGCGAAGGCGCGTGCGCGCAGGCCGCTGCACGCCCTTTCACCGGTGAAACAAATCGTCAGATGATTGAAGGCTTCGGCGCATGACCACGCTGCGACAAGCGTTTCCGTCACAGCCATCAATAAAATTGATCGTCACGATGAAAATTATGCGTTTTCCTTGCAGGTCGCCGTGATGCATAGTTGCGTCGTGTTGACGCACCTTTGAGTCTTTCAGCCATGAACATGCGAATCGAGCCGTCCGTGCTCGCGAACCCCGACCTGCAATTTGCGACGCTTTCGTCAGGCATCAGCCTGCCGTATGTCGAGCGGGGCAGCGGTGCGCCGATGGTGTTCGTGCACGGCTCGCTGTGCGACTACCGCTACTGGGATCCGCAACTCGCCGCGCTGTCGGCCCACTACCGCTGCATCGCGCCGAGCCTCAGCCACTACTGGCCGGCCGTCGAAGCAGGTATCCAGGACGAATTCAGCTGGCAGAACCACGTCGACGAGCTCGCCGAATTCATCGACGCACTCGATCTCGGCCCCGTGCATCTGGTCGGCCATTCGCGTGGCGGCAGCGTCGCATTCAACGTCGCACGCCGGCATCCGCACCTCGTCGATACGCTGACGCTCGCCGATCCGGGCGGCCCGCTGCAACAGCCGGGCGTGCGCGAAGCCGCGCTGCCGGCCGCCGCGCTCGCGCTGCGCACGAAGGCCGTGAACCTGATCGGGCAAGGCGACGTCGAATCCGGCCTCGAAATGTTCGTCGATTCCGTGAGCCTGCCGGGCGCATGGAAGAAAAGCACGTCGCGCTTCCGTACGATGGCGATCGACAACGCGAGCACGCTGCCGAAGCAGCTGCGCGACCCGCTGCCCGCGTATTCGCAGCACACGGCCGGCGATATCGCATGCCGCACGCTGCTGATCGACGGCCAGCGCAGCCCGAAGATGTTCCGCCACAACGTCGATACGCTGTCGCAGTGGATCGGCAACGCGCAACGGCAAACCGTCGCCGGCGCGTCGCACGGGATGAACGCTGCAAGCCCCGCCGTGTTCAATCGCTACGTGCACGCGTTCATCGCCGCGTAAGTGTCCGGGCGGCTTCCGCGCCGCCCGATCGCCTCGCTGTTCAACGACGATGCGGATACGCTCCGCATCGCGTCTCGTCAACCGCCGTGTGTCACCGGCGCGTCCGTCCCGTAGATCTGCCTGCGCAATTCCGCCAGCCGCGTCTCGAGCGCCACGCGCTGCTGCTCGCGGTCCGGCACCGTACGCACCACCTCGTCGATGATCTTGCGGCTCTGCGCGACATAGTCGGCATCCTGTCGCTCGCGTGCGGGCGAAGCCGGCCGCTCGCCCATCGCAAGATCGCGCAGGTGCTCGCGCAACGCATCGCTCGCAGCCTGGCGTGCGGCGGCGTCCGGTTCCGCATCCTGCAACAGCAGGTCCGCCAGGCCCGACGCCTCGCGCGGATCGAGCTTGCCCGCATCGGCATCCGCACGCAGTTGCGCGAGCAACGAACGCGCGCGCACCTGGCGGTCGGCCGCATTCAGCGCATCGCGTTCGTGCGCATAGCCGTCGAGCTGCGCGCGAAAATTGACCGGCGACGCGGCCGCTTGATTCGTCATGGCGGATTCCTGGCTGACAACGGTGGAAGAAGCGTGCGGCGCGCCGCCCGGGCGGCCGCTCCACAGCACGACGGCCGACGCGACGGCGCCTGCCGCCAGCGCGACCGTGCCCCATACGATGACGGTTCGGTTCATCATGCGGTTCCTGTCACACGCGCGAAGAGCGGATCGGTCACGCTCGCCGCACCGGTTTCGACATGGCCAGCCAGTGTGCGCAGATAACCCGCATCTGCATCGATCGTCACGCTGAAGTCGTACCAGCCGCCGCTTGCCGACAGGTTCAGCACCGTGTCGACGATGGCGCCTGCCGCGACCGTGCCCGAACGCGGCGCGGCGCCGTAGCCGTTATCCGCGAGCGTCGCGACCAGCGGCGTGCGGCCCGCGTTGCGCATCCGCACGACGAGATTGCCGTCCGGGCGATACGCGACCGTCACGTCGAGCAGCAGCGCGCTCGTCGTCGCGCCACCCTTGAAGCGGCGGAAGAAGCCGTTCGGCCCATACGCGGCGAGGTCGTAGCGCCCCTGCGTGTCGCGCACCGGCCACCACTGGTCGCTCAGCACGCGGCCGCTCTGGATCGTGTAGAAGCGCGGGCCGTTCTGCGCGATCGCGTCGTGTACATGGAACACCGCGGCCGACGTGCCGGCCGCGTTGCCGGGCACGGCCTTGCCGCTGTTCGCGAAGCTCACGTTCAGCACGCCCGCGCGCGTATCGAGCGCGGCTTCGACGAACAGCTCGTACGGAACCGCGCGCAGCTTGCGCTGCCCCGGTTCCTGCACCGGCAGCGGCGCGTTCTCAGCCGGGTAGCTCGACGGATAGCTCGGCTTCGCGAGGTAGTACTGCACCCAGTACGCGTTGTCGAGCTGCGCCTTCGTCGCGGTCAGGTCGAGCGCCGCCGGCGGCACCGTGCGATCCGCATCGCCCGCGAAGTCGAACGCCGACGTCAGGTCGCCGCACACCGCGCGACGCCACGGCGTGATGTTCGATTCGTAGACGTCCGGATGATCGTCACCGAAACGCTTCTCGATGAAACGGATCACCGACGTGTGATCGAACACTTCCGAGCAGGTCCACCCGCCCTTCGACCACGGCGAAATCGCGAGCAGCGGCACGCGCGTGCCGAGCCCGATCGGCAAGCCCGACTGCTGCTCGATCTCGCCTTCGACGCTGACCGTCGACAGCCCCTTGCCGGCCTTCCACGGCGGCACGGGCGCCGTCACGTGATCGAAGCGGCCGTCGCCTTCGTCGTAGCAGATCAGGAATACGGTCTTCGCCCATACGTCGGGGTTCGACGTGAGCGCATCGAGAATCCGCGACACGAATTCCTCGCCGAACGACGGCCCCCACCACGGATGCTCGGACGACGAGAACGGCGGCACGATCCACGACACCTGCGGCAGCCGGTTCGCGAGCACGTCGTCGCGCAGCGACGAGATGCCGCGTGCGGTCAGCCCGCGCTGGTTCAGCGGCGAGCTCGACGAAGCCGACTTGTACTGCGAAAACCACGCGAGCGCGTTGCAGTCGTAGTTGTTGGTGTTGTCGATCCAGTAGCGGCTCGACAGGAAATTCCACGCGACGTTGAACGAGCCGACGCCGCCTTCCTGATACACGCGCCAGTCGATGCCGGCCTGCTGCAGCCGCTCGGGGAAGGTCTTCCACGACACCGTGCCCGAACGGTCGCCCATCCAGTTCGACATCGCGACCTGGCTGCCGTCCGCGTTCGGCGACGCGCGCCCCGTCATCAGGTAGAGCCGGTTCGGATTGGTCGGCCCCATCATCGACTGGTGGTACGCGTCGCAGATCGTGAACGCGCTCGCGAGCGGGTAGTAGTACGGCAGGTCGGCGCGCTTGAAGTAGCCCATCGCATCGGGCCACTGCACGGCCATCCACTGGTCGTTGCGCCCTTCGTTCCACAGCTTGTGGAACGCATCCCACTCGTGGTTCTCCGGCATCATCCACTGCGCCCACGTCTTCGACGTGTCGAGGTGCCAGGGCACGTAGTCGCGCCCCTTGTAGTTCTGATACCAGACGGCCTTACCGTCGGGACGTGCGACCGCGCGCGGATCGTTGAAGCCGCGCACGCCCGGGAACGTGCCGAAGTAATGGTCGAATGCGCGGTTTTCCTGCATCAGCACGACGATGTGCTCCACGTCCCGGATCGTTCCGGTCACGCGGGCCGGCTCGACGGCAAGCGCGCGGCGAATGCTTTCGGGCAACGCCGCCGCGAGCGCGGCAGCGCCGGCCGCTTGCGCCGAGCGGGTCAGGAACGTACGGCGATCGATACGCGACATCGGCAATCCCTCCTCGTTTTTCTGGCCGGACGGGGATGGTCATGCAGGCGGCATGCGCCGCGTGCGGGCGATGCGCGGCCTCGGAGCCGCAATACGGTTCCGAACCAGGCGCGCGGCGCGTCGGCGGCCCCCTCCTGCCCGCCGCGCGTGTCATCGATCTGTCGGATTCTAGAAAGGGAAATCGGACAGTTTTGTTAAGATGCGACAAAAAACCAGACGATTACGACATTAGAAGTCCTCTACAATTTCTTTCGTCATGCGCCCGGTATCGATGGCATGCGACGCATCAACGAAAAACGGCGGACGCATAGGCGTCCGCCGTTCGTTGTCACACCCACCCGCCAGCGCGGCTTACCACACGGCCGGCTCGGGCTGTGCGTTGCGCGTGACCGAATCCGGCAACCCGAACACGCTGTCGAACGCCCAGTTGTACGTGAACGTGAAGATCGGGAAGAACACGATCAGCACCGCGTCGTACAGGAACGCCTGAAGCAACGACACGTCGAGCCACCACGCAATCAGCGGAATCAGGAACGTCACGAGCGCGACCTGGAATCCGATCGCATGCATCACGCGGCGCCCGACCGAGCGCGTGGTCGCCGCGCTGCGTCGCTCCCATGCCTCGAACGCGAGGTTGTACAGAAAATTGACGACGACGCCCGTCGTCGAGATCATCACGCCCAGCAGGCCGCTCGTCGCGGCGCTCGCGCCGCTCAGCATGCCGAGCACCGACGACGCGACCAGGATGCCGAGCAACTCGAACATCACGACATACACTATGCGTCTCTTCCACCCTTGCATGACCATCCACCTTCATCTCGAACAAGGTGGCGAGACTATCAGCGGGCCTCTGTCCGCAAAAGTCAGGTCCTTTCAATTTTTCTGACAGGAGGCCCCGCATGCTGACCAGCGACCACATCGACATGCTGCTGACCGTCATCGAAAAGGGCTCGTTCTCGGCCGCGGCGCGCGCGCTCGGCCGCACGCCGTCGGCCATCAGCATGGCGATCGCGAACCTCGAGGCCGAACTCGACCTCGTGCTGTTCGACCGCGGCACGCGCGAACCGACGCCGACCGCGGCGATGGCCGCGCTGCTGCCCGACGCGCGCTCGATCGCCGAACGGCTGCACGCGCTGCGTGCGCATGCGCAGCACCTGTCGGAAGGCGTCGAGGACACGCTGCGGCTCGGGCTTGCCGCTGAACTCGACGGTGCGCCGGTCGCGCGTGCGCTGACAGCCGTGGCCGCGAAATATCCGGCACTCGCGATCAGCATCGTCACGGCGCCGCAGGACGTGATCGTCGACGCGCTGCATCGATCGGCCATCGATCTCTGTGTCGCGTACGGCGGG
This sequence comes from Burkholderia cepacia complex sp. TUM26381, assembly GCF_057439935.1. Classification (NCBI taxonomy): domain Bacteria; kingdom Pseudomonadati; phylum Pseudomonadota; class Betaproteobacteria; order Burkholderiales; family Burkholderiaceae; genus Burkholderia; species Burkholderia cepacia complex sp. TUM26381. Next base: position 343,663 of record NZ_CM172007.1, on the reverse strand, counting down.
CTCGATCTGCATCCGCAGGAACAGATTCATGCGCTGTGGACCGAAACGCTCGTCGCGGTTGCCGCACCGAGCCATCCGGCGATCGCCGAATGCGCACAACCCGAGGCGATCGAGCGCCTGTCGGGCTTCCGGCAGATCGTGATCGCCGATCCCGAACGGCCGCTGACCGACGTGCGGCCGCTGATCGGTAACCGCACGTGGAAGGTGACCGACATGGCGACCGCGATCGCGCTCGTGAAAGCCGGGCATGGCTGGGCAAATTTGCCGGAATCGATGATCGGCCGCTACGTCGCCGCTGGCGAACTTGCGCCGCTCGTGTTCGCGAATATCCGCAACGGGCTGCCGCTGCCCGTGTATCTGCGCCGCCCGAAGCACACGGGGCTCGGCAAGGCCGCGAGCGAGCTGGCGCGCGCGCTGCGGGCTGCAGGCAGCGACAAGTAACCGGAGTGGCGGCAATCGCCGCCACTCCGTCGGTCAACGCCCGACTGCTTGACCGTTAGTTGCGGTTAATGCGAGGCGGCCGCCGCACCCTGAATCGAATCGACCAGCGCAGCGTTGTCATATCGCCGTCCGGCAATGCCCCATCCGCCGTCGACCGCATGCACGACATTCACCCACACTTGCGCCGGCGTCAGCCGCCCGCCCGCGCGATGCAGCACGATCTCGGTCGCCCGTTCGACGAATTGCCGCTGCTTGTCGGGCGCCGCAAGCGCCACCGCAGGCAGCTTCAGCTCGACGAACGCGGCAGGCTCCGCGCGCCCGTGCACGAAGGTCCGGTTACGCGGCAGCACATTGAGCGTGCCCACCACGTTCGGCGCCAGGAAGCCGTTCCCGGTCAATCCCTCGACGTCCAGCAGCGCATCGGTCAACTCGGCAAACACCGGCCCCTCGTCGTCCGGCGTGAAAACCCCTTCGGATACTGTCAGCGTAATCGGCATCGCACTTTCTCCAGGTCAGGTCATCGGAATCGTGACGTGATATAAATATCAGTCACTCTCTATACATTAGACACCGATCGCTCTCTATGCAAGCAATAAAGAGCGATCGCTCTGAAGCGAGCCTGTCATGCGTTATTCCGTCGAGCACAAGCACGAAACCCGCACGCGCATCCTCGAAGCCGCGAGCCGCCTGTTCCGCCAGGAGGGCTATGGCGGCTCCGGCATCGGTCCGCTGACGAAGGCGGCCGGCGTCACCAACGGCGCGTTCTACGGACATTTCAAATCGAAAGGCGAGGCGTTCCGCAACGTCGTGCTCGACGGCCTCGACCAGCTCCGGCAAGGCGTCGCGACGTTCAAGGCCGAGCATGGCGCGCGCTGGCGGCGCCCGTTCGTGTCGTTCTACCTCGGGCCCCGGCGCACCTGCGCACTCGGCGAAAGCTGTGCGCTGCCGAGCCTGTCGCCCGAAGTGATGCGCGCCGACGACGACACGCGCGACGCATACGCAAAGGCGTTGCGGCAGATCGTCGACGAAGTGTCGTCCGGGCTCGGCGACACGCCCGACGACGACCGCGCGATCGCGTTCCTCGCGCTGCTGTCGGGCGGCGTCACGCTCGCACGCGCGGTGCGCGATCCCGAACTGGCGCAGCGCATCGCCGATGCGGTCGGCCGGTATGCGGTGGTCATCGCCGAGCGTACGGACGTACGGCCCGAGCAGCAGCCATAGCAATCGGCCCAAAAAAAACCCCGATCCGCGTTGCCACGGACCGGGGTTCTGCTTCGTTCGGCCACCTGCGTGAACGGCCCTTGGCGGGCCGCTGTTTCAGCGCGCGGCGACCTCCGCCTTGACGGCCGCCGCATCGCCGACCGCCGTCGGCGCCGCACCCCAGCCGCCGCCGAGCGCGCGGATCAGGTTGACGGTCGACACGGCCTGCGCGCCAGTGAGCTGGTTCGCCTGCAGTTGCGACTGCAGCACCGAACGCTCGCTGTCGATCACGTCGAGATAGGCGACCTCGCCTTCCTGGTACTGCGTGCGCGACAGCGTCGCCGCACGGCGCGACGCATTGACGGCTGCATCCTGCGCGCGGATCTGGTCGTCGAGCAGACGCAGGTCGGAAAGATTGTCCTCGACCTCGCGGAACGCGACGAGTACCTGCTGCCGGTAGTTCGCGACCTGCTCGTCGTACTGCGCGCGCGCCTGCTGCACGCCGGCCGCCCGGCGCCCGCCGTCGAACAGCGGCAACGTCAGCGCGGTGCCCGCGAACGGCCCGAGCAGGAACGTGCGGCTCGACCACAGGAACAGGTTGCCGAGCGTCGACGCCTCATAGCCGAACGCCCCTGTGATATCGAGCTTCGGGAAGTACGCGGACTTCGCGAGGCCGATCCGCGCGTTCGCGGCCGCCATCGCCCGCTCGGCCGCCGACACGTCCGGACGGCGTTCGAGCAACGCGGACGGCAGGCCCGGCGGAATCTTCACCGCGACCGGCACGATCGGCGTTTCCTTGAACCCGAAATCCGCCGGCGCCTTGCCGAGCAGGATCGCGAGCGCATGCTCGGACGCCGCGCGCCGGCGCGCGACGCCGACCGCATCGGCCTGTGCGCTCGCCAGCTCGTTCTTCGCACGCGATACGTCGAGCTCGCTGATGTCGCCTTCGTTGAAGCGGCGCTGCACGAGCTTCAGTGCCTGATCGCGCAGCTCCACCGTGCGGCGGTACAGATCCTGGTCCGAATCGAGCTGGCGCAGCTCGAAGTAGTTCTGCGCGACGTCCGCCTGCAGCGCGAGCTGCACCGAACGGAACAGCGCTTCGCTCTGCGCCTGGTCGGCACGCGACGCCTCGACGTTGCGGCCGACGCGGCCGAACAGGTCGGCCTCGTACGACACCGTGCCCTGCGCACGCCACAGCGTCGCGTTGGTCGGGCCCGTGCCCTGCGGCTGGAACTGCGACGCCGACGACAGCCCCTGGCGCGTCGGCCCGAAACCGGCGCCGACCTGCGGGAACCACTGCGAACGCGCCGTACGCGTCGCCGCACGCGCTTCCTCGACACGCGCGGCCGCGGCCTTCAGGTTCTGGTTCGCGGCGAGCGCCTGCGTCTCGAGCGAATCGAGCACCGGGTCGCCGAACACTTTCCACCATTCGCCGCGATGTTCGCTGTCCGCGGGCTCGGCCGTCTTCCACGTGCCGGCCTGCTCGCCGGCGGCGAGCGTCGGCGCTTCCTTGAACGCGGCGGGCGCCGCGGCATCCGGACGCTTGTAGTCGGGGCCCACCGCGCACGCGGCGAGCAGCGTCGCGAGCAGGGTGCTCGCGGCCGCCACCTTCGCGAAACGCATCAGGCCGTTCGTGTTGTGCAAGTTGTTCATGTTGTTGTCCTCAAGCATCCGATGCAGGCACGCCCGGAGTCGTCACGCCGTAACCCGCCGAGTCCTTGCCGGCGACGTGGATCTTGCCGCCCGCGAGCGTGCGCAGCACGACGTAGAACACCGGCGTCAGCATCAGCCCGAACAGCGTCACGCCGAGCATCCCGAAGAACACCGCGACACCCATCGCATGGCGCATTTCCGAACCGGCCCCCGTCGACGTGACGAGCGGCACCACCCCCATGATGAACGCGATCGACGTCATCAGGATCGGGCGCAGCCGCAGCCGGCTCGCCTCGATCGCGGCCTCGAGCGGCGTCCTGCCGTCGTGTTCGAGCTCGCGTGCGAATTCGACGATCAGGATCGCGTTCTTCGCCGACAGCCCCACCAGCACCATCAGACCGATCTGCGTGAAGATGTTGTTGTCGCCCTGCGTGAGCCACACGCCCGTCAGCGCCGACAGAATGCTCATCGGCACGATCAGGATCACCGCGAGCGGCAGCGTCAGGCTTTCATACAGCGCGGCGAGCACGAGGAACACGAGCAGCACGCTGATCGGGAACACATACATCGCCGAATCGCCCGCAAGAATCTGCTGGTACGTGAGGTCGGTCCACTCGAACCGCACGCCGCGCGGCAGCGTTTCATGCGCGATGCGCTCGATCGCGGCCTGCGCCTGCCCCGACGAGAAGCCCGGCGCCGGGCCGCCGTTGATGTCGGCCGCCGTGTAGCCGTTGTAGCGCACGACCATTTCCGGGCCGAACGTCGGCGTCACCGTGACGAGCGACGACAGCGGCACCATCTCGCCCTTGTCGTTGCGCGTCTTCAGTTGCAGGATGTCGTCCGCGCGCTGGCGGAACGGCGCATCGGCCTGCACGCGCACCTGGTACACGCGCCCGAAGCGGTTGAAGTCGTTCACGTACAGCGAGCCGAGATACACCTGCATCGTGTTGAACACGTCCGTGACCGGCACGCCGAGCTGCTTCGCCTTCACGCGGTCGAGATCGACGTTGAGCTGCGGCACGTTGATCTGGTAACTCGTGAACAGCGGGCCGAGTTCAGGCGCCTGCTGCGCGCGCTTGATGAAGTCGTTGGTCGCATCCGCGAGCCGCGCATAGCCGACCGCACCGCGATCCTCGATCTGCATCTTGAACCCGCCGAGCGTACCGAGGCCCAGCACCGGCGGCGGCGGGAACACCGCCACGAACGAGTCCTTCATCGTGCTGTACTGCTGGTTCAGCGCACCCGCGATCGCGCCGGCCGACAGCGCCTTGCCATGCCGTTCCGAGAACGGCTTCAGCGTGACGAACACGATGCCCGCGCTCGAGCTGTTGGTGAAACCGTTCACCGACAGCCCCGGGAACGCCACCGCGCTCTCGACGCCCGGCTGCTTCAGCGCGATCGAACCCATGTCGCGGATCACCTTCTCGGTGCGGTCGAGCGACGCGCCGTTCGGCAGCTGCGCGAACGCGATCAGGTATTCCTTGTCCTGCGCGGGCACGAAGCCGCCCGGCACGACCTTCGACACGAGCACGGTCGCGCCCACCAGCACGAGGTACACGCCGAGCATCAGCGTCTTGCGCGACAGCACGCCGCGCACGCCGCGGCCGTAGTTCTCCGCACCGCGATGGAACACCTTGTTGAAGCCGCGGAAGAAGCCGCCGAGCACGCGGTTCATCACGCGCGTGAGCCAGTCTTCCTTGTCGCCATGGCCCTTCAGCAAGATCGCGGACAGCGCCGGCGACAGCGTCAGCGAGTTGAACGCCGAGATCACCGTCGAGATCGCGATGGTCATCGCGAACTGCTTGTAGAACTGACCGGTCAGGCCCGACATGAACGCGAGCGGCACGAACACGGCGACGAGCGTCAGCGCGATCGCGATGATCGGCCCGCTCACTTCCTGCATCGCCTTGTAGGTGGCCTGCCGCGCGTTCATCCCGCTCTCGATGTTCCGCTCGACGTTCTCGACCACGACGATCGCATCGTCGACCACGATCCCGATCGCGAGCACCATCCCGAACAATGACAACGCGTTGATCGAATACCCGAACGCCAGCAGCAGCGAGAACGTGCCGATGATCGACACCGGCACCGCAATCAGCGGAATCAGCGACGCACGCCAGGTCTGCAGGAACACGATCACGACGATCACGACCAGCGCGATCGCTTCGAGCAGCGTGTGCACGACGGCCTTGATCGACGAGCGCACGAACTGCGTCGGGTCATAGACGATCTTGTAGTCGATGCCCGCCGGCATGTCCTGCTTCAGCTCGGCCATCGTCTTGCGCACTTCGTCCGAAATCTGCAGCGAGTTCGCGCCCGGCGACTGGTTGATCGCCATCGCGACGGCCGGCTTGTTGTCGAGCAGCGAGCGCAGCCCGTATTCGGACGCATCGAGCTCGATCCGCGCGATGTCGCGCAGGCGCGTGACGCCGCCGTCCGGCGTCGTCTTCACGACGATGTCGCCGAATTCGTCTTCCGTCTGCAGACGGCCGCGCGCGTTCACCGACAGTTGCAGCGGCGTGCCGGGCAGCGACGGCGATGCGCCGATCACGCCGGCCGCGACCTGCACGTTCTGCTCGCGGATCGACTGCACCACGTCCTCGGCCGACAGCCCGCGCTGCGCGACCTTCTGCGGATCGAGCCACACGCGCATCGCGTAGTCGCCCGAACCCCACAGCTGCACCTGGCCGACGCCCTGGATCCGCGACAGGCGATCCTTCACGTTGATCAGCGCGTAGTTGCGCAGGTAGGTCATGTCGTAGCGGTTGTCCGGCGAGATCAGGTGGACCACCATCGTCAGCGTCGGCGAGCTCTTCACCGTCGTGATGCCGAGCCGCTGCACGTCTTCCGGCAAGCGCGGCAGCGCCTGGTTCACGCGGTTCTGCACGAGCTGCGTGGCCTTGTCAGGATCGGTGCCGAGCTTGAACGTGACGGTAATCGTCATGTTGCCGTCGCTGTTCGCCTGCGACTGCATGTAGAGCATGTCCTCGACGCCGTTGATCTGCTCCTCGAGCGGCGACGCGACGGTCTCGGCGATCACTTTCGGGTTCGCGCCCGGGTACTGCGCCTTCACGATCACGGAAGGCGGCACGACTTCCGGATATTCCGAAATCGGCAGCAGGAACATCGCGATCACCCCGCCGAGCAGGATGATCACCGATAGGACTCCTGCAAAGATCGGCCGGTCGATAAAGAATTTGGAAATGTTCATGTGTGGCTCTGTCTGGTTGAACGCGGATGCGAAGCGGCGGGCCGCTTACGAATCCGCCTTCGCCGGTGCGGCCGGCTTCGCGTTGTTCGCGAGCGGCGCGGACGGCGCATCGCCGCCCGTCATCGGGACCATGTGCGGCTTCACCTGCTCGCCAGGGCGCACGCGCTGCGTGCCGTTCACGACCACGCGATCGCCGGCCGCCAGCCCGCTCACGATCACGCGGCGGTTGCCGTGCTGCATCCCCTGCTGCACCTCGCGGTACGACACGCGGCCCTGCTGGTCGACGACGAACACGAACTTCTTGTCCTGGTCGGTGTTGATCGCCGCATCGTCGACGAGCAATGCCTCGTGCGGCGCGCTGCCGCCCACCTTCACGCGTGCGTACAGGCCCGGGACGAGCGCGCCGTCGGCGTTGTCGAAGCGTGCGCGCACGCGGATCGTGCCCGACGACGTATCGAGCCGGTTGTCGACCGAGTCGATCTCGCCGCTGCGCGAATAGCCGGTCTCGTTCGCGAGGCCCAGCTCGACCGGCACCTTGCGGCCGCTGCGCGCGCCGTTGATGTATTGCAAATAGGTCTGTTCGTCCGCGTCGAACGATGCGTAGATCGGCGATACCGACACCAGCGTCGTCAGCGGCGCGGCCGACGCGCCGGCCGACACGACGTTGCCGAGCGTGATTTCCGCGCGCGACACGCGGCCCGACACGGGCGCGGTGATCCGCGTATAGCCGAGGTTGATGCGCGCCGTTTCCAGCGCGGCGTCAGCAGCCTTCAGGTTCGCCGCCGCCTCACGCGCCGCGTTCTGCTTCTCGTCGTAGTCGCGCTTCGCGATCGCGTTGTCGCCGATCAGCCGCTGCGCGCGCTGCCAATCCGTCTGCGCATAGCCGTTGCGCGCCTGGGCGGCGGCGAGCTGCGCGGCCGCGCGATCGGTTTCGGCCTGGTACGGGCGCGGGTCGATCACGAACAGCACGTCGCCCTTCTTCACGAGCGCGCCGTCCTTGAAGTTCACCGCGACGATCGTGCCCGATACCTGCGGGCGCACGTCGACTTTCTCGACCGCCTCGAGGCGGCCCGAGTAGCTTTGCCAGTCGGTCACGGTCTGCGGGACGACGGTCGCGACGTCGACTTCGGGCAGCGGCGCTGCCGCTTTCTCGGGCGCGTTCGCATTGACGCGCATCGCGCCGAACGTGCCGAGGCCGACGACGGCGAGCGTCACGATCGCCGCGGTGGCGATTCGCGAACGGGAGGTGCGTAGGATGGCCATGTGGATCTCCAGTAAACGTGGATTGGTTTTGGTTATGGGTTCGGCTGGCGCGCCTGGAAGCGGCACTGGAAGAAGCGCACGGCTTCCTCGAATGCGGCTTCGTGCGTGGCGAGCGTCGCGTGCGTGATGTCCGGGTAGCGGATCACCTGCGTGAGCACGCCCGACGAGATCAGGCAGCTCGCATATTTCTCCGCTTCGACGTGCAGCACGTCGTTCTGCGCGGTGACGACGAGCGTCGGCGGCAGCCCCGCGAGGCGCACCGATTCGAGCGGCGCCGCGTACGGGTGGATGCGCTGCGCCGCCTGCGGCAGATACGCGCGATAACAGGCCGCGCATTCGCGCGCGGTGATGTCGGAGGCGAGACGTTCGGCGTCGCCGATGCGCGTCATGCTCGGGTCGAGCATCGGCCCGAACAGCGCCTGCGCGACGATCGACACTTCACCGCGGTCACGTGCGATGAAGGCGAGACAGTTCGCGAGCTGGCCGCCCGCGTCGTGGCCCGCGACCCCGATCTTCTTCGGGTTGCCGCCGAACGCGCGGGCGCGTGTCGCGGCCCACACGGCGGCGCGATACGCATCCTCCGGCGCGGCCGGAAAAGGAAAGGCCGGCGCGAGCGAATAGTCGACCGACACTACGAGAGCTGGTAAGCGTTCTGCTAAAAAACGCGCGGCGAAATCCGCGTCTTCGAGCGAACCGCGGACGAAACCGCCGCCGTGGAAATAAAGCACTACTGGCAACCCGGTCTTGTCCGGGCGGCGGTAGAGGCGCAGCACGATGTCCTGCGCGTAGCCGGGAATTTCCACTTCGGCGACCGTCAGCGCCGCGCCTGCCAAGGCTTGCGCGGGCAGCGCGGCTTTCAGGAATTTGCTGAATTCAGAAGCGTCCATGACGATGCAGCATCCATTTCGAGATGGAACGAATTCTGGGTCCGGCAGACATTGGGATAAATGCCTATAATCCGGCAACACAATTCAACGCCCCCGAACAATCCGAGGCTGCGTTTACCCACGAGGTAGCGCAGCCTTGTCGTTCCGGAGGCTCATTAGATTGCGGAGGTTGTGATGGACCGGCTTCAGGCCATGCAGGTGTTTACTCGCGTCGTCGATACAAGCAGCTTCACCAAGGCAGCAGAAACGCTCAGCTTGCCGCGGGCGTCCGTCACGACGATCATCCAGAATCTCGAAGCCTTCCTCGGCGTGCGTTTGATGCACCGGACCACGCGCCGGCTGTCGCTCACGCCGGACGGCGCCGCGTACTACGAACGATGCGTGCGGATCCTCGCGGACGTCGAGGAAACCGAAGCAAGCTTCCAGGCCAACAACCGGAAGCCGCACGGAAAGTTGCGTATCGACATGCCGGGCTCGATCGGGCGGCTGCTCGTGATTCCGTCGCTGTGCGAATTTCATACGCGCTATCCGGACATCGACCTGCAGCTCGGCCTGTCCGACCGGCCGGTCGACCTGCTGCAGGAAGGCGTCGACTGCGTGATCCGCGTCGGCGCGCTGCAGGATTCGTCGCTCGTCGCGCGCCGCGTCGGCCTGTTCGAAGGCGTGACGGTCGCCGCGCCCGACTATCTCGAACGCTTCGGCGAACCGCAGACGATCGAGGATCTCGGCCAGCACAAGGCCGTCAACTATTTCTCGAGCCGCACCGGCCGCACGATCGACTGGACGTTCCTCAGCGAAGGCAAGGAAGTCGAGGTGAAGATGGACAGCATCGTGTCGGTGAACGACGCGGATGCGTACGTGACCTGCGGGATCGAAGGCTTCGGGCTGATTCAGCCGCCGCTGTTCATGGTGCTGCCGCACCTGCGCGAAGGCCGGCTCAAGGAAGTGCTGCCCGGCGTCAAGCCGCTGCCGATGCCGATCTCGGTCGTGTATCCGCACAGCCGTCACCTGTCGCCGAAGGTGCGCGTGTTCGTCGACTGGGTGGCCGAAGTGTTCGACCGCTGCCCGCTGCTGAGCGGCAAGGGCAGCCTCGACGCGACGTGCAGCAAGCGCACGTTCGAGGAAGCCGAACGCGCGCCGGCGCTCGATACGCCGGTCATCAACGAGTGGGTCGCGTAATCCTCTGACCTGCGTGCGCGGGCCGCCAGGCCCGCGCGTCTCCCCGCCTCCTCACGTCTTCAAGCCGCCGTTCCGCGCGGCGCTTCCGATCCTTCCCGATTCCGCAGCAAACCTTTGTGCCGCGCGCAGCAATCGCCCGCGTGCGCCGTCGCGGGTGGCTGTCGCATCCGTGCGAGCCCCGCCGCACGGGGCTGCCGGCGATTTCCGCATAACCCTGCCGTCCATGCGGATGTCGATTGTTCCTTTGCGACGACAAATCAATTCGCGTCTGCCGCATTTATCGCGACGGAGCAGATACCTAGAGTAAACCCTGTCGCGCACCTCGTTGCGCATCGAACAGATCCCGCCTGACGGGACCGGAGTAAGCGCCGAAGCGCCAGCTCCGACATGGGATCTGAGTAAGCGCTGAAGCGCTAACTCATATCGACACAGGAGTTATGTCATGAACCGCCGCAACCTTCTCTCCGCCCTGGCCCTCACGCTCGCCGTGTCCGCACCGGCCTTCGCCGATTCGGGCACGCCGCACGCCGGCGACTACGGCAACACGTCGTGGTACGCGCAGCACTACGGCCCGCGTACGCGTGCCGAAGTGAGCGCGGAAGTCGAGCAAGCGCGCAAGGACGGCACGCTCGCGTACCTGCGCAAGGCGAATTCGTATCCGCAAGGGCTCGAACTCGCACAAGGCCCGTATCGCCCGATGCCGGAAAGCAACCAACTCGCCGGCGGGGGCCGGTAAACGCGCAACGCCGCGCAGCGGGTTGCCCCGTGCGCGGCGTCGCGACACACCAATCGACGACTCGCTGAGTCAGTTAGCTGCAGGAGCACATGATGAACGACCACCTTCCTTCGCCGCTCGATCACTGGGACGACACCACGCCGGTCTGGACGCCGTTCCGTTCGGCCCCGCACTCGCATTGAGCGCCGGCTGAGTCATCGTCCGGCCCTCAACGACGCGGCACGCCGTCGCGCCATTCGCCCCAGTGCGTGACGATGTCCTGCACGAGCGGATTGCCCGCGCGGTACAGGTTTTCGGTCGCCGGGGCGAAACCGCCCTGGTCCGCGTAGTTCAGCAGGTTGTCGGCACTCGTCTGCCCCGCGTATGGCCGGTCGAAATCGGACCCCGTACGCAACACGGCGACGCGCGACAGGTCGACCCGCTTGACGCTGGCCGCGCGCTTGAGCGCTTCATACGTCGCGTTGTCTTCCTGCGCGGTCATGCAGTACGTGCCCTTGCCGTCGGTCAGGATCTTCGTCCACTGGCGCGCGCGCTCGCCGATCAGCGTGCCCGAGAACCACGTGTTGCCCGATGACGTGTCGCACTGGATCACCGTCGGCGGCCGGTTCGCCGGCGCATACGTGAACTTCGCGCGCGCGGCCTGCGCCTGCGCGCTGTCGGCGAGCACGACGTTGCGCGACAACGCGACCGCGGCATCGGTCAGCTGCGGATTGAGCTGGAAGACTTCGGTGCGATAGTCGAGCGGCGGCTTGTCGTTCGGGCTCTTCGTATTGATGCCGAGAAAGCCCGTGTTCCAGCCGGCCGGAATCTCGCGCGCATCGAGCTCCCACTGCAGGCTGAAATCGACGAGGTATTTCGACCACGCGGCCGAACCGACCGTGCCTTGCGCGGGGTCGACGCCCGCGATGCCGGAGATCAGGAAATACGTGCGGCGCAGATCGAAGCGCTGCGAGAACGTAAGCGCCATGATCGTCGCCGACGCATTCGCATAGCCCATGCCGGTCGTGACCACGCACACGTCCTGCTTGTTGCAGTGAACGGCCGGATAGTCGGGCGACAGGCCGGGCACGGCGATGTCGCGCCACGGGCCGATCCGGTCGAGCCATGCCTGGCCCTCCGGCCCGAACATCGTGATGATCATGACCTTGACCGGGCGGCCCTGTGCACCGGTCTCGGAGAATGCAGTGTTGCCCGCGTTGTTGCCCTGGTTGTCCTGCGCGATCGACGGCGCGGTCGCGCAGGCTGCGAGCGAAAATGCAGCAGCGGAAAGAATGGAGCGAGTCAGCATCGGCGTTCCTTGTTTCGGTGATGTTGGGTGAGAACGGCTCTCGGAGACTGCGCGAGGGAGTATAGAACGGGCGTACGCAATGCGGAACCCGGCTACGAAACGGCGAGCGGTGTTTCGTGCGAATGGATGCGTGTTGCGTGATGGAATTCGCGCATGCGCCGCTGCATTGCAAACATCAGGAATGCTATCGGGTTTGTCGCCACGTGCAACGTCGGTCGTTTCCTGCGGTACTACACGCGCATCAACCCCGCGACGCCGTAACCGAGCACGACCAGCGCGGCGGCCGCATGGCTCGCCGCGAGCCACCCCGGCGACTTCACGAAGCGACCGATCGCGCTGCCGCCGAACGCGAACACGAGCTGCCCCGCCAGGCTGCCCGCAAACACGCACGCGGCACCGGGCAACCAGTGCCGGTGTGCACCGGCGGCAGCCGTTGCATAGCCGTAGAACAGCAGGATCGTCAGCGGGTTCGCGAGCGTGACGAAGAACATCGACATGAACGGGCGATCGCCCGGCGGCGGCAGGGCATCGCCGTCGAGCGTGCGGCGCCGATCACGCAGCGCCTGCCACAGCATCCGCATGCCCATTGCGAGCAACACGCATGCACCGATCATACGGAACACCGACAGATGCGACGCGAGCGTGCTCGCGAGCATCGCGCCGATCGTGAACGCGACGACTGCATAGCAGCCGTCCGCCGCGGCCACGCCGATTGCGGCGCGCACGCCGGCCGCCGTGCCGGCGCGCATGCCGTAGTTCGCGATCATCAGCGCGACGGGCCCGACCGACAGCGCGATCATCAGCCCGAACAGGAAGTCGTTCATCGGTCGTCGATGCCTTCATGGAAGGCATCGATTCTAGCGACGTCAAAACGATCCGGTGTGTGAATCCGGCGTCAGGCGACGTCGACGCGCGAGGGCCCGTCAACCATCTCGCCGATTACGACCGCGCGGTCGAAACCGTCGGCACGGAAGCAGGCGAGCACTTCATCGACGGTTTCCGGTGCGCACGCAACCAGCAAGCCGCCCGACGTCTGCGGATCGGTCAGCAGCGCCTGCGCGACGGGGGGCAGGCCGTCGGCGAGCCGCACGTCGGTGCCGTATGCGGCCCAGTTGCGGCCCGACGCGCCGGTGAACACGCCGTCGGTGACGAACGCCTCGACACCGGCAAGCCACGGCAGCGACGCATAGTGCACGCGCGCGGTGAGCTGCGCGCCGCGCGCCAGCTCGAGCGCATGGCCGAGCAGCCCGAAGCCCGTGACGTCGGTCAGCGCATGCACGCCCGGCAGCGCAGCCAGCTCGGCGCCCGGCCGGTTCAGCTTGGTGGTCGTCGCGACCATCTGCGCGTAACCGTCGGCATCGAGCTGGTTCTTCTTCAGCGCGGCCGACAGCACGCCGACGCCGAGCGGCTTGCCGAGCACGAGCACGTCGCCCGCGCGCGCGGCCGCATTGCGCTTCACGCGCGACGGATGCACGACGCCGATCGCCGCGAGCCCGTAGATCGGCTCGACCGAATCGATCGAATGGCCGCCCGCGACCGGAATGCCGGCATCCGCGCACACCGATTCGCCGCCGCGCAACACGGCCGCGATCGTCTCGTGCGGCAGCACGTTGATCGGCATGCCGACCAGCGCGAGCGCGAGGATCGGCTTGCCGCCCATCGCATAGACGTCGGACAGCGCGTTGGTCGCCGCGATGCGGCCGAAGTCGAACGGATCGTCGACGATCGGCATGAAGAAATCGGTGGTCGCGACGATCGCCTGCTCGTCGTTGAGCCGGTAGACGGCCGCGTCGTCGGACGTCTCGGTGCCGACCAGCAGGTCCGGGAACAGCGCGGGCGGCGTCGCGCGCTTCAGCAGCTCGGACAGTACGCCCGGCGCGATCTTGCAGCCGCAGCCGCCCCCGTGCGACAGGCTCGTGAGGCGCGGAACGGCAGGCTGGGCTTGGGTGGCTTCGGTCATCGTCGGCATCCGGTGAATAACAACGTTCCATTATCGACAATTCCGCGCGAACGCGCCGGATACCCACATAATTGACGGCGCTGCTCCTCCCCCGCTCCCGTCCTCACTTCCGTTCATGGATCACCTGTTCATCGGCCTCGTGCTGTGCTCCGCGCTGCTGCACGCGATCTGGAATGCCTTCCTCCACGTCAGTGAAGACCGGCTCGTGCAACTCGGCACGATGTCGCTGCCGTATCTCGCGTTCGGCGTCGCCGGCGCCGCGCTGCTGCCCGCGCCGGCGCCCGCCGCGTGGCCGTACATCGCCGCATCGGCCGCGCTCGAGATCGCGTACTGCTTCACGCTGGCGCGTGCGTACCGCAGCGGCGAATTCGGGCAGATCTATCCGATCGCGCGCGGCATCTCGCCGCTGCTCGTGTCGGTGCTGGCGCTCGCGCTGCTGCACGAGCGGCCGACGCCGTTCGGCTTCGCGGGCATCGCGCTCGTGTCGTTCGGCATCATGTCGCTCGCGCTGCGGCGCGGCTTCCGGTTCTCCGGCGAAGGCGTGCCGTATGCGCTGCTCACAGGCGTGTTCATCGCCGCGTATTCGATCTGCGACGGGATCGGCTCGCGCATCTCCGGCAGCGCGCTCGGCTACATCGCGTGGGTGTACCTGCTGTGGAGCGTGCCGCAGCTCGTGCTCGTCTGCGCGCTGCGCGGCGGCCCGCGCGCGGTGCTCGCGTCGCGCACCGCGCTCGTGCAGGGCGCGATCGCCGGCACGATCTCGCTCGCCGCCTACGGGATCGTGATCCTTGCGTACCGGCACCTGCCGGTGGCGACGGTATCGGCGCTGCGCGAAACGAGCTCGATCTTCGCGGTCGCGATCGCCTGGTTCGCGATGCGCGAGCGGCCGGGCGTGCAGCGGCTTGCCGCGTGCGCGCTGGTGGTTGCGGGCGCGGCGCTGATCCGGCTGTAAGCGGACAGCGCGCGCCCGCGGCCTGCCGCCGCGTCAGAACTTGTGGCGGATGCCGGTCACCGCGACGATCTGCGTACGCGTGCTCGACGGATTCGAGATCCCTTCGATCGCGGCCACGGCGTTCGACGACGCGCGCTGGTAGAACGCATTCACGTAGATATCGGTGCGCTTCGACAGGAAATACTGCGCACCGGCGCTGGTCTGCAGGTAGTGCGCACTCGGCTTGGGCCCCTGCGACGCGAGCACCTGCGTGTAGGTTTCGCCGAGCGCGAACTGCAGCGCGGGTGTCATCAGGTAGCGCACGCTGCCCTCGTAGTTGTTGAAGCGCATCGCACCGCCCGTCTGCAGGTTGAACAGCGAACTGGTGTACAGCAGCCCGAAGGTCGCGGCGCCCCACGCATACGCGCCGCCCGCGCCCCAGATCTGCTGGCGCGTCACGCCCTTGACGAACGTGTAGTAATTGTCGGACGCGGCCGCGCCGGTCGTGTCGAGTGCCGGATGATCGACACGCACGTACGCGGCGCCAAGCTGCAGCGGCCCGTTCTCGTAGCTCGCGCCGAGGCTCCACACGCGGTTTTCGGCGAACGACGTCGAATTCGAGAAGCCGTACAGGCCGACCGCGCGCAGCCCGTACCACGTGGGCGTCTGGTACTGCACCGCGTTGTTGGTGCGGAACGTGTTGTTCAGGTCGTCGGTGTCGAACGGATGCAGCGCGTACTGCGTGAGCGCGGTGGTCGCACCGATCTGCAGCGGCTCCAGCACTTCCTGAGCCGCGTTGTATTGGCGGCCCATCGTCAGCGTGCCCCAGCGGTCGTTGTCCAGCCCCACGTACGCGCGCCGCCCGAACAGCCGGCCGCCCTGGCTCGCGGTGCCGGTCTCGATGTTGAAGCCGTTCTCGAGCCGGAACACCGCGCGCGTGCCGCCGCCGAGATCCTCCTTGCCGAGCAGCCCCCAGCGCGTGCCCTGCTCGTTGCCGCCGGTCGCCTGCCACGCGGCATGACCGTTCTGGTTGTTCGTGTAGGTGATCCCCGAATCGACGACGCCATACAGCGTCACGCTCGATTGCGCGTGCGCATGCGTCGCGCCTGCCGCGATTGCGATGCCTGCCAGCGCGACCGCCATTTCCTTCCGCTTCATCTCCGACCCCTTTTGTCGATTGAATATGGGGAGCGATTTAAATCGCCCATGACTTGTTTTAATGAATAAAACATCGTCTTATTAATTGTTGATTTCGACGATTTACAGCGTCAAGTCATGCCAAAAATAGAACGCGAAGGTCAAATCCTCCGATTCTCAAGGCGTTTCGAAGAATGAAACAAATCCAATAACGGCGGGCATTACAGGCCGATCAGAGCACGCAGATCCGGCTTTGAAAAAAGCCCTTGACCGCAATTTTCTGCCGTTGTGAAATATTGATACGCTGTTTTAATGATTAAAACAAACGAACGAGACACTTCGAGAAACTAGGTAAAGAACCTGATCCCCATGGTGACGTTTAATTGCAACAACGCGGCCGCCGGCATACCGCCCGCGTATTTCGTCGCGCAACCGACGGCGCCCGCGCTGCCGATCGTCGTCGATTCGCCGCACAGCGGCATCGCGTATCCGCCCGACTTCTCGACCGTCGCGCCCGACGACGCGATCCGCACGACGTGGGACGCGTATATCGACGAACTGTGGGCCGGCGCCCCCGCACGCGGCGGCACGCTGCTCGGCGCGACGTTCCCGCGCGCCTACATCGATCCGAACCGTGCGGAAACCGACATCGACGAAACGCTGCTCGCCGAGCCGTGGCCCGCGCCGCTTGCGCCGCAGCCGTACACGCAGCGCGGAATGGGGTTGATCCGGCGCGACGCGCTGCCCGGCGTGCCGCTGTACGACCGCAAGCTGTCGCTCGCCGAAGTGCGCCACCGGATCGACGCGTACTACCTGCCGTACCGCCGCGCGCTCGCCGGCATCGCCGCGCCGCTGCATGCCGCGCACCGCGCGCTGTGGCACATCGACTGCCACTCGATGAAGTCGCGCGGCAACGCGATGAACGTCGACGCGGGTGCGCTGCGGCCGGACGTCGTCGTCAGCGACCGGCGCGGCACGACCGCCGACCCGGCGTTCACCGCGTGGACCGCGCAATGGTTCGCCAGCGCCGGCTACCGCGTGCAGATCAACGACCCGTACCAGGGCGGCGACCTGCTGACCGCGCTTGCCGACCCGGCGCAGCAGCGCCACAGCATCCAGATCGAATTCAACCGTGCGCTGTACATGGACGAAGCCGCGTTCGCCAAAAACGACGGCTTCGCCGCGCTGAAACGCTCGGTCGATGGATACCTCGACGCGCTCGCCGGTTACGTGCGCGCACGCATCGCCTCGCCGGGAGACACCGCATGACGACCTACATCGTCGACGCCGTCGACAGCGCGCTGAAGCTGCTGACCTACGTGGCCGAGCATCCGAACCTCGGCGTGACCGAACTGGCGTCGCAGCTCGGCATCAACAAATCGCGCACGTACCGGATGCTGTGCACGCTCGAACTGCACCGTTTCGTCGTGCAGGACGCGCGCACGTCCACCTATGCGCTCGGCCCGCAGGCGTTCGTGATCGGCGTGGCCGCGTCGCAGCAGAACGCGCTCGTGCGCGCCGCGCACCGGCACATGCTCGCGCTCAACCAGGCGATCAACGAAACGATCGTGCTGCGCGTGCGCGAAGGGCTCGAATCGGTATGCGTCGCGCGCTGCGAAACGACGCACGCGGTGCGCACCGTCGGCGCGGTCGGCAACCGCCGGCCGATCAATTTCGGCGCGTCGGGCAAGGTGTTGCTCGCGTTCGCGCCGGAAGCCGTGCGCGACGAATATCTCGCGCAACTGCGCCGGAACGGGCAGGCCGACGATCCGGCGAAGCTGGCCGGCGAACTCGACGCAGTCGCGCGCAAGGGCTACGCGGTCAGCAGCGGCGAGGTGACGCCCGGCGCGGTCGGGATCGCGGTGCCGGTGCGCGACCTGACGGGCGCGACGGTTGCATCGGTCAGCGTGACGGGCCCCGAGGTGCGCGTGAGCCACGCCGACATTCCCGACTATCTCGAACGCCTGCAGGCGTGCAGCCACGCCATTTCCGCCGAACTCGGCTACGTCCCGGCGCGCGCCGCGCTGCAACCGGCCTGACGGCCCGCTCCTTCTTCGACGAGGATCCGATGTCCGCCTCTTCCCCGAACCCGGCCGGCGCGCACGGCGCCGACCCCGCCGCGCGCGCGGCCGACGATCCGGCCGCCCCCGCCGGCCACGCACCGCATCCGCACGGCAAGATGCTGCACCCGGTCGTGATGATGCTGTGGGTACTGGCCGCCGCGATCGCGCTCACGTGGATCGTCGACTCCGGCCACTTCGAGCGCAACGGCCGGCTCGTCGTGCCGGGCACCTATCACGTGGTGCCGAAGACGACCGACCTGTCGACGCTCGTCGCGCCGGCCGTCAGCCACAGCACGCCCGCACAGGCCATGCCGGCGAGCCTCGTATCCGCGTTCGTCGTGGTGCCGCAGGGGCTGCTGAAGAACGCGCCGCTGATCGTGATGGTGATGTTCGTCGGCGGGATGTTCGGCGTGATGCGCCGCACGGGCGTCGTCGATGCGGGCATCGACCGGCTGCTGCAGTTGACCGGCAACAACGCGTACCTGCTGACGCCGATGCTGATGATCCTGATCGGGCTCGGCAGCACGCTGCTCGGCTTCATCTCCGAGTACCTCGTGATCATTCCGATGGTCGTCGTGATTGCGCGGCGCCTGGGGCTCTCCGACCTGTACGCGGTCGCGCTCGTCGCGCTCGCCGCGAAGATCGGCTACATCGCGTCGGTCACGAACCCGCTCGCGCTCGCCGTCGCGCAACCGCTCGTCGGCGTGCCGCTGTTCAGCGGCGTCGCGCTGCGCGCGGCCGTATTCGTCGTATTCCTGACGATCGGCATCCTGTACCTGCTGCGCCATGTGCGCAACACCGGCTATCGCGCCGGGCAAACGGCCGCCGGTCACAGCGCGCACGCGGCCGCGAAGCTGTCGCTGCGCCACAAGGCGACGCTCGTCGTGTTCGCCGCGGCCGTCGCGATGCTGATCTACGGCACGCGCGAACTGAAATGGGGCAACGTCGAACTCGCGGCGTTCTACGCGGCCGTGAGCATCGCGACGGCCGCGATCGGCCGGCTCGATTCGCGCAGCGCGGCCGATGCATTCGTCGACGGGATGAAGAACATGATGCTCGCGGCGCTGCTGATGGGGCTCGCCGCGTCGGTCGAACTGCTGCTGCAGAACAGCCTCGTGCTCGACACGCTGATCAATTTCTTCACGCGGCTCGCGGACGGGCAGTCGCCGGTGTGGGTCGCGAACGGGCTGATGGGCGTGCAGATGGTGCTCGACGTGTTCATTCCGTCGGTGTCGGGCAAGGCCGCGGTGAGCATGCCGATCATCGGGCCGATCGCGCAGCTGTCCGGTGTGAGCGGCCAGACGTCGGTGCTCGCGTTCGTGCTCGGCGGCGGGCTGACGAATCTCGTCACGCCGACTTCCGGCATGCTGCTCGCCTATCTCGCGACCGCGCGCGTCGATTTCGGCGCGTGGATCCGCTTCGTGCTGCCGCTGTTCGCGATCCTGCTCGCGCTGTCGTGCGTCGCGCTGACGTTCGCGGTGTGGATCGGGTATTGAGGTTCGGCGGCGCTACGTCACGTACATGCTCTACGCGATGCGGAGCGCATGGCCCGGCCGGGTACAACGACGGCCATACCCGCGCGATACGGCAGCGGCATGTGCCGCTCAGGCCACCTCGATCACCTTGCCGAACGCCCGCTCGTCGATCGCCTCGGCGAGCGTCGCAAACGCGGTCGCGATCTCGTCCTCCGGCACGCACGCATAGCCGAGCAGCAACCCCGACGCCGCGCGCGCGCGATCCGCGTAGTAACCGGACAGCGGCCGCACGACGATGTTGCGTTCGAGCGCGGCCTGCGCAACCGCGCGATCGTCGACGCCCTCCGGCAGCTGCGTGACGAGATGCAGCCCCGCATCGCTGCCGAGCGCCTGCAGCGTGTCGCCGTAACGGTGCGCGACCGCGTCGAGCAGCACCTCGCGGCGCTGCCCGTACAGCGTGCGCATCTTGCGGATATGCGACACGAAGTGCCCCTCCGCGATGAATTCGGCGAGCACGGCCTGCTGCAGCAACTGCCCTTCGCGATACAGCTCGGCGCTCGCGGTCGCGAAGCTTTCCGCGAGCGGCTCCGGCGCGACGAGATAGCCGACCCGCAGCCCCGGGAACAGCGTCTTGCCGAAACTGCCGACATAGATCACCTGCCCGGCCGTATCGAGGCCCTGCAGCGACGCAAGCGGCCGGCTGCCGTAGCGGAATTCGCTGTCGTAATCGTCCTCGATGATCCAGCAGCCGTGCTGGCGCGCGTATTCGAGCAGCATCCGGCGCCGCGCGAGGCTCATCACCATCCCGAGCGGATACTGGTGCGACGGCGTGACGAGCATCAGCTTCGGCGGTTCGGCGAGATCGGCGGCCGACGGCGCAATGCCTTCGTCGTCGACCGGAATCGGCCGCGTGGTCAGCCCCGACACGTTCAGCACGCTGCGCACGCCCCAGTAGCACGGGTCCTCGGTCCAGATCGCGTCGCCCGGATCGGTCAGCAGCCGCACCGCGAGGTCGATCGACTGGTGGATGCCGGTGGTGATCACGATCTGCTCGGGCGTGCAGCGCACCGAGCGCGACGTGCGCAGGTAGTCGGCCAGCGTCTCGCGCAGCAGCGCGAGCCCGCCGCCCGGCGCGTAGGTCAGCAGGTCGGGGCGCAGGCGCCGCCAGTACTTGTTGTGCAGCCGCGTCCATACGCGTGCCGGAAATCGCGACACATCGGGCACGCCCGGCATGAACGCGCCGCCCTGGCGCTTCGATACGCCGGCGCCGTCGACCAGCCGCGAACCCCGCGCCGACAGCCGCCGCGTGGACGGCACCACGACGGCCGGGCCGGCCGCCGCGTCGGGCGTTGCGCCGACGATCTCGTCCGGCGCGCTGTCGGCGACGAACGTGCCGCGGCCGGTCGCCGAGTTCACATAGCCTTCGAGCGCAAGCTGTTCGTAAACCTGCGTGACCGTGTTGCGCGCGATTCCGAGCTCGGCGGCCAGCAGCCGCGACGACGGCACGCGCGTGCCGGCCGGCAGTTCGCGCGACAGGATCGCCTGTTGCAGCAGCCGGTGAAGCTGCCGGTAGATCGGCTGCTCGCCGCCGCGCACGAGGCGCTGCGCCAGCCAGTCCGACAACACGCTCGCGCGCATGATTGGCTCCTGAATATTTATTGAAATGGCTCTGATTGCCAGAGCCAAATGTGATTATAGTCCCCTGCATGGGCTGCCAAGGCGCCCGATTTTCTACTCACCGGAAAGAACATCAAGGAGATGACCGTGAAGAATGCCGACCTGCAGGCCCGCAAGAACGCCGCCACCCCGCGCGGCGTCGGCGTGATGTGCGATTTCTACGCAGCCCGCGCCGAGAACGCGGAACTGTGGGATGTCGAAGGCCGCCGCTTCATCGATTTCGCCGCCGGCATCGCGGTGCTGAACACGGGCCACCGCCACCCGAAGATCGTCAAGGCGATCGCGGATCAACTGAACAACTTCACGCACACCGCTTACCAGATCGTCCCGTACGCGTCGTACGTCGAACTGGCCGAAAAGATCAACGACCGCGCGCCGGGCGACTTCCCGAAGAAGACCGCGTTCTTCACGACCGGCGCCGAAGCCGTCGAGAACGCGATCAAGATCGCGCGTGCAGCGACCGGCCGTCCGGGCGTCATCGCGTTCTCGGGCGGCTTCCACGGCCGCACGATGATGGGCATGGCGCTGACCGGCAAGGTCGCCCCGTACAAGCTGAACTTCGGCCCGTTCCCGGGCGACGTGTTCCACGCCCCGTACCCGAACGCGGTGCACGGCGTGACGACGGCCGACTCGATCAAGGCGATCGAGATGCTGTTCAAGGCCGACATCGATCCGAAGCGCGTTGCCGCGATCATCTTCGAACCGGTCCAGGGTGAAGGCGGCTTCAACCCGGCGCCGGCCGAATTCGTGCGCGCCCTGCGCAAGATCTGTAACGAACACGGCATCCTGCTGATCGCCGACGAAGTCCAGACGGGCTTCGCGCGTACCGGCAAGCTGTTCGCGATGCAGCACTACGACGTGCTGGCCGACCTGATCACGATGGCGAAGAGCCTGGCAGGCGGCATGCCGCTGTCGGGCGTCGTCGGCCGTGCGGACGTGATGGACGCGGCAGCGCCCGGCGGCCTCGGCGGCACGTACGCGGGCAACCCGCTGGCCGTCGCATCGGCACATGCGGTGCTCGAGATCATCGACGAAGAGAAGCTGTGCGACCGCGCGACGCAACTCGGCGACGTGCTGAAGGCGAAGCTGAATTCGCTGCAGGCCGACGTGCCGCAGATCGCCGACGTGCGCGGCCCGGGCGCGATGATCGCGGTCGAGTTCCTGAAGCCGGGTTCGGGCGAGCCGGATGCCGAGTTCACGAAGCGCGTGCAGACGCGTGCGCTCGAGCGCGGCCTGCTGCTGCTCGTGTGCGGCGTGTACTCGAACGTCGTGCGCTTCCTGTTCCCGCTGACGATCACGCAAGCCGTGTTCGACGAAGCGCTCGTGATCCTCGAGGAAGTGCTGAAGGAAACGGTCGGCGTGCCGGCCTGAGTTCCCGTCCACGTCAACTGAATGCGCCGCCGCCGTCGTGAAGACGGCGGCGGCCGTTTTCTTCCGTCCTTATCCGTCCTTTTCAAAGCAGGCGATGCATATGAGCACCGTTCAGGAAACCCTGGCACTGAAAGATCCGTCGCTGTTCCGCCAGCAGGCGTACGTCAATGGCGAATGGCAAGGCGCAACGAACGGCGAGACGTTCGAAGTCCGCAACCCGGCGACGGGCGGCCTGCTCGGCACCGTGCCGGCAATGGGCACGGCCGAGACGCGTCACGCGATCGACGCCGCGAACGCCGCATGGCCGGCGTGGCGCAAGAAGACCGCGAAGGAACGCGCGGTCATCCTGCGCAAGTGGCACGACCTGATGATGGAAAACGCCGACGACCTCGCGCTGATCCTGACGACCGAGCAAGGCAAGTCGCTGGCCGAAGCGAAGGGCGAGATCGGCTACGCCGCATCGTTCCTCGAGTGGTTCGCGGAAGAAGGCAAGCGCGTGTATGGCGACACGATCCCGACGCCGGCGAGCGACAAGCGCATCGTCGTGACGAAGGAAGCGATCGGCGTGTGCGCGGCAATCACGCCGTGGAATTTCCCGGCGGCGATGATCACGCGCAAGGTCGGCCCGGCACTCGCGGCAGGCTGCCCGATCGTCGTGAAGCCGGCGGAAGCGACGCCGTTCTCCGCACTCGCGATGGCCGTGCTGGCCGAGCGCGCGGGCGTGCCGGCCGGCGTGTTCAGCGTCGTCACGGGCGACCCGAAGGCGATCGGCGGCGAACTGACGTCGAACCCGATCGTGCGCAAGCTGTCGTTCACCGGCTCGACGCCGGTCGGCCGCCTGCTGATGGCGCAATGCGCGGCGACGGTCAAGAAGGTGTCGCTGGAGCTCGGCGGCAACGCGCCGTTCATCGTGTTCGACGACGCCGACCTCGATGCGGCCGTGCAGGGCGCGATCGCGTCGAAGTACCGCAACAGCGGCCAGACCTGCGTGTGCACGAACCGCTTCTACGTGCATGAAGCCGTGTACGACCAGTTCGCGCAGAAGCTCGCGGCAGCCGTCGGCCAGCTGAAGGTCGGCCGCGGCACGGAGCCGGGCGTCACGCAAGGACCGCTGATCAACGAAGCGGCCGTGCTGAAGGTCGAGGCGCACATCGAGGATGCACTCGCGAAGGGTGCGACCGTCGTGACGGGCGGCAAGCGCCACGCGCTCGGCCACGGCTTCTTCGAGCCGACCGTGCTGACGGGCGTCACGCCGGCGATGAAGGTCGCGAAGGAAGAGACGTTCGGGCCGCTCGCGCCGCTGTTCAAGTTCGGCAGCGACGAAGAAGTGATCGGTCTCGCGAACGACACCGAGTTCGGCCTGGCCGCCTACTTCTTCAGCCGCGACATCGGCCGCGTGTGGAAGGTGGCGGAAGCGCTCGAATACGGGATGGTCGGCGTGAACACGGGGCTGATCTCGAACGAAGTCGCGCCGTTCGGCGGCGTCAAGCAGTCGGGCCTCGGCCGCGAAGGCTCGCACTACGGCATCGACGACTACGTCGTGATCAAGTACCTCTGCCTGGCCGTCTGACGGTTCAGGGCCTGCCGCTTCGGCGACAGGCCCTGACCGCCCGGCCGGAACCGGGCGGTCCGACGCGGGCCGGCGTCCCTCTCCGTTGTGCCCGCGTCATCTTGATATGCGCGATATTGCCCCGCTCCGCGCGCCGGAATTCGACGCGCTGTCAGCCGATACGTCATATCGCGCGTGACGTTCACTCGAGTCTCATTGCTCATTTCTCATTTCGCCGCAAGCCGCCAGATTGAGCGTTTCACCTCGATCCGAATTGTTTTCGATGCTGATGCAAGTGCGATTTCTCCGACCGAACTGTCGAGGTTGTCGGTAGGGCCGAGCGACATGCGCAAGCGCTTTCCGATCATCGATACGGTATGGCCGATCGGACGGGCCGAACCAACCGAACGCGACGGGCGCAAAACGTGATGGCGGTCCTGGATCAGCATTCGATCCGGGGTGAGCAACGCGCCTTGGCAGGGAAAATTCTCAAGCTGGACGAGTTCGGTCAATCCGGGCGACGCGCCGAAGCGGACGTCAGTCCAGGATGCCCCGGCCACTGTTGCCCGAACCTGAATCCGGTACCCGACGCGCAATGACGCAGCCAGCCCGCGCAATGCGGGCCGCCCGCCTCCTGCCTCACCCGTTTCCGCCCATCACCGGAACACGTTCACCGCATCCACCAGCCGCGTCGCCTGCTGCTTCAGGCTCTCCGACGCCGCCGTGCTCTGCTCGACGAGCGCCGCGTTCTGCTGCGTGATGTTGTCCAGGTGCACGACCGCCTGATCCACCTGCGCGACACCCGTGCTCTGCTCGGCCGTCGACGAGCTGATCTCCGCGATCAGGTCCGACACGCGCTTCACCTGCGTGACGATATCCTCCATCGTCCTGCCCGCCTCGTCCACGCGCCGCGCGCCCGACTCGACCCGCTCGACGCTCGCGCCGATCAGCGTCTTGATCTCCTTCGCCGCGTTCGCACTGCGCTGCGCGAGCGCGCGCACCTCGCCCGCGACCACCGCGAAACCGCGCCCCTGCTCGCCCGCACGCGCGGCTTCGACCGCCGCGTTCAGCGCAAGAATGTTGGTCTGGAATGCAATGCCGTCTATCACGCCGATGATGTCGGCGATTCTGCGCGAGCTGTCGGTGATGTCGCTCATCGTCGTGACGACCTCGCTCACCACCTGCCCGCCGCGCTCGGCCGCGTCGCTCGCGGAAACCGACAGCTGATTCGCCTGCAGCGCCGTCTCCGCATTGCTCGACACGGTCGCCGTCATCTCGGCCATCGAGGCGGCCGTCTCCTGCACGCTCGATGCGGCCTGCTCGGTGCGCGCGCTCAGGTCGTTGTTGCCCTGCGCGATCTCGTTGCTCGCGCGCTGCACGTTGTGCACCTGTTCGCTGACGTCGTCGACGAGCCAGCGGAACATCAGCCCGAGCTGGTTGATCGTGCGCAGCGTCATGCCGATCTCGTCGACGCGGTTCATCCGCACGCCGCGCCGGCTTTCACCCGTCGCGACGTTCAGCGCCTGCTCGTGCAGCCGCTTCAGCGGTTGCACGATCTGCGCGTCGAGCCACCAGCCCGCCGCGGCCGCCACGCCGGCCGTCACGCCGGCAAACACCGCGAGCCCGCCGCCGGACAGCCCGCATGCCCAGCCCGCGCCGACGACCGCCGGCGCCAGCACGCACAGCGCCGAATGAACGCGCGCGCGCACCGACATCGTCTGCGGCAGAGACGCGATGCGCAGCAGCCCGGTGCGGATCACGAGCCCCTTGTGAAACCGGCGCTGGCCGGCCTTGCCTTCGCGAAACGCGCGATACAGCGCGTCGGCGGCCGCGGTCTCGTCGCTCGGCGCCTTCGTGCGCACCGACATGTAGCCCTGCGGCTCGCCGTTGCGCATCACCGGAATCGCGTTCGCACGCACCCAGTAGTGATCGCCGTTCTTGCGGCGGTTCTTCACGAGCGCGGTCCACGGCTCGCCGCGCTTGAGTGTCGCCCACATGTCGGCGAACGCCTCGCGCGGCATGTCGGGGTGGCGCACGGCATTGTGCGGCTGGCCGACCAGCTCCTCGTTCGAGAAGCCGCTTACCTGCGCGAACGTCGTGTTCGCGTAGGTGATATAGCTGTCGGCATCGGTCGTCGACATCAGCGTGACGTCGTCGGGAAAATCGAATTCCTGTTGGGTAACGGGCTGGTTATTGCGCATGCAAGGCTCCGAAAGGCGGATCTGTTGTCCGCGCCGCGTTGATATCACGCTCAGTAGCCGAAAAACGGTTGATCGCTTTACGACGGTCTCGTCCTTACTGTCGGCAATTCGTCGGAAAACCTTAATCCTGTCGCGCATAAAATATGCAATCGGGCCATTGCCATGATTTCGATCAAATAATCCGGCGATAATCTCCGCGCGCGTTTATCCGCTTGTCACAAAGCCCCGTACCGCTTGACAATGCCGGCATCCGTTGCACGCGGCGAGACAATTTGGCCTATCCGGCCCCATTCCACCGTAATTCGAATTCAATGAAAAAGGCATTGCACGAACTGAATCGGCTGTCCTGGAATACGGCGACGGTCGCGCATAACAGCCACAAAGGCGATCAGGCCGCGTTTTTCCGCAACGGCGGCTCGACGCTGTTTCCGGAAGAGCGCGAACTGCTCGGCGATCTCGCGGGCCTGAGGCTCCTGCATCTGCAATGCAACGCGGGACAGGACACGCTGAGCCTCGTGCGCGACGGCGCGGACGCAACCGGCGTCGACATCTCCGACGAGGCGATCGCGTTCGCGCGGCAACTGTCGGCCGATGCGGGGCTGCCCGCACGGTTCGAGCGCGCCGACGTGCTCGACTGGATGCCCGACGCCGCCGCGCGCGGCGAGCGCTTCGATCGCGTGTTCACGTCGTACGGCGCGATCTGCTGGCTGTCGGACCTGGCCGCATGGGCGCGCGGCATCGCCGCGCTGCTCGCGCCGGGCGGCCGCTTCGCGATGGTCGAGTTCCATCCGTTCGCGCTGTATTTCGACGAACACTGGCAGCCGCACTACGACTACTTCAAGGGCGACGCGACCGAGGAGCCCGCAGGTGTCGGCGATTACGTCGCGGCTTCCGGCACGGGGCTCGGCACGCAGCACGACCATCCGGGCGTCGTCGATTTCGCGAACCCGCATCCGAGCTACGAGTTCATGTGGGGCATCGGCGACGTGGTGAATGCGCTCGTGTCGGCCGGGCTCGCGATCGACCGCCTGAACGAATATCCGTACGCGAACGGCTGGAAGGG
This sequence comes from Burkholderia cepacia complex sp. TUM26381, assembly GCF_057439935.1. Taxonomy (NCBI): domain Bacteria; kingdom Pseudomonadati; phylum Pseudomonadota; class Betaproteobacteria; order Burkholderiales; family Burkholderiaceae; genus Burkholderia; species Burkholderia cepacia complex sp. TUM26381. The sequence goes on along the minus strand of NZ_CM172007.1, from coordinate 316,378 downwards.
TTTCGACGGCATGCGCGAGCTCGAAGGCCACCGGATGGTGCCGCCCGACGGCATGCCGCGCCTGCCGCTGATGTACGCGATCGCCGCGCACCGGGTGGCCGCATGATGCGCCGCACAGCCGCCGAACGCGACGCGCTGTCCGCCCGCCTCCTTGCGCGCGACGACGTGCCGCTCGTGTGGACCATCGACCGGCGCGAGATCATCGAGCACCTGTACGTGCTGCGCGACGGCACGCTGCGCCGCGTGCCGGAGTTCTACGACGTAGCCGGCTGGCCCGACGGCGAAGCCGACCACTACACGCCGATCCTGCTCGACTGCCATGATCGCGGCGGCTGGTTTCTCGGCAGGTTCGACGGCGCGAGGCTCGTCGCGGCGGTCGTCGTCGACAGCCGGCCGCTCGGCCCGCGACGCGACATGCTGCAACTGAAGTTCCTGCACGTGAGCCACGACTGGCGCGGCTGCGGGCTCGGCGAACAGCTCTATCACGCGGCCCGGGCGCAGGCGCGCGCGATGGGCGCCGAACGCCTGTACGTGTCGGCCACGCCGTCGCAGCGCACGATCGACTTCTACCTGCGGCTCGGCTTCACGGTCAGCCCGGCGCCCGACCCCGAGCTTTACGCGCTCGAGCCCGAGGACATTCATCTGGAAGGACCGGCGGCCTGACCGCCCGGCACGCGGGTGAAGCGTAGAATTTCCCGCTCTGCCTCAACCGCCATCCGCCATCACGGAGCACGACATTGAAGAACGACCCGCAACCGCAAGCCACGCCGAAGATTCTCGTCAGCATGTGCGTGATCGGCCATCCGGTCCGTTACAACGGCTCGGCGAAGACCGCCGCGCACGACGCGCTCGAACGGTGGCAGCGTGAAGGGCGTCTCGTGCCCGTCTGCCCGGAACTGGCGGGCGGCTTCAGCGTGCCGCGCCCGCCCGCCGAAATCGCCGGCGGCGAATCGGGAGCGCAGGTTCTGTCGGGCAGGGCACGCATCGTCGACGTGAACGGCACCGACGTGACGGCGCCGTTCGTTTCCGGCGCGCACACCGCGCTGGCCATCGCGCAGGCGCACGATTGCCGCTTCGCGATCCTCGCAGACGGCAGTCCGTCGTGCGGCAGCACGTTCATTTACGACGGGAGTTTCGGGAACCGGCGGCATGCGGGCGTCGGGGTCACGGCGGCGTTGCTGCGCGAGCATGGCATCGAGGTGTTCGCGGACACCGAGATCGGCGCGCTCGACGCGCGCCTCGGGCAGCTATCGGAAGCCGGTTAACGACGATGGGCGGCACGGGAATCCTCGTGCCGCCCATCGTTGCGAAGCGCAACAGCAGTCAAGCGGCACAGGTCCGGCCGCTTCACCTCGTCACACTGATCAGACGCGTTCGATCGCGATCGCGATGCCCTGACCCACGCCGATGCACATCGTGCACAGCGCAAAGCGGCCGTTCGTGCGATGCAGCTGGTACATCGCGGTCGTCACGAGACGCGCGCCCGATGCGCCGAGCGGATGGCCGAGCGCGATCGCGCCGCCGTTCGGATTCACGCGCGGATCGTCGTCGGCGACACCCAGCATGCGCAGCACCGCGAGGCCCTGCGACGCGAATGCCTCGTTCAGCTCGATCACGTCGAACTGGTCGATCGTCATCCCGAGCCGCGCGAGCAGCTTCTGCGTGGCCGGCGCCGGGCCGATGCCCATCACGCGCGGTGCCACACCAGCCGTCGCGATCCCGAGCACGCGTGCACGCGGCGTCAGGCCGAAGCGCTTCGCGGTTTCTTCGTTCGCGAGCAGCAGCGCGGCGGCGCCGTCGTTGACGCCCGACGCGTTGCCGGCCGTCACCGAGCCGTCCGGGCGCACGACGCCCTTCAGCTTCGCGAGCGTCTCGAGCGACGTCTCGCGCGGATGTTCGTCGCGCGACACGACCACCGGGTCGCCCTTCTTCTGCGGAATCGTGACCGACACGATTTCATCGGCCAGCGTGCCGTCCTGCTGCGCCCGCGCGGCCTTTTGCTGGCTGCGCAGTGCGAACAGGTCCTGATCCGCGCGGCTGATGTTGTAGTCGACCGCGACGTTCTCGGCCGTCTCCGGCATCGAGTCGACGCCGTGCAGCTGTTTCATCAGCGGATTGACGAAGCGCCAGCCGATCGTCGTATCGTAAATGTCGGCCTGACGCGCGAACGCGCTGGCGGCCTTGCCCATCACGAACGGTGCGCGCGTCATGCTCTCGACACCGCCCGCAACCATCAGCGCGGCTTCACCCGACTTGATCGCGCGCGCGGCCACGCCGACCGCATCCATCCCGGAACCGCACAGGCGGTTGATCGTCGAACCCGGCACGCCCTGCGGCAGGCCCGCGAGCAGCGCCGACATGCGCGCGACGTTACGGTTGTCCTCGCCGGCCTGGTTCGCGCAACCGTAGATCACGTCGTCGATCGCCGTCCAGTCGACGTCGCGGTTGCGCTCGACGAGCGCCTTGAGCGGCACCGCGCCCAGATCGTCGGCGCGCACGCCGGACAGTGCGCCGCCGTAACGCCCGATCGGCGTACGGATCGCATCACACAGAAAAGCTTCGGTCATCAGTGTCTCCGGTCCCATGAAGGCTGGGAAATGAACAGGGCGCGCCCCTTGCATTGCCCGCCGGGATGCGCTTAAATGTTCTATATACGAACATAAGATCGTGTATCGAACGTTCAACGCATCATAGGGAGTGCAGGGACGACCTGTCAAGCGCGCGGTCCGCCGCGCGGTTGGCGTGTCAGGCCCCATGCGCTATCTTCTCGGCTGCACGACATTCCAGGCGCTCATGACAACCGAAGACACTCAGACGAAACCCGGCGACTCCTATGTACAGTCGTTCGCACGCGGCCTCGCGGTGATCCGCGCGTTCGACGCGGCACGCCCCGAGCAGACGCTCACCGAGGTTGCATCGGCCACCGGGCTCACGCGCGCGGGCGCGCGCCGGATCCTGCTCACGCTGCAGACGCTCGGCTACGTCGAAGCCGACGGCCGGCTGTTCCGGCTCACGCCGAAGATCCTCGAGCTCGGCTTCGCGTATCTCACGTCGATGCCGTTCTGGAATCTCGCCGATCCGGTGATGGAGCAGTTGTCGGCACAGATCCACGAAAGCTGCTCGGCGGCCGTGCTCGACCGCACCGAGATCGTCTACGTGCTGCGCGTGCCGACGCACAAGATCATGACGATCAACCTGTCGATCGGCAGCCGGCTGCCCGCGTACTGCACGTCGATGGGCCGCGTGCTGCTGTCCGCGCTCGACGACGCGGCGCTCGACGAAACGCTCGCGCAGAGCGGCATCCGCGCGCATACGCCGCGCACGATCACGGATCTCGGCGAGCTGAAGGCGACCATCGCGCAGGTGCGCCAGCAGGGCTGGGCCGTGGTCGACCAGGAACTCGAAGTGGGCCTGATGTCGCTGTCCGCGCCGATCCGCAACCGGCGCGGGCAGATCATCGCGGCGATGAACATCAGCGGCAACGCGCAGCGGCATACCGCGAAGCAGATGGTGAAGGAGTTTCTCGGGCCGCTGCAGCAGGCCGCGCAGACGGTATCGGAGCTGGTTGCACGGCGCGGTTGAGCGACGTGGCCGGGTGCGCACATCGCGCCCGCCCGGCCACGCGTCGACGGCGTGCCGCGCTTCAACCGTTGCCGGTGAATGCCGCTCCTGCCGGCTTCATCCGGATGCCCGGAGCCAGCCGGGTCCATGGCAACTCGGCCGGATCGGCTGTCATCGGGCCCGGCGCCGCGGCAACGAGCACCGCGTGGGCGATGCCCTGGAAATCGGCGCGAAAGTGCACGGAGCTTTTGTTGACGAGGATGCGCATCGCTTCCGGCTCGACGCCGCCCACGCGATAGAGATTGCGGTCGAGCATCTGCGCCTTGCCGCTGCTCACCACGATCAGCACGCCGTCGATCCGCAGGCAGGCAACCGGCCCGATATCCGCGCGCATGCCGTTCATCATCGGGCCGTCATACCGGCAGATGCCGTCGGACAGGTTCACGACCTCGAAACGCGCGTGGTACGGCTCGTCGCCGGGCACGCCGGAGACACCGCCGAGCGCCACCTCGATGAACGCACCGACCCCGGCGCGATGGGCCGCCGCCGCGGCCGCCGGATCCCAGATCAGGCCGATCGCCGCATCGCGTGCGCCGTTGCGCAGCAACGCCCGCAGCATGCCCGTCGTGTTCGAGTCGCCGCCCGCGCCGGGGTTGTCCTGCGTATCGGCGATGACGACCGGCTTGCCGGCCCCCTCGGCAAGCCGCATCGCTTCGAGCACGGCGGCATCGGGCGACAGGAACGGCACCTGCCACGCGGCCTCGTCCGCCAGCATCCTATCGTAGAGCGCCTGCACGGCTGCCTCGGCCGACACGGCGTCGTCGCCGTAACCCCAGATGACCGGGCCGCATTCCGGAAAATCGGCCGCCGGAAAACCCGGCGCAAACGACAACGACGCCACGGCCCCGGTTTCCAGCGCCGCGAGCTGCGCATACATGCCGCGCGAAGGTTCGAGCAGCGTGCACATGCCGTTGATCGGGATCAGGAACGGCAGCCGGCGCGCCGCGCGATGCAGCGGGCGACCACCCGCCGCCCGTGAGACGAGCAGGCGCTCGAGCAGCACGGCCGCGCGTTCGCCGGTCTCGGCCATGTCGACATGCGGATAGGTGCGGAAGGCGACCAGCGCGTCGGCCTCGTGCAGCATCTTCGCGGTGACGTTGGCATGCAGGTCGAGCGACGCGACCACCGGCACGGCCGGGCCGACCGCGGCGCGCACGCGCTCCAGCAACGTGCCTTCGCCGTCGTCGGCATGCTCCGCGACCATCGCGCCGTGCAGGTCGAGGTACACGGCGTCGTAGCCTCCGTTGCGAACCGCCGCAAGGATTTCGCCGGCAATGCGCTCGAACGCGTCCTCGGTCACGTGGGCCGACGGGCTTGCGCCCGCCCAGATGACCGGCAGCAGGGTCCAGCCGCGCCGCTCCGCCGCGACGATGAATCCGCCCGCGGGAATGTTGACGTCGCGCAGCGCGAGCACGTCGTCGCCCCGCACCATGGCCGGGAAGCCCTCGCCGCGCTCGAAGTTTGCGTAAGCGGCTTTCGACGGCGCGAACGTATTGGTTTCATGCTGAAAGCCGGCGATTAAAATGCGCGTGTTCAAAAACGTGTCTCCGGAAGTAATGAGTCAATGCACCGGCACAAAGCGCCGTCAGTCCCGCACCGCGATGGATGTCGCGGACGCTTGCGCGAGCGCGACGTCACGCCGTCGCCAATGCGTCGTGCGGTGCGGGAAGCCGGTTCGCCACGAGCACCGCGGCGCCCGCGACCAGCAGCGCGACCATGACCAGCAGGCCGGCTGCCATGCTGCCCGTCGCCGAGTGGATCGCACCGATGATGGTCGGGCTCAGGAAGCCGCCGATCAGGCCGATCGTATTGATCAACGCGATGCCGCCCGCGGCGGCGTCGCCCTTCAGGTATTGCGACGGAATCGCCCAGAACACCGTGTACGCGGCCCAGATCATCGACGTGGCGATCGTCATGCCGACCAGTGAAATGACGAGATTGCCGTTGGCCGTCGTCGCCACGGCCAGCGCGATCGCGCCGATCAGGGCCGGCACCGCGCTGTGGAAACGGCGCTCGCCGCGGCGGTCCGACCGGCGGCCGATGACGACCATCGCGATCGCGGCGCAGACGTACGGGATCATCGAGTACAGCCCGATCTGCATCGTATCGGTCACGCCGTCGGCCTTGAGGATCGACGGCAGCCAGAAACTCACCGCGTAGATCCCGCAGATGATCGTGAAATAGGCGAACGCCAGCAGGTACACGCGCGGGTCGCGCAACACCTGTCCGAACGAGTGATGACCGGCGCCGGGGGTGTGCAGCTCGGCGGCGAGCATCCGCTTCTCGTCGTCGGTCAGCCACTTCGCGTCGGCCGGCCGGTCGGACAGGACCTTGAGTGCGAGCACGCCGAACAGCACGCACGGCAGGCCTTCGACGACGAACATCCACTGCCAGCCTGCCAGGCCGTGGGCACCGGCCAGCCCGGTCATCAGCCATGCCGACAGCGGCGAACCGAAGGCGCCACCGATCGGGCCGGCGAGCATGACGACCGCCATCACGCCGGCCATGCGGCGCTGGCCATACCAGTAGGTCAGGTAAAAGATCATCCCGGGCGCGAAGCCGGCCTCGAACACGCCGAGCAGGAAGCGCATCGCGTAGAACGTGGTCTCGTCATGGACGAACATCATGCCGGCCGACGTCAGGCCCCACAGCACCATGATCCGGCTGATGGTCTTGCGTGCGCCGATCCGCGGCAGCAGCAGGTTGCTCGGAATCTCGAACAGCACATAGCCGAGAAAGAAGATGCCCGCGCCCAGCCCGTACACCGCATCGGAAATACCCAGGTCGCTCTGCATCGAAAGCTTGGCGAACCCGATATTCACGCGATCGAGATAGGCGAACGTGTAGCAGAGCAGCAGAAAAGGCAGCAGGCGCCAGTTCAGTTTGCGGTACAGGGCCTGATGCGCCGGGCTGTCGGGCGCGACCGGGGCTTGAGGGGATGGAATGGCGGACATGCGCTCTCCTTTAGGGCGTATTGCTTCAAATCCCGCATCGATGTTCGACTCCGTTCGAATCGTCGAGGAGACGAAAAAGCAGCGCAAGAGCAACCTAAGCGAGTTATCGTTGCTCAACGAGCAACACTTCACCGGCCAACGGACCGACACCATGCGCGAACTGAACCAGCGCCGCCTGCGCTATTTCCATGAAGTCCTGACGCACGGCTCCATCCGCGGCGCGGCCGACAGCATCAACACGTCGCCGTCCGTCATCACGCGGCAGATCCGCTTGCTCGAGGAAGAAATCGGGGCCCCGTTGTTCGAGCGCCAGCCTCGCGGCGTGCAGCCGACCGAAGCCGCGGCGCACCTGCTCGAGTACTGGCACGGCTGCCGCTCCCAGCAGGAACTGTTCGAAGACCGCCTGCAGGCGCTGCACGGCCTGCAACACGGCCAGATCCGCATCGCCACCAGCGAAGGCTATATCGACTGCCTGATGGACGAGGTGCTCACCGATTTCTGCGCGCGCTATCCGAAGCTCGACGTCACCGTCGATCTCCTGCCGGTCAGCAAATTGCTCCAGGAAGTCGCCGAGAGCCGCGCGCATATCGGCCTCGCCTACAATCCCCCGGCGCATCCGGATATCGAGTACGTCGCCACCGCGCCGCAGCCCGTGGTGGCGCTCGTTCATCCCGGGCACCCGCTCGCCGTGCGGGGCCGGCCAGTCGCAGTACGCGAACTCGCCGAATATCCACTCGCGCTGATGCCGCCGGCGTTCGGTCTCGGGCAGGCAGTGCAGATGCTCGCCTACGCGGAGAACATCCAGCTCCACCCGACGCTCACCACCAACTCGCTCGCCGTGCTGCGCCACTTCGTCAAGCGCAACAGCGGCGTCACGCTGCTCGCCGCGTTCGCCGCGTATCAGGAACTGGAGGCGGGAGAACTCGTCGCCCTTCCCGTCGCCCATCCGCTGCTCGAGGCAGCCAACGCGCGGCTGCTGGTCAAGGCCGGCCGCACGCTCGGGGTGGCAGCCGATACGCTGCTGCGCGGCATCCTGCGGGACATGAAGATGTTTTCGAACGCGGGCGGGCGCAACGGCAGGACAACGGCGCGCGGCAAGGCCGGCAAGCGGGCGGCGGGGAATCGCGGCCGATCATGATTGTCCCCACCGACAATGCAGCCCGCCTCGCCGGCTGCGGGAAATCGGCCGACCCGGCGCAAACCGACATCATGCGGCGATTGATTATTTGAGGAACCCGACATTTCTCGCCGGTTTCGTACGGGTCAGGTTCCGCGCGCGCCATTCACGCCCCAAGTAACATCCCCGTGCGCACCGGCACCGTGCCCGTCACGCGGCCGAGCGGTGCGCCGGCGGTCACGAAGCGGATCGCACGGCGCATGTAGAACACGCCGTCGGTCGCGCTCGAGATCGTCGTGATCGCATCCGTCAGCGGATCGACGATGTCGAACAGCGGATCGCCGGCGCGGATCGTCGCGCCGATCGCCGCGCGGTGCACGAGAATCCCGCTCACCGGCGCGTAGAACTGCTCGCTGCCCGCGAGCGGCGTGGCCGGCGCGGCCAGCGGCGGCAGCGGCGTGCGTTCGCCTTGCACCGCGCCGCGCCAGACGAGATAGTCGACGAGCGCGCCGGCATCGCGCTGCGCATGTTCATACGTCACGTCGCGCTGGCCGCGGCACTCGACCGTCACGGCCACGGCGCCGGCCGCCATCGGCGTGCCTTCCGGCAGATGCTGCCGCAACCGCGACCACAGCAGGTGATGCGCATCGTCGAATGCGTGCCCGCCCGAATCCTCGGCGAGCAGCGATACTTCCGCGCCGAGATAACGCGCGAGCGGCTCGATGTCCGGCCAGGCGGTATCGCTCGTGTACACATGCATCACCGCTTCGAGCGAGCAATGCAGGTCGATCACGACGTCGGCGTCGTGCGACAGCTTCAGCAGCGCAAGCTGCAGCGCATCGAATTCGGTGCGCGGCGCGATATCGTCGAGCGCCGCGCCGACGCATTCGCGCACGATCGCGCGATTGCGCTCGCCGTCGTCGCCGAGCCGGTCGCGCGAGCGCGCGGCGATCTCCGCGAGCGGCAGGAAGCCGCGATTGAAGTTGCGGCCGCTCGCCAGGTCGAAGCGGCCGATGAACTGCCCGAGCAGATGATGATTGAGGCCGACCGGGTTCGACACCGGCACGAGCACGATCTCGGCCGTGAGCCGGCCTTCGGCATCGAGCTGCGCGAGACGCTGCTTCAGCACGAACGCCGCGAGCATCGCGGGCGTCTCGTCCGCGTGCAGCGCGGCCTGCAGGTAGATCTTGCGGCCGGCATCGGCCGGCCCGAAATGAAAGCTCGTCAGCGTGCGCTGCGTGCCGATCGACGGCGACAGGAGCGGTGTGGTGCGAATCTGCATCGACGGTCTCGAACGGATGAAAACGGGTGAATCGGAGGAATCGGGGAAATCGGCCTGCACGACGCTCAGTCGCCGTACGGATTGAAATCGAAGTACTGCTTCGCGATCCGGTCATACGTGCCGTCCTTCAGCATCGATGCGATCGCGCCGTCGATCGACGCCTTCAGCGCCGTATCCGACTGCCGCATGCCGATGCCGACGCCGCGATCGCCCATGTCGAGCGGCGCGCCGACGAATGCGAAGCCCTTGCCGCGCGGCTGGCGCAGGAACCCGTAGTCGGCTTCCACCGTGCCGAGCAGCGCCGCGTCGAGCCGGCCGTTCACGAGATCGGCGAACACGTCGTCCTGGCTCTTGTACGGCACCACGCTGACGCCGGCCGGCGCCCAGTGCGCGAGCGCCCACGATTCGAACTGCGTGCCCGACTGCACGCCGACGCGCTTGCCGGCCAGCGACGCGGTCGTGCTGCCGAGCCGGCTCTCGGGCCGCGCGACGAGCCGCGACTTGAAGCGGAACAGCTTCGACGAGAACAGGATCTGCTTCTCGCGCTTCTCCGTGATCGCCATCGACGACAGGATCGCGTCGATCTTGCGCGCCTGCAGCGCAGGGATCATCCCGGAGAACTCGAGCTCGACCCACTGGCAGCGCAACTGCGCGCGGCGGCAGATCTCGTTGCCGAGATCGACGTCGAAGCCCTTCAGGCTGCCGTCGGGCGCCTTCGCATCCATCGGCGGATAGGTCGGATCGATGCCGAGGCGCACCACGTGCGCGTCGAGCGCAGACGCGGACGTGGCCGCCAGGCCAAGGCACAGGGAAACCAGCGGGACGAGGCAACGTTTCATGGTCGACGGAGGGCAGCAAGAAGGGCAAACGGCATGAGCCGGACTGCCTGCGATCGTAGGCGGCACGCGCCGCCGCCGGAACCATCGACTGCCTTATCATGATCGGTATTTCCGATCACCGGCTTCGCGCTCATCCATGGCGTTCACGCTGTCCCAGCTCCGCATCTTCCAGGCCGTCGTCGAGCACGGCAGCCTGCGCGCCGCCGCACGCGCGCTCGATCTCGCGCAAAGCGGCGTCACGCAGCAGTTGCAAAGCCTCGAAGCGACGCTCGGCGCGACGCTGTTCACGCGCACCAATCGCGGGATCGTGCCGACGGCCGTCGGCCAGCGGCTGCTCGCGCGCTCCGGTTCGATCCTCGGCGAATGCGAGCAGGTCGAACGGGAAATCCGTCAGTTGAGCGGCGCGTACGAAGGCACCGTCACGCTCGGCCTCGTGGCCGAACCGCTGATCGATGCGTTCGCGCCCGTGCTGACCGCGTTTCGCGCGCGCTTCGACAAGGTCGACGTGCACCTGCGCACCGGCACGTCGCGGATGATGGTCGGCTGGCTGCGCGAAAGCGCGGTTGATTTCGCGATCGCGCTGGTCGCGAAGCAGACCGACACGACCGATCTCACGGTCACGCCGCTGCGTGCGTCGGCACCGGTGGTCGTCTGCCGCAACGGGCATCCGGCAATGCACGCGCAATCGCTCGCGGAGCTGGCCGGTTACGCATGGGTGTCCACCCGCTCGCCGAACCTGAGCGCCGACCCGGTCGTCAACCGGCTGCTCGCGTACTTCGATGCGCATGGCCAGCCGCCGCCGAAGATTCTCGCCACCGTCGAAGGGATGTTCGAGACGCTGCAGATCGTCACGCAGACCGATTCCCTCGCGCTCGAAACCGAAGCGATCACGCGGCACGGGCCGTACGCCGGCGCGCTCGCGAAGGTGCCCGTGCGCGAGCAGGCCGAATCGCAGGACATTTGCCTGCTGCAACGCGCGGCCGTGCCGCTGACGCCGGCCGCGCAGGAACTCGCGACGATGCTCGCGTCGTACCTGAGGATGGTGCGCGGGCGGTAAGCGCACGAGCGCGCCCCGCCGCCCGCATCACGCGTCAGTCCAGCGACTCCTGGGCCGTCTCGCGCAGCATCGCGACCGCGATCAGCGACAGCACCACGCACGCGGCCACGTAGCCGGCCGGCGCGAGCTTGCTGCCGGTCGTCTTCACGAGCCAGGTCGCGATCAGCTGCGCGGTGCCGCCGAAGATCGTCACCGCGAGCGCATACGCGATCGAGATGCCGGTCGCCCGCACGTGGCGCGGCAGCGATTCGCACATCAGCGCCATTTCCGACGCCGAGCCGAGCGAATAGAACAGCAGCATCAGCGCGGTCAGCGGCAGGATCACCGACAGCGTCGGATGATGGTTCATCAGCCAGAACGCCGGGAACAGCAGCAGGACCAGCACGCCGCGGCCGACGAAGATCGGCAGGCGCCGGCTGCCGAGCGTGTCCGACAGCCAGCCGAACAGCGGGCACGTGACCAGCATCACGCAGCCCGACGCGACGCCGACGAACATCGACAGCTTCATCGGCAGCCCGAGCGTATGGATCGCGTAGGTCGGCATGTAGAACGTCAGGATGTAGGTCGACACCGTGCCGCCCATCACCGTGAGCATCAGCAGCAACACCGTGCGCGCGTGCTTCGAGAACAGCTCGTGCAGCACGCCGCGCTCGATCCCGTGATGGCTTTCGCCGGGCGCGTCGTCCGCGAGCCGGCGGCGCAGGTACATACCGACCGGCGCGATCAGCACGCCGACGAGGAACGGCAGCCGCCAGCCCCAGCTTTCGAGCGCATCCTTCGTCATGGTGTTCGACAGCAGCGCCGCGAAGCCCGAGCCCATCAGCGCGGCGCCGCCCTGCGTCGCGAGCTGCCAGCTGGCACGGAACGCGCGGCGCGACGTGCCGCCCTGTTCGAGCAGCGTCGTCGTCGCCGCGCCGAATTCGCCGCCCTGCGAGAAGCCCTGCAGCAGCCGCGCGAACACGACGAGCAACGGTGCGGCCACGCCGACCTGCGCATAGGTGGGCGCGATCGCGATCAGGCCCGTGCCGAGCGCCATCAGCATGATCGTCAGGTTCAGCGCGGCCTTGCGTCCCTTGCGGTCCGCATAGACGCCGAGCACGACGCTGCCGAGCGGCCGCGTGAAGAAGCCGGCGGCGAACGTCGCGACCGACAGCAGCAGCGACGTGGTCGCGTCGCTTGACGGGAAGAACAGCTTGCCGATCAGCACCGCGAAGAACCCGTACACGGTGAAATCGAAGAACTCCAGCCAGTTGCCGATCACGGCCGCGGCGATCGCACCGCGCCGCGTGACGGCAGGCGCGCCCGGCGCGCTGGTTGCGGCGGCCCCCGTCGACGCGGGGTGCAGCGCGAGATGGTCTTTCTGCATCGTTGTCGTCTCCTCTCATTGCGGCCGGAAGCGCCGGCCGCGCGCCACCGCCACGATCACTGCCCGAGGTAACGCTCCACGAGGCGCGTCCAGAACGCCGCGCCGATCGGCAGGTTGCGATCGTTGAAGTCGTATTTCGGGTTGTGCACCATGCAGCCGTCCTCGCCTTCGCCGTTGCCGAGCCGCACGAACGAGCCCGGCCGCTGCTGCAGCATGAATGCGAAATCCTCGCTGCCCATCAGCAGGTCGGTCTGCTCGACCACGTGCGCATCGCCGACGAGCTCGCGCGCGACCTGCGCGGCGAAATCCGTTTCGGCATCCGTATTGACGACGACCGGATAGCCTTCGATGTACTCGACATTGGCGGTCGCGCCGTAGCTCGCGGCCTGCGTTTCGGCCAGCTCGGTAATGCGGCGCTTGAGCAGCGCGCGCACGTCCGGGCTGAACGAACGCACGCTCAGTTCGAGGCGCGCGCCGTTCGGAATCACGTTGTTCGCGGTGCCCGCGTGCATCGAGCCGACCGTGACGACCGCCGGCTGCGAGGGATCGACGTTGCGCGCGACGATCGTCTGCAGCGCCATCACGATGCTCGCCGTGACGACGACCGGGTCGACCGTCAGATGCGGCCGCGCCGCGTGGCCGCCGACGCCTTCGATCGTGATGATCGCCTTGTCGCCGGCCGACATGAACGGGCCGCGCCGCGTGAGGAACACGCCGGGCGCCGCGCCCGGATGGTTGTGCATGCCGAACACGGCGTCGCACGGGAAGCGTTCGAACAGGCCGTCGTCGATCATCTTCTTCGCGCCGCTGTCGACGCCGTGCTCTTCCGCCGGCTGGAAATACAGGTGCACGGTGCCCGAGAAGTGGCGCGTTTTCGCGAGATGCTGCGCGGCGCCGAGCAGCATCGTCGTATGGCCGTCGTGGCCGCACGCGTGCATCTTGCCGTGCGTGCCGCTCGCATACGGCAGGCCGGTCGCCTCGACGATCGGCAGCGCATCCATGTCGGCGCGAATGCCGATACTGCGCGTGCCGTCGCCCACGCGCAGCGTGCCGACGACGCCCGTCTTGCCGACCCCGCGCGTCACCTGCCAGCCCCATTGCTCGAGCTTGTCCGCGACGAGCGCGGCCGTGTCGTGCTCTTCGTACGCCAGCTCGGGATGGTGGTGGATGTGGTGACGGATCTCGCGCAGCCCGCCGGCGGCGGGCATCAGATCCTCGACTTCGGTGAATCGGGTATCGGTGGTCATCAAGGGGCTCCTGCCGTTTGTCTGCGCACGCCGAAGGCGCGTGCGGGAAAGCGAGCCACTATATCGAGCCGATATCGGTTCAATAAGATGCGGAATTTTTCACCGCGATAAGATTTTTTAATCAGGGTTAATACGGGCAACAGTTGCCGGACCGACCTCGCCCAACGCGATCGGCATGTCGGCCATTGATTTTTGAGACGAACGGTCTATTATTCGCGCATGGACACTCGAACCGATCCGCCGCGTCGCCGCGGCAGGCCGCCCAAGCAGCACGACGATCTCGTCGCCACGCGTGACGTGCTGTTGCGCACCGGGCTGGAGATCCTCACCGAAAAAGGCTTTTCGGCCACCGGGCTCGACGAGATCCTCGGGCGCGCCGGCGTGCCCAAGGGCTCCTTCTATCACTACTTCGACAGCAAGGAAACGTTCGGCCTCGCGCTGATCGACCGCTACGCGGAGTTCTTCGCCCGCAAGCTGGACCGCCATTTCAGCCAGACCGGGCACGCGCCGCTGGCGCGCGTGCGTGCCTTCGTCGACGATGCCCGCGACGCCATGGCCCGCTACGCGTACAGCCGCGGCTGCCTGATCGGCAATCTCGGGCAGGAAATGGGCACGCTGCCCGAAAGTTTCCGCGCGCGTCTGCGCGCCACGTTCGAAGACTGGCAGCGCCGCCTGGCCGAATGCCTGGCCGCCGCGCAGCAGGCAGGCGAACTGGCCGAATCGGCCGACCCTGCCGCGCTGGCCGCGTTCTTCTGGATCGGCTGGGAAGGCGCGGTGCTGCGCGCGAAGCTCGAACGCAACGACATGCCGCTCGCGCTGTTCGCGCAGTTTTTCTTCAATGGATTGCCTCGCCGCTGAGTTTTTTTACCATTGACTAGACGATCGGTCTAAAAAGGAGGACGGATGTTCCAGGGCATCGTGATCGACAAGGACGAAACCGGCCAGCACGCGCGGCTGCAGACGCTGGACGACGCGCAGTTGCCTGCCGGCAACGTGACGATCCGTGTCGGCTATTCGACGCTGAACTACAAGGACGGGCTCGCGATCACCGGCAGGATCCCGGTGGTGCGCAAGTTCCCGATGGTGCCGGGCATCGATCTGGTCGGCGAAGTCGAACACAGCACGCACCCGGACTACCGCCCCGGCGACCGCGTCGTGCTCAACGGCTGGGGCGTCGGCGAAACGCACTGGGGCGGCCTCGCGCAGAAGGCGTGTGTCGACGGCGACTGGCTGGTGCCGCTGCCGTCTGCCTTTTCGCCGCAGCAGGCGATGGCCATCGGCACGGCCGGCTACACCGCGATGCTGTGCGTGATGGCGCTGGAACGGCATGGCGTGCGCCCGGACGACGGCGAGATCGTCGTGACCGGCGCGGCTGGCGGTGTCGGCAGCGTCGCCATCGCGATCCTCGCGCGGCTCGGCTATCGCGTCGCCGCCGTGACGGGCCGCCCGGCCGATGCCGACTACCTGCGGCAGCTCGGTGCGGCGGAGATCCTCGATCGCGCGCAATTCAGCGCGCCCGGCAAGCCGCTCGGCAAGGAACGCTGGGCCGGCGCGGTCGACGTCGCGGGCGGCCATGTGCTCGCCAACGTGTGCGCGACCACGCGCTATCGCGGTGTGGTGACGGCCTGCGGCCTCGCCGCCGGCATGGACTTCCCCGCCACCGTCGCACCTTTCATCCTGCGCGGCGTCACGCTCGTCGGCATCGACAGCGTGATGTGCCCGCGCGCCGACCGCCTGGACGCATGGCGCCGGCTCGCATCCGATCTCGATGTCGAAAAGCTGGGCGCCATCGGCCGCCAGGTCGGCCTGGCCGATGCCATCCCGCTGGCGGCGGAACTGATCGACGGCAAGGTGCGCGGCCGCATCGTCGTCGACGTCAACGCGTGACGCCCGCCACGGCGGCCATGTCACTTTCTCAGGAGACCTCATGACTGTTTCGGACAACGCACCCGTCAGCCGCTTCCCGGTGCCGGCCCTCGAAGACCTGCCCGACGACATTCGCGAACGCATCGCGGCCGTCCAGGAAAAGTCGGGCTTCATCCCGAACGTGTTCCTCACCCTCGCGCATCGCCCGGACGAGTTCCGCGCCTTCATGGCGTACCACGACGCGCTGATGGACAAGCCGGGCAATCTCAGCAAGGCCGAGCGCGAAATGATCGTCGTGGCCACCAGCAGCGTGAACCAGTGCCAGTACTGCGTGATCGCGCACGGGGCGATCCTGCGCGTTCGCGCGAAGGATCCGCTGATCGCCGACCAGGTCGCCGCCAACTACCGCAAGGCCGACATCACCGCGCGGCAGAAGGCGATGCTGGACTTCGCGATGAAGGTTTCGCAGGCCGCGCACCAGGTGGGCGAGACGGACTTCGACACGCTGAAGTCGCACGGCTTCGCCGAAGAAGACATCTGGGACATTACGGCAATCTCGGCGTTCTTCGGGATGTCCAACCGCATCGCGAACGTGACGAACATGCGGCCCAACGCCGAGTTTTACGCGCTGGGCCGCTGAGCGCCCGGCAGCGGAAACCGTGACGCCATCGGCACGGAAGGCCGGCGCACATCGCCGCGCCGGCCTTCCGTGCGATCCGGGCTGCCACGCTTACCCGATGTCCTTCAGCGCATCCAGCCCGCCCGGCAGCTTCGCATCCGGAAACTGCGTCGACAGCGTCGCATCGCGCCACCGCGCCGCTTCTTCCGCGCGCTGCTGTTCCGCCTGCTCGCAGACGAACAGTGCATCGCCGCCGAGCAGCAAGCGCATCGGCACGTCGTCGCGGCGTGACAAGTCGACGATCAGCGCCGCGATCCGCGCGGGATCGCCGATCTCGTGGCCGCCATACGCACCGAGCAGGTCGAGAATCTTCCCGACCGACGGCTGATAGTCGGGCAGCAAGTCGTCGACGCCGCGCTTCGCCTGCGCGGCCCATTCGGTGCGCATCCCGCCTGGCTCGAGCGTGCACACGCGCACGCCGAACGGCGCGACTTCCTTCGCGAGCACGTCGCTGAACCCGCCAACCGCCCACTTCGCGGCCTGATACGCGGACAGCCCGGCCGTCGACGTGCGGCCGCCGACCGACGACACCTGGAAGATGTGCCCCGCGCGCTGCGCGCGCAGCGTCGGCAGCACCGCACGCGTAAGGTTGATCACGCCGAACAGGTTCGTTTCGATCTGATCGCGAAAATCGCCGGTGCCCATCTGCTCGAACGGCGCCGTGTGGCCGTAACCCGCGTTGTTCACCAGCACGTCGATACGGCCGAACGCCGCGTGTGCCGCCGCGACGGCCTGCGCGGCCGCCGCTTCGTCGGTGACGTCGAGCGCGACCGGCAGCAGCCGGTCGCCGTACCGCTCGGCCAGATCGGCCAGCCGTGCGGGATCGCGTGCACCGGCCACCAGCCGGTCGCCTGCCGCCAGCACCGCTTCCGAAATCGCTCGCCCCAGGCCGCGCGCGGCCCCCGTTACCAACCAGACTTTCGACATTTTCCACTCCTTGATCGTGGTGAAATCACAAAAATGAATGATTACTCACTCATTAATATGGACGACGATTCGGTCGTTCATGACCTGCATCGCCCTGCCTGACACCCGCTGCCGGCCACTGTCGCGACGCGCGCAACCGCACGCGCCGCCACGACCGCAATCCTTGACTCACACCGCGTGCAACACGGCCCACAACGCGCGAAACCCGGCTTCCCGGTACGCATCGGCCCGCGCCGGATCGCGCGCGATCGACTCCATCGCCGTTTCCGCGATCGACATGAACAATGCCGAGCAGAACGCATGCGCGTCGTCGCGGTCCAGCGCGCCCGTCGCGGCGACCTGCTCGCGCAGCAGCGTGCTGATCCCGCTGAAGCCTTCGGCGCCGGCCGCGCGATGCGCATCGTCGATGCGCCCGCTCACGCCGAGCTGCTGCAGCGCGCGCCGCCCGTCCGGATTCGCGGCGCCCCACGACACATAGCCGTTCCACGCATGCCGCACGGCCTGCTCGACCGGCGCGTGTTCCGGAAACCCGGCCATCATCGCTTCGCGCATGTCGGCCTTCAGGCTGAGATACAGCGCGTTCAGCAACGCATCCTTGGTCTCGAAGTACGTGAACACCGTGCCTTCCGCCACGCCGGCGAGCCGGGCGATGCGTGCGGTCGTCGCAGTCGCGCCGTCCTCCGCGAGCGCGCGGGCGGCGGCGGCGAGGATGGCATCGTGCTTGTCGGGACTGCGCGGTCGGGCCACGTTCGATTCCTTTAATGAGTGAGCGCTCAATCATAATCAGGCGATCATGTGAAAGGCAAGCGCTGTTACATCTGGCCGAACGCATACGCAATCCATCAAAACGGTGCACTATTAGGGTTTTGCCGTACCGGCGGCGGCGCAACCTGGCCCGATGCCCTCGACGTTCGTTTCACGTTCACCGTTTCAAACCGCGAACCTCCCATGACGAATCAGCCTACCCAGACCGCGGCCGACCGGCCCGTCGACATGATCATTTTCGGCGGCGGCGGCGACCTGGCCGCCCGCAAGCTGTTGCCCGCGCTGTACATGGCGCACCTGCACTGCAACCTTCCGCCCGAGACGCGCATCATCGCCGTCGGCCGCCGCGACTGGGGCATCGACGGCTATCGCACGTTCATGGAAGAGCAGTCGCGCCCGTTCATCGACGAGAAGGCGTTCGACGCCGATGCGTGGAGCCGCTTCCTCGATCTCTTCAAGTACGTGCTGATCGACGTGAATGCGCCGGAAGACTACCTGCGGCTCGCCGAAGCGGCGCGCGGCGATGCGATCCGCGTGTTCTACCTGTCGACGTCGCCGGAGCTGTTCACGACGATCTGCGACAACCTGTCGGCCGCGCACCTCGTCGACGCGCGCTCGCGCGTCGTCCTCGAAAAGCCGCTGGGCCACGATCTCGCGTCCGCGAAGGCGATCAACAATGCGGTCGGCAAGCACTTCGAGGAATCGCAGATCTATCGGATCGACCACTACCTCGGCAAGGAAACCGTGCAGAACCTGATGGTCCTGCGCTTCGGCAACCCGATCTTCGGGCCGCTGTGGCAGGCGCCGAGCATCCGCAGCGTGCAGATCACGGTGGCGGAAACGGTGGGCGTCGGCAGCCGCGCGGGCTTCTACGACCATACGGGCGCGCTGCGCGACATGGTGCAGAACCACCTGCTGCAGCTGCTGTGCATCGTCGCGATGGAGCCGCCCGTGTCGCTCGACCCGGACGCGGTGCGCGACGAGAAGCTGAAGGTGCTGCGCTCGCTGCGCCCGATGTCGCTGTCCGACGTCGCGCGCGACACCGTGCGCGGCCAGTACACGGCCGGCGCGGTCGACGGCCAGCCGGTGAAAGGCTATCTCGAGGAAGACAACGTGCCGGCCGACAGCCGCGCGGAGACCTTCGTCGCGCTGCGCGCGCACATCAACAACTGGCGCTGGGCGAACGTGCCGTTCTTCCTGCGCACGGGCAAGCGGCTGCAGCGCCGGCAGTCGGAAATCGTGATCGAGTTCGCGGACATGCCGTTCTCGATCATCCCGACCGGCCCGCGCCACTACAGCAACCGCCTCGTGATCCAGCTCCAGCCGGAAGAGTCGATCCAGCTGCAGATGCTCGCGAAGGAACCGGGCAGCGGGATGAACATGGTGCCGGTCAACCTGAACCTCGACCTGCAGCAGGCGATTCCGGAGCGGCGCGCGGAAGCGTACGAACGGCTGCTGATCGACGTGATCCGCGGCCGCCTCACGCACTTCATGCGCCGCGACGAGCTCGAAGCCGCATGGTCGTGGGTCGAGCCGATCCTCGACGGCTGGAAGCAGCTCGGCGACCGGCCGCGGCTGTACACGGCCGGCACGTTCGGGCCCGCGGCATCGTCGGCGCTGCTCGCGCGCGACGGGATGTCCTGGGCGGAAGAGGCGTAACGGCTGCTGCACGACGGCGTGCCGCCCGCGCGGCACGCCCGATCACCCGGGGCGGCGCCCGCCCCGTCTTCCCGGCGAGCCCGCTGCTACAGCGGCTCCAGCCACGCGGCCTTGCGCCGCGCCGGCGCATCGCTGCTGCTGCCGCCCAGCACCTCGATCATGTAGTCGACGAA
The DNA here is from genome assembly GCF_057439935.1 of Burkholderia cepacia complex sp. TUM26381. Lineage (NCBI taxonomy): Bacteria > Pseudomonadati > Pseudomonadota > Betaproteobacteria > Burkholderiales > Burkholderiaceae > Burkholderia > Burkholderia cepacia complex sp. TUM26381. The sequence goes on along the minus strand of NZ_CM172007.1, from coordinate 296,826 downwards.
CGACGCGATCCGCGACGAGATCGCGGTATTGCGGTAGTACACCGCATGGATCGGCTGCTCGACCTCGAGCGTCTGGCGCGCGAGCACCTGCACGAGCCGGCCCGCTTCGCGATCCTGCGCGGTCATGAAATCCGACAGACAGACGACGCCCGCGCCCTCCAGCGCGAGCTGCCGCAGCGTCTCGCCGCTCGACGAACAGACGTCCGGCCCGATGCGGCACGCTTCGCCGTCGGTGCCGAGGATCGGCCACACGTTCAGCGATTCGGGCTGCGTGAAGCCGAGCAGCGTGTGCTTGTCGAGATCCTCGGCCTTGCGCGGCTGGCCGTGCGCGTCGAGATACGCGGGGCTCGCGAGGATGCGCAGCCGGCTGTTGCCGATACGCCGGCTGTGCAGCGTCGAATCCTTCAACCGGCCGATCCGGATCGCGACGTCGGTGCGCCGCTCCAGCAGGTCGATGATGCCCTCGTTGCTGTTCAGTTCCAGCTCGACCTTCGGAAAGCGTTCGCGATAGCCGCGCACGAGCGGCACGATCACGTGCAGCATGAACGGCGTCGCGGCGTCGACGCGCAGGCGCCCCGACGGCATCTCGCGCCGCGCGAGCATCTGTTCTTCCGCGTTCTCGACCGATTCGATGATCGCGCGCGCATCCTGCAGGAACGCACGCCCCTCCTCGGTCAGTTCGAGCCGGCGCGTGGTCCGGCGCAGCAGCGTGGTCTTCAGCTTCTCCTCGAGCCGCGCGAGCGTGCGGCTCGTCGCCGACACGGTGAGGTCGAGCTGCTGGGCGGCAGCGGTAATCGAACCGGTGTCGACCACGGCGGCAAAGGCCTGGAGTTCGTCGAGCGTGATCTTCATTGTTGACTTGAAATCAAAACAATTTGGTTTATAGACCAGTTTTTCCGCAAAAGTAAAGTCGGCACACTGCGATCCATCCTTACTGGAACCTGGATCCCATCATGCCACTCGCCCTGCTTGCGCTGACCATCAGCGCCTTTGCCATCGGCACGACCGAATTCGTGATCGTCGGGCTGATCCCGACGATCGGCGCCGATCTCGGCGTCAGCCTGCCGTCGGCCGGCCTGCTCGTCAGCCTCTATGCGCTGAGCGTCGCCATCGGCGCGCCGCTGCTCACCGCGCTCACCGGCCGCGTGCCGCGCAAGACGCTGCTCGCCGGGCTGATGGCGCTCTTCACCGTCGGCAACCTCGTCGCCTGGCAGGCGCCGGGCTACGAATCGCTGATCGTCGCGCGCGTCCTCACCGGCCTCGCGCACGGCGTGTTCTTCTCGGTCGGCTCGATCATCGCGACGACGCTCGTGCCGAAGGACAAGGCCGCCAGCGCGATCGCGACGATGTTCAGCGGGATGACCGTCGCGTTCGTCGCCGGCATTCCGCTCGGCACCTTCATCGGCCAGCACTTCGGCTGGCGCGCGACGTTCCTGATCGTCGCGCTGTTCGGCCTCGTCGCGTTCCTCGGCGCAGTCGCCTTCGTGCCGCGCGGGCTGCCGCAGACGCCGCCGGCGCCGCTCGCCCGCCAGCTGCGCGTACTCGCCCAGCCGCGCCTGCTGCTCGTGTTCGCGATGACGGCCGTCGGCTACGGCGGTTCGCTGATCGCGTTCACGTACATGGCGCCGCTGCTCGAACAGATCGCCGGCTTCACGCCGTCGCAGGTCAGCCTCGTGCTCGTCGGCTACGGCGTGTCGGTCGCGTTCGGCAACGTGTGGGGCGGCAAGCTCGCGGACGCCGTCGGCCCGGTGAAGGCGCTCAAGCGGATCTTCCTGCTGCTCGCGATCGTGCTGCTCGCGCTGACCTTCACGATCCACGTGAAATGGCTCGCGGTGCTGACGATGCTCGCGTGGGGCGCGGTTGCGTTCGGCAACGTGCCGGGGCTGCAGGTGTACGTCGTCAAGCAGGCGCGCCACTTCGCGCCGGACGCCACCGACGTCGCCTCGGGCTTCAACATCGCCGCCTTCAACCTCGGCGTGGCCGGCGGCTCGTCGCTCGGCGGCCTGATCGTCGCGAACGTCGGCCTCGGCCACACGCCCTGGATCGCTGCCGTCGTCACGCTGGGCGCGTTCGCGCTCACCGCACTGGGCGGCCGTCTCGACCGCCGCCACGGGCTGCCGGAACGCACGGCCGAACCCGTCGAACTCGCTCATTGAACGTCACTTTTTTGCAGGAGCTCATCAGCATGAACGCATCGACCCAACGTCCGCCGTTCGCCGGCAAGACTTTCGAAGTCCGTTACGACGGCCTCACCGCACTCAACGCGTACGACGAGGACGGCCTCCACATGCGCTACGAGATCACCGCAGGCCCGTACACGGGCGCGCAGGGTGAAGTCGAATACACGTGGCAGCGCATCGCCGGCGAGACCTACGCGATCTCGTGGCAGGAAGCCGACCGCGCGACGGTCGTGCACATCGACGATTTCGCCGCCGGCACGTCGCGCACGTTCTTCACCGCGTCGTCGCTCGATTTCCATCGCCTCGAAGGCAGCCTGCGCGCGGTCTGAACGGAGCCCGACATGCCCACTTCACTCGACAAACTCGCCGACGGCGGCTTCAGCGTCGGCATCGAACTGCCGCTCGACAACGACTGGTCGCCGGCCGGCGACGCGAAGCGCCAGCATCAGGGCCGCCGCCCCGGCGTGCCCGACCTGGAGATCCACGCGGAGCTTGCGCAACTGGCCGACACGCTCGGCTTCCGCGCACTCTGGGTACGCGACGTGCCCGTGTACGACCCGTCGTTCGGCGACGCCGCGCAAGTGTTCGAAACGTTCTCGTATCTCGGCTACCTCGCCGGCATCACGCACGACATCCTGCTCGGTACGGCCGCCGTCGTGCTGCCGCTGCGCGAGCCGCTGCTGACGCTGAAATCGGCCGCGACGATCCAGGAACTGAGCGGCGGGCGCCTGATGCTCGGCGTCGCGAGCGGCGACCGGCCGGTCGAATATCCGCTGTTCGGCCGCGACTTCGCATCGCGCGGCGCGAATTTCCGCGACCAGATCGCGCTGCTGCGCGACGGCGCGCGCGGACACCTGCCGCCCGGCCTCGACGTGCTGCCGGCCGCCCGTTCGCCGGTGCCGCTGCTCGTCGCGGGTCTCGCCCAGCAGACGCCCGCGTGGATCGGCGAACACATGGACGGCTGCCTCGCGTATCCGGGGACGCCGGCCGACCAGGCGCAGCGCGCCGCGAACTGGCGCGCGGTGGCCGGCGGCAAGCCGTACGTGAGCTTCATCCACCTCGACCTCGCGGAAGATCCGCACGAGCCGCTGCAGCGGCACCGCTTCGGCGCCCGCGCGGGCCGCCTCGCGCTGACGGAAGAACTCGCGGCGATGCGCGACGCGGGCGTGCAGCACATCGGCCTGCATTTGCGCCGCAACCGCCGCCCGCTCGACGAGACGATGGCCGAGATCGCATCGGACGTGCTGCCCGCATTCCATCCGAAGACGAACGCGCAAACGCGCGCCGCATAAGGCCGGCGACGGTCTTCGGCAGGCCCGCGGCACGATCAATATTTGATTTTAAATCAAATATTATTGACCTCTAAAGGCGTTTATTTCATCAGTCTCAAGCGCCAGAATGACTCCCATACCGCAACCGTTCCCCCTCCCAGGAGCACATGATGAGCAAGATTCCCGCATTCGGCCTCGGTACTTTCCGCCTGCAAGGCCAGGTTGTCATCGACTCGGTCCGCAACGGCCTCGAAGCCGGCTACCGCGCGATCGACACCGCGCAGATCTACGGCAACGAAGCCGAAGTCGGCGAAGCGATCGCCGCATCGGGCGTGCGTCGTGAAGACCTGTTCCTGACCACGAAGATCTGGGTCGACAACTACGCACCGGAAAAGCTGGTCGCGAGCCTCGAAGAAAGCCTGCGCAAGCTGCGTACCGACACCGTCGACCTGACGCTGATCCACTGGCCGGCCCCGGGCAACGGCGTGTCGATCCAGGCATTCATGACCGCACTCGCCGAAGCGAAAGCGAAGGGCCTCACGCGCCAGATCGGCATCTCGAACTTCAACATCGAACTGACGAAGGAAGCGATTGCGGCCGTCGGCAAGGATGCGATCGCGACGAACCAGATCGAACTGAGCCCGTACCTGCAGAACCGCAAGCTCGTCGAGTTCCTGAACCACGAAGGCATCCACGTGACGTCGTACATGACGCTCGCGTACGGCAAGGTGCTCGGCGACCCGGTGATCGGCGCGATCGCGCAGCGTCACAACGCGACGCCCGCGCAAGTCGCACTCGCCTGGGCGCTGCAGCTCGGCTACTCGGTGATCCCGTCGTCGACGAAGCGCGAAAACCTTGCAAGCAACCTGCTCGCACAGACGCTGCGCCTGACCGACGAAGACATGACGCAAATCGCCGCGCTCGAGCGCAATGGCCGCGAAGTCGACCCGGCCGGCCTCGCGCCGAAGTGGGACTAGGGCATGTTCCCGCGAACAGCGGGCTTGCGCTAGCCCTGCCCCCTCAATCGACCCGTCCGCGGCCAGCCGGCCGCGGCACCGACAGGACACCACCATGATCCAGGACCCGCTTTTTCAACCGTTGCGACTCGGCGCGCTGACGCTGCCGAACCGCATCGTGATGCCGCCGATGACGCGTTCGCGCGCCAGCCAGCCCGGCGACGAAGCCAACGAACTGATGGCCGCGTATTACGCGCAGCGCGCGAGTGCGGGCCTGATCGTCAGCGAAGGCACCTACATCGCGCCGCTCGGCAAGGGCTACGCATGGACGCCCGGCATTCACACGCCGGCGCAGGTCGCCGGCTGGCGCAAGGTGACGGACGCCGTGCATGCCGCGCACGGCCGGATCTTCGCGCAGCTGTGGCACGTCGGCCGGTTGAGCCACACGAGCCTGCTCGGCGGCGCGCAGCCCGTGTCGTCGTCGCCGATCCAGGCGAAGGGCGTGAACGTGTTCGTCGCCGGTGAAGACGGCAGCACGCCGGGCTTCGTGCAGGCGTCCGAGCCGCGCGCACTGTCCGTCGACGAGATCCGCGAGATCGTCGATCAATACCGCGCCGCCGCACGCCATGCGATCGAAGCCGGCTTCGACGGCGTCGAGCTGCACGGCGCGAATGGTTACCTCGTGAACCAGTTCATCGATTCGAACGCAAACACGCGCACCGACGCATACGGCGGCTCGCTGGAGAACCGGCTGCGCTTCCTGCGCGAAGTCACGCAGGCGCTGATCGACGGCACCGGCGACGCATCGCGCGTCGGCATCCGCCTCGCGCCGCTGACCACGCTGAACGGCTGCGTCGACGACGATCCGGAAACGACCTATCTCGCCGCCGCGAAGCTGCTCGGCGAACTCGGCGTCGGCTACCTGCACATCGCGGAAGCCGACTGGGACGACGCACCGCTGATGCCGGTCGCCTTCAAGCAGCAACTGCGCGCCGCGTACCCGGGCGTGCTGATCTATGCCGGCGCGTACACCGCCGAGCGCGCGCGCGAAGCAATCGCCGCCGGCTGGGCCGACCTCGTCGCCTTCGGCCGCCCGTTCGTCGCGAATCCCGACCTGCCCGAGCGCCTGCGCACCGGCGCCACGCTCACGCCGCATGACCGCAACACGCTGTTCGGCGGCGGCGCCCAGGGCCTGACCGACTATCCGACGCTCGCGCAAGCCGCGGCCTGAACGGATCACTGGAGTCCAGCATGAAAGCAACACTCGCCCGGCTCGCGCTCGCCGCGATCCTGCCGTTCGCGGCCGCACAGGCGGCCCACGCCGCCCCGTCCGCAGCGGCGGCCGACTGGTATCCGTCCGTCTATGGCGCGAACGACGAAATCGGCGCGGCCAACCTGCTGACGCCCGACGTCATCAAGCAGGCCGTCGGCCTCGTGAAGGCCGGCAAGACCTATCCGCTGGCCGTGCCGGTGGACAAGAACCTGCCGGCATTCCGCCACCGCAGCTTCCGCCTGTACAACGTGCAGGTCGGCCAGCAGGCCGGCAAGAGCCTCGGCCCGAACAAGTTCACGTTCAACGACGAACTCGTCAACGCGTGGACCGGCGTCGGCACGCAGCTCAACGGCATCGGTCACATCGGCATCGACAACGTGTACTACAACGGCAACAAGGCGGCCGATTTCGTGACCGTCGACGGCGTGAAGAAGCTCGGCGTCGAGAAGGTGCCGCCGATCGTCACGCGCGGCGTCGTGCTCGACATGACCGCCTACTACGGCAAGCCGATCGTGCCGGGCGGCACCGAGTTCACGGTCGCCGACATCCAGGCCGTGCTGAAGAAGCAGGGGCTGACGCTGCGCAAAGGCGACGTCGTGCTGTTCAACACCGGCTGGCTGGAGCTGATCGGCAAGGACAACAAGCGGTTCCTCGAAGTCGAGCCCGGCATCGGCATGGAAGCCGCGCAGTGGCTGGCCGACCAGGGAATCGTCGCGTTCGGCGGCGACACGTGGGCGTCGGAGGTTTATCCGAATCCGCACACGCAGGACGAGTTCCCGATCAACCAGTACATGCTCGCGAAGCGCGGCATCTACAACCTGGAGCTGATCGACAGCCGCGCGCTGGTGCGCGACAAGGCGTGGGAATTCCTGTTCGTGCTCGGCCAGCCGCTGTACGTCGGCTCCACACAGGTCAACATCAACCCGGTCGCGATCCGCTGATCGCGCATCCGCCCCCCGACAATCGCGGCCGCTATCGCCGCGATTGTCATTTCCGAATTGCAGCTCGCGCAATCGGCGTCTAACGTTGACGGGATCGACTCCGCACGAGCACGACCGTCACCCGACCTGAAAGGACGCCCCGCCATGCCACGCCGCTCCCCGACACGCAACATGCTGCTGGCCCTTGCGGCCAGTCTTTCCCTGGCGGCATTCAGCGCGCCTGCGCGGGCCGACGAGGCTGCCGGCCTGACGCCGCCAGCGCCGGCCACGCCGGTACTGGCGACCGCCGCGAGCGGCGTGCAGGTCTACACGTGCGAATACGACGCCGAACACCGGCTCGCGTGGGCCTTCCAGCACCCGGAGGCGCTGCTGTTCGATGCCAACGGCACGCTCGTCGTGCGGCACGGCGCGGGGCCGTCGTGGGAAGCGCTCGACGGCAGCCGCATTACCGGCAAGAAACTCGCGGAAGCGCCGAGCACGCGCCCGGCCAGCATTCCGCAACTGCTGCTTGCCGCAACGCCAGCCGCCACGGGCACGCTCGCCGGCGTGCGCTTCGTGCAGCGGCTCGACACGGCGGGCGGCACGCCGCCGGCCGCGACGTGCACGACCGAGCATGCGGTCGGCCGCTTTCCGTACTTCGCGCGATACGTGTTCCTGAAGTGATGTGGGCGGCTTCACACGCACCGGGTACCATCCCGGCGCGCTTCATCACGCCTCCATTTGATCAGTTATCCTGCCTTTAAGGCGTGGAAGCGTGAAATCGCCGGCACCTTCGTTCCGCCTGCTCAGCGTATCCGCATCGACAACTCGACGTCGCCGCCGAACGGCACCGACAGATAGCCGTTTTCCGGTGCGCGCACGTAAGCGAGGTAGTCGGGGCTGTATTCCGCGTTGTCGGCCGCAACGAACGCCCCCGCCCTGAGGTGCGGTTCAACCAGCGCCAGTATCTCCGGATACAGCGCCTTCGCGCCGTCGAGCAGCAACAGGTCGATCGAATCCGGAAGATCGACGGCCAGCGTGCGCAGCGCATCGCCTTCGCGAAGCTCCACGAGATCGGCAAGCCCGCCCGCAGTCAGGTTCGCCTGCGCGCGCACGACCTTCGACGGCTCGAACTCGCTCGTGATCAGCCGCCCGCCGCCGTTGTCGCGCAACGCGGCCGCGAGATGCAATGTCGAAATGCCGAACGACGTGCCGAATTCGACGATCGCCCGCGCGCCGCCGCTGCGCGCGAGCATGTACAGCAGCGTGCCCGTCTCGCGCGACACGGGAAGCGGAAAATCCTTCAGGCGCGCATACAGATCGATGTAATCCGTCTTGCTGCGCATCAGCCGCGCTTGCTCGTCGCGCGACACGTCGGCGAAGGCCGGGCTCGTCGCGGGAGACGACGCCTCGGCTTCGTCGAACAGGCGCGCGAGCAGCGGCGCCAGCGGGTCTTGAATCAGGGTGGTCATGCGGATCTCCAGGGTCAGGTTGAGTGCGTCAATGCGCCCGACTAGAATATGACGAACTATTCAGGTTTTACTATTCGCATTGGCAAACCGCCCATGACCGACCGCCGCAACGCCCCGATCGCCACGCGCAAGCTGCCTCGGCAGGCGCGCTCGACCCGTCTCGTCGAAGACGTCCTCCAGGCCGCTATTCAGGTTTTGGCCACCGAAGGCGCGCAGCGTTTCACGATGGCGCGCGTCGCCGAGCGCGCCGGCGTGAGCGTCGGCTCGCTGTACCAGTACTTCCCGAACAAGGCGTCGGTGCTGTTCCGGCTGCAGCACGACGAATGGCGCCAGACGTACGAGATGCTGTGCGGGATCCTGCAAGACCCGCGGAAGACGCCCCCCGAGCGGCTGCGCGCGGCCGTGCACGCGTTCATCCGGTCGGAATGCGACGAGGCGAGCATGCGCATCGCGCTCGACGACGCGGCGCCTCTCTATCGCGACGCCCCCGAGGCGCAGGAAGCGAGGGCCGAGGGCAACCGGGCCTTCAGCGCGTTCATGCGCGAAGCGCTGCCCGACGTGTCCGACGCGACGCATGCGCTCGCTTGCGAGCTGATCGTCACGACGCTCACGTCGGGCGGCAAGGTGTTCTCCGAAACCGCACGCACGCCGGCGGAAATCGACGCTTTTTCGACCGCGATGGCCGACATGTTCTGCGCGTACCTCGCGCATCTCGCACCCGCTTGACCCATGAGGGCCAGAACGCGCGAGCGCAAGCCGCACGCGGCACCGGTATCATCCGGGTGCCGCTTGCGCGCGGCCGCGCATCGCGCCGCACGCCGCCGCCGTCATGCATGTGCGCGGCCCCCATGAAAGACATTCGTAAGATTCAATGCCTCACCCGCTTCCACCCTGCCCGCCGACCCCGCATTCAAATAGTCGCCTTAACGGATTCGAACTAGGCGTATACACGCGTGTCATCGCAACGAAGCCCGGTTGCACGCCGATATAAGCGCTGCGACATGCGCTGCATGCTCTTCCCCCGATGGGACGTGATGGGCCGCTCGCCTAACCTTCGCTACGGCAAAGCACACGTGACGGGGTCGACCACACCACGCGTCGTCCGACGCGACACCCTCGCGCTCGTTTCGATTCGCACGTAACGACACGCATCACGCGTCATTCGTCCCCACGACGTTGCCGACAAATCCCAACTAGATAGATACGAGACACCCTGACGACGGCTCGCTACGGGCCGTTTCAGCATGCTGATAAAGGAGCAAGCTCATGAGTGATACCCCGGTGCAGCCGACGGTCGACGTCGGCTCGGCAGAAACTGACTTTGGCACCAAGGGAGTCATCGACCGGTACTTCGGCATTTCGTCGCGCGGCAGCACGCAGCGCACCGAGATCGTTGCCGGCGTCACCACCTTCCTCGCGATGGTCTATTCCGTATTCGTCGTGCCCGGCATGTTCGGCAAGGCCGGCTTCGACACAAGTGCGGTGTTCGTCGCGGTCTGCCTCACCACCGCGTTCGGCTCGCTGCTGATGGGCCTGTGGGCGAAGCTGCCGATCGCGATCGGCTGCGCGATCTCGCTGACCGCGTTCACCGCATTCGGCCTCGTGCTCGGCAAGGGCCTGCATCCGACGGTCGCGCTCGGCGCCGTGTTCCTGATGGGCCTCGTGTTCACCGGCATCTCGGTCACCGGCGTGCGTTCGTGGATCCTGCGCAACCTGCCCGCGGGCGTCGCGCACGGCACGGGTATCGGCATCGGCCTGTTCCTGCTGCTGATCGCGTCGAACGACGTCGGTCTCGTGATCAAGAACCCGGGCGCCGGCCTGCCGGTCTCGCTCGGCCAGATCACCGCACTCCCGGTCATCATGTCGGTCGTCGGCCTCGCCGCGATCTTCGGCCTCGAGAAGCGTCGCGTGCCGGGCGGCATCCTGCTCGTCGTGATCGCGATCTCGATCTTCGGCCTGATCTTCGATCCGGCCGTGAAGTACCACGGCATCTTCGCGCTGCCGTCGCTGAGCGCACCGGGCCACGCATCGCTGATCGGCGCGATGGACATCAAGGGCGCACTGTCGATGGCCGTGCTGCCGAGCGTGCTGGCACTGGTGATGACCGCCGTGTTCGACGCGACCGGCACGATCCGCGCGGTCGCCGGGCAAGCCGGCCAGCTCGACGAGAACGGCCGCATCATCAACGGCGGCCGCGCACTGACCGCCGATTCGATCAGCTCGATCTTCTCCGGCTTCCTCGGCGGCGCGCCCGCGGCAGCCTACATCGAGTCGAGCGTCGGCGTGGCCGCCGGCGCGAAGACGGGCCTCGCGGCCGCCGTGGTCGGCCTGCTGTTCCTCGTCGTGATGTTCTTCTCGCCGCTCGCGGGCCTCGTGCCGTCGTACGCCACCGCGCCGGCACTGATGTACGTCGGCCTGCTGATGCTCGGCAGCGTGAGCAAGCTGCACATGGACGACATGGTCGACGCGATGTCGGGCCTCGTCTGCGCGGTGTTCATCGTGCTGACCGCGAACATCGTGACGGGCATCATGCTCGGCTTCTCGACGCTCGTGATCGGCCGCATCGCCAGCGGCGAATTCCGCAAGCTCAACGTCGGCACCGTGCTCATCGCGGCCGTGCTCGTCACCTTCTATCTCGGCGGCTGGGCCATCTGACCGCGAAACATGCGCGACGTCGCCTGCAGAAGGGCGGCGCGCATCGGGACGACGACGTCTCCTCCACCATCATCGTTGATGGTCTCCAAGCCTGGGAACGCAAGTTTCCAGGCTTTTTTTATCGGTGCGGCGCAGCACGATGCGCGTCGCCGAAACGGCGCGACGCGAATCCGCGCCCGGTGCTACGATCGCGCTTTGCCCCTTCAGGAGCCGCGATGAACGCGCTCGGCATCGTCTCCGAATCGAGCACCCGGACCTCGGCGCGCAAGCCGCCGTTCATTCCGTCGTTCGGTTTCCACGAAGTGCATGAATCGCAGCCGATCGGCGCGCCGCCCGCACGCATCATCGACGCCGTCGCGTCGCTCGACATGCGCGCCGATCCCGTCATCGACGCGCTGATGATGATGCGCGAATTCCCGGCGGCCGCCGCCGGCGCGCTCCGCAACGGGCCGGCCCGCCCGCAACGCGCGCGCTTCGGCTTCAACTCGTTCACGCTGCTCCATCGCGACGACACGTCGCTGTCGCTCGGCCTCGTCGGCCGCTTCTGGCGTCCCACGCCCGACGTGCGCACCATCGCCGATGCAGCGGCTTTCATCCGGCACGACGATCCGCGCGATGCGAAGCTGGTGCTCCGGTTCGAGGTCGTCGGGCTCGCATCGGGTGCGCACATGCTGCGCACGGAAACGTTCATTCATTGCCCGAGCGCGCGCACGCGCTGGCTGTTCACGCCGTACTGGCTCGCGATCCGGCTGGGGAGCGGCTGGATCCGGCGCCGCACGCTGGCGGCGGTCGAGATGGCGCTGGCTTAGGCGCAATCCATCAGAACGGCTTGATCACGACCAGCCCGACGACGATCGCCGTCGCGGCCACGACCGCGCCCGCCGCCTGCCCGAGCCACGGTGCCGGCACGACGACCAGATCGTCTCGCTCCATGCGCCGCAGCGTGCCGGCCAGCATGCCGTGCAGCGCCGACAACGCGACGACGACCGCAAGCTTCACCGACAGCCACGCCGCCCCGAACCAGTGACCGCTCAGCGCGATCGCGATCCCCGTGATCCAGACGATCGCGAGTGCAGGCGCCGTCACCGTGCGATCCCAGCGCCGCACCGCGCGATGCACGGCGAGGTTCGCGATCCGGACACCGACGGACAGCATCAGCAGCCCGCCGGCAAACGTAACGACGGCCGCCACATGCACGGCCTTCAGCACCAGGTAGCTCATTGCGCGTGCCTCCGGCGCGCGATCCATCCGGCACTCGCCAGCCCCGCGAACGGCACGACGGCCGACAGCACGAGCCGCGCGACCTCGCCCCTGCTCCACAGCCCGCTCGACGCGGTGCCGACGACCGCCCACACATACATCGCGAACGCGATCCCGTGAACCGGGCCCATGACCGATACCGCGACCGGATAGCCGGCCAGATGCTTGAGCGGCACGGCCACGCACACCAGCACGACGAGCGTGGTGGCCTCCAGCAACGACAGGTATTGCAGGTTCCGCAATGCATTGCGATCGTCTTGTTTCATCGGCAGGGCTCCGGGTTGGTCCACGGCGATTGTCGCGTGTGGTGCGGGTTCGAGTCATTGGCTAGAATGACATCTTTCAACGGATTCTGGCCACGGCCACGAACGCCATGCACACGGTCGCCGTTCTCGCTTTGCCCGATGTCGTCCCGTTCGACCTGGGCGTCGCGTGCGACACGTTCGCGCGCGTGCGGTCGCCCGACGTCGCGCCCGCCTACCGCGTGCGCGTGTGCAGCGAGCAGCCGCGCGTCGCCGGCGACCTGTTCGAGCTGCGCCCGCCGTTTCGTCTCGACGCACTGGCCGACGCCGATACGATCATCGTCCCCGGCACGTCCGTGCCGCTCGCGCCCACACCGCGCCGCGCGATCGCCGCCCTGTGCGATGCGGCCGCGCGCGGTTGCCGGATCGCGTCGATCTGCAGCGGCGCGTTCGTGCTCGCGGAAGCCGGGCTGCTCGACGGCCTGCGCGCGACGACGCACTGGCTCGCGGCCGCCGAACTCGCGCGCCGCTATCCGGACGTCGAGGTCGACCCGAATGTGCTGTTCGTCGACAACGGGCAGATCCTGACGTCGGCCGGCGCGGCGGCCGGCCTCGATCTGTGCCTGCACATGATCCAGGCCGACTACGGCGCGGCGGTCGCCGTCGACGCCGCCCGCGCCGCGGTGGCACCGCGCGTGCGCGAAGGCGGGCAGGCGCAGTTCATCGCGCCCGAATGGCCGGCCGGCAGCGACGGGCTGCACGACCTGATGGACTGGCTGCAGGCGAACCTGCGCAAGCCGCTCACGCTCGATGCGATGGCCCGCCACGCATCGACGAGCGTGCGCACGCTGACGCGACGCTTCCAGGAGCAGACCGGCACATCGCCGCGGCAATGGCTGCAGACCGCGCGCGTCAGGCATGCTCAGCAGTTGCTGGAGGTGACGGCGCTGTCGATCGAGCATGTCGCAACCGAAGCCGGGTTCGGTTCGGTCACCGCGTTTCGCGAACGGTTCGCCCGCATCGTCGGCACGTCGCCGCAACGTTATCGCCAGGCGTTCCGCGCACGCGCCGGCGCGTGACGTTCCCCGGGACCACGACCTGCAGCATGAAACCGCCGCTCCCTTTCGCGCCAACCGGACCCGACCGATGACCCGCATCCGCAATCCCCTGAACATCGCGCAGCTCCAGGCGTTCGTGTCCGCCGCGCACCTCAAGAGCCTGCGCGCCGCCGCGCGCGAACTCGGCGTCACGCAGCCGGCGATCACGCACACGATCCGCGAACTCGAAACCGCGCTCAACGCGGAGCTGCTCGCGCGCAGCGTGCGCGGCGTCGAGCTGACCGCGTGCGGCCACGCGCTGCTGCCGCGCGCCGAGCAGCTGCTCGGCGACATCCGCCGCACGGTCGAGGCCGTCGAGCAGGTGAAAGGCGAAATGTCGGGACGCGTCGCGGTCGGCACGATGCCGTCGATCGCGCTGACCGCTTTGCCGCATGCGGTCACGGCCTTCCGCCAGTCGATGCCGAACGTGAGCCTGCATCTCGAGGAAGTGACGGTGCCCGACGCGCTCGCGCAATTGCGCAACGGCACGCTCGACATCGCTGCAATGCACCATGTGCCCGCACTCGATCGCGATTTCACGCAATCGCCGCTGCTGTCGACCGAATTCACGATCGTGATGCGCGAAGGCCACCCGCTCGCGCATGCGCGCCGTCTAGAGGAACTGCTCGATGCCGAGTGGATCGTCACCGTCGGCGCCGAGCAGTTTCCGCACAGCGTGATGGTCGGGATGTTCGAGACGCACGGGCTGCCGCTGCCCAAACGTTTGCTGCGCTCGCCGATGTCGTTCGCGGTGACGCTCGGGCTCGTCGCGCGCTCGGACGTGATCGGCTGCTTCACGCGCCCGCTCGCCGAGATGGTCGCGCCGCTCGGCATCCGCACGGCCGAACTCGACGAAAGCATGCCGCGCTTCGACCTGTCGATCATCGCGCGGCGCGACCTGCTGCCCACGCCGGCCGTATCGCAATTCGTCACGTGCCTGCAGCGCGCGGTCAACGAAACGCTCGGCTGAATCGTTCCTGTGTCTGAAACGGCGGCGCCCGCAACGCGCCGCCGCCGGGCCCGGTATCGGGGCTTGTCCTAGGCGCCCTGCCGGTATTTTGTCTTGATAATCTTGCGCACGTCGCGCGCCCGCATCGGGCGGGCGAAACGGACAGTCCGACGCGAAGCCGCGGCGGGCCGAAGGCTTACGGCGCGGCACAACCGCGCACCCATCGAACAAAACGAGGAGTCACCTGGTGAAAAAGATTCTTGCGGCTGTGACCGTTGCCCTGCTCGCCGTATCGGCCGGCGGCGCGTACGCGAAGGACTGGTCGACCGTGCGGTTCGGCGTCGACGCAAGCTACCCGCCTTTCGAATCGAAAGGCGCTGACGGCAAGGTTGTGGGTTTCGACGTCGATCTCGGCAACGAAATCTGCCGCCGCATGAACGCGAAGTGCGTGTGGATCGAAAACGACTTCGACGGGATGATCCCGGCGCTGAAGGCCCGCAAGTTCGACGGCGTGCTGTCGTCGATGTCGATGACGCCGGCGCGTCAGGAGCAGATCGCCTTCTCGGCGAAGCTGTTCAACACGCCGACGCGCCTCGTGACGAAGAAGGGCGCGGGCCTGATGCCGACGGCTGAATCGCTGAAGGGCAAGTCGGTCGGCGTCGAGCAGGGCACGATCCAGGAAACCTACGCGAAGACGTACTGGGCCTCGAAGGGCGTGAACGTCGTGCCTTACCAGAACCAGGACCAGGTCTACGCCGACCTGATCTCGGGCCGTCTGGACGGCGCGCTGCAAGACGCGGTGCAGGCCGAAATCGGCTTCCTGAAGACGCCGCGCGGCGCGAATTTCGACTTCGCCGGCAAGGATATCGACGATCCGAAGACGCTCGGCAACGGTGCCGGCATCGGCCTGCGCAAGGAAGACACCGACCTGAAGTCGAAGATCGACGGCGCGATCGCCGGCATGCGCAAGGACGGCACGTACGACAAGATCGCGAAGAAGTACTTCGATTTCGACGTCTACGGCAAGTAATCCGCCACGCAAGCGCACGCTTCGCTTCGGCACAGACGGGCTCCGCAAGGCGCCCGTTTTTTTTGCGCGCGCGGTGCAGACAACATTATTTTTTCCGCGCCAACCTGATGATTCTCAACGGAAAACTGCATGCTCTGGCGCCGGTTTGGTGGCGGTGAGAAAGGCAACGTACAATCGTCCTTCCACGCACACCGGACATTCGCGGCTGCGCCGCACTCCCCTCATCATGCAAACGCAGACCCATCCGCTGATTTCCCCCGCCGTCGGCACCGAACGCCAGATCACGAGCTTCCACTACGGCCCGCGCGGCGGCAAGAAGGTCTACATCCAGTCGTCGCTGCACGCGGACGAACTGCCCGGCATGCTGGTCGCCACGCTGCTGCGCCGCAAGATCGCCGCGCTCGAGACGGCCGGCAAGCTGCGCGGCGAAGTCGTGATCGTGCCCGTGCCGAACCCGATCGGCCTGTCGCAGCACGTGTTCGGCGATCACCTCGGCCGCTTCGAGCTCGGCTCGATGCAGAACTTCAACCGCAATTTCTACGATCTCGCGGCGCTGGTGCTGCCGCGCGTCGAACACCACCTCACGAACGACGCGCAGCGCAACCTCGTCGCCGTGCGCGCCGCGATGCGCGAAGCGCTCGACGAACAGAAGCCGCGCACCGAGCTCGACTCGCAGCGCCTCGCGCTGCAGAAGCTGTCGTTCGACGCCGATATCGTGCTCGACCTGCACTGCGACAGCGATGCCGTGATGCACCTCTACACGAATCCCGATCTGTGGCCGGACGTCGAGCCGCTGTCGCGCTATCTCGACGCGCAGGCGTCGCTGCTCGCGCTGAATTCGGTCGGCAACCCGTTCGACGAAATCCACAGCTTCTGCTGGTCGGATCTGCGCAGCCGCTTCGGCGACCGCTTCCCTATCCCGAACGGCGCGATTTCCGTCACGGTGGAACTGCGCAGCGAACGCGACGTGTCGTACGAGCTCGCCGAAAAGGACGCGCAGGCGATCGTCGAATACCTGACCGAGCGCGGCGTCGTCGACGGCACGCCGGCGCCGCTGCCGCCGCTCGCGCATCCGGCGACGCCGCTCGCGGGCACCGATCCGCTCGTCGCGCCCGTGTCGGGCGTGATCGTGTTCCGCACGCCGGTCGGCGCGATGATCGAGGTCGGCGAGGCAGTGGCCGACATCGTCGACCCGCTGACCGATCGCGTCGTCACGCTGAAGAGCAGCGTATCCGGCGTGCTGTACGCGCGCCAGATCGTGCGCTTCGCGACGGCCGGCATGGAAGTCGCGCGGATCGCCGGCGCGACCGCGATCCGCACGGGTTCGCTGCTGTCGGCCTGAGCGCCCGCTGGGCGCGCCGGGCCACGGCGCGCCTCGCATGCACCAACGAAATCGCCCGCTTGCGCGGGCGATTTGCTTTCCGGCGGGCGCGTCGGCCGCCGGCCGGCACGCGTGAAGACCGGTCAGAACGCCGGCACGATCGCGCCGCTGAACTTCTGGTCGATGAACTTGCGCACGTCGTCCGATTCATAGGCCGCGACGAGCTTCTTCACCCACGGCTTGTCCTTGTCCTGCGCGCGCACCGCGATCAGGTTCGCGTACGGGCCGCGCAGATCCTCGATCGCGATCGCATCCTTCACCGGCGTGAGCCCGGCCTTCACCGCGTAGTCGGTGTTGATCGATGCGGCATCGACGTCGGGCAGCGCGCGCGGCAGCTGCGCGGCGTCGAGTTCGACGATCCTGATCTTCTTCGGGTTCTCGGCGACGTCGAGCGGCGTCGCGTTCACGCCGTTCGTACCGGCGCCCGCCTTCAGCTTGATCACGCCGTACTTCTGCAGCAGCAGGAGCGCGCGGTTGCCGTTCGACGGATCGTTCTGGATCCCGACCTTCGCCCCCACCGGCAAGTCCTTCAGCGACTTGAGCTTCTTCGAATAGAAGCCCATCGGCGCCGTATAGGTGAGCCCGACGTTCACGATCTTGTAGCCGCGCTGCTTGATCTGGCTGTCGAGGAACGGCTGGTGCTGGAAGCCGTTCGCGTCGAGATCCCCCGAATCGAGCGCCGCGTTCGGCTGCACGTAGTCGTTGAATTCGATGACCTTGATCGCGAGGCCGTCGCGCGCGGCGACCTTCGTCACCTCGGTCCAGATCTGCGCGTCGGGGCCGCTCATCGTGCCGATCTTCAGCGTTTGCGAGTCGGCGTGCGCGCCGGGCGCCGCGAATGCCAGCGCGGCAGCGAGTGCGCCGAGGCCGGTCAGGAATGAACGTCGCATGGTGTCCTCTTGTCCCGTGTCGTTTGTTGGAGCACGGATCGTGGCACGGGGCCGGAACGCCACCAACCAAGCTTATTTCATGTGCATATTCCTGATCCGGATCGATTCTCAGCCGAATTCGGTATAACTCCCGACTGTACAACCGGGCAGAATTCAGTGTCGCATCGGCACCACACATTCTTCATATGACAGTCGCTGTCATATTCATTACGTGCCCCGCCGATAAAGTTGCCGCCGGTCCGTGAAAGCGCCCATAGAGAGCGCCGGAACCGCAACTGGACACGCCATTTATTCGCTCGGAGAATCCTTTGAACAAGAAACTGTTGACCATCGCCGTCCTGGCAGCAACGGCCGGCACGGCGCACGCACAAAGCAGCGTGACGCTGTACGGCGTCATCGATGCCGGTATCAGCTACGTGAACCACAGCAAGACCGCCAACGGCGGTACGGGCAAGCTGTTCAAGTATGACGACGGCGTTGCCCAAGGCAGCCGTTGGGGCCTGCGCGGCACCGAAGACCTCGGCGGCGGCCTGAAGGCGATCTTCGTGCTCGAAAACGGCTTCAACAGCGGCAACGGCACGATCGGCCAGGGTGGCGCGATCTTCGGCCGCCAGGCTTACGTCGGCCTGAGCCAGTCGCAATACGGCACGGTCACGTTCGGCCGCCAGTACTCGTTCTCGACCGACATCCTCGGTTCGAACTACTCGACGGGCGGCAACACGGTCGCGGGTAACTACGCGTACCACGTGAACGACATCGACCAGCTCACGTCGAGCCGCATCAACAACGCCGTGAAGTTCCAGAGCGCGAACTACTCGGGCTTCACGTTCGGCGCGTTGTACGGCTTCTCGAACTCGACCGACTTCGCCGGCGCAGCCGCGACGACGTCGGGCACGACGACGACCGCAGGCTCGTCGCGCGCATACAGCTTCGGCCTGAACTACGCGAACGGCCCGCTGTCGGTCGGCGCAGCGTACACGGACATCCGCTTCCCGAGCCAGTCGTCGCCGGCATTCTCGACGACGATCGCGAACCTGAGCACGGGCAACGTCCGCGACCTGCGCACGTACGGTGTCGGTGGCCGCTACGTCTGGGGTCCGGCAACGGCATGGCTGCTGTGGACGCGTACGCAGTTCTCGACCGTTTCGGGCGCGGGCGGCACGTTCTACAACGCCTACGAAGCAGGCGCGAAGTACGCCTTCACGCCGGCTCTGTCGGGCGGCCTCGGCTACACGTACACGAACGCCACGCAGAACGGCAATTCGTGGCACTGGAACCAGGTCAACGGTATCGCCGACTACGCGCTCAGCAAGCGTACGGACGTGTACGGCCTGGTCGTGTACCAGCAGGCTTCGGGCAAGGGCGTGCAAGCGCAGATCGGCTCGAGCACGAGCTACTTCAATACGTCGGGCACGGGTTCGAAGAACCAGATCGCCGCACGTATCGGTATCCGTCACAAGTTCTAAAGCATCCGCTTAACTCGCGGATCACGACGGCAAGAAGCGCCCCGCTCCACGCGGGGCGCTTTTTTATGGGCTTTTAAGTTTCGCTTAATTCTGGGCTGAGAGGATGCTCTCACCCCCCCTGTTGGCCGCCTGAGCATCGGCGGCTTTTTTTTTAGACATGCCGACGGCGCCGCCATCGATTGCCCACAAGACAGGATCGGAGGCCATGATGATCGAAGATACCGTTTTCAGCCATCTGCACGCGATTCTGACGTGCCAACACTCGATGCCGGTCCAGAGCTGCCGCGTATCGGTTGAAATGCAGCGGCCCTGGGGCCGCCCGTATCGTCTCGTCGAATGGACGATGCATCTAGACGCGCCCGCGCGGCGCCAGATCGTGCCGGCCGAATCGACCGACGAAGAGATCGCCGAGGTCGTCGCATCGCACGTGCCGGGCCGGCTTTACGGCGACGGCCGGCTGCAGTTCTGAACGCGTTCCCGCGCCACCCGCTTCCCGTCTTTCGGCCGTCCCGCACACATCGTGCGGCAGTCGGTCTCGTTTGACGCGGCAACGAAACCTGCTACGCTGCGCGTTTTCGTCCACGCAACACACGATGGAAAACGCATTCAACGAACGTGGCGTCATGGTCACGCGCAACGGCCTGTCGGCCGCCGGGCAGGTATTCGCACTGCGTGACATCCGCCAGGTCGATGTCGTCAAGATTCCGAAGAACCGTCTCGTTCCGTCGCTGATCTCATTGATCGGCGCGGCCGTCGCCATCGCGGGCGGCATCGGCGCATCGAGCGCCGCACTCGTCGTCGGCGTGATGCTCGTCGTCGTCGGCTATCTCGCGTGGGCCACGCAGGACATCACGTACCGGCTGATGGTCGAGATGCCCGACGGCAAGCGCGAAGCGCTGTCGAGCGCCGACGCCGCGTTCGTCGAACGCGTCGCGCAGGTCGTGCGCGATGCGCAGGCCGCCAGGACCGTCAGTCCCGCCGGCTGATTCCGTTCGCACGGCTGCACGTTTCGACTCGACGTTGCCGGACGCATGCGGCGAGTGTCGGCGCGTGCGGCTGCCTCGTCGAATCGCATTCCTGTCCGTCATCGCCCGCCCTGCACCTGCGCTGCGCCCGCCGACCGCCTAGTATGGAAAGAGCGGCCCGCCGCCGCATCGTCCGAGGAGGCCAGCATGAACGTCCAGTCGCTGTCCGGCACGCTTCGCGCGCAGGAGTTGCTGATCGTGTCGATGATCCGCGCGCTTCCCCCTGACGCACGCCGTGCGCTCGTCGACCTCTACACCGAACAGATCGTCTTCGCCGAACAGGCGGGCCTCGATGTCCACAGCGATCGCGCAACGCACGATGCGTTCATCGCGCATGCGCGCAACCTGCTGATCCGCATCGAAGCGCTGGCCTGACCGGCCCGCACATATCTCGCGACATTCCCGCCGCGGCTCGCGCGAGCCGCGCGGGCGGGCGCTCGCTCACACGCGCCGCGCTTCGTTCTTGTATTGATAATAATTCTCATTTACACTGGTAAAGTTGTCAGTTGCCTTTCAATTCGCCGTTTGCCGCATGTCGCGCGCAAACGGGCCAGCCAGGTGAACGCGTCACCCAGCCAGCCTTCGGGCTTGTTATCGTCAATGGGAGACCACCTGTGCATTGCTATACGCTGGCGCGGCGGCCGATCTGTGCCGCGCTGTTCGGCGCGTTCGGCCTGTCCGCCGCCACGGCTCACGCCGATTCGTCGCCGCAAGGCGCCGCCCTGCCTTCTACCGTGCTCGTCGCCGCGTCCGCGCGCGGCGATGCGGCGCTGCTCGACCCCGTCACCGTCACGGCCACCCGTACCGCCACCGCTGCAAGCCGCACCGCGGCGTCCGTGTCGGTGATCACCGACGAGGATCTCGAGGAACAGCAGGCCACCAACATCAAGGACGCGCTGCGCTACGAGCCGGGCATCACGGTGCGCCGCACCGCGTACCGGCCAGGCAGCGCCGCGCTCGGCGGCGGCCGCGACGGCGATTCGAGCATCAACATCCGCGGCCTCGAAGGCAATCGCGTGCTGCTGATGGAAGACGGCATCCGCCTGCCGAACGCGTTCTCGTTCGGCCCGCTCGAAGCGGGGCGCGGCGACTACGCCGATCTCGACACGCTCAAGCGTATCGAGATCCTGCGCGGGCCGGCGTCGGCGCTGTACGGCAGCGACGGCCTGACCGGCGCGGTGAACTTCATCACGAAGGACCCGCGCGACCTGCTGTCGATCTACAACAAGCCTTATTACTTCTCGTTCCGGCCGAGCTACGACTCGGCCGACCGCAGCATCGGCGCGACCGTGTCGGCCGCGGGCGGCAACGACCGCATCCAGGGGATGATCATCGCCGACGGCCGGCGCGGCCACGAAGTCGACACGCGCGGCAGCAACAACTCGGCGAGCACGCTGCGCACGACGTCGAACCCGCAGGACGTCTATTCGGAATCGCTGCTCGGCAAGCTCGTGCTGACGCCGACCACCCGCGACACGTTCAAGTTCACCGCCGAGACGGTGCAGCGACGCGTGAGCACCGACGTGCTGTCCGCGATCAATGCGCCGACCACGCTCGGCCTCACGACCCACGACCGGCTCGAGCGCAACCGCTTCAGCGTCGACTACGACTTCCGCGACGACGCGTTCCGCTGGTTCCAGACCGCGCACGTGCAGTTCTACTACCAGGACGCGAAGCAGGATCAGTACGCGTTCGAGACGCGCGGCAAACTGCCTTCGCGCTCGCGCGACAACCAGTACAAGGAACGCACGTTCGGCGGCTCCGCGTTCGCCGAGAGCGGCTTCGCGACCGGCCCGTTCGCGCACAAGCTGTTGTACGGCGTGGACGGCAGCCTGTCGCGCGTGACGAACATGCGCGACGGCACGGTGCCCGGCGTCGGCGAAGCATTCCCGAACAAGGCGTTCCCCGACACCGACTACACGCTGTTCGGCGCGTTCGTGCAGGACCAGATCGGTTACGGCCGCCTGCTCGTCACGCCGGGCCTGCGCTTCGACACGTACCGGCTGAGCCCGACCGAAAACGATCCGCTGTTCACCGGCAAGGCCGTGTCGACGAGCGCGAACGAACTGTCGCCGCGCGTCGCCGTGCTCTACGAGATCACGCCCGCGGTCATTCCGTACGTGCAGTACGCGCACGGTTTCCGTGCGCCGACGCCGGACCAGGTGAACAGCAGCTTCTCGAACCCGGTGTACGGCTACACGTCGATCGGCAATCCGAACCTGAAGCCCGAGACGAGCGACACGTTCGAAGCCGGCCTGCGCGGCAAGGCCGGCGCCGGCTACGGCGTCGTGCGCTACAGCGCGGCGGCGTTCACGGGCCGCTACCGCAACTTCATCTCGCGCACGACGATCGCCGGCAGCGGCCGGCCGGCCGACCCGTTCGTGTTCCAGTACGTGAACTTCGCCGACGCGCGCATCCACGGCCTCGAGGGCCGCGCCGAATGGGTGATGCCGAACGGCATCACGCTGAAGACGGCGATGGCGTTCACGAAGGGCTCGACGCAGAACGACGGCGCGGCCAGCCAGCCGCTCAACACCGTCAACCCGTTCTCCGCCGTGTTCGGCGTGCGTTACGAGCCGAGCGAACGCTGGTTCGTGCAGACCGACCTGTTGTTCCAGGCCGCGAAACGCGACAAGGACATCGACAAGTCCGACTGTTCGAACAAGGCGTGCTTCACGCCGCCGTCGTCGTTCGTCGTCGACCTGCGTGGCGGCTACCGCTTCAACAAGCACGTGAGCGCGACGATCGGCATCCGCAACCTGTTCGACCGCAAGTACTGGAACTGGTCGGACGTGCGCGGCATCGCGGCCGATTCGCAGGTGCTCGACGCGTATTCGTCGCCCGGCCGCACGGTCGCCGTCAGCATGAAAGTGGATTTCTGATGCGCACCGCCTGCGCACCCACCCCAACCGTTACTTGAAGGAGTCCGACATGATGCAATCCGCCCTTCCCGGTCAATCGGCCAGCCCGGCCCGTGCAGCCGCCGCGCTGCGCGACGCATTCGTCAAGCTCAAGACCGAGCGCCAGCTGCGCAACCGCGACGTCGCGCAGGCGCTCGGCGTCAGCGAAGGCGAGGCGCTCGCCGCGTTCGTCGGCGAGCACGTCGTGCGGCTCGACGCGCGTTTTCCGGCGATGTTCGAGGAAATGCCGCGCCTCGGCCGCGTGATGGCGCTCACGCGCAACGACACGGCCGTCCACGAGAAGGACGGCGAATATGCGCAAATGAGCCATGACGGCCCCGTCGGCCTCGCGCTCGGCGACATCGACCTGCGCATCTTCTACCGCCACTGGGTGTCGGCGTTCGCGGTGCGCGACGAGACCGCGCACGGCCCGCTGAAAAGCCTGCAATTCTTCGATGCGCAGGGTCATGCGATCCACAAGGTCTACCTGCGCGCGCACAGCGACCACGCGGCATACGATGCGTTCGTCGAACGCTGGCGCGCGCCGTCGCAGGAGCCCGGCCTCGAGGTCGCGCCCGCCGCGCCGAAAGCGCCCGAGCGCGCGGACACCGAGATCGACGTCGCGGGTTTCCGTGCCGCCTGGGACGCGATGACCGACACGCACCAGTTCTTCGGCCTCACACAGCGTTTCGGCGTGAGCCGCATGCAGGCGCTGCGCCTCGCCGATCCGCAATACGCGTATCCGGTCGAGACCACGCATGCACTGCGCCACGTGCTCCAGCAGGCCGCACAAAGCGGACAGCCGATCATGGTGTTCGTCGGCAATGCGGGGATGATCCAGATCCACACCGGCCCCGTCGCGAACGTGCGCGAGGTCGGCGCGTGGATCAACGTGCTCGACCCCGGCTTCAACCTGCATGTGCGCGAGGACCTGATCGCGGCCGCGTGGGTCGTGAAGAAGCCGACGAGCGACGGCATCGTCACGTCGCTCGAACTGTTCGACCGGCAGGGCGACCACGTCGCGCTGCTGTTCGGCGAGCGCAAGCCCGGCAAGGTCGAACGCGACGACTGGCGTGCGCTCGTCGCGACGCTGCCGGCGGCCGCACGCGGGGACGCGCGATGAGCGCGCGGCCGTTCGATCCGCGCCGCCGCGCGGTGCTGGCAAGCGCGGCGGCCGGTGCGCTCGCGGGCGCGCTGCCCGGCAGCGCGCTCGCGCAAGTTGCGGCGGCCACCCCGAAGCGCGTGGTCGTGATCGGCGGCGCACTCGCGGAAACCGCGTTCGCGCTCGGCGGCGCCGAGACGCCGCGCTACCGGCTCGTCGGCGCCGACACGACCTGCACGTATCCGGACGCCGCGAAACGCCTGCCGAAGGTCGGCTACCAGCGCGCGCTGTCGGCCGAGGGGCTGTTGTCGCTGCGGCCCGATCTCGTCCTGGCATCGGCGGAAGCCGGCCCGCCCGCCGCGATCGCGCAGGTGAAAAGCGCGGGCGTCACGGTGACGACGTTCGACGAACGCCACGACGTCGAATCGGTGCGCGCGAAGATCGCCGGCATCGCGCAGGCGCTCGACGTCCGCGACGCCGGCACCGCGCTGCTGCAACGCTTCGATCGCGACTGGCAGGCCGCGCGTGACGCGGTCGCCGCGCGCGTGCCCGGCGGCGCGCAACCGCCGCGCGTGCTGTTCGTGCTGAACCATACCGGCAACCAGGCGCTCGTCGCCGGCCAGCGCACGGCTGCCGACGCGATGATCCGCTACGCGGGCGCGCGCAACGCGATGCAGGGCTTCGATCACTACAAGCCGCTGACGACCGAGGCGCTCGCGGTTGCCGCACCCGACGTCGTGCTGATCTCCGATGAAGGGCTCGCGGCCGTTGGCGGCCGCGCCGCGCTGCTGGCAACGCCCGGCTTCGGCGCGACGCCGGCCGGCCGCGCACAGCGCGTCGTATCGCTCGACGCGCTGTTCCTGCTCGGCTTCGGCCCGCGCCTGCCGCTTGCCGTCACGACCCTGCACCGGCGCCTGTCGGATGCGCTCGCCTGATTCCGGATTGCCTCGATGCCCGCTCACGCTTCGCCCTTCCCCGCGCCGTCGCCCGCTTCGCGCTCCGGCGCCGCGCGCGTCGGCACGTCGCGCCGCTTCGCGCCGTTCGCGCTGGCCGCGCTCGCCGTGCTCGTGTGCGCGATGTCCGTCGTCGCACTGTGTGTCGGCGCGTACCGCATTCCGCTCGCGGAAGCCTGGGCCGCGCTGACCGGCGATGCCGCCGCGCAGCAGGCACGCGCGGTGCTGTTCGACATCCGCGCGCCGCGCGTCGTGCTCGCGCTGCTGGTCGGCGGCGGCTTCGGTGCAACCGGCGCCGCGATGCAGGCGCTATTCCGCAATCCGCTCGCCGATCCGGGGCTCGTCGGCGTGTCGAGCGGCGCCGCACTCGGCGCGACGACGATGATCGTGCTCGGTCCCGCACTCTTTGCCGCGCACGCGAGCGCAGCCGCGCTGCCTGTCGCCGCCTTTGCAGGCGCGCTCGCGGTCGCGGCGCTCGTCTACCGGCTGGCCGCGTCGCGCGGCCGGCTCGCGCTGCCGCTGCTGCTGCTCGCCGGCATCGCGATCAATGCGCTGGTCGGCGCGGCGATCGGGCTGCTCACGTTCGTCGCCGACGACGCACAACTGCGCTCGCTGACCTTCTGGAGCCTCGGCAGCCTCGGCGGCGCGCAATGGTCCGCGCTGGCGGCCGTGGCGCCGTGCGTCGCGATCGGCTGCGTGCTGCTCGCGCGCGAACGCGACGCGCTGAACGCGTTGCAGCTCGGCGAAACTGAAGCGCTGCATCTCGGTGTGCCGGTGCAGCGGCTGAAGCGGCGCGTGCTCGTGGCGGTCGC
Organism: Burkholderia cepacia complex sp. TUM26381; assembly: GCF_057439935.1. Lineage (NCBI taxonomy): Bacteria > Pseudomonadati > Pseudomonadota > Betaproteobacteria > Burkholderiales > Burkholderiaceae > Burkholderia > Burkholderia cepacia complex sp. TUM26381. Next base: position 270,992 of record NZ_CM172007.1, on the reverse strand, counting down.
GCTTGCCGTCGGCGCACTGGTGTCATGCGCGGGCATCATCGGCTTCATCGGGCTCGTCGCACCGCATTGCGTGCGCCTCGCGTGCGGCCCCGACCAGCGCATCGTGCTGCCCGGCGCCGCACTGCTCGGCGCATTGCTGACGCTCGCCGCCGATCTCGCCGCGCGCACCGTCGCCGCTCCGGCCGAGATTCCGCTCGGCGTGCTGACCGCGCTGCTCGGCGCGCCGTTCTTCCTCGCGCTGCTGTGGAAGAACCGCGGCGCGCTCGGCGGGTAATCCCTTTCTCACGACGATCATGCTGACTGCCCACCATCTCGACGTCGCGCGCCGCCACAACGCGATCCTGCGCGACCTGTCGCTGTCGATCGAACCCGGCCGCGTGACCGCGCTGCTCGGCCGCAACGGCGCGGGCAAGAGCACGCTGCTGAAGACCTTTGCCGGCGAACTGACCGGCAGCGTCGCGCCGAACGGCGTACGCGTGACGGGCGACGTCACGCTGAACGGCGAACCGCTCGCACGCATCGACGCACCGCGGCTCGCGTGTCTGCGCGCGGTGCTGCCGCAGGCCGCGCAGCCGGCCTTCCCGTTCAGCGTCGACGAAATCGTGCTGCTCGGCCGCTATCCGCACGCGCGGCGCAGCGGTGCGACGTCGCACCGCGATCGCGACATTGCGTGGCATGCGCTCGAACGCGCGGGCGCCGATGCGCTCGTCGGCCGCGACGTCACGACGCTGTCCGGCGGCGAACTCGCACGCGTGCAATTCGCTCGCGTGCTCGCGCAGCTGTGGCCGGACGACGACGCGCCGGAACGCGGCCCGCGCTACCTGTTGCTCGACGAACCGACCGCCGCGCTCGACCTCGCGCACCAGCATCGCCTGCTCGACACCGTGCGCGCGGTCGCGCGCGAATGGCAGCTCGGCGTGCTGGCGATCGTCCACGATCCGAACCTCGCCGCACGGCACGCCGATACGATCGCGATGCTCGCCGACGGCACGATCGTCGCGCATGGCACGCCGCACGACGTGATGACGCCTGCGCATATCGCGCAATGCTATGGATTCGCGGTGAAGATGGTGGAAACCGGCGACGGTGCGCCGCCGGTGATGGTGCCCGCGTAGCGCGGGATCGTTACCCGGCGCGATGCGCTGCCATCGTCCGCGACTGTCATTTGAGATCGTCCACACTGCCCCTTCGAGGAGACGCCCATGCCGCTTCCGATGACCCGCATCATCCTGTATGTCCAGAACGTCACGCTGCTGAAAACGTTCTACCAGCGGTATTTCGAGTTACCCGTCATCGAGGAAATCGACGGCGAATGGGTCGTGCTCGACGCGGGCGCGATTGAACTCGCGCTGCATCTGGCCGGCCCGGCGTTCCGCCATGCGACGGCGCCTGCGCCTGCAAGCGCAAAAGCGGACACCAGCAACGTGAAACTCGTCTTCAGGATCGACGCCGGTATCGACGCGCATCGCGACCGGCTCGCCCGCGACGGGGTGACCGTGCGCGATCTCAAGCGCTTCGACGGCTTCCCGTACGCGATGTACGACGGCATCGATCCGGAAGGAAACGTCTTTCAGGTGATGCAGCCGGACTGAACGCCGGTGCGGCGCGCGTGGCTGCGCGCGCTCAATGCTCGACGTCCGCCGCGCCGAAGGTCCGCATCTTCCAGCCCAGCTGCACCGCGAGCATCCGCATCGAGAAACCGGCGGCCAGTGCGACGATCGTCGCGAAACCCGCGTCGATGCCCAGATGCTGCATCCCGACATACAGCGTGCCCGTGACGAACGCGACACTCGCATAGAGCTCCTCGCGCAGGATCAGCGGCATCTCGTTGCACAGCAGGTCGCGCAGCATCCCGCCGCCGACGCCCGTGATCGCGCCGGCCAGCACGACGATGATCGGCGCGATGCCGGTCGACGCACCGATGTCGCAGCCGATGATCGTGAATGCCGCAAGGCCGATCGCATCGACGGTGACGAACAGCGTTTTCATCCGCGCGACGTGCCGTGCCGCCCACGACGCGACGGTCGCCGCGACCAGCGTGATCACCAGGTATTCCGGATGCGCGATCCAGCCGAGCGGATAGTGGCCGAGCAGCACGTCGCGCACGGTGCCGCCGCCGAGCGCCGTCACCGCGCCGACGAGCGCGAGCCCGAAGCGGTCCATTCCGCGGCGCATGCCCATCAGCGCCCCCGACATCGCTTCCGCGACGATCGCAATCAGATAAAGCGTATGCATGGTGTGCGTCAGTCGTCGGTCCGGAACAGGTCGAGCACGCGTTCGCGCTCGGCCGCATCGACCGCGGCAGGCATCGGTTCGTCGCGCCGGCCGCGGTCGGCCTGCGCATCCGGCGCATCGGTTGCCAGCGCACCGCCGCACGCAAAGCGGCTGCGGATATAGGCCGGCACGTCGGACGTGCACGTGCCGCGCGTGTATTCGGCGTAGACGAAATCGCCGTCGACGAGCGCGACGTCCTGCGGTGGCGTCGCATCGACCGGCGTGCGCCCGTCCACGGCCGTCTTCATGTAGTCGAGCCAGACCGGCAGCGCCAGCGTCGCGCCGGTTGCGCGCCCCATCGGGCGCGGCGTGTCGTAGCCGAGCCACGCGACCGCGACGATGCCCGACGAGTAGCCGGCGAACCACACGTCCTTCGATCCGTTCGACGTCCCCGTCTTGCCGGCCGCGTCGTCGCGGCGCAGCGCGAGCGCGCCGCGCGCGGTGCCGGCCCGCACGACGTCGCGCAGCATGCTGTCCATCACGAACGCATTGCGCGCCGACACGACCCGCTCGCCCGACGGTGCGGTCGCCTCGTACATCGCGCCGCCGTGACGCTGCTTCACCGACAGGATCAGCCGCGGCTCCATCCGCGTGCCGCCGTTCGCGAACACGCTGTAGGCGCTCGCGAGTTCGAGCGGCGTCACGGCGCCCGCGCCGAGTGCGAGCGGCAGCGACGCCGGATTGCGCTGCGCGTCGAAGCCGAAGTGCACCGCGTGCTGCTGCACGTAGCGGGCGTCGGTGGCCTGCATCAGGCTGACCGCGACCAGGTTCTTCGAGCGCACGAGCCCGCGCCGCACCGGAATGAAGCCCTCGTAACGATTGCCGAAATTGCGCGGACGCCACGGCCGCGCGCCGGTTTCCTCGTGCGTGAGCGTGCGCTGCGTATCGTCGACGAGCACGCCGGGGAAGTAGCCCTTCTCCAGCGCCGCCGAATAGACGAACGGCTTGAAGCTCGACCCCGGCTGGCGATACGCCTGCAGCGCATGGTCGAACACGTTGCGATTGAAATCCGCGCCGCCGACGAGCGCGAGCATGTCGCCGGTGGCCGCATCGAGCGACACGAGCGCGCCTTCGAGCCCGTTGCGCGCATCGCGCTTCGCGCGCGGCTGCCGGCTCAGCGTCCGGTCGAGCGAGGCTTCGGCCGCGCGCTGGTCGCGCATCGAGATCGTCGTCGTCACGTCGAGGCCGAGCGTGTACGCGTCGTCATGAAACCGCTCGACCATCATCCGGCGTGCGCGCTCGGCGACGTACGGCGCCGCGACGATCCCGGGCGGCGGCGTGGTCGCCAGCGCGATCGGCGCGTCGACGGCCGCGCGATAGGTCGCGTCGTCGAGCTGGCCCAGCGCATGCATGCGGCCGAGCACGTAGTTGCGCCGCGCGGTCGCGCGCGACGGATTCACGACCGGGTTGAACGCGGACGGCGCCTTCGGCAGCCCCGCGAGCACCGCCGCTTCACCCGCGCTCAGCGCGTCGAGCGGCTTGCCGAAATACACGTTCGCGGCGGCCGCGAAGCCGTATGCGCGCTCGCCCAGGTAGATCTCGTTCATGTACAGCTCGAGCAGCTTGTCCTTGCTGTATTCGCGTTCGAGCTTGGCGGCCATCAGGATCTCGGCAAGCTTGCGGCTCAGCACCTTGTCGCGCGTCAGGTAGAAGTTGCGCGCGACCTGCATCGTGATCGTGCTGCCGCCCTGCCCCGGCTGCCCGGTCACGACGTTCGCGAACGTCGCGCGCGCGAGACCGCCGATATCGACCGCGCCGTGCTCGTAGAACTTCGCATCCTCGGCCGCGAGCAGCGCGTGCCGCATCAGCGGCGGGATGCGTTCGAGCGGCACGAACTCGCGCCGCTCGACGCCGTATTCGGCAAGCAGGTCGCCGTCGCGCGAGAAAATCCGCAGCGGCAGCGCGGGACGATAGACGGCCAGGTGTTCGACGGACGGCAGTTGCGTCCAGATGCGATCGATCGTCCATGCGCCGATGCCGGCGCACGCGAGCGTCAGGCCCAGCAGCGCGCCCGCGAGCGTGCGCCACACGCGGCGGCGGCTCGGCGGCGGCGCGGGTTGCGGCGGCGGATTGGCGATGTGGTCGGTCATGTCGGGCTCCTTCTTCAGTGCCCGCGCCGGCCGGCGCAAGATGGGCGCCGACCGGTCACGGAAGGCGCGCATTGTCGAAGGGATAGCCCGAAACCGGAACATTCTTTAGCCAAAGTTTGGCTGGCTAAATTTTATTTAGGAAAGCGCGCCGGGGGCCATTCGCGCCGCATGCGCGGGCCTGCGGCATGTCGTCGCGGCGGAGCACACGGCACGCGATCCGGTTCGCTTGTACCATCGCGGGATGTTCGATCGATACCTCGACCTGTGGGGCCTCGCTCCCGACGGCTGCCCGATCCTGACCGCCAGCGGCGGCCTGTTACCCGTCGTGTGGCATGCGCGGCCCGCGATGCTGAAAGTCGCCACGTGCGACGAAGAACGGCGCGGCAATGCACTGATGGCCTGGTGGAACGGGCAAGGCGCCGCACAGGTGTGGCAGCACGACGTCGATGCGATCCTGCTCGAACGTGCGCAGCCGGCACCGTCGCTGGCCGCGTTGTCGGCATCGGGCCACGACGACGACACGATGCGCATCGCGTGTGGCGTCGTCGCGCGGCTGCACGCGCATCGTGCGCCGCAGCCGCCTGCGCAGATCGTGCCGCTTCATGACTGGTTCCGTGCCCTGCTGACGAATGACGCGGACCATAACGTGCTGCGCCGCTCGGCCGCAATCGCGCGCCAGTTGCTGGCCGAAGCCGCCTCGCCCGTCGACGATGTCGTCCTGCATGGCGACATCCATCACGGCAACCTCCTGCATTTCGGCGATCGCGGCTGGCTCGCGATCGACCCGAAAGGGCTACGCGGCGAGCGCACGTTCGACTACGCAAACCTGTTCTGCAATCCCGTGCACGACATCGCGGTCGATCCCGCGCGTTTCGGGCGGCGCGTCGCGCTCGTGGCCGATGCCGCACAGCTCGACCGGCGCCGGCTGCTGCAGTGGATTCTCGCGTGGTCCGGTTTGTCGGCCGTGTGGTTGATGGAAGACGGCCTGCTGCCCGATACGCGGCTGCAAGTCGCGACGCTGGCCGCGGCGGCACTCGGCCTGTAGCGAAACGCATCGCCCATGAAAAAAGCCCGCCGGCATGCACCGGCGGGCTGTCGTGTCCGACTTGCGCGGCGCTCAGCGCGCCGGGTTCAGCAACAGGTTCATGTGACGGTTCACGTCTTTGTACAGCAGGTAGCGGAAGCGGCCAGGGCCACCCGAGTAGCATGCCTGCGGGCAGAACGCGCGCAGCCACATGAAATCGCCCGCTTCGACCTCGACCCAGTCCTGGTTCAGGCGATAGACGGCCTTGCCTTCCAGCACGTACAGGCCGTGCTCCATCACGTGCGTTTCCGCGAACGGGATCACGCCGCCCGGCTCGAACGTCACGATGTTCACGTGCATGTCGTGGCGCATGTCGCTCATGTCGACGAAGCGCGTCGTGACCCATGCGCCGTTGGTGCCCGGCATCGGGATCGGCTCGACGTCCTGCTCGTTGGTCACGAACGCTTCCGGCAGCGGAATGCCGTCGACGGCCTGGTAGTGCTTGCGCACCCAGTGGAAGCGCACCGCGGCATCGCTGACGTTGTGCAGCGTCCAGTCCGCGCCCGGCGGAATGAATGCGTAGCCGCCCGGCTTCAGCGTGTGCTTGTTGCCCTGCAGCGTCAGCTCGGCTTCGCCTTCGACGACGAACAGCACGGCTTCGGCGTTCTTGTCCTGCTCGGGCTTGTCGCTGCCGCCGCCCGGATTCACTTCGACGATGTACTGCGAGAAGGTTTCCGCGAAACCCGACAGCGGGCGGGCGATCACCCACAGGCGCGTGTTCGTCCAGAACGGCAGCCAGCTCGTGACGATGTCGCGCATCACACCCTTCGGGATCACCGCGTACGCCTCGGTGAACATCGCGCGATCGGTCAGCAGATCCGTCTGCGGCGGGTGGCCGCCATGCGGCGCGTAATACGTTGTCTTAGACATATTGCATCCAGGCAATGGGTTGGTCCGGCCCCTGGCGCAAACGGCATCGGGCGGTTCGCACGCGCGTGGGGCACGCATGCGGCGGCGGGACATCGTTGCCGGGGTGGCTTGAAAGCGCATGCGCCTTCGTTCGGTCGGCCAGGCTTCGCGTCGGGTCCGTCCGGTTGATCGGACGCGGCGGCCCAGGTTGCTGGGTCCGGTGGCCGGGCCGCGGCGCTCGCGATCATGCGGCGAGGCGCGGCGGGCGGCACGGTCGACTCCGTACGCGGGCATCGTTGACGATAGCGAAGTCGATCACGATCGACCAATTAAATGTTGCGATGATATCCATTCGATTTTCCACTACCGGCCGGCGCCCGCGACGCGCGGTGAAGGGGCGTTGCGCGGCGTGCTGGCTATCAGGGAAATCCTGACTGCGGCGGATGGGCCGCAACCCGTCCGGTCATGCGAATCGACCGAAAGGCGACGGGCTCGCGGCAGCGGATCGCTGTGTCGCGGTCGTCAGGCCGGCACGGGCCGACGAACGATCCGTGATGACGCGTGCTGACACCGTGCCGGCGCGTTCAAGCGAGGCAGGCCAAGTCGTCGGGAAACGGGGAAACAGGGCGGGAGGGTTGTTGCCTGCCCCTGGATCGGGCGCATGGCAGCGGCTGATGAAGCCGGAGGGGGTCGCCGGCCAGGCCGGCGATGACGGCCCGGCAGGCCGCCGGGCCGAATCTCGCGTCGGGTGCCGACGCCGTGGCGCGCCGGTGCGCATGGCGCGCACCGTGCCGCGCCAGCGGCGATCAGTCCCAGTCGCGGTGATGACGATGCTTGCGGTGGCGATAGCCGCGGTCGCCGTGATCGCGCTCGTACGAGTTGCGCGACATGTTGCCGCCGAGTGCCGCGCCGGCGCCGCCGCCGACTGCCGCGCCCAGCAGGCCGCCCGTGCGGCCGCCCATCGCGTTGCCTGCCGCGGTACCTGCGCCGCCGCCGAGTGCGCCGCCGATGATCGCGCCGGTGCGCTCGTGACGATTCGACGTCACCGCACCACCCGCGCCGCCGCCGATGGCGCCGCCGATTACCGAGCCCGTGCTGCCGCCGAGCGCGCCGCCGACTGCTGCGCCGGCTACCCCGCCGAGCGCGCCGCCAAGCGCATTGTTCATGTCACCTGCCAGAGCCGGCAGCGCAGTCGCGCCGGTCAGCGCGGCGACGACGAGAGCGGGGGCGATTTTCTTCCACATTCCCGTATTCTTCCTTGTTCGCAATCTGGTTATTGAAGGTCCGCCCGGTACGACGATCTGAATCGATCGACGTCGGGTGAGGCATTGTGCCGGACCGCGGACCAATTCATTTCAATGAGCTTGCGGCGAAGAATAGCACCGGTCCCGCTTCCTTGCCGTGGACATTCTGGTAACAAGTTGTTTACGAATAAAGGCGGTCGAACGGGCATCCCGAAATCGGCTGAAACCCGCGCCGGCATTGGCTCCGGCAAAGGTCCGGCCGCGCACGGCGACCGGCCGGCCATGCGCGGCGCCGCACGTTTGAGACACACGTGGCAACACATCGGGCACGCGTCGTGAGCGGGCGGCCGGGCGACGGTCGGGGGAAGATTGACGGGGTCAGTACAGGCCGGGCAGCAACCGCCACGTCCGCGCGCAATACGCGTCGTATTCGGCGCCGAATTGCGAACGCAGCAGCGCCTCCTCCGAGCGGATGCGCGCGACGAGCGGCACCAGCATCAGCACGACCAGCAGCACGCCAACGCCCGAGCGGAACGCCAGCGCCCAGCCGACCGAATTGACGAGCAGGCCAAGGTAGCTCGGATTGCGGATGCGGCGGTAGATGCCGTCGGTCACGAGCGTATGGCCCGGCTGGATCGCGACGAGCCCGCTGAAGCGCTTGCCGAGCACGAACACCGGCCAGATCCGCAGCGCGCCGCCCGCGATGTACAGCACGACGCCGATCCAGCGCACCGTGTCGCCGCCGAAGGTCCAGACATCGAGCCGGTCGGTCAGCGCAGGCAGGTACGCGAGCAGGAACCCGCTCACCGCGAATGCGGCGAGCACCCAGCGGTTGTCGCGATTCTCGCGCTCGCCGCTGCTCAGGTTGCCTTCGGTGAACAGCGCGGCGACGGCCATCACGAGCGTCGCGATCACGACGACGGTCAGCTGGGGATGCGAGAAAAACACCGCGAACCCACCGCTGCCGAGTACGGCGAGCCCGAGATAGACGAGCGTGGAGACGCCCGACAGGACTGCGACCTTGCGGGTGACGGTCATGACGGCCTCGTGGGGATGCGCTTTCCTGTGAAGTATAGGAAGCGCGCACACGAAACGCCGTGCGCCGCCGTCATGCGGTGCGCGAATCCGCGCGAATCGTCCGGCGAAAGGCGGCGAACCAGGCCGGGGCGGCCGGGGCTCGCGCGCGGTGCCGGATCAGCGGATGCGGATGTTGCCGCCGATCCCGACGCTGACGGGCGGCGCGTAGTACGCGGGCGCATAGCCGTAGTAGGCCGGCGCGGGCGCGTAGCCGTACGGCGGCGCGACGTAGCAGCCGGACAGGCCGCCGATCAGGGCAAGCGTGATGAGAAGTCTGGACATGGCTCGGTTCCCGGCGCGAAAGACAAATGGCACCTCGCGAAGGCCGCGCCGCCGCACCAGGCGGTGGCCGGCACGAAGAGGCGATCCGCCCTTCCTGTCGCTCGATGATGCAATGCGCGGAGTCTAGCGCCGGGCCTGGCCGGCCGAGTTTCGCCAGCCGTTACACGTGTTACCTCGCATGACCGCTGAAACAACCGGTGGCGGCGCGGCGGCCGGCCGGCGGGCCGTTGCCGCGCCGCCCGCAATCGTCCCGTTACACGAAACGGGCGCGAATGCGCTGCGCGAGCGTTTCGAGCGTCGCCGCGTCGGCGATCTCACGCGCATGCATCCGCAACTCGGCGCCTTCCCAGCGCGGGATCACGTGGAAGTGCACGTGCGGAACCGTCTGGCCGGCCGCTGCGCCGTTGAACTGGCCGATGAACACGCCGTCCGGCTCGAGCGCCGCGCGCACCGCCGCCGCGACGCGCTGCGTCATGCGGATGCCGGCCGCGGCCGCGTCACCGGACAGCTCGAAGATCTGCGCGGCCGGCTCCTTCGGGATCACGAGCACGTGACCGTCGGCCTGCGGCATGAGATCCATGATCGCGAGCGTCGCGTCGTCTTCGGCGACCTTCACGCACGGCAGTTCGCCGCGCAGGATTTTCGCGAACGGGTTGTTGTTGTCATAGGACATGGCGTTTTCCGATATCGGTTGAACAGTGGGACCGCGAGAGCAATGCCGGACGATTATCGACCGATGGCGGGCCGGATTTCAACTTGTCGGGCCTTGGCGCCAGCGCGGCGAACAATGAACGGCGGCTCGCCTTCGACGTGTGTTGCCGGATGGAATATCCGGCCGTCGCCATCCGTTTATTTCGAGTGCGGGTTCGCGCGGCAAGCTGGCGAACCCGCACCGGACACCCGTCGGCTGCGCAGGCCGGCAGCCGGGATGACTGATCGCGATCATCAACCGGAGTCATGCCATGGACCCTCTTCCCTCCTGTCGTTCGCCCGCCCCGACCGTCTTCACCGCTCATCCGCCGCGCTTCGCGCACGCCTGTCGCACGATGGCGCGCACGCTATGCCGGGCAGCTTGCGGCGCCGCGCTCGTCGCGTTGTCGTCGGCTTTCGCGTGGGCCGGCGACGACGTCATCCTGCCGATTTCATCGGTCACCGCATCGACCGTGCCCGCCAACGGCGACGTCAATCCGTACGGCATCGCGTTCGTGCCGCGTGGCGTGCCGTCGTGGAGCACGCTGAAACCGGGCGACGTCGTCGTGTCCAACTTCAACGCGGCGTCGAACGCGCAAGGCACCGGCACGACGATCGTGAAACTGTCGCCCGGCCAACCGCCGGCAACGTTCTTCCAGGGCCGCAATCTCGGCCTGACGACCGCGCTCGCGGTGCTGCGCAGCGGTTTCGTGCTGGTCGGCAACGTCCCTGCGCCAGACGGCAAGACCGTGGTCGCACCGGGCTCGCTGCTCGTCATCAATCCGCAAGGCGGCCTCGTCACGCAACTCGTCAGCGCCGCGCTGCTCGACGGGCCGTGGGACATGACCGTGATCGATCGCGGCCAGCGCGTCACGGCGTTCGTGTCGAACGTGCTGAACGGGACGGTCGCGCGGATCGACCTGTCGATCGGCAACGACGGCGTCGCGATGCTGCCGAGCTCGCGCATCATCGCGTCGGGCTATGTGAACCGGACCGATCCCAGTGCGCTCGTCGTCGGCCCGACCGGTCTCGCGTACGACCCGAACATCGACGTGCTGTATGTCGCGTCCACCGGCGACAACGCGGTGTTCGCGATCCAGAACGCCGCGTCGACGAACCGTAACGGCGGCGTCGGACGGATGATCTACTTCGACGCGGCGCACCTGCACGGGCCGCTCGCGCTGGCGCTCGCGCCGAACGGCCATCTCGTGACCGCCAACGGCGACGCGGTCAATCCCGACCCGCTGCATCCGAGCGAGATCGTCGAATTCACGGTGAACGGCCGCTTCATCGCGCAAATGCAGGTCGATACCGCACCGGGGTCGGCATTCGGCCTGGCGTTCGGGCAAGGCAGCAAAGGCCAGCCGCAGTTCGCGGCCGTCGACGACAACACGAACACCGCGACGGTCTGGACGCTGCGTCCGGACAGCAACATGCAGTGAGCGTGACCTGAACGGGCCGCGCGCGGCCCGTTCGCCCCCGCTACGACCGACACAACCGATTCGCACACGCCGGGCAACATACGCCCGACCGACGCCGCCCGCCCCGCCATTGCCACCGCTCGCCCGAACCTGCGACACTGCCGGTTCCTGGCCTGCCTGCAGACAACCGAGGACGCTCGCGCATGACGATTCCCTTCAAGAAGCTGATGCTGCGCGGTGTCGCGCTCGCGCTCGCCGCCGCGGTCGGCTATGCCGGCTACATGCTGTCCCGGCTCGCGCCGATCGCGACCGGCTACGCGGCGAAGGCGCTGTGCTCCGGCGTGTTCGTGTCGGGCCGCCCGGCCGCGTCCGTGATCGACGTCGACATCATGGCCGGCGTCCATCCGCTGCTGAAACTGGTGCGCCCGTCGATCGATCCCGATCACCACCGCGCGACGGCGACCTTCGCCGGTTTCGCCGAGCGCGAAGCCGACTTCCGGCCCGGGCTCGGCTGCACGCTCGTGCCCGGGGCGTCGCCCGGCGCGACGTCGACCGCCCTGCCCGCCGCGCTGCCGCCGCTTCCCGATCCGCCGCCCGGCCAGCCTGCATCAGTCACCCCGCCTGCCGGCATCGACGCGCACAAGCTGCAGACCGCGCTCGACCGCGCGTTCGACGAACCCGATCCGGCACGGCCGCGGCGCACGCGTGCGATCGTCGTGATGTGGCGCGGCCAGGTGATCGCCGAACGCTACGCGCCCGGCTTCACGGCCGACACGCCTTTGCCCGGCTGGTCGATGACGAAGACCGTGACGGCCGCGCTGGTCGGCACGCTCGTCGCTCAGCACAAGCTGTCGCCCGACGCGGCGGCGCTGCTGCCCGAATGGCGCGGCGCCGGCGATCCGCGTGCGGCCATCACGCTCGACGCGTTGCTGCGGATGACGAGCGGCCTGCAGTTCAACGAGGACTACGACGACCCGCTGTCCGACGTCGCCGTGATGCTGTTCACGCAGCCCGACATGGCACGGTTCGCGTCGGCGAAACCGCTCATCGCGACGCCCGGCACGCAGTGGTACTACTCGAGCGGCACGAGCGCGATCGTCGCGCGCGTGATGCGCGAAGCGCTCGGCGGCAGCGAGAACGACTACCTCGCGTATCCGCGCCGCGCGCTGTTCGCGCCGCTCGGGATGCGCAGCGCGGTGTTCGAGCCCGATGCGTCCGGCACGCTCGTCGCGCCGTCGTACCTGTATGCGAACGCGCGCGACTGGGCGCGCTTCGGCCAGCTTCTGCTGCAGGACGGGATGTGGAACGGGCAGCGGCTGCTGCCCGAAGGCTGGGTGCGCTACCTGACGCGCGCGACGCCGCAGTCGGCGCGGCAGGAGTTCGGCGCGCAGCTGTGGGTCAAGGTGCCGGAGCCGTTCAACGATCGCGATCCGCAGGCGCCCGCGATGCCGGCCGACGCGTTTCATGCGGTCGGCCATGAAGGTCAGTTCGTGAGCGTGGTGCCGAGCCGTCAGCTGGTGGTCGTGCGGCTCGGGCTGTCGCGGCCGGAATCCGCGTGGAATCACGAGGCGTTTCTCGCGCGCGTGCTCGATGCGGTGCCGGCGCCGGGTGCATGAGCCGATGAATCAGGCGTAAGGCGGCAGCGATTGCAACACTGCCGCTTCACGCGCTACCTGCCTTGCATTACGGATTCGCGCTGCCCGCGTATTGCTTGAAACCTTCGCGCGTCGCCAGACGTTCGATGTAGCGCGACACGGCCGGCAGATCCGGATGCTCGAACGGCGTGCCGAACCAGCGGTTGACCGACAGGCCGATCGGAATGTCCGCGAGCGTGAAGGTGTTGCCGGCCACGTACGCGCCCGTCTTGTCGAGCTGCGCATTCAGCACGTGCATGTGCTTCGTCCAGCCCGCGATCGACTGCGCGATGCCGTCCGGATGCTGGTGATCGGGCGATTTGCGCACGAGGCCGAGAAACGCGCCGACCCACGAGCGGTTCAGGTCCGCACCCTGCCAGTCGATCCACTGGTCGACCCGCGCGCGCGCCTGCGGCTCGGCCGGATACAGCGCGTCGCCGCCGTAGCGGTTCGCGAGGTAACGGATGATCGTGTTCGATTCCCAGAGCACGAAGTCGTCGTCCTTGATGACGGGCACGAGCGCGTTCGGATTCAGCGCGAGATAGGCCGGATCGTTGGTCGTGCGGAAGCCCGCGCCCCAGTCTTCCTGTTCGAACGGCAGGTTCAGTTCGGTGCACAGCCACAGCACCTTGCGGACGTTGATGGACGGGATCTTGCCGAGGATGTGCAGCATGCAGTCTCCTTGTGAGGTCGGATGCGGAGCATTCGGGGCGTACGACACGCCCCGAACGCGTTCACGCCGAATTTATACACGACCTCGCGGCAAACGGCAGGCCGTGTGTGCGAAATCGGTGTGCGGCCGGTTCGTCAGATCGCGCAGCGCGTGCTCGATCGTTGGAAAGCGGAACATGAAGCCGTCCTGATGCAGCCGTGCCGGCATCACGCGCTGCCCGTCCAGCAGCAGCTCGGCCATCTCGCCCATCGCGACGCGCAGCGGCGCCCCCGGCACATGCAGCATCGCGGGGCGGCGCAGCACCTTCGTCACGACCTGCACGAACTCGCGCTGGGTCACCGGCACCGGTGCGACCGCATTGTAGACGCCGTGCATGCCCGCGTTCGACATCGCACGCGCAACGATCCGCAGCACGTCGTCGCGGTGAATCCAGCTGATCACCTGCGCGCCGTCGCCGAATCGCCCGCCCATCCCGAAGTAGTGCGGCAGCAGCATCGGTCGCAACGCGCCGCCGGGGCCGAACACGATGCCCAGCCGCAGCACCACCGTGCGCACGCCGTGACGCTCGAGCGGCTGCGCGGCCTGCTCCCACTGCCGGCACAGATCCGACATGAAGCCCGTGCCGGCGCTGCTGCGTTCGTCGAGCCGTTCGTCGCCCGGCCGCACGCCGTAATAACCGATCGCGGACGCCTGGATCCACGTGCGCGGCTTGACCTCGGCGCGCTCGACCCAGCGCATCAGCGACTGCGTGACGCCGACGCGGCTCGCGAGCAGCACCGCCTGCCGGTGCTTGCTCCAGCGTGCGCCCAGCACCGGTGCGCCCGCGAGATTGATGACCGTGTCGAAACGCTCGTGCGGCTGCAGCTGTTCGGCGGACGTCACGCTGCGCACGCGGCCGTGAAACAGGTAGGCCGCGCGCAGCGGATCGCGCGCCAGCAACGTGACGGTATGCCCCGCATCGAGCAGCTGGTTCACGAGAATTTCGCCGATGAAGCCGGTCCCGCCGGTCGCGAGCACGTTGCCGGGCGGCTGCCCCGCGAACGGGTTGGCGGCCGGCGCGCGGTGCGCGATGCGGCACGCGGCGATCCCGTCGCGAATGCCCGACACCGTCACGCCGACGGCAAACAGGCTGAGCAGCCAGCCGCGCCAGCCGAGATCGATCGGCTGCAGCGCGGTGGGTTCGTGCGCCCAAACGGCCAGTTGCATCGCGATCATCCCGAACAGCGCGCCGCCGTTGACGGCCAGCAGCGTGTGCAGCACGCGCTCGGTCGCCGGCAGCTTGCGGCTTTGGTCCTCGACGACGAAATCCCACAACGTCAGCACCACTTCGACGAGCACGACCGCCGCGAGCGCCGCGACCCACGCGCCGTGAAACGCGACGTTCGCGATCGATGCGAACACGAGGCCGTACAGTACCGACCGCACCGCGTGAATCGCCAGCTCGAGCCGCGCGCGCGGGCTGTGCGGCAGGTCCTGCGTGAGTTCATGGTGATAAAGCGTATCGAATGCGCCCATCGCGCCCTGCACGATCAGCAGGTTGAGCGCCCAGTCGAAAGCAGGCAAGGTGTTCATACCGTATCCCTCCTCCACAGCCAGACAAGCGGCGGCACCATCGCGACGAGCGCGGCAACGTCGATCGCCACGTGGCCCCACACATGCGCCTGCCACGACAACAGCATGTCCTGCGGCGCCCAGATCGACAGGCCGGCCAGCAGCCAGCCCCACACTTCCCGTTTCCGCAACCGGTTGCCGAGATGTACGAGCGCGAGCATCCAGACCGACGCGCACTGCACCGTCGCGCCGATCAGCGACATCCACCAGATCTGCTGGGCACGCGCGGCTTCGGGTGCCGCTCCCGCCCGGAAATGCAGTTCGATCCCCCGGTGATACGCGTCGAGCCACGGCGTACCGGCCACCCACGGCACGACTGCGCCGGCCAGCAGGTGCACGATCGCTACCGCCACCATCCAGTTCACGACGATGCGGCGCAGGGTGTCGCGCGCAGGGCGGTCTGCTTCCCGGCTTTCGGCGGGCTCGCCGGCACCGCACACTGCGTCGTCGCAGCACGCTTCGGCGCGATACCCGAGCCAGCGCGAAACAGCGTGCCGGTTGCGCGCGAAGCGGCGATACAGCGGCGCAAGCGCTGCGCGCAGCGCCGGCACGCGCAGCAGCCAGACGAGCCAGCGACGCCCGGCCAGCGCATGGGCGGCCAGGATGCTGTCGACGCCGGTCAGCATGCGTCCGTCAGGCAGGCGCGCATGCAGCTCGCGATTCAGCGCGTGCAGGTCGACGCCCAGCGGCGCCGGGTCGAAGCCCGGCCTGGCGATATCGACGAACGCCAGTTGATGCCGCGCGTCGCGGGCCCCGAGACGCCGAATTTCCGCGACGCACAACGGACACCGCCCGTCGAAGTAAAGAACCAATTCACTTGAGTTCATGCTTTGCACTCCTTCTTGTTTTAGCAAGCATCATGAATCGATCGGTTGACTGCATTCCGGTGCTGGTAACCGCCCTCGCGCACGGCGGCGACAGACTCACATCGGCTTGACCACCATCAGGAAGTAGACGGTCAGCATCGCGAAGAACGCCGGATAACCGAGCAGTTCCCAGCGCTTCGCGTAGCGCCAGTAGCGCTCCGGCAACGCGGCGTCGCCATTCGCGTGCGCGAGTTTCGCCATCGATGCAAGTTCGAGCTGCAGCCATACGACCGGCAGCCAGCACGCACCGGCGACCGCATACAGCACGATCGACGCGAGCAGCCACGGCGTATGCCACGGCCAGCCGGCCGTATGCGCGAGCCATAGCCCGGACGCCGGCTGGAAGATCACGGCCGGTGTCGTGAACCACCAGTCCGCACGCACCACGAGCCGCGACACGGCCGCGATCGCGGGCACCGAGCGCGTGCGGTTCGCGAAGAACAGGTAGAACGCGGTGCCGAACCCCGTGCCGACCAGCAGCACCGAGGACAGGATGTGAAGCGCCTTGATGACGAGATAGGTATTCATGCTCGTTCTTCTTCTGAATAAAGGATCAACAGGATGGCGAGAATCGGCACGTTCTTGAGCACGGGGCCGAACGGTTCGGCCAGCAGGCCGGGCATCGTGACCGCGATGACGGTCGAATACGCGACGATCAGCACGGCTTGCGCGGCCCACAGGCGCCGCGAAGGCGCGGCGACGGACGCGATGCCGAACGCGAAGTCCAGCGCACTGGCCGCATAGAGCGCAATCAGCGCGGGCAGCCCCGTCAGGTGCGCAGGTGCGAGCAGCGCGAGGCTCGCGTGCAGCGGATGGATGAATGCGCTGGCGATCGCCGTCCAGATCCACACGATCGCGAGCGCGCCCCGCAGCAACGGGCGCCGCCACATCGCGAGCGCGTCGCGGCGCAGCGCGGCGGCGTCCGCACCGATGAAGCTGCCGATGCCGCGCGGCGGCCGGCCCAGTACGGCTGCGGCGGCCGCCGGATCGCCGGTGTTCCCGCCGCGCAGCATCGTCCACGTGTCGCGCGTCAGCATCGCGCCCGGCAACGCGCCGGACAGCACGGCCGCCGCGCCGACCAGCGGGCCCGGCAGCATCACGCGGGCAGCCGGCGGGAAGCCCAGCGTGGCACGGTAACTCGCCAGCATCTCGCGGTATTCGACTTCGTCGTTGCCGACCACGTCGATCACCCGGCTGCCGGCCGCCTGCGCGTCGCCGGGTTGCACGACGAGCCGCGCGACGACTTCAGCGAGATCGTCGACATGCACGGGACGCAGCCGTTGATGGCCGCCGGCCGGCAGCATCTGCACGGGCAGGCTCGCGAGCATCCGGAAAAACCGCGCCGACGCGCCATCCACGCCGTAGACGAGTGCGGGCCGCACGATCCGGCAATCGATCGGCAACGTCTGCAGGAAGCGGTCGGCCGCGTGCTTGCTCGCGAAGTACCGCGTATCGCCGCGCTCGACGCCCAGTGCCGAGATCTGGATCACGCGCCGCACGCCGGCGCGGCAGCACGCGGTAAAAAGCGCGCACGGCGCGGCGCGATGCACGGCGTCGAGCGTCGCGCCGCGTCGATCGGCAAGGATGCCGACCGCATTGATCACCACATCGACGCCTGCCAGCCGCGCCAGCCACGCTTGCGGATCGACGTCCTTCGCGAAGTCGATCGCGACGTCGCACGGCCCGGCAGCGTGACGCACGCCGCGCAGCACGCGATGGCCGCCGGCTTCGAGCTGCGCGCACAGCGCCCGCCCGATGAAGCCGTTCGCGCCGCAGACGAGAACGGTCATGCTGCGCGCGCCGGTGCGATCGTGCTGGCAGGTCGACGGCAGGACTACGTTCATTTTCATCCTCTATTTACAGTTATTTCTGTACAGACAGAAATAACAACCCCGAAAAAAGCGGGCTGTCCGCCCGCACTGCCGTTACCGCTTACTTCGACGGCTTGCGCCTGACCGTCTGGCTGATCTTCGCGCCGATGCCGAGCGCCTTCATCAGCGTATCGGGCTTGAGCCGCAGCATTTCGTCCGACCAGGTCGTGAGCGTCTCGACGAACTGCAGCGTGTCGCGGATGCGCTGTTCGGTCTCGCGGCTCTCGTTCGCGATCTCCGGATTCGTCAGGCAGTCGCGCAGCACCGTAAGCGTCGGCTCGATCTCGCGCTGCCGCCGCCCTTCGACGATCAGCTTGAACAACTCCCAGATGTCGGTCGACGTCTCGAAGTGGTCGCGGCGGTCGCCCAGCACGTGCACGACCTTCGCGAGGCGCCACGCCTGCAGCTCCTTCAGGCTCGTGCTGACGTTGGAGCGCGCGACGTTGAGCGTCTCCGCGATCTCGTCGGCCGCGACCGGCCGGCCAGCCAGGTAGAGCAGCGCGTGAATCTGCGAGACGGTGCGGTTGACGCCCCACCGCGAGCCCATTTCGCCCCAGTGGAGAATGAATCGTTCGGCTATCGGTGTGAGTTCCATGTCGGCAAATTTATTCATTTCAGTTATTTCTGTCAAGAGAGAAATAACCGGATGATCCGGCACCGTCCGGCCGCGCCCGCCCGCGATCGGCCGCATCCATTACAATGCGCGGGATTTTTCCGATTTCAGGCCGTTTCTGCCTTTCTGACAAGAGGTTTCCATGATCATCAAACCGCGCGTGCGTGGCTTCATCTGCGTGACGACTCATCCCGTCGGCTGCGAAGCCAACGTCAAGGAACAGATCGACTACGTGACTTCGCACGGCCCGATCGCCAACGGCCCGAAAAAGGTGCTCGTGATCGGCGCATCGACCGGCTACGGCCTCGCCGCCCGGATCTCGGCCGCATTCGGCTCGGGCGCGGACACGCTCGGCGTGTTCTTCGAGCGCCCCGGCAGCGAAACGAAGCCCGGCACGGCCGGCTGGTACAACAGCGCCGCGTTCGAGAAATTCGCCGCCGAAAAGGGCGTCTATGCGCGCAGCATCAACGGCGACGCATTCTCCGACCACGTCAAGCAGGTCACGATCGACACCATCAGGCAGGATCTCGGCAAGGTCGACCTGGTCGTCTACAGCCTCGCGGCCCCGCGCCGCACGCATCCGAAGACCGGCGAAACCATCAGCTCGACGCTCAAGCCGATCGGCAAGGCCGTCACGTTCCGCGGTCTCGACACCGACAAGGAAGTGATCCGCGAGGTCGCGCTCGAACCGGCGACGCAGGAAGAGATCGACGGCACCGTCGCCGTGATGGGCGGCGAGGACTGGCAGATGTGGATCGACGCGCTGGCTGAAGCCGGCGTGCTGGCCGACGGCGCGAAGACCACCGCGTTCACGTACCTCGGCGAGCAGATCACGCACGACATCTACTGGAACGGCTCGATCGGCGAAGCGAAGAAGGATCTCGACAAGAAGGTGCTGTCGATCCGCGACAAGCTGGCCGCGCACGGCGGCGACGCTCGCGTGTCGGTGCTGAAGGCCGTCGTCACGCAGGCCAGCTCGGCGATCCCGATGATGCCGCTGTACCTGTCGCTGCTGTTCAAGGTGATGAAGGAAACCGGTACGCACGAAGGCTGCATCGAGCAGGTGTACGGGCTCCTGAAGGACAGCCTGTACGGCACGACGCCGCACACCGACGAAGAAGGCCGCCTGCGCGCCGACTACAAGGAACTCGATCCGCAGGTGCAGTCGAAGGTCGTCGCGATGTGGGACCACGTGACGAACGAGAACCTGTACGAGATGACCGATTTCGCCGGTTACAAGACCGAATTCCTGCGATTGTTCGGCTTCGAGATCGCCGGTGTCGACTACGACGCGGACGTGAACCCGGACGTGAAGATCCCGGGCATCATCGACACGACGGTCTGACGGGCCGGCCCGCCGCCACGCCCCGGAGCGCAGGCGGCGGGTCGAACCTGCGCGTTTTTCCCCTGAAGCAGCGACGAAGCAGAACCCGACCCCAACCCGGAGGTTCGAACCATGCCAGTCCATCACGCCCTCATCCCCTGCCTGCGCTACGTGAACGCGCCGGCCGCCATCGACTTCCTTTGCAACGCCTTCGGCTTCGAGCGCCACGCGGTCTATGCCGACGCGAGCGATCCGACGTTGATTCATCACGCCGAGCTGACGCTGCACGGCCAGATGGTGATGCTTGGTTCGGCCCGCCCCGGCCCCGTGCGCGACCTGTATCGCTGGAAGACTGCGTCCGAGGCAGGCGGTATCACCATGTGCGTATGCGCGGTGATCGACGACCCCGACGCGCACTGCGCCCGCGCCCGGACGGCCGGCGCCGAGATCCTCACCGAGCCCACGGACAACGACGGCTATCCCGGCCGCGGCTACAACGTGCGCGACCCCGAAGGCAACGTCTGGACCTTCGGCAGCTACGATCCCTTCGCCGCCCACTGACGCCGCTCGCGCGTCACCCGGCGCGCTGCGCTACTCCACCGCCCGCGCGGCATCCCACAGCGGCTGCCCGCCGCGCGCCGCATTCCACGCGGCGAACTGCGTGCGCCACGATTCGAACGGCTCGGCCAGCGGATGGCGCGGATCTTCGCTGAGCGAATACGCCATCCCTTCGATCAGCCAGCGCGGCTTGGTCACGACGGCGAGGTTGCCGAGCGCTTCCGCCTGGCGGTGATGGATCAGTTCGTGCGCGAGGAAGTAGGTCTGCCAGCCGCGCGGCGCAATCACCACGCCGAAATCGCCGAGCGTCAGCGCCGCGCGCGTGCCGAGGCCGAACGCGTCGGCGCACGCGCGCGTCGAGCAGAACACGACGCGCGGTGCGTCGCGGAACGCGCCGACGGCCGCCGCCGCACGCGCATAACCGTCGCGATAGAGTTGCTGCGCGTCGCCGAGCTTCGCGGCATCGTCCGTGCAGATGTCGGCGCTCGGGCACGACACGCCGGGGACCAGCGCGGGCGCGACGACGCGCAGCGGCTTGACGAGCGCATACGCGGCAATCGGCAGCGCGACCAGCAGGCCCGTGAGGGCGAAAGCGACGTGGGAGCGTTTCATCGAGGCGCGGTTCCGTGGCGTGGCGGTGGAGTCTTCCTGCGTGAACGTGAATATATCGGACCGGCAACGCGTCCAGCCCCGCTTTTCATGCCGGCTGGCTTCCGCTCGACGGCCAGCACGCGCCGCGACCCGGCAGACGTCCACGCGCGCGCCGCCACGAGCCCCCTCCCGCCTCGATAAAGACTTTTTACGACCTAATAGCGTCCAAATAATATATTGGACGTACGATTCGAAGCGCAGCATCCTTGCCCCCTATCGGCTCGCTCCACCGCTCGCGCAGCGGCCGCCTGGCAAGGACAGCACATGAACAGCAACGAACGGCTCGCCGGCATCAGCTACGGATTGCTCGCCGCGCTCATCTGGGGCGGCTTTCCGGTCGTCACGCGCCTCGGCGTCACGCACTCGGCATTCGACGCGTACGACATCGCATTCATCCGCTTCGCCGTTTCGGGCACGTTGCTGCTGCCCGTCCTGCTGCGCCGTGGCCTCGGCACGCTGCGCCCGGCATCGATCGCGCTGATGGTGACCGGCGCCGGCGCGCCGTACATCCTGACCGTCTCGGCAGCCTTGAGCCGCGCGCCGGTCGGCTATTTCGCGCTGACGCCGGGCAGCATGATCGCGTTCACGGCCATCCTCGGCCGGCAGGTCGCGCACGAACGATTGAGCGCCGCGCAGATCGCCGGCATCGCCGCGATCCTCTTCGGCATCGTGCTGACTGCGTCCGACGCATTGCACGGCGCGATCGGGCTGCCTGCGCTTGCGCTGTTCGTGCTCGGCGGCCTGCTGTGGGCCGTCTACAACGTGACCACGAAGCGGGCCGGAACCGGTGCGCTGCACGCGACGGCCGTCGTGGCGGTCGGCTCGGCGGTGCTCTACTGCCCGCTTTATCTCGCGATGCGCGGCGATGCCGTGCTGCATGCGCCGGTCGCGGCCATCGCGACGCAGGCGGTCTACCAGGGCGTGCTGATGTCGGTGCTGGCGCTCTACTGCTTCAGCCAGGCCGTCGTCGCGCTCGGCCCGGCGATCGGCGCGACCTTCGCCGCGATGATGCCGCTTCTTGCCACGCTCGAGGCGGTGCTGCTGCTTGGCGAACGGCCGCATGCGCCGGCGCTCGCGGGTATTGCGATCGTCACGGCCGGGATGGGCTTGAGTCTCGTGAGCCGGTGGCGAACGGGGGAACGGCAGGCCATCCGCCGGGCAAACCCCGCCGCGCAGGGCTGAAACGAAGCAGGTCCGTCACACGGCGGGCCCCGTACGCGCATCGCCCGCCCCCGCGCCCCGTCGGCTCCAGCGCATCCCCAACCCCAGAAGCGCGACACTGCACACGAACAGCAGCATCTCGACCAGCACGGTGTCGACATGCCAGTACCGCGTCAGCAGCACCGCCGCGAGGTCGAACATGAAATGGAACGCGATCGCATACGCGAGCCAGCGCTTCGTGCCGCGGACGAACGCCTGCAGCACGATCAGCGACAGCCCCACATGCGCGGCCATCGCGCTCGCCCGCTCGAACAGCGCGAGAAACGGCGATCCGGGGGTCATGGCCGCGAACTGCGCCCCGATCAGCGACCGATTGCCGGCCGACACGGCGTAGCCCGCATCCGCGAGCAGGTAGCCCGTGCCGAGAACGACAAACCCGACACCGACCAGCAGCATCGCCTCCAGCCCGCCATGCCCGAACCCGAGCATCACCGCCGTCTGCGTGTCGTGCCGCTTCGGCAGCAGATACCGGAATGCGACCCAGCGCCCGCATTCCTCGAAGAGCCCGGCCGTCAACGCCGCGAACGCGAGTATCGGCACACGCCAGCGCGGACCGGTCCCGAGCCAGTAGAACAGCGGCATCTGCCACGACAGACGCAGCACCGGCTGGAACACGAAGAAGGTCAGCATGCCGTAGAAAAACACGCGCAACGGCACCTGCGTGCGGCACCGCCACGCGACCGCGAGCAACGCCGGCGCGATCAGCGCCACGACACCCGCCGCGAGCGTGAAGCACAGGAGCGCCGGGGCGACCGGATGCATGACGGATGCCGTTACGCCAACTGCTTGTGGAAGTACGTCGTCGCGCAGAGCGCACCGTCGGGCATCAGCGCGTAGTTCGGCACGACGCCGACGCGCTGCCAGCCGGCCCGCTCGTACAGCCGCTCGGCGTCGCCGCCCGTCACGGTGTCGAGCACGAGCACGGTCTTGCCGGCGTCGCGCGCGGCCGCGTCGGCCGCCGCCATCAGCCGTGCGGCGATGCCCTGCCGGCGCGCATGCCGCGACACGAGCATCTTCGCGATGTCCGCGCGATGCGGCTGGTTCTCGGGTTGGCCGGTCACGACCTGCACAGTGCCGACGATCCGGCCGGACGCGTCCTCGGCAATGAGCAGGATGCGCTCGTCGTGCGCGACGCCCTCGGCCACGCGCGTCCAGAACGCGACGGCAGTCGGCCGCTCGATCGGCAGCATGAAGCTGACGGATGCGCCGCCTTCGACGCAATCGACCAGCACGTCGGCCAGCGCGTCGACACAGCTCATCGCTTCGCGCGCGTCGACGCGGCGGACGGTAACAGATTCGGTCATGCCATCTCCGGTAGTCAGGTGGGCCGCACGCGCGGGTTCGGCATGGGCCGGGATCGAAAGAGCACCGGCCGGCCATCGAAGCTCGCGACGGCGGCAGGCGTCCGGCAACGTCGCACCCGGTCGGCGCGCGTTACCGCCCCATCATCGTACGCGACGAAAATTTTCGCTGCATCGCCCGTCACGTCGTCTACACTTAGCCATATGGCTAACTTTCAACCCGGCATCAGCGACGTCTTCCACGCCCTTGCCGATCCGACACGCTGCGCGATCGTCAGCGCGCTCGGCCAGGGCGAGCGGACCGTCTCCGCGCTGGCCGCGCCGTTCGACATGGCGCTGCCGTCGTTCATGAAGCATGTCGCCGTGCTCGAGCGCAGCGGCCTCGTCGAGACCCGGAAAACCGGCCGCTCGCGCACCTGCGCGCTGGTCGGCAGCCGGCTGACCGAGGCCGAGGCATGGCTCGCCGCGCAGCGCGCGCTGTGGGAAGCACGATCCGATCGTCTCGTCGAATTCGTCGAACGCCATCATCAGGAGGAGCAAGATGTCAGCCAGCCACGTCGAACCCGTTGAAGCCCACGATCTCGTCATCACGCGCACGCTGCGCGCGCCGCGCCACGCGCTGTGGCGCGCATGGACCGACCCCGAGTTGCTGAAGGAATGGTGGTGCCCGCAGCCGTGGACCACCGAGGTGCGCGCATTCGACCTGCGGCCGGGCGGCGCTTTCCACACGTTCATGCGCGGCCCCGACGGCGGCACGAGCGACAACCCCGGCTGCTTCCTCGAAATCGTGCCGGAATCGCGCATCGCCTTCACGTCGATGCTCACCGGCGGCTGGCGGCCGCAGGCGCCATGGATGGGTTTCACGGCAGTCATCACGATGGCCGACGACGATGCAGGCAGCCGCTACGAAGCGCGCGTGATGCATCCGGATGCCGCGACGCGCGAGCGCCACGAAGCGCTCGGCTTTTTCGAGGGCTGGAACACCTGCATCACGCAGCTCGACGCATTCGCCGCAACGCTACGCTGAACGCAGACGAATGCGCGGTCATTGCGTGGCGCCGCGCCCACGCCTAGGATTCCTGAAGGAAGCATGACGACACGCCGGGCTCCGGCGTGCACCGTCGCGCGCGCTCCGCGGGAGGCCACATGTTGCATACGCACACGCATTCGACCCGGGTCAGCCGGCACCTGAACGCCCCGCGCGGGCGCGTCTACCGCGCGCTGCTCGACCCGCACGCAGTCGAGCAATGGAAGGTGCCCGACGGCATGACGTGCCGCGTGCATGCGTACGATGCACGCGAAGGCGGCGCGCTGCGCGTGTCGCTGAGCTACGACGCGCCGTTGGTCGGCACCGGCAAGTCCGGCGCACGCACCGACACCTATCACGGCCGCTTCGTCACGCTCGTGCCGGACAAGCAGATCGTCGAGATCGACGTGTTCGAAACCGACGATCCGATGCTGCGCGGCGCAATGACGATCACGATCACGCTGTCCGACGAAGCGGGCGGCACGCGCGTGGACGCCGTGCACGACGGCGTACCGCCCGGCGTGCCGGCCGCCGACAACGAGACCGGCTGGCAGATGGCGCTGGCGCGGCTCGCGGCGCTGGTGGAAGCCGCATAGCGCACCGGTCGCGCCGGCGGCGAAAAAGCGATGCGGCAGCGCAAAACGCCGCCGCGTGCGACACTGGTCCGCCCCGATCCACCGGACCCGCACGAGGAGACGCTCGCGATGAACGCCGCACGTACCGCCACCTGGTATTTCGATTTCGTTTCGCCGTTCGCTTATCTGCAACAGGAACAGTTCGACCGCCTGCCGCCCGCCGCGGCGTTCGAGCCGCGGCCGATCGTGCTCGGCGCGCTGCTCGCGCACTGGGGCCAGAAAGCGCCGGCGGAAATCGCGGCCAAACGCGTCTTCACCTATCGTCACGCGCAATATCGCGCGGACAAGCTCGGCATCGCATTCCGGATGCCGCCCGCGCACCCGTTCAACCCGATCAAGCCGCTGCGCCTCGCGATCGCGATGGGCAGTTCACGCGACGCGATCCGGCGGATCTTCCGGCATATCTGGCGCGACGGCCAGGACGTGTCGACGCCGGAAGGCTTCGCCGCGCTGTGCGAAGCCGTCGGTTTCCCGGAGGGCGTGACGGCCGTTGAAGCACAACCGGTCAAGGACGCGCTGCGCGCGAACACCGATCAGGCGATCGCCGACGGCGTATTCGGCGTGCCGACCTTCGCACTCGACGGCGACCTGTTCTGGGGCGAAGACGCGACCGACATGTTCGTCGACTGCGCGACGTCGCGTGCGTGGCTCGACTCGCCCGAGGTGCGCCGCATCAGCGCGCTGCCGGAAGGGATCCGGCGCGGCTGACGGCACGTGCCATCACGCGCCGGCTGGATCGCCCTCGCGCCCTTCGACGAGCGGCGGCACGGCCTCGCGCATCATCGCGACGAACCGCACGAGCCGCGACGGATAGAACTGCGCATGCGGATAGGTCAGGTAGACCGGCAGCGGCGCGGCCTGCCACTCGGGCGCGAGGTGCACGAGCTCGCCGCGCGCGAGATGGCCGGCCAGCATCCATGACGAGCCGACGCACGCGCCGACGCCCAGCAGCGCCGCGCTACGCAGTGCATACAGGTTCGCGGTCGTGATGCGCGGCCGGATCGCGATGCGCCGCGTATCGCCGGTGGCGGCGTGCGTCAGCGCGAGCTCGTTGCGGTAGTAGGTGCGCAGCGCGAGCCACGGCAGCTCGGCCAGCGCGTCGGGGTCGGCCGGCACGTCGGCGCCGTTCAGCACCGACGGCGCGGCGACCACGAAGCGCGGCACCTTCGTCAGCCGGATCGCGACCACGCCCGGATCGGTCGGCTCGCCGACCTGGATCGCGCAATCGATACCGCTGCCGACGAAATCGCGCACTTCGTCCTGCAGCAGCCATTCGATCGACACGCGCGGATAGTCGCGCAGGAACTGCGCGAGCGGCGCGACGAAACGCTCCTGCCCGAATGCGTGCGGTACCGCGACGCGCAGCAGCCCGTCGGGCTCCTCCTGCGCGCCGCGCAAGTCAGCCTCGAATGCCGCCCAGTTCGCCAGCAGCTCCTTCGCGCGCTTGAAACAGCGCTCGCCGTCGACGGTCAGCCGCATCGTGTGCGTCGTCCGTTGCAGCAGCCGCATGCCGAGCGAACGTTCGAGCGCCTGCAGCCGCCGGCTGATGGTCGGCTGCGTCGTATGCAGTTGCGCGGCGGCAGCCGACAGGCTGCCGGCCTCGACTATGCGTACGAAGGTTTCCATCAGCTCGAAACGATAGCCGGCGCCGTCCACCGGCACGGCCTGAACGCGCTGAGGCCCGCCAGCAGCGGGAGAAGAGGAAGATTTCTCGGTCATTCGCGCAGCGTATAACAAATCTGCGCAGGGCGGCACTACCGTGGCCTGCCACGTGCCGCCACACTCGCGTCCATCGCGTTATCCAACCGAGGATGCACACCATGTCCACCCCGACCCGACTCGACACCGCGCCCCGTATGGCGCATGCCCCGGCCCATCCGGCCACCCATCCGGCCGCCCATTCAATGCCCGATCGCCGGCTCGTGCTGCTGCTCGCGGCCGCCGCCGGCCTCGGCGTCGCCCCGCTCTACTACGCGCAGCCGATGCTCGGCGCGCTCGGGCCCGATCTCGGCGCGTCGGCGCGCGCGATCGGCTTCGTGCCGACGCTCACGCAGCTCGGCTATGCACTCGGCATCCTGCTGCTGGCGCCGCTCGGCGACCGCTTCGACCGGCGCCGCGTAATCGTAACCAAGGCTGCCGCGCTAGTCGTCGCGCTGCTGCTCGCGTCGATCGCGCCGTCGCTCGGGTTGTTGCTCGGGGCGAGCTTCGCGATCGGCCTCGCCGCGACGATGGCGCAGGACGTCGTGCCGGCCGCCGCGACGCTCGCGCACGACACGCATCGCGGCCGCATCGTCGGCACGGTGATGACGGGGTTGCTGCTCGGCATCCTGCTGTCGCGCGTCGTGGCCGGCTTCATCGCGGAAACGGCCGGCTGGCGCGCGATGTTCGCGCTCGCGGCCGTCAGCGTCGCCGTGATCGGCGCGGTGGCCGCGCGCGGGTTGCCGCGCTTCGAGCCGACCACGCGCCTGCCTTATCGCGCACTGATCGCGTCGCTCGGCGCGCTGTGGCGCGATCATCCGGCCCTGCGTCGCGCCGCGCTCGCGCAGGGGCTGCTCGCTATCGGCTTCAGCGCGTTCTGGTCGACGCTCGCGGTGATGCTGCACGGCGCGCCGTTTCATCTCGGCAGCGCGGCCGCGGGCGCATTCGGCCTCGCGGGCGCCGCTGGCGCGCTGGCCGCACCGATCGCCGGGCGCCTGGCCGACCATCACGGCCCCGAGCGCGTCACGCGCATCGGCATCGGCATCGCGACGCTGTCGTTCGCGTCGATGGCCGCCGCGCCGCTGATGTCGCCGCATGCGCAGCTCGTGCTGCTCGCGGTCGCGACGATCGGCTTCGATCTCGGCGTGCAGGCGACGCTGATCGCGCACCAGGCAATCGTCTACCGGATCGATCCCGCCTCGCGCAGCCGCCTCAACGCGGTGCTGTTCGTCGGCATGTTCATCGGGATGGCGGCCGGCGCCGCGATCGGCAGTTTGTTGCTCGCGCAACTGGGCTGGAATGCGGTGACCGCGCTGGCCGTTGCGACATCGCTGGCCGCGCTCGCCGTACGGGTCTGGCGCAACTGACATCCGGCGTCGCGCAGACGAGGCGGGCAGACCCACCGGGCTTGCCCGCCTTTTCTTTTATTTTCGATCGGCGCAGGCATGACGCCGCGCGGCCCGGCAGATTCGCCCGCGTATTGCCCGGCAATCGTTCATCCGGCGCAAGGTCCGCACCGGCCGGCCAGATTGCCCAGTTCAACCCAATATTTTTACAACGGCGATGCGTGCTCGCGCGCAAACGTCGGACGATTCGACCCTGCCGCACCGCGCGGCGCTCTCCCATCCGGCCCCACCACACAGCCCCGTTTTATCAGGGGATTCCCGGTATTTTTTCGCATTTTCTTCGAAAAAACGGGTGACATACTTGCCCCCCGTTGCGCTCCGGGCGAGCGCGCTTCCAGATCCTGCCGGCCGCATGTCATGTGCTGCGTCCGCCGGGGTCGCAGAACATGAACAATTTCGACACCACGATCCAGATCTTCCTCACCCACGTGACGTTCGGCCCACTGATGAATCACGCGATCCGCGTGATTGCCGGCCTGTACACGTTCAAGGGCTTCGTGCTCATTCCCGTGCTGTGCTGGCTGTGGTTCCAGCCGGGCCCTGAGCGCGAGCGGCAACGCGAACTGGTCGTCGCGACGATTGCGAGCGGACTCATTGCACTCGCATTCGGCCGCCTGCTCGCGCAGGTGCTGCCGTTCCGCGTGCGGCCGATCTACAACCCCGACCTGCACCTGCACTTCCCGTCGGCCGGACTGCGCGCCGCCACGTTGCAGGCATGGAGTTCGTTCCCGAGCGATCACGCCATGCTGTGGATGGCAATCGCGACCGGCATCTTCATCATCGCGCGCCGCGTCGGCATCGTCGCGCTGCTGTATTCGGTCGTCTTCATCTGCCTGCCGCGCGCGTATCTCGGCTTTCACTACCCGACCGACCTGATCGCGGGCGCCGCGATCGGCATCGCGATCGCGTGGCTGCTGACGCGCGACACGATCCGGTCACGCTTCGCGCCGCAGGTGCTGGCGACGATCCGGCGCTTCCCCGCGCCCGCCTATACGCTCGCGTTCCTGCTGTGCTTCGAGCTGATCACGCAGTTCGACGAACTGCTGACGCTCGCGCAGTCGGTCACGCATACGATGTGACGGACCGGAGCCGCGATGCTGCCGCTGCTGCTTTCATTCCGTCGCCCTGGCGCGCGCTGCCGGCCGTGCGCGGCGGCGGCGCGCCGCGCAACGGCCGCGCAGGTCAGTCGCGATCGGGCGCGCCGAGCGGGAAGAACGAGCGAAACGGCCGCGCCTCGTCCACCGCGCGCGCAAACGACGGCCGCGCGAGCAGACGCTTGCGATACGCGATCACGTTCGCAAACTTCGGATCGATCCGGTGCGTCCAGTCCGCGTAGAACAGGAACGGCGCGGCGCCGCAATCGGCGAGGCTGAAATGATCGCCGGCCGCCCATTCGCGATCGGCCATCTTGTTGTCCAGCCACGCGTACGACGTGTCGAGCATCGCGCGCGCATCGGCGACCCCGCGCGCATCGCGCTCGGATTCCCGGCGCAGCGCGTCGTGCACGACCTTCTGCTGCGGCGTCGACACGTAGTTGTCGAAGAAACGGTCCATCATCCGCACCTCGAGCGCGGCGTGCGGATCGTCGGGCAGCAGGCGCACGGGGCCCGGATGGTTCAGGCCGAGATACTCGATGATGATCGACGCCTCGATCACCGTGCGGCCTGCTTCGACCAGCACCGGAAAGCGCTTCAGCGGCCACAGCGCGGTCAGTTCCTGCATCGGCTTCGGATCGTCGTGTGCAAGCAGGCGATACTCGAACGGCGTGCCGTTCTCGTACAGCGCGGTCAACACCTTCTGGCAGTAGGATGAAAAGGGATGGGCATAGAGCGTCGGCATCATCGCGGGTTCTCTCAGGGTTTCGGCGCCGCGTCTTGCGGCGCCACATGAACGGATACCTTGACGACGAACGGCGCCGGGCCGGTTCGACATCGCTCCGGATATTTTTTGTGCGGCTTCGGTCGCTACGACCGGCCGTCCCTCACGACACGCCCCTCGGCGCGCCAGCGCAGCATCCCGCCGCCGAGATTCGCGACCGCATCGAACCCGGCCTTCAGCAGGATCACGGTCGCCTGCGCGGAGCGCCCGCCGGCCCGGCACACGGTCACGACCGGCCGGTCGCGCGCGATCTCGCCGGCGCGCGCGGCCAGTTCGCCGAGCGGGATCGGCGTCGCGCCGGGCAGATGGCCGAGCGGGCCCGCGAATTCGTCCGGCTCGCGCACGTCGACGACCTGCACGGCCGGCAGGTGATCCTCAAGCCACTGCGGATCGATTTCCCAGAACCCCGCGAACGTATAGACGAGCGGCGCCCAGTCGGGCGCCGCCTGCACATCGGGCGCGTTTGCGGCAACGCCGCATTGCAGGTTCGCCGGCACCGCGACGTCGATCTGACGCGGATGCGCGAGCCCGAGGTTGCGCATGTAGCCCGCGAAATCGTCTTCGCTGAGATCGCCGCCGAGGCGTGGATTGAAGCGCCGCTCTTCGCCGACGCTCGTCACCGTGAGCCCGCGATAGTCGTGCGCCGGATACAAAAGGCACGCGGCCGGCAGCGTGAAGAGCCGGCCGTGCACCGCGCGATACAGTGCGCGCGGATCGCCCTGCTGAAAGTCGGTGCGGCCGGTGCCGCGGATCAGCAGGCAATCGCCGGTGAACGCCATCGATTCGTCGTCGAGCACGAGGCTGATGCAGCCGCTCGTGTGGCCGGGCGTCGTGCGCACGGTCAGGTAGCGCGCGCCGAACGCGCAGCGGTCGCCGTCGTTCAGGTAGCGGTCGGCGCCCTGCGCGCCGCTCGCGGCCGAGATCGCGATCGCGCTGCCCGTGCGCTGCTTCAGGAGCCATGCGCCGGTCACGTGATCGGCATGCACATGCGTGTCGACGGTCGCGACGAGCCGTAGCCCAAGCTCGTCGAGCAGCGCCGCGTCGCGGCGCACCTGCTCGAACACCGGGTCGATCAGCAGCGCTTCGCGCGACGCGCTGTCAGCGAGCAAATACGTATAAGTCGACGATTGCGGGTCGAAAAGTTGCCGGAAGATCATCGCTCAGTCGCTCCGTCGCTGGTTCTTCGGTGAGGTGGGGTCGGGCCTGCGTGATGTACATCGTCGCCGGCTTCGGCTTCGGCTTCGGCTTCGGCTTCGGCTTCGGCTTCGGCTTCGGCTTCGGCATGATGACATCGCCGCCGCGCGAGCGGCATCGCGCCCGCCGCGTTTCGCACATCCCTACAGCGTAGATCAAAATGCACGCGCCGCCGGCATCCCATGCGCGGCAACCCATTCCGATGACGATTCGCCACGCCCGGATGGGTGCGCCCACTGCCTTACACTACGGCCTGTTTTCATCCCCGTTCACAGGAATTCCACCGACATGTCGATGACGATCGATCCGAAGCAGGCCGCCGCG
Source organism: Burkholderia cepacia complex sp. TUM26381 (assembly GCF_057439935.1). Taxonomy (NCBI): domain Bacteria; kingdom Pseudomonadati; phylum Pseudomonadota; class Betaproteobacteria; order Burkholderiales; family Burkholderiaceae; genus Burkholderia; species Burkholderia cepacia complex sp. TUM26381. The sequence continues at coordinate 239,496 of NZ_CM172007.1, read as the reverse complement.
CTGCTGGCCGTCGCCGACACCGGCAGCTTCGAGCAGGCGGCCGTGCGCCTGCACGTGACCGCCTCCGCCGTCACGCAGCGGGTCCGCGCGCTGGAAGCCAGCCTCGGCACGCCGCTCGTGCTGCGCACGCGTCCGTGCCGCCCGACGGTGGCCGGCCAGCGCGTGCTGCAGCACCTGCGCCGCGTCGCGCTGTTGCAAGCCGACCTGCAGAGCACGCTCGCGACCGAGCGCGAATCGCCGATCTCCGTGACGATCGCGCTGAACGCCGACAGCCTCGGCACGTGGTTCCTGCCCGCGCTGACATCCGTGCTCGCGGGCGAGCGCATCCTGTTCGAACTGATCGTCGAAGATCAGGACCACACGTTCGCCCTGCTCGAAAGCGGGATGGCGGTCGGTTGCGTGACGACCGAGCCGAAGCCGATGCGCGGCTGCATCGCCACGCCGCTCGGCACGATGCGCTACCGGCTGCTCGCGGCCGCCGCGTTTGCGGTGCGCTGGTTTCCGCGCGGGCTGAACCGCACGAGCGCGCGCAAGGCGCCCGTCGTCGCGTATTCGCGGCGCGACACGCTGCAGTCGTCGTTCCTGAAGGAGAAGTTCGGGTTGCCTGACGGCGCGTACCCGTGCCATTACGTGCCGGGCACCCATTCGCACTTTGCGGCGGTGCGGCACGGGCTCGGCTATGCGATGGTGCCGGAGCCGCTGATCGGCGCGACGCCGCTCGATGCGCAGGGGCTCGTCGACCTCGCGCCCGCGCATCCGACCGACGTCACGCTGTACTGGCACGCGTGGACCGTGCAGTCGCCGACGATGGCGTCGCTGTCCGAACGCGTCGTCGAAGCGGCGCGCCGGTTACTCGCGCCGCTGCCGTGACGCGCGGGTGGTCGACACTTCCGACGCGGTGCGCGTCGCGGCGAGCATCCCTGCCGCGCCGCCTATACTTTTTTCATCGACCTCGCGAATGCGCCGCGCGGCCGATCAAGCCAATCCGGCCGTTCCCTTTCCCGCAAGGAGAACATCATGTCCCGCCGCTATATCGATTGCCGCGAGTTTCCCAGCGCGATGAACTGCTCGGTCGCGATTTCTGCCGACTCCGACAACGAATTGCTGGAGGCCGCCGTGCAACATGCGGTGCTGGTGCACCAGCACACCGACAGCGCCGAACTGCGCACGCAACTGCAAGCGCTGTTCCGCGACGGCACGCCGCCCGCCGACGCGCCGCGGCAAGCGTAACCCGCCGACTCGCCCGATATCGACAGACGGGTTGCCACGCCGCCCCCGTCGCCTCTTCGCTCCCTGCTTCGCGCCACGTCTCGCCGGCGCCCCCGCCGGCCGGCGCATGCCACCTTACGCGCGGCGCTGCGCGAAATACGCGCCAACCGCATCGAGGAACGTGTCGATGTCTGCACGCGATACGTCGCAGTGCGTGACGAAGCGCGACGCGTACAGCATCTGCGTGAGGATCCCGCGCGCCTTGAGCCACGCCTCGAGCGGCGCGCAATCGGCTTCGGGGAATTGCGCGAACACCATGTTCGTCGCATGCGACAGCACCTTCACACCATCGATGCGCGCGAGGCCTTCCGCGAGATGCGCGGCATTCGCGTGATCGTCCGCGAGCCGCTCGACGTTGTGGTCGAGCGCATACAGGCACGCCGCCGCGAGGATGCCCGACTGCCGCATCCCGCCGCCGAGCACCTTGCGCCAGCGCTGCGCGCGCTCGATCAGCGCACGGCTGCCGACCAGCACCGAACCGACCGGTGCGCCGAGCCCTTTCGAGAAGCAGATCGACACGGTGTCGAACGGCGCGCACAGCTCGGCGATCGGCCGCCCCGACGCGACGGCCGCGTTGCACACGCGTGCGCCGTCGAGGTGCGTGGACAGCCCGCGGCTGCGCGCGAACGCGACGGCTTCCTGCACATAGCCGTCCGGCAAGACCTGGCCGCCGATCGTGTTTTCGAGCGCGAGCAGGCGCGTGCGGGCAAAGTGATTGTCGAGCGGCTTGATCGCCGCGGCGATCTTCGCGAGCGGCAGCGTGCCGTCCGGCGCATTCTCGATCGGCTGCGGCTGGATGCTGCCGAGCACGGCCGCGCCGCCGCCTTCGTACTTGTAGGTGTGCGCGAGCTGGCCGACGATGTATTCGTCGCCGCGCTCGCAATGCGACATCAGCGCGGCCAGGTTGCTCTGCGTGCCGCTCGGGAAGAACAGGCCGGCTTCCTTGCCGGCCCGCTCGGCCGTTACCGCCTGCAGGCGCAGCACGGTCGGGTCGTCGCCCCAAACATCGTCGCCGGTCTCGGCGGCAATCATGGCGGCCAGCATTGCCTGGCTCGGACGTGTCACGGTATCGCTGCGTAAATCGATCATCGCTATGCCCTGAGTAAACGCGGACCGGCATCCCTGCGCCCGGCCCTGCCGAAACGAGACTCAGAGTGTACGCAATTCACGCAGCGTGTGCCGGCCGGCGAGCCGCAATCGCGCGTCAATATCGCGGCGGCGGCGGCTGGACGCCGGCGGGCGGCATCGGCGGCGCCGCGCGCGGCGCGCCGCCGTATCCGCCGCCGTATCCGCCGCCATACCCGCCACCCCTGCCGCCGCTCATCCCGCCCGGCACCGGCACGCGATTGCCCGTCGCATACATGCACTGCAGGTACGCGTAGTCGTAACGGCGCTGAACATCGTAGGCCGAGCCCTGCGCGGCACCCGCACCGACGACGCTGCCCGCGAGCAGCCCCGCGCCCGCGCCGACGGCGGCACCGGTGCCGCCGTTGAACGCGGCGCCGGCCGCCGCGCCCAGCGCGGTACCGACGGCCGCGCTGCCGACCGCGCTCGCGGTCGACGCCTGTCCGGCGCTCACGCCGCCGGATTGCTCGAACGCGTACTGGCGGCAACTGCCGTCGTCGGCGCGGAACTGGTCGAACGACTTGCCGGTGCCGGGCAGCGCCATCACGCTCGGCCCGGCCGGCATGTACGCGCATGCGCCCAGCAGGCCAGCCAGCGCCAGCGCAGCCGGCACGCGCAAGAATCGATAGGCGGATGTCATCGTCGCGGCTCCGTTATTGCGGCCGCGCCGGCACCGATCGCCAGCCCGACTTGCAGGTCTTCACATACGGGTAGTAGTGCTTCGACGCGTCGCAGTAGTACCAGAGGCTCGCGTCGCCGTCGTCCTGCGGCTGCCCCTTCTCGACATACTCGGGCGGCGGCGGCGGATCGACCGGTACCGCGACGACGGGCGGCGGGTAGTAGTACGGCACAGGGACGACGGGGGTGTAATACGGGTAGCCGGGGCCGATATAGACCCCGACCCGGGCAGCATGGGCCACGCCGCCCGTCGCGAGCGCCACCGCGGCAACCGCGCCCAGCGCGAGCTTCAATCCATTCACGTCACGTTCTCCGGCAGGCCGGTTCGTCGATGCGAACCCGACACCCGGAACGCTACGCCGCGCGCGATCCGGCATCCATTACCGGCGGCCACGCCAATGTTGCGCGACGTTACCCGTGTGACACCGCTCCCCGCGACGGCCCGCCGGTACGCCGGCGTCCGTTACGCGTTAATGCGCCGAAACGGATCGGCTGCACCTGGCGCCGCGCGCGAACTGCCCGCCGCGCGATTTCCGCATGGCCGGAACCGTTCCGATGACGCGACGCGCCATATTGACGCACGTGCGTCAGAGCGCCACGCCGCACCCGCGTGCGCCGCGAACGGCCTTCTTGATACGAATCAACGATTTATCCCGCAATCACGCGCGACAGGCTGGACATCTGCGACGAGTTGGCGCATTTCGCGGTGCAACATCGCGGCACATACTCCAGCCAACCCCGACGCCTGTCTGCCGGGGTCCGCCGGCACCCGCCGGCGGGTATCGTCAGCTTCGGTCATCTGGTATGGACACCGCACTTTCGGCCCTCGATCTGGCCCGCCTGCAATTCGCGTTCACCGTCTCCTTTCACATCGTCTTTCCGGCGTTGAGCATCGGCCTCGCCAGCTTCATCGCCGTGCTCGAATACCGCTGGCTCAGGACCGGCAAGCAGTACTACAAAACCCTCTGTCTGTTCTGGTCGAAGATCTTCGCGGTCGCGTTCGGGATGGGCGTCGTCTCCGGCGTCGTGATGAGCTACCAGTTCGGCACGAACTGGTCGGGCTTCTCGAGCTTCGCCGGCGCCGTCACCGGGCCGCTGCTGATGTACGAGGTCATGACCGCGTTCTTCCTCGAGGCCGGCTTCCTCGGCATCATGCTGTTCGGCTGGAACCGCGTCAGCCCGCGCGCGCACTTCGGCGCGACGCTGATGGTCGCGATCGGCACGCTGATCTCGACGTTCTGGATCCTCGCGTCGAACAGCTGGATGCAGACGCCGCAGGGCTTCGAGATCGTCGACGGCCGCGTCGTGCCGACCGACTGGTTCGCGATCATCTTCAACCCGTCGTTCCCGTACCGCCTGTTCCACATGGCGATCGCCGCGTTCATCGTCGCCGCGCTCGTGGTGGCCGCGACGGGCGCGTGGCACCTGCTGAAGGGCCGCCGCGACAAGAGCGTGAAGAAGATGTTCTCGATGGCGCTGTGGCTGCTGCTCGTGCTCGCGCCGCTGCAGGCCGTGATCGGCGACCAGCACGGCATCAACACGCTGAAGCACCAGCCCGCGAAGATCGCCGCGATCGAGGGGCTGTGGGAAACCGAAAAGGGCGGCACGCCGCTCAACCTGTTCGGCATCCCGGACATGAAGGCGGAAACGACGCGCTACGCAGTGAAAGTGCCGCACCTCGGCAGCCTGATCCTCACGCACAGCTGGGACGGCGAGATCCGCGGGCTGAAGGAATTCCCGCCGGAAGACCGGCCGAATTCGACGGTCGTGTTCTGGAGCTTCCGGATCATGGTCGGCCTCGGCTTCGCGATGATCGGCCTTGCCGCGCTCGCGTGGTTCCTGCGCCGCCGCGGCCGCCTGTATGAATCGAAGGGGTTCCAGCGCTTCGCGCTCGTGATGGGCCCGACCGGCTTCGTGTCGCTGCTCGCGGGCTGGGTGACGACCGAAGCGGGCCGCCAGCCGTGGGTCGTCTACGGCGTGATGCGTACCGCGCAGGCCGTGTCGCCGCTGTCGGTGCAGCAGGTCAGCCTGTCGATGATGACGTTCGTGATCGTGTACTTCCTCGTGTTCGGCACCGGCGTGTACTACATGCTGAAGCTGATGAAGGCCGGCCCCGCGCTGCCCGACGCGAAGCACGACGACACGCCCGGCACGCGCCCCGATCACACCGCGCGCCGCCCGATGTCGGCCGTCGACGAGCCGCTCGAAACCGTCTGAGCCCCCCTTTCGCAAACGAGAAAACCTATGGACGTCACCGTAATCTGGGCCGCGATCATCGCATTGGGGCTCTTCATGTACGTCGTGCTCGACGGCTTCGACCTCGGCATCGGCATCGTCTTCCCGTTCTTCCCGGACGAGAAGGAACGCGACCTGATGATGAACACGGTCGCACCCGTGTGGGACGGCAACGAGACATGGCTCGTGCTCGGCGGCGCCGGGCTGTTCGCCGTGTTCCCGATCGTCTATTCGACCGTGCTGTCCGCGCTGTACCTGCCGCTGATCTTCATGCTGGTGTGCCTGATCTTCCGCGGCGTGTCGTTCGAGATTCGCGCGAAGGCGCGACGCACGAAACAGCTGTGGGATCTCGCGTTCATCGGCGGGTCGGCCGGCGCGACGCTGTTCCAGGGCATCGCGCTCGGCGCGTTCCTGCAGGGCATCAACGTGAAGGACGGCGTGTTCGCAGGCGACGCATTCGACTGGCTCACGCCGTTCAGCCTGCTGACGGGCCTCGGCCTGATCGTGACCTATGCGCTGCTCGGCTGCTGCTGGCTCGTCGCGAAGACCGAAGGCGACCTGCAGCGCCGCCTGCATCGCGTCGTGTGGCCGCTGACCGTCGTGCTGCTCGGCTTCATCGCGGTCGTCAGCCTGTGGACGCCGCTGCAGGATCCGGCCATCGCGCAGCGCTGGTTCGATTCGGGGCTGTTCTGGCGCCTGCTGCCGGTGCCGTTCCTGGTCGCCGGGTGCGCGGTGTGGATGCGCCGTGCGGTACGCGACCGGCACGACACGACGCCGTTCGTGCTCGCGCTGGCGCTGGTGCTGCTCGGCTATGTCGGCCTGCTCGTCACGCTGTTCCCGTATGCGATTCCTCAGACGATGACGATCTGGGAAGCGGCGGCCCCGCGTTCGAGCCAGACCTTCACGCTGGTCGGCGCAGCGGTTATCCTCCCGATCATCATCGCCTACACGACGATGGGTTACTGGGTATTCCGAGGCAAGGTGCGCCATGAAGACCAGCATTACTACCACCACTGATTCCGCCGATCGTCCACCCGAGGCGCCACGGCCGCGAATGCGCGGCTGGATGTGGTTCGTCGTCTTGTGGGCGGGCGGCGTGATCGGCGCCGTCACGCTCGGCTATGCGTTCAAGATCTTCATGAATCTGACGCTGTTTGCCGTGAAGTAAGCGAAGCGGTCGCCCCGGTCGAACGACGATCCGGGCGGCCGTTTTCTCGCAGGCGCCTTCGTGCTGCGCGCCGCGCGCCCCGGCTCGCGCATCCGCCCGCCGTCGGGCGGCAGCCCCCCTCCATTCCTCCCCGCCTCGGCACGTGCGTGCCGCTCACCGCTCGCACGACGTCGTGCACATCGCCTTGTCCATTGCACCGAAGAAGGTCTGGTAGCAATCGGGCTCGACGACGGTCTTCATCCGCGAATCGCCGTTGCTGTCCCACACCGTGCGGTCGAAGCGCGCCCGCACGATCGCGTCGCGCGCCGATGTGACGCGGACCGAAACGACGGCGGCCACGCGCTCGTGATCCGGTTTCGCGGGCAAGCCGCCGATCTTCGCCTTCAGCGCGCCGCGCAGCAGTTGCCGCCACTTCGGAATCAGCGTGTTGCTGCGGCCGCCTTCGATCAGCCCCATGTCGCGGTCGACCGTCACCGGCGCATAGCCCTGCGCGCGCAGCACGGCCGCCACCGCGTCGAGCGTGCGCGCCTGCGTCGCGCCCGCATAGCGGCGATCGGTCATCATGCGCAGCGTCTGTTGCTCGTGGTCCGTCAGGTCGACTTCAGTCTGGCTGGAGCTGTAGCGCACCAGCGATCCGCCGCTGCCGATCTGGCGTTCGTTCTGCGGCTTCGCCGCGCACCCGGCCAGCATCGCGAGCAGCCCGGCGCAGGCGAGCGCCAGCGCACCGCGGCCGCGCACCGGCGGCACCGCTGCCACGCGGCGCATCGCGCGCCGCGCCGTGCGCCGGTCGCGAAAACGGCGGCGAATTCCGGTTGATCGGCAATCGGGTGGCGCTATGATCGTCATCGCGGTTTTCTCCTGTCGGCGCCATCATAGGGACGCGCCCAAGCCGCGACAAACGACATTTTTTGACCCACTGTGTAGCTTTTCTTCGCGATCTCACGATGCGCCGATTGCCGCCCCTGAACGCGCTGCGCAGCTTCGAAGCTGCCGGCCGACTGCAGAGCATCACCCTCGCCGCCGAGGAACTGAACGTGACCCAGAGCGCGATCGCGCAGCAGATCCGCGTGCTCGAATCGTTCTTCGGGCAGAAGCTGTTCGAACGCGACGGGCGTTCGCTGCGGCTCACGCCGCGCGCGCGGCATTACCTCGTCGACGTCGCGAGCTGCCTCGGCCGGCTCGCACAGGCGACCGGGCAGATGTTCGAGCCCGTCGGCGGCCATTCGGTCCGGGTCAACGCGTCCGTGTCATTCGCGCATGGATGGTTGCTGACGCAACTGGCCGTGTTCCAGGCCGCGCATCCCGGCATCGACGTGCAGCTCGTCACGAGCGCCGACGTGGAGCGCGACCAGATCGACGAGACGTGCGACATCGTGATCCGCCGCTATACGCCGGAGCTGCGCCGCAAGGGCTTCGTGTCGCGCCCGCTGCTCGCGAACGTCGCGCTACCCGTGTGTGCGCCCGGCCATCCGGTGCTCGCACAGGCGCGTGTGCCGGCGGACCTCCGCAGCGCGCCGCTGCTCCACTACGCGGGGCTGCCGCAGGCGTGGCAATACTGGTTCCACCAGGCCGGCACGGACGTCACCGAAACCTTGCGCGGACCGTTCTATCGCGAGTTCTTCCTGCTGGTCCAGGCCGCCGCGAGCGGGCTCGGCGTGTGCCTCGCGCCGCGCGCGGTGGTGCGCGACGCTCTCGCGAGCGGCCGGCTCGTCGCCCTGTTTCCGGACGTCCACCTGGAAGGGCCGCCGTTTCATTGCCTGTATCGCAACGACGACGATCCGGCGTTGCGCACGTTCGTCGACTGGCTGTTCGCGCGGGCCGAGGAACTGGACGGGCCGCCGCCGCAGTAACCGGCGGTGACCACGGCGAGCGGCGACGCCCGTGGCCGTCTGCGTCAGCGCCGCTCGCGCAACGCCGCGTCGATCTTGCGGTCGGTCTTGTACTGGCTCAACGCATACACCGACCAGATCGCGGCCGGCAGCCAGCCGATGATCGTGAGTTGCAGGACCAGGCAGATGATCCCGGCGATCGGGCGGCCGATCGTGAAAAACTGGAACCACGGCAGCAGCAGGGCAAGCAGAAGGCGCATGAACGATCCTCTCGGTACGTCGTTGAACGGGTGATGCCTGGCCAATATGGCGGGTTGCGCCCGTCATTTCAAGCCCGTGCCCGACGCGCGCCCGTCGGCGCTATGCCGAATCGGCCAGCCACTGGGCAACCCGCACGACGAGCCCGTCCGCTTCGTCGAAGCACTCGACGCCCGCCACCTGCGGCGCGCCGCACATCGTGAACACCGGCTTGCCCCACTGCAGCCCGAGCGCGATTTCGGACAGCGTGCCGAGCCCGCCGCCGACCGCGATCAGGCAGAGCGACGCTCGCGCGACCAGTGCATTGCGCGTGATGCCGAGCCCGGTCGGCAGCGCGACGCTCAGGTACGGATTCGCAAGCGTCGCATCGTCTTCGGGCAACAGCCCGATCGCGCAGCCGCCGGCCGCATGCGCGCCACGGGCGGCGGCCTCCATCACGCCCTGCTTGCCGCCGCCGACGAGCGCGACGCCCGTCGACGCAACCGCGTGCGCAATCCGTTCCGCGGTGCGCATCTGCTCATCCGTCGCGTCGCGCGGGCCGATCAGGCCGACCGGCATCCGGTGCCTGCGCGTGCCGCGTTGCCGCTGCGCCAGTCGCGCGAGCGCATCGCGCGCCGGCTCGGACCACACGCATTCAATGACGTCGTTGGCGAACAAGACCTTCCCCCAGTGCCAGAACGCAGGTACAGATCGCCGTCAGCACGATCGACAGCACAGCCGCCTGCGAAAAATCGGTTTGCCCGTCCGACAGCTTCAGGTACATCAGCAGCGGCAGGATGTTGATCTGCGTGCCGGCCAGCGCGATCGCCGTGCCGTAGGTACCGAGCGCGATCGCGGTCACGAGGCACCATGCGGACGCGACCGACGGCCACAGCTCGCGCCATGCAACGTCGAGCCATGCACGCCACGGCCGCGCGCCGAGCGTCAGCGCCGCCTCGAGCGGCCGCCGGTCGAGATTCGCGAGCGCCGGGTAGATCATCAGCGCGACGCGCGGGATCAGGTAGTACGCGTACGCGACCGCGAGCCCCGGCATCGTGTAGATCGCGCCGCCGACCACGGTCGGATCGGCGCCCAGCGCGGCTAGCAGCGTGGTCACGAAGCCCGCGCGGCCGAAGGCGAGGATGAAGCCGTACGCGATCACCAGCCCGGAAAACGCGAGCGGTACACCGAGCAGCGCGAGCGACCAATGGCGCCGCGCCGGCGACTGCCCGGCCAGCGCGAATGCGACCGGCACGCCCACGCCGACCGACAACGTGCCGGCGCCGATCGCCAGCGCCAGCGAGCGCGCGATCGCGTCGGCGACGAGCGGATCGCGCCACACCGCCGCAAACGCGCGGCCACCGTCCGCGCACGCCGCCTCGACCAACGCGGCCAGCGGCAGCACGAAACACACCGCGAGCAAGGCCGCCGCGGGCAGCGCGCCGAAGCGGCGCAATACACCGCGTTCCGGTAAGGAAGCGTGCATCCCGCGCCCCTTACTGGCCGAGCGTGGCCTGCGACCAGAGCTGGTCGACTTCGGCCTTGCGCGCCGCCGCCTTCGCGACATCGAGCGGACGCACTTGCGGCGCGTTCGGCAGCTTCGCCGCGACCTCCGCGGCGACCGGCGTGCCGGGCACCGCCGGGCGCACATAGCCTTGCGCGAACAGCGCCTGCCCGACGTCGCTCATCACGAGGTTGAGCCAGAGCTGCGCGGCGGACGGGTTGGGGCCGTTCTTCACGAGACTCATCGCATAGGGCGCCGATACGCTGCCGTCCTGCGGAAGCACGACGTCGGCCGCATCGCCCATGCCGTCCGCGTACTTCGCCTTGAGGCCGTCGTTCTCGTAGCCGATCAGGATCGGGATCTCGCCCTTCACGAACTTCGCGTACGGCGTCGTGCCCTCGACGCGCAGCACGTTGCCGGCCTGCTTCAGCTTGCCGAAGAAGTCGGCGCCCGGCTTCGGGTTCTCGACGCTGCCGCCGTTCGCATACGCGGCCGCGAACACCGCGACCTGGCCCTGCCCGGTCGAGCGCGGGTCGAGATAGACCACCGCATTGCGGTACTCGGGCTTCAGCAGGTCGGACCAGCGCTGCGGCACGTTCTTGACGAGCTTCCGGTTGACGAGGAACGCGATGTTCAGCGAATGCACGGCGAACCAGCGGCCGTCAGCCGCGCGGAACACGCCCGGCAGCTTGTCGAAGTTGACCGGCCGGAACGGCGCGACGACGTCCTTGCCTGCGGCATCGAGCGCCGACGCCGCGAAGTAGTACGCGGTGTCGGCCTGCGGACGGCGGCGCGACTTGTCGAGCGCGACGACGGTCGCGGCCGAGCCGATGTCGTTGTACGTGATCTCGACCTTCGGATAGCGCTTGCGGAATTCGGCGAACAGCGCCTTCCAGTTCGCCCATTCGGGGCCGGTATCGAACGACACGACGAGCCCTTCGTCGGCCGCCTTCGCGTACAGCGCGTCTTCGCCCGGATACAGCGGCGCGGCCTGCGCTGCCGCACAAGAGAGCGCCGCGAGCGCGCACAGCGCCAGCACGCGGGCGCGCATGGCCTTCACAAGAGGGGAGCCTGCAAGCATCGTGAATCTCCGTTGAACGAAAGGGATCAGTGCGCGTCCGGCGATGCCGGCAGCACGAGCAGATGGCGCGGGTCGACCGCGATGCTGCGCGCGGCGGGTTCGCGCCCTTCGCACAGCAGCACGTCGGCCGAGCCGTCCGGCATGAAGTCGTAACGCTGCGTCGCGCCGAAATAACGCACTTCCCCGCGACGGCCTTCGATGCGGTTCGTGCTCTGCGCCGGCGGATCGGCCTGCACGTGCTCGGGCCGCACCAGCACTGCGACGTCCTCGCCCGGGCGATGCGCGCCCGTTTCCGCGCGCAGCGTCGCGAAACTCACGTCGATTTCGCCGTGCGCGAGTACCCGCCCGCGCAGTAGCGTCGAATGCCCGACGAAGCGCGCGACCTGCGCGGTGGCCGGGCGCTCGTACAGGTCGCGCGGCGTGCCGGCCTGCAGCACCCGGCCGCCGTCGACGATCGCGACGCGGTCGGCCATGCTCAGCGCTTCGTCCTGGTCGTGCGTGACGAACAGCGTCGTCGCGCCGCACGCGCGCTGCAGCGCGCGGATCTCGTCGCGCAACTGATGGCGGATGCCGGCGTCGAGCGCCGCGAGCGGCTCGTCGAGCAGCAGCAGCTTCGGTTCGATCACGAGCGCCCGCGCAAGCGCGACGCGCTGCTGCTGCCCGCCGGACAGCATCGCGACGCCGCGCGTCGCATGGGCCGACAGCCCGACCCGCTCGAGCATGTCGAGCGCGCGCCGGCGCCGAAGGCCGGCCGCCACGCCGCGCATCCGCAACCCGTACGCGACGTTGTCGACGACCGACAGGTTCGGGAACAGCGCGTAGTGCTGGAACACCATCCCCACTTCGCGCCGCCACACAGGCACGCCGGCCACGTCGGCACCGCCGATCGCGATGCGGCCGCGCCAGCCGTCGAGCAGCCCGGCCGCGAGCCTCAGCAGCGTGGATTTGCCGGACCCGCTGCGCCCCATCACCGCGAGCAGTTCGCCCTGCGCAGCGGACAGCGTGACGTCGTCGACGCCATGACGGGCGCCCGGATACTGAAAGCTGACGTGTTCGAATTCGAGACTCATGGATGACTCATTTCAGACGTTGCACGGTGCCGACGGACACGAGCGTCGCAAGCACGGCGAGCACGAGCAGTACGACGGTGGCCGCGCACGCCATCCCCGTCGCGCCGTAGAACGCCTGCAGCAGCACGATCGGATAGTTCCGGTAGCGAAAGCCGGCGATCAGGTTCGAGATCTGGAATTCGCCGATCGACAGCGCGGCGACCATCACGAGGCCGGAAAACAGGCTGTGCCGCAGGTTCGGCAGCACGATCGTGACGAACTGGCGCAGCGGCGTCGCGCCGAGCGTCGCCGCGCAGGCCTCGAGCCGTGCGAGGCCGAGGTGGCGCAAGTCGCCGAGCAGCGTCTGCAGCAGATACGGCAACGTCAGCACCCCGTGCGCCGCGATCATCAACGGCAACGTGCCGAGCCACGGCAGCGTGTCGCCGCTGAAGATCGCGATGTAGCCGAAACCGAGCGTCAGCGCCGGCACGGCGACCGGCAGCAGCATCACGACGCGCGTCGCGAACCCGCCGCCGGCCTGCGCGCGATGATGCAGCGCATACGCGAGCGGCAGGCCGATCACCGCGTTGAGCGCGCAGCACGCCAGCGCCACCATGAAGCTCACGCCGAACGCGCGGGTGAAGCTCCGGTTCGCAGCCAGGTCGGCAAACCAGTGCCCGGTGACACCGGTGGGCAGCAGCGTGTTCGTCCACGATTCGCCCACGGCGCCGATCAGCAGCAACGCGATCGGCAACAGCAGGTAGAGCGCGAACGCCGCGAGCAGCGCCTGCAGCAACAGTCTGCCGACGCGCGGACAGGCCGGTCTGTTACGACGAATCGGAACACCGTCGGCCAATGCCGGGGCGGTTGACGGATGCATGAACTCACTCGCTGACGATCGGGGAACGCCTCGCTCGACGCCCGCCGGACGGGGCCCGCTTGCGTTGTCGAAGCCGGCGCAGTGTGCGGTTTCGACATGGCATCGTCATGAAAAAAACGTAAAAAGCGCGCATCGACCTGTGCAAGGACGGAACAGCCCGCCATGAAGCACCTGTATCCGAACGTGGCGGAGCTGCACGCGTTCGCCGCCTCCGCGAAGTACCTGAACTTCTCCTACGCGGCCCGCGAACTGGGCCTGACGCCGAGCGCAGTCAGCCGGCAGATCGCGAACCTCGAAGCCCTGTTCGGCGTGAAGCTGTTCGTGCGCGAGGGGCGCGGCCTCGCGCTCACGCGTGCGGGCCAGGTGTATCACGCACGCGTCGTCGGGCCGTTGCGCGAAATCGGCAACGCATCGATCGAACTGCTGAGCGCGCGCGAGAACAGCGACCTGCTGACGATCGCGAGCGTGCCGACGTTCACGACCAAGTGGCTGCTGCCGCGCCTCACGCGCTTTCTCGCCACGGCGCCGGACGTCACGCTGAGCTTTCGCCGCCATCTCGCACCCGGCGACGTGTTTCCTTTCGGACTCGACGCGGCGATCCGCTACGGCGACGGCGGATGGGAAGGTGTGCGAAGCGACTATCTGGGCGGGCGAACCTTCGTGCCGGTCTGTTCGCGCGAATTCGGCGACCGGCATGCGCTGCACGCGCCCGCCGACGCGGCGACGGCGCCGCGCCTCGTGCACGAGCAGGCGGAGATCGCGTGGTCCGCATGGGCGGAGCGTCATCGAGCATCGCAGATGAACGCGCTGGCCGGGCCGCGCTTCGAGCAGTATTCGGTGCTGATCCAGGCCGCACAGGCGGGGCTCGGGATCGCCCTCGTGCCGCGTTTCCTGATTCTCGACAATCTCGCGGCGGGCACGCTGATCGAGCCGTTCGACGCACCGGTCGACGTGGACGCGCAGGGACATTACCTCTGCTACGCGCCGGAGCGTCTCGACACGAGCGATGCGTTGCGGCGATTCAGGGACTGGATGCTGGACGAATCGGGGCGCGCGTAGGGCGGCACGACGTCGCCTCGAAAGCGAACGGCGCGCGCCGCCGCACGGCAACGCGCGCCCGGCGGCGACATCCGGCCTGCCGCGTCAGCGCCCGATCCCGAGCCCCGGCAGCACGCGCGTGTTCTCGGCCACGACCGCATGCAGCAGGCGCGGGTCGGCGCCGAGCAGCTCGAGGATCGTCGGCGCGACCTGCTTCGTGCCGACGAGGTCGTTCACGGTGCGCGCGCGGTGGATGCCCGGATACGACACGAGCAAGCCGAGATGGCTGTCGTCCGGTGCGTTGCCGCCGTGCTCCTCGTCCTTCTTCGTGCTCGTCGTGTAGATCACGCCCGGATTCGGCTGGACGATGATGTCCGGCGTACGGCCGTTGGCCGGATCGCCGAAGCGGTCGGCCAGCGCCGCGCCATGCAGGACATACGCCTGCGGACCGTCCGCGCAGATCCCCGGCGCATTGCAGCCCAGGTTCGCCTTCAGCGTCTCGACCACCGCCGTGCGCTGGCTGCGGTCGCGCAGCCAGATCAGGCCCACGTCGTCGGTCTGCACGAAGCCCGTGCCGACCAGGCCCGAACCGTCGTTCAGGTTGCCCGTCGTCGTGTTGTTCTGGCCGAAGTTGCCGTTCGGATCGAGGTAATTGTTCGTTTCGAGCAGCTTCGTCAGCGTGTCGCCGTTCTTCACGAGCTTCGTGTGATCGGTCGGCGACTGGCCATGCTTCGACGTGACGATCACGGCCGTCGACGCGTACAGGTTCGCCTGCTTCAGCGCCGCGACGATATGACCGATCGAGTTGTCGACGTAGGTGATCGCGTTCGCGACCTGGCCGTTCGGCGTGAAGTCGGCATCGAGATAGCCGCCGCCCTTTGCGACCGGTGACTTCTGCGCGACGCTCAGCGTCTGGAAGTCGGCGCCGAACAGTGTCGGCACCGGCGCGCGCTTCGTGCCCGTCGAATCGCGGCCTTCGATCTGGTTGAGCAGTGCCTGCACGTGCAGGTTGTCGAAGCGCGCGGTGTGCGAATAGACGTCCGTGTAGTCGGTGTTCGTCGCCGGGTCGATCGAGTTGATCTCGGTGCGCATCATGTCGTCGACGCCGGTGCCCGACGGGCCGTTCAGCCAGTCGTAGCCCCACGCGTGCTTGTCGGCCCACGCGGTGTGCGCGTTCGGCACGCCGGCCTTCACGGCTTCGAACACCGTGTTGGTCTTCACGTAGTTGTGCGGATAAACGGGCACGCACTGGCCGTTCACGCGCGCATGCGGGATCGCCTGCGGGTTGAACGCGCCGCCGCCGTCGAGGTGCACGAGCTTGCCGCCGTTGATCGCGTCGATGCCCGTCGTTTCGTCGAACACGACGTTCCAGCCCTGCTTGCCCGAGCACATCGTATCGCCCGGCGCATACAGGTTGCGGTCATACGACACGTCGTAGAACAGGCCTGCCGTCTTCGGCGAGCCGCCCGTGACGAGCGCCGCGAGGCCCGGGAACGAATCCGACAGGCCCGGCGTGTACGCATTCGCGTACGTCACGCCGCTCTTCGCGAGCACCGCGATGTTCGGGCACGTGTTCGCGCCGATGCAGCGCGCGAGATCCTGCTCGTGCAGACCGTCGACGCTGAGCAGCAGCACGTGCTTCACCACGCGGCGCGCATTGCCGCCGTTCTCGCCCTGGCTGTTGCCATCCTGCTGCGCCGCATACGCGCCCGCGCTTGCGAGCGCCAGCGCGCCCGCCACCATCACCGCCATTTTTCGTTGCTTGACGAACCTGGAAATCATCACCCCACCTCATCGATTGACGTTGAACTGCACGACTTGCCATCAGGCGCGCAAAATATCGCCGGATCGTGCGGCGACCGGATGAAGCGGGGCTTTCTGTTCTCTGTCAAACGTAACCAATCGCAAGTGACATGACGCGGTCGCAATGCGATGCCGTTCGGGGCGCCAACGCGTGCAACCGGATTTTTTTTCGGCTTGGCCCGCGACTATTGGCGTGTGATAAAGGGTTTTCCCTGACCCGGAGCACGAGTATGTCGACCCTGGAAGCTCTCCGGTTCGTGCTGGACGATGCACGTACCCCCGAAATCATTCGCCACCACGTCGTCGACGCGCTGCAGTACGCGTTGCGCAACTACGGACAGGTGTTCACCGCGAAGGAAATCGAATGGCTGACGCAGTGGGACGACGCCCGTCTGCCGCTGGCCGCGAGGAAGGAACTGGACAAGCGCGAACCGGCGATCGCCGCGCGCTGAAAAAAACCGCCGCGCCCAGCAGGTGCGGGCGCGGCGGCGGATGGCGGCAAGGCTTACTGCAGCCCGAAGTCGACGCGGGTCGTCGCGCCCTTGTCCGAGATGCCCTTCGCGTCGAGCTTCGGCGCGACGACGAACACGCGGCTCGAATCGATCTTCCCGTCGAGGTACTGGCGCACGGCCTGCGCACGCTGCTGCGCGAGCGCCCGCAGCGCGTTGTCGTCGGCCGGCGCGTGATCGGCCAGCGCCTGCTTCATGTCTGCATCGGGCAGCGTCTTCTGCAGGCCGACGAGGTTGCGCGGCTTCTTGAAGTCGGCGGCCTTGTACGCGCGCGTCAGGTACTTCGTGTATTCGGTCTTGTCGACCTTCACCGACATCGGATCGACGCTTTCGCCCTGGCCGACCACGTCCTTCAGCTTCTGCTGGCGCACCAGCCGCTCGACGTACGCGTCGCGCAGCCCCGGCGTGTCCTGGGCCGGATCGACACGGCCGATCAGGTCCAGGCGGATCGACGGCTTCTCGGTCAGCATCTTCACGACCGTGTCGAGCTTCTTCTGCTGCGCGTCGGTCAGCTCGTACGAGCCCGGCGCAAACTCGACATAGCCGAGGTCCTCGCCGCCGCCGCCGAATGCATTCGCGAGCAGCGTGAACGGCGACGTGACGGCCTTCGCGATCAGGTTCAGCACCGCGTGCCAGATCAGCCCGCCGACGCTGAATTCCGGATTCGACAGCGAACCCGACACCGGCAGGTTCACGTCGATCTGGCCGCGCGTGTTCTTCAGCAGCGAGATCGCGAGCTTCACCGGCAGCTTCGTCGCGGTGTCGTTCTCGACGCGATCGCCGAACGTGAGCTGGTCGATGAAGATGTGGTTGTTCGCCGACAGCTGGTCGTTCGCGAGCTGGTAGTGCAGATCGACGTTGAGCTTGCCCTTCGTGATCGGATAACCGGCGTACTTCGCCGAGTACGGCGTCAGGTTGGTCAGCTCGATGTCGTGTGCGGTCGCCGTCAGGTCGAGCGCCGGCTTTTCGATCAGCGGGTTCACCGAGCCCTTGATCGAGATCGGCCCGTTGCCCGCGAGGTTCGCGGCGACGTCGACCGGCGCGGACGTCGTCGAATCCGTGCCGAACGCGCCGACCGTGCCCTTGATCGCGACGAGGTTCGCCGTGTAGTTCGGCTTGATGAAGTTGTCCGTGTAGGTCACGCGGCCGTTCTGCAGCACAAGCTCGCCGAAGTGCATCCGAACCGGATTCTGCGGCGGCGTCGCGGCCTTCACGACCACCGTCGCGGACGCGGGTGCGGGCGCAGATGCCTGCTGCGCGGCGGCCGGCGCCGACGCGGCCTGCGGCGACAGCGGCACCGGCTCGCCCTTGCTCGCGTCACGCGTGAGCGACTGCGCGGGGCCCGTCTCCTTCGCGACCACGTCCTTCAGGTTCAGACGCCCCTGCGCATCGAGCAGCACGCGGCCGTAGAAGTTCGAGAACGTCACGCGCGCGGCGTCGACGTCGGTGCCCTTCTCGTCGTAGTTCGCCTTCAGGTTCGACAGCGCGAGCGAGCGCCAGCCCGCGAACGGGTCGGACGTCGCCTTGTCGAGCATCCGCACGTCGACTAGCGCGACGTCGCCGCGATAAGTCGCGCGCGGCGTGTCCTTCACCTGCGCGAACGTCAGGTTGCCCTGCGCGTTGAGCAGCGCGCTCGCGATCGTCGCGTTCAGCGCACTGCCGAAGTACGGCTCGAACGCGGCCGCGTCGAGGCGGTTGCCGTTGATCTTCAGGCCGACCTTCAGCGGCTGCGCGGTCACGTCGCCCGTCACGTTCAGCGAGCCCTTGCGGTTCAGCGTCGCCTTCAGCTGCACGGGCAGCGGCTTCGTCAGGTCGTCGCTCAGCTTCTGCACCGACAGTTCCAGCGGCTTGATCGCCAGCTTCACCGGGCGCGGCGTCGACAGGTCGGTGAAGTTCGCGGACGAATCCTTCACGTTCAGCGCGTCGATCCGGTAGTGCCACGACGGCGCGGCGGCCTCCGCCTTGCGCGCGACCGTGCGCTTCGGCACCGACGCCTGCGCGGGTTCGGCCAGCGCGGCGAGGTCGATCTTGCCGTCTTTCAGGCGCTTCACGTCGAGCGCGAGCCCGCTCGCGTCGACGCTCGCGATCTCCGCGGTGCGCGCGGCGACGTCGACCTTCGCGATCTTCGCGCTCGCGTCGGGCAGCACGATCGCGGGCGCCTTGTTGTCCGGCGTCGCGATCTTCAGCGACTTCAGGCTGATCGTGCTGTCGGCGACTTCCGCGGCGAGCGGCGTCTTGCCCCAGTCGGTCTTCGCGTTGACGGTCGCGCCGAGCGTGCCGTCGAGCACGCGCGCACGCGTCGCCTCGCCCAGGTACGGCTGCAGCGCCGGCAGCGCGAGCGCGGCGACCGTCAGCTTCGTGTCGGCCTGCTTGTCCGCCAGGTTGAACGCGCCTTCGGCCGTCACGTCGCCGCCGCGCGACAGCGACGTCGACAACGTGTATTTCGCCGGCGTCTTGCCCTGCAGCGAGAAGCCGTCGAGCGTCGCGGCAAGCTTCGTCAGCGACATCGCGGTCGGTGTCGCAGGCACGCGGTCGTCGACGTTGACCGTGCCGCCGTCGATCGCGAAATGACGGATCGTCAGGTCGAGCGGCGGCGCTTCCTTCGCGGCGGCGGCATCGTCAGCCTTCGCGCCGCTGGCCGCGGCGCCGGCGGCGCCGGAAGCGGCGGCGGCACCCGGTGCGGCCGGCTTGCCGGCTTCGGCCTTCGGGGCGGCAGCCGGCTGCGCGACGAGCTTCTCGACGTTCAGCACGCCCTGCTTGTCGCGCGACAGGTCGACCACCGGCTGGTCGATCTTGATCTCGTCGAAGTGCATCGCGTTGCGCAGCGGCTCGAGGCTGGCCGCCGCGACGTGCACGCCGCGCGCGGCGAACAGCGGCGCGGACGCATGGTCCGTCACCTTCGCGTCGCTCAGGTCGACGGTGCCCGATACGCGAAGCGCGGGCGTCTCGCCGCTCATCACGAAATTGACCGTGAGGTTGCTGCTCAGCAGGCCGCTGGTCACGGCCACCGGCAGCTTCGCCGGCACGTACGAGATCAGCTTGGGGACGTCGAGGCCGTCGAACTTCAGCGCGATCTCCGATTCGCGCGACTGCGCGAACGGCTTGGTCTTGCCGTCGATCGAGAGCGGGCTGCCGTCGAAGCGCGCGCGCAGCTTCGGCTCGACGAAGATGTCGGTCTTCGAGGCCAGCGTCGCGATGTACGGAATGCCGAGCGTCCAGTTGTCGACCACGTGCTTTTCGTTCAGCAGACGGTCGTCGAAATCGATCCGGCCGTCGTTCACCTGGATGTTCGACACCGAGAACTGCGTCGGCTTGCTTTCGGGCTTCGGCGACGGCGCGGAGAACTTCTCGATCAGGTCGGTGAAGTTGAAGCGCTGCGCGTCGTAGCGGACGATGTGAAAGCGCGGCGAGTCGAGCCGGATTTCGTTGACGATCGGCGCACCGCGGAACAGCGACGACCACGACGGCCTCACGACGAGCTTGCCGATGTCGATGAAGTCGCCCTGGCCGCCGCGCTCGCCGAGGTGGATGCCGTCGGCTTCGAGGTTCAGCGTGTACGGGTTCAGTGCGATCCGCTGGATCGTGGCCGGCCGGTCGAGCTGCTTGCTCAGCTGCTGTTCGGCGATGTGACGGATCAGCGGCGGCGCCGCGAAGAACCCGAGCAGTCCGAACAATACGAGGAAGATCAGCACGCCGATGCCGATACGCCGGGCACGGCGCGAGCGTGCAACACCGCCGAGGGCATGGAGGGTCGAGGATACGGTTTCTTTGTCTGGGCTTGCCATGCTTGAATGCCTCGGGAATGGATGCCGGGCCGCGCCGGACAACCGGGCGGCCGCGCACGCTATCCCGAAAGTATAGGCTCAGGAGGTGACGATACGGGGTTCGGGCGCCACCACCGCGCCCGCCGGTCGGACAACGGTGGCGGTCAACCGTTCATTTCCGGACGACGACGGGCGGCATCCACGACCCGTCGCTCGCCTGCGGCTTCGGCGCGTACAGGCGCAATGCGAGCGCGAAATCGGTGCGCGGCGCCGGCAGCCAGTTGCCCGCATGCGCGCCGCCCGGCGATGCCGACACGACGATGTCGATCGAACCGTCGTGGTTGCGGCGCAGCCGGTCGCGATCGCCGAGCGAGCGGCGCGCCGACCCGACGTCGGGCAGTGCGCCGTTCGTCGTATAGGGGGTGAGCGTCCAGAACGCGCGGGCCGGCGGCAGCGCGCCCGGCGCGAAACGCAGCACGTAGCGGTTCGCGCCGTTCAGCGGGTGGCCGTCGCTGTCGACGCGGACGACCGCGAGCGTCTCGTCGTCGCGCGTCGCGGCGCCGAACTGCGTGTAGGCCGCATACGCGCGCAGCGCGTAGTCCTGGCCGTACTTGCCGGCCGTGTCGCCGATCCAGCTCCAGCCGTTCGCGTTCAGCAGGTTCGACGGCGCCGCCGCGAGCCGCGCGCGCGCCTCGGCGACGCCGGCCGTCGCGGCCGTCAGGCGGTCGCCCGTCCACAGCACCGGGTAGCCGGCCGTCACGCCGATGTCGCCGAGCGATTCCAGTGCGTGCGCGTCGTCGACCGGCGCCGGATTGTCCTGAAGCGCCTGCGCGAAGCGTGCGAAGAACGCCTTCGGGTCGAGCGCGGCCACCTGCTCGGCCGGCGTGCCGCCGCCCACCGCTTCGGACGGCGCGCTGCCCGCATGCACCGCGACCGACGCGCCGCGCTCGGCGCCCGTGTAGACGGACAGCGGCACCACGCGGATCGCCCGCTGCAGTTTCTTCACGTTCGTGAGGTCGCGCCCGCCGCTCGTCTGCAGCCGCACGTCGAGCCACGCATTGGCGGACGGCACGTCGACGCGCAGCGCGCCCTTCGGCAGCGTGCCTTGCCAGTCCTTCGCGGCGAAGGCAATCGTTTGCGATCGCACGGCACCGCGGGCACCGCGCGGCACGACGCTCGACGCCGACCACAGCACGTTCGTCCACATGTCGAGCGCGCGCGCGTCCCAGTAGCGGCCGCGCGTGTCGGGCAACGTGACGATCACGGGTTCGGCGGTCACGTCGAGCCAGCCGGTCGAGTCGAGCGTGTCAACGCCCGGCAGCGGCGGATTGACCGCACCGACGGGCGGCAGCGCCTGTGCGTGGCGCAGCGTGTTGAGCGGCGCCTGCCCCGGTTGCGCGCCGTCGCCGCCCGTCGCCGCTTCCTTCGCGACGTCCATCAGCACGAGCGGATACGCATACACATAGGAGTCGGCGACTTCCGCGCGCATCCAGCCGGTTTTCCGCTGGATCGCATCCGGTTGCGACGCGCACCCCGCGAGCAACGCCGTCATGGCCAGCGACACGCACGCGCGCCGCAGAGAAACTGATTCCTGCAGGTTTTCAATCATCGATTACTGGCCGAATATCGTTCTTTTCAGTCAACGCCTTGTTCGTCTCGCGAACGGCGAATGCAAGGCACCCCAGCCTGCCCGGATGCCGTTTTGCTACGTTTCGCAACGGTGGGCGCTGATGTCAGGCCGGTATCATAGCGCCTCGGGGCAATCCCTAATACGCCGAATACATCAGACTTCTGACCAGATTTCCGTTGTTGTGGAAATGAAAGCACAGGCAGGCGGTTCGTACCGCCGACGAACGCACCGTCTGTCGCGCCCTCCGCGCCTCGATCGGTGAAAACAAAAAAGCCCGCAATCGCGGGCTTCGTCACGCGGGCCTGCTCAACGATTACGCAGGAAAGCAATCTCGCAGGATCGGGCGACCGATGAGGCGCCCGGCGCCTTCGCGCACCCACGACACTTTCTGTCCCTTTTCCAGCGACGCGGCGCGCGCTTCGTACGCCTTGCTCCGATAGGCATTGACCGGCATGAACCGGTTGCGGGCCTTCAACTTCACGACGATGTTGTCGAAGGGATCCTTGTCGATGCTTTGAACCGTTCCGCCCACGGCCAGGGCCTTGCCCTTGCATGTCTGGTCCGCGGAGACTTCGTTCTTGTCGCAAGCGGTGAACAGCGCCGATGCGGTGACGCTCACCGTTTCAACGGGCTTTTGCTCCTGTCTGACCGCCATTTAAAAGCACCGCAAGGCTAACGAAGGGAGGCATACCGTCATTGTTAATATATAAACTTCAGGCTGGCGCCTCGTATCGAAGACGAAATGCGAAACGGTATGGCGCGGGGCCGCGGGATTTGGCGCCGTTCCGGCGCCCAGTTAATCAGGAGAATTGACCGGTTATATTTTTCGGCGTCGCCAACTATCCGGTATGGATCATGACGCGCCGGCCAATAGCGACGGTTCTCGACGGCCAGTCAATACCGGTACAACGTCAACGATTACGCGTTCCGGGCAGAGGCAGCGCAATGCCTTGCACGGAACGGGCGCGGTTTGCATTGTCGGCAAGCCCGTCGCTTCCCCGCGATGCAACGGCCCGCCTGCAATGCCTGTCACCTCGGGATTACGACGCCAGTATCTTCATCTTCTGCTCCGAGAACTCGGCATCGGTGAGAATCCCCCGCTCCTTCAACGCGGCAAGCCGCTCCAGCTTCGATACGACGTCGTCGGCGGCAGGCGGCGCGGATACGGCGACCGCCGGATTCGATGCCCGCGTGTACTCGCGAATCGCGTCTCTCACCTTGTTCGTGAACGGCACAACCGTTTTCTTCCAGACGTTCTTGATGATCCGCTCGCTGGCGCCATCCTCGATGCGGATTTCGCCGAACATCATTCCGGTCGTTCCCGATACCGAATTCACCTTGTCGAGATTGATCGAAACCTGTTTGAGACCGTAAATGAGACCTTTGTCGAGGAACACGACGCGGTGGTCGGTGAGTACGATCAACCAGGTATTGCCGTCCATCAATCCGGACGAAAAGGCCAACACCTGCTCGCCGTCCATCAGGATTTCAGGCAGATGATTCAACTCCTTTTTCGTAAAGAATTGATCGTCGCCGACTTCCCGGGCAATACGCTTGTATTCCGCCTTCAATGCCTCTTTGCTGGAATTTTTGAAATCGAACATCGGATGGCCCCCGCGCCTGTTTATAGAGCGTCGGATTTTACAGCCGGGGTCGGCATATTGCTCCGTCAGGTGCAGATCATGCGCCGCTTTCTACGAAAGCGAACAACTGGTGTGCAGCGCGATCACCCCCATATAGGATCGACAGGCTGAAAGGGGCCCGCGGGGGCTCCCGGAATCCGCCCCCCTCCGCACTTGCAATCTGGTGCTTGACCTTACCATCATGGGAATGTTGATACTGGAACCATTCGCGGCACAAACCGCGCTTTTGGGGAATCCGACATGACAGAACCACTTGCCTCCGCAGCGCTGCAAACGATCGGGCTGAGCGTCGACGGCATGCATTGCGGCGGCTGCACGGGCCGCGTGCAGCGGGCGCTGGCCGCCGTGCCGGGCGTCGTCGATGCTGCGGTCGATCTCGATGCGCATGCGGCGACGGTGACCGCGCAGGACACGGTCGAGCCCGGCCGGCTCGTCGACGCAATCCACGAAGCCGGTTACCGCGCGGCCGTGCGCGACGTGGCCGTTGAAGCCGCCGCGGCCGCACCGGCGGAGCATGTGCAGCACGAAGCAGCGCCGTCCGCAGCGACCATGCTTCCTCCCGCCGCCGCCACGATCGAGCTCGATATCGACGGCATGACCTGTGCGTCATGCGTGTCGCGCGTCGAAAAGGCGCTGGCGAAAGTGCCGGGCGTCACGCACGCATCGGTCAACCTGGCGACCAAACGCGCCACCGTCGACGCGTCGGCGGGGGTTTCCGCAGCGCAACTGGCGGATGCCGTGAAGCAGGCCGGCTATGGTGCGACGCCCGCGGCGCCGGACACCGCCATCCCGGCCGCCGTCGCCGCCTTGCCCGTCACGCCCGTCACGCCCGTCACGCCCGCCAGCATCGAAATCGACATCGACGGGATGACCTGTGCGTCTTGCGTGTCGCGCGTCGAAAAAGCACTGGCAAACGTGCCGGGTGTCACGCGTGCGTCGGTCAACCTCGCGACCGAACGCGCCACCGTCGACGCCACAGCCGGCGTGTCCGCCGCGCGGCTCGCCGAAGCGGTGAAACAGGCCGGCTACGGCGCGACACCGGTCGCCGCCGCCACGCCGCCCGCAGTCTCCGCCTCCGCCGGACTCGAACTCGACATCGGCGGCATGACCTGCGCGTCCTGCGCCGGCCGCGTCGAAAAAGCGCTGGCCGCCGTGCCGGGCGTCGCGCGCGCGACGGTCAATCTCGCGACCGAGCGCGCATCGGTGCATGGCGCCGGCGCACTCGACGCCGCCACGCTGATCGCGGCGGTCACCACAGCCGGCTACCGTGCATCGCTCGCCGCCGCGCCGTCAGCCGGCGCAACGGCCGGCACCGACGCGCAACCGGCCAGCCCCGCGCAGGACCCCGATGCCCGCAAGCGCCGCGAAGCGGTGCGCGAACGCAACCTCGTGATCTGGTCCGCCGTGCTGAGCGCACCGCTCGTCGCACCGATGCTCGTCGCGCCGTTCGGCATCGACCTGATGTTGCCCGGCTGGCTGCAGCTCGTGCTCGCGTCGATCGTGCAGTTCGGCTTCGGCGCGCGCTTCTACCGCGCGGCCTGGCATGCGGTGAAGGCGCGCACCGGCAACATGGACCTGCTCGTCGCACTCGGTACGTCGGCCGCATACGGCCTGAGCCTGTGGATGCTGCTGCGCGATCCCGCGCATCCCGGCCATCTGTATTTCGAGGCGTCGGCCGTCATCGTCACGCTCGTGCGCTTCGGCAAATGGCTCGAATCGCGCGCGAAGCGCCAGACTACCGAGGCGATCCGTGCGCTGAACGCGCTGCGCCCCGACCGTGCGCGCGTCGTCGAGTACGGCGTCGAGCGCGACGTGCCGCTGGCGCAGGTGCGCGTCGGCACGCAGGTCAGCATCCGGCCCGGCGAGCGCGTGCCCGTCGACGGCCGGATCGTGTCGGGCCGCTCGCACATCGACGAATCGCTGATCACCGGCGAAAGCCTGCCGGTGCCGAAAGACGACGGCGACGCCGTCACGGCCGGCTCGATCAACGGCGAAGGCGCGCTCGTCGTCGAAACCACCGCGATCGGCGCGGAAACGACGCTCGCGCGCATCATTCGCCTCGTCGAATCCGCGCAGGCCGAGAAGGCGCCGATCCAGCGGCTCGTCGATCGGGTCAGCGAGGTGTTCGTGCCGGCGATCCTCGGCATCGCCGTGCTGACGCTGGTCGGCTGGCTGATCGCCGGCGCCGGGACGGAAACCGCGATCCTCAACGCGGTCGCGGTGCTCGTGATTGCATGCCCGTGCGCGCTCGGTCTCGCGACGCCCGCCGCGATCATGGCCGGCACGGGCGTGGCAGCCCGGCACGGCGTGCTGATCAAGGACGCGCAAGCGCTCGAACTCGCGCAACGCACGACCGTGATCGCGTTCGACAAGACCGGCACGCTGACCGAAGGCAAGCCGTCCGTGACGGCGTTCGAAGCCGTCGGCGCGTCGCGCCCCGACGCGCTCGCGCTTGCGGCGGCCGTGCAGCGGCAGAGCGACCATCCGCTCGCGCGTGCCGTGGTCGCCGCATACGATGCGGACGTTGCCGCACGCGGCGACACCACGCCGCCGGCCGTCGCGGCCGATGCACGCGCGGTGGCCGGACGCGGCGTGGAGGCGCGTGTCGGCGGCCAGCTGCTCGCGCTCGGCAGCACGCGCTGGCGCGACGAGCTCGGCATCGCGGTGCCGCCCGAGCTCGACGCCCGCGCGGCCGAACTCGAACGCGCCGGCAACACGATCTCGTGGCTGATGCGTGCCGATGCGCCGCGCACGTTGCTCGCGCTGATCGCGTTCGGCGACACCGTGAAGCCGGGCGCCCGCGACGCGATCGCGGCGCTGTCCGCGCGCGGCGTCGTCAGCGCACTCGTGACCGGCGACAACCGCGGCAGCGCGGCGGCCGTCGCGGCGTCGCTCGGCATCGGCGAAGTGCACGCGCAAGTGCTGCCCGACGACAAGGCGCGCGTCGTCGCCGAGCTGAAGCGCACGCACGGCGGAATCGTCGCGATGGTCGGTGACGGGATCAACGATGCGCCCGCGCTCGCCGCGGCCGATGTCGGCATCGCGATGGCGACCGGTACGGACGTCGCGATGCACACGGCCGGTATCACGCTGATGCGGGGCGACCCGGCGCTCGTCGCCGACGCGATCGACATCTCGAAACGCACGTACCGGAAGATCCAGCAGAACCTGTTCTGGGCATTCGTCTACAACCTGGTCGGCGTGCCGCTCGCGGCATTCGGCTTGCTGAACCCGGTGATCGCGGGCGCGGCGATGGCGTTTTCGAGCGTCAGCGTCGTGACGAACGCATTGCTGCTGCGGAGATGGAAAGGCCGCGCACGCTGAAGCGTGCCGGTGGCGCTGGCCGGATGGCAGAACGGCCGTTCGGCCAGCGGCCATCGGCCAACAGGAAGGATCGGGAGGCGTGCCGGCGCTGGCCGGTTGCGGCGTGTCGAACCTCGAACCGGCAGCGCGTCACGACGCATCGCCGGCCGGCGGATTCAGTCCGACACGACCGGCTTGATCAACGTCGTCGTGATCGGCGCGAAGCCGCACGCGCGATACAGCGCCCGGGCGGCCGTGTTGTGATTGAACACCGACAGACCGATCTCGGTGACGCCGTACCGGCGCGCCTCGGCGTCGAGCGCATCGAGCGTGCGCGTGGCCCAGCCCTGGCGGCGCCGGGACGGGGCGATGTCGAGGTCGTAGATGAACAGCGTGCGGTTCGGCCCTTCGGGCACGATCGCGTACCAGAGGTCGCCCACCGCGTCGCCGCCGGCGCCGTCGATGAGCATCACGAGGGTCTGGCCGGCTGTCAGCAGGCCGTCCGGAAGGAGCGTGTCGAAACAGGCGCGCGCACGATCGACGGCGTCTTCGACAGCGTTTTGTCCGGATGAAACGAGATCGCGCGCGTAGCCGTCGATGGCTCGCGTGCGGTACGCACGGAATTCGCCGGCCGTCATCGGCCGCATCTGCAACATGGCCCGGTCGCCGCAAAGGGAATCGGACTTCCAGTGTAGCGGGACGGTCGCACCGGCGCGCAACGCGACGGCGGAAAGCGGGCAGGCAGGTGCAGCGAGCGCCGCGCCGAATCAGCGAATCAGCGAATCAGCGAATCAGCGAATCAGCGAATCAGCGAATCAGCGAATCAGCGAATCAGCGACGGTACAGGACGATCGGCACGAGGTGCGCACGGCGCACGCGCTCGGCTTCGGCGCGACGCGCAGCGTACGAGTATTCGGCGTCGAGCGGCAGATGCGGGGACACGAACAGGTCGTCGATCTTTTGCAGCAGGGCGAGGATGAAGCTCATGTGAGACTCCTGACAGATGTGACTAGGGTTATCCCTTAGATGACCTCCATTCTAAGGGTTTTCCCTGAACTCTGCCAGTGAACCGCATCAGTTTGCCGCAGGCGCGCAACCGCCGATCGTCGATGCAGAACGGCGATCCTTGCTCCGTCAGGCTTTCATGACAGGGTCGAAACGATTAACGCGCGCGGTGAGCACGCTTCGCGACGGCCGCCTCGCGGTTCGCGTTGCGCTGCAGCCGGTCGACTTGCGACAGCAGCGCTTCGTGGTGCTCTTCGAGCGTCATCAGCGTTGCCTGCTGCGTCGACAGATCGGCCGCGAGGCGATCGATCCGCTGCTGCTTCGTGGCCACGTCCTGCTTCAGGTGCGCGATCTGCCGCGTTTGCATCGCCAGTGCAACGAGCCCCGCCAGTACGACGACGGCCAGCGCCAGCAGCAGACGGTTGACGCGGCGCATCTCGCGATCGGCCGTGTGCGTCAGGCCGTCCACGTCGGCCTGCAGCGCGGCGAGCCGGTCGGTCAGCGGGCGCAGGTGCGTGTCCGGGTCGAACGCCGGCGCGGCCGGCTGCGCGCGTTCCGACGACGGCCTGGTCACGAAAGACGCGGCGGATGCCACCGGCTGCGTGACCGGCGACGGCGAAACGTCGGGCTGAGGCGTCGCTTCGCCGGGCTTCGCGGAATGCGCGGTGCTGGCCGGTTCGGCCGGCTGCGCCGGCGTCTGCGCTTCGACCGGCTCAGCGGCAACCGGCGGCAAGTTCGATTCGGTCGCTTCCGGCATCGAGTCGGCGCGCGTCGCAACCGCTCCGGATCGCGTTGCCGCCGCTTCGCCTGCACCGGCAGCCGCGCGGCGTTTGCCGCCCGACGATGGGCGGCGCTCTTTCACGGCATCGCCGGGGGCTTTCCCGTCGCGCGATTTGACGGCCACGACCTCGGCCGCGGGCTGCTCGACTTCAGCATCCGCCGCTGGCGATTCGATCGCCTTTGCCGCAGCGCCATCGGACGTTTGCAGCGTGGTTGCCGCCTTCATGGCGCCGTCGGCCGCAGGCACGCCGGCCTTCGTGGCCACGCCATCGGCCGCAGGCAGATCGGCTGCCTTCGTGACGCGCCCCGCTGCCGATGTACCGGCGGCGTCCGCGGCCGCATCACCTTCCGGCGTCGAAACACCCTCGGCTGCCGCCACGACATCCGGCGTCGCCGCACCTTCCGCTGCCGCGTGCACAGCCGAGGCCGCGATCGCCCCCTCCGGCGCGATGAACCCGTCCAGCGCGGCCTGTCGCCCGTCCGCGACACCGGCTGCCGCGTCGTCTTCCACGACAGCCTCATCGCGCGCCGCACCCGGCGCACGCTCGCCCGGCTCGAGCACCGGATCGCCGAACAGGTCGAGCGTCCGTTCGTCCCGCAGCGCATCGCCGGCCGGCGCGTTGCCGGGCCGCGCCGTCGCCCTTGCGGACGTGCTGCCTGCGGCAGCGGCCGAGCGCTGGCGGGAACGGGTCGACGAACGACTGGAACGGGAACGGGGGCGAGGCAAGGAAACGGATTCGGTCATGGAAATCGGATGGCGGGGCCCGCAGGCGCGGAACCGGATGTCGAACGGAATCGGTGGTCGGCCATTGTCGCATGCCCCGTTGCCGATTCAGCCTATTCGTCGCCCGACAGCCCGTTGCCCTCGTCGAAACGCGTGACGCCCTTCAGCGCACGCAGCTTGTCGCAGATCGCCTGGTATTCGAGTTCCGACACCCGTGCGAGCGCGATGCGCACTTCGTCGTGCTCGCCCGTATCGTCGGCGCGCTGCACGATGAACTGCTTCACGCGCGCACTGTCCGGGCCGAGCGCCGCGTGCAGCGAATCGAACGTCAAAGCGCCGCTCACGACCGTCAGCGCGAGCTGGCGCCGCTGGCGCACCGTGAAGTAGCGTCGTTCCAGCGGCTTGATGCCGGCCAGGATGATCAGGATGATGATGGTCGCCGAAATCGACGCGAGATAGAGCCCGCCGCCCACCGCGAGGCCGATCGCGGCGACCGACCACAGGCTCGCGGCCGTCGTCAGCCCGCGCACGATCTCGCCGCGCAGCAGGATCGAGCCCGCGCCGAGGAAGCCGATCCCCGACACGACCTGCGCGGCGATCCGCGACGGATCGAGCACGACGTGGTCGCTGCTGCCGAGCACGTCGGCGAAGCCGAACGCCGACACGATCATGATCAGCGTCGAGCCGACGCACACCAGCATGTGCGTGCGCAGGCCGGCCGCCCAAGACAGGCGCTCGCGCTCGAAGCCGATGACACTGCCGAGCGCCGCCGCCAGAACGAGCCGCATCACGAGTTCCAGGTTGCTGAGCATCCGATTTCTCTCCTTTTTTTGGTGCCGGCCGCGCGGAATGTTTTATCCTTGGCCCCGGCCGCGCCGATCCTCCGGGCCGCGCCGACACGTTTCGATCCAAGCGCTCAACCCCGTCATGCCCGTTTCCGACTCCGCTTCCGCCCAGGCCGCCCAGCTGCGCCACCATTTCGCGCACGTCGTCTTGCCGATCTGGCGGGGTTCAGGGTTCGACCAGACATTGCAGTTGCCGTTCGAGGCCGTCGATCCGGCCACCCACGCGCCGCTGCCCGTCACCCGTTATCGCGCAATGGCGTGCGCACGGCAACTGTTTGTGTTCGCGCAGGCCGGCGACACCGCGCACGCGGCCACGCTGTTCGACGCACTGTGCCGGCACTTTCGCGACGCGCGCCACGGCGGCTGGATCTACAGCGTCGACGCGCAGGGCGCGCCGCTCGATACGACCAAGGATCTCTATACGCACGCGTTCATCGTGTTCGCGTGCGCTGCGTGGCATGCAGCGTCGGGCGACGCCGCCGCGCGCAAAGTGGCCGAGGAGACTGCCGGGCTGATCCAGGACCGCTTCGCGCCGCACCACGGCGACGCGCTGCTCGATGCGGCGCGACACGCCGATTTCTCGTCGTCCGGCAGCGGGGCGCTGCAGAATCCGCTGATGCACCTGACCGAAGCGTGGCTCGCGGCCGCCGATGCCTTCGGCGACGCGGCGTTCGACGATGCGCTGATGCGCACCGCGCAGGCCGTCGAGCGCACGTTCGTCGACGCGGCCACCGGCTGCGTGGCCGAACTGCCGCTTGGCGCAGCCGACAACCGTTTCGAACCCGGCCATCAGTTCGAGTGGTTCTATCTGGTCGATGCGGCCGGCGCGCGGCTCGCGCAGACCGGGCTCCCCGCCGCGCTGTCGCGCGCGTTCACGTTCGCGGAGCAATACGGTGTCGATCCGCAGACGGGCGGCGTCTGTGCGGCGCTCGATGCGCAAGGTGCATGCGTCGACGGCACGCAGCGGATCTGGGCGCAGACCGAATACCTGCGCGCGCTCGCGACGCACGGCGGCACGCCGGCCTCCGCGCCGCTCGCGCGGCAGATCGAGCGGTTCGCCGCGCGCTTCCTGCATCCGCGCGGCTGGTTCGAGTGCAAGACGGCAGACGGGCAGGTGGCGCGCGCCGACATGCCGTCGACGACGCCCTACCACCTCGCGACCGCCTACGCGGCGCTGCCGGCCGGTTCGTAACCCGCCCCGGCGAACGACGGCGCCGCGCGCTCGCCGCGTGCGGAACGTCCGTCACCCAGCTCGAACACCGACACCGCCTGCATCAGGTGTGCGGTCTGGTCGTTCAGCGACGCGGCCGCCGCCGCGACTTCCTCGACCAGCGCCGCGTTCTGCTGCGTGAGCTGATCCATCTGCGTGACGGCCTGATTCACCTGCTCGATCCCGACGCTCTGCTCGACCGACGCCGAGGTGATCTCCGACATCGTCTGCACGACGCGCGTAATCGACGCCGACACCGTCCGCATCGCATCGCCGGCGCGCTCGACGAGCGCTGCGCCACCGTTGATCTGCGCGACCGAATCCTCGATCAACGCCTTGATCTCCTTCGCCGATTGCGCGCTGCGCTGCGCGAGCGAGCGCACTTCACCTGCGACCACCGCGAAACCACGCCCCTGTTCGCCGGCCCGCGCAGCCTCGACCGCCGCGTTCAGCGCGAGGATGTTGGTCTGGAACGCGATGCCGTCGATCACCGAGATGATCTCCGCGATCCGCCCCGAGCTCTGCGCAATGCCGCGCATCCGGTCGATCACGCTGTCGACCACGCCGCCGCCGTGGCCCGTCGCTTCGAGCGCCGCGTCGGCCAGCGCGCTGGCTGCGCGTGCGCTGTCGGTGTTCTGCCGGACGGTTGCGGTCAGTTCCTCCATGCTCGCGGCCGTTTCCTCGAGCGACGCGGCCTGCGTGCCCGTGCGCGCCGACAGGTCGGCGTTGCCGCCCGCGATCTCGCCCGCGCCGAGGTGGATCGCGTCGGACGCCTGGCGCACCGTGCGCACGGTGCCCGCGATGCTCGCCTGCATCGTGGCGAGGCCGCGCAGCATCCGGTCGATTTCGAACACACCGCCCGCGCGCACGGCTTCGTCGAGCCGGCCCTGCGCGATCCGCTCGAAGTGGCGGCCGGCTTCCTCCAGCGGTGCGACCACCGCGCGCCGTGCAGCCGCGTAGATCGCGGCGCTCGCCGCGAGCATCGCCACCAGCAGCACGATGCCGACCGACTTGAACCAGAGCATGCCGCCGTCGATCGTGTCGAGGGCCGCGCGGCTCGATGCGCCGCCGTAGTCGGTGAAGCGGTGCAGTTCGGCGATATAGGCGTCCTGGATGCTTTGCGTCGGCTGGTCGAGGAAAGCCTGGATGTTGTCGGCGTCGAGGAACTGCACGAGTTCGCCCAGCGCGCCGCGCAGCGCGCGATAACGCTCGGTCAGCGCCGCGACGCGTGCGCGGTTCGTGTCGTCGACCGCCTGCGCGGCCGTCAGCACGGCAAACGCCTTGTCCGCTTCCGCGAGCGACGCGCCTGCATGACGGATGATGTCTTCCGGCTTCGGGCCACCGCGCACCATCCGCGTGCCGGCGCGCGACAGGTTGATGCGCGCGTCGAGCAGCTGCTCGGTCGCCCGGCTGGCCGCGCCGACCTGCGCGATCGCGACGTTCGACAGATCGTCGACGCCGCTACGCGTCGACGTGAGCGCCCAGAAGCCGAGCGCTTCGATCGCGAGCAGGAAGAGGCAAAACACGGTCAACACGCCGAGCAGACCCGACGCGAGCTTGATTTTTCCGAACATGGGGAGGTTCCTGGAGAGCGGACGATGAAGCAATGCCCCGGCATTAGCGGCATTTCTTCGTCGGACTTTAGGAACGGAACGCGGCAAAGTTCGCGTTGCCCGCGCATTCCCGCGGAATCGCCCGCAAACCGGGAGATCTCCGGTATTTGACGCAATAATCGCGTCGCATCGCACCGGAATTTGCAGGAAATGCGGACGAATTTCCTTGCTTATCCGCAGCCCCCTTCCTAGAGTTCAGCGCAAGCGGGCACTCATTTCGAAGGAAGTTCGATGACCGACATCACGGACCACGCGCGCGGCGCATTGCGCGCGCAACCGTTCAGCATGCTGCTGGGCACGGAGCTGATGCATATCGGCGACAACGAAGTGTCGCTGTGTCTGCCCGTGCGCGAGGAACTGCGGCAGCAGCACGGTTTCGTGCACGGCGGCGTCATCAGCTATCTCGCGGACAATGCGCTGACGTTCGCGGGCGCGCTCGTGCTCGGCCCGCGCGTGATCACCGCGGAATACAAGATCAACTACCTGCGGCCGGCCGTGAACGGCACGCTCGTCGCGCGCGCGAAGCTCGTTTATGCGGGACGGCACCAGGCGACCTGCCAGTGTCACGTGTTCGTCATCGACGGCGATCACGAGCGGCTCGTCGCGATCGCGCAAGGCACGATCAACCGCGTCGGCGACGGGAAGATGTCGGATGCGCCGGAGGAAACGGCGTGAGACGGGCCGGATAACGGTCTGAGCGGCCGCTACCCGATTTCGCACAGCAAGCCTTCGCGCCGCTAACCGGCGGCGTCGTCAGCCAGCGGCAAGAAACGCGGCGCCACGCGCGCCCGCACGTTTCCGTTCTCGTCAGTTCGATAGATCCCGCGCGCCGCGTTGTGCGGATGTACGGCCGCGTCGGCCACGCTCAGCACCGGCGCGAAACACGCGTCCGTGCCTTCGAGCAGCGCGCGCCAGTGCGCGGACGGCTGCTGCGCGAACACGTCGGCAAAACGCGCCTTCAGCGCCGGCCAGCGCGCGCGGTCGTACTGCGATGCCGGATCGACGTCGGCCAGCCCGAGCCGTTCGACCAGCAACGCATAGAACGGCGGTTCGAGCGCGCCGATCGTCACGTACTCGCCGTCCGCGCAGCGATACACGTCGTAGAACGGCGCATCGTGGAACAGGCTCGGCTGCGCGCCGTCGAGCTGCCCGTTCGCTCGCGCCCACAGCGCAAGCGAGCCGAGCATCGACACGATGTCGACGATCGCGCCGTCGACCACGCGCCCCGGCCCGCCGCCGCGAACGTCGAACAGCGCGCAGACGATCCCGAACGCGAGCCCGAGCGCGCCGCCCGCATCGCCGACGACGGTCGGCGGCACGCCCGGCCGGCCGTCGCGCGGCGCGGACAGCGACAGCAGCCCCGTCAGCGCGACGTAGTTCAGGTCGTGCCCGGCCGCGGCCGCGAGCGGGCCGTGCTGCCCCCAGCCGGTCATCCGCCCGTACACGAGCTTCGGGTGGCGGCGCGAGCAATCGTCGGGCCCGAGACCGAGCCGCTCCATCACGCCGGGCCGCAGCCCCTCGATCAGCGCATCGGCCTGTGCGATCAGGTCGAGCGCCGCATCGCGGCCGGCCGGCGCCTTCAGGTCAAGCTCGACGATCGTCTTGCCTTCGCGCAGCAGATCGCCGTCGCGGGCCCGCAGCGCGTCCGGCGCGCTCGTGCGGCCGGACGGGCGCGCGATCAGCGTGATCCGTGCGCCCATCCCGGCGAGCATCCAGCCCGCGAGCGGGCCGGGGCCGAGACCTTCGAATTCGACGATGTGGATGCCGGAAAGCGGCGCGTTCAATGCCATGGCGACCTCGCTGAAATGCAGCCGGAACAGGAGCGGCGAAACTTCCCGATTCTATGCGAATGCCGGCTCGCGCCGGCGTCGGCCGACTAGTCGACTAGCCGGCTGCCGCATCCGGACGCCGTGCGTCAAGCGCCTCCCGCATCGCCTTCACGATCGCGTCGCGACGCGCGTCGATCCTCTCGACGGGACCGGCCACCCCCATCGCCAGCGGCAGGCCGTTCCAGCCGTCCGCGATCACCATCGAGATCATCGCCGCGCCCTGCGTGACCGTATGCGCCGAATACGAATAGCCGAGCCGGCGCGTCTGTTCGACCTTGTCGAGCACGACATCCTCGTCGATCGTCCTGCCCGACTTCCCGATCCTGCGGATGCTGCGCGAGACGAGCCGGCGGATCGCGCTGTCCGGCTGAAGGCTCAGCAGCGCCCAGCCGAGCCCCGACATACACATCTCGCGACGCGTGCCGATCGGCGCGTAGAACTGGATCGGAATCGTATGCGAACCCTCGACCGCATCGATGTACTGCACGTACAGATCGCTCTGCACCGCGATCACGACCGCCTCGTGCGTACGTGCCGCCAGTCGCTTCGCGACGGCATGCCAGTGCCGCCGGCTGCCGGCCGCCGAATCGACCAGCGCTTCGCCGAGATTGACGAGCCGCGCGGTGGGCGCACACGCGTGGGTCGCGTCGTCGTACGCGAGATAGCCGAGCGCCTTCATGCTGGTCAGCAGCGCCGCCGCGCTCGACCCCGGATACCCGCAGCGCGTGGCGATCTCGCGCACGCTCAGCGGCCGCTGCAATGTGCTGAAGAGTTCCAGTACCTCGAACACGCGCGCCGCGCTCTTGACCACGTTTCCGCTCATCCCGCCCTCTCCGCAGCTACCGGGACGGGCCTTCCACATATGTGGAACGGAATTTCCCGCCGCCAACCGTCGTGACGATACTAGGCTTCGGCCCGCGACGTGAAGTCCCGCGGCACAGAACACACGGAGACACCAACCATGGCAGCCTTTCTGATCCGTGAACGGCAGGGCCCGATCCTGACCGTCACGATGAACCGTCCCGAAACCCGCAACGCCATTTCGGACACCGATGCGATCGACGCGCTGACCGAATGCTGCGACGACGCGAACCGCGACGAATCGATCCGCGTGCTGGTCCTGACCGGCGCCGGCACGACGTTCTCGTCGGGCGGCAACGTGAAGGCGATGCGCGCGTTCATGGAATCGGACCCGCACGATCTCGCCGCGATCCGGACCAGCTACCGTCGCGGCATCCAGCGCCTCGCCCAGGCGTTCCGGCATCTCGAAGTGCCGGCCATCGCGGCGGTCAACGGCCCGGCGATCGGCGCCGGCACCGATCTCGCGTGCATGTGCGACATCCGCATCGCCGCCGACCGCGCGCGCTTCGCCGAGAGCTTCATCGCCCTCGGCCTCGTGCCCGGCGACGGCGGCGCATGGTTCCTGCCGCAGATCGTCGGCGCCGCCGTCGCCGCGGAAATGTCGTTCACGGGCGACGCGCTGGACGCACAAGCGGCGCTGCGCTGCGGGCTCGTGTCGCGCGTCGTGCCCGACGGCGACCTCCTCGCGCACGCCCACGAACTCGCCGGCCGCATCGCCCGTCACTCGGGTACCGCGTTGCGCCTGACCAAGCGGCTGCTGCGCGAAGGCCGCCATGCAAGCCTCGACACGCTGCTCGACCTGTCCGCGTCGTACCAGGCGTTCGCGCACGCAACGCCCGAACATCGCGCGGCGGTCAACGCGCTGTTCGCCGCGCGCGGCTGAACCAGCGACACATCACGGCCGTGCAGCCGGCGCGTGCCGGACTGCCGGCGCATCGCATCCACATCGAAGGAGACATCGTCATGATCAGCAGTACCGAAGGCGCGCTCGCAGGCGTGCGCGTGGTGGACCTGAGCCGCGTCTATGCGGGGCCGTTCTGCGCGCAGACGCTCGCCGACCACGGCGCGGACGTCATCAAGATCGAACCGCCGCAGGGCGACGAGACGCGCGACTGGGGGCCCGCGATGCCGAACGGCATTTCCAGCTACTACTGGGGGCTCAACCGCAACAAGCGCAATCTCGCACTCGACCTGTCGCATCCCGACGGACGCGACGTGCTGTTCCGTCTGCTCGAAACAGCCGACGTGCTGATCGACAACTTCAAGCAAGGCACGCTCGAACGCTGGGGCATCGGCTACGAGGACTGCCTGCGCGAGCGCTTCCCGCGCCTCGTTCATTGCTCGATCTCCGGATACGGCACCGACGGCCCGCTCGCGCGCTTTCCGGGCTACGACGCCGTCGCGCAAGGCCTCGCCGGCTTCATGTCGATCAACGGCGAGCCGGGCGGCATGCCGCTCAAGGTGCCGTTCCCGGTCGTCGATTTCGCGGCCGGCCTGAGCGCGGTATCGAGCGTCCTGCTCGCACTGGTCGAACGGACGCGCTCCGGCCTCGGGCAGCACGTCGACATCGACCTGTTCAGCACCGCGCTGTCGATGCTGCATCCGGTCAGCACGAGCTGGATCGCGACCGGCGAGGTTCCCGTCGCGACCGGCAACGTGTACGGCGCGATCGCGCCGTACGGCGTCTATCCGTGCAAGGACAAGCCGGTCGCGACCGGCGCCGGCAACAACCGAACGTTCGCACGGCTCGTCGACGCGCTCGGCGTGCCCGAGCTGGCGCGCGACCCGCGGTTCGCGACCAACGCGCAGCGCGTCGCGCATCGCGACGCGCTCGACACGCTGCTCGGCCAGCTGACCGCCGAGCTGCGTGCCGACGACGTCGTCGAGCGGCTGATGCAGGCCGGCGTCGCGACCGGGCCGGTCAATACCGTCGCCGATGCATTCGGCCACCCGCAGGCCGCGCGCAACGCGATGTTCGTCGACACCGACACGTACACCGGCGCAGGCATCCCCGCCAAACTGTCACGCACGCCCGGCTCGATACGCCGGCCGCCCCAACCGTTCGCCGCCGACACCGACGCCGTGCTCGACGCGTTCGGCATCGACGCAGCGCGCCGGGATGTACTGCGGCAGGCTGGCGTACTCCACGACACGCGCGCGGACGCCACCGGGAGCACGTCATGAGCGCGTCCGGCTCGTTTTCCTCGCTGACGGGCGACGACGCGCCGTCGATCTTGCGCAACGACGACGACGGCATCGCGTGGCTGACGATCCATCGCCCGCACGTCGCCAATGCGCTGTCCGCCGAAGCGATCCGGCGCCTGTGCGACGAACTCGTCACGCTCGACGACAACCCGTCGATCCGCGTCATCGTGATCCGCGGCTCGGGCGAACGCGCGTTCAGCGCGGGCGTCGATCTCGGCGATCCCGAGATACGCGGGATGCAGCCGATGCGCGGGCTCGCCCGCAACGTGCACGAGCTGATTCTCGAACTGCGCAAGCCGACGATCGCGGCCGTCAACGGCCACGCCATCGGCGGCGGCTGCGAAATCGCGCTCGCGTGCGACCTGCGGATCGCCGCCGATCACGCGACCTTCGCGCTGCCCGAAGCGCGGGTCGGGATGGGCGCGAACTTCGCGAGCGTGCTGCTGCCGCGCCTGCTGCCGCGCGCGATCGCGATGGAGCTGCTGTTCACGGGCCGCCGCTTCGACGCGGACGAAGCGCAGCGCGCCGGCTTGCTGAACTGCGTCGTCCCCGGCGCCGCACTCGACGACACCGTGCGCGAACTGGCGCAGACGATCGCCGCGAACGCGCCGCTCACGATCCGCCGCATCAAGGAAACCGCGACGCGCAGCCAGGGGCTGCCGGTGGCCGCCGCGCTGCGGCTGGACGTCGGCCCCGACGTCTACGCGAGCGAGGACCGGATCGAGGGCGCCCGCGCGTTTCTCGAGAAGCGCAAGCCGGTATTCAAGGGGCGCTGAACCCGATACGGCACGGCGACACCCCGCGCGCAACCGCTCCCAGAACGCGGGCGCGCAAAAAAAAGACATGGAACGGAGACACCTTCATGCAACGGAAAGCACTCCTGATCGGCGTGTGCATGCTGTGCGCCACGTCGGCGCACGCGTCGTCGGTCACGCTGTACGGGATCGTCGACAGCTACGTCGAATTCGATCGCATCGGCAGCCTGTCGAGCGTGCGGCAAAGCGGCGGCGGCTCGTCGACGAGCCGCTTCGGCCTCACGGGCGTCGAGGATCTCGGCGGCGGCACATCGACGAAGTTCGTGCTGGAAAGCGGCTTCTCGCCGGCCGACGGATCGTTCCAGGGCGGCACGCTGTTCTACCGGCAGGCCTACGTGTCGCTGCAGAACACGCGCTACGGCGACCTCCGGCTCGGCCGGCAATACACGCCCGCGTTCTACGTCGTGTATGACGGCGATCCGTTCGGGCTCAACGAACGATTGTCGCCGCTCGCGCTGCTCGCGACGTCGACCGACACGATCACGAGCAACACGACCCCGCCGATTCCGCGCTTCAACCAGGCGGCGTCGTATCTGAGCCCCGACTGGAACGGCCTGCGCGTGATGGCCACGTACGGCTTTCCGACGCCGAACGCGCTGTCGACGCAAGCCGGGCGCAACTACGGCGCCGGGCTCCAGTACCGGATCGGCGGGCTCTACCTCGGCGCCGGCTTCCAGGGCGACACATCGGCCGGCAACCTGGCGCCCGTCGTCTCGCCGTCGACGACGCGCCACTACGTATTCGCGGCCAACTACGCGTTCGCGCGCGTCAAGCTGTACGCCGCGTTCCTGTACGGCGTCGGCACGGCGCCGCACCTGCCCGCGTTCTCGACCGCGAGCGCCGGCGCGTCGATCAACGTCGGCGCGCTCGATCGCGTGCTCGTCTCGATCGTGCGCCGCGACGTGAAAGGCTCGGCGAACGACGCGACCGCGCTCGGCGTCGGCTACGACCATCCGCTGTCGAAGCGCACCTCGCTCTATGCACGCTATCTCTACATGAAGAACGGCGGCGACGCCCGCAACACGGTCGTCGTCGGCCTGCAGCCGCAACCGGGCGGCACCGAGCAGGTGTTCGCGCTCGGCATCGTTCACCGCTTCTGACGGAGTGTCCATGACCCCGACCCTTTCCACTCACCCGGCCGCCGTCGACGAGCGCGCGACGCAGGCGCTCTACCGCCGGATCTCGCGCAGGCTGCTGCCGTTCCTGATCCTCTGCTACACGCTGTCGTTCATCGACCGGATCAACATCGGTTTCGCGCACGCGCAGATGGCCGCCGAACTGCATTTCTCCGACGCCGTCTACGGGCTCGGCGCGGGCATCTTCTTCATCGGCTACATGGCATTCGAGATTCCGAGCAACGCGTTGCTTGCGCGGATCGGTGCACGCAAGACGATCGCCCGGATCATGGTGCTGTGGGGGCTCGGCTCGGCCGCGACGATGTTCGTCACGACGCCCGCGCAGTTCTACGCGTGCCGCTTCCTGCTCGGCGTGTTCGAGGCCGGCTTCTTCCCCGGCATCCTGTTCTATCTCGGCGCGTGGTATCCGCCGCGGCAGCGCGCGAAGGCATTCGCGCTGTTCATGACCGCGCTGTACCTCGCGGGACTGATCGCCGGCCCCGTGTCGGGCGCGATCCTCTCTTACTTCGACGGCGCCGCCGGCCTGAGCGGCTGGCAATGGCTGTTCCTCGTCGAAGGGCTGCCGAGCAGCGTGCTCGGCCTCGTCGCGCTGCGCTTTCTCGACGACCGGCCGGGCGACGCACGCTGGCTGTCGGATGCCGACAAGGCCGCGCTGCGCGCCGCGCATGCGCAG
This sequence comes from Burkholderia cepacia complex sp. TUM26381, assembly GCF_057439935.1. Classification (NCBI taxonomy): domain Bacteria; kingdom Pseudomonadati; phylum Pseudomonadota; class Betaproteobacteria; order Burkholderiales; family Burkholderiaceae; genus Burkholderia; species Burkholderia cepacia complex sp. TUM26381. Next base: position 199,055 of record NZ_CM172007.1, on the reverse strand, counting down.
GCCGAAGCCGGCACGCCGGACGCAAACGCGGCGCGGCCACTGCTCGCACACCGCGACTTCTGGCTGCTGTGCGCGGCCAATTTCGCGATCGCGGCCGCCGGCTACGCGCTCGTGTTCTGGATGCCCGTGATCCTGCATCGCGGCGGGCTGCATGGCGCGATGCAGATCGGTCTGCTGTCCGCGCTCCCCTACCTGTGCGGCATCGTCGGCATGCTCGCGATGGGCTGGCGCACCGAGCGCCGGCGCGAATGGCGCGGGCACGGCGCCGTCGCGATGCTCGCGTGTGCGGCCGCGCTCGCCGGGCTGGCGAGCGTCGGCGGCACATCGCACCTGCTGATCGCGCTCTGCCTCGCGGTCGCCACGCACGCCGCGTCGTTGCCCGCTTTCTGGGTGCTGCCGGGGCTCGCACTGCCGAAGCGCTCGATGGCGGTCGCGATCGCGGCGATCACGATGTCCGGCGCGATCGGCGGGTTCGCGAGCCCGTTTCTGATGGGCGTGCTCAACACGGCCACCGGGTCGATGCGCGGCGGGCTGTATTTCAACGCCGCGCTGCTCGCGGCCGGCGCCATCGCGTTGCTCGGCACGCTGCGCGGCCGCGCGGTGTCACGCGCGAACGCCGGCTGACGGCATCGACCTCCCTTTTCTCCCACTCATCGACTCCCATGAATTTCGACCTTGAACTCGAACACCGGATGATCCGCGACCTCGTCGCACGTTTCGTGAAGGACGAGCTGATTCCGCTCGAAGCAGCCGTCATGGCGCGCGAGGCCGACGGCCAGCGTTTCGGGCTGCTCGACGATGAACGCTCGCACCTCGACGAGCGTTCCCGACAACTCGGCCTGTGGGGCCTCGACGCGCCACTCGATGCCGGTGGCTCGGACCTGCCGGCCGTCGCGATGGTCGGCGTGAACGAGGCGATCGGCACGACCGTGACACCGTACATCCTGCCGCCCGATTCACCGAACCTGCGGATGCTGTGCGAAGTGGCCGACGACGCACAGCGCGCGCGCTATCTCGCCCCGTACGCACGCGGCGTCACGCACGCCGCGATGGCGATCTCCGAACCCGGCGCCGGCTCGGATCCGGGCGCGTTGTCGACGACGGCCGTGCGCGATGGCGACAGCTGGGTACTGAACGGCCGGAAGATCTGGATCAGCCACGCGCCTGAAGCCGACTGGACGATCGTGATGGCGCTCACCGATCGAAGCAAGGGCAAGCGCGGCGGCATGTCGGCGTTCATCGTCGATCGCGACACGCCGGGCTTCGTCATCGAGCGCCGGATCCCGATGATCGGCGGACTGTCGACGTATGAAATCGTGCTGGAGGACTGCCGCATTCCCGCGGCGCAACTGCTGGGCCAGGAAGGCGCCGGCTTCGCGCCGATGCAGGCACGGCTCGCGAACCGGCGGCTGGAGATGGCCGCGTGGTGCATCGGCCGCGCCGAGCGCGCGGTCACGATGCTGTGCGACTATGCGAAACAGCGCAAGACCTTCGGTGTGCCGCTCGCGGAACGCCAGGCGGTCCAGTGGTGGGTCGCCGACGCGCTCACGCAGATCCACGCGTGCCGCCTCATGACCTACGAAGCGGCCGCGCGCGTGGATGCCGGGCAGGATGCACGCACGCAGATTTCGATGGTCAAGGTGTTCGCCACCGAAATGGCATCGACCGTCATCGATCATGCGATGCAGACGCTCGGCGCGATGGGCATGACGAAGGAAATGCCGTTGCAGCAGATGGCCAGCGAAGCGCGGTTGATGCGCATCTTCGAAGGCCCGACCGAGGTGCACCGTTGGGTCATCGCGCGCAGCGTGCTCTGACCACGGCGCACCTCCTACCTTCATGATGGAGCCACGCGTTGGACACCCTGCATCTCGTCGATCCTGAAATCCGCCCGCTGCTCGAGACCTGGCCGACCGTCACGCTCGGCGTCGAAAACCTCGCGCAGTCGCGCGAACGCGTGCTTCCGCTGCCGCCGCCCGACCTTGCCGGCAGCACGCTCGAACGCCACATGGTGCCCGGTCCCGCCGGCGCGCCGGACGTCCCGGTCCTCGTCTACCTGCCCGACGATCACGCGCGCCCGCTCCCGGCGATCGTCCACATGCACGGCGGCGGCTTCGTGCGCGGCAAGGCGAAGGATCTCGAGGCGGTGCACCGGTCGCTCGTCACGCAGCTCGGCTGCGCGCTGATCTCGATCGACTACCGGCTCGCGCCGGAAACCGTGTTTCCCGGCGCGATCGAAGATTGCTACGCGGCGCTCGCCTGGGTCTTCCGCCATGCCGATACGCTCGGCATCGACGCAACGCGGATCGGCGTGGCCGGCGAAAGCGCGGGCGGCGGGCTCGCCGCCGCGCTGGCGCTGCTGGCCGGTGACCGCGGCGAATACCGGCTCGCGTTCCAGCACCTGGTCTATCCGATGCTCGACGATCGCACCTGCACGCGCACGCCGCATCCGCATACCGGCGAATTCGTCTGGCATGCGGCCAACAACCGGTTCGGCTGGACCTCGCTGCTCGGTCACGCGCCAGGCATCGACGGCGTGTCGCCCTACGCGGCCGCCGCGCGCGCCACGCGGCTCGACGGCCTGCCGCCCGCGTTCCTGTCGGTCGGCTCGCTCGACCTGTTCCTCGACGAAAATCTCGACTATGCGCAGCGCCTGCTCCGCGCGGGCGTGCCGACGGAACTGCACGTGCTGCCCGGCGGCGTGCACGGTTTCGACATCGTGCCTGGCGCACGCGTGTCCGAAACGGCGCGCCGCCTGAGCCACGACGCGCTGCGCCGCTTCCTGCACGGCTGACGAAAACGACGCGGGCGGCCGAAGCCGCCCGCATCTCCATCGATACCGCCCGCAACGATCAGAACGCGTCGCCCGGCACCCGCACCCAGCCTTCCATCAACACGCGCGCGCTGCGGCTCATGATCGCCTTCGTGACGCTCCACTCGCCGTTCTCGAGCTGTGCTTCCGCGCCGACGCGCAGCGTGCCCGACGGATGGCCGAAGCGCACCGCGTTGCGTGCGCCGCCGCCCGCCGCGAGATTGACGAGCGTGCCGGGGATCGCCGCGGCCGTGCCGATCGCGACTGCCGCCGTGCCCATCATCGCGTGGTGCAGCTTGCCCATCGACATCGCGCGCACCAGCAGGTCGACGTCGCCCGCGTTCACGCGCTTGCCGCTCGATGCGACGTAATCGGCCGGCTTCGCGACGAACGCGATCTTCGGCGTGTGCTGCCGCGTCGCGATTTCATCGAGCGTATCGATCAGGCCCATGCGCAGCGCGCCGTGCGCGCGGATCGTCTCGAACTTCTCGAGCGCCTTCGCATCGCCGTTGATCGCGTCCTGCAGCTCGGTGCCCGTATAGCCGATCGCTTCCGCCTCGACGAAGATCGTCGGGATGCCCGCGTTGATCATCGTCGCCTTCAGCGTGCCGACGCCCGGCACCGCGAGATCGTCGACGAGGTTGCCGGTCGGGAACATCGACCCGCCCGCCCCTTCTTCCTCGGCGGCCGGGTCCATGAATTCGAGCTGCACTTCGGCGGCCGGGAACGTGACGCCGTCCAGCTCGAAGTCGCCCGTCTCCTGCACCGCGCCGTTCGTGACCGGCACGTGCGCGATGATGGTCTTGCCGATGTTCGCCTGCCAGATCCGCACGGTCGCGACGCCGTCGCGCGGCACGCGCACCGGATCGACGAGCCCGCCGCTGATCGCGAACGGGCCGACGGCCGCCGACAGGTTGCCGCAGTTGCCGGTCCAGTCGACGAACGCCTTGTCGATCGCGACCTGGCCGAACAGGTAGTCGACGTCGTGGCCGGGCCGCGTGCTCTTCGACACGATCACCGTCTTGCTGGTGGACGACGTCGCGCCGCCCATCCCGTCGATCTGCTTGCCGTACGGATCGGGGCTGCCGATCACGCGCAGCAGCAGCGCGTCGCGCGCGGCGCCCGGCGCCTGCGCGGCGTCCGGCAGATCCTGCAGCCGGAAGAATACGCCCTTGCTGGTGCCGCCGCGAATGTAGGTCGCGGGAATCCTGATTTGAGGAATGTGAGCCATATGTGTGTTCCCAATGTGCGCCCGTCAGGCCGCCTGCGACGATTCGAGGAAGTCCTGCGCGAAACGCTGCAGCACGCCACCCGCTTCGTAGATCGACACTTCCTCGGCCGTATCGAGCCGGCACGTCATCGGCACCTCGACGCGCTCGCCGTTCTTGCGGTGAATCACGAGCGTCAGGTCGGCGCGCGGCGTGCGCTCGCCGATCACGTCGAAGGTCTCGGTGCCGTCGATGCCGAGCGTCGTCCGGTTCGTGCCCGGCTTGAACTCGAGCGGCAGCACGCCCATCCCGATCAGGTTCGTGCGGTGGATCCGCTCGAAGCCTTCGGCGGCGATCGCCTCGACGCCCGCGAGCCGCACGCCCTTCGCGGCCCAGTCGCGCGACGAACCCTGGCCGTAGTCGGCACCGGCCACGACGATCAGCGGCTGCTTGCGATTCATGTACGTCTCGATCGCTTCCCACATCCGCATGACCTTGCCTTCCGGCTCGACGCGCGCGAGCGAGCCCTTCTTCACCGCGCCGTCGACGACCGCCATCTCGTTGATCAGCGTCGGGTTCGCGAAGGTTGCGCGCTGCGCGGTCAGGTGGTCTCCCCGGTGCGTCGCGTACGAGTTGAAGTCTTCTTCCGGCAGGCCCATCTTCGCGAGGTATTCGCCGGCCGCGCTATCCAGCAGGATCGCGTTCGACGGCGACAGGTGGTCGGTCGTGATGTTGTCGCCGAGCACCGCGAGCGGGCGCATGCCCTGCAGCGTGCGCTCGCCGGCCAGCGCGCCTTCCCAGTACGGCGGACGGCGGATGTACGTGCTCTGCGCGCGCCAGTCGTACAGCGGCGCCGCGCGCTCGCCCGCATCGGCGCTGCGCGCGAACATCGGTTCGTAGACCTTGCGGAACTGTTCGGGCTTCACGCTCGACGCGACGATCGCATCGATCTCCTCGTCGGTCGGCCAGATGTCCTTCAGCGTGACGGGCTTGCCGTCCTGGTCGTGACCGAGCACGTCCTTCTCGATGTCGAAGCGGATCGTGCCGGCGATCGCATACGCGACGACGAGCGGCGGCGACGCGAGGAACGCCTGCTTCGCATACGGGTGGATGCGGCCGTCGAAGTTGCGGTTGCCGGACAGCACGGCCGTCGCGTACAGGTCGCGATCGACGATCTCCTGCTGGATCTTCGGGTCGAGCGCGCCCGACATCCCGTTGCAGGTCGTGCACGCGAACGCCACGATGCCGAAGCCGAGCTTCTCGAGTTCGGGCAGCAGGTTCGCTTCTTCCAGATACAGCTCGACCGCCTTCGAGCCGGGCGCGAGCGAGCTCTTCACCCACGGCTTGCGCGTGAGGCCGCGCGCGTTCGCGTTGCGGGCGAGCAAGGCCGCGGCGATCACGTTGCGCGGGTTGCTGGTGTTCGTGCAGCTCGTGATCGCGGCGATGATCACCGCGCCATCGGGCATTTCGCCCGCTTTTTCTTCCCACTGACCGGCAATCCCGCGCGCGGCGAGATCGGACGTCGGCAGCCGCTTGTGCGGGTTCGACGGGCCGGCCATGTTGCGCACGACGCTCGACAGGTCGAACGTCAGCGTGCGCTCGTATTGCGCGTTGGCGAGCGTATCGGCCCACAGGCCCGCTGCCTTCGCATAGGTCTCGACGAGCTTCACCTGCTCGTCGCTGCGGCCGGTGAGGCGCAGGTAGTCGGTCGTCTGGCCGTCGATGAAGAACATCGCGGCCGTCGCGCCGTATTCGGGCGCCATGTTCGAGATCGTCGCGCGATCGCCGAGCGTGAGGCTCGCCGCCCCTTCGCCGCGGAATTCCAGGTACGCGCCCACCACCTTTTCCTTGCGCAGGAACTCGGTCAGCGCGAGCACGACGTCGGTCGCGGTGATGCCGGGCTGGCGCTTGCCGGTCAGCTCGACGCCGATGATGTCGGGCAGGCGCATCCACGACGCGCGGCCGAGCATCACGTTCTCGGCTTCGAGGCCGCCCACGCCGATCGCGATCACGCCGAGCGCGTCGACGTGCGGCGTGTGGCTGTCGGTGCCGACGCAGGTGTCCGGGTACGCGACGCCGTCCTGCGCCTGGATCACCGGCGACATTTTCTCGAGGTTGATCTGGTGCATGATGCCGTTGCCCGGCGGGATCACGTCGACGTTCTCGAACGCCTTCTTCGTCCACTCGATGAAGTGGAAGCGATCCTCGTTGCGGCGATCCTCGATCGCGCGGTTCTTCGCGAACGCATCCGGATCGAAGCCGCCGCATTCGACGGCGAGCGAGTGGTCGACGATCAGCTGCACGGGCACGACCGGGTTCACCTTCGCCGGGTCGCCGCCGCCGTCGGCGATCGCGTCGCGCAGGCCGGCGAGATCGACGAGCGCCGTCTGCCCGAGGATGTCGTGGCACACCACGCGCGCCGGAAACCACGGGAAGTCGCGTTCACGCTTGCGCTCGATGATCTGCTTCAGCGACTCGGCGAGGATCGCCGTATCGCAGCGGCGCACGAGGTTTTCGGCGAGCACGCGCGACGTGTACGGCAGCGTGTCGTAGGCGCCGGGCGCGATCGCGTCGACCGCGGCGCGCGCGTCGAAATAATCCAGCGACGTGCCGGGCAGGGGTTTGCGGTTGGCGGTATTCATGATGTGGGGCGGGAATCTGGGTATGACGTTCCGCGCGCGCCGGCAGCCCGCATCACGGGCGCCGGCACGCGCGGCGGGCGATCAGCGCTTCTCGATCGGCACGAACTGCAGGTCTTCCGGGCCCGTGTAGTTCGCGCTCGGGCGGATGATCTTGTTGTCGACGCGTTGCTCGATGATGTGCGCGCTCCAGCCCGACGTGCGCGAGATCACGAACAGCGGCGTGAACATCGCGGTCGGCACGCCCATCATGTGATACGACACCGCGCTGAACCAGTCGAGGTTCGGGAACATCTTCTTCGCATCCCACATCACCGATTCGAGACGCTCGGCGATGTTGTACAGCTTCACGTCGCCCGCTTCCTTCGACAGCTTGTGCGCGACGCCCTTGATCACCTTGTTGCGCGGATCCGAGATCGTGTAGACCGGGTGGCCGAAGCCGATCACGACTTCCTTGTTCTCGACGCGGCGGCGGATGTCGGCTTCGGCGTCGTCCGGCGAGCTGTAGCGGCTCTGGATTTCATACGCGACTTCGTTCGCGCCGCCGTGCTTCGGCCCGCGCAGCGCGCCGATCGCGCCGGTGATCGCCGAGTAGATGTCCGAGCCCGTGCCCGCGATCACGCGGCCCGTGAACGTCGATGCGTTGAATTCGTGCTCCGCGTACAGGATCAGCGACGTGTGCATCGCCTCGACCCACGACTTCGACGGCGTCTTGCCGTGCAGCAGGTGCAGGAAGTGGCCGCCGATCGAGTCGTCGTCGGTTTCCGTTTCGATGCGCTTGCCGTTGTGCGAGAAGTGATACCAGTACAGCAGCATCGAGCCGAGCGACGCCATCAGGCGGTCGGCAATGTCGCGCGCGCCCGGCAGGTTGTGGTCGTCCTTCTCCGGCAGCACGGTACCGAGCACCGACACGCCGGTGCGCATCACGTCCATCGGGTGCGCGGACGCCGGGATCTGCTCGAGCGCCACCTTCAGCGCGCTCGGCAGGCCGCGCAGCGCGCGCAGCTTGGTCTTGTATGCGGCCAGTTCGGTCAGGTTCGGCAGCGTGCCGTGCACGAGCAGGTGCGCGATTTCCTCGAATTCGCACGATTCGGCGACGTCGAGAATGTCATAGCCGCGGTAATGCAGGTCATTGCCGGTCTTGCCGACCGTGCACAGCGCCGTGTTGCCGGCCGTCACGCCCGACAGCGCCACCGACTTCTTCGGCTTGAATGCGCCTGCGGCGGCCGGTGCTGCTGCGTCTTTCGTCTCGCTCATCTCTGGATTCTCCGATTTGTCGGCCAGTGTTGGCGCCTCAGCGCTTGTGCTGGCCCCATACAACGTTCAGATTCGTGTCTCGTGGGGGCGGGCCGCGTTACTTCTTGCCCTGCGCGAACAGCTCGTCGAGCTTGCGTTCGTATTCGTGATAGCCGAGGAAGTCGTACAGCTCGGCGCGCGTCTGCATCGTCGGCACGGCTGCCTTCTGCGTGCCGTCGCGCCGCAGCGTTTCGTAGAAATTCAGCGCGGCCTTGTTCATCGCGCGATACGCGCCGCAGCAGTACAGCGCGATGTCGACGTTCGCCTCGCGCAGTTCGTCGAGCGTGAACAGCGGCGTCGAGCCGAATTCGGTCAGGTTCGCGAGGATCGGCACCTTCACGGCGGCCTTGAAGCGGCGGTAGTCGTCGAGCGACTTCATCGCTTCCGGGAAGATCATGTCCGCGCCGGCTTCGACGTAGGCCACCGCGCGCTCGATCGCCGAGTCGATCCCTTCGGCGGCGGCTGCATCGGTGCGCGCCATGATCACGAACTGGTCGTCGGTACGCGCATCGACCGCGGCCTTCACGCGATCGACCATTTCCTCGACCGGCACGACTTCCTTGCCCGGACGGTGGCCGCAACGCTTCTGGCCGACCTGGTCTTCGAGGTGGACGGCCGCGACGCCGGCCTTGATGAACGAGCGGACCGTACGTGCGATGTTGAACGCGCCGCCCCAGCCCGTGTCGATGTCGACCAGCAGCGGCAGGTCGGTCGCGTTGGTGATCCGGCCCGCGTCGATCAGCACGTCTTCCATCGTGCTGATGCCGAGGTCGGGAATGCCGAGCGAGTTTGCGGCGACGCCGCCGCCCGACAGGTACACGGCCTTGAAGCCGACGGCCTGCGCCATCTTGGCCGCGTACGCGGTGATCGCGCCGACCACCTGCAGCGGTTGTTCCGCCGCGACTGCCGCGCGGAATTTCGCGCCGGCGCTCTGAAGATGCGTATTGCTCATGAACGGCCTCCTGATGGAATGCCCGATAACAGCAAGGACCGGGCCAGCTCGCGAAACGTCGCTAACCCACTGATTCTTAAGCAACCGCCCCGGGCGCTACAGCGTCCTGAGATTTCAATTCGGCAATTTCATGTTTCAAAAATGAAATCGCACGCGCATAATCGGCCGTCATGGACCTCTCCTCGACCAAGCCCGCCGGCCCGGCCGACCGCACGGTGCGCCCGCGCATCTGGGCGATGGGCATCAGCCGCCTGCGCGACCTGTTTCGCGAGATCGCCGGCGAATTCGACGAACGCGCCGACGTGCGCATCGTGACGCGCGCGTATGAGGATGCGCTCAGCGCGATCGCCGAGGCCGGCGCCACGCGGCCCGACGTGATCGTCGCGGCCGGCTCGAACGGCGGCTTCCTGAAAACGCGTGCGCAGGTGCCGGTGGTGGTCGTGTCGCCGACCGGCTTCGACGTGATGCAGGCGCTCGCACGCGCGCGGCGCGACGCATCGCGGATCGCACTCGTCAGCGCCGGGGAAACGCCGCCCGAGGTGCGCCGCTTCGTCGCCGCGTACGGCCTCGACGTGCAGTTTGCGTCATATCAGTCCGCGCAGGAAGCGGAAGCCTGCGTGCACGACCTGCGCGATCGCGGCATCGAAACGATCGTCGGCCCGGGCCTCGTCACCGATCTCGCGGCCAGCGCCGGCATGGGCGCGGTGTTCCTGTATTCGCACGCTTCGGTGCGCAAGGCCGTCGAGACGGCGCTCGAAGTCGCGTATGCGACGCACGCCGAGGGGTTCCGCCGCCAGCGGCTCGACACGCTGCTGCAACACCTGCGCGATGGCGTGGTCGCGCTCGACGCACGCGGCCGCGTCGAGGCGATCAACGAGCGGCTCGCGTCGGCGCTCGGGGTCGAACCCGCGGCGGCCGTGGGCCGCGCGCTCGTCGACCTGCGCCCCGAGCTGCGCACGCTGCGCGGCGAGGACGGCGACGCGCTCGCGACTGTGCGCGGCGTGCGCTACGTCGTGCATCGCGGGCCGCTGGTCGATCGCGGCGTGACGTCGGGCAGCGTGCTGACGTTCCAGGAATCGCGCGCGGTCGAACGGCTCGACCGCGCATTGCGTTCGCAGCCGACCACGCAGCAGTTCGCCGCGCGCTACGCGCTCGACGACGTGGTCGGCGCGTCGGCGCCGATGGCGCGCGTGCGCGACCTCGTGCGCCGCTACGCGAAATCCGACGCGACCGTGCTCGTGCTAGGCGAAAGCGGCACCGGCAAGGAAATGATCGCGCAGAGCCTGCACGCGCTGTCCGCGCGGCGCAGCTATCCGTTCGTCGCGGTCAACTGCGGCGCGTTTCCGGAAGCGCTGCTCGAGAGCGAACTGTTCGGTTACGAGGAAGGCGCGTTCACCGGCGCGCGGCGCGGCGGCAAGACCGGCCTGTTCGAGGCCGCGCACCGCGGCACGCTGTTTCTCGACGAGATCGGCGAAATGCCGCCGTCGCTGCAGAGCCGGCTGCTGCGCGTGCTGCAGGAGCGCGAGGTGATCCGCCTGGGCTCGACCGAGCCGATCCGCATCGACGTGCGCGTGATCGCCGCGACGCATCGTCCGCTGCTCGCGGCCGTCGAGGCCGGCACGTTCCGCGCGGATCTCTATTACCGGCTCAACATCCTGAACGTCGGCCTGCCGCCGCTGCGCGAGCGCGCGGCCGACATTCCCGCGCTCGCGGCAACGCTGCTCGTGCAGGCCGCACGACGCGAACCGCGCCTCGCCGAACGCCTGCGCGACGCCGATGACGCGACGCGCGTGCTCGGCGCAACCCGGGCGACGCTCGCGCGCTACCGGTGGCCCGGCAACGTGCGCGAACTGCAGAACGTGATCGAGCGGATCGCGGTGGAGCTGGCCGAGGAAGCCGACGAAAACGATCCGGCCGCCGCTTGCGGCGCGCTCGATCCCGACGCGCTGCAGGCGATCGCGCCCGAGCTGTTCGCGGCGCCGCCCGACGCGGCCGACATCGACGATGCGCAGACACTGCACGCGCGCCGCCGCCGTGCCGAAGCCGACGAGATCCGCGCGGTGCTCGACGCGTGCGGCGGCGACCGCGACCGCGCGTGCGCGATGCTCGGCATCAGCAAAACGACGCTGTGGCGGAAGCTGTCGGTGAAATAGGCAGGCCGGATTCGACGCGCCGGCGCGCTTGCCTGAAACGGTCCGTCACTCGGCCTTGTGATAGTGGCGGTACGCCTTCGCGCGATTGCCGCACGACGACATCGAACACCAGCGGCGGCTGCCGTTCTTGCTGTCGTCGATGAACAGCCACTGGCAGGCGTCGTTCGCGCAACGCTTGACCTTCGCGAGCCGCGCCCCGCCGAGCAGGTCGATCGCCGACCACAGCACCGGGCTCAGCAGCGCCGCGAGCGTGGCGCCCGTGCCGCCGATCCGCCACCCATAGGCGCCGTCGATGCGCGCCAGCGCGACGCGCGGCGCCGCTTCTGCAAGAAAACCGCCGAGCAGCGCCAGATCGTCGGCGTGCGGCTCGCGCTGCTCGGCCTGCGCATGAAAGAGCCGATACAGCGCCTCGCGCAACGCGAGCGCGCGAGCGAGCGTCGCCGGTTCGTCCCCCTTCTCCCGTACGTGACACGCGTCGGCCAGACTGGCCGGTACGCCTGCCTGCTCGCGGCACCACGTGACCAGGTCGTCCAGCGTCCCGAGGGTTTCAGTCGGCGCATCGGCGCCGCGCCAGTACAGCGTGTTCGCGAAATCGATGCTCAGCGTTTCCGGCGGCGCCGGAATCAGGCAGTCCGTCATGACGGAAGGTTGCGTTTTGCTCATGACGCGATCGTATCTAACCATCATGCCGGTTGACAAGCTTCCGGCCGCTTTCTAACATAACCATCATGGTGGTTATGAACGGGTTGGCTGCACTGGCCCCTTCAGATCAAGGAGACACAGATGATCGATCGGCTTTCCTTCGGTGTTATCCACAACGACCGCAGCCGCGCGTCGTACGACAGCACGCTCGGCGCGCTTCGCTGCAAGCGGCTGGCATGGTGCCTGTAAGCCGGCTTGCTGCACTGACGTCCCCCTCAGTTCAAGGAGCCCACAGATGATCGATCACCTTTCCTTCGGCGTCGCCCACATCGGCCGCAGCCGCACGTTCTACGACAGCACGCTCGGCGCGCTCGGCTACAAGCGGCTGTATAGCGACGACGGCTCGATCGGCTACGGCGCGACCGAACCGGTGCTGTGGCTGCAGCATGCAGCTCGCCCCATCGCCGCCGATCCCGAGTCCGGGTTGCACCTGTCGTTCAAGGCAGCGTCGCCCGTCGAGGTCGACGCGTTCTACCGCGCCGCGCTCGAGCACGGCGGCCAGGACAACGGCGGGCCCGGCAAACGCGAGCACTACGGCCCCGGCTATTACGCGGCGTTCGTCGTCGATCCCGACGGATACCGGCTGGAAGCGCATTGCGAACTGGACAACATCGTGTGACCCGTTCGCGTACGAACGCCAAGGGCCCGATTCCTCTTGATGCGGAATCGGGCCCTCGCTTTTGAATCATCGCCGTCCGGTTGCCGACGACCCCCGCAGGCGGTCGTTCAGCGGAATCGCGGCATGCGCGGTTATTGCGCGCCGCGCGTGCGCTGCAACTGCTCGCCAGGCCCTTCGATGCCGAGGCGCACCGCAGGCAAGCTGTGGTATTCGGTGAACTACCGCGCTTGCGGCAAGCCCGCCGCCGGCACCTGCTGGGGCTGGTAAGCGAGCGGCCTGGCGCGGCGTTTTCACATTCAGACGTCGCCCTGCATCGCGGGGCGGCTCTTGACCTTGCCCAGCCAGGCCTGCACCTTCGGGTGCGCGGCCACCGGCGCGCCCACCATGGCGGAATACCCGACCACCGACCCGACCACCAGGTCCGCCAGCGAGTATTCGCCGCCCAGCATCCAGGGCTGGCGCGCCAGGTGCGCATCCAGCAGCCCTAGCAGGGAATCCAGGTCGGCGGTGGCGCGCGCGGCCTGGCCGGCATCGCGAATCTGTTCATCGCCGTGGGTCGTGAGGAACAGGCGCGACAGCACCGCGCCATACGTCACGTAGGCCCAGGCGCACCACGACAGGGCGGCCAGCCGCTCGGGGGTACCGGCGACGGGCCACAGGCCTTGCTTGACACCCCAGTTCTCGCCCAGCCACAGATGGATCGCCAGGGCCTCGAACATCGGCGCGCCGTCCACCGTCAGCGTGGGCACCTTGCCATTGGGATTGAGGGCCAGGAATTCGGGGCGGCGCTGTTCGCCCGCGCGGATATCCACCTTGACGCGTTCGTGCGGGACCTGCAATTCGGCCAGGGCGCAGGCGATGGGGGAGGCGCTGGACTGGGGGTGCCAATAGAAAACGATAGACATGGAAAAGGCTCCGGATTTCGGGGGGTGAGTGCCGCGGCCCCGTGGCCGCTGACGACGGACGAACTGTAGAATCCATTGCGGACAGTTTCTGCCCTCGATACGAGGTATCGTCGCCCCACCATGCTCAGTTCCAGCAACCGCCTGCTCCGCCTGCTTTCCCTGCTGCAGACCCGCCGCCATTGGGCCGGCGCCGAGCTGGCGCAAGCCTTGGCGGTGCACCCGCGCACGCTGCGGCGCGACATCGACCGGCTGCGCGAACTGGGCTACCCGATCCAGGCCAGCAGCGGCGTGGCGGGCGGCTACGCGTTTCGCGCGGGCAACACGCTGCCGCCCCTGCTGCTGGACGACGACGAGGCCATGACGGTGGCCATCACGCTGCGCACGGCGGCCACCGGGTCGATCGGCGGGGTGGAAGAAGCCGCGCTGCGCGCCCTGGTCAAGCTGGAACAGGTCATGCCCACGCGGCTGCGCCACAAACTGGATGCGCTGCGCTCGGCCATCGTGCCGCTGCCGCGCGCCGGCCCATTGGTGGACGCCGGCCAGCTGGCCACGCTGGCGGCCGCCTGCCGCGATCAGCTGCGCGTGAATTTCGACTACGCCGACAGCCGCGGCCAGGCCAGCACGCGCCAGGTCGAGCCGCAAGGGCTGGCGCACACGGGGTGGCGTTGGTATCTGGTGGCGTGGGACCCGGCGCGCGACGACTGGCGCACCTTCCGGCTGGACCGCATTGCCGGCCCCGTGGCGCTGGGCGCGCACTTCGCGCCGCGGCCGCCCCCGGAAGGCGGCGACCTGCGCGCGTATGTGGCGCGTTCCGTGGGCCAGGCGCCCAATGCCGAAGAAGCCCGCATCGTGCTGCATGCGCCGCGCGCGGTGATGGCGGCGCGCATTCCCGCATCGGCCGGCCAGGTCGAGGCGCTGGACGACGACAGCCGCTGCCTGCTGCGCTGCACAGGGCAATCGCTGGAATCGCTGACGTACTGGCTGATGGCGCTGGAAGTGGAATTCGAGGTGCTGGCGCCCGACTCGCTGGCGCTTCGCTTTCAGGCGGCGGGCGAACGTGTCGCCCGCATGCTGCAACGGCGCGAGACGGGCGGCCAGACTTAAGCGCGCAGCCGGCTCGCCGACATGGAGGCTGACGTCGTGCCGAAAGGCGGAACTGACGTGTCGTCGCCCCCGTAAGGAGGTCAGCTGGCCAGCTTGGCCTGGTTGGCCTGGTTGGCCTTCGACAGCTGCTTCATCATCAATGACACTTTCTCGGCGACCTTCAGCTTGTCGGCGGCCGACACGGCGTCGTAGTCTTTCTTGGAAATACCCAGCGACTAGCGACGACGGCGCCATCGGGCACGGCACGACCGAACCGGAGCTGTGGTTGCAGCACGCTGCCCGCCCAGTCGCCGCCGATGCCGAGTCGGGGCCGCACCTGTCGTTCAAGGCGGCTTCGCCCGTCGAGGTCGACGCGTTCTGCCGCGCCGCGCTCGAGCACGGCGGCCAGGACAACGGCGGGCCTGGCAAGCGCGAGCACTACGGCCCCGGCTACCACGCCGCGTTCGTCGTCGATCCCGACGGGTATCGGCTGGAAGCGCATTGCGAACTCGACAACGTCGTGCGATCGAGCCCGCATACACCACGTACAAACGGCAAGGGCCCGATTCCGCATCGCGCGGAATCGGGCCCTTGTCCTTGCTGCATCGATGTTCGGTTCGCGACGCGCGCCGCAGGCAGGCACGCCGACGACCGGGCGGCGCGGCCGGGTTGCGACTGATTGCACCCGCGGCCCGGCTCGCGCCGGGCACATGCTTACTGCGCGTTGCGCGTGCTCTGCAACTGTTCGCCGAGCCCTTCGATCCCGAGGCGCACCATTTGGCCAGCCTTCAGGAACACCGGCGACGGCTTGATGCCCATGCCAACGCCCGGCGGCGTGCCGGTCGTGATCACGTCGCCCGGCTGCAGCGTCATGCAGGTCGACAGATACGCGATCAGTTGTGCGACGGTGAACACCATCGTGCGCGTGTTGCCGTTCTGAAAACGGTGGCCGTCGATCTCGAGCCACAGGTCGAGACGCTGCGGATCCGGCACCTCGTCGCGCGTGACGAGCCACGGGCCGATCGGGCCGAACGTGTCGAAGCCCTTGCCCTTGTCCCACTGGCCGCCGCGCTCGATCTGCCATTCGCGTTCGGACACGTCGTTGACAACGCAGTAGCCCGCGACGTAATCGAGCGCGCTCGCCTCGTCGACGTCCTTGCACTTCGCGCCGATCACGACGCCCAGCTCGACTTCCCAGTCGGTCTTGACCGAGCCTTTCGGGATGTCGATGCCATCGTTTGGGCCGCAGATCGAGCTCGTCCACTTGCCGAACACGACCGGCTCCTTGGGCACCGGCATGCCGGCTTCGGCCGCATGATCGGCATAGTTCAGCCCAATGCCGATGAACTTGCCGACGTGCCCGACGCACGCGCCGATGCGCGGCTCGCCGGACACGAGCGGCAGCGTAGCCGGATCGATCGCGCGCAGCCGCGCGAGACCCGCGTCGGTCAGCACATCGCCGGCAAGATCCGGCACGTGCGCGGACAGGTCGCGAATCCGGCCGTCCGCGTCGAGGATACCGGGCTTTTCCTGGCCGGACGGGCCATAGCGAAGCAGTTTCATCGTGCTTAACCTCTGTTGTCGAATGGGACAGGATTACCGGTCGACGCGACCCTTCGCGGCCGCGCGCCGGACTGATTGTCGATCGTCGATTGCGCGCGTCGGTACCGCATCCGGCGGGCGGTTCGACGCGCGAAGGTCGCGCGGGCGCAGCGATCGCGGCGCCGCACGAAAGTACGGCGCGCATCGAACGGGCGGCCGCCGGTCTGCGCATCGGCGACGACGGCCCGGCACCCGCGACGCGTGCCGGCCCATGGCGGCCGGCTTCACGCGCGGCCGCACCGTCGCTGGCCCGCAAGCCTTTGTACCATCGGCCGCGCATCGTGAAATGACGCGCGACGGATACCGACTATTGGTGCGCCTGCCGACGTTGCGGCGCAGCATCGAATGCACGAACGCCGGCCGACCGCTTGCGGCTGCCGGCGTCGCCTGCCATCAGACCATGAATACTGGATATTCGGGCTGCCCCTGTCATCGAGAACGTTTGCTGATCCGTTCTTGTCCGGTAACGATCGGTAAAAAGACGCTGCATTGCACACTATTTGTTTATTGCTAAGCTCGTACGAATGGCTTTCATTGCCATACGCGGGCCCGAACCATGCGCGTGCAGAACCGGCCAGCGTGCGTCGCCAACCGATCGACGGTAATCCCCCAACCTCACACCGACAATGCAGACAACCAACGACCCGCTTCCCGGCTGCGACGCACGGGAATCGATGGCCGCTATCGACCGCTATCGCGCACCCGCGCTCGACAAGGGCCTCGACATTCTCGAACTCCTGTCCGAACAGAAAGAAGGACTCACCCGCACCGAAATCACGAAGGAACTCGGCCGCAACGCGAGCGAAATCTACCGGATGCTCGAACGCCTCGTCGCCCGCCGCTACGTGATGCGCTCCACCGGCGGCGACCGCTACACGCTCAGCCTCAAGCTGTTTGCGCTCGCGCACCGGCACCCGCCGATGAACCGGCTGATTGCCGAGGCCCTGCCGCCGATGCAGCGCTTCGCCGATGCCGCCGAGCAATCGTGCCATCTGTCCGTCTACGATCGCGGCAACCTGCTCGTGATCGCGCAGGTGGACGGCCCTGGCCCATGGGGCGTGTCGGTCCGCCTCGGTTCGCGGGTCGGGCTCGCCGATACGGCATCGGGGCGCATGATGCTGGCGTTCCAGGGCCCCGAGCAACGGGCGCACATGCTGGCCGAGCACCGCAAGGTCAAGGGCGAAGCGCCGCTGAACGAGCAGGAACTCGCGATTGCGTGCCAGTCCATCCGGCAGTCCGGCTACCTGCGCCAGGACAGCCGCCAGGCGTACGGCGTGACCGATCTGACCGTACCGATCCTAGGGCCGTCCGGCCTGGCGATCGCGGTGCTGACCTGCCCGTACATGCGCCGCATCGACGCGCACACGGTGCAATCCGTCGACGTGGCCGTCGAAGCGTTGCGCGACACGGCCGCCCATCTGTCGATGGGCCGCACCGAAACCTGCTGACACGCGGGTTCGATGAAGCACACCGGGTACGGCGCAATGGCGCCGACCCCGGTCGCGCGCGACGCCCGTTCGGCGCGCGATGCACGCCGTCGCATCGCGCGCCCACGGCGCTACGCTAAAATAGCGGCCCTCTCAAAAACTACGGCGGCCGGTTGTCGCGGCCGTCGTGTCCGATGGATGTCATGGCCAAACTTCTGAACGATCAAGAATTCCAGCGTTTCTCCGAACTTCAGCAGAAGCAGGCAAGCTTCACGATCACGCCCGAGGAAGCGGACGAGCTGCGTGATATCGTCGCGCGCGCGCAGCAAAAGCGCGACGATCGTGCCGCCGCAATGCAGGCGATCGAGAACTACATCGAGCAGTTCGACATCACGCCTGACGAACTCTTCTCGCCCGAGCAGATCGGCGACGCGGCCCGCACCTACGGGCTCATCACGGCGACCAAGAAGGAACGCACGCTGCCGCCGTCGATCACGTTCAACGGCAAGCCGTACCAATGGACCAAGACGCTTCCGGACGACGTGCGCGGCGCGCTGTTCGAAGCATTCACGTCCGGCGAATCGGTCAAGCGCTTCATCGCGATGCCGAAAGACACCGCGCGCTGTGCGCTGACGATCGCCCGCCTCGAGCGCGAAACCGGTGCCGTCTATGCCGATCCGCACCTCGAGGAACTCGCGATTTCGCGCGACCAGGTGAACGACGCGGCGTCGAAACTCGCGGCGTAATGCTGCTGGCGGGCACGGTTCATGCGTGCCCGCACCCGCGTATGACGCCGGCATGGGCCGGCGCCGCGCTCGCGGGAGTCGTGCTTCCGCACGCTCCCGAAAAGCCTCACCTCGGCGTCCCGCAAGCACTCACCCATATCTCCCGAAAAAGCTCACCCAAGGCTCCTGGAGATCCTCACCAACGCCTCCCGAACGTCCTCACCAACACCTCCCGCAGGTGCTCACCGACGCGTCCCGGAAAGGCTCACCAGCGGCTCCTGCAGGTCCTCACCGGCTGTTCCCGGGAAGGCTCACCGAACGCTCCCGTATCGGCTCACCGTGCCATTCCGGAACGGCTCATGTACGGCTCCCGAAAAATCTCACCTTCGTGACGGTTTCGAATCTCCGAGGCCGGAATGCGGCAGCGACATTGCGAAAACACATCGTTTGAACCCGCTTGCCGGACGCGTATCGCGCCATGCCACCCTGCATCGTCGCACACCTCGCGTGCATTGATATTGCCGCGGCTGACAGGGCCCGCGCATTCGCAGACGCTTCGCTCCACAGGCTGGTTCAAATATCCTGCATTCCTGAGTAAGCTTGCGGCGAGGCGAAACGTCGGAGGCATCGACTGCATGCGACAACCCCAAGCCTCAGGCCGCGGGCCGATGCCTACGGCTGCAACTTCATCCTGAAACCCACGACACCGGGCTCTTCCGTCGTCGACACCGCGAAGCCGCACGACTTCGCGAGCGAGATCATCGCCGAATTCTCGCGCAGCGCCTCGCCGACCATCCATGCGGTGCCGCGCGAGCGTGCGTAGTCGATGATGCGGGCCATCATCAGCCGGCCGAGCCCCTTGCCCTTCTGATCGGGCCGCACGGCAATCGCGAACTCCGCCGTCTCGTTGTCGGGATCGGCAACCGCACGCGCCACCGCAAGCGTGTGGTCACGCCCCGACACATCGGTGAACGACACGATGAAAGCCATCTCACGGTCGTAGTCGATCTGCGTCATGCGCGCCACCTGCGAATGATCGAAGCTGCGCACCGCACCGAAGAAACGCATCCGCAGATCTTCCGGCGTCATCGCGCCGAGCAGTTCGTTGTGCGCAGCCTCGTCCTCCGGACGGATCGGGCGGATCGTTACCGTCTCGCCGCGCCACTCGAGCGTCTGCTCGAGGTGCCGCGGATACGGCATGATCGCCAGCCGGCTGCGCCCCGTGGCCAGCGTGATGCGCGGCGCGAGTACCCTTGCGCGGTCGGACATCACGCGCAGCGTGACCGACATCGCGACGACTTCGCGCACGTCGCAGACGACCTGTGACAGCGCCGTCAGCGCATCGAGCGTCGGTTCGACGGGCGTACGGCGTACGGCGCGCATACGGCGAGCGCTCCATTACCGCACGGGCGAGCACGCTGTTCAGCGGCGGCAGGCCGTAGACGACGAACGGCGCCGACACGCCGTCCGCAGGCGGCACGGCATAGCGAAACACCGGACCGAAATTCGCATCGTCGTACATGTCGACCGTGATATCGACGACCTTCGTGCCGACAGGCTCGTTGGCCTGCTCGCCCTGCAAGCCGAAATGGGACAGCCAGCGCAGCGCGGCCTCGCCGGCCAGATCATGCTCACCGGCTTCGACCATCCTGCGCGCGTCGGCCTGTGCGGATGCCACGCACTCGGCCGGCTGCGGCGGCGTACCTTCGGGCGTCTGCATCAGCAGTTGCCGCCCGAGGTTGTAGTCGACGAGACGCGCATACGCGCGTGCCAGCCGCTGCGGTGTCGTGTGCACGGGAATGCCGTTCGCGTGCAGCGCATCGCGCGTCGCTGCGTCGACCGCACCGAAGAAACACGCGAGGATACCGCGATGCGCGTACTGCCGCGAGTCGATCAGCGTGCGTGCGACCGACTCGGCCGGCGCACTGTGGGACGTCGAATGGACGACGAACAGCGTACCCGTTTGCGGAAACGGCGCGAGCGCCTTGATCGCCGCGGCAAAGTGCTCGGGGCGTGCGTCGTCGCCCAGCGTGAGCGGATTGGCGGGCGCCGCGAGATGCGGCAGCGCGGCCGCCACGGCGGACGTGGCCGCGGGCGACCAGTCGGCCAGCACGTCGCGTACCTCGGCAACCGCATCGACCGCGAGTTTCGCCACGCCCGCATCGCTCGTCACGAGCGTCGCCGCGCCACGCGCGGTGACACGGCCGACGCCGAGCGTCTCGATTTCGTCGAGCAGATCGTCGAGTGCATCGACGCGCACCATGCCCGCACGCTGGAACGCCGCCGTATAGAGTGCGTCGCCGGGATCGGCGCGGCCGGTGCGCAACGCGAGCACCGGCTTGTTGCGCGCGGCCGCACGCGCAGCCGACATGAACTTGCGCGCCGCGCGCACGGTATCGAGTTCGAGCAGGATCGCGCGCGTGCCGGGATCGCTTGCCAGATAGTCGAGCACATCGCCCGCATCGACGTCGGATTCGCTGCCGAGCGCGACGACATGCGAAAAGCCGAGACCCCGCGCATCGGCCCAGCCAAGCACCGCGTTCGTCAACGCATTCGATTGCGACACCCATGCGACGCCGCCCGATCGCGCGGTGTACGCCGGCGCGCCGAAATGCGCATGCCGCGCAGGCGACAACACGCCGAGGCTGCCGGGCCCGACGATACGGAGCACGAACGGCTTCGCCGCCTTCAACGTGCGATCGACCGCGGCGCGATCGGCATCGGTGCGCGCCTCGCCGACGATCACCGCGACGCGCGTGCCGAGCTCACCGAGCTTGCGCACGATGCCGGCCCAGGTTGCGGGCGGCGTGCAGATCACGGCAACCGACGGCGGCGCAGGCAACCGGTCGACATCGGCGACAACGGCATGCCCGTCGAGCGCGCGATATTTCGGATTGACGGGCCACACGGGCCCCTGGAACGCACCGTCGAGCACACGCGACCACACCATTGCGCCAATACTGCCCGCACGCGATGACGCGCCGACGACCGCAACGGACCTGGGCTGAAACAACGCATCGAGATGGCGAACGGTCACATCGGCTCCCTGCGGTGACGAAAGACGACACGATCGGCACGCGGCCGGGCAGGCCGGGCGCCGATCGACGCGAACCCCAAGCATAGGCGAAGCGCCTGCGGCTGCCTATATGCCGAACGGCCGACTGTTCGACGAACGTCAATGCTCGCACCATGGACCTGCAACACACGTGTCCGGCATCGCAGCGCCGCTCGCACGACGCAAGCAACGCGGCACGGCACGGCGGCCGCTTCCTCAAAGGTGAGGATTTACAGGAGCGATGGTGAGTATGTTCGGGATTTGCACGACACCCCGCGCAAACACGCGAAAGGTGATGATTATCCGCTGCATGCCTGCACCGCGAAAATCGCGAATGCCAATGCGCGTGCCTGGCGTCATTACGCGATTGTTTACCGGAATTCCCCGCAATATGCAGCCGGATCGCGGCGAATTGGCAAAACAGGATCCGTTAATTGCGCGGCATGACACGTCCATTCGTCAGGGAAAATCGCATGGCGACTGCCCAAAAACAAAACGGTGCGACGGCCGCATGGCCATTCGCACCGTCGGTCAACTTGCGAAAGGTGAGGATTTTCGGGAGTCAGTCCTTGATCAGGAAACGTGCGCGGTTCTTGCCGAGCCAGGTCGGCGATCTTCCGCGGCCACTCCACGTTTCGCCCGTCTTCGGGTTCAGGTATTTCGGCGGCAGCGTCCGCTTGGGCTTCGCGGCGGCAGCGGCATTCGCTCCCACCGGACGAAAACCGAGCTCTTCCGGCGTAATGTCGTATTCCTCGATTTTCGCGCGGATATCCGCAATCGCGTCGGCAATCGCCTTTTCACGTTCCTTGTCGATCTTTTGCTGAAGCCTTTCGAGCTGCGCGGTCAGTTGCCTGTAGGTCGCCATATGGATGGGACTCCGTGAATGTTATTCGTGAAAAACAGGTGACTTCATGCAAACAGAAAAGCACTTCGCCCGATCGTGGTCTCCTCAGCCGGTCATTTCGGGATCAATAACCGCTCTTCTTCTTGCATGCGAAGAGAAGATTTCGCACGGCGTCATCAGTCGATTGCTGAATCACTTCGAAATCCCCGTTGCACATGGCCCGGGCATTGTCCGTGCAATTGCTCCAGTCGCTGCCGGTGCATTGCACCTGGGTGGTCGGACGGCCGTCCGACGTGAAGAGCGGGGCACTGCCACCGCACCCGCCGAGCCCCGCAACCAGAACCAGCATTGCGGCCGCCCGAGGCCACCGACAGACCGACGCAAGCATGTGTTTCATTGTTCTTCCCGTCAACCATTTTTTGAATGTCGCGAGTATGCCATGCGCGGCCCTCCGGCTGTCAGTCCGGCTTGCGGTCGGGTTGCCCACGCGCCTTGTACGGCAAGCGCTTGCGCGGATCGTCGGTGATGCGAACGAACACCTGCTCGACGTCCGGAAGCGCCTCGAATTCGCGTTGCAGCGCCTGACGATCGAACGCCGCATCCGCGCATCCTTCGACGTAGATGAAACGTCGCTGCACGGTGATCCACAGGCTCGTGCCGCGCAGATGATCGGAGCCGGCGAAGTGGGCCTTCGCCGCATCGGCGATCGACGCGTCATACATATACGAGTTCGGCTTCGTGCAGCGATGGGCGAGCCAGCAGGTCGTGCCGCGTTCGGCGCGGTAATGCGCGTCGTCCGTCATCTCGGCGCGCGTCATCCACGGGCCAAGCGGCAGCGGGCATTCGGCCACGTCCCGCGACAGCGCGACGAACGGATCGTTGTACCAGTTGCGCCGCGCCTCGGGCGCGTCGGCGTCGCCGGCCTGCGCAAACGCGGACGTCGCCAGCAACATGGTCAGCCACCCTGCGATGCCGATCCGCTTCATCGTGATCTCCTGTTCGATGCTTGACGTCACGCCGCATCGGCATCGCCGGCCGGTCTACCGGTCGATGCCCAGCGCAGCCAGTTTCTTGTACAGCGTCGCGCGGCCGATCCCGATGCGCGCGGCCGCTTCGACGACCTTCCCGTCGCAGGCCGCCAGCGCGTCGGTCAGGAACTGGCGTTCCCATGCCGCCAATGCATCGGCATACGAAGCGGCCGGTGCGCCGGATTCACCGGCCATATCGCCTGCGCGCCGCCCGGCCGGCGACGCGGCAACCTGCTGCACCGGTGACGCGCCATCCGTCGATACGCGCACCGGTCCGAGGAACGGCGCGAGCGCGCGCGCATCGATGACCGAACGGTCCGACAGCATCAGCGCGCGTTCGAGCGTATTGCGCAACTCGCGCACGTTGCCGGGCCACGGATACGCACACAGCATCCGCAGCGCATCGTCGGTCAGCTCGCAATGCGCGGCGCGGCCGTGCTGCGCGGCCAGCTCCTCGAGCGTCGCGTAGACGAGCGCCGCGATGTCGGATGCGCGCTCGCGCAGCGGCGGCGCATGGATCGTCAGCACGTTCAGCCGGTAATAGAGATCCGCGCGAAAACGCCCGGCCGCCACGAGCGCCGGCAGGTCGGCCGACGTCGCGGCGATGATCCGGACGTCCGCGCGCACGATCCGGTTCGAGCCGACCGGCTCGAACTCCTTGTCCTGCAGCACGCGCAGCAGCTTGCCCTGCAACGGCAGCGGCATATCGCCGATCTCGTCGAGAAACAACGTGCCGCGATCGGCCAGCTCGAACTTGCCGACGCGCCCCTTGCGATCGGCACCCGTGTAGGCGCCGGGCGCCGCGCCGAAGAATTCGGTTTCGAGCAGCGTGTCGGGAATCGCGGCGACGTTGACGGTCACGAGCGGCTGGAGCGCCCGCGCCGACGCCGCATGGATCGCGTGTGCGAGCAGTTCCTTGCCGGTGCCCGTCTCGCCGAGCAGCAGCACCGGCGAATCGACCTGTGCGGCACGACGGGCCTGGCGCTTGGTTTCGAGGCTCGCGGCACTCGTGCCGACGAAGCTCGCGAACGTATATTTCGCGCGGCGGGCCTGCGCGAGGGAGCGCTGCGTCGCGATCAGCTGCTGCTGCAACTGCGCGTAGCGGGAAAAGATCGGCGTGAGCGTCTTCAACTGGTCGAACAGCGCGAAGCCGATCGCGCCGACCGTCTCGCCCGCCTCGTTCTTCAACGGCAGGCGCGTGACGACGAGCGGCTCGCGGCCCGTCTCCATGATGTCGAGCAGGATCGGCTGCCCGGTCGACACGACCTCGCGCATCAGGCTGTTCGGGATCACGGTCTCGCAGTCGAGGCCGACGGCCTGTTGCGGATCGGCGAAACCGAAACGCGCCGCATATCGCTCGTTCATCCACACGACGCGCGCATCGCGATCGACGACCACCGTGCCCGCGCTCGAATCCTCGAAGGTCCGGAACAGCGACTCGGCGGCGCGCCGCAGCACGTCGCCGTAGTTGACGGGCAGGCGGGCCCAGTCGTTCATCATCGTGTCTTCGTCTCCGTGTATTTTCGGCCGGATGTCTCCGGAACGAGACGGATTATCTCATTATGGAGACGCGCCGCAATGCGTTGTCCGGGCAAGCCCTGCACGATTTCATGGGCTGGCCGGATGGCCATATCGTCTCCAGACGGAGACGATTTATGTAGAATCGTCAGACATAGGCCGGCGCGGGCCCGCCAGCCTCCGGCGGACCCATGTCCGGCGGCGCAATCCGGCCGATGGCACGAAACCTGCACGAACCTGAGCCGGTCCGCGGCGCATCGCGCGATCGAACAACAACCAAAGCCATTAGGAGACTCCCTTGTCTTTCGTGATCGTCCTCGCCGCGCTGGCGTTCCTGATGTTCGCCGCCTATCGCGGCTACAGCGTGATCCTGTTCGCGCCGATCGCCGCGCTCGGCGCGGTGCTCCTGACCGAACCCGCCGCCGTCGCCCCGGTCTTCTCCGGCATCTTCATGGAGAAAATGGTCGGCTTCGTCAAACTGTATTTCCCGGTCTTCATGCTCGGCGCCGTGTTCGGCAAGGTGATCGAACTGTCCGGCTTCTCCGAGTCGATCGTCCATGCGGCCATCCGCTACATCGGCCGCTCGCGCGCGAATGCGGTGATCGTCGCGGTGTGCGCACTGCTCACCTATGGCGGCGTATCGCTGTTCGTCGTGGTGTTCGCGGTCTACCCGTTCGCGGCCGAACTCTATCGCCAGAGCAACATCCCGAAACGGCTGATGCCCGGCGCGATCGCACTCGGCGCGTTCTCGTTCACGATGGATTCGCTGCCGGGCACCCCGCAGATCCAGAACATCATCCCGACCACGTTCTTCAAGACGACCGCCTGGGCCGCGCCCGCGCTCGGCACGATCGGCTCGCTGTTCATCATCGTCGTCGGCCTCACGTATCTCGAATGGCGTCGCCGTTCGGCCATGGCAAAGGGTGAAGGCTACGGCACGTCGCTCGTCAACGAGCCGGAACGCGTCGAGGCGACGTCGCTGCCGAATCCCGCGCTGGCGATCCTGCCGCTGATCCTCGTCGGCGTGTCGAACTTCGCGTTCACGAAACTGATCCCGCAGTGGTACGGCGCCGCGTCGTACACGGTCGCGCCGGACGTGCTGCCGGGCGTGCATGCGCCGGTCACGGCGTCGATCAAGACCGTCGTCGCGATCTGGTCGGTCGAAGCCGCGCTGCTGCTCGGTATCGTGCTGGTCGTGCTGACCGCGTTCAAGCGCGTCAGCGACCGCTTCGCGGCCGGCTCGAAGGCCGCCGTCGCCGGTGCGCTGCTCGCGGCGATGAACACCGCGTCGGAATACGGCTTCGGCGGCGTGATTGCCGCACTGCCGGGCTTCCTCGTCGTCAGCGATGCGCTGAAGAGCATCCCGAACCCGCTCGTCAACGCGGCCGTGTCGGTCAGCTCGCTCGCCGGCATCACGGGCTCCGCGTCCGGCGGCATGAGCATCGCGCTCGCCGCGATGTCGGACCTGTTCATCAAGGGCGCGCAAGCGGCCAACATCCCGATGGACGTGCTGCACCGGGTCGTCGCGATGGCCAGCGGCGGCATGGACACGCTGCCGCACAACGGCGCGGTCATCACGCTGCTCGCGGTCACGGGCCTCACGCACCGCGAGTCGTATCGCGACATCTTCGCGGTCACCGTCATCAAGACGCTCGCGGTGTTCTTCGTGATCGCCGTGTACTACGCGACGGGGCTCGTGTAAGCGCCTGTGTGAGGCGGCGTCCTGCACGCCGCCTCGCGACCTGTCCTTCAGGATCGGACCGCATGCGAACCGGAACGGATTCCGGCCTTCGCATCCGGTCCGATTTCTTTTGTCCGCTCGCCGGGCCCCGGTCGAAACCAGGCCGCCGCGGGCCTGCGCAGCACCGCCGGGCCGCCATTCGGCATCGCCGCCGCCCGCCCATTGTTGCCCGCAACAAAACACAGCGTTGGGCGCGATCGCATTTTTCACGCGCCCGCCTCGGCCTACACTGGTTTCAACGTCGCACGGCGCTTCGGCGAACGAAGTGCAGCGATTTACCGGAATCGTGGAGGTCCCGATCATGAAGCGCCTGATCCAAGCCGTTGCCATTGCCCTCGCCGTCTCGGCCCCGCTCGCCGCGCAAGCCCAGTCGAACCCGCCGCTCACGCGCGCGCAGGTCCACGCCGAAGTCAAGGCACTCAAGCAGGCCGGCTTCCAGTCGAGCGACTGGTTCTATCCGGCCAGCATCGTTTCCGCCGAAGCGAAGATCGCCCGCCAGCACGATGCCGGCCACGGCAGCGATCGCGGCACGTCGTCGGAGTCGGGCCGGTAATCGATCGTCCGGCCCGCTCGACGATGCCTGCTTGCTTCGTCAGGCCTTCACGGGCTGGATCAGCTTCGTGCACGCCGCTGCCTGCGGATCGCCCGCGGGCAGTTTTCCGCATACGCCGTCGAACTGCTTCACGACCGACCTGACCGACGCATCGTGCGCGCCGCCGGCGCGCCAGCGGTTCAGCTGCGTGACGACCTTGGTCAGCGCGCGCAGGTTGGCGCCGTAAAACGCGTCCCGTGTCTTGTCGGCCTGGGTGAGCACACTGGCGGCGATCCCTTCGATGCGCGCCGAATCGTCCGGCGCCAGCTGGACCGCATTCGCAAAGTAAGTCGCGCCCCAGCGCAGCTTCGTCGCCGGCCCGTTCGCCGCGTCGTAGGCCTTGCGGTACCAGTCGAGCGCCGCGGCCTTGTCGCCGCGCGCCTTCGCATTCGCGGCCAACCCGGACATGAAGTAGTACGGCGTGGACGAACGCGGCAACTCGGCCTTCAGCAACGCATCCGACGCGTCGTACAGCCCCGCGTCGGTCAACGTGTCCGCGCCTTCGCTGACGAGCGCCTGCCGCTCGTACGCATTTGCCGCGCCCTGTACCGATGCGGCGATCTGCTTGCGTGCGGTATCGGCCAACGCGGGCGGCGCGCCCTTGCCCGCGTCGCCGCGCGCGAGCAGCACGCGGCCATGCAACGCCATCAACCGGTCGATCGACGACAGCGTGGTGTCGGCCGACAGGCGCGCGAGCGCCGTGTCGTACGCGCCGCGGAGCTTCGCGCGCTGCGCGTCGTCACCCCCGAGATAGGCAACCACCCGCGCAGGCGCCGTGACCAGCACATCCGAATCGGCCCGCGACAGCACCGGATCGTGCAGCACCGTGCGCAGCGATTCGGCGAGCGCCGCCTTGTCCAGCGCACCGGCCTGCGCCGGATCGTCCGATGCGGCGACCGCCGCCGATTTCAGCGCGAAGCGTGCCGCTTCGGCCTTCGCGCCGGCCGCCCGCGCGCGTTGCGCGAGCGACTGCAGCGTCTCCGCGACACGATCGGCCGGCACCGGCAACGCGCCGTCGGTATCCCACGAATAGTCGGCCAGCAGGCGCCACTCGTCCGGCGTCAGCGACGCGCCGTTCTTCAGCGCGGTCGCGAGCGTCTGCCGCACCGGATGCGCGGCCGTCATCCCGAGCGACAGCGCCTGCATGTAGCGGTCGAGATCGGCTTCGCCCGGCAGCCGCGTCACTTCGGTGCCGTCGGGGCGGAACAGGATCATCGTCGGATAGCCGTGCACCTTGAAGCGCTCGCCGAGCTTCTGCGCGCTTTCGGTATCGCCGTCGAGATACACGGGCACGAAGAACGACGAGCGCGTCTTGAATGCCTGCTGGCTGAAGATCGTCGACTTCACCTGGTTGCACGACGGGCACCACACCGCGCCCCAGTACAGCAGCAGCGGTTTTCCCGTGCGCTTCGCGAGCGCGAATGCGGCATCGACGTCACCGTGTTGCCACGCGATGCCGGGCGGCAGATGCGCGCCATCGGACGCGGCGCTCGCCACCGGCGCGCCTGCAGGCGTAGCAGCGGCAAACGCCGCACCCGCGGCGGCGAACAGGCAGGCGGCAGTCAGATTCCGGAGAACGGTTTTCATGGAAGCGGGTTCCGTTGAAAGGGACGGTTGCGGGACAGCAAGGCGAGCCAAAACACGGGCCGTGAAGCGATGACGATGAAGCCAGCCGACGTGCAACGCCGCGCATGCATCGAGTCGGAAAAGCGAGCACCGGCCGAAGCGGCCGGCAAATCGTTCAACGATACGACGGGTACAGCCGGGGGAAAACGAACGAATTCTCGAATGAATATGACGCGCGGCATCGCGGCCGCGCGTGCCGACGCCCGGGCGGCGGCCGGCCCTTCACTGCCGGCCCTTGATCCGTGCCATGTGATACACGGACGCATGCACGCCGTCGCGCAATGCATAGCCCGGCGATTCGCCTTCGATCCGGAAACCGTGCTTTTCGTAGAGCGCGATCGCCGCGCGGTTGTCGGAAAACACGGTCAGTTCGAGGCGCGTGACGTTCAGCCAGTTCTCCGCGAGATCGATCGCGGCCGCGAGCAGCCGGCTGCCGATGCCGTGCCCGTGACGGGCCGCATCGACCATCATGCCGAGCCCTGCCGCATGGCGCCGGCGCGGATTCGGCTCGGGATGCAGGCCGAGATGGCCGACCACCGTGCCGTCGATTTCGGCGACGAGGCTCACACCGTGCTCATGCACGTTTTCGATCCGCTTCTGCCATTTCCCGAGCGACGGAAACGGATGCTGCAGCGTATTCATGTACACCGCGGGATGTGCGGCGATCTGCCGGATCGCGTCGACGTCGTGCGTCTCGCTGTGCCGGATCTTGATGTCGGTCATGGGTAGGCCGGTTCCGAAAAGTCGCGCCAGCGGCGCGGGCTGCAACACGTATGCAGCAACGTGTCGAGCTTATCCGATTTCACGCATTTGAAACACGGGCGTCACGCAGCTTCCTGGGTCGTTGCCTTTACAACGACAGGCGACCACGCGCACGGGCCACGAGTCGGAAATATCTGACCGGTCCCGCGCGAGGGAATCGGTAATTCCTAGCCTTTTCTGCCGACATAGTTGCGCACGCAACGTCACACGCGCGACATGCGGTGTCATGCCTTCATCACGTCGACGTCATCTCGTCTCCCTAGACTGGGCGCCACCCAGCCCGGCATGCGCCGGACCGGTGTGTGCCGCCGCCCTGTCCCGCGCATCACGAGCGCGCGGCACGCAGGATCGCGTCGACGGCCGCTGCCTCTGCGCGACACCCCGTGCCGGACGCGATGCGCGCATCTCCGCCGCGTGCGGCCGGCGCACCCGAACCCACACGCATCGCGATTCGTCCCGGGGGGACGACGCATGGGCGCCTCCACACGAAGTCACGAACGCTCCCACCATCACAGGATCCGAACGCCATGACGTCACGCCGCAAATTCCTTCAGCAGACCGCCACTTCCGGCCTCGCCGCCGCCGCGCTGTCCGCGTTCCCGCCGAGCATCCGCCGCGCGCTCGCCATTCCCGCGTTCCACGAAACGGGGACCATCAAGGACGTCAAGCACGTCGTGCTGCTGATGATGGAGAACCGCGCGTTCGACAGCTACTTCGGCACGTTCAAGGGCGTGCGCGGCTACGGCGACCGCTTCGCGGTGCCGTCGCCGAACGGCCGCGACGTGTTCTACCAGTCATACACGAAGGCGACGCCCGCCACGACCGTGACGCCGTATCACCTCGACGCGAGCCAGGGCAACGCGCAGCGCGCGGGCGGCACGCCGCACACGTGGGCCGATGCGCAGGCCGCGTGGGACCACGGCCGGATGAACCGCTGGCCCGACGCGAAGACGCCGCTGTCGATGGGCTACTACGACGCCGCGGAAGTACCGTTCCAGCGCGCGCTCGCCGATGCATTCACGCTGTGCGACCACTACCACTGCGGGATGCACACGGGCACGATCGCGAACCGCCTGTTCTACTGGAGCGGCACCAACGGCCCGAACGGCATCAGCCCGGCCGACGGCAGCCGCGTGAAGATCGCCGCGCTGAACAACCAGTTCAACGGCGGCAACGACATCGGCCCGTCGAGCCAGGGCTGGACCTGGACGACCTATGCCGACCGGCTGCAGCAGGCCGGCGTGAACTGGAAGGTCTACCAGAGCCTGATCGACAACTTCGGCTGCAACGAGATGATGAGCTTCCGCCACTGGCGCGCGGCGATCGAGCAGATGCCGGCCGCGCGCCGGCCCGCGTACGTCGCGTCGACGGACATCACGCAGCCGGTGACGGCCGCCGGCGCGTTCTACGACCCGGCGATCGACGATCCGCTGAGCCCGCTCGCGAAAGGGTTCGGCAACACGATGCCGTACGGCTTTCTCGAATCGTTCCGCGACGACATCCGCAACGGCACGCTGCCGGAAGTGTCGTGGATCATCCCGCCGTCCGTGTACAGC
The DNA here is from genome assembly GCF_057439935.1 of Burkholderia cepacia complex sp. TUM26381. Lineage (NCBI taxonomy): Bacteria > Pseudomonadati > Pseudomonadota > Betaproteobacteria > Burkholderiales > Burkholderiaceae > Burkholderia > Burkholderia cepacia complex sp. TUM26381. Next base: position 168,210 of record NZ_CM172007.1, on the reverse strand, counting down.
GAACACCCGGGGCCGTCGAGCCCCGCGCAGGGCGGCTGGTACGTGCAGGCCGTGCTCGACGCGCTGACGGCGAACCCGGAGGTGTGGAGCAAGACCGTGCTGCTGGTCAACTACGACGAGAACGACGGCTTCTTCGACCACATGCCGTCGCCGGCCGTGCCGTCGCGCAACGCCGACGGCACGCTCGCGGGCGGCCATACGCTGCGCGACGCCGACGTCGCCGCCGAATACCACGACTTCACGCCGGCCACGTCGAGCCAGCCGGCCAGCGACGGCCGCCCGTACGGCCCGGGCCCGCGCGTGCCGATGTGGGTCGTGTCGCCGTGGAGCCGCGGCGGCTGGGTCAACTCGCAGGTGTTCGACCACACGTCGACGCTGCTCTTCCTCGAGAAGCGCTTCGGCGTCGCCGAGCCGCAGATCAGCGCGTACCGCCGCGCGGTGTGCGGCGACCTGACGAGCGCGTTCAACTTCCGCTCGCCGAACAACGAGCCGCTGCCGACGCTCGCGGGCCATACGACGAAAAGCCAGGTCGACGCGCTGAGCGCCGCGCAGCAGGCCGCGCCGAAGATCGTGCCGCCGACCGCGCCCGCGCTGCCCGCGCAAACCACCGGCGTGCGCCCGTCGCGCGCGCTGCCGTACGAGCTGCATGCGAGCGCGCGTACCGACGCCGACACCGGCACGGTCACGCTGAAGTTCGCGAACACCGGCCGCGCGGCGGCCGTGTTTCACGTCTATGACAAGCTGCACCTCGACCGGCTGCCGCAGCGCTACGTCGTCGAGCCGGGCAAGACGCTGCACGGCAACTGGGCCGCGCGCGCCGACAATGGCGGTAAATATGACCTGTGGGTGCTCGGCCCGAACGGCTATCACCGCCGCTTCACCGGGGACCTGGGCCGCCTCGCCGACACGCGCGCGCCGCGCCCGGAAGTGCGCGTCGGCTATGCGGGCGCCAGCGGCAACCTCCATCTGCGGCTGCGCAACGAAGGCGGCGGCACGGTGCGCTTCACGGTGAAGTCGAACCAGGTCTACGGGCCGCTGTCCGGCCGCGGCGGCAACGACGGCCACGGTCATGGCCATGGCAACGAGGACGGCAACAGCCAGGGGCGCGGTCACGGCACCGGTACCACGTGGACCGTCACGGTGCACGCCGGCGACCAGTCCGAACTGCACTGGAAGCTCGACTCGACCGGCCACTGGTACGACTTCATCGTGACCGCCGACAGCGACGCGAGCTTCTCGCGGCGTGTGGCCGGCCGCGTCGAAACGGGACGCCATTCGGTCAGCGATCCGGCGATGGGGCTCGCCGACCGCTTCTGACGCCACGCTCGGCGACACGCATCGCACCGCGTGTCGCCGCCCGCGCCGGCGCGACCGCGAACGCCGGTCCCGCGCCGGCCGCGGCCGGTGCCCGATCTGGCTGAAACGCCCGCCCGGCATGGCTCAAACATCAGAAGGATCGGTGGTACAACCCTCATTTCACCGCACGAAAATGCTCCGTGTTGCGGCCCGTTCGCGTTAAACTGCGTCAAGCCGTATTCAACAAAGACATCTTTGCCGCCAAGGCATCCACGACACGATACGAGGATAGGTTCGATGCGCACTACCGGCTCATCCGGGGCAATGACCCTGCTCACCGAACACGACCCGGCCGACGGCCGTGAATTGCGCTCGCTCCGGCTCGAAGCAACGGGCGATGGCAAGAGCGTGCTGCTGATCGAGATCGACGAACGCAAGCCCGGCATTCACCGCGAGGTTCGCTACGAGATCACGCCAGCCGAACTGATCGCCGCGATCCGCTCGCATGGCGCCGAGCTGCCCGGCGAAAACCACGGTGCCGCGTCGCTCGCCCGTACCCCGTCCTGATTCCGAACGGTGAGCCGCGCGCAATGCGCAGGCTCACCGACATCCCCCTGCCGCCGTCAGGCGCTTTCCGTCATTCCCGCCGTTGTCTTGAAAAAGGCCGATAATCGGCCCATCTGCATTTCCTGCCCACGCCATTCCTTTTCGGCCAGCCGTCATGCTCCTACGTGACCTCGTCGCCCAGTACGGGCCGCTTCTCGTGTTCGTCAACGTGCTCGCGGCGGCCATCGGCCTGCCGGTGCCCGCGATGCCGACGCTCGTGCTGTTCGGCGCGATGTCCGCGATGCATCCGGCGATGATCGGGTCGCAGCTCGTGACGGTGGTCGCGCTGTCGGTGCTCGGCGCACTGATCGGCGATACCGTCTGGTACCTCGCCGGTCGGCGCTTCGGCGGCACGACGCTGAAGACCATCTGCCGGCTGTCGCTGTCGCGTGACAGCTGCGTGAAAAAGACCGAACGCTTCTTCGGCCGCTACGGCGTGCGCGTGCTCGCCGTCGCGCGCTTCATTCCCGGGCTGTCGCTCGTGTCGGTGCCGATGGCCGGCGCGTTCGGCACGCGCTATCGCACGTTCGTCGGCTACGATGCGCTCGGCGCCGCGCTGTGGACGATCGTCGGGCTGGTGGTCGGGGTGATGTTCTATCGCCAGATCGACTGGCTGTTCGCCGGCGCGGGCCAGCTCGGCCGTGTGGCGCTGCTGGCGGCCGTCGCGGTGCTGGCGGTGTACGCGGCGATCCGCTGGATGCGCCGCCGCGCGCTGATCCGCCAGCTCGCGAGCGCGCGGATCGGCGTCGACGAGCTCGACGCGATGCTGCGCGATACGTCCGCGCCGGTGGTCCTCGACGTGCGCTCGCCCGAGCACCGCAAGCTCGACCCGTTCACGATTCCCGGCGCGCAGTTCGCGGACGAACGCCAGATCGGCGACATCGTCGCGCGCTATCCGATCACGCAGAAGTTCGTCGTGTATTGCTCGTGCCCGAACGAGTTCACGGCCGCGCTGATGGCGAAGCGCCTGCTCGACGCAGGCTTCACCGATGCGCTCGCGCTGCGCGGCGGCCTCGACGCATGGCGCGATACGGGCCGCCAGCTCACGTCGCTCGTGGAAGAGATGCCCGCCGCGAACGATCCGGTCGCGGGGTTGCACAAGCCGGCCTGAGCACGGGTTATACGGTAGCTGTTTCAAACGCTCATGGTAACGACACCGTTGTAAAGAGCCGTACTGCAGTGTGGTAACTCAACGCCACGCAACGATCTGCCGCGACACGAGCGCCTCTCCAAGTCAGCAAACACCGTCCGTATCGCCGCCGAAATCCCGTTTGACGGCCCGGCAAAGCGTCGATTTCGACACGCCATCCGTTGCCCGGAACACCCTCCTGAGAATTCGATCGATGCCCGCGTAGGTATCGACGATTGCCTGATCAAGCCCCAACGACATTCAACTGCTCGCGCTTTCAGCTCGTCGCCTCGCTAGTGCGCCCGGATGCGTCTCCTGTGGATCTGCAAGACCACCGACGGCCACCCGTTCAATGCTCGGTATAGCTGAGCCGGAGATCGACCAACCAGTTCGCCAACCTCAGGGTCTCCTTGCACGATATCGCCGCGGAATCCCTTGCGAGGGAAACATCCCGCGAAAATGGTTATCCGAACTCCGGATTTCGTACGACGAAATTTATTCGATAGATATTTTTGATTAGCTACATTTACAAAAAATATATCGAATAATTTCGCATTCCTTCATGAATATCGATCTTATCTCACTGGAGCAAATTTGCTCGTCGCATGGCTGCGTCATTTCTGAAACAGTTACGCAATTCGACATTTACAGATCTGACCGAGGTCGCTTTCGACCTGCCAGCGCATTCACTAAATCGTCAGGCATCACTTTCCTCTCGCGCACCACTCCATTTTCGAATTTGTCCCATAGACGGACATGTCGTCTTCGTCAACCATCACCACTCAAGCGTCCGCATGCACCGTCGGCGGCGTCATGAAGATGGCGATTACGTTGCTCACCGAACATACCCACGGTCGAATGATCGCTACGTAAAACATGCCTGCAGGTAAATGAATTCAAAGCATGAAGCAAAAGACGAGTCTCCCGTTCGATATCGTCGACAACGGCAACCATGCAGCGTTGGCAGGCTGAAAGCCCAGGGATGTTGCTGCGATGGCTCGTTTGATGACGCCCCCAAGCCGGGTCTTGTGGTGGACGTTCATCACTACTCGTTCGGCAATACATTGTGAAAGCCATTTTCGATGGTAATGAGCCGACTATGCCCACGCAATCCGACCTGCGCTTTACCTTCACCGCTGGCGATGAATCGTTCGAGGTGGTGGAGTTCACACTGCACGAGGGGTTGTCCGAAACCTTCCTGTTGCAGATCGAACTCGCCAGCGCCAACGGCGCCATCGACTTCGGCCAAGTGCTCGATCGCAGCGGCCTGCTCACCATCTGGCAAGGCGGCGTGCCCGTGCGTTACGTGTACGGCGCGGTGTCCAGTTTCGTGCAGCGCGACACGGGTTTCCGGCGCACTCGGTATGCCGCTGTAGTCGAGCCGCGCCTGGCGCGCCTGAAGCTGTCCTCCGACTGGCGCATCTTCCAGACTCTGAGCGTGCCTGAGATCGCCACGGTCGTGCTCAAGGCGCATCACCAGACGCTGGACTATGAACAGCGTGTCACCAACGAGCATCTGGCGCGCGAGTACTGCGTGCAGGCCGGTGATACCGACTACGATTTCGTCGAGCGCATCCTGCGCGAGGAAGGCTTTTTCTACGCCTTCCAGCACAAGGCCGACGGCCACCGGCTGATCCACTGCGATCGACTCTTTATCTTCGGTCGCCAGCAGGGCGAGCCGGTGCTGTATAACCCCACACCCGGCGGCGACCAGTCGCAGCCGTGCCTGCGTACGTTCGCCTATACCGAGAACGTGCGCACCGCGCGCCAGGTGCAGCGTGACTACACGTTCAAGAGCCCACGCTATCCGCACGAATATCCGCGTGAGGGCACTGACCTCCATCACCAGGGCCGCAGCTACGCGCGCTACGACTATCCGGGCCGCTACAAGCACGAGGGTAGCGGCAAGGCCTTCACGCAAGACCGGCTGCGCGGCCACCGCCGCGATACGCGTATCGCGCGGGTTAGCGGCGACGATGCGCGCCTGCAGCCGGGCATCGCGTTCGACCTGACTGGCCACCCGCGTGAGGACATGAACCGCGGCTGGCGTCCGGTCAGCATCGTGCATCACGGCGTACAGACCACCAGCCAGGCGGAGGAAAGCGCTGACGCGCGGCAAGGCACGCACTACCGCTATGACGCCGTACTGGTGCCGGACGATATCGAGTGGCGCGCCGAGCCGCTGCCGCGCCCGCGCATCGACGGCCCGCAGCCGGCGACCGTGGTGGGCCCGGAAGGCGAAGAGATCTACACCGACGAATTCGGCCGGGTGAAGGTGCAGTTCCCATGGGATCGCGACGGCAAGCACGACGAGCACAGCTCGTGCTGGATCCAGGTTGCGCAGAACTGGGCCGGTGCGACCTGGGGACATATGGCGATTCCGCGCATCGGGCAGGAAGTGATCGTGGTCAACCTGGATGGCGATCCGGACCAGCCTCTCATCATCGGGCGGGCGTACAACCGCCTGCAGTTGCCGCCGTACGAACTGCCGCGGCACAAGACGCGGATGACAATCAAGAGCCAGACGCACAAGGGCGAGGGCTACAACGAACTGCGCTTCGAGGACGAGAAGGACCAGGAGGAAATCTACGTCCACGCGCAGAGGGATCAGAACATCCACGTCAACCACGACGAAACCACCTTCGTGGGCAACGACCGCAGCGAGCAGGTCGAGCACGACGAAACGATCGCCATCGGCAACGATCGCAAAGAAACCGTGGGTCGCGACGAGCAGGTCACCATCGGTCAGGACCGGCGCCACGACATCGGGCAGGACGACTTCCAGGCTATCGGCCGCAACCACACGATCCACACCGGCAAGGATCGAACCGAGGAAGTCGGCAACCATCGCTGCGACAAGACCGTTGCCGATCACACGGTGGATATCGGTGGGCATCTAACGCAGCGCGTGCAGGGCCGTGCCGAACTGGAGGCGAGGCAAGCCATTCGCCAACGCACCAAGGTCTATGAAATCAACGCTGCCGATTTGCTGGAAGTCAAAGGCCCAGGTGGCACCTTGCGCATCGATGGCGGCGGAATCACGCTGGAAGGCGTGACGATTCGGACGAAGGGGTCGATGCAAATCAACTCCGGCACGGCAAGCAACGCGCTCACGCTGCCTGCAGCGCCCCGTAAAGGGCAAGGTATGGACCTCGCCTGCACGATGCGCGTCGATGGTTCCTGCCCACGCAGGCCGTGTCCCTGCAGCAAGGGAGCAGCATGATGAACACGATCGATCCACTCCCCTGGTCGCGTCAGGTGGTGAGCACACTGCCTTGCACGAGCTGGGCGACGCTGGAACAGGGGCCGCGCCCCTGGCTTTGCTTAAGCGGGGTTCACAGCAAAGCGCTTGAAGAAGACGTGCAAGCGATCACCAAGGGCTTTGATTATCGTTGGGTCTGGCGCAACACGGCATGGGAGTACGGCTCCCCAGGCTATCGTGAAGGCCCCTTGCTGGTGCCGCTCGACGAAGCGGTGTACGCCCACGCCGTCGACCATTGGATAACCCGACAAGCCGGACTGATCCTGCTGGCCCCCGCTGATGGCGACGACCTGGTGATTCATCTGCAACGATTGCGTCAGTTGACGGCACCCGACGGCTTTCCGCTCGGCTTCAGCCTGCATGCCGCGCGACAACTCGAAGAACTCTGCGAAGCGTTGCCGACCGAACGTCTGTCCGAACTGTTCGGCCCCATCCAGCGCCTCATCTGGCATGCGGATGATGAGCGGACGGTTGAATGGTTGTTTGCCGATGCACCGGCAACCGATCGTCCGCAGACCGTGACCGACGAACCCATCGCTTTGACGCACGACGACGAGTTCGCACTCGATCAAGCCAGCTTCGCATGGGTCATGCGCGACTGCGCCCGCGAGTTCCGCCACCGCTTTCCGGTTTACGACCATCCGGATAACGAACCAGTGCTACGGCGCTACCTGATCCACTTCGCCAACGAAGCGATTGATCGACTAGCACTTACCGCAGAGCGGGACGTGCGCCACTACATGGAGCTGCGTTTCCGGTATCCGCATGATTTCTTTGCCACGGACGCCTCGTTGCGCAACATCTTGCTCCAGCGGCAAGTGAAGGGGAAACAGCGATTGTCCAATGCGGAGGCGCTGCTGGCGGCGCGGACCGCCGCAACGTCCTGAAGGACACCACATGGCAACCACCTCCCCAAAGGCCCTCGGCCCGAATCGTCCCAACGAGAAGCAAGTGGGCAAAGCCATCTCGCCGCCATCATGTGAACGAGGCGTGCCAGTCTACCCGTTGCGCTATGGCATCGCGGATCAAGCGCCGGATAAAACGGTGTTTTCCACACTTGGCACCGACGGCTATCCTGCGCTCACGGCGGGCAGAGCCTACGGCTTGCGCGTGCTGCGTCCAGGCAGCTACGTCTACCTCTGCTACTTCGAGAACGGTCGCATGTGGACGCAGCACTACCAGGTGACCGAGCAAGTGCGCTTTGCGCGCATCTGGTGGCGCAAGGCAGACGACGACCACGACGCACCGGGACGCCTGTCTGAACCGGATACCGCCGTGGCCAAGCCCTATCTGCTGGCACCCGAAACTGCCGAGACGGTATACGTTCTGGCGGCCGATACAGTGCTCACCCATGACACGCTCTGGCGTATCGAAACGAACAAGGACGGGCTGCGCGACAAACTCGCCACGACCGTCAAACCGGCAAATGGCGTCGGGCAGCCGCATGCGTTCAATGCCGCCCTGCTAGGCAACGCCACGCGCGAACTGGTACCGCCCGCCGTGTATGGCGTACCCATGCAGTACACGTGGAGCGAAATCTCGCTCCCTGACGGTATACCAGGGTACGGCGCTATCCTGACCGCCATGTCTATCGCCACGGCGCCGCGGAAAGACATCACACCATTGGCCGTGGTGTTGCAGGATCCGATCGGCGTGGTCAGCGAGTTGCACCATCTGGCCGCAGACGCTGTCAAAGCGAAGGCCCGGTACGAGGGCAAGCATGCCCACAAACTGCAAAGTGCGAAGTACATCGCCGATTACTTCGCGGCCGCGCAACAGCGCGCGCAACGGTCACCCGACGTGGCCAAAGTCGTCGCCAGGCAGCGCGACCTGACCGACTACAACGGCGCCATCGCCTTTCCTGCGAAACACGCCAATCAGCTTTCCGAGTTCGATACCCGTATCACGATAGCCGTTTCGGATGTCGTGGCCTGGGTCAAGCACCTCGGCAAACCCAGACGGCTAGGTGCTGCGCTCAGTTGCTTCGACCTGACCGTGCTGTGCAACGCACGCGACTATGAAAAAGCCGTGTTCCAGTGTCTCGGTGCCCTGGTTCATACCGACGAAGGGCAGAAAACGCTGGCGGACATCGTCGAGATGTCGGCCGACGAAAGCCCCTATTGGCTGGCCTTGATCAACGGCAGCCAAGTGCTCATGGAGCGCGTGAAAGACAAGACACTGGACATTGCCAGAAACGTTTTCGACGTGGTGGACAAATTCCTCGAGGAGCACGCGGCCACGCCGGCTACCAACGCGTTGATCGGCTTGTTGCAGGCACTACCGCCAGAGAGATCCGCTGATGTGCTGGTGCGGCGCATGCGCCACGTGCTCGAAATCCGCTTCAACGCCACCATTGTTCTTTACGAACTCGCGGTCGCCGATTTCCAGCGCTTCCTTTGGGAATTCCAGGGATTCCAGACGCTGGGCGCGGAGCGCATGCGCGGCTGGCAACTGTCTTCGCCCACGGTGATTCATGTGGAAGGGGCAGCACGCGTCGTGTTTTACGACTGGGTCAAGGTTGGCGAAACCACTTTCCGTGAACTGGATCAGGCACCTCCCCAACGACCGGCTTTGCCACCGAAGCGTCCTATCCGGTTGGAAGGGAATCCCTTTGTCAATGCGGTGAATCGTGTGCGGGGGCCGGGGGGGTACGCTTTTACAGGAGTGGGGGGATATCTGGCTTGGAAAGGTCTAAAAGACGCAGGTACCGAGTTCAATATGGCAAGAAACGATGCAGCAAACTTTGCGAGCTTTCTTGGAGCTGGCAGCGCTCTCATTGGCACCGGAATTGAAATGTCGGCAACAGCAGTCGCGTTCGGTGCCGAAAAGCGTATCAACGCGACTCTGGCAGCCAGTGTCAGGGTATTTTCCGCCAAGTACGGTGTTGCCATGTTCGGTGCCGGAGGCGCCGGCCTTGCGGCATTGGCTGACACCGTTCGTGCAGGTAACGCGTTAAGCGACAGCAACACCGTGCAAGCTAGTATGTATCTGACTTCAGGTCTCGCCGGAGGTGTTATGGCGCTCGCTGCGTGGGGCGGGGGCACGGCAACCGTGGCGACTATAGTTGGCGGCACCGGCCCGGCCGCCGCAGTACTGGGTCTCACACCGGCAGGATGGGTCGTGGTGGGCCTGATTGCCTTGGGCGTGGGCATCGCCTTTTCCGTCGGAGCGGATCTTACGAAACATGGGCCAGTGGAGATATGGCTCAAACACAGCGCGTGGGGCGCCAATCACCGCCATTACACCAACAGCGAGGAACTCGATGCCATCCACGGTCTCTATTTCCGCCCGCGCCTAAGCGCGGAATGGGACCAAGCCTCCGGTTATGAGGTCGGCACGCTACGTATCCATTGCCAACTGCCCGGCGTTAACGATCGGCCTGGCGAGCGTTTCCAGGCACGCCTGAAGGTCACCCTTCGGGGCAATCTGCTAACGCGGATCGACGGCCCGATTATGCATCCCATGGGAAGCAATCCCATCAATTACAAAGCTCAATGCTTAGTCACCGCCCTTGGCCATACCGGCAGCGAGTGCGGCTGGGCTATCCAGATGCATGAGGACTCTGTGGTAGCGCTGGAGTACCTGTATCGGCCTGCACCGGAAACGCAGCCTGGTTTAGTCATCGATCAGGCTGGTGCACCAGCCCCGTTGGTATTCACCTCTAGCGGCTTGTTCCGTGGCCCGATCGATCCAGCCAAGCTGGAGCCGGTACGAGCGCCCAAATGAGCGATGCAATCAAACGGTTGCCGGGCAACCTGCGCCTGGGTGGCACGAAGCTGTATCACGGTCAGTGCACAGGCGCATCACCGCAGCCGGATGGCGTGCGGAGAGTCAATATGCAGTGTGTGGAGTTGGAGACCTATGCCAACTTCACGCGTGGAGGAAGCGCAGGATTCGTTGGAATGTCGGTCATTGTGACCATTGCAACCACGATCCTAGGTATTTCCATTGTTGGTCTGGACGAGATGACTGTCCAAATCGCGATGAATATGCTGATTTGCGCTCCACTTCTGACTGGAATGGCTTTTTTGTTTTACTACGCAAGCGGCGCGCACCGGTGCCGCGGCGGCTTCATCCGCATCCATCGCGGCACCCGCAAGCTGTACTTCATCTACCCCAACGACCTCACGCGCTTGCATGTGCTCGACTGGGATCAGCTCGAAGTCCTCGCCGGCTATATCCCTATCGTCTCGGCCAGCGGCTATGCCAGCCGTCATCCCCTCTACCTGATCGGCGTCGATCACGCCATGACCCCGCCCACCGAGATCTGCGCGGCAGCCGGCAATCTCGGCATGGTCGACGGCGATCGCTCCGCTCGATCGTTGTGGGCGTATCTGCAAGCCTTTATGGCACACGGCCCGGAAGGCTTGCCCGAGCCCCCGCCGTTGCCTCCCCGGCTCAGCCGCGGGCAGGCCACGTTGCAACCCTACCGCGACTGGTACGCCGGCTTGCGTCGCACGTTGGCCAGGCCATACGGCAAGCTCTGGGCACCTGTCACCATTCCCCTGTGGCTTGGCTGGCTACTGATCAACGCCTTTCCCGACAGCGTTGGGGCCTGGCTGCAATACCACGTGCCTTATGCCACGTTCTCGAACGAGATCGACGAACTTTGCGGCTTTGCCGAGACACGCAAGCCAGTGATCCGCGTCAACTGCGAGATCATCGAACCATGACAACGACAGTCAAGAACAGGCTGCCATCTGGCTTGTCGATGCACCAGCGGCTGTGCTTACTACGGTAGTGGCACAAACCATCCAACAGTGATCCGCATCAACCGATCCAGATTCGGCAAATACGCGTATTGAGCGCGCGGACGTCGCCGCGCGCATGCCCTTCCAGTTTCTCGCCCCGCCAATCAGAACGCGTGCAGCGGCAGGTTCACGACCAGACGGTACTCGCGGTTCGTCGCGTCCGAGTAGTGAGCCGAACCGTTGTGCCACATCGCGATGAACGTGACCTTCGTGTCCTTCAGCTTGCCGCTCTGGAACGTGTACGACGGGATGAAGCCGAACTCGTGGTGACGGCCCTGCACCGGCGCGCCGTTGCTCCAGTAGATGCTCGACTTGCTCGGATCGTTCGCCGCCCCCGCGCTGCCGTCCGCCCCCCAGCCCGTCACGCCCCAGACCATCGCCTTGAAGCCCGGCAGGCCCGCTTCCTTGCCGTAGAACGTGTAACGCAGCTGCAGCGATTTTTCGTGCGGCGCGTTGTAGTCGACGTCCATCGAGTTGGTCAGGAAGATGCCGTTCGTTTCGTTCAGGTAGTCGAAGAACTGATCGCCGAGCACCTGCTGGAAGCCGAGCAGCAGCTCGTGCGGGCCGTGCTGTGCGGCCACTGACAGGCTGTATGCGTTGTTGTCGATCTTGCCCTGCAGCGCATCGCCCGTGTCGTGCGTCGAGTAGACGTTGCCGAAGCCGGTCCACTTGATCGTCTGCGGGCTGCCGATGCTGTGCTTCACCGACGCGTAGTACTGGTGCCACACGTCGTCGGCCTGGTTCGCGTACAGCGCAACTTCGCCGTTCGGCGAGTAGTCCCACGTGCCGCCGACGTACGACAGGCGATTGACGCGCGTGCCGCCGTACTGCGTCGTCAGGTTCGTGAGCGTCGTGTGACCGCGCGCGTCGGTCTTCGTGAAGCTGCCGGCCTCGAGCATCACGTTCTTGAATTCATTGCTGACGATCGTCGCACCGAGGAACGTCGGCGGCAGCGCACGGTTGTCGTGCTGCTCCATGAACGGGTTGTCGACGGCCTGCAGACCGTACTTGACCACCGTGTTCGAGATCCGCGCCTTGATGTCGTAGATGCCGGGGTATGCCCACGCCAGCTGGTTGCCGCCGCCGCCGCCCTTCGCGATGTGCACCATGCTGCCGGCACCCTGGCCGCCGTCGAGCTTGAGTGCCGCATACAGCGATGCGTCGAAGCCGATCCCGATCAGGCCCGTCGTGTAGCCCGACTCGAAGTTCGCCATCGCGCCCTGGACCCATGCGTGGCGATGCGGGCCGCCCTTGCTGTCGAGGACGTCCGAGTAGTTGCGGAACAGGAAGTCGAGGTGGCTGTCGGCGATGAAGCCCTTCGACTTCGACTGCGCCGACGGCTCATCGGGCGGCGTGACGGCCTGGGTCGCTTCGGCGTTGACAATGGCGTTCTGCGTCGGTGCGCCCGTGCCGTTGGCCGGTGCGGCCTGCGCGACCGTCAGCGGCGCGGGGGCCGCGTCGTCGGCGTGCGCGACGCCCGTCAACGAGACGCCGGCGAGTGCCGGCAGTCCCCATGCGAGCAGCATCTTCGATGCCGTCCCGATCGTCTTCTGCTTTTTCATCGTAATTCTCGTCTTGTGTTGATATCGTCCACGCCGGTCGCGATCCGCTTCCGGCCCCCCGGCGAGCCCGGCTAAGGACGCGCCTGTACCCGCGGCGCGAAGATCGTTCGCGCCGCACCTACCCCTGTTGACCTGCCTTGGTTATGTTTGCTGCGTCACTTCACATCACGCCGCGCCCGCGCGGATGCATGCGACGCGCGCCGCCGACCCCTGCCGAACTTCCGGCAGCGGCACGTCCCGCGCACACGCGTCGATCGCGACCGGGCAGCGCGTGCGGAATGCGCAGCCGGACGGCGGGTTGAGCGGCGAGGGCATCTCGCCCGCCAGCAGCATCGGACGGCGAGCACGCTCGCGCGCCGGCTCCGGCGTCGGCGCCGCATCGAGCAGCGCCTTCGTGTACGGGTGTTGAGGCACGCCGTACACGTCATGCCGCGTGCCGAACTCCATCACGCGGCCGAGATACATCACGAGCACACGCTGGCTGATCGCCTTGACCACCGCCAGATCGTGCGCGACGAACAGATAGGACAACGACAGTTCGCGCTGCAGGTCGCGCAGCAGGTTCACGATCTGCGCCTGGATCGACACGTCGAGCGCCGATACCGGTTCGTCGCAGATCACGAGCTTCGGCTCGCCGATCAGCGCACGTGCAATTCCGACGCGCTGGCACTGCCCGCCGGAAAATTCATGGGGATAACGCAACAGGTGATGCGCGTTCAGGCCGACGCGTTCGAGCATCGCGATCACGCGGCGGCGCACTTCGGTGCGGCCGAGGCCGGACTGGTGCGTGACGAGCGGCTCCGCGACGACCTGTTCGATCGTCATGCGCGGGTCGAGCGACGCAAGCGGATCCTGGAAGATCATCTGCACTTCGCGCCGCATCGCGTTGCCGCGCAGGTGATCGGGCGTGACGGCTTCGCCGCGCCATTTCACGGTGCCGGCCGTCATCGGCACGAGGCCGATCAACGCGCGCGCGAGCGTCGACTTCCCGCAGCCCGATTCGCCGACGAGCCCCACCGTCTCGCCGCGCTTCACGTCGAACGACACGCCGTCGACCGCGCGCAGCGTGCCCTTCGGCGACCACGGATAGCCGCCGAGCGGCACGCGGAAATGCACCTTCAGATTGTCGACGGACAGCAGCGTGTCGTCCGTCGCGCCGGCATCGCGGCGTTCATTGACGCTCATCGCAAACCTCCCGTCAGATCGGCCACGGGCCGGTGGCATGCGCGCACCGCGCCCACGGCGCCATAGGTTTCGAGCACGGGGCGCGCGGCGCCGCAGCGTTCTTCCGCATACGTGCAGCGCTTCGCGAACGCGCAGCCGGCCGGCGCGGTGCCGGGCATCGGCGGATTGCCGGGAATCGCGACGAGCGGCGTGTCGTCCGCGTCGGTCAGGCGCGGCAGCGCATTGAGCAGGCCGATCGTGTACGGATGCGACGGCGCCGCGAAGATCGATTCGGCCGGCGCATGTTCGACGGTGCGGCCCGCATACATGACCATCACGTCGTCCGCGAGGCCGGCGACCACGCCCATGTCGTGCGTGATCAGCACGATCGCGGTGCCGCGCTCGCGGTTCAGCTCGCGCAGCAGGTCGATGATCTGCGCCTGCACGGTCACGTCGAGCGCGGTGGTCGGCTCGTCGGCGATCAGGATTTCCGGCTCGGACAGCAGCGCCATCGCGATCATCACGCGCTGCCGCATGCCACCCGAGAACTCGTGCGGATACATGCGGATGCGGCGTGCCGCATCGGGAATGCGCACCGATTCGAGCGCCTCGATCGCGCGCTTGGTCGCTTCCTTGCGCGACAGCTTGCGATGCAGCTGCAGCGTCTCGGTCATCTGCCGCTCGATCGTGAGGAACGGATTGAGCGACGTCATCGGATCCTGGAAGATCATCGCGATCCGGTCGCCGCGCACCGCGTTCAGTGCGCGCGTATCCATCTCGAGCAGGTTGTCGCCGCGGTAGCGTGCGGCGCCCGTCGTCGTGCCGTTGCCGGCCAGCAGGCCGAGCAGCGCCATCACGGTCTGGCTCTTGCCCGAGCCCGATTCGCCGACGATGCCGAGCGTCTTGCCGGCTTCGAGCGAGAACGACACGCCGCTCACGGCGTCGATCGGCGGCGCATCCTTGCGCGTGAAGCGCACGCCGAGGTTGTCGACTTCCAGCAGTGCTGTCATGTCAGCCTCCGCCGGGCCGCCCGGTACTTCGATGGAAGCGCCCGGGGGGGCTGCGCGCCCCCGGGCGAGCGAAGCGAACGTGGGAGTTGTTTCATCGTCAGCGATCCTTCGGGTCGAGCGCGTCACGCAGGCCGTCGCCAACGAAGTTCACGCAATAGAGCGTCACGCACAGCATGACGGCCGGAGCCAGCAGCAGCCACGGCATCGATTCCAGTTTCTGCGCGCCGTCCTGGATCAGCACGCCCCAGCTCGTCATCGGTTCCTGCACGCCGAGGCCGAGGAACGACAGCACCGATTCGGTCAGCACGATATTCGGCACCGAGACCGTCGCGTACACGACGACCACGCCGAGCAGGTTCGGCACGACGTGGCGCAGCACGATCGAGGCCGGCGACACGCCGATCGCACGCGCCGCATCGACGAATTCGCGGTTGCGCAGCGACAGCGTCTGGCCGCGCACCACACGCGCCATGTCGATCCACGAGAACGCGCTGATGGTCAGCACGACCAGCATGAACGAGCGGCCGAACAGGGTCATCATCAGGATCGCGATCAGCAGGTACGGGATCGCATACATCATGTCGACGACGCGCATCATCAAGGAGTCGACACGGCCGCCCGCGAAGCCCGCGGTCGCGCCCCACGCGACGCCGAACAGGCCCGACACGAGCGTGCCGAGCAGGCCGACCTCGATCGACACGCGGCCGCCGATCAGCGTGCGCACGAGCAGATCACGGCCAAGCTCGTCGGTGCCGAACCAGTGCTGGTTCGCCCAGGTCGGCGGCAGGCTGATCGAGCCCCAGTCGCTCGCGGCGGGATCGGCCGCGAGCAGCCACGGGCCGACGAAGCAAGCGAGCGTGATCAGCGCGAGCAGCACGAGGCTGAGCACCGCTGCGCGGTTGTGAAGGAAGCGCGCGAACGCAAGCTCGAGCGGCGAGCGCGAACGCGGCGGCGAATCGGTCTGCACGGGCAGGCCGACGACAGGAGTAGTCGGAGTCATCGCTGTGCCTCGCTCAATAGCGGATGCGCGGATCGAGCCATGCGTACGCAAGGTCGACCAGCAGGTTGAACAGCACGGCGCAGACGGTCGTCAGCACGACGAGGCCGAGCACCAGCGTGTAATCGCGGTTGATGGCACCGTTCACGACGAGCTGCCCGAGGCCCGGCAGCGCGAACACCGATTCGGTGACGACGGCCGCCGTGATCGACGTGATGCAGACCGTGCCGAACAGCGACACGACCGGCATCAGCGCGGGCTTCAGTGCGTGGCGCAGCACGATCGTCGAGCCCGGCAGGCCCTTCGCGCGCGCGGTGCGGATGTAGTTGCTCGACAGCGTCTCGATCATCGAGCCGCGCATCACGCGTGCGAGCAGCGACACGTTGATGAGGGTCAGCAGCGCGATCGGCAGCAGCCGGTAGCGCCAGCCGCCGTCGCCCCAGCCGCCGGCCGGCAGCCAGCCGTTGCCTTCCGACGTCTTCAGCAGGATCGCGAAGATCCACACCATGACGGGACCGAGCACGAACGGCGGCACGACGTTGCCGAAGTTGCCGATCAGCATCACGAAGCGGTCGATCGCGCTGTCGCGGCGCACGGCCGCGACGGTGCCGAGCAGCACGCCGAACACGATCGAGATCGGGATCGACACGCCGCCCACGCCGAGGCTCACGGGCAGCGCCTTCTTCACGAGATCGTTCACCGACCAGTCGACGTAACGGAACGACGGGCCGAGATCACCGTGCAGCAGCGAGCCGAGATACATCAGGTACTGCTTCCACAGCGGCTCGTCGAGGTGGTATTTCGCGTTCAGGTTCGCGAGCGTCGCGGCGGACAGCTGCTTCTCCGTATCGAACGGACCGCCGGGCGTGAAATGCAGCAGCAGGTAGCAGACGGTGATGACCGCGAGGATGGTCGGCACCGCCCACAACGTGCGCCTCAATGCGTAGGCCAGCATGATCGCTCCGCTCAGTGCTTGATCAGGTACATGTCCTGCGAAGCACGCATGTCGATCACGTTCTTCAGCGAGTAGCCGCCCACGTAGGACTTCACGAGACGGTCGGCCGAGTACTGGAACAGCGGCACCATCGGCGTGTCGTTCATCGCTGCGTCGTGCGCCTGCGTGAGCAGTGCGGCGCGCGCCTTGTCGTCGAGCTTCTGGTTGCCTTCCTCGACGTACGCATCGACCTGCTTGTTGCAGTAGCCGACGGTGTTCTGCGAGCTGCCGCAGCGGATCAGGTCGAAGAAGGTCATCGCGTCGTTGTAGTCGGCGAACCAGCCGTCGCGCGCGATCTGCACCTTGCCGTCATGACGTTCCTTCATCAGCACCTTGAACTCGACGTTCTCGAGCTTCGTGTTAACGCCGAGCTTCGTACGCCATTCCGATGCGGTGAACAGCGCGACCTTCTTGTGCAGGTCGTTGGTGTTGTACGTCAGCGTGAACGACAGCGGCTTCGCATCCGAGTAGCCGGCCTGCTTCAGCAGGTTCTTCGCGGTTTCGACGCGCTTGGCCATCGGCCACGCCGCCCATTCCGGCGTGAACGACTGCACGCCCTTCGTGCCGTTCGGCATCAGGCCGTACATCGGCTTCTCGCCGGCCTGCGTGAGCTTCTGCGTCAGCACGTCGCGATCGATCACCATCGACAGCGCCTGGCGCACGCGCTTGTCCTTCAGCGCCGCGTCGCTGTTGTTCAGGTAGTAGTAGTACGTCGCGAGCTGCAGGCCCGGGCGCAGTTCGCCGCCGAACTGCTTGCTGACCTGCTGGAAGATGCCCGACGGGATCGAGTAGCTGTAGTCGATCTGGCCGGCCTGGTACATGCGCATCGCGGTTTCGTCGCTTTCGATCGGCAGGTACGTGACCTTGTTGATCACGACCTTCGGCGCGTTCCAGTACTTCGCGTCCTTCGACACGACGATACGGTTGTTCGGCTGCCAGTCGACGAGCTGGTATGCGCCGTTGCTGACGATGTTGCCCGGGCGCGTCCATGCGTCGCCGAACTTCGCGACGACGTCCTTGTTCACCGGCACGAGCGGCGCCATCGCGGTCAGTTCGGGGAAGAACGCGACGGGCACGTCGGTCGTCACTTCCAGCGTGTACGGATCGACGGCGCGCACGCCGAGCGTCGACGGCGCGGCCTTGCCCGCAATGATGTCCTTCGAGTTCTTCACGAACTCGACGAGGATCGTGTATTTCGAGCCGGTCTTCGGATCGACGAGGCGCTGCCACGAATAAACGAAATCGGCGGCCGTCACCGGCTGGCCGTTGCTCCACTTCGCGTCATGGCGAAGCTTGAAGATCCACGTCTGCGGCGTCTTGCGTTCCCACGACAGCGCGACGCCCGGCACGACCTGGCCGGATGCATCGATGCGGGCCAGCCCTTCGAACAGGTCGAGGCCGATCGTGTTGCCGGTCCACGATTCGATGTGCGCGGGGTCGAGCGACTCGACTTCGGCGGGCACCTGTCGCGTCAGATCCTGTTGAGGAGCGAGCGCGACGTTCGACGGGACGGTAACGGCGTGGGCAACAGGCGTCGTCAGGGCGAGCGCGGCCAGCACGGCCGACATGGCATGCAAGGATTTCATCGTGGCTGTCTAGAGAAGGTTGGTTCGGGGCGTCGCGCGGCGAATGCCGCGGATTACGCGTGAGACGCTGACGGGTACAGCGATTGAGGAGGCCCGTGATTCTCGTATTGCATATTAGTATTCCTTACGTTTCTTTCGACAGGCATCCCGTCTTGGAAACGAAGGAATACCTGTGCGTTAGAACAGCCTTGGTGTACCGACCCAGACCACCACCGACTCCACTTTCGCGGTGTTGACCCAGCTGTGCGGCACCGTCGACTGATAGTGCGAGCTGTCGCCGGCCTGCAGGACGAACGTCTTGCCTTCCAGCGTCAGCGACACTTCCCCTTCAATCACATACAGGAACTCCTCTCCTGCATGCGTCGTCACCTCCGACCGCTTCTGCCCCGGCGGCATCCTCACGAGGATCGCCTCCAGCTGGCGCCCTTCGGATACGTTCGTCAGCCGCGCGAACAGGTTCGCCGAATCGGCAAACCCGAAGAAGCGCAACTGCTCGCCTCGGCAGACCGAGCGCTCTTCACTCGGCGTATCCACGAAGTACTGCACCGTCACACCGAGCGCGTGCGCGATACCGGCCAGCGATGTCAGGGACGGTGACGCGAGCCCGCGCTCGACTTGAGACAGAAACGGCTTCGAAATCCCCGCGGCGGTAGCGGTGTCGTCGAGCGTGCGCTTGAGTCGTTGGCGCAACGCGCGAATCTTGCTGCCCAGTGCGGCGGCAGCGTCTGCAGACCGCGAGTTTTCAGTGGGGGGAACCATAGCAGGCCGAAAAGTGATCGTCAAAAAATGTTTGATGGAAAATAACTAAGTTAGATCGATATAGCTTAGTCTTCGGGTTCGCACACGTCTTCGGTGTTGAGCCCGGTGCGCTAAACAGGGCACGAGGCGAGCGAAACGACGCGCTATCTTGCCAGACTCGCCCGCTTCACAGGCAAGCTGCAAGCGGCTCTCCGGGAATCTTCGGAGGACCTGCGCGGATTCTTACAAATAGATGATGAGACGAATGTTCCTGAAAGCTGCTGCCAAATCGGGAGTTTCCCTAGGTAGCACACACCTGTCGCACCGGACCGGCAACCGTTACCATGCGCGCGCCGGTCGGGGACCTTCCCCGCCCCACCAGGCGGTGTCCGACCCCGGCCCGGGCTAATCCGCCCGACTGTTCCATCGCCAGCGCAAAGCTTACCCGGCCCATTGCGCACAGGCGCCAGTTCGACCCCAAGACGACGCGCGATCCGTGCCGTCCGTTTCAACCGAGATTGATGATGCATGCACCTGTTTCACAAACCCGATCGTTCACGACGGTCTTCCTCATCGAAATGTGGGAGCGCTTCGGCTACTACGGCATGGCCGCGCTCCTGGTCCTCTTCATGGTCGACCGGCTCGGTTTCACCGACAGCCATGCGAACCTGACCTGGGGTGCGTTCACCGCACTCGTCTATGCCGCGCCGTCGATCGGCGGCTGGATCGGCGACAAGGTGCTCGGCGCCCGCCGCACGATGATCATCGGCGCGTCCGTGCTGTGCGCCGGCTACCTGATGCTCGCGGTACCGAACGATCACCTGACGTACATGTATGCGTCGCTCGGCGTGATCGTCGTCGGCAACGGCCTGTTCAAGGCCAACGCGGCGAACCTCGTGCGCCGCATCTACGAAGGCGACGACGCGCGCATCGACAGCGCGTTCACGATCTACTACATGGCGGTCAACATCGGCTCGACGGTGTCGATGCTCGCGACGCCGTGGATCAAGGATCACTGGGGCTGGCACACCGCGTTCGCAGTCTGCTGCGGCGGCATGCTGCTCGCGATCCTCAACTTCATGCTGATGCACCGCACGCTCGCGCACGTCGGCTCGAAGCCGGACGACGAACCGATCCGCTGGAAGCGCCTCGGCTCGGTCGCGCTGGGTGGCGTCGCGCTCGCGCTGGTCACGCTGTACGTGCTGCAGCACAAGCAGCTCGCGGTCGCCAGCGTGTGGACGGCAGCGTTCGCGATCCTCGCGATCTTCGCATACATGATCGCGAAGTCGGAGCGCTCGGAGCGCGCGGGCCTGATCGCGGCACTCGTGCTGATCGGACAGGTGATCCTGTTCTTCATCTTCTACGTGCAGATGTCGACGTCGCTGACGCTGTTCGCGCTGCGCAACGTCGATCCGCGCTTCATGCTGTTCGGCACGACGCTGTTCACGTGGAGCGCCGCGCAGTTCCAGGCGCTGAACCCGATCTGGATCATGCTGCTGAGCCCGGTGCTCGTGCTGATCTACAACGGCATCGCGAAGGGCGGCCGTGACCTGCCGGTCGCGGCGAAGTACGCGCTCGGTTTCGGCGCGGTCGCCGCGGGCTACCTGGTGTTCACGATCAGCGGCCGCTACGCGGTGGACGGCCGCGTGTCGTCGTGGTTCATGGTGTGGGGCTACGGCCTCTACTCGCTCGGCGAACTGCTGGTGAGCGGCCTCGGCCTCGCGATGATCGCCCGCTACGTGCCGGCGCGCATGAGCGGCTTCATGATGGGCGCGTATTTCGTCGCGACGGGCGTGTCGCAGTACCTGGGCAGCGTCGTCGCGAACTTCGCGCAGATGCCGTCGCACGACCTGCCGGCTACCGATTCGCTGCCGCTCTACCTGTCGCTGTTCGAGAAGCTCGGCTGGCTCGCCGCGATCGGCATGGTGCTCGCGCTGCTGCTGCTGCCGCTGATGAACCGCCTGTCGCGCCAGCATCAACGCTGCGCGGAAGAGCGCCGCGAAGAGGCACTGCAGGCGCAGGGCGTCGCCACGGCGCAGTAAGTAATATCCCTCGGCGTGCGGCCTGCACGCCACATTCTCCCGCCAGGCACGCGAACGCGTCCTACACTGGTTGCAGGACGTGCATCTGCTTCGCACGATGCGCACTGGCGGGAGAAAGCCATGAAAAGCAAGACAACGCGGCTGCTGAGAATACTGTCGGACATCCGGCACGCTCAGCGCTGCACCGCGATGCGCGCCGCCCGGGCCGCAGCCGAAGCCGACGCGGTTCTCGCCGAGCCTGACGATCCGGCGCAGGACGAACGCGACGACACCGAATCCGACGACGCAACCGCCGTTCCCCGCTCCCGTATCGGCTCACCTCACTGACGCCGCGCGGCACATTCCGTGCCGCACGCGCCGCCTTTCGCACCGCTCACGCAGCCGCACTGCGCCACCGCGCGATCCACGTTCCCGAACCGGCCACGGCCATCATCAGCCCGAGCGCGCATGCGTCGGCCACGAGGCCCACGCCGACATGCCGCAGATCGGCGCTGCGCACGACCGGATGCAGCAGCGAATCGATGACGAGCGAGATCGCCGCGCCCGCAACGAAGCAGATCAGCCCGCGCTGGCCGACCGCCACGACGGGCCGCACGCCCTGCGCTATCCGCGCGATCCAGCCGAAGCGCACGCAATCGGCCATCAGCCACGCGACGGCCGCGAAGCTCACGACACGCGGCAGTGCGAGGTCGCGCTTGAGCACGCCTTCGGGCAGCGGCAACCCCGAGAACAGCTTGTAGCTTGCGCAACCGAGCACGACCGCGCACGCGAGCCCGGTTGCCGCCGCGCCCCAGCGCCCGAGCGCGAGGTGCCGGTAAAACGGCTGGCAGCGCGCCAGCACGCCGGCGACGAACATCAGCTGCCATGCGAACGGGTTGAAGCTCCAGCGGAAGCCGTCGGTGTCCAGCAGCTCGGGGCCGAGCCAGCCCGCCGCGATCCACGATGCGGCGCTGAGCGCGACCAGCAGCCACGGATGACGCCGCGCGAACGGCACGAGCACCGGCGACGCGAGCGCGAACAGCACGTACATCGGCAGCACCGACGCGAGATACGGCTGGCGCTGGAATGTCAGCAGTTCGGCTGCGCCCGTGAGCGGCGACGCGAGCATCACGCTGACGTCGTCGAGTGCGAGGTTCGGCGCGTCGATCCCGTAGTGATCGAGCACGGCCGACACGACGAGCATCAGCGTCGACGTCGCGAGAAACGCGCGGTAGATCTGCATCGCGCGACGCACGAAGCGCTGCTGCGCGGCACGCGCACCGTGCCGTTCGGCGATCGCGCCGTACGCGCTCGCGGTCGCGAAGCCGCCGAGAAACACGAACACCTCGGCCGCATCGCACAGCGCGAACGCGTGCAGCGTCACGCGCGACAGCACGCTCGCGCCGATGTGATCGACGACGATCATCAACAGCACGAGCCCGCGGAAGAAGTCGATTTCGATCAGGCGGCCGCCGCGCGACGGCTGAACCGTGGCGGCAGGCGGCGGGCTCAACGACATGAGCGCACCTGCGCGACGGCGGTGCGACGCGCACCGGGGAAGGAATCGGGAAGGAGAAGGCGAGCGCGATCGGCGGCGATACGCGTATGCTCGCATCGCGCCAACCCGGCCGGCCAGGCACGGAGATGACCGTTCATTGAAAAGCTGCATACGAAGGGAAGTCGGTC
Source organism: Burkholderia cepacia complex sp. TUM26381 (assembly GCF_057439935.1). Classification (NCBI taxonomy): domain Bacteria; kingdom Pseudomonadati; phylum Pseudomonadota; class Betaproteobacteria; order Burkholderiales; family Burkholderiaceae; genus Burkholderia; species Burkholderia cepacia complex sp. TUM26381. The sequence goes on along the minus strand of NZ_CM172007.1, from coordinate 145,408 downwards.
AGGCCAGTCTAATGGCCGATCCGGGCAGACCCTAAGTAACAAAGTGCAACCGAATCTTCTGTTCGATTACACGCCCGAGCCTTGTGGAGAGAAGCGGTCAGCGTCGCCAGATTCACGTCAGCGCGACGCCAGTTTGCGGTCAGCCTCGCTGCATGCGCGTGCCGAGCGATCGATGCCCGACCGCTGGATGATGCGCGATGCGCGGCACGTTCCGTGCGGCCGCCGCATCGCGACCGGTGCTTATCCGCGTGCGGGCAGGCGCCGCATCAGCAGCGCGCTGTGCCACGCGGTGAGCGCGACGGCAACCCAGATCGGGCCGTAGGTCGCGAGCTTCGCGACGCTCAGCGTCTCGCCGAGCAGCAGCAGCGACACGGCGACGAGCAGCACGGGCTCGACGTAGCCGAGGATCCCGAACAGCGCCATCGGCAGCATCCGGCTCGCCTTCAGGTAGCTCGCGAGCGCGAGCGTGCTGAGGATGCCGAGCCCCGGCAGCAGCACGGCCCACAGCACCGGATGCACGGCGACGCGCGTCGTGCTCGTCGAAACCATCGCGAACGCGATCGGGCACAGCAGCGCGATCTCGACCGCGAACGCGGCCAGCGAATCGGCGTTGATCCGCCGGCGCAGCACGAAATACGGCGGATAGCCGAGCGCGACGACGAGCGTCGGCCACGCGAACGCGCGCGTCGCCCACACTTCATGCGCGACGCCGAGCGCGGCGCACGCGACCGCCGCCCATTGCAGCGGATCGAGCCGTTCGTGATAGTAGAAGCGGCCGACGAGCACCATCGTCAGCGGCAGCAAGAAATAGCCGAGCGATACTTCGAGCATGCGGCCGTGCAACGGCGCCCACAGGAACAACCACAGCTGCACGCCGAGCAGCGCCGCGCTCACCGGCAGCGCGATCAGCAGGCGCCAGTCGCGCACGGTGCGCCGCGCGAGCTCGACGAGCGCCGGCCAGCGGCCGCGCAGCGCGATCAACGCAAGCGCGCCCGGCGCGGTCCACAAGACGCGCCACGCGAAGATGTCGAGCCCCGTGAGCGGCGCGAGCAGTTTCGCGTAAGCCGACATCAGCGCGAACAGCGTCGACGCCATCACCGACAGCATGAGGCCGCGCCCGGCTTCCGGATACCCCGTCATGATTGTTCCGCGCCTCTTACTGCTGCTGGAAACGCTCGAAGCGCCGTTCGGTCTGGCGCTCCTCGAACGTCACTTCGGTCACGCGCGCGGCCGGCGGCCCGTGCCGCAGCCACGCGAGCATCCGGTCGATCTGCGCGCCGGGGCCCTGGATCATCGCCTCGACGGTGCCGTCCTCGAGGTTCGCGACCCAGCCGCGCAGTTTCAGCGCATGCGCTTCGCGCACCGTCGCATGACGAAAGCCGACGCCCTGCACGACGCCGCGCACCCGCACGTAGTAGGTCTCGATCCGTTCGTCCAGTTCATTGCGGCTCATCGCGTCGCCCTCCCGTTGCATTCAAGCCCGGCATTGTAGTCGCGTCGGCCGCTTCGCACACGCGCCGGCCAGGCGTCGCCGCGCGCGCCGACCACGTACAATCTCGCCGATGCTCAACCGCCGCGCCGCCCGCGCGCGGCCCTGAAGGAAACGCATGACTGATACCTCCCGCGATCTCGTTCTCGTCACCGGCGCGTCCGGTTTCGTCGGCTCGGCCGTCGCACGCATCGCGCAGCAGAAAGGCTATGCGGTGCGCGTGCTCGTGCGCCCGACCAGCCCGCGCACGAACGTCGCGGATCTCGATGCCGAGATCGTCACCGGCGACATGCGCGACGAGGCGTCGATGCGCGCCGCGCTGCGCGGCGTGCGCTACCTGCTGCACGTGGCGGCCGACTACCGGCTGTGGGCGCCCGATCCCGACGAGATCGAGCGCGCGAACCTCGAGGGCGCGGTCGCGACGATGCGCGCGGCCCGCGCGGAAGGCGTCGAGCGAATCGTCTACACGAGCAGCGTTGCGACGCTGAAGGTGACGAGCGCCGGCGATCCGTCCGACGAGAACCGGCCGCTCACGGCCGAGCAGGCGATCGGCGTGTACAAGCGCAGCAAGGTGCTCGCGGAGCGCGCGGTCGAGCGGATGATCGCCGACGAGGGGCTGCCGGCCGTGATCGTCAATCCGTCGACGCCGATCGGCCCGCGCGACGTGAAGCCGACGCCGACCGGCCGCATCATCGTCGAAGCCGCGCTCGGCAAGATTCCCGCGTTCGTCGATACGGGGCTGAACCTCGTGCACGTCGACGACGTCGCACACGGCCACTTCCTCGCGCTCGAGCGCGGACGGATCGGCGAGCGCTACATCCTCGGCGGCGAGAACCTGCCGCTGCAGCAGATGCTCGCGGACATCGCGCAGATGACGGGCCGCAAGGCGCCGACGATCGCGCTGCCGCGCTGGCCGCTGTACCCGCTCGCGGTCGGCGCCGAAGCGGTCGCGAAGTTCACGAAGAAGGAGCCGTTCGTCACCGTGGACGGGCTGCGGATGTCGAAGAACAAGATGTATTTCACGTCCGCGAAGGCCGAACGCGAACTCGGCTACCGCGCGCGTCCGTACCGCGAAGGGCTGCGCGATGCGCTCGACTGGTTCGGCTCGGCGGGCTACCTGAAGTAACACAAAGCGGCGCACCTCGCGCCGCTTTGCGCACTTTGTTACACGACCCGCGCGGCCCGGCACCGGCGCAGCGGGTAAAATCGCGGGTCTTACGCAGAGAAGACACGCATGAACCTGAACGATCAGATCGCTTCGCTCACCACGGGCGTCGATCAGCTCCTCCACGATCACCACGCCGCCCAGCAGGCGGCCCGCAGCGCGGAAGCCTTCGCGCGCGCCGCCGCATCGGAAGCCCAGGCCGCAGCCGAACGTCACGCCGCCGCCGAAACCGAAGCGCAGGCCGCCGCGCAGCGCCACACGGCCGCTGCCGCCGACGCCGACGCCGCGCAACAGCGCCATGCCGACGCGACCGCCGCCGCCGAAGCCGCCGCCCAACGTCATACGGATGCTGCCGCGCAGGCCGAAGCGGCCGTGCAGCGCCATGCGGAAGCCACCGCGCTGACCGAAGCGCTCGCGCAGCGTCACGCGGATGCCGAAGCCGCATCGCAGCGCCACGCGGCTGCGATCGCCGAAGCCGAAGCTGCTGCGCAGCGCCATCACGCCGCCGCGACCGAAGCCGATGCCGCCGCGCAACGTCATGCGGCCGCGACCGTCGAAGCCGGGGCCGCCGCGAAGCGTCACGCGGAAGCGACCACCGAGGCCGAAGCCGCCGCACAGCGTCACACAGCCGCGATCGCGGAAGCCGAAGCGCTTGCGCAACGTCACGCGCAAGCAATCGCCGAGGCCGAAGCCACCGCGCAGCGTCACGCCGATGCGGCCGCCGAGGCCGAAGCCGTCACGCAGCGTCACACGGAAGCGATCGCGCAGGCCGAAGCCGCCGCGCAACGCCACGCCGACGCGACCGCCGAGGCCGAGGCCGTCACGCAACGCCATGCCGCGGCGATCGCACAGGCCGAAGCGGCCGCGCAGCACCATGCGAAGGCCATCGCCGACGCCGAGGCGCTGGTCGAGGCCGTCGTCAAGGAAGCCGCGACGCACACGGCAGCGGCTACGGCCGTAGCCGCCGAAGTCGTCGCCCCGGCGGCGTCGGACACGCCGGCGGCGGAAACCGTCGTGAGCGCAATGGCACCGGCCGAGGCCGAAACGGCCGACGTTTCCGACGCACCGGCCGACGCGGGAACCGCGATCGTCCCGGCCGCACAAGCCGAACCTGCGGTGGAAACCGAAACCGCTGCTGCGCCGGCCGACAAGGCGACGCTGCACGTCGCGCGCCCGTCGCAGAACGAACTCACGCTGACCGTCAACGGCCAGTCGATCACGCTGAATCCGGAGCAACTGGGCCAGCTGATCGAGGAACTCGCGCATGCACGCGCGTCGATGCAGCCGGAGCCGCCGCCCGGCATCCCGGCCGGCTGGCGTTTCGTGACGACGAAGAACCCGATGATGGCCGTGCAGAAGCAGTCGAACGGCGACCGCCTGCTGGTCGCGCGCCACACCGGCTACGGCTGGGTGCCGTTCACGTTCTCGCCGGACGTCGTGATCCAGATGTACATGATGCTGACCCAGCGGTAAGCACACGCGCTGGCGGCAGCCCCCGCCGAAAACGAAACAGCCCGACCGGTTTGCACCGATCGGGCTGTTTCGTTTGCCGGCTGCCGGGAGGCACGCCTCCCGGAACACGCTCAGCGATCCACCGGCGCCTGCACGCGCGCCTTCCACTGGCCGCCCTTGCCGCGCCAGTAGCGCCACGCGGACGCGAACGTCGCGCCGACGTAGAACAGCGCGACGAGCGGCAGCGCGGGCGCCCACAGCGGCGAGCGCCGGTAGTAGCGCAGCATCGGCGCATACGCGGCACACATCGACGCCCACGCGAGCCAGGCCGGCCACGCACGCGCGCCGTACGCGAGCGCCGCGACGGGCGGCACGAGATAGATGATCGTCATCCCGAGCAGCGTGCCGGCCAGCAGCAGCGGCGAATAGTGCAGCTGCGTGAACGCAGTGCGCGCGATCATGTTCCAGATGTCGCGCCAGCTGTCGTACGGGCGCAACGACACGCTGCGGTCGGCCAGGTCGAGACGGATCGGATGGCGGCCGCTGCCGCGATGCTTGATCTGCGCGGCCAGGCTGCAGTCGTCGATCAGCGCGCCGCGGATCGACTCGATGCCGCCCGCTTCCTCGAGCGCCGTGCGCTTCACGAGCATGCAGCCGCCGGCGGCGCCGGCCGTGCGGTTGCGCGGGTTGTTGATCCACGAGAACGGGTACAGCTTCACGAAGAAGAACACGAACGCCGGGATCAGCGCCTTTTCCCAGAACGAATCGCAACGCAGCCGCACCATCAGCGACACGAGATCGCGGTTCTCGGCCTGCGCGCGCGTCACGAGCTGCGCGACGGCATCGGGCGGATGGCCGATGTCGGCGTCCGTCAGCAGCAGGTAGTCGGCCGGCAGGCCAAGCGTCTGCACCGCGGCGATCCCCTGCGACTGCGCCCACACCTTGCCCGACCAGCCGGCCGGCAGCGGCTTCGCGGCCAGCACCGTCAGCCGGTCGGCGCGGTTGATCGCGAGCGCGGCCGCGCGGGCCGCGTCGGCGGTGCCATCGTCGCTGTGGTCGTCGACAATGATCAGATGAAATCCGCCCGGGTAATCCTGCTCGAGCAGCGAGGTCGCTGCGCGAGCGATCACGTCGGCTTCGTTACGCGCCGGCACGACCGCGACGACGGCCGGCCAGCCAGCCTCGGCAGCCGCCCCGCGTGCCTCGGGCGGCAGCGGCCGCGCAGGCTGCGCACGCCAGAAACCGCCGCGCGCGACGAGCAGCACGATCCAGATCATCAGCGACAGGCCGGACACCAGGAAAGCAATCACCAGCATCATCGGCATGCCTCCTGCCGGACGCCGGCATGCCCGATATCAATAGGGGTCAGGAACAAAACGCCCAAAACCGCACCGGCGGACGGGCAATACGCGTAAGAATCGACGGTCATCGAATGGCCTTGAAATGAGCGCGACGCCGGGCAGCCGGAGCGGCCGCCCGCGAAACCGCGTAGTTTACTGGGTTCCGCGCACGCCAGCGCCGACGCGGCTCTCCCGCAATTGCAACAGCGCCGACACAGCACCAGAGCAAGGACGGCGCGATAGGGTTAAAATGCGCGATTAATTCGGGGTTCCGGGGCCTGGCCGGCCGGTTCGTTCCTGCCTTCATAACATCAAGCCGGGGCGAGCGAGCAGGTGCCAGCTCCTTGAACCCCGGCGTCTGTCGTCGGAGTTCGCTCACCTATGCGAGTCATCCTTGCCCAGCCCCGCGGCTTTTGTGCGGGGGTTGTCCGCGTGATCGAAATCGTCGATCGCGCGCTGCAACAGCACGGTGCGCCGGTTTATGTACGCCATGAAATCGTGCATAACCGGCACGTCGTAGAAAATCTGCGTAATAAAGGGGCACGATTCGTTGAGGAACTCGACGAGGTGCCGCACGGCGCTGTCGCGATCTTCAGCGCGCACGGTGTCGCCCAAACGGTCGAGCGCGACGCGGAAACGCGCGGGCTCGACGTGCTCGACGCGACCTGCCCGCTCGTCACGAAAGTGCACGTGCAGGGCCGCCAGTATGTCGGGGCGGGCCGCCGGCTGATCCTGATCGGCCACGCGGGCCACCCGGAAGTCGAGGGTACGATCGGCCAGATTCCGGCCGAGGTGATCCTCGTGCAGAGCGAAGCCGAAGTCGATACGCTGACGCTGCCCGTCGACACGCCGGTCGCGTACATCACGCAGACCACGCTGTCGGTCGACGATACGCGCGGCATCATCGAAGCGCTGCAGCGCCGGTTCACCGACATCGTCGGCCCGGACACGCGTGACATCTGCTACGCGACGCAAAATCGCCAGGCCGCCGTGCGCGAGCTGAGCGAACAGGTTGACGTGCTGCTCGTCGTCGGTGCGACGAACAGCTCGAACTCGAACCGCCTGCGCGAGATCGGCACCGAAAGCGGTGTGCCGAGCTATCTCGTCGCCGACGGCTCGGAAGTCAAGGCCGAATGGTTCGCGGGTGTGCAGACGGTCGGCCTGACGGCCGGTGCGTCGGCGCCCGAAGAGATGGTCGAGGATGTAATTGGCGCGCTGCGCGCGCTGGGGCCCGTCGATGTCGCGACGATGGCGGGCCGTGAGGAAAAAGTCGAATTCAAGCTGCCGGCGAAGCTCACGCAAGCTGTCGCCCGCGAAGTTTAAGGAGGACATCCCTTGTCTATTCCGCTGCTCCAGCAAGTCCGTGTCGGCGCCTACATCGTGCGCCAGCACCTGTCCGGCAACAAACGCTATCCGCTCGCGCTGATGCTCGAGCCGCTGTTCCGCTGCAACCTCGCGTGCAACGGCTGCGGCAAGATCGATTATCCGGATCCGATCCTGAACCAGCGCCTGTCCGTCGAGGAATGCCTGCAGGCCGTCGACGAGTGCGGCGCGCCCGTCGTGTCGATCGCCGGTGGCGAACCGCTGCTCCACAAGGAGATGCCGGAAATCGTCAAGGGCATCATGAAGCGCAAGAAGTTCGTGTACCTGTGCACGAACGCGCTGCTGATGGAAAAGAAGATGGACGACTACGAGCCGAGCCCGTATTTCGTCTGGTCGGTCCACCTCGACGGTGACAAGGAAGCGCACGATCACTCGGTGTCGCAGGACGGCGTGTACGACAAGGCCGTCGCGGCAATCAAGGAAGCGAAGCGCCGCGGCTTCCGCGTGAACATCAACTGCACGCTGTTCAACGATGCAGTGCCGGAGCGCGTCGCGAAGTTCTTCGACACGCTGGGCCCGATCGGCGTCGACGGCATCACGGTGTCGCCGGGTTACGCGTACGAACGCGCGCCGGATCAGCAGCACTTCCTGAACCGCGACAAGACGAAGAACCTGTTCCGCGAAATCCTGAAACGCGGCGAAGGCGGCAAGCGCTGGTCGTTCAGCCAGTCGTCGCTGTTCCTCGACTTCCTGGCCGGCAACCAGACGTACAAGTGCACGCCGTGGGGCAACCCGGCGCGTACGGTGTTCGGCTGGCAGAAGCCGTGCTACCTGGTCGGCGAAGGTTACGTGAAGACCTTCAAGGAACTGATGGAAACGACGGAGTGGGACAACTACGGCGTCGGCAACTACGAGAAGTGCGCGGACTGCATGGTCCACTGCGGCTTCGAAGCCACCGCCGTGATGGACACGATCTCGAACCCGCTGAAGGCGCTGCGCGTGAGCCGCAAGGGCATCAAGACCGACGGCCCGTTCGCGCCGGACATCTCGATCGCGAAGCAGCGTCCGGCCGAGTACGTGTTCTCGCGCCACGTCGAGATCAAGCTCGAGGAAATCCAGCGCGCCGGCAAGGGCAAGCTGCAGAAGCCGGCCAAGCCGGCAACCGCGGCTTAAGCGCGGTTGGCCACGCGGAGGCTTGCGCCTCCGCGCCGGCAGGTATCGAAAAAGCGCCACGGAGTTCGCTCCGCGGCGCTTTTGTTTTTCCGGACGCGGTGTCGCGCATTGCGCTTGCGCGCAGCGTGCCGGGGGCGAACGCCGGTTGCCTAGCTTCGCGACTCCGCCGCCGCGATCAGCTGCCACGCGGTCGGACCCGGATCGCGTGCCGGGTCGGACGGCGGATCGAGATCGTGGCGATGCGCTTCGTCGGATGGCAATGCCTGCGACTTCGCGATGCCGATCTCGTCGCCGCATACGGTGCATCGATAAATGCCCGCAACGGTCACCTGACTGCCCGGTGACAGGTTCTCGCTGAATGCGCGACCGCTTCCGCACGTGAAGTAGCCGCCGATCCTGTATTGCGCCATCGCTCCTCCTGACCAAAACGAATGCGTTCACTTCGACACGCACGATCGTCGCAAACGCGAGGATGGACCGTCATCGACCGAACGCATCCGGGCTCCAGTGATGACATTAGACGGCGAGCGTCGGCACGATGAAATGGGACGCGTATGAAACACGCCCCACGGCCGGTCACTCAATGCAGAACGGCGGGCGCGCGCATCTTCGCCGCCGCCTGCGCGACCAGTGCCGGCTGTTCGGCCGACGCGAACGTGCAGACATGACGCCACAGCTCGGCGAGCCGATGCCGGGTGAGCGTCGCGACGCAGGCATCGTTCGCGGCGAGCACGGGTTCGAGTACCGCGCATTCGTCGTCGTACAGCGTCCATGCGCCGCTTTGCGCGGCGCGCGCCACGCTCGCGTCGAGCGCGCGCTCCGCGTCGACGCACAGGTCGATGCTCGCTTCGGGAGAAACCGCATCGTCGAGCGCGAGAAAAACCAGATACACGCTCGTGCGCAGCCGCATCAGCAACGTTTCGCTGCCGTGCTCGCCGCGCAGCGCGACGAGCGCCATGTGGCATTTCAGCGAGATGTCGCGTGCATGCGCGGGCGGCAGCGGCAGCAGCCATTCGCGGGTCAATGGCGGATGGCGACGGACTTTCCGGGCGGCCTTCATGATTCGGCCTCGCTCGCGGCCCCGTCGTCCGCCGCAAATGCCGGCCACGCGGCGCGGCACGCGACGGCGCCGCGGCACGCGCCGCCAAGGCCGCTCGCGCGGCGCCGCCCGCCGTGCACATCGGCCCGCTGCCGCGTCGCGCATGCTTCCGGCAGCCTGCGTATCGCCGACGCGCACAACGCGCCGGCCAACCGGTTGGGGCATGCCATGTTCGTCTCCTGCATCAGAACGTGTTCTCGCCCTTCAGGTAGTACGCGGTTTTCACGAAGAACGCCTTCACCGGATGACCGCCCTGCGCGTCGCGGGCTGCCTGCGCTTCCATCGCGGCCTTCTCTTCGCGCGAACGGTCGGGCACCGGATCGTGCACACGCTGGAGCGCGCGCTGCATCTCGAGCGGATAGTTCTGGTTGCCGGCCGACGTCGCGCGATAACCGGCACGTGTCATCTGCATCAGCTGCGCATCGGTTTCGGCACGCGCCGCCGACCAGGTCATCCGCGCGGCATTCGGGGTGTCGCCGGTACCCATCGACTGCGCAAAACCGACGGCGGGCAGCGCAGCGAGTGCGCAGGAAAGAACAGCAACGGGAACGAGGGATCGCATAGTGGCCTCCAGATGGTTGTCCCCGCATCGATCGTTCATCGTCGATGCGTTGAAATCATCGTATGCCGCGCCGCATGCCGCTTGAATAGACGAATCCGCAATTGATATTTTCGGCTTCGGAATCGGGCGCGCGAGTCGTGTCATTCGCGAATCCCGTCGAAATGGAATTTCTTTATTTCATTCAACGACCTGATCGCATTTTTGCGAGCGATCAGAAGCGCCATGCCCACCGCTTTTTCAATTTCCGAAATGACGTGTTGCCGGTGCGATTCCGGCCGGCACCCGTGCCGGCAGGGCTTCCGGCGTGATATCGCGCACGCGGATAGCGTGACAATGATTTCATCGGATCAAACGGTTCTTCTGATACCGGACAAATCATCTGCTTCGGATTACCGGATCGCGACACGACGGTCGCAGCAAGGACGCGCGATAATCACGCATCGACCGTTTCGCACGGCATCTCACGCATTCCTTTTTTATCGAGTCCTTCCATGGCAGCCCTCGACACCACCGCCATCGCCAGCTGGCATGCACACGTCTATTTCGATGCGGCCAGCCGCGACGCAGCCTGGGCATTTCGCCAGGTCGTCGACGAACGGTTCGGCGCGGTCATCGAACTCGGCCGCTTTCACGAGCGCCTCGTCGGCCCGCATCCGGCCTGGTCGTACCAGATCGCGTTCGACGCCGCGCGATTCGACGACATCGTGCCGTGGCTCGTACTGAACCACGGCGCGCTCGACATCTTCCTGCATCCGAATACGAACGACGAACTGCGCGACCATCGCGATTGCGCGGTGTGGATCGGGAAGTCGTATGCACTGAATCTCGACGCGCTGGCCGGATAAGGGCCCGCGGCGACCGGCGACGGCGACGGCGACGCAGCCGGCGATCGCGATCAATCGATGTCGTTCGCGCGCTCGATTCCGGCCATCCGTTCGAGATTCGCATTCACGCGGCCGAGCAACGCCGCCAGCTGTTCTCGCTCCGCGTCGCTCAACCCCGCCAGCGCCTGCTCGCTCGCACCGTCCATCACGGCCCGCCCCTTCGCAAGCCCCTTCGTCGCCGAATCCGTCAGCGAGATCAGGCGGCTACGCCGGTCGTCCGGATCGGGCACGCGCAGCACGAGGCCGTCGCGCTCCATCCGGTTCAGCAACTGCGCCATGCTCGGCTGCTCGACCTGCGCACGCCGCGCGAGCTCCGTCTGCGACAGCGCGCCCGCCTTCTTCAACGACACCAGCACCGGGACCTGGCTCATCGCGAAACCCAGTTCACGCAGCGGCCGATCGACCACGCGCGCGAACAGCCGGTAAGTGAAGCCGATCAGCGGCAACGGATTCGTCTTCGTCGTCTCGGGAGCGCTCATATTGACATTCCATAGGTGGCCATGATTTTATATAGGCACCTATATTATCAAACCGTGAGCGCACCATGGAGCCGGGTTTCCGCATTGCCATCGTCGGGGGTGGGCCGGGCGGCCTCACGCTCGCCCGCCTGCTGACCCTCGGCGGAATCGACGCAGTCGTGTACGAACGCGACGCGCATCCGCTCGAACGCCCGCAGGGCGGCACGCTGGACCTGCACGAGGAGTCGGGCCTGCTGGCGCTCGCGCAGGCAGGCCTCACCGGCGCGTTCCTGGCCGTCGCGCGCTACGAGGATCAGGGCTCGCGCCTGCTCGATCGCGCGGGCCGCGTGCTGTTCGACGACGACGGCGCCGGCGGCAACCGGCCCGAGGTCGACCGCACCGCGTTGCGCGCGCTGCTGCTCGACGCATTGCCGCCGGGCTGCGTGCAATGGGACCGCCCGGTACGCGAGGTCCGGATGGCGTCCGACGGGCGCGCGACGCTCGTGTTCGAGCACGGGACGGAGGGACCGTTCGACCTCGTGGTCGGCGCCGACGGCGCATGGTCGCGCCTTCGCCCGCTGCTGTCGCCGTACCAGCCGCAGTACAGCGGCCTCACGTTCATCGAATTCGGCATCGACGACATCGATCGCCAGCATCCCGCGCTGTCGCAGCTCGTCGGCCGCGGCAAGATCGGCGTGCACGGGAACGGCAAGGCAATCATCGCGCAACGCAACGGGCATGCGCACGTGCGCGGCTATGCGATCTTTCGCGTGCCGCTCGACTGGGTCGCACGGCGCTTCGACTGCGCATCACCCGAGGCGATGCGTGCCGCGCCGGTCGCCGAATTCGACGGCTTCGCCGACGCCTTCCACGACCTGTTTCGCGCCAGCGGCGACCGCTTCGCCAACCGGCCGATCGTCGCGCTGCCGGTCGGACATTGCTGGGCGCATCGTCGCGGTGTCACGCTGATCGGCGACGCCGCGCATGTGATGTCGCCGTTCGGCGGCGAAGGCGTAAACAACGCGATGCGGGACGCAGCCGAACTCGCGGCCGGCCTCATCGCCCACGCCGATCGCGACGCGGCCGTCGCGGCATTCGAGCAGCAGATGTTCGTGCGCGTGACCGAATCGGCACGGGAAGCGGCCGACGCCGCCGCCACCCAGCTTTCGCACGACGCCGAAGCCCTGACCCTCGCGCGGTATCGCGCCCTGCACGCGGCTTGAGCGGCGCGCACATCGCGCGCCGGCATCCACGTTTCGGGTTGGCGTGAAACGTCTCGCGGTGGCGCGCCCATACAGTGGGTTTCCGTTATCGACGCTTCCGGAAACCCGCCATGACACCCGCAGACACCGACGCCGACGCCCGGCGCATCCATGAAAACTGGCACGCGGCCGTCGTCGCCCGCGACCTCGACGCGCTGATGGCGCTGTATGCCGACGACGCGGTGCTCGAAACGCCGCTCGTCGTCGTCACGCTGCCCGCGCACGGCTCCGGCGTGCTGCACGGCAAAGCCGCGATCGGCGAATTCTTCGCGGCCGGCCTGCGCAATCCGGGCAGCCGGCTTGGACGCTGGTACCGGACCGGACTGTTCGTCTCGAACGGCCGCCAGCTGACATGGGAATATCCGCGCGCCACACCGGACGGCGATCAGGTCGATCTCGTCGAAGTGATGGATCTGCGCGACGGGCTGATCGCGCATCATCGCGTGTATTGGGGATGGGTCGGCTTTCTCGCGCTGCGGGCCGCCACGCCGTCGCCCGGCCGCGCATGACGGCCGCCGCGGCGGACCGCGCCGCCGCCCGCCGCGTGCTCGCCGCGACCTGCGTGAGCTACACGCTCGTGCTGCTCGACGCGTCCATCGTCAACGTCGCGCTCACCGACATCGCACACACGTTCGGCAGCCATGTGGCCGGCCTGCAGTGGATAGTGAACGCTTACACGCTCGCGTTCGCAAGCCTGCTGCTGACGGGCGGCACGCTCGGCGACCGGTTCGGCGACCGCACGGTCTATGTCGCCGGGCTCGCGGTATTCGTCGTCGCGTCGGCGCTGTGCGGCATCGCGCCGACCCTCCCGGCACTTGCCGCCGCCCGCGCGTTGCAAGGCGTCGGCAGCGCGATGCTGGTGCCCTGCTCGCTCGCGCTGATCAACCGCGCCTTCCCCGAGCCGGCCGCGCGCGCGTCGGCGATCAGCCTGTGGATGGGGTGCGGCGGCATCGCCATGGCGTCCGGCCCGCTGATCGGCGGGCTGCTGATCCACCTGTCCGGATGGCGCAGCCTCTTCTTCGTGAACCTGCCGCTCGGGCTCGCCGGCATCTGGCTCGGCCGCACGGTCGCGCGCGCCGCCGTCGACCGGTCGCGGCATTTCGACTGGGGCGGCCAGGCCGCGGCCATCGTCGCGATCGCGGCGCTGATCGGTACGCTGATCGAAGGCCCGTCGCTCGGCTGGCGCTCGGCGCCGATCGTCGGCGGGGCCGTGACGAGCGTCGCCGCATGGATCGCGTTCGTCGTGATCGAAGCGCGGCGCCGCGAACCGATGCTGCCGCTCGCGTTCTTCCGCAACCGGTTGTTCGCGGGGTCGACATTCGTGTCGATGGTGTCGGCGTTCGTGTTCTACGGCCTGCTGTTCGTGCTCAGCCTGTTCTATCGGCAGGTTCGCGGCGCGAGCCCGCTCGACACGGGGCTCGCGTTCCTGCCGATGACTGCGATGGTCGCGCTCGGCGGGCTGTGTTCGGGGCGGATCGTGGCACGCTTCGGCGCACGCGGCACGATGTGCGCGGCGTTCGGGCTCTATACGGCCGGCGCGCTCGGGATGACGGGCATCGGTGCAACGACGCCCGCGTGGCTCGCCGTCGCGCCGATGCTCGCGATCGGCTTCGCGTCGGGATTCATCTCGCCGGCCGCGACATCGCCGGCGCTCGGGACGGTCGACCGGCACCGTGCCGGCGTGGCGGCAGCCGCGCTGAACGCGGCGCGGCAGAGCGGATCGGCGCTTGGCGTGGCGGTCTTCGGCGCGTGCATCGCGACGCTGCAGCCGTTTCCGGCTGCGATGCGGGTAGCGCTGGTCATGGCCATCGCGTTGTCGGCGCTCGCCGCGGCAACGTGGTGGATCACGGCCGGGCGGGCACCGGCAACCGGCGCAACGGCCGCGCACCTGCAAGCCGCCACGCGCCGTTAGCGAATGCGCCAGCCGATGCGCCGCCCGAGCGTGGTCATCGGCTCACCGCCGCGTTCCGGTCACGCGACATACATCGCGACACTGACGAACTGGCACAGGCTGCCGGCCAGTACGAAAAGGTGCCAGATGCCATGCCCGTGGCGGATGCGTTCGTCGTTGATGAAGAAGTAGATCCCCGCGCTGTAGATCAGGCCGCCGGCCACGAGCCACGCGGTACCGACCGGCGGCAGCGCGTGGATCAGCGGCCGCACCGCGACGAGCGCGAGCCAGCCCATGGCCACGTACAGGATCATCGACAGCAAGCGCGTACGCCGCCCGAGCGTCAACTCCTGCACGATGCCGAACACGGCGAGCCCCCAGCTCACGCCGAACAGCGACCAGCCCCACGGGCCGCGCAGCGTGACGAGTGTGAACGGCGTATAGCTGCCGGCGATCAGCAGGTAGATTGCCGAGTGGTCGCATTTCTGCAGGATCGCCTTCAGGCGCGGGTTGCGCACGCTGTGATACAGCGTCGAGATCGCGTAAAGCAGGAACAGCATCGCGCCGTACACGCTGAAGCTCACCACCTTGTACGGATCGCCTTCGAGCGCGCCCATCGTCACGAGCGCCACGAGGCCTGCCACCGACAGCACCGCGCCGATGAGATGGGAAATACTGTTGAAACGCTCACCGACATGCACGACGTGTTCTCCTGCGGGTCCATCGGGAAAAGAGATAACCCTATGATACCGGCGGCCGGATTTCGCCGTGCTGCGCTCGGGCAAACGGCGACGCGGCCGCTGCGCCGCCGCTCCAAAGAAAAAAGCGCCGCGATCTCCATCGCGGCGCTTCCCTTTCGATTACCGAACGGCTTGAACAGCCCGGTTCAACAGCACTTCCCCGCCCCCGACCCGTACCGCGCATTCTGGCGTTCGCGGAAAAATTCCTCGTACGTCATCGGTTCGCGGTCCGGATGGGTTTCGCGCATGTGCGCGACGTAGGTGTCGTAGTCGGGCAGGCCGACCATCAGCCGCAACGCCTGCCCGAGGTAACGCCCCGCGCTGCGCAGGTCGCTGCCAAGATCGCTGAACATCGCGGCCTCCCCTTAGCGTCCGCTGCCGAGCGCCTGCGCGGCCGGCATCGCTTCGTACGGCGTCTCGCGCACGGTCGGCTTCGACTCGCGGCGCGCGCGCAGCACGGCGATGACGCCGTACACCGCGATCGCCACGACGACGAAGATGAACAACCCGGCCAGCGCCGCATCGATGTAGTCGTTGAAGATGATCCGCTGCATCTGCGCGATCGACTTCGCCGGGGCGAGCACCTTGCCTTCGTCCACCGCGGCCTGCAGCTTCGCGGCGTGCGCGAGGAAGCTGACCTTCGGGTTCGAGTCGAAAATCTTCTGCCAGCCGGCCGTCAGCGTGCAGATCAGCAGCCACGCCGTCGGCACGATCGTCACCCACGCATAGCGCTCGCGCTTCATCTTGAACAGCACGACGGTACCGAGCACCAGCGCGATCGCGGCGAGCATCTGGTTCGAGATGCCGAACAGCGGCCACAGCGTGTTGATGCCGCCGAGCGGATCGACCACGCCCTGGTACAGGAAGTAGCCCCACGCGGCCACGCACAGCGCGGTGGCGACGAGGTTCGCGGGCAGCGACTCCGTACGCTTGAGCGCCGGATGGAACGTGCCGAGCAGGTCCTGCAGCATGAAGCGGCCCGCACGCGTACCGGCGTCGACGGCCGTCAGGATGAACAGCGCTTCGAACAGGATCGCGAAGTGATACCAGAACGCCATCATCGCTTCGCCGCCGATCACCTGGTGCAGGATGTGCGCCATGCCGACGGCCAGCGTCGGCGCGCCGCCCGCGCGCGCGATGATCGTCGTTTCGCCGACGGCCTTCGCGGTCTGCGTCAGCATGTCGGGCGTCAGCACGAAGCCCCACTGCGTGACGGTGTTCGCGACGGCCTCAGGCGTCGAGCCGAGCACGGCGGCCGGCGCGTTCATCGCGAAGTAGATGCCCGGCTCGATCACGCAGGCGGCGACCAGCGCCATGATCGCGACGAACGATTCCATCAGCATCGCGCCGTAACCGATGAAGCGCGCGTTGGTTTCGTTGTCGATCAGCTTCGGCGTCGTGCCCGACGAGATCAGTGCGTGGAAGCCCGACACCGCGCCGCATGCGATCGTGATGAACAGGAACGGGAACAGGTTGCCCGACCACACCGGGCCCGTGCCGTCGACGAACTTCGTCAGCGCGGGCATCTTCAGTTCCGGTGCGACGACCAGGATGCCGATCGCGAGGCCGAGGATCGTGCCGATCTTCAGGAACGTCGACAGGTAGTCGCGCGGCGCGAGCAGCAGCCACACCGGCAGCACCGACGCGACGAAGCCGTAGCCGATCAGGATCCACGTGAGCTGCGTGCCGGTGAACGTGAACCACGCGGCAAGCGTCGGCGAATCGTGCACATGCTGGCCGAACGCGATCGACGCCATCAGCAGCACGAAGCCGATGATCGACACTTCGCCGATGCGGCCCGGACGGATGTAGCGCGTATAGACGCCCATGAACAGCGCGATCGGAATCGTCGCGGCGACGGTGAACGTGCCCCACGGCGAGTTGGTCAGTGCCTTCACGACGATCAGCGCGAGCACCGCGAGGATGATCACCATGATCAGGAACGCGCCGAACAGCGCGATCACGCCGGGCACCGTGCCAAGCTCCATCTTGACGAGATCGCCGAGCGAGCGGCCGTCGCGGCGCGTCGAGATGAACAGCACGATGAAGTCCTGCACCGCGCCGGCGAACACGACGCCGGCCAGGATCCACAGCATGCCGGGCGTGTAGCCCATCTGCGCGGCGAGCACGGGCCCGACGAGCGGGCCGGCGCCGGCAATCGCGGCGAAGTGATGACCGAACAACACGTACTTGTTGGTCGGCACGTAGTCGAGGCCGTCGTTGTACTTCACCGCCGGCGTCATTCGCAGCCCGTCGAGCTGCATGACCTTGCTGGCGATGAAACGGCTGTAGAAGCGATACGCGATCAGATACACGCAGACTGCGGCGATCACGATCCAGAGGGCACTCACGCGCTCGCCGTGTGCGAGTGCGATCGTCCCGAACGAGAACGCGCCGAGCAGCGCGACCGCGATCCAGAGCAGGGTACTGGAAGCCCGATTCATGGCGTCTCCTGGTCTCCAATGTGGTTTTAGATGGCATGCGGCGAGGGTGCCGCACACGCGTGACGTCGATGCGTCGTGCCACGGTCTCGCTGAGACCGGGGCGATGGGCCGTAGTATTCCGCGCGACCGGGGCCGCTTACAAGCGGATAACTACGTATGCGGGGCTACGTAGAATTACGTAGACACCGGTTGCGTGTGCATCGTCCGGCGCGCGATTGATCGCGGCCGGCGAGCCACGTACAGTATTCGCCTGCCTCCATGCCGGAACCGCCATGCCGATCGGATTTCAGAAGATGCACGCAAACGGCGATGACTTCGTCATCGTCGACCTGCGCGGTCAGGATCACGTACCGCGCATCGACCGCGACCTCGTGCGACGCATGGGCGACCGGCATAACGGCATCGGCTTCAACCAGCTCGCGGTGATGTCGGACTGCGACGACGCGGCCGCGCGCGTCGCGTTCTGGAATCCCGACGGCTCGACGCTCGATACGTGCGGCAGCGCGACGCGCGGCGTCGCGTGGAAGCTGATGCGGGAAACCGGTACGGCGTCGGTCTTGCTGCGCACGAATCGCGGGCGCCTGCTGTGCGCGCACGATACGCACGGGTTGATCAAGGTCGAGATGGGCGCGCCGCGTGTCGGCTGGCAGGACGTGCCCGTCGCCGAAGCGGTCGATACGCTCGCGCTGCCGCTGCCCGGCGCACCGGCCGCGTGCAGCATGGGCAATCCGCACTGCACGTTCTTCGTCGACGCGGTCGATGCGCTCGACCTCGAAGCGTTCGGCCCGTCGATCGAAACGCATCCGCTGTTTCCGCTGAAAACCAACGTGCATGTCGTGCAGGTCATCGACCGTTCGCACATTCGCCTGCGCATCTGGGAACGCGGCGGCAGCGTGCCGCTCGGTTCCGGCTCGTGTTCGTGCGGCGCGGTGGTCAACGGCATCCGGCGCGGGCTGCTCGACGATACCGTGCGGGTGACATGCGACGGCGGCGACGTCACCGTTCAATGGGATGGCGCCGGCAGCGTGTTCCTGAGCGGGCCGGTTGCGTTCGGGTTCGGCGCGGTGTGGGTGGACGGGGAGGCGGCGGCGAGCTGATCGCCGGTGTGTGCGGCATTCATGGCGTGTTGCGGATCACCGCGCCGATTCGCGCACGATGCGCAACCGCGTCGCCATCGATCGTCGAGACAATTCGTCCGGTGCCATGATGCGACGCCATGCCTCCGCCGTTTCGCGCCGACCCGCATGGCGATCGACGGCCGGCGATCGCCAGCCCGGGCGCAATGCGCGCCGGGCTGCGATACATCGAATCGATGCTCAGTGCTTGTCGTCGAGCTTCTTCGGCTTCGGCGGCGACGGCACCTTCGCGTACTGGAACGCGGGCGTCGCCTTCAGCGCGTCCTTCGTCGCGCCCGGCAGGTAGATGTTGCCGTTGCGCACGTCGAGCGACGCGATCGGCACCGCGACGTCGTGCGCGGCCACGCCAAGGAACCCGCCCGCCGACACGATCGCCGCCGACACCGAGCCGTCCGGCGCGACGATCAGGTCGCGCACGGTGCCGACCTTCTTGTTTTCGTCGTTGTAGACGGCCTTGCCGAGCACGCTCTTCTTCACGCTCCAGCCTTCGAGCAGCGCCTGCGATTGCTCGACGGTCACGCTGAGCGGCTGGGCGCCGGCGATCTGCGCGTGCGCGCTGACGCTCGAGGCGAGGATGGTTGCTGCGATGAGGGTTTTGTAGAACGTCATGTGTTTTGCACTCCGGTTCGATTGTTGTTGATTCCGGGAGCGAAGCGACGCGGACGCAACGGCCGATCGGTGGGCACCCCGCGCTTCGTCGGTGGCATGGCGGCCGGCCGCACCGCCACTGCTTGCGTGCATGACGGACCGGCATGGCCGGACCGCAACGTGCAACACGGCTTTCATGGTAACGGCATTCGCCGGATCGTGCGTTCGGAGTGCGACTTGACAGGAGAGTCGAGCCGGACGGAGATCAACGAACGTGCGGATAGTCGATGCCGCGCACCACGGCATGTCGATCACGCGGTCCGACCTTCCTCGATCAGCTTGCGGGATGCGAATAGTTCGGCATCGCTACGAATGCCGAGCTTGCGAAACGCCGATTGCTTTTGCGCGCTGATCGTCTTGGGGCTGCGGGAGAACTTCGAGGCGATGTCGGATACGGACATGCCGGCGAGAAAGCAGCGCAGCACCTCGTGCTCGCGCGGGCTGAGGCGCAGGTCGGTGGACGATGCCGATTCGGGCGCCAGCGTGCCGTTGCCGCCCGCCGCCTTCGTGTCGGCCATGCGCGGATCGGGCGTCGCGCTCGACTCCATCCGCGCGGCCAGTTCGGCGCTGATGTACGGACGGCCGTTTGCCACGACACGGATGGCATACGCAAGCTCCCCGAGATCCTCGCTCTTGCCGAAGAAGCCGAGCGCCCCCGCGCGCATCGTCATGTTCACGGTCGCAGGCGTATCGCTGCTCGACGTCATGAGAATCCGGCAATCCGGAAAGCGCGTATTGACGAGCTTGACGAGATTGAGGCCGTCGATCTCGCCGGGGCCGAGCGTGTAGTCGAGCAGCACGACATCCGCGCGATTCGCCTCGAGCCAGCGGATCAGGTCGCGCGATTTCGCAAAGCTCGCCACGACCTGGATGCCGGTCTTCTCCGTCAGGTAACTCGCGATCCCGTGCTGGACGACGGCGTGGTCGTCCAGGATCACGACCTGGATCGGCTGGTGCTCTGGCCTCATTGCTAACCCTTTATCTATTTCAGTGCGGCTGTGACTGGCTGCGCCCCGTTGCTCGTCGTCGCAAGCCGCCATCGATGCCATCGTTTATTGGGATTAGCTTACCGGCTTTCCGGTTGATTTTTAACCCCGCCGGCTAAACCGGGCAGGCCCTTTCAGCCTGGTTCCTCCGCAATAGGGCGGCGTTGCGCTTCCCCGGCGCGCGACCTATGATGGCGAGCCCGTTTTCCGACGGTTCTCGCGCTCGTCGCGGCGACCGATGCGGATCCGGCCGCCGTGCGCCGCACCTGACGGAAACCACGACGCCGGAACTGGCGGCATCGCCGCAACCACTCCGGTCACGCGGCCGGTTCGATTGCAACCCGGCCGATAACGCGAGGGAAGAACGTGAGCATGATGAGGTTGAAGGGTTGCGCCGTCCTGATCGGCATGACGATCGGGTTGACGCCGGCACCCGGACAGGCGGCCGGCGCACCGCAGTTTACGGCAGAGGAACGGGCGTGGATAGCCGCGCATCCCGTGGTGCGCGCCCGCGCCGATTCGAAATGGCGCCCGTTCGAATTTCGCGAAAACGGCAAGGTCGTCGGCGTGGTACCGTCATTTCTCGATGCCATCGCGCGGATCAGCGGGTTGCGCTTCGAGTATGTCGACGATGTCATGTGGCGCGACTCGATGGACGCATTGCGCGCCGGCCGGATCGACATCGTTCCCGACGTGACGTGGCGCAGCGCGTCCGATGCAATGAAGATGCCTGCCCCCGGTGCCGCCTCCGGTGCGACGGCGAGCAGCGCTGCCGCATCGCTCCGCAGCGACCTCATCGTCAGCCGCCCCTATTTCGTCGGCACCGTGTTCGTCATCGCGTCCGAGCGCCTGAACCTGTTCGTCGACTCCCGCAATCTCGCCGGCCGGCGCGTCGCGATCAAGGGCGGGGGCGCACTGGAATACGCGATCCGCCATGGCGACATCCCCATGACCCTGCTGACCTACGACGACGAACGCGACGCGCTCGCGGCCGTCTCCGACGGTGACGCGGACGTCGCGATCGGTCCCGACATGTCCATCCTGCCGCTGCTGCAGCGGCAATACCGCGACAAGCTGTTCGTAGCGGGCGGCCTGCCCGACAGCCCGTATGCGCTCGCGATCGCCACGCGCCCCGACCTGCCGGTGCTCGCATCGATTCTCGACAAGTCGCTCGCGGCGATCCCGGCGCGCGACGCCGAGCACATTGCGCGTCAATGGATCGAATCGGCCGATTATGGCAAGCCGTCGCTGCACTCGATCCTTTACTACCGGCGCTGGCAAGTCGCGGCGGCCGGGGCCGGCCTGCTCGCGCTGGCCGCAATCGCATTCGTTTCCTGGCGCTCGCGCGCCGCGGCGCTGCGCAGCGAGCGCGACAAGGCAATGTTCTTCGCCTTCATCAGCCACGAGATCCGCACGCCGATGCACACGATCCTGTCGTCGCTGGAATTGCTGCAACGCTCGAAGCTGCCGCCGAAGGAGGCCGGCCGCGCGGATGCGGCGGTGGCCGCATCGGAATCGTTGCTGACGCTGCTCGACGACATCCTCGAATACTCGCGCCTCGAATCGCACAACGTGACGCTCGCGCCCGAGCCCACGCACATCGAGCCCTGGGTGCGGCACAGCGCCGACATGGTGCGCTGGCGGGTGGACGACAAGAAGCTGAGCCTCGCGCTCGAACTCGCGTGCGCGCCCGTGCTGTGTGTGCTGATCGACCCGGTGCGCACGCGGCAGATCGTGTTGAATCTGCTCGTCAACGCGATCAAGTTCACGTCGGCCGGCTCGATTGCGCTGCGCGTCGACTATCTCGACGGCAAGCCGGACCGTGCCGGCTCGCTCGTGATCGAGATCCGTGATACCGGCATCGGTATTCCGCCCGAACGCCAGCGCCGCATTTTCGAGCCCTACCAGCGCGTCGAGCCCTCGGGCAACCGTCGCGTCGCCGGCAGCGGATTGGGACTGTCGATCTGCCGCGAACTGGTCGACCTGATGAAAGGCGTGATTACCGTCAGCAGCAGCCCCGACAAGGGCACCGTCTTCACGGTGATCCTGCCGGCGCGGCGCATCGCGCTCACGCCGGCGCCCGGCACAACCGGCACACCGGGGGAAACGCCGCTGGCGCGCATGCAGGTGCCTGTCGAAACCGGCATACGACAGCCAGCCGGAAACGGCCCGATGATTCTGGTCGTCGACGATCACGAAGCCGTTCAACATGCGATCGAGCATCAACTCGCCGCGCTCGCATGCCGCTCGGCGATTGCCGGCACCGGTGAGCAAGCCCTCGCGCAGTTCGAGCACACGGCGTTTGACATGGTGCTGCTCGACTGCGACCTGCCCGACGTCGACGGCTATACGGTCGTGCAACGCATACGCGACAGCGAACGCCTGCGAAAGCAGACACGCACGCCCGTCATCGCGATCTCGGCGTCGACCGGCGACGCGCATCGCGAGCGGTGCTTCGACAGCGGCATGGACGGCGTGCTGGGCAAGCCGCTGCGGCTCGATGCGCTGCGCCAGATGATCGACCTGTGGTGTCCGACCGGCGTCGCGGACGAAATCGCGCCACCGGCGCAGGACACGCGATCGGCGCAAGCCGATTTCCGGGCGATCTACCGGGAAAGCGTCGACGCCGATCTGGCGGCGCTCGGCGATGCGCTGTCGAATGACGATGCCGAGCGCGCGCGTCATGCTTCGCACCGCATCAAGGGTGCCGCGGCCATCGCCGGCCATGCGGCGACGAGCGAACTGGCAGCCGAACTCGAACGCCGGCTGCAATTCGCATCCGGCGGCATGCCGCCCAGCATCCGTGCGCTCGGTGACGAACTGTTGCGCCAGCATCGCGCCGACATGGCTCGGCCGGACGCCCGTGAGCGCGAGTCCGGCGACGCCGACACATAGATAACCCGCGTGGCCGGAAACCCGGTCCCGGGCCACGGGGACGCGTAACGCGTCGCGGCCCTATGGCGCAATCGACGCATCCGGTGCGGTTCCCGCATCGGCCGGGCACCAGGTCGCGATCGCCTGCCGGAGCGTTTCGAGGCGCAGCGGCTTGCCCAGCACGCCGTCCATGCCGCTTTCCAGGCAACGCACCCGGTGCGCCTCGCCGGACTCCGCCGAAATCGCGATGATCGGAACGTGCCCGGCCATCCGCGCGGTTTCTTCCTGACGGATCATCTGCGCGAGCGCATAACCGTCGATGTCGGGCAGATTGCAATCGAGCAGCACGATGTCGATCCGGCCCTGCCCGACGTGCCGCAACGCATCCTCCCCCGTACCGGCGACGATGCCGACGCAGCCGAGCGCATCGCACTGATCCTGCAGTGCGGCCCGCACGGTGTCGTGATCGTCGACAATCAGGACGCGCGGGGCGCCGCGATGTGCCGGCGCTGCAGCTGCGTCCGCCAGTGCCGGCGGCGGCGCGGCGGGCTGTGTCGACGGCACGCCGTCCACTGTCGTCACCGGCAGATGCACCGTGAATACCGTTTCGACGTACGGCGCGCTTTCGACCGCGATCGAGCCGTGCATCAACTCGACGAGCTCCCGGCAGATCGCGAGCCCGAGCCCGCTACCGCCGATGCCCTGTTGCGGCGTGCGATCGGCCTGCCAGTAGGTTTCGAAGACGTGGCCGATGCGATCGGGCGCGATACCGATGCCGGTGTCGCGCACTTCGAGGCACAACGTGCCGTTGCGCCCGTGGCGAGCCGCCAGATAGCGCACGCGCAGCGTAACAGCCCCGGATGCCGTGAAATTGATCGCATTGACGAGCAGGTTCAGCGCGATCTGGCGCACGCGGACAGGATCGATGACGACGTGCAACGGCAGCGGCCCCGCAACGTCGAGCATCAACGCCAGCGCCTTTCGCTCCGCACGCCAGCGCACCATGTCGACGGTTTGACGAACCCACGCGTCGAGCTCGACCGTTTGCGGCGACAGCGTGACCTTGCGCGATTCGAGGCGCGAATATTCGAGGATGTCGTCGAGCAGCGTCAGCAGCGTTTCGGAAGCCGATGCGGCCGCATCCACACGGCCTGCCTGCTGCACGGGAAGCCGCGAGCGCTTCAGGAATTCGAGCGACGACAGGACCGTCTGCATCGGCGTGCGGATCTCATGACTGACGAAAGCCAGGAACATCGCCTTGTCGCGCTTGCTCCGGATGGCCGCCGCACGTGATTTCCACATCAGGTAGGCGAGCACTGCGAACGTCAGCAAGGTCACGGCGATGGCCAGCACCACCGGCGCACGATAATGCACGATCGAGCGGATCGTCGGCTTGCCGTAGTCGCCCAGCTCGATCGAGTCACGCGTGATCCCGGCCGTCTCGCTGACCGGAATGGCCGCGAGCGACTTCTCGATGATCGACGCGAGAATCGGCAGGTCGGCGCGCGTGAGCATCGCGAGCGACACGGGGCGGTCGGCCAGCATGCCGGACATGTAAAGCTGGCCGGTGAATTGCCGCCGCACGATCGGCAGGATCGTGACGTCGATGCCGAGCGCCGCGTCGGCTTCGCCGCTGGCAACCGCGGCAAGCGCAAGGTCTTCCGTGTCGAACGTGAGCACGTGAAGCGGCACGCCGCTGTGGCGCACGAAGTACTCGACCGCACCATGCCCCTTGATCGCGATGCGCCGCCCCTTCAGCCGTTGCAGGCCGAAGATCATCGCGGAATTGTTGCGCGTCACGACGGTCAGCCGCCCGACCAGGTAGGGCGCGCTGACCAGCGCACCGACACCGACGCGATCCGGAACCAGCTCGCGCCAGACACCCGGCAGCAAATCGACCTTGCCTGCGACGAGCGCGTCGTACGCACGGCCCCATTCAGTACCCGGCACCGTCTGGAACGCGAGTCCGGTCATTTTCGAGATCGCGCCCAGGTAGCCGGCGACGAGCCCCGCATGCCTGCCGTTGCGCATGTATTCGATCGGGTGCCAGTTTGCCTCGACGGCGATATGGACGACCGGGTGCGCGCTGATCCAGCGCAGCTCTTCATCGGTGAAGATCGGCTTCCAGCAGGCGGTCGCGGCGCCCGTGCCGATCGGGACGGTCAGCAGCATCGTGATCAATACGTGGCGAAGCATGCGCCACACCGGGCGATGCGCGGAGAACCTTGCTTCCATGATCGATTCGCTTGGGGTAAGGCGCCCGGCGCCACTTCACGGGCGCCGAACGCGCTAGAGACTCGCTGACGATGGCGTAAACGTGATCGTCAGTTTGTTGCTGTACTTGCCCGGACGCTTCCAGACCGACTGGAATTCCGGCGTCTCGAGTGTCAGTGGCGTCGGCGTGCAGACGACCGGCACCGAAATGCCCGGCAGCGATACCGAGCGACCGGCGCTGTTGTTCACGCCCTGGAGTCGCACGGTCTCTTTGTTCTGCAGTGCGATCTTCATTCCTGAGTACGTCAGGCTCACGTTGTAATCGACGCGTGATTCGTAGGCACCGCTCTTGTCCTTATCGAGCAGCACGGAATAGCTCCCTTTGTCGCGGCGGTCGATCGTGAGGCCATCGCTCGCAGACACGTCGAACCACGTGCTCTGAGCGTTGTAGCCGTCGTACAGGCACATGTCGACGTTCGACGTGCCCGACATCCGGCTACCGTTCGGCAGCTTTCGCAGCTTGAGGTCGACGGTGGGCGTCGCGCTCGTAAACTCCGGCAGGTAGACCTGGATGTTGTTCTTGTCGGTGACGTTCAGCTTGATCGCGGCATTGAAGACGGCGATCGTGGCAAGCACATTCGTACTCCACAGTCTCAGGTTCAATTGAAGGTTCGCCTTCCAGATTCCGCCCGAAGGGAGATGCTTCAGTTCCGCGGCGGGAATCTTGACGAAGAGCGTGCGCCCGTCCCAGCGAATGTTGCTGCAACTGCTCACAACAGCGGACTGCGCCATCTCGATTGGCGTTTGCGTTTTCGACACGGATTCCGGAGCCGCGTTGCCGTTGCAATCTTGGTGACGGCTGTACGCACTCCCTCCCTGAAGATTCAGCACGGCCGTAGCGCCGGTTTTTTCCTCCTTGAACGACAGCCTGATCGTGGTCGAGTTGCCCGCCACCACCCATATCGGCTCGGTCGCGCACGCACCTGTCGCCGTGTCGGCGGCCGACTGGCATGTCCACGAATTTCGCCCCCATCTATTGGGGTCCGTCGTGTCATAGCCACCCGACGCTCTGTTGAACACCATGACGTCCGCCTGCGGCGCGCCACGATCCAACGTAGCTTCCACCGTATCGTTGCGGTTGGCCGGCTGCTCGGAGGCCGCCGATGCGTCAAGCGCGACCGCACTCAATGCGGCCGCCAGAACGATTGCCCGGCAGCGACTTCGACTGATCTGAATCATTTGAATGGCTGTTTCCTTTTATATTCGAAATCGCAGGTCGCGCCGCGTGGCATCCGCGCATACGCGTCATTGCGCCGCGTTGGTCACGTCCGGCGACTGCGCCCGCATCGACATTACGTAGCGATGCTCCAGCAGCTTGCGCACGCGGGCCTGCTTGCGCAGCGATTCCGGCAACGCATCCGGCCCGGCCACTTCGCAACGCACCTTGCCCACCATCATCAGCACGTCCTGCTGGCGCTTCACGTGCAGCGGGCAACGCATCAGCGTCGGACCGTCCACGACGAACAGTTCGCTTTCCTTATTGTCAAGCTCGGCAATGAAGCCGCCCTGACTGTCGATCAGCGGCATCGCGCCGTTGAGAATCACGCTGTCCGACAGCGGCATGCCGCCCTTCGAGAAGGCCTGGCCGACATAGGTATACGTCACCTTCGCGTCGACGTTGCGCAGCGCGAGCTGCCCCGGCACCATGAACAGCATGCGCTTGCCGAGCCCCTCGGTCACGCTCGTCGCGCCCGCGGCCGCCCGGGCACCCGCGTCGTTCACTTCGGTCGTCACGGGCGTGAATGCCGACACCGGCAACAGCGCGCGCTGCCCGAAACCCACCTTGATCCGCGCGCTCGAATCGCTGTGCACCTCGGCCGCCATGCCGCTCGCATCTCCGCGCTCGCCGACCCGCACGGCGAACCCCGCGAGTGGATCCGACTGCGACGCGGATGCGCCGAGGAACACGCCCTGCCGCGCCACCGCGAACGACGACGAATAGCTCGCCGTCACCGATGGATTGTTACCGCCGCTGTCGCGGCTGTAGCTGTTCGCGACCGACCCGGCGACGTCGCCGTAGCGCCCCTTCCAGCGGCCCTGCACGGTGCCCGTCAGGCTGTCGGCACCATATCCCGACACGCCGAGCGCGAGTTCCCGGTAGGTGTCGCCCTGCCAGTTCCAGTTGCGGTCGAGCGTATAGTTCGTCGTCGTGCTGTTGCGATCCGTGCGAACATCGACGCCCGCCGACGTGTACGCGGACGCACTCCCGGGCTGCATCGCGGGTTCGGCCATCGACAGCGTCACACCGACATAGCCGCCGTACTCGCTTCGAGCACCGGTATTGCGGTTCGCGTACGCGCCCACGCGCAGGTTCGCGCTGACCTTACGCCATGCGAAGGATCGCGATAGCGACGCCTGAAGCGCGCGCGACACCTGATCGCCCTGACGGAAGACCGGCGTCGCCCACGGGCGATCCGTCGTGTCGGGCTGCCAGTTCTGCGACCGCCCGACGCTCTTGTTGTACGTGTAGCCGAGCATCGCCGACCAGTTTCCCACCGGAAACGACACGGTCGCGTTCAGCATGTCATAGCAACCGATGTCGCGATACGACACGGCCGGGCCGTTGCACGCCGCGCCGCGCATCTGGTAGCGGTACACGCTCCACGACACGCCGTCGGCGAACGAAACCTGCTGCGTGTTGCCGCGCGACCCATCGTCGCCGACGAAGAACGAACCGCCGGCGGAGAGCACGCCCAGCGCAAACGCATGGCGCCACTCCAGCGCAGTTTCGTTGTACACGTGCCGGCCGACGCTCGCGATACCGCTCGTCAGCGCCATTTCGCGCAACAGCGGAATCCGCACGCCGGCTGCCGCTGCCATGCCGTCCGGTGCGTCCCGGTCGGACGGGCGACCAGCCTGCGCGAACCATTGTCGTGTGCGCGAATTGACACCACCGCCCGTCTTCGTGAACGGCGTCGTCTGCGTGCGTACCTGCACGCCATTCTCGAACACGCGAAGCGCCAGCGGATACGTGCCTTCCGGAAAACGAGACGTATCGAGCGCATTGACACCGGCCTTCATGTAGAACGTGCCCAGCAACTCCTGCCCGCGGTACGCGTCGATCCGCGAATCACGCGGCAACAGCAGCGTGACCGGCGTGCCCTGTTGCGCGACTTCCGGGTTCACATAGGCCAGCGTCGTGCCGACGCGCACACCGTCAAGCGTACCGACCGGCAGCATCGTGAACCCGAAGTTGCCGCCGAGCGCGCTCGCGAGGTTGCGGTTGTCCATCCGGCCGGCCTGCGCGTAATGCTCGGTGCCGAGATCGCGGCGGTAGTAGAGATCCTGAAGCTGGATGTGGCTGTCCGATCCCCTCGAATAACCCGTATGGGTGAAGCTCCAGTTCCCGCCGATGAAGCTCTTCGGCGTGATGCCGAGCGCGCCCGTGCCCGACACGGACAGGCTCTCGTAGCCGCGCCCGCCCGACAGGTTGATCGTCTGCTGGTGAATCAGCGCGTTTTCCGTGAGCGGCGACGGCTCCCGAAACCGCCGGTCGTGCTCTTCGGTGCTCACCCAGTCGCGCGACAGGAACAGTTCGAGGTTGCCTTCGCTTTCGTCGTAGATCACGGCCGCGCTGTCGGTGTCGACATACCCGCAGCCGTTCACGCCCGCTTGCCCCGCGCAGGCGAGGTTGCCGTTGCGCGCCATCGACTTCGACAGCGCGTCGCTGATCGTCGACACGTCCGCCGCCGGGTTCACTTGCGAGTCGAGCGCCTGCAACACGTGCGCGGGATCCTCGAAACGCACTGCGTCCGGCGTCACGAACACACGAAACAAGCCGAGCGGCTTGCCCAGAAAGTTGACGTTGATACGCTCGTCGTGCCCCGTCATGATGTCCTCGAAGCCCGGCGGCACGGCCGAAGCAGCCTGCGCGACGGACACGATGTCCATCACACACAGAGCGCTCAGGCATGCGACAACGGTCTTCTTGAGATCAAATGGGATCATGAAGGAATCTGGGATAATTTAGAAGGAGTACTACAAAAAACAAGGCGCGCCATTCAGGCGCGCCCGTCGATACTTCGGAGGGGCTTAGCTACCCGATGCCGCGCTCTGCGTGACGATCACGCTGACGAGACCCTGGTAGCTGCCGGAATCCGTGACGGCTGCGACGGTCTTCTGACCGATCGACAGCGGCAGCACGTTCGAACCCTGCGCCAGCTCGCCGGGGAAGAGTTCCGCTGTCTTCAGCGTCGTCGCCGTGGTGCTCAGCGCGGTGCTGCCCAGCATGACCGTCAGGGGAATTTCCTTTGCGCCCGGGCTCGTCTGGTTCTTCAGCGACGGGTCGGTCGCGAGGCGGATCTGCAGATCCTTCGCCTTGTCGTTCGTGAAGATCTTCGTGTTCACGACGGCGGCCTGAAGACCCGTACCCGGCAGATATTGCATCTGCATGGTCGTCGGCAGTGCCGAGCCGTCCGCCGACAGCATTTCGAGCGTCGAGTCGACATTGGCGGTGACAGTGATGTCCTTCTGGACGGCATAAGCCGACATCGACATCAGGGCTGCAGCGGCGATCGGAACGTATTTCAGCATGGGTTAGTCCTTCTGGTTGGTTGAAACAATGGTATGACCCGTCCGGGTCTCGTTATTCGCGCTCGGCGCGTTCATCGCGTCGACGGAATGCGTGCGCACAACCTTCTGCTGTACATCGGCCATTCCCCCCACTCGATATCGGATTCGCACATAAGGTGCGGAATGCAGTCCCTCCAGCCTGAAGTGCTGGTCCGGGTAGACACTGCGGTCGAATTTCGTCCACTGGCATGAAGCATCGTCCTGCTCGGACTGGCACGCGCCGGCCTCCAGCAAACCGATCCGCACGTTGCCGGTATTGGTCAACGCGCCATTCGACACGTCGAAATCAGGTACCGGCGACTTCGGCAGCACACGGATGAGCGGCGCCCAGACCAGGCTGAAGTCGACCTTGCCGGACACGTCGCCCGTCGCCGCGGAATCGTCGTCGGACGGTGCCGCCACCGGCTGCAGGTAGACGCGATACAGCACCTCCTTCTGCGGCGCACCCAGTGGAATCACCCGCAGGAGCCGCGTGCCGCCGGCCGGCAGCGCGAACTTGGCCGGCGAGATGACGATCGCGTCGTCGCCGGAATTCATGCTGGCCTCTTCGCGCTCGTGATCCGTCGCCGGATCGATCACACGCTTCGCGATCGCCTTCACGTATTGCGTCGCATCGGATTTTGAGTAGATGCGCAGCTCGGCGGCCGATTCCCGGCCGGCCCCGATCGACGCCGTCATCGGATAGACCAGCATGTTCGCGCTGGCGATCGACGAGGCAAGCGACATCGCGATTACGGCAAGCCATATCCGGTGCGCACGGTACTTCTCGCTATAAATAATTTGCATAACTTATCGATATGGAATCCATTTCACGCATTCACGGACAGTCTCACCTCGATCGAGTCAAGCTCCAGGTGACTTCCGACCGACTCGCGACATGCCTGAATCCGCTGCGGATACGGGCCCCGGCGCTCCCCCCGAACCGCCGAGTCATCGGCGACGAACGCGGCGCAGGTCATGAAACCCTTCGTCGATGCGGCCTGCAAGCGACAGGCCGATAATTCGGGCGGCCGCGGAATCTCCAGCGCTATTTCGTATCAGGTGCCATATCCAGCGCACCGGCTATCGCAACGCATTGCTTGATTAGGATTCTGACTAATCCGACGGACATGGAATATAGGAATCGTCCTAAATTCAGCGATCCTGCGCCAATCTCCGGGACTAGTTCGCCCATATCAGCCTAAGTACCCGCTATCCGCATAGTGGGACGAAAGGTGATGTCCTGTGTGGAAAACTCGCTCACGGGATTTTTCCGAATGGGGCTGCGCACCGGATAGCGAATGTCGCCACCGGGCAATCGAGGCGGGAAGACGCGCGGGCACGATGCCGGCGTCCGATGTGAAGCCGAAAGCGCAGGCGAACGCGCCCTCGGTGGAACAAATACCTTGCGCGGCGCCAATCTTCGTTGACGCACCGCATATGACAACGGCGGGCGCTGGCCCGCCGCCGTTACCTCACGCGTTTCGCGAATACACGCGCCGATGCCGCACCGCCTCCGCCAGCACGTCCAGCACCGGCTCCGTCTGCGTCCAGCTCAAACACGCGTCGGTGATCGACACCCCGTACTTCAACGGCACGCCCGGCTTCAGATCCTGCCGCCCCGCCTCGAGATGGCTCTCGACCATCACGCCGACGATCCGGTGCTCGCCCTGCGCAAGCTGCCGCGCGAGATCCTGCGCGACGTCGATCTGCCGCTCATGCGACTTGTTCGAGTTCGCGTGCGAGCAGTCGACCATCACCTGCTCGCGCAAGCCGGCCTTGCGCAGCACCGCGCAGCACGCCTCGACATGCTCGGCGTCGTAGTTCGGGCCGTTCTTGCCGCCGCGCAGGATCACGTGCGCGTCGTCGTTGCCGCGCGTCTCGAAGATCGCGGCCATCCCCATCTTCGTCATCCCCATGAACGCATGGCTCGCGGCCGCGGCGACGATCGCGTCGGACGCGACCTGCACGCCGCCGTCCGTGCCGTTCTTGAAGCCGATCGGGCAGCTCAGGCCCGAAGCGAGCTGCCGATGGCTCTGGCTCTCCGTCGTGCGCGCGCCGATCGCACCCCACGCGATCAGGTCGGCGATGTACTGCGGGCTCAGCAGGTCGAGGAATTCGGTCGATGCCGGCAGGCCGAGCGCATTGATGTCGAGCAGCAGTTGCCGCGCGGCGCGCAGCCCCTCGTTGATGCGGAAGCTGCCGTCGAGGCGCGGATCGTTGATGTAGCCCTTCCAGCCGACCGTCGTGCGCGGCTTCTCGAAGTAGACGCGCATCGTGATCAGCAGGTCGTCCTTCAGCGCATCGGCCGCGACCTTCAGGCGGCGTGCGTATTCGAGCGCCTGGTCGTGATCGTGGATCGAGCACGGGCCGACGACGAGCAGCAGCCGGTCGTCGCGGCCGTGCAGGATGTCGCCAATCGCGCGGCGCGTGTCCTCGACGAGCGTCTGCGTGCCGGCCGGCACCGGCAGCTCGTCCAGCAGCAGCGCGGGCGAAATCAGCGGGCGCACGGCGCCGATGCGGACGTCGTCGATACGCGTGGTGTCCTGCGTCGCGTCGGCGCTGCCTACCTCGCGATCATGGGAAGGATTGTCGAGGTTCTGCATGGTGATTCTCCGGGGGACGTCTGGAATGATGGGCAGGCTCGATTATGGCACCCGGAGGCGGCAGCAGCGGGTTACCGTGCGCGCATGCGGGTGGCGACGGCGGCGGTCATGCGGCCGGCACGAGACCCGCAAAGAAAAAGGCGACCCCTCGCGGGTCGCCCGGCCATTCGCCGCGTTGCGCGGCGCGTCTAGTGCAGCGTCTCCGGCGCCAGCGAGTTGCTCGGCAGCAGCGACGTCAGCCAGCAATTGCTCGGCGCGGCTTTCCCGTTGAAGCGGTCGTAGAGCCAGGGCAGCATCCCGGCCACCCACGGCACGATCGCGCCTGCATGTTCCAGCGGATACTCGTTGTACGTGACCCGTGTGCCGCTCGCGCAAAACTTCTGCGCGAGTGCGCGCACGTCGTACGCGAGCATCACGCCGTCGCCCACCTGGCTGCTGAAGGTGCCGTCCAGCGCGCCCGCGGTGCCCTGGCCGATGAACATCGGGATCGTCGGCGACGCGGCCAGCCCCGCATTCACCTTGTTCGCATACGTCACGTACGCCGGAATGCTGTTGATGTCGTTCGCGTATTGCGGCTTGAACAGCGTGCTCCAGTGCAGACCCGTGTACTTCGGCAGGATGTACGCGAGCGACTGGTTCTGGATGTCCTTGAACACGGCGACGCCCGTATCGCTGAGATACGGCGTCAGGTCGAAGTTGTAGCCGCGCGACAACCCGGCCAGCGCGGCCGCGGCCACGCCGCCCCACACGATGCTGCCGTCGACATAGCGCAGGTTGTGCGCCGGGTCGACCAGCACGCCGCCCTCCGCCGCGCCAACGAGCTGCTTGTTGATCTCGGGCGCATAGCTCGGCGCGAGCTGCGCGGCCCAGTTCGTCGCGATCGCGCCGCCGGAGTAGCCGATCATCGCGACCTTGCTCGACGGATTCAGGCCGGTCGACGGCGTATTGAGCGCCGCGCGGATCGAATCGAGCGTCGTCATCCCGTATTCGGGGCCGGCCGCGAAGTCGGCCGTCTGGCCTTCCGTATCGGGCACGATGATGTTGTAGCCGAGCAGCAGCAGCGTCGACAGCGGAATCGATTCCGCGCTGTAGAGCAGCGTGCCGATGTTGATGATCTTGGTCACGTCGCGGTCGCCGGCGATCACCTGCGACGGCTCGTCGTACGGGTTCAGCGAATCGTAGGCCGACTGGTACGAGATGGCCTGGCCGTTGCTGACCTGGCTGCGGATCACCGACGTCACGTTGACAACCGGCTGGTTCTGCGCGTTGTTGGTGCGGTACAGCAGCTGCTGCGCGGTCACGGCGGTCGGAATGCCGGCCACGTGATAGGTGACGTTGCGCGTCTTCAGCACCGTGCCCGGTGGAACCGATGCCAGCGGCGTGGTGCCGGTGTACGTGTAGAACGGATCGGGCACGGTCGGCGCGGCGGCGTTGACCGGCGGTGCGGCAATGGCCAGCGCAGCGCACACGGCGGCCGCGACGGTCATGAATCGTCTGGAGGACATGGGTGGGGGCCCCTGGGATAACCTGCTTTCATCGAAGGAAGTTCGCGGTGTTGCAGACCATCGTGTGCCGCTTCAAAGCCGTTTCCGAGCCATCGACTGTCTCCTGTGAATGAATAATCCGGCTTGTTCTGAATCTGTAATTTTAGTAGGAGTACAAACCGGATTAATTGAAGCACAACGAGAACGCAATCGAAGGGCGTTTTCCATTGTTTGAAGGTAAACGTCTAAACCCGCCGTCACACGATGCGGGTCGCGTCGGCCATTCGGCCGACTGTCCTCGCTTTGCCGAAGTGCCGTACGATCACGGCTGTCCGGTGCCGAAGCGGCCGCGTCGTGCGACGCCGGTCGCGCCGCACGCCGTCTGCCAGCAACCGATCGTTCCCTGCCCGACCGACACGCCACGATGACCGTCTCCGAACTGCTCCGCGCCATCCGCCAACCGTATGCCGACCTGCTCGCGAAAGCGGCTGCACAACCGGCCATGATCGTCGAACCGGCCTACCGGCGCCCCGACGGCACGCTCGCCACCGAAGGGCCGCTCGCGCTGCCGTGCCGGGCCGACATCATCGCGACCGAAGGCGAATCGGCCGGCCAGCCGACGATGGTCGATTCCGCCGCGCAACTGGCGTTCGAGCCGCTGGCGTTCAACCTCGAAACGGCGGCCGTGTCGATCCGCCCGTTCGTATGGGACTGGGCCACGATCGAGGCCGACGGTCTCGACGAAAGCGCGGCGGCCGATGCGATCAAGACGTGGTTCTTCGCGTGGTTCGACGTCGACGACGAGAACACGCCGGCCGAAGACGGCCTGCATGGCATCGTTCATTTTTTGTCGGAACCGGTTCGCACGGAACAGGGGTGGCGCGTCAATGCGGATCTCGGCTCCGCGCCCGAGACGGCCGTCGAGGATCTGCTTTTCCGGCTCGTCGACGCGGGCGCTTCGCGGATCAGCGTCGGTTGACGCACCGCTTCATTTCTCTCGCTCCATCATGAAAAAAGTCCTCGCAGCCGTGCTGCTCTGCGTGTCGCTACCGGCACTCGCCAAGGTGTCCACCGAAGTGTTCTGCTTCCGGTCGGACGGCGACAAACCCGCGCGCTTCGAGATGCGCACCTACTATGACGATGCGGTCAAGTGGTCGGGCGGCATGGTCCGGTATGCGCAATCGAAAACGGCCCTGCCGCTGGTGATCGAGCACGAGGAGGACGAAGTGCTCGACGAAAGCCGTCCGCACCAGTACACGACGACCTGGGTCGAAATGGTCGGCGGCAGGATCAACGGGCGCTACGAAATGATGACCCAGGGCGCGATGGTCTATTCGATGACCTACACCAATGCGCGCACCGGCAAGCAGACGGCGTTCGGCCGCGCGCTGGATGTCGACGCATCCGAACAGACCGGGTGCCGCTGGTGATGCGCCCGCTGATCCGAATCGCGGGGTTGCTGGCCGCGCTGCACGCGGGCTTCGCCAATGGCGCGCCGCGCGCCGTCTACGAAGGAACGCTGCAGGGCGCCGGCACCGTCGTCATGGAGCTCGACGATCACCCTTCCAAGGACGGTTCAATCTCCGGCCGCTACTTCTATGCGCAGCACGGCGTCGATATTCCGCTGCACGGCACGCCCGCGCAACTGATCGAACCGCTCGTGCGAACGCAGTTGCCGGACGATGCCCGCAGTCCATTGGGATTCCGCGAGCAAGCCGATTTCGATCATGCTGCGGCCACCTGGCAGGGCACGCGGGACAAGGCCGGCTATCGCGGCCGCTGGACCGATGCACGCTCCGGCAAAACGCGCAGCTTCACGCTGCGACGCATCGCTGAATACGATCCCGACGCGGTTGCGCCCGGCTCCGTCGAAGCCGTCACCAACAGCATCGCCGGCGGCGGCGGCAGCGGTATCGCAAGCGGCGTGGCCATCGACATGCGGCAGGCGCCTTATGCCACGCTGAAGCTTGCCGGGCACGCGGAGCCGGCTGGCCCCGAGATCGGAGACGGCACCGTCGCGTACCGAATGTGGCGCGACCCGCGCACGAAGCTCATGTATCCGCGTCTGAGCCGCCATCCCGATCCAGCGGTCATGGCACGGGTCAACCTCCTGCTCGAACAGCAGCACTGGCAGATGAATCTCGCCGCGCTCGAATGCGCGTCGACCCGCTATTCCGACGACGGGCCGGCCGCCGGTTCGCTCGGCGGCTACGACGACGAACAGGTGACGGTCACGTGGCTGTCACCTGCGGCACTCGGCATTGTGGAATCGGGCAGTACGTACTGCGGCGGCGCTCATCCAAACAATCACTACGATCCGGTCACGTTCGACCTGCTGCGTGGTACGTACCTCGATTGGAATCGCGTGATCGACGCGGCTACGGCAGGCAAGGACGGCGACCCGGGAACGAGCCCCGCGCTGGTGAGTTTCATTACGCAGTTGCGCGACAAGGCAACACACGGTCAGCAAGTGACGGACGGCGAAGGCGATTCGCTGTCGTGTGCCGACGTGTTCCCGCAGTATCTGACGTTCGAGCTCGATGCGCCCGGCAAGCTGTCGTTCGTCGTATCCGGAATCGGTCATGCGATGGGCGCCTGTCTCGGGCCACAACTCGATGTGCCGTTTGCGGCGCTCGCGCCGATCCTGAGACCGGACGGCGCACGCTATCTGGTACCGGGCGTCAAGCTGAAGTAACGCGGCGGCGCAGCCGGTATCCGCAGCGCGCTCCGGCCCGGCCGCGTGGCGACGGGGCCGGGCGATGCACATGCACCGCAGGCGCTCGTGTCAGGACGCGTCGCCTTGCGCGTCGACGTCGATGCCCAGCTCGCCGGCCATCCGCAGGACCAGCGCATTCAGCCGCGCCACGTCATCCACGAGGCGCTTCTGTTCGGCCTTCAGCGCTTCGAATTCCGAAGGCGGCACCGAATCCGCGCCGCCGCCGGCCTCCGCGCTTGCGAAGTCCGCGATGTTCACTTCACCGCACATCAGGTGCATCCAGCGGTTCTCGCGCGCCCCCGGTGCACGCGGCAGCCGGATGACGAGCGCCTGCGCGCGTGCCGCGAGTTCGTCGAGAAATGCCTCGACCGACGAGATATCTGCGAAGCCGTGCAGGCGCGCGCTGTTCAGGCGCAGTTCGGCGGCCGTCTGCGGGCCGCGCAACAACAGGATCGTCAGCAGCGCGATCGCCTGGCTCGGGATACCGAGCACGCGGTTCATGTTGTGCTCGAAACGCGGCACGCGGCTGCTGCTGCCCTCCATCACGAGGCTCAGGCGCTTCAGTTCGTCGAGCGCGGTCGTGACCTCGTCCTCGCTGACGCTCATCACGGGCAAGCGCGCGGTTTTCTGGTTGCAGCCCGCGGTCAGCGCGTTCAGCGACAGCGGGTAAGTATCCGGCACAGTGTGCTGTTTCTCGACGAGCACGCCGAGAATGCGGGCCTCGAGGGGCGTGAGTTCGCGAAGGGCGCGAGGCGTAGGCGTATCCGGCGTGGTGTTCATGAGTGGCGTCGCAGCGTGCAGCAGGTGAAGGGAAACGATCGCGGCCCGTCCGGCATCGCGCACGGGCGAGCCATATGATAGCTCGCGGCGCGCGGCCCGGCTCCGCTCGCTGCACCGGCGCGCGCACTTGCCGCAGCGCGCTCTTGTCCAACCTATCGGGCCGCCCGATGCCGCCCGATGCCGCCCGATGCCGCCCGATGCCGCCCGATGCCATGCGGTGCCGTGCGGTGCCACGGCGATGCGTGTGCGCGGCGGCGCACGTTCACCCGTCACGTGCGCCCCGACGTTTGCGCGACGCGCATGCCGGCGCTACGATATGCGTTCGTTCCGATATCCGCGGCGCCGCGCGCCACCGTCTTCGCGCGCAGGCTCCACGCATCGCCCGTCCTTATGGTGCTGCCGCCGCGCATGCACTCCGCTCGTCAACATCGTTCCCCCCATCACCGGTTCACCGCCATGACTGCATCCTCTACCGCGCACGTGCGCGCCATCGTCACCGGACATACTCGCGGCCTCGGCGCGTCGCTCGCCGAACAACTGCTGCTGGAAGGCATCGCCGTGCTCGGCGTGTCGCGCAGCCGTCATCCGTCGCTCGGTTCGCAAGCCGGCGACCGCTTCTCCGAAGTCGAACTCGACCTGTCCGACTCCGCGGCAGTCGCGACCTGGCTCGCCGGCGATACGCTACGCGGCTTCGTCGACGGCGCGTCGCTCGTGCTGCTGTTCAACAACGCAGGCATCGTCGATCCGATCGGTCCGCTCGCCGCGCAAGACCCGGCGATCGTCGCCCGCGCGGTCGGCCTGAACGTCG
Source organism: Burkholderia cepacia complex sp. TUM26381 (assembly GCF_057439935.1). Taxonomy (NCBI): domain Bacteria; kingdom Pseudomonadati; phylum Pseudomonadota; class Betaproteobacteria; order Burkholderiales; family Burkholderiaceae; genus Burkholderia; species Burkholderia cepacia complex sp. TUM26381. The sequence continues at coordinate 107,263 of NZ_CM172007.1, read as the reverse complement.
CAGCGCCGCTGATGCTGTCGGCCGCACTCGCACAAGCGGCTTCGGCCACGACCGAATGCCGGATCCTGCACCTGTCGAGCGGCGCAGCCCGCAACGCATACGCGGGCTGGAGCATCTACTGCGCGACCAAGGCCGCGCTCGATCACCATGCGCGCGCGGTCGCGCTCGACGCGAACGGCGCGCTGCGAATCTGCAGCGTCGCGCCGGGCGTCGTCGATACGGGCATGCAGGCCACGATCCGCTCGACCAGCGACGACAACTTCCCGATGCGCGAGAAATTCGACCAGTTGAAGTCGAGCGGCGCGCTCGCGACACCCGAGGCAGCCGCGCGTCAGCTGATCGGCTATGCGCTGAGCGACGCATTCGGCGCCGAGCCGACGGCCGACGTGCGGAACCTGCCGGCCCGATAAGCCGCGGCGCGGCCCGTCAACCTTCGAGCCGCTTCGTCCAGTCTTCGACCTGCCGTTCCGTCCGGCGCTTTTCAAGCATCTTGCGCCAGCCGGGCGGCAGCAACGGCACATCGCACAGCGCATCGAGCGCGGCCATGTCGAGCGTGCGCCGGTACAGCACATCGAGCACCGCCGACAGCGGCCATTGCGGATACGGGCGCGCGTGCAGCGTCAGACCATCCCCCGCCTCGACCCAGCCTTCCTGCAGCACGCGGTAATACCAGCCGGTCCGGCCGCTCTGCTGCACGAGCGCGGCCATCCTCGGATGATCGAAGCGTGCGTTGAGTTTCCAGCACGGCTGCCGCGACTGCGACACCTGAAGCGCCGTACCGCCCAGCGTGAACACATCGCCGAGACAGACGTCGCGCTCGGTCACGCCGTGCGTCGACAGGTTCTCGCCGAACGCGCCCGGCTGCGCGAGCACGCGGCGCGCGCCGATCTGCTCCGACCACCACGCATAGTGGTCGTGTGCATAGTGGTGGACCGCCTTGTCCGGGCCGCCGTGATGCCGCGCATCGGCCTGTTCGTCGCCGGCGAAGCCGAGCGCGCCCAGCCATAGGCGTGCATCGACCGGCTGCTTGTCGATCGCGCTCGCATGCGGCGTGCCGGCCAGCGGCCGGCTCGTGCCGACGCGCACCGCGCCGATGGCGGCCGCGATCGCCGGCCGTGCGTCTTCGCTCATGCCGTCACACCGTCCGGCAATGCTGCAAGCAAGCGTTCGAGTTCGCGTGTGCGTGCTTCGCCAAGCGGCAGCAGCGGCTTCCTCGGCTCGCCGGCGTCAAGGCCGCGCAGCCGGAGACCGGCCTTCACGGTCACCGGCAACCCGCCGTTGACGATGAACTGCAGCAACGGCAACTGCGCGTGAAATACCGCCCTGGCACGCGCCAGATCGCCCGTCCGCATCGCGTCGACCAGCGCCAGCGGCCACGCGGCATTCAGGTTCGGCGCGGCCGTGCACCATCCGGCCGCACCGGCGGCCAGCGCGGCGAGCGCCATCGGGTTGCTGCCGTTGTAGAACGGGATCGTCCCGTCGCTCAACTGCGCGAGCCGGTGCATCCGGCCGATGTCCCCGGTACTCTCCTTGACCATCGTCACGTTGTCGACGCTCCGGCAGATCGTCGCGATCAGGTCAGGCAGCATGTCGACGCCGCTCGTCGCCGGGTTGTTGTACAGCATGATCGGGATGCCGATCGCGTCGCCGATCGCGCGGTAGTGCGCGACGATCTCGTCGTTGCCGAGCTTCCAGTACGACACCGGCAGCACCATCACCGCATCGGCGCCGGCTTGCTCGGCGAAACGTGCACGGCGCACCGCACCCGCCGTGGTGAGGTCGGAAATCCCGACGACGGTCGGCACGCGCCGGCGCACCGCGCGAATCGACGCGGTGGCGACGGCCTCCCATTCGGCGTCGGACAGGTAAGCGCTTTCGCCGGTACTGCCCAGCGGGGCGATCGCGTGAACGCCGTCGGCAATGAGTCGCTCGATCAGCGCGTCGAGCGTTTTCAGGTCGACGCCGCCATCAGCGGCGAACGGCGTGACCGGGTAGGCAATGATGCCTTGCAGCAGGATGGACACGATGTGTATTCCTCAATGATTGTCTGACAAGGTGGAAACGACGTACGCATTCACGCGACGCAGTCCCGATGTGTACGCAACGCGCGGCGCGCGTAGTAGTCGAACGTCACCGCATCGCGCTTCGGCTTCGAGATCCAGTCGTGCGCTTCCCTCGCCAGCGCCGGCGGCACCGGCTTGATCTCGCCGGCCGACATCGCGAGCAGTTGCAGTTTCGCGGCCCGCTCGATCAGCAGCGCGAGAATGCAGGCCTCTTCGATGGTCTTGCCGACCACGAGCTGGCCGTGATGCGACAGCAGGATCGCGCGCTTGCTGCCCAGCGCCTTCGAGATGATCTCGCCCTCCTCGTTGCCGACCGGCACGCCCGGCCAGTCCTTCAGAAACGCGCAATCGTCGTACAGCGGACAGGTGTCCATGTGCGACACGACGAGCGGCTGCTCGAGCATCGACAGCGCCGCGACGTGCGCCGGATGCGTGTGGATGATGCAGTTCACGTCCGGGCGCTCACGGTAGATCCACGTATGGAACCGGTTGGCCGGGTTCGGAATCCCTTCGCCGTCGACCACGTCGAGATCCTCGTTGACGTGCAGCAGGTTCGCGGCCGAGATCTCGTCGAACCCGAGCCCGAGCCGCTGCGTGTAATACGTGCCGGCGTCGGCCGCACGGCAGGTGATCTGTCCGGCCAGGCCCGAGTCGTGACCGGCGTCGAACAGGATCCGGCACGTGAGCGCGAGCTTCTGCCGCGCGGACCAGCCGCTGTCGCCCACTTCGCTCTCAAGCCGCCGCTCCGCCAGCGCGACCAGCGCGTCCTTCGTCAAATGCAGCGTTTCCGCCATGTTCGCCTCCTGATTGGATCGGGTCTGCCGCGCCGTCCGCGGCCGTTTCCCCGGCACCACGTGACACACGATACACCACAGGACACTTTGTGTCATGCGTTACAATCGGTTTTTCGAAGGACACCTGGCGCCCCATGACGATTCGCCTGAAGCTGCTCAGAAAACAGAAGGGCTGGACGCTCGATGTGCTGGCCGACGAGACGGGCCTCACCAAGAGCTACCTGTCGAAGGTCGAGCGCGGCCTGAGCGTGCCGTCGATCGCGGTCGCGCTGAAGCTGTCGAAGGCGCTGAACGTCGACGTCGAGCAGCTGTTCTCGGAAAGCCACAACCGCGAGCTGATCACGGTCACGCGCGCCGGCGAGCGCACGGCGATGGGCGCGGCGGCCGACAGCCACGCGCACCGCTTCGAAAGCATTGCGGCCGGCGTCGCGCCGAAGAAGATGCTGCCATTCGTCGTGCACCCGCCGCACGAATTCGTCGCGTCGACGTTCCGCGAGCACGAGGGCGAGGAATTCCTGTTCGTGCACAAGGGGCGCGTCGAAATCGAATTTCCGAACGAGACGGTGCAACTCAAGACCGGCGATTCAGTCTATTTCAACGCACTCATCCCGCACCGCACGCGCAGCCTCGGCACCGCGCAGGCGGAGATCCTGGTCATCGTCAGTCACGACGACTAGCCTCGTCACTTCTTCGCGCAAGGATCCCCGATGGTCACGAAGGCCACCGCCCCGTTCCAGCAGATCAAGACGCTCGTTCGCCAGAACGTCGAGTCCGGCGACTGGCGCCCCGGCGACCGCATCCCGTCCGAGCTCGATCTCGCCGCGCAGTTCGGCGTCGCGCGCATGACGGTCAACCGCGCGCTGCGCGAGCTGACCGAGGAAGGCGTGCTCAAGCGCATCGCGGGCGTCGGCACTTTCGTCGCCGAGGTGAAGCCGCAGTCGAACCTGCTGATGATCGCGCACATCCGCGACGAAATCCGCGCACGCGGGCACGAATATCGCTGTCGCGTGCTGAGCCGGTCGAGCGAGCCTGCGTCGTTCGACGTTGCGGCCGCGTTCGGCCTGGCGGTCAACACGCCGGTCTTCCATGTGGTGTGCGTGCATGAGGAAAACGGCCGCCCGATCCAGCTCGAGGACCGCTACGTGAACCCGGCCGCCGCGCCCGGCTTCATCGACCAGGATTTCCAGGCCGAGCCGCCGTCCGAGTACCTGTTCAACAACGTGTCGCACTACGAACTGGAAATCGAGCACGTTGTCGACGCGTCGCTGCCGACCGCCGAGCAGGCGCGCCTGCTCGACATGCGCGCCGACGAGCCGTGCCTCACGCTCACGCGCCGCACCTGGACGGACGGGCTGCCCGTCACGTTCGTGCATTTCCTGCATCCGGGCAACCGCTACCGGCTCGGCTCGCGCTTCAAGCCGGGCGCCGGGCGCCACCCGACCTGACCGTTCGTCATCCGCAACAAGCACCGGGCGGCCGTTTCGTGATGAAACGGCCGCCGTGTTCGTGACCGGCGCGGCTCAGATCGCGCCAACCTGCCCCGCGCCGCGCGACCATACGACCGGAAACAGCGGGTGGTCGAGCGTTGCGCCGTCGGCCAGCTGCTCCGCGAGCCCGGGGAAATCGGGCGACGTCTTCCAGCGGCGCGGCGCGTGACGGACATCGTCGCCGACGAAGCGGATCGAGAACGCTCGCCGGCGGTTCTGCGTCCCGCCCGACGCGTGCAGCGTCAGCATCCGGAAGCACACCATGTCGCCGGGCTCGAGCGCCCAGTGGCGGATCGGGAACGCCGCGCGGTCGGCTTCGATGTCGGGCAGGTCCGCGAGGCTGCCTTCCGGAAACCACTTCGCCTCCTTGTCCATGAACGTGCGCGGCATCAGCCACGGCCCGCGATGCGAGCCCGCGACGAACTCCAGCGTCGATTCGAGCGGCACCGGATCGACCGGAATCCACATGCTGACGTTGTCGTCGCCTTCGATGTTGTAGTACGGCTGGTCCTGGTGCCACGGCGTGCGCTGCCGCGTGCCGGGCTCCTTCACGAGCAGGTGGTCGTGATGCAGCCGCACGTGCTCGGTCCCCATCAGCGCGGCGGCGACCGACGGCGCCGGCGAGCGCACGATGAAATCGCGATACGCGTCGTTGTGCTGCCAGTTGCAGAAATCCTCGAAGAACCAGCCCGGATCGTCGGGCCGGCTCGCCACTTTCGCGCGTTCGCTCGGCTGCGCGAGATTCGTATCGATGCCGGCCCGCAGCGCGGCCACTTCGTCGGGCGAAAAGATGCCCTTGATGCAGACCGCACCTTCCTCGCGGAACGCGGCGATCAGTTCGGGCGTCACGGCTTGCGCGACGCGATCGTGGATACTCGTCATGGTGTGCCTGTCGATGGAATGAGTCACGGAATCACGGTGCCGAAGTCAGCTGCTGCTTCGTGCCGTAGATGTCGAAGTCGAAGTATTTCGCGGCGATCTTCTGATACGTGCCGTTCGCGCGGATCGCGACGATCGCGTCGTTCAGCCGCTTCTTCATGTCGGCGTCGCCCTTGCGCACGCCCATCGCGACGCCGTAGCCGGTGATCCGCACGTCGGTCACGTCGGGGCCCGCGAACGCGTAGCCCTTGCCGCGCGGCGTCTTCAGGAACGAGTAGCCGGCCTGCGTCTTGTCCTGGAACGTCGCGTCGAGGCGGCCGTTGACGAGATCCTGGTACACCTGGTCCTGATTCTGGTACGAGACGATCGTCACGCCCTGGGTCGCCCATTCGGCCTTCGCATACGCCTCCTGCGTCGTGCCCTGGTCGATCCCGATGCGCTTGCCCGCGAGCGACGCGGCGGTCGGCAGCAGCTTCGAGCCGACCGGCGCAACGAGCGCGCCCGGCGACGCATACAGCTTGTTCGAGAAGTCGATCTGCTTGAGCCGCTCGTCGGTGGCCGTCATCGCGGACATGATCACGTCGAACTTGCGCGCGCGCAGCGCCGGAATCATCCCGTCGAAGCCCTGCTCGACCCACACGCACTTCGCATGCAGTTGCTCGCAGATCGCATTGCGCAGGTCGATGTCGAAGCCGGCGAGCGACCCGTCGGGCTGCTTCGCCTCGAACGGCGGATACGTGGGGTCGATACCCCAGCGGATCGTCGACGTGTCCTGGGCGAACGACACGAGCGGCGCGAACGCCAGCGCGGTAACGAGGAGCTTTGCAGTGCGGTTCATGGCGTGTCCTTGAAGGTCTCGACGCGGCGGGCAACGCCGGCGTCCGGTGGTGGGCGCCGCGCCGGGACGCCGGCACGGTGCGCGAAAGACGGGACTTCGATGAAACTGCGATGCAGTCTAGACCGCTCAATTTATGAGCGCAAGCGGAGGAATGCGGGGACGTGGCGGATTGACGGGCGAGGGGGACCGGGCAAGCGGGATCGCGCTTGATTGGCGGCCTTATCGCGGGGTTTTCGGGTGTTTACCCTGCGCGACGCCCCTCAGCCACAGAGCGCGTTTTTCCGGATGTTCGCTGGATTAGGGTGTCTATACCGGAGATCGACGTGAAGGCGCGCCCGATGCTGAATCGGCGGCGTTGACAACGCGCCCTATACCGTATGGCAAATCGCTCGAACACGATAACGCGTTCGACGATGCAAGATAGCCCTTTATATTCATGCGCTGCTGAATCCGTGCCTGGGGGCCCGCATGCAACTCAATGAGATCGGTCAGGCCGTGGCGAAACGGAGAGCGGAACTCGCCCTCACACAGGCCCGATTGGCCAAGCTCGCCGGGCTGTCTCGCCTCACCGTCAACCAGCTCGAATCGGGCAAGCTCAACGAGCTCGGCATCAACAAGCTGATTCCGTTGCTCGCATTGCTCGGCATCGAACTCGTGACCCGTGCGCGGCCCGCTCAAAAGGACCTCTACAAGGCCGTCGTGAGTGCAAACGTCAGTTGCAAAGGTGAATTGACCGAGCAGCGACTGGTCGACGCATTGGCCACCGGGCACATCCCGGCAGGGTATGCATCGCAGTTCGCCGTCATTCTCGACGAGGTGCCGCTCCCCGTCGTCGTGCAGGCGGCCGAGGAAGCCGCGGAACGCTCTGGCACCCCGCTGCGGTCCATCTGGAAAAACCTTGCCGCATGGTCGCAGGCGCTGCACCTCTATCGGAAAGTGTGGATCCAACCGCAGCACCTTCCTGCCCCCGCTAAACCCTACCGCGCCCCCGCCGCCGCCAGCACCCGCTCGATCGCGCCATACCCGCGCTGCCGCGCATGCTGCAGCGGCGTCACACCGTTCGAATCGGCCAGATCGACGTCCGCGTGCCCGTCGACGAGCAACTGCACGATCCGCACAAAGCGCTCGCTGCCGTCGCCGAGCATGATTGCCTCCAGCAGCGCGGTCCAGCCGAGCCGATTCACGTGGTCGACGTTCACGCCCGCATCGATCAGCGTGCGCACCGTCTCCACATGGCCGCGCTCCGACGCAGGAATCAGCGCGGTGCCGCGATACCGGTTCGTGCTGCGCAAATCGGCGCCGTGCGCGAGCGTCATCCGCAGGATGTCGAGATAGCCGCGCGCCCCCGCATACAGGTACGGACTGTCCTGGATCGCATCCTTGGCATTGACGTCCGCGCCCGCGTCGATCAGCACGCGCGCCGCCTCGGCGTGATTGCCGTGCGTCGCGATCAGCAGCGCGGTGCGGCCCTGCCCGTCGCGCGAATCGATCTGTGCGCCGTGCTCGAGCAGCGTGCGCACTTCGCCCGCGTCGCCACGGTCGGCCGCGCTGCGCAGCCGGTTCTCGGGCGCGCCGCCGTCGGCGGCGGCCACGGCCGACGTCAGCGTCGTCAACGCAAACGAGCCGACGATCGCGATCCGTTTGAAAAACATCCCGTTTCCTCCTTGCGCGCCGCGCACGCCGATGCGCGGCCGATGCGATGCGTCAGGCGCCGGCACGGCACCCCACCACGCCGCGCCGGGTCCGGCGAAACCGCGATTGCCCGCGGCGTCCGGTCATGTTAAAAGTCGTCGCAGGCATTTGGAAATGGAATGTTCGAATCCACAGAAGTGCAGAAATGAATAGACCCCTGTTCGACATCGACCTGTTGCGCGCGCTCGTGATGGTCGCCGACTGCGGCAGTTTCACGACGGCTTCCGCGCGCCTGCATTCGACGCAGTCGACGGTCAGCCAGAAGGTGCGCCGGCTCGAGGAAATCGCCGGCCACCGCCTGCTCGACCGCGGTACGCGCGACGTGCGGCCGACCGATGCGGGCGTGACGGTGCTCAGCTATGCACGGCGCATGCTTGCGCTGAACGACGAGATGCTGGAAGCGCTGTCGGGCGCGACGGTCGCGCTGACGATCCGGCTCGGCGTGCCCGACGATTTCGCGGCGGGCCGGACGACGCACGCGCTCGCGGCGTTCAAGCGCGAGCATCCGCAGGTCAAGCTCGAAGTGATGTGCGGGTTGAGCCGTGACATCAGCGCCGCATACGACCGCGGCGAACTCGACCTCGTCTTGATCAAGCAGCGGCGCGACAGCCGCGAAGCCGTCGTGCGCTGGCCCGAGAAGCTGCGCTGGATCGACAGCGCGAAGCATCCGTCGATCGATCTCGACCCGGTGCCGATCGTCGTGTTTCCACCGCGCGGGCTCTACCGCGACGACATGATCAAGGCGATCGAGGAGCGCGGCCGCCGCTGGCGGATCAGCTTCACGACGTCGAGCCTGAGCGGCATCCAGGCCGCCGTCGCGGACGGGCTCGGCATCAGCGTGCTGCCCGCGCGCGTGGTGACCGACGAGCACGTCGTGCTGACCGCGAAACAGGGCTTCGAGCCGATCGAGAACATGGACATCGCGATCCTGCACCGCCCGACCGCCGACCCGATGGTCAGCGAACTGACGAAGACGCTCGCGGCCATGCTGGAACTCGAGAGGCAGTAGGCGCTGCGTGTTTCATTCGGCAGCAGGGAACCGGGCGCGGCGTGCTGCGCCCCGCTTGCATCAGAACATCGTGTTGCCGTTCGCGGCCTGCTCGGGCACCGGCTGGTTCACGTCCCAGTGCTCGACGATCTTGCCGTTCTCGAGCTTGAAGATATCCATGATCGCGCTGCCGCGCGTGCCCGGTTCGCGCACCGCATGCACGTGCAGGATCACGTAGTCGCCGTCGACGAACGAGCGCTTGATCTCGCTATGCGACTGCGGGTATTTGTCGCGCAGAAAGGCGACGAACTTGCGGAAGCCGTCGCGGCCGTCGGCCGCATTCGGGTTGTGCTGCACGTAGCGATCGCCGACATACGCGAGCGCGGCGTCGGCGTCCTTTTCGTTCAGGCCTTTCTCGTAGAACGCGAGCACCGTCCGCCGGTTGGCTTCCTGCTGCGCGTCCGCCGGGCCGGCCGCCACCGCATGCGCGGCCGTCACGGCGAACAGGGTCGCCGCCATCCATCGTGCGGCCCGTGCCGCTGTCGTGCGTCGCATCGTCGTCTCCCCGGAGATCCGGCTGAAAACCGGATCATACCGGGGCGACGCGACGCTCAGACCAGTGCGCCGTTGCGCGCGACGATCTTCCCGGACGACACGACGAGACGCCGCACCGGCCGCGCGACGACGGCCTCGGCGAACGTCAGCGCGTCGACGAGCACGACATCCGCGCGGCTGCCCGGCTGCAGCCCGTAATCCGCGAAACCGCAGCCGCGCGCCGCGCTGTGCGTCACGCAGTCGAGCGCGACTTCCAGCGCATCGTCGCGGCGGAAATCGTTGCGCATGCCGATCAGCATCGCGCGTTCGAGCATGTCGGGCGAACCGTACGGCGACCACGTGTCGCGCACGCCGTCGTTGCCGCCGATCACCGTCACCCCCGCTGCGCGGCACGCGACCACCGACGGCACCGGCACCGCCGCCGGCGCGGTCGTGACGATGGCCACGCCGAGTTCGGCCATCCGCGCGAGCAGCGCATCGCGCTCACGTTCGGCGATATCGCCGAGACAGAAGCCGTGGCTGATCGTGACTTTCCCCTGCATGCCGTGCGCGGCCGTGCGCTGCAGGATCAGGTCGAGCGAGTACGCGCCCATCGATGCGCGCTCGTGCAGGTGGATATCGAGCCCGCGGCCGTGGCGCTCGGCGATCGCGAACAGCACGTCCACCGCCTCGACCGGATCGCCTTCGATCGCGCACGGATCGAGCCCGCCGAGCAGGTCGGCGCCCGCGCCGAGCGCGTCGGACAGCAGCGCATCGGTGCCCGGCCGCTTGAGCACGCCCGATTGCGGAAACGCGACGATCTGGATTTCAACCTGCCCGCGCAGCGTCTCGCGCGTCGCGAGCACGCCGTGCAGATGGCGCAGCCCCGCTTCGGTATCGACGTCGACGTGCGTACGGATGCGCGTCGTGCCGGCCGCGAGGAATGCGCGCGCCAGCGCGAGCGATGCGGCACCCGCGTCGTGGCCGCTCGTCGCGCGATAGTGGCGTTCGTTCTCGATGCGGTCGACGAGGCGCGGCCCGACCTGGTTGCGATACCACGGCAGCCCCCAATGGGTCTTGTCGAGGTGCGTGTGGCCTTCGACGAGGCCAGGCAGCGCAAGCGCGCCCGCGCCGTCCTCGATCGCGCAGCCCGCAGGCGCGTCGAGCGACGGGCCGACGCGCGCGATGCGGTCGCCTTCGATCAGGATGTCGAGCGCCGTGTCGGCGCTCGTGCGGACGTTGCGGATCAGCAGGTTCGTCATGTCGGTTCCGGTGAGGTCGGTCAGTGCGAAGCAGGCACGGCGCATGCCGTGCCGCCGGTCAATGGGTCAGCGCGTGAAGCGCAGCGACGGGGCGAACGGCGCGCCCGTATCGCTTTCGCCGCGGCGGAATACCCAGCGCTCGGCCGGCACGCCCGCGACGGCGGCGGCCGCGTTCGGCGCGCGCACCGCGACGAAGCTTGCGTCGCAGCCGACCGCGATGCCGTAGTGTTCCTTGCCGATCGCGCGCGCGCCCGCGTGCGTCGCCATGTCGAGCGCGACGCCGAGCGCTTCGTCGGTGTAGAAACCCGACCGGTAGCCGACCATCATCGCGCGCTGCAGCATGTCGCCGTTGCCGTACGGCCACCACGCGTCGCGGATGTTGTCGTTGCCCGCGAACACGTGCACGCCCGCGCCGCGCAGTTGCTGCACCGGCGGGAATGCACAGTCGCCCGGCGCGTTCGTCAGGATCGACACGCCCGCTTCGGCCAGTGCCGCGGCAGTGCGCTGCACGTCGTCATCGCTCACCTCGCCGAGCGCGTACGCATGGCTCACGTTCACGCGCCCGCCGAGCCCGGCGGCGCGCGTGCGCGCCGCGATCCGCAGCAGCTGCGCGATGCCGGTTTCGCCCGGCTCGTGCAGGTGGATGTCGATCTTCGCGCCGCGCTTCTCGGCGATGCCGAACACGATGTCGAGCTGGCCGTCAGCGTCGCCGTCGAGCGTCGTCGGGTCGATTCCGCCGACCACGTCCGCGCCTTCGCGCACCGCTGCGTCGAGAATCCCGGCGGTGCCCGGGCACGTCACGACGCCGGCCTGCGGAAACGCGACCAGCTCGATGTCGACGATCCCGCGCCATTGTTCGCGCGCGGCCATCACGGCCTGCAGGTTCGACAGACCCGTCGTCGCATCGACGTCGACATGGCTGCGCATCGCGATCGTGCCGAACGCGGCGGCCTGCGCGATCAGCGCGTTGGCGCGCTCGACGATCGGCGGCGCGGCGGCGAGCTGGCGCTTCTCGACCGCGAGCCGCTCGCGCAGCGAGCCGACCGATTCGTGCGGCACCCAGCGATCGCCGACGAAGCTCTTGTCGAGGTGGATGTGACCGTCGACGAAACCGGGCAGCACGACGCGGCCGTCGAGGTCGATCGTCTCCGCGCCCGGCGCGGCTGCGCAATCGGCGCCGATCGCGGTAAAGCGGCCGTCACGGACGACGAGGTTGATGGGCTGGCCGCCGGCATCGACGGCGTTGATGAAAATACGTTCGGTCATGGCTTGGAATGTGGGGCGGCCGCTGCGCGACACCGGCGCGGACAGGGGAAGGCACCGCAGCCGGCGCGGCGCGACCATCGGCAGGGAATGCGGCCACGATATCGGACGGTACCGCCCGAGGCCAATTAAATGTCGCGATGCCGCGCATTCGATTTCGCGATGTGTGGCGCGCATGCCCGCCGGGCCTGGCGCGGCGATGGGGTTCGATCGCAGGGGGAAACGACGGATTGGCCGCCTGAAACGCGCGGGCCGCATGGCCGGCACCCGGATGACCGGAAGCCGCTTCGCGCCCTTGCTGGCGATGGCTCGAACGCCCCGCCCGACCGGCGATTTACGCGGCAACAGACTTTACACGTTGTTACCCGGCCGCACCGGACGTGCATCCGGCCATTCCTTATACTCACGCCGAGTTCGCCACCCGTGACGGGAATCCATCGGCGGACACGTCGCCGATGCAGGAAACATCATGATGCGCATGCCCTCCACGAAAACCGTTCTGTTCGCCTCGCTCGTCGCCGTGGCGGCGCTTCCGCTGACCGCCTGCGTCGCGCCGGGTTACTACGGCGCGCAACCGGGCTATCCGCAGCAGCAGCAATACGCGACGCCCGGCTACGCGCAGCCCGCGTATTCGCAACCGGGCTACGTGCAGCAACAGCCGGCGTATCCGAACCAGGCGCCGCAGCCGTACGATCAGTATGGCAACCAGTCGCAGTACGGCACGCAGCCGTATGACCAGTACGGCAATCAGCAACAGCAATACGCGAACCCGTACGGCGCGCAATACGGCACCGTCGCGAACATCCAGCCGGTCAACGGCTCGGTCGGCCCGTCGGGCGTGGCCGGCACCGTCGTCGGCGCGCTGATCGGCGGCGTGCTCGGCAACCAGGTCGGCCGCGGTCACGGCCGCGATGCGGCGACCGTGATCGGCGCGCTCGGCGGTGCGGTGGCAGGCAACCAGATCGGCCAGCAGATGGGCGCCGCGCAAGGACCGAGCAGCTACCGGATCGACGTGCAGGTCAGCGACGGCTCGATGCGCTCGTTCGACGTGCAGTCGCCGGGCAACCTGCGTCCGGGCGACCGCGTGCAGATCAACGGCAACCAGCTGTCGCGTTATTGATGCCGCTGGCGTGCGCGTGACCTGATCGCGCGCACGTCGGACGTTCGACGTCGGGCGCAGCGGATTCGGCGCGGCGTCGGCGTTGCCTTCACACGCGCCCGGCCCCGGGTGCGACGCGCGCCGACCGCGCAGCGGCCTGCAGATGCCGCGAACGCCGGTAAGCGATCGCCATCAGCGCCATCACCACCGCACCGGCCACCAGCGAGCCGCGCGTCGACGGATCGACGCCGAGCATCACGAACACGAACGCGACGAACACCAGGCAGATCCACGACGTGACCGGGGCCCCCGGCAAGCGGAACGCCACCGTCTCGCCGCGCGCGGCCAGCGCGCGCCGGAACCGCATGTGCGTCAGCACGATCATCGCCCAGATCACGGCCACGTCGAACGACAGGAACGACATCAGCCAGCCGAACACCCGCGCGGGAATCACGTAGTTCAGCACCACCCCGACCGACATGAACAGCACCGTCGCCCGCACCGCGCGCGACGGCGAGCCGCTCGCGCTCAGCGCCGCGAACGACGCGGGGGCAAGGCCGTTCTCCGCCATGCTCGACAGCATGCGCGCCCCGCTGAACACGATGCAGTTGAAGCTCGACAGCGCCGCGGTCACCACCACGAAGTTGACGATGCCGGCCGCCTGCCGCAGCCCGAGCGATTCGAATGTCGTGACGAACGGGCTGCCGTGCTCGCCGAGTTCATTCCACGGATACAGCGCCATGATGATGAACAGCGCGCCGACGTAGAAGATCAGGATGCGCCACAGTACCGAGTTGATCGCGCGCGGGATCATCTTCTGCGGCTCGCGCGCCTCGCCGGCCGTGAGGCCGATCATCTCGACGCCCGCGAACGAATACGCGACGATCGGCAGTGCGCTCACGACACCGAGCACGCCGTGCGGGAACACGCCGCCGTGGCGCCACAGGTTCGACAGCCCGACCGGCTCGCCGTGATGGCCGATCCCCGTGAACACGATCAGCGCGCCGCCCGCGATCATCAGCACGATCGTCACGACCTTCACGATCGCGAACCAGAACTCCAGCTCGCCGTACACCTTCACGTTGAGCAGGTTGAAGCCCGAGATCGCGGCGATCGCCGACACGACCCACAGCCACTGCGGCACGTCCGGAAACCAGAAACCCATGTAGATGCCGATGGCGGTCGTCTCCGCGACGCCGACACCGACCATCAGCAGCCAGTAGCTCCAGCCGACCACGTAGCCGGCGAACGGCCCGACGTATTCGAACGCATACGCGCCGAACGAGCCGGACACCGGCCGGTGCACGGCCATCTCGCCGAGCGCGCGCATGATCAGGAAGATCATCGCGCCGCCGATCAGGTACGCGACGAGCGCGCCGGGCCCGGCCGCCTTGATCGCGGACGCCGAGCCGAGGAACAGGCCGACGCCGATGGCCATGCCGAGCGCCATGAACGAAATCTGGCGCGCGCCGAGCGCGCGCCGCATCGTGTGCTGTTGCATGTTGTCTCCAGTCGTTGATCGTTGCGGCGAGCCGGATGGGCCGGCCGCTGGACGGAGCGGCCGGCGTCGTGTGCCGGCCGCCCTGCTGCAGCGCACGGTCGCCGGTTCAGCGGCCGTGAAGGAAACGTTCGACGCGAAACGGCGCCGGATCGACGAACGGTTGCGCGCCGGTCATCAGGTCGGCGATCAGCCGGCCGGTCACGGGGCCGAGCGTGAAGCCGTGATGCGCATGCCCGAACGCGAACCACAGATCGCGGTGGCGCGGCGCCGCGCCGATCACGGGCAGCATGTCGGGCGTACACGGCCGGCGGCCCAGCCACGGTGTGCCGTCGACACGTGCGCCGAGCGGAAACAGCTCGCGCGCGACCGGTTCGACGGCGGCGAGCTGGGCCGGCGTGGGCGGCGTGTCGCGATCGCCGAGTTCGACGCCGGTCGTCAGGCGAATGCCGCGCGTCATCGGCGTAATCAGGAAGCCGCTGTCCGCATCGAGCACGGGCCGGTGCAGCCGTGCGCCCGGCTGCGGCGCGTAGTGCATGTGATAGCCGCGCTTGACCGCGAGCGGCAGCGTATAGCCGAGCCGTTCGCACAGCAGGTCCGACCACGGGCCGAGCGCGACGACCGCCGCGCGCGCGTCGACCGGGCCTTGCGCGGTGTCGACACGCCAGCCGTTCGCGGCCGACAGCGTCAGCGCATCGCCAGTCATGATGCGGCCGCCGAGTTGCTCGAAGTGCCGCGCGTAAGCCGTGACGAGCGCATTCGGATCGCTGATCGAATCGGAATCCGTATAGCGCAGCGCGCCGAGCAGCGCGCGGCTCAGGTGCGGCTCCGCGTCGCGCAGCGCCGCCGCATCGAGTGCGTCGAACGTCACGCCGTATTCGGCGCGCCAGCGCTCGGCGTCGCGCGTTTCGGCATCGCGCGTCGCCGCCGTGCGGAACACCTTCAGCCAGCCGCCTTCACGCAGCAATTCGCCGGCGCCGGCCGCTTCGATCAGCGCGCGATGCTCGGTCACGCAGTGTTCGATCAACGGCGCATACGCACGTGCGATCTCGGCATGGCGCGCCGGATGCGAATTGCGCCAGTAGCGGTACAGGAACGGGATCAGCTTCGGCAGCGCACCGGCGTGATAGCGGACGTCGGGCGAGCGGTTGCATGCGTATTTCAGCAACGTGCCGAAGCCACGTGGAAACGCATACGGGTACACGCCTTCGCGCTGGATCAACCCGGCGTTGCCGAGCGACGTTTCGTTGCCGGGCGCCTTGCGGTCGACGAGCACGACCGACAGGCCGCGCTGTTGCAGATGAACGGCGACCGATACGCCGATCATGCCGCCGCCCAGGACGAGCGTGTCGAATGTCATCGGGAATTCCTCGCGGCGGGCAACGCGAGCGTCAGGCGAGCGCGGTCACCGCGATCTCGACGTCGAGACCGGGCTTCATCAGCAGCGCCTGCACGCACGCGCGGGTCGGCGCGTGGCCGGCCGGCACCCAGGCGTCCCACACCGCGTTGAACGCGTCGAAATGCGCGGCGTCGCTGAGCCACACGTTGGCCGTCAGCACGCGCGTCTTGTCGACGCCGGCCGACGCGAGCAGCGCGTCGATGCGCGTGAGGATTTCGGTCGCCTGCACGGCGATCGGCGCGCCGGCCGTATCGGGCACCTGGCCGGCGAGATGGACGAAACCGTTCGCGATCACGACCTGGCTCATGCGCGGGCCGGTCTGCAGACGTTTGATTTCACTGGACATGGATTGCACCTTCGCGTGCCCGGCCGCATCGGGCCGGGGAAATGACAAGGAAAACCGCCGGCACGTACATGATCGGGCAGCCGCCGCACGGGCGAGCTGCGCCGATCCGTACCCGCCTCGTTCGCGCCGGCCGCATCGGCGCCGCGAGTTCCGCGCCGTCCGATGCTAGAGTGGCCGTCACGCCCACCTCGGCGATTTCGACGAAAATTATCATATACGAGAAAAATTATTCTCGTATACGACAAAACCCGTATTCACGCCGTATTCGTATCCGCATGCCCAAACCCACCGCTCCCGTTCCGCCGCCCTCCGACGCCGCCGCTCCGCAGCTCGACCACCAGACGGTCGGCGCGCGGCTGCGCGACGCGCGCAAGTCGCGCGGCCTGACGCTCGCGCAACTGTCCGAGCGTTCCGGTATCGCGGTGTCGACGATCTCGAAGGCCGAACGCGGCGACATCGCGCTCACCTACGACAAGTTCGCGGCGCTCACGCATGCGCTCGCACTCGACTTCGACACGATGTTCGGCCGGCCCGCGCCGGCCGGCGCGATGACGCCGTCGTTCACGCCGGCCGGCCAGCAGATGGTCTACGACACGCCGAACTACGCGTACGGGATGCTCGCGAACGACCTGACGGGCAAGCGGATGGTGCCCGTGCGCGGCAGGATCCATGCGCGCAAGCTGTCGGACTTCGCCGACTACATCCGGCACAGCGGCGAGGAGTTCGTGTTCGTCCTGAGCGGCGAGCTGGAACTGCGCTTCGAGAACGGTCATGCGTACCGGCTCGGCGCCGGCGACAGCCTGTATTTCGACAGCGCGGTCGGGCACGTGTACCTGAGCCTCGGCGACACCGATGCCGAAGTGCTCGCGTGCTGCGTCGACGGCGATGCGCGGCGGCCGCGCGACGCGATCTGACGGCGAGCGCGAAACTCCGCCGAATGGCGCCACGCGAGATCCGGATTCCCATTAGGATAAGGACGATGCATCCCGCGGCCGCAGCGGCCCGCGCCGGCATGCACGACCCTCAACCGGAATTCACCCGATGACGATCACGACCCGCCTGCTCGATGCGGCCGACGCCGCCCGTTTCCAGACCGTTCGCCTGCGTGCGGTCGACACCGCGCCCACGTCCTTCCTGCCGACGCTCGACGAGGAATCGCAGGTGCCGGTCGACGAGTTCGCGACGCGCATCACGCCGACCCACGAGCGCGCAGTGTTCGGCGCATTCGACGGCGATACGCTCGTCGGCATCACCGGCGTGCGCCGCGATGCACGCGCGAAGATCGCGCACAAGGCGACGATCTGGGGCGTGTTCGTCGATCCCGCGTATCGAGGGCGGGGCATCGCGCAGGCGCTGCTCGAAAGCGCGACCGGGCATGCCGCACAGGCGTGGGCATGCAAGCAACTGATGCTGTGCGTGAACGAGGTCAACAGCCACGCGGAACGGCTGTATGCGTCGCAAGGGTTCGTGCGGTTCGGTACGGAACCGCGCTCGATGTTCGTCGATGGCAAGTTCTACGACGAGCACTACATGGTGAAGACGCTCGCGTAACGCGTTCACGTTCGCTCACTTGTGCGCTTGCCGGTGCGCTTGCCGGTGCGCTTGCCGGTGCGCTTGCCGGTGCGCTTGCCGGTGCGGTTGCGTTCGCGTGCCTCGACCGGCCACCCCGCACGCGAACGCCTTGCCTCCGTCACCTCATCGCGTCACCGCTTGTCGGTGATCGTCGTGTTGACCGCCTGCCCGGCGATCGTCACGTTCGTCAGCGTCATCGCGCTCACGTTGAACGCATAGATCGGCCCCGGCGACGTGACCGTCGGCGTGCCCGACGCGACCGGCGTGCCGAAATCGCAGTGGCTGATCGTCACGCCGGAGATCGGCTGCACGGCAGGCGTGGGCGGCGTACCGTTGTAGTCGAACGCGACCGGCCCCTGCGCGACGATTGCCTGGAAGCACGACGCGGTCACGCCGTTCAGCGTCACGTTGCTCGCCTTCACGTCCGAGATCGTCACGTTCTGCACGACCGGCGGACGCGTGCGCACCGCATCGTTCGCGGGCTGGTAGTCGCAGTCGAACGTGACGATGCCGCCCTGTGCCGCGGATGGATTGCCCGCCGACGGCGTCACGACGCCGAGCGGCACGCTCGCGTTGACCGGGCTGCCCGCGAGCAGCGCGCTGCCGTAGCCGCCGCCCTTCAGCGTCACGCCGTTCGGCAGCGCGACACCCTTCACGTGGAAGTCCTTCACGTAGCCGCCGCGATTCATGTTGGTCTTCACGCGAATCGCGATGTTCAGCGGGTTGGTCTGCCAGTTCGCGTTCAGCATCGACAGGTTCGTCGCATAGATCTGCTCGACGCCACCGCCCATCTCGCTGCCGAGCGTGATGCCGCCGTGCCCGCTGTTCATCGTGCAGTTGCGAATCAGGTGCCGCTTCGCCGGGCCGTATTCGGTGTCGCGGTCCTTGCCCGACTTGATCGCGATGCAGTCGTCGCCGGTGTTGAACGTGCAGTCTTCGCACAGCACGTCGGTGCAGGCGTCCGGATCGAAGCCGTCGTTGTTCGGGCCGATGCTGTTGGTCGTCACGCCGCGAATCACGACGTTGCGGCTCGCGGTCGGATGGTGCTGCCAGAACGGCGTGTTCTGCGTCTGGTAGTTCGCCATCAGCACGTTCGTGCAGCCGATGAATTCGACCATGCACGGGCGCAGGTAGTGACCGAGGCCGAAGATGCGTTTCTCGACCGACACGCCGGCCTCGGACAGCGCGGGCAGATAGTTCTGGTCCTGCTGCCACGGCGTGACCGGCGACGTCAGCAACGCATAGAGCGCGTCGGGAATCGCGGGCGCGACGATCCGCAGGTCGACGTTGTTCGCATTCGCATACGCCTGGCTCGGCACCGTCGCGCTTGCGCCGTACGCGCCCGACGAACCCTTGTAGGTCCACCAGCAGACGCTGTTCGCGCCGCTGCCGGAGAACGGCGTCATCGCCTGCCCGTTGAGTACCGACGTCGGGCCTTCGCCCGTCAGCGCGATGTTCGTCGCGTTGCGCGCATAGACGGGCGCGCCGTAGTTCAGGCAATCGTTCGCCTGCCAGCGGCTGTAGTACAGGCGGCCGTTCGCACCGCAATCGACCGGGCCGTCCTTCGCGTAGTCGGCCGGGTTCGGGCTGAAGTAGATCGTGCAGTTCGCGCTCAGGTGGAACGTGACGTTGCTCTGCAGCACGATCGGCCCCGCGCAGTACCAGGTGCCGGACGGCACGACGACCCGGCCGCCGCCTTCGCGCCGGCACGCGTCGATCGCCGCGAGGAACGCGGGGCGCGAATCGAACGCGCCGGGCGCGGTCGTCAGTTCGGAACCCGGGCTGACCGGCGATTTCGCCACCGGGTACGGCGACGTCTGCGCGACCGTCGCGCACGGGCGCGCGCCGTAGTGCGTCACGTCGAAGTCGCGCCCGCGCCGCGCGAGCCGCGACACATGCGCGAGCGACGCGGCGATGCGTGCCGCCGCGCCGTGCTCGCCCCACACGAGATCGACCGCCGACGCATTGGACACGGCGCCTCCCGCCAGCGCCCGGGTCGCCGCGAACGGTCCGCCGAGCATGGCGCCGCCGGCGAGTGCGCCGGTCCAGCCGATGAAGGCGCGGCGCGATACCCGCCTCGACGAGGGCGGCGGGGCAGACGAAGACGAACGGCGGCGATAGGCGGCCATGGGCACTCCTTCAGTGTAGGGGGTATCGATGCGCCGGGTGGCGTATCGCGATTTATACGTCGTCGTACTACATCGCGCAGTCTAGACGCGATCGGAGCACGACACACATCTGTCGTTTACCCTGTTTTTACTGACTTAATGCCATGAATGTGGGCACATACTCACATCTGGAAGTGCACCTTTAGAGATACGTTGTCATATGTTTATGCGCAAAAACTCTAACTAAAAAAACCCGGCGGAAGATGTCCGCCGGGGGATTTCCGCTACTCGTCAGCCGCCGCGACGGCCTTCGTTGCCGGCTCGCGTCCCGCCGAAGCAGCCGGCTCGAACACCAGCACGAGGTCGCCGCGATAACACCCGTTCGTCGAAACCGCACCACCTGCGCCCGGCGCTTGCGCGCTGATCTTCACGTTGCGGGTTTCGTCGTAGCCGTCGAAGCCGTCGTGTCCGGGGCTCACCAGTGTGATCGGGCGAGCGGTACCGGGCGCGATGTCCGCGTTGCCCGCGCCACCGGCCATCAGCACGACCTTCGCGTTGACCATGTCGTCGCGGCCGTTCGACAGCCGCAGCGGCTGCAGCAATGTGACGTGGATCTCGGGATTCGTCGCGCGCACGCGGAGCGGCAGCGTCGTCGCGAACGTCTGCTGCGTGCCGTCCATCGCATTCAGCTCGACCACGTCGTACGCGGAGTTGTCCGGCTTCGACACGAACAGGCTGTCACCGATGTTCGCGGTCAACCTGATTTTCTTGACGACCGCGTGCGGCGATGTCGAGCCTGCGTGAGCGATGCCGGTCAATGCGCTGCAGGCGACGAGTATGGCGAGATGGATTCGGATTTTCATTGTGCGGTCCCGCATTCTGGAGCGTTGGAATCGGGCGCCCGAATCCGTCCCGTCGCAGGCAATTCCGGAACCCAACTATCCCGAAATTTGCCGGCAAGCCCCCGTCGAATTCGCTGCGTCCAGCCGCGTGCGCGAACGATCGAGTCGGCCGGATTCGATCGCAACCACCTACCGGATTCGCGCGCCGGCCAATACTGGCGTGCTCGCGCGAACCCATCGCGCCATGACATGCAACAACGATAGGCCACGAAAAGCCCGTTAAACATCCATGAAAACCTTCACGGTTTCGTGCGGCTTTCGTTCACCTGTTCCATCTTGAAATCAAATAGGAAGCGCCGGCGAATTCCGCCATCAACCCGCCTCGGTAATTCCGCGTCTGTTCAGCCCCCCGCCGCACGCGCTATCGTTTCCTCTTGTTCACAGCCCAGGAGCTGCCTTTGCCTTCCCGCCACGGAGTCGACCTCATCCGCGCCCGCGCGCTGTTCGATCGCGAGCGCCAAGCGTTCACCGAAGCCATGCCGGTCTCCCGCGCCCTCTCCGCGGAAGCGTCCGAGCACCTGCTGTTCGGCGTGCCGTTGCACTGGATGCAGGACTGGTCGACCCCGTTCTCGCTGGTCGTGAAGGAGGCGCGCGGCGCGACGTTCACCGACGTCGACGGCCATCGCTACGTCGATTTCTGCCTCGGCGATACGGGCGCGATGTTCGGCCATGCGCCCGAGCCGGTCGCCCGTGCGCTCGTCGAACAGGCCACGCGCGGCTACACGACGATGCTGCCGAGCGAAGACGCCGCCTGGGTCGCGCGCGAACTCGCGCGCCGCTTCAAGCTGCCGGTGTGGCAATTCGCGTTGAGCGCGAGCGACGCGAACCGCTTCGTGCTGCGCTGGGCGCGCGCGGCCACCGGCCGCAACACGATCGTCGTATTCAACGGCTGCTATCACGGCACGGTCGACGACGTGTTCGTCGATCTCGTCGACGGCCGCCCGGTGCAGCGCGACAGCCTGCTCGGGCAGTCCTACGACCTGCTCGCGAACACGCGCGTCGTCGAATTCAACGACCTGGCCGCGCTCGAGGCGGCCTTGAAGGATGGCGACGTCGCATGCGTGCTCGCCGAGCCCGCGATGACGAACATCGGGATGGTGCTGCCCGACCCGGGCTTCTGGGAAGCCGCACGCGAACTGACGCGCCGCTACGGCACGCTGCTCGTGATCGACGAAACGCACACGATCAGCAGCGGTCCCGGCGGCTACGCGGTCGCGCACGATCTCGAACCGGACATGCTGGTGGTCGGTAAGCCGATCGCCGGCGGCGTGCCGTGCGCGGTGTACGGCTTCAGCGCCGAATTCGCCGAACGCGCGAAGCAGGCGAAGCTGAACGCGCCGCCCGGCCATTCGGGCATCGGCACGACGCTCACCGCGAACATGCTCGCGATGCATGCGATGCGCGCGACGCTGGCCGAAGTCGCGACCGACGCCGCGTATGCACACATGTTCGAACTCGCTGCGCGACTGGCGACGGGCCTCGAGCAGGCGATCGCGAAACACGGGCTGCCGTGGTGCGTGACGCGCATCGGCGCGCGCACCGAGTTTCAGTTCACCCCCACGCCACCACGCAACGGCACGTTCGCCGGCGCGCAGCTCGACAGCGAACTCGAACACATCGTGCACCTGTATCTGCTGAATCGCGGCGTGCTGATCACGCCGTTCCACAACATGATGCTGGTGTGCCCGAAGACGACGGCCGACGATGTCGACCGGCTCGTCGCGCAGTTCGACGCTTGCCTCGGCGAGCTGGTGTGACGTGACGTGGTCCCGGCTCGCGCATCGACGCGAACCGGGACCTCGCACGCAACCTACTTCGGCAGATCCGTCGGATCGACCTGTGTGCCGGGTACGCCTTCGGCATGCGCACTCAGGTCAAGCTCGCGCGTGAGCGCAGCGCGCGCATCGCCGCCTGAAGCCTGCACCGAAGAAGCCGCGCCATCGAGCGCCGGCAGGATGTAGCCGTTGACCATCCGGCGGAACAGCTTCACGTTCTCCGCATCGCGCAACCCGCCTTCCACCGGCAGCACACCCGTCATCACGACCACCGCATTGCGCTTCGGCAGCACCGTGATGAATTGCCCCTTGAAGCCCATCGCGCCGAGCTCAGGCTCGCTCTCGACGATGTTGTTGATCCACCAGTAGTAGCCGAAGTGCGGCGACACGCGCGGTGTCGTCATCTCCGCAATCCACTGCTGCGGGACAACCTGCCGCCCCTGCCAGCGGCCGCCGTCGAGCACGAGCATGCCGATCTTCGCCATATCGACCGCGCGCAGCCGCAGGCCCCAGCCGGCCGATACGAGCCCCGTTCGATCCGCGCGCTCCCATGCCGCGCGTTTCATGCCCAGCGGGCCGAACAGGTGCGTCTGCGCGTAGCGCTCGACCGGCTCGCCGGCGGCCGCGCTCAACATCGCCGCCGCGAGGATCGGGTTCACGTCGGCGTACTCGAACGCGGTGCCGGGCGCCACCTTCGGCGCGGCCGACGCGGCGAGCTTCAGCCGGTCGGGCGCCGTGTAATAGATTGGATCGTCCTTCGGGCTGAAGTCGTAGTGCAAGCCGCTCGACATCGACAGCACGTGTTTCAGCGCGATATCGCGCTTGTCCGCGAGCGCGCCGGCCAGATCGGGCCGCCATGCGGCGAGCCGCGCGGCGACCGGTTCGTCGAGCCGCACGGCGCGCTGATCGACCAGGACGCCCGCGACGAGCGACGTCACGGCCTTCGTCACCGAGTACAACTCGTAGGTCGCATCGCGCGACGCCTTGGCGCCGTAGCGCTCGAAGATCAGCTTGCCGTCCTTCACGACGAGCAGGCTGTACACGTCGAGCTTCTGCTCGCGGATCCAGCGCGACAACTCGACGAGCTTGCGCGAATCGACGCCGACGTCCTCCGGCGCGGCGGCTTCGATACCCGTTTCTTGCAGCGGCGGCCATGCAGCGGCCGCGTGCGCCGCGGAGATCGCCGGCCCCGGCGCGAGCGCACCGCTGCCGATCAGCATCGTCGCAAGCCGCGCGAGCAGCCGGCGCACGCAAGGCACGGCGCGCGATCCGGGCCGCCGCGCATCGAGCCACGCATCCGGGCTGGCCATCATGTTCGTCATCCTCATCAAATCTCCGGTGCATCGTTGAACGCGGCGGCCGTGCCGGGCACGCCCTTCGTCTCGCGGCTGCGCGCCAGCTCGTCGCGCAGCGCCTGCGTCGTCGCTGCACGCTCGACCGGCGGCTGCGCCGGCGTGAGCGCCGGCAAGATATAGTCGTTCACCATCCGGCGATACAGGTTCAGGTAGGTCGCATCGCGCAGCCCGCCGTCGGTCGGCAGCAGGCTCGTCATCACGACCACCGCGCGCTGTTCAGGCAGCACCGTGATGAACTGCCCCTTGAAGCCCATCGCGCCGAACTCGGGCGTGCCGTGCTCGACCACGTGGTGAATCCAGCAGTAGTAGCCGTAATCGTCCGCGGCCGGCGACGGCGTCGTCATCTGCCGGACCCAGCCAGCCGGCACGACCTGCTTGCCGTTCCACCGGCCGTGGTCGAGCAGCAGCATGCCGAGCTTCGCCATGTCGACCGCGCGCAGCCGCAAGCCCCAGCCGCCCGCCACCGCGCCCGTGCCGTCGGCGCCGCTCCAGCGGTAGTGCGCGAAGCCGAGCGGCTCGAACAGCCGCTGGCGCGCGAATTCGTCCTCGCGTTCGCGCGCGGCGATCGACACGGCCGTGCCCACCAGCACCGGGTTCACGTCGATATAGTCGAACCGCGTGCCGGGCGGCTGCGCCGCGCGGCTCGTCACGGCGACTTTCAACCGGTCGGGTGCTTCGTAGTACAGCGGATCGGTGCCTTCGCGCGTCGTGTAGCGCAGCCCGCTCGACATCGACATCAGGTGCCGCAGCTCGAGGTCCCGCTTGTCCGCGAGTTCGCTCGCGAGATCGGGCCGCGCGGCCGCGATCAACGGCGCGACCTTCGTCGACGGGCCGAGCTTGCCTTCGCCGTCGAGAATGCCGGCGAGCAGCGCGGTAATCGTCTTCGTCACCGAATACAGCTCGTAGTTGTGGTCGCGCGTGAGGCCGTCGCCGTAGCGCTCGAACACGATCTTGCCGTCCTTCACGACGACGAGGCTGCGCACGTCCATCCGGTCGTGGCGAAGCCAGGCCGACAGCCGCACGAGCGGCGCCGAATCGACGCCGGCCGATTCGGGCACGACGCTCGGCATGTCCTGCGGCGCGCCGCCTGCGGCCAGCGCCGGGCCGCCGCACGAACCGGCGACGACGGCTGCTGCCGCGATACCGCGCATTGCGTGGGAAACGCTCATCACTGCTCCTGTCGAATCCTGCGCCCGCGCCATCGCGCGGGCCTTCACTTCAATCGAGGCACGGCTTGCCGGCCGGCACGAACTGCCCGCGCCCGGGCTCGGCCGCGAGCAGCCGACCGTCCTCGACCAGCAATTCGCCGCGCGACAGGCAATGGCGCGGCCAGCCCGTCACGTCGATGCCTTCATACGGCGTGTAGTCGACGGCATGATGCAGCGACGCATTCGCGATCCGCACCCGCTTGTCCGGATCCCACACGACGATGTCCGCATCGGCGCCGACCGCGATCGTTCCCTTGCGCGGATACAGCCCGTACAGCTTCGCGGGCCGCAGCGACGTCAGCTCGACGAACTGGTGCAGCGACAGCCGCCCGTGACGCACGCCGTCGAACAGCAGCGGCAGCCGCGTCTCGAGCCCCGGAATCCCGTTCGGGATATGGTCGAACGAGACGGCCTGCCCGCCCGGATGCTTGCCGCACGGATCGTCGTAGTTGAACGGCGCGTGGTCGGACGAGAACACCGAGAATACGCCCTGCTTCAGCGCCTTCCACACGGCCTGCTGGTTCGCCGGATCGCGCGGCGGCGGGCTGCATACGCACTTTGCGCCTTCATAGCCATGATCGTCGTGGCCGAGATCGGCGGCCGTCAGATACAGGTATTGCGGGCACGTTTCGGCGAGAATCGGCAACCCGCGCGACTGCCCCCAGCGGATCTGCTCGATCGCCTCGGCGCCCGACACGTGCACGATCAGGATCGGCACGTCGACAAGTTCCGCGAACGCGATCGCGCGGTGCGTCGCCTCGCGTTCGACCACGGCCGGGCGCGCGTGCGCATGGAAATGCGGCGCAACGCGACCGTCGCCGAGCAGCCGCTCGGTGAGCCAGCCGATGCAGTCGGAATTCTCCGCATGCACCATCACGAGCGCACCGTGCTCGCGCGCGACCGACAGCACGTCGAGCATCTGCCGGTCGTTCAGCTTCAGGTCGTCGTAGGTCATGTACACCTTGAACGACGTATAGCCGTTCGCGATCAGCCGCGGCAGCTCCTCGGCCAGCACGTGCGGCGTCGGATCGGCAACGATCAGGTGAAAGCCGTAGTCGACCAGCGCGCGCCCTTCGGCGCGCCGGTGATAGTCGTCGACGGCGGCCTGCAGCGACTGCCCCTTCGCCTGCGCGGCGAACGGGATCACGGTCGTCGTGCCGCCGCACAGCGCCGAGCGCGTGCCGGACAGGAAATCGTCGGCCATCCGCAGCCCGTCGGGCATCGGCTGATCGAGGTGGCAATGCGCATCGACGCCGCCCGGCATCACGAGCATCCCGCTTGCATCGAGCTCGCGCGGCGCGCGCGGCAGCCCGTGGCCGAGCATGGCCACGCGCCCCGCGCGGATGCCGATGTCGCACGAGAACCGGTCCGCCGCCGTCACGACGTCGGCGTGACGGATCACGAAATCGAGATCGTTCGACATGGCGCGCGCCTCAGATCACTTCGTCGAATAGACGGCCCCAGCCCTTCACCTGCCGCGTGTCGTAGTCGGCAAGCTGCAGCGATTTCCACACGACGGTCGAGATCGTGTCGTAGATCGGGATGCCCATTTCCTCCTCGAGCGCCGGCACCAGGTGCGCGGCGTTCAGGTTCGTGCAGAAGATCGAGATCGCGCGCGGGCCGGCCGCCGCGACTTCGCGCACCATGTTGCCGATCTCGTCGCCCGTCACTTCGGAGAACGAGAAATTGACCTTCAGGTTCAGGTGGCGCTCGGCAATGCAGTTCAGCCCGGAACGGCGATAGTTGTCGACGATCTTCGTCTGCACGTCGTCGAGGTACGGCGTGACGAGGCCGAACTCGTGCGCGCTCGTCTTCTTCAGGATCTCGTTGAGCGCGAGCACCGACGTGGTGGCCGGAATGCCGGTCGCCGCGGTGATCCGCTCGCACAGCCGCTCGTCGGCTTCGAAGCCGAGCCAGCCCGACGACGTGCCGTTCCACGCGATCACGTCGACCTTCGCATCGGCGAGCAGCATCGCGGCCTGGATGATCTTGTCGTCGTCGAACTGGCCGAGCGCCTGGCCCGTCAGCGAGATCTCGGTAACCGGAAAGCGCGCGAAGTGCGCGGACACGCCCGGCAGGCCCGCGACCATTGCGCTCGTCAGCGGTTCGAGCGACGTGTTGGAGGACGGGGTGAGCATGCCGAGCAACGTACGTTTTTTCATGATGGTTTCTCTCTACCGGTGAATGCAGTCGATGCAGTGAAAGGGGTCGGTCAGACGGGGAGCTTGTTTTCGTAGTCGATCGCGCTGGAGCACACGAGCAGGCCGACGCCAGCCGCCGCGAACACCATCAGCGCAAGGAAATAGGAACCGGTGAACTGCACGATCGCCCCGACGGCGATCGGCACGGTGACGCCGCCGATGTTGCCGCCGAGGTTCATCAGGCCGCCGAGGAAGCCGATCTTGTTGCGCGTGCCGAGCGACGACGGGATGCACCAGTACAGCCCGCACCAGCGCAGGAAGAACAGCGTCGACGACAGCAGCGCGACGCACACGACCGGGTCCTTCACATACGCGACCGAGAAGATCGACACCGTGGCGATCACCGCGGCGATGCCGAACAGCGTGCGCATCACGACGTTCGGGCGGCCGCCCGCGGCCTTCCATTTGTCGGCGATCCAGCCGCCGAGCAGTTCGCCGACGAAGCCGCTGAAAAAGATGATGAAGGTCGAGCCGCCCATCTGCTTGATGTCGAAGCCGTGCACCTTGTGCAGGTAGTTCGGCATCCACGTGAGCAGCCCGTAGAACACGCTGTTGAAGCACATCCAGCCGAAGAACATGCACCACACCGAGCGGTACTTGAAGAAGTCGCGCGAACGGCCCGACGCGCCGGCCGGCTCGGCCGCGAGATCGCTCGCATGCGACGCCTCGATGTAGTCGGCTTCGAGGTCGTTGACGCCCCGATGCTCGCGCGGCGAGTTGCGGATGTAGTGCCACGCGAGCAGCCCGGCCAGCACGGTGCCGACGCCGGCCACCGCGAATGCGAGCCGCCACGAGCCGAGCACCGCGATGAGCCCCGCGATCAGCACCGCGCCCAGTGCCGCGCCGAGCGGCGCGCCGCCATCGAGCAGCGTGGCGCCGCGGCCGCGCTCGGTCTGCGTCATCCAGATCGCGTTGAGCTTGCCGCCGGCCGGGTAGATCGGCGCTTCGGCCGCGCCGAGGCCGAGGCGCGTGAGCAGCAGCGACGGCGCGTTCGTGCACAGCGCGGCGATCGCCTGGAAGAAGCCCCAGAACACGGTCGCCGTCGCGATCACGATGCGCGGCTTGAACCGGTCGGCCAGCATCCCGCCCGGGATCTGCATCACCGCATAGGTCCAGAAGAACGAACTGAGGATCAGGCCCTCCATCGCGGGCCCGATATTGAACTCCTGCGAGATGTAAGGCATGGCGACGGACAACGACGCGCGATCGACGTAGTTGATCGCGATGAGGCTCAGCATGACGACGAATATCTTCCAGCGAACAGCGGATTTACCGACCGTCAGGGCGGCGACACCGGAGGTTGAAGACATGGACGGACTCCAGGAGTGAACGAGGATGGTCAGGACGTCGCGCAACGTGGAGCCGAGTATAGAATTAGAAATTTATAATTACCGTTATCGTAAACACTTGGTTTGATTGAGATTCTTATATCACAATGTTGGTGCAGGGTAAGCCCCGATATCGTGATAAGCTCGCACCATCATGAGCCAGACACCCCGCAATCCCCTGCTTCTGCGCACGCGCGGCATGGCCGCCGAGATCGCCGCGCGCCTGCGCGTGATGATCGACGAGGGCGAATTGCCGCCCGGCGCGCGGATCGACGAAAAGGAACTCAGCCTCGCGTTCGACGTGTCGAAAACGCCGCTGCGCGAAGCGTTGAAGGTGCTCGTCGCGGAAGGCGCCGTCACGCATCGCCAGTACATCGGCTATCGCGTCGCGTCGATCGACCTCGACGACCTGGTCGCGACGTTCGAGCTGCTGCACGGGCTGGAGGCGATGGCGGGCGAGTTGCTGCGCAAGCGCATCGGTACGTCGACGCTCGCCGCGCTGCAGGCGAAGCACCGGAAGATGGTCGAGTGTCACGAAGCGGGCAAGCGGGTCGAGTATTTCCGGCTGAACCAGCAGATTCATCAGATGATCGTCGACGCGGCCGGCAACCCCGTGCTGTCGGGCATCTATGCGTCGCTGATGTCGAAGGTGCACCGTGCGCGCGGTGCGGCGAACACCGACACGCTGCGCTGGGCCGAGTCGCTGCACGAACACGACGACATCATGGCCGCGCTCGCCGACCCCGACCACGCGGTGCTGCCGCAGCTGCTGCGCAGCCATTCGGAGAACACCGCACGCGAGGTGCTGGCCATCCTCGACCGCACCGGCACGGCCGATGCGCCGGAGCAGCGGTCGGCCGGCGCGTGAAGCGTCAAGGCTGTCTGACGACCCGCTACGCGGCCCGCAACGCGCGCCGCGCCACTTCCGCGAAATACCGCGCGCCGGCCGGCAAAATCGCGTCGTTGAAATCGTACGTCGCGTTGTGCAGCGGCACGCCGCCTTGGCCAGCCGCTTCGCCGTTGCCGATGAACACGAAATTGCCGGGCACCGCCTGCAGGAACGCGCCGAAATCCTCCGAGATCATCATCGGCTGCACGTCGGCGTTCACCGCGTCGGCGCCCGCAATCTGCGCGGCGGCCTGCACCGCCGTGTCGACCCATTCCGCTGAATTCACCGTCGGCGCGAACTCGTGCGTGTACTCGAACGTGCAGGTCGCGCCGTGCGTGCGGCAGATCCCTTCGCTGATTTCGCGCATCCGCGTTTCCAGCAACCCCTGCACGTCGCGCGAATAGCTGCGCGTATCGCCCTTGATCGTCACGGTCGACGGCAGCACGTTGCGCAGCCCGTCGGTGATGAACTCCGTGCACGAGATCACGGCCTGCTGGCCCGGGTCGAGATTGCGCGACACGATCGTCTGCAGCGCGAGCACGATCTGCGAGCCGATCACGATCGGATCGATGCCCATGTGCGGCCGCGCCGCATGCGTGCCGCGCCCGTCGATCCGGATCACGAAATTGTCTTCGCTCGCCATGATGCCGCCCGCGCGCGTCGAGAACGTGCCCGCACGCATGCCGGGCATGTTGTGCGCGCCGAAAATCGCGTCAACCGGAAAGCGCTCGAACAATCCGTCGGCCATCATCGCCTTCGCGCCGCGGCCATGCTCTTCCGCCGGCTGGAAAATGAAGCGCACGGTGCCGTCGAAATCCTTGCGCTCGGCCAGCAACTGCGCGGCACCGAGCACCATCGACATGTGGCCGTCGTGCCCGCACGCATGCATCTTGCCCGGCGTGCGCGACGCGTGTTCGCGGCCCGGCGCGTGCTCGGCGATGTTCAGCGCGTCCATGTCCGCGCGGATGCCGATCGCGCGCGTGCCGGTGCCGGCCGTCAGGTTCGCGACCAGCCCCGTGCCGCCGATCCCGCGATGCACGTCGAGCCCGAGCGTCGTCAGGATGCGCGCGACGTAATCCGACGTGTTCACTTCTTCGAAACCCGTTTCCGGATACTGGTGCAGATGGCGGCGCCAGCGCTTCAGTTGCCCCTGCAACGTGCTTTCTTCGATTGCGTCCATTGCGTTCGCCTCGTCGGTCGTCATGTCGTTCAGGCCGCCACCGCCGCGCGGTTCAGCCAGTCGCGCTGCCGCGCGAGCACCGCGTCGGCCGTCTCGCCGACGCAGTTCCGGTACACGGACGGCGCCGTCGCGCCTTCCGTATTGATCGCCAGCACGCGTGCGTTCGCATCGAGCCCGACCTGCCGCGCGAGCGCCGGATCACGCATCAGCACGTCCAGGCCCGCCACGCCGGCCGCACCCGATTCGCCGGCGACGACCGGCACGTCGCGTTCGCTGCCGGCCGCGAGGCAGCGCATCGTCTGCACCGCGTCTTCGTCGTCGATCAGCATGAAGTGGTCGATGCACATCTCGAGGAAATCCCATGCGAGCGGCGACGCCTCGCCGCACGCGAGCCCGGCCATCACCGAATCGACGCTGCCGGTCGCCTTGGTCGCGCGGCCGGCCAGCGCGCTCTGGTACAGGCAATCGGCCTGGCGCGGCTCGACGACGACGAAGCGCGGCCGCTGCACGCCGTCGCGCTCCCACAGGTAACTCGCGACGCCCGCGGCGAGGCCGCCCACACCGCCCTGCAGGAACACGTGCGTGAACGGCCGCCCGTCTTCCTCCGCCGCCTGCGCGGCCGCTTCGGCGGCGATCACGCCGTAACCCTGCATCACGTCGCGCGGAATCGCTTCGTAGCCGTCGTACGACGTATCCGACACCACATACCAGCCATTCGCCTGCGCGAGTTGCGCCGCGCAGACCACCGATTCGTCGTAATTCCCCGCGATGCGCACGATCCGGGCGCCGTATGCCGAGATCGCGCGTTCGCGCTCGGCGTCGACGTTCGCGTGCAGCACGATCACGCACCCGCAGCCGATCGCGCGCGCGGCGGCGGCCAGCGCGCGGCCGTGGTTGCCGTCCGTCGCGCTGATCACCGTCAGGTCGGCCAGCTCCGACGCGTAGGCGCCGGTGACGAGCCCTTGCGGATCGAGATCTTGCGTACGGCGCAGCCGCTTCACGAGCCGCACCAGCGCAATCGGCGCGCCAAGCGCCTTGAAGCTGCCGAGCGGCGAGCGGCACGACTCGTCCTTCACGCTGATGCTCGCGACGCCGAGCCGCGCGGCGAGATCGGGCAGCGCACGCAGCGGCGTGCGCGCGTTGCCGACGAGCGGCCAGTGCGACAGCCATGCGCCGCTTTCGTCGGCCGATGCGATGTTCATCACGCGGCGCAGCGCGTGGGGGTAAGCGGTGCGCGACGCGCGCGGGTTGGCGATCAGCATGGCGGAAGGCTCCTGAGCAGGACCGCGCGGGCGGTCAGCCGGTTAGGTCGGATCGGGCAAGCGCCAGTTGCGCTCGCCGTCGGTTGGAAAAATAATATTGCGCAGGCCGATCAATAAAATCGCCAAATCGACGGCTTCAACGCAAAAATTTCTCATTCTTTCGAGGTTTCACGCGCCATCATGACGACCCCACTCGATGCGTTCGACCGCAAGCTGCTGATGGAACTCCAGCGCGACGCGCAAACGCCGCAGGCCGAGCTCGGCGCGCGCGTCAACCTGTCGACCGCGGCCGTGAACCGGCGCCTGAAACGTCTCGCGGAAGACGGCGTGATCGAGCGCTACACGGCCGTGATCGCGCCGGACAAGGTCGATCATCCGCTGACGATCATCGTGAACGTCGAGGTCGAGAGCGAGCAGATCGGCCAGCTCGATGCAATGAAACGCGCGTTCGAGCGCTGCCCGCAGATCCAGCAGTGCTACTACGTGACGGGGGAATGGGATTTCGTGCTGATCCTCGCGGTGCGCAACATGGATCAGTACAACGCGCTCACGCGCGAGCTGTTCTTCGCGAACAACAACGTGAAGCGGTTCAAGACGCTGGTGAGCATGAGCCGCGTGAAGGTCGGGCTCGACGTGCCGGTCGATCTCGGCGAGTAAGTGAGCGCCTGCTTGCAGGAACGATTCGGCCGGCGCGTCACTGCTCGCGCCGGCCGCTTCCCATCGACGGCTACTTCACCGACAACTGAAGCTCGCCGCCGCATTCGCGTCGCCCGAGCCGTTATAGCGCGCGACCTGCGGATACGGGCACAGCGGCCGCGTGCGGCCCGTGCCCCACGACGTGGGCACATCGGCATTCGGCACCGCGTTCGTCGTGTCGCGCGCGGCGGCGACGATCGCGGCCGGCGCCTGCCCCTGCTCGACCCACGCGACGAGCGGCGTCAGCATGTCGAACTGGTCGGTCGCCGGCCCGCCCGAGCAATGGTTCATCCCCGGCACCGGATAGAAGCGCGCAAAATCCGACGCGTCGCCGCCGTTCGCCTGCGCGACGTTCGCGTACCAGTCGCGCGTATCGTTGAACGAGAACACCGGGTCGCCCGTGCCGTGATACGCGATCAGCTTCGCGCCGCGCGACTTCAGCGCGGACAGGTTCGTCTCGTCGGGCGGCGTCATGAACGACCACGCGGATTGCGTGTACACGCCGTTCGTCGCGAAGATGGCCGGCGCGTCGTTGTCCATGTCGAAGCCGAGCGCGAAACCGGGCAGGTTCGCGAGCGTCGCGGCGGTTTTCGGCGGCGTCATGAACGTGAACGCCATCGCGGCCGGATCGAGCGTGACCGAATTCGACTGCTTCCACGCAGCCCAGCCGCTGCCGGCCACGCCCGGATCGTACGGAAAACTCGCGTACAGCGCCGTGCCCGCGCTGTTGCGCGCACCCGCGAACACGTTCTCCAGCGCGGTTTTCTGCGCGGGCGTCAGGCAGGCGCCCGTGCGCGCGCCGTTCGCGCAGGTCGGGATATCGGTATCGACGCTGAAATGCGCCTGGCATGCGGCGACGTCCTGCACCATCCCGTCGGCCGCACCGTCGAGCGCATCGCATTTGTCGAGGATCTTCGCACCGACGAACTGCCGCTCCGCATCGGTGAAGCCGCTGCGGATATCCGGCAACCCGTTCGTGCCCGTCGCCGACGCGATCTTCGCGAACTGCTGCGCGCCGTACATCTCGCCGATCGCCGCCTTCGGCAGATGGAAACCCGGATCGCCGACGATGATGCCGTCGTAGTCGGCCGGGTTGCGCACCGCCGTGACCATCGCGTGACGGCCGCCGTTCGAGCAGCCGCCGAAATAGCTGCGGTCGGGCGCTTTGCCGTATGCAAGACGGATCACCTGCTTCGCCATCGGCGTGAGCGCGTCGACCGCGCCATAACCGTAGTCGATGCGAGCCTGCGGATCGAGGCCGAACAGCGGATTCTGTGCGGCACTGTGCCCGGAATCCGAACTGATCACGGCGAAACCCAGGTTCAGCGCATCGCTCAGCGGCCCGCCGCCGCCGATCTCGCCGGTCGCGGTCACGACGTTGCCGTCGAGCCCGCCGTTCGCCTGGTAGAAGAAGCGGCCGTTCCATGCTTTCGGCAGACGCATCTCGAAGCCGATCGCATAGGTATTGCCGTCCACCGTGCTCACGCGCTCGTTCATCTTCCCTTCGATCACGCAGTGCTCGGCGATCGGCTTGCCGGCTACCGTGAGCGCGCCGGCGGCTGCGGTCGTCACCGACGTGAACGACGTGTTCGCATACGCGAGCTTCGCGGCGAGCGCGTCGCAGGTCTGCGCCATCGCGGCCGGCGTCGCGGCGCCCAGATGCGTGGGCGCGGCGTTGACCGAATCGTCGCCGCCGCACCCGGCGAGCATGGCCGCCGCGGACAGCGGCGCGATACAGAGGAATGCAGATTTCCTGTTCAAGATATCTCCCGTTCTTCAGGCTGCCGGATCAGAACATGTGCCGCACGCCGACCATCGCGCCGAGCTGCCCCATCCCTTCGCCGGGCGTCGTGCCGGCCCCACCGCCGCTGACCGCGTAGCGCGCATGCGCGCTGTTCCACAGATACGACGATTGCGCATAGACGGCCGTGCGCTTCGTCAGCAGATAAGTCGCGCGCAATGTCGCCATCGTCGCGCGCGTGTCGTGCGCGCTGTTGACGATCCGGTAGCCTTCGCCATCGACGACGAAATCGGGCTTCACCGCATACGACGCGCCGACGAAGAACAGGTCCGAATGCGCACCAGCCGCGGCCGGCGAGCCGGTCGACACGCGCCGCCCGATCCAGCCCGCGCCGATCCGCGCGCCCGCCGCCTGCGCGTAGGCGCTCACGTGCGTGCGCGCGTCCTTGCCGCCGCTGCTCGTGAAGGCGACCGGCGCGATGCCGTCGAAGAAGTTCGCGGCCGCGCCGGTGCCGCCGCGTTGCTCCTCGTACGACGCCGCCGCCCCGAAATACGCGCTGTCGTACTTGAGCATCACCGACCAGTCGCGACACTGCGTGGCGTCGCCCGGCACCTGCCCCGCGCACGTTCCTTGGCCCGGCGAGTTGCCGGTGCCCGCGCCGTCCCGGCCGAACGAATAGGCCGCGCCGAGCGTCACGCCGCGATAGGTGCCGACGTAGGTCACCGCGTTGTCGGCGCGGCCGTTCGGCACATAGGCATCGAGCGAACCGAGCCCGTAGATGTCGGGGCCGATGATGTCCGCGCCCTGCAACGCGAGATAGGTCATCGTGTACTGGCGGCCGAACGCGAGCGTGCCGAAGCCCCCCTTCAGCCCGACGAACGCCTGCCGCCCGAACAGCCGGCCGCCCTGCCCGAGATCGCCGCCGCGCACGTTGAAGCCGCTTTCGAGCGTGAACACCGCCTGATAGCCGCCGCCGAGATCCTCCGTGCCGCGCAGCCCCCAGCGCGACGGCAGTTCGCCCGTCACGCCCGGCATGCGCACCACGTGGTCGCCGGCCGCGTTTGCGTGCGACACGAATTCGACGCCCGTATCGATGATCCCGTACAGCGTCACG
Source organism: Burkholderia cepacia complex sp. TUM26381 (assembly GCF_057439935.1). Classification (NCBI taxonomy): domain Bacteria; kingdom Pseudomonadati; phylum Pseudomonadota; class Betaproteobacteria; order Burkholderiales; family Burkholderiaceae; genus Burkholderia; species Burkholderia cepacia complex sp. TUM26381. Next base: position 71,790 of record NZ_CM172007.1, on the reverse strand, counting down.
CTCGATTGCGCGTGCGCCGCCGGCGCGGCCAGCGCGCAGCACGCGCCGGCGGCCAGCAGGCCGTTCCTTGTCTTCGTCTTCATTTCGTTGTGTCTCCAGACCGTGAGTAATCGCGCGCTCTGACGGCACGCATTGAAGAAACGGGAAAGGTCAGTCGCCGGCTTGCGGGCGGCGAATCAGCAGCAGCGCGGCAACGGCCGCGACGAGCGTGACGGGGATGCTCGCGCCGATCACGACCGGCGCGCTGCGGCCGGCGGCCAGCAGCGTCGCGGCCGCAAGCGGCCCGACGACGGAACCGAGGCGGCCGACGGCCACCGCCGTGCCGACGCCCGTGCCGCGCATCGCGGTCGGGTAGTACATCGCCGCAAGCGCATACAGCACCGACTGCCCGCCGACCACGAACATCCCGGCCGCGAACGCGGCCGCCGCGAGCGACGCGAAGCCGGGCGCCGCTGCGAGCGCGGCAAGCGACAGCACGATGCCGACATACATGCCGCCGACCACGCGAGACGCGCGCATCCGGTCGAGCGCCGCGCCGATGCCGAGCGCGCCGAGCCCCGCGCCGACGTTGAACGCGATCTGCACGAGGCCGACGTGCTCGCGATCGAGTCCGCGCGCGGCCATCAGCGACGGCAGCCAGTTCAGCAGGAAGTAGAGGACGATCAGCGTGCAGAAGTAGCTGACCCACAGCGCGACCGTCGACGTCGTGCGGCCGTCGCCGAACAGCGTGCGGGCGACGCTCGCGCGCGCGGCCTGCGTGCCGGCGACGTCGAGGTACGCACGCGACTCCGGCAGGAACCCCACCAGCAGCGGCACGAGCAGCAGCGGCCCCGCGCCGCCGACGTAGAAGATGTGCCGCCATTCGGTGTCGCCGGCGAGCAGCACGCCGATCAGCGATGCGATCACGCCGCCGAACGGGATGCCGCAGTACATCGCCGCCACCGCGCTGCTGCGCGAGCGCGGCTCGACTGCTTCGGACGACAGTGCGATCAGGTTCGGCATCGCGCCGCCGAGCCCGATGCCGGTCAGCACGCGCACGACGACGAGCATCGCGAACGTCGACACCTGCGCGGTGGCGATCGACAGCAGCCCGAACAGCACGGCCGAGGCGATCAGCACGCGCTTGCGGCCGATCCGGTCGGCGAGCCGGCCGCCAAGCATCGCGCCCGGCAGCAGCCCGAAGGTGCCCGCGCTGAACGCGATGCCCATCTGCGATACGGTGAGCCCGAATTCGCGCGCCATGCGCGGTGCGGCGACGCCGACCGACTGCAGGTCGAGCCCTTCGAGGAGGGCGATCGCGAAACACAGCGCGAGCGTGGTCGCGACCGTGGGTTTTTCGGCAACGTAAGTGTTCATGCTGTCTCCAAATCCGATGTCTTGTCTTGTAGTCGGTCGGCCGTGCAACAACCGCCGCGCGCCGCCGCCGGCCAGTGGCGGATCGGTGCGCGAGGTGTCGTCGAAACGGCTGCCTTTATCAGGCAACCTGAGTCACTGGCCGCAAGAATGCCTGCCGGTCACGTGGCCAGCCGGTCGTTACGCCTGCTTGTAGCGGCTCGTACCTGCCAACCGCTTACGCGTAAATCACGTCGGGATCGTGCCGCGCCGGGTCGTACAGCGCGTCGATCGTCGCCGCGCGATGCTTCTGCACGGCCGCCTGGTTCAGCGAACCCTTGTCGGTCGCTTCGCCGAGATCGAGCGACGGCAGCGCGTCCATCAACCGGATGCGCGCGACGAATGTCGAGCCGCCGCTCGCATGCCGGTTCAGCGCGGCAAGCCACGCCGCGAACGCCGCGCGCACGGCCGGCGCGCGCAGCACGTCGGCGACCGGTGCATCGGCTGCAAGCCCCGCCAGCGCACGACACGCGTCGACACGCGGAAACACCAGCAAGCCGATGTCGTCGCGATTGATCCCGGTGACGACCACGTCCTGCACGTACGGCGCGCCACTCGATACCGCGTTCGCACGCAACGGCCCGACGCTCACGAACGTGCCGCTGCTCAGCTTGAAGTCCTCGGTCAGCCGGCCGTCGAACAGCAGCCCGAGTTCCGGCCGCTCGGGATCGGCAAACACGCCCGCGTCGCCGCTGCGGTAATAGCCTTCGTCGTCGAACACATCGCGCGGATCGACGTCCGCGTGCCAATAGCCGCGCATCACGTTCGGCCCCTTGAAACGCAGTTCGAGCTTGCCGCCGCACGGCACGAGCTTCGCGTCGCAACCGGGCGCGGGCAGCCCGATGTAGCCGGCGCGCATCAGCGGCCCTGTCGTGAACAGGCACGACGGCGACGCCTCCGTCATCCCGAGGCCGGCCATGATCCGGATGCGCTCGCCGCAATGCGCGTCGGTCACGCGGTCGAGCCGGTCCCACGCGGCCTGCGACAGCCCCGCGCCGCCAAAGAAATACAGCTTCACGCGCGAGAAAAACGTGTCGCGCAGCACGGCGTCGCTTTCGAGCGCGGCGGTCAGCTCCTCCCAGCCCTTCGGCACGTTGAAGTAGATGGTCGGCGCAATCTCGCGCAGGTTGCGCACGGTTTCGTCGAAGCGGCCGGGAACCGGGCGGCCGTCGTCGATGTACAGCGTGCCGCCGTTGTACAGCGCGATGCCGAGGTTGTGACTGCCGCCGAACGTGTGATTCCACGGCAGCCAGTCGACCAGCACCGGCGGCTCGCGCGTCAGCTCCGGCATCGTCTGGCGCAGCATCTGCTGGTTGCTGCACAGCATCCGGTGCGTGGTCGGAACGGCCTTCGGCTGCTTCGTCGAACCGGACGTGAACAGGATCTTCGCGAGATGATCCGGGCCGACCGCCGCGTGGATTTCATCGATCGTGCGCGGGACGGTGGCGAGCAGGCGCGACAGCGGCACCGTGCGCGCTCCGGCATCGCCATCGGCATCGTGCGCGACGATCAGCGCCGCATCGGCCGGCAGCGTCGCGTCGAGCGCACGCGTGAACGGCGCGCGTTCGGCGACGAACACCGCGCCCGGCCGCAGCACGCCGAGCGTGTGACGCAGCTTGCCGTAGTCGGTCGACACCAGCGAATACGCGGGCGAGATCGGCGAGTACGGCACGCCGGCCAGCATCGCGGCGAACATCAGCTGCAGATGCTCGAGATCGTTGCCGGACAGCACCGCGAGCGGACGCTCGGCCGACAGGCCGAGATCGACGAGGCCCTGGCCGAGCGCGCGGGCGCGTTCGAGCATCTGCGCGTAGGTGATCTCGATCCAGCGACCGTCGGCGCCGCGCCGCGCGGCCAGCACGCGGTCGGGATGCGCCTGTGCGCCGCGCACGAGGCAGTCGGTCAGGCGCGTCGGGTAGTCGCCGAGCGGTTCGCGCGAGCGCAGGTACCACGCGCCGTTATCCGCGCGACGAATCTCGGCCGCACCGACGGCAACGGCCGCCGCGCGATAGCGCACGCCGCCCGTGTCGTTCACCGGCCCGCTCGCGGGCGTTGCAACATTCATCGTCGGCTCGCTCATATCGGGTAGTGACGCGGCGTGGTCTGCACGGTGATCCAGCGCAGCTCGGTGAATTCGGCGATCGACGCGCGGCTGCCGAAGCGGCCGTAGCCGCTCGCCTTCGTGCCGCCGAACGGCATCTGCGCTTCGTCGTGCACGGTCGGGCCGTTGATGTGGCAGATCCCCGAGTCGATCCGGCGCGCGACCGCCATCGCACGTGCGACATCGCGGCTGAACACGCTCGCCGACAGCCCGAACTCGCTGTCGTTCGCGAGCGCGACCGCTTCGTCGTCGCTGTCCGCGCGCAGGATCGCGACAACCGGCGCGAACGATTCCTCGCGATACAGGCGCATGTCGCGCGTCACGCCGTCGACGATCGCCGGCTGCATCGTCGCACCTTCGACGCGGCAGCCGAGCGGCAACTGCGCGCCATGCGCGCGAGCGTCCTCGACGAGCGACGCCGCGCGCGCGGCGGCGGCCGCGTCGACCATCGTGCCGAGCGGATGGCCTGCGAGCGGATCGCCCGCGACGAGCGTGCGCGCCTTCGCGGCGAGGCGTTCGACGAGCGCATCGGCGATCGCCCGCGCGGCGATCACGCGTTCGGTCGACATGCAGATTTGCCCCTGGTTGAAGAACGCGCCGAACGCGATCGCGTCGACGGCCGCATCGAGATCGGCGTCGTCGAGCACGAGCACCGGCGCCTTGCCGCCGAGTTCGAGCAGCACGGGTTTCAGGTGCGCCGCCGCGTGGCGCGCGATGATGCGCCCGACGTGCGTCGACCCGGTGAAGTTGATCCGCTTCACGTGCGGATGCGCGATCATCCGCTCGACGAGTTCGGGGGCATCGGCCGCCGCATGAGTAATCACGTTGACGACGCCCGCACCGAGCCCCGCCTCGTCCAGCACCGCGCCGATCAGCGCGTGCACGCCGGGGCACGCTTCGGATGCCTTCAGCACGACCGTGTTGCCGCATGCGAGCGGCATCGCGAGCGCACGCGTGCCGAGAATCACCGGTGCGTTCCACGGCGCGATGCCGAGCACGACGCCGCACGGCACGCGCATCGCGAGCGCGAGATTGCCGGGCACGTCGGACGGGATCACGTCGCCGGCGATCTGCGTCGTCATCGACGCGGCCTCGCGCAGCATGTTCGCCGCGAGCGTCACGTTGAAGCCGAGCCAGCCCGGCGTCGCGCCCGTTTCGGCGACGCCCGTCGCGACGATCTCGTCGATGCGCGCGTCCATCAGGTCGGCCGCCTTCAGCAGCCGGCGGCGCCGCTCGGTCGGCGCGAGCGCCGCCCACGCGGGGAACGCGCGGTGCGCGGCGTCGATCGCCGCGTCGGCGTCGGCCACGCCGGCCGCCGGCGCGCGCGACGCGAGCGCGCCGGTCGCGGGGTTGAATCGGTCGAAGGTCCCGCCGTCGCGGGCGGTGCACCACTCGCCGGCGATCAGCATCCGTCTGTCGGTCATGTCGTCTCCTGCCTTGCCTGTCTCTTGCGGTTGCGTGGGCGGTTCGTCCGCGCTCGTATCAGCGCTTGTACGCCTGCAGGCCCGGCTTGATCGTCTTGTCGTCGAGGAACTGCTTCAGCCCTTGCTCGCGGCCGCGCTCCGGATCGCGCAGCTGCGCCTGGTCGAGCTTCGCATACAGGTAATCCTCGCACTGCTCCCACGTGAGTTCACGCGAACGCTTGAAGCCGTGCTTCGCCGCGCGCAGCACGACCGGGTTCTTGTCCATCAGCCGCGCGGCGAGCGCGATCGTCTCGTCGCGCAGGCCGGCCAGCGGCACGCTGCTGTTCACGAGGCCCATTTCCGCCGCGTCCACGCCGGTGAACGTGTCGCCGGTCATGATGTAGTGCAGCGCGCGACGATGCCCGACCGTGTCCGCCATCGCCTTGCTGACGAGGTTGCCGGGCGGGATGCCCCAGTTGATCTCCGACAGCCCGAACACCGCTTCGTCCGCGGCGATCGCGAGGTCGCACGCGACGAGCGGCGAGAACCCGCCGCCGAAGCACCACCCGTTCACCATCGCGATCGTCGGCTTGTTGTACATCCGCAGGCGGCGCCATTGCCATTCCGATGCGTCGCGGCGCACCTTTTCCTGCAGCGCGTCGGAGCCGCCGTCGATCTCGCGGAAATATTCCTTCAGGTCCATGCCGGCCGTCCACGCGCCGCCCGCGCCGGTCAGCACCAGTACCTTCGCCTCATCGTCGAACTCGACCGCGTCGAGGACTTCCAGCATCTCCCGGTTCAACGTCGGGCTCATTGCATTGCGCTTGTCCGGACGGTTCAGCGTCACCCATGCGATGCCGGCCTCCACGTTCACGTCCACGGTCTGCCAGCGGTTGTCGTACTTGCTCATGTCTGTTCCTGTCGTTCGTTCCTGTGCGATTCGGTGCGCAGCATTCCTGCTGCGGACGGCTTCATTTAATATCAGGCTACCTGATATTGCAAGCGGCACGAGTGGCGGTGTAAACCCGGAGCGGAAAGCGGCGGAAATGGGGAAAGAAGTCGCGACCGGCACTGGCCGCGGAAGCGGGCCGGACGGCCCGCGCCGGGAAACTTCAGGAAGCGATCAGCCGCGCAGGTTGCGCGCGAACAGTTCGAGGGCGCGCTGCACGTGCGCGGCATCGTCGGCGGAGAGGTCGCCGAGCATCCGCGTCTCGAGCGGACGCAGCACGGTTTCGCATTCGCGCAGCATCGCCGCGCCTGCGTCGGTCAGCGTGAGCAGGATGATGCGGCCGTGCGACGGGTCGGCTTCGCGCGTGACGAAGCCGCGCGCGGCCATCACGCTCATCACTTCGTTCGCCGATTGCGGCGTGATGAGCGAGCGCTCGGCCAGTTGCGCGTTCGACGACGTGCCGCGTGCCTCGAGCACCGACAGCGCCGTGTATTGCGCGAGCGTGATGCCGAGCGGCGCGAGCGCGTCGGTCATGTGGCGACGCAGCAGCCGGTCGAGGCCGCCGATCACGTAGGTCATGCGCTGCGGCACGCGCGCCTTCGGCTTGTCGCCCGTCACGCGGGTAGTGTTCGTCGCGGCGTGCTTCGGGTTCGCGGGCTTGGTCGGGGTGGAGCTCATGGCGCGGGCAGGATGGGATTGCGGGCCATCTTACCAGCAGGTCGAGGGACGAACGGGGTGTTCCGGCAGCCGGACGGCGTCGGTGCCGCTCACGCATCCGCAGTGGACTGCGGACCTGAGTGCACAGTGCGCAGCGTCGGCGGCATCCCATGAACGGGATCCCTTGCGTGAATCCGCGATCAGCCGCGCGGCGTGCCGGCGAACCGCGCGGTCGGCAACCCTGCGTAGCGCGTCCGGGCGACGAACACGCCGCCGGCATCGGCATCGCTCGCAAGCGCATCGTCGCTCAACCCGACCCGCGCACTCGTCACGTACAACCGGCCTTCGCCGTCGAGCGCCACGCAGCTCGGCTGTGCGGTCGGCACGGCCACACGATCCGTCTCGACGCCGTCCGGCCCGTAGCGCACCACGCGCCGGCCGCCCCACTGCGCGTTCCACAGCCCGCCGTCGCAGTCCATCGTGGCGCCGTCCGGGTCGCCGTCCGCATCGGTCAACCGCGCGAACGGCCGCACGTTGGCCACGTCGCCGCCCGCGCAGTAATCGCACACGAAAATCTCGCGCACGAGCGAATCGCAGAAAGTCATCTTCGCCCCGTCCGGCGAGAACGCGATGCTGTTCGCGATCGCCGCCGGCGGCAACGCGAGCCGTTCGAGCGTCAGGTCGGCGTTGAGCCGGTAGAACCCGCCGACCGCGCGCGGCGGCTCGGCGCCTTCGTCCTTCATCCCGAACACGAACGCGCCGGACGGATCGCAGCGCCCGTCGTTCAGGCGCGTCGGCAGATCAGGCTCGACGTCGACGATCCGCGTGAACGCGCCGCTGCGCAGGTCGAAGAACGCGAGATGGGTCGCGAGCCCGACGAGCAGCACATCGGGATCGTCGGTCAGCGCGAAGCACGCGAGCCGCTCGGGCATCGCCCACGGTGTCAGGCCGGAACCGTCCGCGCGGCAGCGCCACAGTTGCGCGCCTTCGATGTCCACCCAGTACAGCGCGTGTGCCCTGTCGCACCACGTCGCGCCCTCGCCGAGCGTGTTGCGGCTGTCGGCCAGCAGCGTCGCCGACGCGGCCGGATGAGTCTGTTGCATGCCGTCTCCCGATATCTGATCTGTCGCGTTCGCGGGCGGCCGCGCTGCCGGTCAGATCTTCATCGCGCGCCGCTGGTTGCGACGATACTGGTCGAACAGCACCGCGAGCAACAGAATTCCGCCGCGTATCAGATATTGGTAAAAGGTCGGCACGTTCAGCAGGCTCATCGCGTCCTGCACCGCCCCCATGATCAGCACGCCGACCAGCACGCCGGAGATCGTCGCGACGCCGCCCGTCAGCGACACGCCGCCGAGCACGCATGCGGAGATCACGCCGAGTTCGAGGCCGACCGACGTCTTCGGATCGCCGAGGCTCATCCGCGACGCGAGCATCACGCCCGCGAAGCCCGTCACGAGCCCCTGCAGCACGAACACGGCGATCTTGATGCGCATCACCGGCAGCCCCGCGAGCAGCGCGGCCTCGCCGTTGCCGCCGACGGCCAGCACGTTCTTGCCGAACACCGTCTTGCGCAACAGGAAGCCGAACACGACGAAGCCGACGATGTTGCTCCAGATCGGATAGGAGATGCCGAGGAACGAACCCGACCCGAGTTCGAAGAAGCGCTCCTCGGAGATCATCACCGCATCGCCGTTCGACGTGATGAACGCGAGCCCGCGCACGACTTCCATCATCGCGAGCGTGACGATCAGCGAATTGATCCGGTAGCGCGCGATCAGCACGCCGTTCACGAGCCCGACCGCGCCGCCCGCGAGCACGCCGGCCGCGGTGCCGAACAGCACGCTGTGCGTCGCCGTGATCAGCGTCGACGCGACGACACCCGAGAACGCGACGATCGATGCGACCGACAGGTCGACCTCGCCGAGCGCGAGCACGAACATCATCGTCACCGCGATCGAGCCGATCAGCGTGACCGACAGCAGCAGGCCCTGGATGTTGCGCGGCGTGAGGAAGTCCGGCACCGTCAGCGACAGCGTCGCGAACAGCACGACAAACACCATCACGATGCCGGAGCGGTTGATCAGTTGCCACACGCCGCTGCGCGCGCGTGCGGGCACGGCGGCGGCATCGGGGGACGGGGTAGTACGTTGGGGTTGCATGGCCTGGCTCATGTCGTATGCGTTCCGGTTGTTGCAGCACGCCGCTAGCGCGGCAGCGCGAGCTTGATCAGCGCATCGGGCGTCGCGTGCGCCTTCGCGACCTCGCCCGCGATCCGTCCTTCCTTCATCACGACGATGCGATCCGACACGCCGATCACCTCGGCCAGATCGCTCGACACGAGAATCACCGTGCGGCCCGCTTCCGCGAGTTCGTAGAACAGGTTGTAGATTTCCGCGCGCGCGCCGACGTCGATGCCGCGCGTCGGCTCGTCCATCAGGAACACGTCGATGCGCTCGGCCAGCCAGCGCGCGAGCACGACCTTCTGCTGGTTGCCACCGGACAGCGCGCCGATCGGCGTATCGCCGTCGCGGGTCTTGATCGCGAGCCGCTCGATGTAGCGTTGCGCGAGTTCGCGTTCGCGTCGCCCGTCGAGCAGCATGCGCGCCGGGCTGAAATGGCGGCGCGCGCTGATGTTCAGGTTGTCGGCCACCGACGCAATCGCGACGATGCCTTCCTGCTTGCGGTCTTCCGGGCACAGCGCGATGCCGGCGCGCACCGCGTCGCGCGGGCTTCCGAATGCGACGCGCTTTCCGTTCAGCTCGACGTGCCCCGCACTCGGGCGCACCGCGCCGTACAGCAGCTTCATCAGCTCGGAGCGGCCCGCGCCGACGAGCCCGAAGAAGCCGACGATCTCGCCGCGCCGCGCGGTGAACGACACGGGCTCGGCCAGCCCGGGCCCGGCCAGCCCCTTCGCCTCGATCAGCACGTCGCCGGCCGTGCGCGGCCGGTAGCCGTATACGTCTGCAATCGAGCGGCCGACCATGCAGCCGATCAGCCGGTCGCGATCGAGACCGGTCGCGGAATCGAACGTGTCGATGCGCCGGCCGTCGCGGAACACGGTCACGCGGTCGCACAGTTCATAGACCTCTTCCATCCGGTGCGTGACGTAGATGATCGCGCGGCCTTCCGCGCGCAGCGCACGGATGATCCGGAACAGCTGCGTCGTTTCGCGCGCCGACAGCGAACTCGTCGGTTCGTCGAACGCGATCACGCGCGCGTCGCGCATCAACGCCTTGCCGATCTCGATCATCTGGCGCTGACCGATCGACAGGTACTTCACCGGAATGCCCGGATCGATGTGCTCGCCGAGCCGCTCCAGCGCATCGAGTGCGCGCGCGGCGAGCGTGCGCTCGTCGACCACGCCGAGCCGGCTCGGCAGTTGCCCGAGCATCAGGTTCTCCGCGACCGTCAGCTCGGGCACCAGATGCAGCTCCTGGTAGATGATCGCGATGCCGGCCTCGAGCGCCGCGCGTGTCGACGCGAAGCGCTGCACGGCGCCGTTCAGCGTCAACGTGCCGGCCTGCGGCTGGTTCACGCCGGACAGCACCTTCAGCAGCGTCGATTTGCCCGCGCCGTTTTCGCCCATCAGTCCGTGCACTTCACCCGCGCGCACCGACAGCGACACGCCATCGAGCGCACGCACGCCCGGGAACGTCACCGTGATGCCGTCGAGCGCGAGCAGCGGGCCGCCCGGCGGCGTAGCCGTCTCGGCGTCGCTGCCGGACACGGCCGTCATCGTCTGCATCGTCATCGCCTTCTCGCCTCGCGCGCTCAGATGCCGAGCTCGGTACGCACGGCCTGCCAGTTCGCGCGCGTCATCAGCTTGCCGCTCGTCTGCGTGTCGGCCGGCGGCGTCTTGCCGTTGCGGATCCAGTCGACGAGGTTCTGCGTGCTGTCCTTGCCGTGGTTCGTCGAGCTGACCGCGATCGTCCCGTAGAAGCCGGTCGGCTCCTTCTTCTGGAATTCGGCGAACGCCTCGCCCGCGCCGTTGATACCGACGCCGATCACGTCGGCCGACGGGATGTGCAGTTGCTCGGTCGCACGCACCGCGCCAAGTACGGTCTCCTCGTTCAGCGCGTAGACGACCCATTTCTTCACGTTCGGATGGCGCGCGAGCACGGGCGCGGCCGCGCTGAAACCGCCTTCGTCGTCGGTCGTCTTCTGCGGCGCGTCGAAGATGTTCTCCTTGCGGAAGCCGTTCGCGAGCAGCGCCTGCGTCGCGCCGTCGGTGCGCAGCTTGGCGGTCGGCAGCTCGTAGTTCGTGACCCGCAGCGCGCCGACTTCCTCGGGCTTCCAGCCGCGCCGCTTCATCTCGTCGGCGATCGCTTGGCCGACCTGGTTGCCGATCTTGGTCGCCGACATCCCGAGGTGCGGCACGTTCGTCAGCGGCTTGCCGGTCGAATCGACGAGCTGGTCGTCGACCGTCACGAACTTCATGTTGTAGCGCTTCGCGCGCGCGGCGATCGCCGGGCCGAGGCGCACGTCGGGCGCGCAGATCACGAAGCCCTGCGCGCCCTGCGAACCGAGGTTGTCGATCGCGGCCAGCACCTTCTCGCCGTCCGGCGTGCCGATCTTCACGACCGAGAAATTCTCCTTCTGGCCAAGCGCGGACGCCGCGTTCTGCTCGTTGATGAACCATGCCTGCTCGGGCATCTTCACGAGGAAGCCGATCTTCAGCGGCGCGTCGGCGCGCGCGGCGCCCTGCATGCCGAGCGGCGCGATGCAGAGCGCGGCCAGCAGCGCGCGCAACGTATGGCGGCGAATCGTGTGAGTCGTGCGGTTCATGCGGTGTCTCCTTTATGTCGGCTTGTGCCGTGACGTGGTGTGCCGGAAAGATTCGTCGTGCGCGCTTCGTGCCGAAGCGCGCACGTTCAGCGGCCGAACGCGTCGGTCTGCACGCGCCGACCGAACAGGAACGCATCGGCGACGAGCCGCAGCGGCCGCACGTCGACGTCGCTTTCGCCCCGCGCGATCAGCGCGTGGAAGTGCGCATACAGCGCCGGATACTCGCGTTCGGGCCCGATCTCGACCGGCTCGCCCGCAATCGACAGTTGCGCGCCGCCGCGGCTGATCGCGAGCACGCCGTCGGCCGTATCGACCGCGATCTCCCATTGCTCGACGGGGCCGTGCCGCCAGTCGAATTCCGCGCGCACCGGCACGCCGCCGGTATCCGCGCAATCGAGTTCGGCCGCGATCGGCGTCTGCACATCGCCCGGCACGAACAGCGTCGCTTCGCGCAGCACGAGTTCGCGCGGCAGGATTCGCGTGACGATCGACAGCGCGTTGATGCCCGGATCGAACACGCCGAGGCCGCCCGGCTCCCAGATCCACTGCTGCCCCGGATGCCAGCGCCGCACGTCCTCCTTCCAGCGCACCTGCACCGCGCGGATCGTGCGCGTCGCGAGCCATGCACGCGCGGGCTCGACCGCACTCGCGCAGCGCGAATGCCAGGTCGCGAACAACGTGAGGCCGCGTTCGCGCGCCAGCGCGTCCAGCGCCGCCACTTCGCCGAGCGTCGCGCCCGGCGGCTTCTCGAGCATCACGTGCTTGCCGGCTTCGAGCGCCGCGCGTGCCTGCGCGTAGCGCACCTGCGGCGGTGCGCACAGCGACACCGCGTCGAGCTCGCGCTCGGCCGCCAGCAGCGCGCGCAGATCGGGATAGTTGCGGACGCCCGCGACTTCCGCGTGGCGGCTCGCGCACGCGGTCAACGCAAAGCCCGGTTCGGCGGCGATCGCCGGCAGGTGCTGGTCGCGCGCGATCTTGCCGATCCCGACGACACCCAGCGAAATCGGATCACTCATCGTGCGTGTCTCCTTCGCGCATCGCTCAGTGCGCCCAGCGCAGCACGAGCGGATCGAGCCGGCGCGCGATCGCGAGCAGCTCCGCGCGCGTGTCCGGGTGCAGTTCCGGCATCGGATGCCGCGGCCGCTCGCACGCGATCACGCCGCCTGCGCGCATCAGCGCCTTCGCGGTGAGGATCCCGGACTGGCGGTTCTCGTGATTGATCAGCGGCAGCCACGCCTGGTAGCGCGCGTACGCATCGTCGTGGCGCCCTGCGCGCCACGCGTCGAGGATCGGCCGGATGCCGTCCGGATACGCGCCGCCCGTCATCGCGCCGGTCGCGCCCGCATGGAGATCGGCGAGCAGCGTGATCGCCTCCTCGCCGTCCCACGGCCCCTCGATCGCGTCGCCGCCGAGCCGGATCAGCTCGCGCAGCTTGTTCGCGGCGCCTGGCGTCTCGATCTTGAAGTACGCGACCTGCTCGATCTCGCGCGCCATCCGCGCGAGACACGGTGCGGACAGCGCGGTGCCGCTCGCGGGCGCGTCCTGGATCATGATCGGGATCGAGATCGCGTCGGATACGCGCGCATAGAAGTCGAAGATCTGCGCTTCCGGCACGCGGAACGTCGCGCCGTGGTAAGGCGGCATCGCCATCACCATCGCCGCGCCGAGCTGCTGCGCGCGCAGGCTGCGCGCCGCGCACACCTGCGTGCTGTAATGCGACGTCGTGACGATCACCGGCACGCGGCCCGCGACGTGCTCGAGGATCGTGCGCGTGAGCACGTCGCGTTCATCGTCGGTGATCGCGAACTGCTCGGAGAAATTCGCGAGGATGCACAGCCCGTCCGAGCCCGCGTCGATCATGAAATCGACCGCGCGCTTCTGGCTCGCGAGGTCGAGCTCGCCGGTGTCGGCAAACGTCGTCGGGACGACGGGGAAGATGCCGCGATAACGCGGCGTGCTGCTCGATGTCATGGTTCGCGTCCTGCTTCGGCCCCGGTCACGGCCGGCCGTCATGCGTTCACGGTTTCACGTCGTGCGGGCCGGGCGCCCGCGACCGGCTGCGGCGCACCTCGCGCCGCGCGCCGCTCAATGCGAATGGCTCGGCACGTCCGCGCCGCGCGTGCCGACCAGGAAGTCGAGGTCGCACCCCTCGTCGGCCTGCAGCACGTGATCGATGTACAGCCGCGCGTAACCGCCCTTGCCGATCTGGCCGGCCACCCCCGGTGCCGCGGCCGGATCGACGTCCGACAGGCGGCGCTGCAGTTCGTCATCCGTAATGTCGAGATGCAGCGTGCCGGCCTCGCAGTCGAGTTCGATCCAGTCGCCGTTGCGTACGGCCGCGAGCGGGCCGCCGGCAGCGGCCTCGGGCGCGACGTGCAGCACGACCGTGCCGTACGCGGTGCCGCTCATCCGCGCATCCGAAATCCGCACCATGTCCTTCACGCCCTGGCGCAGCAGCTTCGGCGGCAGCCCCATGTTGCCGACCTCGGCCATGCCCGGATAGCCGCGCGGCCCGCAGTTCTTCAGCACGAGCACCGAGCTGGCGTCGACCTCGAGCGCCTCGTCGTTGATCGTCGCCTTGTAGTGGTCGAGGTTCTCGAACACGACCGCGCGGCCGCGATGCTTGAGCAGTTCGGGGCTCGCCGCCGACGGTTTCAGCACCGCGCCGCGCGGCGCGAGGTTGCCGCGCAGGATGCAGATGCCGCCATCCGCGATCAGCGGCCGGTCGAGCGGGCGGATCACCTCGTCGTCGTAGTTCGGCGCTTCGCGCACGTTGTCCCACAGCGACTTGCCGTTCACCGTCAGCGCCGCCGGGTGCGGCAGCAGCCCACCTTCGCCGAGGCGGCGCAGCACGGCCGGCAGCCCGCCCGCGTAATAGAACTCTTCCATCAGGAAGCGCCCCGACGGCATCAGGTCGACGATCGTCGGGGTCGCGCGGCCGATCCGCATCCAGTCTTCCAGTTCGAGCGGCACGCCGATGCGGCCCGCGATCGCCTTCAGGTGGATCACCGCATTCGTCGACCCGCCGATCGCCGCATTCGTGCGGATCGCGTTCTCGAACGCCGCGCGCGTCAGGATCTTCGACAGCACGAGACCGTCGAGCGCCATCTCGACGATGCGGATGCCCGACATGTGCGCGAGCACGTAGCGACGCGAATCGACGGCCGGAATCGCCGCGTTGTGCGGCAGCGCGACGCCGAGCGCCTCGGCCATGCACGCCATCGTCGACGCGGTGCCCATCGTGTTGCAGGTGCCGGCCGAGCGCGACATCCCGGCTTCGGCCGACAGGAAGTGATGAAGATCGATCTCGCCGGCCTTCAGCGCTTCGTGCAGCTGCCACACGGCCGTGCCCGACCCGATGTTCTTGCCTTCCAGCTTGCCGTTCAGCATCGGGCCGCCCGACACGACGATCGCCGGCACGTCGCAGCTCGCCGCCCCCATCAGCAGCGCAGGCGTCGTCTTGTCACAGCCGGCGAGCAGCACGACGGCGTCGATCGGGTTGCCGCGGATCGCTTCCTCGACGTCCATCGACGCGAGGTTGCGCGTGAGCATCGCCGACGGCCGCAGGTTCGATTCGCCGTTCGAGAACACCGGGAATTCGACCGGGAAGCCGCCCGCCTCGGAGATCCCGCGCTTCACGTGCTCGGCGAGCTTGCGGAAGTGCGCATTGCATGGCGTCAGTTCGGACCACGTGTTGCAGACGCCGATGATCGGCCGGCCGTCGAACGCGTGATCGGGGATGCCCTGGTTCTTCATCCAGCTCCGGTACATGAAGCCGTTCTTGTCGTTCGTGCCGAACCATTGGGCGGAGCGCAGCCTCGGTTTTGTTGCCGACATCGTCTGTCCTCGGGTGACGGGATACCGGCGCAGTCTAGGCAGAATTTTGATAACTGGCTAATGACGTTTTTGGCGATTACGATATCGATTCCGATATCGATATAAACCCGTACGATGCCCGAAGCCAGCCCGTGGGGAAACCGTGGCCGCCTGAAGACACGCCAGCTCCTGCTGGTCGTCGCGCTCGCCGACGAAGGCAGCATCCATCGCGCGGCGGCCGCGCTGAGCATGACGCAGCCGGCCGCGTCGAAGCTGCTGCGCGAACTTGAGGAATCGATCGGCGCGGTGCTGTTCGAGCGCCTGCCGCGCGGGATGCGGCCGACGCTGTACGGCGACGCGCTGATCCGCCACGCGCGCATGGCGCTCGGCAGTCTCGACCAGGCGCATGAGGAACTGGCCGCGCTGAAGGCCGGCCATCTCGGCCACGTGGCGGTGGGCGCGATCACGTCGCCGGGGCTGCGGCTCGTGCCGCCGGCCGTTGCCGCGGTGAAGGGCACGCACGCGGGCCTGCACGTGTCGGTCGAGATCGACACCAGCAACGTGCTGCTCGAACATCTCGCGCAGGAGAAGATCGATATCGTGCTCGGCCGGCTCTCTGCCGAACACGACAAGCTGCGCCTGCGCTACGAGCCGCTGACCGGCGAGCCGGTGGCCGCCGTCGTGCGAACCGGCCACCCGCTGCTCGCGCAGGTGCCGCTGTCGCTCGCGGACGTGCAGCGCGCCGCGTGGGTCGTGCCGCCGGCCGGCAGCGTGCTGCGGCATCGTTTCGAGCTCGTGTTCCAGCGTGCGAGCCTCGCGCCGCCCGCCAACCTCGTCGAAACGGCAGCGCTGCTGTTCATCACGCAACTGCTCGAACAGAGCGACATGATCGCGGTGCTGGCCGAGGACGTCGCGCGCTATTACGCGCGGCACGGGATCGTCACGGTGCTGCCGCTGGAGATGGATTGCCGGATGGACGATTTCGGGATCATCACGCGCACCGACCGGCTGCATTCGCCAGCCGTCGCGGTGATGGCCGATGCAATTCGCGTGGCGGCGCGGGAGGTTTACGGCGTCTCGCTGTGACGACGCTGCGGCGGATCGGTTGCCGGGATGCCCGTATCGCCCGTATCGCCCGGCATGCACGCGCGCCGCGTGACGCGCATGCGGCTCCTGCCGCGCGTTACACCCAGGGCGCTGCGAGCCCTTCCGTCTTCAACGCCCGCTGGATCGCCGGGCGCGCAAGCACCCGCTGCAAATAACCGCCGAGTACCGGCCGCTGCCGTGCCGGCGCGGCAAAGCCGCGCGTCCAGCGGCACAGCATCAGCGCGTACGGATCGAGCACCGTGTAGTGCTCACCAAGCAGCCACGGCCCGCCGCCCGTTTCCAGCTGATGCTCGAGTTGATCCAGCAGCGTCGCGATCTTTGCCTCCGCATGCGCGTTGACCTGCGCGGCGCCCGACGCATTGCCCGCATCGACCCAGCGTTCCGGATAGAAATACGCGATCAGCGTTGCCTGCAGCGTGTTGGTGAGCCACATGAGCCACTTGTAGCACTGCGCGCGCGCCGGTGTACCGAGGCCGGGCGCAAGCCGCCGCTCCGGATGCGTATCGGCGAGATGCAGACAGATCGCGGCGGTTTCGTACAGCACGAGATCGCCGTCGACCAGCACCGGGATGAGTCCGTTCGGATTCAGCGCGAGATAGTCCGGCGACTTGTGCTGGTCGTGCGTGCGGTCGACATACGCCAGCTCGAACGGCTTGCCGATTTCCTCGAGCACGAAGTGCGGCGCCATGCTCGCATTGCCGGGGTAGTAGAAAAGCTTCATCGTCGATTTCGTTTGGCGGCTGGCGGCGTCAGGCGGCGGCGAACTCGATCACGGGTTCGCAGCGGATCGGGAAGTTGACCGAGTTCGCGATATAGCATTTCGCATGCGCATCGTGATGCAGATGCGCCGCCTTTTCGCGATCGCCGCCGGCCTGAATGGTCACGTGCGGACGCAGCACGATTTCGGTGAAGCGGCCTTCCTGTGCGCTGTCGAGCATCGTGCCTTCCGCGTGGTCGACATAGGACACCACGCGGATGCCGGCATCGGAACACAGGTGCAGATACCAGAGCTTGTGGCACGCCGATGCCGACGCGAGCAACAAGTCTTCCGGATTCCAGCGTGATGCATCGCCGCGAAACGCCGCGTCCGACGAACCAGGAATATCCGGCTTCGAACCCGCGCGGATCACATGATCGCGGCCGTACTCGCGATATCCCGACGTGCCGGTGCCGCGATTGCCCGTCCACTCCACTGCGACGCGATACTTGTGTTCGCCTGCTGCCATCTCGCTCTCCATTGATGTCGGTTGCTTCGACCGTGCCGGATGCCGTTTTGCAGCACCCGCCTGTGGCCGTCATTGTGGCACTGGATTGCCGCTTGGTATACCATTATTCCAAATTGACGGAACATGCAGGCATGGAAGCCAAACTCGACTCTACGGCAGACGCCATCGCCGCGTCGCTGCGCGACATGATCATCAACGGCGAGCTGGCGGCTGGCGAACGGCTCGTCGAGCGCGATCTGGCCGAGCGGTTCGGCATCAGCCGGATTCCGATGCGCGAAGCGATCCAGCGGCTGGAACGCGAGGGATTGCTGGATATCTTCAGGAATCGCGGCGCCGTCGTGCGGATGCTGAGCGCATCGGACGTACAGGAAATCTACGACCTGCGCGTGCTGCTCGAAGGCGACGCGATCTACCGGAGCGTGAAGCGGCTCGACGACGAGACGCTCGCGCGCGCCGAACTCGTGCATCGCCTGCTCGGCGATGCGGCCGTGCCGCGCAGGCAGGGAGAACTGAATCGCGAATTCCACGCGTTGCTTTACGCGTGTTGCGGCAATGCGCGGCAGTTGCGGTCGATTGCCGAACTGCGCAGTCAGGTCGAACGTTACGAGCGCCTGCAAACCACCCTGCTCGCCGATACGCCGTCGTTCCAGGTCGAACACGAAGAGATTCTGCAAGCGTGCCGCGAACGCAATGCGCGTGCGGCTCGCTCGATGACGGTCGCGCATCTGGAGTCGGCGAGAAACATCGTGATGCGGCTCGTCGAAGGCGGGTGAGCCCGGCTCGCGCGCACGCCGTTATACCGCGCGCCGTACCGGCCCGGTCGTCCCGCGCACCCTCAGTTTCGGCAACGACGCGACACGCACGCGCGACGCCGCGTCGCTCTGCCCGCCCGCCTCGCGCAACGTATTGAGCAGTTCGACCGCGAGGCCGGCCGCTTCGGCGGTCGGGATCGCGACGGTCGTCAGCGTCGGGCGTGTGTCGCTCGCCAGATGAATGTCGGTCAGGCCGACGATCGACAGATCGTCCGGTACGCGCCTGCCGCGATCGGCCGCTGCGTGCATGGCGCCGATCGCCGGCAGGTCATTGGTCGCAACCAGCGCGGTCAACCGCGGATGCGCATCGAGCAGTCGCCCTGCCGCGCGCACGCCGCCTTCGATCGAATCGCGCTCGGCCGCGACGATCGACGCGTCAAGCCCGGCCTCGCGCATCACGTCAACGAAGCCGTCGTAGCGCGCCGCTTGCACGCCGCTCGCTGCGCCGCCGACGATCACGCCGATCTTCTCGTGACCCAGTTCGAGCAGATGCCGCGTCGCGATCCGTCCCGCCTCACGGAAATCGATCGCCACGCACGGCAACCCGTCCGGCGGCGCCTCGGGCCGCTCCCACAGGCACAGCACGACCGGCACGCCGCGTCGCGCGACGTCGAGCAGATCCGGCAGATGCAGGTTCGCGTTGGTCACGAGTATCCCTTCGGAGATCGTGCCGGCGATCTGGTCGAGATACGCGCGCCCCTGCAACGGATCTTCATTCGTATTGCAGACGATCAGGAACTGTCCGTTGCGGCGCACCGCCCGCTCGACCGCCAGCGCGAACTCCGGATAGAACGGGTTCGCGATGCTCGACACCATCAGCGCGACCGTCGGTGCGCGCCCTTCCGCCAGTGCCCGCGCGGCGAGATGCGGCCGGTACCCGAGCGCCTCGACCGCTTCCAGCACGCGCGCCCGCGTCGCGTCGCCCACCCTGCCGCGGCCGCGCAGCACGTTCGACACCGTTGCGGCCGTCACGCCCGCGCGACGCGCCACTTCATCCAGGGTTGCCATCGTATGCTCACTATATGAGACGTCGATCCAGTATTTGCTTCGCTCACCGAAGCGGCGCACTATCGCCGCACACCTTGCCGCCCGTCGAACGGGCGCGACTCGGCCGCGATCGCATCGCCTCTTTTTTTGATCGCGGTGATTAAGCGCTTAATCATGCAGTACGGCGTATTAAAACATGGAGCGGAGACAATGGCGAGCATCTCGATGCGACGCGTGCAGAAAGCCTATGGCGATCACGCGCCGGTCATTCGCGACGTCGATCTGGAGATCGGCGCGCATGAGTTCTGCGTGTTCCTCGGACCATCCGGATGCGGGAAATCGACGTTGCTGCGCATGATTGCCGGCCTCGAGGACCTGAGCGCGGGAGAGCTGTCGATCGACGGCCGCCGGGTCGACGACGTGCCGGCCGCCGAGCGCGGCGTCGCGATGGTGTTCCAGAGCTACGCACTGTTTCCGCACATGACGGTGTACGAGAACATGGCGTTCGGGCTGAAGCTCGCCCGTGTGCCGAAAGCCGAGATCGACCGGAAGGTGCGCGACGCCGCGCGTATCCTGCAACTCGACACGCTGCTCGAGCGCAAGCCGAAAGCGTTGTCGGGCGGCCAGCGGCAGCGCGTCGCGATCGGCCGGGCGATCGTGCGCGAGCCCGGCGTGTTCCTCTTCGATGAGCCGCTGTCGAATCTCGACGCGGCGCTGCGCGGCCAGACCCGCATCGAGATCGCGCGGCTGCACCGGCAGTTCGAACGCGCGAGCGTCGTCTACGTGACGCACGACCAGACCGAGGCGATGACGCTCGCCGACAAGATCGTGCTGCTGCACGCGGGCGCGGACACCGCGCAGCACGGCAGCATCGCGCAGGTCGGTGCGCCGCTCGACCTCTACCATCACCCCGCCAGCCGCTTCGTCGCGGGCTTCATCGGCTCGCCGCGAATGAACTTCCTGCCGGCCGTCGTCGCTGCGTGCGACGCACATCGCACGACCGTCACGCTCGTGCCGTCCGGCGAAACCTTCACGCTGCCGCGCGACGGCTCGGCCCTCGGCGCCGGCACCGCCGTGACGCTCGGCATTCGCCCCGAACACCTGACGCTCGGCGCCGCACCCGACGCAACGACGCTCGCACGCGACGTCGCGCTCGTCGAACGCCTCGGCGAACAAACCTACGTGCACCTCGACGGGCCCGGCGGCGCGCCGCTGATCGCGAAGGTCCCCGGCGACGCGCAGGTGCGCACCGGCGAGCGCGTGCACGTGCATGCGCCGGCCGTGGCCTGCCATCTCTTCACCGAAGACGGCCGCGCGGTGCCCGCGTGCGCCGACGTCCACGTCCACCACTACGCATAAGGATCGGCATGCGCCTCGGAGTCTGCTACTACCCGGAACACTGGCCGGAATCGATGTGGGCCGATGACGCCCGCCGAATGAAAGCGCTCGGCATCGAGCAGGTGCGGATCGCCGAATTCGCGTGGAGCCGCATCGAGCCGTCGCCGGGCGAATACGACTGGGGCTGGCTCGACCGCGCGATCGACGTGCTCGGCGCGGCCGGCCTCGAGATCGTGATGTGCACGCCGACCGCGACGCCGCCGAAGTGGCTGGTCGACCGCCATCCCGACATCCTCGCGATCGGCGCGGACGGACGGCCGCGCGCATTCGGCTCGCGCCGCCACTACGACTTCTCGTCGCCGACCTATCTCGAAGCGTCGCGCCAGATCTGCACGGCGGTCGCCGAACGCTACGGCCGCCACCCGGCCGTGCGCTACTGGCAGACCGACAACGAACTCGGCTGCCATCAGACCGTCGTCAGCTACTCGCCGGCCGCGCTCGTACGCTTCCGTGCATGGCTGAAGGCACGCTACGGCACGATCGACGCGCTGAACCGCGCGTGGGGCACCGTGTTCTGGAGCATGGAGTATCGCCATTTCGACGAAGTCGACGCGCCCGTCGGCACCGTAACCGAAGCGCATCCGTCGCATCGCCTCGACTACCGGCGCTTCGCGTCCGACGAAGTCGCGCGCTATCACCGGATGCAGGTCGACGTGATCCGCGCGCACTCGCCGGGCCGGCCTGTCGCGCACAACTTCATGCAGCTGTTCACCGAGTTCGACCACTACGAGGTCGCCCGCGACCTCGACATCGCGACGTGGGACAGCTACCCGCTCGGCGCGCTCGAGGAGCAATGGTTCGCGCCCGACGTGAAAGCGCGTTGGCTGCGCACCGGCCATCCCGATTTCGCGTCGTTCAATCACGACCTCTATCGCGGCATGTCGAAGCTGCCGTTCTGGGTGATGGAACAACAGCCGGGGCCCGTGAACTGGGCGCAGTGGAACCCCGCGCCGCTGCCGGGCATGGTGCGTCTGTGGAGCTGGGAAGCGTTCGCGCACGGCGCCGGCTGCGTGTCGTACTTCCGCTGGCGGCAGGCGCCGTTCGCGCAGGAACAGATGCATGCCGGCCTGCACACGCCCGACGACAAGCTCGATGAAGGCGGCCGCGAGGCGCAGCGCGTCGCACGCGAGATCGCGGCCGTGCACGACGCCGGCAAGGATGCGGATGCGGACGGCCCGGTGCGCGCACCGGTCGCGCTGGTCTTCGACTACGAAGCGAAGTGGCTGTTCGAAGTGCAGCCGCAGGGCGCCGATTTCCACTACCCGCGCTTCGCATTCGAGTACTACTCGGCGCTGCGCGCGCTCGGCCTCGACGTCGACATCGTTTCGGCGAACGCACCGCTCGACGGCTACCGCCTCGTCGTCGTGCCGCCGCTGCCCGTCGTGCCCGACGATTTCGCGGCACGGCTCGCCGCATCGGGCGCGCATGCGGTGTTCGGGCCGCGTACCGGTTCGAAGACCGTCGACTTGCAGATTCCGCCGACGCTGCCGCCCGGCCCGCTCGCGTCGATCCTGCCGGTGCGCGTGTGGCGCGTCGAGTCGCTGCGGCCGAACGTGACCGAGCGGATCGACGGCACGCTGCGCGACGGTTCACCGCTCGCGGGCGATGCGCGCCACTGGCGCGACTTCGTCGAGCTGCGCGACGACACGCGCAGCGTCGTGCGCGCCCGTTTCGCCGACGGTCATCCGGCCTGCGTATCGCATGGCGTGCTGCACTACTGGGCTGCGCTGTTCGACGATGCGACCACCACGAAGCTGTTCGCCGACGTCGCGGCCGAAGCGGGCCTCGCGCCGGTGCCGCTCGGCGACGGCGTGCGCGTGAGCCGGCGCGGCGGCCTGACCTACGTTTTCAACTACGGCAACGCACCGCACACGATCGACGCAGTGCCGCCGTCGGCATTCGTGCTCGGCGCCGCGCAAGTCGGGCCGCGGGACGTGGCCGTGTATCGAAGCCGTTCGTAGCATCCCGCCACCGGCGCCACGCCGCGCCGGTCACGCACAACGACACACAGGACTGGAGACACGCATGACACATCGCCCCCTTCGCGCCGCCGCCCGGCTCGCCACGGCCGCCGCCGTCGCCTTCGCGTCGCTCGGCATGACGGCGCCCGCCGATGCCGGCACGCTGACGATCAACATCGCGTTCAAGGGCGCGAGCCAGCGCGCGGTCTGGCAATCGACGCTCGACGCCTTTCGCAAGGCGCACCCCGACATCGACGTGAAGGCAACCTTCGTCGACGAGGAAGCGTACAAGGTGCAGCTCCCCGCGTGGCTCACGACCGTCGCGCCGGACGTCGTGAACTGGCACGCGGGTGAGCGGATGGCGTACTACGCGAAGCGCGGGCTGTTCGAAGACCTGAGCGGCGACTGGACGAAAAACGGCTGGGGCGCGATGTATGCGTCGACGCGCGACGCATCGTCGTACAACGGCAAGCAGTACGCGGCGCCGACCGTCTACTACTCGTGGGGGCTGTTCTACCGCAAGGACCTGTTCCGCAAGGTCGGCATCGCCGACGAGCCGAAGACCTGGGACCAGTTTCTGGACGCGTGCAAGAAACTGAAAGCGGCCGGCATCACGCCGATCGCGATCGGCGGCCGCGACGCGTGGACGCTCGCCGGCTGGTTCGACTATCTCGACCTGCGCCTGAACGGCAACGCGTTCCACCAGCAATTGATGGCCGGCGACGTGCCGTACACCGACCCGCGCGTGAAGAAGGTCTACACGACATGGAAATCGCTGATCGATGCCGGCTACTTCATCGACAACGCGCTGTCCTACGATCTCGACGGCGCGCAGCCGTTCCTGTTCCAGGGCAAGGCCGCGATGATGCTGATGGGCACCTTCATCGCGGCCGGCTTTCCGCCGAGCGTGAAGCAGGAAATGGGCTACTACCGGTTCCCGGTCATCGACCCGAAGGTGCCGACCGCCGAGGACGGCCCGGTCGAGTCGCTGCACATCCCGACGAAGGCGAAGAACAAGGCCGACGCGCACACGTTCCTCGCGTTCGTCGAAACGCCCGAGATGGGCGCGAAGCTCGCGGAAGGCCTCGGCTCGCTGTCGGCCAACAGCAAGTCGCCCGAGCCGGCCGATCCGATTTCGCGCATCGGCTTCCGCATCCTTGCCGACACGAAGGGAGGCGTCGCGCAGTTCTACGACCGCGACATGACGAAGGAAATGGCCGACGAAGGGATGAAGGGCATGCAGCAGTTCCTCGCGAATCCCGCGCAGCTCGATACGGTGCTCGCGCAGCTCGAACAGACCCGCAAGCGGATCTACAAGAAGTGACCGCGTGACCCAACCGGCGGCCGCGCGCCGCCGTGTCCGTTCAGGAGGCTTGCCGTGTCCAGTCCGATCACGTCCACCCCGCCCGCCGGCGCCGCGCCGCCGCCGCGCGGGACATCCGCCGCTGCGTTGCCCGCGCGCCGCCCGTCGCCCGCCGTGCGGCGGCAACAGCGCGCCGCGTGGCTGTTTCTCGCGCCGGCCTGCGCGATGGTTGCCGTCTATGTGATCTGGCCGATCCTGTCGACGCTGTGGCTGAGCCTGTACAACTGGGACGGGATGACCGAGCGCACCTTCGTCGGGCTCGCGAACTACGCCGAGCTGCTGCAGGCCCCGACGTTCTACACCGCGCTGCGCAACAACGTGATCTGGCTCGCGCTCTTCATGCTCGCGCCGCCGCTCGGCCTCGCGCTCGCGCTGTACCTGAACCAGGCGGTCGGCGGCATCCGGCTCGTGAAGTCGCTGTTCTTCGCGCCGTTCGTGCTGTCCGGCGTGGTCGTCGGCCTGATCTTCTCGTGGTTCTACGATCCGACCTTCGGGCTGCTCGCGCTGATCGCGGGGCACGGCATCCCGGTACTCGGCGACGCGCGCTATGCGACGCTCGGCGTCGTGTTCGCCGCGCTGTGGCCGCAGACCGCGTACTGCATGATCCTGTACCTGACCGGCCTCACGTCGGTCAACCCGGAACAGATCGAGGCCGCGCGGATGGAAGGCGCGCGCGGCGTCGCGCTGCTGTGGCACGTCGTGCTGCCGCAGCTGCGGCCGACCACGTTCATGGCGATCGTCGTCACGGTGATCGGTGCGCTGCGCAGCTTCGACCTGATCTCGGTGATGACGAGCGGCGGGCCGTTCGAGAGTTCGACCGTGCTCGCGTATTACATGTACGACCAGGCAATCAAGTATTACCGGCTCGGCTATTCCGCGTCGATCGCGGTCGTGCTGTTCGCGATCATGCTCGTCTACATCGTGTTCCAGTTGCGCCGCATGCTGCGCAACGAGCAGTGACCCCGGGGAGGCTCATCATGTTTCCGACACCCGTTGCCCGATGGAAGCCCGTCTCGCGCCGGCTGTACAAGCTGTCGCTGCCCGTCGCGCTGCTGATCTGGCTGCTGCCGATGATCGCTGTGTTCGTCACGTCGGTGCGCTCGACCGAGGAACTCGTCGAAGGCCACTACTGGGGCTGGCCGCGCCACTTCGCGATGATCGAGAACTATCGCGACGCGCTGACGACGTCGCCGATGCTGCATTACTTCTGGAACAGCGTGCAGATCACGGTGCCGTCCGTGATCGGCTCGATCGCGCTCGCGGCGATGGCCGGCTTCGCGCTCGCGACCTACCGGTTTCGCGGCAGTACCGCGCTGTTCGGCACGTTCGTCGCCGGCAACTTCGTGCCGGTGCAGGTGCTGATGATTCCGGTGCGTGACCTGTCGTTGAGGCTCGGTGTGTTCAATACCGTCGAAGCGCTGATCCTGTTTCATGTCGCGTTTCAGACCGGGTTCTGCACGCTGTTCCTGCGCAACTTCATCAAGCAGTTGCCGTTCGAGCTGATCGAGGCCGCGCGCATCGAAGGCGCGGGGGAATGGACGGTGTTCTGGCGGATCGTGTTGCCGCTGATTCGGCCCGCGCTGGCTGCGCTGGCGATTTTGGTGTTCACGTTCGTGTGGAACGATTACTTCTGGGCGCTGTGTCTCACGCAGGGCGACGAGGCCGCGCCGATCACGGCCGGCGTCGCGGCGCTGAAGGGGCAATGGACGACGTCGTGGAATCTCGTGTCGGCCGGATCGATTCTTGCCGCGCTGCCGTCGGTCGCGATGTTCTTCGCGATGCAGAAACATTTCGTCGCGGGGCTCACGTTCGGCGCGACGAAAGGCTGAGCGCGCACCGAACGCGTTTTCGTATCTCCCCCTCCGCATCGTGAGGTTGCCCGCTTCGGCGGGCTTTTTTCATGCTTTTCCTGCGAGATGTCGGCCCGCGTCGAACCGAGCGGCTGCAACGCGATCGACGTCCCGACAAGCTTGCCTGCCTCGGCGCGGCAGGCCCCTTGCATATCAAGCCGCGCGATTCATGCGCAGCGCCCGCCACTCACCGAGTGTTTTATCGATCGCGGATTTGTCGCGCCCACTCAACGCCAGCGTGTCCTCGACGACGCTGTCGAAAAACGCCAAGGATTCCGCGTTGTGTCGACTGACCAGTTCGAACGCTGTCGCGAGATTGGGCGGGGCGCTCGATAGTCGCTCGATTTTTTTGAGAACATGCTCAGGCATCAATCTGCCTCCGACACCCGCGATAAACTCGTTGATCTCGCGTGCTTGCTCCTGGGAAACGTTACCCTCCACCGCAGCACAGGCCAGGCCAATCGCATGGGTCGATACGATGAGTTCGAAGTATTCTTCCAGGCTCTTGGTTCTCACGAACACCGCGGCCACCGCGGCCTCCAGCTTGGCCTGTCGAGCTCGCATTTCGGCGGCAATATCGGGGGGGAGACCCGGTTCCCTGGCAGCCTCGCGCTTGGGCAAAATCGCGTCGGATGCAGCAGCACAAGCGTTCCTGGCGATGGCCGCGCTCACCGCCGCCCAGTAGCCGAACCGCCCACCCGGCGCGCCCACCGGCCGCGAACTCGGCGCGTCGTTGGAAGTAGCTCCGTCTTGATGCATCGCCCGCCGCATGTAGGCGATCTGAATAACGGCGGGGATAGTGACTCGATACGCTGCTCCGCTGATGCTGGGCACCAGGAGGAATGCGGAGGCCGCCAGGCCGAACGGGCCGGCAAACGCACGCAAGACTGCCCCGCCACCCGCGATCAGTATCGCCTGACCGGTCAGCGTGTAGCCGAGTGACGCTGCAAGCGCCCTCACGATTGCAAACGCAACGGGGCCGCCGCCTTGCAAAAGGATCTGAAGCGACAGGAGGCCACTGCCGCCCACCTTGCAAACGCCGCCGACTCCAACCAGCAGCGCATCCTGGTCCGCTGGCGACAGCTTGTCCCACGCATCGGAGATGACCTTGTCGACCACCACCGTCTCGATGTCCGAGACCGATCCCTTCTTCTCTACCTTGACGTTCAGCTTTGCACAGACATCCAGCAGAATTTCTTTGTAGAGAACGCCGGTGCCACGGACCAGGTTGGCGAGTGTGTCCCCGCCGAAATGCTGAAGCTCGCCTGCAATGGCGTCCCAGGATTTCCGGTGACGGTCGGGTCGGCCCTCGGCCTTCCGGAAATCGGGATCACTCAGTAACTCGCTGGCGCGCCTCGGCTTGCCGTCCTTGTCGTGGGTCAGATAGCGCGCGAGTACCGCCAGGTCCTCCTCCGAACTGTATTTCAGAAACGTCAGGTCGTTGTCCGCCCGATACTTGATGCCCATTGTTATCCTTGGTTTGTTCAGTTTTCGTCCAGTTGCCCACGGGCCAATGTCTGGCGCACATGCCGGCACCGGCGTAGAAATAGCCTGGTGGTTTCCCCGTCCCGGATCTGCCAGGGACAAGATGTACTCCGGTTTGGATCGGCCCCGTGATGCATTCGCCGAGCCAGGGCGCCGCCGGCTCAGCATCCGATCCCGCGCGCCAAACCGCCTCAGCCCGCGCTCGCGGCCAGCGCCTGCAACAAGCGTTCGCACTCCGCCATGGACGCCTCGGTGTCTGCCTTCAGCATTTTGCCGACGTGTTCGTCCCGCGTCGTTGCCTCGGCGCCGAACAGATCGAGGTGATCCAGCATGAGCGCGCACAGAAGTGTCGCGATGGCGACGAGGGCGCCCACAATGACCGCGCCGGCGACGTCGGCGATGAGGCCCAGTCCGATCGCCTGGAGTTGGCGCACCAGAACTTCTTCGATGGCAACGCCGCCAATGACCAGCGCCCCCCCGAACGCGAGCTTGGACGCCTCGTGCATGGCTTGCTGGTAGGTCATGCCCTCCGGTCGCACGATGATCGTCTTGAACGCGCGGAACATCGAGAACACCCCTTCTCGAACCATTCTCGCGACGCGCTTGTGCGTCGTGATGAAGGCATTGATCACGACCGTGGCGAGGTTTGAGATGAACCCCGAGAGCGCTCCTTGAAGACCTTGCGACAGGAATGCCCTCCACTTGGAAATGACACTGTCGCGGATCCGTCCGAATCGCTCGTTGAAGTTGAAGTCCTTGCGACCGTTGCGATACCAATCCTGGAGTTCCTCGACGAGCGCGACGAGAAACTCCGCAACGGCCGCGCCGATCATCTGTTGCGCCCCCATCTTGCCGCCTTCGACAAGGCCGCTGCCAAGCACGTTGAACGCAAATTTCTCGCTGGTGTAGTACTGGCGGTTGACCTCGCCGTCCCTGTCCTTGCGTGCCTTCTCGTCGAGTTCCCGGGCGCGGGCTTCATCGACGCTCGCTTGCTGGGTGAGCTTGCCGAGTTCCTTGCGCTCCTTGTCGGAGAGCTCGGGCTTCGCGGCAAGTGCTTCGATGCGCGCGTCTCGGGATTCCTTCCGCTCGGCCAGCCATGCCAGATACGCCGACATGCTCTTGTCCTTCTTCGAGGTATTGATCGAAGTGTGCGTCGGAGCCAGATTGTCGGGACGATTTGCCATGTCCGTGTGGTTCAACTCCGCCAGCGTAATGCCCGCGTCGTCGTGCGTTTCCTTCGCCGAGATCACGTGGTCGAGTTGCTTCTGCTTGTGTCGAAGCGTCTCGCCAGTGAGCGCATCCGTTGCCGTGCCGGCCTTCACGCCTTCCGACGTCTCGGCGTTCTTGGCCTTGTAATTCGCGTGGGTGTGGTAGGGCGTCGAGTCGTACTCGCCCCGGCTCTCGTGCCTTTCCCGTTCGGCGTCCGTTGCCCAGACGCCGTTACGCACGTTGTGAACCGTGTCGACGTTTCCCCCTCGCTTGTCATAGGCGCTGACAAACTTGCCGAGCCCGAACGGGCCGACAATCGACTGAATCACGTCCGATTTGCACTTCTCCAGCGTGGCGTCGAGTCGACCGCGGTTATACGCGTCCGTGACCTCTTTCAGGATCGTGTCCACTTCCGCCGGGAGCACGGAAAAGTCAGGCAGGGTCATCGCATCTGCCCCAAGCGTCGCAAGAAGGGCCTCATCCACGTGACGGCCTGCCGATGATTCCGGAACTCGCGTTTCATTGGCAAGTTCGGTGCTCCGCTCCCGGCCCATCAGGGCCTTGCGTCGCTGGAATCCATCTACGCTAGTCGACATTCATTGTTCTCCAACCAAGCCGGATCTCCGGCGAGAAACGCCGGTCCATGGTTCATCGCTCACCGCCGAGGCGCTCTACCGGAAACGAACGCAAGCTGCTTGCCCAACGGGTGCCGCATCGCTGCGCATTCCGCCCGCCGCTCAGTGTTGAGACGGCTGGCAGATCGGGGTACGCAAACGTGCACTACCAATATCGGCCATCACCGGCGCATCTTTAGCCCGAGATCGAGCGATGCATCGCCAATACACCATGGTCGCGAGCGTCATGAAGGGGTGCCCCTTCGTTTGCAGGTGCCGACCGGGCAACGGTTAAAGGAAGCGCTCCAAGGGGCCTTTCGGAATTGCCTTGTACGCGACCGTGATTGCACATGCGACGGCCGCCACCACAAGCGCGCCGAACAGCGTGGAGGCGAGCCAGGCGCCAAACGCCGCCATGGCGGTATTGAGCAGCAAGGTAAACGTTGCCCAGAATGTGGTGAAAATGATCATCTCGTCGACTCCTCAGGTTGCGCGGTTGCCCGCTCGTTTTACACAGCGCGGCGGTGTGGCCACGTCGTGCCGGACCGTCGACGACAGTGTGGTAGGGCAACCGGACAGATTCTGTCCAGTCGGAGGACGCGGTCGCTTTTTTATCGGACCCGAGGCAGCACGGACGATGCGCCGATGATTTTCCCGCCACACATGCGGGGTGAGTGCCAGCGGTGAAGTACGCCCCTTGCCGGAAGCGCATTGATCCGGTCGCGGCCGATTAGACAAAACCGCGCGTGTCTCGTAGCATTTCGGCCTCAGACTCTGCAATAGACTCGAATGCTCGCGCCCGAACATGAGGCGGTATTGAATGCGATGGCGCCGTCATTGGACCGCTGGTGGACTTCCAGCGAACTGAAGGAAGTCGTGCTGGGTCGTTTCCCGGATTTTCATGAACGAAAAGCCAGACGGACACTGACCGCCCTCGAGCAGATGCGCTGGATCGAGCGCGACGGTATGGGTCCCGCGACTCGCTGGCGCTTGATCAAGCGGGTGCCCGCATCCATGAAGCGGCCATCCGTTGACCTTGCACTGGCTTTGCTGAAGTTGCAACAACTGGCGCAGCACCACCTTCCGCAACGCATGGGGGAGTTTGAAGCGTACTTCGATAGCGCCGCGGGAGTCCTTGCCGAAAGCGCTGCCGACAGCCGGCTTCTCAGCGCACAGGCGTGGATGGGAAAGACGGTGCGCCTGGATGCCGGCTATCCCTTGCTTGCGCCGGAGGTACCGCCTGGCATTTTCGACGCCGTACTGACCGCGCTGTATCGGGACGAGACACTGGCGATACGGTATTGCAAGGCCGACCAGCAGTCCGGCGACGCAAGGGAGTACGTTGTGCTGCCCTACGCAATCGTCGAGAAAGGACCTTGCTGGTATCTGGTCGTGCGAGGCAGACGCTCCAGCGGCCGGCAAGGGGATGCCTTCCTGATCCGCTGCGATCGAATCGTCGCGGTGCGTAATCTCGGCCACGATCTCAAGCGCGAAGACGATTTCGACCTGGAGGCCTTCATCCGCGATGACCGGGTGCTCGAATGGTTCCCCGAGCCGCCCGTGCTGCTGGCGTTGCGCATTCACGAACGGAAGGGCGTGCCTAGCCCGTTCCGGTCGGTGCGGCTTGCTGCCGATCAGCATATCGAAGATCAGACCGATGGCTTCGTGTTACGGGCGACGGTGGCGCCTTCCGTCGCACTGCGCCATCTGCTGTTGCAGCACGCGCCGTCGGTTGAAGTGATCTCTCCGGTTGAATTGCGCGAAGAGATCGCCGGGTTGCTGGACGTGGCACTGCAGCGTTACCGGTTGCCGGTGACGGCCACAATGAAGTGCGGCGATTGATATTAGAGCCGCTCGGGTCGCAGAGAAGACACGGATACATCGCGGCGTCACCGCCGGTACCGGCTGTTGAGCGCGGCGCCGACGTCCGATCGCCTCGGCCAGACCAAGTCCGAATGCCGCTTCATGGCCCAGTACAACCATAAGATGCGACTGCCGTTTCCTGCTGCGATTCCGATGCAAGCCACGCGCCGCGCCGTCGTCGAAATGAAGCTCGACGGCGGCATGCACAGCTTGCTTCAGCGAACGTCGGAGCTTCGGATCGCGGGGAACGTTGCAGAATCCGTTTTGCCGACGACCGATGAATACGGATGCGGACGAAAGCGTGAGGCATCGAAACGAGAGACGGTGCGTCAGTCGACGCGCCCGGCTGCCCCGTAGCGTCCACTGAAGGAACCTGAACCGGTCGCCAACCCGACGCAGGCGCCACGCCATACGATCCTGAACGTCGCGTTGAATGACGCCCGCGCAACATTGATTGCCCGGATTGCCCGTCTTCAGCGCGGGGGATGGGCATGCTATGACACGGTTCGCGAAAGCGACGAATTACCTGGACGGTTTGCCACGGCCACCCGCCGGCTTGCCCGCACCCGCCTTCCCCGCAGGTTTGCTGCGCGGCTTCTGCACGCTAAACGGGCTGCCGATGGTGTAGTCCGTTCCGTTTCCGGCCGGCTTCGCGTGCTGTGCCGCAGGCTTGCGCTGGCTTTCGCCGCCCTGCGGGCGCGGCTTCTTGCCGGGCACCGCCTTGGCGACCGGCACCGCTTGCTGCACTTTGGGCTTCTTCGGCTTTTTGGGTTTCTTGAGAATCTGCCCCGTCGCACTCGTTTCCGGCACGCGGTGTTCGGCTTCGAAACCCGGCTCTTCCTCACGCCGCAGCGTTTGCCGGATCAGCGCTTCGATCGCGGCCAGTTGCGGCGCTTCATCGGCGCACACCAGCGACACCGCCACTCCGCTGGCGCCCGCGCGGCCGGTACGGCCGATACGGTGCACATAGTCCTGCGCGACGATCGGCAGATCGACGTTGATCACCAGCGGCAGATCGTCGATATCGAGCCCGCGTGCCGCCACATCGGTGGCGACCAGCATCTGTACTTCGCGCGTCTTGAAGCGCTCCAGCGCACGCAGGCGCGCGGGCTGCGGCTTGTCGCCGTGGATGGTGTCGACCGCATACCCTGCTTCATCCAGCATGGCCGCCAGGTAATCCACGCCAATGCGGGTCTTGACGAACACCAGCGCGTGCTCCCAGTTGTTTTCGGCCACCAGGTGCATGAAGAGGTCCGGCTTGTTCCGCTTGTCGACCGTCACCACCCATTGCTTGATCTTGCTGGCCGTGACATTGGGCGGGCTGACGCTGATATCGACCGGGCTGCGCAGAATGCTCGCCGCCATCGCGCGGATATCGTCGGTGAACGTGGCGGAGAACAGCAGCGTCTGGCGCTGCGTCGGCAACGCGGCAAAGACGGCATTGAGTTCGCGCGCGAAGCCCAGATCCAGCATGCGGTCGGCTTCATCCAGCACCAGCGTCTGCACCTGGTCGAACTGCACCGCGTTCTGGCGATTGAGGTCGAGCAGACGGCCCGGCGTGGCAACGAGCACGTCCACGCCCTTGCGCAGCTTCATCATCTGAGGATTGATGCTCACGCCGCCGTACGCGGCCAGGAAACGCAGATCGAGGCCTTTGCCGTACTCGACGAAGCTTTGAAGCACCTGTTCGGCCAGCTCCCGCGTGGGCACCAGCACCAGCACGCGCGCGCGATTGCTGGACACCGCCGGGCCATGCTGCACGAGCCGTTGCAACAGCGGCAGCGCAAAACCGGCCGTTTTGCCCGTGCCGGTTTGCGCCGCAGCCATGACGTCCTTGCCACTCAGCACGGCAGGAATCGCCTTGGCCTGCACCGGCGTAGGTGTCTGGTAATTGAGGCCCTGCAGATTGCGCAGCAGCGGCTCGATCAGGCCAAGGGAGGCGAAGGACATGGATGTATTCCGGGCTAAAACCGCAATTCTAGCGGTTACTGCGCCGGTCACGCCCCGCCCGCGCCCCCTCGCAATCGCACATCCACCGCCCCGATGTTCTTCTCGTGCGCGACCAGCATCAGCGACAGCGCGTGATGAATCTCCTGATTCGCGAGCGTCGGCAGCAGCGTCTGCAGCTTGCGCACGACCCAGCGCTGGCCGCGATTCAGGAACGCCATGCGCTCGGCCGGATCGTCGATCGCCATCGCCTTCTCGTAGAACGCGCCGGTCGCGCTTGTCGGGACCGCATCGAGCGAACGAATCGCGTCGACGAGCACGCGGCACCAGTGCGCCTCGTCTTGGCGGATATGCGTGATCAGCCGATGCAGTTCGGGATCGCCGGTGACCTCGGCAGCCGTTTCGGAAGCGACACGCGCACCGGCGCGCTCGGCCTCCAGCAGCTCGTCGAGCGTCGTCAGCAACGCGGCGCGGTCTTCTTGCGGAATCGGATCGGTGCGGGCGGCGGGGCCGTCTCCATGCGGCGGCATCGACATGCGGCATCCTCCTGTCAGGATCGGTGGCGTAACACGCTCGACGTTACGCGACGCGTGTTGCACGAATGTGCGCACATCAACACGGACCGCACATTCAATACATCACATTGTGACATATTTGACCAAAACGCCGCATCGTCAATGCACTCTGCTTGATTTACGTCATCGCCCGCACGGGCCGTCGCCTGCTCACGTCCACCCTTCGAGCCGCAACGTCGAACGCACGAGCCGCTGTTCCTCCTGCTCGATCTCGCGCAGATACTCGACGCACTGGCGGATGTGTTCGCTCGCGGCCTTGCGCGCCTGGTCGGGCAGCCGCCCCGTGACCGCGTTGTAGAGCCGCGCGTGCTGGCGGTCGATCTGCTTCTTCAGCGGTTCGCGGTGATAGAGGTTGTTCACCGATGCGAATACCGAACTGAGCAGCAGGTCGGTCAGCGACTGCAGCGTGTTGACGAGCACGGGGTTGTGCGACGCCTCGCAGATCGCAAGATGAAACGCGTGATCGAGCTTCGCGCGCGCGGCGGGGTCGAGATCCTGCGCATCGGCCGCCGTCATTTCCTCGTAGCGGCGCTTGATCAGGATGAAATCGGCCGGCGTGCCACGCAGCGCGGCAAGCCGCGCGGCCTCGGTCTCGAGCATCCCGCGCACCTCGAACAGGTCGTACAGCGTGCGCGGCTGCGAGCCGAGCAGATGCATCATCGGCGTGATCTCGCGTTGCGGGGTCAGGCTCGCAACGAACGAGCCCTTGCCATGCGTCGTGTCGATGATCCCGCGCGCGTGCAGCAGCTTCATCCCTTCCCGCACGGCCGTGCGCGACACGCCGAGCTTCTCGGTCAGCCGCCGCTCGGACGGCAGCGCCTGCCCGGCCTTCAGCACGCCGTCGACGATCAGCTTCTCGATCCGTTCGGCGACGACGTCGGCCACGCGTCGGGCCGGCCCTTCTCGATCCTGCATTTCCATACTGGTATGACCACTTTGGACGGAGAGCGGAGATTTTCGCACAAAGCCTTGTTCCAATTGGGATTTCCTGAGCTTCGCCGACTATCGACGGAGGGCCGCTCCAAAAACTGGTATGACCACATCGAAGACGTCTGGACAGGCCCGCGCGGCCCGCCAAGAATCCCCTCCTTCCGGCGTGTCGCGCATCGCGCAGCCGCCCGCATGGTGGAGACAGACCAATGAGTTTCATCTACGACGAACGGATCGACGGCCCGCTGACGACCGTCAGCCGCGACACGCTCGTCGCCGCGCTGCACGCGGCGGCGCCCGGCCTCGACGTGCTGCATGAACGCGAGGCGCTCAGGCCGTTCGAATGCGACGGCCTCGCCGCGTACCGCACGGTGCCGCTCGCGGTCGTGCTTCCGGACACGGTCGAACAGGTGCGTGCGGTGCTGCGCGTCGCGGCCGAGCACCGCGTGCCGGTCGTCGCGCGCGGCGCGGGCACGGGGCTGTCGGGCGGCGCGATGCCGCTCGAAAAAGGCATCCTGCTCGTGATGGCGAAGTTCAACCGGATTCTCGATATCGACCCCGATGCAGGCATCGCTCGCGTGCAGCCCGGCGTGCGCAACCTCGCGATCTCGCAGGCGGCCGCGCCGCACGGCCTCTACTACGCCCCCGATCCGTCGTCGCAGATCGCATGCTCGATCGGCGGCAACGTCGCCGAGAACGCCGGCGGCGTGCATTGCCTCAAATACGGGCTCACGGTGCACAACATCCTGAAGGTCGAGATCCTGACGATCGACGGCGATACGCTCACGCTCGGCGCCGATGCGCTCGACGCACCGGGCTTCGACCTGCTCGCGCTATTCACCGGCTCCGAGGGGATGCTCGGCATCGTCACCGAAGTGACGGTGAAGCTGCTGCCGAAACCGCCGAGCGTGAAGGTGCTGATGGCAAGCTTCGACGACGTCGCCGAGGCCGGCGCCGCGGTCGCGCGCATCATCGGTGCGGGCGTGATTCCCGGCGGCCTCGAGATGATGGACAACCTCGCGATCCGCGCGGCCGAGGATTTCATCCACGCCGGCTATCCGGTCGATGCGCAGGCGATCCTGCTGTGCGAACTCGACGGCGCGGCGAGCGACGTCGACGACGACGCCGAACGCGTCGCCACGCTGCTGCGCGACGCGGGCGCGACCGAGATTCGCGTCGCGCGCGACGAAGCCGAGCGTCAGCGTTTCTGGGCCGGCCGCAAGAACGCGTTCCCCGCGGTCGGCCGCATGTCACCCGACTACTACTGCATGGACGGCACGATCCCGCGCCGCGAGCTGCCGCGCGTGCTCGAAGGGATCGCGGCGCTGTCCGCCGAGTACGGGCTGCCGGTCGCGAACGTGTTCCACGCGGGCGACGGCAACATGCATCCGCTGATCCTGTTCGATGCGAACCGGCCCGGCGAACTCGATCGCGCGGAAGCACTCGGCGGCAGGATCCTCGAGCTGTGCGTCGCAGCGGGCGGCAGCATCACCGGCGAGCATGGCGTCGGGCGCGAGAAGATCAACCAGATGTGCGTGCAGTTCAACGCCGACGAAATCACGTTCTTCCATGCGGTGAAGGCCGCGTTCGATCCGCAGGGCCTGCTCAATCCCGGCAAGAACATCCCGACGCTGCACCGCTGCGCCGAATTCGGCGCGATGCACGTCCATCACGGCAAGCTGCCGTTTCCCGAACTGGAGCGCTTCTGATGCGACGCGACATCGAATCGATCGACGACAGCGCGGCGCTCGTCGCGCAGGTCGACGCGGCAATCCACGACCGCCAGCCGCTGCACATCCGCGGCGCCGGCACGAAGGCGTTCCTCGGCCGCCCTGTCGAAGGCCGCACGCTCGACGTGCGCACGCATCGCGGGGTCGTGTCGTACGACCCGACCGAACTCGTCGTCACCGCGCGCGCGGGCACCCCGCTCGCCGATCTCGAAACGATGCTCGACGCGGCCGGCCAGATGCTGCCGTGCGAGCCGCCGTCGTTCGGCGGCACGGCAACGGTCGGCGGGATGTTCGCGGCGGCGCTGTCGGGTCCGCGCCGCCCGTGGGCCGGCGCGGTGCGCGACTTCGTGCTCGGCTGCCGCGTGATTACCGGCCACGCGAAGCACCTGCGCTTCGGCGGCGAAGTGATGAAAAACGTCGCGGGCTACGACGTGTCGCGGCTGCTCGCGGGCAGCTTCGGCTGCCTCGGCGTCGTGACCGAAGTGTCGTTGAAGGTGCTGCCGAAGCCGCGCGCAACCTGCGATCTGGCGTTGCCGCTTGCCGCCAGCGAAGCCGTGCAGCGCATCGCCGCGTGGCGGCGCGCGGGGCTGCCGCTCGCAGGCGCGTGCCACGCGGACGGCGTGCTGCGCGTGCGGATCGAAGGCGGCGAAGGCTCGGTGAAGGCTGCACGCGACACGATCGGCGGCGATCCGATGGACGACACCGGCGACGCATTCTGGGCCCGGCTGCGCGACCTCGCGCTGCCGTTCTTCGACGATCCGCGTCCGCTGTGGCGCGTGTCGGTGCCGGCCGCCGCGCCGCTCGGCGCGTTGCCGGGTGCACAGCTCGTCGACTGGGGCGGCGCGCAACGCTGGCTGGCGAGCGACGCGGCGCCGGCCGACGTGCAGCGGCTAGCCGCGCAATGGGGCGGCCACGCGACCTGCTTCACGCCGGGCTCCACCCACGAGCCGTTCCAACCGCTGCCGCCTGCGCTGATGCGCGTACATCGACAACTCAAGGCACAGCTCGATCCGCATGCGATCTTCAATCCCGGCCGGCTCTACGCCGGCTTCTGACGCGAACCCGATCCGGACCCGCCGATGCAAACCAATCTCAGCGAAGCAAGCAAGGCCCTCGCCCGGGCCGACGAAGCGGAAGCGATCCTGCGCGCGTGCGTGCACTGCGGCTTCTGCAATGCGACCTGCCCGACCTACCAGGTGCTCGGCAACGAGCTCGACGGGCCGCGCGGCCGCATCTACCTGATCAAGCAGCTGCTCGAAGGCGAGCCGTGCGGCGAGCGCACGCAACAGCATCTCGACCGCTGCCTGACGTGCCGGAACTGCGAGACGACCTGCCCGTCCGGCGTGCGCTATCACACGCTGCTCGACATCGGCCGCGCGGAAGCCGAGAAGCGCGCACGGCGGCCGGCGCGCGAGCGCCTGCTGCGCGCGGGGCTGCGGCACGTCGTGCCGCGCCCGGCGACGTTCGCCGCGCTGCTGAAGGCCGGTCGCGTGCTGCGCCCGCTGCTGCCCGGCACGCTGCAGGACAAGATCCCGGCCGCTGCCCCCGCGGCCGCACCGCGCCCGGCCGTGCGCCACGCGCGGCGCGTGCTGATGCTCGAAGGCTGCGTGCAGCCGTCGCTGTCGCCGAACACCAATGCGGCCGCCGCGCGCGTGCTCGACCGGCTCGGCATCAGCGTCACGCCGGCGCGCGAAGCCGGCTGCTGCGGCGCGACCGAATACCACCTGAACGCGCAGGACGCGGGCCTCGCCCGCGCGCGCCGCAATATCGACGCATGGTGGCCCGCGATCGAAGCCGGCGCCGAAGCGATCGTGCTGACGGCGAGCGGCTGCGGCGCGTTCGTGAAGGAATACGGCGACCTGCTGCGCTCCGACCCCGTCTATGCGGAGAAAGCGCGGCGCGTCAGCGCGCTCGCGCGCGATCTCGCCGAAGTGATCGCGGCCGAGCCGCTCGACGCGCTGGCGGACGAGACGCCCCGCCGTGTCGCGGTCCACTGCCCGTGCACGCTACAGCACGCGCAGCGCCTCGGCGGCGCGGTCGAAAGCGTGCTGACGCGCCTTGGCTTCGACCTGACGAGTGTCGCCGACGGCCATCTGTGCTGCGGCTCGGCCGGCACGTATTCGCTGACACAACCCGAACTCGCGACCCAACTGCGCGACAACAAACTCGATGCGCTCGAAGCCGCGCGGCCAGACCTGATTGTCACGGCCAACGTCGGCTGCCAGACTCACCTGAACGGCGCGGGCCGCACGCCCGTGCGCCACTGGATCGAGCTCGTCGACAACCGACTCGTCAACTGACCTGATTCCGGAGGACCTCCATGCAGACGAAACCCGAACTCGAACTCGCCGATGCCGACCGCATGCTCGCCGCCGCCCGCGCGGAAGCGGAACGCCACGGCTGGGCCGTGTCGATCGCCGTCGTCGACGACGGCGGCCACCTGCTCGCGTTCGCGCGGCTGAACGGCGCCTCGCCGGCCAGCACCTACATCGCGCAGGACAAGGCGCGCGCGGCGGCGCTCGGCCGTCGCGAGACGAAAGCGTATGAGGATATGATCAACGGTGGCCGCACCGCGTTTCTCAGCGTGCCGCTGACGGGGTTGCTCGAAGGTGGCGTGCCGGTCACGGTCGGCGGCCGGATTGCGGGCGCGATCGGCGTGTCTGGCGTAAAGTCGGAGCAGGACGCGCAGATCGCTCGCGCCGGCACACAGAGCGTCGCGGAATAACCAGCCAAGCCGCGCGCGCATTTTTCCCCGGGAGGATTCACGATGATCGACCAAGCAGGACTGCAAGTCGCGCCAGCGCTCAGCCAGTTCATTGAAAACGAAGCGTTGCCGGGCACCGGCATCGACAAGGCCGCGTTCTGGAGCGGTTTCTCGGCCCTGGTGCATGACCTGGCACCGCGCAATCGCGAGCTGCTCGCGGAACGCGATCGCCTGCAGCAGGAACTCGACGCATGGCACCGCGCACACCCCGGCCCGGTGCGCGACCATGCCGCGTATCGCGCATTCCTCGAGAAAATCGGCTACCTCGTGCCGGTCCCGCCGAACGTCGCGGCAGCCACCGCGAACGTCGACAGCGAGATCGCCACGCAGGCCGGCCCGCAGCTCGTCGTGCCGCTGTCGAACGCGCGCTATGCGCTGAACGCCGCGAACGCCCGCTGGGGCAGCCTGTACGACGCGCTGTACGGCACCGATGCGCTGCCTGAAGACGGCGGCGCCGAACGCACCGCAGTCTACAACCCGACGCGCGGCCAGCGCGTGATCGACTACGCGCGCAACGTGCTCGACAACGCGGCGCCGCTCGCGAGCGGCTCGCACCGCGACGCGCTGCGCTACCGCGTGCAGGACGGCCAGCTCGCCGTCGAAACCGCGCAAGGCATCGTGTCTCTCGCGCAGCCGGCACTGTTCGTCGGCTACCAGGGCGCGGCCGACGCACCGTCCGCGATCCTGCTGAAGCACAACGGCCTGCACCTCGAGATCCAGATCGATGCATCGACGCCGATCGGCCGTGCCGATCTCGCGAACGTGAAGGACGTCGTGCTCGAAGCCGCGGTCAGCACGATCATCGACTGCGAGGATTCGGTCGCGGCGGTCGACGCCGACGACAAGGTCCAGCTCTACCGCAACTGGCTCGGCCTGATGCAGGGCACGCTGGTCGAGGAAGTCGCGAAGGGCGGCAAGCGCTTCACGCGCCGCCTGAACGCCGATCGCGAATACACGACGCCCGACGGCGGCACGCTGTCGCTGCACGGCCGCTCGCTGCTGTTCGTGCGCAACGTCGGCCACCTGATGACCAACGGCGCGGTGCTCGACCGCGACGGCAACGAGATTCCGGAAGGGATCCTCGACGGCGTCGTCACGACGCTGTGCGCGCTGCACGACCTGAAGGCGAAGCGCAATTCGCGCACGGGCTCGATCTACATCGTGAAGCCGAAGATGCACGGTCCGGTCGAAGTCGCGTTCGCCGATACGCTGTTCGCGCGCATCGAGGATCTGTACGGCCTGCCGCGCAACACGCTGAAGATGGGCATCATGGACGAGGAGCGCCGTACCAGCGTGAACCTCGCCGCGTGTATCGCCGCGGCCGCCGCGCGTGTCGCGTTCATCAACACCGGCTTCCTCGACCGCACCGGCGACGAGATGCACACCGCGATGGAAGCAGGCCCGATGATCCGCAAGGGCGACATGAAGTCGTCGGCGTGGATCCAGTCGTACGAGCGCAACAACGTGCTCGCGGGCCTGTCGGCCGGCCTGCGCGGCCGCGCACAGATCGGCAAGGGCATGTGGGCGATGCCGGACCTGATGCACGCGATGCTCGAGCAGAAGATCGCGCATCCGCGCGCCGGCGCGAACACCGCCTGGGTGCCGTCGCCGACCGCCGCGACGCTGCACGCGTTGCACTACCACCTCGTCGACGTGCAGGCCGTCCAGCAGGCACTCGAGAAGACGCCGTACGCGAGCGAACGCGACGCGCTGCTCGAAGGGCTGCTGACCGTGCCGGTCGTCGAGCGCGCGGAGTGGAGCGACGCCGAGATCCTCAGCGAAGTGGAGAACAACGCGCAGGGCATCCTCGGCTACGTCGTGCGCTGGGTCGAACAGGGCGTCGGCTGCTCGAAGGTGCCGGACATCCACGACGTCGGCCTGATGGAAGACCGCGCGACGCTGCGCATCTCGAGCCAGCACATCGCGAACTGGCTGCGCCACGGCGTGATCACCGAGGCCTTCGTGCTCGACGTGTTCAAGCGGATGGCCCGCGTCGTCGACCAGCAGAACGCCGGTGACCCGAACTATCGCCCGATGGCGCCGGGCTACGACCAGTCGACCGCGTTCAAGGCCGCGTGCGCGCTCGCACTGCAGGGCACGTCGCAACCGAGCGGGTATACCGAGCCGCTGCTGCACCGGTTCCGCCTCGCGTTCAAGGCGCAACAGCACGGCGCGTAAGGTTGCGCATGCGGGTCCGCCCGCATGCCGGCCTGACGAAACGGGCGGCCCTCTCGGCCGCCCGTTTTCATTTTCGCGTTCACACGGTCGTTGAATGGGTCCGTTTAAACCGATAATCGGTACATATTGCGCGCTTTCGTTTGTGGCACGCGCCCGCCGTTAAAACCCCGGGCTCGGCGGCCACGCGCGGCGCGACTTCTTCTGCCATGCCGCAAAACCTTGCACAGCAACGTTCTGCCCGATATGCGCAAGTTCGGGAATGCACTGAAATTTGATCCGGATCAACGGGTCGCAACATTTTCCTCGCGCGCGAACGCGCGCGCTATACTCCGATGGATTCGCATCGCCCGATTCGTCGGATCGTCGAATCGCGAGAGATGTCACCTAT
Organism: Burkholderia cepacia complex sp. TUM26381; assembly: GCF_057439935.1. Taxonomy (NCBI): domain Bacteria; kingdom Pseudomonadati; phylum Pseudomonadota; class Betaproteobacteria; order Burkholderiales; family Burkholderiaceae; genus Burkholderia; species Burkholderia cepacia complex sp. TUM26381. The sequence goes on along the minus strand of NZ_CM172007.1, from coordinate 30,297 downwards.
GAATAAGTGATTTATCGGTTTATCCAGTCACGATTACCGATAATCGGTGTCCGTTTTCTCCGCTGAACGGGAGGAATGCGCGGGAAGGGCGCGCAGCGGATCGCCGCCGTCACGTCATACGAACAATCGCATCGGCCCGCCGCCAGGCGACGATGCCCATCGATCCATACGGACCATGGCAGAAACCGACTACGCAATGCCCAGCGAAACCGGCCTGACGAGCCGTGTCGCCGCGCATCTGCGCCGGTTCCTGCTGCCGCACCTGATTTTCTATACCGGGCTGCTGATCGCGCTGCTCCTGCTGCTGCTGTGCGGGATCGTGCTGTACGAAGGCCGCATCGACGCGCGCGACCGCTCGGCCGCGATGCAGCAGAACCTTGCGCTGATGGCGTCGTGGGACATCGAGCGCAACATCGAGATCTATTCGCTGTCGCTGCAGGCCGTCGTCGAAGGCGAGAACGACCCCGAGGTCGTCAGGCTGCCGATGTCGCTGCGCCGCCAGGTGCTGTTCGACCGGGCGACGACGGCCAAATACCTCGGCGGCATCTACGTGCTCGACGCGAAGGGTGACATCTCGGTCGACGGCAAGAGCGACGTGCCGCGCAAGGCCAACTTCGCCAACGAACCGTACTTCGCCGTGCACCGCGATCACCCTGACGTCGGCCTGTACGTCAGCCCGCCGTACCATTCGCGGCTGCGCGGCGGCTCGCCGAGCATCGCGCTCAGCCGGCGGATCACGAAACCCGACGGGTCGTTCGGCGGCGTCGCGGTGATGTCGATCCGGCTCGAATATTTCCAGAACCTGTTCTCGCGGCTGTCGCTCGGCGATCGCGGCTCGATCGCGCTGATCAACACGGACGGCAGGATGCTCGCGCGCGAGCCATACGACCCCAAGATCGTCGGCCGCGACATCAGCCGTGCCAGCACGTTCCGGCGCTTCATGACGGCCAGCGAAGGCAGCTTCGCCGACACCGCGTCGATCGACGGCGTGCGACGCCTGTACGTGTTCCGGCACCTCGACCACCTGCCGCTCATCATCATGGTCGCGCGCTCGGAAGCCGACACCTACGCCGCGTGGTACGACCGCGCGATTCCGATCGGCTCCGCGATGGCCGCGCTGGCGATCGGCTTCGTCGGCCTGTCGCTGCTGCTCGACGTGCAGTTGCGCAAGCGCCACCGGGCAGAAACCGAATTGCAGGCGCTCGCGCGCACCGATGGCCTGACGGGCCTCGACAACCGCCGGATGCTCGACGTGACGCTCGCGCGCGAATGGCGCCGCGCCGCGCGCTCGCAGCACGCGCTGTCGCTGCTGTTCATCGACGTCGACTACTTCAAGCGCTACAACGACACGCAGGGCCACCAGGCCGGCGACGACGCGCTCGCCGCGGTCGGCCACTGCATCGCCGGCTGCCTGCGCCGCCCGGCCGACTACGCGGCACGCTACGGCGGCGAGGAATTCGTCGTGGTGCTGCCCGACATCGACACGGCCGGCGCGGTGACGATCGCCGAAACGATCCGCACCGGCATCCTCGATCTCGGCATCCGGCATGACGCCGGCACGGTCGGCCGCCTGACCGTGAGCATCGGCGTGACGACGAGCTATCCCGAACACGACGACGACATGCAGGCCGCGCTGAAGCTCGCCGACGACGCGCTGTATCGCGCGAAGGAAGGCGGGCGCAACCGCATCGTCGTGCAGACGACTTCGCCCTCCGACAGTTTCGAGTCGCGGCAGGCCTGAGCGGGGCCGCATCGGGGCCGCATCGGGGCCGCCGCCGGGCCACCGCCGCCCGCGCGCAAAATCACCGACAATGTCGGCTCGATACGCCACCGCACCGCCGCGCGGTTGACGCGCCCGGCCGGCCCGCGCCGGTTCGCGGCCGCTTCGCACCACCATGAGACTCAAGGCAAAGATCTTCCTTCTGGCCATCGTGCCGTTCCTGCTCGCGATCGCCGGCATCGGCTTCGGCGTGCGCCAGCAGGCCACGTCGCTCGCGCGCACGCAGCACGCGACGATCCAGGCCGCGTACCTGTCGAGCAAGGAAGTCGAGCTGAAGCACTACGTCGAGCTCGCGACGAGCGCGATCATGCCGCTCTACGACGCGAGCGGCCGCAATGCGCGCGACGACGCGCTGCTGCGCACGCAGGCGCTCGCGATGCTGCAGAAGATGGATTTCGGCCCGGACGGCTATTTCTTCGTGTACGACCTGCACGGCAATTCGCTGATGCATCCGCGCGAGCCCGAACGCGTCGGCCACAACTACTGGTCGATGCGCGACCCGCAGGGTGCGCTGACGATCCAGAAGCTGATCGGCGCGGCGTCGAGCGGCGGCGGCTACGTGCGCTACGCATGGCAGCGGCCGTCGACGGGCCGCGTGGCGCCGAAGCTCGGCTACGTCGTCGCGCTCGAACGCTGGGGCTGGATGGTCGGCACCGGCATCTATCTCGACGACGTCGACACCGCGCTGCAGCGCATCGACGCGCGCGCGTCCGCGAACATCGAGCGCACGATGAGCTGGCTCACCGCGATCGCACTGACCGGCGCGGCGGCGATTGCCGTGTGCGCGCTCGTGCTGAACGTCAGCGAGTCGCGCAGTGCCGACGCGAAGCTCAAGCTGCTCGCGCAGCGCGTCGTCGAATCGCAGGAGCAGGAGCGGGCGCGGCTGTCGCGCGAACTGCACGACGGGATCAGCCAGATGATGGTGTCCGCGAAGCTGATGCTCGAATCCGCGCTCGCGCGCTTCGAGCGCGGCACGGCGCGCATGCCCGAGGCGGAGCAGGCGCTCGCGTCGGGCGTCGGGCGGCTCGGCGATACGCTGCGCGAAGTACGGCGCATCTCGCATGCGCTGCGGCCGTCGATGCTCGACGATCTCGGTCTCGCGGCGGCACTCGAGCAGCTCGTGCGTGAACTCGGTGCGGAAAGCGGCATCGATATCGGCTATACGCAGGTCGCACACAGCGGCACGCAGCCGCTGCCCGAGGCCGTGAACACCGCGCTGTTCCGGATCGCGCAGGAAGCGTTGAGCAACATCGTGCATCATGCGCAGGCGTCGCGCGCGGCCGTCACGCTCGACGTCGGCGCGCACGCCGTGACGCTGACGATCGCCGACAACGGTTGCGGCTTCGATGCCGAACGCTCGCAGGCCGATGTGCGCCGCGGCATCGGCCTGCGCAACATGCGCGAGCGCCTCGACGCGCTCGGCGGCATGCTGACGATCTCGTCGCAGGTCGGCCACACGATCGTCGCCGCGCGCGTGCCGCTGCGCAGCGCGGCGTGACGACACGCACCATAACAGGAGACCTTTGACGCATGAGCGCCCCCGACACCGCCCGGCCCGCCGCCCGACTGCTGCTCGTCGACGATCACCCGCTCGTGCGCGACGGCCTGCGGATGCGGCTCGAAGCGGCCGACCTGTCGGTGGTCGGCGAAGCCGGCAACGCCGACGAGGCCCTTGCGCTCGCCGCGTCGCTCGAACCCGATCTCGCGCTGATGGACGTCGGCATGAACGGGATGAACGGCATCACGCTCGCGGGCGTGTTCCACGATCGTTTTCCGGGCATCCGCGTGCTGATGCTGTCGATGCACGACAACGTCGAATACGTGACGCAGGCCGTGCGCGCCGGCGCGAGCGGCTACCTGCTGAAGGATTCGCCGGCGAGCGAGATCGTCCGCGCGATCGGCGCGGTACTGGCCGGGCAGACGTTCTTCAGCGAAGGGCTGGCCGCGCGGATGATCCAGGCCAGCGCGACCGCGTCGCCGCTCGACCGCTTGACGCCGCGCGAACGCGACATCCTCGACGCGCTGGCGGAAGGGCTGTCGAGCAAGCAGATCGCGCAGCAGACGGGGCTTTCCGTACGCACGGTGGAGACGCACCGGCTCAACCTGAAACGCAAGCTGGAGATCGAAGGGCAGGCCGAGCTGATCAAGTTCGCGGTCGAGCATCGGCGGCGGTAGGAGCCGCGCGCCGACGGCGTCGCTACCTCGCAATTCGTCGTCCAATTTCATACTCGTCCAATCGACCTCTCCCCGGGTCGATGAAATCCTTTCGCTTGCCGCGGCGAGCGACATCCTCACAAGCCACGCTTTCGAGTGCGCGACGTCGTCACGCGGCACACGGTATCGCCAACATGGGTTGGTGACCGGAACCGAGGAGCGAAATCATGATGCGCCGTATCGCGGTGGTCGGCGACGCGCTGGAAACCGGGGGAAGGATTCTTGCCTACGCGGGGCCGACATTCACTTTCGGCAATCCTGGCCACCAGGTTGCACTGATCGGCGGTCTCGCATTCTGCGATGCATGTAGAGGCACCGGACCGATCGCCAAGGCCGGCGGGCCACGGCGCCTCAATTTCATGGGTGAAACGGCCGCCGACGGAGACATCGTCTTATGCGGCTGCCCGACGCCGCCACGCATCAAGGCAACGCTCGCTGGCGAATCATGGTGCGACGACATGGCGGAAACATCCGGCGTGGTTGCCTCCGGAAAAAATCGCGAAGGCGCGGTTGTGTCTGTAGTCGCGGGCATTTTCGACGAATCCGTTCACGCCATTGGGAGCGGTGCATCGACAGGCTATCCATACGCTATCGAAACGTCGGACGGGCGCATCCACTCGGGTCAACTCGACGATAGCGGGCATTTACCTCGCATTCATACCGCCAACGAGGATGAATACGTTGTCTACTGGGGTGACGAAGCCCTCGCACGATTAAACGGGGGCGCGTAATGCCGAACAGAAAGACCGTCGTCAGGACGACCGCGGTGCCGAAATCGCACAAGGAAGTCGAGTTGAAGTCCGTGACGTTTTCCGAGCTTTGGAACAACTATGCTCACGGAAACCCGTACGATGATCCCAACGGGCATTACCAGAACCAATGCGCGATCCGGATGAGCGTAACGCTGCACAACGTCGGCATCGAGATGAAATCGTTCTCGCAGAAGCAGATCCAGCCGATGCCGGGCAAACCAACGCTGGGCCGCCTTCTGCTCAACGGCAAATCAACAGCCACGCGCGCATACGAATTCGCGGAGTGGTTGAAACTGCGTCCGATGGCAGGGTTGCCTGCGCCGGAAAATGTGACAGGAGCCGATTGGGAAAACAAGGTCAGAGATCGAACCGGCATCATTTTCTTCTTCGGGTACTGGCAACAACAGGGAGACGCTGCCGACAACTTGAGCGGCGGACACGTCGACCTCTGGAATGGCGCTCGCCTCCCGGTATCCAGTACGCGAGGCCTCTTCGCCTCGATAGGCAGACAGATCGGAATTTCCAGTCTGCAAATTCCGTTCACTGACTTCGGTTACTCCGATCTGGCAAAATCGAAAACCATTCTTTTCTGGGAAATCAGGTGAGACGCGCCGGCTTGTCGCTTGCCTACTGGGTAGCAGGCCTGATCACGACCTGGTTTGCATTCTGGATCGGGAGTCGGATCGATTGGAGGATTCATACCGGTTTGCGACTGCACTTCGGCCGCCATTCCTGCCACGAAATCGACCTCTGCTCACCACCCTGGCCAATTTTCGCGCTACTCATCGCGATTCTGCTCGGCCCGTCACTTGCATTCGCCTTCGCAGGTTGGAAGATCGGTCGTCAGCGCGTCACAGCACGAAAACTGGTACTTTCCTTGATCGCATTGGCGACGCCCACGATGCTGTTCTACATCGCTTCATACGTGATTCGATAGCATCAGAGGTTGATCGGCCACGTTCATTCCGGCCGTGATTGCGTCGCGCACGGCACCGGCGCAATACCCTGTTGCCGACTGACTTCACGCCGCATCATCAGCATCACCGCCACGCCAACACTCAGGATTCCAGAACACAAGACCGCGATCGAAAACCCGTGCGCCATCGCCTCCCGATACGCACCGAGCATGTCCGGCCGCCCCGCCGCGAACACATGCTCCATCACGGCCTGCCGCGCCAGCGTATCCGCGTGCGCGCCGCCCGCCGCCTGCATCGCGGCCGTCATCCGGTGCAACGCACCGACGCTCATCATGCTGCCCAGCACCGCGATGCCCATGCTCATCCCGGTCTGGCGCAACGCATTCATCGTCGCCGACGCCATCCCCGCGCGCTCGGCCGGCGCCAATTCCATCACGGACATGCCGGTCGCCGGCACCGCGAGCCCCATGCCGACACCGAGCAGCGCCAGCGCGACTCCAACCGCCATGTAGGGCGTTCCCGCCCCGAAGCCGGCCATCACCGCGAGCATCGCACCGATCAGCCCATACCCGGCCACCACCAGCGTGTGCAACGGAACGCGCGCCGCGATGCGCCCGAACAGCATCGACGTGATCGCCGTCATCACGAACTGCGGCATCAGTTGCCAGCCGGCCACGGCGGGCGCGCGCCCCTGCGCCTGCTGCAGGAACAGCGACAGGAAGAACAGGCTGCTGTACCCCGAGAATCCGAGCACGAACGACGCGAGATTGGCGCGCACCAGCCGCCGGTCGCGGAACAGCCACACCGGCAGCAGCGGCCGCTCGACGCGCGTTTCGACACGAACGAACAACGCAAACGCCACTGCGGCGCCCGCCAGCGGCGCAAGCACCTTCGCATGCGCCGCGCCGGCTTCGCCGATGCCGATCAGCCCGTACGTGAGCAACCCGAGCCACACCACGCTCAGCGCCTGCCCGAACGGATCGAACGCCGCGTGCTCCGGATGCCGCCGCTCCGGAATGCCCCATGCGCCGAGCAATACGGCCACGATGCCGATCGGCACGTTGACGAGGAAGATGTCCTGCCAGCCGCCATGCTCGACGAGCAGGCCGCCGACCAACGGCCCGAGGATCAGCGCGAGCGCGCTGAACGCGGACCAGCCGCCGATGACGCGGGCGCGTTCGCGCGCATCGGGAAACGCATGCGTGAGGATCGGCATCGCGCCGGGAATCAGCAACGCGCCGGCGAGCCCCTGGATCGCGCGGCCGATCAGCAGCGGCCCGAGCCGTCCTGCACATGCGCAGACGATCGACCCGGCCGTGAACAGGATCACGCTCGCGAGCCACACGCGCTTGTGACCGTAGCGGTCGCCGAGCGGCCCGGCCGACAGCATGAACGCTGACAGCGCGAGCGCATACGCGTTGACGACCCACTGCAGGCCGCCGATATCGGTATCGAGCGCCGTCTGCAGCGTCGGCAATGCGACGTTGACGATGCTGATGTCGAGCGTGGCGAGAAAGGTGCCGAGACAGGCGGCCAGGACGAGTGCGGCGCGACGGTAACGAGGCATGGCGGTCGGCCCTCGACGGGCTCAAGAATAAGAATGATTCTTATCTTATATATCGACTGACCGTCGGTCAATGGATTGCATTGCCCGTGAGCGGAGGGCTTGGCCTAAACTGCGGGCTTTGCACGAACGGGCGTCGAGCCGCGCGATGACGGACAGGACAAAGGCAGAAACCAGGACAGCGAATGACGACGTGCCGGCAGGCAAGCCGCGTACCAAGCCGGCGGAAGTCCGCCTCGACGAATTGATGGCCGCGGCCGAGACGCTGTTCCTCGCGCAGGGCGTGGAAGCGACGACCATCAGCGAGATCGTCGAGCACGCGCAGGTCGCGAAAGGCACGTTCTATCACTACTTCGAATCGAAGTCCGACATGCTCGCCGCGCTCGCGCAGCGCTACACGGCGTCGTTCCTCGACCGGCTGCAGCACGCGGTGGACGCGTGCGACGCCGACGACTGGCTCGCGCGCCTGCGCGCGTGGATTCGCGCCAGCATCGAGACCTACGCAGCGACCTACCGCACGCACGACATCGTCTACACGAACCATCACCACCACGATCGCACGAATGCCGACAAGAACGCGATCCTCGAGCAGCTCGGTGCGATTCTCGACGGCGGCGTCCGCGCCGGCACCTGGCAGCTCGCGCACCCGCAGGTCACCGCGCTGCTGATCTACGCCGGCGTGCACGGCGCGACCGATCACATCATCGCGGCGCCGGAAACGGATCGCGCCGCGTTCGTCGCCGCGGTGGTCGACGATTGCCTGCGGATGCTCGGCGTCGCCGCCTAATACGCAGTCAACGCGCCGCCGCCATGAAAAAGGGCGCCCGAGGGCGCCCTTCATGCATCCGGATCCCGGCCTTGCAGCAGCCGTCAGTTCGTCCGCGAATTGTGCTTCTGCAGATACGCGATCAGCCCGTCGATCCCGCCCGACGCGAGCTGGCTCTTGAACTGGCCCTGGTAGACCTGGATCAGCCACGCGCCCGACATGTCGATGTCGTAGATCTTCCAGTCGTTGCCGACCTTGCCGAGACGGTAGCCGACCGACTGGCTGTCGCCCGGCGTCGTGACCGTCGACTGCACGAGCGCGTCGGCGCCCGACGCACCGCCGGCCTTGAACGAGAACTTCGCGTCCTGGCTGCCGAGCTGCGCGAGCGACGCGGCGTAGGTGCGCGTCATCAGCAGCTTGAACTGCTTGTACAGCTCCTGCTGCTGTTGCGGCGTGGCCTGCTTCCATGCGTCGCCGACCGCGATGCGGGTCGTGCGCTCGAAGTTGGTCGCGGGCAGGAAGCGCTGCTCGACGACTTGCGTGACCTTCGTCATGTCGCCGCCGCGCGCGGCCGGGTCGGCCTTCATCGCGGTAACGGTACCCTCGACCGCATTGCGGACGATGTCGACCGGCGCGCTCTGCGCGAAAGCGGAAACCGACACGGCGGCGGCCGCGACGAAAGCAAACAGATGACGTTTCATACGGATATCGCACTCGATGAGAAAAAACGACCGGCTCTTTGCATCGGCCGGTGGAGCAAAGTATACCGGGCCTGACGCCCGGCTGCCGCACGGTGACCGACTGTTACCTTTCGGCTTCATTTGTCACACGCAATGCAGCCCCGCACCGATTATGTAAATATCCCCATACAAATGAACCGGTCGCCGGTATCGATTCCGCCGCCGCGAACAAATCTCCTTCCCGCCCCGAAACCCCCAACGTCACGACCGCCGCCACGCCGCGCCGGTATACTTGGCTACTTTGCCCTTGCCAGCCGCTCCCCACCGCCACATGGTGACATCTCTCATCGTCCGACTCGTTGCGTGGTCGGTGCGCCGCCCCGTCTGGGTCGTCGTCCTGTCGCTCGTCATCGCCGCCTTCAGCGGCGTCTACGTCGCGCAGCATTTCAAGATCAACACCGACATCAGCAAGCTCGTCGATGCGGAACCTCAATGGGCCGCGCTCGGCCAGGCCGTCGACAAGGCGTTCCCGCAACGCAACGGCACGATCCTCGCGGTCGTCGAAGCGCCCGCGCCCGAATTCGCGAATGCCGCCGCGCATGCGCTGACCGAAGCGCTGCAGAAGGACGCCGATGCCGGCCGCATCGGACAGGTCGCCGAGCCCGGCGGCGGCCCGTTCTTCGAGCACAACGGTTTGCTGTTCCTGTCGCCGCAGGACGTCTCCGATACGACGTCGCAGCTCGCGAGCGCGCGTCCGCTCGTCAACGAACTCGCGAAGAACCCGAGCCTCACCGGGCTCGCCACCACACTGGCCACCACGCTCGGCCAGCCGCTGCTGACCGGCCAGGTGAAGCTGTCCGCGATGGCGAAGCTGCTCGCGCGCAGCGCCGCGACGGTCGACGACGTGCTGGCCGGCAAGCCGGCCGCGTTCTCGTGGCGCGCGCTGGTCGACAACGATGCCGCGCGGCAGCCCGCGCGCGCGTTCGTCACCGTGCAGCCGGTGGTCAACTACGGTGCGCTCAAGGCGGGCGCGGAAACGAGCCAGGTGATCCGCGACGCGGCCCGTTCGCTCGACCTCGAAACGCGCTACGGCGCGGCCGTGCGCCTGACCGGCGAACAGCCGCTCGCCGACGACGAATTCGCTTCGGTCGAAGACGGTGCCGCGCTCAACGGTGCGCTGACGCTGCTCGCCGTGCTCGTGATCCTGTGGCTGGCGCTGCGCTCGAAGCGGATGATCGGCTCGGTGCTCGTCACGCTGTTCGTCGGTCTCGTCGTGACGGCCGCGCTCGGCCTCGCGATGGTCGGCTCGCTGAACATGATCTCGGTCGCGTTCATGGTGCTGTTCGTCGGCCTCGGCGTCGACTTCTCGATCCAGTACGGCGTGAAGTACCGCGAGGAACGCTTCCGCGATCCGCGCATCGATCACGCGCTGATCGGCGCCGCGCACTCGATGGGCATGCCGCTCGCGCTGGCTACCGCGGCCGTCGCCGCGAGCTTCTTCTCGTTCATCCCCACCGCGTATCGCGGCGTGTCCGAGCTGGGCCTGATCGCGGGCGTCGGGATGTTCGTCGCGCTGCTGACCACGCTCACGCTGCTGCCTGCGCTGCTGCGCCTGTTCGCGCCGCCGGGCGAATCGAAGACGCCGGGCTTCCCGTGGCTCGCGCCGGTCGACGATTACCTCGATCGTCATCGCAAGCCGATCCTGATCGGCACGCTCGTGGTCGTGATCGGTGCGCTGCCGTTGCTCGCGTTCCTGCGCTTCGACTTCAACCCGCTGCACCTGAAGGATCCGAACAGCGAATCGATGGCGACGCTGCTCGCGCTGAAGGATTCGCCGGAAGCCGCCGTCAACGACGTGACGATGCTCGCGCCGTCGCTCGCCGAAGCCGACGCGGCTGCGAAACGCCTCGACGCGCTGCCCGAAGTCGGCCGCACGACCACGCTGTCGACCTTCATCCCTGCCGACCAGCCCGCCAAGCGCGCGGCGATCGCCGCGGCCGCGAGCGACCTGCTGCCCGCGCTGACGCAGCCGGCCGCACCGCCCGCGACCGACGCGCAGCGCGTCGCCGCGCTCAAGCGCGTGTCGGACCTGCTCGGCTACGCGGCCGAGGATCACCCGGGCCCGGGCGCGGCCGCCGCGCAGCACCTGTCCGCGTCGCTCGCGAAACTCGCGGCCGCCGACAGCGCGACGCGCGACCGTGCCGAGCGCGCGTTCGGCGACACGCTGCGCATCGCGCTCAACCAGCTCGCGTCGCTGCTGCAGCCGCAGGACATCACGCGCGAATCGCTGCCGCCGCAACTCGTGCGCGACTGGGTCGCGCCGGATGGCCACGCGCTCGTGCAGATCTCGCCGAAGGTGCCGAAGGGTGTCGACCCGAACGACGACACGATGCTGCGCCGTTTCGCGAAGACGGTGAAGGCCGCGGAACCGGGCGCGACCGGCGGGCCGATCTCGATCCTGCATTCGGCCGACACGATCATCAACGCGTTCCTGCATGCGGCGCTGTGGTCGATCATCTCGATCACGGTCCTGCTGTGGATCACGCTGCGCCGTTTCGGCGACGTGCTGCGCACGCTGGTGCCGCTGCTCGTGTCGGGCGTCGTGACGCTCGAGATGTGCGTCGTGCTCGGCATGCCGCTCAACTTCGCGAACATCATCGCGCTGCCGCTGATGCTCGGCGTCGGCGTCGCGTTCAAGGTGTATTTCGTGATGGCGTGGCGCGCGGGGCAGACGGGGTTGCTGCACTCGAGCCTCACGCATGCCGTGCTGTTCAGCGCCGCGACGACGGCGACTGCATTCGGCAGCCTGTGGCTGTCGCACCATCCGGGCACGTCGAGCATGGGCAAGCTGCTCGCGCTGGCCCTGACCTGTACGCTGATCGGCGCCGTGGTGTTCCAGCCCGTCCTGATGGGCAAACCGCGCGTCAAACGCGCCAAGAACCAATCGCAAGGAATCAATGAATAAGGTGCGAATCATTGCGGCGACCGTCGCCGCCAGCGCGATGCTGTCCGGCTGCGCGACGGGACCGAACCGCAATCCCAACGACCCGCTCGAGCCGATGAACCGGGCGATGTACAAGTTCAACGACACGGTCGACACGAACATCGCCCAGCCGATCGCGAAGGGGTACCAGAAGGTCACGCCGACCCCGGTGCGTACCGCGATCAGCAACTTCTTCTCGAACCTCGGCGATCTCGGCAACATCGCGAACAACCTGCTGCAGCTGCGCATCACCGACGCGACGGAGGATCTGATGCGCGTGGCGATGAACTCGCTGTTCGGCGTCGCCGGCCTGATCGACATCGCGACGCCGGCCGGGCTGCCGAAGCACCACCAGGATTTCGGGCTGACGATGGCGCGCTGGGGCGTGCCGTCCGGCCCCTACCTCGTGCTGCCCGTGTTCGGGCCGAGCACGATCCGCGACGGCGTCGGCCGCGCGGTGGACGTGCGTTTCAACCTGCTGAACTACATCGAGCCGGCCGCACGCAACCCGATGTACATCGCACAGTTCATCAGCGCGCGTTCCGACCTGCTCGGTGCGACCGACCTGCTGAAGCAGGCCGCGCTCGATCCGTATTCGTTCGTGCGCGACGCGTACCTGCAGCAGCGCAAGTCGCTGACGTACCGCAGCCAGTCTTCATCGGCCGCGCTGCCGACCTACAACGAACCGGGTGAGTCGGGCACCGTGCCGGCCGCGACGCCGGCCGTGCCGGGGCTGCCGAACTACGAGGATCCGGGCGAGTCGGGCGGCGCATCGGGTGCCACGCCGAACAGCGCGCCGGCTGCGCCGGGGTTGCCGCAGTATGACGATCCGGGCGCGGACAACGCGATGCCCGCGAGCGCGCCTGCTGCAGCACCGGCAGCAGCGTCGGCCGCCGTACCGGCGTCGTCCGGTTCGGCGACCGTGCCGGCCGCACCTGCCGCACCTGCCAGCGGTCCGGCCGCGCAGTAACGCCGCAACGGCGACCGCGCAAAGACAAAGAGCGCTGCATCATGCAGCGCTCTTTTTTTGTCCGTACGTAGCGGGAAGCGGGGAAACGGGGAAGCGGGGAGAAAGTCGCTCAGACGATCCGCATCGCGCCCGTACGCTCGAATGCGTGCCGCGCCTGGATCAGCGTCGTGCGCGCCGCACGCGCGTCGCTTGCGACCTGCAGCAGCGGGCCGAGCTGCGACGGTTGCTTCAGCAGTTCGCGCAGGATCGGCAGGATCGCCGTGCTGCCGTCGTCGCGCAGGCCGGCCGTCGCCGCGCGCGGCAGCGTGCGCCACGCCGGATCGACGATCGCGCGGCACACGGCGAACGGCACGCCGCGCGCCGCCGCGAAGGCCGCCGCGATGTGCGACTCCATGTCGACCGCGAGTGCGCCTTTCGCCTGATGCAGCGACGTCTTCTCCTGTTCGCTGACGACCGGCGCGCCGACGGCCGCGATCGTGCCGCGCGTGACGCGCGCCCAGACCGGCGTGTCGTGCAGCGAGGCGACGAGCCGTGTGCTCCAGCCCGCATCGGTCTCCACGCGGCCGAACGGCCCGTCGATCGCGTTCGCGATCACGAGCGCGCCGGGCACCAGGTCGGGCGCAAGCCCGCCCGCCGTGCCGAAGCTGATGATGCCCGCGCAACCGCGCGCGGTCGCGTCGGCCAGCGCACGTTCGAGCCGGTCGGCCCGCGCGGCGAACACGGCCTCGACGCCATCGCCGCGTGCGATGCGCGCCTCGAATGCCATCCCCGTCACCGCGATGACGGGCAATGCGCCGTTGTGTCGTGACACGCCCACGCGTTACATCCCGACCGTGACGCGCGTCGCGTTGTCACGCTTCAGGTTGCGGTAACGCGCCAGCGCCCACAGCGGGAAGAACTTGCGATAGCCGTGGTAGCGCAGGTAGAACACGCGCGGGAAGCCCGTCGCCGTGAAGCGCGTCTCGTCCCACAGGCCTGCTTCGTTCTGCTGGGCAATCAGATAGTCGACGCCGCGCGCCACGGCCGGGTTGTTCACCTCGCCGGCCGCCATCAGGCCGAGCAGCGCCCAGGCCGTCTGCGACGCCGTGCTCGGCGCCTGCTCGAAGCCGCGGTAGTTCAGCTTGTAGCTGTCGCCGTCCTCGCCCCAGCCGCCGTCCTTGTTCTGGATCGACAGCAGCCACTGCGCGCCGCGCTTCATGCGCGGATCGTCCGGCGTCAGGCCGGCCGCATTCAGCGAGCACAGCGCGGTCCACGTGCCGTACACGTAGTTCATCCCCCAGCGGCCGTACCAGCTGCCGTCCGGTTCCTGTTCCTTCAGCATGTAGTCGAGCGCGCGGCGGGCCGGCTCGCTGTTCAGCGGCGTCTCGCCGAGCTGCGACAGCATCGACAGGCAGCGGCCCGACACGTCGGACGTCGGCGGATCGAGCAGCGCACCGTGATCGGAGAACGGGATGTTGTTCAGGTAGTACTGCGTGTTTTCCGGTTCGAACGCACCCCAGCCGCCGTCGCTGCTCTGCATGCCGACGACCCATTCGCGCGCACGCGCCATCGACTCGCGATACGTGTCCGATTGCTCGAGCTTCTGCGCACGATCCATCGCCATCACGACCACGGCCGTATCGTCGACGTCCGGGTAGTGCGCGTTCGCATACTGGAACGCCCAGCCGCCGGGCCGCACGTGCGGGCGGCGCGAGATCCAGTCGCCGCGCACGTCGAGGATCTGCAGCGGACGCAGCCATTCGAGGCCGCGCATCACCGCCTGTTCCGCGCGTGCATCGCCGGTCTCGAGCAGCGCATGCGCGGCGAGCGACGTGTCCCACACCGGCGACAGGCACGGCTGGCAATACGCTTCGTCCTCGTGCACGACGAGCAGCTTCTCGAGCGCCTTGCGCGCGATCGCACGGTTCGGATGATCTTCCGCGTAGCCGAGCACGTCGTACATCATCACCGCGTTGGCCATCGCCGGGTAGATCGCGCCGAGGCCGTCCTCGCCGTTCAGGCGCTCGTCGACGAACGACACGGCCTGGCGGATCGCGCGTTCGCGCGTGTAGCTCGGGAACAGGCCGTCGACCGCGCGCAGCGCATGGTCGACCACGCGGAAGAACGCGAACCAGCCGGCGCTCTGGTGGCCCTGGCGCGGCAGCAGCCCGGCGTTGACGGGCGGATCGATGAACAGTTCGTCGATGCGCACGCCGCGCGGGTTCTTCGCGATCGGACGCTTCGCGTTCAGCACGAGCAGCGGCACGATCACGGTACGCGCCCAGTACGACACCTTCGACAGGTGGAACGGGAACCACTGCGGCAGCAGCATGATCTCGACCGGCATCATCGGCACCGCGCGCCACGGAATCGCACCGTACAGCGCGAGCTGGATGCGCGTGAACACGTTCGACATCTCGGCGCCGCCCATCGCGTGGATCGCCTTTCGTGCGCGCTGCATGTGCTCGGCGTTCTCGTCGTCGCCGATCACCTTCAGCGCGAAATACGCCTTCACGCTCGCGCTGATGTTCGGCGCGCCGTCGGTGAACAGCGGCCAGCCGCCGTCGGCCTGCTGGATGCGGCGCAAATACTTGCCGATCTTCTGCTCGAGCTCGAGGTTCGGCGTCTCGCCGAGATAGTGCACGAGCAGCACGTATTCGGCGGGAATCGTCGAATCGGCTTCGAGCTCGTAGACCCAGTGTCCGTCCGCTTGCTGCGCGGCCAGCAGCGCGTCGGTCGCACGTGCGACGGCCGCGTCGACGCCGGCCGGCACGGCGCCGGCGGACAAGGTAGCCATTTCGGTGAGATCGTTCATCGGTCCCTCTCTTATTGTGTCTGGAGCACGTCCGCGGCCAGCTGGCCGGAACGGATCGCGCCCTCGATCGTGGCGGGCAAGCTGGTGGCAATCCAGTCGCCCGCCAACACAAGATTGGTCCAGCGCGTACGCACGGCCGGACGTTTCATTTCCTGCGACGGCACCGCCGCAAAGCCCGCGCGCGGCTCGACGACGAGCTGCCACGCGGGGATGGTTTCCGGGTTCGCGCCGGTCACGCGCGCGACGTCTTCCCAGATGCGCCGCGCGAGCGTATCGCGCGGCGTGTCGAGCCAGCGGCCCGCGTCGCGGATCGTCGCCGCGAGCTGGCCGCCGCCGGTGCGCACCGCATCGACGACGCCGTTCACGACGGTCGTCTGCAACGCTGCGCCGGCCGGCGATTCGACCGCGAAATACGCGGTCACGACCGCGCTGAACGTGTCGGGCGCGGCGAGTTCGGGTACGAGCGGCTGCGCGACCTCGGGCGGCACGGCCAGCACGACCGCGTCGCCCGGCGCGAGATCGATACGCTCGCCGCCGACCGAAACCGCATCGACCGCATTGCCGTGCGCGCCGAATTCGAACGCGTCGAGCCGCGAATTCAGCCGGATCTGCGCGCCGCCATGCTGCAGCATCCGCAGCGCGGGTTCGACGAATGCGCTGCCGAGCCCGTGGCGCGCGACGAGCGGACGGCAGCCGGGGCCGCCTGCGGCAAACGTGCCGCACAGCGCGGCGCGCGCGAGTTCGGCGCTCGCATGGCGCGGCTCGACGTTCAGCACACCGAGGAAATACGGCCGCAGCCAACGATCCCACAGCACGCCGTCGCATCGCATCGTCTGTGCGAGCGAGCGGCCCGTGCGCGCGAACGCGAGCGGGGCAAGCGCGAGGTAGTCGAGCGGCGTCGTGCCCGGCGCGCGCGACGCGGCATCGAACAGCCACGACGGCCAGCGCCCGTTGCCGAAGCGCAGCGTCCAGCGCTGCTGCGACGCGACGTCCACGACCGGAAACTCGGGCAGCGCAGGCCCCGCGAGCTGATCGGCCGCGCCGATCGCGCGCAGGTAGCGCTGCGTCGCGGGCTGTCCCGCGAATACCGAGTGCAGCCCGCTGTCGAGCGTCGTGTTCAGCGTCCCGTCGAACCACGAACGGCAGCGGCCGCCCGCGTGGGCATGCGCGTCGTGCAGCACGATGCGCCGCCCGCGGCGTTGCAGCTCGACCGCGGCCGACAGGCCCGCGAGTCCGGCGCCGATCACGTGGACGGTTCTGGGCATCGACGCAGTCGACTCAGAACAGCGCGTAGCGCGCGGCGATCATCAGCATGCGTGCCTTCGGCTTGCGCAGCGGCGCGCGCGGCGCGGCAAAGCCGCGTGCGATCGCGGCTTCGAGAATGCAGCGATACGCGCCCGACATGATGCGCGGCGCCTTCACCTGCGCACGCGGGCAGGTATCCATCACGGCGTCGGCCTGACGGAAGTGCTCGAGCGCGCGCTCGACGAGCGTCGCGCACACGCGCGGCAGCGCCGGATCGCGCACGATCGTCGCCGGATCGGTGATCGCGATGCCTTCGCGCGCGAGCAGTTCGCGCGGCAGGTAGCAGCGGTTGATCGCCGCATCGTCGTCGATGTCGCGCAGGATGTTCGTCAGCTGCAACGCGCGGCCGAGGTGGTGCGACAGCTTGATCCCTTCGGCTTCCGGCATCCCGAAAATCCTCACCGACAGCCGGCCGGCCGCGCTCGCCACGCGATCGCAGAAGAGGTCGAGCGTCGGCTCATCGGGCGCGCAGATGTCTTCGACCGCATCCATCGCCATCCCGTCGATCATCGCGTGGAAATCGTCGCGCTGCAGGTTGAACGCGTGGATCTCGCGGTCGAGCGCGGCCAGGTGGCGCGGCGGACGGCCGGCGAAACACGCGTCGATGTCCGCGCGCCAGCGATCGAGGCCCGCGTTGCGCTCGGCGCGCGGCAGGTCGCTGTCGGCGATGTCGTCGACTGCGCGGCAAAACGCATAGACCTGGAACATCGCATCGCGCTGCACCGCAGGCAGGATGCGCATCGCCAGATAGAAGGAACTGCCCGATGTGGCGGCAGCGGCGTCGGTTTCTTGTTCGTCCACGACGGAATTGGAAACGGCCAAGACGAGCTCCACGGAGACACCCACGCGGGGCGATTGAAGAAGCCATGCCCGGCTGGGATGGTCAGGGTGTCAATGCGTGCGAGATATGCGAACGATCGACGCAGACAGGCACAAATTACCGGCCGGAAGCCGGAATTGGGCGAAAGTATAGCAATCTTTGAAGTTCGATGGCGGACACGCGCCGCGCCCGGCGGGGCGCCGGGCACCGCTGTCGGGCCGGCGCGGCGGCCTCGGCGGCAACGGGTGCCGCATGGCGCGTCAGCCGTAAACGACGTCTCGCTGCAGGTCGAGCGCAATGAGCCCCATTTCACGCGTGAGCTGCAGCATCGAGCGGCGCTCGAGGCGCGAACCCATGAAGCTCGTCACGCGGCCGTCGGGCTCGGCAGTGAACTGGAAAACCGCGCCGCCGGTGCCGAACCACGCGCCCGGCACGTCCGGCGATTCCCGCCAGTCGATTTGCTCGAACACGCGCGCGATACCCGCGCGCACCAGGTCGCCCGGGCCGATCGGCGGTGCGATGTCGCCCAGGTCGTCGAGCGAATAGGGGCCGGGCTTGTCCGGCTTCCGGTAGAAGAGATAGTCGACGTTCATGGGGCGCAATCGCGGGCAAAGTCACAAATTAGCGCGCTTCGGCACAAATTCAAATCGTATCCGGATGAAATGTGGCCTGCGCGAGACAAAGGGGTTGGATCGAAGCCGGACACGCGATCGCGCTGCGCGTTCGCGTCTGGATGCCGGCGGGTTCGTCTAAGATGACACCTTTCTCGAAAAAATACGGACACCATGGAGACGAACGACACCGCCCCCCCGCAGTCCGGCCATCCCGTTTTCGTGCTCGTGCACGGCGCCTGGCATGGCGCGTGGTGCTACGCGCACGTCGCGGCTGCGCTGGCCGCGCGCGGCCACCTGTCGATCGCGCGCGACCTGCCCGCGCACGGCATCAACGCCCGCTTTCCCGCGTCGTATCTCGCACGGCCGCTCGACAAGGACGCGTTCGGCGCCGAGCCGTCGCCGGTCGCGAACACGACGCTCGACGATTACGCGACGCAGGTGATGCAGGCCGTCGACGACGCATACGCGCTCGGCCACGGCAAGGTCGTGCTGGTCGGGCACAGCATGGGCGGCCTCGCGATCACGGCGGCCGCCGAACGCGCGCCGGAAAAGATCGCGAAGATCGTCTACCTCGCGGCCTTCATGCCGGGCTCTGGCGTGCCGGGCCTCGACTACGTCCGCGCGCCCGAAAACAAGGGCGAGATGCTCGGCCCGCTGATGCTCGCAAGCCCGCGCGTGGCCGGTGCGCTGCGCATCGATCCGCGCAGCGGCGATGCCGCGTATCGCGACACGATGAAGCGCGCGTTGTACGAAGACGTGCCGCAGGCCGACTTCGACGCCGTCGCGAACCTGATGACCTGCGACGTGCCGGCCGCGCCGTTCGCGACCGCGATCCCGACGACCGCCGCGCGCTGGGGTGCGATCGACCGTCACTACATCAAGTGTCTCGAGGATCGCGTGATCCTGCCCGCGCTGCAGCAACGCTTCATCGACGAAGCCGACGCGCTCGCGCCCGGCAATCCGACTCACGTGCACCAGCTCGACAGCAGCCATTCGCCGTTCATGTCGCAGCCGGCCGTGCTAGCCGGCGTGCTCGCCGACATCGCGAAAAGCTGAGCGAAGCGGGCGCGGTCTACGCGTAGGCGACCGAACGATCGCGCCCGAGCCGCTTCGCGCGATAGAGCGCGGCGTCGGCCTCGTTGACGAGCACGTCGCTGGTCGGCGCGCCCGTCTTCGCGCATGCGCCGCCGACGCTCGCCGTCACGGGCACGCTGACCCCCTCGGCATCGACCGGCAGGCTGCCGATCGCATCGCGCACCTTGTCGGCCACCAGCATCGCCTCGTCGAGATTCGTGCACGGCAGCAGCAGCGCGAACTCCTCGCCGCCGAAGCGGCCGAACGTATCCTGCGCGCGCACGATCGACGCGACGCGACGCGCCGTCTCGCGCAGCACGGCGTCGCCGGCCGCATGCCCGAAGCGGTCGTTGATCGTCTTGAAGTGGTCGAGATCGAACAGCAGCACCGACATGTCGCCGCCGTAACGCTGCCAGCGCGCGAATTCGTCGCCGAGCCGCGCCTCGAAGAAGCGCCGGTTCGCGATACCGGTCAGCCCGTCGCGATTCGCGTGTTCGCGCAGCTTCGCGACCGCTTCCTCGCGCTCGCGCTGCATCACGCTCACATGCGTGACGTCCGAGATCGTCACGCACACGGCCTCGACGTCGCGGCCGCGCGTGAGCGGCATGAACGTGCAGTCCTGCTGCATGTAGTCGACGCCGCCGGTAATCGGGCGGTCGTGCTCGAAGCGGAACAGGTAGGGGCGCTGCTCCCATGAACTGAAGGCGAAGCTGCCGAGCTGGAACACGCTCTCGAGCTTGCGCGACAGCCACGCGTGCGGCAGGTCCGGAAAGCGGTCGAACAGGTTGCGGCCGATCACGTCGGCCGCCGGGATGCCGCTGTGGTCCTGCATGAAGCGATTCCACATCAGCACGGTCATCGAACGGTCGAGCACGAACAGGCCGAAGCCGACCCGCTCGATCACGAGGTCGCTCAGCGACGGGGCGGCGGCCGTCATAGCGCGGACAGCAACGCGTCGAGCGCGTCGCCCATCAATCGGATCGAATCCTCGGCCATCAGCATCACGAAGTGGGCGCGGAACGTGTGGTCCTCGAGCCCGAAGTTCACCTCGAGCAGCAACGCGACGCTCCACGCAAGCATGTTCGGCTCGAAGACGTCGTCGAACGACACGTTCGCGCCGAGCAGCCCAGGCGGAAAAAACACGGGCTTGCGGCCGAGTTCGTCGAGGATCGACGCGACGCACGCCCCCATCAGCACGTTCGCGACGTCGAACACGAGCTCGTCCGGCGTCGCCATCCCGCCATACACGCCGTCGCCGAACGTGCGGTCGACGACCGACATGAGCCGCGCGACGCCCGACGTGCGGCACAGCACGATCGCCTCGCCCTTGATGTCGGAACGGAAGCCCTGGCGCACGGCGGTCACGTTGTCGTGAATGCCCGTCATCTCGCGCAGCGCGTTGCCCGCGTCGGCCGCTTTCACGACGCGCACGCGCGGCACCGACAACTCGATGAAGCGCCCGAGCAACAACGCAAGCCGCGCGGCGGCGCGGCCCATTGCAAGGTTGGCGATCTCCTGCAACGCGTCGCGTTGCTCCGCCGTGAACACCGATTCAGGCATACAACCCATACTCCTTGAGAATGGGCAGCAATGCCTCCGACGTCACGGGCTTGGCAACGAATGCGATCGCGCCCAATTCACGCACGCGTGCTTGCGCCTGCGGCTGGATATCGGCGGATACCACGATCACGAACGTGTTCAGATCTTCGTGGCGCAGTGTTTCCAGGACCTGATATCCGCTCATGTCGGGCATCGTCAGGTCCAGAAACATCACGGAAGCTTTGCCGTCACGATAGAGCGCCAAGGCCTCGCGACCATTCGCTGCATACGCGACGTCAACGTCCCAGTCTCCCGGCAGCGCCTTTGTCAGAAGTTTGCGAGCGAGCAGCGAATCGTCGGCAATTACAATCGGCAAAGGCATGGGGCGATGCGGTATACGGAATGGTCTCTCTCGCGTTAACGACCGCGCGGCGCACTTCTTTAGGGGGCCATGCGTTCGGGCGCGGGCAACCGCCTTGCGGCCGTGCGCGGGCGTCGCGACGCAGGTGCGCGCGACGCCCGCGCGGCGATCGCCGGCGGGCGCATATATCTGTCATAGGGAAAGCAAGGCGCGATTCTCGGAGTAAACCGGAGGCGATGCAACTCGCCATTTTCACCATTTCGAACAGAATCGGTCCGATCCCACGCCATTCCGAAAACAGCCCCGATCATTTTCGAGATAAGCACGCAAAATTTTTCCTTGTGTACGTTTGCGCTGCCGGATTCGTCGCGTTTTCAATCTAACAGTTTCCCTCTGTCAGATTCGACAGGATCTCGCACGTCCGGCGCGGCGCGGCGGGCTCCCCCAACTCGTTTATGATGGCAGGCACCTCTGCCTCACCCGCTTTCCTCGATGACGTCCGAACGGCCTGCCGACTCCCACGCTCCCGCCCATCCGCC
Organism: Burkholderia cepacia complex sp. TUM26381; assembly: GCF_057439935.1. Lineage (NCBI taxonomy): Bacteria > Pseudomonadati > Pseudomonadota > Betaproteobacteria > Burkholderiales > Burkholderiaceae > Burkholderia > Burkholderia cepacia complex sp. TUM26381. The sequence continues at coordinate 8,625 of NZ_CM172007.1, read as the reverse complement.
CGCCGACGACTGGCAGGACGACGGCAGCTACGCGTCCGGCGCACCCGAGCACGATTTCGCGGTTCGCCGCGTGACGCTGATCGTGCTGCTCGTCGCGGCGATCGTGCTGCCGTGCATCTACGTGGTGGTGATGGCGTACAACGACCTGAAGGCGCGCGAGGCCGCCGCGGGCGACGTGACGATGCGCACGGTGCGGGTTGCCGAGGAACACGCGCTCAAGGTGTTCGACCTGAGCGAGACGCTCGATGCGCGCATCGTCGACCTCGTGCAGGACATGGACGACGCGACCGTGCGCAACAAGGAATCCGACATCCACGAAGCGCTGAACACGATCGGCGGCGGCTATCCGCAGGTGGCCGCCGTGTCGATCTTCGGCGCGAGCGGGATGCTGCTCGCCAACAGCCTCTACTATCCGGCACCGTATGCGTCGATCGCGAACCGCGACGACTTCGCGGGCATCCGCGACGGCAAGGTCATCGAACACATCTCGCGGCTGATGATGGGGCCGCTCAAGCTCGAGAACATTCCGGTGTTCAACACGGGCGTCGCACGGCGCCATAGCGACGGTTCGTTCGCCGGAATGGTGTCGATCGCACTGAAGTCGTCGTATTTCAACGCGTTCTACCGCGACCTGCTCGGCGGCGCGGGCACACCGATGACGATGGCGCTCGCGCGTTCGGACGGCGCGGTGATCGCATCGTATCCGCCGCCGCCGTCGCTCGCGCACACCGATCGCTCGGTCACGTTCGGCGACACGCGCAACGATGCGCGTGCGGGCGTCGTGCGCGTGCGCCACGATGGCGCGAGCAGCGAGATCGTCGCGTACCGCCAGGTCGGCAGCTACCCCGTCTACGTGACGTGCGCGTACCGCACGTCGGCAATCTGGCATGAATGGTACGAACACCTGAGCGTCCTGTTCATCTCGATGTTCGCGCCGTCGGTCGCGCTGTGGTCCGTGATCTGGCTGTCGCTCAAGCGGCTGAAGGCGGAAGAGGAGGCGTGGGACCGCTGGCAGGCCGAAGCGTCGATGCGGCGTTCGATCGAGTCGGCGTACCGGCAGTCGCGCAAGATGCAGGCGCTCGGCAACCTCGTCGGCAGCGTCGCACACGACTTCAACAACCTGCTGATGATCATCTCGAGCAACGTGCAGATCGCACGGCGGCGCGGCGTCCAGCATCTCGACAAGGAACTCGGCGCGATCGAACGCGCGCTGAAGAACGGACAGTCGCTCACGCGCCAGCTCCTCGGCGTCGCGCGCAAGCAGCCGCTGCACAACGAGACGATCGACGTCGGGCAATGGGTCGGCACGTGCCGCGAATTGCTCAAGACGTCGCTCGGGTCGAAGTCGTCGCTGGTCGTCGCGATCGAGCCCGGCGTCTGGCCGATCCGTGTCGACGTCGCGGAGCTCGAGCTCGCCGTGATCAACCTCGCGGTCAACGCGCGCGACGCGATGGCGACGGGCGGGCGCTTCACGGTCGGCGCGCGCAACGTGACACTGCGCCGCGAGGACGGCTTTCCGCTGACCGGCGATTTCGTGCAGATCTCGCTCGACGACACGGGTTCAGGCATGGCGCCCGACGTGCTCGCGCGCGCGTTCGAGCCGCTGTTCACGACGAAGGCGCAGGGGATGGGAACGGGGCTCGGCCTGCCGCAGGTGTTTGCGTTCTGCGAACGCTCGGGCGGCCTCGCGACGATCGACAGCGCGGTCGGCGCCGGCACCTCGGTGCGCCTCTACCTGCCGCGCGCGCGCGCCGAGGATGTCGTCGCGCGGCCGCCGGCCGTCGCACACGAAGCAGGCACCGGCGCGCTCGCCGGCCTGCACGTGCTGCTCGTCGAGGACAACAGCGAAGTCGCGGCCGGCACGGAAGCGCTGCTGTCGCTGCTCGGTCACCGCGTGACCTATGCGCCCACCGCCGACGATGCGCTGCGCCTGATCGAAGGCGCGGCCGCGAACGATGCGTTCGATCTCGTGATTTCGGATATCCACATGCCGGGCAGCCTGAACGGCATCGACCTGGCCGAAGCGGTCGAGAAGCGGCCGGGGAAGCTGCCCGTGATTCTCGTCACGGGTTATGCGGAGGAACTCGACCGCACGCGCACCGTCAACGTCCGCGTGCTGTCGAAGCCGTTCGACATCGCGCTGCTCGACGAGATCCTGCTGGGCATCCGCGAAGCGCGCGACGCACGGCACGCCGGCACGTGACCCGCTGTTGTGCGGGCCGGCGCCGGCGGTGTGAGCGGGGGAGCCGATCAGGCCGGCGTCATCAGGCCGATTTCAGCAGGCGCACCCAGCCCGCGTAGCGATCGACGAACCCCTGCAGGAACTTGCGGGTGTCCTCGCTGACGATCTGGCCTTGATCGTCGATGCGCGCCGGGTCGTGCTTGACGAACATCTCGGGCTGGCCGAGCGTCTTCACGTCGAGGTATGCGAGCACGTTGCGCAGGTGCTGCTGCGCGAGCGCGGTGCCCGCGGCGCCCGGCGACGTGCCGAGTACCGCACCCGGCTTGCCCGACCACGAGTTGGCCCCCCACGGGCGCGAGCCCCAGTCGAGCGCGTTCTTCAGCACGCCCGGGATCGACCGGTTGTACTCGGGCGTGACGAACAGCAGCGCGTCGGCGGCTTCGATCGACTGCTTGAAGCGCTTGGCGACTTCCGGGAAATCCGCGTCGTAGTCCTGGCTGTACAGCGGCAGTTCGCCGATCTCGACGAACTCGAACGAAAAATCGGCGGGGGCGAGCGAGATCACGGCGTGCGCGAGCGCACGGTTCGTCGATGCGCGGCGCAGGCTGCCGACGACGACCGCAATACGATAGGACATGGCATTCTCCTTCCAGTGAGTGAGGAATCGGATCGATTGCTTCCGAATGGGCGACAAAGGTCTGTTTATAGGCAAGCCAGCCCGCGAGCCGTCCCACGGGGCCGTCCGGCCGACTTTCCACAAGGTTTTCCACAGAAATTGTGGATAACTCGACCGTTATGTTCTGACGTTACAGATTGCCTGCCGCGCGGCGCCGTCGACGCGCGAGCCGGGGTTCGGCAAGCATAGCGCAGCGCGCCGGCCGGTTTCGTGAATTCGTGACGGAACATGCGTTGCAGGGTGGCGATGCGCCCAGTAAGCTGCTCGCACGGCGACGCGCCCGCTCCATGACGTCCGCGCGATCGCTTCGAGACACTGCAACCCAGACATGCCGTCCACCTACGACGATCCCGTTTATCTCGCGCAACTGCGGCGCGACCTGCTGCGCTTCGCGCGGCTCCAGCTCCGCGATGCCGACGCGGCCGAAGACGCCGTGCAGGAAGCACTGACCGCCGCGTGGTCGCACGCGGGCGATTTCGCAGGGCTGTCGGCCCACAAGACCTGGGTGTTCGGCATCCTGCGCAACAAACTGATCGACGTGCTGCGCGCGCGGCAGCGGACGGTCAGCCTGGCCGCGCTCGACGCCGAGCTCGACGGCGAATCCGTGCTCGATCGCGAACTGTTCAAGGAAAACGGACACTGGGCCGCACATGCGAAACCGCGACCGTGGCCGAAGCCCGAAACGCTGTTGCAACAGCAGCAGTTCTGGACGCTGTTCCAGGTCTGCCTCGATCACCTGCCGGAGCAGATCGGACGCGTGTTCATGATGCGCGAGTTTCTCGATGTCGAGATTGCGGACATCTGCAGCGAATTGACGCTGACGACGAATCATTGCAGCGTGCTGCTGTATCGGGCGCGCACGCGCCTGCGAACCTGCCTGAGCGAAAAAGGACTGACGACCGAAGATGCTGCCGGGGAAATGTACTGACATCACGCGACTGCTGTCGGATGCGCTCGACCGGCATCTGACGCTGCACGAGCGACTACAGGTGCGCTTGCATCTGCCGACCTGCAGCGGATGCAGAGCCTATCGTGGGCAGATTTCGCTGTTGCGGACGGCCGCGAATGCGGCGGCAGGGCGGGAGCCGGACGATGACGGTACGTCGTCCGGGGAGCGCTAGGGCGCTCGTGTTGTGCCGCTACCGTTCGCGTCGCGAGCGGCGGGCTGCCCGGCGATCGCATCGGCATCGCGTGCCGGTGCGTGTGCCGGGCTGATGCTGTAAGAAAAATACACCCATCAAGAATTATTCGAACAACGCCTTCACCGATTCGGGCGGCCGGCCGATGGCTGCCTTGCCGCGGTATACGACGATAGGCCGTTGCAAAAGAATCGGGTGCGCGGTGATCGCTGCGTAGGCTTCCGCGTCGGTCAGATCTGCGCGAGCCAGATCGAGTGCCTTGTACGGCTCCTCGCCGTCGCGCAGCATGTCGCGAACCGGGCGGCCGAGCTGCCGATGCAGCGTTTCCAGTTCCTCGACCGTCGGCGGCGTCTTCAGGTACTCGACGACGTTCAGCGGCGTGCCAGTGGTATTCAGCGACTCGACCAATGCAAGCGTCTCGCGCGACTTCGAGCATCGGGGGTTGTGGTAGATCGTGATCATCATTCAGGCCTGGATGGTAGAGCCCAGTATTGTAGCCAGTCTGTGTCGAGCGGCCGGTGGGATGGGCCAGGCCAGGCCAGACCGGTCGCGGATTCGGCCACGCGCTATACGGTCGAGCGACGTAGTGCGTCTTGAGCGCGAGAGGGGAGTGCCACAGGGCACACTTCAAAGCGTGGGTGTGTTTATGCGCATAAAGCCGGGGGGCACTATCTCGAGGTGATGGATGGCGACCCGCGAGCCAATGCCTTGTGACGGCCGCCTTGGGTGGAGGGAGGCTCGGATAATCGCGACGCAAGTCGGTTGGTTTATGCGCATAAAGCCTGCGATCGTCGGGTGAGATGCCTCACGATTCTGAGCGCAGCCGTATGCCGATGTGCCACCGCACCGAGGGTCTCGTTGGATCGGTATGTCGCCCCGTAGCGGTATCGTTGCCCTCGGATTCAGGCGACGTCGGCCCGTGCACCTTCGACTCTCGCCATCCATTGCCTCCGGTTTATGCGCATAAACGTCGCTTCCGGGCAATGCGTTGTGCCGGCGCACGTCGGTTCAGTGACTCGCCACGAGCCTGCGTACCTGGCCACGGTGTGCAGATCCCGATCCTCGCTCGCGCATGCCTGGCAATCTCGCACCCAGATCCGCTCTCTCGGTCTCCGCAGAGTTTATGCGCACAAACCCGTTCGCTCGCCGACAAGACCACTCCCATCCAGCGGAAGGGCAGCGCGTGAGCGACGATCGGCCCTCCCCGACGATGCAGCACGTCAAGGCAGAATCAGCGAGTAGCCCATCGACCTCTTCGAGCATCAGCCACGCCCTCAAAAGCCGGCCACCGATCTCCGCCGGCTCGTTTATGCGCATAAACCAATAGCCCGAATGGCTAATGTGTAGTTGTTGAACGACAATTTCATTGAAATTCAAATATCGTCCTGTAGAATTCCAACGACCAAAACAGGAGTGAAAATTGGCCGCGGAAATCATTGCAGTCACTCAACAAAAAGGTGGCGTCGGCAAAAGCACGATTGCCATGCACCTCGGCGCCGCGTTCCATGAAAAAGGGAAGCGCGTCCTCGTCATCGACGCAGACCGTCAAAACACGCTGGTTCACTGGTCGAGCGCATCGGGCGACAGCGAAAACGGCATTCCGTTTCCGGTCGTCAACCTTGCCGAAGCCGACGGCCAGATCCATCGCGAGATCAAGAAGTTCATCAACGACTACGACATCATCGTCGTGGACTGCCCGCCGTCGATCACCGAGAAAGTCTCCGGCGTCGTCCTGCTGGCCGCATCGATTGCCGTGATCCCGACATCGTCGTCGCCGGCCGATTACTGGTCGAGCGTCGGGCTGGTCAAACTGATCCAGCAGGCGCAAGTCATGAACGAAGACCTCCGCGCAGTCTTCCTGCTGAACAAGACCGAAGAGAAGCGCATGCTGACCCGCGAGCTCAAGCGTGCGCTCGAGGAACTCGGCTTCCCGCTGCTGAAGACGCAGATCCCGACGCGGGAGGCGTACAAGCAGGCGATGGCGCTCGGTCAGACCGTGCTGCAGATGAACGATCGCGGCGGCAAGCTGGCCGCTGCCGAAATTCGCGCATGTGCCGACGAAATCGTCGCCATGCTGCCCTGACTTTATGCGCACAAAGGAGTCACATGAAACCTTCCCAATTTGCCAAAGGATTCCAAGCGCGCCCGGATATCACGACGAGCGAGAAACGCACGGCGCTTGATCGGCTCAACGCGATTGACGGCATCGTCAAATCCGAGACGCCCGCCGCGGCACCGACCAAATCCGCGAAGAAAGACATCGCACCGCCGCCGGCGCCAGAACTCACGATCGATCCGTCGATCGACGAATCGCAGCAATATCGCGCGTGGCGCCTCGAAAACCGCTATGCGCCGGGGCAGGTGATCGAGCTGTCGCTGAAGGCGATCAAACATAGCCCGTTCAATCCGCGCCACTTCTATCTGAAGTCGTCGATTGCCGAACTCGCGGTCAACCTCGCGAAGCAGGGGCAGCAGCAAGCGATCCACGTGATTCCGGATTACGACAACCCGGGCACGTATTTCGTCAGCGACGGTGGCCGTCGCGTGCGGGCACTGAAGGAAGCGAACAAGGAAGCGGTCAAGGCGATCGTGATCGATGTGCCGATCGGTATCCAGAGCTACAAGCTCGGCTACGACCTCAACGTCCAGCGCGATTCGCAGACGGTGTTCGACAACGCCGTCGTGTGGCGTCGCTTCCTCGACGACAAGCATTTCCAAAGCCAGAAGGAGCTTTCCGAGCACCTCGGCCTCGACGAGTCGACGGTGGCCGTCGCGCTGTCGATCGGCAAGCTGCCTGAAGCGATCATGCAGGAAATGGTTGCGCGTCCCGATCGCTTCGGTTCGAACATGGCGTATCAGGTCGGCCGCTATCACAACGCGCGCGGTACCGAGGCCACGCTGCGGCTGATCAACAAGATCGTGTCGGACGATCTCAGCACGCGCCAGGTGTCGGACATCGTCAAGGGTCGCGTCGCGGCGCAAGAGACGCCGAAGGCAGCAGGCCGCCAGCGCTATGCGCAGCGTCTCGAGATCAAGCTCGGCGGCAAGTCGGTCGGCGACCTGAAGTCGTATGGCGAAGATCGCATCGAATTGCGCCTGCGCGGCCTCCCGAAGGACAAGCGCGACGCGATCCTCGAGCAGCTCGAGCGGATGCTGTTGTCGGAGTGATGGAAACGGCCGGCAGGGCCTGGTGAAGACGCCGGGCCCGCCCGACTGAAGGGCGGGGCCGGCGGCGGCCCGTCAGCGGGCCTGAGCGGGCCTCAGGCGGCCCGCGACTGGTTCAGCGTGAACGACAGCAGATCGCCGTCCGTCGGCTCGCCCCAGGTCTTCTGGGCCAGCCAGTCGAAAAATGCCGTCTCGGCCAGCTTGGAATCGAGGCCGCGCTTGCGCCAGTCGTCGCGCAGATGCGAACCCATCGTCGGCAGCGCCTCCGCTTCGAACGACTCGCGCGCCACTTCGCGTTCCGCGTCGCCCTGCTCTTCGTACAGCACCTTCGCTTCCTTGCGGCGGAACGCCGAGAACTCGCTCAGCAAACGCGCCTTCAGATCGTCCGGCTGGGCGGCCACGACCTTCGCGGACGGCGTGCCCGCAGGCAGCGCGTCGACCGACTCGACCGGCGGCGCATAACCCTTCTTCAGCGCATCCTTGAACAACGCCGGCGCGCTGCGCACCGGCGGCAGCGTCGTGCTGCGCATCCGCTGCTCGGTCATCTGCAGTGCGGCACGAATCCGGTTTTCCTCGCTGTCCGCGTACAGCGTCTGCGCTTCCTTCAGCGGGATCCCGAGTTTCACCATCCGGTCGACCAGCGTGCTGTCGAACACGTTCGGGTGTTCATCGAGCGCGAGCATCGGCTGCTTGCGTTCGGTTACGCGGAACTGGATCTCGGCGACCCGACGCCCTTCGCGATGCTCGATCAGCTCGACGAAGATGTTGGTGACCGCGTTGACTTCCGCGATCGCGGGGCGCAGGTAGTCGCGCTTGAAGTACTTGTACTCGCGCTTTGCCTCGTCGCCGGCTTCCGTGTCGGGCGTACCCGACAGGATCGGCCGCCACCATTCCCACGGCTCGCGCATCGTCAGGTGGCTCGGGTTCGTCAGGTAACGCACGCAGATCTCGTACAGTGCGAGACCGGCGCTGCTGCGCAGCTGGCTCTGGAACTGCAGGCTCAGGCGCGCATACTGGACCGGGTCGAGCAGCTTCTTCTTGATCTTCGGCGCGAACGAGAATTCGACCCACACGCGGCGGGTCGTCGGATCCTCGAGAATTTCCGCGTCGGCGATCAGTGTGGAGATCCCCCACTTGCGGCCGGGCTTCTGGCTCGACGTTCCCGTGCTCCATTCGACCTGCACCGACACCATGCGGCGCAGGTGTTCCTTCACCAGAGCGGTGTCGTTCGAATCGAAAGCGGAGTTGGCGACGATGTCCGACAGCAGCGCGCGATACGTATCGCCCGAGTCGTCGGCCTGCTGCGCGACGGCCAGCAGGACATTGAACAGCTTGCGAGTGAGGAGCGTGATCTTGCCGCTTTTCGGCTGAATGGCAATCGCCTCGACGGCCTTGCGCAATTCGGCTGAACTGGCACTCACCACATCCACATCGGTTTTCTTGGCGCGCTTCGTCGTGGCCAT